>CAVZJX010000007.1:0-1118401 GCA_963775715.1 uncultured Actinomycetota bacterium | reverse complement strand
TTGCCTGAAAGACTGCTGGCGTTGAGGAGCTCCAGGCGGCCAGGCCAACCTCGCGTTTAGCCGGATCATCATCTAGGCTCGCTTCCAACGCCCATCGTGCCCTGGGCCACCAGGCTGACTGACTGGCGGGGATCGTTTCGGCGTTAAGGCGACGGCGTCCGCGACAGTCGGCCGCCGCAGTGCGAACCAGCCAATCCCGGCGGCCCGCCGAGCTGGCCGCTACGAGCACAACTCCTACGCTTCGGACAGCCCTTACACAGTGGTGTGAAATCAAGGGCGACCTCCGGAATGGGCACTTCAAAGCCCAGGCTGGCCGCGCCGATGAGGGTCTCCCTACCCGCACCATGTGCCGTCTTTGTGCCCGCGGCGAGACGGTGGAACAATTTGGCCATGCCGAGTCGTATGCCTGCCTGCGGCATGGGTTGTGGACCGGCCCGCAGACAGACCTGCAAATATTGATTCCAGTAGATGAACGGGTCCGGGCCGCAGAGCTCCGCTACCGCCGGCTGCGTCGGGCAGGACGTGTACCAAGCGCATTGGTCAAGGAACTGGCCGTCATCGTCAATAGGCACCATGGTGAGCTTGCCGACCCCGAACTTGGTGCGGGCAACTACAGCACCGTGGTAAATCTGGCCAAGCTTCTGATCTACCGCTCCTTCCAACGTGACCTGCTAGACCCCAGGAGAACGTTCGCCCAAGCCCGCACGACGCTCGAGGAAGCGGTGGCCCCGTTACTACCGGGCAGCGGGTCGGTTGTCGTGGACGGTCTATGGAGGCTGCTTCGCCCGGCCTTTCTGTCCCTGCGCTGGAACGCGATTGATAATCCGAACCACCAGGTACCAGCCACCTTCGAGGTTCTTGGCATTGATTCCACCCACTGGGCCGGTACGGCAGAAGTTCAACGACCAATGGAACCGTTTGGCCGATCCCTCGAGCCGCTCGAGTCCTCACTTGCGGAACCGTGGTCGAACGTTTGCGAGCTGACGTTAGTGGCCGGCAAGAGCGACCGTCCCCGTGCTGCGTCCAAGCAGAGTGCCGAACTGGCCTCCTTCATCTGCAAACAAGGACACCGGCACCAACGCACGCTGAATACCATGTTCAGCGCATTGAAGCGAGGACGGGACGGCTGCCGATATTGCGCCGGAGTGCGGGCGCTTGCCGGGTTCAATTCCATGGCCGAAACCCATCCATCCCTGGCCCGCCAATGGCACCCGTCGCTGAATGCGGGAAAGTCTCCGTCGAACGTTTCCGGGGCAGGCAACTCGAGGTCCTACTGGTGGATTTGCCCCTCGGGCCACGAGTGGCAAGCCACACCCAACAACAGGGCAAAGGCAGAGGGTGCCCGTACTGTTCGGGGACGCAGATTACTGAGGTGTAACGAATCTCGATGTCACCCACCCAAGAATCGCCTCTGAATGGAACCATCGGCTGAACGGGAGCCTCCTGCCATCCGAAGTCTCGGCCGGAAGCGGCCTAAAAGTCGATTGGATATGTCCCAAAGGCCATGAGTACCGAACGGCGCCGGGGGCCCGCACAGGCAACGGAAGAGGATGTCCCGTATGTGCGAATCTATGCGTCCGGGAAGGGGGTGAACGATTTGGCCACCTCACATCCACACCTGGCGGACCAGTGGCATCCAAGTCTGAACGGCGCTGTCACGCCCGAATCCGTCGTCGCCGGATCTGGAACGAAATACTACTGGCACTGTCCTGCTGGACACGCATATCTGTCCGCGGTCTATAGTCGAAAGAATGGAAGGGGCTGTCCTGCCTGTGCGAGACGGTAAGACAGGATTCGACGATCTCCGAACAACACACCCGAATATCGCGGGAGAGCCGGATCATGACGCAAACTAAACCGTCAAGTCGAACGGTCATTGCCTTAAGCCAGCAGCCGGCCGCTGGATCTGGGCACTCGCCCCGCCACGCCAAGCCGGTCAACCAACGCGTTGAAGGGTGCCAGTACTGCTCAGGCAGGGTCCCTACGGCTTGTCAGCGATCTTGTGACGGAGCCCTTCCGAACAGGATCAAGCCGAAGGGTCGCACCGAATGTCCTCCCGATCGCCGGCAAGGGTTGTAAAAGATAGCCGAGGTAGCGGATCACGCACATGTTGTCTCGCCGTTCTTAAAGGCGCTTGTCCGCCCGGAGTTGGAGCGCCCGTTATCTCGGCTAGTGTCGGTGAGGGTCGAAATTGAGGCATCGTGACGACTCAGCGGAAAGGCTCACTTTTCGACGAGCGCTGACAGCTCGCCTGTATTGTCTGGTGCATGATGCACAATGTTTTGATAGGGGGAGCCCAATTGGGCTTCGGCGACGCTCGTAACCATGCTTACAAATATCTTAATCACCACCTTGGCGATGGCGCTTATGCAAGCACCTGGTCCTACCCCGCCTATGACGGCTACCAAGGGGGAGCGGGCGGTGAGGTAAGCGACGCAACAACCTGCTGGCCATCGTCCTCCTGAACGCTGGCCGCCGCCCCGTCCATTCTTACTACGGGTTGCAGGAGCTGGTACCGCGCATCAACGAGCGACTGTCACACCCTGCACTGCAGGGGACTCTTAGCGCCTCAGAGGGCACGATCGAGGCTATCGTCGACCTTTACGACGTCGTAAACGAGTATCGGGTTCCGTATGTCCGTCTCACCACGCTCACGAAGGTCCTCCACCGCAAGAAGCCTGAATTGCTCCCGCTCTTCGACCTGAACATCCGACGATGCTACGTCTACAGGGGTGATCACCCCCCGTTGGCGCGATTCAAAATGAGCGAGTCCCGGGAATTTATCCAGGCGTGGGTCACGGCGGCGCAGAAAGATTTGAAAGAGGGCGCCCAGTGCTGGCGGCAGGTCGCCAGTCTGGCCCCTGGACCTAAAATCACGCCCCTTCGCGCTATGGACATCGTCGGATGGGAAGTTGGAAGAAGGCCGAACGGCCACTTCAAGCTCAGGGTCGACGAAAACCAAGTAGGCGGCACGGACACACCCGAAATTACGAGGACTTCATGAACGAGTCCCATGATGAGATCGTGGCCAGGTAGGGCGCCAAGGCACAGGAAAACTCCCCGAAATGGACCGTTGTCCATGGATTCGGCTAGCTGCGGTCAGTCCGCTGTCACGAGTATGGCTTTGATGAGTTCCACGACGTCGTCGCGGAGCCGGAAAGCAACCGCGCAGGCCGCGTCCGTGCAGCGGGTCATCCAGCCGGTCGCGGTCAGTACGGCGGCAACTTCGGAGCTGGCGTCCCGGTCCGGTTCCAGGCCGCCGTCGAGCCGGTGGACCGTCACGGGTCCCGGATGGCCGGTCTTGTCGCGGCGGCGGGTCTCGTCGCCGACGTAGGCCGCGGCCCGACGGCTGGACGTGAAGAGCCGCACGCCCGGGCCGGTGCGGCTGGAGGACCACATGGTGATCTTCGATGCCGGGGCCGGACCGTCGCCGCAGAGGAATTCGCGGAGTGCGGCGAAGGCGTCGTCAGCTCTCCGGGCGGGGATGGTCGCGGTGCTCATGGAAGCAATGTGCGCGGGAGCGTCCGAAGGTGCCATCGCCGACAGGCTAGACTCGGGGCCGTCACAACTACATTGGGGGATCCATTGACTGACCAAACGACGCACGAGTCACAGCCCAAAGCTCCTTCCAGGAGGCCCTCCAGGCCGAGGCAGACCAACATCGTGGTCGCCGGGCTGGCCTGCCTGCTGGTGGTCTTCGTGCTGGCGGTCGGCGGGCTGCTCCAGTTCGATGGGTACGCGGCAAACCTTTTCCTCACCGCGTTTTACTTCGCTGCGCTTACCGCGGTTCTCCTGGTGGCCAACGTCATTGCCCAGGGCTCTAATTCCTACAGGGCACCGACCGGGAGGGAAATCGGCAACGACCTTCTCACCGCCCTGTGGGGCGTCTGTTTCGGATTGCCGCTGGTCTTCGTCTCGCTGAGCGGTCACGCAACGCCGGCGGAGGAATGGCGTGACCCGCTGCTCCTGCTGCTGGTCAGCCTTCTCTTCCCGGCCGTCCGGCCGCGCCGGGTGAAGACTGCCACGGCACAGCCCGAGGCTACGGAATAGCGGTTCTCCAGCCGGTTCCGTGGCCCAGCGCCGGCCCTTGGATGTTTCCCGGGAAGGCATGCCGGGCGGAGTTGTACAACCATGAATCCGGTCGTCCAGGCCTTCAACAATGCCGCCATCAACGACCCCGGGAGCGACCGCGCCCGGGCTCAGATTCGGTCGCTGCGCCGAAGCCCAGACTTCCCGGAGACGTCGCTCACCGCGCTGATGACGAAGGCAGGGAGGGCTGGTCAGTCGAGTTCAATCCTCACCTTGAAGCCGCCCTCCGATTTCATCTGCGCCCGAAACTCCCGGAGCTGTATCTCGGAGCGTGGGCTAGAGGTCTTCCTTGGACTTCGCCCCCTCGTTTTCGCTGTTCATACCGGCCTTGCAGATGGACGAGCCCGAAGGCTCATCCACGTAGTCCACCATGAGTCTCATCATTTCCCAAGGCGTGCCCGGTGATAGCCAACGCACTGTCCGTACACATGGAGTATGTGACCGCAACGAGAGAAAGTGCCAACTACATTGACCAAGCCGGCAGCCGCCTCGTGACCAAGAACCGCACAAACTCAAGGGGCACTTGGTGGCATTGGGGTCAGGTTCGTTGGCATCTTTACACATTTGGAAGAAACGCATCGTCTCATTGGAAATCTTCCAGGTAGCTGCGACTAAATCGGGCCCTGCACGGAAAAATTGTGCAGGGCCCGATTTGTGAGCACGCAGCAGCCCGTGGCTTGATGAGACCGCGCAGGGAGCTGGGTTGAGCGGAGTCATAGGAGTGCAGGGATCCGGCACGCCGGTCGCGCGGTTCTATGCCGACAACGGGCGATGCCATGCGGATGGCATCCAGCAACGGGAGCCCGGCGACTGTAAGTCGTGCGGGGCCCGCTTTAGTGAGCACTCAGCAACCCATGGCTGATGACGAACGCGCTGGGAATTGGGTTGAGCGGAGTTTTAGGAGTGCGGGCAGCGGGCACGCCGGTCACGCGGTTCTATCCCGACAACGGACGATGCCATGCGGACGGCATCCAGCAACGGGACCCCGGCGCAACCACCGCAGATGCTGGTGTCTGGTTCTCCGCGCCGCCCGTGGCTGGCCTAGGATGACGGCTAGGCGGTGCTGCTCGAGCAAGCCGTGATGAAGGAGTCGAGATCTTGGTAGTTCCGCAGCCCGGAGCCAAACCGTTGACGTCGCTCCCGGGCGTGTCCCTGCGGCGCGTGGGCCCCACGGTGATCATTATCCTCGCCGCAGCCTACGCCCTGTATTGGCTCCTGGTCCGTCCCGCGGGGGAACCTGCCGCCGGATACGTCGGCCAGCTCCTCGGCGGGGAGTCGGTCCTGCTGCTCTCGATCGCCCTGGTCCTGATCAGCACCCTTCCGCAGGTGGAGCACGTGTTCGGCGGGATTGACCACGCAGCCATCTGGCACCGGCGTGCCGCCATCACCGGGACCGTCCTCCTGCTTCCGCACATCGAGCTGGCAGCCAACCCGGAGGCGACCAGCCTGGGGAAAACTCTGGCCGTCATCGGGATCTCCGGGCTCGCGGCCCTGGTGGCCTGGGCCATCCTGCCGCGCTGGCGGACCATGGTCCCCGCCCGGGTGCGTGACCTGGTCCTTGGCCTTGGAAGCGCCCGGCCGGTCCGCCTGGTGGGCCGCCTGCTGGGTGGTTACGAGCGCTGGCGTGGCTTCCACCGGTTGACGGGAATATTCGTTGCGGCCGGGTTCTTCCACGGACTGCTGGACGCCAGCGCGTTCGACGCCGCCCCCGGGCTACGGTGGAGTTTCGTGGCCATCGGCGGCGTCGGACTGGCGTTCTACGCCTACCGGGAGCTCCTGGCGCGCCGCTTCCTGCCGCACCACGACTACCAAGTGGACCAGGTCAAAGCGGTGGCCCCGGATCTGGTGGAGTTGAGCCTTGCACCGCTCGGCAAGCCGCTGGACTTCCGGCCTGGCCAGTTCGCCATGATCTACCTGGAAACCAAGCAGGGCTGGCAACGCCATCCCTTTTCCATGTCCGGCTCGGCCCGGGACCAGCACCTGCGTATCACCGTCAAGGCGCTTGGGGACCACACAACAAGGCTTCCTGACGTGGTGCAGCCCGGGATGCCGGCGGTGGTGGGCGGCCCCTATGGCCGGTTCGACAGACACAAGGGAACGGAACACCAGGTCTGGATTGCCGCCGGTGTGGGAATCACACCGTTCCTGAGCTGGCTGCGGTCCTTGGAGGGGGACCTGCGGGAGTCAGTCCACTTTTTTGTCACGTCGGCAGGGCCATCCCCGTTCGCCGCGGAAATCACATCCATTGCGAAAGACCACCCAAGCCTGACCGTGCACTTGGTGGATACCGCCGTCGACGGCCGGTTGACGCCCGAGCAGGTGCTTGCCGCCGTGGACACCCCGCCCAGGAAGCTCTCGGTCTTCATGGGTGGGCCGGATCCAATGCTCCGGCAGTTCCGGAGGGCCTTCCGTTCTGCAGGAGTCCGCACAGCCAACATCCACCGCGAGTACTTCCAGTGGCGCTGAGTTGGCCCGCCCGGACGAATGGGGTTGTCTGCCATTCAGCCGCGACGGGTCACATCACGCCGTCGCTACTCAGTATCCGGCGACCGCGTGCGGGACGTAGGGGCTTTCCAGTTCGGCCTTCTCCTCGGGGGTGAGCGTCAGTTCCAGGGAGGCGAGGGCGTCCTGGAGGTGGGCCGGCTTGCTCGCGCCGACAATCGGTGCACTGACGACGCTGTTGGAGCGGACCCAGGCCAGGGCGACCTGGGCGCGGGGCACTCCGCGGCGTTCGGCAATGACGCGCACGGCGTCGGCGACAGCCCTGTCGCTTTCATCGGTGGTGTAGAGCGTCTTGCCGAACTCATCCTTCTCGGAGCGGTTGGTTTTTTCGTCCCAGTCCCGTGTCAGCTTCCCGCGGGCAAGCGGGCTCCAGGGCAGCACTCCGATCTTTTGGTCGGCGCAGAGGGGGAACATTTCGCGTTCCTCCTCCCGGTAGACCAAGTTGTAGTGGTCCTGCATCGTCACGAAACGGGTCCAACCGTTGGCCTGTTGCAGGTACAGCGCTTTGCTGAACTGCCAGGCGGCCATCGAGGAAGCGCCGATATAGCGGACCTTCCCGGCTTTGACGACGTCGTGGAGAGCTTCCAGAGTCTCCTCGACCGGTGTGGCAGGGTCCCACCGGTGGATCTGGTACAGATCCACGTAGTCCGTCCCCAAGCGGGCCAGGCTGGCGTCAAGCTCCGCGAAGATCGCCTTCCGCGAGAGTCCCCGCCCATTCGGTCCCTGCCGCATCGCTCCATGCACCTTGGTGGCGATGATGCTGTCATCCCGCCGGGTATATTCGGCCAGCGCCCGGCCCACGATTTCCTCGCTCGAGCCGTTCGAATACACATTGGCCGTGTCAAAGAAATTGATGCCTGCCTCCACGGCCTGACGGATCAGCGGCCGGCTCTCGGCCTCAGGCAGCGTCCAGGGATGCGGGCCCCGGTTCGGGTCTCCGTACGTCATGCACCCCAGTGCCAACGGTGAGATGTCCATGCCGGTGTTGCCGAGTTTGATGTATTCCACGCTTTGCCCTCCGTCAAACAGCCACTGTCGCGGTTCCGGCCGCGACACTTGCCCCCAACGTTATGTGAAGAACGGCCGACTGTGAGCGTACCCGGGGGTGTCCCGGCCGAGTGCATGGCCAACGCGGGACGCCGTCACCAGCCCCCGCGCGTCGGCGTGTGACCCTCTCGGGCGTCGTCGGGCATGGCCATTTCGGCCCGCAGGCCCAGGAGCCGGATAGGCCGGTCTGCCTCGATGGCGGCTGCGAGATCCAAGGCCCGCGCGAGGATCTCATTCCGGTCGAAGGTCTCGGGAATCCTTTTGGCATGCGTCTTGGTCAGGAACGGCGCGTACCGGACTTTCAGAGTCAGCCCGATCACCGGTCGGCCTTCGCCCGCAACATCCTCGAGGAGGTGCGCTGTGAGTTCCCGCACGGCGTCGTCCACCTGGGCCGGTTCGGTCAGGTCCTGCTGGAAGGTGGTCTCCCGGCTGTGTCCGCGGGCAACCCAAGGGGTGGGGTCCACGACGCCGGTGCCGTCGCCGCGTCCGAGCTCCGCGTACCAGGGGCCCATCCTGGGCCCGAACTCAGGGACCAGGTCCTGGGGGTCGACGGCGGCGAGCTCGGCGACCGTGTCGATGCCGAGTTTGGCCAGCCGGCCGGACACCTTGGTTCCGATTCCCCACAGGTCCTTGGTGGGCCGGGGACCCATGACGTCCAGCCAGTTCGCGGCGGTGAGGCGGAAGACGCCGGCCGGCTTGCCGAACCCGGTGGCCACCTTGGCCCGGACCAGGGTGTCGCCGATGCCTACGCTGCAATGCAGCCTCGTCCGTTGCAGGACAGCGGCCTGCAGCTGCCGGGCGTAGCCTTCCGGGTCCGCAGTCTCAACGCCAACAAAAGCTTCATCCCAGCCCAGCACTTGCACGGCGGCGCCGTGCTGGTCACGCAGAGTGTCCATCACCACCTGGGATGCCGCGAGGTAGGCATCGCGATCGACCGGCAGGATCACGGCGTCGGGCACTTTCCGGGCCGCGACGCGTAAGGGCATTCCGGACCCGACGCCGAACTCCCGGGCTTCGTAGGACGCGGTCGAAACCACCGCCCGCTCCGTTGGATCGCCCCGACCGCCGACGATAATCGGCTTGCCGGCAAGCTCCGGCCGCCGGAGCACTTCGACGGCGGCGATGAACTGGTCGAGATCGACGTGCAGCACCCAGGGGATTCGGCTCACGCCACCAGTGTGCCCCAAACTTCCTCTGCAAGCACCAACTCCCGGTCGAACCCGATCCAGGCAGGAAAGCAGGCACAATCTGCGCTGGGTCAACCCCGCCGGCGGACCGGACAGTACTCCGCCCACGGTCTCCCGCGACAGCTTCTCGTCCGGCCTGTCATAACGCTCGCGGACCATGAAATAGGCGAAGACGCCGGCTTCAGGACTTCCTCCCGTCCGTTCTCCGGGTGTCCCTCTACTTCCAATCTACCGCGCACAACGGGGCTTGCGGCAAGGCCCCCTCGATGCTCCAAACTGGCTCGATGGACCACGAAGCGGTGCCCGGGAAACCAGCATGTGGCAGGCATGGAGAGGCGGAGTCTTGATGGATGATGTCATCGTTGCCGGAGGCGGTCCCACGGGGCTGATGCTCGCCGGCGAGCTGGCGTTGGCGGGGATCGATGTGGCGATTGTGGAACGCCGACCGACGCCGGAGCTGGTGGGCTCGCGGGCGGGCGGGTTCCACTCGCGGACGATCGAACTCCTCGACCAGCGTGGAATTGCCGACCGGTTCCTCGCCGAGGGCAAGGCCGTCCAGGCGGCATTCTTCGGCAGGACAGCGCTGGACCTGAGCGACTTTCCGACACGATACCCGTACACACTCGGCCTGTGGCAGAACCACATTGAGCGGATCCTGGCCGGCTGGGTCGAAGAGCTGGGTGTGCCGGTCCACCGGGGACTTGAGGCTGCCGGCTTCGCCAAGGACAGCGGCGGTGTCACCGTCCATCTCTCCGACGGCGGTGCGATGCGTGCCCTGTACCTGGTCGGCGCCGATGGCGGGCGAAGTGCCGTCCGTAAGGCAGCCGGCATCGAGTTCTCCGGCTGGGATGCGACGAGGAGCAGCCTGATCGCCGAGGTGGAGGTGACCGAGGAGACGCCAAAGGGCATGCGCATCGACGAGGTGGGCGTCCACGGGTTGCACCCGATGGAGGACGGGCGGACCATGCGGGTGGTCGTGACCGAGAAGCAGCTTGGGCCGGCCAGTGAACCGACTCTGGCCGACCTTGCCAAGGCGCTGGTTGAGGTCTATGGCACAGACTTCGGGGCCAACACTCCGACCTGGATCTCGCGGTTCACGGACGCCACGCGCCAGGCGGCGGCCTACCGCAGCGGCCGGGTGCTGCTCGCCGGGGACGCCGCGCACATCCACTCGCCAGCGGGCGGCCAGGGGATCGGCCTGGGCATCCAGGACGCCGTGAACCTCGGCTGGAAGCTCGCCCAGGTGGTTAAGGGAGCTGCGCCGGAGAGCCTGCTGGACACCTATCACGCCGAGCGGCATCCCGCCGCGGCCCGCGCGCTGAAGCACACGATGGCGCAGTCCGTTATGCAGCGGTCCGACCCGCGCGTCGGCGCGTTGGCCGACACAGTGGCCGAACTGCTGACGGTCGATGAAGCCCGGAAGCGGCTGGGCGGTCTCATTTCCGGCCTGGACGTGCGCTACGACCTGGGGGAAGGCAGCCCGCTGCTCGGGCGCCGCATGCCGGATCTCGACGTCGTCACCGCCAACGGTCGGCTGCGTGTTTTCACCTTCCTGCACAGCGCCCGCGCGGTGCTGCTCAATTTCGGAGCGCCCGGCAGCGTCGACCCGGGTTCGTGGGCGGACCGGGTACAGTCGGTGGACGCCACGTACGACGGCGGGTGGGAGCTTCCCGTGATCGGCGAAGTTAGCGCCCCTGCCGCCGTATTGATCCGTCCCGACGGTTATGTGGCGTGGGCGGGGGACGGGGGCCAGACGGGGCTGGAGGGCGCGCTGGCCAGGTGGTTCGGTCCGGCGCGGCGCTGACTAGCCCCGACCCGCTTGACTGACGAAGTGCTCAACCCGCCGGTCCGGCACCAGCCAGATCAGTGCCACGACGGTGTAGACGGCAAGCCCCAGCAGCGGTTGGCCAACCCCCAAAGCGATGCCGGTCAGGTAAATCAGCGGCGAGGCTTTGCCTTTCCAGTCGCGGCCGACAGCGCGGGCGAGGGCGCCGTCCCTGCCTTGCTGGCGGATTAGGGCCTGTTGCAGGATGAAGTAGGCGATGGCTGCACAGAGCAGGTTGATCCCGTAGACCAGGACCGGCACCTGGACGAAGCCGGTCTCGTCCATCCAGCGGGTAGTGAAGGGGAACAGCGACAGCCAGAACAACAGGTGCAGGTTGGCCCACAGGATTGCCCCGTTGACATGGTCGGCCAGGTGGATGCTCGTGGCAGACTCCCAGGGCAACGGCAACGGCAACGGCAACGGCAACGGCAACGGCTGTGCCGGTCGGATCAGATGTTGGCAGCCTCGCGTGCCGCCAGGCGCCGGGTCAGAAACTCCTCAACTACCCGGGCAAACTCGTCGGGCCGCTCGATCTGCGGCATGTGCCCCGTCTTCTCGAACATGTGCGATTCGGCGGCCGGCAGTGCCGCGGCGGCCGCTTCGAGGTGGCTGAAGGGCAGGATGTGGTCGTGATCGCCCCACAGCACGAGCGTGGGGACATCCGTCTTGGCCAGCGAACCGATCAGTTCCTGCCGCCACTCGGACCGGACGCCGGAGAAAGTTCCCAGGTCGCGGGCGACGTCGAGCAGCGTCTGGCGGTGGGCCGCCCGCTGTGACAGGGCCAGGGCATGGCTGACGCGGTCCTCGGTCACCAGCTCCTTGTTATAGAAGAGCGACTGGACCGTCCGCCGCGAGGCGGGCTCAGCGGGCCGCATCAGCAGGGCACCCAACGGCCTGATCGCGAGCAGCCGCAGGACCAGGGCCACTTCCTTGCCGAACCCGGCGCTGTTGGCCAGCACCAGGGCAGAGACGCGGTCCGGACGGTCAGCAGCCAGCTTCATGGCCACGGCGCCGCCGAGCGAGTTGCCCATCACCGGCAGCGGCTCGTGCACTCCTACGGCGTCGAGGAAGCCGGGCAGAATGTGGGCCAGCTTCGCCAGCGTCGCCTGCCCCGGGACCCGGTCGGAGTACGCGAAGCCGGGCAGGTCCACGCTGATCACCGTGTGCCGTGCCGCGAGCCGTTCGTGCTGCTCGTTCCAATCCTCCAGGCTCTGGCCGATGCCGTGCAGGAGCAGCACCGGATCCCCGCTGCCGGTCTTCCGGAAGCGCAACCGCGCACCGCCGACCTCGACGTGTCCGGTTCCCGGGAGAGCCAGCGGATCCCGGCGCGCCGTCGTGGTCTCTTGCTTCGGCCGCCGCACCTGCTGCCCGCGCCGGCCGAAGCGGACGTGGTCGGTGAGCCGCCCGGCCCTGAGCAGGGCAAAGTCGCGCAGGTAGTTCTGGTGCAGCCGCCAGGGCGAGCCGGTGCCTTGCCGGGGCAGCTTATCGGCGCCGCGAAGGATGTACCCGGCCTTCAGGTCGATCAGCGACGTTAGCTCAGCATCCGCGACGCCGGCGGGGGCGTTGGGCGCGACCCACTGCAGATTCTGGCGGTCGAGGCGCTTCAGCAGCCGGCAGATGTAGCCGGCAACCAGATCGGCTTTCAGCGTCCAGGAGGCGTTGGTGTAGCCGATCGTGAGCGCAAAGTTGGGCACGCCGTCGAGCATCATGCCCTTGTAGGTGAGGGTCCTGCCCACATCCACCGGCTCCCCGTCGACGGTCAGTTCCATGCCGCCGATCACCAGCAAGTTCAGTCCTGTCGCTGTAACGATCACATCGGCCGGGATCGACCCGCCCGAGACCAGGTCGATGCCGTCCGGGGTGATCCGCGAAATTTTGTCCGTCACGATGTCGGCAGTGCCGGCGCTGATGGCGCGGTACAGGTCCCCATTCGGGATCGCGCAAAGCCGCTGGTCCCAGGGCTCGTACGCCGGCGCCAGATGCGTGTCCACGGCAAAGCCCGCCGGCAACTTGGCCACGGCCGACTTGCGAAGGAGCGCCTTCATGGTCTCCGGCCGGCGCCGGCTGAGCTGGTAGAGCAGCATCGAGGAGACAATGTTTTTGGCCCGCACGACGTCGTATGCCAGTTGCGCGGGCAACTTGCCCCGGAGCCGGTCGGCCAGGTGGTCCCTGGACGGCACGGGGGCGATGTAGGTGGGGGAGCGCTGCAGCATCGTCACCTTGGCAGCCGACTTTGCCATCGACGGCACCAGGGTCACCGCGGTGGCGCCGCTGCCGATGATCACCACCTGCTTTCCCTCGTAATCGAGATCAGCCGGCCAGTGCTGCGGGTGGACGATGGAGCCCGCAAAGTCCTCGGCGCCCTCGATGGCCGGGGTAAAGCCCTCGTCGTAGCGGTAGTAGCCCGAGCAGACGGACAGGAATGAACAGGTGAAGGTCACCGTCTCCTCGGCGCCCGACGCCGGTTCCCCCGGGCGGTATTCGCTGCCGGAAGTGCGGACGGCCGTCACCGTCCACAGTGCCGTGTCGCTTGACCACGCCGCCGAGACGACCCGGTGGTTCAACCGGATCCGGGGTGCCAGGTCCTCGTCGGCAACCGTCGCCTGGATGTACTCCCGGATCGAGTCGCCGTCGGCGATCGCCTTGGCGCCTTCCCAGGGCCGGAAGGAATAGCCGAGCGTGTACATGTCGCTGTCGGAACGGATGCCCGGGTACCGGAAAAGGTCCCACGTGCCTCCGACCGCGTTCCGGGACTCGAGGACCGCGAACGACTTCCCCGGGAGCTCCCGTTTCAAACGGCTGGCAAACCCAACACCGCTCAGCCCGGCACCGACAATCAACACATCCACGTGGTCGCTCATCAGGCCAAGCTATCGACATGGAGTCGAGTCAGTCAACACTGTGTTGACTCCCGGGGTTAGGATGGGCGCATGGTTCAACGGGGACGACGCAGCGCACGGGTTTCGGGCGACGACCGCCAGGACGCGATCCTCGCCACCGCCGAGGCGCTCCTGGGTGAGCGGGCCTTCGACGAGATTTCGATCGAGGAGCTGGCCGGGGGTGCAGGCATTTCGCGGCCGACCTTCTACTTTTACTTTCGCTCCAAGGACGCGGTGCTGCTCGCCCTGCTGGACCGGGTCATCAGCGAGGTGGAACACCGGGTCGGCGGGCTGCCGCGCGATTTTGAAAGCGACCCTGTCGAGGCCTGGACGCGGTCCATCGGCGTGTTCGTGGACGTTTTTGTGGCCCACCGCGGTGTTGCAACCGCTGCAATCGCGGCCCGCGCCCGCAATGCCGAGGTGCGGGCGCTCTGGTCCAAGTCGATGCAATCGTGGGCCGACTTCTCCACCGGCGTCATCCGCTCCGAGCAGGCCCGCGGCGCCGCGCCGGAGGGCACCAACGCCCACGACCTCGCGGTCAGCCTCAACCTGATGAACGAACGGGTGATCACCGCGGTACTCAACAACGAGACCCCCGCCATCGCGGAAGACAATGCCCTGGACGTGTTATCCACCATCTGGATCCGCAGTATTTACGGATCCCACAGCCCCGGACGCCGGTAACGCCGTCGTCGAAAGGAAGAACGCAGATGCCCCTTATCAAGACCTTGACCGTGCTCGGCACCGGAGTCCTTGGCTCGCAGATTGCCTACCAGGCCGCCTTCCACGGCTTTGCCGTCACCGCCTACGACGTCGACGACCAGGCGCTGGCGGCGGCCCAATCCCGCTTCGCGCGCCTCGCCGGCATCTACCGCTCAGCGAAAGTGGCCGGCGCTGCGGAGGGCAAGGCTGAGGCGGCCCTCGAGAACATCCGCCTCACCGCCGACCTCGGAGACGCCGTCGCCGACGCGGACCTCGTGATCGAGGCCGTTCCCGAACTGCTTGAGCTCAAGCGTGACGTTTACAGTAAGCTCGCGCAGTTGGCGCCCGCCAGGACGATTTTCGCCACCAACTCCTCCACCCTGCTGCCCAGCGACCTCAAGGATTCCACCGGACGGCCGGACCGCTTCCTCGCCATCCACTACGCCAACAACATCTGGGTGCAAAACATCGCAGAGGTGATGGGCACCTCCGACACCGACCCTGAGGTCTTCGACGCCGTCGTCGACTTCGCCCGGAACAGCGGACTGGAGCCGATCGAAATCAAGAAGGAGAAGGCCGGCTACGTCCTGAACTCGCTGCTGGTTCCGCTCCTGAACGCGGCGGCCGGCCTGCTGCTGCAGGGGGTCGCCAGCCCGGAAACGATCGACAAAACGTGGCGCGTCGCCACCGGCGCGCCGAGCGGACCCTTTCAGATATTCGACGTCGTCGGCCTGGAAACGGCGTACAACATCGCCTCGTCCGCACCGGATGCCGGGTCCCAAGCCTTCGCTTCGTACCTGAAGGACAACTACATCGACCAAGGCAAGCTCGGCGTTTCCACAGGGGAGGGTTTCTACACGTACGCAGTCCCGAAGGGCGTGACTCAGGTCAGCTGAACGCCGGTCAACTCGGCGAGTTTGCCCAGCAGCCGGTCCTGGAAGCCGACGTCCGCGGCATCCGGTGCGGGGGAGCGCAGCGCGCGGTGGTGCCAGTAGCCGCCGCTGGTAAGGGCTGCCGGATCGTTGCTGGCGGCCAGCCAGGTCTGGGTCAGGTGTCCCATTTCCAGGTCGTCGGGTGCGCCGGGGCCGCCCATTCTGGTGGGTACCCAGCCGGGGTCGACGGCGTTGCTCAGCACGGCAGGCCAGAGCCTCGCGGCCGCCAGCGCCAGTGCGGTGACGTAAAGCTTGCTCTCGGCGTAAGCCCGGCCTGCGTCCCACCGCCGCGCGGTCCAGTCAATGTCCGCCAGGGAGCCGCTGCCGCCTCGGTGCAGGCCGCTGCTGAGAAGGATCAACCGGTCAGGGCGATCCGTCAGCGCCATGAGCAGGTACGGCGCCAGGGTATTTACGGCCAGGGTCCGCGCGTGGCCTTCGGGAGTGGTGCCGCGGGTGGGCTCCAGATAGGTGCCGGCGTTGTGAATGACGGCATCCATCCGTCCTATGCTGTTCAGCTGCCCGGCCAGCGAGTGGATTTCCGCAGCGCTGCTGAGGTCGCCGACGACGACGCCGGCGGCACGTTCGGCCAGCACCCCGAGGGCTTTCGCCCGCTCCGGTGTCCGGGCATGCAGCACGACGTCGTGGCCGTCGTCGAGCATGGCACGCGCGGCGCCAAGGCCCAGCCCGGAGGCGGAGCCGGTGATGAAGATGCGTGCCACGGGTTGTCCCTTCAGTATTTCATCAGGGTGGCGGATTGCGCTCTGCGGGACGGTTTAGTTCTGGCCGGCTTCCTCGAGCTCGACGTCCTGGACTGTCCTGGACAACAGACAGAACTCGTTGCCCTCGGGGTCGGCCAGCACTACCCAGCTGACGCCCGGGCCCTGGCCGACGTCGGTGCGCCTGGCGCCCAGGGCGAGCAGGCGCTCGAGTTCCTCGGCGGTAGAGGCGCCGTCCGCCCTGAGGTCGAGATGCAGGCGGTTCTTGACGGTCTTGCCCTCCGGCACGGCGATGATGTCGATGGTCGGCAGGGCTTGGTCCTGCGGCGCAATGCTGACGATGTCGCTGTCCGCTTCGATAACGCGCCAGCCGAGGACTGCGCACCAGAATTCAGCCACCACCTTCGGCCGGAGCGCGTCGATGGCAATAGTGGCTAATCTGCTTGGCATGGCACCACGATAGTCCACCGCTCCGGCGGCCCCGACGTGGACCACTACGTCCCGATTCGAAAGTCACTGATTGGGTGACCGCCTCACCGCGGCTTACTGCGGCAACTTACCGTTGCCCAGTCTCCACAGTCTTCCTCACGCAGCCGTGAACAGGTACCAGTCCGGGAAGGGATCCGCGGGCAGCGCAGGTTCGCGTCGCTGGACCGGCTCGTCCGGCGGCAGATCGGACTCGTGGGACGGCGCGATCCAGTCCGCATCGTCCGGGTCGTCGGTGGGTGCTTCGTGGTTGGCGGTGAAGAGGTACCAGTTCGGGAACGGGTCCGGCGGGATTTCGTCCGGGCCGGGTAGCCCGGTGGTCATGTTGCCGGCCGGGGTGGTGTTGGTGGGCGCGCTGATCTCGGCGGCCGGGGTGGTGTTGGTGGGCGCGCTGGTGCCGGTGAGGGGGATGGTGTCGGGCCAGTGGGGTGGTTCCCAGTCGGGTTGTTCGGAGGGGTAGAGCCGTCCTGTCGGGGAGGTCCAGCCGGGCGGTTCGTGTTTGCTGGCCGGGGTGGGGGTCCAGGCGGTGTTGTGTTTGAGGCCGTGGTGTTTGTGGCAGGGCTGGGCGAGGTTGCTGATCCCGGTTCGTCCGCCGTCGGCCCAGGCCAGCAGGTGGTCCGCGTCGTTGTCCAGGGAGTGGTTGTTGCAGCCCGGGAACGTGCATTTGCCGTCCCGGAGCCGCAACCACTGCCGCATGGCCTTGGGCAGCCGGTAGCTGGTCCGCCCGATTTCCAGCGGCGCCCCGTCCCGCGGGTCGACCAGGACCCGGTAGAACGACTCACACCCGCCCGCGACCAGCTGCCGCGCCATCGAGGGCGGGATCGGCCCGTATCCGTCCAGGATGGCCGGTTCCTCCGTGGCGCCCAGCAGCGACATCACCGGCACGGTAATCAGCACCTGCGCCCGCGGCACCGGCACATCCCCGCCCACGCCGGACCCCGCTCCGGCCACCACACTCCCGCCGCCAGCGTCAGTGCCGGTGCCGGTGGTGCCGCCTGCGCCTGCGCCCGTGCTGGTGTCTGCTGGTGCTGCTGGTGCCTGTGGGGGTGGTGTTCAGGAGCAGGGTCGCGGCGATATCGGCGCGCAACTGGGTCAGGGTCCGCGACTCGGCCGGGCCCTGCAGGGCCCGGGCCGCGGTCGTGGTCCGGTCCCAGATCCCCGCGGCCGTAGCCGCGGGCAGGTAGGCGTTGAACCAGGCCATCCCGTCCCGGTCCGGGAAGAACTCGACCCGCCGGTCAGCGGCACACCGGCCATGGCGGGCCTCGATACTGACCGGATGGTGGCGTTCACGCCAGGTCCGGGCCTTCGCCCGGAACCGGCTCGGAACCAACTCCCCGGCACCACAGCCACGGGCCGGGTCCGGCGCGTCCGGATCCAAAAAATGCGCCTCCAGCGACGCCGCCCCCGCCGGGTCCAGGTTACTGGCCTCATCAACCATCACCCGGGCATGCTGCCAGGAAATCGTCCCGGCCTCCAACGCCCCCAACGTCAACGGCAACGCCGTCGTCAACTCCCGCGCCT
The DNA here is from genome assembly GCA_963775715.1 of uncultured Actinomycetota bacterium. GTDB lineage: Bacteria > Actinomycetota > Actinomycetes > Actinomycetales > Micrococcaceae > Arthrobacter. Next base: position 1,100,515 of record CAVZJX010000007.1, on the reverse strand, counting down.
CACCCAACAACGCCGCCGCGGACCGCTCACCAACCGTCAACACGCACGCGACCTCCGAGACCACCGACATCTCCTGGACCGTATGGTCCTGCAACGACACCGGCGGCTTCGCCAGCGCCTCGGCCGCCTCCATATACCCGGCAGCGAGCCGGACCTTCAACGCCGCGGCCCGCGCCTCAAACCGGGCCACCTCCGCCAAACCGTCCAAACACGCATCCGCCACATCCCGCAACGGATCAACACCCCCACCCGGCCCGGCCCCAACCCGGCCCGCACGCTCAGCCAACTCAGCCGCCAGCCCCGCCAACGCAGCCGCAGACACCGCAACGGCCCCCGCCGCCTCAACGATCTCCGCGCCCAAAGCCACACCGCTTTCCATAAACACAGCCTAAAACCAGGCACCGACAAAATAGCCCGATCACCCACCGCCGGCCCCACCCGCTGCGGCGGCCGGCGGCTCCGGGCGGCGTTCCCGGGCCGGCGCCACCCGGTCCGACACCGGTGGGCGGCCACCCCGCCGCAGGTATGGCCGGGTCCGGCTAGACTCGGCCGTCCGCCAGGTACGAGAGCGCAGCCACCACGTGGGCCTGAACGCCGACGGACAGGGTCGGATCCATTACGGGGGCAAAATTAGGGGAGTGGTTCGCCGGAATGTCCCGCCCCACGGTTCCCGCAGCCTCAGCTGACCGATACGCCTCAGGGTCCGCCCCGCCGATGAGCCAAAACGTGTACGGAACCCCGAAAGCATCCGGAACACGGCTGAAGTCCTCAGAGGCCGTTTGCCGTTGGGCAGTCTGAACAGCGTCCGCCCCGAAATGGGCGGTGAAGGCGTGCCTGATCCGCCCGGTCACGTCGGCGTCGTTGCTGGTCAGCGGAAACTGGTCATAGAACGTAAACTCGGGCTCCCGCGGCGATCCGGCGGCCCGGCATTCGCCCGTAACGATCCGCTCGATCGCTGCGAGGACGACGGCACGGACCTGGTCGTCGTAAGTGCGGATATTCAGCAGCAGGGTGGCGTGGTCCGGGATGATGTTCGACGTCGTCCCGGCGTTGAGCGCACCCACGGTGACTACGGCGAAATCCCCGGGCCGCACCTCCCGGGCCACGACTGACTGCAGCCTGAGCACGATGGCGGAAGCCAGCACCACCGGATCCACGGCCATGTGCGGCATTGAACCATGGGAGCCCTTTCCGTACACGATGATCCGCAGCGAATCTCCGGCCGAAAGGACCGGTCCGGCGGTAACCGCGATCGTTCCCGCCGGGATGGGCATCACGTGCTGGGCGAGGGCGACGTCGGGCCGCGGAACTTTGGCCACAAGGCCGTCGTCGACCACAGCCTGGGCTCCGGCACCGATCTCCTCCGCAGGCTGGAACAACACAATGTACGTCCCCGCCCACGCGCCCCGGCCGTCCGCCATAAGCTTCGCGGCGCCAAGCAGCGTACTGACGTGCACGTCGTGCCCGCACGCGTGCATAATCCCGGCCGACTCCGAGGCATATTCCAGACCCGTAGTCTCGGTGACGGGAAGTGCGTCCATATCGGCGCGCGCCAGCACGGTGGGACCGTCACCGTTCCTGAGGACGCCGACGACGCCGGTCCCGCCCAGGCGGGTGACCGCGTATCCGAAGGAAGCGAGTTTGTCCCCGACCAGCTGCGAAGTCCGATGCTCTTCGAGGCTCAATTCCGGGTGGCGGTGCAGTTCTGCATAGGTCTGCCTGATCCATTCGAGCTCGGAGCCGAGGCCCACCAGGACGTTGTCTGAACTGCTCATTCGCATCTCACTCTCGAAAGTCCAAAGCGCTCTGGTAAGGGCGGGCGCGGCCGACAATACCGAGCCTAGACCCCGGCTCTGTGGTGACCAAGCATCCCGGACACCGTCCAGGCCGGTCGGGAGACCGGCAGAAACGGCGGTCGCCATGGTTATCAACAGAGGCCGTCGGACGGGTTCCGCCGGCAGCGTGCCGGGGCTAGCATGGGACGCGTCAAGCCCGCGTGACGCGGATCACGCGACAGTGCAGCGATCCTGGGAGGTCCCTGATGCCGAATCCGTTGCGATGGCCAGTGCTGCGGCAATTCCTGGAGCACGACCCCACCGGGCGGCATCACGCCGTCGAATCCCGCGCCACCGAAAACCTCACCGCGAGAACCGCCACCGCTGACCGGATCGTGCCGTCGGTGTGCCCGTTCTGTGCGGTGGGCTGCGGGCAGCAGGTGTACGTCAAGGACGAGAAAGTTGTCCAGATCGAGGGTGACCCGGACTCGCCAATCAGCCGCGGCCGGTTGTGCCCGAAGGGATCGGCATCGCTGCAACTGACCACCGGTGATGCACGCGAAAAATACGTGCTCTACCGCCGCCCGTACGGGACGGACTGGGAGCGGCTGGAGCTGGAGACGGCGATGGACATGGTGGCACGGCGTGTCGTTGACACCAGACGGGACACCTGGAGGTGGGAAGAAAACGGTGTCCGCACCCGGCGGACGCTGGGCATTGCGAGCCTGGGCGGGGCCACCCTCGACAACGAGGAAAACTACCTGATCAAAAAGTTGTTTACGTCCCTGGGCATTGTCCAGGTCGAAAACCAGGCGCGGGTGTGCCACTCATCGACTGTCGCGGCGCTGGGAACAAGTTTCGGCCGCGGCGGCTCCACGACCTACCTGCAGGACCTGCAGCGGGCGGACTGCATCGTCATCCAGGGCTCCAATTTTGCCGAGGCGCACCCGGTGGGATTCCAGTGGGTCATGGAAGCCAAGGAACGCGGCGCAAAGATCATCCACATCGATCCGCGGTTTTCGCGGACCAGCGCACTTGCGGATACCTTCGTGCCGCTCCGCGCCGGCAGCGACATAGCGTTGCTCGGCGGGCTGATTAACTGGGTCATTACGCACGATGCGTACTTCCGCGAGTACGTGGTCAACTACACCAATGCCGCCACCATCCTGCGCGAGGATTTCCGGGACACAGAGGAGCTGGACGGACTCTTCTCCGGCTTCGACCCGGACGGTCCGGCCTACGATCCGCAGAGCTGGCAATACGAAGGGGCCGACGTCGCGGCCTCCTCGGGAGAGCGCGAGTCGCAGGCACACGAGAGCGGGACGACGCTGGGGGAGGCCGGGCACGCGCACTCGCACGGCTCCGGCGGTCCGTCGTTGCGCGGGCACTGGGAGCGCGACGAGACGCTCGAACACCCGCGCTGTGTCTTCCAGGCCCTGCGCCGGCACTACGCCAGATATACGCCGGAGATGGTCGAGGAGGTATGCGGCATTCCGCGGAACCTCTTCACCGAAGTGGCGGAAGCAATCACCGCGAACTCGGGAAGGGAACGGACGACGGCGTTCGCCTACGCCGTCGGGTGGACGCAACATACAACCGGCGTCCAGTACATCCGGGCGGCCTCGGTCCTACAGTTGCTGCTGGGCAACATTGGCCGGCCTGGCGGTGGAATCATGGCGCTCCGCGGCCACGCGAGCATCCAGGGCTCCAGCGACATTCCCACCTTATTCGACCTGCTGCCCGGCTACCTTCCGATGCCGCATGCCGAACAGCACCTGGACCTGGACGGCTACATCGAAGCGGACTCTGCGCAGCGCGGGTTTTGGGCCAACATGCGCTCGTACGCGGTCAGCCTGCTCAAGGCATGGTGGGGTGACGCCGCGACGGCGGAGAACGACTTCGCCTTCGATTACCTGCCGCGCATCACCGGCAGCCACAGCACCTACGACACGGTTAACGCCCAACTCCAGGGGGACTGCAAGGGCTACTTCCTGATCGGCGAAAACCCGGCGGTCGGCTCCGCCAACGCCCACCTGCAGCGCGCCGGGATGGCCGCCCTGGACTGGCTGGTGGTCCGCGACTTCTCCCTGATCGAGAGCGCCACCTGGTGGAAGGACGGACCGGAGATCGCCACAGGCCGGATGCGGACCGAGGACATCGGCACCGAGGTATTCTTCTTCCCCGCCGCCTCCCACACGGAGAAGAGCGGCAGCTTCACCAACACCAACCGGCTGCTGCAATGGCACCGGCAGGCGGTTGAACCGGAAGCGGACCGACGCAGCGACCTCTGGTTCATGTGGCACCTGGGAAACCGGATCCGCTCCCTGCTGGCCGGGTCGGCCGATCCCGCCGACCGCCCGGTGCTCGACCTCACCTGGGACTATCCCACGACCGGGAACCACGCCGACCCGGACCCGGAAGCCATTTTCGCCGAAATCAACGGCCGCACGGCCGGCGGCGACCCGCTGTCCGCCTATACCGAACTCAAAGACGACGGCTCGACGTCGTGCGGCTGCTGGATCTACTGCGGCTGCCGGGCCGGCGGGGTCAACCAGGCGGCCCGCCGCCGGCCCCACACGGAACAAGGCATTGCCAGCCCGGAGTGGGGTTGGGCTTGGCCTGCCAACCGACGGTCGTTGTACAACCGCGCCTCCGCCGACCCGGAGGGCCGGCCGTGGAGCGAGCGGAAGAAACTCATCTGGTGGGACGCCGACGCCGGGAAGTGGACAGGCGACGATGTTCCCGACTTCGAACCGACAAAACCGCCCTCCTACCGCCCGGCCGAGGATGCCACGGGCGTGGACGCGATCTCCGGCGTCGACCCCTTCATCATGCAGTCCGATGGGAAGGGCTGGCTCTACACCCCGGCGGGCCTCGTTGACGGACCCATGCCCACCCACTACGAACCCCAGGAATCGCCGGTCCAGAACCCGCTTTACGCCCAGCAACGCAACCCGGTCCGCAAATTGCTGCCCCGGGACGGCAACCGCTACCATCCCAGCGACGGCCAGCCGGGGGCGGACGTGTATCCGTACATCCTCACGACATACCGCCTCACCGAGCACTTCACCGCGGGGGCAATGACCCGCTGGCTTCCCTATCTGGCGGAGCTGCAGCCGGAGTCGTTCTGTGAAGTGTCGCCGGCCCTGGCCGCGGAGCTGGGGCTGGAGAACAAGGGCTGGGCCACCCTGGTGTCGGCCCGCGGCGCGATCGAGGCGCGGGTGCTGGTGACCGACCGGATGCGGCCGCTGCAGGTGCAGGGCAGGACCGTGCATCAGATCGGCATGCCCTACCACTGGGGGCCCAACGGCCTGAGTACCGGGGACGCCATGAACGAGCTGTCCTCGATCGCCATGGATCCCAACGTCCATATCCAGGAAGTGAAGGCATTAACCGTGGCCATCAGGCCGGGGCGGCGGCCACGCGGTCCGGCGCTGCCGGCCCTGGTGGAGGAATACCGCCGCCGGGCAGGAATTGACGAACGTACCGGCATGGAAGGAGTCAAGGCGTGAGTGTCACACAACTCGGGATGCCCTCGATCGGCGTACCCCGGAAGGGTTTCTTCACCGATACAAGCCTCTGCATCGGCTGCAAGGCCTGCGAAGTAGCGTGCAAGGAATGGAACTCGCTGCCGGCGGACACGTCCATGAAGATGACGGGGGAATCCTTCGACAACACCACGGCCCTGGGAGCGGACACCTGGCGCCACGTCGCGTTCATCGAGCAACAAGTCCCGGCCAAGGACCCGTCCGCGCACGATGGCGTGCGCTGGCTGATGTCCTCGGACGTCTGCAAACACTGCACCCACGCAGCCTGCCTGGACGTATGCCCCACCGGTGCTCTGTTCCGGACCGAACACGGCACCGTGGTCGTTCAGCAGGACATCTGCAACGGCTGCGGGTACTGCGTCTCGGCCTGCCCGTACGGCGTGATCGACCAGCGCCCGCAGGACGGCCGGGTGTCCAAATGCACCATGTGCTACGACCGGCTGGGGGCGGGGGAGGAGCCGGCCTGCGCGAAAGCGTGTCCCACCCAGTCCATCCAGTACGGCGAGCTCGACGAGCTTCGCGAACGGGCCGACGCGCGCCTGGCCGAACTGCAGGACCGCGGTGAGGAGGGTGCGCGGCTGTACGGGCGGGATCCCGACGACGGCGTCGGCGGGGACGGCGCGTTTTTCCTGCTGCTGGACGAGCCCGAGGCGTATGGACTGCCGCCGGCTCCGGTGGTGACGACCAGGGACCTGCCGGTGATGTGGAAACGGGCCGGGACCGCCGCGGCCGGTATGCTGGCCGGCGCCGCGCTGGCTTTCTGGGGAGCGAAGAAGTGAGTCCGCGACGCGGCCGCACTGAAGAGTTCACGTCCTATTACGGCCGGCCGATCCTCAAACCGCCGACGTGGAGCGCCCGGGACATTGCCGGATACATCTTCGCCGGCGGCCTGGCCGGAGCGTCCTCGATGCTGGCGGCCGGGGCGCAGCACACGGGCCGGCCGGCCCTGGAGCGGCGCTCCAAGCTCACGGCGCTGGCGGCGATTTCAGTTTCGGCCGCCGCACTCGTCCACGACCTGGGCCGGCCGGAGCGGTTCATCAACATGCTGAGGGTGGCCAAACCCACCTCGCCGATGAGCATGGGGTCGTGGATCCTGGCCACCTACGGCCCGCTGGCCGGGGCGAGCGCGGCCTCCAACCTGCTCGGCTTGCTGCCGCGCGCAGGCCGGGCCTGCGGGGTTGGCGCCGCCGTGGCCGGCTCCGCTGTTGCCACCTACACGGCGGTACTGGTCGCGGACACGGCGGTGCCCGCCTGGCACGACGCCCATCAGGTGCTGCCGTTCGTCTTCGCCGGCTCAGCCGCCGCGTCCGCGGGCGGTTTGGCGTCTGCCATTGCCCCGCTGGCCGAGGCCGGTCCGGCACGGCGGATGGCGGTGGCCGGCTCCGTGGTGGAGACAACCGCCACCCTGTTGATGGAGCGCAGCGGCCACCTCTCCGCTGAGACGCTGCGGCAGGGCCGCGCCGGAGCCCTGATGCGGCTGTCCAAGGCATGCACCGTCGGGGGAGCGGTCGGGCTCGCGCTCGGCGGCCGCCGGTCGCGTCTGGTCAGCGCGGTCTCCGGGCTGGCCGTCGCCACCGGGTCCGCGCTCTTGCGGTTCGGCGTTTTCGAGGCGGGCCGTGCTTCCACGGTGGACCCGAAATACGTTGTGGTCCCGCAGCGACGGCTGGCCGACGAAAAGGGCGGCGCCCCCGCAGCGGCGCCGGGCAGCGGTCAGCGGGCGTCGCTGGGGTAGCTGAGTCCGATCCGGCTTCGGACGGCATCCAGGGCCGCCATGACCTCGACGCTCTCGCTGGGCGACAGGATGTCGTTGGCGATCGCGCCGGCGGCTATCAGCCGCTCCATTTCCCACGCCTGGTACTGCATCCCGCGGCCGGTGACCGGCTCGTCGAAGCGTTCGACGACGTTGCCGCCGTCGTCGTAACGGGTGAAACCGGTGGGCGTGTACCAGACAGGATCGATCTCGATGCTGCCCGCCGTCCCGATGACCGCGGCCCGGTTGGGTCCGGCGGTATCCAGTGCACAGTGCAGCACGGCCTGTTGCCCGTCCGCGTATTCGAAGATCATCGCGGTTTGGCGGTCCACGCCCGTGGCGGTCATGCTGGCAGCGGCCTGGATCTGCGAAGGCGCTCCGAACACGTCGAAGGCGAAGGAAACCGGATAGATGCCCAGGTCCAGGAGCGCGCCGCCGCCCAGGGCGGGGTCGTTCAGCCGGTGTTCCGGTTCCTTGGGCAGGTTCTGGTTGTGGTCCGCCATCACGGTCCGGACGTCGCCGAGGGCGCCTGCTCGGAGCAGTTCCCTGATCCGGACCATGTGGGGAAGATACCGCGTCCACATCGCCTCGAGCGCCACCAGTCCCCGGGATGCGGCGAGGTCAACGATTTCCCGGGCCTGCCGGGCATTCATTGCAAAAGGCTTTTCCACCAGCACATGCTTGCCGGCGTTCAGTGCCAGCACCGCGTTTTCGTAGTGGAACGGATGCGGTGAGGAGATGTAGACGACGTCGACGTCGGGGTCGTTCACCAGTGCTTCGTAGCTCCCGTGGTGCGCGGCCAGCCCGAACCGGCCGGCGAAGTCGCGGGCTGTGGCCAGGTTGCGGGAGCCGACGGCATGGACAGTGAAACCGTGTTCCACCAGGTCCGACGTTTGCAGCCCGGCGATGAACCCGGTGCCGAGGATTCCCCAGCGGACGCGCCCTGCAACGCCTTCGGCGTGATTGGTGGAGGGACTGGTGGCTGTCTCTGGCATGGTGGGATCCCTTCGGGCTGGCGCCCAGCTGTTCCGGCCGGCGGGCGGTGGCGGTCGTCGGGTTGTCACCGCTTGGACTGCGGGCGGTAAGGACGCGGCCGCCGAAAGTTAGTGCCGGCATTTTGTTGACCGTACCGTACCGGAACGGGTTTAGTGCACCCCGCCCGTACCGCCCTTTCCGCCGCCTTCCGGGCTACCCGGCGGAAAACCGGGCCGGAAAAGCGGGCGGCAGGTGGGGCAAACCGCGGTCCCGGGAGTCGTCCCGTCCGCAGCAGGGGCCAAGACTGTCCGTTCAAGGTCCAGGCGTACGCGCAGCGCCCATCCGAGCAGGGCCACGGAGGCCAGGGCGATGGCAGGCTGTATCACCGCGCCCAGCAGCGCCGGTGCTGCCCAGCTGAACAAATACGCGATCAGGCTGTCCGGCCCGGGCGTGGTGGCGGCGGCCAGCCCGGCCAGGCCGAGCAACGGCCACCGGGTGTCACACAGCGTCGCCTCCGCCCCGATCGGGGCATGGACGTAGCTGCCGACAATCAGGCCGGCCAGCAGCGAACCCGCGGTGATGACGGGCAGGGCGAACCAGATGGCACCGGTGGCCCAGCCCCCGATGTTCGAGGAAACGAGCACTGCCGCGGCCGCTGCGGCGGCGATGAGAGCAGCGCTGATCCGGAGGCGCTCCCATCCGCCCACCGCACGCAGGTTCTCTCGCAGCCGCCGCCGGTTCAGGCGCCCGCGCGCGGGACGCGGCTCCCGCGGGACAGCCCGTGCCGGATGGTCTTCGGGCCGTGCCCGCCGGCGGCGGGCCGCTGGCGCATCCTCAGCCCTGTGATGCTGCGGCATGTTTGCCCCGGGGTCCGAACGCCCGGACGCCAGTCCAGGCGATGACAACAGCCACCAGTGCAATGGCGAGGAAGCCAAGCCCTGAATAGCCGGCGGCGGCCAGGACCGGACCGGCGAGCGCGCCGCCGAGGGCACCCGCGGCATTCATGGTCAGATCCGACAGACCCTGGATGGCCGGCCGGTCCTGGCCGGCGACAGATTCGGCCACCATGGCCGATCCCGCCACCACCGAGGCAGACCAGCCCAGGCCGAGCAGGATGAGGCTGACAGTGACAGCCGTGCGGGAGTCCGCGGCGAGTCCGGCGATGAGCAGCGACGCCAGCAGCATCGCCTGGCCCAGCAACACCACAGGCAGCCGCCCGGCCTTGTCCGCAAGCCAGCCGAAGACGGGGGAGAGCGCATACATCCCGGCAATGTGCAGGCTGATGGTGAAGCCCACGATTGTCAGGCTCGCACCGTGCTCCCGCAGATGGATCGGCGTCATGGACATTAGCGCGACCATGGTGGCGTGGCTTAGGGCCACGACGACGACGGCGTACCGGGCCCGGCCGTTGAAGCGCAGAATCTGCAGGCCCGGCTGGGGGACGGGCCCTCCGATGTGCCGGTCGCCCGACCTCAGCGCTTCCAGCAGCGGGTCCGGCCGGAGGCCCGTAACGTAGACGGCGGCGGCAGCCAGTTGGGCAGTCACCGAAAAGGCAAAGGCGCCGGTCATCGGCGGCAGGCCCAAGGCGGCGCCAACGGTTTCCCCGGGGCCGAACAGGTTCGGGCCCAGCACAGCACCGATGGTGGTGGACCAGACGACGACGGACAGGTCGCGGGCGCGCGAGCCGGGCCGCGCCAGGTCAGTGGCGGCGAACCGGGCCTGCAGGTTCACCGCGGAGCCGGAACCGAGCAGCATCAGCCCCAGCAGCAGCAGCGGGAAGAGCGCCAGCGCCGCGGAGCTGATCGCGACGACGGCGCCCGCACCGGCCACCAGGGCGCCGGTGGAGAGCGAAACCCGTCGTCCGCGTGCCATGGCAAGCCGGGCCAGCGGGATGGCGGCCAGGGCAGCCCCAAGGGTGCTCATCGTGGCGGCGGTGCCGGCCCACGCCGGAGAGCCGGACAACTGGGCAGCGAGCAGTGAACCGAGCGACAACGTCGCCCCCATGCCGATGCCGCCCAGAATCTGGCCGCCGACCAGCACGGAGAGCACCTTCCGCTGCGACGGACGGCCGGGAAGGTGCTCCTGTACAGCGGCGGCGCGGACGGGCATCACCGCCCGGCGGGGCGCAGGCACTGCGGCGCCCCGGCCGGTCGATGGGATCTCACTTGCAGGTGCAGCGCTGTTCGGCCGGCACGTTGGCCATGACGGACTCTACGTGCTCGCCGCAGCCGGCCCAGGTGATCTTTCCACAGCTATTGCAACGAACGGAACTGCACATTGTTTTCTCCTTGGGTTTGGGTGGTGCCGTTAATTGGATATTGCAACACGGTTTGGAACCGCGGGTCTATCGGGACCGCGGCGGGATACCCCCGGGGCGGTCGGCGGGGTGTTTAGGATGCGGGGGCGGCAGCCATCTTGGCCCGGACGTCTTCCATGTCGAGTCCCTTGACGGCGGTGATGAGCTCGTCGAGCCCGCCGGCATTCATGGCGCCCGGCTGGGAGAAGACGAGGATACCCTCGCGGAAGGCCATGAGGGTGGGAATCGAGGTGATCCGCGCTGCCGCGGAGAGCCCCGGTTCGGCCTCCGTGTCCACTTTTGCGAAAACGACGCCGGGGTGGGCCTCGGAGGCCTTGCTGAAAGTGGGCGCGAACATGCGGCAGGGGCCGCACCAGGCTGCCCAGAAGTCCACCAGCACGATGTCGTTGCCGGAAATGGTGTCGTTGAAGGTCTTTTCAGAGATGTCGATGGTTGCCATGCCTCGAATATATACCCCCGGGGGTATTTGGCGCAAGCCGTTGAGCAGCGCCGCGCCGCACTTGCGTAAATACCCCCAGGGGTATCATTATGGAAGAGTCAAGTAACCGCCCGGGGCTCCCGGACGCCTGAAAGGAAGCAGTATGAAAAGCATTTCTGTTGACGACCTGGCGGCGCTCGTGCCGGGCGTGCCGGTCATTGATGTGCGCGAAGCCGAGGAGTATGCCGAGGCCAGTGTTCCCGGCACCAGGAATCTTCCGCTCTCCCGTCTCCAGCAGACGCTCGGTGACGTCCCGATCGGCCGCACCGTCTATGTCATGTGCGCGTCCGGCGGGCGCAGCGTCCGGGCCACCTCCTTCCTGACGGAGCAGGGCTACGATGCCGTGAACGTTATGGGCGGCATTACCGAGTGGTACCGCAACGGGCACCCGGTCGCCTACAGCGGCGGGGGGAACTGAGCGTGGCCTCCGCCATCAGCCTGCCCGGGGCCAAGCCGGGCCCCGATGCCGCGATGCGCCGCACAATCAACCGGCTCAAGCGCGCCCAGGGGCAGCTCGGTGCGCTGATTGCCGCCGTCGAGTCCGGATCCGACTGCAGGAGTGTGGTCACGCAGCTCTCTGCCGTCCGCGGCGCCCTCGATAAGGCCGGCTTCGAGCTGATCTCATCCGCCATGCGCGACTGCATTGCGGACGTGCCGGCGGAGCTCGAGGGTGGGACCCCCGGGGAGGCGGCGGGACAGAAGCTCACGCTCGAGGAACTCCGCGGCCTCTTCCTGCGCCTCACCTGATGCCTGCCGCCGGTCCGCCCGGCAGGCGCTTGCGTCAGGCCGCTCGGGCGGGCCCGCCAATTTGAACTGAGGATACCCCTAGGGGTATATTATTAGTGGCTGGATCGGCCACGAGCCCCTACTGAACACCCCGAAAGGTGCACACCGATGGACATCACCGCCCAGCAACTCAATGAACAGCTCCAGAACGGCAGCGACGCCCAGATCGTGGATGTCCGTGAAGCCGACGAGGTCGCCGCCGGCATGATTGCCGGCGCCCGGCACATCCCGCTGGCCGAATTGCCGGCTCGGTTGGGCGAACTGGACAAGAGCCGTCCCGTCGTCGCCGTCTGCCGCAGTGGCCGCCGCAGCGCGGCCGCCGCCGACCAGCTCACCGCGGCCGGCTTTACGTCGTACACGATGACCGGCGGCATGCTCGACTGGTCCGCCGCAGGGCTGCCCGCCGGCCGATAATCCCCAAGACTGCCCGGGCGGCGCTTCCCCCCAGTGCACCGCCCGGGCCTCCACCTGCCCGGACCGCCCCCACGGTCCGCGCGAGAGTGGACGGCGATTTCCCGCCTCTGCGGGCTGCCGCCAGAAATGCCCAAGCTATACCGAAAGAGATTATGACTGCCTCAAACAAGACCACTACGGTCGAATCCGCCCCCCAGTCCATTGACGCTTCCACGTTCAAGGCCTGGGAGGACAACCACGATGACCTGATGGTCATCGACGTGCGCAGCGGTGCCGAGTTTGATTCGATGCACATCAAGGGTTCGTACCACGTCCCGCTCCCGCTGCTCAGTGAGCACGCCGAAGAATTCGCCGACAAGATGGGCACCCGGGTGGTCCTGGTATGCCAGTCCGGCAACCGGGCCGAGCAGGCGCGCAAGCACCTGGATGCGGTCGGACTCGGCAGCGCCAGCGTGCTGGCCGGCGGCGTCCCCGCCTACGCCGCCGCGGGCGGCAACGTCGTCCGGGGCCGCAACACCTGGGCGCTGGAGCGCCAGGTGCGGATGACGGCCGGATCCCTGGTCCTGGCCGGCGTTGTGGGCAGCAAGCTGCTCTCGCCGAAGCTGGGTCTGCTGGCCGGCGGCATCGGCGCCGGCCTGACCTTCTCGGCAGCGACCAACAGCTGTGCCATGGGCCAGATGCTCTCCAAGATGCCGTGGAACCGTTCCGCCAACGAGCCCACCGCGCACCAGGCCCTGCAGAACCTGGGTAACAAGGCATGATTTTCACCGCGGCGGCGTTCGGGCTGATCGTCGGCGGCCTGCTGGGCCTGGTCGGAGGCGGCGGGTCAATTCTCGCTGTCCCCGCCCTCGTCTACGGGGTGGGGCTCCCGCTGGCCGCGGCGATCCCGACGTCGCTGGTCGTCGTCGGCGCGTCCTCCGCCGTCGCGGTGATTCCCCGGCTGCGGGGCGGCGTGAGCTGGCGGCTGGCCCTCATCATCGGAGCCGCCGGCACCGCCACCGCCTACCTGGGCGCGTACGTGAACCGGTTGCTGGACCCGAAAGTCCTGCTGCTTGCGTTCGCCGCCATCATGGTTGTTGCCGGTGTCAGGATGATGTTGCCCTCCAAGGCCTCCGGCGGCTCCTGCGCCCTGCCTGACGGCGGAGTCAACTGGCGCAGCTGCCTGCCCAAGGCCATTGCCACGGGCGCCGTCGTCGGCTTCCTGACCGGCCTCCTCGGGGTCGGCGGCGGGTTCCTGATCGTCCCGGCCCTGACCCTGGTCCTCGGCCTGCCGATGGCGGTGACTGTCGGCACATCGCTGGTGATCATCGTGATCAACTCCATTGCGGGCTTTGCCGCCCACCTGGGTGACCTGCAGATCGACTGGGGCGTCACGGCGGCGTTCGCGGGGGCAGCGATGGTTGCCTCCCTCGTCGCCGGCCGGCTCGGAACCAAGATTCCGGACAAGGCCCTGAAGCGGGGTTTCGGTGTCCTGGTCCTGGTAGTTGCGGCCTACGTGACGGTGCAGGCACTGCTCGCCTGAGCAAACCGCACCAGCAAAGTAACGCCGGAGGCATGCCTCCGGCGTTATTTTTTTGCCCAGATTCCGTTCAGGCATGCCGGTGGGCAGTATCTTTATGAGCTAGGGGGGATGCATGGAAGAGATCGTGATTGCGGACGGGAAGGGGCGGCTTGGAATTTCCGGGCCGTATTTTCACTTGGTCTGGGTGCCGGGAGCGCAGGTCGACGGCGTCGACGCCGCCGCCTCCATTCAGGCCATGCAACGCCTGGGCGGCGGCCAGGCGCTGCCGCTGCTGGTCGAGATATCCGGGGTGACAATGAGCGCCGCGGCGAGGGGCGCCTACGAACGTGCCGAGGCCGTTTCGGCGGTGGCCCTGGTGGGATCCAGTGTGGTCGACACCGTTGTGGCGGCCGCCCTGGGCCGGCACTCGTTCTGCCCGCACGCCTATTTCACGTCCCGCACGGAGGCGTTCGAATGGCTGGACGGCCTCCAGCTGCCGGAGCCGGCTTTAGTCGAGGAGCAGGGCCTGCCCCGCGCCTAGCTCCCAACCCCGGCCCAAATACCCTTGATCGTCCCCGGTCCGGGGAGGATCGTGGGGCGTGCGGCACGGCGGGGTGCCGGGCACACGCACGAATGGAAGCGCAATGGCAGCTGCACAAGCTTTTCGAATAGTGGTCGGGGTCGACGGCTCGGACTCTGCACGTGCCGCCCTTGACTGGGCCCTCGGGGAAGCCCGCCTGCGCTCGGGCCAGGTCCGCCTGGTCAGCGCCTGGCATTACCCGGTGGTCGGTGACGCCGCCGGCCGGGCGCCGGACCGCGAGGCGTTCGGCGATCACGCCCGGCAGGCCAACGCGGAGGCCCTGCGGCGGGCAGCCGACGCCGGCGTCGAGGTCACCGGAGAGGTGACCGAAGGGCACCCGGCAGACGTACTGCTCCAGGCTGCCGACGGGGCCGATCTCCTGGTGGTTGGATCGCGCGGGCACGGCGGCTTCGCGGGAATGCTGCTGGGCTCGGTATCGAACCACATCGTGCAGCACGCACGGTGCCCGGTGCTGGTGGTCCGAGCCGGCGGCGAACCTGCCGGCGGCTGAACCCGGCCGGGCGAACGTGGGGGATTGCTTCGGGGCTGGACGCCGGATTAAAAGCGGCGGGCCCGGGGGTGTGGTCCCCGGGTCCGCCGTTGTGGTGTTTGGTGGTGTGGTTAGCCGGCGGTGATGGTTTCCTTGGCCTGTTGTGCGGTCTGCTGTTGTGCGTTCCACGCGGCGTAGCTGCCGTCGAGTTCGACGACGTCGTAGCCGGCGCGGCGCAGGGCGCTGGCCGCGACGGAGTTCCGGACTCCGCTTTGGCAGTAGGAGACGATGGTGCCTTCGGCGGGGAGTTCGTCCAGGTGCCACATGACGCGGCCGCCGCTGAGCTGGTAGGAGCCCGGGATGTGGCCGGCGGCGTGTTCGGTGCGGTTCCGGACGTCCAGGACCATCGCGGCCTCGAAGTCCTCGAGGTCTTCGGGCTGGATCAGTTTCGGGACCGAGACCGGCAGGCCCTCGATGCTGGTGAGGTAGCCGGCGACGTTGTCGATGCCGACCCGGACGAGGTGGTCCCACATTTCCTGGGCTGCGCCCTGGTTGGGGGCGAGGAGGACGAGGGGGTTTTTCTCGGTTTCGGGGTCCACGACCCAGGCGCCGAAGCTCGCGGTGGATTTGCCGGCCGGGACGTTCAGGGAGCCGGTGACGGTGCCGTCGTGGACCTCGGTGTTGGGGCGGGTGTCAATGAAGACGGTCTTGTCCGCGGCGAGGTCCGCGGCGACGTCGGCGGTGGCGAGTTCGGCCAGCGGGGCCCGGTCGCCCATCACGGCGGGGCCTTCCCGGTTTTCGCGTTTCATCCGGGCGAAGTAGGCGTGCGCGTCGGGCTGGCCGTCGAGGAGTTCATCGATGAAGCCTTGCTCATCGTCGGCGGCCAGGTAGGGGCCCCACCAGGCGTAGAGGCGTTCGTAGCCGACCGTGGAGGACGGGATCGCGCCCAGGGCCTTCCCGCAGGCGCTGCCGGCGCCGTGGCCCGGGTGGACCTGGACGTGGTCCGGCAGGGTCAGGAACTTATCGCGCAGGCTCGCGAAGAGCTGCTTCGCGCCGGCAAAACGGGTATCGACCCCGCCGGCGGCCTCGTCCAGCAGGTCCGGGCGGCCCAGGTCCCCGGAGAACACGAAGTCGCCCGAGAGCAGGTACCCGGGGGTGTTGGCGAACGCGCCGTCGGTGATCAAAAAGGACAGGTGTTCCGGGGTGTGCCCGGGGGTGTGCAGGGCCTTGACCGTGATGTTGCCCAGGGTGATCTGGTCGTTGTCGTTCAGGCGCCCGGCCTCGAAACCGTACTGCCAGTCCGCCCCGCCCTCACCCGAAACATACGCCGCGGCGCCGGTCGCGGCCGCCAGTTCCCGGGTCCCGGACAGGAAGTCCGCGTGGATGTGCGTCTCGGTCACGGCCACGATCTTCATCCCGTTCGCCGCCGCAAGATCCTTATACACGGCGATATCACGCCGCGGATCAACCACCAACGCCTCACCCTTGGCCTGGCAGCCAATGAAATAACTCGCCTGGGCAAGATCTTCATCGTAAATACGCTCGATAAGCATTCGGGGTCTCCTTCTTGAGGTGGACGGGGAAGGGATTCCTTCCTCCTCTACCTTCAACGATAATACCCCCCGGGGTATCTTGCAACACGGCCGTGCGGGTACCGGGCCAGGGACGCGGCGGCCGCGGAACCGAGTAGTTTCCGCACCCACCCAAGTAGCGGCCAAGTAGCACCGGGGCAAAAGCCAGCAGCCCCCCGCAGAAGTCGGGTAGGCCCCACTCAGGCGCCGGCCCGGCTGCGCTCCTAGGCTCCTCAGTACTGGGACGGGAACGTCAGCTTAAAGGTCAGAAATGGGTCTCAACCATGCGCGAAAAACAAGAATCCCGCCTGTCGAACGGACATTATCCGAAGCGCCGCGGCGGCTTCGCGGCAGAGGGGCCGGACCGGCGGGGACAGGGTGGACTGACCGTCCGGGCCGGGGCGCGGTTCCGCCCCTGGACCAGGCGCGCTGGGGCGGCCATGATCTCGACAGCGCTCACCGTCGCCGGGCTGTCACTGGGTGCCGCCGCCGGCGCCGACGTCGGGATGGTCGCGCACGATATCTACCGCACCGGGTGGGATAACAACGAGGCGGTCCTCAATCCGTCGTCGGTCGCATCCTCCAACTTCGGCAAACTGTTCTCCACCGCCGTCGACGGCCAGGTCTATGCCCAGCCGCTGGTGGTGGGCGGCACCGTGATCGCGGCCACCGAAAACAACAACGTCTACGGACTCAACGGCGCCACCGGTGCGGTCAGCTGGCAGCGCAACCTCGGGCCGGCCTGGCCGGCGTCGACCCTCAGCTGCGGTGACCTCACGCCCAACATCGGTGTGACCTCCACGCCGGTTTTCGACGCGGCAACCAACAGCGTCTTCCTGCTGGCCAAGACCAACGACGGAACGAGTGCACGGCTCCCGCACTGGTACATGCACTCCCTTGACCGGGCCACGGGAGCCGAGCGGCCCGGGTTCCCCGTGCTCATCAGCGGCGCCCCGACCAACGACCCCACCCGCCCCTTCAACGCCCTGACCGCGATGCAGCGGCCCGGGCTGCTGCTCATGAACGGCGTGGTGTACGCGGGCTTCGCCAGCCACTGCGATTATGCCCCGTTTGTCGGCTATGTCGTCGGGGTCTCCACCGCCGGACGGCAGACCACCATGTGGGCCACCGAATCGGGAAACAGCAACGCCGAGGGCGGGATCTGGCAGTCCGGCGGCGGCCTGGTCTCGGACGGTGCCGGGCAGATCCTCTTCGCCACCGGCAACGGCATCTCACCCAAGCCGGGCCCGGGCAAAACACCGCCCGCGACCCTGGCCGAATCGGTGGTCCGGCTCAAGGTCGGCGCCGATGGGCACCTGTCGCCGACCGATTTCTTCAGCCCCGCCAATAACGCCAAGCTGGACCAGGACGATGCCGACCTGGGCTCCGGTGCCCCGATTGCCATCCCGGACGGTTATGGCACGGCGGCGCACCCGCGCCTGCTGGTCCACGCCGGCAAGGACGGCCGCGTGTACCTGATGGACCGGGACAACCTCGGCGGCATGGGTCAGGGGCCCGGCGGCGGCGACGCCGTCCTCGATGAGGCCGGACCGTACAGCGGCGTCTGGGGGCGGCCGGCATTTCTCGGCACCACTGCCGGCGGGTACGTCTACACGGTTGAGAACAAGGGCTACCTCCGTGCGCACAAGCTCCTGGCCACCAGCAGCGGCGGCGTACAACTCGCCTCGGTGGGCACGTCCGTGGGCACCTTCGGCTACACCTCCGGCGCCCCGTCGGTGACCTCCAACGGCACGAACGCCTCGACCGCCCTGGTCTGGGTGGTGTACTCCACCGGCCCCACCGGCGTCGGCGCGGAACTGCGCGCCTACCGCGCCCTGCCGGACAGCAGCGGGAAGCTGCAGCAGGTGTTCACCGCCCCGCTGGGAACAGCGGCCAAGTTCTCCTCGGTCGCTACCGACAACGGCCGGGTCTACGTGGGAACCCGGGACGGGCACGTGCTGGGCTTCGGCGCTCCGACCACCTCCGCCGTCGGGGCGGCCAACACCGACCTTGGCACCGCCGCGGTGGGCACGACCGGCAAGGGCACCGTGACCGTGACCGCGACGAGGGCCGTCACCATCAGTTCCGTGACGGCCGCCGCCCCGTTCGGCGTCGGGGCCCTCACCCTGCCCCGGGTGCTGGCCAAGGGCGGGACGATGTCCGTTCCCGTGACTTTCGCACCCACCGGCGCGGGACAGGTCGACGGCACACTGACAGTCAAGACCTCCGACGGCGAGACGGACCTCCTGGGAATCCATGCGGTCGCCACGAAGGAGGGGCTGGGGGCAACACCGCCCACCATCGCCTTCACCGACGTCCCGACCCAGACCAGCAGCCGCCAGACCGTCAACGTCGTCAACACCGGTACGACCGTGGCCACGGTCACCGGCGTCACCCTGCCGGCCAACGCCGCGCTTAAAGCCGACCCGACGACGGTGCCGGCAGTGGGCCAGAAGATCCAGCCGCTCACCTCCGTTCCGGTATCCATCACCTTCAGCCCGACATCGGCGGCCCCGGTGGCCGACCGGCTGCTGGTCTCCAGCGACAGGGGATCCCTGACCGTGGCGGTAACCGCGACGGCGGTTTCCGGCGCGGCGCACCTGCAGTTGCCGCCGGCGCTGGACTTTGGTGATGTGGCGGTGGGTACCGCGGCCACCTGGGACTTCACGATCGTCAATTCCGGAAACATTCCGATGACCATCACCAAGGCCAAGGCTCCACAGGGCGTGTTTTCCACCACCGCCCCGATCGCCGAGGGCCTGGTGATCCCGCCGGGCGAATCGGCGTACCAGAGCGTGACGTTCAAGCCGACGGCGGCCGGCCAGGCCGGCACCCAGGACACGTACTACCTGCTCACCGCCAACGACGGCCAGGGCGCTCAAAAGGTGATGCTCACCGGCAGGGGAGTCGACGATCCCATTGCGCTCAAGGCCTACCAGATCGGCGCCGGGGACCCGCGGTCGGCCCTGGGCAGGTCGCTGACCCTGGAGTATCCGGTTGCGGGAGGCAAATGCCAGGACTACGCCCGCGGGGTGATCTGCTGGTCGCCGGCGACCGGGGCGCACGCGGTCACCGGCGGGATTTACGCCCGCTACAAGGCCGCCGGCGGAGCTGCCGGCGTCCTCCGGTTCCCGACCACGGACGAGCGCGTGACCCCGGACAAGATCGGGCGGTACAACCACTTCTCCGGCGGCGGCGGAGGCGGCAGTTCGATCTACTGGTCGCCCAAGACCGGGGCGCACTCGGTGATGGGCGGGATCCGGAGCAAGTGGGCGGCGCAGGGCTGGGAGAAAGGGAAACTGGGCTACCCGGTCACGGACGAGATGGTGACTCCGGACAGGATCGGGCGGTACAACCACTTCTCCGGTGGCGGCGGAAGCGGCAGCTCGATCTACTGGACCCCCAGGACCGGGGCGCACTCGGTGATGGGCGGGATCCGGAGCAAGTGGGCGGCGCAGGGCTGGGAGCGGGGCAAGCTGGGCTACCCGACCACGGACGAGATGGTGACTCCGGACAGGATCGGGCGGTACAACCACTTCGCCGGCGGCGGCGGAAGCGGCAGCTCGATCTACTGGACCCCCGCCACCGGGGCGCACTCGGTGATGGGCGGGATCCGGTCCCGGTGGGCGTCGCTGGGTTGGGAACGCGGGCGGCTGGGCTACCCGGTCTCGGACGAGTACTCGGTCAGCGTGGGCCGCGCCTCTAACTTCCAGCGCGGGAAGCTGACCTGGTACTCGGCCACCGGTGCGGTCATCGGCTAGCAGCGACGTCCGCTGGCTGCCGCGGCGGGGCCCCGGGAGAGCCAGCGGGTAGACCCGGGAGACAGCCAAGGGCCGCGGGGGAGCCAGCAGGGGAGGCCCCCGAGGCCGCCCGGCTTAGGCGGGAGCGGCCGGCGCGGGACAGAATGGAACGATGAGCGAGGCCGGGGACTTCATCGACGCGGCGCTGCAGCGGGAGAGTACCTGGCAGCGGGCCGAGGCGGCGCAGGGCCGTTACGGTCCGGACCTGGGCTGCTACGGCTCCTCAGTCGGCGCGGTCCGCGGCTCCGTCCGCGATGCCCTCCGCCGCTACCGGGACCTGGACCACGACGGCGTTACGGCCCTGAGTTCGGAGCTGTGGTCAGTCCCGGTCTTCGAACGCCGGCTCGCCGCCGTCGTCCTGCTGCAGTCCAAGGTGGCGCTGCTGGATAACTCGGACCTGACCCGGATTGAGGGCTTCGTGCGGACGGCGCGGCTTGATGAACTTGTCGACCCGCTCGCCCGCGACGTGGTCGCGCCGCTGGTGGGGCGCCTGGACGGTCAGGCGCGCGCCCGGGCGGAAGCGGTACTGGGCCGCTGGCGGCGCGACCAGGACGAGTGGCTGCGGCGGGCAGCGATGCTCAGCGGCACTTCCTAACGCTGCGGCCGGCGCTCGACGACGGCGTACGCCTTTCCGTCGAGGAACTGCCAGTCGGTCACGACCATAAAACCCAGCGTGTCCACGCGGTCATTCAGGACGTGGACGTCGAAGCCCCCGTCGCGCGGTTCGGCATCCCAGGTCGCCACATGGACTTCCCTGCCTTCGAGGACCAGCAGTTCCGTGTTGACATCAAAATCCTCCTGGGGCTGTGAGCTCAACTGACAGATCGCGACGCAGTGACTGTTCATCGTTCGGGCCTCCGTCCGGGGAACGCGGGATGCCCTCATCCTATGCGCGGCCGCGCGCGAGACCCTAGGTTTTTTCGCCGCGGAACCGCGCCCTCGTTATCTGAATGTGACATTGCTGTGCGTATTCGTTACCGTGGATAGGTGCCTGTTTGTATCCGATACGGGCGCTCCCGAGCCGATTTGCCTAACTCTGCCGCGGCCCGGGATCCGAATGCAACCATCTGGCAGAGACGGGGAAACCACTTTTGACCTGTACTTTCAGCAGGTCTTGGGGTGAAGCCGCGCAGCGTCCGCTCTGACGGGCCCGCGGCCGGGTGCCTCCCATCCGAATCCGACAGCTCACCTCGCAGGCATTGGGAGAGGTTACGTTCATGTCTTCAAGCACTACTTCCGCGCGCCATCGTTCCGAGGCAACCGCGGGCCGGCCCCCGGCCCTGTCGGTCAAGCCGGGCACCATCGGCCGCCAGGCCGCAGTTCTCTTCGCCGCCTCGGGCCTCGTCCTGACGAGCGGCATGGCAGCAAATGCCGCCGTCGCGCCGGCCGAGCGCGACTCCGCCCCGGCCTCCAGCGTTGACGTCGGCGGCAAGGTCTCCACGCCCGTGACCGCCGACTCCGCGGTGAAGATCAGCTTCGACCGTCCGGCCGTCGCCACCACGCCGGCGCCCGTGATCGCGCAGCCCAAGCCCGTCGTTGCGGCACCCGCGCCAGCCGCCGCCCCGGCAGCCGCCGCCGTTGCTGCGCCTGCCGCCGTTGCTGCGCCCGCCGCGGTTGCTGCGCCCGCCGCCGCTCCGGCAGTGCAGGCCCCCGCAGCGCCGACCATCACCGTTCAGGCGAAGTCGGCCGCGACGCCCGCCGCGGCAGCCGGCGGCGTGAACGCCGCCATGCTCTCGGCCGCTTACAGCCAGATCGGCATCACCCAGGACTGCACCGCCATGGTCGAAAAGGCCCTCGGCGCGGCCGGCATCCCGGTGGGTGACCTGGGCCCGCAGCAGTTCATGAACTACGGCAAGGTTGTGGGCACCCCCCAGCCCGGCGACATGATCGTCCAGTCCGGCCACGTCGCCATCTACGCCGGCAACGGCCAGGTCATCAGCGGCGGCATGAACGGCAGCAACCAGACGATCAAGCACCCGCTGTCCTGGCTGACCGCCACCGGTGGCGTGACGTTCGTCCGCGCCGGCGCGTAACGACCGCACCAGCACCTCTTCCGACGGCCGGTGGCCGGCTGCCGTGACGGCAGCCGGCCACCGGCCGTCGTCTGTCCCGCCCGCCTCAGACGGTGTACCGCAACAGGACTACACCGTTGCCGAAGGCCTGGGTGCCCGCGAGCGTCAGCCCGGTCCTCGCGTCCGCGTGCTTGAACAGCGGCCTGCCCTGCCCGAGTAGTACCGGATGAATGTAGAGCCAGTACTCGTCAATGAGCCCCAGCCGGCGGAAGGTGTCGGCCAGGTCCGCCCCGCCCAGGGCCATGTCGCCGCCGTCCTGCGCCTTGAGGGCCAAAATGTCTTCGGCGACGACGTCGCGCATTACCGTGGTGTTCCAGCCGGCCTGCTCCAGGGTCCGGGAATACACGATTTTGGGCATCTCGCGCCAGATCCTGGCGAATTCAACCTCGGCAGGGGTGCTGGCCGGGTCCTGGTCGGCCGTCGGCCAGTAGCCCGCCATCAGCTCATAGGAGACGCGGCCGTCAAGGAACGCTCCCATCGCGGCCAGTTTCTCGTTGAGGTGGCTGTGGAGTTCCTCGTCCACCAGGTGCCAGTCGATTTCCCCGCGGGGCCCCTCGAAAAAGCCGTCAAGGGAGACCTGCAGGGCCATGATGATCTTCCGCATGGCCCGAGGGTACGCCCGCCCGGTCCGTCACAGGAAGGGACCGGGGAGGGCGCAAGATCCCCGGCCCGCGGAACGGCAGGATACTGCCGTTCCGGGCAGCGTCGCCGGCTACTCAGTCAGCACCAGCTTCTTTCGGCAGGATCTTGCCGGATTCGATGGAATGAGGCAGGATGGGCTGTGCCGCGCACGCAAACGGCAACATCGTGCCGATCACCCAATAACGAGTCGGCAACATCGTGCCGATATCCCAATCACGAGTCGGCAAAGGGGAGCAGGTGGACATCCAGGTGGGCACACAATCAGCCGGTCACGGCGGCGACGCCGCTGCGATCGCGGACGCGATTCGGCGGACCCGCAGGGAGGCCGGACTGACGCAGGAGCAGCTGGCGCAACTGGCCGGCACGTCCGAGCGAACCGTCCGGGCCATGGAGACCGGCGCCGGCAACCCGTCGCTGCAGGCCGTGGTGGCCGTCGCCAACGTGCTGGGCCTGAAGCTCGCGGTGCAGTGATGGCCGCCGAACTCCAGGACCTGCGGTTCGTCAGGGCGGGCGACGTCTATAAGAACGGGCTGCTGGCCGGCCGGCTCGCCAGGACCGGCGACGGGGGAGTGCGGTTCTCCTACCGTCCGGAGTACCTCGACGGCGGGCACCCCGCCGTCGCGGTTTCCCTGCCGCCGTCGGAGGCTGCGGTGGAGGCGCCGGCGGGTGCGCTGCCGGCCTTTTTTGCCGGGCTGCTCCCCGAGGGCCACCGGCTAACCGTGCTGAAGAACGCCACCAAAACCAGCTTCGACGACGAACTGACCCTGCTCCTCGCCGTCGGGTCGGACGTCCCCGGCGACGTCCAGGTGGTCCCGGCCGGGGAACTCCCCGGCGACCCCGAAGCCCTGGCCGATACCTCCAGGCCCGGCGACCTGGATTTCGCCGTGCTCGCCAATACCGTCGACCTGCACGGCATCCCCGGGGTGCAGCGGAAGACCAGCGCCTCGATGCTGACCACGCCCCTGGCCCTGCGCGGGCACCGCTACCTGCTGAAGCTCGATCCTCCGGAACATCCGCACCTTGTGGAGAACGAGGCGGCGCACCTCCGAGGCGCGAAAGCGCTGAAGATCCCGGTTGCCAAGAGCTCCGTGATCGCCGACCGGAACGGGTTGCCCGGGCTGCTGGTGGAACGGTTCGACCGCGTCAAAACGGCCGACGGCGCCTGGCGGCGGCTGCCGCTCGAGGACGGCACCCAGGTACTGGGGCTTCCTCCGGCGTCCAAATACGGGGTGGCGTCGGAGGCGGTGGCGGCCGCCCTCGCCGGGATCTGTAGGGCGCCGGTGGTTGCCGCCCGGAACCTGTATCTGCAGTTCCTTTTCGCGTGGCTGACCGGGAACGGGGACCTGCACGCCAAGAACCTGGCCGTCCTTGGCGGTCCGGGCGGCTTCGTGATGGCCCCGGTCTATGACGTGCCGTGCACCCTGCTCTACGGGGACGAAACCCTGGCCCTGCCCGTCGCCGGGAAGACCAGGAATCTCAAGGCCAGGCATTGGGCGGAGTTCGCGGCTACGCTGGGGCTCCCGGCGCGGGCGGCGGCCGGCGCCAACCGGACCGCGCTGGCGGCGGCCGGCGCCATCGACCTTGAGGAGTTGCCCTTCACCGGATCGCCGCTGCGGGGCGCCCAGCGGGAACTGCGGTTCAGGCGCCTGCAGTTGGACGCCTGAACCTGGGACCCTACCCGGGCCCTGGCCGGTAGCCGGTCCGGGGCCGCCTATCCGGCGGCCTTCGCATAATCAGCAGCGCTGACGAATTCGATCCCGACGAACGGATCCCCTCCTTCAACCCAGGCGTCGTGGCCCGGCGGGATGGTGTAGGAATCGCCGGCAGCGATTTCGGCGCGGCCGCCGTCGCTGGTCTCGACGGTCAGCTTGCCGGACACGCAGAACCCGACGTGGCTGTTCTGGCAGGTGTCGGTCTGCACCACGGGCTTGATGCACTCGGACCAGCGCCAGCCCGGCTCGAAACTCAGCCGGCCGATGGTGTAGTCGCCTACGGAAACAATATCTATCTGGCTCTTGTCCGGCTTGCGCCTCTCATCGGGCGAATTGTGCGACTTCACCTGCAGCCGGGTGACAACATTGGTTGCCATGGCACTCCCTCTTTTCGATCAGGGATTTAACCGCTTACGGAGCCAAGCCTCCTCGCTTGGCCCACGGTTGTCGATACGCATCTATTCAGAAGCCGGACGAGCTGCCGGAACCGGAAAAGCTGCCGCCGCTGCCGCCGTATCCGGTGGTGCTGCCGCCGCGGGCGGAACTGACAGAGGTGACACCGGTGCTGACGCCGCTGTTGAAGGTGGCAACCGAGAAGAAGTAGTAGGAAGGATAAACCGTGCCCAGAATGCTCGGCTCGTAGCTGCGACGTTGCTTCTTACCCATCCCCGTCTGGGCCTCGTCCATTTGCTTGCGCATGAGTTTTGCCTCGCGCTCATTGCGCGCGAATCCGGCGATCACGGTTTCCGCGTGGACTTTGAGCAGCTCGGAGAGTTCGGTCCGGGCATCACGCAGCCGGTCCAGGGCGGTTTCCGGGCTGATGCTGTGTTCGGAGAGTTCCGCGGTCCAGCGTTCGATGTCCCGCTGGCTGCGGTCCCGGAAGGACCGAAGCGACGCGGCCGTGGCGGAACCGCCCTCGCCGTGGCTCTTGGCGAGCATCCCGTCGATGCTGGCGAGGTCGCTGCGGAAGGGGGCCAGTTGCCGGTCCCACGCCGTGGCCCAGGCGGAACCGCGGTTCAGCAGGGCGTTCGTGTCGGCGATGACGTCGTCCAGGGCATCCAGCTCGACGGCCGCGTCGGCGTATTGCCGGGTTAGTGCCAGGCTGGCCCGGCGGCCCAGCTGGCGCTGCGTCAGGGCGTGCACCTGGTTGGAGAGTTCGGTCGCCGCGTTGTAGCGGCTCAGGAAGGTGCGGTGTTTTTCCAGCACCGTGCTTCCGTAGCGGGAGGACTCCGGGATGGTGCCGGCGTTGAGTTCGGTCACCTGCAGGTCCATGCTCACGTTGGCGTAGCTCGCTTCCCCGCGGGCGATCTCCTTGCGGGCGCCTACCCGGGTCCGCCAGCGGACGAGCAGCCAGGTTCCAACGCCTGCCACGGCGGCTCCCGCGGCGCTCCAGGCCGTGACGAGGAACGCGGTGGAGCGGTACCACGGCTGGTTGATCAGCTCCGCGCCGCGCCGGATGCCGGCAATCGTCCCGTCCGTCCACTGGGCATCGCGGAGCAACGCCTTGGACGCGTTCTGGATGTCGTCCCGCTGCTCCGGGGACACCTTCCGGTCCTCGCCCATGTACGTCCCGACATGCCGACCCACAGGGTCCAGCGCAAAGATGAACAGGCCGTCCGCCCATTTCTGCCCGTCCTGGCTGATCCAGTCCGGATGCTCCGCGCGGGCGAAGCGCAGCACTTCCTCGTTGAGGTTGTCAGCGGCGCTGCCGTTGTAGGTATACACAGCCACCTTGGTGGGCTGGTAAAAGTCGATTCCCTGTACCGCGGGCAGCAGGGTGTTGCGGTCCAGGACGCCTGCGCGGTCCTCGACCACGACGGCGGACGGCGGCACGGCGAGCGCCGCTGGTGCCGCTACGAGGAGGATCCCTGCCAGACCAAGGAGGAGGAGCAGGGCGCCTACCAGTTTCGGGCCGATGATTTTCTGCATGATCCCCATTGTCTGAGCGTAATATCTGCTGCCAGCGTCGTCGACGCCCCGGAGGGCCAAAAGGGCCAAAAGACACCATGACGGAGTAGGGCGGGCCGTTCATACTGACGGCATGAGCCAGCCGCCGAACGACCCCGGGCCGCCGCGAGCAGTGCCCGGCAACGGATCGGCTCTCCCGGAACCGGAACCGGAACCGGAACCGGAATCGGCGCCGGGGCGCCGACGGCGGCCGGACCGGGTGCTGCTGGGTATCGTGGCTGCAATCGCAGTTCTGGTGGTGGTGGCGCTGGCCGCCGTTTTCCTTCGCGGGGAGCCGCAGCCGCTGGATGAATCTTCGCCGACAGGTGTGGTCCAGCGGTACAGCAGGGCGGTGATCGACGCGGACACCGCTGCGGCGGATGCCTATCTGACCGACAACGCCCGCGCCCGGTGCGACAGCTACTACGGCGGGGCCCAGGCCAGCCGGGTGGTCCTAATCTCCAGCACCGAACGGGGCGACACCGCCACGGTCAGGGTCTCTATCGTCCATGACGCCGGCGAGGGGCCCTTCGGCCCCGCCGAATACGCCGAGGAGGGGGTCATCGGCCTCGTGCAGGTAGCAGGCAAATGGTTAATCAACGAGCTGCCGTACAGCCTCCAGACCTGCAGCAGCGGGGTGGTGCGAAAGTGAGCCCCACCGCCGTGCAGGCCGGACCCGTGACGGGGACCGCCCAGGCGAAGGTCCGGCGCCTGATTGTCTTCGTGCTGCTGTTCGCCCTGGTGATGATTGCCGCGAACGGGCTCAGCGGCTTACTGGAACGGCTCTTCCGCTCCGGCCAGGTAGTCGCCGGCGAGGGCATCGCGGGGCTCGCGCTGTCGCTGGCCTTTACCCTGATCGGCGGACCGCTGGCGGCGCTGCTCTGGTGGGCGGTCTGGCGACGGCTGGAGGAGCCGGCCGAGCGTGCAGCCCCGTCGTGGGGCCTGTACGTTGCGGCGGTCTACACCTATTCCCTGATCACGTCGGTGACGGCCCTGCTGGCAGCAGCGGCGTCGTTCATCGGCGATGCGGAACCGGACTGGCGCTCGCCGCTCGCCGTCGGCCTGGTCTGGGCGCTGGTGTGGGTGTGGCACCGGTGGATGTCGCGGCACACCCTGCGGGGCCCGCTCGAACTCGCGCACGTTCCGGCCGTCATCGGGACTTACTTCGGGCTGAGCCTGGGCGCCGGAGCCGCCGTTGCTGCACTGGCCGGCCTGCTCGACGTGGCCATCCGGGGGTCGATGGAACTCACATCAGCG
Organism: uncultured Actinomycetota bacterium; assembly: GCA_963775715.1. GTDB lineage: Bacteria > Actinomycetota > Actinomycetes > Actinomycetales > Micrococcaceae > Arthrobacter. The sequence goes on along the minus strand of CAVZJX010000007.1, from coordinate 1,072,900 downwards.
GCCCATCCCTGGTGGGAGTCCACCCTGCGCGACCTGGTCTGGGCAGCCGGCGGGGGACTGGTCTGGTGGGGGCACTGGTTCCGGGGCAGGGCCCGGCGGCTGCGGGGCGGCTTCGCCGATGTCGGGCTGGTTGTCGTGGGCATCCTGCTGGCCGGCCTGCTGGCCCTGGCCGGTGCCGGGACCGTCCTTTTCGTGCTGCTGAGGCTGGCCTTCGACCGGCAGGAATCTATGCGGGGGCTGCTCGAACCACTGGGCTTCGCCATCGCCTCCGCCGCCGTCGGCTCACTGATCTGGCGTTACTACCGGACGGCTGCAGTGGGCCGTGCGGAACGGACCCGCCAGGCCGGCGTGCTGGTGACATCGGGCGTGGCGCTGGCCGCGGCGGCCAGCGGCGTCGGAGTGATTGTCAATGCGGCGCTGTCGATCCTGGTATCGCCGCTGGCGGGCGGCAGCGCCCGGACCCTGCTGCTGGGCGGCATCAGTTCCCTGGTCGTGGGCGGCTGGGTCTGGTGGCTGGCGTGGCGGCCTGCGCGGCAGCACCCGCCGGAAGCCGCGGTCCCGGCGGCCAGGCGGGTTTACCTCGTCGCGGTGTTTGGGCTCAGCGCGGTTGTGGCCCTGATCGCGCTGCTGGTGATCGGCTACCGGTTGTTCGAGTTCTTCCTGGCCGATGTGACAGGCGGCAGCCTGGTGGACCGGACCCGCGCACCGCTGGGCCTGCTGGTCGCGGCCGGTCTTGCCGCCGGGTACCACTTCGCCGTGTGGCGGCAGGACCGGTCCCGGCAGCCGGCGGCCGGAACCGGCCGGAAACGTACAATTGGCCACGTCATCCTCGTTGCGGGCCCCGATCCGGAACCGCTGCGCCGGGCCCTGGAGGAGCTGACGGGGGCCGGGGTCACCGTCTGGAGCCGGGCCGACGTTGCCGCGCCCGCCGGCGGAGGGCCCGGCGGTCCCGGGCCCGCCGACACGGTACTCCGCGGCGGCGTGACACCCGAGGCCGCCGTCGCCGCGCCCCAAGGGCGAACGGATGCGGGCGCCCGCCTGGCCGGAGCCCTCCAGGGGGTCGCCGCCAAACGCGTGCTCGTCATCAGTGGTCCCGGCGGGAGCGTGGAAGTCATCCCGCTGCGCGGCTGAACCGGCTTCACCTGCGTGCCGGCTTTACCGGCGCCGCGCTGCCACCCCGCCGCTGCCACCGCGCCGCTGCCACCGCGCCGCTGCCGACGCCGCTGCGGCGGCCAGCCCAGATCACGGCAGCCCGAATCCCTTCCGGTAGGAGCGGACGGCGTTGTGCACCGTGGGGAAGAAATGGTCCGGGCCGAACCGGCTGCTGACGCCGAACCGGATCAACCGGTCCTTGATCGGGCCCTTCATCTCGGCGAACACCAAACTGATGCCCTGGCGGGAGAGCTCGTCATCAAGTTCCACGAGGTCGTCCAGCGCGGTCGTGTCCAGGTCGGTGATGGCCTCGGACGCCACCACCACCCAGCGCACCGGCCCGGGGGCCTCCGCCACCAGGGCCCGGATGTGCTCCGCGAAGACCGCCCCGTTCGCGAAAAAGAGCGGTGCATCGAAACGCGCGATCACCAGCCCTGGCTCCCTGTGGCCCTCCGGGTGCCGGCTCAGGTCATGGTAGCCGGGCATGTCGTCGACGCTGGCGAGCTCCGTGCGGTACGGATCCCAGGCGCGCAGGACAAAGACGATCAGCGACAGGGCGATAGCGACCACCACGCCTTCGAGGACGCCGACAAAGACCACGCCAAGGAACGTCGCGACCAGCAACGCCGTTTCCGTCCGGCTCATCCGGATCAGCCGCAGGAGCGTCTTGACGTCGATGATCGAAGCAGCCGCGACCATCACCACGGCGGCCAGGGTGCTGGCAGGCAGGAACGCCGTAACCCCGGGCGCGGCGAACATGAACAGCAGCACCAGGGCTGCTGCAATAACACCACTGAGGGGGCTGCGCGCCCCCGCTTCGAGGGCAATAGGGGTGCGGGAAGCGCTGCCGGACACCGGGAAGCCGCCGAACAGCCCGCATGCCGCATTCACTAAACCGAGAGCGCCCATTTCCTGGTTGCCGTCAACGTGGTCGCCGCGCCGGCGGGCCAGGCTTTTGGACAACACCGAGGTGTCCGCGAAGGCGATCAGCGCGATGCCGGCTGCCGGGGCCAGCAGTGCGAGGACTTCCTCGGGCCGGACACTGCTGAGGGCCGGCACCGGCGGCGCCGCCGGAAGCGCGCCCACCACCGGAACAACATTGGCCAGGCCAGCCGCCGCCGCGACCGTCATGGATGCCAGCACCGCCAGCAAAACCCCCGGCACCCGCCAGGGCAGGGCCCGGCAGCCGTAAATGACCGCGACGGTGCCGGCCCCAAAAACGACCGCCGCAGGATTGATGGCACCCTGGGCCAGTGCACGGACCGTTCCGGCGAGGCTGCCGGACAGCGAACCGGCGTCGGCCGGGATCCCGAGCAGTCTGGGCAGCTGGCCCGCGATCACCACGAGGGCGATGCCGTTCAGGTACCCGACCCGGATCGGCTTGGAGAGCAGCCCGGTGACGAAGCCGAGCCTGAGGAGCCGGCCCGCGACCAGGAATAGGCCGATGAGCAGGGACAGCACGCCGGCGAGCGCGACAGCATGCCCGGCACGCCCCGCTGCGAGGGGTAGGACCGCTGCCGCGATCATGGGCACCAGGGACGAGTCAGGCCCGACGATCAGCACCCGGGACGGGCCGAACACGGCGTACACCAGCAGGGGAATCACCGAGGCGTACAGGCCGGTGACGGCGGGCAGTCCGGATGCCTCCGCGTATGCCATGCCGGCCGGAATCAGCGCCGCGCTGAGGGCAGCCCCCGCGGCCAGGTCGGACCGTAGCCAAGAGCGCCGGTAGCCGAGGACAATCTTGAGCCCGGGCGGGGTGCTTTCGATCCAGTTGCGACGCACGGCGGCCCCTCGGGTTGGTGAACCAAGCCCGATTCTACGCCGGGAACTGCCCGGCCGCGGCGGCCCTCAGCGTCTCCCCGTGCCACGCGCAAGGACGTGCTGGAGCCAGACTGGCCGGACTCAGGGCCGTGCCGCGGGCAGGAGGATTCTCATGACAGTTCCCTCGGCACCGGTCCGGGCCACCTCGACGGTGCCGCCGGCTGCCACGGCAATCTCACGGACCAGCGACAGGCCAATGCCGAAGCTCCGTCCGCCGCGGGAGCCGTCCGGGCTGGGGGTCCGGACGAACCGGTCGAAAATCCGGGTCCGGTCCACGCCGCTGATGCCGGTGCCGGTGTCCGCCACGCTGATGACCGCGTGGTTCCCTTCTTCGCCTGTCGCAATCGTGACGCGGCCGCCGGGCGGGGTGTGGGCCAGCGCGTTGTCGGCCAGCGCGAGCACCGCCCGGCGCAGCGCGTTGGTGTCGATGCCGGCCCGCGGCCTGGCACCGGGGACAAAATCGAGGCGGACCCCTTTGGCCGCTGCGAGCTGCTGAAGGCTGTCGGCAACGGATGCTGCGATGTCGGCCAGTTCGACGGGCTCGCTGCCGGGATCCGGAGCGGCCGCCGTCGCAGCCAGCAGGAGTTCGTTGACGATCCCCGTCAGCGTGGCTGCGTCCGAGCGGATCGCGGCGAGGTTGCGCCCGGGTTTGGAGTCCGGGTCGACGTCGCGCTGCGCCAACTGGATCCGGGTGTCCAGGATGGCCAGCGGGGTACGCAGCTCATGGCTGGCGTCCTGGACAAACCGGCGCTGCAGGGCGAGGGCGTCGCCGAGCGGACGGATGGCGCTGCGGGCACTCAGCCAGCCCACGAGGCCGGCCAGGGCGATGCCTGCCAGCCCGGCAACGAGCATGGCTTCGAGCAGATCCGTCGAATCGAGGTACGCGTACGTTGTTCCGCCGGCCGTTGACGGCGGCGCCTCCGGCCGGGCCAGTTTGTTCATTAGGTAGACGGCGGCGACGGCGACAAGGCAGAGCACCATCACCGCGCAGGCGGCGGTGACCCGCACGGCAACCTTTAGGGACGCCTTGCGGAGCGTGGACTGGTCAGTTGGGGCGCCCGGCTGGGGTTTCTTGGTCATTTGCTCCCTTTGTCGCGGGTGCCTGGCCGCAGGCGCCTAGTCATGGGCGTCACCGATCTGGTACCCGACGCCGTGGACGGTGCGGATCACCGACCTGGCGATTTTCCGGCGCAGGTGGTGGACGTAGGTATCGATCACGCCCGGCTGGTCCGTGGGTTGGAAAAAGCCGGCGAGCAGTTCGTCGCGGGTGAATACCCTGCCGGGGTCCGCGGCGAGGGCGGCCAGGATTTCGGACTCTTTGGCGGTCAGGGACACTGTGCCGCCGTAGACGGAGCGGACCGAGCGCGACGCCGGATCGAGTTCCCAGTCGCCAATGCCCAGGGGCCCGGCCGGCACCGTGTAGGTGCGAGTCAGGGCGCGCAGGCGCGCGGCCAGTTCGCCGGCGTCGAAGGGCTTGGTGACGTAGTCGTTGGCGCCGGCGTCCAGTCCCCGGACCTTCTCGTCCGGAGCGCCCAGTGCGGTCAGGATCAGGATCGGGGTGGGGATGCCCGTTGCCCTCAGGGATGCGATCAGGGCGACTCCGTCCATCAACGGCAGCCCCCGGTCGATGACCATCACGTCCCACGGCTCGGTCAGCCCCAGATGCAGTCCGTCCTGCCCGTTGACGGCAAGCCGGACCCGGTAGTCCGGTTCCAGCAGTTCGGCGATGAGCGGGCCCAGGACGGGGTCGTCCTCGACGAGCAGCAGGGACGGGCGGTCCGCGGGTGCCATGCCGCCTAGTCTCCCGCGGGGTTTTTCCCGGCCGGCACAATGGCCGCCCGGTCGTAGTCTGTCCCGTTCGGCCCGGTGGCGGCGGAGCGGCGGTTACGGCGGCGGCGCCTGAGGAACTGGATTATCCACGGAACGACGGAGACGAGGACCATCACCACGGCGATGACGTCGATGTTGTTGGCGATGAGGTCGTAGTGCCCCAGCCAGGTGCCCAGCAGGATAACCGACGTCGCCCAGGCCAGCGCCCCGAGGAAATTCCAGAGGGTGAAGGACTTGTGCCCGTAGCGGCCGATACCGGCGGTCAGCGGGGCGAACGTCCTGACCATGGGCACGAACCGGGCCAGTACGACGGCGGCACCGCCGTGGCGGCGGAAGAACTCCTCCGTGGTGGCCAGGTGGGCGGTCTTCAGCACCCTGGCATCATCCTTGAACCATCGCCGCCCAAACTTGCGGCCCAGCATGTAGCCGACCTGGTCGCCGGCGACTGCCGCTGCGGTGACGACGCCGATCAGCACGGGCAGGGTCAGGCGCAGTTCCTGATGCAGCAGGCCGGCGGTAAAGAGCAGCGAATCGCCCGGCAGGAAGGGAAAGAGCAGCCCGGATTCGACAAAAACCATAGCGGCGATGGCAGCTAGGGCTGCCGGGCCGAGCCCAGCGAGCAGGCTGGCGGGGTCCAGGAGGGACGGTGTGCCCGTGGCTGCCGTCAGGGCCGCAACCAGGCCTGGAGGATGGATGCTGTACACGGTCACTACCTTATGGTCGGTTTGAGCGGACGGGCGCTGCCGGCCGCAGGCGCGCCGCCATGAAGGGGAGGTAACGGTTCCAGACGCCCGTGAGCAGAGCTACCGCCGCGCCCGCGGCCGGAAACGAGGCCACCACGTCTGTGGGGTAGTGCACGCCGACGTACAGCCGCGACCACGCCACGGTCAGGGCCACGGCCGCTCCGGCGACGGCGGTAGGCCTGGACCAGCGGGTGTCGCGGGCCAGGAAGTAGAGGGCGAAGGCCAGGGCCACGGCGAAGGCGACATGCCCGGACGGGAAGCTGGCCGATCCCGTCTCCGGCGACAGCGGGTCATAGAGCAGGGCCGGGTCTGGCCGCTGGCGCGCGATCAGGAGCTTGAAGGATTCACTGGCCACCCAGCCCGAACACGCCACCAGGCCGAAACCCACGGCCTTGATCAGGTCGCCGCGGACCAGCCAGAGGTAAAGAGCAATGGCTGCAACGAGCGCCAGTCCGGCCACCGGGCCGAAGCCAAGGTTGATGGCCATCGCGACGGCGGTCAAGAGCGCAACGTGATGCCGGCTGAGGCTCTGGTCCACCCCCAGCTCGGCCCTGGTATCGCCGGGCACCAGCTGCACCGCCACGCCGATGGCGATCACGGCAGCGCACAGCAACAAGCCCGTCAACAGCCAGTGCCGCATCCGGGGCAGGACCCAAAGCCGGCGTCCGGCGGGCGGCCGCGGCTGGGCAGAGGGCGGGGCGCTGTGGTTCTCAGGAACGGGTCCGGTCATGGAGTCCTCCGGTTGGGGGCAGCGGCACGTGGAGACGTGCCAGCACCCACTCTTCCCGGCGAGCGTTAAGAAACGCTTAAGAACTGCACGGACCTCAGCCGTACCCCAGCCTGTGAACCTGTGTTCCGGGCTCCCTCGGCTTCCCTTGGCCAGCTGGTGAGGGGGTCAGGCCGGAGCGGGTCCGTCGGCTGCTCCGGCGGCGTTCTGGCCGTATTCCGCCGACACGAGGATAGGCAGGTGGTCGGAGGCGCCCCGCGGCAGCGTTTCGACACCCTCGATCATGAGACCCTGCGAGGTGGCGAAATCGAAGTGGCCTTTGAAGACCTTGTAGCGGGTGTAGGTTCGCCGGTCGCTGAGCGAGAGTTCGTAGCCGGCGTCTTTCATCTGCTCGGTCAGGTATTTGGTGAAGAACGGGTAGTTGAAGTCGCCTACCATGAGCGACATCAGCCCGCCGCCCATGCTGAGCAGTTCCGCATGTGCGGCGTGGATCTGGTTCCTCCGCAGCGAGTTCGACGCGGTCAGGGGAGCGGCGTGAAAGGAAGCGATGACCAGGTCGTGGTCTGTCTCGTTATCGACCACCCGGGTGCCGATCAGGCGTTCGTGCGCGGGTGCCAGGACCCGGTCATGCAGCGACTTTTTCAGCGCGAAAGTCTTCGTCTCGTATGCGGTGAAACGGTCCTGGCGATAGTAGATCGCCAGGCCCAGGCGGTTGCCGCGGGTGGCGTCGGCCAGATGCAGGTCGCCGATCGTCTCTGGCAGGTCTTCCGTGTCGCACTCCTGGAGGCAGAGCGCGTCGATGCCGTAGCCGCCGGCCAGGGCCTCCAGTTCGCCGCTGGCCTTGTGTTTGCGGAGGTTGTAGCTGATGACTCGGATCAGGGGGAGCACCTCTTCGCAGAATAGTTGGGGGTAAACCGATTCCGAGTCTACCCAGTCCGGCGGGTCGGACGGGAACGGACTGGCCGGGCAGCTGCCCGCGCCGCTCCGGCGTACCGCAGCCGGGGCGGCGTGCGGAAGCCCCGGTGGCACAAGGCGATAGGGTGGTTTGGAATTCTCTGATTGTTGCTGCGAAAGGGTCGACGTTGACTGCTGAACTACCGGTGCTGGCCGAAGGCAATTTCTACTACCAGGCGCTGGGCGACGGGCGTTTCCGCTCCACCATCCACGCCCAGGGCGCCTGGAATGAGCACGAACAGCACATGGCTCCGGCGTCCGGAATCATGGCTGACTGCCTGGCCCGGCATGAGCCGCGGGACGACATGCGGATGGCCCGGATCAGTTACGAAATCCTCGGCCTGATTCCGGGCGGCGAATTCGAGGTCACCACCGCCACGCTGCGTCCCGGCCGGACCATCGAACTGCTCCAGGCCGAGCTGGTGGCCGGCGGCAGGGTGGCGATCCGGGCGACGGCGTGGCGGATGATTACCTCCGACACTTCCGCCGTCGCCGCCGTCGAGGACCCCCGGATCCCCGCGCCGGAGGACTGCGAGCCGTACGACGCCGCCACCATCTGGCCGGGCGGCTACATCGCCTCCCTCAAGATGCGGATCGCGGAGGGGCACCGGGCAGGGTCCGGGACCGTCTGGCTGCACACCGACCATCCGCTCACCGACCGGGCGGACAGCAGCGACCTGGCCCGGCTGATCGGCCTGGTGGACACGGCCAACGGGATCGCCGCGCGGGTACCGCCGGGCACGGGCAGTTACGCGTTCCCCAACCTGGACCTGCAGATCCACATGTACCGGCGCCCCGAAGGGGAGTGGCTGGGCCTGGACAATGAGGTGTCCTTCGGTACCGACGGCATCGGCCTGACCTCCACGGTGCTGCACGATCTGCAGGGCCCGTTCGGGCGTGCCGAGCAGATCCTGACGCTTCGCAAAAGCTAGCCGCAGCAACCACGGCCGTGCCGGGGCCGTGGGCTCCGCGGGGTCAGTGGAAGACGAGCCAGCCGACGGTCGTGGCCAGGCCGGTCAGGAACGCACCCCAGGCGATGTCCGCAACGACGATCGACAGCGGCCAGTTCTTCAGCGTCGCGGCGTTGGTGAGGTCGTAGGTGGCGTAGGCGAACCCGCCGAGTGCGGCGCCGTACCCCAGCGCGGTCAGCCAGCTGCCGCCCTCGAGCGCCGGGCGGAGCGCGAAAAAGACAATCCCGGCGATGTACAGCACGTAGAACACCACGGCGTACCCTAGATGGGGCTTGTCCGCCATCAGGTGGCCCAGATGCCGGCGGTAGAACTTATTCATCGACTTGAGCCAGACGGCGTCGATGGCGGCGAACGCCGCGGCTACCACCAGGAATTGCAGAATGAGCATAAGGGAGCATAACAACATGCAGCAGGCCGCGGCCGGACCCCGGACCCTGACCGTGTTCCGGCAGGAGCACTCGCTCGGCGCCGCGGCAGACCTGGACCTCGCCCTGGCGCTGCTGCAGCGGGTGAAGACCGGAGCGTTGGGGCCCATGCTGCGGCTCTACCGGCCCGCGCCGACCGTGGCGTTCGGCCAGCGCGACACGCACCTGCCCGGTTTCGACGCCGCGGCGCGGGCCTGCCGGGAACTGGGTTTCGAACCGCTGGTCCGGAAGGCCGGCGGCCGGGCCGCGGCCTACCACGAGGGGACCTTGGTGATCGACCATCTGGAGCCGCACGTGGACGCCATTGCGGGGGCGAAGGGACGGTTTGCGTTCTTCGGCGAGCTGCTGGCGCAGGCACTGCGCGACGCGGGCGTGGACGCGGCCGTCGGGGAGATCCCCGGCGAGTACTGCCCGGGGGAGTTCAGCGTCCACGGCACGGACGCCGCCGATCCCTCGCACCAGGTCAAGCTCATCGGCACTGCCCAGCGGGTGGTCTCCGGCGGCTGGCTGTTCAGCTCCGTGATTATCGTGGAGAACTCCGCGCCGATCAGGGCCGCGCTCGAGGCCAGCTACGCGGCCCTGGGCCTGGACTGGGACCCGGCGACGGCGGGGGCCGCCGATGACCTGGTGCCGGGCATGGATGTGGCGGCCGTCGAAGCGGCCGTGCTGGGCGCCTACGGCGGGTACGCCTCTCTCAGCGACGGCGACTTCGCAGCCCTGCTGGCCGGGGTCGTTTAGTCAGGTTCGCGCGGCGAGGAGTTGCTCGCGCAGGATGTCGGCGTGCCCGCAATGCTGGGCGAGTTCCCGCAGCATGTGCAGATAGACCCATCTCAGTGGCAGTGGTCCGCGGCGGTTGCCGGTGACCAGGTCGTCTACTCCCAGCAACGCGGTCCGGCCGCGTGACTCCGCGCAGGCCTGCCGGTAGGCGGCCTGAACGCTGGCGATGGTGTCCCCGTCGTCCAGAGCAAAGGATTCGTCCGGGGTTGCCGGTATGCCGATCTCTAGCCGGCTCCGGCCCGTGACGGCTTCGTCGAACCAGACTTTTTCCACGAACGAGGCGTGCTTGACCAGCCCCAGCAGCGTTGTGCGCGAGGGGACCAGGGAGGCCCGGGCCTCCTGCTCGCTCAGCCCGTCGAGGCAGCCGTGCAGGGCGGCCCGGTGCTCGTCGAGGAAGGCCTCGAACTGAATCCGCAGGTCCGCCCCGAAGATGGCCGGGTCCATGCTGGGGTAAGTGCTCATGGGTCCACAGCCTAATACGCTGCAGCCGGGCGCCCGCCGTTCGATCCAGCCGGCAGTGATTCCAGTGACCCCTGCAAGAATGACCAGATGGCCCTGGAAAACTATCCGATCAGACGCATCGCCGAAGATCCCAGCAATGCTCTCGACCGCCCTCGCTGGCCGGCCACCCTGCCCCCCGTAGCCCAGATCCTGAACCGCGGGCTCGACTTGACGCCGGCCACGGTTCTGGTGGGAGAAAACGGGTCGGGGAAATCCACACTGGTGGAAGCCGTGGCGCTGGCCTACGGTCTGTCGCCCGAAGGCGGATCCACAGGTGCGCGGCATTCAACCCGGCGGACGGAATCCGCCTTGGCCGGGCACTTGCAGCTGGTCAGGAACGCCGGCGCCACGCGGCGGGGATATTTTCTTCGCGCGGAATCCATGCACGGTTTTTTCACATATCTCGAGCAGAACCCGAGTACTACCGGCCCGGACATTTCATTCCACGACATGTCCCATGGTGAATCGTTCCTGGCGTTGGCCGTTGACCGATTTCAAGGTCCCGGGCTGTGGGTCCTGGACGAGCCTGAGTCCGCGTTGTCCTTCATGGGATGTCTGAGTCTGCTTGCCGTGCTGAAGGATCTGCTGGCCGAGGGGAACTCCCAGGTCATCATGTCCACCCATTCACCTGTGCTGGCTGCCCTTCCGAATGCGCAGATCCTGGAAGTAGGGCCGTGGGGCTTGCGGCCACGGACGTGGGAAGAGCTGGACCTGGTGGCCAACTGGCGTTCCTTCCTCGAATCTCCGGAGAGATACCTGAGGCATATCTAGCCGCACTCGGAGGCTGGCCCTGTCCGAAGCTCCGGACGGGGCCAGCCAACGTGGGCTGAACGGCGGAACGGCGCCGGGTCAGTGGCCCCGGGCGATCCACTCCGCAAGCTGCGGCGCCTCTGCGCCGACCGTCGTCGAATCCCCGTGCCCGGTGCGCACCACCGTGCCTGCCGGGAGGGTCAGCAGCCGGGACGTGATGGATTCGATAATGGTGGGGAAGTCGCTGAAGGACCGGCCCGTGGCGCCGGGGCCGCCCTGGAACAGCGTGTCGCCGGTGAAGACGGTGCCCTCGCTTTGCAGGTAGAAGCTCACCGAACCGGGGGAGTGGCCCGGCGTGTGCAGCGCCACCAGGCGGGCGCCGGCGGCGTCGAACGTCTCGCCGTCGGAAATCGCGTGGTCCGGCTCCGTTCCGGGGAAGACCCGGTCCCAGAGCATCCAGTCGTCCCGGTGCAGGTAGACCGGCGCGCCCACCAGGTTCCGGAACTCGCCCACCGCGGCGATGTGGTCGTCATGGCCGTGGGTGAGCAGGATGGCCGTGACTTTCCGGCCGGCGACGGCTTCCGCGATCGCCGCGGCGTCGTGGGCCGGATCGATCACGACGCATTCAGTGTCGTTGCCGACGATCCAGACGTTGTTGTCCACGTCCCAGGTGCCGCCGTCGAGCGAAAAAGTGCCCGAGGTGACCAGCTGATCAATCCGCAGGCCGGCTCCGGACCCGCCGCTCACAGCTCGACCACCGAACGGAGGACGGCACCGCCGTGCATCTTCTCGAACGCCTCCTCGATCTGGTCGATCGTGATCCGTTCCGTGACGAAGGCGTCCAGGTCCAGCCGGCCCTGCCGGTAGAGGTCGATCAGCATCGGGAAGTCGCGGGAGGGAAGGCAATCGCCGTACCAGGAGGATTTGAGCGAGCCGCCGCGGCCGAAAACGTCCAGCAGCGGCAGTTCCAGGGTCATCTCGGGGCTGGGGACACCGACCAGCACCACGGTGCCGGCCAGGTCGCGGGCGTAGAACGCCTGCTGGTAGGTCTCGGGCCGGCCCACGGCGTCGATCACCACATCGGCGCCGAAACCGCCGGTCAGTTCCCGGATCGCCTCCACCGGGTCGCCGGCAGAGGAGTCCACGGTGTGGGTGGCGCCGAGGTCCTTGGCGCGTTCGAGCTTCTTCGCATCGATGTCGACCGCGATCACGGTGGTCGCGCCGGCGAGCGCGGCTCCGGCGACGGCCGCCACACCTACACCGCCGCAGCCGATCACGGCGACGGAATCGCCGCGCTGGACGTTGCCGGTGTTGATGGCGGCGCCGATGCCGGCCATCACGCCGCAGCCGAGCAGGCCGATCGCGGCGGGGTCGGCCTCGGGGTCGACCTTGGTGCACTGGCCGGCGGCGACGAGGGTCTTCTCGGCGAAGGCGCCGATGCCCAGGGCTGCTGTCAGCTCGGTGCCGTCCGCGAGCGTCATCTTCTGCGTGGCGTTGTGCGTGTTGAAGCAGTACTGCGGCTCGCCACGGCGGCAGGCCCGGCATTCGCCGCAGACGGCCCGCCAGTTCAACACCACCCGGTCACCGGGGGCCACCTCGGTGACGTCGGGGCCCACCGCGCTGACCACGCCGGTGGCCTCGTGGCCGAGCAGGAACGGGAAATCATCGTTAATGGCGCCCTGCTTGTAATGCAGGTCGGTGTGGCAGACACCGCAGGTAAGGACATCCACGAGTGCCTCGCCGGGTCCCGGATCCGGGACCAGGATGGTCTCCAGGGTTACGGGGGCATCCTTGGAACGGACTACTGCGCCTTTGACTTCGTGGACCATGGAACGGGCTCCTTTCATCGCCGCTCCCGTCGCCGGAAGCGGTACGGCGCGGGCTCCTGGGGTAAGCCGGGAGTCCGCGCCGCTAGTGCTGTGGTGGTGGGTCCTGAAAAGGTGGCTTTAGGCCGCGAGGCGGTTCTTGACCTCGGCCGCCGACGGGTTGGTGGCGGCGGTGCCGTCCGGGAACAGGACGGTGGGGACAGTGCGGTTGCCGCCGTTGAGCTGCTCCACGAGTTCGGCGGTGCCTTCGACTTCCTCGATGTTGATCTCGGTGTACCCAATGCCCTGCGCGTCCAGCTGCTTCTTCAGCCGGTTGCAGTAGCCGCACCACGTGGTCGAAAACATGGTGATGGTGCCGGTATCGGGGGTGAAGTCCACGAAAATCTCCTCAAACTGGGTAGGGGCGTCGCTGACCGACCGGCGCCCCGGCCGCGGGGCGGGACAAGTCGGATATCACTCCCAATAACGGTAACCCGCGGGCCGCTATTCCCGCAGGCGCCGGGGCGGCCTTTCCGGCGCCCCGTGTCCGGTGGCATGCTGGTGCCATGTGTGGACGATACGTGATGGCGCGCGCCGTCGGGGACCTGCTGGCCGAGTTCGATGCCGGGCTCGAAGACGAGGTGGTGATCCCGCCGTCGTGGAACGTCGCGCCGACCGCGGATGTGCCGATCCTGCTGGAGCGGCTCGTGGACGGGGCTCCGGTACGCCAGCTGCACGTTGCCCGCTGGGGGCTGGTGCCGTCCTGGGCCAAGGACCCCGGGATCGGTTCCAAGATGATCAACGCGCGCAGTGAAAGCGTGCTGGAGAAGCCGGCGTTCCGCAAGGCGACGCGGTCGCGGCGCTGCGCGGTGCCGGCGGACGGCTACTACGAGTGGAAGGGCGAGGGCCGCGGCAAGCAGCCGTACTACGTGCACCCGAAAGACGGCAGTCCGGTCGTTTTCGCCGGCCTCTACGAGTGGTGGAAGGACCCGTCCAAGGCCGAGGGGGACCCGGGGCGCTGGCTGCTCTCGACGTCGATCCTGACCACCGACGCTCCGCCGGAGGGCTATGCGGACGGCATGCTGGCGGAATTGACCGCCCTGCACGACCGTGTCCCGCTGCCGATGGACCGCCGGACGATGGAGACCTGGCTGGACCCGCAGGCCGACGACGCCGCCGCGCTCGTCGGAATCGTCCGCGCCGGCGCGCACGACGTCGCCGAGGGCTGGACGATCGACGCCGTCGGCAGCGCCGTCGGGAACGTGAAGAACGACTCCCCGGGGCTGATCGAGCCGGTGGGCAGCCTCTTCTAGGACACGGCCCAACCGGGCATGAGTCCTAGACCGTAACCTTGCCGCCCGCGTCGACCGTCCAGGTGGGGTTGAAGGCGACCTCCCACCGGAACCCGTCCGGATCGGCGAAGTAACCGGTGTAGCCGCCCCAGGGCTGGGTCCTTGGGGCGGCGACGACGGCGGCCCCTGCGGCCTCCGCCTGCCGCATCGTGACGTCCACCTCCTCGGCGCTGGCCAGGTTGTGGCTCAAAGTGATGCAGGGGACGCCGGCAGGAGCGTCGGTGCCGGCTTCGGCCTGCATTCCTCCGGCGTCCCAGAGCGAGAGAACGAGCCCGTGGTTGGCCTGCACGAAGATCACTTCGCCGGGAACTTCCCGGTGGACCGGCCAGCCGAGGCCCTCGACGTAGAAGCGGCGCGAGGCGTCAACGCTGCGGACACCCAATGAGATGAAGTCGACTCGTGGTTGCATGATTCGATACTGTCATGCACATGCCCACACACAACCGTGACGCCGAAGATGCCCAGGCCGACAAGGAACAGCTCGCCGCCGTCCGGGTGGCTGTCGACGAGGTGGACGAGCAGATTGTCGCGCTGATCGGACGGCGCGAGCGGCTGATCCGCATCGCTGGGACCCTGAAGGCGGACAGCGCCGAGGTCCGGGCCCCCGGCCGGGTGGAGCGGGTCCTCGAACACGTCAAAGCAACGGCGGAGCAGAAGGACATCGACACCGGCATCGTCGAAGAGACCTACAAGGCCATGATCGATGCCTTCATCCGGCTGGAGCTGGACGTCTACAAGGCCGGCAGTTAGGGCTAGAGCGACTCCTCGACCGGGACGTTGGCCTGGTAGTCCCGGCCCTCGCAGTCGCTGTACGCCGTCATTAGATGGCCCTTGGTAAGTCCCATCACGGTGCTGAGCGGAAAGTTCCCGGTAATCGTGTTGCCGGAGTGCTCCACACCCTTGAGGTCGAAATTCTCTTCGGTGCCGTCATGGCTGAAGCAGAAGAAGGACACCGCCTCGCCGTTCATGAACTCAATTTCCATTCGGCGTTGATGCGAGTGATCCGGGGTGGCCGCCACCAGCCCCACCACGTACGCCCCTGAACTTGGAATGTTCCCGTCTATATCGAACTTCGCCACCAGGGTTGAATCCTTGGCGGCGATACTGACGTGCTTCAGGAGTGCGCTGTGGGAGCTCATAGCCCAATCCTGCTACCTGCGCCCCGCGTCCGTCCACCCCCATCTAGGTTTTGTCCCACGCCCGGCGTAGACTTGAAGTGTTCGAAGATATATTCGAATAATTGCTTGGTTATTGCTAGTTGTTGCTGCGTGCAGCCGGCACGCTTCGGGAGGCACCATGGGGATGTTCAGCGAGTCAGTGGACGTCGCCTGCACCCCCGGCGGCCAGCCGCAGTCCCTTGGCTGGGCCGGTCGGCACTATGAGGTCTGCGCCGAACCCGTCCGCTGGTACGAGCGGCGCCAATGGTGGGCCGAGGAACAGCGGGCGCCGCTGGGCAGCGGCCCCGGGCTGGTGGACCACGAGATCTGGCGCGTCCAGGTCCGGGAAGCCGGCGACCAGGGGCAGCCCCTCACCCTTGACCTGAGCCGGCATCTGGGCAGCGGGCGCTGGCGGCTGCTGCGGATCCACGATGCCCTGCACCCCCTTCGCAAGTCCGAGCCGGCATGAGCTTCACCCACCTGCACGTATCCACCGCGTTCAGCGCCCACTTTGGGGTGTCCTGGCCGGAGGAACTTGCCGCTGCCGCCGCCGCGGACGGCGCCACGGCGCTCGCCTGCACGGACCGCGACGGGCTCTATGGAACCGTCAAGCACCTGAAGGCTTGCCTGGCCGCCGGGTTGGAACCCATCGTCGGAGTGGACCTGGCAGTCTTTGACGACGACGGCGACCTCCGCACCCAGCTTGGCGGACGCGTCGTCGTACTGGCGCACGGACAGAACCACGGCGCCGGGTACCGGGCACTGTGCCGGCTGGTCTCCGACGCCCATGCCCGGACCACGGGCAAAGCCGGGGGAGCGGTGCCCGTCGCTGTCACCCGCGCCGAGCTCGCCTCCCGGGTCCTGGATCCACAGACCCTGGAGCCGGTACTGACCGTGCTGATCGGTCCGGACTCCGACGTCGGGCGGGCGATGGGCGGGCGGCGTTACCTGCGGCCGCGCACCCTGTTCAAACGCTGGCTTGATGCCCTCCCGGCGGGAACCCTCGCCGCGGAAGTGGTCTCGCAGCTCAGCCCGCCCGGCGAACCGCTGAGCACGGCCCACGCGGTGCGGATGCTGAAGCTGGCCGCCGAACACGCAGTCCCCGCGGTGCTGAGCAATGCCGTGCGCTATTGCGCCGAGGACGGCGCCGCGACGGCGGACGTGCTGGACTCCGCCCGCACGCTGAAATCCCTGCCTGAACTCTCCGCCGCCCCCATGTTGCAGCCCAACGGGCAGGGCTGGCTGAAATCGTCCGCGCAGATGCTGCGGCTGGGCCAGGAAATCATGCACGCCGCAGGCTACGGTGCAGCGGACTTGAAAAGCCTCCTGGCCCATACCGAGGCGCTCGCGGACCGCTGCCGGATGGATCCGGTCACGGACATGGGCTGGAAGCAGCCGGTGGTCCCGGAAGCCTCGGTGATCGGAATCGCGGGGGACCCGCTCGTGGAGCTTTCGCAGCGCTGTGAGGCCGGCATCACCCGGCGCTTCCCGGGGATCGCCGGGAAGCCGGCCGAACAGCTGCGTGCCCGGCTCGAACACGAACTGCGGATCATCGACAGCCTGGGCTTCGCTTCCTACTTCCTCACCGTCGCAGAGGTATCCCGGATGATCCTGGACATGGGGGTCCGGGCCGCCGCCCGGGGCTCGGGAGCCTCCAGCCTGGTCAACTACCTGATCGACGTCAGCCAGGTCAATCCGCTGCAGCATGACCTGATTTTCGAACGCTTCCTCTCCCGGGACCGGGCCACCCTGCCGGACATCGACATCGATGTCGAAAGCGCCGAGCGGCACAACGTCTACCGGAAGATCTTTGAACGCTTCGGCTCCGAACGCGTCACCCTGATGAGCATGCAGAACGGCTACCGCGCCCGGGGCGCCGTCCGTGACGCCGGCCTGGCCCTGGGCATGGACGGCGGCGACATCGACGAGATCGCCAAGCAGCTGTGGCGTTTTTCGGCCCGGAACTTCCGCGAGGCCCTGGTGGAGAAACCGGAGCTGAAGGAGTTCGCCGGCCGGGTGGAGCAGCGGGACGCAGGCGAAAACCAGCAGCTGGACCTGCTGGTGGATCTGACCGAACGGCTGGACCGGCTGCCGCGGCACATCTCAATGCACCCCTGCGGGGTGATCCTGGGCGACGCGACCCTGCTGGACCGCACCCCGGTGCAGCCCAGCGGCCTGGGCCTGCCGATGAGCCAGTTCGACAAGCACGACATGGACCCGATGGGCATGCTTAAGCTCGATGTCCTCGGCGTCCGCATGCAGTCCGCCATGGCTTTCGCGGTCCGGGAAGTGATCAGGCTGCATCCGTCCAAGGCGGAAGTGGTGGCGGCCGGGCGGCACCCGGCGGGGCCGGACGGTTCCGGCCCGGACTACATCGCTGCGGACGGGCTGATCGACCTCAACGCCGTCCCGCTCGACGACGAACCCACCTACGAGCTGATCCGCAGCACCCACACCCTGGGCTGCTTCCAGATCGAATCCCCGGGCCAGCGGGAACTGATCGGCAAGCTCGCGCCCCGGGAATTCAACGACCTCATCATTGACATTTCGCTGTTCCGGCCGGGGCCGATGAAGTCGGACATGGTGCGGCCCTTCCTGGAGCACCGGCACGGCTTCGCCCCTGAGGTCTACCCGCACCCGGACCTCAAGCCTGTGCTCCAGGAGACGCACGGCGTCACCGTTTTCCATGAGCAGATCCTCAAGACCTTCGACGTGATGACCGGCTGCGGGCTGGCCCGGGCCGACGAATTCCGGCGTGCCCTCGGCAACGAGGCACTGGAAGGCAAGGTGGAGGAATTCTTCCGCCGCGAAGCGCGCGCCCGAAACTATACTCCCGGGGTGGTGGACAAGGTCTGGGGAACCTTGAAGGCTTTCGGCAGCTTCGGCTTCTGCAAGGCCCACGGTGCAGCCTTTGCCGTGCCCACTTACCAGTCGGCCTGGCTCAAGGCCCACCATCCCGAAGCCTTCCTGGCCGGGCTCTGGGAACACGACCCCGGGATGTATCCCAAACGGCTGCTGGTGGCCGAGGCCCGCCGGCTGGGGATCCCGATCCTGCCGCTGGACATCAACCGCAGCCAGGCCGAGTACCGGGTGGAGAAGGTGGAGGATGGCCCGGACCGGGGCAAGCTGGGGATCCGGCTGAGCCTGAACGGTATCTACGGGCTCTCCGGCGCCGAGCTGAAACGGATCGTGGCCGGCCAGCCCTACGACTCGCTCGCTGACCTGCGCGCCCGGTCCCGGCTCAGCAAACCGAGCATCCAGCGGCTCGCCCAGCTCGGCGCCTTCGACATACTGCACCGGTCCTCGGGCGGAACCGCCAACCGGGCCGACCTCGTCCAGCACCTGCAGCAGCTGCAGGCCAAGCCGCAACGCAAGGGTGTCGAGGTCATCGAGGGGCAGCTGGCCTTGCCGCTGGGCGACGTCGAGCTCAAAAACCTCAAGGGCGGCCTGCCGGCCCCCACCCTGGTGGAAACCGTCCGCGCCGAACTGGACCTGATGGCCCTGGATGTCAGCGGGCACCTGATGGCCAGCCACCGGCCACTGCTGGAGCGTTTAGGCGTCACGACGGCGGACAAGCTGCTGGGACTGCGCAACGGCACCGAAGTGCTGGTGGCCGGGGTGCGGGTGGCCACCCAGACCCCGCCGATGCGCGGCGGCCGCCGGGTGGTGTTCATCAGCATCGATGACGGCACCGGCTGCGTGGACTCGGTGTTCTTCCATGAGGCCCAGGAACAGTCCGGGCCGCTGCTTTTCGGCACCCGGCTGCTGCTGATCCGCGGAACCACCCGGCGGACCGGGCCGCGGGGGATCAGCATCAGCGCCTCGATGGCCTGGGACCTCAGCCGCACCGGGACGCTGCCCTTCCCGGCCCCCGCCGGGGAAGGAAACGACGCCGGGCCCGGCCAACCGGTGCCCGCCGGCGCCGCGGCGCCCGGGCCACTGGACGGGATCCGCCGGAACCTGGCCATCACCGGAATGGCCGGCTGACCGGCTACTTTCCGATCGCGGGCTGCGTTGGTTGGCCTCTCCGTAACCCGATAGCATGGACGAGGCTGGCTGTGGTCCCCGTACGCCACAAGCTACGAAGCCTTAACTTTGAATAGGAGACACCCGTGTCAGATGCCCAGCAGATCACCCTTCTCGTCGACGGCGAAGAGACCAAGGTGACTACCGGGACCACCGGCGCGGACCTCTTTTTTGAGCGCCGCGACGTTGTGGTGGCCCGCGTCAACGGCGAGCTGAAAGACCTGGACCAGCCGCTGCCCGAGGGCGCCGCGATCCAAGGCGTCACCATCGACTCCCCGGACGGCCTCAACGTCCTGCGCCACTCCGCCGCCCACGTCATGGCACAGGCAGTGCAGCAGCTGCGCCCGGACGCCAAGCTCGGCATCGGCCCATACATTACCGACGGCTTCTACTTCGACTTCGACGTCGAGGAGCCCTTCACCCCGGAGGACCTCAAGCAGCTGGAAAAGATGATGCAAAAGATCATCAACCAGAACCAGAAGTTCGTGCGCCGCGTCGTCACCGAGGACGAGGCCCGCGAGGCGATGAAGGACGAGCCGTACAAGCTTGAACTGCTGGGCAAGAAGAATGAGGCCGCCGACGCCGGCGAGGGTGTCAACGTCGAGGTCGGCGCCGGGGACATCACCATCTACGACAACGTGGACCGCAAGAGCGGGGACACCATCTGGTGTGACCTGTGCCGCGGACCGCACCTGCCCAACACCAAACTCATTTCCAACGCCTTCGCCCTGACCAGGTCCTCGGCCGCCTACTGGCTGGGCAACCAGAACAACCAGCAGCTGCAGCGGATCTACGGCACCGCCTGGCCCACCAAGGAGGCCCTCAAGGCCTACCAGGAGCGCATCGCCGAGGCCGAACGCCGCGACCACCGCAAGCTGGGCGCCGAGCTGGACCTGTTCTCCTTCCCGGACGAGCTGGGTTCGGGCCTGCCGGTGTTCCACCCCAAGGGCGGCATCATCCGCAAGGCCATGGAGGACTACTCCCGCCAGCGCCACGTGGATGCGGGCTACGAATTCGTTTACACCCCGCACATCACCAAGGGCCACCTCTACGAAGTCTCCGGCCACCTGGACTGGTACAAGGAAGGCATGTTCCCGGCGATGCACATCGACGCGGAACTGAACGAGGACGGCACCGTCCGCAAACCCGGCCAGGATTACTACCTGAAGCCGATGAACTGCCCGATGCACAACCTCATCTTCCGCTCCCGCGGCCGGTCCTACCGCGAACTGCCGCTGCGGCTCTTCGAATTCGGCTCCGTCTACCGCTACGAGAAGTCCGGCGTGGTGCACGGCCTCACCCGGGTGCGCGGCATGACCCAGGACGACGCCCACATCTACTGCACCCGCGAGCAGATGAAGGACGAGCTCACCACCACGCTGAACTTCGTCCTGGGCCTGCTCAAGGACTACGGCCTGGACGACTTCTACCTGGAACTCTCCACCAAAAACGAAGACAAGTTCGTGGGCGACGACGCCACCTGGGACGAAGCCACCCGAACCCTCGCCGAAGTGGCCGAAGCCTCCGGCCTGGAGCTGGTCCCGGATCCGGGCGGAGCCGCGTTCTACGGCCCCAAGATCTCCGTGCAGGCCCGCGACGCGATCGGCCGGACCTGGCAGATGTCGACCATCCAGCTGGACTTCAACCTGCCAGAACGCTTTGAGCTCGAGTTCCAGGCCGCCGACGGCACCCGCCAGCGCCCGGTGATGATCCACCGTGCGCTCTTCGGCTCGATCGAGCGCTTTATGGGTGTGCTGACCGAGCACTACGCCGGCGCCTTCCCCGCCTGGCTGGCCCCGGTCCAGGTGGTCGGCATCCCCGTCGCGGAGGCGTTCAACGACTACATGTTCGACGTCGTCGACCAGCTCAAGGCGGCCGGCATCCGGGCCGAGGCGGACATTTCCTCGGACCGTTTCCCGAAGAAGATCCGCACCGCCAGCAAGGACAAGATCCCGTTCGTGCTGATCGCCGGCGGGGACGACGCCGAGGCCGGAGCCGTGTCCTTCCGCTTCCGCGACGGCAGCCAGGACAACGGGGTACCCGTGGCCGAGGCCGTCCGGCGCATCGTTGACGCCGTCCGCAACCGGGCCAGCTAGGGGAGCAGCACGTGCAGGAGACCACAGGCGCTGACCCGGGCTACCCGGGCGATGACGGCGTGACCGATGACTTTGGCCTGGCCGGGGTGCCGGATGCTTTCCAGCGCCTGTGGACCCCGCACCGGATGGCCTACATTAAGGGCGGCCAGCACCAGTTCAAGAACCCTGACGACTGCCCGTTCTGCGTGGCACCCGAGCGTGAGGACGACGATTCGCTGATCGTGTACCGCGGCCGGTCCTGCTACGTCGTGCTTAACCTCTTCCCGTACAACCCGGGCCACCTCCTGGTCTGCCCGTACCGGCACATCCCGGACTACACGGATCTGACCGTCGGGGAAACAGCGGAGTTCGCCGAGCTGACCCAGACCGCCATGCGGGTGCTGCGCAAGGTCGCCAACCCCACCGGCTTCAACCTCGGGATGAACCAGGGCGTGACCGGCGGGGCCGGCATCGCCGGCCACCTGCACCAGCACGTGGTGCCCCGCTGGGGCGGGGATGGCAATTTCTTCCCGATCATCGCGCAGACCAAGGCCATCACGCAGACCCTCGGCGAAGTCCGCGCACAGGTTGCCGAGGCCTGGCCGCAGGCCGCCGAAGGGCACGGCGGGGCCGGGCAGACGACCGGGGCAGCGGATGCTGAATAAGCACGCCCGCGGTTTTTTCACCGCACTGTTCTCGCCGCTGGCCCGCTGGCTGCTCCGGATCGGCGTCTCGCCTGACGCCGTCACCATCGTCGGAACCGCCGGTGTGGTGGTCGGGGCCCTGGTTTTCTACCCGTTGGGCCAGCTCTGGTGGGGAACGCTGTTCATCACCGCCTTCATTTTCTCCGACGTCATTGACGGGATCATGGCCCGGATGCAGGAACGGGGCGGCCGCTGGGGCAACTTCCTGGACTCCACCCTGGACCGCATCGCCGACGGGGCGCTCTTCGCCGGCGTCGCCATCTGGTTCTTCACCGGCGGCGCCGATACGCCCATCGCCATCGCCGCCGTCGTCTGCCTGGTCCTGGGCATGGTGGTCTCCTATGCCCGGGCCAAGGCCGAGGCCCTCGGCTACCAGGCCAATGTCGGCATCGCGGAGCGCGCGGAGCGGCTGGTGTCGGTGCTGGTGGTCACCGGGTTCACCGGCATCGGGCTGCCCACCGTGGTCCTGTTCGCGACCCTGTGCCTGCTCGCCCTGGCCAGCCTGGTGACGGTCGTCCAGCGGATTTCCGCCGTGCACCGCCAGTCGCTGGAGGAAACAACCGAAAACGCGACCGGACAGGCCGCCTGAGCGCTTTCCCGGCCGCGGCCGCACCGGCCTCCCGGCCGCTCCCGGCCGCCCGCCGCGGGCCGTCATTCGAATTCAGCCCGGCCGCGGCGGGGGACTAGTATTAGCCGTACCGGCCAATGGTTCCCGGTAATCCGGTGTGTGCGAGCCGGTGTATGCGAGATTGTCATCTGCGTGCCGCCCGTACCCCGGCGAGGTCATCTATCTACCCATAGGGGTTTTTGTGTCTACACCTGATGTAAGCAGCGAAGCCGGCGTGTCCGCCAAGAACGTCACGGGCAGCAGCCGCGTCAAGCGCGGCATGGCGGAAATGCTCAAGGGCGGCGTCATCATGGACGTCGTCAACGTCGAGCAGGCCCGCATCGCCGAGGATGCCGGTGCCGTGGCCGTGATGGCGCTGGAACGCGTTCCCGCCGACATCCGCGCCCAGGGCGGCGTGTCCCGGATGAGCGACCCGGACATGATCGACAAGATCATCGACGCCGTCTCCGTCCCGGTCATGGCGAAGGCCCGGATCGGCCACTTCGTTGAGGCCCAGGTCCTGCAGTCCCTCGGCGTCGACTACATTGACGAGTCCGAGGTCCTGACCCCGGCGGACTACGTCAACCACATCGACAAGTGGAACTTCAAGGTTCCTTTCGTCTGTGGCGCCACCAACCTCGGTGAGGCGCTGCGCCGCATCAACGAGGGTGCGGCCATGATCCGGTCCAAGGGCGAGGCCGGCACCGGCGACGTCTCCAACGCCACCGGGCACATGCGCCAGATCCGTTCCGAGATCGCCAAGCTCGCGGCACTGCCCGAGGACGAACTGTACGTGGCCGCCAAGGAACTGCAGGCCCCGTACGAGCTGGTCAAGGAAGTTGCCGCCGCCGGCAAGCTCCCGGTCGTGCTGTTCACCGCCGGCGGCATCGCCACCCCGGCCGACGCGGCCATGATGATGCAGCTCGGCGCCGACGGCGTCTTCGTCGGCTCCGGAATCTTCAAGTCCGGCAACCCGGCCCAGCGTGCCGCTGCCGTGGTCAAGGCCACCACCTTCTTCGACGACCCGGACGTCATCGCCAAGGCCTCCCGCGGCCTGGGCGAAGCGATGGTGGGCATTAACGTCGACGAGATCCCGCAGCCGCACCGCCTCGCCGAGCGCGGCTGGTAGCTCGCGCTGTTGAGGGCGCCGGACGGCGCTGATCCTCCGCAGCGGGTAAGAGAGACTGCAGAGGCTCCATAAATGAGGCGCCCAGGCGCCGAGTTTGTGGAGAGGCAGTCGAACGCGCTGCCGGATCACACCGCCCGGCGCCCTGCGCTCCTGAATAATACGACGGCGGCCGGTCACCCTTTCGGGTGGCCGGCCGCCGTCGTTTGTTCTGAAGGGACCTAATTTAGGCCGCGGCGCTTGAGCAGCGGTTCGAGTTCGGCGTCGCGGCCGCGGAAGGCGCGGAAGGATTCCAACGGGTCGCGGCTGTTGCCCCGGGAGAGCAGTTCGGCCCGGAAGTAGTCGCCGTTGGCCCGGGTCAGGCCGCCGTTTTCCTTGAACCACTCCACCGTTTCGGCGTCGAGCACCTCGCTCCAGATGTAGGAGTAGTAGCCGGCCGCGTACCAGCCGCCGGCAAAGATGTGCTGGAAATAGCCCGTGCGGTAGCGGGGCGGAATCAGGCTGTGCGCGACCCCCGCCGCGGCGAGGGCCTTGGCCTCGAATTCCAGTGCGTCCGCCGGAATCTCGGTGCCGTCGAGAACGTGCCAGGCAAGATCCAGCAGTGCCGCGCCGAGGTATTCGGTGGTGCCGAAGCCCTCACCCCAGAGCGCGGCAGCGTCGAGCTTGTCCACCCATTCCTGCGGCAGCGGTTCGCCGGTGGCATGGTGCCTCGCGTAGTTGGCCAGCACCTCCGGCCACATGATCCACATTTCGTTGACCTGGGACGGGTACTCGACGAAATCGCGCGGCACCGAGGTGCCGGAGAACCGGGGATACGTGACCGAGGAGAAGAGGCCATGCAGGGCGTGGCCGAACTCGTGGAACGTGGTCCGCAGTTCGTCCAGCGTCAACAGCGTGGGTTCCCCGGCCGGCGGCTTGGAGATGTTGAGGTTGTTGATCACCACGGGCACGGTGTTCAGCAGCCCGGATTGTTCCACCAGGGAGTTCATCCAGGCCCCGCCGCGTTTGGAATCCCGGGTGTAGTAGTCGCCGAGGAACAAACCGAGACCGGTGCCGTCGGCGTTCTTTACCTCCCAGACCCGCACGTCCGGGTGGTAGCCCGCCAGGTCGGTGCGTTCGTGGAACGTGATCCCGTACAGCGCGTTGGCGGCGAAGAAGACGCCGTCACGGAGCACCCGGTCCAGCTCGAAGTAGGGCCGCAGCGCCTGCTCGTCCACCGAGTAGCGCTCACGTTTGACCTTGGCCGAGTAGTAGGCCCAGTCCCAGGCCTCCAGCGGGTGGCCGGCGACCTCGGCCAGGGCCTCGGCCTCGGCGTCGGCATTCCGGACGGCGGCCGGGGCCAGCCGGTTCATCATGGCCTGTACCGCCTCGAAATCCGGGGCCGTCTGCTGGTCCACGCTCAGTTCGGCGAAGTTGGCGAACCCCAGGAGCCCGGCTTTTTCGGCACGGAGCCGGACCATGTCCTTGGCCAGATCCAGCACGTCGAGGCTGCCGCCGCTGCTGCCGCGGCGGACCGAGGCTTCGTACAGCCGCCGGCGCACCTCCCGGTTTTCCAGCGCCGCCAGGGCGGGCTGGTTGCTGGGCTGGATCAGGGTCAGCAGGAACTTCCCTTCGTGCCCGGCGGTGCGTGCGGCTTCGGCGGCGCTGGCGACGTCGTCGGCGGGCAGGCCCGCCAGGTCGGCGGCGTCGTCCAGCAGCAGCGAGGCGGCCTTCATGCCCTCCTTGACCCGCTGGCCGAACTCGGTGCCCAGGGTGGACAGCTCGGCGTTGATCGCCTTGAGCCGTTCCTGCCCGGCGTCGTCGAGCTGGATTCCGGACTGCCGGAACTCCTTGAGGTACTCGGTCACCAGGCGGGCCGATTCGGCGTCGAGCCGGTCCGTATTGATCGCGGCGAAGCGCTCAAACAACCCCCGGTTCAGGTAGACGGCGTCCTGGTGGGCGGAGAACGCCGGCGACAGGCGGGTCTCAAGCTCACGGATCGCGTCCGAGGCGTCGGCCGACACCAGGGTGAAAAAGGAGGCAGCCGCCCGCTGCAGCAGTGAGCCGGAGCGTTCCATCGCGAGTGCGGTGTTCTCGAACGTGGCCGGCTCCGGGTCTGTCACGATGGCCTGGATCTCCGCCAAGTGTTCGGCAAGGCCGGCCTCGACAGCTTCGGAGTAGTGCGGGACTTCGATGTCCGCGAAAGGAGGCAGGCCGAACGGCAGGGGACTGGGGCTCAAGAGGGGATTGGTCATGAAATAACTCTTTCATGTTAGCGGCCGGTTCTCAATCAGCCGCTAAGCGTGTTGTGATCCGGGCCACCGTACGATGGCGTCATGCGAAACAACACTTCCACGCTGCGCGGCCGCCTCTTCGCCGTCCCGGCCGCGGTCCTACTGGCAGCTTCCCTGGCGTCCTGCGCCGCGGGCGCCGCACCCGACGGCAATGCGTCGGCGGGCGCGTCGGCGGCCGGGAGCGCGTCCGGGGTGCCGGCGTCGGGGGCGCAAGACGCGTCGCCGTCGAGCACGCCGACGCCGACGCCGACGCCGGGGAAGGGACCCGCCTGCGCGGCAGTCCGCTGTGCCTCCGTGCTGGTGACCGGCGACATGCTGGTCCACGCCCAACTCTGGGAGCAGGCCCGCGCGGATGCCCTCGCGGCCGGGGCCAAGGGGCTGGACTTCGAACCGTTGCTGGCCGGACAGCGGAAGTACATTGAAAAAAGCGACCTCGCCATCTGCCACCAGGAAACCCCGGTCGCCGGCCCGACCGGGCCGTTTTCCGCCTATCCGTCATTCAATGTGCCGCCCCAGATCATCACCGCCGCGCAGCAGGTCGGCTACCGGGCCTGCACCACCGCCAGCAACCACACCATCGACCAGGGCACCGCAGGAATCGTCCGCACGCTGGATGCACTGGACGCCGCCGGCCTGCAGCACACCGGCTCCTACCGGAGCGAAGCGGACTCGCGCGGTGTCATGATCCTGCAGACCGCGGCCGCAAAGGTCGCCGTGATCGAGGCTGCGTACGGCCTGAACGGACAAATCCCGGAACACGCCTGGCAGGTGGATATGCTGGACCCGGCCGCGATGATCGCCAAGGCCCGCAAAGCACGGGCCCAGGGCGCAGACATCGTGCTCGGTGTGATGCATGCCGGTGACGAGTACGCCAGCGCGCCCAACGCCGAGCAGCAAAACGTGGCGCACGCACTCGTGGACAGCGGCCAGTTCACCATGATTTACGGCCACCACACGCACTCGGTGCTCCCAATCGAACGTTATAAGGGGACCTGGATTGTCTACGGTTTGGGCAATGGCGTCACCGAACTCTCGCCATGGTATGTGGTGAACAACGAGGGACTCTTGGTCAGGGCGCAGTTCAGCCAGGACGCTGCCGGCAAGTGGTCCGCGTCGGATCTGGCCTGGGCGCCGTCCGTCATCGTGCGGGATCCCTACCGGTGGTGCTCGGTCGCCGCGGACGCCCCGCAGGGCTCCTGCGCCGGTGCCGCGGCCGACGCCGCCACGAGGCTGCGGACCAAAACCGTCGTCGAGTCCCTGGGGGCGGCCAAGGCAGGCGCCCACGAACTGCTGATCAGCAAGGAACGGTAGTGCCGGAACCGCTGAACGAACGACGGCGGACCGTCGCGGCGCGCGGCGCCGACCTGGCCGTGTTCGAATACGGCCGGGAGCCCGGACCCGGCGTCCCGTCGCTGCTGCTGGTCCACGGCTATCCCGACGACCACAGGGTTTTCCTGGCCGCGATCCGGGAGCTGGCCGGGACGCACCACGTTGTCGCCTACGACACGCGCAACGCGGGGCAGTCCGCCGTCGTGGAAGACCCCGCTGATTTCACCCTGGCGACGCTGGTGGACGACATCTTTGCGGTCCTCGCAGCCGTCGGGGCGTCCGACGTCCACCTGGTGGGCCACGATTGGGGTTCGATCCAGGGCTGGGCGGCCGTGCAGGATCCGCGCGCCGCCGGACTGGTTCGCCGGTACACCTCCATCTCCGGCCCGGACTTGCGGCACTTCTCGCGCTGGGTGCGCACGCGGATCCGGAACCCGCGGCGCTGGGGGCAGCTGGCCGGGCAACTGCTGCGCAGCTGGTACATTGCCGCCTTCCTGGTTCCGGTGCTGCCCGAGGCGGCCTGGCGGCTGGTCCTCACCCGGCGCTACGAGCGGGTCGCCGGGCGAAGCATCGGCAACGACGCCGTCCGCGGGCTGGCCCTCTACCGCAGCAACTTCGCCGGCGCCCGCCAGCGGCCGGCCGCGGCCCGGGTCACGATCCCGGTGCAGGTGGTGGTGCCGCTGCGGGATCCCTTCCTCTCCCCGGACCTGGTGGAGGGTCTCGAAACCTGGGTGGATGACCTGAGCGTTGTAACGGTGGACAGCGGCCACTGGTGGCCGGCTGCCCGGCCGGCGGAGTTCGCTGCGCAGCTCCGGCACGGCGAAGCCGGCGGATGACGGCGACGGCGGGGCCCACCGTCCATCTGCTGTGCGGACTCAACGGAGCCGGAAAAACCACCCTGGCCAGAAAACTTGAAGCCTCCCTACCGGCAGTGCGGTTCAGCCTGGACGACTGGATGCTGCGGCTATACCCCGGCTTGCACTACGCCGCCGAGGAGTACGGCGGCCGCGCGGAGACCTGCAAACTCTTGATCTGGGATACAGCCCGGCAAGTCCTGCAAACCGGGACGGACGTCGTCCTCGACTGGAACCAGTGGAGCCGCGCGCGGCGAGCGCTGTGGCACAGTAAGGCCTCCGCCTCGGGATTTGAGGTCCTGCTGCATCATGTCCGAACGCCGTTGGACTCGGCCATCGAACGCACCCGGCTGCGATCCTTGGCGGCGGAGCCGGGTTCGCACGCGTTGGACGAAGCCGGTGTCCGGCACCTAGCGGGGATCTTTGAGGAGCCGGAGGCGTCGGAGGGGCTTCGGATCGTCGCGGTTCCCAGTTGACGACGGCGCCCAACCGCCCGTCGGATCTCAGTCCGGGCGGGCGTCCGGAAGGCTGCGGGCCATAAACACGCTGTTGGGATCCGGCTGGTAGCCGGCGAAGGGCGGGCACGGGACGAATCCGTGCCGGGCGTAGAGGCGCCGCGCCGGGGCGAAGAACTCCTCCGAGCCGGTCTCAAGGAACAAGCGCTTATAGCCGCGGGTCCGGGCCTCTTCCAGGATCCGGCTGAGGAGCAGGGCGGCGACGCCACGGCCGCGCGCTTGCTGGGCGGTACGCATCGACTTGATCTCGCCCTCGCCCGCACCTAAGTCCTTCAGCGCCCCGCAGCCCAGCAGCACCCCGCCGTCGGTGCGCGCGGTCATGAACGTGACGTCCGGCCCGGCCAGCGCGGCAGGATCGAGCGCGTGTACACTCTCGGCCGGCGACGTGGCGAACATGTCGTCAAGGTGTTCCTGGAGGAGCCGCAGGACGTCCGGACGCGCCGGATCGTCGCGCGCAACGACAACCATCTGCCCCCTCCCGCCGCGGCTTTCCGGCCGTGTCAGCGCGGCCGGCGGGCCGCGTGCTCGCGGGCCAGTGCAGCGTAGGAGTCATCCGGGTTGCCGGGCGTGAAGCTGCCGTACTTGCGCTCCACGGCGGTCTTGATCAGGAAATCCGCCAGCGCCGGGTTCTTCGGCAGCAGCGAGCCGTGCAGGTAGCTGGCCACGATGTTGCGGTAGCGGGCGCCTTCCTGCCCGTCGCTGCTGTTGTTCCCGGTGCCCTTGGCCGTGGTTCCGAGCGGCTCGACGCCGGCGCCCAAGGTGGTCTGGCCGCTGTGGTTCTCGTAGCCCAGCACCGTGCCGAACTCGGGGGAGGCCACCGAGACGTTGCCGATCAGCCGTTCGTCGGTGCCGTGCGTCTCCACATCGAGGATGCCGATGCCCGGGAGGACGGAGCCGGTCCTGGTCTTGAAGAATTTCCCGAACAGCTGGTACAGGCCGCAGATCACCAGCATCGGCATGCCGTCCTCGGCGAGTTGCCGCAGGACGGTTTCGCGGGAGAGCAGGTCGTCCTGGATCACCAGCTGGCCGCTGTCCTGGCCGCCGCCGCCCACGATCAGGTCGACATCGGCCGGGAACTCGTCGCCCACGTTGTATTCAAGCAGTTCCGGGGTGTAGCCGTGCCAGCGCAGCCGCTGGGCCAGGACCAGGGCGTTGCCCCAGTCCCCGTAGATGTTCATGTCCCGCGGATAGAGCTGGAGGACCCGGATGGTGCCCTTGCTTCCGGCGCCGGACTCCTCGGGCGGCAGTTCATGGCCGAAGGAGAGCCCCTGCGGGGCTTCGGGGGACGCCGGGGTCATGAGACCACCTCCACTGTGGTGATTTTGGACAGTTCGCGGCGAATGGCCAGCATGGCGGTGTAGGTGCAGAAGATCCGCTTCGGCTTGTCTTTGGCGCCGCGGATGAAGGCGGCCAGGGCCGGGGCGATATCGGTGTCGACGGCGCCGATCGCGACGTCGTCGTACTGCAGCCGCAACGCCATATCGTAGGCGCGGGACCCCGAGAGCTGGTCCACGCCGCCCCCGCGGAGGGTGTCGAATTCGACGTCCCACAGCCAGGACATGTCCCGGCCGTCGGCGTAGTTGTCGTTGATGGCGATCATGGTGGCGTACCCGGCGGCCGGAAAGGACTTCAGGCCCAGCCGGAAGCCGCTGGGGTTCTTGACCAGGACGAGTTCCAGCGGCAGCCCGTCCACGACGAGGCTCTCGCCCCGGCCGAAGGCGGGCGCCACCTGGGACAGTGCTTTTAGCAGGCCGTCGTTGTCCGCCGCAGCGGACGGTCCGCTTCCCGAGTCGCGCACTGCGATGGCGCGCGCGAGGGTCAGTGCCGCCGCCGCGTTGAAGATGTTGTACACGCCGCGCAGCTTCATCCCGGTGGTGACCGTGCCGCCGTCGTACTCGAAGTCGGCGTCGTCGGCGCCGACCCGGCGGAGGACGACGTCGGCCGCCGGCTTCGCGGGGGCCGGCGGCGCCGGGCTGCCCGGGGCGGCGCGCATTTCGTCGTCGTTGGGGAAGGTGCTCAGCAGTGAGTCGTCGAGACCAAAGTAGCGGACCTCGGGGCCGGGCGTCCCGGCGTCGAACGTGTCCGCGATTCGGGCGACGCGCGGGTCCTCACGGTTCAGCACCACGGTTCCGGAGGTCTTGGCGGCAATGTGCTGCAACAGTTCGGCGGTCTTGTCGATTTCACCGAAGCGGTCCAGCTGGTCGCGCAGCACGTTCAACAAAAGGCAGTACCGCGGCGGGACCTTGTTGACGAAGTGCACCGCGTGGGCCTCGTCCAGTTCCAGGACGGCGACGTCGGCGTCAAGCCGGCCGCGCCAGTCAACCTCGCCCAGCAGCGCGGCGGCGACGCCACGGGTGAAGTTGCTGCCGGTCCGGTTCGTGAACACCTTCAGGCCCTGGCTCTCCAGCAGTTCCACCACCATCTTGGTGGTGGTGGTTTTCCCGTTCGTGCCACTGACGACGGCGACCCCCAACGGCAGCGTGGAGAGGGTCCGCTGCATAAATCCCGGGTCGATTTTCTCCACCACCAGGCCGGGGAGGGCGGAGCCTCCGCCCCGGAGCCGGGAGATCCGGCGGACGAGCTTGCCGAGCGGAACGCTGAAGTAAAGCATGCTCTGTAATATATCCCAGCGGCGGCATGGAACCGGGCCGGGCGGCGCGCCCCGGTGCGGTTCCGGGCAGCGCGGCGCATTATGCTGGCAGCATGACCACCCCCCTTTCCCCGCCGGGCTCCCGTGTGGGATCCGGCCTGCGGATCGGCGTCCTGGCGCTCCAGGGCGACTTCCGTGAACACCTGTACGCAGTCGAGGACGCCGGCGCCGTCGGCGTCAGTGTCCGCCGCCCCGCCGAGCTGGAGGGCCTCGACGGGCTCATCATTCCCGGCGGGGAATCGACGACCATTGACAAGCTCGCCAGGAGCTTCGAACTCCGCGATCCGCTGCGCGAACGGATCGGTGCCGGGCTCCCGGTGTACGGCTCCTGCGCGGGCATGATCCTGCTCGCGCACGACATCGCCGATCCCGCCACCGACCTGGCCGGCAACCCGCAGCAGACCTTCGGCGGCCTCGACATCACGGTCCGCCGCAATGCGTTCGGCCGGCAGCGCGAGTCGTTCGAGACCGACCTCGATTTCAGGGGGCTGGAGTTCAGTGCCGGCGGCTCCGGGGTGGACCCGGTGCACGCCGTCTTCATCCGCGGGCCCTGGGTGGAACGCGTCGGCGACGGAGTGGAAGTCCTGGCCAGGGTGGAACCGTCCCGGGCCGGCCACCCGGAATCCCTCGACGGGACGGCTAGAATTGTTGCAGTGCGTTCCGGCAAGCTGCTGGCCACCTCCTTCCACCCGGAAGTGACGGGGGAGAAGCGCGTGCACGAACTGTTTATTCGAATGATCAGAGGAGAAGCGTAAAGCATGTCAGGCCACTCCAAATGGGCGACGACCAAACACAAAAAGGCCATCCTGGACAGCCGACGGGCCAAGTCGTTCGCCAAGCTGATCAAGAACATCGAAGTTGCCGCGCGGATGGGCGGCCCCGACCTCGCCGGCAACCCCAGCCTGGAACTTGCCGTCACCAAGGCGAAGAAGACGTCGGTGCCCGCCGACAACATTGACCGCGCCATCAAGCGCGGCGCGGGCCTCACCGGCGAGGTAGTGGACTACACCGAGATCATGTACGAGTGCCGCGGCCCGCAGGGCTCGGCGTTGCTGATCGAGTGCCTCACCGACAACAAGAACCGCGCCGCGTCCGAAGTGCGCCTGGCCATCTCCCGCAACGGCGGCACCATCGCCGATCCCGGCTCGGTCAGCTACCTCTTCTCCCGCAAGGGGGTCGTCTCGCTGCCGAAGAACGGCCTGACCGAGGACGACGTGCTGATGGCGGTCCTGGATGCCGGCGCCGAAGAAGTCAAGGACAACGGTGAGAGCTTCGAGATCCACTCCGAGCCGACCGACCTGCAGGCCATCCGGGACGCGCTCAAGGAAGCCGGCATCGATTACGACACCGACGAAGCAGAATTTGTCCCCTCCATGCAGGTCCCGCTGGACCTGGACGCCGCCAAGAAGTTCATGAAGCTCGTGGACGCCCTTGAGGACCTCGACGACGTCCAGAACGTCTACAGCAACGCCGACCTCAGCGACGAAGTGCAGGCTGCACTGGAAGCCGAGTGACGCTTCGCGTCCTCGGCGTCGATCCCGGCCTCACCCGCTGCGGGATCGGCGTCGTGGACGTCGAGAAGAACAGGCGCGCCACGATGGTCGCGTTCGGCGTCGTCGGCACCTCCCCGGAAGAGGACCTGGACCAGCGGCTGCTGCTGATCGCCACCTCAATCGATGAATGGCTCGACAAGTATGAGCCGCAGGTGCTCGCGGTCGAGCGGGTCTTCTCCCAGCTCAACGTCAGCACGGTGATGGGCGTTGCGCAGGCCTCCGGCGTCGTGATTGCCGCCGCGGCACGCCGTGGCATCCCGGTGGCGCTGCACACGCCCTCGGAGGTCAAGGCCGCCGTGACGGGCAGCGGTACCTCCAACAAGGACGCCGTCACCAAACTCGTCACCAAAATCCTGCGGCTGGATGCACCTCCCCGCCCGGCCGACGCCGCCGACGCCCTGGCGCTGGCGATCACGCACGCCTGGCGGTCCGGCGGCACTTCCACCAAAAGCACAGCCGCAGCGGGCCCGGGCGGCCAGTCCCTCACCCCGGCGCAGCGTGCCTGGGCAGACGCCGAGGCCAAAGCGCGCCGTGCACGCTGAATGTCCGTGCCGCTTGCTAGGGTATTCGTAGATATGTTCGGATAGCCGGTGCATGCCGGCTGCACCCAGCCCTAACCCGGCTGCAGACCCAGGAGCCAGGCCTTGATCAGTTTTCTCCGCGGCACCGTAGCGCACGTCGGCCTGTCCTCGGCAGTGATCGACCTCAACGGTGCCGGCATGAGCGTTAACGCCACGCCGCAGACCCTCAGCAGCCTGCGCGTCGGCGAAGAGGGCCAGCTGTTCACCTCCCTGATCGTCCGGGAGGACTCGCTGACGCTCTTCGGCTTCGCCAGCGACGACGAGCGCGAGGTCTTCGACGTGCTGCTCAGCGTCAGCGGCGTCGGCCC
The DNA here is from genome assembly GCA_963775715.1 of uncultured Actinomycetota bacterium. Lineage (GTDB taxonomy): Bacteria > Actinomycetota > Actinomycetes > Actinomycetales > Micrococcaceae > Arthrobacter. Next base: position 1,039,331 of record CAVZJX010000007.1, on the reverse strand, counting down.
GCGGCTGGCCCTGGCCGTCCTCGCCGTACACGAGCCCGAAGCCATCCGGGTCGCCGCGCACTCCGGCGACGGGAAGGCCTTCACCAAGGTGCCCGGCATCGGCCCCAAGGTCGCCGGACGGATCGTGCTGGAACTGGCCGGAAAGCTGGTGCCGCACGGCACCGCCGGCAGCGCGGCGCCGGCCGTGTCCGCCGAAGCCGTGTGGAAGCCGCAGGTTGTAGCCGCGATGACCAGCCTGGGCTGGTCCGAGAAGGACGCCACCGCCAGTATCGACAAGTCGCTGGCTGACTCGCCCGAACTCGCCGGGCAGGGCAACGTCGCCGAAATCCTGCGGGCCACGCTGCGCTGGCTGGGCCAGGACGGCGCCCGTGCCGGCAACCGGGCAGGCGCCCGTGGCTGAGCCGTCGCTGGTAGCAGGGGGCGAGGAGCCGGAGGAGCGCGCCATCGAGGCGGCCCTGCGGCCGAAGAACCTGCACGACTTCGTGGGCCAGCACCGGGTCCGCAAGCAGCTCTCGCTAGTGCTGGAGGCGTCCCGGATGCGCGGCCGCAGCGCCGACCACGTGCTGCTCTCCGGCCCGCCGGGGCTGGGAAAAACGACCCTGTCCATGATCATCGCCGCCGAAATGAACGCCCCGCTGCGGATCAGCAGTGGCCCGGCCATCCAGCACGCCGGCGACCTGGCCGCCATCCTGTCCTCGCTCTCCGAAGGGGAAGTCCTCTTCCTCGACGAGATCCACCGGATGTCCCGGCCGGCTGAGGAAATGCTCTACATGGCGATGGAGGATTTCCGTGTCGACATCGTCGTCGGCAAGGGCGCCGGCGCCACCGCCATCCCGCTGGAGCTGCCGCCCTTCACCCTGGTCGGTGCCACCACCCGCGCCGGCCTGCTGCCCGGGCCGCTGCGCGACCGGTTCGGGTTCACCGGCCACCTTGAGTTCTACTCCGTCGAGGAACTCGAGCTGGTGCTGCGCCGCTCGGCGGGCCTGCTGGACCTGAAGGTGAACTCGGCCGGGTTCAGCGAGATCGCCGGCCGGTCCCGGGGCACCCCGCGCATCGCCAACCGGCTGCTGCGCCGCGTGCGGGACTGGGCGCTGGTCCACGGCGTGGACCAGATCGACGCCCGCGCCGCGTCGGCCGCCCTCGACATGTACGAAGTGGACAAACGCGGCCTCGACCGCCTGGACCGCGCCGTGCTGGAGGCGTTGATCACCAAGTTCGGCGGCGGCCCGGTAGGCCTGTCCACCCTGGCGATCGCCGTGGGCGAAGAAACCGAAACGGTGGAAACCGTTGCCGAGCCGTACCTCGTCCGGGAGGGCCTGCTGGGCCGGACGCCGAGGGGCCGGATTGCCCTCGCGCCGGCCTGGACCCACCTGGGCTTCGCGGTGCCCGCCGGGGTGTTTGGCCAGGATCCGCTGGACCTGTTCGAAGCCGGCGCCGACGGCGGGGACACGGCCGGGTCCGGGGGAGAAGCGGCCGGAGCCGGCGGTCCGGAATGGATCCGTAATAGTCAATAGCACTCGCTAATGACCTTTTCCCTTTAGACTGGTATGACGCTCGGCACGTTCGGGCCTTTGTTTCCGTGTGCGGCTACCGCTAGCCGCTGCAGGCCGGCCCGGCTTCCTGCCAGGTGCACACCCGGCGGCCCCGGAACAAGGCAGACGTTGCTGTGAAACCAGCTTGCAAGTACAGAACGGAACTTTCCCCTTGGATCCAATGACTATTCTCCTGTTCGTCATGCTCGGCGTGTTCGTCTTCATGATGTTCCGCCGCAACAAGAAGACGCAGCAGCAGCAGGCAGAGCTCCAGTCGAAGTTCGGCACCGGTGTCGACGTGATGACCAGCTTTGGCTTGTTCGGCCGCATCGTCGAAATCGACGAAGCGGAGAACAAGGTTGTCCTGGAACTGTCCCCGGGCAACACCGCCACCGTCCACCGCCAGGCCGTCACCAAGATTGTCGAGCCCGTCGTCGCCGCCGACGCTCCCACCGTCGTTCCCGACGATGCCTCCTCGCTGACCCTCGGAAAGACCGACGCGGCCACCGACGGCGTCGGCGGCCCCGCTGCCTCCGCCGAGGCACCGCGCGTTGAAACGCCGGACGAAACCATGCGCCGCCTGAACGACGAAGGCAAGAAAGACAGCTAGTCTGCCACCTGAGCTTTCCCGCGGAGCCACGGTACGCGGGCATCCGCCGGTGCCGGCCAGACCGGCCGCACCGGCGGCTCTTCCGTAAACAAGAGAAAGATCGACAATGGCACGAACTGGCCCCAAAAATTCAGCCCTCCGGGTGCTGGTCTGGCTCGGCGTGACGCTCGCCGTCATGACCGCTGTCCTGGCCGGCGGCACCATCGCCGGGCAAGCGAGCTGGGCCCCGAAGCTGGCCTTGGACCTTGAAGGCGGCACCCAGATGATCCTGGCGCCCAAGGTGGCGGGCGGTTCGGACATTAACGAAGAGCAGCTGAACCAGGCCGTGGCGATCATCCGCCAGCGCGTGGACGGCTCCGGTGTCGCGGAAGCCGAAATCAGCACCCAGTCCGGCCGCAACGTCGTCGTCAGCCTCCCCGGGACCCCGTCCAAGGAGACCCGCAAGCTGATCCAGGCCTCGGCGGACATGAACTTCCGCCCGGTCATCCAGGCCGGTGCCGGCGCTCCGGTTCCGGTCGCGTCCCGGACTCCGGCGGACAAGCTGCCCAAGCCGACCGCAGCCCCCAAGAACAGCAGCGACGAGAACTGGGTCACCGCGGACGTCTACAAGAAGTTCGAGGCGCTGGACTGCGACAACCCGTCCCAGGACAAGCAGGAACGCTCGGATCCGGCCAAGCCGTTGGTCACCTGCGAGCCCGCCTCCGACGGCCGGCCCGCGATCAAGTACATCCTTGGCCCGGTCGAGGTGAAGGGCTCGAACATCAAGTCCTCCTCGTTCCAGCTGCAGCGCGGTGCGCAGGGCGCGGTCACCAACGAGTGGGCCGTCGACATCCAGTTCGACGCCGAGGGCACCGCCAAGTTCAAGACCGTCACCGAGCGGTTGAACAAGTTCTACGTCGACGCCGGCGGCGAGACCGGCTCGGACCCGAGGTCGCAGTTCGCCATTGTCCTGGACGACCAGGTCATCTCCGCGCCGCGGTCCCAAGCTGTCATCACCGACGGCCGCCCGCAGATCACCGGCGGTTTCACGGAGCAGTCCGCCAAGGCCCTCTCCGACCAGCTGCGCTTCGGCGCCCTGCCGATCAGCTTCGAGATCCAGAGCGAGCAGCAGATCTCGGCCACCCTCGGCGGTGAGCAACTTCGGATGGGCATGCTGGCCGGCCTGATCGGCCTGTTGCTGGTGGTGGTCTACTCGCTGTTCCAGTACCGGGCCCTTGGCTTCGTCACCGTCGCCTCGCTCGTCGTGGCCGGCGCACTGACCTACCTCGCCATCGCCATCCTCGGCTGGACGGAGAACTACCGCCTGTCGCTGGCCGGCGTGGCCGGCATCATCGTGGCAATCGGCCAGACGGCGGACTCCTTCATCGTCTACTTCGAACGCATCCGTGATGAGCTTCGCGAGGGCCGTGGCCTGGTCTCGGCCGTGGAGAACGGCTGGAAGCGCGCCAAGCGCACCGTGCTGGCCTCCAAGGCCGTCAACCTGCTCGCTGCCCTGGTGCTGTACTTTGTGGCGGTGGGCAACGTCCGCGGCTTCGCATTCACCCTGGGCCTGACCGCGATCGCCGACCTGATCGTCGTCTTTATGTTCACGCACCCGACGCTGCAGCTGCTGGCCCGCACCAAATTCTTCGGTGAAGGCCACAAGTTCTCGGGCCTGGACCCCAAACGGCTCGGCGCCGTGCCCCTGTACCGGGGTGCCGGCCGGATCCGCACGCCGGAGGACAAGCCCGTTGCGGCCCCGCGCGCCAAGAACACCGGCGCCGTGGCCGAGGCCGAACGCCGGATGACCATTGCAGAACGACGTCTCGCGGAAAAGCAGGAACAGCTTGCTGGTTCCTCCAAGAGCCCGTCCAAGGAGGGCAAGTAAATGGCCAGCTTCGCTACATTCGGTAACGAGCTCTACACGGGCAAGCGCTCGTACGATTTCGTCGGCTCCAAGAAAATCTGGTTCCTGGTAGCCGCGGTCGCTGTCGCCCTGTCCATCCTGCTGCCGGTCGCCAAGGGCGGCTTTAACCTGGGCATCGAGTTCCGCGGCGGCTCGGAGTTCACCGTGTCCAACGTCAAGGACCGGGACGCGGCCCTCGGCGAGAAGGCCGTGCAGGACGTCGTCGCCGGCAGCCTGCCGCGCGTCGCCAACGTCGCCGGCAACACGATGCGGATCCAGACCGACAAGCTCAGCGACGATGAGACGCTCCGGATCAAGGACGGCCTGACCAAGGCTTACGGCGTCACCGACAACGAGGTCACCTCGACCTTCGTGGGCCCGACGTGGGGCGCCGACGTGACCAAGCAGGCCCTGCTGGGCCTCGCGATCTTCGTCGGCCTCGCCGCGGTCCTGATGGCGCTGTACTTCCGGACCTGGAAGATGTCGCTGTCCGCCCTCGCCGGCATGGCGGTGACAATGTTCATCACCGCCGGGGTGTACTCGCTGAGTGACTTCGAGGTGACCCCGTCGGCGATCATCGGCTTCCTGACCGTGCTTAGTTACTCGCTCTACGACACCGTGGTGGTCTTCGATAAGATCCGCGAGAACACCGCGGACCTGCAGGCGTCCACCCGGCGCACCTTCGCCGAAGAAGTCAACCTTGCCGTGAACCAGACCCTGGTCCGGTCCATCAACACCATGATGGTCGCCATCCTGCCGGTCGGCGCCATCCTGTTCATCGGGGCCGGCCTGCTGGGCGCGGGAACACTGCGGGACCTTTCCCTCGCACTGTTCGTGGGCATCCTGATCGGCACCGCAGCGACCATCTTCGTCGCCGCCCCGCTCTACGCCTGGCTGCGCCAGGGTGAACCGGAGCTGATCAAGCAGGCCAAACGCGTGCAGCAGCGCCGCTCGGAAACCGCTGCCAAACAGGCAGCGGCCACGGCCTAGCAGGACCGGCCGGCCGCGCCGTCGGGCCGGCCAACGTCTGCCCGACGGGCCGGAGAACGTCCCCGCGACGTTCTCCGGCCCGTTTTTCGTTGACCGACCGGCCGGCCCGGTTATCGAAGTATCCGGCGCAGGAATAGACTTGAATAATTAACGGGTTGTGAGAGGTGCTTCATTGGAAGAACGTTCGACGCCGGCGCCTGCAGCCCCGGCGGATCAGGGTACCGGCCAGGGGGCACAGACTGGTGTGGTGGCTGGCGGGCGCCCGGACGGCGCGGTGCCCGTTGACAACTCCGGAACCCGGCCCACTTTCCCGGGCCGCCGCGAACGCACCCGCTCCCGGCTTGCGCGCCTGACCGGACGCGGAACGCCCGCGTACTCGCCGATCCTCGAGCCGCTGCTGCGCACCGTGCGGGCCAACAATCCGAAGGATGATTTCGAGCTCATCCAGCGCGCATTCGTCGTCGCGGAGCGCTGCCACCGCGGACAAAAGCGCAAGAGCGGTGACCCGTATATCACCCACCCCGTGGCCGTTGCCACGATCCTGGCCGAACTCGGCTTGAACGGCACCACCCTTGCCGCGGCGCTGCTGCACGACACGGTCGAGGACACCTCCTACACCCTGGATGACCTGAAGGGTGAATTCGGCCCGGAAGTCGCCATGCTGGTGGATGGTGTCACCAAACTGGACAAGGTCAGCTTCGGCGAGGCGGCGCAGTCCGAGACGGTACGCAAGATGGTCGTGGCCATGGCCAAGGACATCCGCGTGCTGATGATCAAACTCGCCGACCGGCTGCACAACGCCCGCACCTGGCGTTTTGTCTCGGCCGAGTCGTCGGCCCGCAAAGCCCGGGAAACCCTCGAAATTTTTGCACCGCTGGCCCACCGGCTCGGCATGAACACCATTAAGTGGGAACTCGAGGATCTCTCGTTCGCCGCCCTCTACCCCAAGGTCTACGAGGAGATCGTGCGGATGGTGGGGGAGCGGACGCCCGAGCGGGAGAAGAACCTCGCCGTCATCCGCAACCAGATCACCGACGACCTGCGCGCGGCGAAGATCAAGGCCACGATCACCGGCCGGCCCAAGCACTATTATTCGATTTACCAGAAGATGATCGTACGCGACAAAGACTTCGACGACATCAACGACCTGATGGGGGTCCGGGTGCTCGTCGACTCGGTCCGGGACTGTTACGCGGCCCTCGGAGCCATGCATTCGCGCTGGAACCCGCTGCCGGGCCGGTTCAAGGATTACATCGCGATGCCCAAGTTCAACATGTACCAGTCGCTGCACACCACGGTCATCGGGCCGGGCGGCAAACCCGTGGAGATCCAGATCCGCACCCACGAGATGCACCGCCGCGCCGAATACGGCGTCGCGGCGCACTGGAAGTACAAGGACCAGCCCAACCGCACGGCTGCCGGTCCCGGAAGCCCGCGCGACGGCGACATGGGCTGGCTCCGCTCCCTCGTGGACTGGCAGCAGGAAACGTCGGATCCCGGCGAGTTCCTCGACTCGCTGCGTTTTGAGATCAACGCCCGCGAGGTGTTCGTCTTTACGCCCAAGGGCGAGGTCATGGCCCTTCCCGCCGGTTCGACGCCGGTGGACTTCGCCTACGCCGTCCACACCGAGGTGGGGCACCGGACCATCGGCGCACGGGTCAACGGCAAACTGGTGCCGCTCAATAGCGAACTCAACCACGGCGACTGGGTGGAGATCTTCACCTCCAAAGCCGAAGGCGCCGGGCCTAGCCAGGACTGGCAGCACTTCGTCAAGAGCGCCCGTGCCCGCAATAAGATCCGGCAGTGGTTCAGCAAGGAACGCCGCGAAGAAGCGATCGACCGGGGCAAGGAGCTGCTGACCAAGGCGATGCGCAAGCAGAACCTTCCGCTGCAGCGCCTGATGACCCACGACGCCCTCGCCGCGATCGCGGAGGACTTCAAGTACACGGACATTTCCGGGCTCTACGCGGGCGTGGGCGACGGCCACACCTCGGCGCAGTCCGTGATGGAGCGGCTGGTCGAAAGCCTTGGCGGCAACGACACCCCGGAAGATGACCTCACCGAGATCTCGATCCCGGCCCAGGTCAGCAAGGCCCGGTACTCCGACTCGGGCGTAGTGGTCCGCGGCGTCGACGACGTCTGGGTGAAACTGGCGCGCTGCTGCACGCCGGTGCCGCCGGACCCGATCCTGGGCTTCGTCACACGCGGCTCCGGGGTGTCGGTGCACCGGACCGACTGCACCAACGTCTCCGGCCTGATGGACCAGCCGGACCGCATCGTCGACGTCGAGTGGGCACCGACCCAGTCGAGTGTCTTCCTGGTCGAAATCCAGGTGGAAGCACTGGACCGCAAGTCGCTGCTCTCCGATGTGACCCGGGTGCTGTCCGAGAACCACGTCAACATCCTGGCCGCCAGCGTGCACACCTCCACCGACCGGGTTGCGATCTCCAAGTTCGCGTTCGAGATGGGCGATCCGAAGTACCTGAGCCACGTTCTCAGCGCGGTCCGGCGGATTGACGGGGTCTTCGACGTCTACCGCACCACCGGAAACCGGCGCCGCAGCTAGACACCGGACAGCTCCGGGCCAGCACCGCACGGATCACCGGGCAGGGCTGCCAGTTTGGCCAGGGCGGCTTTTTTGTGCGGCATCCGCGGTGTCGCCTCGACGGCCCGGACGAGGAGCCGCAGCCCCACGGCGAGTTCGGGCGCGGCCAGGAAGGCTCCCAGTGCCGGCAGCGCCCGCTCCGCGTCCACGTGCAGCGCAATATCCACCGCCGTCCGCAGGGGGCTGGAGACCATCAGGCCGCCGAGGCTGACGACGTCGAACGGGCCCAGTTTCACTTCGTGGAAACTGCAGCCACGGACGGTGCGCAGGCTGGAGACCCGCCGGCTGGCGTCCACCAGCAGGGCCATCCGGTCCGGCTCGCCGGCGCAACCGTAAATCCACGCTGCCGTCATCCGCCCCGCCACCACCCGTTGCCGGATCGGCGGCGGGATGGTGGAGGCCGCAGCCCGGGCACGCAACTGCGGGGTGGGCGCGGTGCCGGGCGCCAGGTACCCGCGCTGGGAGAGCCGCGCCAGCACGCCGTCGGAGGCCATGGCCTGCAGCTCGGCCCAGCTGAAGGGCGTCCCGGGGGAATACAGGACCGCCGGACCGGTGCCCGTCCGGCCGGCGGCCGGGAGGCGGCCGGCGGGCGCCCCCGTGAACGGGGGACCGGTATCCGGTGGACAGGAGCCCGGGGGATCTACCCCCGGTCCACCCGTCCCCGGCGGACTGGCACCCCGCGGTGTGCCGGCGGGATTGCCGGGACGCTGCTGGATCATTCAGCCATCGTGCAGGGTTCCGCGGGCACGGAACAGGCCCCGCCCCGGTCATGTGGATAACCGGGACGGGGCCCGTTGCCGTCGCGCTGGCCGGTGGCGGCTTCCTGCTGTCAGGAGGCGGGCCGGGCGGCCGGGGCTAGGAGAGTTCGCTGGCCGAACGCTCCAACTGCTCCAGCCAGGCCTGCCGCGCGTCGAGGGCTTCCTGAGCGGACTTGATCTTGCGCTCGTCCCCGGCCTTCTCGGCCTTGGCAAGGTCTTCCCTGAGGCCGGCGATGGCGGCTTCCAGCTGGGTCAAGGCGCTGTTGGTGCGTGCTTTCGTTTCCGGGTTGGACCGCTTCCAGTTTTCATCTTCGGCGTGGCGGACGGCGTCCTCCACTTTCCGCAGCCCGGCTTCGATCCGGCCCATGTCCGCGCGCGGGACCTTGCCGGCTTCCTCCCAGCGGTCACGAATGGACTGCAGCGCCTTCTTGGCCGCGGCGAGGTCCTTGATCGGCAGCAGTTCGTTGGCTTCGACCAGCAGTGCCTCCTTGACCTTGAGGTTCGCCCCGTACTCCTGGTCGATCTCCTCGTTGGCAGCCTGACGGTTGGTGAAGAAGATGTCCTGCGCGGCGCGGAAGCGCGCCCACAGAGCGTCGTCGTCCTTGCGGCTGGCGCGCGGCGAGGCCTTCCACTGATCCATCAGGCGGCGGTACTCACCTGCTGCGTATCCCCAGTCGGTCGAGGAGGACAACGCCTCGGCTTCGCTAATCAGCTTTTCCTTGGCGGCCTTGGCGGCCGAGTTGTTGCTGTCCAGCTGGGAGAAGTAGGCGCGGCGGTGGCGGTCGAAGACGGTGCGGGCGGCACGGAACCGCTTCCAGAGCGCGTCCTCGTTACTCCGGCCGAGCCGGACGCCGCTCTTCTGAGCGGTCTTCCAGCTCTCGAAAAGTTCGTTCATCCGGGCGCTGGACGTTTTCCATTGGATCTGCGCGGGATCGTGCGCGGCGATCTCTTCGGCCTCGGCCACGATCGCCTCACGGGCCGCGAGCTCGGCGGCGCGGACGGCGTCGTGTTCGGCCTTCTCCGTCTTCTCCAGCTCCGTGATTTGCCCGGACAGGGTGTCCAGGCGGGCTTCGGCGGCACGGAGGTCGCCGACCATATTCCGTTCGGCCAGCATTTCACGCAGGTGCGTCACGGTCTTCTGCATATCCGCGGCCGGTGCCTTGGAAGCGACGCGCTGCTCGAGCAGGACAATCTGCGCCACGACGTCGTCGTACTTCCGGGCGAAGTAGCCCAGGGCCTCGTCGTCACTGACGCCCGGGTACTGGCCGACGGGGTGTTCTGCGCCGTCAATGGTCAGGAACACATGGCCGTCACCCTCCACCCGGCCCCAGCGCGCGGCTTCGGCAAGCGACGTGGCACTCGAGGCGGGGGCGGCGGCCGGGGCGGCTACGGACGGGGATGCTTTGGGCCGGGCGGCGAAGGCGGCAGGCGACGGCGCCGGGCGCGGCGCGGGACGCGGTGCCGGGCTGGCCGCGGGTGCGGGTTCGGCTTCCGGTGCGGGGCTCGCCTCGGGTGCGGGTTCGGCTTCCGGTGCGGGGCTCGCCTCGGGCGCGGGCTCCGCTTCCGGTTCGGAGCCGACCGCCGGAGTGTGCTCCGCTTCGGCGGCGGAGGCTACCGGGGCCTCCGTTGCGTCCGGTTCTGCGCCCTCGGTCGCGGCGCCCTCGTCGGTCACCGTAACCTCGGCTTCGGTCTCGTTGGCAGCTGCTGCCACTGTTTCGTCGGATTTCTGACTGTCTGTCACCGCTAGAAGTCTTTCGCTTGGAGGGAAATACCGGCACCGTGGCCCCGCGGGGCCCGGCTGGTTACTTCAGAGAGAACGAGTCTATCGTGACTGGTTCCACAGGTGCGCCGTCTGTGGCGCTGGCGCCGGGTTTGACGCCGGCCGCCGCGATCTTCCTGACCACGTCCAGCCCGGAGGTGACCTTGCCCACGACGGTGTAGCCGCCTGCGGCGTCCGCCGGAATCACGGTGTCCTTGTAGACGATGAAGAACTGGGTGCCGTTGCCGTAGGCGTTGCCGCCGGTCCGTGCCACGGCGATGGTCCCGGCAGGGTATTTGTTGTCGGCGGGGGTGTTCTCCAGCGGGCCCCAAGTGTACGTTGGGTCCCCGTTGCCGTCCCCGGACTTCGACCCGCACTGCAGCACACCAAAGGATTCGGCGGTGGTGAGCCGGTGGCAGGTAAGGCCTTTATAAAAGCCCTGGTCCGCAAGCGACTTGAAAACGGCGGCAGCCTGCGGGGCCTTCGTGCCGTCGAGTTCGACCCCCAAGGTGCCGCGGTTGAGTGCCAGGGTGCCCGTGAACGTCTTGCCGGCGGCCGTATCCGGCTTTGGGATATTCGCGCCGTTGCTTGCAGCCGTTGACGGCGTGGCCGACGGCGAGGGACTCTGCAGCCCGGCTTCCGCTGCCTTGAATTCTTCTTCGCTGGGGTTGCCGGCGAACACCGTCAGCTGCAGCACGAGGGCGAGGACAAGGGCGGCGGCGCCACCCGCGGCGGCGAGGACGTTGTCGCGTTTCCGGCGTTTGTCCTGCTCCCGGCGCAGCTCACGCTTAGCCTCCATTTGCTGGACGCGCCGCTTGGCTTCCCGGGCGCTCCGTGAACTGGCCGCCAAAAGTCCTCCTGGTTGTAAGGCCGCGCCCCGGACCGCGGCGTCGCCGCCGAACGGGGTGCAACACGCAAGCTGCCGGCAGCTCTGCATGCCCCGGCCGTATTAGAGATGCGCGCGCCGAAAGCATAAACTGACTGCCGCACACAGTTTATGCACGACCGGCCGGTCTGCGCGGGACGCCGCGTCCTTTGAACCGCCGTCGTTACCAGAGGAGAAAATTCCACCATGGCACGCACCGCCTCCCTGTCCGGATTCCCCGAGTGGCTTCCCGAGGAGCGGCTGGTGGAGCTGCATGTGCTGGACACGCTGCGGCGCACCTTTGAATTGCATGGCTTTTCCTCGATCGAGACCCGGGCGGTGGAAACCGTCGGCCAGCTGCTCCGCAAAGGCGAAATCGACAAAGAGGTCTACGGCCTGAGCCGGCTGCAGGACGACGATGCGAGCGGCGCCGCAGCGTCGCACAAGGCCGACCCGCATGCCCTGGCGCTGCATTTTGACCTCACCGTGCCGTTCGCACGCTACGTGGTGGAAAACGCCGGCTACCTGGCCTTCCCGTTCCGCCGCTACCAGATCCAGAAGGTCTGGCGCGGCGAGCGTCCGCAGGAGGGCCGCGCCCGCGAGTTCACCCAGGCGGACATCGACATTGTCGGCGACGGCGTGCTGCCGTTCCGGTACGACGTCGAGATTGCGCTGGTGATCGCGGAGGCGCTGAGCGCCCTGCCGATCCCGGATTTCCTGCTCCGGATCAACAACCGCAAGCTGGCCGAGGGGTTCTACAACGGCATCGGCCTGACCGACACGGCCGGAGTGCTCCGCAGCATCGACAAGCTCGAAAAAGTCGGCCCCGGCAAGGTGGCTGAGCTGCTCAAGGACGAGCTTGGCGCCACCGATGACCAGGCGCAGGCCGCGCTCAAGCTGGCCGGAATCCGGACCGCGGACACCTCGTTCGTGCAGCAGGTCCGCGCGCTGGGCGTGAGCAACGAGCTGCTCGAAGAGGGCCTGAACGAGCTGGAGCAGGTCATTGCCGCGGCCGTCCAGCGCGCCCCGGGCAAGGTGGTCGCGGACCTCAGCATCGCCCGCGGCCTGGACTACTACACCGGCACCGTGGTGGAAACAGTCCTGGTGGGCCACGAGCAGCTCGGCTCGATCTGCTCCGGCGGCCGCTATGATGCGCTGGCCAGCAAGGGCAACCGGAAGTTCCCCGGCGTCGGGCTGTCGATCGGTGTCACCCGACTGGTGTCCCGGATCCTCAGCCAGGAACTGGCCAAGGCGTCCCGGGCAGTTCCCACCGCGGTGCTCGTGGCGCTGAACAACGACGAGGGCTGGGGCGCGGCGCAGGATGTGGCCGCGCAGCTGCGCTCCCGCGGGATCGCCACCGAAGTCGCCGCGAAGGCCGAGAAGTTCGGCAAGCAGATCAAGTTTGCCGATCGCCGCGGCATCCCTTTCGTCTGGTTCACCGACGACGACGGCGTCCACCAGGTTAAGGACATCCGCACCGGCGTGCAGCTCGACGCCGATCCGGCCACCTGGTCCCCGGCCGAAGAGGACCTGCACGTCCGCGTGACCCGGGCCTAGGTGCGGCAGGGAACTGGCCCTACGCCCGCGTCAGTCCCTTGCGCCGCCGCAGTACCAGGACGCGCGCGCCCGCCCCTGCCGCCAGCACCGCCGCCATCCCCAGCGTCGAAGCGGGCGGCAGGGTGACGGCCAGGACTACGCAGCCGGCGAACCCGAGGACATTGAGCCAGCGCGGTGCGTGTTTGCCGCGGCCGGTAAGCGTGAACGCCGCGGCGTTGGCGACGGCGTAGTAGACCAGCACTCCGAAACTGGAGAATCCCACCACGGTCAACACGTTCGTGGTCAGCAGCAATACGATCACGGCTGCCGCGACCGCCAGTTCGGCCACGAACGGAACCGTGTGCGTCCCGCCCACCCGGGCCAGCGGCGCCGGCAGGTCACGTTCCCGCGCCATCGCCATGGTGGTCCGGCCCACGCCGGTGATCAACGCCAGCAGCGCGCCGAGGCAGGCGGCGGCTGATCCGGCCTGCACCAAGGGGGCGCCGGCGGCCAGGGATGAGCTGGTCACGGCGTCCAGCAGCGGCGCGGAGGAGCCGGCCAGCTGTCCGGGCGGCAGGTGCCACTGCAGGAGCACGGCGAGTCCAAGGTAGATCACGAGGGCCCCGGCAAGCGCGGCGAGGATGGCGCGGGGGATCGTGGTGGCGGGGTCTTTGACCTCCTCGCCGAGCGTGGCGATCCGCGCATACCCGGCGAACGCAAAGAACATCAGCCCGGCCGCGGGCAACACACCCCACCCGCCCCCGGCGCTGCCGCCAGGTATGGCTCCGATCGGTCCGCCCAGCGCCGCCGGGGCGCCGGCCGGGTGCGGGCCAAGCAGCGAGGCGGCCGCAACGAAGACAAGGGTGGCCAGCACTGCGGCAAGCAGGATCCTGGTCAGCAGGGCCGTCCGGGTGATGCCGAGCAGGTTCACGCCGGTGAGTACGACGACGGCGGCGACCGCCAGCGGGGTCGCGAAACCGGGCGCCACATAGTGCCCGAAGGTCAGCGCCACCGCCGCGCAGGACGCTGTCTTGCCGGTCACGAAACCCCAGCCGGCGATGAAGCCAGGCCATTCGCCCAGTTGCTTGCGGCCGTACACATAGGTGCCGCCGCTGGAGGGATAGCGCGCGGCCAGCTGTGCGGACGCCACCGCGTTGCAGTAGGCCACCAGGCCGGCCAGGGCCACCGCAACGGTCAGCAGCGGTCCGGCGAGGGCGGCGGCGGGGGAGAAGACCACGAACACGCCGGCGCCCAGCATCGAGCCGAGGCCGATCGCGGTCGAATCGACCACGCCAAGGCGGCGCTGCAACTGCCCGGGCCGGGGCGGAGGGGTTGCCATGGCAGGTGGGGCCTTTCCAACGGGTAAACTCGGACGGGACCGTTCCCGTAGCGGTCCAATTTAACACCACCCTGTTTTCCTTCTGAAAGGCGAGCTGTGCTGCGCACACACGACCTCGGATCCCTTCGCTCCGAGCACATTGGACAAACCGTAACCCTCGCCGGCTGGGTCGGCCGGCGTCGTGACCACGGTGGTGTCGCATTCGTGGACCTGCGCGACGCTTCGGGCGTCGCCCAGGTGGTCGTCCGCGAAGAAGAGGTCTTCCACGGCCTCCGCAACGAGTTCGTGCTGCAGGTCATCGGCACCGTCGCCAAGCGGCCCGAGGGCAACGAGAACCCGGCGCTGGCCACCGGCGAGATCGAGGTCATGGCCGAGAAGGTCACCATCCTCAACACCTCCGATCCGCTGCCGTTCCAGATTGACGAGCACGTTGAAGTAGGCGAGGAAGCCCGCCTCAAGCACCGCTACCTGGACCTGCGCCGGCCCGGCCCCGCCCGCAACCTGCGCCTGCGCTCCGAGGCCAACCGGGTGGCCCGCGAGCTGCTGCACCAGGACGGCTACGTCGAGATCGAGACGCCCACGCTGACCCGTTCGACGCCGGAAGGCGCCCGCGACTTCGTCGTCCCCGCCCGCCTCGCGCCGGGCTCCTGGTATGCGCTGCCGCAGTCCCCGCAGCTGTTCAAGCAGTTGCTGCAGGTCGGCGGGTTCGAGAAGTATTACCAGATCGCCCGCTGCTACCGGGACGAGGACTTCCGCGCCGACCGCCAGCCGGAGTTCACCCAGCTCGACATCGAAGCCAGCTTCGTGGAGCAGGACGACATCATCGGCCTGGGCGAAAGCATCGTGAAGGCGCTGTGGAAGCTGATCGACGTCGAGATCCCCACCCCGATCCAGCGCATCACCTACAACGACGCGATGGCCCGCTACGGCTCGGACAAGCCGGACCTGCGCTTCGGCCTGGAACTGACCGAGCTCACCGAATTCTTCAAGGACACCAACTTCGGCGTCTTCAAGGCCCCCTACGTCGGTGCCGTCGTGATGCCGGGCGGCGCCTCGCAGGCCCGCCGCGCCCTCGACGCCTGGCAGGAATGGGCCAAGCAGCGCGGCGCCAAGGGCCTCGCTTACGTGCTGTACAAGGAAGACGGCGAACTCGCCGGTCCGGTGGCGAAGAACCTGACCGAGACCGAACGCGCCGGCCTCGCCGACGCCGTCGGCGCCAAGCCGGGCGACTGCATCTTCTTCGCCGCCGGAGACAAGACCCCGTCCCGGGCGCTGCTCGGCGCCGCCCGGGTTGAGATCGGCCACCGCACCGGCCTGATCAACCCGAGCGACTGGGCCTTCTGCTGGGTGGTCGACGCGCCGATGTTCGAACCGGCCGCGGCGGCCGTGGCGTCCGGCGACGTGGCCGTCGGCGGCGGCAAGTGGACGGCTGTGCACCACGCGTTCACCTCGCCCAAGCCGGAATTCATGGACAGCTTCGACACGGACCCGGAAACAGCGCTGGCCTACGCCTACGACATCGTCTGCAACGGCAACGAAATCGGCGGCGGCTCCATCCGTATCCACCAGGGCGACATCCAGGAGCGCGTCTTCAAGGTCATGGGCCTCTCGCACGAGGACGCCCAGGAGAAGTTCGGCTTCCTGCTGGAGGGCTTCAAGTTCGGCGCGCCCCCGCACGGCGGCATCGCCTTCGGCTGGGACCGCGTCGTCTCGCTGCTCGCCGGCGTGGACTCCATCCGCGACGTCATTGCCTTCCCGAAGTCCGGCGGCGGCTATGACCCGCTGACCCAGGCGCCCGCGCCCATCACGGCGCAGCAGCGCAAGGAAGCCGGCGTCGACTTCAAGCCGGAAGCAAAGAAGGACGACGGCGCCAAGTAGCCAAGTACCCCGGCATGATCATCAGCAACGGCTCCCCGGGAAACCGGGGAGCCGTTGCTGTGCCGCCGGACAATCACCTTGCGGAGGTCACAGACATGGCAGCAGCACCCGGAGTGGAAACGCTGATGGACGCCGCCTGGGCTGCCCCCGAACGGGAGGAGTCCGGTGGCTGGATCCTCCGGGCCGCCTCCGGAGTGACGCAGCGGGCCAACTCGGTCTGGCCCCGCGAGCCGGGAGTGGACGGTCCGGCACTGTCCGCCGCGCTCCGGAACGCCCGGCTCTGGTATCGCGCCCGGCGCCAGCCGCTGATCTTCCAGGTCTTCGACGGCCCGCGCTCTGGGCCGCTCAACGCCCTGCTCGATGCCGAGGAGTTCACCCGCCAGTCGGAAACCCTGGTCCTGGTCCGCGGTGGCGGCGGTAGCGGCGGAGGTACTGCGCCGGCGTCAGGGCGCGGCGTCGAGATCTCCACGGAGCCCTCTGCGGAATGGCTGCGGCTCTGGTGGCAGGTAGACGGCCGCGGTGACGATGCCGCCCTGGAGGTTGCCCGCGGCATCCTGACCGGCTGCCCCTCGCTGTATGCCCTCGTCCGGGACGACGACGGCGTGCCCGCCGCCGTCGGGCGCCTGGCCCTGCCCGAGCCGGACGCCGGTGCCCCCGGGTGGGGCGGACTGTACTGCATGGCGAGCCGCCCCGACGCGCGCCGGCGCGGCCACGCCCGCACGGTGCTGGGTGCCCTGCTGGGCGAGGGGACGCGGCTGGGCCTGGCCGGCTACTGGCTGCTGGTCACCGCGGCCAACGCCGGGGCCCGGGAGCTTTACGCCCGCGCCGGCTTCGAGGAGTCCTGCCGCTACCTGTACCGGCAGGAACGGCCCAAGCGCCACCTGACCGGCTGCTGACATCCCGGACGATCCCCGCCGTTTCGACGGTTCCCTGCGCACTCGACGTCCGCTCACATCGAATCGGCACGGAACCGTCGAAACGGCCGGGGCGGGGGGCGGGGAGAACTGGCTGAGGCGGTTCTGGGGTCCGCGGCGCCTACGACGGCGGGTCCGTCACCACGATGCGGACCGCGCAAAGGTCCGCGGCGGCCTTCTTCAGCACGGCTGCCCGCGGGTCCGGGACGTCCAGGAACGGCAACCGCGTCAGTGACGCGTACGGCTTGAGCACGGGTTCGGCGAGGACCTGCTCGGCCAGGGTACGGTCGCCGCCCGGCGCCACGTACTCGATCCGGTGGCCTGCGAAGATCCGGGCCGCATGTTCGGCCACGGCCTCCACCAGGGCGTCCGCCTGGTTGGCCCGGCGCCGGGCGAAGCGCTGCTGGGACCAGCCGCCGGCCGCCGTACGGGACTGCACGTGCCGGGTGCCGGTCTTGGAGGCGAGCAGGGTACCGCCGCTGACCACCGCCACGGAGTACCCGCCCCGGCGGATCAGCACGGCACCGACGCTCCGGGGCTGCGACGCCAGGGAAGCGAGCCGGGCGATGGGGTCGCTGCCGCGGCCCGGCCGCCCGTCCGCCGGCCAGGGCGCCTGAAGCAAGGCTGTGGCGCCGTCGGCGGCCCGCAACTGCAGGCCGGCGTCGAGTTCTTCCTCCACCGGCGCCCCGTGGCTGGCAGTGAAACGTGCCACCCAGCCGGTCAGCCGGTCGGCCGAGACGAACGCCACACGGGTGTCGGGGCTTGCCATGGCGCGGGTCTCCGTTGCGGGTCGGGGCTGGGCCGGCCGCCGTGTCAGGCCGGCCGGGGAACTAGAAGTAGCCTATCTATGTGGATGATCTCTTTGGCTCAGGGCAGGACAACGCGTCCGCAAACAGCGACGCCGAGGCCGACGACTCCGGCGACGGCGGCACACCAGCCCGCTCCGCGCCCCGCAGCCCGCTGGCCGTGCGGATGCGGCCGCGCAGCCTGGACGACGTCGTAGGCCAGCAGCACCTCCTCGGCCAGGGCTCGCCGCTGCGGCAGCTCGCGGCCGGCAGCGACGCCACCGGGCCGGCCGGTCCCAGTTCGCTGATTCTCTGGGGACCTCCCGGGCACCGGCAAGACCACCCTCGCGCACGTCATCGCCAAGGGGCCGGGCCGGAAGTTCGTCGAGCTCTCCGCCATCACCGCCGGGGTGAAGGACGTCCGGCGGGTGATGGACGAGGCCCTGACCGCCCGGGACCTCTACAAAACCACCACTGTGCTCTTCCTCGACGAAATCCACCGCTTCAACAAGGCCCAGCAGGACGCGCTGCTGCCCGGCGTCGAAAACCGTTGGGTGGTCCTGGTCGCGGCCACCACCGAGAACCCCTCGTTCTCCGTCGTGTCCCCGCTGCTGTCCCGTTCGCTGCTGCTGACGCTGAAGCCGCTGACCGACGCCGACGTCGAGGGACTGCTGCGCCGCGCCGCGACAGACCCCCGCGGCCTGGGCGGCAAGGTGGAGCTGGGCGACGAGGCCCTGGCCCACCTGGTCCGGCTCTCCGGCGGGGACGCTCGCCGGGCTCTGACGGCGCTGGAGGCAGCGGCCGGCGTCGCGTTCGGCGACGCGGACGACGCCGAGGCACTCGCCGGCACTGCCGCGGAAACGCCGGTCAGGATCGAACTCAGGCACACCGAACGCGCCCTCGACGTCGCCTCGGTCCGCTACGACCGCGCCGGCGACCAGCACTACGACGTGGCCAGCGCCTTCATCAAGTCCATCCGCGGATCCGACGTCGACGCCGCGCTGCACTACCTGGCCCGGATGCTGGAGGCGGGGGAGGACCCCCGGTTCGTGGCCCGGCGGATCGTGATCTCCGCTGCCGAGGACGTCGGCATGGCCGACCCGACGGCCCTGCAGACTGCGGTGGCGGCGGCCCAGGCCGTGCAGCTGATCGGCATGCCCGAGGGTCGGATCATCCTGGCCGAGGCCGTCGTCCACCTGGCCACCGCGCCGAAGTCCAACGCCGCGTATATGGGCATCAACCAGGCGATTGCCGACGTCCGGGCCGGCCTCGGCAACGGTATCCCGGCGCACCTGCGGGACGCGCACTACCCGGGGTCCAAGCAACTGGGCCACGGCAAGGGCTACAAATACGCCCACGACGCGCCGCATGCCGTGGCCACCCAGCAGTACCCGCCGGACGACCTGGTGGGTCGGAACTACTACGAACCCACCGGCAACGGCGCCGAACGGGACATCTCTACCCGGCTGGAGCGGCTGCGGAAGATCATCCGGGGCAAGTGATCCTCTGGTAGGATGGTTCGTTGTCTGGCAAGGCACGGACGCACAATCCACCAGTTCACAGCGGTTCACGCTGATTTGATGGGTTCGCCCTGTGCCCAGTAGCAAAAGGCAGCGGTTGGCCGATGCTCTCCATCGTGGAGGCCAGTAACACTGACACACCGCAGATATTGGAAGGACACAAGTGGCTAACAACACTCGTGCTCGCCGTACCGCTCGCCTTTCGCGTGCACTCGGCATTGCTCTGACCCCCAAGGCCGCCAAGTACATGGAGCGCCGCCCGTACGGCCCCGGTGAGCATGGCCGTGCCCGCAAGAAGCAGGACTCCGACTACGCCGTACGTCTGCGCGAAAAGCAGCGTCTGCGCGCCCAGTACGGCATCCGCGAAGCCCAGATGACCCGTGCCTTCGAAGAAGCACGCCGCACCAAGGGCCTGACCGGTGAGAACCTGATCGAACTGCTCGAAATGCGTCTCGACGCCCTCGTGCTGCGTGCCGGTTTCGCCCGCACCATCGCCCAGGCCCGCCAGCTGGTTGTGCACCGCCACATCCTGGTTGACGGCGTCCGCGTTGACCGCCCGTCGTTCCGCGTCGGCGAGGGCCAGCTGGTCCACGTCCACAGCCGCAGCGAGACCATGCCCCCGTTCCAGGTGGCAGCAGCCGGCGCCCACCGCGACGTTCTGCCCATGGTTCCGGCCTACCTCGACGTCAAGCTTGACGCCCTGCAGGCACGCCTGGTCCGTCGCCCGAAGCGCTCCGAAATCCCCGTGACCTGCGAAGAGCAGCTCGTCGTGGAATTCTACGCACGCTAGATCCAGCGCGACACCGTACAAAGAAGCCCGTGGCAAGCGCCGCGGGCTTCTTTGTATGTAAGGTACTTGGGGGAGTTCACCGTTGGCGCGTCCGCGCCCGGGGGACCATGCAGGAATCCATGTAGTTTCAAGGAGATGAACGTCTATGTCTGGTGGCGATATTGCCGGCCTGATCGCGGCCGGAGTGTTTGCACTGCTGGTCCTGCTGCTGGCCGTACCGATCCTCAAGCTCGGCGGTGTGTTCGACGAGGTCCGCAACACCATCCGCTCGATCAGCGACGGCGCCACGCCCCTGATGGACGAAGTGACCGCCACCGTCTCCACCACCAACCAGCAGCTGAAGAAGGTTGACGGGATCGCCTCGAACGTCTCCGACGCCTCGGCCAACATCTCCGCGCTGTCCTCGCTGGTTGCCGCGACCGTCGGCTCCCCGCTGATCAAGGTCGCTGCGTTCAGCTACGGCGTGCGGTCCGCGTTCTCAGCCCGCAAAAAGCCCGCCACCGGCCGCCGCAGCCGCTGAACCCGTCGACAGGACCTGACATGAACAGAATCATCTGGATGGGTATCGGCGTCGCGATCGGTGTCATCGCCTTCCGCAAGCTCACCGAAGCGCAATCCACCCTCGGCCCCGAAGGCCTGAACCGTGCCGTCGGCCGGCTCGCCGACGGCGTCTATGACTTCGCCGACGCCGTCCGCGCCGGCATGCGCGAACGGGAGACCGAGCTCCGCTCCGCCCTCGGGGTCGACGTGTCCGCGGACACCGCGGCGGACCTTGACGTCTACGGCGGCCGCGCCGCTGCCGGCCGGGGTGCGGTCCGGCCTTAGCCGGGAGAGAATTAGAAGCAACGGCGCCCTGCGGGGCGCCTGCCGGAACCAGGCCGGCAGATCAGAGTGTTCCGGGAGACCGGCAGCATGGCGTCCGACGCCAACTCCGCCGTCAATAACGTTGATAACAATCAGCCCGGAACCAACTACGCAGTGCAAATTGAAGGGTAAGAAACCAGGTTATGAAGTCGCAGGAGATCACTAAGCGCTGGATCGACTTTTTCGTCAGCAAGGGCCACACGGCGGTCCCGTCCGCCTCCCTGGTCTCCAGCGACCCCTCCCTGCTGTTCACGGTCGCCGGGATGGTCCCGTTCATCCCGTACCTGACCGCACGCGAGGAAGCCCCCTACTCCCGGGCCACCAGCGTGCAGAAGTGCATCCGTACCGGCGACATCGAGGAAGTCGGCAAGACCGCCCGGCACGGCACCTTCTTCCAGATGTGCGGCAACTTTTCCTTCGGCGACTACTTCAAGGAAGACGCCATCAAGTTCGCCTGGGAACTGCTCACCACAGGCGTCGACGACGGCGGCTACGGGCTGCCGCCCGAGCGCCTCTGGGTGACCGTCTACGAAGAGGACGACGAGGCCAGGGAACTCTGGCTCAAGAACACCGGCGTCCCTGCCGAGCGGATCCAGAAGATGGGCAAGGCGGACAACTACTGGTCCACCGGCCAGCCCGGCCCGGCCGGCCCCTGCTCCGAGATCTACTACGACCGCGGCCCGGACTACGGCATCGAAGGCGGCCCGCTGGCCGACGAGACCCGGTACATCGAGATCTGGAACCTCGTGTTCATGCAGTACCAGATCGACAACGTTCGCTCGAAGGTGGACTTCGACATCACCGGTGAACTGCCCAAGAAAAACATCGACACCGGCCTCGGCATGGAGCGCCTGGCGATGATCCTGCAGGGCGTCGAGAACATGTACGAAACCGACCAGGTCCGCCCGGTCATCGACAAGGCCGCCGCCCTGTCCGGCAAGGAATACACCTCCGCCGAGACCGCGGACGACCCGCACCACACCGACGATGTCCGGATGCGGGTTGTCGCCGACCACATCCGCTCCGCCCTGATGCTGATCGCCGACGGCGTCACCCCCTCCAACGAGGGCCGCGGCTACGTGCTGCGCCGGCTGATCCGCCGCGCCGTCCGCTCGATGCGCCTGCTGGGCGTCGAAAAGGCCTGCCTGCCCGAACTGTTGCCCGCCTCCCGGGACGCCATGAAGGGCGTCTACCCGGTCGTCGACACCGACTTCGACCGGATCAGCCGGATCGCGTACGCCGAGGAGAAGGCGTTCCTGCGCACCATCGCCTCCGGCACCGCCCGGCTCGAGGACGCGGTGAAGGAATCCCAGGCCGCCGGCCGGCCGCTTTCCGGCGCCGACGCCTTCGCCCTGCACGACACCTACGGCTTCCCGATCGACCTGACCCTGGAGATGGCCGAGGAGGCCGGGCTCAAGGTCGACGAGCCCGAATTCCGCAAGCTCATGCTCGAACAGCGCCAGCGCGCCCAGGCCGATGCCAAGGGCAAGAAGGGCGCCCACGCCGACCTTTCCGCCTTCCAGGAGCTGCTCTCGGCGGGCGAGACCGTCTTCACCGGCTACACCGAATTGGCCGGTGAATCCAAGGTCCGCGGCATCCTGGCCGGCGGCCGGAAGGTCTCGCAGGCCTCCACCGGCGAGGAAATCGAACTGGTCCTGGCCGAGACCCCGTTTTACGCCGAGGCCGGCGGTCAGGCCGCCGACACCGGACTCATCACCGGCGACGGGTTCGTCGTCGAGGTGCTGGACGTGCAGCGCCCGCTCAAGGGGCTGAGCGTGCACAAGGCGATCGTCCGTGAAGGCGAAATCGGCGCCGACTCCCTCGTCCAGGCCGCCGTTGACCGGGAACGCCGGCACGCCGCCGAGCAGGCGCACACCGGTACGCACATTGTGCACGCCGCCCTGCACCAGATCCTCGGCCCGGAAGCGCTGCAGCGCGGCTCGTTCAACAAGGCCGGCTACCTGCGCTTCGACTTCGCCTGGGGTGAGGGCCTCAGCGCCGCCACCCGGTCCGAAATCGAAGAAGTGTCCAACATCGCCATCCGCAACAACTTCCAGGTGCAGACCAAGGTCATGGGCCTTAGCGAGGCCAAGGCGCTCGGCGCCATGGCCCTGTTCGGTGAGAACTACGGCAACGAGGTCCGGGTCGTGGAGATCGACGGCGCCTGGTCCCGGGAACTCTGCGGCGGCACACACGTGTCCAACACCTCGCTGATCGGCAGCCTGTCCCTGCTGGGCGAACAGTCCGTCGGTTCGGGAAACCGCCGCGTCGAAGCGTTCGTGGGCATGGACGCGTTCCGCCACCTCGCGGCCGAGCGCGCCCTCGTCACCGAGCTCACCGAAATGCTGAAGGTGCCCTCCGGGCTGCTCACCGAGCGGATCGCCAGCACCCTGAGCAAGCTCAAAGCCACCGAGAAGGAACTGGAGCGGCTCCGCAAGGAACAGCTCACGGCAGCGGCCGCGCAGCTCGTGGGCACCGCCAAGGACGCCGCCGGGGTAAAGGTGATCGCGCACGACGCCGGCCAGGTCAGCGGCGCGGACGACCTCCGCAGCCTCGCCCTGGACCTGCGGACCCGCCTCGGCTCCGAGCCGGCCGCCGTCGCAGTCGCCGGGGTCAGCAACGACCGCCCGGTCATCCTGATCGCCACGAACGAAGCCGCACGCGCCGCCGGGGTCAAGGCCGGTGCCCTGGTCCGCCTCGCCGCCGGCATCCTCGGCGGCGGCGGCGGCGGCAAGGACGACGTCGCGCAGGGCGGCGGCACCGACGCGTCCAAGGTCGCCGCGGCGTTGTCCGCCGTCGTGGACGCCATCACGAGGCGCTAGTACGGAACCACTGATGACTGAAACGGCTGTGCCCGGCGTCTACCCCCGGGGCGTAAAACTCGGGGTGGACGTCGGCACCGTCCGGGTGGGCGTTGCCGTGTGCGACCGGGACGGCATCCTGGCCACGCCGCTGCGGACGCTGGGCCGCAACGCAAAAAAGAACACCGACGTCCGGATCCTCGCCAAGCTGGCGGCGGAACTGGACGTAGTGGAAATTTTTGTCGGCCTGCCCCGCACCATGAAAGGCGAGGAGCACGCCTCCGCCCGGATGGCCACCGAATATGCAAAGCTACTGGTCAGTACACTGGTGGAGGCCGGATCCGGCATTCCGGTCAGGCTGGTTGACGAGCGGCTGAGCACGGTGACAGCCCACCGCAACCTGCATCAGGCTGGCATGAGCAGCCGGGACCACCGTAAAGTAGTGGATCAGGTTGCGGCCGCAGGTATCCTGCAGCACGCGATCGACATGCAAAAGGCCAGGGGAACGGATGTAGGAAACCGCGTCAGCGCGGACCTCCTTCCGGGGCCGGACGGCGACGGCGCTCAGGCCGTTCCGGAAGTACACACGCATTCTGCACAACGCATTCTGCCCAAAATGGAAGGCTACAGTGAGCCCGGTCAACAATGACGACTCCTCTGGTGCTGCCGACAGCGGCGCCGGCCGACCGCTGACGCGCAAAGAGATCAGGGCCCGGGAGAAGTTCCTGGCCACCCAGGGTCACGACATCATCCCGCCGCAGGCTTACGAGTCGGCGCCGGATGCTTCCCCCGCCGCGCCGGATGCTTCCCCCGCCGCGCCGGAGCGCCCGGCGGCAGCCCCGACTGTGCATGAGGAAGCCGTGCACGAGGAACCGGTCCAGGAGGAACCGGTCCACGGGGAGCCGGTCCGGCAGGAGCCCGTGCACGGGACCCCCGAACCCGAAGAAGCCGTCCGCGACGAACCCGTGCAGCAGGAAGCTGCGCACGTTGAACCTGCGCACGAGGAACCCGTGCACGAGTACGCCGGCGGCATGTCCCGTGAGGAGACGCTCCGGCGCGCGGACGAGCTGCAGTACGGCCACGGGCTCCAGCCGGGGGCGGATTACCACCAGTTCGAACAGGGCTACGCCGAGCACCCCGATGACGGGGACCACCACGGCTACGACGAGGAGCCGGGCCACGACCTGATGGCCGGCGCCGCTGCCCTGCCCACCGCGAAGGGCCCGTCCAAGAAGGTCCGGCGTCGCCGCCGCTTCCTCGCGCTCGTCCTGACGCTGGCGGTCTTCGTCATCGCCATCGTCGTCGGAGCACAGTTCATCAAGCCCCTGCTCGGCGGCGACACCGCCGCGGACTACCCCGGGCCGGGAACCGGCTCGGTCACCATCACCGTCCCGCCCGGGGCGGGCCCCCGGTCCGTGGCCGCGGAGATGGAGTCCAAGAACGTCATCGCGAACGCAGACTCCTTCGTCAAGCAGTTCGCCGACTTCCGGCGGCTCCCTAAGCCCGGGAGAGTTCACCCTCCGCAAGGAGATGAACAACGCGGACGCGGCGGACATCCTGCTGAACAAGGGCAAGGACAAAGTCATGTACTTCGCCCTCAGCGCGGGCATGCGGATCAACGAATCGCTGCAGGCAATTTCGAAGGGCACCGGAGCGCCGGTGGCCGACCTGAAAGCGCTCAGCGACGCCCCGAAACAGTTCGGCTTGCCGTCCAAGGCCAAGAACCTTGAGGGTTACCTGTTCCCCGGGGAATACCGCTTCCCGCTGGGAACCTCCGGCAAGGAGGTCCTGCAGAAGCTCGTCAGCACCACCCTGGAGGAGCTCAAAGCCCAGGGCGTCACGGATCCAGCGAAACAGTACGACGTCCTGACCGTTGCCAGCATCGTCCAGGCCGAAGGCGGCCAGGCCGAATACGGCGACGTGGCAGGCGCCATCTATAACCGGCTCAAGCCCAACAACACCGAAACCAACGGCCTGATCCAGTCCGACGCCACGGTGACCTACGGGCTGGGCATCCGAAGCTTCCACATCGACGAGGACCAGAAGGCCGACAAGTCGAACCGGTACAACACCTACGCCAATCCGGGCCTGCCCGCCGGACCCATCGGCTCGCCAGGAAAACGGGCCATTGATGCCGCCGCCAATCCCAAGAAGAACGACTACCTCTACTGGGTGACGATCAACCTGGACACCAAGGAAACGAAGTTCTCCAAGACCCTGGCGGAGCACAACGGCTACGTGGCCAAGTACAACGCCTGGTGCGAAGCGAACCCCGGACGTTGCGTGTGAGCCTGCGGGCCGCCGTGCTCGGGCATCCCATCAGCCACTCCAAGTCACCGGCACTGCACCGCGCCGCCTATGCAGAACTCGGCCTCGATATCGCTTATGACGCGATCGACGTGACCGAGGATGCACTCCCGGGCTTTATGGCCGGGGTGCGGGGGGACGGCAGCTGGCGGGGCCTGTCCGTGACGATGCCGCTCAAGGCCGCCATGGCGGCCCAGGTGGACGAGATCCGCGGGGTGGCCCGTGAACTGGGCGTCATCAACACGGTCGCCTTTGAAGCGGAGCCAACGGCCGGCGCACCGGACCGGCTGGTCGGTTTCAACACCGACGTCACCGGGATCGTCAACGCCCTCCGTTACGCCGGGGCGGCCACCGCGCCCTCGGCGGCCATCCTGGGCGGCGGCGGAACCGCTGCGGCGGCCATCGCTGCGCTGAAGGAACTGGGCGCAGCTGAAGCCGCCGTCTACGTGCGCGACGTCGGCCGCGCCACCGACGCCCGGACTGCCGCCGCCGCCGTCGGGCTTAAGCTGCAGGTGCTGCCGCTGACCGCCGCCGCGCCCGCCATAGCGGGCGTCGACGTCGTGATCTCCACCCTGCCGCCGCGGGCCGCGGACGGACTTGCCGGTGACCTCGCCGTGCCCGGGGTGGCAGCGGGCGGGGTGCTCCTCGACGTGGCCTACGACCCCTGGCCCAGCCGGCTCGCCGCGGCCTGGACGGCCGCGGGCGGGCGTGTGGTCCCCGGCCTTGAAATGTTGCTCTATCAGGCGGTCGAGCAGGTGCGCCATTTCACCGGCCTCGGCGGGCCGGTCCCGGCGCAGGTCATAGATGTGATGTGTGACGCAGTCGGGGCGCCCCGGCGGGTGTTCTGAGCGCCGGTCATGGCAGGATGGATTGTATGTTGCGTTGGTTGACTGCCGGAGAATCCCATGGTCCGGCCCTGGTCGGAATTATTGAAGGCGTCCCCGCCGGTGTTGAACTCACCAGCGACCGGATCGTCGGCGCGCTGGCCCGACGGCGCCTCGGTTACGGCCGCGGCGCCCGGATGAAATTCGAACAGGACGCCGTGTCGGTCCTCGGCGGCGTCCGCCACGGGCTGACCCAGGGCGGCCCCGTCGCCATCCAGGTCGGCAACACCGAATGGCCCAAGTGGGAACAAATCATGTCCGCCGACCCGGTGGACCCCGCGGCCCTGGCCGACCAGGCGCGCAACGCACCGCTGACCCGCCCGCGGCCCGGCCACGCCGACTTCACCGGCATGCAGAAGTACGGGTTCGACGAGGCCCGCCCGGTGCTCGAGCGCGCCAGCGCCCGCGAAACCGCCACCCGGGTGGCCCTGGGCGCGGTCGCCGCGGCGTTCCTGAACCAGCTCGGCATCGAACTGGTCTCGCACACCGTCTCGATCGCCAGCGTCTCCGTCCCGGAGGGCCGGCCGCTGCCGCTACCGGAGAACGTGCTGGCCCTCGACGCCGACCCGCTGCGCTGCTTCGACCGGGAAACCTCCGACGCCATGGTCGCCGAGGTGGACGCCGCGCACAAGGAAGGCGAAACCCTCGGCGGCGTCGTGGAGGTCCTCGCCTACGGACTGCCCCCGGGACTGGGCAGCTACGTGCACTGGGACCGCCGCCTCGACTCGCGCCTCGCCGCCGCCCTGATGGGCATCCAGGCCATCAAGGGCGTCGAAGTCGGGGACGGCTTCCTCACTGCCGCCCGCCGCGGCTCGGCGGCGCACGACGAAATCGTCAAGGACACCGACGGCCGGATCGTCCGCACCTCCAACCGTGCCGGCGGAATCGAAGGCGGCATGAGCATCGGTGACGTGCTCCGGGTGCGGGCCGCGATGAAGCCCATCGCCACCGTGCCGCGCGCGCTCAAGACCGTCGACATCAGCACCGGCGAGGCCGCCAAGGCCCACCACCAGCGCTCCGACGTGTGTGCCGTTCCCGCCGCCGGCGTGGTCGCCGAAGCCATGGTGGCGCTGGTTCTGGCCGAAGCGGTCACGGAAAAGTTTGGCGGTGACTCCGTGCAGGAGACCGCCCGCAACATCAAGGGTTACCTGGACAACATTCCGGCGACCCTGGACTCGATCGGGCACTAGTGCCGGTTATCAATCCGCCGCGTGACGCGCCGGGCCCAACGCCGGGCCGCCCGGTCGCCCTGATCGGGCCGATGGCGGTCGGCAAGTCCGCCATCGGGCAGCAACTGGCGCACCAACTGGGCGCCCGGTTCGTAGACACCGACGCCGACGTTGTCGCCCGGCACGGGTCCATCGCGGAGATCTTCGCCGGCCGCGGCGAGTGCGCCTTCCGCGAACTTGAGGCCCGGGCCGTGGCACAGGCGATCGAGGAAGCTGCCGGCAGCAACACCGTGATCTCGCTCGGCGGCGGCGCCGTACTGGACTCCGGCACCCAGCAGTTGCTGGCCAACTGCACCGTGGTCTACCTCGAATGCGACGCCGGCACCGTTTCCGGGCGGATCGCCCGGAACTCCGGCCGTCCGCTGCTGGCCGGCGATGCCATGGAACGCTGGCGAACCCTGTTCGCCACCCGGCAGCCGGTCTACGAGCGGCTCGCCGACCTGGTCCTCGACGTCCGGAGCGGCTCCGTTCCGGAACTGGCGGACCGGCTTAGGAACGCGCTGGCTCAGCTGGCGGCCGACACAACCGCGGCACCACCAACCCCAGCGGCGACAAAGGAAGTTGAAAAGTGAGCACCGAATCAACCGTCATCAAAGTCACCGGACAGACCCCGGGGGAGAATTACGACGTCGTCGTCGGCCGGGGACTGCTGGCGAACCTCCCGGACCTGCTGGGCGAGCGGGTCCAGCGCGTCCTCGTCATCCATCCGCGGGCCCTGCGCCTGACCGGCGACGCCGTGCGGGAAGAACTGGCCACGGCCGGATTCACCTCGCTGACCGCCGAGATCCCGGACGCCGAGGAAGGCAAACACATTGAGGTGGCCTCGTTCTGCTGGCAGGTGCTGGGCCAGAACGACTTCACCCGCTCCGACGCCATCGTCGCCGTCGGCGGGGGAGCGGTGACGGACCTGGCCGGCTTCGTCGCCGCGACCTGGCTGCGCGGCGTCAAGGTCATCCACATGCCCACCAGCCTGCTGGGCATGGTGGACGCCGCCGTGGGCGGCAAGACCGGCATCAACACCGCCGAAGGCAAGAACCTGGTGGGAGTCTTCCACCCGCCGGCCGGGGTCCTGGCAGACCTGGACACCCTGGACACACTGCCGAAGAACGAGATCATCTCCGGCATGGCCGAGGTCATCAAGTGCGGCTTCATCGCCGACCCCGCCATCCTCGACCTGATCGAAAAGGACCCCGCCGCGGTGGCCGACCCGCGCTCGGCCACCCTGCGGGACCTGATCGAACGGTCCATCGCGGTCAAGGCCAGGGTCGTCTCCGAGGACCTGAAGGAAACCGGGCAGCGCGAGATCCTCAACTACGGGCACACCCTGGGCCACGCGATCGAACTCGCCGAACGCTATTCCTGGCGGCACGGCGCCGCGGTGTCGGTGGGCATGATGTTCGCGGCCGAACTGGCGCGCAGCGTCGGACGGCTCAGCGACGCCGACGCCGACCGGCACCGGAGCATCCTCGAGAGCCTCGGCCTGCCCATCACCTACCGGCGCGACCGCTGGCAGGCACTGCTGGACGGTATGCGGCGGGACAAGAAATCCCGCGGCGACCTGCTGCGCTTCGTGGTGCTCGACGGCGTCGGGCGCCCCGGAATCCTCGAGGTGCCGGACACCTCGCTGCTCTTCGCCGCCTACCAGGAAATCGCCTCCTGATGATCAGCAACAGCGGGGGCACCACCGAGTGGCCCGACGGCGGTTTTCCCGGCATCCGGATCAACCCGGAAACGCTGATGCCGCAGATCGTCAACGAGGAGGCCTGCGCCGCGGCGTTGGCCGCCTCAACGGACCCCACCGACCTGATCTTCGTGCGCCTCGTGGAGGGGCACCCGGGCGAGGCTGCAGAACTGCTCGCCGAGGCCCGGTACAAGGACCCCGACTCGTTCCGGCTGCGGATGTTCGAGGCCGAGGTGCTGCGGGTGTCGCACCGCTTCGACCGCGCCGTCGAGCTGTACCGGCAGCTGCTGCCCGAGGCGCAGGGCACCGCTGAAGAGGCCGTGGTCCGCCAGCACCTGGGCCGCTCCCACTTCGCGGCCGGCCACACCGCCGCCGCCGTCGAATCCTTCACCAAGGCCCTGGACCTGCGCGTGGCCGGTTCCGCCGACGCGGCGCTGATCTACTCCTCCACGGTGGCCGTGCAGCGCGCACGGGACGTGCTCGACCTCGCCTGCTAGGAGGCCCGCCCGGCGCCCGTCCGGCAGCCGGCCGGCAAAACCGGTAGAATGATTTTTGGATTTTTGATAAAGACGCGCTGGCGGCCCCGATCGGCCCGCCCGCCTGGCATAAGCGGCTGGCAGCTAGAACCAGCCAACTTGAGAAACCTGAGGATACTGTGGCAACCACAAACGACATCAAGAACGGAACCGTGCTGAAGCTTGAGGGCCAGCTTTGGAACATCATCGAGTTCCAGCACGTCAAGCCCGGCAAGGGCGGCGCGTTCGTCCGCACCAAGATGCGCAACGTGATGTCCGGCAAGGTCGTCGACAAGACCTTCAACGCCGGGCTCAAGATCGAGACCGCCACGGTTGACCGCCGCGATTACCAGTACCTGTACCAGGACGGCGCCGACTTCGTCTTCATGGACACCTCGGACTTCGACCAGCTCACCGTGTCCGCCGCCACTGTCGGGGACGCCACCAACTTCATGCTGGAGAACCAGATGGTGAACATCGCCATCCACGAAGGCAACCCGCTCTACATCGAACTGCCGCCGAGCGTCGTCCTCGAAATCACTTACACCGAGCCGGGCCTGCAGGGCGACCGCTCCTCCGCCGGTACCAAGCCGGCCACCCTTGAGACCGGCTACGAGATCCAGGTCCCGCTGTTCGTCGAGAACAACACCAAGGTCAAGGTCGACACCCGCGACGGCAGCTACCTTGGCCGGGTCAACGACTAGTGAGCGCACGCGGTAAGGCCCGCAACCGGGCCCTGGATGTTCTCTTCGAGGCGGAGCAACGCTCCTCCTCCGCATTCGATGTGCTGCGTTCCCGTCGCGAACAGACGGATCAGATCATCAACCCCTACACCCTGGAGATCGTCGAGGGAGTCGTCTCGCACCAGGCCGCGATCGACGAGTTCCTTGAGACCTACTCGCAGGGCTGGTCGCTGGAGCGGATGCCCTCGGTTGACCGCATTATCCTGCGGATCGGCACCTGGGAGCTGCTCTACAACGACGATGTCCCCGACGGCGTCGCCGTGAGTGAAGCGGTCGCCCTCGCCAAGACGCTCTCCACGGATGAGTCCCCGTCGTTCATCAACGGCCTGCTGGGCCGCCTGCAGCAGCTGAAGCCTTCGCTGCTGGCCTGAGGGCCACCCTGCAACAGGGCCGGTGCCCGCCTCATGGCGGACGCCGGCCCTTGGCGTACCCCGGCCCGGCCCTCTGCGTACCCCGGCCCGGCCGGCTGGCCCGGCCCGCCGGGTCAGCGCAGCAGCGCGTCGCGCAGCGCCACAACCCCGGCGAGCTGCCGCTGCTCGTCGAGCTGATGTTCCGGCACGTCCCGCCCGGCCAGGATCCGCTGCCGGGTGAAGGCGAGCCTGGTGGCGGCGTGCAGGAACGCCTTCATCTGCGGGCCCCGGCCGATCGACCTGGCCCAGCGGAGGGCGGCCCGGCGCCCTGCAGGGCTCGACAGCATGGCAACCTCCTGGTCGGAGAACCAGCCAGCCGCCGAGTACTCCCGGAGCCGCTGGCGGGTCAGCCGGCGCTCGGCGACGCGCAGCAGCACAACGACCAGCACCGTGAGCAGGAAGATTGGCACCTGGACCACGATGTACTGGGCCAGGAAGTCCCGGCCCATCGAGTTCCAGCCGCTGTGCAGCAGCATGGCAGGCACCAGACCCACCGGGAATGCGAGGAGCGCCATCCCGGAGTGCCAGCGCCGGGACGCAAAGCCCAGAACCAGGCCGGTGGTACCGGTGAAAATGGCATGCGCGAACGGTGACATCACGCCGCGCAGGAAGAACACCACGGCCAGATCGGTTCCGGGGCTGCTGGACGCGGCGATCGCCCGGCCGAAGTAAAGGATGTTTTCGGTAAACGCAAAACCGCCGGCAATGGTAAAGGCGAAGACGACGCCGTCCACCGGACCGTCGAACTGCTTCCTGGCGAAGACCAGGAGCAACAGCAGGCCCAGCGACTTCGCGAACTCCTCCACCACCGGTGCCTGCACCGTCACGGCGAACGTCTGGTAGTCCAGGCCCGACGCCGGGGCGGCGGCGAAGGAGAAAAAAGGCTGGATCAGCATGGTCACGGAAATCGACACCAGGGCACCCCAGCCGAACGCGAAGAACAGCAGTCGCCGCGGCTCGGGTTCCCAGCGGTCGATGAAACGCACCGCGAGCAGGACCGAGCCCAGCGGCAGCAGCGAGGCGATGAACCCCACGACGAAACCCCCCGGTCCGGTGTTTTCCAGCACGAACGGCAGGACCAGGAACAAGCTTAGGAAGGCCAGGATGCCGCCGCCGAGCGTCAGGGCCGTCATACCCGCCGGGGCCCGGGTCGGCGGGGCCGCGGGGTACATCGGCGGGGCGGGGTGGCCCGGCCCGTACCCCGGTGCCGGCCCGTACCCCGGTGCCGGCCGGTAATGCTGCGGCGGCACCTGCCCCATCCAGCTCGGGTTCGGCTGCGACGGCGGCACCGGGTTTCCGGGAAGCCGCCGGCCGGGAGGGGGATCGAAGCTCGTCATGCCACGAGCCTAAGCGGCGCCGCGCCGGAGGGCCGAACCGGGTGTCCGAATACCTGCGGCAGGACTGGTGCGCGGTGTGACGTACGCCGCCTCTTCCACGGCCCGGAGGCCACGGGCCGTGTGGTAATTTGAAAGAGCAAATGATCCTTTTTTAATTCCGTCCCGTGAGGCGGGGAAAGGGGAGACGAGCGTTGACTTCTGTTCCGGAAACACCGGTCCCGGCGACGGTCCAGCTCAGCAGGGTTGTGTTAAACCAGGCTGACATTGACCGTGCCCTCACTCGTATCGCCCATGAGATTCTCGAATCCAACAAGGGCTCCCAGGACCTGGTCCTGCTCGGCATCCCGCGGCGCGGCTACCCGCTCGCCGTCCGGCTCGCCGCCAAAATTGCCGCCGCCGATCCCGGTGTGGATCCGGCCGCCATTGTCGGCCAGCTGGATGTGACCATGTTCCGGGACGATCTCTCGCACCAGCCGACCAGGCCGCCCTACCCCACGCAGTTGCCCCGCACCGGGATCGACAACAAGGTGGTGGTCCTGGTCGATGACGTCCTTTACTCCGGCCGCACCATCCGCGCCGCGCTGGACGCAATTATCGACCTGGGCCGACCCCGGATCGTCCGGCTGGCCGTCCTGATCGACCGCGGCCACCGGGAACTGCCGATCCGCGCTGACCACGTCGGCAAGAACCTTCCCACCTCCTCGGCGGAGAAAGTCCGTGTCCGGCTCGAAGAAACCGACTCCGCCGGCGGGGAAGCCAACGGCGGCGCCGTGAACGAAGTCGTGATCGAGGCCACGGCATGAGGCATTTGCTTTCCACCGAAGACCTTAGCCACGCCAACGCCCTTCGCATCCTCGACACCGCCGAGGAGATGGCGGCGGTGGGCGAACGCGAGGTCAAAAAACTCCCGGCGCTGCGCGGCCGCACCGTGGTGAACCTCTTTTTCGAAGACTCCACCCGGACCCGGATCTCCTTCGAAGCAGCCGCCAAGCGGCTCTCGGCGGACGTCATCAACTTCGCTGCCAAGGGATCCTCG
This sequence comes from uncultured Actinomycetota bacterium, assembly GCA_963775715.1. Classification (GTDB taxonomy): domain Bacteria; phylum Actinomycetota; class Actinomycetes; order Actinomycetales; family Micrococcaceae; genus Arthrobacter. The sequence continues at coordinate 1,005,758 of CAVZJX010000007.1, read as the reverse complement.
GTTTCCAAGGGCGAATCGCTCAAAGACACCGCCCAGACGCTCGCAGCGATGGGTGCGGACGCCGTCGTCATCCGGCACTGGGCCTCCGGCGCCCCGCACCGGCTGGCCGCTACCGACTGGATCGACGCCGCCGTCATCAACGCCGGCGACGGCACCCACGAACACCCCACCCAGGCGCTGCTGGACGCCTTTACCATGCGACGGCACTGGTCACAGCTTGCCGGCACCCCCTCCACCGGAGCGGACCTGCGGGGCATGCGGGTCGCGATCGCCGGGGACGTGCTGCATTCCCGCGTAGCCCGTTCCAACGTCTGGCTGCTGCGCACCCTCGGCGCGGAAGTCACCCTCGTGGCGCCGCCCACGCTGCTGCCAGTCGGCGTCGAAGCCTGGCCCTGCACCGTCAGCTACGACCTGGACGAAACCCTCGCCGGCGGGGTGGACGCGATGATGATGCTCCGCGTGCAGGGCGAACGGATGAACGCATCCTTCTTCCCCACCACCCGGGAATACTCGCGGCGGTGGGGCTTCGATGACAACAGGCTCCGCGCCCTCGACCGGCTGGGGCTCAAGGACACCATCATCATGCACCCCGGACCGATGAACCGGGGGCTGGAAATATCCTCGGCCGCCGCAGACTCGCCCCGCTCCACCGTGCTTGCACAGGTGCGCAACGGCGTGTCCGTCCGGATGGCCGCCCTCTACCTGCTGCTCTCCGGGGACACCCGCGAACCAGCACCCTCCACCGCCGCCTACTCCAAGGAGAGCCACTGATGGCACCACAGCAACAGGACACAGGCAGCACCGGCGCCTACCTCATCCGGGGGGCCTCGATCCTCGGCGGGGCCGCGGAGGACCTGCTGATCCGCGGCGGTGTCATCGCCGCCCGCGGCCAGGACCTCGACGCCGGCAACGCCACTGTGATCGACGCGGCCGGCCTGGTCGCCCTGCCCGGCATGGTCGACATCCACACCCACCTGCGCGAACCCGGCCGCGAAGACGCCGAAACGGTCGAGACCGGCACCCGCGCCGCGGCCCTGGGCGGCTACACCGCCGTGCACGCGATGGCCAACAGCACCCCCGTCGCGGACACCGCCGGCGTCGTCGAACAGGTCCTCAGCCTGGGCCGCGCCGCCGGCTGGGTCGATGTGCGGCCGGTCGGCGCCGTCACCGTGGGCCTCGCCGGGGAGCGGCTCGCCGAGCTCGGCGCCATGGCCGACTCCCGGGCCCGGGTCAGGGTCTTCTCCGACGACGGAATCTGCGTGCACGACCCGGTGCTGATGCGCCGCGCGCTCGAGTACGTCAAGGCGTTCGACGGCGTCGTCGCCCAGCATGCCCAGGAACCGCGCCTCACCGCAGGCGCACAGATGAACGAGGGCGCGGTCTCCGCGGTGCTCGGCCTCACCGGCTGGCCCGCCGTCGCCGAGGAAAGCATCATCGCCCGCGACGTGCTGCTGGCCCAGCACGTCGGATCGAGGCTGCACGTCTGCCACGTCTCCACCGCCGGCTCCGTGGAGATTGTCCGCTGGGCCAAGTCGCGCGGCATCAACGTCACCGCCGAGGTCACCCCGCACCACCTGTGGCTGACCGACGAGCTGGTCCGCAGCTACGACCCGGTCTACAAGGTCAACCCGCCGCTGCGCACCGACGAGGACGTCCAGGCCCTGCGCGCCGCGCTGGCGGACGGCACGATCGACGTCGTCGGCACCGACCACGCCCCGCACCCAAGCGAGCACAAGGAATGCGAATGGGCGCAGGCTGCGATGGGCATGACCGGGCTGGAAACCGCGCTCTCGGTGGTCCAGCACACCATGATCGAGACCGGGCTGATGGGCTGGGCCGACTTCGCCAGGGTGACCTCCACCATGCCGGCCGCGATCGGCCGGCTGCAGGACCAGGGACGGCCGCTGGAAACCGGCGAACCCGCCAACGTCACACTCGTGGACCCGGCTGCGCGCTGGAACGTGGACCCTTCTAAGATGGCAACCATGGGCCGTAACTCTCCGTTTGCCGGCCGGGAACTCCCGGGCAAGGTGGTGGCCACGTTCTTCAAGGGCCATCCCACCGTGCTGAACGGCGAACTCAACAGCCCCTACCGGCACCCGGCCGAGACACCCGCCGCCACAACAGCAGGCCAGGCGTGATGGTCAAGGAACTCTCCCTGCTCCTCACCCTGGTCCTGATCGGGGCCGCACTGGCCCTGATCTGGGTCGGCTGGCGCAACCGGCTGCGCCGCCAGGCCGACGTCGAGCCGCTACCGGCTGTCCCCGCAGAACTGGGGGAAGCGCTGGCCGCCGCCGGCGGCCAGTACGTCGCCTCCACCACCGCCGGGGACTGGCTTGACCGGATCGCTGTTCACCAGCTGGGCCTGCGCACCAACGCCGACCTCAGCGTCCACCCCGAAGGGGTGCTGTTCGAGCGCTCCGGCGCCGCACCCGTCTTCATCCCGGCCGCCAGCCTCACCGGCGTCCGGCAGGAGAGCGGCATGGCCGGCAAGTTCGTCGAAAAGGACGGGCTCCTGGTGCTCAGCTGGATGCTCGGCGCCCGGGAGCTGGACACCGGCTTCCGCACCCGCCGTGCCGACGACAAGACCCTGCTCCTGGCCACCCTCCAAGAATTGATCTCCGCAGCCCCCCAGGCAGAAGCCGATAGTGGAAAGTAACGACGTGACGGAATCCAAGCCAGCGATGAACGCAGAAGTGAAGAAGACAGACGTGACAGAAACAGCAGCAAACCAGGCGGCGCCCGCCGTCCTCGTCCTCGAGGACGGCCGGATCTTCCGAGGCAGCAGCTACGGAGCCATCGGCAGCACCCTCGGCGAAGCCGTCTTCGCGACCGGAATGACCGGCTACCAGGAAACCATCACCGACCCCTCCTACGCCCGCCAGCTGGTGGTGCAGACCGCGCCGCACATCGGCAACACCGGGGTCAACAAGGACGACGCCGAGTCCCGCCGCATCTGGGTGGCCGGCTACATCGTCCGCGACGCCGCACGGCGGCCCTCCAACTGGCGTTCCGAGCGCAGCCTGGACGAGGAACTCGTCGAGCAGGGCATTGTGGGAATCCAGGGCGTCGACACCCGCGCCATCACCCGGCACCTGCGTGAACACAAAACCATGCGGGCCGGGATCTTCTCCGGCGCCGCCGCCGCCGCCACTGACAAGGAACTCGTCGACGCCGTGCTGGCCAGCGCACCGATGGAAGGCTCCCGGCTCGCCGAGGAAGTCAGCGTCGATACGGCCTACACGGTGGAGCCCGGCGACTGGGGCTGGGAAGGCGAACCGCGCTTCAGCATCGCCGCGATTGATCTGGGCATCAAGCGGATGACCCCGATCCGCTTCGCCGAGCGCGGCGTAAGGGTCCACGTCCTGCCGGCCACCGCCACCCCTGAGGACGTGCAGGCCGTCAACCCGGACGGCGTGTTCATGTCCAACGGCCCCGGCGATCCCGCCACCGCCGACAGCCAGGTGAAGCTGCTGCGCTCCGTGCTGGACGCCAAACTGCCCTACTTCGGCATCTGCTTCGGCAACCAGATCCTGGGCCGCGCCCTGGGCTTCGGGACCTACAAGCTGCGCTACGGCCACCGCGGCATCAACCAGCCTGTGATGGACCGCCGCACCGGCAAGGTCGAAATCACCTCGCAGAACCACGGCTTCGCCGTCGACGCCCCGCTCGAGGGCGCCACCCGCGCCCCCGAGGAGCGGTTCGGCCGCGTCGAGGTCAGCCACGTCAGCCTCAACGACGACGTCGTCGAGGGCCTGTACTGCCTGGACATCCCCGCCTTCTCGGTGCAGTACCACCCCGAAGCGGCCGCCGGCCCGCACGACGCCGCGTACCTCTTCGACCGCTTCATCGACCTGATGGCGGACACGAAGCAGGGGCGCGCCGGCGTCGCCACCGAGACCAAGACTGCCACCGATTCCAAGACTGCATCCAAGACTGAGGACAAGAAGTAATGCCCAAGAGAACTGACCTTAAAAGCGTCCTGGTCATCGGTTCCGGCCCGATCGTGATCGGCCAGGCGGCCGAATTCGACTACTCCGGCACGCAGGCACTGCGCGTCCTCAAGGAGGAAGGCCTGCGCGTCATCCTGGTCAACTCCAACCCGGCCACCATCATGACCGACCCGGAGTTCGCCGACGCGACCTATATCGAACCGATCACCCCGGAGGTGGTCGAAAAGATCATCGCCAAGGAACGCCCCGACGCGGTGCTGCCCACCCTGGGCGGCCAGACCGCGCTGAACACCGCCATCGCCCTGGACAAGAACGGTGTGCTGGAGAAGTACAACGTGGAACTGATCGGGGCCAACATCGCCGCGATCGAGCTCGGCGAGGACCGTGAGAAATTCAAGGGCGTGGTGGAGCGCTGCGGCGCCGAATCCGCGCGCAGCCACATCATCCACAGCATGGACGAGGCCCTCACCGCCGCCGAGGACCTCGGCTACCCGATGGTGGTCCGGCCCTCCTTCACGATGGGCGGACTGGGCTCGGGCCTGGCCTACAACGAGGAGGACCTCCGCCGGATCGTCGGCCAGGGCCTGCAGTACAGCCCCACGTCCGAGGTGCTGCTCGAAGAGAGCATCCTCGGCTGGAAAGAGTACGAGCTCGAAATGATGCGGGACAAGAACGACAACGTCGTGGTGGTCTGCTCGATCGAGAACTTCGACCCGGTGGGCGTGCACACCGGCGACTCCATCACGGTCGCCCCGGCGCTGACCCTGACGGACCGTGAGTACCAGCGGCTGCGCGACATCTCGATCGCCGTCATCCGCGAAGTCGGCGTCGACACCGGCGGCTGCAACATCCAGTTCGCCGTCGAGCCGGACACCGGCCGCGTCGTCGTGATCGAAATGAACCCCCGCGTCTCCCGTTCCTCGGCGCTGGCCTCCAAGGCCACCGGCTTCGCGATCGCCAAGATCGCCACCAAGCTCTCGCTCGGCTACACCCTGGACGAGATCCCGAACGACATCACGCAGAAGACGCCGGCCTCCTTCGAGCCGACGCTGGACTACGTCGTCGTCAAGGTCCCGCGCTTTGCCTTCGAGAAGTTCCCGGCCGCCGATTCCACCCTGACCACCACCATGAAGTCGGTCGGCGAGGCCATGGCGATGGGCCGGAACTTCACCGAGGCGCTGCAGAAGGCGCTGCGGTCCCTGGAGCAGAAGGGCTCCCAGCTGGACTTCGCACCCGTCCCGGAATGGGAAGTTCCCGAACTGATCGAGAAGGCCAAGCGCCCCAGCACCGAACGCCTGCACCAGGTCCAGCGCGCCCTGCTCGGCGGCGCCTCCGTGGAGCAGCTCTTCGAGGCCACCAAGATCGACCCCTGGTACTTGGACCAGCTGCAGCTGCTGAACGAGATCTCCCAGGAGATCCGCCGCTCCAGCGCCCTGACGCAGGAGATGCTGCAGCGGGCCAAGCGGCACGGCTTCTCCGACGCGCAGATCGGTGCACTGACGCACAACTCCGAGGACGTCGTCCGCGGCGTCCGGCAGGCCCTGGGCATCCGCCCGGTCTACAAGACCGTGGACACCTGCGCCGCCGAGTTCGCCGCGTACACGCCGTACCACTACTCCTCCTACGACCAGGAGGACGAGGTGGCGCTGCACGCCAAGCCGTCCATCATCATCCTCGGCTCCGGTCCGAACCGGATTGGCCAGGGCATCGAGTTCGACTACTCCTGCGTGCACGCCTCGATGGCGCTGCGCAAGGCCGGCTACGAGACCGTGATGGTCAACTGCAACCCGGAAACCGTCTCCACCGACTACGACATCTCCACCCGGCTCTACTTCGAACCGCTCACCCTGGAGGACGTCCTCGAGGTCATCGCGGCCGAGGAGCGCACCGGCGGCGTGATGGGCGTCTTCGTCCAGCTCGGCGGCCAGACCCCGCTCAAGCTCGCGCAGCAGCTCGCCGACGCCGGCGTGCCGATCCTCGGCACCTCCCCGGAGGCGATCGACCTGGCCGAGCACCGCGGCGCCTTCTCCCGGGTCCTGGACGAGGCCGGGCTGATCTCCCCGAAGAACGGCACCGCCGTCTCTTTCGAGGACGCCAAGAAGATCGCCGACGAGATCGGCTACCCGGTCCTGGTCCGCCCGTCCTATGTGCTCGGCGGCCGCGGCATGGAGATCGTCTATGACGAACCGAACCTCTCCCGCTACATCGCCAACGCCACCGAGATCACCCCGGACCACCCGGTGCTGATCGACCGCTTCCTTGAGGACGCCGTCGAGATCGACGTCGACGCCCTCTACGACGGCAAGGACATGTACCTCGGCGGCATCATGGAACACATCGAGGAAGCCGGCATCCACTCCGGCGACTCCGCCTGCGTGCTGCCGCCGATCACCCTGGGCAACAACGTGATCGACCGGGTCCGGACCGCCACCCGGGCCATCGCCGAGGGCGTCGGCGTCCGCGGCCTGATCAACATCCAGTTCGCCCTCGCCTCCGACGTTCTCTACGTGCTCGAGGCCAACCCGCGCGCCTCCCGCACCGTGCCGTTCGTCTCCAAGGCCACCGGCGTGCAGATGGCCAAGGCGGCGGCCCTGATCGGCACCGGCGTCACCATCAACCAGCTGCGCAGCGCCTACAAGATGCTGCCCGAATCCGGCGACGGCTCCACGCTGCCGCTGGATGCCCCGGTGGCGGTCAAGGAAGCGGTGCTGCCGTTCAGCCGCTTCCGCACCCCGGAAGGCAAGGTCGTCGACTCCCTGCTGGGCCCGGAAATGCGCTCCACCGGCGAGGTCATGGGCATCGACAAGCACTTCGACACCGCCTTCGCCAAGAGCCAGGCCGCGGCCAACAACGCGCTGCCCACCGAGGGGAAGGTCTTCGTCTCCGTCGCCAACCGCGACAAGCGCGCCGTGATCATGGCCGTCAAGCGCCTCTCCGACCTCGGCTTCGAGATCGTTTCCACCGGAGGCACCGCCGACGTGCTGCGCCGCAACGGCCTGCAGGCCACCACGGTCCGCAAGGTCGCCGAGGGCTCCAGCGCCGAGGGCGAGGGCACGATCACGGACCTGATCGTCGCCGGTGAGATCGACATGGTCTTCAACACCCCCTCCGGCGGCGAAGCCCGCGGCGACGGCTACGAAATCCGCGCCGCGGCGACGTCGATCGGCATCCCCTGCATCACCACGGTGGCCGAGTTCAACGCCGCCGTGCAGGCCATCGAGGCGATGCGGACCTACGAGTGGTCCGTCACCAGCCTGCAGGAGCACGCGGCGTCCCTGGCTGCTTCCCAGGAGCGGGTCGCCCAGGAAGCAAAAGCCCATGCCTGAGGCGGCCGGCGCTGAGACGGCCGGCGCTGAGACGACCGGCCGGGAGTCCTTTGGCTCCCGGCTCGGCCGGGCCATGGCGGAGCGCGGCCCGCTCTGCGTGGGCATCGACCCGCACCCGGCGCTGTTGCAGCGCTGGGGCCTGAACGACGACGCCGCCGGGCTGGAGCGCTTCTCGCTCACCGTTCTTGAAGCGGTGGGTTCGCTGGCTGCCGCAGTGAAGCCACAGGTGGCGCTCTACGAACGGCACGGTTCGGCCGGCATGGCCGTGCTGGAACGCACTCTCGCAGCGTCCGCGGAGGCAGGGGTGCTGAGCATCGCCGACGCCAAACGCGGCGACATCGGCTCCACCATGGCCGCCTACGCCGACGCGTGGCTGCGCGACGGCTCGGCGCTGGCCGCGGATTCGGTGACCCTGAGCCCGTACCTGGGCTTCGAATCGCTCCGGCCCGCACTTGACCTCGCGGCGGAAGCCGGCCGCGGCGTCTTCGTCCTGGCCCTGACCTCCAATCCCGAGGGTGCCTCCGTGCAGCATGTGGGCGGCGCGGACTCCGTCGCCCGCCGCATCGCCCTGGCCGCGGCCGCGGAGAACGCACGGTACGGAGTGGCCAATGGCGGCGGGAAACTGGGGTCCGTCGGTCTCGTCGTCGGTGCCACGGTCGGCTCCGCGCTGGCGGACCTCGGCCTGGACCTCGCGGCGGTGCGCGGCCCGATCCTGGCCCCGGGCCTGGGCGCCCAGGGTGCCACGGCAGCGGATCTGCGGCGCACTTTCGGCAATGCCTACGCTCAGGTCCTTGGCACCTCAAGCCGGGACATCCTGGCCGCCGGGCCGGAGCCGGCCGGGCTCCGGGACGCCGCGCAGCGCACCCTCGACGGGCTCCGGGCGGCGTAGGGGCGGCAGCCGTCACGAACGTCATCCGGCCGACGGTGAGTTGCGGGCCCGGCGCGGCAGGTGGGCCTGGCGGCCTGTCGAGGCCCTGGCCGGGGGGGCCGATGCTTTGTCCGGGCCCGGTGTCTCAGGGATTTCTGCTGTTCCGCGGCGCCGATTGGACGCAAATGGCCGCTCGTAGCTCGCCAGGGCGGCCGTTTCTGGCAAATGACCGACCCCGATCCGGTACAGCACGATTCCCGCTCAGCCAGAGAACCTGAGTGGGCCCTGGGCGGGGGAGACGAGCCCCGCACGGGATGGGCTTGCCTCGGGCAGTGGGTTGAGGCTGCAAACGGCGCCGATTGGACGCAAATGGCCGCTCGTAGCTCGCCAAGGCGGCCGTTTCTGGCAAATGACCGACCCCGATCCGGTACAGCACGATTTCCGCTCAGCCAGAGAACCTGAGTGGGCCCCGGGCGGGGAGACGAGCCCCGCACGGGATGGGCTTGCCTCGGGCAGTGGGTTGAGGCTGCAAACGGCGCCGATTGGACGCAAATGGCCGCTCGTAGCTCGCCAGGGCGGCCGTTTCTGGCAAATGACCGACCCCGATCCGGTACAGCACGATTTCCGCTCAGCCAGAGAGCCTGAGTGGCCACTTCCGGCAGGAGAGCCTGTACCGGAGTGATCCATTGCTTTCCGGCGCCTCCAGACTGTAGGTTCAGGACAAGTCCGCGGTATCAGCCGGGTGCTGTGCGGCGGCTCGTCTGGCCGGGCCGTTCATGCGGCGTCGCTGACAAGGCAGGGAGGACCTCAGTGAGCTTGCGACCCCTCACGCCGCAGGAGCGTGCCGACGCCCTGCACAAGGCTGCCGCGGCCAGAGTGGCCCGGGCCGCGGCCAAGGAGCGGCTGAAGTCCGGGGAGCTCTCGATCGCGGACCTGCTTCGGGCGGGGGAGACGGACGACGCGATTGCCCGCTTGCGCGTGGTCGAACTGCTCGAAGCGTTGCCCGGAATAGGCCAGGTGCGTGCGGCGGCGATCATGGACCGGCTCGGCATTGCCGCGTCCCGACGCGTCCGGGGACTGGGAATCCACCAGCGGCGGGCGCTGGTAGATTTTATAGACGAGAAGTAGCGGCAGCCGCGCAACGAACCACAGCAGCCTGGACGGGGCGTCTTGCGCGGCAGCCCAACCAGCCCAGTTTCAAAACCGCCAAAGGAATATGTGAGCAAGAAACCCGGACTGACAGTCCTCGCCGGACCGACGGCCGTCGGCAAAGGCACCGTGTCCACCTACATCCGGGACAACTATCCCGGCGTCTGGCTTTCCGTGTCGGCCACGACACGTCCTCCGCGGCCGGGGGAGGAGGACGGCATCCACTATTTCTTCAAGTCCGCCGAGGAGTTTGATTCGCTCGTCGAAAACGGCGAGTTGCTCGAGTGGGCCGTAGTGCACGGCAGGAACCGCTATGGCACGCTGCGCAGCACCGTGGAGGCAGCGATCGCAGATGGCCGCTCCGTGCTGCTGGAGATCGACCTGCAGGGTGCCCGGCAGGTCAAGGAGGCCGTTCCGGACGCCCAGTTCGTCTTCCTCGCGCCGCCGAGCTGGGACGAAATGGTCCGCCGGCTGGTCGGCCGCGGCACGGAATCGGCGGAAGAACAGCAGCAAAGGCTGGAAACCGCTAAACTAGAACTTGCTGCTGAACCGGAGTTCGACCACACCGTCATTAATGATGACGTTCGCCGGGCAGCGGACGAGCTTGTTTCACTCATGGGGCTGACCCCGAACCCGTAACCCAGGCGACGGGACGTATCGGCCCGTTAGAATTTGGAGAATTCGTGTCCACGAACCTTGAAGGCATCATCAACCCGCCGATCGACGAGCTGCTGAAGGCTGCCGATTCGAAGTACGGACTGGTGATTTTCGGTGCCAAGCGTGCCCGGCAGATCAACGCTTACTACGCCCAGCTGCACGAGGGCCTGTTCGAGTATGTCGGCCCCCTGGTCGATACCAAGCTGAACGAAAAGTCGCTTTCCATCGCACTGCGCGAGATCAACGAAGGCAAGCTCGTTTCCACGCCGATCGAAGCCGCAGCAGAGTAACAACTCTGCCGCCTGACGGAGGTCTCGTGCGCATAGTCCTCGGAGTCGGGGGAGGGATTGCCGCCTACAAGGTGGCGTCGCTCCTCCGGCTTTTTACTGAATCCGGCCATGACGTCACCGTCATTCCCACCGAGGCCGCCACCCGCTTCGTCGGTGTGGCCACCTGGGAGGCGCTCTCCGGCCATCCGGTCAGCAACAGCGTCTTCGACGACGTGCACACCGTCAACCATGTCCGGCTGGGCCACGAGGCGGACCTGATCGTCGTGGCCCCGGCGACCGCGGACCTGCTCGCCCGCGCGGCCACCGGCCAGGCCAATGACCTGCTGACCAATACTCTGCTGATGGCCGGCGGCCCGGTGCTGATGGCCCCGGCGATGCACACCGAAATGTGGCGCCACGCCGCCACCCAGGCCAACGTGGAGACGCTGCGCAGCCGGGGCGTCACCGTGCTCGAACCCGCCACCGGCCGGCTGACCGGCGCGGACTCCGGTCCGGGCCGGCTGCCCGAACCGGAGGCCATTTTCGCCGCGGCCCTGGCCCTGGCCGGCGCTCCGGCGGTGCCCAACGCCCCGGACATTGCGGAGTCCGACATGCCCGCCGGGTCCGGAGCCTCCGGCGGCGGGCCGCTGGCCGGACTCACCGTGACCATCAGCGCCGGCGGAACCCGTGAACCCCTGGATCCGGTCCGGTTCCTGGGCAACCGGTCCTCGGGCAAGCAGGGCGTGGCGCTGGCCGCCGCCGCCCGAATGGCCGGCGCCCGGGTCCGGCTGCTCGCGGCACACATGGACGTCCCGGCCCCGGCCGGCGTCGAGGTGGTACACGTCGGGACCGCCCTGGAACTGCGGAAGGCGGCGCTGCACGCCGCCGCCGACTCCGACGTCGTGATCATGGCCGCCGCCGTGGCCGACTTCCGCCCGGCCGATGTCTCGGGTACCAAGATCAAGAAGCGCGACGACGGCGCGGATCCGGTGATTACCCTGGTCCGGAATCCGGATATCCTGCGCGAACTCGTGGAAGTCCGGGACGCCGCCTCGCGCCGCCAGCTGATCGTCGGCTTCGCAGCCGAGACCGGCGACGCCGATGGCGACGTCCTCGAATACGCCCAGGCCAAGCTGCGCCGCAAGGCCTGCGATCTGCTCGTGGTCAACCAGGTGGGCCAGGACCAGGTTTTCGGCAAGGACAGCAATGCCGTAGTCATCCTCGCGCGGTCCGGCTCCGAACCCCAAGAGGCGTCGGGTTCCAAATCCGACGTCGCGGCTGCCGTCATTGACCGCATCAGCGCCGAGTTGAGCCGGGTTATCCCGCCTGCTTGAGCGCTGGCGTAATCAAGGTCTCCTTCCCGGGGAGACACACGCCGCCGGACGCCCGTTTCCCAACCAGTAAGGTAGTTGAGTGACTTTACCGCTGCACATCCCAGACTTCCACGGGTCCACGCCCGAATCGCTCCGGCTCTTCACCTCCGAGTCGGTGACCGAAGGACACCCTGACAAGATCTGTGACCAGATCAGCGATGCCATCCTCGATGCGCTCCTCACCAAGGACCCCGAGTCCCGCGTCGCCGTCGAGACCCTGGCCACCACCGGCCTGGTCCACGTCGCCGGCGAAGTCACTACAGACGCCTACGTCGAAATTCCGCAGATCGTCCGTGAGACGATCCTCGGCATCGGCTACGACTCCTCAGCCAACGGCTTCGACGGCGCCCGCTGCGGCGTGTCCGTCTCCATCGGCCAGCAGTCAAACGACATCGCCGGGGGAGTGTTCAACTCCCTCGAAGCGCGGGAGGGCCGCCAGGAAGACGACTACGACCTCCAGGGCGCCGGGGACCAGGGCATCATGTTCGGTTACGCCAGCGATGAGACCCCCTCCTACATGCCGGTTCCGATCTGGCTCGCGCACCGGCTCTCGGAGCGCCTCACCGAGGTCCGCAAGTCCGGGCAGCTGGGCTACCTGCGCCCGGACGGCAAGACCCAGGTCACCGTTGGTTACGACGGCAACCGTCCCGTGTCGGTCGAGACCGTCGTGATCTCCAGCCAGCACGCCGACGGCGCCAGCCTCGACCAGCTCCGCGCGGACCTCGCCGAGCACGTCGTCAACCCGGTCATGGCGCTGTCCAACCTGGACACCTCCCGGACCCGGAATATCCTCAATCCTGCCGGCGAGTTCGTCATCGGCGGGCCCGTCGGGGACGCCGGATTGACCGGGCGCAAGATCATCGTCGACACCTACGGCGGCATGGCCCGGCACGGCGGCGGTGCCTTCTCCGGCAAGGATCCGTCGAAGGTGGACCGCTCCGCCGCGTACGCGATGCGCTGGGTTGCCAAGAACGTGGTAGCCGCAGGGCTCGCCAAGCGCGCCGAAATCCAGATCGCCTACGCGATCGGCCAGGCCCGCCCGGTGGGCACCTACGTGGAGACCTTCGGAACCGAAACCGTCGACCCCGCCCGGATCAGCGCTGCGATCGCCGAGATCTTCGACCTGCGCCCGCGCGCCATTATCGACGCGCTCGACCTGAAACGCCCGATCTACGCCAAGACGGCCGCGCACGGCCACTTCGGCCGGGAGGATCCCGACTTCACCTGGGAGCGCCTGGACCGGGTGGACGAGCTGAAGGCCTTCTTCAACGCCTAAGCGCAGGCCAGTGCGGGACGCCGCCATCTGACGCCTGCGCCGACCAAGGTCTCCGCACCAGAATGTCTGAGCCCTATGATGTGCTGTAGCCAGGCCGCCGCACGGCGGCCTGGCTACATTCGTTAAACCGAGGAAGTGACCCACGGCCAGCGGGAACGGGCGACCGCCCGCAGCCGGCCCATGAAGGGAGGCGAACCGCGTGACCCCCGCCCGCCACGGCGCCTCCGCGCCCGAAGAGCCCCGGCAGCTCTCACTGCTGCACGGATTCCCCGCTTCCGCCGCCGCCGCAGGCCCCGCCCTGGCCGCGGAACTGCCGGTGGCACGGGTGCTGCTGGAATCCCCGCTGCCGCACCTGGACCGGCCCTTCGACTACAGCGTGCCGGCGGACCTGGACGAGGCTGCCCGGCCCGGCGTGCGCGTCAGGGTGAAATTCAGCGGACAGGAACTCGGCGGATACCTGCTCGAACGGACCGCTGACTCCGACGCCGGCCACCAGCTGGTGCCGCTGTACAAAGTGGTCTCCGGGGTACCGGTGCTGACGCCCGCCGTAGCCGACCTGGCCGGGCGGGTCGCAGCCCGCTACGCAGGAACTGTCAGCGACGTGCTTCGCGTCGCCGTCCCGCCGCGGATGGCCAAACTCGAAAAGGAATTTGCGCCCGGCGGCCGGCTGGACCCGGAGCTCTTCGCCGCAGCGGACGAGGCGTTCCCGCTGCCGCCGGCACCAGCCGGCCCGTGCGGCTGGACGGACTACCACAACGGTCCCGCCTACCTGCAGCACCTGGCCTCGGGAGAGTCACCCCGCGCCGTACTCAGCGCCCTGCAAGGCTTCGGCTCGGGCGGCTGGCCCCGCCTTGTGGCTGAGGCGGTAGCGGCCGTCCGCCGATCGGGCCGCGGCGCCGTCGTCGTGGTGCCCGATTACCGGGACCTGGACCGGGTCGAGGCCGCCCTGCGGGAGCTCCTGCCGGCCGGGGACGTTGCCCGGCTCACCGCAGACGACGGGCAGACCCCGCGGTACCGCAGCTTCCTGCGGGTGCTTAGCGGTGCTGCCGGAGTGGCTGTGGGCACCCGGTCGGCCGCGTACGCCCCGGTGCGGAACCTTGGCCTGGTGGTGTGCTGGGACGACGGCGACGACCTGCACATCGAGCAGCGGGCCCCGTACGCCCATGCCCGTGAGGTCCTGCTGCTGCGGGCCGCGCATGAGGGGGCCGCCTGCCTGTTCGCGGGACACGCACGCAGCACCGAGACGCAGCGGCTGGTGGAGTCCGGCTGGGCATGGCCGGTGGAGGCCAACCGCGCCGTCGTGCGGCGCACTGCGCCCCGGGTGCTCAACACCGCCGACAGTTTCGAACAGGAGCGCGACCCGCTGGCCCGTATCGCCCGGCTGCCGGGGGCCGCATGGCGTGCCGCGAAGGACGGACTGGAACGCGGTCCCGTCCTGGTCCAGGTCGCACGGGCCGGCTACGCGCCGTCCCTGGCCTGCGAACGCTGCCGCGAGCCGGCGCGCTGCACGGCCTGCAACGGCCCGCTGGCCATCGCCGGTGCCGCCGGGGCCGCCGCGGTGCCCGTCTGCCGCTGGTGTTCCGCGGCCGCTCCCGAGTGGCGCTGCGTGCACTGCAACGGTGTCCGGCTCCGGCGGGGCGCCACCGGGGCGCTGCGGACCGCCGAGGAACTGGGCCGTGCATTTCCGGGAAAACCCGTCATCACCTCCTCCGGGGACCGGGTCCTCGCAACGGTCCCGGACTCAAAGGCCCTTGTGGTGGCGACCGTCGGCGCCGAGCCCGTCGCGGCCGGCGGCTATGCCGCCGCGCTGCTGCTCGACGGCGACTCGCTGCTGCGCCGTGAGAACCTGCGGGCGGGGGAGGACGCCGTGCGCCGCTGGTTCAACGCCGCCGCCCTCGTCCGGCCTGCCGCCGAGGGCGGCCTCGTGGTCATCACCGCGGAGGATACCGCCGGGGTGGGCGCGCTGCTGCGCTGGGATCCCGCCGGATACGCCGGGCGCGAGCTGGCGCTGCGGCAGGAACTCTCGCTGCCGCCGGCGGTCCGGATTGCGTCCGTCACCGGCGGGAGGACCGCCGTCGGACACTTCAGCCAGGCCGTTGAACTGGCGCTGGCCAAGCACGGCATCGCGCTGCGCTCGGCGGGACCGGCGCCGCTGCCGGGCACCGGCGGGCCCGGATCACCGGGCGCGGCTACCGGCGCGGCCACGGGCGCCGGCGCCGAGCGGCGTGCCCGCGAGCACGTCCGCACCCTCATGTTCATCCCGTACGCCCAGGCCGCTGAAGCAACACGGGCGATGCGCGCCGTGAAAGCCGCGGCCGCCGCCAAACGCACCGACGACCCGGTGCAGCTGCGGCTCGACGGTGTCGACGTGCTCTAGCGGCCCCTGCGTCGGCGCAAGGCCACGGCTTCTTCGGCGGCGGCCAGCAGGCGCTGCGCGGAGGCATCCCAGCTGAACTCGGCCGCGCGCTCCACCGCGCTGCGGGAGCGCTTCTTCCACAGCTCCGGGTCCTCGAGGGCGCGGACGGCGGCGGCGAACGCTGCGGGGGAGTCAGGATCGACGTAACTGACCGCGTCCCCGCCCACCTCACGAAAAATCGGGATGTCGCTGGCGATCACCGGGGTGCCGTGCGACATCGCCTCCACGAGGGGCAGCCCGTAGCCTTCCGCCCTGGAGAGGCTGACCAGGGCGGTGGTGCCAGCCAGCAGCGCCTCGTATTCGGCGTCCGACACCCCGTTGTGGAAGACGATGTTGGCTCCTGCCGGGGCCAGTGCCGCCAGCTCGGCCCGGCGATCGGCCGTGATCCGGCTCAGCAGGTGCAGGGTCATCTCCGGCAGCTCGGCCATGCCGCGAACCATGGTTTCAACGTTTTTATACGGCATGAACGACCCCATGTAGAGCAGGGTTTTGTCGGCCCCGGCGCCGGGATCGCGCGGCGTTAGCCCCGGCTGCGGGGCGTTGCCCACGATCCGGACCGGCCGCTTGGTCAGCCGGTATTTCGCCATCAAACCCTCGGTGGTGGCGCTGATGGTCGCGACGACGTCGGCCCGGTTCAGCAGCACCCGCTGCGGCCAGAAGGCCTTGTGATACAGCCGCCACAGGACCCGGACCGGCGCCGGCAGGAACCCGGGAGGGGCCGGGTGCTCATAGTAGATCAGATCGTGCAGGGTCAGGACCAGGGCGTACTTCCGGCGCCAGCTGCCCATGGTCTGCATCGGGCACACCACCACGTCCGCCCCCAGCCGGTTCACCTTGGCGGCCACGAACAGTTCCGCCGGCGACAGCGGGCTGTTGATGAGCGTGTACGGGACGTCCGGCAGCAGCGCCAGCTGGCGGGTGTCACTGATCAGCATGGACACGTCCGCGATCCTGGCGGTCGCGGCAATCAGGCTGGCGCCGTAACGGCTGATGCCGTCGTGGTGGTCGGTCCTGGTGAAGCGGGCGTCAATGAGGATTTTCACGCGGCGTGGTCCTTCAGGAAGCGTCGGATGAAACCCGCGGCGGGTTCCGGGGTTTCGTAATGGATCAGGTGCCCGACGCCGGGAATGACATCGAGGGTTCCGTCCGGCAGCAGCGGCAACAGCTTGTGCTGGTCGGGGAGGGTGGCGATCTCGTCCTTCTCGCCCGCCACGAGCAGGACGGGCAGTGTCAGCCGCGGCGCCACCTCGGCGACGTTGCTGCCGACCGAGGCTTTGAAGGCTTCGAGCAGGCTGTCCCGGTCGGCGAAAGCGGAGAAATAGGCACTGTGTTGGCCATGGACGAACTGCCTCAGCATCTTGTCCCTGGTCTTGGCCATGGTCTCGCTCATGAGCCGGACGATGAGCTGGTTGCGCAGCAGCGCATTCCCTAGGCTGCGGGGGAGCCGGGCCGCCACCTCGTAATACAACACTGCGGCTTTGGTCATCAGACCCTTCGGCCCTTCCAGCGCCGGGGCGGCGATGGGGTTGATCAGGACCAGTTCAGCGACCGCACCCGGGTGGTCCGCGACAAAATGGCTGGCGATGATCGAGCCGAAGGAGTGGCCCAGCAGCACGGTATCCGGGCCCAGGCCGAGGGCGGCCATGAAGTCGCCGACGAACTTGCCATAGCCGTCGACGCTGTGCCCGCCGGCGGGGAAGGCGGCGGACACGCCGAAGCCGGGCAAATCAGGCATGATCAGGCGCATTTCCGGCAACTGGTCCACCACCCGGAGCAGGCCATGGTGGTCACCGCGGAAACCGTGGATGACCAGGATCGTCCTGGTGGCCGCGGTCGTCTCGATCGGTTCGTAGATCCAGTAGGCGACCCGGGCGCCGTCCAGATCCACCGCCGCGGCGCTGCTGCGGGTTTCCAGGGCTGCGCTCAGCAGCGGGGGCGGGGGAGAAGGCTCGGTGGCCACATAATCCATTCGTAAGGGTCCTAGTTGACGTTGTCGGGGTTCGAACCGGTGCGGAACCCCCGGTCCAGGCCGGCCAGGGCGTCCAGGTCCGCGGTGCTGAGGCTGAAACCGAAGATGTCGTGGTTTTCGCGGATCCGGGCGGACGAGCTGGCCTTGGGGATCACCACGTTGCCGAGCTCCAGGTGCCAGCGCAGGATGACCTGGGCCGCGGTGCGGCGGTGTGCGGCGGCAAGCTCCAGCACCACCGGGTCCTGCAGCACCTGGCCGCGGCCCAACGGGCTCCACGCCTCGGTGGTGATACCCAGTGAGGCGTGCATGGACCTCAGCTCGGCCTGTTGCAGCCAGGGGTGCAGCTCTATTTGGTTGACCGCGGGCACCACTTCAGCGCTCTGAAGCAGGCGCTCCAGATGGTCGGGCTGGAAGTTGGACACCCCGATGGCGCGGACCTTTCCTTCCCGGTACAGCGTTTCAAGGGCACGGTAGCTCTCCACAAAAAGGCCGCGGGCGGCGCACGGCCAGTGAATCAGGTAGAGGTCCACGTATTCGAGGCCAAGCTCGGCGATGGAGGTGTCGAAGGCCCGCAGCGTGGCGTCGTACCCCTGGTCGTCATTCCAGAGTTTAGTCGTCACGAAGAGATCGGAGCGCGCGAGCGCGGCGTGCAGCTCGCCGGAGCCGCCGGCGGAGCCGTCGAAGGCGGACAGGGCCCCGATCGCCTTCCCTACGCCCCTCTCATTCCCGTACATGGCAGCGGTGTCGAAGTGCCGGTAGCCGGCCTCGAGCGCCATCGTGACCAGGCCGGCAGCGTCGGCGGGCGGCACCTTGTACAGGCCGAACCCGAGCCGGTCCATCATCACGCCGTTGTTCAGGGTCACCCGGGGGGAGAGTCTCATAAAAACGACTCTACCCACTCCGGCGGTCCCGCCGGGGCTGCCGGGCCGTCAGGACAGGCGCTCCGAACTGACCAGCCGACGAGCGCTGGCCTCATCCAGGATCAGGTCCGTCGCGAGGCCCGCTGCCAGGGCGCCGCGCAGACCGTTAATCTTGGAGGCACCCGAGACCACGCAGATACGTCGTCGGACCTGGCGGAGCTGGGCCAGGTCCGGTCCGGTCGAGCGTTCGTTGAGCGTGATCCCGTCGGAGGAACCGTCGGCGCGGAAGAACACGGTGGCAACGTCGCCGACGACGTCGGATGCCGCCAGGACGTTGAGGTCAGCCTCGTCCAGGTAGCCGCCGGCGTAGACGTGGCTGGGGTAGTCGGCGTCGACGGAGCCCACACCGAAGATCGCGATGCTCATGCGGGACTGCAGTTGCAGGATGCGCTGAACGCTGCGTTCATTCCACATCGCCTTCTTTGTCGCGGCGTGGTCGAAAAACGCCGGCACCGGGAACTGTTCGACCCGGGCACCGTAGGCGCTGCCGAACCGCCTCATGATGTCCGAGGCGTAGGTAATGCCCGTGGTCTGCATGTTTCCGGCACCGTTGAGTTGGACGACGATGCTGTCGTGGGTGATTTTTCGGGTCAGATGCCGGCTCACCGCGCTCAACGTGGAACCCCACGCGACACCGATGATCGCGTTCGAGTCCACGAGCGGCCCGATGGTTCGGGCAGCCTGCATCGCCACCCGGTCCAGCGTCTCCGCCTCGTTGAGCGTGTCAACCACGGGCACGACGTGCACGTCGACCTTGTATTCGGCCCGGATCATGCTGGCCAGTTCCGGCCCCGTGTCCAGCGGGCTGCGGATCTGGATCTGCACCAGCCCGGACTCCCGGGCCGCGGAGAGCAACCTGGACACCGTCGAACGCGAGGTGCGGAGCTCGCGGGCGATCGCGTCCATGGTCAGGTCCTGGAGGTAATACAGCTGGGCGGCGCGGAGGGCGTCGGACGGGCGTGCAGGTGACATTCCGGATCCATTCTGCACGTTTGTGCATAGTGCTTGACTCCATTTTCCATTAGTCCAAAGAATAGTGATGAACGGCGTCGGGCCCGGCGGGCGCGCCGCACAGCACCAAACCCCAAGGAGCAGTTTTGGGAAACAAGGAAACACCGGGCAATCCGGCGGCCGGCACCCCGCGCACGTCCGTGCAGCAGTTGCGGAACCGGCCCCACGCGCAGGTGCTTATCGTCGGCGGCGGCATCAACGGAGTCGGGACTTTCCGCGACCTGGCGTTGCAGGGTGTTGACGTCGCGCTGGTCGAGCGGGGCGACTTTTGCCAGGGAGCCAGCGGCGCGTCCTCGCACATGATCCACGGCGGCATCCGGTATCTCGAAAACGGCGAGTTCCGGCTGGTCCAGGAGTCCGTCGTCGAGCGCAACCGGCTGCTCCGCATCGCCCCGCACTACGTCAAGCCGCTGCAGACGACCATTCCCATCTTCAGCACCTTTTCCGGCATCCTGGCCGCGCCGCTGCGGTTCCTGACCCACAAACAGGGCAAGCACACCGAGCGCGGAGCCTTCCTGATCAAGCTGGGCCTGAGCATGTACGACTTCTTCTCCCGCGACGGCGGCACCGTGCCCCGCCACCAGTTCCGCGGCCGCAAGCGCGCGCTGGCCGAACTGCCCCGGCTGCACCCCGGGATCAAGTACGCGGCGACCTACTTCGACGCCTCGGTGCACAACCCGGAGCGTCTCACCCTCGACGTGCTCCAGGACGGCGAAAAGGCCGGCGAGGCAGGCGGCAACGGTGCCCGCGCCAGCAACTACCTCTCGCTGGTGTCCATGGACGGCACGACGGTCCGGCTCCGTGACGAACTGACCGGCGAGGACTTCGAATTCAGCGCCGACGTGGTGGTCAACACCACGGGCGCCTGGGTGGACCAGACCAACGAGGCCATGGGCGCGGCATCGTCGTTCATGGGCGGCACCAAGGGATCGCACATCGTGCTGGACCACCCGGAACTGCTGGCGGCCTGCCAGGGCCGGGAAATCTTCTTCGAGCACACCGACGGCAGGATCGTGCTCATCTACCCGATGGGGGACCGCGTCCTGGTCGGCACCACCGACGTCGACGCCGACCTGTCCGAGGACACCGTCTGCACCGACGCCGAAATCGACTACTTCTTCGACCTCATCGGACACGTCTTCCCGGACCTGCCGGTGGACCGGGAGCAGATCGTCTACACCTTCTCCGGTGTCCGTCCGCTGCCCCGGCACGACGCTACCCAGCCCGGCTTCGTCAGCCGCGACTACCGGATCGAACGCCGCGGCCCCGCGAAGGGGAGCGGGCAGCCGACTGCAGGCGGCGCCGTCGTGCTCAGCCTGGTGGGCGGCAAGTGGACCACCTTCCGGGCCCTCGCGGAGCACCTCAGCAACGACGTGCTGGCCGAACTCGGACAGCAGCGCAAGGTCTCGACGGCTAAGCTGCCGATCGGCGGCGGCGCCGGCTTCCCGGACACCGAGGACGGCGTGCAGCGCTGGATCAAGGCCCACATGGCGGACGGCCGGGACGCGGACCGCACCGCGGGCCTGCTGACCCGTTACGGCACCCGCGCGGTGGAGGTGATGGCCTACCTCGATGCCGGCCCCGACCGGCCGCTGCACTCTACCCGCGAACTCAGTGTGCGCGAGCTGGAATTCATGGCCCGCAACGAACAGCTCGGCCACCTGGTGGACGTGCTGATCCGCCGCACCTCTCTGGCGTTCCGCGGCCTCGTCACCGGTGAACTGCTCAATGAAGTCGCCGAGATCCTCTCCGGCCCGCTGGGCTGGGACGCGGCAGCGCGCACCGCGGAAATCAACCACGCCCAGGAGGTGCTCCAGCGGTTCCACGGCGTCCAGGTCCACAGCCTGGTCGCCTGATGGCTTGAGTGCCCGAAGGCCGGTCCTTCCGGGCACGAGGGCTGCGGGTACCTCCCAGGGGAACCCGCAGTGGCCGGCCGGCAGCGCGAAACCGCTGCCGGCCCAACGGCCCTTCAAACTCGCGAAGGGCTGACAACAGAAAAAGAGGAGTCAAAGATGTCTCTTGGAATAGTTTTCCTGTCCGAAGTATTCGGCACCGCAATGCTGACCCTGCTGGGTTGCGGCGTTGTGGCCAACGTCGCGCTGAAAGGCACAAAGGGCAACAACGGCGGGTTCCTGATGGTCACCTGGGGATGGGGCATTGCCGTCTTCGCCGGTGTCTATGTCGCGGTCAAGTCCGGTGCGCACATCAACCCCGCCGTCACCTTCGGCCTGCTGCTCAACGGCAAGGCAGAATATGCGCCCGGTGTGCCGGTCGACTTCGCGTCAACGATGACCTACTTCGGCGGGGAGCTGCTGGGCGCCTTCCTGGGTGCCGTCGTGATGTGGTTGGCGCACAAGCAGCACTTCGATGCCGAACCTGAGCCCGCGTCCAAGCTGGGCGTCTTCTCCACCGGGCCCGCCATCCGCTCCACCCCGTGGAACCTGGCCACCGAAATCATCGGCACGTTTGTGCTGGTCTTCGTCATCCTGACTTTCGGCGGCACGCCCTCCGGCCTCGGCCCGCTCGCCGTGGCATTGCTGGTTGTCGGTATTGGTGTCTCCCTCGGCGGCCCCACCGGCTACGCCATCAACCCGGCCCGTGACCTCGGCCCGCGCATTGCCCACGCCCTGCTGCCCATCAAGGGCAAGGGCTCCTCGGACTGGAGCTACTCGTGGATCCCGGTCGTGGGACCGCTGATCGGCGGCGGACTCGCCGGCATCGTCGCCGCAGTGGTGCCGATCATCGCCACCGCAGCAGCCTGATCGAGGCAGCGCCACTGATCCAATCGGTTCGAACCGCACTACCCAAACGCCAGGTACTACAGACAAGGACGTCAGCATGAACCAGTACGTAATCGCCATTGACCAGGGAACCACGAGCAGCCGCGCCATCGTCTTCGACCACAGCGGCAACATCGTGTCCTCCGGGCAAATGGAACACGAGCAGATTTTCCCGCAGGCCGGCTGGGTTGAGCACGACCCCGCGGAGATCTGGAACAATACCCGCGAGGTCATCGCCTCGGCCCTGTCCAAGGCCAACCTGACCCGCCACGATATCGCCGCCGTCGGCATCACCAACCAGCGCGAAACCGCCGTGGTCTGGGACAAGACCACCGGCAAGGCCGTCTACAACGCCATTGTCTGGCAGGACACCCGCACCCAGGCCATCGTCGACGAGCTGGCCAAGGACGGGGGTCCGGAGCGGTTCAAGCAGAAGGTCGGCCTCCCGCTGGCGACCTACTTCTCCGGCACCAAGATCAAATGGATCCTTGACAATGTCGAGGGCGCCCGCGCCAAGGCCGAGGCCGGCGACCTGGTCTTCGGCAACACCGACAGCTGGGTGCTCTGGAACCTTACCGGCGGAACCGACGGCGGCGTCCACGTCACCGACGTCACCAACGCGTCCCGGACCATGTTCATGGACCTCGAGACGCTGTCCTGGGACCAGGAAATCCTGGACGCTTTCGGGGTGCCGGCGTCGATGATGCCGGAAATCAAGTCCTCCTCCGAGGTCTACGGCACCGTGCACACCTCCCAGCTGCTGCGCGAAGTTCCCGTCGCCGGCATCCTCGGTGACCAGCAGGCGGCCACCTTCGGCCAGGCCGCCTTCGACACCGGCGAGGCCAAGAACACCTACGGCACGGGCTGCTTCCTCATCTTCAACACCGGCGAGGAAATCGTGCACTCGAAGAACGGGCTGCTGACCACGGTCGGCTACAAGCTCGGCGACGCCAAACCGCACTACGCCCTGGAAGGTTCCATCGCCGTCACCGGCTCGCTGATCCAGTGGCTGCGCGACAACCTCGGCATGATCTCCAGCGCCCCGGAAGTCGAAACGCTGGCGGCCGCGGTCAAGGACAACGGCGGCGTGTACATCGTTCCTGCCTTCTCGGGCTTGTTCGCACCGTACTGGCGCTCCGACGCCCGCGGCGCGATCGTGGGACTGACCCGCTTCGTGAACAAGAACCACATCGCCCGCGCGGCACTGGAGGCGACGGCCTTCCAGACCCGAGAGGTGCTCGACGCCGTCAACGCCGACTCGGGTGTGCCGCTGACGGAACTGAAGGTCGACGGCGGCATGGTCGCCAACGACGCCCTGATGCAGTTCCAGGCCGACATCCTGGGTGTCCCGGTGATCCGGCCGAAGGTCGTCGAGACCACCTCGCTCGGTGCCGCCTACGCCGCCGGCCTCGCCGTCGGCTTCTGGAAGGACCTGGGCGAGTGCTCGGCCAACTGGTCCGAGGACAAGCGCTGGGAACCGCAGATGGATCAGGCGGAGCGTGAGCGCCAGATGCGGCTCTGGAAGAAGGCCGTCACCAAGTCCATGGACTGGGTTGACGAGGACGTGAAGTAGGTCCCAGCCTCTGTCGAGGGAGGCCGCACCCGCACTGTCCGCCCCCTGCTGCTGTCTGACACTCGCAAGCTCGTGTCGGGGCCCTCGCAGCAGGGGGCCCCTCGCGGGCCCGCCCCACACCCTGGCGGGGTGCGGCCTCCCTCTCCAGCGCGTCCGTGATTCAGCCTCTCGTTGCGGCTAGCGCGCGTTGGATAGAGGGTGCGCTAAGGTAGAGCTATGCGTGCGATCCTCCTGCTTAGCTAGCCGCCCGGCATCCCGGCGAACACCCGGATTGCCGAGCGGCAGCCCCTCCGTGTCGAGGGGCTTTTGTGTGTCCGGGGCAGTTGCCGGGCCGCAGCAGGGGACCAAGGGATCAGGCGGGACAGTCCTGATCGGACAAGATCGAAAGAACAGAAGAGGCCAGCAGTGAGCGTTCAGCCGGAGACAGAAACCGGAACAGCAGCAGCCGTCGCGACCGAAGGCCCCGAGGAGGGCGCCTACAGCTTCGCCGCCATGGAGGCCAAATGGCCGCGGGTCTGGGAGGACCTCAAGGTCTTCACCCCCCTGGATGACGGCTCAAAGGAACGCCGCTACGTGCTGGACATGTTCCCGTACCCCTCCGGCGACCTGCACATGGGCCACGCCGAAGCGTTCGCGATGGGCGACGTCGTCGCCCGCTACCTCCGCCAGCAGGGCTACGACGTGCTGCACCCGATCGGCTGGGACTCCTTCGGCCTGCCGGCGGAAAACGCCGCCATCAAGCGCAACGCCCACCCCAGCGAGTGGACCTACGCCAACATCGACACCCAGGCGGCGTCCTTCAAGCGCTACGCGATCTCCGCGGACTGGTCCCGCCGGCTGCACACCTCCGACCCCGGGTACTACCGTTGGACCCAGTGGCTGTTCAAGCGCTTCTACGAACGCGGGCTGGCCTACCGCAAGAATTCGCCGGTGAACTGGTGCCCCAAGGACCAGACCGTGCTGGCCAACGAGCAGGTCGTCAACGGCGCCTGCGAACGCTGCGGCACCGCCGTGACGAAGAAGTCCCTGAACCAGTGGTACTTCAAGATCACGGACTACGCCGACCGGCTGCTGGCGGACATGGACGAACTGCGCGGGCACTGGCCCGAGCGGGTCCTGGCCATGCAGAAGAACTGGATCGGCCGTTCCGAAGGCGCCCACGTCACCTTCGTGGTCGAGGCCGACGGCGGCAAGCCCGCCAAGGACGTCACCGTCTTCACCACCCGCCCGGACACCCTGTACGGCGCGACGTTCTTCGTCGTCGCCGCCGACGCGCCGATCGCCGTCGAACTGGTCACCGACGAACACGCCGCGGCGCTGGACGCCTACCGAGAGCAGGTCAAGGCGCTCTCGGAGATTGAGCGCCAGTCCACCGAGCGGGAGAAGACCGGTGTCTTCACCGGCCGCTACGCGATCAACCCGCTGAACGGGGAGAAGCTGCCGGTCTGGGCCGCCGACTATGTGCTGGCCGACTACGGCACCGGCGCCATCATGGCTGTGCCGGCGCACGACCAGCGCGACCTGGACTTCGCCAGGACCTTCGACCTGCCGGTCCGCGCGGTGCTGGACACCGGTGAGGAAGACCCGGCCGTGTCCGGCACGGCGACCGCCGGCGAGGGCACCCTGATCAACTCCGGCGCCCTGGACGGGCTGCCCAAGGCGGAGGCCATCCCCGCCGCGATCGCGATGCTGGAGAAGCAGGGCACGGGGGAGAAGTTCGTGAACTTCCGGCTGCGCGACTGGCTGCTGAGCCGCCAGCGGTTCTGGGGGACCCCGATCCCGATCATCCACTGCCCGGCCTGCGGTGAGGTCCCGGTCCCGGACGACCAGCTGCCGGTGACCCTGCCGGAGGACCTGCGTGGCGAGGACCTGTCCCCGAAGGGCACCTCCCCGCTGGCGGCCGCCGAGGCCTGGGTCAACGTGGAGTGCCCTAACTGCCACGGACCGGCCAAGCGCGACACGGACACCATGGACACCTTCGTCGACTCCTCCTGGTACTTCCTGCGCTTCGTCTCCCCGGAATTCACCGGGGGCCCATTCGATCCGGCCAAGATCAACGACTGGATGCCGGTGGGCCAGTATGTCGGCGGGGTGGAGCACGCCATCCTGCACCTGCTGTACGCCCGCTTCTTCACCAAGGTCATCCACGACCTGGGCCTGATCGAAGCCGACGAACCGTTCAAGGCGCTGCTGAACCAGGGCCAGGTGCTCAACGGCGGCAAGGCCATGAGCAAGTCCCTGGGCAACGGCGTGGACCTGGGCGAGCAGCTGGACAAGTTCGGCGTCGACGCCGTGCGCCTGACCATGATCTTCGCCTCCCCGCCGGAGGACGACGTCGACTGGGCGGACGTCTCGCCGTCGGGCTCCGCGAAGTTCCTGGCCCGCGCCTGGCGGCTGGGCCAGGACGTCACGAGCGAGCCCGGCATCGACTTCGCCGCCGGCGACCGTGCGCTGCGCACCGTCACCCACCGCACCATCGCCGACGCGCAGGCGCTGCTGGATTCCAACAAGTTCAACGTCGTGGTGGCCAAACTGATGGAGCTGGTCAACGCGACCCGGAAAACCATTGACGCCGCCGCCGGCGCCGGCGGCGCGGACCCGGCCGTCCGCGAAGCCGTGGAGGCCGTCGCGGTCATCCTGAGCCTGTTCGCGCCGTACACCGCCGAAGACCTGTGGAACGTGCTGGGCCACCCCGCGTCGGTGGCGAACGCCGGCTGGCCGGCCCACGATCCGGCCCTGCTCGTGCAGGACACGGTCACCGCCGTCGTCCAGGTCCAGGGCAAGGTGCGCGACCGGCTGGAGGTTTCCCCGGGCATCTCCGAGGATGAGCTGCGCGAACTGGCGCTTGCCGCGGAGAACGTCCAGCGCGCGCTGGACGGCCGGGGGATCCGTACCGTGATCGTGCGGGCGCCTAAACTGGTCAACATCGTCCCGGCCTAGCCGGGCTGGCCGTTCGTGAAACGGCCCGTTCTACCGGCCGCCGGCCATCGCCGGCGGCCGGACTCTCTTCAGGAGGTGCTTCGTGCCGGACCGTGAGCCGCCGGGCTGGCCGTGGCTGCGCGAGCGCCTCGTTAAGCTCCGCCAGGCCGCCCGGCCCGGCGCGGCACCCGAACCCGTTCCCGCCGCGATCGTCCGGACCGCCGTGGTCACCGACTCGGCCGCGGCGCTGCCGGCTGACTGGGTACGGGATTTCACCGCCGACGGACGCTTGACCGTAGTTCCGATGCCGGTGATGGTGGGGTCCGAGATCTACGGCGAGGGTGAGGACGACATCGCCGAAACCATCGCCGTGGCATTGGCCAGCGGTTTGCCGGTCCGGACCTCCAGGCCCTCCCCGGGCCAGTTCGAACAGGCTTACCGTGCCGCGGCGGCGCACGGCTATGAGGCCGTGGTCTCGATCCATATATCCAGTGAGCTCTCCGGCACCGCGGACTCGGCCAGGCTCGCCGCGGCCCGCGTGGACATCCCGGTTGACGTCATGGATTCCCGCACGGTGGGCATGGCGCAGGGCATGGGGGTGCAAAGCGCCGTCGTTGCGGCCGCCGACGGCCGGAGCGCAGGGGAAGTCAGGGCCTTTGCCGTCGAGCGGGTGGCCCGCACCAAGGTCTACTTCTACGTGCCGAGCCTGGAGCAGTTGCGCCGTGGCGGCCGGATTGGTGCCGCCGCCTCGCTCTGGGGCACCATGTTGGCGATCAAACCGATTCTTGCGGTCGACGGCGGCAAGGTGGTGCCGCTGGAGAAGGTACGCTCAGCTCCCCGCGCCATCACCCGGCTGGAGGAAATCGCCGCGGCCGATGCGCTCTCACGGCCCGTCGGCGAGGCCAGGATCGCCGTGCACCACTTCGGCAACCGTATCGAAGCGGAGCGGCTGGCAGCACGGCTGGCTGCGTCGCTGCCTGACTGCCCGCCCGCGCAGATCAGTTCACTGCCGGCCGTGCTGGCCGCCCACGCCGGACTCGGCGTGCTGGCCGTCATTGTCGGGGAGAGCAGCACACCGGGTCACGGGGCCGCCGGGACCGCCGGCGCACTTTCCACATAGCCGGTCCGATGCCTGCCGGCCAGTCCGGCTCTGTCCCTAGGCTGGACTGTATGTCGCGCCGATATCCGGGAACCGGGACCCGCCGCGTACCGGGCAGGGAACCAGGCAACGCCAGGCACCGCTGGGCTGCCAGCCTGGGCGCCGCGCCGGACGGCGATCCGCAGCGCGCCACGGAAAGCCTTCTGGCCATGGCACCGGGCGTGCTGCCGGACGGGGAACCGGGCGACGGCACGGCGGCTGCCGCCTTCAGATGGCGCACCGGGCGGCGCGCGGCGGCGCTGGTCGCGGTGCTCTCGGTGCTGCTGGGCGGTTGGTTCTGGTGGCAGGCCGCGGACGGCGCCCCGCGTACCCGCAGTCTGTCCGGGCTCTCCGCCGGGCCAGCCGGCGCGGCACCAGCCGCGGGCCCCTCGGGCGGTGAACCCGCCGGCCCCTCGGACGGTGAACCCGCCGGCGGGGTGACCGTGCCGGCGGCCGGAGCCGCCGACCAGCCTGATGCGACGACGGCGGGAACCATCGTGGTGCACGTTGCCGGTGCCGTGGCCAGAGCCGGGGTGGTGGAACTGCCGCGCGGAAGCCGGGTGCACGAGGCCATCAAGGCAGCCGGCGGCAGCACAGCCGCGGCGGACCTGGACCGGCTCAACTTGGCGGCGGTCCTTGAGGACGGACAAAAGATCCTCGTCCCGGCGAGAGGCAGCGTCGATGTGGCGGACCCAGCCACCGGCGCTAACGGAGCCTCCGCCGGCGGCGCGGGAGGAACCGGCGGCGCGGGTGGAACCGGCGGCACGGGTTCACCCGCCGAAAAGATAAACCTCAACACCGCCAGCGTCGGGGAGCTGGCCACGTTGCCCCGGGTCGGACCCGTCCTGGCCCAGCGCATCGTCGACTGGCGGACGCAGCACGGCGGCTTCGCCGCTGTCCAGGAACTCGACGCCGTCGAGGGAATCGGACCGAAAATGCTGGAGGCGCTGATGCCGTTGGTGCGGGTTTGAGATGGCTGCCGCGCAACCGCCCCGCTGGCAGGCCTTCCGGGATGCCGCCGCCGGATCCATGCACCGGAGACTGAGGGCGCAGGACCCGGCCGCCCGTCCGCAGCTCCGCAACCGGGCCGTCCGGACGCAGATCGCCGGCCTGCAGAACCGGCCCCCGGAGTCCGGCGGAAACCGCCGCCGGACGGACCTCCGGCTGGTGCCGGCAGCCTTGCTGGTCTGGGGCACTGCCGCGGCCGGCACGCGGCTGGATCCGGCAGGGCTTGCGGGCCTGTGCGGAGCGCTGGCGGCCACGGCCGCGGGGCTGATGCTCGGTCCGTGCTTCAGGCCCCGCACCCCGGCGCCCCGGAGCTTCCGGGCTACCCTCGTCCTCGCTTTGCTGCTCTCGGCCGTGGCCGGCGCGCACTCGGCGGTTGCTTCCGCGCAGCGGAACGACGGTGCCGTCGCGGAGGCCGTCTCCAGCCATGCGGCCGTAGTCGCGGAAATTGAGGTGGCAGGCGAACCGAGGCGACTGGCCGATCCCGGCCGTCCCGTTCCCTCGGAGCGCTGGGCGGTGCCGGCCACGCTGCGGGTCCTGGTCTTCGACGGCAGGCGCGTGGACGCCCGGGCGCAACTCCTGGTCCTCGGCGGCGGCGGCTGGGGCTCGGCCGCACCAGGCCAACGCCTCCGAACCACGGGAACACTCAGGGCCGCCGGCGCCGGTGAAGCAGAGGCCGGACTGCTCTCCGCCTCGGCGGCCCCGGTCTGGTTAGAGAGCGCCCCGGGACGGGACCGCTCGCCCGCTGGGCTGCGAAAAGCCTTCACGGCGGCCGCCGCCGGGCTGCCCGGCGATGCGCGCGGCCTCCTGCCCGGCATGGTGACCGGCGACACCGGAGCCCTCGACCCGCAACTGGGCGAGGCCATGAAAGCCGTCGGGATGACCCATCTGACCGCCGTGAGTGGGGCGAACTGCAGCCTGGTCCTGGGCGTTCTGCTGCTGGCAGCACGAAGTCTTCGGCTGCCCCGGGCGGCGGCCACGGGCGTCGCCTTCACAGGCCTGGGATGGTTCGTCCTTATGGTCGGACCAGACGCGAGCGTGCTCCGCGCCGCGCTGATGGGAACAATCGGGCTCGCAGCGCTGGCCCTTGGCCGCGGCGGGCATGGTCTCAGCCTGCTCTGCCTGGCCTCGATCGGGCTGCTGCTGGCAGACCCCGCTCTTGCCGGCGACTACGGATTCGTGTTGTCCGTCCTCGCCACGCTGGGAATCGTCGTAGCCGGCCGCCCCCTGATGCGCTGGCTGCCGGACGTCGTGCCGCGTTGGGCGGCGGCTGGCTTCGCCGTCCCGCTTGCCGCCCAGCTCTTTTGTGGTCCCGTTATTATCCTGCTGCAGGCCCAGTTCTCCAGCTACGCCCTGCCGGCGAATTTAGCGGCGGCCGCGCTGGTGCCGCCGGTGACCCTGCTCGGAACGGCAGCGGTCCCGCTGGTTCCGGTCTTTCCCGCCCTCGCCGCGCTGCCGATCGCCATCGCCGGTGCCTTCGCCGCCGCCGTGGCCGCCGTCGCCCGATGGTTCGCGTCCCTTCCCGGGGCCGCCCTGCCCTGGCCGGAAGGGCCAATGGGAGCGGCCACGATGGCGATGCTCTCCGGGCTCTGCCTGACCGTCCTCTGGCTCGCCGGCCACCCCGTGACTGCCGTACGGTCGATTGCGAAAATCCACGGATGGACTGCCGCGCTCCTGGCCGGCATCCTCGACCGAAACCCGAGCTCTGCCGGCGGTGAGCCGTCCGGGATCCGGGCCGGCCGGTGCAGCTTGGCCGACCGTGCCGGCCGTGGCAGGCTTAGAGTCTGCATTTCAACTTCCCGGAGGAACCACAAGTGGCTGCTGCCCAGACCCAACGCGCCCGGACCACTGCGACGGCGACTGCCACCTGGCGGGATGTGACGCCGGCGCCGGTGGTGCTGGTCGGCGGCCCCGAAGACTATCTCGGTTCGCGTGCCATGGACAGGATCCGCTCACAGGTACGCGCCGCTGCCCCCGACGTCGAGGTCTCCCGCCTGAACGCCGGCGGCTACGAAGCAGGCACGCTGGCCATGCACGTCAGTCCGTCCCTTTTCGGTGAGCAAAAGCTGATCGAGGTGGAAGGCCTCGAAGCAATGAACGACGCCTTCCTCGCCGACGGGCTGAAGTACCTGGCCCAGCCCGAGCCGGATGCGGTCCTGGTGCTGCGCCACGGCGGGGGAGTGCGGGGCAAGAAGTTGCTTGACGCCATCAAGGCGGGCGGCTGGCCGGTCGTCGACTGCCAGCCGCTGAAGAAAGACGCGGACAAGGTCGCCTTCGTCACGACCGAGTTCAAGGCCGCGTCCCGGCGGATCGACCCGGACGCCGTGCAGGCGCTCGTGAACGCGGTCGGCGCCAACCTGGCCGAGCTCGCGGCCGCCTGCAGCCAGCTGATCGCCGATGCCACAGCAGCAGTGGACGCGGAGATGGTGGACCGGTACTACGGCGGCCGGGTGGAGGCCACAGGCTTCAAGGTCGCCGACGCCGCCCTGGCCGGGAATGCCCCGCTGGCCCTCTCCACCCTCCGGCACGCCCTCGACACCGGCGCGGACCCGGTGCCGATCGTGGCCGCCCTGGCCGCGAAGCTGCGCACCCTGGCCAAGGTCGCGGGGGCACAAGGATCATCGGCCCAGGTCGCGAAGCAGTTGGGCATGCAGCCGTGGCTGGTGGAACAGGCGCAGAGGGACGTCAGGCGCTGGACGCCCGACGGCCTGATCCGCTCCATCCAGGTCACCGCAGAAGCCGACGCGCAGGTCAAAGGCCTTTCCCGTGACCCTGTTTACGCCGTCGAACACGCGGTGACGGTCATCGCTGGTTCGGTCCGGCGCTGACAGCCGGCTCCGCCCGCCGGCGGGGCCCGGCCGCTGCAGTCCGGGGATCAGCGGGCCCGCTTAACTGGCTGTGGCCGGCACCCTGGGGTACCGGCCACAATCATCAGTTCAGTTGAACTGGAAAACCTTAGAGTGCGTTGACCTTCTTGGAGATCGCGGACTTGCGGTTTGCAGCGTTGTTCTTGTGAAGAACACCCTTGCTGACAGCCTTGTCGAGCTTCCGGCTGGCAGTAACCAGTGCAGCAGCAGCGGCATCCTTGTCGGTGGACGCAACGGCGGTGCTGACGGCGCGGATGGCCGTCTTCAGCTCGGACTTGACTGCGTTGTTGCGCAGGCGAGCCTTTTCGTTGGTCAGGATGCGCTTCTTCTGGGACTTGATATTAGCCACGTGTGAACTCTCTTTTTCAATGCGGAAAATGGTCTAGAGGGCTTTCAGATTGGCCATTGACTGAGCGGCGTGGGGATACCTATGGCGACCAACCATCTGTGGCCGTCGACCTGCACGGACACACAGCTGTCAATAGTAGCAGAGGCGCCCGGGGAGTGGCGATTTCGCCTCCGCACGGCGCGGCCGGCAGGGCGTGTCACGCGGCATGGAACGCCGCCCCGGACGTTGTTCAGGACCAGCCGTGCCGGCTGCGCAGCGCAGAAGAAATGTCACGGAACCGGCCGACGTCGAGGATGGCGCCTTCGCGGCGGACGTCGCGGGGGTTGATCTGCAGGATCCGGTCAAGCCTGGCCTCGCTGGGACGCCACTGCCGGTCCCACGGGCCCGTGCCGATATCAACATAGTCATCGGCGCGGCGGACGTCGCCGTCGTGGTCCTTGCTGGTCAGCATCAGCCCGAGCAGGTAGCGGCCGCGGCTTCCCACCAGCAGCACGGGCCGGTCCTTGCCGCGGCTATGGTCCTCCTCGAACGGCACCCAGGTCCAGACAATCTCGCCGGGTTCGGGCAGGCCGTTGGCGGCAGGGCTGTACCGGACCTTGGCTTTGCCGTGGAAATCGCCGGGGTAGGCGCCGGTCAGTCCGCCGGCGGCGCCGGAGCCGGGCCGGGCCGGGGCTGTGCCGCGCTTCCTGCCGGCCGCCGGCCGGGTTGCGGATGCCCCGCCGAGCCGGTCCAGGAAACGCAGGGTGCCTCGGAGGGCGGTGCCGAGGGAACGAAGATTCAGGGCCATGGGCACACCCTACCGGTGACCACCCGGCGTCGGCGCGCTGGACGCCGTCGGGTGCGCCACCACGGTGCGCCGGGTCGGAATGCGGTGCCACCCGCCGGGACGTGGGAGACTATAAGGAACGGGAAATGCGGCGTGCCGCAGCACGGCTGAAAGCCGGCTGCACCCGTCCGCGGACCAGCCCACCAGTACAGCCCCGAGTATTGCCAAGAGTAAGGACCCCTGCGTGTCTCCCATGGCCCGCACCGCCCCGGTGCCTGCCGCAACAGATCCGGCCCTCATCCGGAACTTCTGCATCATTGCGCATATTGACCACGGCAAGTCCACGCTGGCCGACCGGATGCTCCAGTACACCGGCGTCGTCCAGTCCCGCGATATGAAGGCCCAGTACCTGGACCGGATGGACATTGAGCGTGAACGCGGCATCACCATCAAGTCCCAGGCCGTCCGGATGCCGTGGGAGCTCGACGGCAGCAGCTTCGCGCTGAACATGATCGACACCCCCGGCCACGTCGATTTCACCTATGAGGTTTCCCGGTCCCTCGCCGCCTGCGAAGGCGCCGTCCTGCTCGTGGATGCCGCCCAGGGCATTGAGGCCCAGACCCTCGCCAACCTCTACCTGGCGATGGAAAACAACCTCACGATCATCCCGGTCCTGAACAAGATTGACCTGCCGGCCGCGCAGCCGGAGAAGTATGCCGAAGAGTTGGCCAACCTGATCGGCGGCGACCCGGACGATGTACTGCGCGTCTCCGGCAAAACCGGGGCAGGCGTTGAACTCCTGCTGGACAAAATCGTCCGTGACTTGCCCGCACCGGTCGGCGACCCGGACGCCCCCGCCCGTGCCATGATCTTCGACTCCGTCTACGACACCTACCGCGGCGTCGTCACCTACGTCCGCGTGGTCGACGGAATGCTGCACCCGCGCGAACGCATCCAGATGATGTCCACCCGGGCGACCCACGAATTGCTCGAAATCGGTGTCAGCTCCCCGGAGCCCACACCGTCCAAGGGGCTCGGCGTGGGCGAGGTCGGCTACCTGATCACCGGGGTGAAGGACGTCCGGCAGTCCAAGGTCGGCGACACCGTCACGAACCTGGCCAAGCCGGCCACCGACTCGCTGCCCGGTTACGCCGATGCCAAGCCGATGGTCTTCTCCGGTCTGTACCCGCTGGACGGCACCGACTACCCGGTGCTGCGCGATGCGCTGGAAAAGCTGATGCTCAACGACGCGGCGCTGGTTTATGAGCCGGAGACCTCCGCGGCGCTCGGCTTCGGCTTCCGCGTCGGGTTCCTGGGGTTGCTGCACCTGGAGATCACCCGTGAGCGGCTTGAGCGCGAGTACAACCTGGATCTGATCTCCACCGCCCCGAACGTGGAATACGAGGTGACCCTCGAGGACAAGAAAGTCGTCCACGTCACCAACCCCAGCGAATACCCCACCGGCAAAGTGGCCGAGGTGCGGGAGCCCATGGTCTCCGCCACCATCCTGGCCCCCAACGAGTTCGTCGGCGCCATCATGGAGCTGTGCCAGAGCCGCCGCGGCGTCATGGGCGGCATGGACTACCTCTCCGAGGACCGCGTGGAAATCCGGTACCGGCTTCCGCTGGCCGAAATCGTCTTCGATTTCTTCGACATCCTCAAGTCCCGGACCCGCGGCTACGGCTCGCTGGACTGGAAGGCCGACGGCGACCAGGCAGCCGACCTCGTCAAGGTCGACATCATGCTCCAGGGCGAGCAGGTTGACGCCTTCAGTGCCATCACCCACCGTGAGAAGGCGTACGCCTACGGGGTGATGATGACCGGCAAACTGCGGGAGCTGATTCCGCGCCAACAGTTCGAGGTGCCGATCCAGGCCGCCATCGGCTCCCGGATCATCGCCCGGGAAAGCATCCGCGCCATCCGCAAGGACGTGCTTGCCAAATGCTACGGCGGTGACATCACCCGAAAGCGGAAGCTGCTGGAAAAGCAGAAAGAAGGCAAGAAGCGCATGAAGATGGTGGGCCGTGTCGAGGTCCCGCAGGAAGCGTTCATCGCCGCTCTCACCACGGAAGAGTCCAAGGACAAGGCCAAGAAGTAACGATGCCAAGCGCGCTTCCCCTCGGTGACCCGGCGCCGTCGGACGGGCTGCTGCCCGGCCAGGCGCTGGAGGGCGCCGCGGAACGGGCCTTCGGGCTCTACGTCCACATCCCGTTCTGCGCCGTCCGCTGCGGCTACTGCGATTTCAACACCTATACCGCCACCGAACTGGGCGGGGGTGCCTCGCAGGACGCCTACGCCGACACCGCCGTTGCCGAAGTGGGCTTCGCCGGTCAGGTGCTGGCAGCGTCCGGCCTGCCGCAGCGCCGGCTCAGTACGGTGTTCTTCGGCGGCGGCACGCCGACCCTGCTTCCGGCCGCCGACCTGGCCCGCATCCTGGCGGCCGCTATCCAAACCTGGGGACTCGAACCGGGCGCCGAGGTCACGACCGAAGCCAACCCGGATTCGGTGACCCCCGAATCGCTGCAGTTGCTCGCCGACGCCGGGTTCACCCGGGTCTCGTTCGGGATGCAGTCCGCTGTCCCGCACGTACTGAAAGTCCTTGACCGCACCCACACGCCCAGCCGGGTGCCGCAGGTTGTCCAGTGGGCTCGCGAGGCCGGACTCGACGTCAGCCTCGACCTGATCTACGGCACGCCCGGGGAGTCACTGGAGGATTGGCGCTATTCGCTGGAGACGGCGCTGTCCTACGCGCCTGACCACATCAGCGCCTACGCCCTGATCGTCGAGGACGGCACCAAACTCGCGGCCCAGATCCGGCGCGGCGACGTGCCCGGCATCGACGACGACGACCACGCGGCCAAGTATGAGCTGGCCGAGGACCTGATCTCTGCGGCCGGCCTCGGCTGGTATGAAGTCAGTAACTGGGCCCGCACACCCGCGCAGGCCTGCCGCCACAACCTCGCCTACTGGCGCGGGGACGACTGGTGGGGGATTGGTCCGGGAGCGCACTCGCATGTTGGCGGGGTGCGCTGGTGGAACGTCAAGCACCCCACGGCATACGCAGGGCGGCTCGCCTCCGGCGTCTCGCCCGCCGCCGGGCGGGAGACACTCGACGCCGGGACGCGAAACGTTGAGCGCGTCATGCTGGAAGCCCGGCTGGCCAGCGGGCTGTCGATCGCCAGCCTTGGCGGACTGGGGGACACCGGCCGCCAGGCGGTTGCCGGGCTGATCGCCGACGGGCTCGTGCAGCCGGCGGACGCGTTCAGGGGCCACCTCGTGCTGACCCTGAAGGGGCGGCTGCTCGCTGACGCGGTGGTCCGCCGGATCCTGCCGGACTAGGTGCCCGGGCCGGAAGTGTCCGTTCGCGCTGGGGTCGTGCGGGCCGGAAGTGTCCGTTCGCGCTGGGGTCGGGGCGGGGCGGGCCGGAAGTGTCCGTTCGCGCTACTTGATCCAGCGGAGGTTGTATTCGTAGCGGTGCGGCTGGCCGCGGTTGACGTGGATGCCGGCCGCCACGGAGAAGCAGGCGAGGGCGATCCAGATAACGGTGGCCAGGACGGCGAACAGATTGCCCACCACCGGGACGAAGACCAGCAGGTTCGCAAGCACCGCCGCAAGGGTGGGAGGCAGTGTGAAGTTCAGCGCTTCCTTGGATTCCTGGGCGGTGAAGGGACCGCGGTCCTTGAAGATCAGGTAAATCAGCAGCGACGGGATGCAGCCCAGGATGCCGCCAAAATGCGCCAGCGTGGCCCATTGGCGGTCCTCGCTCGCCGTCAGCGGGAGAGCATTTGCGGGAACGCCATGGTACGGGGGCTGGTCATGGCCGGAAGGGTGGTCCGTGTGTTCGCGTGCGTCTTCTGCCACGTTTCGTCCTTTGGATTGCGGTGGAGCGTTGGTGCCTATACGAGCCACGGCCGCAACAAGAAGCAGCGGACGCGCTTCCAAGAATACTTGCTCGGACCCCGAAGTCCGGCACGGGCGGTGGCTAGGGCGCCGTGAGGAAGTCGATGACTTCCTCGACCCGTCCCAGCAGTGACGGCTCCAGGTCCGCGTAGCTGCGGACCGCGCCGAGGAGTTTCTGCCAGCCCAGCCCGATGTCCTCCTTCGTGCTGTGCGGCCAGCCGAAGGCCGTCAGGATGCCGGTTTTCCAGTCCACTCCGCGGGGGATCACCGGCCACCGCTCGATGCCCAGCACCGCCGGGCGGATGGCCTGCCAGACGTCGACGTAGGGGTGGCCGACAATCAGCACGTTGCCGGCCGCGCCGGGGGAGGCCATCACGGCCTCGGCAATCCGGGATTCCTTCGAGTCGGGAACCAAATGGTCCACCAGTACGCCGAGACGGCGCCCCGGGCCGGGCCGGAAGTCCTTGACCGCCGCCGCCAGGTCGTCGATGCCGTGCAACGGTTCCACCACAATGCCCTCCACGCGGAGGTCGTCACCCCAGACCTTTTCGACGAGCTCGGCGTCGTGCTTGCCTTCGACCCAGATCCGGCTGGCCTTGGCAACCTGGGCCCGCTGACCTGCCACCCGGACGGAACCGGAAGCGGTGCGGGCGCCGGCTGCGGCGCCCGCGGCAGCAGCCCGCGGGGCGGGCGGCAGCAACTTGATCGGCTGGCCTTCGAGCAGGAACCCGAAGCCGAGCCGGAACGACCGGGACTTGCCCCTTCGGTCCTCCAGGGCCACTACGTGCATGCCGCCGGACTTCTCCACCCGGGTTACGGCGCCGACCCAGCCGGACTGCACATCCTCCAGGACCATGCCCCGCTCCACCGGGATTTCGGGCAGTTGGGCCTTGGCGGGGGCGGAAAGGTCCTGCGGGCCCCAATTCTGGTACGACATCTGCTACACACTGCTTTGCGATCGGGGATTTGGGCGGATGGAACGGCGGCGCGGCCCGTGGTGTGCCCGGAAACACCCGTTCCGGCGGTCACGCCCGCAGCGAATCCAATGCTAGCAACGGCGCGACTCATATTAGACTGGTTAGCACTGAGGCATGTCGAGTGCTAACGGCGGGTGGCCGAGGGGCTTCCCGGCCGGGCCGGCACCGGCGAACCGATACGGGTCGATTGGAGGTGGAGCGTGAGCGAGCCACGCAAACTCGAAGTCCTGCGCGCCATCGTGGAGGACTATGTCCATTCCCGCGAACCGGTGGGATCCAAGGCGCTGGTGGAGCGGCACCACCTCGGTGTCTCCAGCGCCACCATCCGCAACGATATGGCCGCCCTGGAGGACGAGGGCCTGATCACGGCGCCGCATACAAGTGCCGGCCGGATCCCCACGGACAAGGGCTACCGCCTGTTCGTGGACCAGATTTCGGCCGTCAAGCCGTTGTCGCCGGCTGAGCGCCGCGCCATCCAGGCGCTGCTCGAGGGCTCCGACGACCTCGACGACGTCCTGGACCGGACCGTCCGGCTGCTCTCGCAACTGACCAACCAGGTCGCCGTCGTGCAGTATCCGCTGCTCGGCCGGGCCCGCGTCCGGCACATCGAGTTTGTGCTCCTGGCCCCGCGCAAGGTGCTGGCGGTGCTGATCGCGGACACCGGCAAGGTAGAGCAGCGGGTGATCGACGTCGGCCAGGACCTCGGCGACGACGCCCTCGCCGAGCTTCGGAACCTGTTCCTGGCCAGGCTCTCCGGCACGCCGCTGGGCCTGCTGCCGCAGTCGTCGCAGTCCGTGCTGGAGAATTGCCCGCCGGGGCGGCGTGGCGCCGCCCAGGCGCTCTCGAGGGGGCTGGAGTCGCTGGCCGCGAGCAGCCGCGAGGAACGCATGGTCATGGCCGGGACCGCCAACCTGGCCCGGTCCAACGTGGACTTCCCGCTGAGTATCGGTCCGGTGCTTGAGGCCCTCGAAGAACAGGTGGTGATGCTGCGCCTGCTCAGCGACATGGCGCAGGACCCCCGCGGCGTCACCGTCAGCATCGGCCGCGAGAACCCCTACGACGGGCTTTCCGAAGCTTCCGTGGTGGCCACCGGCTACGGCCCGGACGCCACGGCCAAGGTCGGAGTCCTGGGACCCACCAGGATGGACTATCCGACCACGATGGCCGCCGTCCGCGCGGTGGCCCGCTACCTTTCCCGGATCCTCGGGCCCTGACCGGCCCGGCCGGGCACCGCATTCCTGCCCCTGACAGGCAGTGCCCCACTGGCAGTACAAAAAGGAAGAGATACACACTTTGAGCAGCCACTATGACGTTCTTGGAGTTTCCCGTGAAGCAACGGGCGAAGAGATCAAGAAGGCCTACCGCAAACTCGCGCGGACCCTGCACCCGGACGTTAATACGGGGGACGATGCCGCCGAACGGTTCAAGGCAGTCACGCACGCCTACGAGGTGCTCTCCGATCCGCAGAAGCGGCGGGTCTACGACACCACCGGCAACGAAAACGGGAACGACAACGGCTTCGGCGGCGGCTACGCCGGCCAGGGATTCGCGTTCCAGGACATTTTTGAAACCTTCTTCGGCGGCGCCGGTGGCCAGGGCGGCCCCGCCTCCCGGGTGCGGCGCGGCCAGGACGCACTGATCAGCGTCCGGATCGACCTGCGCGACGCCGTTTTCGGGGTCAACAAGAAACTCGAAGTCGACACCGCCGTGACCTGCCCCACCTGCGAGGGCTCCTGCTGCCGCCCCGGCACCCACCCGGAGCGCTGCGACATCTGCGGCGGCAGCGGCCAGGTCCAGCGGGCCGTCCGGTCGATCCTCGGCCAGGTCATGACCACCGCCCCCTGCGGCAGCTGCGAGGGGTTCGGCACCGTGATCAAGGACCCGTGCAACGAGTGCGCCGGACAGGGCCGCATCCGCAGCCGCCGCTCCCTCACCGTGAAGGTGCCGGCAGGCGTCGCCACCGGCACCCGGATTCAGCTTTCCGGCCAGGGCGAGGCCGGCCCGTCCGGCGGCCCGTCCGGTGACCTGTACGTGGAGATCCGGGTCAACAACGACCCGACCTACGTGCGTGAGGGCGACGACCTGCATGCAAGCCTCAGCATCCCGATGACCGCCGCCGCCCTGGGTACCGAGCTGACCTTGGACACCTTCGACGGCCAGCAGGAAATCGACGTCAAGGCCGGCACCCAGTCCGGCGAGATCATCACGCTCCGCGGCCTCGGTGTGACGCACCTGCGCGGCTACGGCCGCGGAGACCTCAAGGTCCACCTGCAGGTGGACACCCCGGCAAAGCTCGACGCCGCCCAGGAGGACCTGCTCCGCCAGCTCGCGAAGCTGCGCGGCGAGCAGTTCGCCGAGGGCAAGCTGGCCGCCAGCGGCGGCGTCTTCGCGAAGCTGCGGGACCGGCTCGGTAACCTGTAGCAGTGAGCAACCCGGTCTTCTTCGCGCCCGCAGGCTCCCTGGACGAGCAGGTCCCGGGATCCACGTTCGTGCTTGGGGGCAGCGAGGCCCGCCACGCGGTGACGGTCAAGCGCCTCGCCGTGGGCGAGCCGGTCGACATTGCCGACGGCGCCGGCAGGCGCATCGCCGGGACCGTTACCGCCGTCGCGCCCCAGGAGCTGACGGTCCGGTGCCGCGAGGTCCGTACCGAGCCCCGGCCCGGCGTCCGGCTGGTCCTGGTCCAGGCGCTGGCCAAGGGCGACCGCGACGAACTGGCCGCCGAAACCGCAACCGAACTGGGGATCGACGCCGTCATTCCCTGGCAGGCGGAACGGTCAATTGTCCGCTGGAAGCCCGAACGCGCCGCGAAGGCGCACGCAAAGTGGCAGTCGGTCGTCGCGGCCGCCGCGAAGCAGGCACGCCGGGCCTGGATCCCGGAAGTCCGCGCCGCCGTCGACGGCAATGGCCTGCAGGCGGCCGTCGCGGCCGCGGACCTTGCCGTAATCCTGCACGAGGACGCGGTCCGGCCGCTGCGGCAGGTACTGGAGACGTGGCAGACCGCCCAATCCGCCGGCGGGGCGTCCGACGGGGCCGGTGCCGTGCCGCGCGAGGTGCTGCTGATTGTGGGCCCCGAAGGGGGAATCAGCGGCCGTGAGGTAACCCGGCTCTGTGGCGCGGGCGCTGTCACCGCCCTGCTGGGACACCATGTGCTGCGGTCCTCCACTGCCGGCCCGGCCGCGACGGTGCTGGCCAGCGACATCCTGGGCCGCTGGTAGGCCCGGCCCGGCCGGACGAACGGCGGGCCGCTCCGTAACCGCCGCTATGACCCGTTCGCCAGGGCAGTTCCGGCGCCACCGCCGCCCGTGGGGGCGGGGGGATGCCTATTTCACCGTGAAGCCGCGGCTGTCCACGTTCAGGTCCTGGACGTTACTGCCCGGATCCAGCTGGGAAACCCGCGCCTCGTACGTTCCCGGGCCGAGGTTCAGCGGGACGTTGAACAAGCCGGCCTGGTCGGCCTTGGCGGACGCGGTGACGATGCCGTTGAGATAGGGCGTTTTGGTGGTGCCGTCCACCCGCAGGACTTCCCAGCGCAGCTTGCCGCCGGGGACCGTGCTGCGGCCGGAGACCTTGACCGGCCCGTCCGCCACCTCGGTGCC
The DNA here is from genome assembly GCA_963775715.1 of uncultured Actinomycetota bacterium. Classification (GTDB taxonomy): domain Bacteria; phylum Actinomycetota; class Actinomycetes; order Actinomycetales; family Micrococcaceae; genus Arthrobacter. The sequence goes on along the minus strand of CAVZJX010000007.1, from coordinate 964,701 downwards.
CTCCTGTGGATCAATGATCCAGACCGGAGCCACCATGCCGGCCCTGCGGGAGGTCGGTGAACCAAGCCGGACATGGTTGAAAGCGACGTAGTCGGTGTGTCCGTCGACGAGGATGACGACCTGGATCTGCTGCCCGGCATCGGTCAGGCCGGCCGCGGCGCCTGCCGCCGTCGCCGTGTAGACGAGCTGCTGGATGGCGCGTTCGGCCATGTCGGCGTCGACGTTGCTGTTGAAGGCGTCAGCGGAGACGTCCACGGTGATGACGTTTTTGCCGGAAATCGAGGTGGCCAGCGACTTGGGGTTCTGCCACGGAGTGAAGAAATCCGGGTCCAGCGGCTCCTGCGACATCATGACCCGCAGTGCCCGGGTGATCGGGTTGTCGTCCTCGGAGACGTCACGGAACTCGCGGTACAGGAAAACGTTGTTGTTGCTGCGCCCGATCCAGTAGACCGGGGCCTTGTTGGAGGCCTGCGTGGATTCCAGCGGCGCGCTGGTGGTGGCGACGCCGGCTCCCGGGCCGGGGACGGCGAGGGAGGGGGTGTCGGAGTTCGTGATCCCCGGCTGGGGCGTGGCCACGCAGCCTGTCAGGGCGATGGCAGCGGGCAACAAGACGTGCAGCAGACCGCGGCGCGCACGCCGACCGGCTGCTGTGGTGTCGGTTCCGCGCTGGCTGATGGCCGATCCCTTCCGCTGTCTGTTGTTCCGCTGCCGGGCCGCGCCTGGCGCCCGGATTCAGGTTGCGCACAGGACGCTCCTGCATGGCCTCGATGGCGGGCCCCGGTGCGCGCACGGCTGGTGCCGCGCCCGGCAGGGCCCAATCCAGCATTGCACAGCGGGGCAGCCGCCCGGACGGGATTCCCGGTCCGGGGGCGAACTGCAACGGGAAAGATATGAGGCCGATATGAAGTTGATACCTAATGCCGGCGCGGCGGCACCGCCGCGCCATTGCGGGGTCCCGCTGGCGTAAGATGGAGGGACCCGCTGGAGCCCGGCGCGGACGGCGCGGACCGCCGTCGGCCCGGGGCCCGGCCGGGCAGATCATTTCCGAACTGGAGGGGACCAGAGGCCCACGGGCCAACACCATGACTGAAGCAGCCAACGGCAAGGCCCGGATCAGCGCCGGCGACCGCACCGCGGGGGAGTTCCCGCACTCCCTCCCGGGCCTGCGGACGGAGGTGGTGGTGTTCGAAAACTCCGATCAGATGGTCCAGTCCCTGGGCAGCCATGACGAGGCCCTGCGTTTCATCGAAACCCAGTTCCCTGACGTCGACTTCCATGTCCGCGGCAACGAGCTGTCCATCAACGGCCCCGCCGCCGAGGTTCCCCGGATCATGCGGCTGCTCAACGAGGTGCGCGGCCTGGTGGGCCGGGGTACCGTCATCACGCCCGCGGTGCTGCAGCAGCTCGTCTCGCTGCTGCGCAGCCAGTCGCTGCAGAACCCGGTGGACGTGCTGACCACCAACATCCTGTCCAGCCGCGGCAAGACGATCCGGCCCAAGACCTTGAACCAGAAGAACTATGTCGACGCGATCGACGCGAACACGGTTATTTTCGGGATCGGCCCGGCCGGCACCGGCAAGACCTACCTGGCGATGGCCAAGGCGGTCCAGGCGCTGCAGCAGAAGGAAGTCAACCGGATCATCCTGACCCGGCCGGCCGTCGAAGCGGGGGAGCGGCTGGGATTCCTGCCCGGCACCCTCAGCGACAAGATCGACCCGTACCTCCGTCCGCTCTACGACGCCCTGCACGACATGATGGACCCCGAATCGATCCCGCGGCTGATGGCCGCCGGCACCATCGAGGTGGCTCCGCTGGCGTACATGCGCGGCCGGACGCTGAACGACGCGTTCATCATCCTGGACGAGGCCCAGAACACCACGCCCGAACAGATGAAGATGTTCCTGACCCGGCTGGGCTTCGGCTCAAAAATGGTCGTCACCGGCGACGTCACCCAGGTGGACCTGCCGTTCGGCACCCGCTCCGGGCTGCGCATCGTCGAGGACATCCTGCAGGGAATCGAGGACGTGAACTTTTCGGTCCTGGACGCCTCCGACGTCGTCCGGCACCGGCTGGTGGGCGACATTGTCAACGCCTACAGCGTCTGGGACGAAACACAAAGGAACCGGGTCAAGCACTCCGTCGCCCGGGAGAACCGGGGAGAACGAGCATGAGCATCGAGGTCAACAACGAATCCGGCGTCCCGGTCGACGAAGCCGAACTGGTGGCGCTGGCCCGGTTCGTCTTTGAACGGCTCTTCATCCACCCGCAGGCGGAGCTGTCCATCCTGTTAGTCGACGAGCCCGCCATGGAGAAGCTGCACATCGAACTGATGGACGAGCCCGGATCCACTGACGTGCTGTCGGTTCCGATGGATGAGCTCACCCCCGGCACGCCGGACAAGCCGACCCCGCAGGGCATGCTCGGCGACATCGCGATCTGCCCGCAGGTGGCCGAGGTGCAGGCAAAGAACGCCGGCCACTCCACCCAGGCTGAAATGCTCCTGCTGACCACGCACGGCATCCTGCACCTGCTCGGATTCGACCACGCCGAACCGGAGGAAAAAGAAGAGATGTTCGGGCTGCAGCGCGAGCTGCTCTCCGGCTTCACCGGCAAGGACGCCCCGGCAGAGACGATTCAGTGACCCCACTGATCCTGGCCGGCATGTCGCTGGTCTTCCTCAGCTTTGCCGCGGTATTGACCGCTGCTGAAGCCGCCTTCAACTACCTGCCCCGGCACGACGCCGAACAGGCGATCCTGCAGAGCCGCGGCGGCGCGCTGAAACGTATCATGGCCCAGCCGGTGGCCCACATGCGTGCCCTGCGGTTCTGGCGGGTCTGGTTCGAGATGGCCTCCGCGGTCGCGGTGACGGTGCTGCTGCACAGCCTGCTGGACAACGTCTGGCTCGCCGGGCTGGCCGCCACCGGCATCATGGCCCTGATCGGCTTCGTCATCGTCGGTGTGTCCCCGCGCCAGCTGGGCCGGGTCCACTCGGCCGGCATGGTCCGTTTCTCCGCGCCGCTGATCCGCTGGCTCTGTTGGGTGCTCGGGCCGATTCCCGGCTGGCTGGTGACCCTGGGCAGTGCCGTGGCCCCCGGTGCGCCCGCGGACAACGAGGCGTTCTTCAGCGAGGAGGAGTTCCGCGAGCTTGTCGAACGCGCCAGTGAATCGGACGTGATCGAGGACAACGAGGCCGAGCTGATCCAGTCGGTGTTCGACTTCGGCGACACCCTGGTCCGCTCCGTCATGGTGCCGCGCACCGACATCCTCAGCATCGACTCCGGCTCCAGCCTGCACCGTGCCATGTCGCTGTTCCTGCGCTCCGGCTACTCCCGGATCCCGGTGATCGGCGAGAACACGGACCAGATTCTGGGCATCGTGTACCTCAAGGACGCCGCCGCTGTGATCCACAACCTGGCCCCGGGCCAGGAACCGCCGGTCGTTGACGACCTGGCCCGGGAAGTCCGGTACGTGCCGGACTCCAAGCCGGTCAGCGAGCTGCTGCGAGAACTCCAGAAAGAATCCACGCACGTGGCCATTGTGATCGACGAATACGGCGGAACCGCCGGGCTCGTTACCCTCGAGGACCTGATCGAGGAACTCGTTGGCGAAATCGTGGACGAATACGACACCGAAGCCGCCGAAGCCGTGGAACTCGGCGACGGCAGTTACCGGGTCAGCGCCCGGATGAGCATCGACGACCTGGGCGAGCTATTCGACCTGGAGCTCGACGACGACGAGGTGGACACCGTGGGCGGGTTGCTCGCCAAGGCACTCGGCCGGGTGCCGATCGTCGGCAGCAGCGTCAGCGTCGACGGCGTCACGCTCCGGGCCGACAGGCTGGAAGGCCGCCGCAACCGCGTCAGCCACATCATTGCGGCGCCGGTTCCAAAGGAAGAAACTGACCTTGAAGACCTACTCGACGAGGCCGAATCAACGCAACAGGGAGTCCCACGTGAGCAAGCAGAATAAGTCCGACGGCGAAGTGCCCGGGTACCGGGCCGGCTTCGCGGTGCTGGTGGGACGGCCCAACGCGGGCAAATCCACCCTGACCAATGCCCTGGTCGGCCAGAAGGTCGCCATTACCTCGGCCAAGCCGCAAACCACGCGGCACACCATCCGCGGCATCGTGCACCGCGACGACGCCCAGCTGATCATGGTCGACACGCCGGGCCTGCACCGGCCGAGGACCCTGCTGGGCAAGCGCCTTAACGAACTCGTCGCCGATACTCTCGCCGAGGTCGACGCGATCGGCTTCTGCCTGCCCGCGAACGAGAAGATCGGCCCGGGCGACAAGTTCATCGCCGCGCAGCTGGCCGCCATCGGGAACAAGCCGGTGATCGCGATCGTGACGAAGGCGGACACCGTGGACCGCCAGGCGCTGACCGAGCAGCTGCTGGCCGTCGCCGCTCTGGGCCGCGAGGTGCTGGGCGAAGACGGCTGGAAGGACATCGTCCCCGTCTCCGCCACGGACGGCTTCCAGGTCGGCACCGTGGCCGACGTGCTGATCAGCCACATGCCGCCCTCGCCCCCGTTGTACCCGGACGGCCACCTCACGGACGAGCCGGAAGCGGTGATGATCGCCGAGCTGATCCGGGAGGCCGCCCTCGAGGGCGTGCGTGACGAGCTTCCGCACTCGCTGGCCGTCGTTGTCGACGAGATCGTCCCGCGGGAGGGCCGTCCCGAGGACCGGCCATTCCTGGACGTGCGGGTTAACCTGTACGTTGAACGGCCCTCGCAGAAGGCCATCATCATCGGCAAGGGCGGAGCCCGGCTGCGGGATGTCGGCACCACGGCCCGCAAGGCCATCGAGGCGCTGCTGGGGGCGCGGATCTACCTGGACCTGCACGTCAAGGTCGCCAAGGACTGGCAGCGGGACCCGAAGCAGCTGGTCAAGCTGGGATTCTAGGGGCAGGAGCGGCCGGTGCGGCGCGCCGCCGGACCGCGCGGGCAACAGGCTTGCGCGCCCGCCCGGCACGCCCCTCGGGTTTTTCCCAGTTTCGGACCCTAAAATAGGGAAGTTCATCCCCGACGGAAGGCACCACCTGTGGTTCGACCCCGTGACAACCGTGCAGACCGCACCGGCGCTCCGGTTCGGTCCGCCGCGGCTTCCCGGCACGCCGATGACCCTTCCGTGGGCCCGGCACGCCACCTGGGCGGAGCGAAGCGGATTCCCGGCTGGCTGAAGGCCACCACGATCGTGCTCTCGGTCCTGCTCGTCGGGGTCATCGCCTTCGGTGCTTACTGGGTGATCCGGCTGCAGGGCAACATCAGCACCCAAGCTCTCGGCGCCGGGAACAGCCGCACCGAAAGCGCGCCCGACGACGCCACCGGGCGGATGCAGATCCTGATCCTGGGCACCGACACCCGTGACGGCAAGAACTCGCAGTACGGGACCAAGGACGACTCGTCCGGTTACGGGCACTCCGACGTCATGATGCTGATGGACATTTCCGCCGACAACAAACGCGTCAACGTGGTCAGCTTCCCGCGCGACCTGCTGGTGGACACCCCCGGCTGCAAGGATCCGAAGAACAACAAGCAGTATCCGGCCCAGTCCGGCGTTATGATCAACGCGGCCATGTCCGAGGCAGGCATCGGCTGCGCCGTGGACACCGTCAACAAGCTCACCGGACTCGAAATCGACCACTTTATGATGGCCGACTTCAACGCCGTCAAGGAACTCTCGAACGCCGTCGGCGGTGTGGATGTCTGCATCAGCGACGCTGTCTTCGACCCGGACTCCGGTCTCCGGCTTCCCAAGGGCACCTCCAAGGTCAAGGGCGAACAGGCCCTCGCTTTCGTCCGCACGCGCCACGCGTTCGGTGACGGCAGCGACCTGGGCCGGATCAAGGCGCAGCAGGGGTTCCTGTCCTCGCTGGTCCGTAAGATCAAGGACGACGGCACGCTCTCCAACCCCGCCCGGATGCTTGGCATCGCCGACGCGATCACCAAAAACCTGACCATCGACGACGGGCTGGCCTCTGTCCCGACGCTGCTGACGGTGGGGAACCGGCTGAAGAACATCGACGTCGGCAAGGTGGCATTCGTGGCCGCGCCGACGGAGCCCGCGGCCTCGGACCCGAACCGCCTGCAGCTGGCCGAACCCGCGGCCTCCCAGCTGTTCGCCGCCCTGCGCAAGGACATCGACCTGACCGACCCGACCGCCAAACCCAGCCCGGCGACCGCCGCCGCACGCCGGCCGCTGCGAGTGCCGCCGCCACGCCGTCCGCGAGCACGGCGCCCGCCGCCGCAGCCTACAACAAGGCCCTGCAGCCCGTCGCGGTGGCCAACGGTTCGGGCAACCCCGTGCGGTCCCAGCAAGTCACGGCGGCACTCAAGGCCGGCGGCTTCACCCAGACCAGCCAGTTCGACGCCGCGGCCGTGACCGCCACCGCCGTCTACTACGGTGCGAATTTTGGCGACGTCGCGGCCGACGTCGCCGCGCTGCTGGGGATCCCGGCCAGCCAGGTGCTCCCGGCAGCGGGCGTGACAGGCGTCCAGGTGTACGTGGGCAGCGACTACAAGCCCGGCGCCAAGCAGTCCGACGCTCCGGTGTCCCTGCCGCCGGACATCGTCAACCAGACCGCCGGTGACACCGTCTGCCAGCAGGCGAACCCGTTGCTGATCGTCCCCTAGGACGCTGCGGAGAGATGAGGGGCCGGCCGGAAGGCCGGCCCCTCACGCGCTTAAGGGGCCGGCAGCCGGCAGCTTGTTTTATACCCCCGGGGGTATTATTGTTGAAGTCAGGCCGGGAAGGGCGACCTCCCGGCGCACCACAGCTTCCAACGAAAGAGAGCCCCATGCTTATCGAGCGTATTTACGATGAAGATCTTGCCCAGGCGAGTTATTTCATTGGCTGCCAGGCCAAGGGTGAGGCGTTGGTGGTTGATCCGCGGCGTGATATCGCCGTGTATCAGGATCTTGCGGCGGCGAACGGGATGAAGATCGTGGCCGTGACCGAGACGCACATCCACGCGGACTTCCTGTCCGGGACCCGGGAACTGGCGGCCGCGACCGGCGCCGCGGCGTATGTTTCGGGTGAGGGCGGGGCGGACTGGCAGTACGGTTTCGAGGCCGGGCGCCTGAACGACAACGACCAGATCACCCTGGGCAACATCACGGTCAAGGCCCTGCACACCCCCGGGCACACCCCGGAACACCTGTCCTTTTTGATCACCGACGGCGCGTTCGCCAACACCCCCGGGTACCTGCTCTCGGGCGACTTCGTGTTCTCCGGGGACCTGGGCCGCCCGGACCTGCTGGACGAGGCCGCCGGCGGGGTCGATACCCGTTTTGCCGGCGCGAAGCAGCTCTTCGCGAGCCTGCGCGATAAGTTCCTGACCCTGCCGGACCACGTCCAGGTCCACCCGGGCCACGGCGCCGGCAGCGCCTGCGGGAAGGCCCTGGGCGCGATCCCGTCCTCCACGGTCGGCTACGAACGCCTCTACGCCTGGTGGGGCCCCTACCTGGCCGCCGACGATGAGCAAGGCTTCATCGATGAACTCCTCGACGGCCAGCCCGACGCGCACGCCTACTTCGCCCGGATGAAACGCGAAAACCGGGAAGGCCCCGCCGTGATGGGCGACCGGGCCCCGCTGGCCGAACTCGCCACCGCCGACGTCGCCGCCGACCTCGCCGCGGACAAGGCCGTCTTCATTGACACCCGCCCCAACACCGAGGTCCACGACGGCACCGTCACCGGCTCCCTGAACGTCCCGGCCGGCAAATCCACCGCGAGCTTCGGCGCCTGGGTCGTGGACCCCGAAACCGAGAAAAACCCCCTCGTCCTCCTCGCCCCCAACCAGGGCGCAGCCCAGGAAATGTGGGACCACCTCGTCCGGGTCGGCATCGACAACGTCGCCGGCTACCTCACCAGCATCGAGGGCCTGCCGGTCTCGGTCCCGAAACTGATCCAGCCCGAAGACCTCGAGGACTTCGAGGCCGCGATGGTCCTGGACGTCCGGAACCGCACCGAACACGCCGCCGGCCACATCCCGGGCTCCTACCAGCTCAGCGGCGGCCGCGTCATGTGGCACCTGGACGAACTCCCCGCCGAAGGCACCATCGTCTCCTACTGCCAAAGCGGAGTCCGGAACTCCGTCGCGGCCAGCGCCCTGCGCCGCGCCGGCTACGACGTCGTCGAACTCGACGGCAGCTACGCCGCGTGGAACGCACAACAGCAGACCGCACAACAGGCCAAGGAAACCATCACCGCCGGCTAACCACACCACCAAACACCACAACGGCGGACCCGGGGACCACACCCCCGGGCCCGCCCCTGTCGTCTGTGGCCGCTGATGCCGCCGTCGTGCCGCTGGCAGCCGGCGCGCCGGCTACCAGATGCTGACGCGCTCCTCCGGCGCCAGCCACATGGCGTCGCGCTCCGCGGTGGTGAATGCCTCATGGAAGGCGTCGAGGTTCCTGGCAATGTCGTTGGTCCGGAATTCGTTGGGGGAGTGCGGGTCCGTGGCGAGCCGGCGGACGGCTTCCTCGGTCCGGATAACCTGCCGCCAGCTTGCGGCCCAGGAGGCGAAAAAGCGCTGCGGCCCCGTGAGCCCGTCCAGGACCGGCGGTTCCTGGCCGCCGAGGCTGATCAGGTACGCCTTGTAGGCGATTGCCAGCCCGCCAAGGTCGCCGATGTTTTCACCGAGCGTCAGCTTTCCATTGACGTAGTGTCCGGGGGCCTCCGCGGGGGAGAGGGCATCGAACTGGGCCACGAGCCTGGTGGTCAGCGCCTCGAAGGCTGTCCGGTCGGCGTCGGTCCACCAGTTCCGCAGCAGGCCGCTGCCGTCATACTGCGAGCCCTGATCATCGAACCCGTGCCCGATCTCGTGGCCGATCACGGCGCCGATGCCGCCGTAGTTCACGGCGTCATCGGCGTCGGCGGTGAAGAACGGCGGCTGCAGGATGGCGGCCGGGAACACGATCTCGTTCAGCAGCGGGTGGTAGTAGGCGTTCACGGTCTGCGGCGTCATGAGCCATTTCTCCCGGTCAACGGGCTTGCCCACCTCGTCCAGGTGCCGGTCGACGTCGGCGCTGTGGGCGCGTTCGACGTTGCCCAGCAGGTCCGCCTCATCGATTTCCACGGCGGAGTAGTCGATCCACTTCTCCGGGTAGCCGATCTTGGCCCGGAAGGAGTCCAGCTTCTTCAAGGCCTCCCGCTTGGTCTCTTCACCCATCCAGGCCAGTCCGCTGATGGATTCCCGGTACGCCTCGATCAGGTTGTCCACCAGCGCACGCATGTGCGCCTTGTGGCTTTCCGGGAAGTGCCGGGCCACGTAGATCTGCCCGACGGCTTCGCCCAGGGCGGCTTCGACGACGGCGACGCCGCGCTTCCAGCGGTCCCGGTTACGCGGCGTGCCGCTGAGGGTGGTGCCGTAGAAGGCGAAGTTGGCATCCACGAACGGGGCCGACAGGTACGGTGCGGCCGCGCTGATCACCCGCATGGCAAGCCATTCCTGCCAGATGTTCAGCGGCACCGTTTCCAGCAACGCGGCGGCGCCCGCGAAGAAGTCCGGGGTGCTGACGACGAGTTCGGTACGTTTCTCCGGTGCGACGGCGGCCGCGTCGAACCAGTCGGAGAGCAATGGGAACAGCTGGGAAACTTCCTCGGCCGACTTCAGGTTGTAGGTCTTCTGCGGATTGCGCAGCGTGACTTTGTCCCAGTGGTGGGAGGCCAGCGAAGTCTCCAGCTCCACCACCCGGTCGGCAGCCGAATCCGCGTCGTCGAGCCCGGCCAGGCCGAACATGGTGCGGACGTGTTCGCGGTAGGCCCGGACCACCGGCGCAAACTTCTCGTCCCGGTAATACGACTCGTCCGGGAGGCCCAGGCCACCCTGGCCCGTGTAGAGCAGGATCCGGTCCGGGTTGCCGGCGTCCGGTGCCGGATAGATATGAAACAGTCCGGAGACGTCCGCGCGGAACAGCCGCCCGGCCAGCCGGACCAGCTCGGCCACGGAGCCGGTGGCGAACACCCCGGCCAGCCGCTCTTTAATTGGCTCCGCGCCCTTGGCTTCGGCGGCCGCTTCGTCCATAAAACTGTTGTACAGCCCGCCGATCTTCCGTTCGATGCCGGTCGCCGCCTCGCCGCGCGCCGCTGCCTCCAGGATGATCTCCTGGACCGCGAGTTCCGAGCCGTCGCGCAGCGCCGTAAAGGTGCCTTCCAGGGGGCGGTCGTCGGGGATGGCGGTGCTCTTGAGCCAGCCGCCGTTGAAATGCCGGTACAGGTCGTCCTGCGGGCGGACGGCGTCGTCGATGGTGGACTGGTCAATTCCGGAAAGCGGCACTGCGGCTCCTTCGAAGGGGACGCCGCGCCGGGCGTGGCAACTGGTGCGGCGTCTGCATGGTGGACGTTGTGTGAGCTATGGCTCCTTCATCTTACGCACCGTGTTATCGTGAAAATGTGCGCGCAGAACTGCTCCTTCTTAGCTGCCGCGGCGAGGCCTCAGACGCAATCTAGCGCAAGGCCAAACCTCGCTGCGGAGTTTGTGTTGCCCCGGCCACCCTTTCACCAGGAACCACAGAAAAGGCCCCGATAGTAATGCGAAACGCACAGCAGCCCTCCGGAATGCCCGTCCACCGCTACGTCCCGTTCCAGGACCTGATCACGGTCGAACTGCCGGACCGCACCTGGCCGGACAAGGTCATCACCAAGGCCCCGCGCTGGTGCGCGGTTGACCTGCGTGACGGCAACCAGGCCCTGATTGACCCGATGAGCCCGGCCCGCAAGATGAAGATGTTCGATCTGCTGGTCCGAATGGGCTACAAGGAGATCGAAGTCGGCTTCCCCTCGGCATCTCAGACGGACTTCGATTTCGTCCGGCAGCTGATCGAGGGCAACCACATTCCGGACGACGTCACAATCCAGGTCCTGACCCAGGCCCGGGAGCACCTGATCGAACGGACCTACGAATCCCTGGTCGGCGCCAAGCAGGCCATCGTGCACCTCTACAACTCGACGTCGGTCCTGCAGCGCCGCGTCGTGTTCAACCAGGACGAGGACGGCATCCTGGACATCGCCCTGCAGGGCGCCCGGCTGTGCAAGAAGTACGAGGAGACCCTCGCGGACACCCACATCACCTACGAGTACTCCCCGGAGTCCTTCACGGGTACCGAGCTCGCCTACGCCGTGCGGGTCTGCAACGCCGTCGCCGACGTCTTCGAGGCCTCCGCCGACCGCCAGGTGATCATCAACCTGCCGGCCACGGTGGAGATGGCCACGCCCAACGTCTACGCAGACTCCATCGAGTGGATGAGCCGGCACCTGCACCCGCGCGAGGGCATCATCCTCTCCCTGCACCCGCACAACGACCGCGGCACCGGCGTCGCGGCCGCCGAGCTGGGCTACCTGGCCGGCGCGGACCGGATCGAGGGCTGCCTGTTCGGCAACGGCGAGCGGACCGGCAACGTCGACCTCGTCACCCTGGGCCTGAACATGTTCGTCCAGGGTGTCGACCCGATGATCGACTTCTCCGACATCGACGACGTGCGCCGCACGGTCGAATACTGCAACCAGCTGCCCGTCGCCGAGCGCTCACCCTACGGCGGGGACCTGGTTTTCACCGCCTTCTCCGGTTCCCACCAGGACGCCATCAAGAAGGGCCTCGAGGCGCTGGAAAAGGACGCCGCAGCGGCCGGGAAGGACGTGGCGGACTACAACTGGCAGGTTCCTTACCTGCCGGTCGATCCCAAGGACCTGGGGCGCAGCTACGAGGCCGTGATCCGGGTCAACTCCCAGTCCGGCAAGGGCGGCGTCGCCTACCTGCTCAAGAACGAGCACAACCTGGACCTGCCGCGCCGCGCGCAGATCGAATTCTCCGGCGTCATCCAGCGCCGCACCGACACGGTGGGCGGCGAAGTCAGCGGCGCCCAGCTGTGGCAGCAGTTCCAGGACGAGTACCTGCCCTCCACCGCCGCAGAGGGCCAGTGGGGCCGCTACGCCCTGGGCGCGGTCAGCACCGAGTCCGACGAGGACGGCACCATGACGTTGACGGCGGCCCTGAAAGTCGACGGGAAGCCGCTGCGCCGCACCGGAGTCGGCAACGGCCCGATCGCGGCGCTGCTGAGCATCCTCCGCGAGGACGGCGTCGACGTCCGCGTGCTGGACTACAGCGAGCACGCCCTGTCCGAGGGCGGCAGCGCCCAGGCCGCGGCCTATGTTGAGTGCGCCGTGGGGGAGCGGGTGCTGTGGGGCGTCGGTATCGACGCCAACACCTCCATGGCCTCGCTCAAGGCCGTCATTTCGGCCGTCAACCGGGCCATCCGGGACGCCCGCGCCTAGCAGCAGCCCTCACATGCCGCTGCGCCGCCGGGCTTCCCGGCGGCGCAGCGCTGGTTTCCCAATGGCGGCGTTTCCCGCAAGTCAATGCGAAGATTAACTGTGCCCCAACCATCCTCCTTTGCTGCGCGCGCCTACCGCGACGACGCCGTGGTCCTGCGCACGCACAAACTCGGCGAGGCGGACCGCATCATCACCCTGCTAACCAAGCACCACGGCCAGGTCCGGGCCGTGGCCAAGGGCGTCCGCCGCACCAGCAGCCGGTTCGGTGCCAGGCTCGAACCGTTTATGGTCGCGGACCTGCAGCTCGTCTCCGGGCGCACCCTGGACGTGGTCACGCAGGCAGTGGCCAAAGGCGCCTACGGTTCCAGCATCGCCTCCGACTACGGCCGCTACACTGTCGCCGCCGCGATGACCGAGACCGCGGAAAAGCTCACCGACGTCGACGGCGAGGCAGGAACCGCCCAGTACAACCTGCTGGTCGGAGCGCTGGCGTCGCTGAGCCGCGGCGACCACGCCCCCGAGCTCATCCTGGATTCCTATCTGCTCCGGGCCCTGTCGACCGGCGGGTGGGCCCCCAGCTTCACCGATTGCGCCCGCTGCGGCGCCCCGGGACCGCACACTGCGTTCTCTGCCCCGCTCGGCGGCATGGTCTGCAGCGAATGCCGGCCGCCGGGGTCACCGGCGCCGGCCGTGGAGACCGTGCTGCTGCTGGGCGCCCTGCTGACCGGTAACTGGGCGGCCGCGGATGCCTCCGCCGCGAACCACCGCCGCGAGGCCGCAGGCCTGGTGGCCAGCTACCTGCAGTGGCATCTGGAACGAGTCCTGAAATCCCTCAAACATGTGGAGCGAACCTAACTGTGGCATTGGGTAAAAAGAAGAATCCGGTCCGGCAACGGAGCACCCCCGTCGTCGGCCCCTACCCGCACCCCTCCGGGGCTGTGCCTCCTGCGATCCCGGCGGAGCTCATTCCCCGGCACGTCGCGATCGTGATGGACGGAAACGGACGCTGGGCCAACCAGCGGGGCCTGCCCCGGATCGAAGGCCACAAAGCGGGCGAGCCGGCCCTGCTGGACGTGGTGGCCGGCGCCATCGAACTGGGCATCGCGCACATCAGCGTCTACGCCTTCTCCACCGAAAACTGGCGCCGGTCACCGGAGGAGGTCCGCTTCCTGATGGGATTTAACAAGGACGTGCTGCGCCGCCAGCGCAACCAGCTGGACGACTGGGGCGTCAGGATCCGCTGGTCCGGGCGGCGTCCCCGGCTCTGGGGCTCCGTGATCCGGGAGCTTGAAGAGGCCGAGGAGTTCACCCGGGGCAACAGCACCTGCACCCTGAACATGTGTGTTAACTACGGCGGCCGGGCGGAAATCGCCGACGCGGTATCCGCCATCGCCGGGGAGGTCGCGGCCGGCCGGCTCAAGCCCGGCGCGATCACGGAACGGACCATCCAGAAGTACCTGGACGAGCCCGACCTGCCCGACGTGGACCTGTTCCTGCGCAGTTCCGGGGAGCAGCGGCTGTCCAACTTCATGCTCTGGCAGTCCGCTTACGCCGAATTCGTTTTCCTCGACACCCTCTGGCCCGACGTCGACCGCCGCACACTCTGGGACGCTGTCGAGATCTATGCGCAGCGGGACCGCCGCTACGGCGGGGCGGTCGACGCCGCTGCCCCCACGGCGGACCAGCCGCCCGCCTAGGACGCGCCGCCGTCGAGGACGTAGGCCCGGATCCAGCGTGCCAGCCGGGCGTAGGCGTCCGCCCGGACCCGCGGGGCCGAGAGGAAAACATCGTGCAGGGCACCGTCGATCCGTTCCAGCGTCACCGTGCGGCCCAGGCTCAGGGCGCGCAGCGCGATCGTGTTCACATCCAGGACGGCGTCCGTGCGCCGCATGGATTCCTTCCAGAACATGCCATTGGCGCTGGCACCGGAGACCAGCACCAGGACGGGAATTTCGATGTTGAGCCCCCTGGCCACCTGCGACTGTCCGGCCAGGACCGCGCTGAGCCACCCGGCCCGGACCGGGAACGCCCGCGGCGGCCGGTAGTTGTCGTCCAGGACCCACTCGCCCTCGGCATCACTGCTGATGCTGCGCCAGTAAAAGGCGCGTTCCGGCAGGCGGATCACGGACTCCGGCCGGAAACGCGCCAGCGGTTCGACCATGGCCCTCGCGGCCCGGCGGACTGCCGGGCTGCCATGCATTTCCAGCCAGGGGCTGTCCAGGACGAGCTGGGCGGCCCCGCCCGGGTGCCGGCTCGCCCACAGCGCCGCAATCAATCCGCCGGTGGAATGGCCCATCAACGTCACCGGCAGGGGAGCGGCCCCCCGGGGTCCCATGGATTCGATAATGCCGATCGCGGCGGTGATTTCCGCGTCGTAGTCGGCCAGGTCCGCCACGTAGCCGCCGTGCGTACCGGGCCGCAGGCTCCTGCCGTGGTTGTGCATGTCCAGCGCGAAGAACGCAAACCCCTGGCCGGTCCAGAACTCCGCCAGCTCCTCGTTGAAGAAGTAGTCGCTCCAGCCGTGCAGGAAGAGCACCGCCCGTTGCGCGGCCCGGCCAGCGCCGGCCGTCGGGACGTGCCGGACCAGGGTTGCGGTCCGCTCGACTCCGTCCGGCCCGGCGGCCTGGAAGGCGCAGGCGGCGAAGTCCGCGCCCAGGATGTCGGTCTGCCAGTCCATCTGATCCTCCCGGAACGCCTACAGGGCCGAAGCCGCGGCGCGGCCGGCCGCACGGCCAGAGAACAGGCACCCGCCCAGGAAGGTGCCTTCGAGGGCGCGGGAGCCGTGGATGCCTCCGCCGCCGAATCCGGCCGCCTCGCCCGCAGCGTAGAGCCCGGCCACGGGGGTGCCGGCGGGATCCAGCACCCGTGCGTCCAGGTCGGTCTGGATCCCGCCGAGGCTTTTCCGGGTCAGCACCGACAGGCGCACCGCCAGCAGCGGCCCGTGCCGGGGGTCCAGCATCGGGTGCGGCGGGGCCACCCGCATGATCCTGTCCGTGGCGAAGCGGCGGGCGGCGCGGATCGCGGCCAGCTGCGGGTCCTTGCCCAGCCCGCTGGCGACCTGCCGGTCCCGGGACCGGAGCAGCCGGTCCAGTTCGGCGGCGTCGATGAGCGGAGTACCGGCGAGCCCGTTCATTTTCGCAGCCAGCTCCGTCGGGGTGCCGGCCTGCAGGAAATCCACGCCCCGGTCCAGGAACCGCTCCAGCGGACTGTCGCCGGATGGCTTGAGGCGGGCGGCGAGCAGCCGGACGTCCTTGCCGGTCAGGTCCGGGTTCTGCTCGGAACCGGACAAGGCGAACTCCTTGAGGGCGATGGTCCTGTTCAGCACAAACCATGAGTGGGTGTGCCCGGTACCGAGGATGTGCCGCAAGGCGCCGAGTGAGTCGAATCCCGGAAACAACGGTGCCGGAAGCCGGCGGCCGGTGGCGTCGAGCCAGAGCGCCGAGGGCCCGGGCAGGATCCGGATGCCGTGGGCCGGCCAGACCGGGTCGTAGTTATTGATGCCTTCCGGGTAGTGCCACATCCGGTCGCCGTTCACCAGCCGCCCGCCGGCCCGCTCCACGGCGGCCAGGAAATCCCCGTCTACCGAGGCAGGTACACCGCTCAGCATTGACTCCGGCGCGCCGCCGCCGGGCCATTGCCGCCGGACCGCGCCGTGGTTGCCGCCGATGCCGCCGCTGGTCACGATGACGGCCCCGGCGGAGGCCTCGAACGCGCCCGCGACGCTGCGGGAGGACTGCTCACCCCGCGCGGCGCTGCTGGGCTCCAGGATCTCGCCGCGAACACCGCTGAGCCGGCCCGCCGTCGTCGTAAGGTCGGTGGCGCGGTGCCGGAAGTGGAAGGAGACGCGCCCGGCGGCCAGGCCTTCGCGGAGCTTGGCGAGGAAGGGCGCGACCAGCGCCGGGCCGGTGCCCCAGGCGACGTGGAACCGCGGCACCGTGTTGCCGTGGCCGTCCGGGCCGTAGCCGCCGCGTTCGGCCCACTGCACCAGCGGAAACAGGCGCACCCCAAGCGCCCGCAGCCAGGCCCGCTTCTCGCCGGACGCGAAGTCCACGTAGGCCTCAGCCCAGCGGCGGGCGTGCGCATCCTCCGGGCGGTCGAAGCCGGCAGAGGCCAGCCAGTCGGCCAGGGCCAGATCCGCGCTGTCCCGGACACCCAGCCGACGCTGCTCGGGAGAATTAACCAGGAACAAGCCGCCGAAGGACCAGTGCGCCTGCCCTCCGGCCGACGCCTCGGGCTCCTGGTCCAGCACGGCCACCCGGCGGCCTGCGGCGTAGGCCTCGGCTGCGGCCACCAGGCCCGCCAGGCCCGCCCCGACAACGACGACATCCGCCTCGATCCGGGCGACGCAGGGCCCGGCCGCACCGCTGTTCTGGCTTCCATCCCCGCTCGTCATGGCTTCATGCTAGCGCCCGCCGGGGTTTGGTTTTGCCGGTTTCAGTTGGCGCATTTTGGTTTGCGCGGCCGGAGCCGGAAAACTAGGAGCATGCGCGTATATCCCACCTTCTTCCGGCTCGCCTTCTCCTGGATGGACGCCGAGCGCGCCCATAAGATCGGTTTCCTGGGCATCCGGCTCGCCGGCCGCTGCGGGGCAGGACGGGTCCTCCAGCGGTTCACCGCGCCGTCGGCCGGGCTGCGGACCGAGGCCTTCGGCCTCACCTTCCCGTCCCCGTTCGGTCTCGCGGCCGGCTTCGACAAGGAGGGGCACGGCATCGAGGCGTTGACCGACCTCGGCTTCGGCCATGTCGAGGTGGGCACGATCACCGGGCAGGCGCAGCCCGGAAACCCGGCACCGCGGCTTTTCCGGCTGATTGAAGACCGCGCCGTGATCAACCGGATGGGCTTCAACAACGACGGCGCCGCGGCCGTGGCACCGCGGCTCCGCTCCGCCCGGGCCGCCCTGCAGCGCCGTTACCCCGGCGTCCGCCCGGTGATCGGCGTCAACATCGGCAAGAGCAAGGTAGTCGCGCTCGAGGACGCCGTCGCGGACTACTTGACCAGCGCCCGCAGCCTCGCCCCGGCCGCCGACTACCTGGTGGTGAACGTCAGTTCCCCGAACACCCCGGGCCTGCGGCTGCTGCAGGATGTCGACACCCTGCGGCCGCTGCTGGCCGCGGTCGGGGAGGCCGCCGACAGCGCCGCCGGCCGCCATGTGCCGTTGCTGGTGAAGATCGCTCCCGACCTCAGCGACGAGGACGTCGACGACGTCGCGCGGCTGGCGCTGGACCTGAAGCTGGATGGCATCATCGCCACCAATACAACCATTGCCCGTACCGGGCTGGTCTCGGACCCGGCGGAGGTCCAGGCGTGCGGTGCCGGCGGCCTTTCCGGCGCCCCGCTCCGGGGCCGTTCCCTGGAGGTGCTGGCCCGTCTCAAGGCCGCCACCGGCGGCGCCATCACACTGGTCTCGGTGGGCGGGGTCGAAACCGCGCAGGATGTCCGGGACCGGCTCGAGGCGGGGGCCACCCTGGTCCAGGGCTATACGGCGTTCCTCTACGAGGGACCCTTCTGGGCGGCGCGGATCAACCGCGAGCTGGCGAAACGGCCCGCCCGACGCTGACGCAGGGCGGGCATGCAAAAGCCCCCGGCAGTCTACGGACTGCAGGGGGCTTTTGCGTGCGGTTCAGGCGGGGAAATCGCCGCGCTTGACCTGCGGCTTCGGCAGGCGCAGCCGGCGGAACTGCAGGGACCGCATGGAGCCGTACCAGACGGTGCCGCGCTCGACCTCACCGAACTTCTCGGCGAGGCGCTTCTTGAGCTTCCTGGAGAGAATGAAGACGTCGACGAAAACGGCCAGGAACATGACCCAGAAGCCGCCCAGCACGTAGATCATTTGTTCGCTGCTGGCCGGAACCAGCAACGAGATGATCACGAAGACGAGGGCGCCGAACATCAGGTACTCGCCGAGACTGAACCGGGCGTCCACGTAATCGCGGGCGAAACGCTTCTGCGGCCCCTTATCCCGCAGCGGCAGGAATTTCTCATCCCCGGTGTCCATGGCCTGGCGCATCTTCAGCCGCTGGTCCGCGATGGCGGTGCGCTCGGCCGCCTTGGAGGCTTTGCGGTCCTCGGGTACGAGGGGCCGCTTGCGCGCGGCCACCTGCGCGCTGCGCTTGGGCGTGGGGGCGCCCTTTCCGGTGGCGGCGTTCCGGGCTGCCGCGCCGGCCACCTGCTGGTCAACTATGTCCTGCGCCGGGGGCGCTTCTTTTCTACGTCCAAACACCCCTACAGAATACCCTGCGGCCGTGGGCCCGGGACGCAGCCCGCATCCGGCCAAGAGTGCGGTGATCACAGCCCAACGGGCGCCGTAGTGAACTAAGGGACAAACGGGCCCCGGGCCGCTGCCGCAGCGCTGCGCCGCATTTGATGTGATGCCCGGCACCGGTAGTGTTTTGGCCATGACTTCATCACCCGCGGGGACCCCGCAGCCCCCAGCCGCCGGCTCCATCGATGCCGCCGCCATCCGCCAGGCCGTGACCGAATCCTTTGACGCCACCGTTGAGCAGTTGAAGGAGCTCGTGGCCATCCCTGGTATCGCGTGGCCCAGCTTCGACCCGGCTCCGCTGAACGCCAGCGCCGATGCCGTCGCCGGCCTGGTCCGCGCCAGCGGCTTCGACGACGTCCGCATCCTGCGCTGCGACAAGGAAGACGGCACCCCCGGCGGGCCGGCCGTCGTCGCGCGCCGCCCCGCCGCGCCCGGCAAGCCCACGATCCTGCTTTATGCCCACCACGACGTCCAGCCGACCGGAGACCTGGCGCTCTGGGAGACCGAACCGTTCACCGCCGTCGAACGCGACGGCCGGCTCTACGGGCGCGGCGCCGCGGATGACAAGGCCGGTATCCTGGCGCACGTCGCCGCCTACTCCGCCGTGTCCCGGGTGCTGGGGGAGGAGCTGGGCCTGGGCGTGACCTTCTTCTTCGAGGGCGAAGAGGAAGCCGGCTCGCCCACCTTCCGTTCTTTCCTCGAAACCCACCAGGAACTGCTGCGTTCGGACGTTATCGTCGTCGCCGACTCCTCCAACTGGAAGGTCGGCATCCCGGCGCTTACCACCAGCCTGCGCGGCCTGGTGGACGGCACCATCGAAGTTAAGGTGCTGGACCACGCCGTCCACTCCGGCATGTTCGGCGGCCCCGTCCTGGACGCCCCGACCCTGTTGGCACGGCTGATCGCCACCCTGCACGACGACGAGGGCAGCGTCGCGATCGAGGGGCTGGTCGGCCGGGACGACGCCGCCGTCGACCTGACCGAAGCGGAGTACCGCAACGACGCCTCGGTGCTCGATGGCGTGAAGCTTGCCG
This sequence comes from uncultured Actinomycetota bacterium, assembly GCA_963775715.1. GTDB lineage: Bacteria > Actinomycetota > Actinomycetes > Actinomycetales > Micrococcaceae > Arthrobacter. The sequence continues at coordinate 945,125 of CAVZJX010000007.1, read as the reverse complement.
GGACCGGCTCGATCGCTTCACGGATGTGGACCAAGCCCGCGTTGTCCATCATCGGCTTTGACGCCCCGGCGGTGGATGTGGCTTCCAACACCCTGCTGCCGCGGGCCCGCGCGAAGTTCAGCCTGCGGCTGGCCCCCGGGCAGGAGCCGGCAGAGGCCATGGAGGCAGTACGCCGGCACGTCGAATCGCACGCACCCTTCGGCGCCGAAGTCGTCTTCACCCCGGGGGAGAGCGGCAACGCTTTCCTGACCGACACATCGTCCGCCGCCGCCAGGATGGCCATGTGGGCCCTCGGCGAGGCCTGGGGCGTGCCCGCCGTTGAGACCGGCATCGGCGGCTCCATCCCGTTTATCGCCGATCTGACGGAGCTGTACCCCGACGTGCAGATCCTGGTCACCGGCGTCGAGGACCCGGATTCCCGGGCGCACAGCGCCAACGAATCGCTGCACCTGGAAGACTTCAGGAACGCGATCGTGGCCGAGGCGCTGCTGCTGGCCCGGCTGAACGCCGACGGCCTCGCCTGAGGCCCTGTCATCCCGGCGTTCCGGGGGAACATCCAGCCGGTGCTGACGGTTACGCAAGGAGTTAGAGCTAGAGGGCTGATCGACGTAGCATGTAGCTATAGCCCATACCGTTTAAGTAGGGGCGGGCACCGCGCAGGCGGAGCCGCCACCACCGTCGTAAGAAGGTAGGCCATGAGCACTACAACCAATGAAAACAGCGCCGACACCACCATCCAGGCGGACCAGGAGCTGGCCAGCCACGAGGTCCAGCTGACCGACGTCGCTGCCGGCAAGGTCCGCAGCCTGCTGGAACAGGAAGGCCGCACTGATCTTCGGCTCCGGGTTGCCGTGCAGCCGGGCGGTTGTTCCGGACTGATCTACCAGCTGTACTTCGACGAGCGCCTCCTCGAGGGCGACGCCGTCCGCGATTACGACGGCGTCGAAGTCGTCGTCGACAAGATGAGCGTCCCCTACCTGAGCGGGGCCAGCATCGACTTCGAGGACACCATCTCGAAGCAGGGCTTCACCATTGATAACCCGAATGCGGGCGGATCCTGCGCCTGCGGAGACTCCTTCCACTAAGGCCTAAGGCCGGGCAACCCGCCCGGCCTTAGTGCCGTCCTGGGGGCGGTTGCCGGAAGCGTCGAAAACTCCACCGACGCACGGCGCGGACATGTGGGCGAAAACTCGTGCGGAGCGGTAAGCTCTACATCGAGTAGTAAAACTTTTAGTGTGCCCGGAACGCCATCGGCGGCCGGGCGACAGCAACAAGTAGGAAGGGCCGTCTGTGAGTTCGCAGAACCGAACCGGCAGCCGACGCAAACAGATCACTACGATCACTGGCTTGGCACTAGCCGGCGCGTTGGCTTTGACTGGATGTTCACCAGAGGTACAGAAAGGGTGGCTGCCCACTGAGCGTGGCACCACCAACCACACTGACCGCATCATGGACCTCTGGGTCAACTCATGGATTGCCGCGCTGGTCGTCGGCATCATTACCTGGGGCTTGATGATCTGGGTCATCGTCGCGTACCGGCGGCGTAAGGGCACCGTCGGTTTCCCGCGCCAGAACAGCTTCAACTTGCCCCTCGAGGTCTTCTACCTGACGATCCCGCTGTTCATGGTCCTGGTGTTCTTCTACTTCACCGACCGCGACCAGCAGGCAATCGACGACCGGTCGCAGCCGGCCGACGTCGTCGTCGATGCCCGGGCCAAGCAGTGGGCCTGGGACTTCAACTACAAGAAGGGCGACGTCATCACCGACGACGTCCACGAGGCCGGCGTCCAGGCGCACCTGACCGGCAACAACGTGGACAAGGAAAAGCTGCCCACCCTGTACCTGCCGGTCGACAAATCGGTAGACATTGAGCTGAACTCCCGCGACGTCATCCACTCCTTCTGGGTTCCCGCCTTCCTGCAGAAGCGCGACATGATCCCGGGCAAGACCAACTACATCAGGTTCACCCCCACCAAAGAGGGAACCTACGACGGCAAGTGCGCCGAACTCTGTGGTGAGTACCACTCCGAAATGCTGTTCCGCGTGAAGGTTGTCTCCGAATCGGAGTTCAAGGCCCACATGGACCAGCTCCGCCAGGACGGCAACACCGGACTGCTCGGCGAAGAGTACGACCGCAACCCGGCCCCGACCGAGAACAAGTAAGGGGAGCGCGAAGTGGCTACGACCTACTCTCAGCCCTCCGGGATCCTTGAGGCTCCCGTAGTACCCAAGTCCAAGGGGCGCATTGTCGTCAACTGGATTACCTCCACCGACCACAAGACCATCGGGTACATGTACCTGATCGCGTCGTTCGTGTTCTTCTGCTTCGGCGGAGTCATGGCGCTGCTGATCCGCGCCGAACTGTTCGAACCGGGCATGCAGATCCTGCAGACCAAAGAGCAGTACAACCAGCTCTTCACCATGCACGGCACGGTGATGCTGCTGATGTTCGCGACGCCGCTGTTCGCCGGCTTCGCCAACGTCATCATGCCGCTGCAGATCGGTGCCCCCGATGTTGCCTTCCCGCGGCTGAACGCGCTGGCGTTCTGGTTCTTCCTCTTCGGCTCCACGATCGCCGTCTCCGGTTTCATCACGCCACAGGGTGCGGCTTCGTTTGGCTGGTTCGCCTACGCGCCGTTGTCCAACACCACCTTCAGCCCCGGCGTCGGCGGTGACCTCTGGGTCTTCGGCCTGGCGCTGTCCGGCTTCGGTACCATCCTTGGCGCGGTCAACTTCATCACCACGATCATCTGCATGCGCGCCCCGGGCATGACCATGTGGCGGATGCCGATCTTCACCTGGAACGTGCTGGTCACCGCCATCCTCGTGCTGATGGCGTTCCCCCCGCTGGCCGCGGCCCTGTTTGCCCTCGGCGCGGACCGCCGGTTCGGGGCGCACATCTTCGACCCGGAGAATGGCGGCGCCGTCCTCTGGCAGCACCTCTTCTGGTTCTTCGGCCACCCCGAGGTCTACATCATCGCCCTGCCGTTCTTCGGCATCGTGTCCGAGATCTTCCCGGTCTTCGCCCGCAAGCCGATCTTCGGCTACAAGGGCCTGGTCTACGCCACGATCTCCATCGCAGCCCTGTCCGTGACCGTGTGGGCGCACCACATGTACGTCACCGGCTCGGTCCTGCTGCCGTTCTTCTCCTTCATGACCATGCTGATCGCGGTACCCACCGGCGTGAAGTTCTTCAACTGGATCGGCACCATGTGGCGCGGTTCGATCACCTTCGAAACGCCCATGCTCTGGAGCATCGGCTTCCTGGCAACCTTCCTCTTCGGCGGCCTGACCGGCATCATCCTCGCCTCCCCGCCGCTGGACTTCCACGTCTCCGACTCGTACTTCGTGGTGGCGCACTTCCACTACGTGGTCTTCGGCACCGTGGTGTTCGCGATGTTCGCGGGCTTCTACTTCTGGTGGCCCAAATTCACCGGCAAGATGCTCAACGAACGCCTCGGCAAGATCCACTTCTGGATGCTCTTCCTGGGCTTCCACGGCACCTTCCTCATCCAGCACTGGCTCGGCGTCGAGGGTATGCCCCGCCGCTACGCCGACTACATGCCGCAGGACAACTTCACCTGGATGAACCAGTTCTCCACCTACTCGTCGTTCCTGCTCGGCGCCTCCCTGATCCCGTTCTTCTGGAACGTCTACATCACCTGGCGCAGCAACGACAAGGTGCTGGTCGATGACCCCTGGGGCTTCGGCGCGTCGCTCGAGTGGGCCACCTCCTGCCCGCCGCCGCGGCACAACTTCACGTCGCTGCCGCGGATCCGCTCGGAACGTCCCGCCCTGGACCTGCACCACCCCGAGCTCTCGCAGAACTACACCATCGACTCGCCTGCCCCGGCAGCGGCCGCGCTGGGTAACGCCGACCAGAAGGACACCGCCAAGTGAAGATCGAATCACGGATTTTTGGGCTCGGAGTCTTCTTCTTCGTCCCGGTAGCAATTGTCTATGGCTTTATGACGCACTGGTCCGAGTGGGTCGGCATCCTCGGAGTCCTGCTGGTTGCGGGCCTCGCAGGCATGATCGGGGCCTACCTTGGCTTCACCGGCAAGCGCGTCGGGATGCGTCCCGAGGACCGCAGTGACGCCGAGATCCACGAAGGTGCCGGCGAGCAGGGCCACTTCAGCCCCTGGAGCTGGTGGCCGCTGGTCCTGGGCCTGGCCTGCGCCGGCGGATTCCTCGGCCTCGCCGTGGGCTTCTGGATCACGTTCATCGCCGGCGGCCTGGCCGTGGTGGCGCTCGTGGGCTGGGTCTACGAGTACAGCCGAGGAGACCACGCGCACTAGTACCCAGTTCTGACACAACGACGGCGGGCCCCACCATCTGGTGGGGCCCGCCGTCGTTTGCGTGCATTCTGCGTCCTGTGCTGACCGGGATCAGCCGCCCTGCGACTCCAGGAGGGCAGTAAGCCCGGCAAGGGCCCTTTCGACGCCGGCATCGCCCTCCTGCGCCGGAACCGCTCCGGCCGGCACCGAGAGTTCGACCTCGCAGCCGCAGGGGAAGTCCTCCGTCATCACTTCCAGAAGCGAACGCGCGTCCACGCCTGGCCTGCCGGCCTTGCTGATCGTGACGGGCAGGCCGGTCTGCGTCACAGCGCGGACGAAAACCGCGGCCGGGCGTGCGTGCAGCCCTACAGCGGCACGGACAACCGCTTTTTGTGCTGGCACGGAATGCTCCTTCGAAAGCGTTGCGGTACCGGTATGGCCGCGGGCAACTACAAGCGTAGCCCGGGGCAGAAGCCGTGGGCCACCGGGCGCGCCCGGTGGTCTAGACCTGGACCGCTCCTGGCTTACGCTTGAGGTATGAACCAATGCAGCAGGAGCCCGCATGGGATCTAACGCGGCCCGGATGGCCGGCGAAATAGACCGGGCCAGCGGGACCCCCATTTATGTGCAGCTCCGCGAGATTCTCCGCACGCACATCGCCAGTTCCTGCCCGCCGGGTTCGGCTCTGCCGTCCGAACGGGACCTGTCCGAACGTTTCGGACTGGCCAGGATGACGGTCCGGCAGGCGATCGACGCGCTGGTGGGCGAGGAAGTGATTGAACGCGTCGTGGGGCTGGGCACCTTCGTCCGCAAACCCAAGCTGGACCTCCAGGTCAAGCTCACGTCCTACAGCGAGGAGATGCAGCGGCGCGGCATGGTGCCCGCCGCGAAAGTCCTCAGTTTCGAGCAGATTGGCGCCAGTGCGTTCCTGGCCCGTGAACTGCAACTCGAGGAGGGGACACCGCTGGTGCGGTTCCGGCGCCTGCTGCTTGCCGATAACGAGCCGATGAGTGTTGACGAAAACTTCATCCCCGCGCACCGGGTTCCCGGGCTGCTTGACGGTGAACCGCCGACGTCGCTCTACAACGTGCTGAGCGAACGCTACGGACTGGTGATGGAGTGGGGCGAGGACATGATCGAGGCGACCGCGGCGTCGCCCTCCACCGCGCGCCTGCTCAACGTGGAGGTCGGCACGCCGCTGTTGAAGATCCAGCGGCATGCCTTTGTCGCCAGGGCCATGGTCGACTACTCCGTCTCCTACTACCGCGCGGACCGCTACAAGCTGTGGGTGCCGCTGCAGCGGCCCGGCGTCCGCCCCACCCGGAACTACGCATCCGGCTACCGCCCCTGACAAGCAACGCCGGGTCACTTAGCGGCCCGTCCGGGGGCCGCTGACGGGCGCTGAGTGACCCCGCGTTGGTCTTGGCGTCTTGGTGGGGATAGAGAAAGGCCCGGTCCGTTCGGACCGGGCCTTTCTGGTACTTAGTGTTGAGCGTTAGTGGCTGAGGCTCTTTTGTTCAGCAGCCGCGTCCACTGACTCGTGTGCGCCGTGGTGGCCGTGGGCGGCCGCCAGTTCGGCCGGGCTGGCCGGGGCGACACGGTCTTCGAAGAACCACTTGGAAAGCATCGCGCGGCGCTTTTCCTTGCTGTCGACGACGCCGTGGCTGTTCGGCTGCGCCGGGATCGGCGTCGGAGACTCGAAGCCGACCAGCTTGTAACGCTTGTATTCGTCCAGCGGGGCGTGCACCTCGATGAACTCGCCGTGCGGCAGCCGTACGATGCGGCCGGTTTCGCGGCCGTGCAGGGCAATCTCGCGGTCCTTGCGCTGCAGGGCCAGGGCGACGCGCTTCGTGATGATGAAGGCGATAACCGGGCCGATGAAGAACAGGGCACGCAGCCAGTACGTGACATCGTTCAGCGCGACGTGGAAGTGCGTGGCGATGAGGTCGGAACCGGCGGCCGCCCACATCACGCAGTACCAGACGAAACCGGCCATGCCGATCGCGGTCCGGGTCGGGGCGTTGCGGGGACGATCCAGAACGTGGTGTTCGCGGTCGTCCTTGGTGATCCACCGTTCGATCCACGGATAGGTGAACATCACGGTGAACAGGATGCCGGCCGGCACCAGGGCCGGCAGCAGGACGTTGAACGTGAACACGTGACCGAACCAGACCTGTTCGACGTGCCAGTTCCCGAAGGTGCCCGGCATCAGGCGCAGGGCGCCGTCCACGAATCCGATGTACCAGTCAGGCTGGGTACCGGCGGAGACGGGGGAGGGGTCGTACGGGCCGTAGTTCCAGATCGGGTTGATGGTGAAGAACCCTGCCATCAGGGCGACCACACCGAAGACGATGAAGAAGAAGCCGCCGGCCTTCGCCGCGTAGACCGGGCCGAGGGGGTAGCCGACGACGTTGCCGTCGTTGCGGCCCGGGCCGGGGTACTGGGTGTGCTTGTGCACGACCACCATAAAGAGGTGTATAGCGATCATCAGGAGGATGAGGGCGGGCACCAGCAGGATGTGGAGCATGTACAGGCGGCCGATGATGGCGGTGCCGGGGAATTCTCCGCCGAAGAGGAAGAACGAGATGTAGGTGCCGATCACCGGGATCGACTTGATGACACCGTCGATGATGCGCAGGCCGTTGCCGGAGAGCAGGTCATCGGGGAGCGAGTAGCCGGTGAAGCCGGCGGCCATCGCGAGGATGAGCAGAACGCTGCCCACAACCCAGTTCATTTCGCGCGGCTTGCGGAAGGCGCCGGTGAAGAAGACGCGGAGCATGTGAACGGAGACGGAGGCGACGAACAGCAGAGCGGCCCAGTGGTGCACCTGGCGCATGAAAAGACCGCCGCGGACATCGAAGGAGATGTTCAGCGAGGAGTTGTAGGCCACTGACATTTCGACGTTCTTCAGCGGCAGGTAGGAGCCCTGGTAATGGGTCTCTGCCATCGACGGATCGAAGAAGAAGGTCAGGAAGGTGCCCGAGAGCAGCAGGATAACGAAGGAGTACAGGGCCACTTCGCCGAACATAAACGACCAGTGGTCGGGGAAGACCTTGCGGCCGAATTCACGGAGCATTCCGGAGCCGCCCACGCGCTGGTCGACGAAATCGGTGATGCGGCCGCCCTTGGTCTTCGGGACAAAGGCCGGGGCGTTAGGGGTTGATGTTGCGCTCATGCTCAGCACGCTCCCAGTAGCTAGGTCCAACAGGTTCATGGAAATCGCTCGTAGCGTAGAGGTAGCCCTCATCGTCCACGGCGATCGGCAGCTGCGGGAGCGGCCGGCTGGCCGGGCCAAAGATAACCTTGCATTCCTGGGTCAGGTCAAAGGTCGACTGGTGGCACGGGCAGAGCAGGTGGTGCGTCTGCTGCTCGTAAAGCGCAACAGGGCAACCAACATGGGTGCAGATCTTGGAGTAGGCAACGATGCCGTTGTAGCTCCAGTCCTCACGGCCCGGGGAGGGCGTCAAGGATTCCGGGTTCAGGCGCATCAGCAGGACGACGGCCTTGGCCTTCTCGTTCAGCTTGCCTTCCTCCAGCTCGTTCAGGCCTTCCGGGATCACGTGGAAGGCCGAGCCGATGGTGACGTCAGCAGCCTTGATGGGGGTGCCGTCAGGGTCGCGGGTGAGCCGCTTGGTCTTGCCGTCAACGGGTGCCCACATGGTGTGGGCAAGCTTGTTGTCCGGACGCGGACCCAGGTCCCCGAACACAGCCAGTGCCGGAAGCGGAGCGAGCGCAACGGCGCCCAGCAGGGTGTTGCGGATGAGCGGCCGGCGCTTGATGCCGGTTTCCTCGACGATGTCGTCGACGATCCGGACGGCGGCCAGCCGGTCTTCCTCGGTCCGGATGGCGTGGCGTTCTTCGGACACTTCGTGGTCCGGCATAAGGGCCTTGGCCCAATGCACAATGCCGGTGCCGATGCCGAGCATGGCAAAAGCGGTGCCAATGCCGAGCAGGGTGTTCTGCAACCGGATGGTGGCGATCGAGGAGTCATCTCCAAGGTCGATGGCGAAGTACGCCACCAGGAATATCAGGGTGCCCACGACCGAGGCGCCGAACAGAATGGCCACCTGCCGTTCCGCTCGCTTGGCGGCCCTCGGGTCCGTGTCAGCCAGGCGCAAACGATGCGGAGGAATTCCAGGATCCTGGAACTTCTCCACCTCATTCTGACCAGCCGTAGCTACGGTGCCCGAGTGGTTCGGACTGCCGTCACTATGGTTGCCCATAATTCGCCTCATCCTTCTCTCGTCTCGACCGATGTCGAGTTAGTTTTCAATTCAAACTGCTGACGGATCAGCAGAAAATTCTTACAGGTGCCGCGGTGTCCCTAGGAGGTCCGCGAAGTCAGCCAGATGGTGAAGGCGATGATGACGCCCAGGCCGGCGATCCAGACAAACAGGCCCTCCGAGACCGGACCCAGGGAGCCCAGGTCGTTGCCGCCGGGGGAGCCGTTGGACTCGATCTGCTTCAGGAAGGTGATGATGTCACGCTTGCCTTCAGGGTTGATGTTGGCGTCGTTGAATACCGGCATGTTCTGCGGGCCGGTGACCATGGCTTCGTAGATGTGCTTGCCGGAAACGTCCGCCAGGGCCGGGGCGAACTTGCCCCGGGTCAGTGCGCCGCCTGCCGCAGCAGCGTTGTGGCACATGGCGCAGTTGGTGCGGAACAGCTCGCCACCCTTGGCAGCGTCACCCTTTTCGTCGAGGACACCCGCCTCGGGGATGGACGGGCCGGGGCCGAGCGAAGCAACGTACGCCGCCAGCTGGTGGGTCTGTTCCTCGTTGAACTGGGCGGGCTTCTTGTACGCCTGCGGGCCGTTCATCTCCATGGGCATACGGCCGGTGCCAACCTGGAAGTCAACGGCGGCGGCGCCGACGCCGACAAGCGACGGTCCGGCCTGCGAGCCACTGGCCCCCATGCCGTGGCAGGTGGCGCAGTTGGCGGCAAACAACTTGCCGCCTTCCTCTGCGTCGCTTGCGCTGAAGCTTGTGGTGTCGGCCTTGGCCTGGTTGACGGTGGTGGCGACGGCGTACAGCCCACCAGTGATGAGGAGGCCCATCAGCAACAATGCAACTGCTGCCAGTGGGTGACGTCGCTTCTGCGAGAGTGCCTTCACGTGGTGGTTCCTTTTTTCGATGCTGCGTTGGCTCCGGGAGCCGCTTCTTGAAATTCTATCTCTTGTAGAAAGAGAGACAAGTCTTGCTATTTGAGGACGTAGATGACCAGGAAGAGGCCGATCCACACGACGTCGACGAAGTGCCAGTAGTACGAGGTGACGATCGCGGACGTTGCCTCGAAGTGTCCGAACTTCTTGGCCGCGAACGAGCGTCCAATGATCAGCAGGAAGGCAATCAGGCCGCCGATAACGTGCAGGCCGTGGAAGCCCGTGGTCATGTAGAACGCGGAGCCGTAGGCGTTGGTAGAAAGCGTCACATGCTCGGAGACGAGCATGGCGTACTCGGTTGACTGGCCGGCCACGAAGAACGCACCCATGATGAATGTGAGTGTGAACCACTCGTTCATTCCCCAGCGGGTGAAGCTCAGGGGCCCGCCGAGCCTGCGCGGCTGGAGCCGTTCGGCGGCGAAGACGCCCATCTGGCAAGTAAAGGAGCTGGCCACGAGGACGATGGTGTTTACGAGCGCAAAGGGGAAGTTGAGCTTGGCTGTCTCTTCGGCCCACATCTGTCCGGAAGTCGAACGGAGTGTGAAGTACATGGCAAAGAGACCGGCGAAGAACATCAACTCACTGGACAGCCAGACGACGGTTCCAACGGAAACCATGTTCGGGCGATTCAGCGTCGGGTGCGCCGGGGTACTGGGGGCATGGGTCGCAGATGTCACATAGACATTATGTCTGTAAAAGTCCGTCCTGCCCAACGCAAAACGGGTTTTGGCAGGACTTTTTCTACAAAGACGCGAAATCGCGGGGAAAAGTTCCCGGCCCCCTTCGCATTGGGCATTGCAGGCCCCGGCTCGATAGCATCGGATCGTGACTTCTCAGGCATCTGCGCACCCGGCGGGCAACACCTGGCCGCGCCTCATCGGCGCCCTCATTAACGGTACGGATCTCACCGCCGGCGACACCGAGTGGGCGATGGGCTCCATCATGTCGGGTGAGGCCTCGCCCGCACAGGTGGCAGGATTCCTGGTGGCGCTGCGCGCCAAGGGGGAGACCGTGGAGGAGCTCACCGGCCTGGTGGAGGCCATGATCGGCTCCGCGAACCCGATCGAGATTGCCGGCGAAAAATTGGACATCGTCGGTACCGGCGGCGACCAGCTGAACACCGTGAACATCTCCACCATGGCCGCCCTCGTCTCGGCCGGTGCCGGGGCCAAGGTGGTCAAACATGGCGGCCGGGCAGCCTCTTCGGCGTCGGGTTCCGCCGACGTGCTCGAGGCACTGGGCGTCCGGCTCGACCTTCCCATCCCGCGGGTGGCACGCAATGCCGAGGAAGCGGGTATCACCTTCTGCTTCGCCCAGGTCTTCCACCCCTCGATGCGGCACGCCGCCGTCGCGCGCCGGGAACTCGGCGTCCCCACGGCTTTCAACTTCCTCGGGCCGATGACGAACCCGGCGCACGTGCAGGCGTCCGCCGTCGGCGTCGCGAACGAGCGGATGGCGCCACTGGTCGCCGGTGTGCTGGCCAGGCGCGGCAGCCGGGGACTGGTTTTCCGCGGCAACGACGGGCTGGATGAACTGACCACGACGGGCCCCTCGCGGATCTGGGAGATCCGCGAGGGCGGCGTGGCCGAGGAGGTTTTCGATCCCCGCGAGCTGGGGATCCGGCAGGCGACCGTGGAGGAGCTGCGCGGCGGAGACGCCGCCGCGAATGCCGCCGTCGTCCGCTCGGTGCTGGCCGGGGCCCCGGGTCCGGCGCGGGACGCGACCCTGCTCAACGCCGCCGCCGGGCTGGTTGCCTTCGACCTGGACGCGACCGGACCGCTGGCCGAGCGGATGGCCGCCGCGATGAAGCGCGCCGAAGAGTCCGTGGAGAGCGGTGCCGCGGCGGCCGTCCTGGACCGCTGGGTGGCTTTGTCCAGGGACTGAGTGTCCCGGGGGCGGCTACTGCTCGAAGCCCAGGGCGAACGCCGCGTCCAGGTCGTGCTGGGAGTAGGCGCGGAACGCTATGTGGGTGGTGGTGTGCACCACCGCGGGCACCTTGGAGAGCTTGTCCGCGATGACGTCGGCGAGTTCTTCATGCTTGGCGACACGGGCGATCGCGATCAGATCCCATTCCCCGGTCACGGAGTAAACCTCGCTGATCCCGGGGATCGCCGAGATTTTTTCGGCCGTCTCCGGAATGGCGGAAGCGTCTGTCTTGATCAGGACGAAAGCGGTGATCACGTGGGAACCTTTCGGATCTGTTGCGCCGTTGCCGGCAGGGTTGAACCGGCCCCGGGAGGCCGTGCCGTCTGTCAGCAAGCCTAGTCGATCAGCCCCGCCGGCGCCGTGCCTGGATCCGCCGCGCGGCGGCGGCCAGCAGGCGCCAGCCGAGCAGGAAAACGGCCAGGGCGAGCAGCGCCACGATCACGAACGGCAACACCACCACTTGGCCGGTGACAGATCTGAGCAGCATGCCGACGCCCACCGCACCAAGCCAGACAGCGACGCCGGCCGGCCACAGCGCCGCGGGGGCACGCCACAGCCGCAGGGCGAGCCAGGCCAGGGCGGCCCCGGCCAGGAACGGCCAGGCCGTCGCCAATACCCCGGTGATGATCTCGCCACGTTGGTGGGCGTCCCGTCCGATCGCGGCGAAGAGCAGGATCAGGACAGCGTCCGCGGCGGCGGCCAGCAGGACGGTTCGTGCCGTCGACGGCGGGTGGGGCAGCGGGGGAGTCGTGGAGGCCATGCATCCAGCCTAGCCGCGGCCGTTGCGGTGAACCGTCGCGGCCAAGCATGATGCACAGACGGAGTAGTGCTGCGAGCAAGGAGATGGTCATGACAACCCTGGCGAATCGGCCCAACACGGCGCTGCTGGTGATCGATGTGCAGAACGGTGTGGTGGCGGCCGCGCACCAGCGCGAAACCGTCATCGCGAACATCGCCGAACTGGTCGAGAAGGCCCGCGGAGCGGCGGCGCCGATTGTCTGGGTCCAGCATTCGGATGACCAGCTGGAGCGGGGGAGCGAGGCCTGGCAGTACGTCCCTGAGCTGTCCCGGCAGGATCAGGAGCCGCTGGTGCACAAGTCCTACGGCGATTCCTTCGAGGACACGGACCTTGAAGAAGTCCTCGCCGCCGCCGGCGTCGGGCGGCTCCTCGTTGCGGGAGCGCAAACGGACGAGTGCATCCGCTCCACCATCCACGGAGCGTTCGTGCGCGGCTACGATGTAACCCTTGTGGCTGATGCCCACACCACCGAGGATCTATCGGCCTGGGGCGCACCGCCGCCGGAGCTCGTCATTGCGCACACAAATCTTTATTGGGAGAACCACTCGGCGCCGGGGCGTGCGGCGGGCGTCGTGCCGACCAATGCAGTGCGCTTCGAGTGATCCCGGAGCAAAGGATCGTCTAATGACCCGCCTCATGGTTCCAGACAACAGGTACCACTTGGCTGGAGGGATCGGCGGAGTTCGACGGCGCCCCGGAAACCCCCACGAAGCCGGGCTACGTCACTTGCACCCACCTGTGGATCGTCGACGGCGCCACATTCCTGGGCTCTCTGGCTATCAGGCATGAATTGAACGACTTCCTCCTCAACGAGGGCGGCCACATCGGCTACAGCGTCAGGCCGTCCGCGCGGCGCCAAGGACACGCGGCCAAGGCGCTGGTCGATGCCCTCCCGGTGGCCGGGGAGCTTGGAATCTCCCCGGCCCTCATCACCTGCGATGAGGACAACGCCGGTTCCAGGGCGACCATCGAAAGGAATGGCGGCGTCTACGAGGACACCCCAACGGCAAGCGGCGCTACTGGGTCGATACCGCCGGCCCGGGCGCGCCCTGACGGCCGGCCGCTTGGGTCCCGGCTGTGAAAGATTTTCTGGAGCAACTGTAAGTCCTGGCCCTGCCGGGGAAACCTTGTATCTAGCGGGACATTCAGCCCGCCTTCACGGATATTGGGGGTTACACAAAATGAAAACGAATCGCGCCGGGTTCTTCACGGCAGCCACCGCGGCCGGCTTTGCCGCCAGCTTGATCCTTGCCGGTTGTGGATCACAGCCGGGAGCGAACCCTGCTGCCAGTCCGAATCTGGCAGCATCAAACACGGACACTCCCTTCACGTCCACGCTTGCCGTTGCGCCGGCGTCCACGTCAGCTCAGGGAGCCTCCGCCGCCGGCGTGGCACCGGGAGCGGTGGCTCCGGCGTCCGCGTCGAAGGACGCATCCGGCGCCTTGAAAACCTTTACTTTTCCGGACGGGCATATCTCCTTCGCCTACCCGGCGACATGGAATGTGCGCACCGAGCATCCACCCGCCGGTCTCCCCGGAATCGAAGCGGTTGTCGCGGACGCTGCAGGTCATGACCTGCTCTTCCTCGCCAACGGCGTCACCGCTGGCTGCGCCGGCGGTCCTGCGGCACGCCGGGTGCTCGATCAGGCGGTAGTCCCGGAAATGACGGCACCCGATGGAACTCGGCCGGTCTTCGGGTTCGCCGTTGAGTCCTACGGCGCTGGCGATGCCTACTACATGGGCCTGACCGACCCCCGATCCCTTGCGGAAGGCGACGGCGTCTCTTCGTGGTGCAACCTGATCCCGACAGCCAACGGCGGCCTGTTCAGCCGGGTTCTTTTCGACGACCCCGCGTTCAAGAACCGGGGAGCTGCCAGGGCGTGGATGCAAACCGAGCAGTACTCCCAGCTCAAGGCGCTGCTGGTAAGCCTCGATTACAGCTAACCCCGGCGCTGGATTCCCAGGCAATCCTGCAGACCGGTTTGCATCGTGGCCCGCTCGGCCGCCTCGAAGTAGAAGAGAATTCCCGCCGGTGGGGGGACCGGCGGGGATTCTCGATGCCACGTCGAGGCGGCGGCGTATGAGGCCGGGGCCGGGGGAGAGGGCGCCGGCGACGGCCGGCGCAGGTTGAGCCGATGAATACCATGCTCCGGCGCCGCGTGAAAGCTGGTCTGAGGCATTGTGGCCTCGGGTGGCCTGTCCATGTGGGAACTCTGGCTGACAGCGTTCCGGTTCAGATACCCGGACGGGGTCGAACGGGACAGATCCGGGCGCACGTTGATTTGCCCAGATCCTGCGGCGCCGGACAGCCTCCTGCCGCACCTCGGCGGTCTCATGGCGGTTCCTGGGGCAGTTAATAGGGACGCTCGCTGGTCTGCTCAGCCTTGGCCTGGGGAGGGCTTATCAGGAGCCCCGCTCGTAGTGCCTTTTCGGTGTACTTGACATAATGTTGATTATCGGCGTTATATCATCACGCCCGGCAGGGCCACAGCAGAGACGATTTACATGCCCCGTCGCGGGTCAGGGTCGAGACGTGAACGCCTACGAATCCGACTGGGCGCGCGGGCCCATCGTGCTGGTTCTTCAGAACCATAGCCGGAGACGAAAGCGATAGGTATTTCCGAGAACGTCCTCGAGTGCGTCTCTGAGACGGACGCCTTCCAAGTCGAAATGTTTGCGGAGTCCTTCGTCGCCGAACATTCCTGTTTCCGGGTTCGCGTGGTCGTTGAAGAACTTTGCCCAGGCCCTCAGATCCTCGTAGAGCTGTGACGGAAGCTCACGTTCCCAGTCAGGCATATCTTTGAGATCCCAAAAAATCGTCGACATTGGCCACGAATACCCGTAGTCGACGTCGAGAAGAATCTCAGGTCTCGGGTCGTCGCGGGGATTCACACCGACAACTTCCTGATCTGCGCCGTGATGGCCAGCCGGTAGGGATCGTGCGCGGAACTGAGTGCGGCAGCCGGGTCCGACCAGTGGGTTCCTGGGTACAGCCACACCGGCTTGCTCCGCAATCCGGGCGTCTCCCATTGGTACCGCGGCCAGATATGTGTATGCAGAAACGGGTCCTTGTTGCCGAGAATCTCGATATTGACCCGAAGGAATGCCGGGTCCATTTCCGCGCAGGCAGTTTCGACGGCTTCGGCCAAAATATCGACACTGCCTAAATACGCTGTCCGCTCGGCACGTGTCAGATCGGTCAGTCGGTCAACGCCTACCTTGTCTGTGATCAGCACCGAGTAGCCAGGAAGCCACTGGACGTCTCCGATGACGGCAAAGCTGCTATCGAGCCGGGCCATAACAGTGGGGTTCTCCCCCGCGATCGCCGAGCCCACCCGGTTGGCCTTCCATGACTCCATTATTGATCCTTCGTGGATGGTCGCACCGGTCAGGAACGCCTTCGGCCGCCGGGCCTCACTCCCCCACGTAGGCTGCCAGGTGCTGCCCGGTGAGGGTGGACTTCTTAGCGACCAGCTCGGCGGGCGTCCCCTCGAAGACGATCCGGCCGCCGTCGTGGCCTGCGCCGGGGCCCAGGTCAATGATCCAGTCGGCGTGCGCCATGACGGCCTGGTGGTGCTCGATGACGATCACCGACTTTCCTGCATCGACCAGCCGGTCCAGCAGTTCGAGCAGGTTCGCGACGTCGGCCAGGTGCAGGCCCGTGGTCGGTTCGTCGAGGACATAGACGTCCCCCTTCTCGGCCATCTGGGTGGCCAGCTTGAGCCGCTGCCGCTCGCCGCCGGAGAGTGTGGTGAGGGGCTGGCCGAGGCTCAGGTAGCCGAGGCCAACGTCAACGAGCCGGTCGAGAATTTTATGCGCCGCCGGCGTGCGGGCCTCCCCCTCGCCGAAGAACAGCTCAGCTTCGGTCATCGACATCGCCAGGACTTCAGCGATGTTGCGGCCGGCCAGCTTGTACTCCAGCACCGATGCCAAAAACCTCCGGCCCTCGCAGTCCTCGCAGGTGGACTCGACCGTGGCCATCACGCCCAGCTCGGTGAAGATGACGCCCGCGCCGTTGCAGGTGGGGCAGGCGCCTTCGGAATTGGAGCTGAACAGCGCCGGCTTCACGCCGTTCGCCTTCGCGAATGCCTTGCGGATCGGCTCAAGAAGGCCCGTGTAGGTTGCAGGGTTGCTCCGCCGTGAACCCTTGATGGCGCCCTGGTCGATCAACACGACACCGTCCCGGCCGGCCACCGAGCCTTGGATCAGCGAGCTCTTTCCGGATCCGGCCACGCCGGTGAGCACACACAGCACCCCGAGCGGGATGTCGACGTCGATGTCCCGGAGGTTGTTCGTTGCCGCGCCGCGCACCGCAAGCGAGCCCGACGGCGTTCGCGCCGTTGCCTTGACCGTCGCCCGGTCCCCGAGGTGGCGGCCGGTGATGGTGTCACTGCCGCGCAGGCCCTCCACACTCCCCTCGAAGCAGACACTGCCGCCCCCGGTGCCCGCGCCGGGACCAAGGTCAACTACGTGGTCAGCAATCGCGATGGTCTCCGGCTTGTGCTCGACGACGAGCACCGTGTTGCCCTTGTCCCGGAGCTGCAGCAGCAACTGGTTCATCCGCTCGATGTCATGGGGGTGCAGGCCGATCGTCGGCTCGTCGAAGACGTAGGTGATGTCGGTGAGCGATGATCCCAGGTGGCGGATCATCTTGGTGCGCTGCGCCTCTCCCCCGGACAGGGTGCCCGCCGGCCGGCCGAGCGAAAGGTAGCCCAGCCCGATACCGGCAAACGAATCGAGCAGGTGCCGCAGGCCCTTGAGGAGCGGTTCGACCGAGGGCTCGTCGAGCTCACGGACCCAAAGGGCCAGGTCACTGATCTGCATTTCGCACAGTTCGGCGATGTTCTTGCCCCGGATCTTTGAGGACCGCGCCTCCTTGCTGAGCCGGGTGCCGTTGCAGTCGGGGCAGGCCTGAAAGGTAATGGCCCGGTCGACGAAGGCCCGGATGTGCGGCTGCATCGCCTCGACATCCTTGGAAAGCATCGATTTCTGGATCTTTGGAATCAGGCCCTCATAGGTGAGGTTGATGCCCTCAACCTTGATCTTCGTCGGCTCCTTGTAGAGCAGGTCGTTCATTTCCTTTTTGGTGTATTTCGCGATCGGTTTGTCCATGTCGAAGCCGGCGCCGCTAAAGATTCGGCCGTACCAGCCGTCCATGCTGTACCCGGGAATCGTGAGCGCACCCCCGGCCAGCGACTTGCTCTCGTCATACAGTGCGGTCAGGTCGAAATCGGACACGGCGCCCATGCCCTCGCAACGCGGGCACATGCCGCCCAGATAAACCGCGTTCTGCACAACGCTTTTCTCGGTCCTGCCGGCCTTCTCCGTGCTCATCACCCCGCTGGCCTTGCGGGTCGGAACGTTGAAGGAGAACGCCGTGGGCGGACCCACGTGCGGGGTCCCGAGCCGGCTGAAGAGGATGCGCAGCATCGCGTTGGCGTCCGTGGCCGTGCCCACGGTGGAACGCGGGTTGGATCCCATCCGTTCCTGGTCGACGATGATCGCCGTCGTCAGTCCCTCGAGCAGGTCCACGTCCGGCCGGGCCAGGGCCGGCATAAAGCCCTGGACGAAGGCACTGTAGGTTTCGTTGATCATCCGCTGCGACTCCGCGGCAATTGTCGCGAACACCAGCGAGCTCTTCCCGGAGCCGGAGACGCCGGTGAAGACCGTGAGCCTGCGCTTGGGGATTTCAACGCTGATGTCCTTGAGGTTGTTCTCCCGGGCGCCCTGCACCCGGATCAGGTCGTGGGTGTCGGCAACGTGCGGCGCAGCGTGCTGCGCGTCGGGCTGCATCCGGGTGGGTGCGCTCATCGTGTCTCCCTCTGTTGGGCGGCGCCGCAGCCGCACTGGGCCGCCCCGGCGGTGTCCGACGGCGTCGCCTGGCTCCATGGGACCAGCTTAGGACAGACGGTGGTTTTATCCGGGGCATTTCGCCCGGCCTGCGGGCAGCCTCGGTACAATCGATTGTCTTATCCGCCGGCCTCCCTGAGAATGAACCATGACGGTCTACCTGAGGTCCCTGGAAACTGCAGTCCCGCCCACCGTATTGATCCAATCCGAGGCCCGGGACGTGTTCGCCGCCCAGCCCGGGCTCAGCCGGCTCGGCTCACGCCTCGTGAGCACCTGCTTCGACTCCGCCGCCATCGATACCCGCTACACCGCCGTCGGGGAGCTGACAACGCGCGGCCGGACAGAGAACCCGCAGTTCTTCGACCCCGACACGGGACTTCTGCTCAGCCCCAGTACGAAGGTCAGGAACAGCGTCTTCGCCACCGAAGCAACCAAACTTTTCATTGAGGCCGCGGACAAGGCGCTGGCGGCCTGCCCGGAGTTCGCGCCGGAAGACATTACCCATCTCGTCACCGTGTCCTGTACCGGGTTCTTCAACCCCGGCCCCGACTACAAGATTGTCCGGGCGCTCGGTCTGAACCCCGCCGTCCAGCGCTACCACCTCGGCTTTATGGGCTGCTACGCCGCCTTCCCCGCCCTGCGCGCAGCCAAATCGTTCTGCGACGCGGATCCCGGGGCGGTGGTCCTGGTGGTCTGCGCCGAACTCTGCTCCCTCCACGTCCGCACTTCCAACGACCCGGACACCATCATGGGTTCAGCGCTGTTTGCCGACGGCGCGGCGGCCGCCATCATCAGCGCCCGGGAGCTCCCGGAGCGCCCGGCGCTGCTCACCCTGGATGCCTTCGAAACGGTCCTGACACCGGTGGGTGAGGACGCGATGGCTTGGAATATCGGCGACGAGGGCTTCGAGATGGTCCTCGGCAGCTACGTCCCGCACATCATTGACGACCACATCATCGACGCCCTCGATCCGCTCCTGTCCCGGGACGAATCGCTCACCGGCCTCCCCTACCGGGACATCCGCCACTGGGCCATCCACCCCGGCGGCCGCAGCATCCTGGACAAGGTGCAGTCCAGGCTCGAACTCAGCGACGAGCAGCTGGTTCCGGCCCGGGAAACGCTGCGGAATTACGGCAACATGAGCAGTGCCACCGTGTTGTTCGTGATCCGGCACATCCTCGATCTTCCGGCGGACGCGACAACCGGGCGCCCCGCCGGGGCGGATCCTGCGCCCGACGGCGGGGAACGCATCTGCTCGATGGCGTTCGGCCCGGGCCTGACGGTCGAAACGGCACTCTTCACCAAGATCACGGCGCCGCGGCCGGCCCGGCCCGAGGTTGCCGGGCAACGGCCGGGGGCGGCGCGGGTGGAAGCCGCACGGTCCTGAGCGTCGGCATGATGCTGGCCTTGCGAACCCGTGCCGCCGACGCCGTCGAGGAAATGGACCGCGCCGATTGCGACCCGGTCCGGCTGGACCGGACGTATGCCCAGTTCGGCCTGGTCAACCGCGCCGTGTCCGGGTGGCGGGGCATCTACCGGCAGCAGCTGCGGCCGTTGCTCTCCGCGACGTCGGCCACCACGCTGCTGGACATTGGCTGCGGCGGCGGCGACGTTCCGGTGCTGCTGTCCCGCTGGGCGGCACACGACGGGCTGCGCCTGGAGATCACCGCAATCGACCCCGACCGCCGGGCGGCCGCGTTTGCCGCGCGCCGCAGGACCCGCGCCGGCGTCACGTTCCGACGGCAGACCGCGGCGGAGCTGCTGGACGAGGATGCGCGCTTCGACGTCGTCGTGTCCAACCACGTACTGCACCATCTGGACTCCCGGGAGCTCGCCGGGTTCCTCGCGGAATCGGCCGCGCTCAGCACCGGCATGGTCCTCCACAACGACCTGCGGCGCAGCCCCGCCGCATACGCGCTGTTCGCCGCCGGCGCCCTGGTCTTCCCGGGCTCCTACATCCGCCAGGACGGATTGACCTCGATCCGGCGCAGCTACACCGCGAACGAGCTGCGCGACGCCGCTCCCCCGGGCTGGAGCGTGCTGCCCCGCTTCCCCTACCGCAACCTGCTGATCCTGGCGAAGACACGCGCCCACGGTCCCGGCGGCGGCCCGTGACCGACGTCGTGATCGTCGGCGGCGGCCCGGTGGGGCTGTTCATGGCCGCCCTGCTGCTGCAGCAGGGGCTCAGGGTTACGGTGCTCGAGCAGCGGACAGCGCCGGAACCGCACTCGCGCGCCATCGGCATCCATCCGCCGGCCCTCGACGCGCTCCGGCGGATCGGCGTGGACCAGGAACTCGTCCGCCGGGGAGTCCCGATCCGGCGCGGCCTCGCCCTCAGCGGCGGCAGGACATTGGCCGAAATGGACTTCGCCCGGGTGTCCGGCCGGTTCCCCTTTGTGCTGTCCGTACCGCAGGGCTGCACCGAAGCCGTACTCGAGCAGCGGCTGCAGGACCTCGACCCGGCCGCACTGCACCGCGGCGTGCGGGTGGAAGGGCTGCGGGACGACGGCCGGCAGGTCCAGGTCCAGGCGTGCGACCGCGGGCGTCCGGCCAGCTTCGCGGCGCCGCTGCTGATCGCCGCGGACGGGGTCCGGTCCATGGCCCGGTCGGCGCTTGGCGTGCCGGTCCGGAGCCGGGACTACCGGGACCGCTACCTGATGGGCGACTTCGCCGACGGCACCGGCTTCGGAGCCGACGCGGCGCTGTTCCTGGCTGCCGACGGCATCGTCGAATCGTTCCCGCTGCCCGGAGGCCTGCGGCGGTGGGTGGTCCGGCTGGGTCCCGCTGGGGTCCGTGCCGGGGCGCCGGAGGCGTGGCCGGACGCGTGCCGGTCAACGGCCCCGACGCCGCCTGGCTGGCCCGTGAGGTGCTCCGGCGGACCGGCGTCGACGTCGACGCCGGCAGCAACAGCATGCTCAGCGGCTTTGCCGTACGGTCCCGCCTCGCCCGCCGGATGGTGGCCGGCCGCGGCGTCCTGATCGGGGACGCGGCCCACGAAATCAGCCCGATTGGCGGCCAGGGCATGAGCCTGGGCTGGCTCGACGCCCTGGCGTTGGCCCCGCTGGTGCCTGCCCTGTTGGCCGGCGGCCGCACCGGATTACGGTCCTTCGAACGGGAAAGTGTGCGCCGCGCCGGGCGTGCGGCCAGGCAGGCGGAAATCAACATGGCCCTCGGCCGTCCGCTGCCCGGCGGCCCGCTCGCCGCACGCAACGGTGTGATTGCCGCTGCCGCCGCAGTCCCGGCCGTCAACCGGTTCGTGGCGCGGCGCTTCACAATGCAGTAAGCGGTCCGGCTACTGGGTGGTGTAGTAGCAGTCATAGCTGTGCTGGCTGTGAATCCGGCCGTCGCGCACCTCAAACACCGCGGCGGTCCGGGCCCGGAGCTGTCCGCCCTTGTCCCAGTGCGGCAGATCGATCAGCAACGTTGCCGTCCACTCGGCCTCCACCGCCACCCGTCCGCCCTCGCACGTGCTGCGCTGCACATCGAAGCGCTGCCCGGAGACAATCTCGCCGCTGCGCTCCGCACCCTCGAGTACCTCGGCGCGGGTGCGGGTCGATCCCGCGGGCGCGAGCAGGTGCGGCGCCTCGGTCAGGATGTAGTCCTCGGCCAGGAACGGGGCGAGCGCCGCGGCGCCGCCGCCTGTTTCGATGGCCCGCAACAGGCCCAGCACGCAGTCCAGGGGCGTCGTTGTAGTCATGAACTGAGACTAGCCGAGCCGTCCGTGACCAGCCGGCCCGGCCCCGCGCTGACGAGCCCCGGGACGGCTGCCGC
The DNA here is from genome assembly GCA_963775715.1 of uncultured Actinomycetota bacterium. GTDB lineage: Bacteria > Actinomycetota > Actinomycetes > Actinomycetales > Micrococcaceae > Arthrobacter. Next base: position 923,342 of record CAVZJX010000007.1, on the reverse strand, counting down.
CGTCCCGGCCTACACTGACCGCATGGGCAGCCCAGTCCCCGCTCTCCGTCGGTCCGCCGCCACGCTGGCAGTGCTGGCGGCCGCCTCCTGCAGCGCGGGCACCGGTCCGGCCGCCACGGAAGGCTCTTCGACGGCGGCGGCCTCCGGTCCCGTGCCGCTCACTGCAGAGATCAGCCAGTTCCGCGACAACTACGGCCGGCAGATCATCGAGATCCAACTGACCAACACCACCGGCGCGCCAGTCACGGTACTCGGCGTCGGGCTGGACAGCCCGCTCTTTGCCTCCGGGATCGGCTGGAAGAGCGCCGCAGCGGGAACGGAAATACCCCCGGGCCAGACCAAGAGCCTGCCCGCCCGGCTGCCGGCCGCGTCCTGCGCGGCCCGGGAGGCGGCCCCGGGGCCGCCCGCCGCGACCCCCGGTGCCACCGTCGAGATTCGCTCCGCCGCTGCGGCGGGAACGGCGACGGAATTTATTGCGACAGCCGCGACTGATCCCTTCGGCGTCCTGGTCCGGAACAACGCCGAAATGTGCCTGGCGCAGGCCGCCAACGCGGTTGCCACCTTCCGCTTCAGTCCCGATCTGGAGGTGGCCGCGGACGCCCGAACAGCCGTGCTGCGCCTGCTGATCACCCCGCGCCGCCCGGCCGGCGCTGTAGACGGCCGCGGCGGGAGCCTGACGATCGCCACCGTCGGCGGCACAACGCTGCTCGAAGAGGATGCCGGTGCTCCCTGGCCCCGGGCGCTCCGGGTCGACGCGTCCGGGCCCGAACAGGAGCTGCGGCTCGGCATCCGCCCGGCACGGTGCGACCCGCACGCCGTGGCGGAGGACAAGGTGGGCACGCTCATCCCGCTGCATGTCACGGTGGACGGGCAGGAAGGCGTCCTGAAGGTCGCTGCGGGAGAGAAGCTGCGCGGACTCCTCCACGATTTCGTCACCTCGGCGTGCGGACGCCAGTAGTCTGTTGCCATGGCTCCAGACATCAGCAACGACGCAACGACCGACGCCCCGCGAAGCCGGGCCAGCGACGACACCATCCGGGCCGCAGTTGACGAGGTCCTGAATGCCGGTGTGCTGCCGCCGATTGTGCAGGTCGGGCACCCGGTTCTCCGCCGGCAGGCGGCGCCGTTCACCGGCCAGCTAGACGACGGTGTGCTCGGCCGGCTGATCGACCTGATGCGCAGGGTCATGCACAAGGCGCCGGGCGTGGGACTCGCCGCGCCGCAGCTCGGAATCCCGCTGCAGCTCGCCGTCCTCGAGGACCGGTTCGACGTCGACCCGGACGTCGCGGCGGTCCGCGGGCGGGAGCCGCTGCCCTTCTTCGCGATGCTCAACCCAAGCTACGAGCCGTTGGGCACGGACAAGAAGGCGTTCTACGAGGGCTGCCTGTCCCTGAACGGGCTCCAAGCCGCCGTGCTGCGGCCGGAATCGGTGCGGCTGGACTTCACCGCAGTGGACGGCACGGTGCAGCAACGCGACTTCACCGGCTGGCAGGCCCGCATCGTCCAGCACGAAACTGACCACCTGCACGGAATCCTGTACCTGGACCGGGCAGAGCTGCGCTCGCTGAGCAACAATGCCGAGTACTCCGCCCGCTGGGCGCAGCCGGACATCGAACGCGCCCGGCAGGAACTCGGGTTCCTGCCGGGCGCAGACGGGAGCCAGCCGGGAAGTGGCTTGGCCTCAGGCTGAGGCCGCGCCGGATGAGGGAGCGGCCGCCGCCGGGTTGGCGGACGTCGGAAGATAGCGCGACCACCACTGCAGAATCTGGTCGAAACGCTGCCGGCGGTGATGCGGCGTACCCGAGCGGGACAGTTCGTGGTTTTCGCCCGGGAAGACCAGGAAGGCGGCCTCAACGCCCAGTTGCTTGAGGGCGGTGAAATAGCGCTGGCCCTGCTCCACGGGGCAACGCAGGTCCTCCTCGCTGTGGATGACCAGGGTGGGTGTTTTCACCTGGTCCACCCGGGCCATCGGGCTCTGCGCGGCCATCTGCTCCGGGGCCCGGCCGGTGTACTCGCCGCCGAAGAACCAGCCGATGTCCGAGGACCCGGTGAAGCTCACCGGATCCAGGAAGCCGCGCTCCACGATCGAGGCCTTGAAGCGGTGGTCATGGCTGATGGTCCACGCCGTCAGGTAGCCGCCGTAGGATCCGCCCATGATGCCCAGCGCGCCGGCGTCGAGCTCCTCGAACTTCGCCAGGGCGCCGTCCAGGAAAGCCAGGACGTCCTGCATGTCCACGCTGCCCATGCGCTCCTTGATGGAACGGCCGTGGGCCTGGCCATAGCCGGCCGAGCCGCGGGGGTTGCACATCAACACCGCGTAGCCGGCCGCCGCGTAGACCTGGGCCTCGTCGAAGAGCGCGCCGGTGAACTGGGCGAACGGCCCGCCGTGGATGTTCAGCAGCACCGGATGCGGTCCGGCGCCCGCCGGAGTGACCAGCCAGCCGTGCACCGGATACCCGTCCCCGGACGCGAAGGTGAGTTCCTGCGGGGTGGTGATCCCGGCGTTCTCCCGCAGTGGGGCCGAGAAATCGGTGAGCACCCGCAGCGTACCGCCGTCGAGGCCGGCCACGTCTCCGGCGGTGTCCGCGTCGGCGAAGCTCACCACCAGCACTCCGGCCTGCTCGGCGGCGCCGGTGATGACCCTGCCACCGTCGAGCAGGACGCTGCGCAGGCCGGTGGGGCCGAACTCCAGCAGTTCCACGGTTCCCCGCTTGTTGTTCAGGACCAGGGCCCCGTCCGTGCCGCGCAGTTCGATCCCGCCGCCGGCCAGGTCCGTGGTTTCCGGATCGCTGAGCCGGGCCGGGTCCCCGCCGCCCGCCGGCACCACGTAGAGCGCCGTATTCCGGGCCACAAAGTCCTGACCCGAGGCTGAGAGGTCCTGCGCCGTGAAGTACAGCCACTGGCCGTCCCGGCTCTCGTGGAGCGCGGAGACCGACAGGCGGGCGGTGCCGTCCGGGACCACCGCTTCCGGGCCGGTCCCGGCAGCCTCGGGATCGGCCGGAATCCGGTAGATCCCGCTCAGCAGGTCTTTGTCGCTGCCCTCATGCAGGGCGGCGGTGAAATACACGGTGCGGCCGTCGGCGCTGTAGCTGGCACCGTTGTGGTCGGTGTCGGCCGTGGTCAGCTGGTGCGCTTCCGGCAGGCTCCGGTCAGCCTTGCCGGCGCCTGCCGGATCGGCTGCCGTGGCAGTCTTGAGCGCCCGGCCGGCCGGGGGCACCGGAGGCTCCCCGTCCAGGTCGGGGACCGCGACGACGAACAGCTGCAGGGGCTTGTCCGCGGTGTAGCCGACGCCGTTCATCCGGTACTGATAGTCAGTAATCAGGCGGGCGTCCTCGGCTCCGGCGGAGACGCCGTCGACGGTGCCGTAGCGGCCCTCCTCCGGAGTGCGGGCGCTGAAGACGATGTTCCGCGAATCCGGGGACCAGGTGAAGGCGCCGACACCCAATGGCGCATCCGTGACCGGCACGGGCTCCCCGCCGGAGGGCTCAACCACATGCAGCTGCGGTTTACCGCCGGCTGCGGCGCGGAGGAACCCAAGCACCCGGCCGTCCGGGGAGAACGCCGGTGCGGTGTCACGGAAGCCGCGGGTCAGCCGGCGCGGCCGCAGCGCCGGATCCACGGGCACGTTCCACAACTGGCCCACATAGGCGTCGGCGTCGAAATCGGGCCGGACCACGGACACGACGGCCCGCGAGCCGTCAGGGTGCAGCGCGGGGGCCGAAACGGACTTGAGCAGGGGCAAATGTTCGGATTTCACGATTGCGAGCCTAACCCCTGCCCGCGCTGAGGTGAAATACCTCACACCGGGGCGGCGCGGCCGCCGGCTCACGGCGCCCAGCGCAACCGGCCGGCCCTACGATGGACTTTATGCCCGCTGCTCCCCTCGCCGCCCTCGTGTGTCCCGTGTGCCGGAGCCCCTTCGCGGCCGGCAGCGGATCGCGCTCCCTGGTCTGCCCTGCCGGGCATAGCTTCGATGCCGCCCGGCAGGGGTACTTCAACTTCCTGACCGGTAAGGGCACCGTCTTCGAAGCGGACTCAGCAGAGATGGTCGCCGCCCGCTTCGACTTCCTTTCCGCCGGCCACTACCGGGACCTGGCCGGGGCCGTTGCCGAGCTGGCAGCCCCGTTCCTCGGCGGTGCCGGGTCCACTGTGCTTGACGCCGGCACCGGCACCGGCCATTACCTGCGCGCCGTGCTGGACCGCGTCCCGGCGGCTGCCGTCGGCCTGGACATCTCCAAGTTCGCGCTCCGCCGGGCGGCCCGGCTGAACCCGGAGGCGGTTAACCTCGTCGCCGATGTGTGGCAACCGCTTCCGCTGGCGGACGGCGCCGTCGACGTCGTCACCGTCGTTTTCGCGCCGCGCAACGCCGCCGAGTTCGCCCGGGTACTCCGCCCGGGCGGCCGGCTGATCGTGGTCACGCCCAGGCCCGGGCACCTGGCGGAGGTCGCCGGGCAAACCGGCATGCTGGGAATCGAACCCGCCAAGGAGGAGCGCCTCGCAGCGTCGCTCGCCGCGCACTTCCGGGCCGGTCAAGTCCGTGAACTGGACCTGATGCTGGCACTGGCGCCCGCTGACGTGGCCAACCTCGCCCTGATGGGACCCGCCGGGCACCACCTGGACCCTGGGGCCCTCGCGGGGCGGGTGGCCGGGCTCCCGCCCCGCACCGCCGTCTCCGCCCGGTTCCGGATCAGTGTCTTCGAGAAGGGCCCGACGGCGCAGGAACCGGGTAACGACTTGGCCACGTTCGGCAGCTGACGCCGGCGGCCTGTCCCGCTCCGTGCCGTCCGGCTTAGGATGGAATCAGCTTTCGGAGGGTCTGCGCCCGCAGCTCCCGGGCAGGGCTGAGGGGGAACGATGTTCGAATGGTTGGCTGAGAACTGGTGGGCGCTGTGGCTCACGGTGTTCCTGGTGTTTGCCGTGGTGGAAATGCTCACCCTCGACCTGTTTTTCATCATGCTCGGCGGCGGGGCTTTGGCCGGCCTCGTCTCCGCCTTCGCCGGCGCCGATCTCTGGCTGCAGATTGTCGCCTTTAGCGTCGTCTCCCTGCTGATGATCGGCTTCGTGCGGCCCGTGGCCCTCAAGCACCTGCGCAGCAGCCCGGCCGACCAGCGCAGCAACGTCGAACGCCTGATCGGTGAACCGGCCCTCGTCGTCGAACCCGTGAGCGCGAGCGGCGGCCTGGTCAAAATCGGCGGCGACGTCTGGAGCGCCCGCACGGACTCCGGCCTGCTCGCCCCCGGGCAGGCGGCCGTCGTCCACGCCATCGACGGCGCCACCGCCGTCGTGATCCCGCAGCCCGGCACGGCCGGGCAGTAGACACGACGCCCCGGAGAGGGGCGGAAATTTCCTGCAGCCGCCACCGGTTTCAGGACCCGCGGCAGCCAGGCTGCCGCACTACAAGCAGAACCACATAACTGGGGAAAAGGTGATGTATGGATATCGCAGTCGCAATAGTGCTGCTGGTACTCGTTGCGTTCGTAATTATCGTGCTGGTGCGTGCCGTGCGGATCGTTCCGCAGGCGCGGGCAGGCGTTGTGGAACGGCTGGGCAAGTATCAGCGGACATTGAACCCGGGCTTAACCATCCTGATCCCCTTCGTTGACCGGCTCCTGCCCCTGCTGGACCTGCGCGAGCAGGTGGTTTCCTTCCCGCCGCAGCCGGTGATCACGGAGGACAACCTGGTGGTGTCCATCGACACCGTCGTTTATTTCCAGGTGACCGACGCGCGGGCCGCCACCTATGAGATTGCCAATTACATCCAGGCTGTCGAACAGCTCACCACCACCACGCTGCGCAACGTGGTGGGCGGGCTGAACCTCGAAGAGGCGCTGACTTCACGCGACCAGATCAACGGGCAGCTGCGCGGTGTGCTGGACGAAGCGACCGGGCGCTGGGGTATCCGGGTCTCCCGGGTCGAGCTCAAGGCGATCGATCCGCCGCACTCCATCCAGGACTCCATGGAGAAGCAGATGCGTGCCGAGCGTGACCGGCGCGCAGCCATCCTGACGGCCGAAGGCACCAAGCAGTCCGCCATCCTCACGGCCGAAGGCCAGCGGCAGTCCTCGATCCTGAAGGCCGAAGGTGATGCCCAGGCGGCGATCCTGCGGGCCGACGGCGAGGCGCAGGCCATCCAGAAGGTCTTCGACGCCATCCACAAGGGCAACCCGGATCAGAAGCTCCTGGCGTACCAGTACCTGCAGACGCTGCCGAAACTGGCCGAAGGCACCTCCAACAAGCTGTGGATCATCCCCAGCGAGGTCGGCGAGGCACTCAAGGGAATCGGCGGCGCCCTGGGCGGGACCAACCCCGAGCCGGGCCACGACGGGCTCTTTGGGACCGCTGCGAACCGCACGGCGCAGCCTGCGGCGCAGCCCACGACCACGGCAACGGGCAGCGCACCGGAGGCCTGATCGCCACGTCGTAAGGACGGTTTCAGGGGGAGGCATCCGCTGTGGCGGGTGCCTCCCTCTTTTGCTCCCGCTTTCTTCCAGTGTCGCCGACCCAGGCCGCCCGGCTTTACCGACGGCCCCGTGACTGCGTATAGTTGGTTATTTGTCCGGAGGGTACGACCGGCCGGAACAATTACGCTTCGCGGGGCGTTATATTTACTGACGATTTGTGCAGTGGTAACCCACCGCAAAAAGTAGTCCGGCGCGGTCCTTGCGGCCCCCGGCTAACGCAGGGCCCGGCCCTGCGAACCGATCATAAGGGAGAAAAGATGAGCGATCGCAGCCTGCGGGGTATGCGCCTTGGCGCACAGAGCATGGAGACTGAATCCGGTGTCGAACCGGCTCCGCGCCAGCGGGTCGAGTACCGGTGCGAGGACGGCGAGCAGGTCTTCGTCACCTTCTCCTCCGAGGCGGAGATCCCCCCGGTCTGGGTGTCCAAGACCGGCAAGGAAGCCCTGCTGGTTGACGGCGAACGCCCGGTCAACAGCAACGAGAAGGCCGTCCGCACGCACTGGGATATGCTGCTCGAACGCCGCTCCCTCCCGGAGTTGGAACAGATCCTGGAAGACCGCCTCACCATCCTGCGCGAACGCCGCGGCGAACGCCGCTCCGCGTAGGCGCGTGCCTGTAACCGTCCAGCCGGCAGCAATGCCCCGGGCTGCCGCACGGTGAGAGGGACACTTTAACGCCGTTTAAAGAGCCGGTCCCGCACCCTGTCACAGGGTGCGGGACCGGCTCTTTTGTGTGCCCGGACGCCTTGGTGCCCGGACCCTGGCCTACTTGCGGCCGAGTTTGCGGCTTAGGGTGTTCCAGCGGGCCGTGAGGCCCCACCGGGTGACGTTGATCATGGCCTCCACCACGATGTTGCCGCTCATCTTCGAGGCGCCCAGTTCGCGCTCAACAAAGGTGATGGGGCGTTCAACAATGTTCAGGCCCAGCTTGGCCACGCGCCAGGCGAGATCGACCTGGAAGCCGTAGCCGACCGAGTCCACTGAATCCAGGTTGAGCTTTTCCAGAGTGCTCCGGCGGAAAGCGCGGAAGCCGCCGGTGACGTCCTTGATCTTGACGCCCAGCATGATCCGGGCATAGGTGCTGCCGGTGCGGGAGATGGCCTGCCGGTACAGCGGCCAGTTCACGACGCTGCCGCCGGGGACCCAGCGGGAACCCATGGCCAGGTCCGCACCTTGCTCCACTGCCTCGATCAGCTGGGGCAGCTGCTCCGGCTTGTGCGAGCCGTCGGCGTCCATCTCGACGAGGATGTCGTAACCGGCGTCGAGGCCCCATTTGAAGCCGGCGATGTACGCCGCGCCGAGTCCGGCCTTGCCCTCCCGGTGCAGGACGTGGACCTGGCCGTCTTCGGCGGCGAGGCGGTCCGCAAGCTGGCCGGTGCCATCGGGGCTGTTGTCGTCAACGACCAGGACGTCGGAGGCCGGCACGGCGGCGCGAAGACGTCCGAGGGTCTTCGGCAACGATTCCAGCTCGTTGTAGGTCGGGATGATCGTGAGGACACGCACAGCGGGGCCTTTCCTTGAAGGGAGGTCGATGGGCCGGGACGGGCGGCTTAGAGCCGACGACGGGCACAGCTTCCCATTATAGCCAGCAGCGGGGCCGCAGCGCCCTCAAGCAGGACTGCCAGCGGGACTGCCGCGGCCCTAGCGTCCGAGCGAGCCGTTGCTGAACAGCTCGACGCCGTCCCGCACCGTTTGCAGGCAGACCGGGTCGTTGTTGGTGTCCAGCGCCGGAAGCAGCGGGGTGCGGGCGCGGGGGTCCGTGCTCCAGGATTGCACCCGCCCGTCGGCGACCTGGACCATCAGCTCTTCGACTTCCCAGACGGCGAAACTTGCCGGGGCGCCGGGGACGAGCTGGCCCGCCATCGGGTTCCGGTAGCGGGCCGCCCGCCAGCCGGCCCGGGTATGGCCGAGGAAGGCAGCGCGCGCGGAGATCCGTTCGTCCGGGTTGTGGTGTTCGAGGCAGGCGCGCACGCTGGACCAGGGCCGCAGCCCGGTGACGGGGCTGTCGCTGCCGAAACAGACCGGAACCCCGGCGGAGTAGAAGGACGCGAAGGGGTTCATGGCCGTGTGGCGGGTGCCGAGCCGCCCGGCGTACAGCCCGCCGGGTCCGCCCCAGAGCGCGTCAAAAACCGGCTGCACACTTACGCTCACGGAATACCTGGCCAGCCGTTCGATGGCGGCCGGGTCGGCTAGTTCGACGTGTTCCAACCGGTGCCCGGCGGCGCGGACGCGTTGTTCCCCCACTTCGGCAGCGGCCCGGTCCAGGGCGTCCAGCGCGGCGTCGAGTCCGGCATCGCCGATCACGTGGAAACCCGCCTGGATACCTATCACCGAGCACGCGGCGAGGTGGGCCGCGGCGTCGTCGACGGAGAGGTAGCGGGTGCCCCGCTCCCCCGCCGCGTCACTGTAGTCGCTGCGCAGCGCGGCGGTGCGCGACCCGATCGAGCCGTCCATGTTCAGGTCACCGGCAAGCCCCAGGACCGGAACAGCCAGGTCATCGATAATGGAGCGGGCCTGCTCGACGGAACCGGCCAGCTGGCCCCAGTACGGGAGGATCTCCGGCACGGGGCCGCCGGCGCGGTCAGCGGAGTTCCAGCCGGCGGCCAGTTGCAGGTCCTCAACGCTGCCGATATGCGGGGCCCCCATCTCGGCCAGCGCCACGTACCCGTTGCCGGCCGCTTCGGCCAGTGCGGCCTGCTGGTAGCCCCGGACGGCCGCCGCCGGCAGCTTGCGGGCAGCGAGCCGGGCCGCGGTGTGGGCGGCCCGCTTGACCTGCCCGCCGCCGGCATCCCCGTCAAGCCCCGCCAGGGCGGAGGCGGCCGCCAGCGAATCGGAGACGAGGGCCGAATGCACGTCCACCCGCGACAGGTAGACCTGGCGGCCGCCGGCGGCGCGTTCGAGCTCGCTCCGGGTGGGCAGGGCGGGGTCGGCCCAGAGAGTTTCGTCCCAGCCGTGCCCCAGCACAGTGCCGCCGCCGGCGGCGCCGGCGGCGGCGGAGACGGCGTCAAGCAGTTCGGCCGCGGAACGGACGCCGCCCAGCTGCAGTGAGCCGAGCGCGATCCCGGTCTCGGTCAGGTGGATGTGGGAGTCAACGAAGCCGGGGGCCAGCAGCGCACCGTGCAGGTCGATGACGTCCATTGAGGCGTCCGCGATGGAGGACGCTGCCTGCTCGGAACCGACCCAGGCTACGGTGTCGCCGTCGACCAGCATCGCCGTGGCGAACGGATCCGCCGCGGTGTACACGGAACCGTTGCGGTACAGCGTTACCTTGCGCGGCGCCTGGGAGTTCTGAGGTGCGTCGGACGATACGGCGGTCATGGTGGGAGACTCCTTGTAGCTGGGACCGGCAGCGGACGGCCGGCGGGGAGAAGGCATGGGAAGAATGGGCGGAGGGCGCAGCAACGCGGCCCGAGCGGTCAGGGACCGGTCATGCCACGGCCGAATACGCCACGACGCCGCGTTTGACCAGGCTGATCGCCTCGCCGCAGAGACGGGCAACGCGCGGTTCCAGGCCGGGGATCTTGGCCAGCTGGTCCAGCAGGTCGATGACCTGCTTGACCCAGCGGACAAAGTCGCCCGCGGCCAGGTCGGTGCCGCTGAGGACCTCCTGCAGGTGCCGGCCCTTGGCCCACTTGAAGACCGGCCAGACCAGGCCAAGCTCCGGCTCGCCGGTCAGCGGCAGCTTGCTGGCTTCCTCTACGTCCTCCAGGGCGGACCACTCCCGCACCACCGTGTCGACGGCGGATTCCAGCGAGACGCTGGGCATCTTGGGCCGCAGCCCGCGGTCCTCCCGTTTGGCCTGGTACACCAGCACGCTGGCCAGGGCCGCGATTTCGGCCGCGTCAAGGTCGCTGAAGGCACCCATCCGCAGGGCCTGGGAGATCAACAGGTCCTTTTCCCCGTAGATCCGGCGCAGCCGCTGGCCGTCGGGGCTGATCGAGAGCGCCCCGGAGTCCGAGGTTTCGAGGTAACCGTAGCTGGAGAGAACCCCGCAGACCCGGTCGAAGGTCTTGGCGATGGTGTTGGTGCGGCCCTGGATCTGGCGGATCAGGCCGTCGGTCTCCTGCCGGAGCTTCCACCAGCGCTCGGACCAGCGGGCGTGGTCCTCACGTTCGCTGCAGCCGTGGCAGGGGTGGGCGCGGAGTTCGCGGCGCAGTTCCGCGATCTTCTTTTCCATGTTCGGCAGCGCGGCGGCACGGCCGAAGTCCTCGTTCCGGTTCGGCGGCGCCGGCGGCCGGCTCTCCCGGATCGCGTTGCGAACCGAGGACGCGAGGTCGCGACGTGACTTCGGCACCTTGGCGTTGAAGGACTTGGGGATCCTGACCCGGGTGAGCGGGGACAGCGGGCCCTCGACGTCGTGCAGGCCGATCCGGCGCAGCTGGTTGTCCAGGGTCATCACCGCGGGCCGGGGTTCGCGGGAGTGGTGGTCCGAGCTGAGCACGACGGCGAGACCGGGCGCCCTGCCGGAGGGCACGTCCACGACGTCGCCGGGCAGCAGCCGGCTCAGCGAATCCTCCGTGAGCGACTTCCGGGCCCGCGAGGTGCCTTTCGACGCGGTTTTTTCCGCGTCGGAGAGGGCACGCCTGAGCCGGGAGTACTCGGTGAAGTCGCCCAGGTGGCAGCTCATCGCCTTGCTGAACCCGGCGAGGGATTCCTCCCGGCTGCGGACCTGCTTTGCCAGTCCCACGACGGAACGGTCCGCCTGGAACTGGGCGAAGGAGGATTCGAGGATTTCGCGCGCGCGGGGCCGGCCGAACTGGGCCACCAGGTTGATCGACATGTTGTAGGTGGGCCGGAAGCTGGAGTTCAGCGGATAGGTCCGCCGGGAGGCGAGCCCTGCGACCGCGGCCGGGTCGGTGCCCGGCTGCCAGAGCACGACGGCGTGGCCTTCCACGTCGATGCCCCGGCGGCCCGCCCGCCCGGTCAGCTGGGTATACTCCCCCGCGGTGATGTTGACGTGCGCCTCGCCGTTGAACTTGTCCAGCTTTTCCAGCACCACGCAGCGCGCGGGCATGTTGACGCCCAGGGCCAAGGTTTCGGTGGCGAACACTGCCTTGACCAGGCCGTCCGCGAACAGCTTCTCGACGACCTCCTTGAAGGTCGGCAGCATGCCGGCGTGGTGGGCGGCAAGGCCGCGAAGCAGCCCGTCCCGCCAGCTCCAGAAGCCCAGGACGTCCAGGTCATCGGAGGGGATGTCCTGGGCTGCCTCGTCGACCCGCCGCGCGATGATGAGCTGTTCCTGTTCGGTGGTCAGCCAAAGGCCGGCCGAGACGCACTGTGCCACGGCAGCGTCACAGCCGGCGCGCGAGAAAATGAACGTGATGGCCGGCAGCAGGTCCATCCGGTCCAGGCTGGCGATCACCTGGGGGCGGCTGGCCTTCCGGACGGGGCTGCGGGGGCCGCCCTGCGGTGCTTCGTCCCGCTGCTTGGTGCGGCCCTGCTGGCGGCGCTGGTTGCGGCCGCCGTGGCCGAAGCGGCCGCGGAAGTTCATCTGACTTTCCGCCCTCGCCATCGAGAGCAGTTCCGGGTTCACCTCGTAGCCGGCGCGTTCGGTAATGACGCTGCCCGCGGCCGGACCCTCCGCCGTGGCGGCGGCGTTGGCCTCGCCGGCCGGGGCGATCTCATCGAAACTGGTATCGCCGGCGAAGAGGTCAACGATCTTGCGTCCCACCATCACGTGCTGCCAGAGCGGCACGGGACGGTGCTCGGAAACGATGACATCGGTCTGGCCGCGGACGGTGTCCAGCCAGGCGCCGAACTCCTCCGCATTGGAGACTGTGGCGCTGAGTGAGGCGACCTGGACCTCGCTGGGCAGATGGATGATGACCTCTTCCCAGACGGCGCCGCGGAACCGGTCCGCGAGGTAGTGCACCTCGTCCATCACGACAAACCCGAGATCGTCCAGTGTGTCCGAGCCCGCGTAGAGCATGTTCCGGAGCACCTCGGTGGTCATCACCACGACCGGTGCTTCGCCGTTGATGCTCGTGTCGCCGGTCAGCAGGCCCACCTGGGCGGCGCCGTATTTGTCGGCCAGCTCCGTGTATTTCTGGTTGCTCAGCGCCTTGATCGGCGTTGTGTAGAACGCTTTGAGCCCCCGCTGGAGTGCCAGGTAGATGGCAAACTCCCCCACGATCGTCTTTCCGGCGCCGGTCGGGGCCGCCACCAGCACGCCGCGGCCCGCTTGCAGGGACAGGCATGCCTCGCGCTGGAAGGGGTCAAGATCGAAGGAGAGCGAGCGGGTGAATCCGCCCAGATAGGTTCTGGCTTCTGCGGCCCGTTCGGCGCTGGCGCGGTAGCGCTCGGACGGCGACTCCGGCCCGGGTTGTGAGGACATGCTTCCAGCCTAGTGCGCGGAACGCTACAGATTCTCCAGTTCGGAACTGGGCGTGGCCTGGTCGGCGGTGGCTTCGGTCTCGGCGGCGACCTTGGCGGCGCGCTTCTCCCGCCGGCGGTCGTTGAGCAGGCATAGACCGATCGCGGTGAAGAACAGCAGCAGCATCGGCACGGCGAGGTAGAACATGCTCATCGCATCGGCGCCCGGGGCGGCCATGGCGGCGAAGAGGCAGACCAGGAACACGGTGATCCGCCAGCTTTTGAGCAGCTGACGGCCCTTGACCAGCCCGGCGAGATTCAGTCCGAACAGCACCACCGGAAGCAGGAAGGCGATCCCGAACGCGAGGAGGAGGCGCAGCACGAAGGACAGGTAGACCTGGGCGCTGATAAAGTTCGAGCCGCCTGAGGGCGTGAACTCGGTGAGTACCCGCACGGCGTTCGGCAGCACCAGCCAGGCCAGCAGCACGCCGCCCACGAACAGGGGCACCGCGGCCGCGACGAAAGACAGGGCCAGGCGCCGCTCCTTCTTGTGCAGGCCGGGGACAATGAACGCCCAGAGCTGGTAGAGCCAGATGGGGCTCGCGACGATCAGGCCCAGGAACACGGACACCTGGATCATCAGGTCGAAGGAACTGGCGACGCCGTCGAAGTTCAGTGAGGCCTGCCGGCCCTCATGTTCATTCAAGTCACGGATCGGTTTGACCAGCGCCGCGAGCATCGGCTGGTACACAAGGAAGCCGACGACCGTGCCGAGCACGACGGCGATCGCGGACTTAAAGAGCCGGTTCCGCAGCTCTTTGAAGTGATCGAGGAGGGCCATCCGGCCCTCGGGATTCGACCGGCGGCTCATGGTTACTGCCATGTGGTTCTAGGCGCGGTTCGGCGGCGGAACGTCGGTTCCCTCGCCCGGGCGGCTTTCGGTGCCGGTGGACCGCGGGTGGTTAACGACTTTGCCCTCGACGGCGTCCGGGTCGGTCTTCTCCGCCGGGGTGCCGTCCTTCTTCATTTCGCGGACCTCGGACTTGAAAATCCGCATCGACTGGCCCAGGCTGCGGGCCATGCCTGGCAGCTTCGGTGCAGCGAAAAGCACCAGGGCCAGGACGATGATGATGATGAGATGCCAGCCTTCAAGCCTCATGCCGGGTGGTCCTTTCGTTTGTGTACATCCTATGTCTAACGGAGATCGATGTCGCGCAGCGCCTGTGGCTGGCCCCGCTCCGTTTTGCGCCGGATCCGGCGCAACCGCCGGGCTTCCTGCCGGGCGACTTTGGACGCATGGTAATCATGTCGCATGGACGCGGGCGGGGCAAAAACAGCGGACCCCGGAGCGGGCTCAGGGCGGCCCCCCGCGCCGTTGCCTTCCGAGGCTACGGCGCCTACATGAACGGCGTCTGAACCGGGGGTGAGCGGGGATGATGCGAAGGCCGAGAAACGGTCCCCCGCCTCTCCGAGGTCTTTGACCGTGGCCATGAACTGCCGGAACAGCCGGATGCCGAGCACACCAATGAACAACAACGACAGCGCGATCAGCGCTATCCAGATTACGATCCACGACCACCAAGGCATGCTGATCAGTCTAGCCGCCGCACCGGGTGCTCCCCGTACCGGGCGAGGGCGTCGTCGAGCCATTCCCGGGCCGCGGCCGCCAGCTCGGGCGGTTCCACGATGCGCGCTGCACCCCCGTGCTGGGCGACAAACATCGGCAGCCAGCCGCCGCTGCCGAAGCGGATCTCCGCCAGGAGGTGGCCGTCCGGTAGCGGTGCGGTACGTTCGGCGTAGTAGTCGTCCGCGAGGCCGGCGCCCTGCCTGGTCAGCTCCAGCACCACCACGGTGTCGTCGTCGTTCGGGGTGAACAGTTTGACCGGGGAACCCCCAGTCGGGGCGGCTGACGGAGGCACGCGCTGCCCGTTGGGCTGCAGGCCCTGAATCCGGTCCAGCCGGAAGTTACGCAGACCCTGCGCCAGGTGGCAGTAGGCCTCGAGGTACCAGGTGCTGTCCATGGAGTAGAGCCGGAGCGGGTCGACGTCACGCTCGGTGACGGCGTCCCGCTGCGGCGAGAGGTAGCTGAGCCGCAGCTGTGCGCCGTCGCGGATCGCGGCGCGGGCTGTCTCGAGCGTTCCCGAGTCGGCGGGCGCCACTTCGGGGCCGGACAGGGCCGCCGCCCTAAGGCCTTCCTCGCCGGCGGCGGCCGTGAGCTTGAGGGTCACGGACTCAAGGGTGCCCCCGTCGGCGACGCCCGGCAGGCCGTTGAGGGCTTCGAGGCCGGTCAGAAGTGCACACGCCTCGTCCACGGTGAAACGGACCGGGCGGTTGAGGTCGAGGTCCTGGATGATGAAGACGTGGTCGTCGTCCCAGCGGATGTCCAGCAGGTCGTCCGGGTAGCCTTCGGGAAGGCCGGAGCAGATCAGGATGCGCAGGTCCTCTTCGAGTTCCTTGCGGGTAATGCCGAAGCGTTCGGCGACGTCGCTGATGTGCAGGCCCTGGTTGTGCACCAGGAACGGCACCAGCTGCAGCATCCGCTGGAGCTGGTCTTCGGAGGTGCGCTTCCGGGCGTGCCTGGTTGGGGCGACGGCCGGAAAATCGACCGGCGGGGGCGGGGCGGCGGCGAAAGCGGCGGCCGCGGCCAGCCGGCGGCGCACCGCGTTGTGCAGCTCGGACGGTGCGACGACGACGGCGCTGGCCCCGTAGGATGCCAGTTCCTCGGCGAGGGTTTCCGCATCCCGGTACGGCACGGCGAGCCGGTCGAAGCCGTCGCGCAACGGCACGGCGGCGGCGTCGGCTCCGCCGTCGGGCACGGAACGTTTCCGCAGCCCCAGCAGCGCTCCCCCGGCGACATCGACGACGGCATGCCGGACCGGCAGCTCGGGCAGCGCGGCGAGGTGTTCGCGGACGTTGAAGGCCTCCGGCGGGGTGAAGGACTCGTGCTCCAGGACAGTGACAGCGGAAGTGAACCGTGACAGCCGGAAGAACCGCTTGCCGTCGCGGCCGCGGTCGTGGCCGACCAGGTACCACTGGCCGAAGCGGCTGCCCAGTCCCCAGGGGTCAACGGTGCGGAGTTCCTCCTGCCCGGTGCTGCCGGCCAGGTAGCTGAAACTAACCGGGTGCCGGGCGTGGACTGCAGCGACAAGGTCCTCGAAGGCCTGGCCGGCCGGCCGGATGCGCGGCTGGACGCCGGCGGGAAGCTCGGCGTCCTGCAGGCCGCCGGCGGCCTGCAGTTTGCGGACCGCTTCGCGTGCGGCGGAACCGAGGGCGGCCTGCTCCCAGAGCCGGGCCGCGAGGTACAGGACGGTGCACTCGGCCGGCGAGAGATTGACGTCGGGCAGCCGGTTGGATTCCTTGCCGATCCGGTACCGCGTGGTGGCCGGATCGTCGGAGCCCCAGCCTTTATCCATGACAGTTTCGACGTCGAAGCCGAACCGGCGCAGCTCTCCCTTGTCGCGCTCGAACATGCGCCCGAAGGCGGCCTCCGAGCTGGTGGTGTCGTGGTAGACCTTCTGCCGCAGTTCGCCGCGGCGCAGCCCGTATTTGGTGTTGAGCAGGGCGATGAGCAGGTTCAGGAGGCGTTCAGTACGTGAGGCGGACACTCCGCAAGGGTACTAAAGCCGCCGCGCCAAAAACGGCGAAAGCGCGGCAACAACCGGAAAGGCTTCCCGATTGTTACCGCGCTCCGGCGCTAGCTAAGTGGAGCCCGACGCCCTGCGAGGGCAGGGAGCCGGTGGGTGGGCCCACGCCCGCAGGGATCCCTGTCCGAGCTTGCGAGGATAGGGGGCGGGCGGGGACTAACGGACGGCGACGAGGTCCACGACGAAGATCAGGGCCTCGTTGGGGCCGATCGCGCCGCCGGCACCGCGGGAGCCGTAGGCCATGTCGGAGGGGATTTCGAGGCGGCGGCGGCCGCCGACCTTCATACCCAGCAGGCCCTGGTCCCAGCCCTGGATGACCTGGCCGATGCCGACCTTGAAGTCCAGCGGGGCGCCGCGGCCCCAGGAAGCGTCAAATTCCTCGCCGGTGGACCAGGCCACACCGACGTAGTGGGCGGAGACGGTGTCGCCAGGCTTGGCTTCGGCGCCGTCGCCCTCGATCAGGTCGGTGATGACCAGTTCGGTAGGTACGTCGCCCTCGGGGAAGTCGATTTCCGGCTTCTGGCGGTCAAGATTGCGCTGTCCAAATGACATAGTTGCTCCTTCTTCTGGGGCTTACGGTGTGCTGGTGGGTTACTTCACGCCGAGGATGTCGACGACAAAGACGAGATCGCCCTTGGCGTCGCCCTGGCCCTTGTCGCCGTAGGCGAGGTCCTTCGGGATGACCAGGAGGACGCGGGAGCCGACGGTCTTGCCGGCGAGGCCCTGGGTCCAGCCCTTGATGACGCCGTTCAACGGGAACGTAGCCTTCTTGCCGCTGTCGAAACTGGAGTCGAAGACCTTCCCCGAGGAGAGGGCCACGCCAACGTAGTTCACGGTGACGGTGTCGGTTTCCTTGACGGCCTGGCCCTTCCCCTTGATCAGGTACTGGGAGACGAGCGACTTGGGGGCGGCGACGCCCTTGACGGAGATGACGGGCACGCCCTTGTCGTTTTCCGTCACGGTGGGCAGGCCGGCCGGCGGTTTCACGGCGTCGCCCTCGGGCTTGTCCAGGACCTTGGGAGCGTCCTTCGCCGACAGGATCTTGATGACCAGCAACTGCGAGGGCTGGGCTGCGCCGCCTGCGGCGGTGGCTGCCTTTCCCGGAACGGCCAGGGCCAGCTGGGAGCCCACCTTGGCGCCGACGAAAGCGTTGTAGATGACGGCGCTGCCGGTCTTGAGCTCGTCATTCAACTCAAGCTTCTCGGGATCCTTCGCGAAGGTGTCCTCAAGGGTGGAGCCGTCCTTGCCGTTGAAGGCGACGATGGAAATGTCCGCGACCTGGTTGGCCTTGACCCGGTCGCCGTTGCCCTCCGTGACGACCTTGATGGTGGGGTCCTTGACCTCGAGCGGCTTGGTGAACTCCACGCCGGGCGCCTTCTTGTCGCCTTTCTCGGTCAGTTTCAGGGAGTCCAGCTTCGCGGTCTCGCCGGCGGACTGGCTGGTGGGCTCCGGGGTGGCAGACCCGCCGCCACCACAGGCGGTGAGCAGCAGCAGTCCGGGGAGGAGAATTGCTAATAGTCGGCGCACGTAAAAACTTTCGTCGGGGCAGGATGGACGCTTCACCGGACGGTTGCCGGCGGCAAAGCAGGCGGTAGCCGCGAAACGGCACCTCCCCCAGAATAACGCGGAAAGCTGGGTATCAGCCCATAGAGTCCAGCAGGGCATCCACCCGGTCGTCCACGCTGCGGAACGGGTCCTTGCACAGGATGGTCTGGTGCGCACGGTCATTCAGCTTCAAATGCACCCAGTCGACGGTGTAGTCGCGGCCGAGTTCCTGGGCGCGCCGGACGAAGTCGCCGCGCAGCTTGGCCCGGGTGGTCTGCGGCGGGGCGTCGACGGCGTCCTTGACGTCCGTCTCGTCGACCACCCGCCGCGCCGCGCCGCGGGCCTGGAGCAGGTAGAACAGGCCGCGGCTGCGGGAAATGTCGTGGTACGTCAGGTCGATCTGGGCAATTCGCGGCGCGTCCAGGTCCAGGTTGTGCCGCTCGCGGTAGTTGTCCATCAGCTTCTTCTTGATGGCCCAGTCGACCTCGGTATCGATGCTGCCTGTATTACCGCTTTCGATCGCGTCCAGGGTGCGTTCCCAGAGATCCAGGATGAGCGGTACGTGCGCGTTGTGGGCGCCGCGGTCAGCGACGAACTCGGTGACCTTGGCCAGATACTCCCGCTGGATCTCCAGGGCGGTGAGCTGACGGCCGTTGGCCAGGCGTACCAGGGCGCGGCCGGTCAGGTCGTGGGAGATCTCCCGGATGCTGCGGATCGGGTTCTCCATCCGCATGTCACGCATGATCACCCCCGCCTCGATCATCCGCAGGATCAGGTCCACGGTGCCCATTTTTAGCAGCGCCGTCGTCTCGGACATGTTTGAATCCCCGACGATGACGTGCAGACGCCGGTAGAACTCCGCGTCGGCGTGCGGCTCGTCGCGGGTGTTAATG
This sequence comes from uncultured Actinomycetota bacterium, assembly GCA_963775715.1. Taxonomy (GTDB): domain Bacteria; phylum Actinomycetota; class Actinomycetes; order Actinomycetales; family Micrococcaceae; genus Arthrobacter. Next base: position 904,488 of record CAVZJX010000007.1, on the reverse strand, counting down.
ATCGGCCGGGACCGGGTCGTGGCCGAGGAGACACCTTCCCAGATGTGGTCGGCGCGCTGGGAGAAGGCGAAGGTGGCGCCGTGCGGGGTCTTGAGGATCTTTCCCGCACCGGCGATCAGCTGCCGGGTCACCAGGAACGGGATCAGGATCTCCGCCAGCCTGGAAAATTCCCCACGGCGGGGTATCAGGTAGTTCTCGTGGCTGCCGTAGGAGTTGCCCGCCGAGTCGGTGTTGTTTTTGAACAGGTACACGGTCCCGTTGAATCCCTCGGCCGCCAGGCGTTCCTGTGCCTCATCGACCAGGTCGTCCAGGATCAGTTCGCCGGCGCGGTCATGGGCGATCAACTGTGCCAGGTCGTCACATTCGGCGGTGGCGTATTCGGGGTGCGAGCCGACGTCCAGGTAGAGCCGGGAGCCGTTGGTGAGGAAGACGTTGGAGGACCTGCCCCAGCTGACCACCTTCCGGAAAAGGTACCGGGCCACCTCCTCCGGGGCCAGGGGCCGGGACTCCGGGCTCGAGTAGGAAATGCCGAATTCGGTTTCGATGCCGAAAATACGCTTGTCCATGTCAGTTCTCCTCAGCCAGCAGTGCCACGATGTCGGCGTCGTCGAGGCGGCGGAAGGCGCGGCGGGTGCCGCGGCTGCTTTCGGAGCCGCGGTCCAGCACGGCGACTTCCACGGCCGACGCCGGCAGGGTGTCATTTTCCTTGTCCGCCACGAGCCCGGCCAGTGCCAGCCGGATGGCCCCGGCGAAGTCCAGTTCGCCGCGCCAGCCGGCCGCGACCGCTTCGGAGACCCGTTCGGCCTCGCCGCCCATCACGATGAACCCCTGCTCGTCGGCGATCGACCCGTCAAAGGTCAGCCGGTAGAGATGGTCCAGGTCCTGGCTGTCCCCGACCTCGGTTACGGCCAGCTCCACTTCGAAGGGCTTCTGCTCCGCGGTGAAGACAGCCCCAAGGCTTTGCGCGTAGACGCTGGCCAGTCCGCGGGCCGTGACGTCCTCGCGGTCGTAGGAGTAGCCGCGGACGTCGGCGTAGCGCACCCCGGCTTGCCGCAGGCTCTCGAACTCGTTGTACTTACCAACCGCGGCGAAGGCGATCTTGTCGTAGATCTCGCCGATCTTGTGCAGCGACGGGGACGGATTTTCCGCCACCAGGGCGATCCCGTCCCGGCAGCTGATGACTACGACCGAACGCCCGCGTGCGATGCCTTTCCGGGCGAAATCCGCCCGGTCCTTCATCAGTTGTTCCGGTGAGACATAGAACTGCTGGGTCATTTCAGGCCTCCCGCTGGGCCACGGCCCGCGACTCGATGATGGCGCCTGCGACGGCGGCGAGCTCGCGTTCCGGAACACGGGCGGCACCGGAACGGCTGACGGTGTAGACCACCGGCCAGAGCTGCCGGACCGGGTCCGGACCGCCCGTGGCCGAGTCGTCGTCGGCCGCGTCGTACAGTGCTTCCACGGCCACCCGGACGGCGTCGTCCTCGGCAAGGTTGGGCCGCCAGAGCTTCTTCAGCGCACCGCGGGCGAACATGGAGCCTGAGCCGACGGCGTGGTGTTCCTGTTCCTCGTAGCGGCCGCCGGTGACGTCGTAGGAAAAGAGGCGGCCGATGCCGGCGGGCCGGTCGAAACCGGCGAACAGGGGAATGACGGCAAGCCCCTGCATCGCCATCGGCAGGTTGCCTCGGATCATCGCGCCGAGCCGGTTGGCCTTACCGTCCAGGCTCAGCTGCGTGCCCTCGATCTTCTCGTAGTGTTCGAGTTCGACCTGGAAAAGCCGGGTGATGTCGAGGGCGATGCCGGCGGTTCCGGCGATGCCCAGCACGGAATAATGGTCCGCGGGGAAGACCTTCTCGATGTGCCGGCTGGCGATGACGTTGCCCATGGTGGCGCGGCGGTCCCCCGCCATCAGCACTCCCCCGGCGAAGGTCATGGCCACGATGGTGGTTGCGTGCGGGACCTGGAGCGGCGCCGCGGCGGGGCCGGCAGACAGCCCGGGCAGGGAGTTGTAGGGCAGCAGTTCTGGCCGTGAGCGCTGCAGATGCTCAATGAATGAAGACGTCGCGTTCGCCGCTACCTGGTTGGCTGATGTTTCCTGCACTGGTGCACTCCCTCAACGTAGTGGATCAACGACTTCCGGTCCTCAGCCCCGTGTCTGCGCAGTTCCGCTCCTTCTTCGGAAATCTCCCGCTCCGGCTGCCGGTCCGGGCCGGCCTACTGGCCGCCCTTCTGGACGAAGGCGCGGACGAATTCCTCGGCGTTCGACTCCAGCACACCGTCGATCTCATCGAGCAGATCGTCTACGCCCTGGGTCGCGGCCGAAGCCTGGGCTTCGGGCGCCGCCGGCGGCGCGGGAACGTCCTCCTCGACCTCGGTGTCGCGGGACTGCGGCTGCTGCTGCTCCTGGCCTGCCATCGTTTTCTCCTTCTGATCCCACTGTCTTATCCACCGGCTGGCCCATCCTGAACGGGACATCCTGTAAGCCATATTGCCACGCCCGGGGCCCGCGCGGGGGTCCCTGGGCCTACGAACCGGGTGGCAGCCCCAACAGCTCCGCCAGGAAGGGTCCGGCGTCGCGGTGCCGGGCGAACAAGCCGCCGGTCAGCGCCTCGGTACCGCGCAGCGGTTCCCGGGTGGGCACCCGCTGCAACTTGCCGCGGCCGGGCAGGTCAAAGATCACCGAGTCCCAGCTCGCCCCCACCAGGTCGGCGCCGAAGCGGCTCACGCAGCGGCCGCGGAAGAAGGCCCTGGTGTCCGACGGCGGCTCCGTTACGGCACGGACGATCGCCTCGTCGCGAGCTATCCGCTGCATCCGGTCCCGGGCCAGCAACCGGTAATACAGGCCCTTCTCGGGGCGGATGTCCGCCCACTGCAGGTCCACCAGGCCCAGCCGCGCGTCCGACCATTCCAGTCCGTCCCGTTGCCGGTACCCATCCAGCAGGGACAGCTTGGCCAGCCATTCCACGGTCGAGGCGGCGGCGGCCCGGTCGCTGTCCAGCGCGGTCAGCGTCGCGGACCAGCGCTCCAGCACCTCGTGGGTGTGCCCGTCACCGTCGACGGCGTCGGCCACGCCACTGTCCTGTGCCAGCTTGGCCGCCGCCTCGAAATAGATCCACTGCAGGTCCAGGGCCGTGACACGGCGACCGTCAAGCAGGCGCAGGGTGGCGGTCAGGGAGGTGTCGTGGCTGACCGCCTGCAGCGCGGCCACGGGCTCGTGCACCTCGACACGGGGCGCCAGCCCGGCTTCGATCAGGCTCAACACCATCGCGGTGCTGCCGAACTTGAGGAAGTTGGCGCCCTGGCTGAGGTTCGCGTCGCCGATGATGACGTGCAGCCTGCGGTATTTGTCGGCGGTCGCGTGCGGCTCGTCCCGGGTGTTGATGATGGGGCGCCGGATGGTGGTCTCGAGGCCGACCTCGGTTTCGAAGAAGTCCGCGCGCTGGCTGATCTGGTAGCCGGGCCGGGAGCTGTCCTGGCCCAGGCCCACCCGGCCGGCGCCGCACATGATCTGCCGGGTGATGAAGAACGGCGTCAGCCCGCGGACAATCTCGCTGAACGGGACCGAGCGGGGCATCAGGTAGTTCTCATGCGAGCCGTAGGAGACGGACTTGTTGTCTGTGTTGTTCTTGTACAGGTTGATCGGCGGCAGGTCCGGGTCCGCCGCCAGCCGGCGCACCGCGGCCAGGGCGACGAGGTCCCCGGCGGCGTCCCAGACGACGGCATCGCGGGGGTTGGTGACCTCCGGGCTGGAGTACTCCGGGTGGGCGTGGTCCACGTAAAGGCGGGCGCCGTTGCCGAGCACCATGTTCATCAGCAGCGAGCCGGACTCGTCTTCGCCGTCGTGCTCCAGTTCGGCCCGGCCGTAGGCAAGAGCGACGGCCTCGGCGTCCAGGACCGGCGGCCGGTCGGTGAGCTGTTCCGGTTCGGCAGCGCTGCGTTCCAGCGTCCAGCCACGGGCGTCGTGCAAAGGCTCTTCGTCGGTGTAGTCCCACCGGGTTTCGGCGCCGCCGGCGGCCCGTTGCCGTGTCACCTGGGCGTAGGCCTGGATAACCCGCGCTGACATCATCGTGGCGTTGGCGCCCGGCGCGGACGGCGCGTGGATCCCGTATTCGGTCTCGGACCCCATCACCCGCATGGCGCCGCCGGCGGGCAGCCCGCCGGGAACTGCTGCCGGACCCGGGCTCACAGGTACTGGCCCGTGCTGGGCATCGTCTCGATGGATTTCCCGGGTTCCTGGCCGGCCTTGCCCTGGACGATGGTGCGGATGTAGGTGATGCGTTCGCCCTTTTTGCCCGAAATGCGCGCCCAGTCATCCGGGTTCGTGGTGTTGGGCATGTCCTCGTGCTCGCGGAACTCGTCGATGACGGCGCGGAGCAGGTGGTCGATGCGCAGGCCCTTTTGACCGGTGGTGAGCAGGTCCTTGATGGCGGACTTCTTGGCCCGGTCCACTACGTTCTGGACCACGGCCCCGGAGTTGAAGTCCTTGAAGTAGAGCATCTCGGTGTCGCCGTTGGCGTAGGTGACCTCGAGGTACTCGTTGGACTTCTCGGTGGAGTACATGGCTTCGACGGTCCGCTGGATCATTGCGTCCACCGTCGCCTGGATGTCGCCGTCGTGTTCGGCCAGGTCCTGCTCGTGGAAGGGCAGGTCGGTGGTGATGTACTTGTTGAAAATGTCCGCCGCGGCCTCGGCGTCGGGCCGCTGGATCTTGACTTTGACATCCAGCCGGCCCGGCCGAAGGATGGCCGGGTCGATCATGTCCTCCCGGTTGGAGGCGCCGATCACGATCACGTTGTCCAGCCGCTCGACGCCGTCGATTTCGCTGAGCAGCTGCGGCACGATCGTGGTCTCGACGTCGGAGGAGATGCCGGTGCCGCGGGTTCGGAACAGTGAGTCCATCTCGTCGAAGAACACCACCACCGGGCTGCCCTCGGACGCCTTCTCGCGGGCCCGGGCAAAAATCAGCCGGATATGCCTTTCGGTTTCGCCGACATACTTATCCAGCAGCTCGGGGCCTTTGATGTTCAGGAAGTAGCTCTTCATATCCGTCTTGCCGGCGCGCTCCGCGGCGCGGGCGGCCAGCGAGTTGGCCACGGCCTTGGCAATGAGGGTCTTGCCGCAGCCCGGCGGCCCGTAGAGCAGGATGCCCTTGGGCGCCTTGAGGCCGTGCTCCCGGTACAGGTCAGGGTGCAGGAACGGCAGTTCGACGGCGTCACGGATCTGTTCGATCTGCGGGCCCAGGCCGCCGATGTCCTGGTAGGTGATGTCCGGGACCTCCTCGAGGACGAGGTTTTCCACCTCGGAGCGCGGAATCTTCTCCAGCGCGTAGCCGGTGCGGCTGTCGATCGAGAGCGCGTCCCCCACCCGCAGTTTCTGTGCCAGCAGTGCTCCGGAGAGCCGGATCACGCGTTCCTCGTCGGCGCGGCCCACCACCAGGGCCCGGTCGGACCCGAGCATTTCCTTCAGGGTAACCAGGTCCCCGGCGCGCTCGTAGCCCAGGCCGGCGACAACCAGCAGGGCCTCGTTAAGCAGGACCTCCTGGCCCACGGCGAGCTGGTTGATGTTCACCAGCGGGCTGATGCCCACGCGCATCTTGCGTCCGGCGTTGAAGATGTCCGCGGACTCTTCGGTGGCGGCCTGGCCGCTGGCACCCGGCTCCGCGTGGCGTCTCGGGTTCAGCTGCACGATGGTGCCGAAGCTGTAGGGTGGCTGGCCCTCCTGGTCCAGGGCGTTCTTCAGGCGCAGGATCTCGGCCTTGGCGGTCTCCAGCATGCCGACCAGTTTTGAGTTGTTCTGCGTGGCCGCAGCGAGCTGGCGGTCGATATGCCGGAGCTTATCGCGCAGGATGTTGACCTGCCGCTCGGCGACAGACAGCTCGTTGGCCGCGTAGCGGTCGGCCTCCGCTGCCCGTTCGGCGGCTGCCGGGGCCTCGTCCTCCGCCGGCTTCCGGCCGTGGTCATTGTTCGGAGTCTCCATCGTGCACCAGCCCCTTCCGTCCTTCTGTTAAGACCATAGCCCCAAGTTGACGGGTGCTGCTGAAGACTTCCGGAATACGGACTACTTCGTAACCTCCGGCGCATCCTTGACGTTGGTACCCGCGATGGCGTCGCGCGCGGCCCGCCTCAGCTTCTTGTCCGAGACTGCACGTTCGCCGACGGCGCCGGGGGTCCACGCGTTGACGTCCTCGGCGTCGAACTCGGTCTTGGACGGCCTGCGCTTCACCGAGATGCCCGTGACGCCGTCGGCCAGCCGGCGGGTGACCAGCAGGAACCCGGTGTGGGCCACCATCCGGTGGTCCGGGCGGACAGCGAGGCCCTCAAGGTGCCAGCCGCGCACCATGGATTCCCACGCGTCCGGCTCGGTGAAGCGGCCGTCAGCCCGGATGGCCTCGGCGGTGCGGGACAACTGGGTGACCGTCGCGACATAGTTGATCCACACGCCGCCGGGGGCCAGCACGGTGGCGACGGCGTCGAGGCATTCCCACGGTGCGAGCATGTCCAGGACCACCCGGTCCACGGAGCCCGGCGCCTCGGTCCGGACGACTTCTTCCTGGAAGTCGCCGAGGCTGATCTTCCACGCCGGGTGGGGGCCGCCGAAGATGGTTTCGACGTTGCCACGGGCGATGTCGGCGAATTCCTCACGCCGTTCAAACGAATGCAGGTAACCGTTGTCCCCTACCGCGCGCAACAGCGAGATGGAGAGTGCGCCGGACCCGACGCCGGCCTCCACCACGCGGGCGCCGGGGAAAATGTCGGCCATCGTGACAATCTGGCCGGCGTCTTTCGGGTAGACGACAGCTGCACCGCGCGGCATCGAAAGGACGAAATCCGAGAGCAGCGGGCGCAGGGTCTGGTACTGCTGGCCAACGTTGTTTACCACAACCGAACCATCCGGCTTGCCGATGATTTCGTCGTGGTTGAGGAAGCCGCGGTGCGTGTGGAACGCCCCGCCGGCTTCAAGGCTGATGGTGTTCATCCGGCCGCGTTCGTCCGTGAGCTGGACCCGTTCGCCTTCACGGAACGGGCCGCGGCGCCGGTTCGCGCCCACCGGTGCAGCGGCCGGCTCCGGGGTGTTGTTTGCGGCGGTGCTGTCCCCGCCTGTGCTGTCCCCACGGGGGGTTGCGCTGGCGGCGGTGTCGCTGCTCATGAGATGTTCCTCGCTTCTGTAAAGCTTCGGTGGCCGCGGGTGTGGCGGCTGGCACCGGCCCGTTCAAATGGGCCGGGTAATTCACGGCCGGCAGGTAACTCTACCGGTTCCGCTCTTGATTCCGGCCTTCAACGCGGTCCTGTTGCCTGCCGGCATCGCGCTGCTGCTTGCCGGACAGTGCGTTGAGGACGGTCAGTTGGCGCAGCAGGCCGGTGACGGTTCCCGCGTCGTTCACCACCGCGTAGTCGGAACCCTGGAGCTGGGCCAGGTAGTTCAGCAGTTCGACGCCCCGGTCCGTTTCTTTGACGTAGGCTCCGGCGGTGAGCGGGTAGGCGGCCGCCGTCGCAGGAGTGGTAGCGGCCAGCGCTGCCGGAACCTCGGCCGCGGCGGTACCGTCGATGACCGCGGCCGGCCTGCCGTCGCCGCCGTACAGCACGACGGCGGGGTCACCCCGCGGCGAGTGCCGCAGCACGTCCAGGATGGAGGCGGTGTCCGGCAGCCCGACGGCGGGTTCGGCGAGGGCGGCGGCGTCGACAAGGTGCAGGCGGCCCCGGTAGCGGGCCTGCTGGATGGAGGCGGTGGCGCCCAGCCAGAGGAAACTTCCCACCAGCAGCGTGATCAGCATAAGCGAGGTGTCCGGCCGGTTGCCGCTCAGCAGCGGCAGCACCACGAACCACACGGCGAGGGCGACCACGATGATCCGGCCCGACCAGCCGGCGGCGATGGTGCCCTTTTCGTGGCTGCCGGTAGCCTTCCAGACCGCCGATTCGACCAGCCGGCCGCCGTCCAGCGGCAACCCAGGCAGAACGTTAAAGATGCCAATCAGCAGATTCGCCCAGACGAAGATGTTCGCCAGCGTGTCCGCGACTCCGTCCAGTTGCCCGCCGGCGACCACAAGCCAGCCGACGGCCGCGAGCACCAGGTTGGCGGCGGGGCCCGCCATGGCCACGATAACGGACCGGCCGGGCGAGGCAGTGAACTCTTCGAACTGGGTGTGGCCGCCCCACAGGTTGAGCACGATCTTCTGGGTCGGCCACCGGTAGAGCCGGGCGGTGAGCGCATGCGCCAGTTCATGGACCAGGACCGAAATCAGCAGCAGGACCGAATACGCCAACGCCACGAGGTAGGCGGCCGCGCCAAGCCCGGGATCGTTGTGGGCGAGGACGGGACCGTAGGCAATGACGGTGAAGGCCGCGATCGCAAACCAAGAATAGGCCAGGACCACCGGGATACCGGCGATCCGGCCCAGGGGTATCCCGCCACGGAGCGAAAAAGGACGATCCGGCGCGCCGTTCGGTTGCCTCTGCGGCGAAGGCTCAGTCAAGGCCTTTGCCTCCGTGGCCAGCGGACGTGAACTCCTGCCGGGAGGCGATCAGCCCTTCCAGGTCGGCGACGGTGCGTCCGGCGAGGGTGTCCCAGGTCGCGCGCCGGGGATCGTGCGGCAGCGGGACGATATGCGGAATGGCTACCGTGAGCACGCCCGAGGCCACGGCCGCGGCGACGCCCGGGGCGGAATCTTCGAGAGCCACGCAGTGCCGGTGGTCCAGCTCGGGGTCCTCTTGCTGCAGGAGTTCCACGGCCTTGAGGTACGCCTCAGGATGCGGCTTGCCCTGGCTGACCGTGTCCCCGGTTACGAGGAACTCGAAATAGGGTTTGGGCAGGCTCGCGACGATCTCGCGTGCCAGCGGTGCTTCCGACATGGTGACGAGGGCACACCTGACCCCGGCTGTGTGCAGTTCGTCCAGCAATTCCCGGGCTCCCGGGCGCCAGGGAACGGATTCGCGGACCAGGCTGACGACATGCCCGGTGAGGGTGTCGATAATCTCGCGTACCTCCAGCGCCACTCCGGCTTCCTGCAGGATGCCGGCCGAGTAGACCAGCGACTGACCCACCAGTTGCATGGCCTTCTCGTGCGACCACTGTCCCCCGTGGGCCGACACCAGGGCGTGCTCGGCTTCAATCCAGTACTGCTCGGTGTCCACGATGGTGCCGTCCATGTCCCATAACGCGGCTTTGAGCAAGGGCTGGAAGGCTGTGGATCGCATGTCCCCCAGTCTACGGTGCGGCCCGGGTACGGCATTGGAAGCTACGCCGACGGCGAATTCCACGGCATGCGGGCCGCCCGCCTTCCTGCGCCGGGCCGCGCTTGGACGTAGGGTGAAGACATGAATAGCTTCGAGCCAGACACCACGGAAACGGGCGCCACGCCCGAGCCGGAGCGGCTGCTGCAGCCCGTGCCGGACGGCCAGCGAGTCACCGTGATGCTGGCGGCGTTCGAAGGCTGGAACGACGCCGGCGAAGCTGCCAGCGATGCACTGCGCTATCTGAACAAGCTTTGGGGCGGCAAGAAGGCCGGTTCCATCGACGCCGATGAGTACTACGACTTCCAGTTCACCCGCCCGACGATCCGGCGCACGGCGTCCGGCGAGCGGAAAATCAAGTGGCCGTCCACCCGGATCTTCAAGGCAAGCGTGCCCGGTTCGAACGTGGATGTGATCTTTGTCCAGGGCACCGAACCGTCGTACAAGTGGCGTGCTTACACCGCCGAGCTGCTGGTGCATGCGGAGGCGCTGAAGGTGGACTACGTCATCCTGGTGGGGGCCCTGCTGGCGGACGTGCCGCACAGCCGCCCCATCCCGGTCAGCGCCTCGACCGACGATGCGGCTCTGCGGGAGCGGATGGACCTCGAAGCCTCCCAGTACGAAGGACCCGTGGGCATCGTCGGAGTCCTCGCGGAGGTCGCAATGCTGGCCGGGTTGCCCACCATCTCGCTGTGGGCGGCCGTCCCGCACTATGTGGCCCAGGCGCCTTCGCCCAAGGCCCAGCTTGCGCTGCTGAACCGGATCGAAGAGCTGCTGCAGGTTCCGCTGGACACGCAGGACCTGGTGGAGGACGCGGACGCGTGGGAGCGGGGCGTCGACGAACTCGCCACCGAGGACCCGGAGATCGCCGCGTACGTCCGCCAGCTGGAGGAAGCCAAGGACACCGCCGATTTGCCGGAGGCCAGCGGCGAGTCGATCGCCCGGGAATTCGAGCGCTACCTCAAGCGCCGCGGCAAGGACAAGCCCTAGCGGGTGGCCTTAGAGTTCGACGCCGAGCAGTGCGTCGACGGCGTCGCGAACCAGCGCTGCGTCCACCGGGGAACCGGCTTCCGTGCCGGCGGCGAGGGCAGCCGCAGCCCAGGCATCCACAGCCGCGAGGGCCTGCGGGGCGTTGAGGTCCTCAGAGAGCGCGGCGCGCATTTCTTCGACCAGTGGGCCGGCGGAACCTGCCGGGGCGGTTTCTACTGCGGCCCGCCAGGTGCTAAGGCGTTCCTTGGCTTCGGCGAAGCCGCCGTCGGTCCATGACCAGTCGCTGCGGTAGTGGTGCGCCAGGATGGCGAGCCGGATTGCGCCGGCTTCCTCGCCGGCGGCGCGCAGCTTGGAGACGAGCACGAGGTTGCCCTTGGACTTGCTCATCTTCTCGCCGTCGAGCCCCACCATGCCGGCGTGGGCGAAGTGCTTGGCCAGCGGCACACCGCTGAGCGAGTATGCGTGCCCGGCCCCCATTTCGTGGTGCGGGAACACCAGGTCCGATCCGCCGCCCTGCACGGTGAAGGGTGCGGGCAGGTACTTTTGCGCAATGACGGTGCACTCGATGTGCCAGCCGGGGCGCCCCTCCCCCAGGTCTCCGCCGGGCCAGCTGGGTTCGCCCTCGCGGGCTACCCGCCAGAGCAGCGGGTCCAGCGCCTGCCGCTTGCCGGCCCGGCCGGGGTCACCGCCGCGCTCGGCGAAAAGTTCGAGCATCTCAGCGTCGGAGAGGCCGGAGATGGATCCCAGGGTCCAGGCGTCGCGTGCTTCGGCCGAATGCTTTCCGGCCGCTTCGACGTCGTAGTAGACATCGCCGTCAGGCTCGCCGGCGGTCCCGGCCACCCGGTAGGCCAGCCCCCGCTCGAGAAGGGACTCGATGGCCGGCACGATCAGCGGAATGGCCTCGACGGCCCCGACGTAGTTGTCCGGTGCCAGTACGTTGAGGGCTTCCATGTCGGTCTGGAACAGCTCAATCTGGCTGGCCGCGAGATCGCGCCAGTCCACGCCGGTCGCCGTCGCGCGCTCCAGCAGCGGGTCGTCGACGTCGGTCACGTTCTGCACGTATGCCACGGCCTGCCGGCCGTCCCGCCAGGCCCGGTTGAGCAGGTCAAACGCCACGTAGCTGGCCGCGTGGCCCATATGTGTGGCGTCATACGGGGTGATGCCGCACACGTACAGGGACTGCTCCCCCGCCGCGTCGAGGGTGACGAGGCCGCCCTTGACGGTGTCGAAAAGGCGGACTGCGGGCATACTGCCCGGGAGCTGGGGAACGGGGCGGGAGATCCAGGATTTCACAACCCAAGCCTAGTGCTAGGCGCTGATGACATTGAAACCGAGCAGCAGGTATAGCGCCAGGCCCAGGAAAATGCGGTACCAGACGAAGATCCGGTAGCTGCGGGTGGAGACGTATTTCAGGAACCACCCGATGATGAGGTAGCCCACCACGAAGGCAATGGCGGTGGCCAGGCCGGTTTCGGGCAGTCCGTAGGGTCCGGTGATCCCGTCCTTGGAGACAACTTTGTAGAGCTGGTACAGCCCGCTGCCGAATACCGCGGGGATCGCGAGCAGGAAGGAATAACGGGCCGCCGCTTCCCGGGTGTATCCCATGAGCAGGCCGGCCGTGATGGTGCCGCCGGAACGGGACACCCCGGGAATGAGCGCCATCGCCTGGGCGAGGCCGTAGAAGATGCCGTGCTTGTAGCTGAGCTTGGTCAGGTCGCGCTCCTGGCGGCCGACGGCGTCGGCGACGGCGAGGATCATGCCGAAGACGATCAGCGTGGTGGCCACGATCCACAGGCTGCGCAGGACCGATTCGATCTGGTCCTGGAAGAGCAGCCCAAGAACGACGATCGGCAGGCTGCCCAGGATCACCAGCCAGCCCATCCGGGCATCCGGGTCCTGCCGGGACACCCGGCCGCTGAGCGAGCCGAACCAGGCCCGGACAATCCGGACGATGTCACGCCAGAAAAAGACGATCACCGCCGTCTCCGTACCCAGCTGCGTGATGGCAGTGAACGCGGCCCCGGGGTCGGCGGCGTTCGGCAGGAACGCTCCGACGATCCGCAGGTGCGCGCTCGAGGAAATGGGGAGGAATTCTGTCAGCCCCTGCACAAGGCCCAGAAAGGCCGCTTCTAACCAGTTCACGTTTATAGACCCTACGTTATGGAGGTTCCGAAGCACCGTAAGCTTGCAGGCATGCAGCAGCGTTATGTCGGCAACAGTGGGTTGCGTGTCTCGTCCCTATCCCTTGGCACCATGTCGTGGGCCGGTGAGACCGACGAGCAGGACGCCGCTGGCCTGCTCCGTACCTTTGTCGACGGAGGTGGCACGCTGATCGACACCGCTGCGTCCTACGCCGGCGGCGGGGCCGAGGTCATGCTCGGCGGAATGCTGGGAGACGTCGTTGCCCGCTCCGAAGTCGTGATCTCGACCAAAGCCGGCCTGACAACCTCGGGCGGACGGCGCAGCGTCGACACCTCCCGGAACGGGATGCTGTCCGCCCTGGACGCCAGCCTGGCCCGGCTCGGGACCGACTACGTGGACCTCTGGTTCGCGCAGGCCTGGGATCCGAACGTCCCATTGGAGGAAACCCTGTCGGCGCTGGACTTCGCTGTCCGCTCCGGCCGGGTCCGCTACGCCGGGGTCTCCAACTTCACCGGCTGGCAGACCGCCAAGGCCGCCGCCGTGGCGGACTTCCCGCTGGTAGCTTGCCAGGCCGAGTACTCGTTGCTGCAGCGCAAACCCGAGCACGAACTAATCCCGGCCATCGAGGACGCCGGTCTGGGCCTGATGGCCTGGGGCCCGCTGGGCCGCGGCGTCCTGACCGGTAAGTACCGCGGCCACATTCCCGCCGACTCCCGGGCCGCGCAGCAAAAACTCGCCGGCTACGTCGAGCCCTACCTGGAAGGAATCGCCTCCAGCGTGGTGGAGGCCGTGGCGATGGCGGCCAAGGGACTGGGCCGCACCGCGCTGGACGTCTCCTTGAGCTGGTTGCTGTCCCAGCATGGAGTGGCCACCGCCGTGGTGGGCGCCAGGACGCCGGTCCAGCTGAAGGAAATCCTGGACGCGGTGCTCGCGCCGCTGCCGCCCGAGATCGCCGCCGCGCTTGAGGACGTCTCCAACCCGGCCTGACCGGGCCAAGCTCTCAGCCGTTTCCGGGCGGACTCCCGGGTAGCGGTCCTAGTCTGGGGCCATGAACCTGCAGAACCTTGCGATCACGACCGGCGTTGTGCCCGTGGTCCTCTACCTTCTGGCGGCGGCGGCCCTGGCCTGGCTGGTCTGGGGCCGCCGCCGCCATCTGCGGAGACGGGTTCCGACCGCGGCCGTGGCCGCGGTGGTTCTCAGCGCGCTGGTGTGGGTACTGTCCGAGCGGGTCTGGAACCTCTGGGGCTCCCCCCTGCCCACGCGTGTCTACGCCTATGCCGGCCTTGGCGTCCTGGCCCTGCTCCTCGTCGTTCCCAAGATCCGGGACCTGCACCGGCTGCCGGCGCGCGCCGCGGTGCTGCCCGCCGCGCTCGTCGTCGTTCTGGCCTCGGCGGCGCTGATTCAACCAGAACTTTGAAGTAGTACCCACCCTGGTTTCGTCTTGGGGTGTTGGGGGTCAAGGTGGAAACCCTGGACCAGTTCAAAAGCGAGGAACAGCGGGACCCGCAGCCGCGCCAGGGACAACCACCGACCACGCTGTCGAACTGGACCGCGCCGTTGGGCATGGCGGGTTCGGGAACCGTGGTCCGGGGTGATCCCGGCGCGGACCTGGATCAGGTTTCCTTTGTTGCCTTTGTGGATCTCCCGCCGGCATACCTGGCCACCCCCCGGGCCGACCTGCCGGTCCTGGTCCTCATCCACGGCGTCCCCGGTGAACCCTCCAACTGGCTGCGCAACGGCCGCATCGCCCAGTTCATGGACGATTACGCCTCCTCGCACAAGGGGCTGGTGCCGATCGTGGTGATGCCCGACGCCGGCGGGAAGGGTGCGACTTACCCGCCGCTGTGCCTGAACAGCAGCAGGGCCAGGCCGGAACGTACTTGAGCCAGGACGTGCCGGGCTGGGTAAGGCGAGTTCGGGGCAGGCCGGCACCCCAGCAGGTGTGGGCGGTGGGTGGCTTCTCGGATGGCGGGACCTGCGCCCTGCAACTGGCCGTTAACTATCCGGAGGTGTACCCCACCTTCATCGACAGTTCCGGCGAAAACCAGCCGACCATCCGGCAGGGCGACCAGGTGCTCCTGCAGGCATACTTCGGCGGCAGCGCCGCCGAGTTCAGGAAGCAGAACGCCCTTGACGTGATCAAGACCCGCAAGTATCCGGGCACCGCCGGGATCATCTCCGTCGGCGCCGCGGATACGTTCTACCGGCCGCAGGGCGGCCAGGTCTACCAGGCCATGAAGAGCTCCGGCATCAACGTGCAGTTCCAGGCAGCGCCCGGCGGACACGCCGGACGGGCTGGAAATCGGCGTCGAGAAGAACATGGACTGGCTCATGGGCCGCTTGGGCGTCACCGGCTAAGCCGGCGTCGCAGGACCGCAGAACCGGCGGTGGTTACCCGATGACGCCGCGAAGCAGCCTCGCCGTGTGCCGGAGGGACTAGTGGGCATATAGGCCTCGGTGAGCGCCCGGCCGTGACCGGGAGAGCCCGGGGATCGTGTAGATCATGTAGAGGTCCGGTGCCGGGGTTGGTGGCGTGTTGGAAGGCCGCCAGCGACCGGAAACCGTAGACCGGTTCGAGGAGGTCGCCCAGGCAGTCGATGGTGGCCAGACCTGGCGCCGTCGGCGATTCGATTACCGCGTCGCCGGTGGGCCGGCAGCCCGCGGCGAGCCGGACAGGCGATCTGGGCCATGGTTCCGTTGAATGCAGCCGCCGAAGGCCATCAGGAATTCCATGACGCCCTTGAAGCCGTCCAGGCTCCGGCGCATGAAATCGAGCGTGCGGCCGGAGACGGTGCCGTCCTTGAACACCGGCAGCCAGCTGGTCACCCCGTGGACTTTGCCGGCGGAATCCACCGCCAGGCACAGCAGCACGTTCTCGTCCTTGAGTTCCTCGAGGCCCCCCAGGGTGAACCCCATCTCCGGCAGGGTCTTCTCGGAGACCCACTCCTCGGAGATTTCTTGGACCTGGGTACGCAGCGAACCGCTGAGCTCGGCGTACGTGCCCCACCGGGCCTCGACAGCCAGCTTCCTGGCCTTGTTCAGGGCCGTGCGGACTCCCTGCCACTGACTGCCTTTGAACTCAATGGTGTCCAGCGGCAGCAGGGTTTCCTCGGCCACCCTCACCCGGCTGAACCCGGGCCCCGGTGGTGCGGCCAGGGTTGGTGGCGGTGTTCAGCACGGCGAGCAGGGTTTCGACTGTTCGGCGCATGGCGAAGATGTCCAGGCGGGTGCGAGGTCCGTGGATGCGGGGTCCGCCGACCTGAGCGCCACGTTGTAGTGGACTGGCGCAGGCCCTCGCTCGGCGGGTTGAACCAGTACCGGTTGTTGGGCCATAGCGCCATCCTGGCCAGCGAGCCGCCTCCCTGGCGGACCAACCGCCGGGCCAGCGCGATGGCGCTGGCCGCAGGGAGGTCCCGGAGTTTCCGGCTGGCGAACATGGCGAGGATGCCGACCAGGCAGATGGGCCAGACACGGCGCCGCCGTGGCTGAAGATCAGGGGCGACCACACGCCGTGCGGGTAAACCGAGACCGTGTACCGGAAGGAGAAAGGATACGGCAGGAACATCCGCGGCAAGGTAGCCAGGAGGGCCAGCAGCCCGGCCGGTGGTAGTAGTTGTCCTCGGCGAACCACGCCACCACGTATCCCGTGACGAACAGGGCGAAAACGCCGGCCAGCAGGATCAGCGACGGCGGCAGGACCGGGCCGGTGTCCACGGGTGCCTCCGGGCAGCACAGCCCGGGTTCAGAGGCCAGACGGCGGTGGGCCTCGGCTATGCCCGCTCGATCTAGCAGCCGTGCCCGCTCCAGGAACTCCGAACCGGTCGAAGCTGCGGTAGCTGGCGTCGAGCGCGCCGGGAGCGCCTGGGCGGTGTCGTCGCCCCAGGGCTCCCGGTTCCACGGCGGAGCTCCGCGCAGCCAGCAGCAGCACCAGGGAACCAGGGCCAGAGCCTCCCCGCCCGGCCCGCGTATTCCCGGGCTGCGGATGATTTGCAGGCAGGAAAGGTCGACGGCGGCCGAACAACTGGCCTGCAGATCGTTGATGGTGGGCAGCGGGTTGACGACCAGGTTCCGGAGCACGGCCAGCGGCCCGGAGGGTGCCCGCGCCAGGCTGGCCAGCACGGGGCCCGCCGCGAAGACTGCGACCACCATGGACAGCGATGCCCTGACCTCCCGGCTCGTGGAATGGATGAAACGGCCAGCGCCGTGCCGGCCGCCCATGACCGCGCCGATGCCGAGCCCGGACGCCGCGCCCAGCAGGCTGTGGAGGTTTTGCGGATGCCCGATATAAAGCAGCAGCATCACGGTCACGGCGATGCCCACGGACCGGATTCGTCGGCGCCAGAGGGCGCTAATCCGCGGGCTTGCGGCCATCATGGCGGCCAGGGATGCGGCGAACGGGCCCATCGGCCCGGGTGCCGCAGGGTGGACAGCCATCACTGCCAAGGGCCGCCCCAAGATCGGCCACCGCGAAATACAGCAGCAGCGCCCCGAGATGGCCGGCGAGAAAGGGAGAGCGGGGCCGGTTCCCATGACCTCCGCCAGGCGACCTACGACAAAATGACGGCGGTTGCCAGCAGGTAGGAGGCGATAGGTCCGGGGAAGAGCACGGAGGCGAACACCGGCCACCACTGTCCGCGCACCAGCTGGCCCGGGTCCGCCGTCACTGCAGACCGGACCGGGGCCGGTGGCCCGGAGACCACGGAACCCGTGGCAAGTCCAACGGCCCACAGCAGCAACACCACGGCCAGCGTCAACGGGATCCGGCGGATGCTCCGGCCGCAACCACTGAGCAGCCGGCCCGGCCGGCTGCTCCGGTTTTGCGTGCTGGCCGCGGGCAACGCTGCCGGACCCTCCGCGGCCGTAAGATCCACCGCCGGGGACGTTTCGCTGACACCTGCCCCGGACTGGCCGGCACGGTGCCATGATGTAGGCAACGACAACCTCCGAACCTCGCCGCAACCCGGCAGCTGACGAGATTCGGGGCGGCGCCCCGCAGCAACCGTGGTCCGGATACGCCCGGAAGCGGGCACTTATCCCTAGTTCTCCTGCAGCAGTTCTAGGTCTTCCTCGTCGTCGACGTCTTCGCTCTCGTCGTCGTCATCTTCTTCGTCAATGACCTCAAGCGGCGTCACCTCGCCATACGCTTCATAAAGCGAGTCATCGTAGACTTCAAAGGCATCGGCGACGGCGAAGAAAGCTGCCTCGACCGCGGGGTCCCCGTCTCCGCGACGTGACGCGGCGGCAGCCAGGTGTTCTTCGAAGGCGGCGGTCAAGGACTCAAGCGCGACACGCGGATCGATGCTCATGACTTCACGTTAGCCCGAAAATGACGAAAATGGAGAGCAATGAAGGAACAATTTCCCAGCAGCTCGGTCCGTCGGGAACGGGACTACGCCAGGCAGTACGAGTACCTCGTACTGACCGTCAGGCCTGAAGATTCGCTGTCCGAGGCACGCCGCCTCCTTGCCGCGCACAGCGAGTACGGCAAGTGGGAGCTTGAGCGCAGCGTCCTCTATGTCGGCGGCGGCCGCCGCTTCTGGCTGCGCCGCAGGGTCTTCCAGGTCCAACGGACCGTCTGACAGCCCGCGGAGGAACCGGAACCCCGGCAGCTCAGCCCTCCAGCGGGCCCAGCCAGGAGCTGGCCACGGTGTTGTGCGCCGATTCGTCGTCGGAGGGATGGAACATGCCGGCCAGCACGTCCCGGTACAGGCGTTCAAGTTCGGACCCGCGGAAATAGCTGGACCCGCCGGAGACCCGGATCGCCAGGTCCACTACCCTGCGCGCCGTTTCGGTGGCGCTCACCTTCACGCCGACCAGCTTAGGGAACCATTGCCCGCCGTGCTCGGCGAGGGCATCGACGTCGGCCGCCACTGCCGCGAGCTGCGGGAAGAGCGCGTCCATCGCCATGGCCGCTTCGGCGACTTTCCAACGGATGTCCGGGTCCTGCGCGTAGCTGCGTCCGCCGTTCCGGAACGAGGTGCGGCGTTTGACCGCGTCGACGCCGAGCTGCAGTGCCCGCTCCCCGATCCCCGTGTATACCGCGGCCAGCAGTGTCTCGAAGCAGGCGAAGATGGCGAAGATCAGGGGGTCGGCGTTGGGCCCGACGGGGAGTTTGCGGAAGATCCGCTCCGGCGGCACTACCGCGCCCTCCAGGACCGTGGTGTTGGACTGGCTGGCCCGCATGCCCAGGGTGTCCCAGTCGGACAGGATCTCGTAGCCCGGGGTGGCGCGGTCGATAAAGCCGTGCACCAGTTCGCCCTCGCCGCCTCGGGCTGCAGCGTCCTTGCCGAAGATCCCCAGCCGTGTCCAGGCCGGGGAGAGGCTCGTGAAGATCTTCCGACCGGTGAACCCGTAACTGCCGTCCGGCAGAGGCGTAGCCTCGGTCCTCGAATCGAAGAGCACGGAATCGTTGCCTGCCTCCGAGTTGCCGAACGCGAAGATCTCGCCGGTCGCGGCCTCCTTGAGGACAAAGTCCAGCGACGAGTCCCCGCGGGCCGCCAGAACGTGCGCCACCCCGGTCCAAACCAGGTGCATGTTGATGGCCAGGGCGGTGGCCGGGGCTGCCGTGGCCAGCCGTCGCTGCAGCTGGGCGGCCCCGGCGAGGCCCAGGCCCAGGCCGCCGTCGGACGCCGGGACGAAGATCTTTAGGTAGCCAGCGGCGGCTAGGTCCCGGAGGTCCTCCGTGAAGAAGGTGTTATCCCGGTCATAGCCGGCCGCGCGGCCACGGATCCGCTCCAGCAGCGCATCGGGCAGGATCTCTAGCGGTGTTGGGTCCTTAGGTGCCATAAGCCTGGAAAATCCGCTCAGTAGTTGGTCAGGAGGGTGTTCAGCACACGGGCGCCGAACTTCAGCGAGTCGGCCGGCACCCGTTCGTCGACGCCGTGGAACATGCCGGTGAAGTCCAGCTCGTCCGGGAGCATCAGCGGCGCGAAACCGTAGCCGGTGATGCCCAGCCGGCTCAGGGCCTTGTTGTCAGTGCCGCCGGACAGCGTGTACGGCAGGACCTTCGCGCCGGGATCCTCGGAATGGAGCGCATCGATCATGGAGTCCACCAGATTGCCCGCGAACGGCACTTCCAGCGACACGTCCTTGTGCACGTAACTCACGTCCACGCCTGCGCCGGCCAGGTCCCGGACGATCTCGAGCACCTGATCCTGTTGTCCGGGCAGGGTCCGGCAATCGACCAGGGCCTCGGCGGATTCGGGGATCACGTTGTGCTTGTAACCGCCCTTAAGCAGGGTGGGATTGGTGGTGTTCTGCAGGGTAGCGCCGACGAACCGGGCCACAGTGCCGAGCTCCTTGAGAATTTTCTCCGGATCGTCCGGATCGAATTCGACGCCGGTGAGTTCCGTCACCCCGTCCAGGAACTGCCGGGTGGTCGGGGTCAGCTCCACAGGCCAGCGGTATTCGCCGATTCTCGACACGGCGCTGGCCAGCCGCGTCACCGCGTTGTCGGTGTTGATTTGCGACCCGTGGCCGGCGCGTCCGTGGGCCACCAGCCGAAGCCAGGACAGGCCTTTCTCGGCCGTCTGGAGCAGGTAGGTGCGCCGGCCGCCGATCGTGGCCGAGAATCCGCCCACTTCGGAGATCGCCTCCGTGGCACCCTCGAACAGTTCCGGACGGTGTTCTACGGCGTACCCGGCACCATATTTGCCGCCGGCCTCTTCGTCGGCGAAAAACGCGAAAATCAGGTCGCGCTTGGGTTTGCGGCCGGTGCGGGCAAAATTGCGCAGGACCGAGAGGATCATCGCGTCCATGTCCTTCATGTCGACCGCCCCGCGGCCCCAGATCAGGCCGTCCTTGAGTTCGGCACCGAAAGGATCCACGGACCACTGGTCCCGCAGCGCCGGCACAACGTCAAGATGGCCGTGGACCACCAACGCACTGGCGGAAGGGTCCTCGCCGGCAAGGCGGGTGACCACATTGGCCCGGCCGGGCGCCGACTCGAAGATCTCGGCCTCAAGCCCGACCTCGGAGATGAGGCCGGCGGTGTATTCGGCCGCCGCGCGCTCCCCCGGCCCGGATCCGTCGCCGTAGTTGGATGTGTCGATCCGGATCAGTTCCTGGCAGATCCGGACAACTTCGTCTTCGGGCCGAACGTCAGTCATATCGCTCCTCTTCACCGTGGCTCAAGTACTGGGCCCAGCCTACCCACTGGCCCCGATTATTTGTTTCCGGATTCTTCGTGCTAGAGTCTTTCTCGCTGCTTCCGAGAAAAGCGAAACGCCGAAAGGCGAAAATCTTCCCGGAAATACCACCTGCGCGGGTGGCGGAATGGCAGACGCGCTAGCTTGAGGTGCTAGTCCTCGAAAGGGGGTGGGGGTTCAAGTCCCCCTCCGCGCACAACAGGAAATGCCCTGGAATCCATCACGGATTCCGGGGCATTTTTGTGTCGCCGGACCGGATTTTGGCCGCTAACCCGGATTTTGGGGTGGGGTGTGGGTTAGCTGCCCGTCAAAGTCGTCGGTCCCTTCCACGGCACGCGGGTGGTCGCGGCGGCGGCCTGCCGATTCGAGGGGCCACCACCCCGGCGCTCGTCTCCTATGTGCCCGCGTGCAAGGGCACCCGGCTAACCCATCGCGCGCCGGCTGCGTCCGGCGCCGTGTCGGGGGCTATAGTCAGCACCACTGGCTGTGTACGATACTGGATCATTGCCCGAGCAGTGGTCGGGTTTTGATGACGCCGACGGCCTCGGCGAATGTGGCGACTATCGAGGGAGAGCGAATATGTCCGAACCGGGTCAAGCTCCGAGAGCCAGGATGCGCACCGCCGGCATCGTCGTCGCCGTCGCCGTCGTGCTGGCGGCAGTCGTAGTGCTGATTGTCACGCAAACGAGCCCCGGTGCGGGCCGGGCCGACGCTCAAAGCAGTTCTTCGCAGTCAGCCGCGCCATCCGCCGCCAAGCCCTCGGCAGGCCCGGCGGCAAGTGCTACACCCGCGGTAGCCGTTCCGGCCCCTGTCGCGACTTCGGCAGCCAAGAATGTCGCTGCGTACGTGGGCACGACCACCGCGGTCCTTGCCGCCGTGACCCCGCCGTCCAAGGCCAAACTCGCCGCGTTGGCCACCGGCTCCGCCTACGACTCCCTGGTGGCCAGAACCAGCGAGTTCAAGGCCAACGGTTGGCATCTTGAGGGCAAGCCGAAAGTGCTGTCAACCAAGGTAGTCCGCTATCAGCCGAGCGCGAAACCACCGACCGTGACCCTCAACGTATGCATCGATTCCTCGGCCGTTTCCGTGCTGACCGACGCCGGGACCATGGTCCGGAAGGGCAGCGTCAAGGACAGGTCCTTGAATGTCATGACCCTGGTGCAGTCCGCGACTGGCACTTGGCTAGTCAGCCACGTAACCTTCCCTGACAACCCCGACTGCTGATTTCCTCAGCGGTCCGACGGCGGGGACCGGCGGCCCGCGTAAGTAAAATAGCCCGGCTGAACGAGACCGGGCGCAACCAGCTGCCGTCCGGGAATGCGACATGCTTCCCAATTCACACAAAGACGGACCCGCCAGCCGCTGATACAGCTGCCGACGGGTCCGTCCGATTCTCGTAGCGGGAGTGATCCCCCGCAGCGGCTCAGGGCTGCTTAGTCATCGTGGCCGTGAGATCGAAGCTGAGATCGGGTGTCGCGCGGTAGTTCAGATGAGTCTCCACCGCGATAGTGTTAATGCCTGCCACCAGCACGGACGGTGGCACGTTGATGGACAGCGGCGCCATATTGGCTTTGGCTGTTCTGAGCGCGGTCGACGCGTACGTTGAGAACGTCACCGGCCCGGCGGGCATATTCTGCCGGGCAACCTCCGTGCCGTTGACATAGACCACCACCCCGTCGTCAGCCACTGTGTTCAGCGTCAGCTTCGAGACCTTGTCGAGGTTGTCCACGTTGAACTGGCTCAGGAAGTACGCTGCCAGCGGCCGGCTGCTGGTTGGCGGGGGGACATCGATGTTCGTTCCCAGGCCCGATGAGCCGAACCCAAGAAGCGCGGTGCCGATCTTCCAGGAGGAAGCATCAAATCCGTTGTTCTTCCACCCGGCATCCGGCGCCGTTGGCGCGTAGCGCCAGCTCCACGGGGACTTCGCCGGCACCACGTCCACAACCACCGGTACCGTCACCGAGGTGACCGTCACGGGAGCCGTTGCCACACCGTCCTCACCTCTGTTGTCCGTGGCCGTAAGTGTGACCGTGTAGGTCCCCGCTGCGGCGTAGGTGTGCGTGGTCGTTACCCCTGTCCCGGTGGTGTTGTCACCATAATTCCAGGCATAGGCTGTCATCATCCCATCCGGATCAGCCGACGTGGACCCGTCCAACGCAACTTCCAGGCCCGAAACCGTCGAAGTGAATTTGGCAACAGGGGCCTGGTTTGGTGCCGTCCCGCCAACCGTTTCAGTGGCGCTCAGATCGAAGCTGACGTCGGCCGTAGCGTGGTAGTTCAGATGCGTCTCGACGGCGATGGTGTTGGCCCCGTTCCGCAGTAGGAACACCGGCACATCCATCGTCACCGGGCTGGCCGCGGCCGCCGAGGTGCGAATTGCACTCGATGCATAGGTATTGAACGTCACGGTGCCAGCGGGCATATTGCTCCTGCCCACCTCGGTTCCGTTGACGTACACCACCACGCCGTCGTCGGCGACCGTCTTAAGCGTCAGCTTGGAAACGCTGGCTGCGTTATCCACCGTGAATGTCTTGATGAAGTAGGCAGCAAGCGGCCGCGTGCTGGGTCCGGTGCTCACATCGACGTTCGTACCGAGTCCCGTAGAGCCGAAGCCCAGGACGCCGTCTCCGGTCTTCCAGGACGAGGCGTCGAAACCTTGTCCCTTCCAGCCGGACGGAGGCGCTGTGGCTTCGTTCCGCCAGCTCCAGGTTGATTTCACCGGAACAGCCACCACGTCCACCGACGCTGGAGCCGTCACGGTTACTTGATCGGTCTTCTCACCCGTAGCGCCCTGGTCATCCGTCACGGTGAGCTTCACCGTGTAGGGGCCCGCGGCCGTATACGTGTGGGTGGCGGTAGCACCCTGGCCGGTGGTTCCGTCGCCGAAGTCCCAGGCATAGGAGTCAACCGTGCCATCCGGATCCGACGAGCCGGATCCGTCCACCGTGATCCCCAGGTCCTTTGCCGTTGAAGTGAACGATGCCACCGGCACCTTGTTCACCGGCGGAGCCGTCACGGTTACTTGATCGGTCTTCTCACCCGTAGCGCCCTGGTCATCCGTCACGGTGAGCTTCACCGTGTAGGGGCCCGCGGCCGTATACGTGTGGGTGACGGTAGCACCCTGGCCGGTGGTTCCGTCGCCGAAGTCCCAGGCATAGGAGTCAACCGTGCCATCCGGATCCGACGAGCCGGATCCGTCCACCGTGATCCCCAGGTCCTTTGCCGTTGAAGTGAACGATGCCACCGGCACCTTGTTCACCGGCGGAGCCGTCACGGTTACTTGATCGGTCTTCTCACCCGTAGCGCCCTGGTCATCCGTCACGGTGAGCTTCACCGTGTAGGGGCCCGCGGCCGTATACGTGTGGGTGACGGTAGCACCCTGGCCGGTGGTTCCGTCGCCGAAGTCCCAGGCATAGGAGTCAACCGTGCCATCCGGATCCGACGAGCCGGATCCGTCCACCGTGATCCCCAGGTCCTTTGCCGTTGAAGTGAACGATGCCACCGGCACCTTGTTCACTGGCGGCACAGTGGTGCCGATCCGGTAATGCGTGGCCACCTGGTCGGACGTCAGTGCCGACGGATAGACGGCCGCCTCGTCGAGGGTGCCGGCGAGGAACGAACTGCTGGAGCCCCACGTGGTATCCCCGCCGATTCGCCAATAACCCGTGTAGTTCTGGGCCGCAGTCTGCGGATTGGTGCCGACTTCGACGCCGTCCACGTAAAGGACCATGCCGGCGGAAGACTGCGTCGCCACCACCGAGTGCCACATCCCGTCGTTGTAGGCAGCCGGGGTGGTGATCGTGTTCAGCTGGCCGGTATACGTTCCGAAAACCAGATGACCGTCGTCCTGCATGTACACGTGCCGGTCGTAACTGCCGGATGTTCCTGTTGCGCTGCTTCCAAAACCGATCAGCTTCCCGCCCCGAGTGGTGCTGGTGTTGAACCACACTTCCAGGGAGTACGTGCTCGGATTGGAGTACGACTGGCGACTGGCGACAAGACCGGAGTTGCCATCGAAGGTGGCCGCGGTCCCGGCCCCTCCCGGGAGTCCCCCGGCAGCGCCTTGGGTAACTCCGCCGGAGTAGTCTCCGGCGCTGCCCGCCGGGCTGGAGTCGTCCGCGATGGCTCCCCCGCTTTCTCCCAGCCGGTAGTACAGCGTGGGGCCGTCTCTGTAGATGGCGGCCCCGTAGGCATCCGATGGTGCGGGCCGGATGATGGCCACCGGATGTGTGACCGAGGACGTCAGTCCAAGGTCGTCGGTCAGGGTCAGCATGACCTGGTAGGTGCCGGCTGAGGAAAAGACATGGGTGGTGGTTACGCCCGTGCCCGTCGTGCCGTCACCGAAGTCCCACGCGTAGCTGGCGATGCTGCCATCATCAGTGGAGCCGGAGGCGTCAAAAGCGGCCGAGGCTGCGCTGACCGTAGAGCCGAATGCCGCTGCCGGAGCCAGGTTGCCGCCACCGAGGTGGTAGCGCTGGGCCACCTTTGCCGCAGTCAATGCCGTCGGATAGACAGCCGCCTCATCGAGGGTTCCGGCGAAGAACGGGCTGCTGGAACCCCAGGTGGTGTCCCCGCCGATCCGCCAGTACCCGGAGTAGGGCTGTGCCTGGGTTTGCGGATTCGTCCCAACCTGCGCACCGTCCACATAGAGGACCATGCCGTCCGAGGACTGTGTTGCCACCATCAGGTGCCACTTGCCGTCGTTGTAGGCGATGGGGCTGGTAATAGTGTTCGGCTGCCCTGTCCAGGTACCGAACACCAGCCTTCCGTCGTCCTGCATGTAGACATGCCGGTCGTAGTTGTTGGAGGTCCCGGTCGACTGGTCGCCGAAGCCGATGAGCTTGCCGCCCCGGGTGGTGGTCGTGTTGAACCACAGCTCCAGGGAGTACGTGCTGGGGTTGTCGTAGCTCTTTCGGCTGGCCACCAGGCCGGATGTGCCGTCAAAGGTGGCAGCGGTGTCCGGCGCGCCCGGCAGTTCGCCGGCCGAGTCGAGGGTCACGCCGCCCGAATAGGTTCCCGGGCTGTCCGAGGTGCTCGAATCCGCCGCGGTAGTGCCGCTGCCGTCGCCCAACCGGTAATACAGGGTGGGATTCTCACCATAAACGGCAGCTCCATAGGCATCTTTCGGGGCGGGCTGCACAATCGTCAGGGTTTTCATCAAGCCCGCTCGCTCGCCGCCGTTGTCGGTGACGACCAGACGGACCTGGTAGGTCCCGGCTGTAGCATAGGTGTGGCTGGCGGTGGCGCCGGATCCGGTGCTGCCGTCACCGAAGTTCCAGGCATAGTCGGCGATGCTCCCGTTGTCCGTTGAACCCGAGGCGTCGAAGTTTTCAGTCCAGCCGTCGGCGGCGGAGGTGAATGCGGCCACGGGCGAAGGATTTCCGCCGCTGGTGACCACGGCGGGAGAGCTGGCCGAAAGGTTGCCGGCTGCGTCAACCGCCCGCACGAAGAAGCGGTTTTCGCCGCCCTTCGGGACAGTAATGCTTGTCCCGGTGGTGGTGGCCACCACGCGGTCGTTACGCAGGATCTGGTACGAAACGCTGCCGCTGTTGTCGTTCGCGGCGCCCCACGTCAGCTTCACCGTCGTCGATCCATCCGAGGAGGGGGTCACCGCCGAGGGCGTGGTCGGCGCGGTCGCATCGGTTTGTGGGAAACGAGCCATTCCTCCCGCCCACTTTCGCACCGCCGTGCGCGTTGCTGCGGTGACCATGTCTCCTCCGGCCCATAAGGTGCCGTTGCTGTCGACGGCGGAGGCCCACACGCCCTGCGCGTTGCTGCTGGGCCAAGACATGGTTGGAGTGAACGTGGGGACGATCTGGCCGGTTCCCGCATCCCACGCCCCGATGAAGTTAAAAGAGTCGGCTTCGGTCCAGCCTGTTCCCACGTCCGGCCAGGTAAATGCGTTGGAATAGTTCCAGTCGTGACCGTGAGAACCTGCGTAGAGGATGCCGGCCGCGCTTGACGTGATCGTCTGGAAGTCCCCGTGGTTCTTGCCGATATTTCCGGAGAGTTTGTCGAAGGTGGAGGGGGAAAAGCTGAAGAGCCCGTGCTCCGACCCGCCAACCCAGACGCGGTCACCGATGGCCCCCACGGCCTGCTGGTAATCAGTGGTGTTGCTCCATACCGGGTTCCAGGCCGGGGCTGCGAGCGGGGCGCCGTCAGCGGTCAGTACTGCTGCGGCCCTGTGTGCGGTTACCGCTCCCGCGTTGGAGAAGAAACCCGCGGCGTAGAGCCGGCTTCCGTCGGCGGACGGTGAAATCCCCATCACTGTGCCGTCCAGATCAGGGCTCCAGTTCGGGTCCGGTGTGCCATCGGTCACGGACACGCGGCCCAGATCCCTGGCGTAGACAACGGCGTTGGGCTGGCTTCCTCCTCTGAGGTGGGTAAAGGCCCCGCCCAGGTAGAGCCAGTTCCCCTTCACGGCCAAATCCGTCACCCTCATTACATCCCCGGTAAGGTGGTTTTCCACGGTGGCGGACCAGCTGGTTGCGGTGGCGCCAGTTGTGGGATTAAGCGTCACGATCGAAGGCGCCGGTGCACCGTTTACGGTCGCGAAAGTGCCGCCGGCCACGATGTTGCCATTGGGAAGGACGGCAAGGGACATCACCGAGCCATCCAGTCGCGGGGCGAATCCGGGCAGCAGTTGGCCGGAATCGACGTCAAAGGCCGCTAGGAATGCCTGGGAAACCTTGTCCGCCCCGGTGGAATTAGCCTCGCGCTGGACGGCGGTGAAATTGCCGCCCACGTACATGGTGTTACCGCTCTGGACAAACGCTTGTGAGAGCACATCCCCTTCGCGTTTTTGGGCCACCGGATCGGCCAGGCCCCAGGGGCTGTCCAGCGCCAGGGATGCCGCAACCGGCACATTTGTTTTCCCGGCGCTGCCCCCGTCATCGATGCGCGTGAATTCTGCATCCAGTGAAGTGATTTGGGGTCGGAGATACATCTCCGTGAAGGGACGGGCGGAACCAACACCGTCCGCCGTCGACCAGAGGTAGCTGGTGCTACTGCTGGTGCCCTTAACCTCCGTGCCGTAGGAGAAACCCTGGGTGTAACCCTGTGCCTTGTCCGTCAGCGTATTGGTGATTATCCGTTGATAGGCATTGTCTGCCCCAAAATTGGAGGTCAAGCCTCCGCCACCTCGAACGCCGTCGAAGGTGTACCAGGCCACCTGGTGCTCTGCGCTGAACGTCCAGACCCAGCGGTCCTCCTTGTTCGTGTTAAAGCGGGCCTCCTGCCACTGAGTTCCGTCTGCATTCATCGCACGTTTGAGCCGGATACCGTCGGCCAGAGCGTCCGGGCGTCCGCCATTCAGCAGCCCTTGCACCACAGTGGCCGAGTACTGCGTCGTCGTTCCCGACATCGGACTTAGACCGGCAGTGCGCAGGGCAGACGGCGAGCCTTTCCCGTTGTTGTTGACAACCCAGCCTTCCCGGCCCTTACCGATCAGGACCCAACCGCCGCCATCGGTGGTCATATCGCAGTAGAACTGCGCTGGTGCGTCCATTGCCGGCGTCAGCAGCCAATAGGTGCCATCCGCGGCTGCCGGAGCGTCCTGCTTGATCTCCCAACAGGAGGCCGCGGCCGTTGCCGCCGACGAGCCGTTCCGCAAGACCACAGGTGCCGCCGAGGCCGGTGACGGCATGGCCACCAGCGTCGAGAACACGATTGAAGCGATGGCCAGCGGGCCAACGATTTTTGAAACTGCGCGTGCCCTCGACACAGGGAGCCCCCTTAGAAAGAGACCGGAGTGCGCCGGGAAGCGGCGCATCCTTGAAGACCGGACACTCCTCAGAGCCGAAGAGTGAAGCCAGAGTATGACGGCAGGCCTGCGAAAAGTAAGGCCGGGGAGGGCTTCCGGCTACCCGAATCACGTCCGGTGCTACCCGTCTAATCTGCAGCGCTACCTGCCGGTGGTGCGGTGCTACCTGAAAACGGCTATAAGGATGCCTCCGGATGCTCGACGGGCCAACATCAATGCGTTTCTTCCGGGTTCTCTCAGGAACCTTCGCCGCTGCAGGGAGGTGGAACTACCTATGGACCCGTCAGCAAGCTGGTGCTAGTTGTTGAGCCAGTAAAGCCGCTGCATCAGCTAACCGAGGGAATGGAAACCATATGAGGCCGCACCGCAACATTTCCGCCCGAACCGTTCGCAGGCACCCGAAAAGCTCGACGCTGCCGGCCGCAGCAGTTCCCGGCCGTGCATTTACCGGGAGGGAGGTCGTCGGCAAAGCACTTGCGGTAATGGCTGCGTTGGCCCTGGCATCCGTACTGTCGGGGTGCGGCGGCCAGCCGGCC
Source organism: uncultured Actinomycetota bacterium (assembly GCA_963775715.1). Taxonomy (GTDB): domain Bacteria; phylum Actinomycetota; class Actinomycetes; order Actinomycetales; family Micrococcaceae; genus Arthrobacter. Next base: position 875,684 of record CAVZJX010000007.1, on the reverse strand, counting down.
GGGGCAGAACCGGGAGCCACCCCGGCCACCTCGCCAGCGGCGACCAAACCGGCCCACGTTTTTGTCATCAACTTGGAGAACACCAGCTACGACCGGGCCTGGGGCGCGGCGTCACAGGCGCCCTACCTGTCCCAGACGTTGCGTCAGCAGGGAGTTCTCCTGACGGCCTACTATGCCGTGGCGCCCAGCTCGCTGCCGAACTACATAGCGCAGATCTCCGGGCAAGGCCCCAACCCCAAGACGATGAACGACTGCGCCGTCTACCACGAATTTACCCAGACCGGCACGGCGGCCTACGGCCAGCTCGCCGGCTTCGGCTGCCTCTATCCAGACAGCGTGCCTACCATTGCGGGGCAACTGAGTTCAGCGGGGCTGACGTGGAAGGGCTACATGGAGGATATGGGTACCCCTTGCCGGCACCCGAAGCTGAACGCCGCAGACGCAACCAAGACACCCAGGATCGGCGACCAGTACGGTACCAGGCACAATCCGTTCGTCTACTTTGCCGCCATTACCGGGTCCCCGGACTGTGCCAAGAACGTCGTGGACCTGTCCGCGCTGACGCTAGATCTGAAAGCGGCGGACACAACCCCCAACCTTTCCTACATCACCCCCAACACGTGTAGCGACGGACACGATGCCCCGTGTATCGACGGGACGGCAGGCGGTCTGCCCACCGCGGACGCATGGTTGAAGAAGTGGGTCCCGGCGATCACCGCCTCCCCAGCCTTCATGGCGGACGGGATGCTGATCATCACCTTCGATGAGGGCGACAAAGAGGTCGGCGAGAACATCGACCGGGGGGCCCCGCTCCAGGCGGTGTTCGGTCCGGGCGGGGGGAAGGTCGGTGCGCTGGTGATCTCGCCATTCGTGCGTCCCAATACCTCATCGGACACCCTTTATAACCACTACAGCCTGCTGGCCAGCATCGAAGACACGTTCTCCCTGCCGCATCTGGGCATGGCCGGTGTTTCCGGATTGAACCACTTCGGCACCGACGTATATAGCGCCACCCGGTAACTGGCAGCCGCCCACGCCAGATTGACTATGACAGGTTTAGATGGCCCCGGTATGACGGTCTTTTTCTGGCCCCATTCGTGACTCGCCGGACAGCTTGTAACTTTTGTATGTGGCCCCGCCTTCAGCGTTGGATTCATCAGTGGATGGATGCGGCGGAAGGCTGGTCTTGATGGAGTCGAGAGTGAGTTGTTCGCGCTGATTCGAAGGGACGCCCGGGTCGAGGGCTTGTCGGTTCGTGCGCTGGCGGGCAAACACAAGGTTCACCGGAGGACGGTGCGGCAGGCGCTGGAATCCGCCTCTCCTCCGGGACGCAAACCGCGGCAAGGGGTGGCGTGGCGGCTGGAGCGGTTCAAAGCGGCAATCGATGCGATGCTGACCGAGGACACAACGGCGCCGAGGAAGCAGCGCCATACCGCTCGCAGGATCCTGGCCCGGCTCATCGAGGAGCACGGCGCGGAAGAACTCTCATACTCGACGGTGCGTGACTATGTGCGGATCCGTCGGGCTCAGATCGATGTTGATGCCGGCCGCCGGATCGAGGTGTTCGTCCCGCAGGAACATGCGCCTGGTGCGGAGGCGGAGGTGGATTTCGGTGAAGTCTGGGTCGTGCTCAACGGGGTGAAAACGAAGTGCCACATGTTCGTCTTCCGGCTGTCCCACTCCGGCAAAGCCATCCACCGGATTTACCCGACGCAGGCCCAGGAAGCTTTCCTGGAAGGCCACATCGAAGCCTTTCAGGTCCTGGGCGGCATCCCGACCAAACACATCAGGTATGACAACCTCACCAGCGCTGTCACCGCGGTGGTGTCCGGGCAGGGCCGGCAGCGTTTGGAGAATGACCGGTGGGTGTTGTTTTGCTCGCACTACGGCTTCGACCCCTTCTACTGCCAACCCGGGATAGACGGAGCGCACGAGAAAGGCGGAGTCGAGGGCGAGGTGGGCTGGTTCCGGCGTAACCGGCTCTCGCCCATGCCTGCTGCTGGGTCTTTGGATGATCTCAACGACCGCATCCGTGAATGGGAAGCCCTGGACGATCACCGGCGGGTCAACGACAGAATCCGCACCATCGGCCAAGACTTCGCCGCCGAGCAGCCCTTCCTGGCACCGCTGCCCGCAGAGGCCTTCGACCCGGGGCTGGTGCTGACACCCAGGGTGGACAGGTCCTCGATGATCACCGTGCGGATGATGAAGTACTCCGTCCCGGCACAGTTTATTGGCAGGAAAGTCCTGGTGTCCTTGCGTGCCTCCGAGGTCGTGGTGTTCGACGGCCGTGCCGTGGCCGCCAGGCACCCGCGGATTGTTGCCAAAGGTAGGCAGTCCGTCCAGCTGGACCATTATCTGGAGGTCCTCAAGACCAAACCCGGCGCGCTGCCCGGTTCCACCGCGCTGGCCCGGGCACGGGAGTCCGGGGCTTTCACCGGCCGGACACGCGCCCGCTTCCGTCGATCGGTGCCTACGACGAACTGCTGGCCAAACGCACCGATCATCCCGCAGGAACAGCGTCGAAGGAGAACATCTCATGCGTCCCACGGCACCGGCCACCACCATCACCCCGACCCTGCGCCGGCGGCGCGGCCTGACCGAACAGGCCGCCGTCGCAGCCGTGGACCAGGCCTGCCGCCGGCTCCGCCTGCCCACGATCCGGGCAGTCCTGGACGAGGCCCTGACCGTCGCCGGCAAGGAACAACTCAGCTATCAGGGTTTCCTGGCGGAGCTGCTGCTGGCCGAGTGTGATGACCGGGACCGGCGGTCCTCGATCCGCCGCGTCAATGCAGCGAACTTTCCCCGCAACAAATGGCTGGGGGATTTCGATTTCGACGCGAACCCGAATATCAACCCCGCCACGATCCACACCCTCGCGACCGGGGACTGGATCCGCAAAGGATCACCGCTGTGCCTCATCGGGGACTCCGGGACCGGGAAATCCCATCTGCTCATCGGGCTCGGCACCGCGGCGGCCGAGAAGGGCTACCGGGTCAAATACACGCTAGCGACCCGGCTCGTGAATGAACTCGTCGAGGCCGCCGACGAGAAGATCCTGACCAAGACCATCGCCCGCTACGGCCGGGTCGATCTGCTCTGCATCGACGAGCTCGGCTACATGGAACTGGACCGCCGCGGCGCCGAACTCCTCTTCCAGGTCCTCACCGACCGCGAGGAAAAGAACTCCATCGCCATCGCCAGCAACGAATCGTTCTCCGGCTGGACGAAAACCTTCACCGACCCCCGCCTGTGCGCGGCGATCGTTGACCGGCTGACCTTCAACGGCGCCATCATCGAAACCGGCACGGACTCCTACCGCCTCGCCCACACCGTCGCCCAACAAAGCGTAGGCTAGCCGGCCGCTCCTTGCTCAAGATGCCGCACCGGTCCGAAGCAACTCGGTTACGTTGCTGTCCAGCGGGCTACATGAAGCCAGCAGCAAATAGGCAATGACGCGCCACGTGACGCCGGACAGCCAGTCCAGGAGTGCCAATCCAACCACAAGACGGTCCCTATCCCTGCGTAAACCATCCATGCACGGCCTCGAGCGGTTTCATTCTTCTCTCGCTTTCATTCAGAAGCTAAGGAAGACAGATAGCTTCTATGCGTGACCCCGGACCGCATGTCGGTCCGGGGTCACCCAGCGGGTTTTAATCGAGCCCAGAGCGTACACATAGTGGCTGGTCTTGGTGCCGGGATTCGAGGCTACGTGCCGGCCACCTGCGACCCCTTCTGCCTCGAGATGCTGAAAGCGACAGCTATCAAGAACCCAACCGGAAGGATTGCAAGGATCGCAATGGCGGCCCAGACCCGAGCACTATCCTGATGTGCGTTGGCTGAGAAGACCAGCATGATTATTGTAGAAGCGGCTACTCCTGCGAGGCTGCAAGCTACTGCCCGGCGCAGCAGTGGACGTCGACCGCGAGTGACGTCCACCCATCTACCTGGGAGCGCGAACACGACGGGACTGATCATTGACGCAAGGGACGCGAGGGCGAGCAGCAAAAATGCCGGGTTAGGCACGTTCTTGCCCGCCACGAGTGTCGCTGCAAGGCCGATGACGATGCCTGCCAGCCCCAACAAGGCGGCGGGGATGCGCTGCCGTTCGGGCTTATTCGAAGAATTGACCATGATCGATTATCCCTAGACCAAACCGCACGCCCTGGCAGCCTGGCCACTGAGCACCAGATCTCCCAATGCGGCGCCACCAATGAGCAAGCTTCCTCCGAACGTCTCAGGGGCCGTGAATATTGAGCCCCCAAAAACTGCAAGACCTGCAATAGCTCCCCCAATGCCCATGGCGCAGTCGTATGCGTCTCGTCCTGTGGGGTCGGAATTATTGATGCCATCGCATCCTGCGAAGGCGTAGCGGTTGGCGTTGGCGGGGTTCAGGGGTGCGTCGAGGGTGTCTTGTTGGGTCCAGCGGCCGGTGGCGGGGTTGTACCAGCGGGCGCCGTCGTGGACCCAGCCGGTGGTGCGGTCCTGGAGGCCGTATTTGAAGGTGTATGGGGTTTGGTCGGTGGCGTTGCCGCCGGCGTCTTTGGTGATGGTCTGCACCCCGTACGGGTCGTAGGCGTAGGCGACGGAGACGTAGTTCCCGGCGGCGATGAGCGCGGTGGGGTTGCCGGTGCCGTCGGTGATGTAGAGGGATTCCATGCCGGCGCTGGTGCGCAGCATCAGTGGTTCCCCGGTGACGGGGTCGTGTTCGATGTAGGCGGTGTGGGAGTCCTTGCTGAGTTGTTCGATGATCGGCTGGCCCTGGGCGTCGGTGCGGCCGTAGGTCAGTTGGTAGTAGCCCTTGGGTGTGGTTTCGGAGAGGACTTCGTTCTGCGAGGCGCCGGCGTAGGAGTAGTAGTAGACGGTGCCGCCCTTGGTGACGGTGCTCATCTGCTGCGCGCCGTTGTAGGTGTAGGCCCCTTGGGGGTCGGCGGTGAGGTTCCCGGTCCCGTCGTAGGTGTATCCGGCGGTGGTGATCTGGTTGGCTGCGTTCGCGGTGAACGTCTGGCTGGTGGTGGTGGTCAGCCGGTTCCCGCGGGCGTCGTAGGTGTAGTTGTAGGTGATCGGTGCGGTGCCGCCGGTCACGGCCGCCCGGGTGAGGCGTCCTGCTTTGTCGAAGGTGTAGGCGGTGACGGCTCCTGTGAGGTTGTCCTTCACCCACTGGATTTTGGACCGGTCCGCGGTCGTGGTGCTCGGGCAGGTCGGGGCCGGGGACCCGGCGGCGTGGCAGTAGGTCAGGTCCATGACGGGGCGGTTGTCGGTGTCCCCGGTGCCGACCTGGGCGGTGGTGCGGCTGACCCGTCCGGTGGTGTCGTAGTCGGTGTGGGAGTGCGCGGCCCAGGTCGTGTGGGAGGTGTTGGCGTCCATCCAGGTGTCCGTGCGCCGGCCCCGGTCATCGGTTGCGAACGCCAGGACGTGGGTGCCCGAGTTGTACTGGTACAGCAGCGAAGTCGGCACGCCGGAGTCGTCATAGGTATAGGTGGTGGTGCCGCGGGTGTCCGTGGTCGAGGCCAGGTTGGAGGCCTTGTCGTACCCGTAGCTGATCGTGCCGCCGCCGGCGGTGTTGACCCGGGACGTGAGCCGGCCCATCAGGTCGTAGCCGTAGGTGGTCGTCCCGGACCCGTCGACGCGGGTGAGGACCTGGCCGTTCGCGTTGTAGGTGTAGGCCACCGCCGGGGAGCCGTCCGAGAAGGACGTGCCGGTCAAACGGCCGACGGCGTCATAGGAATAGGTGGTGGTGTTGCCGCGCCCGTCGGTCGCGGTGAGCGGCCGGGCCCAGGCATCGTAGGTGAACTTCCGTGCGCCCAGCGAGGATCCGGTGACCGGGGTCAGGTCCGTGAGCTCGTGGTTGGTGTTGTAGCCGTACAGGGTCTTGTTCGTCCCGAGACCCGGAGCGAGGGCGGACTTGACCGTGCCGTCGCCATTGACTTCCAGGGTCGCGGTGGCAGCCATCGCATCGGAGGCGGTCAGCGCGTTCCCGGCCCCGTTGTAGGTGTAGAGCGACTTGTTCCCGGCATCATCGGTGCTCGAGGTCGCCAGGTACTTCGTGTTCGCCGCGGTGTTGGCATACCCGGCCTGGCCGGCGGCGCCGCCGGCGGACGTCGTCTTGGTGAGCGACTGCCCGCTGTTCGCCCCGTAGGTGTTCGTCGTCGTCCCGGACGTGCTGCCGGTGCCCTGGGTGGCGGTGAGGGGGTCGAAGTCGCCGGTATAGGTGGCCGCCCGTGCCCGTCCCATCGGGTCGGTGGCCGAGATGACCCGGCCGTCCGTGCTCAGGTTGTACGTGGTGTGGGGCCCTGACGCCACGGCAACGGCGGTGTCCGTGTTCGGTCCGGCCACGAGTGTCTGCGTGCTGGAGGGGTAGGCGATCCGGGTGATCGAGTTCCCGGGCGAGCCGGGAGAGGTGTTGACGCGTTCGATCCGGGTGACCCGGCCGAAGGCGTCATAGCTCAGATAGGTCTTAGCGCGGGTCGGCGCGGTGCTCGTAGAGATCCTTCCGCTGTCGTAGCCGAAGGCCGTGACTTTGCCCGCCTGGTCAGTGAAGTTGGACCAGTTGCCGTAGCCGTCATTGGACAGCGAAGCTGACCGGGTCGCGGTGCCGCTGCTCTGGGTGATGCTCGCGAGCGTGCCCGTGTAGGAGTCATAGGCGAGGGACCCGCTCACGCCCTTGTTCCCGCTGATCCCGGTGATTTTCCCGGCGGACGGGGTGAACATGGTCTTGTTGCCGTTGCGGTCCGCGAGGACACGGCGCGGCCGTCACTGTTGAAGGTCACGACGGAGGCGTTGGTCCGGGAGGTCAGGGTGTAGGTACCGTCCCCGTTCTTCACCAGGTCCGCTTTTGTTCCGGCCGGGGCAGTGTAGGCGGTCGTGGATCCGGAGACCGGGCTGAACAGGGCCGAATAGCCGTCCCCGGCCGTGTAGAGCACGCCCGAAGGCGTCGATGACAGGGAACCGGTCCCGCCAAGGTTCAGGGTCCACCGTTGCGCGGCGTCCCCCTGCGTTGTGCCGGTGGACTGGGAGTTGAACACCGCGCCGAGCGGAACGTCGCTGTTCACGCCCGGCAGGGACAGCCCGTTCACGGACAGCATCAGGTTGCCGGTGCCGAGGTCAACCGAGCCGGAGACCCGGTCGGAGATCTGCAGCGGCAGCCGCGTCGCGCCCGGCCGGGCACCGAGCTCCCCGATGGTTGTCTGCGCCCCGGACGAGGCCCCGGGAATGACCATGGGTACCGGCACTACCGCCAGCCCTGGGCCGGCGGTCCCGGCCAGGAGCCCGATGCCCAGGCAGGACGCAACGGCCCCGCGGAACAACAAAGCCGGTGACTTGTGGCCACCGGCAAATCGATCTGAACGCTGCGGCGTCCGCCGCTTTCCCCCAATAAGCATGCGAGCTCCCTAGCTGGAAGTGAGTGATGACGCTCACTTTACGAACGGTCTTGTCCGATGACCAGAGAAGTCGGCTTGTCATTTTTGTGACAAAACCTGATTCCGTTCGAGAAGCCACCGGGGACGGGAAAGAGCGTCGGGGACAGGCCAAGGTACTGTACTGCCAGTTGGCGCCCCAGGTGTCACCGGTCAAGACTCCCGAGCAACACGAAACGTGCAGGGATGGGCCAATTCGAGCCGCCCTCCCGGGGCCAGAAATACTTGACACAACCATCGGAGGCGGCACTTTACGGGTTCCCTGGCTGGAAAGTGAGTAATGAAGTTCGCTTTACCGAGGTGTCCCCGAACGAGAGATTTGGCTTTGTCATTTTGCTACACAACCTAATTCCGCTCGAGAAGCCACCGGCGGACGGAGAAGCGTGCCGGGGACAGATCAGCCTACTGCCCAATTGGCGCTGCCCCCAGGTGTCGCCGGTCCAGGCTCTCGAGCAGCACGAAAGGGGCCGGGACGGGGCTACTTCTAGCCGGCGTTCCGGGGCCAGGAATGCTTGGCACAATCAATCCTGTTCGGCAAACCCCAAGCCTGTGCCCCATCGCAGGACTGAGTCCAGATACGCTTTGAGCCGGTGAAGAAGGTGGTCCACCTCCGAGGCACTCCCCCGTTTGACTAGCGTATTGCTCCAGTGCCCGACCGCCATGGCGTCCGCTTTCGGGCTGCAGCCTTTTGCAAGCCGATGGATCCGGCGATGAGCATTAGGGCCAGTCCCGACGCGAGCATGCCGTAGTAGAAGACCTCCACCATCGACACCAACAGGACGGTGTTACAGGCCAGGCCCACCGGGTCGGAGAGCCGCAGTGTATAGAGGAACATTACGGCGAATGTCAGCAAGAAGAAGGCCGCTCCAAGGAAACCGTGGGAGTACAGCACCATCCAAATCTGGCCCTGGGTTCCCACCGACGGCGCGCCGAAAGTGAGCGAAGGGCGCGGTGCCCCGAAACCAAAAACGGGTGACTTTAACGTCTCCTTCAAGGCTTCCAGGTAGAGAGACTCCCGGTCCGCCGTGGTGCTGCTAACACCCAGCCGGTTCTGCAGGCGTTCGGCGACGGGCAGGACCTGGACAATGATTGCTACCACTATGCCTAAGCCCAGCAGCGCCCCAAGGCCCTTCCGGTTGCCCGAAAAGGCCATCCGCATCGCAGCATAGAGCAGCGCGATGCCTAGACCCAGGAACATCCCTCGGTTCAGGGTCAGGAAGGCCGGCACAAAGGACACCGGGATGGCAGCAAGTACCCACCAAAAACGGCGGCTCCCGCGGACGTGCCAAAGATATCCCACTACCAGCGGCAGGAGCAAAGAGTATGCGGCGCCCCAGTTGTTCGTGTACAAAAAGGGCGCGCTGGGCCGCGGGTCAATATAGCTCCACGCCCCCGGGTTGTATTGCGTGAGTCGCCGAATCACCATCTGGTTAACCAACTCGTTCCGCATCAGGACTTGAGGCAACGCGTAGCTGAGGGGGGTGTGGATCACCACAGAAGGAAAAAGGAGACCTAGGTAGCCGCCCGCCACTACCACCGCCCAGAATGCTGTCAGGCACCCCAACACATACCGCACTGTCAGCTGGGCCCCGGCATTGTAGACGTAGACAAAAATTGCAGTGAGGGCCAGGTAGATCAGCAGTCGGTAAGCAAAACCCAACATGCGGTCCGGGGAATCGATCGCTATGAAGGAACAGGTCATCCAGAGCAGGAATAGTATCCAGACCGAAAATCCTTTGGGCACCCGCGCCGAACGGAAGCGCACCAGGTACAGGAACATGATTCCTCCGGCTCCGATCCACACTAGGTCGCTGAGCCCGGCGAGCCACCAAATGGGATAGCCCAGAAATATCATTGCGAAGGGCCAGCGCGGTAACTCAGCGGTCGCTGAAGTCCCTTTCGGGTCGGAGCGGGGCACCGGAACTCGCCGCTGCGCAGCAACGCCGGCTGTCCTGGCCGAGATGTCCGTGGTCATACCTGGGGTCTTTCTTAGAGGGGGCTTACATGAGGTATCGGCGTTCAGTATGACAACCGGTCCACCGCTGGGCAATGAGTAGTTCCTACCTGTCACCTGCCGGCAAATACCTATATGCCCCCGGACTACCGGACTATATTGTCGTGCCATCAGCCCCGGCCCGGCGCTGAGTTAGGTCTCCCGTTTTGGGCGTATTGCCGGCGATCTGTCGGCAGATTGAGGAACAAATGGACGAGAACTCTTCCGTCGGACTCGGTCACTATGCAGTAGTTTTGCGGCGGCAATGGAAAACGATTGCGCTGGTCACCGTCCTGGGCATCAGTGGTGCCGCGCTCTATTTGGGTATGGCACCCACCTCCGTGACGGCTTCCACCGTCGTCAACCTCAACGTCATCACCACCGATCCCTTTAATCCAGCCAAAGCGAGCTCGGCGCTGCTCGATGCCTCCACGGAGCAACAGCTGGCAAGTTCTTACGTGGTGGCACAATCTGCCGCGGCCAGCCTGGCCCATGGCGACTCTGTGGCAGCGCTGCGGGCCGGGGTGAATGTCACGACGTTGGCCAACGGCACGACGATGGCAATCTCCTACACCTCGATGACGGCGCCGAGCGCCAGGGCGGGCGCCGATGCGCTTGCCAACTCGTACCTGGCCTACCGCCAGGGACAGGCCGAGGAACGAAAGTCCAAGCTCCAAGGCCAGCTTCAGCAACAGCTCACGGGCCTGCAGAAGGCCCTTCCGGGCGCCGGCGGCAGTGCACCCTCCATCCTCACCCAGATCGGAAGTGTCCAGTCCCAGCTGAACCAGCTGTCACTGATCGACACAAGCGGCGGTTCGGTGCTGAACCCGGCGGCCCAGAACGAGGTGATCTATCACCCCCAGCCGCTGACGGTGATGCTCACCGGCTCGCTGGCCGCCTTCGTATTGGGCCTAGTGCTTGCGTTCGCCGTCAATATACTGGACCGGCGCGTCCGGGACTGGTACGACGTACGCGGGGCGGGCGCAGGCCCCCTCCTGGCCCGGTTCAGCGCCTCCCGTACAACGATGCCGGCCGCCGGCGCGGACCTCGACCAATTCCGTGTGGTGCGCGAACGGCTGCTGGCCAGCTCAAACGACGGGCTGCGAACACTGACAGTGATCGATGAAACTCACTATGCCCAGCCCTCAGACGTGGCTGCCAACCTGGCCGTCGTTTTGGCTGAGGCCGGGACCCGCGTCGAGTTGATCATGATGGGGGCCTCAGACGAACAAATGAGGGTCCTCACGGCCGGACTGCAGCTGGACGGCCGTGCTGCCGGTGCCGAGGGCCGCATGTTCAGGTCCGCCCTCGTCCAGTCCCTCTCGGTGTTCCAGCCACAAGGTGGAAGGACCATCTTCGACGCTGATCACTTCCTAACTGAAGCGGTGCGTCGGGAACTTATGGCACGCGAATCGGGCCAAATTGTCGTTCTCGCCCTGCCGCCCGCGGCGCCGCATGCCAGCCGTCTGGCGGCCGGCCGTCTCTCTGACTCCGTGCTGCTCGTCGGGGAATGCTTGCGGACCCGGATCGACGCGTTGGCTCTGAATGCCGCCGAAATGAGTGACATTGAGGCCCAGCTCGCGGGAACGGTGCTGGTCCCCTCAGGGCGCAGGATCATCGACCCGGAAGGCTCCACGAAGGAGGGCCGCCATCGTCATGCAAAGAGCAGCCCCGCGGAGGCTCCTATCGAGTCCGCCGCTGTAGCCTCTCTGGCGGAGTCGGTCTCACGGGCAAAGCTCGCCGATCCGGCTTCCAAGGCATCCCTGTCAGACTCGGGCCGCAAAACCGGAAGCCTCAGGGCCTCATGAGCGCAACTGGGGTGGATCAGGGAACCGAGCCGGGAACATCTTCCTCCCACAGCGCCGAACGCCGGCAGGCCGCCCGCGGTGGCATTATCGGCATCGCGGGAGCGGCGATCAGCTCCGTCCTGGGTTTTGCACTGACGTTTATTCTGGCGCGCTCCCTGGGTGAAGCCGGCTCGGGCGTGGTGCTGCAGACCATTGCAATCTTCACCATCGTGTTGGGCCTGGCGAAGGCCGGCATGGATACCGCTGCCGTCTGGGCGCTTCCCCGCCTGGTGATATCGGATCGATCAAAGCTCCGGGGAGCCACGATGGCCCTGCTGGTTCCCGTGGCCGTCGTCGGGTGTTTGTTGGCACTGGTGATGGCTGTGACGGCTCCCCTGCTCGGCGCCGGGCGTGACGCCGACAGCCACCAGCTGGTGGAGGCGGTACAAGGCGCGAGCTGGTTCCTGCCCGCCGCTGCCATCATGATGGTGGCGCTGGCCGCAACGCGTGGTCTGGGGAACATTGTGCCGTATGCGCTCATCGGCAATATTGCGCTGCCGGCGGTCAGACCGCTGCTGGTTTTGGGGATCCTCGGGCTCGGCGCCTTCGGCTTGAACACACTTCCGGCGCTGGCCTCCATTGCCTGGGCTGCGCCCGCGGCGATGGCGATGCTGGCGGCCCTGATGATTCTGTGGCGGCGCGTCGACGCGCACGAACGGCGCGCGGGCGCGCGGGGGACGGTATGGCCGGACCGCGAGCTCAATGTCCAGATTTGGAAGTTTGCGTCACCCCGCTGGTTCTCCTCCGGTGTGGAGCAGTCGATCATCTGGTTCGATGTGGTGCTCGTGGGGTTCCTCGCGGGCGCGGGCCAGGCCGGCATCTACGGTGCCGCCAGCCGCTTCGTCAGCGCCGGGCTCATCGTCTCCTCGGCCATGAGAATGGTCAATTCGCCGCGTTTCAGTGCTCTGCTGAGTGAGCGTAAGACACGCCAGGTTCAGGACCTTTACACCACCACGGTCAGCTGGATAGTGCTGCTTGGCGCGCCGATCTATGCACTTTTCATATTCTTTGCCCCGACGGTACTTGGCTGGCTGGGTCCCGGCTTCGAGAGTGGAAGCACGGCACTGACCATATTGTGCGTGGGTGCGATCACGATGCTGATGGCCGGGAACGTGGACTCGCTGCTTATGATGAGCGGCCGAAGCGGATGGATAGCGACGAACAAGGTGATTGTGCTGGCCCTAAACGTGATCGGGAACTTGTGGCTTGTCCCACTGTGGGGCATCACGGGCGCGGCGGTGTCCTGGGCTTTCAGCCTGCTGCTTGACTCGGTGCTGGCCTCAGTGGAAAGCCGCATCTTCCTGGGCATCACGTTCGGTACGAGGCAGGTCTTCTACGCCCTGTTTGTCTCAGGCGTTTGTGTTGTACCGGTCAGCGTTCTTGCCAGGGTGCTGATCGGCCAGTCAACGGCAGCCGTTCTTGTTGCCGGGGCTGCCAGCCTGGCCGCTCTTGCCATGTGGTGCTGGCTGGACAGAAAGCGGCTGCACCTGGATGATCTTGCCCTCCTGTCCAGGACCGTGCGCCGTAAAGCACCGGCCGCCGCCTAGCTCCGCCCCTCTGTAGGACCCCTTCCGGCTTAAACCACTCCCTAGACCAACGAGGAATCTGCAATGCTCGGAATCAGCGACATCAAAGACGCAGCACCCAGGTGGATGAAGGATGCCGGGAACCTAGTTACCCGGTCCTATGCCAAGGGCACCGTGGGAGCGAGGCCGGCGCCGGATTTCCTGATCGTCGGCACAAAGCGCGGTGGCACTACCTCCCTGTACAACTACCTTTTGATGCACCCGGGGGTCCTGGGGCTTTTTCCGCAGGTGCGGGGCAAGAAGAGTACTGATTACTTTTTCAAGGAGGGCGGACGAGGCGAGCTCTGGTACCGCTCGCACTTCCACACGGAGGCTTACCGCAACCTGTTGTCCAGGAAACTGGGCTACCGTCCGATCAGCGGTGAGGCGTCCCCGTATTATCTCTGGGACCCCCGGATCGCGATGCAGGCACACGCCGTCTCCCCTGACATCAAGGCGATCGCTCTGCTGAGGGATCCAGTTGAACGCGCCTACTCCCATTATCAGGAAAGGGTCCAGAACGGCGTTGAGCCGTTGAGCTTCGAAGCGGCGCTGGCAGCGGAGGACAGCAGGCTGGCGGGCGAGTCCGGCAAAATGGCGGCCGACTCCAGGTATTACAGCACCGCCCATGACTTTTACTCCTACCGGGCAAGGGGCGTGTATCTCCCGCAGGTGCAGAATTGGACTCGAGCGTTTCCGGAGGTCCAGCTCCTGGTCCTGCGCAGCGAGGACATGTACGACGACGTCCAGGGTACATTCAATCGCGTGTGCGACTTCCTTGGCATTCCCCCATATGGCCTGCCAACCACCAAGACCTTTAACGCCAGCGCCCGGTCCACGATGCCCGAGGAAGCCAGGGGAGAACTCACGTCCTACTACGCCCCGTACAACAGGGAACTGGCGGAATATCTGGAGCGGGAACCGCTCTGGCCCTGAGGTTCCTTAGGGCGGGGGTGCGGTCGACGCTGCCGGACCGGCCGCTGAGTCCCCAAGCGGGTCCTGTCCATCAAGGACGTCAAGGAGGCCCTGCGAGGCGTCGAGCAGTGCCACCAGCTCCTGAACGGAGATCCAGGAGGCGGTCCAGCCCCCGTTGCGGACGGCCAACGTCCATGCCCGCTCGGCGACCACCATAGCGTAGACAGCTGCCAGAACCGGCCATGCGTCCCGGGGGACGCCCGCTGCCTCGAAAAACGGTTCGGCGTCCGCCATCGCACGGAGCAGATTGGCTGCCATCGGGCCTTCGCCGCGTTCGCGCCTGACACTGAACATCCAGTGCACTGCGTCAAGGCCTGCGACCGCATCGGGCTCGCACGACTCCCAGTCCCAGCACCATAGGCGCCCCTTGGAATCCCTTGCAGTGTTCCAGGGCACAAGGTCACCGTGCCATCGTTCGGCCACCGGCAACAACGGATCCAAGGTGATCAGCGTCGTGGCCAGACGGGCCAGGGCCTGTGCCAAGTGCGGTTCGGACGCCGGGTCAAGGTCAGCCAGCCGTCGGGACAAAGCCTGAAAATGTTCAGTGGAGGACAGCATGCCAGCCCTGCTCACGGGGCAAAGGGCAAAGAGCTCCTGGGGTGAGGGCCCCTTGACACGGCCCCGCACCGCGCGCACGTCCAGTGGCAGGGGCTCAGTCACCAGATACGGAAATTGCCCGAGTGTTCCAACGCCCAGCAGAGCGGGGGCACGCACCTGTCCGGCGGACCCGCCGACGGCCCGCAGCGCGTCGATTTCCGTCCGGACGAACTCGCTGCTGTTTTCATTCCAGGCCAGTTTGGCATACCCCGCCGGGTTCCCCGATCCGTCCACCAGCTGCAGCGTCGGCTTGCGGTTGTCCCCTTCGCGGATACCGATCGAGGCGAACAATTCATGCCCGGCAGCGGTCACGTCCGGGTCCCCGGATCCCTTCTTCCTGCCATTGCCCCGCAGCCCGGCCGCCACGGCGGCAAGCGGCAGCGCTTCCCGTGCGCCCGGCGGCACAGGAGCCACGCGTTCCTGAACTGACAGTCGGTCCAGGACGGGCCGCACCCCCAACCGTGCCAACGATCCCAGCAGTATGCGAACAGTGTTGACTTTGCCGCGGCGCAACGAGCGGTACTGGAGCAGACTGGCCGCAGTGACTCTCGGTGTCGTTAGCGGAACCAGCAGCCGCGCCTTTGCAGCGTTGGGAAGCACCCAGTAGGTTTCCACCTCGCACCACTCACTGTCGGCAGAGGGATTGAGGACAACACGGGTCTGCCCGGCAACGACCGGGAGAGACCAGAGCTGTTCAACCAGGGTGTCCAACGGTGACGTGCCTGTACCGCTCACAATGCGTTGAGCGCGCCACGGTTTGCGCATAAAACGGTCCCTCCCCCGGTTCCCCCACACTGCCGTCTGCGGCACGTGGTCCCATTGTGCACGAAATCGCGTCCGTGATAAAGGGACATCCGGAATACGCGCAAGAGGCCACTCGCGGCACGAGCAGAATATTCGCGCAGCGCTGGTGGGAATTAGATACCAAAGTGTTGTAGGGTCTCTTCCTGTCAACAGGGCCAATTTATGCCTGATTCGAAAATCCTGATCGCAGCCGGGTCTCACTGTGCATCGTGATATATGGCCTCCGGGCCCAGGAGCAACTTCATGCATCGATACAAAGACACGAAGGACACTAAAGGCACTTCAAAAAACGGCAAGGTAATATCGCTGGCCCGGCCAGCCGGCGCCCCACGGAGCAGCGGCCGGCGGATGTTCTCCGCCGGCGGCGCCACTTTGGCAATCGCCTTGGGGCTTGCCGCGGTTGGCGCCCCTCCGGTTCAGGCCGGCACGGCAGAGCTGGTGGTTAACGGCGGTTTTGAGAATGGCACCTCGGGCTGGCGGACCAATGACGGCAGGAATCAGCAGCTGGCCATTGTCGGCGGCGGCCATAGTGGCGCGCATTCGGTCATGCTGACAACAAAGAGCAGCCAGACGGCCGTCCTGAACGACAGTATTAATACCGTCAAGTCCACCAAGGCCGGAACCCGTTTTACCGTGAGCGCGTGGGTCCGTACCGACACCCCCGGCGTATCGGGGCAAGTGCGAATCCGTGAGGAACAAGGCAAAATCCCGCTCACCGGATCGTCCTTTTACCTGACGACGAAGAGCTGGACGAAGGTCGCATTCGATGTCACTGCCGCCTACAGCGGCTCGTCAATGGATCTCAATGTTCTGGCGTGGGGCTTGAAGCCCAATCAGTCCCTGCAGATCGATGATGTCTCCCTTCAGGCCATTGCTGGCGGCGCCCCGGCACCCACGCCTCCCCCGGTCGCACCAACTCCCCAGCCGGAACCGTCGCCGGCCCCCACTCCCGCCCCGGGCAAGACCGTCTTCGGCTCCAGTTTGGGACAATCGAGCTCCGGCGGGACACGTGAACAGGCCTTGGCGCGGGAGGAAGGCCGGTTCGGTTCCTTGGGGACAGTCAGGCTCTTCGACAACATGGTTCCGTCGAGCTGGTCCTCGCTGAACACCATGAAGGGCAAATCCTTGGTGGTCTCGTTCCGCCCGCTGCCGGCGGACGTGCTGGCAGGAAAATATGACGCGGCCCTGCTGGCCTGGTTCACGGCGGCCCCGCGTGACCAGGAAACGTACTGGTCCTACGTCCACGAACCAGAGGCCGAAATCGCCAAGGGCAGTTACACCGCTGCCGCCTACCGCACAGCTTGGCAGCACATCAGCCGTCTGGAGGACCAGGCCAACAACCCGCATCTGCACTCGACCTTGATCCTCATGGCATGGACGGTGAACCCCGCCTCCGGGCTGAACTGGAAGGACTACTACCCGGGCGACGGCTACATCAACGTTCTCGGATGGGACCCCTACAACGACGCCGGGAGCGTCGCCGGTCCTTCGACTTACCCCGCTCCGGCCGATATCTACGGAGGCGTTGTCGCGGTCTCCAAGGCGGCCGGCAAGCCCTTCGGTATTGCCGAGACGGGAAGCCGGCTCATTCCCTCGGACCCCAGTGGAGTGGGCCGTGCTGCATGGCTTACCAAGGTCGGCAAGTACTTGAAGGACAACAGTGCCCTCTTCGTGGCGTATTGGGACTCCGCGGTCAAGATCGGCGACTACCGTCTGACGGACGCGCCCTCGGCCGCGGCCTGGCGGAAGCTGGTTAGCGGCTGATGGGCGGACCAGGCCGCTAGATGCCGCGGCCCCGCTTATGGAGTGCTTCCATGACGAGTGCAGGAGTCACAATCCCGCACGCGACGGCGGCGGCAAGGGGCACGCGCGGTTCCAGGGGATTGCGTTGGGCGGCCGAGGCTGCCCAACGCAATGCCTTGCGCCGCTCACCCATGGCTGCGTGGGCGAACGCCAACTGGCCCCTTATTCGTGCGGACCCTGCCGGCACCGTGTCGAATTCGGGATACTTGTCCAGAATCCATGACAAACCGTCACACATCGTTTGCCAGCGTCGAAAGAAGAAGGACTGGCTCCCCCACCTGACCGTGGCCGAAACCCGGGGGACGTGGGCAATCGGCCCCCGGCGGGAGACCCTCAGGAGAAACTCGTAGTCTTCGCCGAACCCGCCAGGGACCTCCTCATCCACCAGGCCGAAGCCGTCCAGGACCGCTGACCGCCGCATCAGGAACGTCGAGGGATGGAGTTCTGTGTGCCGGTCGCGGAGCAGATCGGCAAAGCTGATCCACGACTTTCCCAGCGGGCGGTCGTGGGTCTGTCCGTCGTACGAGACCGCAATATCGCAGGTCACGAACTCAGCCCCGGGCTCCTCCGCCAGCACCTGCACCTGCGCCTCGATCTTGTGTCGCAGCCAGAGATCGTCGTCGTCACAGAACGCGATAAATTCCCCCGTTGCTGCCTCGATGCCACTGTTGCGGGCACCGGCCAGTCCCGGCTTCCGCGTGTTGGTCAGAACACGCACGCTTCGTGAGGCTGATTCTTCGGCAAGGGAATAGTCAGCGTCCGATTGATCGAAGACGACCAGGACTTCTATGAATCCGGAGTACGTTTGCGCCAGCACGGCGTTGATCGCCTGGCGCAGCATTTCCGGGCGGTCCCTCGTGGCGATCACGGCCGTGACCCGGTCCAAGGCGATCACCATGCTGCGCTCACCGCGCCTTGACCGCTACCGAATCCTGCAATCCCGGTGGGCCCCGCAACAGGGCCGGGTGCGGCGCCGGTGCGAGGGGCAGCCACGGCGGGGCGTGCAACGATGGTGTGAACCTGTTGCGTATACCGGCTGTCCGGGCCGCCGGGACCAGCACCGACGCCTGCGTCGGGCAGACCTAACTCGGTCCAGGCCCGTGCAAGGGCGTGCTGATCGCGGACTGCGGACGGCCGCAGACTGGCTGTGGGGATGTGGTGGCGGCTCATTGCGTGCGCTGTCCATGCTGCGTTCAGCCAGGAGGGCTTGTACTGCGTGGCCGCGGTCCGCGCCTTAGACCAGAACGGCACAGTGCTGGCGACCTCGAGGAACCGCAGGTCGATCTCCCGATTGTGGCTCAGCGCGCAGGCCAGGATGGGGTCCTGGCCGGAGTCGACCACGACGTCTGCTCCCGAGACATCCCTGGCAGCAGCATAGATCGCCTGGTAGTACCCGCTGTACCGGGCCAACTCCTGCCGCGTTTCACGCCGTCCGGTGAACGCAGCCGGCCCCAACGTCTGTACCGGCGTGGCGGTGCCGGCAGGACGGCTGAGACTGCGGACATCGACCTCGTCCCAACCGCCGAACGCGGACATGCCGACCGCCAGCCAGAACCCGCACTCATGGAAGGGGATCCCGCAGCTGCAATCCGCATTGTCGACAATGCCACGTTGCCAGAGCTGCTGCGTATCGCCTAGGAAAGCCACTGAGGTACCGCCACCGATCGATCCCAGAAGGGTGTCCGCGAAGCCGGTCGGAGCAGCGATATACAGCACCACTGGCGCTCCGACAGAGGCGCGGTTCGCCGAAGTTCGGCGCTTGTGCAGCAGTGCGGCCAGCTTCTGCGCGGTCTCTTCGGCGCTGAAAGCCTCGGCCTCCATTAGGAGGTGTGTGCCCGCCTCGGTCTGCGCTGCCGCGGCCACGTGGGCGTCCAGTTCCGCCGCCGACTCTACGCAAACGGCCAGCCCCCTCTCAGCGGACCAGCGCGCAAATCGTTGCTGATGGTCATCGACGTGTTCCCCGTACAGGGGATCCCGGGGAAACACCAACGGGAGGTGACCGGCCCTTCGCGCCCCTGAAATCGTGGCGGGGCCACCGTGAAGAACTACAATCTCACTCTCCTGCAGCAGGGTGGCCAGCTCCTTGGGCGAGACGAAATCCCGACCGGCGGCAATGCGCGGCGGTGAGCTGTGGCCGTGCTGAACGATCACCCGGTCCGACGGATTCGCCTGGGCCCATTTGTCGGCCCAGTCGATGATTCTCCCGAACGGGTGGCAGTCTGTTCCGACTAGTACCGTTATTGTTCTGGATGGCCTGCTCATCACAGCAGTCTCCCCAACAGCTGGGCATTCGGGTAAAGACCGAGTTGGTCCCGCCACTGGACAAGCATCAGATCCGAGAAGGGGCGACAGAGCCGGCCGGTGAGGGTGGGGCTCTCGACCCTGTCGAAGACCTCTATGTAGACAGTCGCGATACCCAGAGCCCTGGCCGCGACGAAGAAGGGGAAAGCGCTCCCGGCGCCGGTGGAAACCACGACGGTGGGACGAAAGCGGTTTATTACGTGACAGGCAAGCCGAGCGTTCCGGAGCAGATTGGGAATATTGCGTGTGGTGGGCGAGAACGCCCATGACACGTCGGTTTCCGCTTCGAGGTTCGACTTCGCATCCTCGGTGGGAAAGGTGACCCACGCCCGCTCATGCTCAGACCACCAGGACCGCAGCGACATCAGCTGCGCCAAATGACCGCCACTGGAGCCCACCAGCAGGATCCGCTCCCGGTCCAGTGTTGCAACACGCGAACCGTCCGGAAAAAACTTCTCTAACCTCATCGCTCTTGGTCCTCCCCAATAAGTGACGCGTGGTGGCACCGGTCGGTGGCTTCAGATGATCATTCCGGCGCCGACGGTGCTGTGGGTGTTTTCGTCAATCAGTACAAATCCGCCCGTTTCACGGTTTCGCCGGTACTCGTCGGCCAGCAACGGCGTCGTCGTCCGCAACCGAACCCGGCCGATGGAGTTCAGCGCAAGTTCGGGCGCGGATTCGTCCCGGTGCAAGGTGTTGACGTTGAGTTCGTACTGCACGGACTGCACCAGGGCCCGGGTGTTGCGCGTGGTGTGCTTGAGCGCCAGCTTCTGCCCCGGCCGGAGAGGCTCCTCGCTCATCCAGGCGACCATTGCATCTATGTCCTGTGACACGGTCGGCTGGTTGTGCGGCCGGCAGATCATGTCCCCGCGCGAAATGTCGATGTCGTCCTCCAACCGGACTGTCACAGACATCGGCGCAAACGCCTCGTCGACCGGACCATCGGCGGTTTCGATGGAGGCGATGCGGCTCGGCAACCCGCTGGGCAACACAATCACGTCGTCCCCGGTTCGCATGACTCCGCCGGCGATCTTGCCCGCATAGCCGCGGTAGTCGTGGTGCTCGCTGGTGTGCGGCCGGATCACGTACTGCACAGGGAACCGTCCGTCCACCAGGTTCCTGTCGCTGGCGATGTAAACGTTCTCCAGATGGTTGAGCAGCGAACCGCCCTCGTACCACGGCATATTCTGCGAGCGGTCCACCACGTTGTCCCCGTGCAGGGCGGAAACGGGGATGACCGTCAGGTCGGCAATCTGCAGCTTTGCCGCAAACTCCGTGAATTCCGCCCGGATGTCCTCATAGACCTGGCGCGAGTAATCGACAAGGTCCATCTTGTTGACGGCCAGCACAAGGTGGGGAACCTGGAGCAGGGAAACCAGAAAGGCATGGCGGCGGCTCTGCTCAACGAGACCCTTCCTGGCGTCGACCAGCACAATCGCCAAGTCCGCTGTGGAGGCCCCGGTCACCATGTTCCTTGTGTACTGGATGTGGCCGGGGGTGTCCGCAATGATGAATTTCCTCGATGGGGTCGCGAAATACCGATACGCGACGTCGATGGTTATGCCCTGTTCCCGTTCGGCCCGCAACCCATCTGTCAGCAACGACAGCTCTGTGTATTCTGTGCCCATTTCGCGGCTGGTCCGCTCAACTCCTTCCAGCTGGTCGCTGAAGATGGACTTGGAGTCGTACAACAGGCGCCCGATCAAGGTGCTCTTGCCGTCGTCGACCGATCCGGCAGTGGCAAATCGCAAGAGGTCCATCAGAAGTAGCCTTCTTTCTTTCGGTCTTCCATCGCCGCTTCGCTGACCCGGTCATCGCCACGCGTTGCCCCGCGCTCGGTAATCCGGGAGGCAGCGACTTCTTCGAGGACCAGTTCCACGGTGTCGGCATGGGAGCGGACGGCGGCGGTCAGGGTGGCATCCCCCACCGTGCGGTACCGGACCGATTCCATAAACGTTTTTTCGTGGGCCGCCGGCCGGCATAGCTCGTTGGCTGCAAACAGCATGCCGTTGCGTTCAAAGACCTCGCGCTGGTGGGCGTAGTAGATGGAGGGTACGTCGATGCCCTCGGCAGCGATGTACTCCCAAATATCAAGCTCGGTCCAGTTGGACAGCGGAAACACCCGGATGCTCTCACCCAGGTGGACCTTGGCATTGAACAGGTTCCACAACTCGGGACGCTGCTTCTTGGGGTCCCATTGGCCGAACTCGTCCCGGAAGGAAAAGATACGCTCCTTGGCCCGGGCCTTTTCCTCATCCCGGCGGGCACCGCCCAGCAAGGCGGTGAAGCCGTTCTTCTCCGCCGTTTCCAGCAGGACCGGGGTCTGTATCCGGTTCCGGGAGCCGTTCGGCTCCTCCCGGACCACTCCCCGGTCAATGGCGTCCTGGACGGAGCCGACCACCAGGTTCAATCCGTACCTGGCGACCGTGCGGTCGCGGTGTTCAAGCACCTCCGGGAAGTTGTGGCCGGTGTCGATGTGCAGCACGGGAAACGGGACACGCGCCGGAGCGAATGCTTTGCCCGCGAGATGCAGCATGACGATCGAGTCCTTCCCTCCCGAAAACATCAACGCCGGGTGCTCGATCTCCGCCACCACTTCGCGGAGGATGTAGATGGCCTCGGACTCGAGCACCTCGAGCTGGGAAAGAATGCGTCTGGGGCTTTCGGTCACGTCACTCACCGGCGTTTCCTTTCGTCTGGAGGCGTTGCCGCCTGGCGTTGCCGATCGCAGCCAGCACCTTCCCGCTGAGTTCCGGGCGGCAGACCAGCAGGTCCGGGAGGTAGGGGTTCTCTTGGTTGTACCGCGGGGCCGAGCCGTCGAGGCGGCTCACATGCAGCCCGGCGGCGCGGGCGACGACGACGGGGGCGGCGGAATCCCATTCGTACTGGCCGCCGTCGTGCAGGTAGATGTCGACTTCGCCGCTGGCGACGGCGCAAGTTTTGAATCCTGCCGAGCCCATCGGATTCAGGGTGGCGCTGATTTCGGCGGCCACTGAACCGGCGATTTCCGGTGCCCTGCTCCGGGACACCGCCATTCTCAGACCGGCATGCGGAGCGGCGGATTCGGCGGCGTCCCCACCGGTCAGGACCATGTCCAGCCGGGGCAGCGCGACCGCGCCGGCAGTCAGCTCACCTTTCTCCCACAGTGCGACGTGCACTGCCCAGTCGCGACGGCCCTCGGAAAATTCGCGGGTTCCGTCCAATGGGTCAATGATCCATACCCGATCGGCCCGCAGGCGCGAGAGCTGGTCCGGCGCCTCCTCGGAGAGGATTTGATCATTGGGCCTGCTGCGGAGCAGCATTTTCTTCAGGAATTCCTGGGAGCGCCTGTCCCCCTCCGCGCCCAGCAGGCCGGGCCTCATGGTAGTGGCCTGCCCCTGCAGCGTCCTGAGGATGTCTCCGGCCCTTTCGGCCAAGGTCGCGGCCAGCTCGGCATCCGACATTTCGGCGCTGATGGCACCTTTGCGTTTGAGTAATAACATCATTCCCCCGTGTTAGTAGGCGCCGACCGGGTTCTTCATCATCTTGGCTGTGCGCCACAGGATGATGATGTCGCCGGCGAGCGACCAGTTCTCTACGTAATACAAATCGAGGCGGACACTGTCCTGCCAGTTGAGCTGCGACCGGCCGTTGATCTGCCACATGCCGGTCAGGCCCGGTTTGATGTAAAGCCTGCGGTGCACCCGGGACTTGTAGGTTTCCACCTCCCGCTGCAGCGGCGGACGCGGCCCCACCAGGGACATGTCCCCGCGCAGGACGTTCCAAAACTGGGGCAGCTCGTCCAGGGAGTAACGCCGCAGCCAGTGGCCCACCTTGGTGACACGCGGATCGTTCTGCAGTTTGAACAGCACGCCGGCGCCCTCGTTGCGGTCCATCAAAGCGGCGAGGTCCTGCTCGGCGGTCTGGACCATGGAGCGGAATTTGTACATCATGAACTTCTTGCCCGCGCGGCCGATCCTTTGCTGCCGGAAGACCACCGGTCCCGCGCTGTCCCGCTTGATCAGGATGGCCAGTACCACGAACAGCGGCGACAGCACCAGGAGCGCCCCGGCGGAAAGGACGATATCGAGCATCCGCTTCAGTACGTGCTTTGACCCCGTGTATTGGGGCAACTCCACGTGCATCAGCGGCAGGCCTTCGACGGGTCGGAAGCGGATTCGTGGCCCGGCGACGTTGGTCAGGCCGGTGGCCAGGACAAGCTCGGTCCGTGACTCTTCGAGCTTCCAGCCAAGCTGCTGCACAAATTTGCTGCCGCCCTTGACCTGGCCGGCCACGATGACCGCGTCCGCGTTGAGCTCCTTGACAGCCGCCACCACTGACCCGGTGTCCGAAACCACGGGCACGGCGGCCGAACCGACGACCACGTTCATCCGGGCGTCGCCGACCGGCAGCGCTGCGCCGACGACTTCGTAGACGGCGCCGGATTTCTTCTGGATCTGGCTCACAACGTAGCGGACGTCCTTGTAGCCGCCCAGAACGATCACGCGGGACAGATAGTGGCCGTACGCGCGCTGCCGGGTCAGCCATTGGCGCATGCTCCAGCGCGAGGCGATGAGGCCGCCGACGCCGAGCGGAACCGCCAGGGCGAAATACCCGCGGGCTACATCGACTTTGAAAACCAAAAATGTGATGGCCATGACACCCAACAGGGTGACGGTGGCGCTGATCACCCGCTTGTACTCGTCGGTGCCGATCCCAACGACTCGGGGTTCACGGCTGCGGTAAACGCCCAGCGCAGTCATCCACGCCACCGCGATGCCCACGGAGAGGTAGCCGTAATCGAATCCGGACCGGCCCACCTCGACTTCGGGGCTGTTGACACCGAACCGGAAGTTCTGAGCCGCAATCGCGACGAGGCTGAGAACCGCGGCGTCGGTCGCGCACAGCAGACGGTGATAGTGGCCTGCCCACGCCTGGCCGGAGTCGGCGGCGCGGGTCCACACACGGTTGGCTTTCGGGGAACGGAAGACCGGGTAGCTGTGCGCCGCCGCGCGAGGGGGACGATCGAAACCCAGGTCAACGGCCAGGGCCGCGGAATCCTCCGGCGGGCTCATGAGTTGGACCGGCCGGAGCTGGGCACGACGCGGGGGGCCGACCACGGCCGGTGATGAACCTCGGTCGCAGAAGTCTCCGCTGTCGCCGACCGCGGCGTGAGGGTCCGGGCGACGGAGCACCCGGCACGCGCCGTTACTTGCCGGGACAAGGTGGAACACCCCGCCACGGAGCTGATTTTCGAAGAGCACATTTTCGAGACCTACTTAGTACCCATAGTTGTTAGCTGACTGGATGAATCAAACCTAGGAGGGCCTCAGGCCGCGCACGCGAGTACGGAGTACGCGTCTTTTCCGGCCACCCCACCGCGTAATGGGCCGGGACTACTGGGTCGTCTTTTTACCGGCGGGTAGGGACCACTCGGAAGGTCCCGGACCTACTTGGTCGTGTCCCACCCGCCGATCCGCTGTCCTGCAGCGCGGTCGGTCCGCATCGCCCCCGCCGATCTGGGGCTGTGCTGGACAACCCGATGCCCCACTTGTACCCTTTCGGTACCCGAGACGGTTTGGAGTGGCTACCGGCAGACGGATCAGTGGCCCCCGAACAGTGATCGCGGCAGGAACGGTCTCCAGGATTAGCGGTTTTAATGCGAGGAGATATCGTGAAGCTCAAGCTCATTTCGGCTCTGGCCGCCGTCGCTCTAGCCTTGACCTTCACCGCAGCCGCCGCGGAAACCGTCGTGGCCGCCACCCCCTTCAGCTTCGCCGTGATCGGGGACACCCCCTACGGCTCCACGCAGCTGAGTGTTTTTCCGCAGCGGATCGGGCAGATCAATGCTGACTCCCAGGTGCAGCTGGTGACGCATCTCGGCGACATCGGTGGCCCGCCGGATTGCTCTGACTCGTACTACGCGACCATCAGGGCGGACTTCGACACTTTTTCCGATCCGCTGGTTTATACGCCCGGCGACAATGAGTGGGTCGACTGTTCGGGGGCCTCTGTGGGTGCCGCCAATCCGTTGGACCGCCTGGCCGCCGTGCGCCGGGTCTTCTTCCCGACTCCCGGGACCACGCTCGGACGAAACGCGGCCAGCGTCACGGCGCAATCCGGCTATCCGGAAAACGTGCTCTACGACCGCGGGGGCCTCACGTTCGCCGCGGTGCACATCGTGGGCTCGGCCAACGATCTAGCTACGTGGAGCGGATATTCAGCGCCGACGAGTGCCCAGACCGCCGAAGTCAACGCACGAACCGAGGCCGATATCGCCCTTATTCACGCTGCCTTTGAACGTGCCACCGCGAACGCAAGCCGTGCCGTGGTCTTCACGACCCAGGCCGATATGTTCAAGGGGACCCCCAGCCGCACTGCCTACGAACCGCTGGTGAAGGCCTTCGCTTCCGAATCCCTCGCGTATGGACTCCCGGTCTTCCTCTTCAACGGGGACACCCACAGCTTTGCCAGCGACCGCCCGCTGACCTCCTCGACCTGGTTGTCCTATTACGGCCTGACCACCCCGGTCCCGAACTTTTCCAGAATCACGGTCGAGGGCGGACCGACGCTGGATGAATGGCTGAAGGTGACCGTCGTCGACACACCGGCAGTCCTTGCTGTGCAGCGCGTTCCCTTCACGGTGAATGCCGCGCCGGTGGCGTCTTTCACCGCCTCGGCCTCCGGCCTGACCGCCGCCTTCGACGCCAGTGCCTCCACCGACGACGCCGGCATCACCGGCTACGGATGGAGCTTCGGAGACGGCAGCACGGGCACCGGAGTATCGCCCTCGCACAGCTACGCCGCCGCGGGCACCTACAACGTGACCCTGACCGTCACCGACACCCAGGGGTCAGCCGGCACCAAAACCACCCCGGTCACCGTCGCCACCTCTTCCGGCTCCGTCACCGCCGTCGTCGTGCCCGCCAAATCTGCCTGGAAATTCCGGTACAGCACCGCCGGGCCGGACCCGGCCTGGAAGAACCCCGGCTACAACTCCTCCGCCTGGGGCACCGGACCGGGCACCCTGGGCTACGGCTCAACCCCGCTGGGAACCAACCTCAACCCCTCAGCCAGCACCAGCGCCCGCCCCCTGGCCGCCTACTTCCTGCGCAGCTTCTCCATCCCCAACGCCTCCGCCGTCACCGCACTCAAACTCACCACCATCGCCGACGACGGCGTCGTCATCTACGTCAACGGCACCGAAGTCGGCCGCAGCCGCATCCCCGCCGGTACCGTCACCATCAACACCTACGCCACCTCAGCACTCCCCACCTCCAGCGCCAACGCCGCCCCGGTCACTTTCAACGTCCCGCCCTCCCTGCTGGTCAACGGAACCAACACCATCGCCGCCGAAACCCACCTGAACTACCACGCCACCAGAGACATCAGCTTCGACCTCACCGCACACCACCACCACCACCGGCGCCACGGTGAATGCCGCGCCGGTGGCGTCTTTCACCGCCTCGGCCTCCGGCCTGACCGCCGCCTTCGACGCCAGTGCCTCCACCGACGACGCCGGCATCACCGGCTACGGATGGAGCTTCGGAGACGGCAGCACGGGCACCGGAGTATCGCCCTCGCACAGCTACGCCGCCGCGGGCACCTACAACGTGACCCTGACCGTCACCGACACCCAGGGGTCAGCCGGCACCAAAACCACCCCGGTCACCGTCGCCACCTCTTCCGGCTCCGTCACCGCCGTCGTCGTGCCCGCCAAATCTGCCTGGAAATTCCGGTACAGCACCGCCGGGCCGGACCCGGCCTGGAAGAACCCCGGCTACAACTCCTCCGCCTGGGGCACCGGACCGGGCACCCTGGGCTACGGCTCAACCCCGCTGGGAACCAACCTCAACCCCTCAGCCAGCACCAGCGCCCGCCCCCTGGCCGCCTACTTCCTGCGCAGCTTCTCCATCCCCAACGCCTCCGCCGTCACCGCACTCAAACTCACCACCATCGCCGACGACGGCGTCGTCATCTACGTCAACGGCACCGAAGTCGGCCGCAGCCGCATCCCCGCCGGTACCGTCACCATCAACACCTACGCCACCTCAGCACTCCCCACCTCCAGCGCCAACGCCGCCCCGGTCACTTTCAACGTCCCGCCCTCCCTGCTGGTCAACGGAACCAACACCATCGCCGCCGAAACCCACCTGAACTACCACGCCACCAGAGACATCAGCTTCGACCTCACCGCAACCACCACCACCGGCTGACGCGGTGCACGCCGAGGCGGCGTCCCGCCCCGCCCGTTGTCCCTCTTCGGTCACAGCGGGGCACGTCGGGCCACATCACGCGGTGACTCACCTCGTTCCGCTGCCCGTCAGGCCGCGCCGACTACTTATGGGCGCGGGGGAACTACTTGTTGGTCCGTCGCGGCCCTGGTGGCAGGATCTGCGCTATGGACCTGACCTTGGCCTTGACAGCCTTCGGTGTTGCCGTCGTCGTCGGACTGACAGGTATGGGCGGCGGCGCCCTGATGACTCCGGCATTGGTGCTGTTCTTTGGCGTCCCCCCGCTCGCCGCTGTCTCCAGCGACCTCGTGGCCAGCGCCGTCATGAAGCCGGTCGGCTCTCTGGTACACCTGCGGCGCCGCACGGTGAACCTGGACGTGGTCAAGTGGCTGGCGGCGGGTTCCGTGCCCTCAGCCTTCTGCGGCGTGCTGATCCTCAAATGGCTCGGCCCCGGTGAGGACGTCCAGCAGAGCGTCAGACTGGCGCTGGGCTTCGCTCTGCTCTTGAGCGCCGTCCTGCTGGTGGTGCGGGCCTACGCCCGGCTTGCCGAGCGCGCACGCAGCGCGGACGGGCGTGGCGCGGAGCTGCCCACAGAGCGGCCGCAAGTGGCGGTCCGCGCCTTGCCCACTGTCCTTCTGGGCATTGTGGGCGGCATCGTGGTGGGCATGACCTCCGTCGGAAGCGGGTCCTTGATCATCATCGGGCTTATGCTGATCTACCCGGGGCTCAAGGCCAATCAGCTGGTCGGAACCGACCTTCTGCAGGCCGTTCCCTTGGTCTTCGCGGCGGCCGCGGGGCATACTCTCTTCGGCGACCTGAACCTCGGCCTGACCCTGCCCTTGGTGCTCGGAAGCATCCCCGGCGTCTATCTGGGGGCCATGTTGTCCTCCCGTCTCTCGGGCGGTTTCGTCCGCCGGGCGTTGGCTTTTGTGCTGCTCGCCTCAGCGCTGAAGATGCTCTCCATTCCGGACCCGGTGACCGCAGGAATTCTAGTGGCCGCCTTGTTGGTGGCACCACTGGCGTGGATGCATCTGCGCCGTCAGAAGGGTTTCCCTGCGCTGGCCAGCGTGGAGAGCCGGCAGCGGCGCGAAGCAGCCGCCCTGTTGGACTCAACAACCGGAATCAGGGGGACTCTGTGAACTTGCTCTTCGGGTCAGAACCCTCCCACGTTCTGACCGGCGCCCGGCTTGACGAGCTGGAACTGCTCCTGGGCGGGCTATACGGCCCCGCTGACGGCTACGCCCTGCCCTCCAGCGTTCCACCGGAGTGGCCCTGGCCGTTTACGTTCTCGGTGCCTGCCGCCGTCGGCCACCAGGCGGTAGAGTGCGGGGCCCTGGTGATTACGGATCCGGATGGCACACCGCTGGCCAGATTGGCCGTTTCCGCCGGCCAGGCCTCGGCGGACGGCGCCGTGCACCTTGCCGGCCGGGTCGAAGCCCTTCAGCCGGCCGAGCACCCGCCTGTGCGCCGGCTGCGTCTGACACGTCCCCTCACCGGGCCGGGACAGGACACGCAGGGACGGGACCCGGGACCGTGCCTGGTGGCAGCGTTTGACCAGGCGCCGGAGCCTGCCCAGCTTGCCGAAGCGATGGGTATGGCTATCCGCCATCATGCCCAGCTGTGCCTCGTGGCGGTTGCCAGTAGCCAGGAGCACGGAAACTATACGGTCCTGGAGCTGGTTTCCGTCCTTGAACGCTGCGCGGAGCAGCTGGCCGGAGCCCGGACCGGGCTGCTGGTCCTGCCCACGTTCGAGGGTGCGTCTGCCGCCCAGGACAGCACCCTGCGCAACTACGTGCTGCTCCGGCTCGGCGCCTCCATCCTGCTCAACTACACCACCGGGGCGGGGGCCCCCGCCGGTGCCCTGCCGAGTGGGCGCGCCGCTGCCGGTCCCGAACCGCTGGCCGGCGGCATTCCGGCGGCGGGTGCTGTGGTCCTCCTGACGGGCCTGTCCGGCTCCGGGAAATCGACAATCGCCCGCGCGCTGCTGGAGCGGCTGCAACGGGTGGACTCCCGCCCCGTCACACTGCTCGACGGCGACGACGTACGCAGGCTCCTGTCGTCTGAGCTTGGTTTCAGCAGGCAGGACCGGGAGCTAAACGTCCGCCGCCTCGGGTGGGTCGCCGCTCTGGTCTCCAAGTCCGGCGGAGTTGCCGTTTGTGCTCCGATCGCGCCGTTCGAGGCAACCCGCCAGGAGGTCCGGGCGATGGCCGAGGCTGTGGGTTCGTTTGTGCTGGTGCATGTGGCCACGTCGCTGGAGGTGTGCGAGGCGCGGGACCGAAAGGGATTGTACGCGCGGGCCCGGGCCGGCGCTGTCCAGGACTTCACCGGGATCGACTCCCCCTATGAAGTGCCGCTCGACGCCGACCTGGTGCTTGATACCGGCACCATCCCGGTGGATGACGCGGTCGATTCGATTTTGGCTGCGATGGGTCTCGGGGCCAGGCAACTAGTCGAGTTCAGCCGGTGACCTCGACGCGAGGCCGTTGAGTGTGGATATCTGGCGGACGCCGGAAAATGCCTGTTGGCCCGGGCATGGTGTCGGGCCAGCAGCCCCGTGGCATCGATACTGTTTCGCCTCCGTCCTCAGCCGGGGCTGAGCGCGCCGCCCCGCACAGCCATCAGGCCACGACTCGTGAGTTCTTCGCGGCGGTTGATGCCGAGCTTGCTGAAGATGCGGTAGACGTGGCCCTCAACAGTGCGCACGGACAGAGACGAGAGCTCGGCGATGTCACGGTTGCTGTTGCCGCCGATCACCATGGTGATAATTTCTCGCTCCCGGGGCGTCAGGGAGGTCGCGTCACCGGCGCCGAACAGGGGCAGCGTGCTGATCCCCGCCAATTCGCTTCGCCTGAGTTGGAGCAGGTGTGCCACGGCGCGAACACGCTTGCGGTCCCCGCTGCCGTTCAGGAACGAGACGGCCTTGCCGAGGCACTCCGCCGCGAGCAGGTAGTACCGGAGTTCCTGAGCCTTTTCGCCGGCCGCGATCAGCTGCTCAGCGTCACGCTGGAGAACGCCTCGCGCGTAGGCATTGAGGCACTCCGCCTCCGGGCCCTCGCCGTGATCGGTCAGTTCCACCAGCCGCGGCAATTGGGCGCTGTCGCCCAGCCGCAGCGCCAGTTCACGGGCATCCCGCTCCGCCGCGAGCAGTCCCTTGCCTTGGGCCCGATCAGCCAGCGCTGCCAGCTTCCGGACGCCGTTCGCTGCCCCATGCAGACCCGCCCGTGCTGCCGCAATGTGGGCCTGCCCCATCAGCTGGAAGTGCGCGGATCCTTGATAGGGGACGCGGCTGAAAGCCTCGCAGTACCGGTCCACCACGTCGTTTCGTCCAAGCAGGGAAGCCGCATAGGCCGCCAGGCCCAGGGCGTACGGCAGGAGGTGGTCGAAGTCGGATTCATGGAAGGCCTCGACGGTAACCGAAAGCCTGCCCAGGGCGGTCACCATGTCACCCTGCCTCAACGCCGCCAGCCCTTCCACCAAAGACTGTCCGCCGCTGAAGTGCAGCCCGCCGCGAAATCCGTGCCAGGGCGCCTCCGCAAGGGGGAGGGCGACCAAGTTCCATCGCCCCAGCCGAACCAGTGCCAGGGAATGCTTGAAGCGGGCCAGTTCATAGGCTCGGAACTGCGGCGCTGAACTTCCTCCCAGCAGCTGCAGGAGTTCGCCGCTCGCCCGCGAGGCACTGTCCGGCCGTCCGGTGGCGGCCAGCAATTCCGTCCAGAGGTAGAGGATCCTGGTGCGGGTTGCGGGGTCTGCGGCGGTGTCGGCCACCAGGGCGCCAAGCTCATCCTCGATCTCGGCGTAGCGTCCCTCCAAATGGAGTGCATGCAGGATCAGCAGCCGGCTGCCGACCGGGTCTGCCGGCCCTGGGGCCCCGCTTCGTGCGTCCAGACGCCGCTCCGACGCGCGCCAGGAGGCGGCGATCTTCCGCAGTCCCCGGGCCTGCCCTCCCAGCCCCAGATGCACGCGGGCGGCGAGGATGGAAGCTGCCCCCGCCGTCGCGTGGTCCGCGGCGGCGTTGACGCAGTCCTGCAGCAGCGCCGCCGCGCGGGGAAGATCACCAAGGTGAAAATGGGCGTCGGCCATGTGGAAGTTCGCTGCCGCCCGGAACACTTCGCCGTCGATGGCTCCCGCCGTTTGCAGCGCCACCATCGGCTCGAAGTGCCGGTTGGCGCTGGCGGCCGCACCCAACAGCTGCTCGTCCGGGACCGCCGCTCCGCAGTCCAACGACCAGCAGACCAGCCTCATCTGGGTCTCCTCCGGAATTGTGGCGTCCACAACATCGAGGAAACGGGAGCGGATCGTCGTGCTGCGGGCCGGAGAAACAAGGACGCGCAGTACGCTGCCCAGCAACGGGGAAGCCGTCCGCACCAACCTATGCGGGCCCCGGGCGATGGTGATGAGCCGGTCCTGTTCCAAGGAGTCCACGTCCGGCTCACTGGCAACGCGGTGCAGCCATGCCAGGGGCAGGGGCTCTGCGAGCGCGACGGTCTCAAGGATTTCCGTCTCGGCCGCAGACCTGCAGGCGAGTTGTTCCCGGACCAGGTCCCGCAACTGCTGATCGACCTGCAGATGAAAGTCCTTCAGCCTCCAAACGTGGTTACGCAGCACCAGGTCACCGGAGTGCCGGGCCTGACGGATCAGCGCCTGCAGGAGCAAGGGGTTTCCGCCTGCAATCGAATTTAACGCGGTACTGGTGCTGTTGATCACCTCACCGCCCAGCACCTGGCTGCAGAGCTCGCGTGCCTGCGCGTCGGTGAACGGGGACAGGTCAAAGCGCCGCAGCATCCCCTCGTCCCACAGGGAATGAAAAGCTGCTGAAGGTCCCGACCTGGGCCTGGAGAGCACCAACAGCTTTAGCAGGCCCGACACGGCCAGCTGCGCGAGGACCTTGGAGCTGTCTGTATCGAGGTTCCAGGCGTCTTCCACGATCACGAGTGCCTGGGGTTCGCCGGCGTCGAGCCGCCGGCCTAGTACCCTCTCCATGCGGTGGAGCACCGATAACCACGATTCGGACTCCGGGAGGGGGAACGAGTCCAGATAGGGGGCCAGCGCCCCGAAAGGGAGCTCGGCCATTGCCGCTGCGGGAAAGATCCAGTACGGCGTGACAGTCGGGCCGAGGTGCCTCAGCACCGCCCGGGCCAGCGTGCTCTTTCCTAGCCCGGCGTCCCCCGCCAGCAGGACTCCCAGCCGGTCAGGATGCTGCAAGGCGGTCCCGATGGAAGCTACCAGCTCTGAGCAGCCCACCAGGGGAATGTCGTCGCTGTGCATGTCCGCCGTCCCGCTACGCAAAGGTCATCTTCAGGTCGGCACGGTTGGTGACCTGAAGCTTTCCGTAAATCTGATACAAGTGCCCTTCCACTGTCCGCACGGAGATGCACATTTTCGCAGCGATGGCCTTGTTGCTCTCACCCGCGGCGGCCCGGCGTGCCACCTCTTGTTCCCGCGCCGTGAGTGTCGGGCCGTCTTCCTCCGTCGGCAAGACGCCCAGTTTCTGGACACTGCTGCTGATCAGGTGCCTGGCCGCCCGGACCGCGGCCCGGTCCCCCGCCGCGTCGGCAACCTTCTGGGCCTCCCGGGCGGCATCCCGGGCGAACAGGTCGTCACCCATGCCGGCGGCGGCTTCGGCGGCCTCCAACAGAAAGGCGCTGTTCTGTTCCAGAATGCCCGTTCCGAACAGGTGACTGACGTCCGCGAACTGCCCCTGGACGGCGGCCGACGCTGCGACCAGTCGCGGGGCGGCGCCCCGACAGCCCTGGCGCACAGCAGCGCAAAGGAAGACCAATTCAGCGAGTTTCGCACCACGTCGGCGTTCCTCCTCGGCAAGTCCCAGCAGGCGCACGCCGGCTTTTTCTTGGGACGCCAGCTCGGCAGAGGCGAGCACCTGAAAGAAGGAACGTACGCTCAACGAAAGCTGCGACGGGCAACGGCCGTCCAGTTCCACGGATCGCAGATACTGCAGGGCCTTGTCGTTTTCCCGCCGCAAGGCGTAGCAGTAGGCGATTGCGGCACCGGACAGAGCCTGCGCCCCCGCCGTACCCAACTGCCCCAGCTGGCTGTGCGCCGGCAACAGCCGCTCCAGCGCTCGCTCTGCCCGGCCGCGGTACGCGTCAAGGGCCCCCTGGGCGAGTTCGTTCAATGTAACGGCGACGACGGAGACGCCGCCGAACCGCCCTGCATCGGGTCCAGCGCGAAGTCCGGGGTCTGAGGCCGTCCCGAGGAAGACGCCTAACAGTGCCTGCTCCATGGGCCGGGCGTTGACTGCCGCCAGTTCCTCCGCGGTGTAGCGCATCCGCATGTCCCGCACCAGCGCGCGGGCGTCCGTATAACGTCCCCCGATCGTCCAGGCCTGCCATAACAGCGTCGCGGCATGCACGGTCTTCTCCCTGGTCGCGCATGCAGGATGAAGCCGGCCCATCGCATCTATCGCCTGCCGGTACCTGCCTCCGCCGATGTCCAGTTCCGCTGTGGCTAGGGCCAGATCCTCCCGCATCGCGGCGATCCCGGCTGCGTCGTGGCCATAGGCGGCAACAGGTCCGTTCAGCCGGACCGCCACCCGGTCCAAAGCGGCCCGGGCTTCCGGTCCGCGGCCTGGACTGGACGCGAGGACGGAGCTGCGCAACAGCATCGCCTCAACCCAGCAGCTTAGCGAAAGGTCCGGGGAGTCGAGGGCCTCCAGGGATAGGAGCTGTTCCGCCTTTTCGGTTTCCCCTAAGGCCGCGTATGCCCGGGCTTGAAGGGGCAAAGCGGTTCCACGTTCCTGCGGGGCCAGGCGTTCCACGAATCTCAGGGCCTGCTGCGGCCGCCCGGCGAGATTGGCCAGGTTGGCAGCGTTCCTGGCCTCCTGGGCGGACAAAACCTCCCCACAGTCGAGGGCCCACCGGGCCATCTCCAGGGTTTCCGCGTCCGACCTGTCAGCTGCCCGTTGGGTCTGCTCCGTGAGCCGGTACAGTTCCCTGCTCCGGCCGTTGTCGACACGCCGGCGGATTGCGCGCTCCGCCAACGGGTTCGAAAGCCGGACAACGTGCCGCCGGTCACTTGCCACGTCGAGGCAGCCCCTCGCGGTGAGGGAGTCGAGGGCTTCGGCACTGCACAGGCGCAGGAGCCTATTTATGGGCATTCCGCCGCTTAGCGCCAGCAGATCCAGGACCCGTCGCTCCGCCTCGGACTGCGGGTTGCCCCAGGCTCTGACGGCCTCGACGGAGTTTGTCCCGTACACGAATGTGCCGTTGGTCAGCACCCAGACGCCGTCCTCCTCTACGAAGGTGCCGGCGTCAATCTGATCGCGCAGGATCAGTTCGAGTACCCTCGGATTTCCGCGGCTGGCACTCCAGAAGGCGGCCGCTGCCGCCGTCGATACCTCGGCCGCGCAGAAGCTGCGCAACCACTGGCCGGCCTCGGCCAGGCTGTAGGCCCCGACGTCGGTGCGTCCGATCAGGCTGTCCTTCCAGAGCGAGACCAGATCGCCCGGGGCAGACAGCAAATCCTCTGCCGTGGCCAGCAAGCGAACCGTTCCGTGGACCGTCAACCGGTTGACCACAAGCGCGGCGAGCTCGTCCAGACCCTCGATATTGTCCACAAACAGGACGATGTTGCGTCCCTTTGCCCGATCCCGCAACAACTGGTCAAGCCCTGCCACCACCTTGAGCGGATGTTCGGCGCATCCTCCTACGAGGTCGCCGAGCAGGGCTCGCAAGACGCCGTAAGGCCCCGCCGCCGCAATGGAGCCGCCATCTAGCTCTACCACCAGGTAACTTTCGTCCAGCCGCTCCAGCGTGGTGCGGGCAAGGAATGTTTTGCCCACGCCGGGCGCCCCAACCAGCACCGCGCCGCAGGAGCGGCCGGGTGAGCCTTGGCCGGTGAGGGAACCCAGAATTTCCTCGACCACGCCTTGCCGGCACCACGTGGGCCGGGAAATCACTTTGGCCCCAGTCGTGACATCGGAACTACGATTATTGGAGTTGTCGGCAGACATCGAGACAACGGCATTTGAAGTGAACATGATGCGAGACCTTCGTATTCAGTTGGAGACCCAGTGACCCCAACCTACGAACGACTCAGCGCAGCTACACGAGTAACGAGTACTCGAATTACTTACCCCGCTCGTGTTGGCGGGAGTCAACGGTACTCAACCTCCGGGATCCACTACCTGTCCGGTTCGTTGCAATCCGCTCTTCTGATGACTTTGGCCTAGCGGCGGGCGTGGAGACTTGTTCATCCACTGGCCGGTGGGGACCCCCCATCATCCGCCGGATGAAAAGGGTTCAGGGCGCGCCGGACCGTTCCGAGAAGGGACCGGAACCTGGCATCACCGGGCAGATCCTCGATAAGCACGACGCCGTCCGGGCCGGCGAGCGGGATCCGCCAGTTTGGGTACTCGGTGCTGGTGCCCGGCTGGTTCTGTGTACGGGTCTCCCCCACCGCATCCACCAACGCGACGCCAAGCAGGGACGAGGGCGTCTGGGCGGTGAACGCGTACAGCGCTTCAACCGTGGCCTGTTCCCCCGCCGCCTCTGTTTCCGCCGCCGCCGGCAGCAGTCCGCGCTCCCGGACGAGGGCCAGCACGGCTTCCTGCTCCGCGGCGTCCGCGGCACGCTCCTCCGCGACCGGGCGCCGCAGCAGTCCCAGGGACTCCCGGAGCGTGACGTGGGCGCCGGCCAGGTAGCCCGCGGTGGGCGGCAGGTCGTGGGTATTGACGCTGGTGAGGCACGCCTGCCGGTAGCGTTCCGGCGCCAGCGGCCCATTGTCGTCATGCTCAAACCACAGGATCGAGGTTCCGAAAATGCCCCGCTCGGCCAGGTAGTCCCGGACCCAGGGTTCGAAAACGCCGAGGTCCTCGCCTATCACCACCGCTCCGGCGCGCTGGGCCTCCAGGGCGAGGATTCCAATCAGTGCCTCGTGGTCGTAGTAGACGTAGGTGCCCTCGTCCGGCCCGGCGCCCTCGGGGATCCACCAGAGGCGGAACAGGCCCAGCACGTGGTCCACCCGGATCCCCCCGGCATGCCGCAGCACGGTCCGCAGCATGTCCCGGTAGGCGGCATAGCCGGACTCCGCCAGCCGCCCCGGGTGCCAGGGCGGCTGGGTCCAGTTCTGGCCCTGCTGGTTGAACATGTCCGGCGGTGCGCCGACCGTCACGCCCTGCGCGAGGACACCGGACAGGGTCCAGGCGTCCGCGCCGCCAAGCTTCACCCCGACCGCGAGGTCGTGCACGACGCCGATGTCCATCCCGGCCCGGCGCGCGGCGTCCTGGGCAGACTCCAGCTGCTGGTCGCAGATCCACTGCAGCCAGCGGTGGAACTCGATCCGGTCCGCGAGCGCCGTCCGGCGTTCAGCGCAGTAGCCTGTGTCCGGAGTGGCGGCGTCTGCGGCCCACTCGGGAGCTGCCGGGTCCAGCGTCTCCGCCAGGGCGCACCATAAGGCGAAGTCGTCGAGACCGCGGCCCTCTTCCCGGCAGAAGTCGCTGAACCGGCGAGAGCGCGCGGGGCCCCGGCGGACCCGGAACACGAGCTCGAGCGCCGCCAATTTTGCCGCGTAGCTGGAGTTGCGGTCCAACAGTGCCGCTTCCGCGTTCGCGGCCCTCAGGCGGGTTGCCAGGGTTGAGGTCTCGGCCAGCTGACCCGGATCCAGGTAGGCGTATTCCGGGATCTCCTCAACCCGGATGTAGAGCGGGTTGAAGAACCGCCGCGTGGCCGGCAGGTAGGGTGAATCCTCCACCGGCGGGCGCGGCTCGGCGGCGTGCAGCGGGTTCACCAGCACGAATCCGGCGCCCTCGGCTCCGGCCACGGCGGCCAGGTCGGCCAGGTCCGCGAAGTCGCCGATCCCCCAGGACCGCCCGGACCGCACCGAATAGAGCTGGGCTGTCAGTCCCCAGCTGCGGCGTCCCGCCAGGGCGGCGGTGGTGTCCAACTGCACAGGCGTCACCACCAGCGGGCACTCGGCGGCCCGGCCTTCCGTATCCGTGTGGATGACGTGCCAGCCGATACCCAGCTCCCCGGGGACAGCGAAGCTTGCCTGCCCGGTCAGGACGCCGTCGACGTCGACGGGTGCCTCCCAGTTCTCCAGCTGCCGGGCCTCGTACCGGGTTCCGTCCTCAGCGACGATCCACACGCTGACGCCGCTGCCGTGCGGCACATGGACAGGGAACGACGCCGGCGCACCCTCCCGGGCTACCACGATGGGCGGCAGGAGCCGGCGCCACGGCGCTCTTTCCGCGTCCTCCAGTGCGTCCCGCAGCTGCGCGGCGCTGCCGGCTGGGATTCCCAGGGCCGTGAGGACCCGGCGCAGGGTTTCTGCGCCGACAAACCGTTCCACCCCGTCCCAGCCCCAATACGAGGTCCCCACCCCGTGGGCCGCCGCCAGCCGGCGTAACAGTGCGTCGGCGTCGTCTGCCGCTTCCGGACCGGCGCCGACGGGGTCGGTGGCGTCATTCATGCGGCATCAGCGGGCGACCACAGCGTCCACGCCTGCGGAGCCGCGCGACCGCTCCACAAGCCAGACGATGGCCTCATGTCCGGCGAGCATCCCGGCCACGAGCGGCCGGCCCTCCCCGCCGTTCCCTGGTCCGCTGTGCACCGCGCCCTCCGCTGCGAGCGCATGCGCAACCAGTTCGGCCTCGCACCATACGGCCAGCACCGCGTGCGCATCGTGCTCTGCCCCGGTGTCATGAGCCTTCACAGCACCGGTGAACGCTGCCACCAGCGCCTCCAGGCGCCTCAACATTCCCGTGTGGTGGGACTGCACGGCCCCGAGCGCCCGGGCTTCTTCCGCTGCGTCTTTTAGGAACCCGCATATTCATGGCATCTCCCCGGCTGGCTGGAATTCTGCTCCCACTGTACGGCCGGCCGGCCCCGTAAGGACAGGCCCGGCGCCCGGATTCCGGCACCGCTCCGGCCGCCGCAGTTGCGGTGCTGCACCGCCGGACGCGTTAGCCTTAATGCCTATGGTCGACGTCGAACGGTTCCGGATCCTCCTGACCCAGGAGCGCGAGCGGAAGCTCGCCCTGCTGCCCGCCCTGCGCCGGGA
This sequence comes from uncultured Actinomycetota bacterium, assembly GCA_963775715.1. Taxonomy (GTDB): domain Bacteria; phylum Actinomycetota; class Actinomycetes; order Actinomycetales; family Micrococcaceae; genus Arthrobacter. Next base: position 837,152 of record CAVZJX010000007.1, on the reverse strand, counting down.
CATCAGCGCGGTGAACGCAGCCCGGCAGGACTCCAACGTCGACGACGAACACGACCCGGAGGGTTCGACGATCGCATTCGAGCTCTCACAGGCCTCAGCCCTGCTGGCCCAAAGCAGGGCGTCACTGGCGCAGGTCGAAGCAGCCCTGGCCCGGATAGCCGCCGGAAGTTACGGGATCTGCGCCGTGTGCGGGGGTCCAATTGCCGAGGGCCGGCTCGAGGCAAGACCATGGACGCCCTACTGCATCCAACATTCCGCCGGGAAGGCCTGAGCGTCCCGATGGGCAGGGAAACAACAGCCTTCACGGCAACTGACATGGCCGGCACGTGGTGGGAACGCATCCTCGCCGGGTTCAGCCAGGTCCCGGCGCCGGCGGTGACCGGCACCGAGCTGCTGCTGGTAGCGGCAGTCGCGATCGTGCTGGCCCTGCCGCGGGCAAGCTGGCGAATCTTTGGCCTGCTGGCCACTGTGACCCATGAACTGGGCCATGCCTTCGCGGCGCTGATGACGGGCCAGCGACTTGGCGGCATCCGCCTGTCCCTGGATCATTCCGGGACCACCACCAGCTACAGCCGGCGGCCGCTGGCGACTGTCTGGTCGACGTTCTGGGGCTACCCGGTGCCCGCCGTCGTCGGCGCCGCGATGGTCTGGTGCGGCTTCAACGGCTGGGGTCCGGCGGCGATGTCGGTGGGGACGCTCCTGCTGCTGGTGTCGTTCCTCTTTCTGCGCAACGGGATCGGCGTGCTGATCACGGCGGCTGCGGTTCTGGCGGCGGCCCTGCTGGTCCTCTTCGTTCCGCCGGAGTTCATCGGCCACGTCATGATCGGGCTGGGGCTTGCGCTGCTGGTCGCCGCGGCCCGGGACCTGGGCAAGCTGGCGACAGTGCATTCGCGGCATCGGAGCCGGCTGTCGACCTCGGACGCCTATCTGCTGTCCCGGCTCACGCCGCTGCCGGCGTTTGTCTGGATCGGGCTGTTCACAGTGGTGGTCGCTGCGGCCTGGTGGGCCGCGTGGCAGCCGATGGCACCCGTCCTGGCCGGCCTGTCGGGTTAGCCCGGCCGGCGACGGCACCCGGGGGCCGCCGGTGCCGCGGTGCGCTTAGGCTGGGGGTATGAGTGAGACAACCACAGACAAGGAATTCAGTACCCGGGGGGCCTATGTCACCGGCGGTGCGGAGTTCAACCGGGACACCCACTACATCGAGGACCGGATCACCCGCGACGGCGCCCCCGGTGCCAACGGTGAGCCCGGCTGGCCCGTTGAACCGGGCCGCTACCGGCTCGTCGCGGCCCGCGCGTGTCCGTGGGCGAACCGGACGGTGATCGTGCGCCGGCTCCTGGGGCTCGAAGACGTCATCTCGCTCGGCCAGCCCGGGCCCACCCACGATGCCCGCTCCTGGACCTTCGACCTGGATCCCGGCGGGAAGGACCCGGTTCTGGGCATCGAGCGGATCCAGGAGGCCTACTTCCGCCGCTTCCCGGACTATCCCCGCGGCATCACGGTCCCGGCCATCGTGGATGTGCCCAGCGGCGCGGTGGTCACCAACAATTTTCCGCAGATCACCCTGGATTTCTCGACCGAATGGACCGCGTTCCATCGCGACGGCGCCCCGGACCTCTACCCGGTAGGGCTGCGGGAGGAAATCGCCGCCGTCAACAAGCGGGTCTTCACGGAGGTCAACAACGGCGTGTACCGCTGCGGCTTCGCCGGGTCCCAGAAGGCCTACGACGCCGCCTACGACCGGCTCTGGACGGCCATGGACTGGCTGGAGGACCGGCTCACCGGACGGCGCTACCTGGTGGGCGACACCATTACCGAGGCGGACGTCCGGCTGTTCACCACGCTGGCGCGCTTCGACGCCGTCTACCACGGGCACTTCAAATGCAACCGCCAAAAGCTCAGCGAAATGCCGGCGCTCTGGGGCTACGCGCGGGACCTGTTCCAGACCCCCGGGTTCGGTGACACCACCGACTTCGTGCAGATCAAGCAGCACTATTACATCGTCCACGAGGACATCAACCCGACCGGGATCGTCCCCAAGGGGCCGGACCTGGGCAACTGGCTGACGGAGCACGGGCGGGAGGCCCTCGGCGGCCGTCCCTTCGGCAACGGCACACCGCCCGGGCCGGTCCGGGCCGGCGAAGAGGTCGCCGACGGTCACGGGGCCGGCTGAGCCCTCCGCTGTCCTGCACCGGGGACGGCCACGGCGGCGCTAGGGTGGGGTGCATGGAACGATCCCCCCGGCCGGAACCCCGGCCGCCCGCGGCGCCGGCGGTTTCGGTCGGTACCTGCGACCCCGGGTTCGCGGCCGTCCGCGGGCTGTTCGACAGCTTCCTGGCCGCGGACCCGGACTACAGCGCGCAGCTGGCGGTTTACCGCGGCGGCACCAAGGTGCTGGATCTGAGCGGCGGCCCCGGACTGGGCCCGGGCGACATCACCGGCACCTACTCCTGCTCGAAGGGTGCCGCGGCCTTCGTCATCGCCCTGCTGGTGCAGGACGGCCTGCTGGACCTGGACGCCACCGTTGCCTCCTATTGGCCCGAATTCGGCGCGCACGGCAAGGACCGGCTCACCGTCCGCCAGGCACTCTCCCACCAGGCAGGGCTGCCGGGCATCGCCGGCGGGTTTGCGCTCGCGGAGTTCCCGACCCCGGAAGCGGCCCGCCGCCTGGCCGGCGCCGCCCCGCTCTGGCGCCCGGGGCACAGCTTCGGTTACCACGCGCTGACGATCGGCATCCTGATGGAGGAGCTCTGCCGCCGGATCGCCGGGTCCACGCTCCAGGAGCTATACACCGAACGGCTGCGGCGCCCGCTCGGCATCGACTTCTTCCTCGGCCTGCCGGCGGACGAGGAGCCGCGCTACCGTGAAGTGCTCTACGGCACGGACCCCGCCGAGGCCTGGCTGGACCCGCTCAGCCAGGCGGGCCTGAACAGCAACGCTCCCGTCAGCAGCATCATGGAACTGCCCAACCACCGCGTCATCCGCGCCGGCGGGATGAGCAGCGCCGGCGGGGTCGGCTCGGCGGAGGGACTGGCCCGGCTCTACGCCGCAGCCAGCACCGGCGTCGACGGCGGTGACCCGTTCCTGACGGACCGGACCCTGAGCCTGATGGCCGAGGAACAGGCGTGGGGGCTGGACCGTTCCTCGGGACAGGAGAATGCATTCGCCGTGGTCTTCATGAAGCCGCAGCCGGGCCGTGATTTCGGCAGCCACCTGGCGTTCGGGCACGAGGGTGCCAGCGCCGCCCTCGGCTTCGCGGACCCGGGCTACGGGATCGGTTTCGGGTACGTTCCCCGGCGCAGCGAGGAAGGACGCACCAACGGCCGGGCCCACCGGCTCTCGGCCGCCGTGCGGCAGGCCTGCAGCGTCGCCGGCTGAGCCCGGCGGCCCGGCCGGCGGGGTTCGTCCACTTGTCGCAGCAAAGGTGCGGCCCTAATGTGAGCCGGGATGGCAACGACTAATCAACACGACGGTGCGGCCCGGCCCTCGACGGGACACAGGCTGTGGCGCGCCGTGACCGGCAGTGTCTCCACGGCCCTGCTCTGGCCCAGGCTGCAGCTCGCCACCAAGGCCGCCATCGCGGCCGGCCTGGCCTTCTTCATCGCCCCGTACATGCCGTGGTCCGCTGCCGACTACCCCTATTACGCGCCGCTGGGCGCCCTCGTGGCCATGTACGAGAACGTGTCCGGTTCGATGCGCCAGGGCGTCCAGACCCTCGCCGGCCTCGCGATCGGCGTCGGGCTCGCATTCCTGCTCTTCAGCCTCGGCGACCCGTCGCCGCTGAACGTGGCGATTGTGATGGGTCTTGGCGTCATCCTCGCCGGCCTGCCCCGCATCGGCTCGGGCAGCGACTGGATCCCGACAGCGGCCCTCCTGGTGCTGCTGGTCGGCGGGCACAACCCGGACAAGTTCTCTTTCGGCTACCTCATGCAGATGGGCGTGGGCGTCACCATCGGTATCCTCGTGAACCTGCTCGTGTTCCCGCCGCTGCACTTCAAGGCGGCGGCGCTCAGCCTGGCCGAACTCCGGCTGGCGCTGGCCCGGCAGCTCTGGGATATGAGCGAAGCGCTCAAGGAGAACTGGCCGCCGGAGCACGAGGACTGGTCGCGCCGCTCCGAGGCGCTTGCCGGCCGGGCCCGCGCTGTCCGCGCTGCGGTCCAGAAGGCCGACGCGAGCCGCCGCGCCAATCCGCGGCGCAGGCTGCATCCGCGGGACCTCGAGCAGGATTACCGGAACCTGCGTGATCTCGAGCGGCTGACCTTCCACGTCCAGGACGTGACGCAGGTCCTCTCGGACGTCATCTGGGCCACGGACAACCCGTTCGTGATCCCGGACGGCTACGCAGAACCGCTTGCCGAAGCCATGATCCTGGTCGGTGATGCCCTCCGGGCAGCGGACGAGGAGGAACCGCACCGACAGGCCGAGCTGATCGAGGAGGCCGACGCGGCGGTCAAGGCCTTCTCGGCCCGGATCGCCAAGGAAGACCAGTCCGGCGGCGCCCCGAGCGCCGTTGAGTCGGTCCTGCTCAGCCTGCACCGGATGCTGCGGGTGGAGAAGTCGGGCGGCAGCCGCCGCGAACCCGACGCCGCTGCACCGGGCCAGAGTTAGCCGGGCCTCAGCCCGCCCGCAACGAGCATGCCGGGGGTTTCCCGACGGCGGCCGTCCCGGCACGGAACACACGACGGCGCCGGTTGTCCCCGGGAATCCGGGGACAACCGGCGCCTTCTGCGTGCCGTGCCTCTGCCCCGGTCCTATTTCAGCGAGGACACCGAGCCGCTGAAATGCTTCCGCCCGGAGCGCGGGTTCCACGCGAGGTACGTCGAACCCTGCCAGGCGCCGTCGTCGGACTGCAGCGTGCTGATATCCAGGGCGACGCGTGCCGGTAGGAACACCGGCGCCTCGAACGCCACGTCCCAGGTGAAGGACTCGCCCTTCGCGGCACCGACGTCGGCCAGCGCCCGGGAGGCCAGGTACATGCCATGGGCGATGGAACGCCGCATGCCGAGGGCTTTTGCGCTCAGCACGCTGAGGTGGATCGGGTTGAAGTCGCCCGAGACGGCAGCATAGGCCCGCCCGGTGTCCACCCCCAGCTGCCAGAGGGCGGTCGGATCCGGGGTCTGGAAATCCCCGGGTCCGGCCGCGTCCGACGGCTTGTCGATCCCCGGCAGGAACACCCCCTTGGCGAGGTAGGTGGAGATGCCCCGCCAGCTGACGGTCTCCGAGCCGGCGCCGCGCACCTCCGCCACGATGTCCAGCTGGGTGCCGGCCCGGTGGCCGCGCAGGTTTTCCGCCCATGCCCGGATGTCGAGCGCCTCGCCGAACAGCAGCGGCGCGGCCTGGACCACCCTGTTGCCCAGGTGGATCATGCCCAGCAGCGGCAAGGGAAAGTCGTCCCGGTTCATCACCGACATGGAGAGCGGGAACGCCAGGGCGTGGATGAACCCGGCGGGCAGCACGTCGCTGGCGCTTTCACCGATCAGGTGCTGGTACGCCGTCAGGTTCGCCACGCCAGCCCGGACGCCGCGGACCTCGTGGGCGACGCCGGGCAGTTGCGTGCCGGTCTGTTCCCCCAGTACCCGCCGGCGTGCCGCCGTGGCCGCAGCGTTGAGGTAGAGCTTGGAGAGGGACGGCATTTCGTCCAGGATGAGGGGCCCGGAGCCGGTCATGCGCCCACCAGGTTCTGCCCGCAGACGCGCAGAACGTTGCCGGAGATTCCGCCGGCGGCGTCGCTGGCCAGGAACGCGACCGCCTCGGCCACATCCCCCGGCCGGCCGCCCTGCTGCAGGGAATTCAGCCGCCGCGCAACCTCGCGGGTGGCGAACGGGATGCGCGCGGTCATCTCGGTTTCGATAAAGCCCGGGGCGACGGCGTTGATCGACCCGCCGCACTCCGCGAGCAGCGGGGCCGTCGCGCGGACCATGCCCATCACACCGCCCTTCGATGCCGCGTAGTTCGTCTGCCCGCGGTTGCCGGCGATGCCGCTGGTGGACGCCACGGAGACGATCCGCGGCGAGTTCCGGAAGTGCTCGCTGGCCAGCAGCGCCTCGTTGATCCGGAGCTGGGCCGCGATGTTCACGGCGATCACCGAATTCCAACGGCCGGCGTCCATGTTGGCGAGCAGTTTGTCCCTGGTGATGCCCGCGTTGTGGATCACGATGTCCAGCCGTCCGTGCCGCTGCGCGGCGTGGTCGATGATCCGCTGCCCGGCATCCTCCCGGCTGATGTCCAGTTGCAGGGCGGTTCCGTGGACCTCGTTGGCCACCTTGGCGAGGTGGTCCCCGGCGGCCGGGATATCAACAGCGATGACGGTCGCCCCGTCGCGGTGGAGCGTCCGGGCGATGGCCGCGCCGATCCCGCGGGCCGCCCCGGTCACCACGGCGACCTTGCCGGCCAGCGGCTTCTCCGGGTCCGCCGGCAGCCGTCCCTCATCCGAGGTGACGGTGAGGAACTGTCCGTCGACGAAGGCCGAACGGCCCGAGAGGAAGAACCGCAGCGCACCGAGGGCGCTGGGGCTCGTGGTCCGCACGCCGTCGGCGAGGACGATGCCATTGCCGGTGGCCCCGTTCCGCAGCTCCTTGGCCAGGGAGCGCAGCAGGCCGTCGATGCCCTGGCGCGCCGCTGCGGCGGCCGGATCCGGGGCCGTTGCGGCGTCCCGTGCCACGGTGACGACGCGGGCGTTCGGGGCGAGGTCCCGCAGGGAGGCGCCGGCCGCGAGGACGGGCCTCTCAAGGTCCTCGGGCCGGGCGGCCTCATCCAGCACGAGGATGATCGCGCCGAGCTTCTCCCGCGGGACGGCGTGCCGGCGGACGTCCAGGTCCCAGGACAGCAGCTTGGCGGCAAGGTCGTCGGCGCCGCTGCCGGAACCCTGGACCAGGACCGGGCCCTGGACCAGCGGCTGGCCCGGCTGGTGGCGCCGGAGCACCACGGGCTGCGGCAGTCCGAGCTTTTTGGCGAGGTCCTTGCCGAGGCCCCGGCTCACGAACTGGGTGTATTTGTCGGTCATCGGGTCTCCCTAGTGTGCTTCGAGGATCGCGACGACGCCCTGGCCGCCGGCGGCGCAGATGGAGATCAGGCCCCGCGCCGGGCGCCCGTCGACCTGCCCCCTGGCGTGCAGGATCTTGGCCAGGGAAGCGACGATCCGGCCGCCGGTCGCGGCGAACGGGTGCCCCGCGGCGAGCGACGAGCCGTTGACGTTGAGCTTGGCCCGGTCGATGCTGCCCAGCGGGCCGTCGAGGCCAAGGCGGCCGCGGCAGAATTCCTCGTCCTCCCAGGCGGCCAGGGTGCTCAGCACGGTGCCGGCGAAGGCCTCATGGATTTCGAAGAAGTCGATGTCCTCAAAGCCCAGGCCGTTGCGGGACAGCAGGCGCGGGACGGCGAACGCGGGTGCCATCAGCAGCCCGTCCTTGCCGTGCACGAAGTCCACGGCCGCCGCTTCGCCGTCGAGCACGGTGGCGAGCTTGGGCAGTTCGTGTGCGTCCGCCCATTCCTCCGAGGCCAGCAGCACGGTGGATGCGCCGTCGGTGAGCGGCGTGGAGTTCCCGGCCGTCATGGTCGCCGCGGCGCCGAGGTTCTTGCCGAAGACCGGCTTGAGCCCGGCAAGCTTTTCCAGCGTGGTGTCCGGGCGGAGGTTCGAGTCCTTGCTCAGCCCGCGGTAGGGGGTCAGCAGCTCGTCGAAGAACCCGGCGTCGTAGGCCGCGGCGAGGTTGCGGTGGCTGTTGTACGCGAGCTCGTCCTGGGCCTCGCGGGTGATCTTCCACTGCGCCGTGGTGAGCGCCTGGTGTTCGCCCATGGACAGCCCGGTGCGGGGTTCTCCGGTATTCGGCGCATCGGGGGCGAGGTCCTTGGGCCGGAGGCGGCTGAGCACCTGGAGCCGCTGCGTGAGGGTCTTGGCGCGGCTCAGGTCCAGGAGGACCTCGCGCAGTCCTTCGCTGACCGCGATCGGGGCGTCGGAGGCGGAGTCGACGCCCCCGGCGATGGCGGAGTCGATCTGGCCCAGTTTGATCTTGTTGGCGAGTCCGAGCACGGTTTCGAGTCCGGTGGCGCAGGCCTGCTGCAGGTCGTACGCGGGGGTTTCGGCCGAGAGCGCGGAGCCGAGCACGGCTTCGCGGGTGAGGTTGAAGTCGCGGGAGTGTTTGAGCACGGCGCCGGCGGCTACCTCCCCGATCCGTTCGTCCTGCAGGCCGAAGCGGGCAATCAGCCCGTCCAGCGCGGCCGTGAGCATGTCCTGGTTGGAGGATTTGCTGTAGGCGCCGCCGGAACGGGCGAACGGGATGCGGTTGCCGCCGACCACTACCGCTTTGCGGAGCTGCCGCGCGGCGGTGTCCCTCGGTCCGGGCGTGGACGTTCCGTTTTCAGGCATGTGCTGTCTCCTTTGATCAAAGCAGTTACTGATACCCAGCGTACCTGATACGCTGGGTATCGTGAACATCCTCCAGGCGAAACCCTCCGGGCCGGGCAGCGCGGCCGCCGGCGCCCCCGTGGACGGGCGCGCCTCCCGCTGGCAGTCGCACCGCGAGGAACGCCGCCGTGCACTGATCAAGTCCGCACGGAAGGCCGTTCACGCCCTGGGCAGCGAGGCCTCAATGGAGGACATCGCGGCGGCGGCAGGGACGTCCAAATCGGTCTTCTACCGCTATTTCGGCGACAAGGCGGGCCTCCAGCAGGCCGTGGGCGAAGTGGTGCTGGACCAGATGCAGCGGCGCATCCGCGACGCCGCCCAGAGCGCCCAGACGCCGCGCGAGGGACTCTTCGCGATGGTCTCCGCCTACCTGCAGATGGCCGAGACCAGCCCCAACGTCTACACCTTCGTCACCCGTTACGCGCCGGGCGACGCCGTGGGCCACACCGGCTCTGTCGCCGGTGCCCTGGGCCATTTCTTCGCAGCCATCAGCGAGATGATCGCCCAGCCGATGCGGCAGCAGCTGCGGCCCGTCCCCGGCAAGGAAGCCGCCATCGGCTACTGGCCGAACGCCGCGATCGGGCTTGTCCGCAACGCCGGTGAGCAGTGGCTGGCCAGTCCGGCCGCCCCCGGCAAGCCCGGCCAGGAGGCCATGGCCCGGCAGATCACCGACTGGCTCTGCTTCGGCATCGCCCCGGAGCTGCAGGAGCTGCAGGAGCCGTGACCGGACATCGAACCCCAGACCACCATCCAGCTAAAACCCCATCCAGCCAGACCCACTATGTCCGTGCCAAAGAAGGAATCGACATGACTGAACTAGCGGACCGCACCGCGGACCACACCTCCTCCCCCGCGCCCGGGGCCCGGCCGGCCGCAGCCGGCGCCGGAGCTCCCGGCGTCGACGTCGCAGCACTCGGCGAGCAGCTGCTGGGAAAATGGGCCGGAATCCGCCGGCAGGCCAGGGAACTCGCCGGCCGGCCGGAGCTGCACAAGATCGAGGGCCAGACGCATGCCGACCACCGCGAGCGTGTCTTCGGTCAGCTCCAGATCCTCGTGGACAACGGCGCCGTGCACCGGGCCTTTCCGAAGGCCCTGGGCGGCGAAGACGAGCACGGAGGCAACATCGCCGGCTTCCAGGAACTTGTCATCGCCGACCCCTCGCTGCAGATCAAGGCGGGCGTGCAGTGGGGACTGTTCGGCTCCGCGGTGAACCACCTCGGCACCGAAGAACACCACAAGAAGTGGCTGCCCGGTATCATGAGCCTGGAGATTCCCGGCTGCTTCGCGATGACTGAGACCGGCCACGGTTCGGACGTGGCCAGCATCGCCACGACCGCCACCTACGATCCGGCCACCGAGGAATTCGTGGTGCACACGCCCTTCCGTGCGGCGTGGAAGGACTACATCGGCAATGCGGCCAACGACGGCCTCGCGGCGGTCGTCTTCGCCCAGCTGGTCACCAAGGGCGTCAACCACGGCGTGCACGCGTTCTACGTGCAGCTCCGGGACCCGGAGAGCAAGGAATTCCTGCCCGGCATCGGCGGCGAGGACGACGGCGTCAAAGGCGGCCTGAACGGCATCGACAACGGCCGGCTGCACTTCACCCAGGTCCGGATCCCGCGGACCAACCTGCTCAACCGCTACGGCAACGTCGACGCCGACGGCACCTACAGTTCGCCGATCGCGAGCCCGGGCCGCCGCTTCTTCACCATGCTGGGCACCCTGGTCCAGGGCCGGGTCTCGCTTGACGGTGCCGCGGTCACGGCGTCCAAGCTCGCGCTCAAGACGGCCATCCAGTACGCCGCCGAACGACGCCAGTTCAATGCCTCCTCGCCCACCGACGAGGAAGTGCTGCTGGACTACCAGCGGCACCAGCGCCGGCTCTTCACCCGGCTGGCCACCACTTATGCCGCGGGCTTCGCCAGCGAGCAGCTGCTGCAGAAGTTCGACGATGTGTTCTCCGGCCGGAGCGACACCGACGAGGACCGCCAGGACCTCGAAACCCTCGCCGCGGCCCTGAAACCGCTTAGCACCTGGCACGCCCTCGACACCCTGCAGGAGTGCCGTGAAGCATGTGGCGGCGCCGGCTTCCTGATCGAGAACCGGTTCGCCTCGCTGCGGGCCGACCTCGACGTCTACGCCACGTTCGAGGGTGACAACACCGTGCTGCTGCAGCTCGTGGCCAAGCGGCTGCTGGCCGACTACGCCAAGGAGTTCAGGAACGTGGACTTCGGGGTACTGGCCCGCTACGTCGTCGGGCAGGCCACCGGCGCCGCGCTGCACCGGACCGGGCTGCGCGGTGTGGCCCAGTTCGTGGCCGACTCCGGTTCGGTCCAGAAGGCTGCCAGCGCGATCAAGGACGAGGCGGGCCAGCGGGCCCTGCTGACCGAGCGGGTCCAGGCCATGGTGGCCGAGGTCGGTGCAGCGCTCAAGGGCGCGAACAAGCTGCCGCAGCAGCAAGCCGCGGCGCTGTTCAACAGCCACCAGCACGAACTCATCGAGGCGGCCCAGGCGCACGCCGAGCTGCTTCAGTGGGAGGCCTTCACCGAGGCGCTGGGCGAGGTCGCGGACCCCGGAACCAAAGCGGTCCTGACCTGGCTCCGGGACCTGTTCGGCCTGTCCCTGATCGAAAAGAACCTCTCCTGGTACCTGATGAACGGCCGGCTCTCGATGCAGCGGGCCCGCACCGTGGGCGAGTACATCAACCGCCTGCTTGTGAAGATCCGGCCGCACGCCCTGGACCTCGTGGACGCCTTCGGCTACGGTCCGGAGCATCTGCGCGCCGCGATCGCCGCCGGGGCCGAAAAGACCCGCCAGGACGAGGCGCGGGAGTTCTTCCGCCAGGAACGCGCCAGCGGCCACGCACCGCTGGACGAGAAAATCCTGCTGGCCCGTACCGCGCGGGAGGCCAAGGCCACGGCCGGCAAACGCCAGCCTGGCAAGTCGCAGCGCGGCTAAGTAGCAGCACCGCACGACGACGGCGCCGCCCCGGAAATGACCGGTGCGGCGCCGTCGTCGTCCTGGGCCCCTACTGCGGAAGCACCGAGCGGTAGACCTCAAGGGTGGTCTCGGTGATCGATTCCCAGGAGAAGTGTTCCTCGGCCCGGCGCCGGCCGGCCTGCCCCATCGCGCGGGCGCGGGCGGGGTCGGAGACCACCTCGGTCAGGGCCGCGGCGAACTCCGTGACGAACTTCTCCGGATCCAGCGGCGTGCCGGTGCCGTCGGTGACCTGCTCCAGCTGCACCAGCAGCCCGGTCTCACCGTGCTGGACCACCTCGGGGATGCCGCCGGTGGCACTGGCCACCACCGCGGCGCCGCAGGCCATGGCCTCCAGGTTCACGATCCCGAGCGGTTCGTAGATGGACGGGCAGGCAAAAGCCGTCGCGTGGCTGAGGACCTGGATGAGTTCGTTGCGCGGCAGCATCCGCTCCACCAGGACGACGCCGCCACGCTGGGCCTGCAGCTCTTCAATCAGCCGGGCGGTTTCCGCCGCGAGTTCCGGTGTGTCCGCGGCCCCGAGGCACAGCACCAGCTGGACGTCCACGGGGAGTTTCGCGGCCGCCCGCAACAGGTACGGGACGCCCTTTTGCCGGGTGTTGCGGCCGACGAAGACCACGCTCGGCTTGGACGGGTCGATGCCGAGGGCCCGGACCACGTCCTCGCCTTCGTCCCGGTTCCAGAGGCTGACGTCGATGCCGTTGTGGACCACCCGGACCTTCGCCGGGTCCACCTCGGGGTAGCTGCGCAGGATGTCCTGCCGCATGCCTTCGGACACGGCAATGATCGCGGCGGCGGCCTCGTAGGCGGTCTTCTCCACCCATGAGGACAAGGCGTAGCCGCCGCCGAGCTGCTCGGCCTTCCAGGGCCGCAGCGGTTCAAGGCTGTGGGCGCTGAGCACGTGCGGGATACCGTGCAGCAGCGAGGCGATGTGCCCGGCCATGTTGGCGTACCAGGTGTGCGAGTGCACGAGGTCCGCGCCGGCGATATCCGGAACGATCCGCAGATCCACACCCAGGGTCTGCACCGCGGCGTTGGCCCCGGACAGGTCTTCCGGGACGGCGTAGGAGGTCACGGTGGCCCCGTGGTAGTCCGGCGTGCGCGGGGCACCGAAGGCCCGCACCTGCAGATCGACCCGCTGGGCCAGCACACGGCTGAGTTCGGCTACGTGGACGCCGGCGCCCCCATAGATTTCGGGCGGAAATTCCTTGGTCACAATGTCTATTCGCACAAACCCCAAGGTAGTCGTTCCGGCTGATCTGTTCTAGTGTGAAGAGGTCCGGGCACACCGGACAGTTTTGGGGAACAGACGAAGGCGTTCAGGAGCGATCACCATGCCGCAGCAGAAGAAAGTCTTGGCCATTGTCCTCGCAGGTGGCGAGGGAAATAGGCTGATGCCGTTGACGGCCGACCGGGCCAAGCCGGCCGTTCCGTTCGCCGGAAGTTACCGGCTCATTGATTTCGCCCTTTCCAACCTGGTGAATTCCCGGTATTTGCAGATCGTCGTCCTCACGCAATATAAATCGCACAGCCTGGACCGGCATATTTCCGAGACCTGGCGGATGTCCACGCAGCTGGGCAATTACATCGCCTCCGTGCCCGCCCAGCAGCGTGTCGGCAAGAGCTGGTTCCTCGGCAGCGCCAACGCCATCTACCAGTCGCTGAACCTGATCCACGACGCGAATCCGGACATCGTCGTCGTGGTCGGCGCGGACCACGTCTACCGCATGGACTTCGCGCAGATGGTTGCCCAGCACGTGGCCAGCGGCGCCAAGGCGACGGTGGCCGCGGTGCGCCAGCCGCTGCACATGGCCGACCAGTTCGGCGTGATCGAGGTGGACCCGGAGAACCCGGAGAAGATCGCTGCCTTTGTGGAGAAGCCGTCCTCCACCCCGGGGCTCGCCGCGGACCCCAGCCAGTTCCTGGCGTCCATGGGTAACTACGTCTTCAACGCCGACGCCCTCGTTGAGGCCCTGCACGTCGACGCCGAGCGGCTTGACACCAAGCACGACATGGGCGGGGACATCATTCCGTACTTCGTCGACCAGGGCGAGGCCGGCGTCTACGACTTCACGCTCAACGACATCCCGGGCTCCACCGAACGCGACCGCACCTACTGGCGCGACGTCGGCACCATCGATTCGTTCTACGACGCCCACATGGACCTGATCTCCCCCGTGCCGGTGTTCAACCTGTACAACTCCGAGTGGCCCATCTACACCCGCCAGAGCATCTCGCCGCCGGCCAAGTTCGTCCGCGGCGAGGGCCGCACCGTGGGTACTGCACTGGATTCCATCGTGGCCAGCGGCGTGGTGATTTCCGGCGGCATCGTGGAGGGCTCGGTGCTCTCCAACGACGTCTACGTCGGCACGGCCAGCCGGGTACTCGACTCCGTGCTGATGGACAAGGTGCAGGTCGGGGCAGGCGCTGTCGTCAAACGGGCCATCGTCGATAAGAACGTCCGCATCCCTGCCGGTGCCGCGATCGGTCTGGATCCCGACCTCGACCGGGCCCGCGGTTTCAAGGTCACCGAATCCGGCATCACGGTGCTGGCGAAGGGCCAGGAAGTCCCCGAACCCGGCGAGACCGAACGCGCCCTCTCCGCGGCCAACCTGTACCTGGTGCCGGACGCCGTCAGGACCGCCACCGAGAACTGGCCGGCGGGTCGGGAGTCGGTGGAGAAGGTCGGCGAGGTGCACGCCGCTGCCGTCGGCGTCGACCCCGGACAGGCCTCCACGAAGGCTTACTGAGCAGGCCGCCGGCGCCGGGTCACCGCACGGAACCCGGCCCGGGGCCGGCGGCGGGTCCTGCCCCGTGCAGGCTGTAAAATTGGCCCAATGAGCTCCCCCGATCTGCCCTCCGTCCCGGCCCGTGACGAGCCGGCTGCAGCCGAACTGACCCCGGCGGAAATCGCCGCCTGCCTCAAGGTGCTCAACAGCATCCACGTCTACGACGAGGAGCACCCCGACTACGTGTCGATCCGGCGTGCAACGGGAAAGATGTTCAAGGCGGTCAAGCGGCACCGGAGGGTGACCAAGCGGGACCTCATCGCCGAGGCCGACCGTGCCGTGCTGGCCCAGACTGCGACGGCGGCTCCGGACCGGATCGACGACGAAACCCGCGGGAACAAGCTGGCCCCCTCGGCCACCGGCGAGGTGGCCGGGCACCTGATCCGCTCGCGGCCCTGCTACATCTGCAAGCAGCACTACACCCAGGTGGATGCCTTCTACCACCAGCTCTGCCCCGAGTGCGCCAGCTTCAGCCACACCAAGCGCGACGCGCGCACCGACCTGACCGGCCGGCGCGCCCTGCTGACCGGCGGCCGGGCCAAAATCGGCATGTACATCGCCCTGCGGCTGCTGCGCGACGGCGCCCACACCACGATCACCACACGCTTTCCTAAGGACGCCGCCCGGCGCTTCGCCGCGATGGAGGACAGCGCCGACTGGCTGCACCGGCTGCGGATCGTGGGCATCGACCTGCGCGATCCCTCCCAGGTCATGGCCCTGACGGACTCCCTGGACGCCGCCGGGCCGCTGGACATCATCATCAACAACGCCGCCCAGACGGTCCGGCGCTCCGGCACCGCGTACAAGCCGCTCGTCGACGCCGAGGACGAGCCGCTGCCCGCGGAACTGCAGGCCGCCAACGGCGGACCCGAACTGGTCACCTTCGGCCACGCCCACGACAAGCACCCGCTCGCACTGGCCAGCTCCGTCCTGGAGCACCCGGTCCTGGCCGGCGACGCCCTCACCTCGCTGGCGCTCTCGACCGGTTCCGCCTCGCTGGAACGGATCGCCTCGGGGACCGCGATCGATGCCGGCGGGCTCGTCCCGGACCTTGCCAGCATCAACAGCTGGACCCAGGTAGTGGACGAGGTGGATCCGCTGGAAATGCTCGAAGTCCAGCTCTGCAATGTCACCGCGCCGTTCCTGCTGGTCAGCCGGCTGCGCGGAGCGATGCGCCGCTCCCCGGCCCGGCGGAAGTACATCGTGAACGTCAGCGCCATGGAGGGCCAGTTCTCCCGCGCCTACAAGGGCCCCGGACACCCGCACACCAACATGGCCAAGGCTGCGCTGAACATGATGACCCGCACATCCGCCAAGGAGATGCTGGAGACCGACGGCATCCTGATGACCGCCGTCGACACCGGCTGGATCACCGACGAGCGTCCGCACTACACCAAGGTCCGGTTGATGGAGGAAGGCTTCCACGCCCCGCTGGACCTCGTCGACGGCGCGGCGAGGGTGTACGACCCGATTGTCATGGGCGAGGCCGGCGAGGACCAGTACGGGGTCTTCCTCAAGGACTACAAACCCAGCCCCTGGTAGCCCCGGAGCCCTGCGCGCGGCGGCGGCGCGGGCCTTATGGCCCTAATGAGCCCCGGGCCCGCTCCGTAACGTGGAGCTGTGAATACGACGACGCCGCCGCCAAACTTCCAGCTGTCCATCGACCAATGCTGGGTGTTGCTCGACAGCGAGGTGGTGGGACGGGTCGCCCTGATCGTGGACGGGCACCCCGAAGTCTTCCCGGTGAACTTTGTCCTGCTGCGCCGCTCGATCGTATTCCGCACGGCCGGCGGCACCAAGCTCTGGGGCGCCATCACCGCCAAACCTGTGGCCTTCGAAATCGACGGGTACGACGCCCACGAGCAGATGGCGTGGAGCGTTGTCGCCCGCGGCGAGGCGGAACTGGTCGAGGACCAGACGGACAAGGATGCGGTTGACGGGCTGCTCCTGGAACCATGGCAGCCGGGCGAAAAGAACTACTACGTGCGCCTGGCCCCGAAAGCGCTCACCGGCCGCCGTTTCAAGGTCACCAAACCCGACGTCTGGAACACCAGGCTCTCGGACCCGCGCCGGGCCTCCTTCGAATAGTTCCCGTTCCCGGCCGCCCAGGCTAGCGCTTCTCCGGAGCGTGCACCACCAGCACCGGACAGTGCGCGTGAGCCACGAGCGCGGAACTGACCGAGCCCAGCAGCAGGCCGCCGAAGCCGCCATGGCCGCGCCGGCCCAGCACCAGCAGATCCGCCGTGCGGCTCTCTTCCAGGAGCATCCGGCGCGGATGGCCCTGGACCAGCCGGGCCTCTACATTGGCCGGGGTGGTCTCGCCGAAAGCCTTCACCACCGCCTCGTGCAAAATTTCCCCGGCCCGGACGTCGAAGTCGTTGATCCCCATGGCCACATAACCGTCATAGACCGGCGGAACGTCCCAGCAGGCCAGCGCCACGATGCTGGCGGACAACGGAAGAGCCAGTGCCTGCGCCCGGCGGAGCGCCTCCACCGAGGCGTCCGATCCGTCAACGCCGACCACGATGGTACGGATGCCTGCAGTCCCGTTCATGACTGGTCCCTTCGTTGTGCCCGCGGCGCGTTGTTCCAACAATTTCGCCGGCCGGCCCCGCGGGCTAGGGCCGAAGGTCACTGCGGCCGCACCCCGGGAGCGGCCCCGCGGGCCAAACGGCCCTTGTCCCGTTCGGCGCACGGACTCAGAATGGCAGAGCGCGGCAAAGAAATATTCAAGCCCCGCAACCTATTGAGGGCCTCGTGAGGCCACAATGGGAGGTACGACTCACCGCAATTCCGGGATCCGCCACAGGGGTTCCGTACAAAATGGACGGGCGGGGGTCTGTTGCGCACCTGCGACGCGAGCTTGGGGGCTCCGAGGGCGCAGCGGCCACGGCGCCCGGACGGGAGAAACATGATTGCCTGGGCAGATGCCGGTCTCACCCCGGCCGAGGGTCATCCTTCGGTGATCCGTGTCTTTATCCTCGACGACCACGAGCTGGTGCGCCGCGGCCTGCAGGAGCTGCTGGAGGGCGAGGGTTTCCTGGTGGTGGGCAGTTCGGGGTCGGCGGTGGAAGCGACCCGGCGGATCCCCGCGTTGCACCCGGATGTCTGTGTCCTGGATGCCCGGCTTCCCGACGGTACGGGCATCGAAGTCTGCCGGGACGTACGCTCCGTGGACCCCTCGTTGAATTGCATCATCCTGACCAGTTTTGATGACGAGCAGGCCCTGCGCGGCGCGGTTCTCGCCGGCGCCTCCGGATACGTCCTGAAAGAAATCGGCGGCACCGACCTGATCGGCGCGCTGCGCCGCGCCGCGGCCGGCGAATCGCTCTTTGAAGACGGAGTGGCCGCCGGCATCGTCGAGAGCCTGGTGGAGGCCGAAGAGGTGGACCCCCGGACTGCTGCCCTCACGCCCCAGGAACGCAGGGTCCTGGAGCTGGTCGGTGGCGGACTCACCAACCGCCAGATCGCGGCCGAGATGTTCCTGGCCGAAAAGACGGTCAAAAACTACGTCTCCTCGCTGCTGGCCAAGCTGGGATTCGAACGCCGCACCCAGGCGGCGGTCTTTATCGCCAGTCCGGCCGGCCCGGGCAGCCACTCCGACGCGGCCGACGGCAGCCGGCAGCACAGCGTGCACTGACTGTCCGGAGGGCGGCTGCCGCAGCGCTCAGAGCGGGACGGACCACTCAACGCTGGTGCCGGCCTGGGGGGCCGTCGTGATGGTGCATTCGCCGTCCAGCATCCGCGCCCGGTCTTCAAGGTTCGCCAGCCCGTTGCGTGCCCCGCTGTCATCGAAGCCGGAACCGTTGTCCGTGATGACCACCGTGACCTGGCCCTTGATGACGGCCACGGAAACCGAAATGGCGTCCGCCCCGGAGTGCCGGATCGCGTTGCTCAGCCCCTCCGAAACGACGGCGACGACGTTGTCCGCTTTGTCCGGTGTCACGGCGTCCACCGGTCCAGTGAGGGTGAGCCGCGGCGTGAACGGCATGGACTTGGCGGAACTGCGGGCCACCCGCCGGATCCTGCCGCTGAGCAGTTCGGTTTCCCCGCTGCTGTTCCTCAGCGAGTAGATCGTGTCCCGCAGGCTGCGGATCGCCTCGTCCAGTTCGCCGGTGATATTGCGGATCCGCTCGGTCGCGAGTTCATCCTTGGTGAACCGGGTCAGGCTTTGGACGCTCAACCCGGCGGCGAACAGCCGTTGGATGACCAGATCGTGCAGGTCCCGGGCGATCCGGTCCCGGTCCGTGAAGACCAGCAGTTCCTCGCGCAACCGGTGAACGCGGCCAAGTTCCAGGGCCAGGGCCACGTGCGAGCCAAACACCGCGCCCATCTCGATGTCGGTGCGGGCATAGCGGCGGGCACTTGGGCCGCGGGCCAGGAGCAGTAGGCCATGGTGGGCCCCCTGGGTGCTCAAGGCGACGGCGAGCAGCGGCCCCGTACTGCCGCAGTCCACGCCGCCCAGCACGGCGGCGGAGTCCTCCACGATGGCCGGTTCGCCGCCGGAGAAGACCTCCTGCAGCTCCGGCGAATCCAGGGTCAAGGACCTCCCGGACAACTCCTTCGCCCGCTCCCCCGCCGCACCCGCCACAATGTAGCCCGGCCCCGACGCGTCCGGAACGACAATCAAGGCCAATTCGGACTCGGATTCCTGCAGTGCCCGCGCCGCAATGGGGTCAAGCCCGCCGGCGGTGTAGTCACGGTCGCTGCCGAGCATCAGCCCGGCGACATCCATGGATGCTTCCAGCCAGCGGGACCGGCGGCGTGCGTCGTCGTACATCTTGGCGTTTTCAATGGCGACGCCGGCGGCGGCGGCCAGCGCCACCGCGAGCTCCTCGTCCTCGGCGCTGAAGTCCCCGCCGCCGTCCTTCTCCGTGAGGTAGAGGTTGCCGAACACGGTGTCCCGGACCCGGATGGGGACACCCAGGAAAGTCCGCATGGGAGGGTGGTGTTCGGGGAAGCCCACCGACTCGGGATGACGGCCCAGGTCATCCAGCCGCAGCGGCCGGGGTGTTGTCACCAGGAGGCCCAGCACGCCGCGTCCGGAAGGCAGCAGGCCGATTCTGTCGGCGAGTTCGGTATCAATACCGACGGTGATGAAATGGCTCAGGGTGTTGTTTTCGGCCATGACGCCCAGCGCCCCATACCGGGCGCGCAACAGGTGGCAGGCCGACTGCACCACCCGCTCCAGGACGGCGTCGAGGCTCAGATCCTCCGCCAGGGCCACCACGGCTTCGAGCAGGCCGGCCATCCGCTCCCTGGACTGCAACAGTTCGCCGCCCCGGGAGACGAAGTCCTTGAGCAAGTCCTCGGCTTTGGCGTTGCCGGATCGCATTGTCTCCCGGCTCTCCTCGACAGAATCCATCAGGCCCCCGATACTCACCACACACATCCACGCCGATGCTGTGCTGCCAGACTACTCCCAACGGCGGCGGCCGGACCTAAAAGAGCCCGGCAATTGTTACGCCCGTCGGGCCGTTATGCCCTAGCCCGGTTATGGCGCGCTGACGTAGGCTCGGCGCCATGAGCACTGATCCGAAAGCTGCCGCCGGCCGGCCCCACGACGTCGAAACCCTGGAAAACCACGAGTGCTGGCGCCTGTTGCGCAGCGTGACCGTCGGCCGGATGGCCGTGTGGGTGGACGACCACCCGGACATCTTTCCGATCAACTACAAGGTGGACCACGGCACCCTCGTGTTCCGCACCGCCGAAGGCACGAAGCTGCACGCCGCCACCGGTGACACCCCGGTGGCCCTCGAAGCCGACGGGGTCGATTCGGACAGCGGGATCGCCTGGAGCGTGGTCGTCAAGGGCCAGGCCGCCGCCGTGAAGAACCAGGAAGAGGTGCTGGACACGGTGGGGCTGCTGCTGTTCCCCTGGCAGGCGGGCAAGAAGGAACACTTCGTCCGGATCACACCGGATACCGTTACCGGGCGGCGTTTCAAGATCGTGCCGCCGCTGACCTGGTGGACCCCGCTGGACGACGCCACCCGTTCCGGGCTCGAGTAGCCCCGCACGGGTGCCCTGTCATCTAGGGCGGCTCAGGCGAGCCGGGTGATCTCCACGGTCACGGCCAGCGCTGAGCCGCCGCCGCCGGACAGGATGCCTTTCAGCGGCGGTACGTCGCGGTAGTCACGGCCGCGGGCTACCGTCACGTGGAAGTCCCCGGCCGGCTTGTGGTTGGTCGGATCCCAGCTGCGCCACTCCCCGTCCCACCATTCCAGCCACGCATGCGACTGCCCGGCGACCGGTTCGCCGAGCTCCGCGGTCGAACGCGGATGCAGATAGCCGGATACGTACCGGGCCGGAACCCCGCAGCTGCGCAACGCCCCGATGGCCAGGTGCGCGAGATCCTGGCAGACGCCCTGGCGCTGGGTCCATGCCTCCTCGGCGTTGGTAGTGACCCCGGTGGAGCCCTTCATGTACGTCATTTCGCCGCGCATCCATTCGAAGATGGCCATCGCCGCCTCATGCGGGTTGCGGCCTTCGACGACGCCGGGGACGATGCCGAGGACCTCGGCGCCGGGACCGGTCAGCTGGGACTGCGGGATCCAGTCACTGAACTGGTTCAGTGTCTCCGGCGCGGCGAGCACGTCCCAGCCCACGATGTCCGCCTCGGCCGGGATCCGCTCGACGCGGTGCACCTCCACCGTGGTGGTGGAGAGGACCTCGAGGTGGTCGTGCGGCATCTGCATGTCGAACGCCGTCACCCGGGTTCCCCAGTAGTCCCGGTAGCTGCTGAGCGCCGCCTGCGACGGCGAGACCTTCATCGAGGATTCCAGCACCACCTGCTGCGGGTCCGTCAGCGGCGTCATCCGTGCCTCGTTGTAGGAGAGCGTGACCCGCTTGTTGTACTTGTACGCGGTCTTGTGGGTGATACTGAGCCGGGTCATGAAACTTCTCCCACCCAGGCCAGTTCGTCTGCCTGATTGAAGTACTTACGGGAAATGGCGTCCGAGGCCTGCGAGACGGCCTTCTGCACACGTTCCATGTGTTCGGGCAGTTCGGACATCAGGTCGTCGGTCCGGTGGAACTCCAGGAAGGTCCGGGCCTGGCCCACGATCCGGCGGGCGTCGTTGATGAAGCCGACCCGCTGGGCCGAGGGATCCAGCTTGGCCAGGCAGTCATCGGCGTCGCGCAGCGCGTAGACAATGGAGCGCGGGAACAGCCGGTCCAGCAGCAGGAACTCCGCGGCGTGCTGGTCGCCGAAGGCTGCGCGCCGGGTCCGCAGGAAGGATTCGTAGGCGCCGGCGCAGCGGAGCATGTTCACCCATGACATGCCGGCGGAGAGCACGTCCCGGGTGGAGAGCATCCGTGCGGTCATATCGGCCCGCTCCAGCGAGCGGCCCAGGACCAGGAACAGCCAGCTTTCGTCGTGGCTGACCGTCGTGTCGGCGAGGCCGCTGACCATCGCGGTGCGCTCAAGGACCCAGTTGCAGAACCGGTAGGTGCCCACCACGTCCTTGCGGTGCTGGTTCAGCCCGTAATAGGTCGTGTTCAGGCTTTCCCAGAGCCCGGAAGACACGGTTTCCCTAGCCCGCCGGGCGTTTTCACGCGCGGCGCCGAGGGACCCGGCGATCGAGGTGGCGCTGTGCTTGTCGTAGGCCAGGGCGTGCAGCAGCTCATCGAGGCCGAACTCCTCGGACTGCGGCCGGGCACCCATCACGGCGAGGAGTTCCTGCGCGACGCTGCGCTGCTCCTCCATCGGCAGGTGATTGAGCCGTTCCAGGTGGACGTCCAGGATGCGGGCGGTGCCGTCGGCCCGTTCCACATAGCGGCCGATCCAAAACAATGACTCGGCAATACGGCTAAGCATTCTCGGCTACCTCCTGCGCCTCGGACATCTGCTGCTGTTGCTGTTCCTTCTGGCTGTCGCGCCAGTTGCTCTCCACCGGCCAGACCGAGACCCGCTCCCGGACCGTGACGGCCGGCCGCGGGATCACCTCGACCGGGACCTGCGGCGAATCAGCCAGCACCCAGGTGTCCTTGGAACCGCCGCCCTGGCTGGAATTCACGATCAGGGATCCTTCCTTCAGCGCCACCCGGGTGAGGCCGCCGGGCAGCACCCAGACGTCGTCGCCGTCGTTGACCGCGAAGGGCCGCAGGTCCACGTGCCGCGGGCCGAACTTGTCGCCGCTGAGGGTAGGCACGGTGGAGAGCTGCAGCACCGGCTGCGCGATCCAGCCGCGCGGGTCGGCCACGATGCGTTTGCGCAGGGCCTCGAGCTCGTCCTTGGACGCGTCCGGGCCGATCACGAGGCCCTTGCCGCCGGAGCCGTCCACCGGCTTGACCACCAGCTCGTCGAGCCGGTCCAGCACGTGCTCGCGGGCTTCCTTCTCCTCGAGCCGGAAGGTGTCCACGTTGGCGATGACGGGTTCTTCGCTGAGGTAGTAGCGGATCAGGTCCGGTACGTAGCTGTAGACCAGTTTGTCGTCCGCGACGCCGTTGCCCACGGCGTTGGCGATCGTGACGCCGCCGGCGCGGGCGGCGTTCACCAGCCCCGGGCAGCCGAGCATGGAGTCGGAGCGGAACTGCAGCGGGTCCAGGAACTCGTCGTCGATCCGCTTATAAATCACATCCACCCGCTGCTCGCCGGCGGTGGTGCGCATGTAGACGCGGTTGCCGCGGCAGATCAGGTCGCGGCCCTCGACGAGCTCGACGCCCATCAGGCCGGCCAGCAGCGTGTGTTCGAAGTAGGCGCTGTTGAACACGCCGGGGGTCAGGACCACCACGGTGGGGTCGTCGACGCCGGACGGCGCGGTCTTGCGCAGCGCGGAGAGCAGCCGGCGGGGGTATTCCTCGACCGGACGGATGAGCTGCTGGCCGAACGCCTCGGGCAGGCCTTTGGCCATCGCGCGCCGGTTCTCCAGCACGTAGCTGACGCCGGAGGGAACGCGGACATTGTCTTCCAGGACCCGGAAGGTGCCGGCCGCGTCGCGGACGACGTCGATGCCGGAGATGTGCACGCGCACGCCGCCGGCCGGTTCGAAGCCGTGGACCTGGCGGTGGAAGTGCGCGCTGGTGGTGACCAGCTGCCGCGGGATCACACCGTCGGCGACCACCGCCATCTTGTCGTAGACGTCGTTGAGGAAGGCCTCCAGGGCCCGCACCCGCTGGGCGACACCGCGTTCCAGCACGCTCCACTCGTCGGCGGGGATGACCCGGGGCACGATATCCAGCGGGAACGGCCGTTCCTCCCCCGCGAAATCGAAGGTCACACCGCGGTCCAGGAAGGTCCGGGCCATCGAGTCGGCACGGGCGGTGACGTCAGCCAGCGAGAGCTCCTGCAGCGCCCCGGCCACCTGGCCATAGGAGCGCCGGGCCTGCTGGTCCGGGGTGAACATCTCGTCGTAGGCGCCGCTGCGGCCGGCGGCCTCGGAGTAATCCTGGAATAGGTCAGACATGCCCACTAGCCAACCACCTTTTCGTTACGAAATCATTTCGGCGCACCCTAACGGACGGGCCGCGGCCCGGACCGGCCGCCGGGCCCGAACATTGGCGTCTGTCCGTGTTGCGCGCCGGGATTTCTCCGGTGCTTACGGCAAGGTGGAAGGCGTGCCTCCTTTCCGCCCCGCCTTCCTGCCGCTGCGCCCGGTCCGGCCGCTGGTGCCGGGCCTGCTCGCCTGCGCCGCCGCCGTCCTCGCTGCCCTCGCCGTCCATCAGCTGTTGCCGGCGCTGCCGGCGATGACAGTGTCGGTGCTGCTGGGCCTGCTGGCCGCAAACCTGCCCGGAGTCTCCGGCTGGAGCGCCGGTGCCGGCCGGCCCGGGCTGGATTTCGCCGGCAAGCACCTAATGCGCAGCGGCATCGTGGTGCTGGGACTCAAAGTGAGCGTGGTCGACGTGCTCGGCCTGGGCTGGCCCGCGCTGCTGCTGATCACCGGAGTGGTGCTGGCGGCCTTCGCCGGGACCTACGGGATCGGGCGGCTGTTCCGGCTGTCGCGCCCGGTGTCCCTGCTGCTCGCGACCGGGTTTGCCATCTGCGGCGCCTCCGCGGTCGGCGCAATGGCCGCGGTGCGCCGGATCCGCCAGCAGGACACGGTCCTGCCGATCGCACTGGTTACGCTCTGCGGCACACTCGCCATCGGTGTCCTGCCGCTGCTGGGCGGTCTGTTAAGGCTCAGCCCCGAGACCTTCGGGGCGTGGGTCGGCGCTTCGGTGCACGACGTCGGGCAGGTGGTTGCCACCGCGCAGACCGCCGGGGCCTCGGCGCTCGCCGTCGCCGTGATCGTCAAGCTCACCCGAGTCCTGCTGCTGGCCCCCATGGTCGCCGCCGCCGGCATCCACCACAGGATGGGATCGGACGACGGCGGGAAGCTTCCCCCGGTCGTGCCGCTGTTCGTCGTCGGTTTCGTTGCCCTGGCCGCGCTCCGGTCCGCCGGCTGGCTGTCCCCCGGGGTGCTCGACGCGGCGGCCGTGCTGCAGGACCTGCTGCTCGGGATGGCGCTGTTCGGTCTCGGTTCGGCCGTCCGGTTGCGGCAGCTGCTGCAGACCGGGACCCCCGCCCTGCTGGCAGCCCTGGCATCCTGGCTGCTGATCGCGGTGCTGGGACTGGGCGCCGCCGTCGTCCTGATCCCCGGGCGCTGACCGACGCCCGACGGTTCGCGGCGCTCCGGCGCGGCCCGTGATTAGATAGCGGGGTGTCGAACCAGAACCTCAGCCGTGACGAAGCGGCGTCCCGCTCAGCCCTGATCACCACGCACAGCTACGACGTCTCCCTCGACGTCCGGCAGGCGGCAGATTCCCTCGCCAAGGGTTACACCAGCCGCAGCGTCATCACCTTCTCGGCGAACGAGCCCGGCGCCTCCACCTTCCTGGACTTCATTGGCGGCGGCGTGCACAGCGTCTCCCTCAACGGCAAGGACCTGCCGGTCGCGGAGGTGGTGGACGGCGCCAGGATCCGGTTGGACAATCTGCTGGCCGAGAACCAGGTCACGGTCACCGGCACGGCCCTCTACAGCACTTCGGGCGAGGGCATGCACCGCTTCTTCGATCCCGCGGACGGGCAGTGCTACCTCTACACCCAGTACGAGCCCGCAGACGCGCGGCGTGTCTTCGCGAACTTCGAACAGCCCGACCTGAAGGCCGAGTTCACTTTCCACGTGATGGCCCCTTCCGAGTGGCAGGTCTCCTCGAACGGTGTCGAGACGCTGCGGACCCAGCTGACCAGCGACCCGGCCACCAGCCGCTGGGACTTCGCCCCCACCAAGCCGATGTCCACCTACATCACCACGGTGCTGGCCGGCCCCTACTTCAAGGCCGAGGACAGCTGGCGCGGGACCCTCGCGGACGGCACCGGGCTGGAGGTGCCGCTGGCGCTCTACTGCCGGGCCTCCATGGCCCCGTCCTTCGACACGGCGGACCTGTTCCGGCTCACCCGCAACGGCCTGGACTTTTTTAACGAACTCTTCGACTACCCCTACCCCTGGGGCAAATACGAGCAGGCCTTCGTGCCCGAATACAACCTCGGCGCCATGGAAAACCCCGGCCTGGTCACGTTCACCGAAAGCTACGTCTTCACCTCCCGCGCCGCCGACTCGCAGTACCAGGGCCGGGCGAACACCCTGCTGCACGAGATGGCGCACATGTGGTTTGGCGATCTCGTGACGATGCGGTGGTGGGACGACCTGTGGCTCAAGGAGTCCTTCGCCGACTACATGGGCACCCTCGGCGTGGACCGGACCACGGACTGGGCAACGGCGTGGGTCAACTTCGCGAACAACCGCAAGGCCTGGGCCTACGTCCAGGACCAGCTGCCCACCACCCACCCGATCGTCGCGGACATTCCCGACCTTGAGGCCGCCAAGCAGAACTTCGACGGAATCACCTACGCCAAGGGTGCCTCCGTGCTCAAGCAGCTGGTCGCCTATGTGGGCTTCGACGCCTTCATCGCCGGCTCGCGCCAGTACTTCCGCGACCACGCCTACGGCAACACGACCCTGGCGGACCTGCTGGCGGCGCTGGGAGCCGCCTCCGGCCGCGACCTCGGCACCTGGGCCCGGCAATGGCTGCAGACCTCCGGGATCTCGACGCTGACCTCCGAGATTGAAGAGCACGACGGCCTGCTCGGCGCCGTGTCCCTGCTCCAGCGCGCCGAAGACCCGGTCACCGGACGCCAGGAGCCGCGGCCCCACCGGCTGCGGATCGGGCTGTACAACGCCGACGCTGCCGGGGCCCTGGTCCGCACCGACAGTGTGGAGACCGACGTCGACGGCGGCCGTACCGTGGTGGAAGGGCTCGCCGGCAAGGCCCGCCCGGCGCTGTTGCTGGTCAACGACGAGGACCTCAGCTACGCCAAGGTCCGGCTTGATCCGCAGTCCGAAGCGACGGTGCGCAGCTCGCTGGGTTCGATCGCCGACCCGATGGCACGCGCCTTGTGCTGGACGGCGCTGTGGGATTCGGCCCGCGACGCCGTTACCCCGGCGGCCGGCTACGTCGAGGCCGTGCAGCGCTTCGGCCCCGCCGAAGACGGCATCGGGGTGCTCCTGACCGTGCTGGGCAACGCGGGAACGGCGATTGAACGCTACGTGCCGGCCGCCGGTCGGGGGGCGGTCCGCAGCGGCTTCCTGGACGTTGCCGCCGCGGAACTGCGCCGGGCGACACCGGGCTCCGACCAGCAGCTGGCCTGGGCGCGCACGCTCGCGGCCACCAGCCGGTTCGATGCCGCAGAGCTGGACCTGGTCAAGGGCCTCCTGGACGGCAGCACCGTGATCGAGGGGCTCTCCGTCGACGCCGAGCTCCGCTGGAACCTCTGGCACGCCCTCGCGGCGCACGGGCAGGCCGACCCCGCCCTGCTGGACGCCGAATTGGCCCGCGACAACACCGCTTCGGGCAAGTCCGGGCACGCCACAGCGCTCGCCGCACGCCCCGACGCATCCGTCAAGGATGCCGCCTGGGACGCTGCCGTCCATGGCACGGCGCTGTCGAACCAGCTGCTCAGCGCCACCATCGCGGGGTTCAACACCGCGCCGGCGGCCCTGCTGGCCGGCTACGTGGAGCCCTACTTCGAATGCCTTGAACGGGTCTGGGCGGAGCGCAGCATCGAGATCGCCAGCCGGATTGTCCGGGGACTCTACCCCGCCGGCCAGGACCTGGCCGGCGGGCCGGCCGCCACGCCGGGCAGCCACCCGGTGATCGCGCGGACGGACCGTTGGCTGGCCGAGCACCCGGAGTCACCGAGGGCGCTGCGCCGGATCATCATCGAACAGCGCAGCCACCTGCTGCGGGCGCTCACCGCGCAGGCCGCAGGCTAGGCATCCGGCAACCCGGCTACGGGACCCGGTGCAGCCATTCCGCGGTGCCGAACTTGGTCTCGACCCGGCGCCGGGCGGCGTCGAGTTCGGCCTCGGTGAGTTCCGCAGGACTCGCCGCGTAGCGTTCGGTGAAGACCTCCATCATCGCCGCGACGATTTCGGCGCGGGCCAGGCCGGTTTGCCGGCGCAGCGGGTCGACCCGTTTCTTGGCGCTGGTGGTGCCCTTGTCGGAGAGTTTCTCCTTGCCGATCCGGAGCACTTGGACCATCTTGTCCGCGTCGATGTCGTAGCTCATGGTGACGTGGTGCAGCATGCCGCCGTTGGCGAGGCGTTTCTGCGCGGCACCGCCGATCTTCCCCTGCTCGGTGGCGATGTCGTTTAACGGCACGTAGAACGCGCTGATGCCGACCTTTTCCAGGGCCGCCATCACCCACGCGTCCAGGAACCCGTAGGAGTCGGCGAAGCTGATGCCGTCCACCAGGCTCTGCGGCAGGTACAGCGAGTAGGTGATGCAGTTGCCGGCCTCCATGAACATGGCTCCGCCGCCGCTGATCCGGCGCACCACGCTGATGCCGTGCCGGCTGACTCCCTCGGGCTGGACCTCGTTCCGGACGGACTGGAAGCTGCCGATCACCACGGACGGTTCCTCCCAGTCCCAGAACCGCAGGGTGGGGTTCCGGCGTCCTGCGCCGACCTCTTCGGTCAGGACTTCGTCGAGGGCCACGTTCAGGTGGGTCGGCAGCACGGACGGGCCGATGATGTTCCAGTGGTGGTCGCCCCAGCCGGTGGCTTTGGCCAGCGCCCGGCGGACGGCGATCGCGACCGCGTCAGCGGAGAAGCCGAACAGGACCGTGTCCTCGGGCAGGGCGGCGGTCACAGCTGCGGCGAGGTCCGCCGCCCCGGTGTCCCCGGGCAGGCCGGTGAGGCTGCGGTTGATTTCCAGCAAAGCCTCGTCGGGTTCGAGGAAGAAGTCCCCGCTGATGGAGACGTGCGCCAGGGCACCGTCGACGACCTCGAGATCGGCGACCACGAGTTTGCCGCCGGGGACCTTGTACTCACCGTGCCGACGGCCGCCGTCGTCGTCAACGCTGCTGGAACCGGGGACCGGGGGAAGGAGTGTCATGCCCACAATCCTGCCACGCGGCCGCGCCCCGGGACGCAAAGAGCCCGCACCGTTGCCGGTGCGGGCTCTTTCAGAAGACCTGGAAGCAGAAAGTTACTTCTTGCCGCCGAAGCCCTTGAAGCGAGCGTTGAAGCGCTCGACGCGGCCTGCGGAGTCCATGATGCGCTGCTTGCCCGTGTAGAACGGGTGGGACTCGGAGGAGATTTCGACGTCGATGACCGGGTAGGTGTTTCCGTCTTCCCACTCGATGGTCTTCGAGGAGGACACGGTGGACTTGGTCAGGAACTTGACGCCGGAAGCCAGGTCGTTGAAAACAACAGCTTCGTACTTCGGGTGGATATCAGACTGCATAATTGGACCTTTGTTCGCGCAACTGGATTTTGCCAGCTGCCAGGTATGAGTGGGATGGCGGCCCGGCGCCGGAAAGCGCCACACGGCCAGCTACCAATAATAGCCCAGATCCGCCGACCGGACGAACGGGGCGCACCGCCGGCACCGGGTCCGGCCGCCGGGCGCCCGGGGTTCGTGTCAGTCCCGCGGCCGCAGTTCCCAGAACGCGACGGCGGACGCTGCCGCCACGTTCAGGGAATCGACGCCGGCCCGCATCGGAATCTTCACCGCGAGGTCGACCGCGGCGAGGGTCGCCTCGCTCATTCCGGCGCCCTCGGTGCCGAGCACCAGGGCCAGCCGGCCGGGGTTACGGGCCGCCAGTTCGTCGACGTCGACGGCGTCGGCGGTCAGCTCCATGGCGGCGACGAGGAAGCCGTGTTCCTGCAGTACCGCCAGCTCCCCCGGCCAGTCATCGAGCCTGGCCCACGGGACCTGGAACACGGTGCCCATGCTCACGCGCACGCTGCGCCGGTAGAGCGGGTCACCGCAGCGCGGGGAGACCAGCACGGCGTCGAGCCCCAGCGCCGCCGCGGACCGGAAGATCGCGCCGACGTTGGTATGGTCCACAATGTCCTCCAGGACCGCGATCCGGCGGGCGCCGGCAAGCAGTTCCGGCAGCGGCACGGGCGCGGGACGGTGCATCGCGGCCATCGCGCCGCGGTGCAGGTGGAAACCGGTGATTTCCTCCAGGAGCGCGGCCGAACCGATGTAGGCCGGCACGTCGGGGTACTCCGCAAGGACATCGGCGAGGTCCGCAAGCCACTTCTCGGCGAGGAAGAAAGACCGCGGCCGGTGTCCTGCGGCGAGGGCGCGGCGCAGCACCCGGGAGGACTCGGCAATGTACATGCCCTCGGCGGGTTCGCGGAGCTTGCGCAGGTGCACGTCGGTCAGCCGGGTGTAGTCGGACACCCGGGGGTCGTCGGCGGAGTCGAGGTACTGGAGGCTCATCGGCAGGTCAATTCAGCAGTTTGGCGATCATGAAGACCAGCGCTACCGAGCCGAGGACGAAGATGACCCCGCGCAGCACCGCCGGTGAGAGGCGGCGGCCCACCTTGGACCCGATCAGGCCGCCGATCAGGGAGCTGACGGCAATCAGGCCGACGGCGGTCCAGCTGATCCGGTCGAAGGCGAAGAGCAGGTAGGACGCGGCCGCGACGATGTTCACCCCCAGGACGAGGATGTTCTTCATGGCGTTGGCATTCTGCATGGTTCCGGCCATAAACACCCCGAGGATACCCACCAGCAGGATCCCCTGCGCCGCCACGAAGTAGCCGCCGTACACGCCGGCGAAGTAGACCAGGACCACGAGTAGGATCCCGTGCTGCTTGTCCCGGAGGGCGTGCGCCGGGTTTTCTTCCCGGGTCTGCACCCAGCGCTGGAGCCGGGGCTGGAACACCACCATCAGCAGCGCCACCACGATCAGGGCCGGTGCCGCGTACTGGAACACCACCTCCGGCAGGTGCAGGAGCAGGTACGCGCCGGTGATGCCGCCCAGCAGCGAGGCGGGCAGCAGCTTCAGGAGTTGGTTCCGGCGCCCGGCGAGCTCCTTGCGGTAGCCCCAGGCGCCGGCAGCGTTGCCGGCCACGAGGCCCATCGCGTTGCTGATCGAGGCGGTCACCGGGGCGAAACCGAGTGCGATCAGCACCGGGAAAGTCACCAGCGTGCCGGAGCCGACCACGCTGTTGATGGTGCCGGCCCACAGACCGGCGAAGAAAATGAAGACACTGCTGAGTAACTCCACGCGCGCTCAGCGGTCCCGTCAGTGACGGGCGGTGGCCGTGTACCGGCCGCCGGACTCACTTACCGCCAGGTCCACGCCGAAGGTCCGGCTGAGGTTGTCCGCGGTGAGCACCTCTTTAAGCGGACCGGAGGCGACCACACCGCCGTCGCGCATCAACAGGGCGTGGGTGAAACCCGGCGGAACCTCTTCCAGGTGGTGGGTGACGAGTACGATCGCCGGGGCGGCCTCGTCGCGGGCGAGCTCGCTCAGCCGGCGGACGAGGTCCTCGCGGCCGCCCAGGTCCAGACCGGCGGCCGGCTCGTCGAGCAGGAGCAGCTCCGGGTCTGTCATCAGGGCACGGGCGATCTGCACCCGCTTGCGTTCCCCCTCCGAGAGCGACGCGAACGGGCGGTTGAGCAGCGGTCCCATCCCCCATTCGTTGAGCAGGGCGAAAGCGCGCCGCTCGTCATCCTTTTCGTAGCCCTCCCGCCAGCGGCCGGTGACGCCGTAGGCGGCGGTCACGACGACGTTGAGGACCTTTTCGTGCTCGGGAATCTGGTTGGCCAGCGCTGCCGAGGAGAGGCCGATCCGGGGCCGGAGTTCGAAGACGTCCACCGCGCCGAGGATCTCTTCGAGGATCCCGGCCATTCCCGACGTCGGGTGCAGCCGGGCGGCTGCCACCTGCAGCAGAGTGGTCTTGCCGGCGCCGTTGGGGCCCAGGATCACCCAACGCTCGCCCTCCTTGACCTGCCAGTCCACCTTGTCCAGGAGCGTTTTTGCCCCACGTACAACGCTGACGGCGGCCAATTCAAGAACATCACTCATAGGAGTAGACATTATGGCAAAACCGCGGGCGACTGATAACCGGGCCGGCGGCGTGGCGGCGGCCCGGCGCCCGCGCCGCTGTGCGCCGTCACGGGGGTGAAACGGATTCCCGGCCGCGGCGGCCGTGCTGGCTAGGATTGAGGCCATGAGTGCGAACGTCACCGCTGTCAGCTACGGCGTCAATTTGTCCCTTCCCGATGTCGAGCGATTGCGCCGCACACTGGCCGAAGCCGGGCTGGCCATCGGTACCGAAACCACCGCAGGCGACGGACGGTTCTCCGTCTACGCCGCCGACTGCACCCTGTCTGACCCCCTGACCGAGGCCGGGCTGGCCGGCATCCGGCAAAGCGTCGCCGCGGCCGGCATCGAGGGCATCAACACGGCGGTCGTTCCCGCAGTGCTGCGGGAGGCGCCGCGGAAGTTCCTGATCATGGACGTGGACTCCACGCTGATCAAACAGGAAGTCATCGAGCTGCTGGCGGCCTATGCGGGCAAACGGGAGGAGGTCACGGCGGTGACCGAGGCGGCCATGCGCGGCGAGCTGGACTTCGCCCAGAGCCTGCACGCCCGGGTGGCGGTGCTCGCCGGGCTCCCGGCCGACGTCGTCGATTCCGTCCGCGCCGAAGTGACCCTGAGCGAGGGCGCGGCCGAACTTGTATCGGCCTTCAAGGCGGGGGGCCACGCCGTGGCCGTGGTTTCGGGCGGGTTCAACCAGATCCTGCGCCCGATCGCCGAGGATCTGGGGCTGGACTACTGGATCGCCAACGAATTGGAAATTGTAGACGGGGCACTGACCGGCAAGGTTCTCGGCGACGTCGTCGACCGCGCGGCGAAGGAGAAGTACCTGCGCGAATGGGCGGCCGCGGAGGGCATCCCGATGGAACACACCATCGCCGTGGGCGACGGGGCCAATGACCTGGATATGCTCGGCGCGGCGGGCATCGGCGTCGCGTTCAACGCCAAGCCGGCCGTCCGCGCGGTCGCGGACGCCGCCGTCAACATGCCCTACCTTGACGCCGTACGGCACATCGCCGGGGTCTGAGCACCGTCTTCGCGAGATGACACTTGGCGGCAGTGTTGTTGAAGAACACTGCCGCCAAGTGTCATCTCGGTGGCGGCTAGTTGGTGCCCGCGCCGCTTGACTTCTCGAAGTAGTCCGAGCCGCCGACGTACTCGGTGTGGCCGGTCTCGACGTCGGCGGTGGCCATCTTGGCGACCTCCGCTGCGAACTCCCTGACCGAGTAGAGTTTGCCGGCTTCCGCGCGGCGGGCTTCGATGGCGCCCGGGTTCGAGCGGTCCAGCAGTGTTGCGGTGACGGTGCCCTCGATCATGTCGCCGGAGACCACCACCAGCGAGATGCCCTTGTCGGCGAGGGCCGGCACCAGGTCGCGGAGGGCGTCCTCGCCGGCCCGCTTGCTGCGCGCGACGGGTTCGTACTCGGGCATGGTGGGCACGGTCTCGATGAAGTGCGCCTGGTGGCTGGTCACGAAGACCACCCGCGAGCCCTCGTTCATCAGGGGCACGGCGGCGTTGAGCATGTTCACCTGGGCGTCGCGGTTGAGCTTGAGCGCGTAGCCTTCTTCCATGCCGGACTCCATGCCGCCGGAGGCGTTAAGGACCAGGAGGTCCAGGGAACCGAAGTTCTCCATGGCGGCGCTGGCGAGGGCCTGGACGCCTTCCTGCGTGGTGAGGTCCGCGCCCACGGCGGCGGCCCGGCCGCCCGCTGCCTCGATTTCCGCGACGACTTTGTTGGCGCGTGGCGCCTTCTGGCGGTAGTTCACGACGACGGCGGCACCCTCGGCGGCGAGGAACTTAGCGACCTCCGCGCCGATGCCGCGCGATGAACCGGTGACGATCGCGGTCTTTTTATCCAGCAGTCCCATTCGAGCTCCTTTGTTCCAACATCCAAATTCTGTGGGGTCCGCTGTCCATCATGCCAGCGGGCCGGGCCGAATCGGTTGTCCGGGGTCCACAAAGAAGCCGCGCGGGGATAGTTCGCCGCAGGCCGCCTCCCTGGCGGGACATGCCCTTCCTGCAGGCCGGGCACTGGACATAACAGGCATATGTCCACCGGCCATGGACAGGACTGGGCATGCCCGTCCGCAATCCTGGGATCGCGGGCAGCGGCATGATGGGCAAGGCGGCGAGCGAGTCAGGAGACCTGCTGCGGGCGCGGGGGCACCCCCGGGCCCGCAGCCGGTCTTTCCGCCGGCCGGGCCCTGACGGCAGGCGATCGACGGGAAGCGTCAGCCGCGGTCGACCCGGATTTTCTTGCTGGTTTCACCCGGTGTTGCGGCGGGAGCCGGCGCGCGCACCTCGAGGACACCGTCCTTGTAGCTGGCGGTGATGTCTTCTTCCCTCGCCCCGGCCGGCAAGGCGATGCTGCGAACAAATGAGCCGTAGCGAAACTCCGAGCGATAGCCTGTCTTGCTCGTGTGCTCGGACTTTTCCTGCCGTTCGGCTTTGATGTGCAGCATCCCTTCGCTGACCGACACGTCGACGTCCTTGTCCGGGTCGATGCCGGGAACTTCCGCACGCACCACAAGGGTGTTCCCGTCCTGGAACTGTTCGACCTTGATGGACGACGCCATTGTCAGGTCCCCGTCGAGGAAGCGGCGGACTGGCTCCAACATGTCCGAAGGCGCCCACTTGCTGAGATCAGCCATAATAATCCTCCTGGTCCACGCCCCTGCCTTGGGGTGGTGAGGGGCTGTACGGACCATTACACGCCGCCGGTCCCCGCCCCGCTAGGGCCAAAGGCCCGGACAGGTGTGGACCGGCCCCGCCGGCGCCGCGCTGCCGCTGCCGATCCCCCGTCGCCGGCGAATCGGCGGCGCGTCGTACGCAGGACAGCCGCCGTCGTCGTCCGGACTAGTGGCCCATGCCGAGGCCGCCGTCGACCGGGATCACCGCGCCGGAGATGTAGGCTGCCTCGTCGCTGGCGACCCAGCGTACGACGTCGGCGACTTCCGACGCTTCGGCGAAGCGGCCGGCGGGAACCTTGGACAGGTAGTCCTTCTGCGTGGCTTCGGGCAGTTCGGCGGTCATGTCGGTGTTGATGAAGCCGGGCGCGACCACGTTGGCGGTGATGCCGCGGGCGCCAAGCTCCCGGGTAAGCGAGCGGGCAATGCCGACGAGGCCGGCCTTCGACGCGGAGTAGTTGATCTGGCCCGGGGCCCCGTAGAGGCCGGAAACGGAGGAAATCAGCACAACGCGGCCCTTGCGTGCACGGATCATGCCCTTGGAGGCCCTTTTGATCACGCGGAAAGCGCCGGTGAGATTTGTGTCGATCACCGAGGTGAAATCGTCTTCGCTCATCCGCATCAGGAGTGTGTCCTTGGTGATCCCGGCGTTGGCTACGAGAACCTCTACGGGGCCGTGCGCCGCCTCGACCTCGGCGAACGCCGCGTCCACGGAGGCCTCGTCCGTGACGTCTGCCTTGACCCCGAGAATGCCGGCCGGGAGGGTCGATGCGCTGCGGTAGGTGACCGCCACCTTGTCGCCGTTGGCCAGGAAGGATTCGGCGATGGCGAGGCCGATGCCCCTGTTGCCGCCGGTGACGAGGACGCTGCGGCCGGCGGGGTTTGCTTCAGACATAGTGGGCTCCGTTGTTCTGCGGCTCAGTGGCGCCGCGTTGCTGGGCTGGATTTTCCTGCCTCCGATCTTAGCCTCCGGCGCCCCACGGGCCGCCCCGCCGTCGACGGCTGTTTTGGTGGCCCAGCCGATGGTGAGAGAATTGAATGAAGCCTATGGAGCGTGATCTGACAGCCGTGACTAATAAGAAGCGATCCGCTGCGCGGATGGCCGGGGAAGATGCCGGCGACACCGAGATCCACAGCATTACCGACGCCGCCACCGCGCACTCGGAAGAGATGCGGCAGCGGATGATCAAATATGCCGTGGCGATGGGCATCCGTATGGTCTGCCTGGTCCTCGTGTTTGTCGTTGACGGCTGGTTCAAAGTCCTCCCTGTCATCGGCGCCGTTTTCCTGCCCTGGTTTGCGGTGGTGATCGCCAACGGCAGCGACCACGCCGAAGTCCACAGTGAATCGTTGATCGACTACGTCCCGATGAGTGAGCTGGAGGCGCCCCGGCCGGACGATCAGCCCGGACAGGGAATACCGGCGGCCGACGACGCCCCTGTCACCTTGCTCCAGGGCGAGCTGATTGACGACGACGAAGACCACAGACGGGCTGCTTCATGAACCTCTTCGATCTGGCCGGCCCAGGGGCCGCGCCGGCTACGGCCGTATGCTCCCGGAAGGCCTGCCGGGCCGACGCCGAATGGCAGCTGCTGTGGAACAACCCGAAAATCCACACCCCGGAACGGCGCAAGATCTGGCTCGCCTGCCCGGAACACCTCGTCTGGCTGCAGGAGTATCTGCAGACCCGCGGGCTTTGGAAAGATACGCTGCCGCTGGCGGACGCATCCGCCGCGCCCGTTGACGGACACGCCGTCGCGGACGACAGCGGCACGACCGACGGCGGCACGTCACACACCGCCGCGGGCAGGACAAGCTGAATGTACCGCTTCCTCTTTTCCAGTAAGTGGCTGGGTTACCTGTTGCTGGCCGCCATATTTGCGACGGCCTGCGTGTTCCTCGGCCGCTGGCAAATGGACCGACGGGCCGAGACGCTCGCGGAGATCAACCGGGTCGTGTCCAACTACTCCGCCGCCCCGATCCCGTTCGCGGACGCCCGGGACCAGTTCATCAAACTCGACGCCAACCGTGAATGGACGCAGGTGGAACTGCACGGCCGCTATGACGAAGCCGGCCAGCGGATCGTCCGCAACCGCCCGCTCAACGGCCAGCCCGGATATGAGGTGGTGGTTCCGTTCAAGCTGGAGTCCGGCGACACCGTCGTGATCGACCGCGGCTGGCTCCCGATCGGCAACAACACCCCAGGCAGCCCGGATTCGGTGCCGGCCCCGCCGTCGGGTACCGTCACGGTGGTCGCCCGGCTGAAGCATTCCGAGCCGGAACTGCAGCGCGGCGCCCCGGCCGGTCAGCTCGCGTCGATCGATCTGGCGGCCTACTCCGCACAACTGGGCTACCCGCTGCTCACCGGGGCCTACGGCCAGCTGGCCTCGGAAACGCCGCCGGTGGCGGACATGCCCGTCGGCTTCCCCAAACCGTCCACCGAGGAAGGCACGCACCTGTCCTACTCGCTGCAGTGGTTCGCCTTCGGCGTCCTGATGTTCGTTG
The DNA here is from genome assembly GCA_963775715.1 of uncultured Actinomycetota bacterium. Lineage (GTDB taxonomy): Bacteria > Actinomycetota > Actinomycetes > Actinomycetales > Micrococcaceae > Arthrobacter. Next base: position 800,453 of record CAVZJX010000007.1, on the reverse strand, counting down.
GTTTCGGCTACGCGGCCCGCCAGCAGGCACGCAACGCCGCGATTGACGCCGAGGAAGAGGAATACGGGGACGCCGCGGGTCCGTATCTACACGCCAGCAACCCGGCACCCCGCCGTCGTCCGGTGCCCCGCCAGCGCAAGCGGGCCACCGCCGAAGAAGAGGAAGACGCAATCCTGGACGCCCAGGGGTTCTGACGGAGCAGACTGCCCACAGCCTGCTGTTCGAACCCGGCGGCCTTCCCCGGCTGACCCCGGCCTGCGGCCCCCGTCGGGCGGGTTAGGCCAGGGTGATCAGGTCGAGGTAGTCCTCGTTCCAAAGGTCCTCGACGCCGTCGGGCAGCATCACGACGCGTTCCGGGTTCAGCGCCTCGACGGCGCCTTCATCGTGGCTGACCAGGACGACGGCGCCGGTGTAGTTGCGCAGCGCGCCAAGGATTTCGGAGCGGCTGGCCGGGTCCAGGTTGTTGGTGGGCTCGTCCAGCAGGAGCACGTTTGCGCTGGAAGCCACGATAGTGGCCAGCGCCAGCCGGGTCTTCTCACCGCCGGAGAGCACCCCGGCGGGTTTGTCGACGTCGTCGCCGGAGAACAGGAACGAACCCAGGATGCCGCGCACCTCGGCGTCGTTCATGTCCGGCGCGGCCGAACGCATGTTCTGCAGCACGGTGCGGTCGACATCGAGCGTCTCGTGCTCCTGCGCGTAGTAGCCGACCTTGAGCCCGTGGCCGGGGATAACCTCGCCGGTGTCGGGCTTGTCGACGCCGGCAAGCATCCGCAGCAACGTGGTCTTGCCGGCACCGTTGAGGCCCAGGATGACGACCTTGGAGCCGCGGTCGATGGCGAGGTCGACGTCGGTGAAGATCTCCAGTGAACCGTAGGACTTGCTCAGGCCGTCCGCGGTGAGCGGGGTCTTGCCGCAGGGCGAAGGGTCCGGGAACCGCAGGGCTGCCACACGGTCGTTCTCGCGCACGGCTTCGAGGCCGCCGAGCAGCCGTTCGGCACGTTTGGCCATGTTCTGCGCGGCGACGGCCTTGGTGGCCTTGGCACGCATCTTGTTGGCCTGGTCCATCAGGACCTGGGCCTTCTTCTCGGCGTTGGCGCGTTCACGCTTGCGGGCGCGCTCGTCAGTCTCGCGCTGGGTCAGATAGCGCTTCCAGTCCATGTTGTAGACGTCGATCTGGGCGCGGTTGGCATCCAGCAGGAAGACCTTGTTCACCGTGGCCTCGAGCAGCTCAGTGTCGTGGCTGATCACGATCAGGCCGCCCTGGTGGTTCTTCAGGAATTCACGCAGCCAGGCGATGGAATCGGCGTCGAGGTGGTTGGTGGGCTCATCGAGCAGCATCGTCTCGGCGTCCGAGTACAGGATGCGGGCCAGTTCCACACGGCGTCGCTGGCCGCCGGAGAGGGTCTTGAGCGGCTGGTTGAGCAGCCGGTCCGGCAGGGCCAGGTTCGAGCAAATCGCCGCGGCCTCGGCCTCGGCGGCGTAGCCGCCGGCGGCGAGGAACTCGGATTCGAGCCGGTCGTAGCGGTTCATGGCCTTGCGCTGGACGGCCGCGTCCTCACTCGCCATCTCTTCGTGCGCGACCCGGAGCTTGCCCACCGCGATGTCGAGGCCACGGGCGGAGAGGATGCGGTCACGGGCCAGCTGCTCCATGTCCGGCGTGCGGGGGTCCTGGGGCAGGTAACCGATCTCGCCGCTGCGCGTTACCTTCCCGGCTGCGGGCAGGCCCTCGCCGGCCAGGACACGGGTGAGGGTGGTCTTGCCTGCACCGTTACGGCCGACGAGGCCGATCTTGTCTCCCTTGTCGATCCGGAAGCTCACCTGGTCCATGAGGAGGCGGGCGCCGGCGCGCAGTTCGAGATCCTGGACGGTAATCAATGCAGCTAAGGCCTTTCACAACGGGGAACGCCGCGGCACAACGGATGAATTTTGGGCGGGGCCGGGGCAGTGGGGCCAAGAGAACGGCCTTTACCAGTCTACCGGCACCTCCCCCGCCCGGTGACATCGGGGGAACGCCGCGGTCGACGACGCCGGCACGCGGGCCGCCGCTGCGTCGCCTGCCGCCGGCTATGTCCCGGTGCTGCCGGTCCTTTTGGCGGGGTCATCCAGCCCGAGCCCCGGCGCTTAGTGGAAGGCCTACAAAATTGCCCCCTTGATGCGGACGTATCGTCGGAGGCAGGACCTGAAACCACGCCACACGACAGGAAAACACCATGAGCGACGCCGACAACGCCCTCACAGATGCCCGCAGCACAACGACGTCCGGCTCCGGCACGCCGATAGACCGGCGGCCGGCCCGGCGGGCCCGCTGGGACGCCACCGATCTCGGACTGATCGCGGTCTTCGCCGCCCTCGTCGCGGCCTCCGCCCTCGCTGCCGCCATCCCGGTGGCCGGCCTGGGTGTGCCGATCACGCTGCAGACCCTCGCTGTGCTGCTCACCGGGCTCGCGCTGGGGGCCGGCCGCGCCTTCGCCGCCGTCGGGCTCTACCTGCTCCTCGGTTTCGCGGGGCTGCCGATCTTCAGCGGCGGGCGAAGCGGGCTCGGCGTCCTGGCCGGACCGTCGGCCGGCTACATTATCGGGTTCCTGCTCGCGGCCACGGCGGCCGGTGCGCTGACCGTCGTCGTCCTCCGCCGGACGGCCGGAAGGTCGGGGAAAGCACGGGCCGTGCTGCTGTTTTGTGCGGCCATGGTGAGCAGCATCGTATTCGTCCACGGGCTGGGCATTCTCGGTATGGTGGTCAACGCCAAGCTGAGTTTCCCGGCGGCGTTCCTGGCCGACCTGGCGTTCTACCCCGGTGACATCATCAAGAATGTCCTGGCCGTGACCGTCGCCCTCGCGCTGCACAAGGCCTTCCCCGACCTGCTGATCCGCCGGGTCCGGCGCGGTGGCGCACGCCCGTGAGTATTGTCCTGGACCGGGCGGCTGTCCGGGTCGCCGTCGACGGCCGGCCGGAACCGAAGACGCTGCTCCACGCCACCTCGCTGGCCTTGACGGAACGGCGTATCGGGGTGATCGGTTCCAACGGCTCCGGCAAGTCAACGCTCCTGCGGCTGCTGAATGGCCTGGTTGCCCCGACGTCGGGCACCGTCACGGTTTTTGGTGCGGACACCGTCCATCAGGCCAGGGCCGTCCGGCGCCGGGTGGGCTTTGTTTTCACCGACCCGTTGTCGCAACTGGTGATGCCGACCGGGCGTGAGGACGTGGAATTATCACTGCGCCGCTCGGTGCGGAACGCCGGTGAACGGCGCACGCTGGCGGAGCAGGCGTTGGACCGGTTCGGTCTGCTTCCCCTGGCGGACCAGAGTGTCTACGAGCTCTCCGGCGGCGAACGGCAACTGGTGGCCCTTGCCGCAGTGCTGGCGGTGAAGCCGGAGATCCTGGTGCTGGACGAACCGTCCACCCTGCTGGATCTGCGCAACCGGGAGCTGCTGCGCCGCACCCTGGCCGGGTTGGACCAGCAAATCATCCTGTCCACCCACGACCTGGACCTTGCCCTCGACCTGGACAGGGTGCTGGTGGTGGAAACCGGAAGGATAGTGTTCGACGGCGGGGCGTCCGCCGCCGTCGCGCACTACCGGGAACTCTGCTCGGCGGAACCCGCGCCCGCCGTGCCCGCTTGTCGGCCCGACCGCGGTCAGCCCGACCGCGGTTAGCCCGTCCGCTGTGGCAGCCCGTCCGCGGGGACGCGGCCCGCCGGTCTTCCGGCCGAGCGCCCGGCGACGGGCCGGGCCGCGGGGCCGCAATGAGGGGCCATGGCTTCCTGCTGGCCAATTACGTGCCTGGCAATTCACCGGTTCACCGCGCTCCATTGTGGTTGAAGTTCCTGCTGGTGCTGGGCTGCGGGATGGGGTCTTTCCTGATTGCCGACTGGACGGTCGCCGGCGGGGCTTTGGCCTTGCTTTGCGGGGTGTTCCTGCTCAGCGGCGCCGGCGGCCGCCGGCTGCTCCGCGCTGTCCGGCCGATCCTGCCGGTGCTGGCCGTCATCGGACTGTTCCAGTGGTGGCAAATCGGCGGGCCCGCTGCCGGCCGGATCGTTCTCAACATACTGGTTTGTGTGGTCGCAGCCTCCATCCTGACCGCCACCACCCCGGTTCAGACGCTGCTCGACGGGGTGGCCTCGCTGGCCCGGCCCTTCCGCCGGCTCGGGGCCGATCCGGAACGCTTCGCGCTGACCATTGGCGTCATGCTGCGCAGTATCCCGTTTATCGCCGGGGCTTACGCCGATGTCCGGGATTCCGCGCGGGCCCGCGGACTGGAGCGGAATCCGCGCGCCTTGGTGCTGCCGGTCTTCATCACGACAGTGGCGTTCGCCCGGCAGACCGGAGAAGCCCTGGCGGCCCGAGGGCTGGGTGAGGCGGAGGACCGGGCCGACTGAGGCGTCGGCCGGCTTACGGTGGGTGCAGTGCCGGCGCGGTTTACGGCGCGAGGCACAGTCACGGGCACGAGGAATCTTGGGCATGCCCGTCTTTGCCCGTGGGCGATGGGCATAACAGCACCATGCCCGCTCCCCGACCTGGAAAATGGGCATGTCCGTCGCGGGACCCGGCCAGACCGCAACGGGCTGCTCCCGGGTCCCTGTTACTGGAACGTACGGTATTCGAACAGGGCGGCGGTGCCCATGCCGCCAGCGATGCTGATCATCGCCAGCGCGAGCCTGCCGTCGGCCGGTTCCCTCCGGGCCTGGGCCAGCAGGCGGGTCACGAGCACGGCTCCGGACGCCCCGTAAGCGTGCCCGAGCGCCAGGGCTCCGCCGTCGAGGTTGGCGCTCTGCGGATCGATGCCCAGCTGATCGAGGCAGGCCAGGGTTTGGGAGGCGAACGCCTCGTTGAACTCGATCAGGCCGAGGTCCGCGGCGGTGACGCCGGTGTTCGCGAGCAGGCGGCCGGCGGCTGCGGCCGCTCCCAGCCCGAGCAACGCCGGCTCCACACCGGCGGTGTCCGTGCCGAGTACCACCAGCCCGTCCGTTGCCCCGAGGGCACGTGCCCGCGCCACCGAGGTGACCACGACGGCGGCGGCCCCGTCCGCGTCGAAACAGGAGTTCCCTGCCGTGACGGTTCCCCCGGGAACGAACGCGGCCGGAAAACGGGCCATCAATGCGGGGGTGAGGGATCGGCGCGGGCCGTCGTCGCGGTGCACGGGACCTTCCGGACCGGTCAGCGTGATGAGCTCGCCGTCGAAGGCTCCGGCTGCCGCGGCCCTGAGGGCGCGCTGGTGGCTGCGCAGCGCGAACTTATCCTGCCGCTGCCGTGAAACCCCGCACCGTGCGGCGACGTTTTCGGCGGCCACACCCATGTCCGGGTCCCCGTAGCCGGCGGGGGCGAACCGGGCTCGGCTGAAGAACTGCGGCTCGCCGCCGTCGCCGGCCGTGGCCCGCAGCGGCGCGGTACTGATGCTCTCCACGCCGCCGGCGAGGTAAACGTCACCGGACGCGGCGGGCCCCGGGGCTCCGGGCCCGAAGCCGGCCGTCCCGGAGGCCACAAGCCGGGAAGCCAGCACGATCGCGTCGAGACCGGAACCGCACTGCCGGTCCACGGTAAGGCCGGGAACACTCACGGGCAGCCCGGCCTCCAATGCCGCCAGCCGCGCAAGGTTGCCGCCGCCGCCCGTGGCGTTGCCGGCCACCACTTCCGCCACCTGGTCCGGCCCCAGGCCTGAGTGTGCCAGCAATCCGCGCAGCACCGGGGCCAGCAGCTCGTGCGCCTGCAGGGTCTTCAACGCCCCGTGGGCGCGGCAGACTGGGGTCCGCAGGGCCGCGATGATCACCGGTTGCCGGTCCTCCGGCAGCGCGGCGGACCGGCGCCGGGCGCCTGCGGCGGACGAGGCCGCCCTCGCCCCGGCCGCCGGAAGGGGCGCCGCCCCCGCGGGCGCCCCCTCAGCCAAGACGCCGCACCCGGGGATCATTGCCGGCGATCCACTCAAGCAGCAGGGCGCGGCTGGGCTTGCCGCGGTCCGTGAGGGGCAACTCGGTCAACAGGTAGTAGTCCAGCGGGCGCTTGCTCCGGGCCAGCCTGTCCTCCACGCCGGACCTCAGCTGCGTCACCGTCAGCCCGCCGTGCGACGGCAGCACCCCCGCCACAACGCGCTGGCCCCGCAGATCGTCTGCCTGCCCGGCCGCGACCGCTGCGGCGACTCCGGGCACCGAGCCGAGGGCGAGCTCGACCTCGTGCGGGTACACGTTCGTTCCCGCGCTCAGGATCATGTCCGAGCGCCGGCCGAGCAGGTGCAGGATCCCGTCGGATAGGTAGCCCTGGTCCCCCACGGTGTGCCAGCCCGCAAAGCACCGCAGCGCCTCGCCGTCGTCGCCCCAAAGGTAACCATCGCCGACCATGCCGCTGCGGACGCAGATGTTGCCGTGCCCGCCGTCCGGGACCGGGGCGCCGGCGTCGTCCAGGATCCTGACCTCGACGCCGGGAAAAGGCCCGCCGATCCCGGTGCCGGTTGCTCCGGCCGCTGCGGGGCCGCCCGGCGGGAGCCCCGAACCGGCGACGAAACTAAGCTCGGCGGCGCCGTAGTACTCGAAGATCGTTGCGTTCGGAGCCCAGCGCCGCGCCGCCTCCAGGGTCCGCGCATCGAGTTTGGAGCCGGCGCAGATGATGCTGCGGATGGCCGACGCGTCGACACCGCCGGCCAGGCCGCGTTCGCTGAGCAGCCGGAGCATGGTGGGCACCAGCACCAGGCGGGTGATGCCGTCGTGGCTGACCGCGGCGTGCGCGGCCCCGACGTCGAACTGCGCCAGGGTATGGAATTCAGCGCCGGCATACAGGCATTCGGCGAGGGCGTACAGGTTGAGGCTGGCCGCCAAAGGTCCCGGGGCCAGTGTCCGGTCCTCCGCGCCGAGGCCGAAGAACTGCACCGAGGATTCAAAGGACAGCTGCCAGGAACGGCGGGAGCGGCTGAACGCCTTGGGCAGGGCCGTGGTGCCGGAGGTGAGACCTACCAGGAACGGCGAGTCCGGCGGCCCGTCCGCCAACTCGCCGCCCGGGTCCTTCACGGCGGGGACTGCGTCCGCGACCCTTGCGGTCAGGTCATCAAGGAGCTGCTGCGGCCATGTTGGGTCCAGCACGGCGCAGCGGCGCGCCCCGGCCACGGCGGCCGCGAAGGCAACCGCAAAATCCGTGGAGTTCCGCTCCACCAGCACCGTAACGGCCGGAGCCGCCGGAACCAGGGCGGCCGCCGCATCCCGCAGCTCTGACCAGCTCAGGCGATTTCCGGCCACGACGACGGCGGTACCGTCGGGTCGCTCGTCGGCCCAGCGCTGGAGTCTGTCGAGAAATGGCATCGGGTCAACTTTACCGGGCGACGGATCCCGGACTGCGGGGAGAGGATATTGTGACAGCATGAGTTTCAACGACAACGTGCAACTGGACCCGTCGCAGGTCCAGAGCCGCGGCGGCATGGGCCGCGGCACCAAAATCGGCGGCGGGATCGGCGGCGGCATTGTGCTGCTGTTGGCGGCGCTGTTCGGCATCAACCCGCAGCTCCTGGAGGGCCTGGCCGGCGGCACCCAGGACCAGCAGACGCAGAGCCAGGGCACCGCTCCGGCCTGCAGGACCGGCGCCGACGCCGATGCCCGCCTGGACTGCCGGATCGTGGGCACCGTCAACAGCCTTAACGCCTTCTGGCCGGACTACCTGGCGCAGTACAACAAAAATTACCCGCAACCGGACACGGTCCTGTTCCGCAGCGCCACCAGCACCGGCTGCGGCTCCGCCACCTCGGAGGTCGGCCCGTTCTACTGCCCCGCCGACCAGACCGCGTACTTTGATCCGGGCTTCTTCCAGGAACTCGTGGACCGCTTCGGCTCCTCCGGCGGCCCGCTCGCCCAGGAGTACGTGGTGGCGCACGAATTCGGGCACCACATCCAGAACATCCTCGGCACCATCGACCGTGCCCAGCAGGATCCGCAGGGCCCCCAGTCCGGCGCGGTGCGCGTCGAACTCCAGGCCGACTGCTACGCCGGCCTCTGGGTCCGCTACGCCACCACCACGAAGGACCCCAAATCCGGCCAGCCGTACCTGGAGCCGCTCAAGACGCAGGACCTGCAGGATGCCCTCTCCGCGGCTTCCTCCGTCGGTGACGACCGGATCCAGAAAGCCGCCACCGGCCGGGTGTCCCCGGAATCGTGGACCCACGGATCGAGTGCGCAGCGGCAGAAGTGGTTCTACCAGGGTTACAAGACCGGCGATATCAACCAGTGCGACACCTTCAAGGTCGCCGCCCCGTAGCGGGAGCCTGCCAACCGACGGCGACGGCGGCCGGGCACCTTCTCCAGGAAGGTGACCGGCCGCCGTCTTTTCATGTCAGGGAACCCTCAGCGGTGCTGATCTAGATGTTGAAACCCAGGGCGCGCATCTGGTCGCGGCCGTCCTCGGTGATCCGTTCCGGACCCCACGGCGGCATCCACACCCAGTTCAGCCGCCACTCGTCGACGATGCCATCGAGCGCCTGCCCGACCTGCTCCTCGATCACGTCGGTGAGCGGGCACGCGGCCGTGGTGAGCGTCATGTCGATCAGCAGCGCGCCGTCGTCGTCCGAGTATTTCAGGCCGTACAGCAGGCCAAGGTCGACGATGTTCACGCCCAGCTCCGGGTCGATCACATCCTTGAGTGCCTCTTCGACATCCTCGAGGCCCGTACGGGCCGTGTTGATTTCGGTCATGGCGTAGTCCTAACTAGGCCTGTGCTGCGGCGTCGGCGGCAGCGATGGTGGCGGCTCCGGCGCCCTGGACGTAGCGGTCGTAGCCTTCTTCTTCGAGGCGGTCGGCCAGTTCCGGGCCGCCCTCCTCGACAACCTTGCCGTCCACGAACACGTGCACGAATTCCGGCTGGATGTAGCGCAGGATCCGGGTGTAGTGGGTGATCAGCAGGGTGCCCATGTTGCCTTCGGCGTGGGCGCGGTTGACGCCCTCGGAGACAACCTTCAGCGCGTCGACGTCGAGGCCGGAGTCGGTCTCGTCGAGGATGGCGAACTTCGGCTTGAAGAGCTCCAGCTGGAGGATCTCCACGCGCTTCTTCTCGCCGCCGGAGAAGCCCTCGTTGACGTTGCGCTGGGTGAAGTCCGCGTCGATGCGCAGCTGGGCCATGGCGGCCTTGACGTCCTTGGTCCAGGTGCGGAGCTTGGGGGCTTCGCCGTCGATGGCAGTCTTGGCGGTGCGCAGAAAGTTGGTCATGCTGACGCCGGGAACCTCGACCGGGTACTGCATGGCCAGGAAGAGGCCGGCGCGGGCGCGCTCGTCGACGCTCATCGCGAGGACGTCCTCGCCGTCGAGCGTGATGGAGCCGCTCGTGACGTTGTAGCGCGGGTGGCCGGCGATGGTGGAGGCCAGGGTGGACTTGCCCGAGCCGTTGGGGCCCATGATGGCGTGGGTCTGGCCGGTCTTGATGGTCAGGCTGACGCCCTTCAGGATTTCCTTCGTGCCCTGCTCGGTGTCAATGCTGACGTGCAGGTCCTTGATCTCAAGAGTGGACATATGTCTTGTTCTCCTCTGCACCGTCTTGGCGGCGGTGCGGTTTCTCGTCGATAAGTTTTGGTGGTGCTGGCTGCCGGGCGGGGGCGGGCTGGCCGCCCCCGCCGTCAGCTGAAGTTCGGAGCCTCGGCGCCGTTCAAGACCGTGCTGACGTCCACGTAGACGCCGTCATCCTGGACGGTGACGGCGAAGACCGGCACTGGGTCGTACGCGGGCAGCTGGAGCGGCTGGCCGCTGCGCAGATCGAACTGGGAGCCGTGGCCCCAGCATTCGATCTTGCAGCCTTCCACGTCGCCCTCGGAGAGCGAGATGTCCGCGTGCGAGCAGGTGTCGCCGATCGCGTGGATCTCCCCCATCGAGTCCCTGACCACCGCTACGGGATAGTCATCGATCAGGATCCGCAGCGCCTGCTTGACCTGGATCTCGCTGGCGTTGCAGACCAGCTCGCCCTTTGGCTGTTCCGTCATGGTGTGGTCCCGTACCGTCTAGTTGTCCGTTGCGGCGAGCTCGCGCTCGACCGCGGCCGTGAGGCGTTCTTCGATGGCCGGAACCCTGATCTGCTGGATGATCTCGTTCAGGAAGCCACGGACCACCAGGCGGCGGGCCACCTTTTCCGGAATGCCGCGGGCCATCAGGTAGAACAGGTGCTCGTCGTCGAAACGGCCGGTGGCGCTGGCGTGGCCGGCGCCGGCGATCAGGCCGGTTTCGATTTCCAGGTTGGGCACGGAGTCGGCGCGGGCACCGTCGGTGAGGACCAGGTTGCGGTTGGCCTCGTAGGTGTCGGTGCCTTCTGCTTCCTTGCGGATCAGGACGTCACCCACCCAGACGGCGTGCGCGTTCCGGCCCTGGAGGGCACCCTTGTAGAGCACATTGGACTTGCAGTTAGCGACGGCGTGGTCCACAAAGAGGCGCTGCTCAAGGTGCTGTCCGGCGTCGGCGAAGTACAGCCCGAACATTTCCGCTTCGGCGCCGGGGGCGGTGAAGCGGGTCGACGGCGTGACGCGGACCAGGTCCCCGCCAAGGCTGACGACAATGTGCTTGAACTTGGCGTCCCGGCCGAGCTTTGCCTGCTGCGAGGAGGCGTGCACGGCGTCGTCGTTCCATTCCTGGAGCGAGATGACGGTCAGCTGCGCGCCGTCCTCGACGAGGATTTCGATGTTTTCCGAAACCACTGCGCTGCCCTGGTGGTCCAGCACGACGACGGCCTTGGAGAACTTTTCCGCGATGACCACAACGTGCTGCGCGGCAGCACCGGCACCCTGGCCGGTCAGCACCACGCTGACTTCGCCTTCGGCCTGGACCTCGGCGGGGACGGTGATGACGGTGGCCTCGGTGAAGTTTTCCCAGGCGTTGGCCGAGACCCGGTCCTCAGGAATGGCCGCGGAGCCGATGCGGGCATCGTCCCGGCCGACGGTCTCAACCCGGACGCTGTCCGGGCCGGTGACGGCCACGGACGGCGCCGCCCCGTTCAGGACTTCGGTGTGCAGGCCGCGCAGACGCTTGAGCGGGGTGAACCGCCAGTCTTCCTCCATGCCGGTCAGCGGCTTGAAGTCCGCGAGCTTATAGGAGGTCAGGCGGCCGGCACGCGAGCTGTCCGGGATGCCGACGCCGCCGCCGTGCGAGTGCGCCTTGACAGCGTCGCCGGCCAGCGGGGACTTGGACTCGGCGGCGTTCAACGGCGAGAGGCTTTCGCCTTCCTCGGTGAAACCGTTGATGAACGGCTGGGATGAGGGCGCGCCGATGCGGGCCTTTTCAGTAGTGATGTCAGTCATTAACCGACCGATCCTTCCATCTGCAGTTCAATCAGGCGGTTCAGCTCGAGGGCGTATTCCATCGGCAGCTCGCGGGCAATCGGCTCGATGAAGCCGCGCACGATCATCGCCATGGCCTCGTCTTCCCGCATGCCGCGGGACATCAGGTAGAAGAGCTGCTCTTCGCTGACCCGCGAGACCGTGGCCTCGTGCCCCATCACGACGTCGTCCTCGCGGATGTCGATGTACGGGTAGGTGTCCGAGCGGCTGATGGTGTCGACCAGCAGCGCGTCACAGCGGACCGTGTTGGCGGAGTGCTTGGCGCCTTCGCGGACCTGGACCAGGCCGCGGTAGGCGGCGCGGCCGCCGCCTCGGGCCACGGACTTCGAGATGATCGAGCTCTTGGTGTTCGGTGCGATGTGGACCATCTTGGAACCGGTGTCCTGGTGCTGGCCCTCGCCGGCGAACGCGATCGAGAGAGTCTCGCCCTTGGCGCCCTCGCCGACCAGGTACACGGCCGGGTACTTCATGGTGACCTTGGAGCCGATGTTGCCGTCGACCCATTCCATCGTCGCGCCCTCTTCGCAGATGGCACGCTTGGTGACCAGGTTGTAGACGTTGTTGGACCAGTTCTGGATGGTCGTGTACCGGACGCGGGCGCCCTTCTTCACGACGATTTCCACGACGGCGGAGTGCAGCGAGTCCGAGGTGTAGATCGGTGCGGTGCAGCCCTCGATGTAGTGGACGTAGGAGTCCTCGTCCGCGATGATCAGCGTCCGCTCGAACTGGCCCATGTTTTCCGTGTTGATGCGGAAGTACGCCTGCAGCGGGATATCCACGTGGACGCCCTTGGGCACGTACACGAAGGAACCGCCGGACCATACGGCCGTGTTCAGCGACGCGAACTTGTTGTCGCCCACCGGAATGATGGTGCCGAAGTACTCCTGGAAGATCTCCGGGTGCTCACGCAGCGCGGTGTCCGTGTCCAGGAAGATGACGCCCTGGGCCTCGAGGTCCTCGCGGATCTGGTGGTACACGACCTCGGACTCGTACTGGGCGGCGACGCCGGAGACGAGCCGGCTGCGCTCGGCTTCCGGGATGCCCAGCTTCTCGTAGGTGTTCCGGATGTCCTCGGGCAGGTCCTCCCAGCTGGCGGCCTGCTTCTCGGTGGACCGGACAAAGTACTTGATGTTGTCGAAGTCGATCCCGGACAGGTCCGCGCCCCAGGTGGGCATGGGCTTGCGGTCGAAGTACTTCAGGCCCTTGAGGCGAAGGTCGAGCATCCATTCCGGCTCGCTCTTCTTGGCCGAGATGTCGCGCACGACGTCCTCATCGATACCACGGCGGGCGTTGGCGCCGACGTCGTTCTTATCGGCCCAGCCGTATTCGTAGGTGCCAATTCCGTGCAGCTCGGGATTCTTTTCCAGAATCTCCGAAATCACAGTGGATTCAGCAACCTTCTTCTCTGATAGTTGGTCCGTCATCACGGCCTTTCTTGCAGATGGTTGGATACTTCGTCCGGGTTGCCCGCGCCGGCCGGGCTGGATGCCCCGACGGCGGCCGGACGGCCCGTAGGTATGTGGGTGGTGCAGACGTGGCCGCCGCGGGCCAGGGTTGAGAGCCGGCGCACGTCGACGCCGACCAGCCGGGAGAACAGCTCCGTCTCCACGTCGCAGAACACCGGGAACTGTGAGGCGAGCTGCTGGATCGGGCAGTGGCCCTGGCACAGCTGAACGCTCGAAAGCGCGGCCGGCAGCGGTGCCTTGGCCTCGATCGTCTGCGCCGAGGCAACAAAGCCGTCGCGGCTCAGGAGCCCGGACAGGGCCCGGGCACGGGCGGCGATGTCGGTCCCTGCCTGCTCGATTTCCGGCGCATAGCGCCGTTCCATCTCGGCGAACCGTTCAACGGCAAACTGCCTCACCGCTTCGTCCCCGGCCATCTCGCCGAGGCGCTGCAGCGCGGACGCGGCGATGTCGAGGTAGTCGTTGCCGAGCGTGGACTGTCCCTGTGAGCTGAGCACGTAGCGGCGCGCGGGCCGTCCCGCGCCGGCGCCCGCGCGGGCCACGCGCTTGACCTCGATCACACCGTCCCGCGACAGGTGGTCCAGGTGCCGGCGGACGGCCGCCGGGGTGAAGCCCAGGAGCTCCCCCAGCTCGGTGGCGCTGATCGGGCCGTGCTCCAGGACCGCCCCGAGGACGCGGTCGCGGGTGCGCTCCTCGGCGTCGGCGGCCTGCGCCGCGGGCATTACTGCCGGACCGACGGCGCCCCGGTCCGATGCCAGGGACTCCGCGGCCGAATCCGCGCCCACGGCGGGCATGGCGGAAGTAATCGGACTCATGGAATACACAACACAATCATGTCGTAATTTACTCCCCTGATCCAGTAAGGCATGGCTTTCCCGGGCTGCTCCCGTCTTCGGAGGCCGCCCTACTACATCGCGTAGAATGCTTGGGTGCGATCCCCCGAATCTCCAGCCTTGACGATCAACGGGCTCATTAAGGATGTTGGTCCGCTGCCCAGCCTGGACGGCAAGATGCTGCGGGTGGTCAGCGGACTCTCCCTCGTGGCCGAGCGCGGACAGGTGACCGCACTGCTGGGCGCCAACGGCGCCGGCAAGACCACCACCATTGAATGCGCCCAGGGACTGCAGAAGCGCAGCGGCGGCAGCATCACCCTGCTGGGCCAGGACCCCGACACGGCCGGGGCGGAGCTGCGCGCCCGGGTGGGCGTGATGTTGCAGGACGGCGGGCTGCCGCCGTCGGCCCGTCCCATTCCCCTGCTCCGGCACGTCGCCGGGATGTACCAGGACCCGTGGCCGGTGGATGATCTTGTCGAACGCCTCGGCATCAACACCTTCAGCCGGACCTCGGTGCGGCGCCTCTCCGGCGGCCAGAAGCAGCGGCTCGCCCTCGCCGCCGCGCTGGCCGGCCGGCCCGAAGTGCTCTTCCTCGACGAGCCGAGCGCGGGCCTGGACCCGCAGTCCCGCCAGCTGGTCTTTGAGTTGATCGGCGAACTGCGGGACCGCGGGATGGGGATCATCCTCACCACCCACCTGATGGACGACGCCCAGCGCCTCGCCGACTATGTCTACATCATTGACGCCGGACGGAACGTCGCAGAAGGCACCGTCGCCCAGCTGCTCAAGCACGAACTTACCTCCGAGGGCGGGGAACACAGCCGCACATTGCTGTTCGAGGCCGTCCCCGGCCTGGACCTGGCCGGGGTCCTTCCCGCCGGCGTCGAGTTCAGGGAAACCCGGGCGGGCAGCTACAGCGCCACCGGCGCGCTAACGCCCGCCGATCTCGCCGCCGTGGCGGCCTGGTGGGCCGAGCGCGGCATCATGCCGGCCTCCATGAGCCTGGCCGCCCGCAGCCTCGAGGACGTCTTCCTTGACATCTCCGGAAGGGAGATCCGATGAACCCCGCGACCGCCGCCGGCACCCCGTTGGGCAGTCCGCCCGCTCCCCTGCCCCGCCGGATCCTGCTGCAGGGCCGGTACGAGACCCTCACCATGCTCCGCAACGGCGAACAGCTGATCCTGGCGATCATCCTGCCGCTGCTGGCACTGGTGGGCCTGACCGTGACCCCGCTGCTGGACGGCCTGGGTTCGAGCCGGGTCAACATCGCGGTGCCCGGCATCCTCGCCCTGAGCGCCATGTCCACAGCCTTCACCGGCCAGGGCATCGCCACCGGGTTCGACCGCCGCTACGGCGTGCTGCGTTTCCTCTCCACCACCCCGCTGGGCCGCGCCGGACTGATCCTGGGCAAAGTCCTCGCCGTCCTGGCCGTGCTGGCCGTGCAGGTGCTGGTCATCACCGCTGTCGCCCTCCCGTTGGGCTGGCGGCCCTCGATGCCCGGCCTGCTGCCCGGCCTCGTGCTGCTGGTCCTGGGCGCCGCGGCCTTTACGGCCCTCGGCCTGCTCGTGGCCGGCACGGTCCGGCCGGAAGCGACCCTGGCGATCACCAACCTGTTGTGGATTTTGCTGGGCGCCCTCGGCGGTATTGTCCTCCCCGCCGAGCGCCTGCCCGCGATTGCCCAGGCGACGGTCCATTTCCTTCCCTCCGGCGCGCTGGGCCAGGCGCTGCGGGACGCTTTCCTGCACGGCAGCATCAACCTTGCCGCCGTGCTTGTCCTGCTGCTCTGGACGGCGGCCGCCGGCCTCGCAGCAACCCGTTGGTTCAAGTGGAATTGAGAAAAGTGTGAGCACGGCATCCCGCCCTTCCCGGATCGCGTCCCGGATTTCCTCCCGGCTGCCGGTGACCGTCGACAAGACGGTCCGCCGCCTGGCCCTGCTGTCCCTCATCGGGCAGACCGTGCTGGTGGTGACCGGCGGCGCGGTCCGCCTCACCGCATCCGGCCTCGGCTGCCCCACCTGGCCGCGCTGCACCGACAGTTCGCTGGTGAACACGCCGGAGATGGGCATCCACGGCATCATTGAGTTCGGCAACCGGCTCCTGACGTTCGCGCTGGCCGCCGTCGCCGTCGCCATGCTGGTCTACCTCTGGAACCTGCGCAAGGAACGCCGCGACCTCTTCCTGCTGGCCCTCGGGCTGCTGGCCAGCATCCCGGCCCAGGCCGTTATCGGCGGCGTCACGGTTCTGACCCGGCTGAACCCGTGGGTGGTGGGCCTGCACTTCCTGGTCTCCATGGCCCTGGTGGTCCTCGCGACGCTGCTGGTGAACCGGGCCTACGGACGGACCGGCAGGGCCCGGGTCCGCGGGCTGGCCGCGCTGCCCGGGGCCGCGCGGCCGGTGATGGCCGCGGTCGCACTGTTCGCCGCCGTCGCCGTGTGCCTGGGTGTGGTGGTGACCGGCGCCGGCCCGCACGCGGGTGATGCGAACGCGCCGCGCAACAACCTGGACTGGGACCTCTTCTCGCACATCCACGCCGTCCCCGCCTACCTGGTGACCGCGGGGGCCGTCTTTGGTGTCTTCCTGGTGCTCCGCGGCCGCATCACGGGCCCGTTCCGCACCGCCGTCTTCCTGCTCCTGGGCGTTACCGTGCTGCAGGCGGTCATCGGCTTCACGCAGTACTACAACGGCATTCCGGCGCTCCTGGTCGCCGCACACATGCTGGGCGCCGCCTTGCTGATGAGCGCGTCCACCAACGCCGCCGACATCGCCCGCAGCAGCCCGGTCAACTAGCTCCCAACCGCAGGCTGCTGACCTGTCGCCGGCTCGGAGGCGCCGCCGTCCGGGGGCACTTTGGCTGCCATTGCCGACGTCGACGGGCTGGGTTACGGCGTGTGTGCGCCGATGTGGCCCCGGACCGCTGGTCGGCGCGGCGCCGGGCGCTGTTGTGGTCTGGATCCTCGGCGGAATGGGCCGAGGTTCCCGGCTGCCGCGTCCCACTGGCTGATGCTTCCATCCGGGGGCATTTTGGCTCTCCATTGCCACCGACGACGGCTGGTTTGCGGCGTGTCCGTGCCAATGTGCCCCTGGAATGCGTGCGCCCTCGATCAGGCGGGCCAGGGACGGCGCCCGTTAGCCCCGGAGGCTGCCCGGTCGGCCGGCTGTGATGTCGGAACTGACCGGCGGGCCCAAGGCGAGAGCATTCCAGACCGAGCCGACGTCGTACTTTCCCGCGAGCCACGCGGCTGCGCAAGGTTTTACGCGGAGACACCCGTTGAGAGCGGGAACTTCGCTGCGGGGGGCCAGCAGCAGTCGTTTTCTGGCCATACCCTGCGCCGTCGCCACCGCTCCGGCCCGGGGAGTAAGCGTCCGTGCGGGCGTTGCCCCGTGTGTCGCCGCTTAGCCGCCGACGATGGCGGAGCCGATAAACGGGTCGACCGCCAGGGCAATGAAGAGCAGGGTCAGGTAGCTGATCGAGCCGTGGAAGACCTTCATGGCGCCCTTGTTGGAGACGTCCCCGCCCTGCGCCCGGTTGTACAGCGCGTGCGACTCGTAGAGGAACCAGGCACCCGCGGCGACGGCGGTGACGGTGTAGACCCAGCCGGCCCCGCCGACCGGGATCAGCAGCAGCGAGCAGGCGACCATGGCCCAGGCGTAGAGCACCACCTGGACGGACACCACCTTGGCGCCGGCGATGGCGCCCAGCATCGGGACGTTGGCGTTGCGGTAGTCCTCGCCGTAGCGCATGGACAGGGGCCAGTAGTGCGGCGGCGTCCACAGGAAGATCACCATAAAGAGGACGACGGCGGGCCACTCGACCGTGTTGGTCACGGCGGCCCACGCGATCAGCACCGGGAAGCAGCCGGCGGCGCCGCCCCAGACGATGTTTTGCGCGGTGCGGCGCTTGAGGATCATGGTGTAGATCACCACGTAGAAAACGATGGCGCCCACGCCCAGCCAGGCCGCGAGCGGGTTGGCGCCGAACCAGAGAATCACGATCGCTGCAGCGCCAAGAAGCCAGGAGAACACCAGCGCTTCCCGCGGCGTCACTTCGCCCGTGACGAGGGGCCGGTTTTCGGTCCGGTGCATCAGCTTGTCGATGTCGCGGTCGATATAGCAGTTGAAGGAACCCGCACTGCCGGCGGCGAAGGCACCGCCCACGAGCGTTGCCAGGATCAGGCCAAGCGACGGGAACCCGCGCTCGGCGTAGATCATCGTGGGCAGCGTACTGACCAGCAGGAGTTCGATCACCCGCGGTTTCGTGAGCGCCAGGTAGGCCTTGGCTTTGCGGGCGAACCCGATCCGGCCGGGGACCGGGGAGGCGTTAAGCGGCGTATCTGTTGTGCTCACGGTGGCAGTCACTCTGTTCTGTCTGGCTGGTCAGTCCGGCTGGTCATCGCAGTGCGCACAAAAAATCCGGTGCACTGCATACGGAGGGGGTCCACGCGCGGCGCTCAGGCATGCCCTCTCCCCCGTTGGTAGCCACGCACCATCATACCGTGGCGGCACCCGCCTCCCGCCCCCGGCCGGCCCGTCGTAAATCCGGCAGGTAACCGCAGACTCACCACCGCGGCGGGGCGCGGTGGTTCATATACGGGCAAAATCCCGTCCAATTCGTGAGATGTACGCTGCCCGGCAGGTGGAATGGGGCTAAGCTGGCTGACAGATCAGCACGCACCGGCGGGCGCCCCCAGCGGCGTTGCCCGCAGACGTGCATGCGACTGAATGATAGATCAACGTTTCGATGGTGAACGGCTGGTACGAACCGCAGCGGGCACCGACCTGTGCCCCGGCGGGAACCTTCCGGAGGGAACGTCCGCAGGGGCGGCCCCGACGGGAGACCGCGTACCGCCGGCCGTCAGCACAGAGAGGGGCCCGGTTTTCGTGCCACATTTGGAAGAGCAAGAACTGTCATGGACCAGCGTTGACGACCGTGCGGTGGATACCGTCCGGGTGTTGGCCGCGGACGCGGTGGAGAAGGTCGGGAACGGCCACCCCGGCACGGCAATGAGCCTGGCGCCGGCGGCGTATCTGCTCTTCCAGAAGTTGATGCGGCATGATCCGGCGAATCCGGAGTGGCTGGGCCGGGACCGGTTCGTCCTGTCGCCGGGGCACACGTCCCTGACGTTGTATATCCAGCTTTTCCTTTCCGGTTACGGGCTGGAGTTGAAGGATCTGGAGGCGCTGCGGACCTGGGGGTCGCTGACCCCGGGGCACCCGGAGTATAAGCACACCAAGGGTGTGGAGATCACGACCGGGCCGCTCGGCCAGGGCCTGGCGTCCGCGGTCGGCTTCGCGTACTCGCAGCGGCGGATGCGCGGCCTGTTCGACGCCGAGGCTCCCGCCGGTGAGTCCCCGTTTGACCACACGGTCTGGGTGATCGCCTCCGACGGCGACCTGCAGGAAGGCGTCACGAGCGAGGCGTCCTCGCTGGCCGGGCACCAGGAGCTCGGCAACCTCGTGGTGATCTACGACGAGAACCACATCAGCATCGAGGACGACACCGACGTGGCGTTCACCGAGGACGTCCTGGCCCGGTACTCCGCGTACGGCTGGCACACCCAGCGGGTCGACTGGACCCGGACCGGCGAGTACAAAGAAGACATCGCCGAACTGCACGCCGCCCTGCTCGCCGCGAAGGCCGAGACGGGCAAACCCTCGATCATTTCGCTGCGGACCATCATCGGCTGGCCGGCACCGAAGAAGCAGAACACCGGCAAGATCCACGGCTCGGCCCTGGGCGCGGAGGAAGTCGCCGGCCTGAAGCAGGTCCTGGGCTTCGACCCGGAGCTCTCCTTCCAGGTCGAGGACGAGGTCCTGGCCCACACCCGCGAGGCCCGGGACCGCGGCGCCGCTGCCCGGTCCGCGTGGCAGGACGGCTTCGAGGCGTGGCAGTCGGCCAACCCGGAAGCGGCGGCCCTGCTCGAACGCGTCGAGGCCCGGAAGCTCCCGGCCGACCTCGACGCCTCCCTGCCGGTCTTCGAAGCCGGCAAGGACGTCTCCACCCGCGCCGCGTCCGGGAAGGTCCTGAACGCGATCGGCCCGGCCCTGCCCGAACTCTGGGGCGGCTCCGCGGACCTGGCCGAATCGAACAACACCACCATCGAAGGCTCGCCCTCGTTCATCCCGTCCTCCCGGCAGACCGAGGCCTGGAAAGGCAACCCGTACGGCCGGGTGCTGCACTTCGGCATCCGCGAACACGCCGCGGCGTCGATCGTGAACGGGATCAGCCTGGCCGGGCCCACCCGGGCGTTCTCCGGCACGTTCCTGATCTTCTCCGACTACCAGCGCCCGGCCATCCGGCTCGGCGCCCTGATGGGCGTCCCGTCCCTGTACGTCTGGACGCACGACTCGATCGGCCTCGGCGAGGACGGACCCACCCACCAGCCGGTCGAACAGCTCGCCTCGCTCCGGGCCGTTCCGGGACTGGACGTGGTCCGCCCGGGAGACGCGAACGAGGTCGCCGCGGCCTGGAAGGTGATGCTGGAGAACCACGAAAACCCGGCCGGCATCGTGCTGACCAGGCAGAACATCCCCACCTGGGACCGCGGCACCGGCGAGGCCGAGGGCGACACGTTCGCCTCCACCGCCGGCGTCGCACGCGGCGGCTACGTCCTGGCCGAAGCCTCCAAAAACGGCTCGACCGTCGAGGCGCAGGTCATCCTGATCGGAACCGGTTCCGAGGTCCAGCTCGCCGTGGCCGCCCGCGAGGCACTGCAGGCCGAGGGCATCCCGGCCCGGGTCGTGTCCATGCCGTGCGTGGAATGGTTCAACAAGCAGGACCCCGCCTACCGCGAGGCCGTGCTTCCCGCCTCCGTCAAGGCCCGCGTCTCCGTTGAAGCCGGCCTCGCGCTGGGCTGGAAGGAATTCGTCGGCGACGCCGGCCGTTCCATCAGCCTGGAGCACTTCGGCGCCTCCGCCGACTACAAGCGCCTGTTCCAGGAATTCGGCATCACCGCCGAGGCTGTGACCGCCGCCGCGAAGGAATCCCTCGCAGGCCTCAACGCCTGAGCACAACTTCACGCTTTCCGGGCCGCCGCCCACCGACGGCGGCGGCCCCTGACTTCAGGAGTTACCCATGAACACCACCCCCACCCAGCAGCTGTCCGACGCCGGCGTTTCCATCTGGCTCGATGACCTCTCCCGCGGCCGCCTCGCCACCGGCACGCTGCGCAAGCTGATCGAAGAGAAGAACGTCGTCGGTGTCACCACCAACCCGAGCATCTTCCACGCCGCGATCACCGCCGGCACCGACTACGACGGCAAGATCAAAGAAATGGCAGCCGCCGGCGCCAGCGTCGAGGAGACCGTCTTCGCGATCACCACGACCGATGTCGCCGACGCCTGCGACCTGTTCGCCCCCGTCGCCGCCGCAACGAACGGCGTCGACGGCCGCGTCTCGATCGAGGTCGACCCGCGCCTGGCCTGGGACACCGCCGGCACCATCACCGAGGCCAAGGAACTCTCCAGCCAGGTCAACAAGGACAACGTCCTGATCAAGATCCCGGCCACGCTCGAAGGCCTCGAGGCCATTACCGCCACGCTCGCCAGCGGCATCAGCGTCAACGTGACCCTGATCTTCTCGCTCGAGCGCTACCGTGCCGTGATCAACGCCTTCCAGAGCGGACTCGAGCAGGCCAAGGAGAACGGCCACGACCTGTCCAAGATCCACTCCGTGGCGTCGTTCTTCGTCTCCCGCGTGGACTCCGAAATCGACAAGCGCCTCGACGCGATCGGCACCCCCGAAGCCAAGGCGCTCAAGGGCAAGGCCGGCCTCGCCAACGCCCGCCTGGCCTACCAGGTCTTCGAGGAGCTCTTCTCCACCGAGCGCTGGGCGCTGCTCGCCGAAGCCGGCGCACATCCGCAGCGTCCGCTCTGGGCCTCCACCGGCGTCAAGGATCCGGCCTACCCGGACACCCTGTACGTGACCGAGCTGGTCGCCCCCGGCGTCGTGAACACCATGCCGGAGAAGACCCTGGACGCCACGTTCGACCACGGCACCGTCACCGGTGACACCGTCACCCGCGGCTACGACGACGCGAACGCGACGCTCAACGCCCTGGACGCCCTCGGCATCTCCTACAACGAAGTCGTCGCCGTGCTCGAGTCCGAAGGCCTCGACAAGTTTGTGGCAAGCTGGAAGGAACTGCTGGCCGACGTCGAGGGCGCCCTCGCCGCTGCACGGAAGGACGCGTAGTCCCCTATGACCACTCTCAGCTACGACGCCACGGGCGCTGCCCGCCAGGCCCATGAACAGCACCTGCCCGCGCTGCTCCAGGAACGGGTCGCCACCCGGATCTTCGCCAAGGACGCCACCCTGTGGGGTCCCGACGCCGAAGCCGAGGCCGCGGTCCGGCTCGGCTGGGTGGAGGCCGCCACCGTCTCCCAGCCGCTGGTGGCCGACATCCTGGCACTGCGCGACGCGCTGCGTGCCGACGGCGTGACCCGGATCGTGCTCTGCGGGATGGGGGGTTCCTCCCTGGCCCCCGAGGTGATCGCGGGAACCGCCGGCGTCGAGCTGACGGTGCTGGACAGCACCGACCCCGAACAGGTGGCCGCCGCCCTCGCGGACCGCCTGACGGAGACCGCAATTGTGGTTTCCTCCAAGTCGGGTTCGACCCTGGAGACCGACTCGCAGCGCCGCGTCTTCGAGCACGCCTTCACCGAAGCCGGGCTGGACGCGAAAAGCCGGATCATCATCGTGACGGACCCGGGCTCCCCGCTGGACAAGTCCGCCCGCGAAGCCGGCTACCGTGCCGTCTTTAACGCCGACCCCAACGTCGGCGGCCGCTACTCGGCGCTCACCGCGTTCGGCCTGGTGCCGTGCGGGCTGGCCGGCGTGGACATCCAGGCCTTCCTGGACGAAGCCGAAGAGACCGCCGAGATCCTCAACGACGACAGCGAGGAGAACATCGGCCTCGCCCTCGGCGCCGCGCTGGGCGGCACCAACCCGCTGCGGAACAAGATTGTGATCGCCGAGGACGGTTCCGGGATCGTAGGGTTCGCCGACTGGGCCGAGCAGCTCATCGCCGAGTCCACCGGCAAACTCGGCACCGGCGTGCTGCCGGTCGTCGCCGGCCCCGACGCGCCGGAGGTCACGGGCGGCGCCGCGGATGTGCTGGTGATCCGGCTGGTGGCAGCCGACGCCGACGTCGAACTGGGCGCCAACGAGTCGGCCATCGCCGGCGGCCTCGCCGCCCAGATGATGACCTGGGAGTTCGCCACCGCCGTCGCGGGCCGGCTGCTGGGCATTAACCCCTTCGACCAGCCCGACGTCGAGGCCGCCAAGGTCGCGGCCCGCGGCCTGCTGGATGCCCAGCCGGAACCGACGCCGGCCAACTTCACCGACGGGGCCATCGAGGTCCGCGGCGGCGACTGGCTCGGCGGGGCCGGCTCCGCCGCAGAGGCCGTCAGCGCGCTGCTCGGCCAGCTCGGCGCGGACGGCTACCTCAGCGTCCAGGCCTATTTCGACCGGCTCAACTACGCCCCGCTCGAGGGGATCCGCGACGGGCTGGCCGCGGCCAGCGGCCGCCCGGTCACCTTCGGCTGGGGGCCGAGGTTCCTGCACTCCACCGGACAGTTCCACAAGGGCGGGCCGGCGATCGGAGTGTTCCTGCAGGTCACTGCGGCGTCCGCGACGGACCTGGCCATCCCGGACCGTCCGTTCAGCTTCGGCGAGCTGATCTCGGCGCAGGCCGCCGGCGACGCCCAGGTCCTCTCCGAGCACGGCCGGCCGGTGCTCCGGCTGCACCTGACCGACCGTGCCGCCGGTGTCCGCCAGCTGCAGCAGCTCGTCTCCTCGCTGGCGGGCGCTTCATTTGCCGGCCGCCCCGCCTCCTCCACCGAAAGTTAAGGCACCACAACAACCATGCCACTCTCGCAAAACGGCGGGCGCACGTCCGCGGGCCGGGGGCGCAATCCGCTCCGGGACCCGCGGGACCGCCGGCTGAACCGCATCGCCGGCCCGTCCTCCCTGGTGCTCTTCGGCGTCACCGGCGACCTCGCCCGCAAGAAACTTATGCCGGCCGTCTACGACCTGGCCAACCGGGGGCTGCTGCCCCCCAGCTTCGCCCTGGTCGGGTTCGCCCGGCGGCAGTGGGAGAACGAGGACTTTGCCGCCGAGGTGAAGGAATCGGTCAAAAGCTACGCCCGCACCCCCTTCGACGAGACGGTGTGGAAGCAGCTTTCCGAGGGCATCCGCTTCGTGCAGGGCGAGTTCGACGACGACGACGCTTTCGAGCGCCTCAGCGACACGATCGACGAGCTCGACGAGCAGCGCGGCACGCGCGGGAACCACGCCTTCTACCTGTCGATCCCGCCGAAGGCGTTTGAACTGGTCTGCCGCCAGCTCTCCAAGCACGGGCTCGCCCAGGCCGAGGGTGACAAGTGGCGCCGTGTGGTGATCGAAAAGCCGTTCGGGCATGACCTGGAGTCCGCCCGGCAACTCAACGACATCGTGGAATCGGTGTTTCCGCCGGACGCGGTCTTCCGGATCGACCACTACCTGGGCAAGGAGACGGTGCAGAACATCCTGGCCCTGCGCTTCGCGAACCAGCTGTTCGAACCCCTGTGGAACGCGAACTACGTGGACCACGTCCAGATCACCATGGCCGAGGACATCGGCACGGGCGGCCGCGCCGGCTACTACGACGGCGTCGGAGCCGCTCGGGACGTCATCCAGAACCACCTCCTCCAGCTCTTGGCCCTGACCGCCATGGAGGAGCCGATCTCTTTCAACGCGGACGATCTCCGGGCCGAAAAGGAAAAGGTCCTCGCCGCCGTGCGGCTTCCGGAGGACCTGTCCACGCACTCGGCGCGCGGACAGTTCGCCGGCGGCTGGCAGGGCGGCGAGGAGGTCCTGGGCTACCTGGAAGAGGAAGGGATCCCCGCCGACTCCACCACCGAGACCTTCGCCGCCATCCGGGTGGACATCAACACCCGGCGCTGGAGCGGGGTGCCGTTCTACCTGCGGGCCGGCAAGCGCCTGGGCCGCCGGGTGACGGAAATCGCCGTCGTCTTCAAACGTGCCCCCAACCTGCTCTTCCGCGACCACGGCGAGGACGACTTCGGCCAGAACGCCGTCGTGATCCGGGTGCAGCCCGACGAGGGCGCCACCATCCGGTTCGGGTCCAAGGTTCCCGGCACGCAGATGGAAGTCCGCGACGTGACCATGGACTTCGGTTACGGCCATTCCTTTACCGAGTCCAGCCCGGAAGCCTACGAACGGCTGATCCTCGACGTGCTGCTGGGCGAGCCTCCCCTGTTCCCGCGGCACCAGGAAGTTGAACTGTCCTGGAAGATCCTGGACCCGTTCGAGGACTACTGGGCGTCCCTCAACCAACAGCCGGAGCCGTATGCCCCGGGGAGCTGGGGCCCAGCCTCCGCCGATGAACTGCTCGCCCGCGACGGACGGACCTGGAGAAGGCCATGATCGTAGATCTTCCCGATACAACAACCTCCAGGATCTCCAAGAAGATCATGGCGCTGCGTGAACAGGGCGGCGTGATCGCCCTGGGCCGTGTGCTCACCCTCGTGGTGGTGACCAAGTCCGGACTCGAGGAGGAAGCCATCGAGGCCGCCAACGAGGCCAGCCGGGAGCACCCCTGCCGGATCATTGTGCTCGCCGACGCCGGCGGCTCCTCGCCGACCCGGCTGGACGCCCAGATCCGGGTCGGCGGTGACGCCGGCGCCTCCGAGGTGATCCTGCTGCGCGGCTACGGCGAGCTCGCCGAGGAAAGCGAATCCCTGGTTGCCGCGCTGCTGCTCCCGGACGCCCCGATTGTGGCCTGGTGGCCGCACGGCGCACCCCGGAACGCCTGCGAAACCTCGATTGGACGGATCGCGCACCGGCGCATCACAGACTCCGCCAACGAGCCGGACCCGCTGGCTGCGCTGGAGAATCTCCGCAGCACCTACAAGGCCGGCGACACCGATCTGGCCTGGACGCGGCTGACCAACTGGCGGATCCAGCTGGCGGCGGTCCTGGACCAGGTGGACTCCTCGCCGGTCACCGCGGTCGCCGTCGAGGGCGCCTCGGACTCCCCCAGCACATTGCTGCTTGCCGCCTGGCTGACCCTGGCCCTGGACGCCCCGGTGACAATCGTCGCGGACCCTGCCGGCACCGGCATTCGGCGGGTGCGGCTGACCCGCACCGGCGGCGACGTGCAGCTCTACCGGCCGGGCCTGAACGTGGCCGAACTGACCCAGCCGGGGCAGCCGGCGCAGCGCATCTCATTGCCGCGCCGCAGCCTCAAGGACTGCCTGGCCGAGGAGCTCCGCCGCCTGGACCCGGACGAAGTCTTCGGCGAAGTGATTACTATGGGACTGCCACGTACCAACCTAAGGAGTGTCCGTCCCAGTGAGCGCTGATCCCAGAGTAAGCATCCATCCAGACTCGACCGTCCTGATGGCGGCGATCGCGGCACGCCTGATCACCAAGCTCGTGGATATCCAGGACAAACACGGCGAGGCGACGGTGGTGCTGACCGGCGGGACAATGGGAATCGGCTCGCTCAGGGCGGTCGCCGAGTCGCCGGCCGCGCCGGCGGTGGACTGGTCGAAGGTGAACTTCTGGTGGGGCGACGAACGCTTCGTCGGCGGCGACGACGCGGACCGGAACGCCCGGCAGGCGCACGAAGCGCTGCTCGACCACATTAACGTGGACCCGGCGCGCGTCCACGTCCCGGGTTCAGCAGACGATTTCGCCACCGCCGAAGAGGCGGCCGCGGACTACGCCCATCGCCTGGCCCAGGCCGCCGCAGCCGAACACGCCGCGGACATGTCCGATGACCGCCCGGAGGAACCCGGGCGCCTGCCCCGCCTGGACATCGTCCTGCTCGGGGTCGGGCCGGACGCCCATGTGGCCTCGCTCTTTCCCGAGCAGGCCGGCATCCGGGAAAAGGAGCTCGCCGTCGTCGGCGTGCAGAACTCTCCCAAGCCGCCGCCCGCCCGTCTCTCGCTCACGCTGCCGACGATCAACACCGCGAACGAGGTCTGGATGGTGGTCGCCGGCGATGACAAGGCCGGCGCCGTGGGACTGGCCCTGGCCGGCGCCAACCCGGTGCAGGTGCCGGCGGCGGGTCCGCGCGGGCGCTTCCAGACCTTGTGGCTGATCGATGAGGACGCGGCCTCACGCGTCCCCGAGCAGCTCGTCCGGAAGAACGCGTCGGGCGCGTAGTTTTTCCAGCGCTCCGGCCAGCACGTCTTCGGCGTCCTGGCTGGAGCGCCGCTCTTTAACGTACTCGAGGTGGCTCTTGTAGCCTTCGGCAGCTTCGTCCGCCAGTGCGAACCGGTCCTCGTCCCGGGTGGCCGGTGCGCCGCAGCGCCGGCAGTCCCACACGCCGGGGATCTGCTCATCCGGCAGCTTCGCGAACACGAGGGACGTTTCATGGCCCTTGGCGCACCGGTAGGTGACGCCGACCCGGGGCAGGCCCGCGCCGCCGTCGAGCGGCTCGTGCCGGGCCGGGGCTCCGGCGACGGCACCGACACGGATGCCCCTAAAACCGGACACGGAATGCAGCATCGGGAACTCCTGGCTACTCAGCTGGTGGATGGGTGCTTGCCAGCGTCAGTGTAATCCGGGAGTTCCCGATGCGGGGAGGGCCGCAAGGCCCCTTATGAAGTTTTCGTTCGGCGGGTCAGGAGTCGCCGGTGCTGAAGCGCATCAGCAGGCCCAGGGCGATGATGACCACGCCCCAGGTGACGCCGAGGATGATCGTAAAGCGGTTCAGGTTCCGCTCCGCCACGCCGGAGGAGCTGAGCCCGGAGCTCATGCCGCCGCCGAACATGTCGGACAGGCCGCCGCCCCGGCCCTTGTGCAGCAGGATGAGCAAGGTCAGCAGGAGGCTGGTGATGCCCAGCAGCACCTGCAGAATGACATGAAGAACGTCCACGACGGCCTTTCAGAAGATGGGGATTGCGGGGGCCAGAAGCTGTGTCCGGACTAATCCGTCAGCAGGTGGCTCTCGAACCTGACAATATTAGCAAACTCGGCGGCATCGAGGCTGGCACCGCCGACGAGCAGGCCGTCCACATCGCGTTCCTTCAGGATTGAGGCCGCGTTGTTGGCCTTTACGGAACCGCCGTACAGCAGGCGTGTCTTGGCGGCGACGGGCGCGTCGAAGAGGGTGGACAGCTCGGCGCGGATCGCGGCGCACATCTCCTGGGCGTCTTCCGGCCCGGCGACCTCGCCGGTGCCGATCGCCCAGACCGGTTCGTACGCGACCACCAGTTCGGCGGCCTGCTCGGCGGTGAGCCCCTCGACGCCGGCCCGGAGCTGGGCCAGGGTGTGCTC
The DNA here is from genome assembly GCA_963775715.1 of uncultured Actinomycetota bacterium. Classification (GTDB taxonomy): domain Bacteria; phylum Actinomycetota; class Actinomycetes; order Actinomycetales; family Micrococcaceae; genus Arthrobacter. The sequence goes on along the minus strand of CAVZJX010000007.1, from coordinate 772,594 downwards.
CACGTGGGTGCCGGCCTGGCGGACCTCGAGGCCCTCACCGACGCACAGCACCGGAGTGATGCCGTGGCCGAAAGCTGCCTTGGTCTTCGCGTTCAGCACCTCGTCCGACTCGTGGTGGATGGTGCGGCGTTCGCTGTGGCCGACGAGGACGTAGCGGCAGCCGAGCTTGGCGAGGAACGCACCGGAGATGTCCCCGGTGTAGGCGCCGGAATCGAACTGCGACAGGTCCTGGCCGCCGTACTCCACGTCCAGTTCGTCGCCCTGGACCAGTGTCTGCACGCCGCGGAGATCCGTGAACGGCGGGAACACGGCGACCTCCACCCGGCTGTAATCGTGCTTGGCGTCGGAGAGGGTCCAGGCCAGCTTCTGCAGGAGGGTGATGCCCTGGACGTGGTCCATGTTCATCTTCCAGTTGCCGGCGATGAAGGGCTTGCGGTCGAACTTGCCGTTGGTTGACGTTGTCACGTGATCTCCAAAAGATTCGTTGCAGTGAAGGAGCCGGCAGGCCGCCCGCCGTGCGAAGGGCGGCCTACCGGCCGGGAGTTCTAGCGGTCCAGCACCCTGAGGCCGGGAAGTTCCTTGCCCTCGAGGTACTCCAGGCTGGCGCCGCCGCCGGTGGAAATGTGTCCGAATGCATCGTCGGCGAAGCCGAGGGTGCGGACCGCGGCGGCGGAGTCGCCGCCGCCGACGACGGTAAACGCCTCCGTATCCGTGAGCGCCTGGGCGACGGCCCGGGTGCCGGCGGCGAAGGCGGGGAACTCGAAGACGCCCATCGGGCCGTTCCAGAACACCGTCCTGGCGCCCTGGATCCGTTCCGCGAAGGCGGCTGCCGACTCCGGTCCGATGTCCAGGCCGATGCCGGCGGTACCGAAGCTGCTGGATTCGATAGCGTCGGCGGACACCGTTTCGTGGTCGGCGTCGGCGGAGAACTTGGCGGCCACCACCACATCGGTGGGGACCACAAACTCGGTGCCGGCGTCCGCGGCGCGTTTGAGGTAGTCCTGAACGACCGGGATCTGGTCCTCTTCAAGCAGGCTGCCCGCAACCTTGTGGCCGGCGGCGGCGAGGAAGGTGAACAGCATGCCGCCGCCCACCAGGATGGTGTCCGCCTTGCCGATCAGGTTGGCGATCACGGCGAGCTTGTCCGAGACCTTGGACCCGCCAAGCACCACAACGTAGGGCCGCTGGGTGTCGGTGGTCAGCTTGCGCAGTACCTCGACCTCGGTGCGGACCAGGTCGCCCTGGTAGGACGGCAGCCGGGTGGCGACGTCGTAGACGGATGCGTGCTTGCGGTGCACGGCACCGAAGGCATCGTCAACGAAGGCACCGTTGCCGCCGGTGAGGGCGACCAGCTCGTCCGCGAAGGCGCCGCGCTCGGCGTCGTCCTTGGACGTCTCACGGGCGTCGAAGCGCACGTTTTCGAGGACCAGGGCTTCGCCGTCCTGCAGTGCGGCCGCGCTCAGCCTGTGGCGGATTCGCCGACCGTGTCGTTCGCGAGCGTGACCTTGAAGGAGGCAAGTTCGGCCAGGCGCGCCACGGCGGGCTTGAGCGAGTACTTCTCCTCCGGGGCGCCCTTGGGGCGGCCGAGGTGGGCCGTGACCAGCACGCGGGCACCGGCGTCCGTGAGCTTCGACAGCACTGGCAGGGAGGCCTTGATCCGGCCGTCGTCAGTGACTGTAGAGCCGTCGAGCGGCACGTTCAGGTCACTTCTGACCAGAACGTACCGCCCGCGGACACCATCAGCGATCAGTTCGTCGAGGGTGTGGAATGTCATGCGTCTTACCCTAGCCCAGCTTCGACGCGACGAGCTCCGTGAGGTCGACGAGGCGGTTGGAGTAGCCCCACTCGTTGTCATACCAGGAAACAACCTTGACCTGGTTGCCGATGACCTTGGTCAGGCCGGAGTCGAAGATGGACGACGCGGGATCCCCGACGATGTCGGAGGAGACGATCGGTTCGTCGGTGTAGGTCAGCAGGCCCTTGAGCTCTTCAGTCTCGGACGCGGCCTTGAGTGCTGCGTTGACTTCCTCGACGGTGGTCTCGCGGGAAACGGTCACGGTGAGGTCGGTGGCGGAGCCGGTGGGAACCGGGACGCGGATGGCGTAGCCGTCGAGCTTGCCCTTGAGTTCCGGCAGGACCAGGCCGATAGCCTTCGCGGCGCCGGTAGAGGTGGGGACCATGTTGATGGCCGCAGCGCGGGCCCGGCGGAGGTCCTTGTGCGGGCCGTCCTGCAGGTTCTGGTCCGCGGTGTAGGCGTGGATGGTGGTCATCAGGCCGCGTTCGATGCCGAAGGAGTCGTTGATGACCTTGGCCAGCGGGCCGAGGCAGTTGGTGGTGCAGGAGGCGTTGGAGATGATGTTGTGCGCGGCCGGGTCGTAGAGGCCGTCATTGACGCCCATCACGATGGTGATGTCCTCGTCCGAGGCGGGGGCGGAGATCAGGACCTTCTTGGCGCCGGCGTCGATGTGCTTCTGCGCGTCGGCGGCCTTGGTGAAGAAGCCGGTGGATTCGATCACGATGTCGACACCCAGCTCGCCCCACGGCAGCTTGGCGGGGTCGCGCTCGGCGAGGACCTTGACCGTCTTGCCGTCGACGACGATGTTGCCGTCCTTGACCTCGATGGTCTGGGCCAGCCGGCCGCCGACGGAGTCGTACTTGAAGAGGTGGGCGAGGGCTTCCGGGCTGGTGAGGTCGTTGACTGCAACGATCTCGAGGTCCGCTCCCTGCGCCAGGGCGGCGCGGAAGTAGTTGCGGCCGATGCGGCCGAAGCCGTTGATACCAATACGTGTCGTCACGTTTTCAGTCTCCTTGGTGCTCTATCAAGCACGACTAGTTGAGTAGGCGTTCAAGCCAACTAACAGATCCCGCACGCCATTGGGCAGAGATGATTACCAGATCGGAGGGCGACCAGCCACGTTGCTGAAGGCTAACCGCCTTCCGTGATCCATCTTACGTTTAACTGGACCCGCCCCCGCAAGTGCGGGGGCGGGCAGTCCACGATTCGGGCCCAACGGCCAGAAATGTGAGCTTTGTTACACGATCGTTTCGGCGGAAACCGCCGCTACAGGGTGATCAGGCCGGTGGCGCTGGTCCGCGCCGCCTCGAAACGCCTGGCGACGTCGTCCCAGTTCACGATGTTCCAGAAGGCCTTGACGTAGTCGGCCTTGACGTTGACGTAGTCCAGGTAGAACGCGTGCTCCCACATGTCCAGCATCAGCAGCGGCGTGGTGCCCAGTGCTACGTTGCCCTGCTGGTCGTAGAGCTGCTCGATCACGAGGTTGCCGCCGATCGGCTCGTAGGCGAGGAAGCCCCAGCCGGAGCCCTGCAGGCCCAGCGCCGCGGCGCTGAACTGGGCGCGGAAGGCATCGAAGGAGCCGAACGCGTCGTCGATCGCCGCGGCGAGCTCGCCCTGGGGCTTGTCGCCCCCGTCCGGGGAGAGGTTCTTCCAGAACACGGAGTGGTTGATGTGGCCGCCGGTGTGGAACGCGAGGTCCTTGGAGAGCCGGTTGATGTTGGCGAAGTCGCCCTTCTCCCGGGCCTCGGCCAGCTGGGCGAGGGCGTTGTTGGCGCCCGCCACGTAGGCGGCGTGGTGCTTGCTGTGGTGCAGCTCCATGATCTTCGCGGAGATGTGGGGCTCCAGCGCGGCGTAATCGTAGTCAAGCTCGGGCAGTACGTACTCGGTCACAAAATCCTCCAATGTCGTGGACGGTATCGTCCGGTTTGCTAACTCTCGGATTGTGCATCCGGATGCTTGGACACCCGGAAGTCTGTGTGGAAGCGGATCCAGTGGGCATAGCCTCCGGTCGCCCTGAGGTATTCCCTGCCGCCGGATCCGGTTCCGGCCGTGATGTCCGGCACTGGCTACTCGTCCAGCATGTCCGGTGTCACGTTTGCCTCGGTTCCGGGGATTCCCAGGTCCTGTGCCCGTTTGTCCGCCATTGCGAGAAGGCGGCGGATCCGGCCGGCGATGGCGTCCTTGGTCATGACCGGGTCGGCCAGCCGGCCCAGCTCGTCCAGGCTCGCCTGCTTGTGTGCCACGCGCAGCTCGCCCGCGTATTTGAGGTGGTCAGGCACGTCGTCGCCGAGAATCTCCAGCGCCCGGTCGACGCGGGCCCCGGCGGCGACGGCGGCCTGCGCGGAGCGGCGCAGGTTGGCGTCGTCGAAGTTTGCCAGCCGGTTCGCGGTCGCGCGGACCTCCTTGCGCATCCTCCGCTCCTCCCAGACCATGAGCGCGTCGTGGGCGCCCATCCGGGTCAGCAGCGCGGCGATGGTGTCGCCGTCGCGGATCACGACGCGGTCCACTCCCCGGACTTCGCGGGCTTTGGCCTGGATGCCGAGCCGGCGGGCCGCGCCGACGAGGGCGAGGGCGGATTCGGGTCCCGGGCAGGTCACTTCCATTGCCGAGGACCGGCCGGGTTCAGTGAGCGATCCGTGGGCCAGGAACGCGCCGCGCCAGACGGCCTCGGCGTCGGCAGCCGAACCGTTGACCACCACGGAGGGCAGGCCGCGGACGGGCCGGCCCCGGGCGTCGAGCAGGCCGGTCTGGCGGGCGAGGGCCTCACCGTCCCGGACTACCCTGACCACGTAGCGGCTGCCGCGGCGCAGGCCGCCGGCGGAGACGACGATGATTTCGCTCTGGTGCCCGTAGACCTCCGCGATCGCGGCCCGGAGCCGGCGCGCGGTCGCCGCGAGGTCCACTTCGGCCTCGATCACGATCCGGCCGGAGATGATGTGCAGTCCGCCGGCGAAGCGGAGCATGGCGGACACTTCAGCCTTGCGGACCGAGGACTTCTTGATGTCCAGCCGGGAAAGTTCTTCCTTGACTGATGCTGTCAGTGCCATGGCACCTTTCCTACCTGTTCCCGAAAATGTCGTGGTACGCCGTTGCCAGGCGCAGCGGGTCGTGGACCGGCCTGCGGTTCGACGCCCCCACTTTACCCAACACCACCTCTGCTCCGAGCATCCCGGCGGCCTGTTCGAAATCCGCGAGGTCAGGCACCGAGGCGGGGTCCGCCAGCACGACGTCGACGCTGAACTCCGGCGCGTACTGCCGCAGCACGCGCAGGTGGTCCGCGGCGGACATCCCGAGGGTCTCCTTGGTGTCCGTGGCGAGGTTCATGGTCAGGCAGCGCCGCGCCTCCGTTTTGCACAGGGCGTCACGCATTTCCGGCAGCAGCAGATGCGGCAACACCGAGGTAAACCAGGAGCCGGGGCCCAGGACGACCCAGTCGGCGAGCTCGATGGCGGTCAGCGCCTCGACGCAGGCCGGGGCGGCATCGGGCAGCAGCCTGACGGCTTCCAGCGAGCCGGCGACGGCGCATTTGGCCTGCCCCCGGACCGTCTGGAGCACCGGGGTGCCGTCGGGGCCCTGTACCCGCGCCTCGCCTTCGATGGTGAGCGGCGTGGTGGACATCGGCAGCACCTGGCCCCGGGCGCCTAGCAGCGCACCGGCCCATTGCAGGCCGACGACGGCGTCGCCCAGCAGTTCCCAGAGCGTAACGATCAGCAGATTGCCCATGGCGTGCTCGTCGAGGGAGCCACCGCGGCCCTTGCCGGGCTGGAACCGGTGCTGCATCACGTCCCGCCAGGTCCGGCCCCAGTCGGTGTCGTCGCACAGTGCGGAAAGCGCCATCCGGAGGTCCCCCGGCGGCAGGACGCCGTACTCCTCGCGCAGCCGTCCGGAGGAACCGCCGTCGTCCGCCACCGTCACGATGGCGGTCAGCTCGGAGGTGAGCAGCCGCAGGGCCGAGAGCGAGGCGGAGAGGCCGTGGCCGCCGCCGAGGGCGACCACGGAGGGGCCCTTGTCCTGCTGGCCCGCGGAGGCCGCGCTGGCCGCCGGCACGAGGGGCAGCGGCCCGGTGAGCAGCGCCATTACTCGCGGCCCAGATCCCGGTGCGTGGTGGTGACCGTGACCCGGGGATACTGCGCCAGCCGGCGGGAAAGTTCGACGGCGACGGCGACCGAACGGTGTTTTCCGCCGGTGCAGCCCACCGCGATGGTCGCGTAGTGCTTGTTCTCCCGCCGGTAGCCGTCCAGGACCGGTTCGAGCGCCAGCACGTAGCGTTCGACGAAGTTGGCCACCCCCTCGGCTTCGAGCACGTAGTCGCTGACATCCTTGTCCAGACCGGTGTGCGGGCGCAGCTGCGGCACCCAGTGCGGGTTGGGGATGAAGCGGGCGTCGGCGACGAAATTGGCGTCCACCGGGAGCCCGTATTTGAAGCCGAAGCTCATCACGTTCAGGCGCAGCGCCACGGGCCCGGTTTCGCTGAAGAGTTCGGTGATGGCGGTGGCCAGGCCGTGCACGTTCAACGTTGAGGTATCCAGGACGATGTCTGCCGAGTCGCGCAGTTCCTGGAGGAGTTCCCGTTCGGCGGCGATGCCGTCGAGGATCCTGCCGCCGCCCTGCAGCGGGTGCGGGCGCCGGCCCTGTTCGAAGCGGCGGACCAGGACCTCGTCGCTGGCGTCCAGGAAGAGCACCCGGAAGGTGACGCCGCTGGCTTCGAGGTTGCGCAGCGCGGTGCGGATGTCGGCGAAGAGGTCCTTGCTGCGCACGTCGACGACGACGGCGAGCTTGGAGATGGACCCGGGCGCGTGCGAGACGAGCTCCGCGAGGGTTCCGAGCATCTGCGGGGGAAGGTTGTCCACCACGTACCAGCCGTGGTCCTCGAGGGCGTCCGAGGCGGTGCTCCGGCCTGCCCCGGACATCCCGGTCACCACGAGCAGTTCCGCCTCGATCGGCTTCACGGGGGTCAGTCCGTCCGCCTCCATGCCGGATCCTGCCGTTGACTCTGCCATCCGTGGTGCTCCATCTCTGCTGTCTGCTCCGCTGTGCGGCCGCCGTCGGCGGCCGTTGCCTGCCGCCGTCGCGCCCTGCCTCAGCTCCTTACCCTAGCTAAGATTGCCGGCGCGGGCTAAGTTTCCAGGATTTCGCCTGTTGTCATGTTCACGGCCGGCACGACGGCGTCGTCCCCGTCGTCCCCGGCGTTGAAATGCCGCACGATCGCGCCGGCGAGGGCGGGCCCGATCCCCTTGGCTGCCGTCAGCTCCTCGACGCTGGCCGCCTTGATGCTCTTGACGGACCCGAACTGGTTCAGCAGGGCCTTGCGTTTGGACTCGCCCAGGCCGGGCACGCTGTCCAGCGCGGAGACGGTCATCGCCTTTCCGCGCTTTTGCCGGTGGAAGGAGATGGCGAAGCGGTGCGCCTCGTCCCGGATCCGCTGCAGCAGGTACAAGCCGGCCGAAGCACGGGGCAGGATGACCGGGAAGTCGCTGTCCGGCAGCCAGACCTCCTCGAGCCGTTTGGCAAGCCCGACGACGTAGACGTCGTCGATGCCGAGTTCGGCGAGGGCTTTCGCCGCGGCGTTGACCTGGGGCTTGCCGCCGTCGACGACGACGAGGTTCGGCGGGTAGGCGAATTTGGCGCGCGGAGCCGGGCTGGTGGTGTCCTCCACGACCGCGGCGGACGCGGCGGCCTCGAGGGCGGCCTGGTGGGCGGGCTTCGCCGCGGCCGCCGCCTGCGCGGCCTGGTCCTCCAGGTAGTGCCGGAAGCGCCGGGTCAGGACATCGTGCATCGCGGCAGTGTCGTCGTTGGCCGCGGCGCCGGTGACCGAGAACTTCCGGTAGTCGGATTTCTTCGGCAGCCCGTCCTCGACCACCACCATGGAGCCGACCACGTTGGTGCCCTGGACGTGCGAGATGTCGTAGCATTCGATCCGCAGCAGCGCGACGGGCAGGTCCAGGGCCTCCTGCAGTTCCTGGAGGGCCTGCGACCGCATGGTGATGTCTCCCGCGCGCCGGGACTTGTGCAGTTTGAGGGCGTGTTCGGCGTTGTCCCGCACGGTGGAGAGCAGGGTGGCCTTGTCGCCGCGCTGCGGCACCCGGATGTCCACCCGGGCGCCGCGCAGACCGCCGAGCCATTGCGCGAGCTCGGCGGCGTTGCTGGGCTCGGCGGGGACCAGCACCTCGCGCGGCAGCCGGCCCTGGCTTTCGCCTTCCCCGCCGTAGACCTGCTGCAGCAGGTGTTCGACCAGATCCGGAGTGGTGGAGTCCTCGACTTTTTCCACCACCCAGCCGCGCTGGCCGCGGATCCGCCCGCCGCGGACGTGGAAGACCTGGACGGCGGCCTCCAGCTCATCCTCGTGCAGCGCGAAGACGTCCGCGTCGGTGTCCTCGGCCAGAACCACGGCGTTGCGTTCGAAGACCTTTTTCAGCGCGATGATGTCATCGCGGACCCGGGCGGCGCGTTCATAGTCCAGTTCGGCGACAGCGGCGGCCATGTCCTTCTCCAGCCGGGAGACGAAGCGCTTGGCCTCGCCGCCCATAAAAGCGCAGAAGTCCTCGGCCAGGACCCGGTGGTCCTCGGCCGAGATCCGGCCCACGCAGGGCGCGGCGCATTTGTCGATGTAGCCCAGCAGGCAGGGCCGTCCGCTGGCTTCGGCGCGTTTGAACACGCCGGCGCTGCAGCTCCGGACCGGGAAGACCCGCAGCAGCGTGTCCATGGTGTCGCGGATGGCACCTGCGGTGTACGGGCCGAAGTACCGGGTGCCTTTGCGCCGTTCGCCGCGCAGCACCTGCACCCGGGGATACTTCTCCCCCATGGTGACGGCGAGGTACGGATAGGACTTGTCGTCCCGGAACATCACGTTGAATCTCGGCTTGAATTCCTTGATCCAGGTGTACTCAAGCTGCAGGGATTCCAGCTCGCTGCCGACGACGGTCCATTCCACGCTGCTGGCGGTATGGACCATGGCATGGGTCTTGGGCATCAGCCCGGCGGGGTTGGCGAAGTAGGAGTTCAGCCGGGAACGGAGGTTCTTGGCCTTGCCGACGTAGATGACCCGGCCGTGCGGGTCGCGGAACCGGTAAACGCCCGGGTTGGTTGGGATCTCCCCCGTCCGGGGGCGGTAACTAGCTGGATCTGCCACTAGTTCATTCTACTGAGCCGGCCGGCGGCTGCCGACGCCCCGGCGCCGCGCCGGGCTATTCGACGCTCTTGCTCTGGTTGTAGGTGCTGGCCCGCTGCTGCCCGCTCAGCTCCGCGATCGCGTCCATGATCCGGTCCGTGACCTGCCGGCGCGCCGGCAGGGAATGGTCCGGCCCGGTCTTGTCGAAGTACAACGGTTCGCCCACCTTCATGGTGAAGTGCTGGGGCGCGACCTTGTTACTGTCCGCCGGCTGCAGGTTTTCGGTGCCGATCAGGCCGACGGGAATTACCGGGGCGCCGGTGGTGAGGGCCAGCCAGCCGACGCCGGTACGGCCGCGGTAGAGAATGCCGTCGCGGGAACGGGTGCCTTCCGGGTAAATGCCGACGCCCTTCCCGGCGTCGAGGATATCCAGCAGGGTCTTCAGCGCCTGGACGCTGGCGGCTTGTTCGCCGCGCTCCACCGGGATGGAACCGACCGCCTCGAAGAACGACTTCATCGCCCGGCCCTTGAGCCCGCCGGTGGTGAAGTATTCGGCCTTGGCGAAGAACGCCACAGGACGCGGCATCAGGGCCTGGACGATCACACTGTCCAGGAAGGACAGGTGGTTGGGCGCCACAATGAACGGCCCTTCCTTGGGCACGTTCTCGAGTCCGAGCACGGTGGGCCGGCACGTGGAGGAAATGAGCCCGCGCGTGGTCCAGCGGATCGCGTCAAACATTGCCAATGGTGTGCACCTCATTCAACTGCAGGGCGGCGGTCCGGACGGGGTCCAGCCTGGAAATGGTCTCGTGAAGGTCGGAGGTGCCGTGCACGACCGCCGCTGCGCCCGCCGCACGGAGTTCGCCGTCGAGCGCAAAGCCCCAGCCTACCCCGATGCATTCCAGGCCGTTGGCAGCCGCTCCGGCCACATCCTGGGCACGGTCCCCCACCATGACCGCGTGCCCGGTGCCAAGATCCGCGAGGGCGGCGGCAACGATGCCGGCCTTTCCGGCGGGGCCATCGGCGGCCGTCGATTCGTCGGCGGCGGAGCCCCGGATGGACCGGAACAGGCCGGCGATGCCGTGGTGCTCCAGGACAATGCGGGCCAGGTACTCGGGCTTTTGGGTGGCGACGGCGGTGGCCCGCCCTGCGTCGGCGTACGATTCCAGCAGTTCACGGATGCCGTCATAAAGCCGGCTTTGCGCGATGCCGCTGGAAAGGTAGTGCTTCCGGTAGATCCGGATGGCCTCGTCCAGGTGGTCCGCGGGGACGCCGGCGATGTCCAGGAGCGAGTGGCTGAGTTTCGGGCCGATCATCGCGTCCAGCTTGTCCGGCCCGGGCACGGGAAGTCCAAGCTCGCTGAGGGCGGCGGAAATACCGGCCGTGATTCCGCCGGCCGGATCAACGAGGGTGCCGTCCAGGTCGAAGATCACGGGCACTGAGGTAGGCATCACGGGCCTTAGTTTCTCACGACCGCCGGGATGCCTGAAATTCGCAGACCGCTGCGGGAATGCGCCGGGGTTCGCGCGCGGTGCGCAGTTGCCCTGCGCCACCGGAATTCCGGCGGCGGCAGGGCAGCTGTGCGCCCTGGGGGTGCGTCGCGGCGTCCTAGCCGAGGATGTCGGCCAGGAAGGCCGCGGTGTGGCTGTCCGTCGACTTGGCCACCTGCTCCGGTGTACCGGAGGCCACAACCCGGCCGCCGCCGGAGCCGCCGTCGGGGCCCAGGTCCACGATCCAGTCGGCGCTCTTGATCACGTCGAGGTTATGCTCGATCGTGATGACGGTGTTGCCCTTTTCGACCAGGCCCTGCAGCACCATCAGCAGCTTGCGGATGTCTTCGAAGTGCAGCCCGGTGGTCGGCTCGTCCAGGACGTAGACGCTCCGGCCGTTGGAGCGTTTCTGCAGTTCCGCGGCCAGCTTCACGCGCTGCGCCTCGCCGCCGGAGAGGGTCGTGGCAGGCTGCCCCAGCCGGACGTAGCCGAGGCCGACGTCTACGAGGGTCTTCAGGTGCCGGGCGATCGGCGAGAACGCGGCAAAGAACTCCGCGCCCTCCTCGATCGGCATGTTCAGCACGTCCGCGATGGTCTTGCCCTTGTAGTGCACCTCGAGCGTTTCCCGGTTGTAGCGGGCGCCGTGGCACACCTCGCAGGGAACGTAGACGTCCGGCAGGAAGTTCATTTCGATCTTCAGCGTGCCGTCGCCCGAGCAGGCCTCGCAGCGGCCGCCCTTGACGTTGAACGAGAACCGGCCGGGCATGTAGCCGCGGACCTTCGCCTCGGTGGTCTCCGCGAAAAGCTTCCGGATGTGGTCGAAGACGCCGGTGTAGGTGGCCGGGTTGGAGCGCGGTGTGCGTCCGATGGGGCTCTGGTCGACGTGCACCACCTTGTCCAGGTGCTCGAGGCCCTGGACCTTTTTGTGCCGTCCGGCGACCTGCTTGGCGCCGTTGAGTTTGTTGGCGAGGACCTTGTAGAGGATCTCGTTGACCAGGGTGGACTTACCGGAGCCGCTGACCCCGGTGACGGCCGTGAACAGGCCGAGCGGGAAGGCGGCGTCCACGTTGACCAGGTTGTTTTCCCTGGCGCCGACGACCTTCAGCTCGCGCTTCTTGTCGTACTTGCGCCGCTTCTTTGGGACCTCGATGGACTTGCGCCCGGAGAGGTAGTCGCCGGTCAGCGACTCGGTGTTCTTCAACAGGTCCTGATAGGACCCGGAGTGGACCACCTTGCCGCCATGCTCGCCGGCGCCGGGTCCGATGTCCACCACCCAGTCGGCCTCGTGGATGGTGTCCTCGTCGTGCTCGACCACGATCAGGGTGTTGCCGAGGTCGCGGAGCCGGGTGAGGGTTTCGATCAGGCGCCGGTTGTCGCGCTGGTGCAGCCCGATGGAGGGCTCATCGAGGACGTACAGCACCCCGACCAGGCCCGAGCCGATCTGGGTGGCCAGGCGGATGCGCTGGGCCTCGCCGCCGGACAAGGTGCCGGAGGGCCGCTCCAGGTTCAGGTATTCGAGTCCGACGTCGAGCAGGAAGGTCAGCCGGGCCTGGATCTCCTTGAGGACCTGGTGGGCGATCTGTGCTTCGCGGCCGCTGAGCACCAGGGTGTCCAGGAAGTGCGCGCATTCGCGCATCGGCAGCGCGGCGACCTCGGCGATCGACTTGCCGTTGATCAGCACCGAGAGCGACGCCGGGTTCAGCCGGGCGCCGTTGCAGGCCGGGCACGGCACCTGGCGCATGTACTCCTCGTAGCGGTCCCTGGCCGAGTCGGAGTCGGTTTCGGTGTGCTTGCGGTGCACATACTGGACCACGCCCTCGAACCCGGTGCTGTACTTGCGTTCCCGGCCGAAGCGGTTGCGGTACTGCACCACAACCTTGTGGTCCTTGCCGTGCAGCACTGTCTGCCGGGCTTCGGCGGAGAGCTTTTCCCACGGCGTCGTCATCTTGAAGCCGATTTCCTTGGCCAGCCCGCCGAGCAGACGGTTCCAGTACTCGGTGGTGGCGGTGCCCAGCGACCACGGGGCGATGGCGCCCTCGGAGAGCGAGAGCTCCGGGTTGGGGATGAGGAGTTCCTCATCCACCTCGAGCTTGGTGCCGATGCCGCTGCAGGCGGAGCAGGCGCCGAACGGGTTGTTGAAGGAGAACGAGCGGGGTTCGATCTCATCGATCGCCAGCGGGTGCTCGTTGGGGCAGGCGAGGTGCTCGGAGAAGGCCCGGATCCGCTCCGGGTCGTCCGCCTCGAGATCGACGAATTCGGCGAGCACGCGGCCCTCGGCCAGGCCCAGCGCGGTTTCCACCGAGTCGGTGAGGCGCTGGCTGATGCCCTCCTTGACGACCAGGCGGTCCACGACGACCTCGATGGTGTGCTTGAACTGTTTGCCGAGCTTGGGCGGATCGCTGAGCTGGATCAGCTTGTCGTCCACGCGGGCCCGGGAGTACCCCTTCGCCGTGAGCTCCTTGAACAGCTCAACAAACTCGCCCTTGCGGCCGCGAACCACCGGCGCCAGGACCTGGAACCGGGTCCCGTCGGGCAGTTCCAGCAGCTGGTCGACGATCTGCTGCGGGGTCTGCTTGGTGACCGGCTCACCGCAGACCGGGCAGTGCGGGCGGCCCACGCGGGCCCAGAGCAGGCGCATGTAGTCGTAGATCTCGGTGATGGTGCCGACCGTGGAGCGGGGGTTCTTGCTCGTGGACTTCTGGTCGATCGAGACGGCCGGTGAGAGGCCTTCGATGAAGTCGACGTCCGGCTTGTCCACCTGGCCGAGGAACTGGCGGGCATAGGCGGAAAGCGACTCAACGTAGCGCCGCTGGCCCTCGGCGAAGATCGTGTCGAAGGCGAGCGAGGACTTTCCCGAGCCGGAGAGGCCGGTGAAGACGATCATCGCGTCCCGCGGGAGGTCCAGGTCGACGTTGCGCAGGTTGTGCTCGCGCGCGCCCTTCACGATGAGGCGCGACAGGTCCGGCCGGGCCAGTTCGGCGCCCGGCGAGGCCGGGGTGGACGGCTGCGGACCTGCGGATTTTCCGGACTTCACCGGACTGGCAGCGGGCTGGACATCGACGGCGGGTTCTTCAGCTAAGGCTTTAGGCACGCCTCCAATGCTAATCGAAAACTTCTTCGAATATCTATTCGGGCTGCGGTTGTGCTAGTGGAAGGTGTGTCAGTGCCGGTCGTACGCCGCAGCCAGCAGCTGGACGGCCTCGGCGAAACTGGAGCCCTGGGCCTTCGCCGCCTGCGCGAACTCGGCGGCGGCGGCCGCCAGTGAGCCCCGGGCCTCGTCCCGGGCGCAGACGACCGTGCCGTTCCTGCCCCTGGTCGCGACGATCCCTGCCGCCTCAAGTTCCTTGTACGCACGTGCCACCGTGTGGGGTGCGACGCCGAGTTCCGCTGCCAGGCTGCGCACCGCGGGAAGCCTTGTTCCGGGGGCAAGGGCGCCGTTGTCCGCCTGCTCGATGATGTTCAGCCTCAGCTGCTCGAACAGCGGCACGGAGCTCTCGGCATTGGGCTTCCAGCTGCCGGGGAATCGTCCCGCGGCCCGCTCGGCCGGGCTCACAGTTCCGGCTCCAGGACGCCCCGGGGCGTTACGCTGCGGGCGAACTGGGCGCGGTAGAGCGCGGTGTACAGCCCGTCCTCCGCGATCAGCTCCTGATGGGTTCCTTGTTCGACAATCCGCCCGTGTTCCATGACCAGAATTAGATCAGCGTCCCGCACCGTGGACAAACGGTGGGCAATGACGAAGCTGGTCCGGCCCTGCCTTAGCCGCGCCATCGCCTGCCGGATCTGAACCTCCGTGCGGCTGTCGACCGAGCTGGTGGCCTCGTCCAGGATCAGGATGCTGCGCCCGGCGAGCTGTGCCCGGGCGATCGAGATGAGCTGGCGCTGGCCGCGGCTGAGCGACTCGCCGTCGTTGCCAAGCACCGTGGCGTAACCGTCCGGGAGCGCGCGGACGAACTGGTCCACGTGGCTCGCCCGGGCGGCGGCGACGATTTCGTCGTCGCCGGCGCCGGGCCGGCCGTATTCGATGTTCTCCCGGATGCTGCCGCTGAACAGCCAGGCATCCTGCGTCACGGTGCCGAACGCCGACCGCAGCCCGTCCCGGGGCAGGTCCGCGATGTCCATACCGTCCACGGTGATCCGGCCGGCGTCGAGTTCGTAAAACCGCATCAGGAGACTGACCACGGTGGTCTTGCCGGCTCCGGTGTGCCCCACGATCGCGACGGTCTGGCCGGGTTCGGCAGTGAACGTGAGGTCCTGCACAACCGGGCAGTCCGGGGTGTAGCCGAAGGTGGCGCCCTCGAAAGTTACCCTGCCCGCGGCCGCGGCGGTGCGGCGGGCGGCGGCAGGGGCAGCTTCCCCGCCTCCCCCGGCGGCCGCGCCGTCCGCGTCGCGGGGAATTTCCGGCGCGTCCAGCAACACAAAAACGCGCTCGGCCGAGGCCACGCAGGACTGCATCAGGGTGAGCATGCCGCCGATCTGGCCCATCGGCTGGCTGAAGAGCCGGCTGAACTGGATGAAGGCCTGCACGCCGCCGATGGTCATGGTGCCGGCGGCGACCTGGAGCGCGCCGGTCACCGCGACGGCAACGTAGTTGAGGTTTGAGACGAAGACCATCAGGGGCTGCACCACGCCGGACAGGTATTGCGCGCCGGAGGCGGACCGGAACAGCCTGTCGTTGCTCGCCGCGAAGGTGGCCGCGGCCGCCTCCTGTCCGCCGAACGCCTTGACCACCTCGTGGCCGGTAAAGAACTCCTCCAGATGCGCGTGCAGTTCGCCGGTGCTGCGCCATTGCTCGCTGAAGTGCGCCTGTGACCGGCGCGCGATGAGGACCGTCACCAGGGTGGACAGGGGGACCGAGACCAGTGCGATCAGGGCCAGGAGCGGTGACAGCCAGAACATCATCGCCAGCGCCCCGGCGAGCATCAGGACCGACATGATCAGTTGGTTCAGCAGCTGATTGAGCGACTGCGAGACGTTGTCGACGTCGTTGGTGGCGCGGCTGAGCACATCGCCGCGGTGCTGGTCGTTGAAGTGGCTGGAGGGCAGCCGGTGCAGCTTTCGCTCCACCGCTGATCGAAGCCCGAAACCGACCCGCTGCACGGCTGTCGCGGTCAGGGCGCCCTGGATCCAGCTGAACAGCGAGGCGCCCAGGTACATCAGCGTCACTGCGAGCAGCAGCCGGCCGAGCCGCTGCGCGCTGAAGTCACCGCCGACCACCCCCCGGACCACGACGTCGGTGGCGTCGCCCAGGTATTTGGGTGCCGCCACATTGAGTGCCGCAAAGCAGCAGGTCGCCGCGACCGCCCCTGCCATGCGCAGCCGGACCGGCTTCAGCAGGCCAAGCAGCCGCCCGGCGGCGCGCCACTTGGCGCCCGCGGCGCCGTCCCGGGCCGTGAGTTCCGCGCTCACAGAGTGTCCTCCAGGACCAGCTGGGACGCCGCGATCTCCTGGTATGTCCGCGAGGACCCGAGCAACTCGTGGTGGGTGCCCTGCGCGACCAGCCGGCCGCCCTCCAGGACGAGGATCAGCCCCGCGTCCTCGACCGTGGAAAGGCGTTCAGCGACCACCAGCACGGTGGCCTGCTGCAGCAGCGGTTTCAGCGCCTCGCGGAGCCTCCCGTCGGTGCGGTAGTCGAGCGCCGAGAAACTGTCGTCGAACAGGTAGACGGGGGCCGGCCGGAGCAGGGCGCGGGCAATACACAGGCGCTGCCGCTGTCCGCCGGAAAAGTTGATGCCGCCCTGGCTGACCGGAGTGTTGAGCCCGTCCGGCAGCCGGCGGACAAAGTTGGCGGCCTGCGCGGTTTCCAGCGCCTGCCACAGGTCAGCATCGGTGGCGGCCGGTCCGCCCATCCGCAGGTTGTGCGCGAGGGTCCCGGAAAAAAGGTAGGAGTGCTGCGGCACCAGGGAAATGAGTCCGCGGAGCGAGGCCAGCGGCAGCGAGCGGACCGGCCGGCCGCCGAGGCTGATGCTGCCCGCCGTCGGGTCGAGGAACCGCGGCAGCAGGTTCAGTAGTGTGGTCTTGCCGCTGCCTGTGGCGCCGACGATCGCCGTCGTCGTCCCCGGCACAGCGGTGAACGTGATGCCGGCCAGGACCGGCGCTTCGGCCCCGGGGTAGGCGAAGGCGACGTCGCTGAACTCCACGGTCCCGGCCGGCACCGCCGCGGAGCCCCGGCCGGGAGGCTGCGGCACCGGCGGAGCGCATGGCCCGCCGGAACCGCTTCCGGTCGCGGAAGGGCCGATCGACGGGCTGGTGGCCAGCACCGCCTGGATCCTTTCGGCGCAGGCTGCCGCGCGCGGGGCCGTGGTGAAGACGTACATCGCCATCATGATCGCGATCATGATCTGCAGGATGTAGGCGATGAACGCGGTCAGCGCGCCGAGCCGCATCTGGCCGGACTGGATCCGGTGGCCGCCGAACCAGACAACGGCCACGGAGGAAAGATTGACCACCACCATGATCACCGGGTTCATGCCCGCGACCAGCAGCGCGGAGTCCAGGTTGTTTTTCGTGAGGTCCCGGTTGGCGGCGTCAAAACGGCGGATCTCATGGTCCTGCCGGACGTAGGCACGGATGACGTTGGCGCCGATGATCTGTTCCCGCAGCACCCGGCTGATCCGGTCGATGAGTTCCTGGCCGCTGCGGTACAGCGGAATCAGCCGGCGCACAATCAGCAGCAGTAGCCCGGCGAGAACCGGGATGACGGCCGCCACAATCCCGGAGAGCGCCGCGTCCTGGTGTACCGCGAGGGCGACGCCGCCGAGAAAAATCGCGGGGGCTGCGACCAGCATGGTGAACACCAGGACAGTGAGGTTCTGGATCTGCGTCACGTCGTTGGTGGCCCGGGTGACCAGGCTGGGTGCCCCGAAGACGCCGACGTCCTGCGAAGAAAAGGTCTGGACCTTGGCGAAGAGCTCCTCGCGCAGTTGCCGTCCCACCCGCATGGCGACGACCGCGCCGAGATAGCCGGCGGCGATGGCCGCGCCCACCTGGAGGGCTGCGATCCCGGCCATCCAGCCGCCCAGCCGCAGGATTACGGGCGTGTCGCCGGCGACGATGCCGTCATCGATGATGGCGGCGTTCAGGGTGGGAAGCAAAAGGTTCGCGGTGGTCTGCACCAGTTGCAGGCCGATAATGGCCAGAACGGTCACCCTGTGCGCGGCGAGCAGGCGCCGCATCAGGCGAAAAAGCACCGAACCTCCATCGCTAGACCAGGGCGGGGATACGGACCATGCGTCGGCCGCCCCCAGACCGTCTTGTCATTGTAAGCCCCATCACATCACGGCACTTGTCATGCGGCGTGTCATATCCGTAAATGCCGGTCTCCCGGTACTTCCCGCCGGCCGGCTTGCCGCCGGACGCCGCCGCGGCCCCGCCACGGCGCCCCGGACGGGCGCTGCAGCCTCAACCGCGTTTGCGGGCAACCGCGAAGATCCGCCGGAAGGGGAAAACAGTGCCGTGGCTGCCCGGCGGGTACGCCTCTCTCAACAGCCGGGCATAGGCGGCCTCGAAGTCCCGCGCCTCCTCCGCCGGGAGCGCTGCGAGCACCGGGCGCAGGCCGGTCCCGCGGACCCACTCCAGCACGGGGTCCGCCCCGGGAAGGAGCTGGAAGTAGGTGGTCTCCCAGGCGTCGGCGTCGCAGCCGGCGTGGAGCATCAGCTCAAGGTACTGGGCAGGTTCGGCCACCACGTCCTCATGGCGCAGCAAGCCGGACAGGCGGCCTGACCACTCGTCCGAATCGGCCAGGCTCCGCATCAGCGCATGCGAGGGGGCATTGAAGTTGCCGGGCACCTGGAGGGCGAACCAGGCCCCCGGACGCAGCGCCTCCAGCCAGCGGGCCAGCAGCTCCCGGTGCCCGGGCACCCATTGCAGGGCAGCGTTGCTGACGACCACGTCGGTCACCGGGGCCGGCATCCAGGTGGCGATGTCCCCCATGCCGAACGACAGGTTGCTGGCGCCGGACGCGTAAGCGCCGGACTGCGCGAGCATCTCCGGGGAGCTGTCCAGTCCCCGCACCGCCGCACCGGGCCACCGGTCCGCCAGCGCAGCGGTGAGGTTTCCCGGCCCGCAGCCCAGGTCGACCACCTGCCGCGGCGCCGCGGCGCGGATCCGGGCGGTTAGGTCAAAAAAGGGCCGGTCCCGGTAATCCCCGAACTGCCCGTACTTGGCTGGATCCCACTTCACGCGTTCCTCCGCTCCACCGCTTCAACTGCCAGCGGCAGCCTAACCCGCCGCCCGCCGCGAAGGCCGTCGCTCCGCCGGCCGCGCCACGGGCCACTAAGCTGGAAGGCAATGAAACTCGTTGACCAGCTCCCCGCCCCGGCCGCCCGAGTCCCCGGCAGGACCGGCCTGGATCCGGATGAGCTCTACACCCGGTTCGTCGAATGGACGGAAAGCCGCGGCCTCGCCCTCTACAACGCCCAGGACG
Source organism: uncultured Actinomycetota bacterium (assembly GCA_963775715.1). Lineage (GTDB taxonomy): Bacteria > Actinomycetota > Actinomycetes > Actinomycetales > Micrococcaceae > Arthrobacter. Next base: position 753,779 of record CAVZJX010000007.1, on the reverse strand, counting down.
AGGCGGTCATGGAACTCGCCTCAGGCGCCAACGTGATCCTGGCGACCCCCACGGGGTCCGGCAAGTCACTGGTGGCCATCGCGGCGCACTTCCAGGCCATGGCCCGCGGTGCACGCAGCTACTACACCGCCCCGATCAAGGCCCTCGTCTCGGAGAAGTTTTTTGCCCTGTGCGAGATCTTCGGGGCCGAGAACGTCGGCATGATCACGGGCGATTCCGGCGTCAACCAGGACGCCCCCATCATCTGCTGCACCGCCGAGATCCTGGCGAACATCGCGCTGCGCGAAGGCTCCGCGGCGGAGCTGGGCGCGGTGATCATGGACGAGTTCCACTTCTACTCCGATCCGCAGCGCGGCTGGGCCTGGCAGGTGCCGCTGCTGGAACTCCCGCAGGCCCAGTTCCTGCTGATGTCCGCCACCCTCGGTGACGTCAGCCGCTTCGAGGCAGGCATCACGGAGCTGACCGGACGCCCGACGACGACCGTCAGTTCCGCCGAACGGCCCATTCCGCTGCACTTTTACTACCAGCAGACCCCGGTGCATGAGACCTTGGAGGAGCTGCTCTCCACCAAGCAGGTGCCCGGTCTATGTGGTGCATTTCAGCCAGCTCGAGGCGATCGACCGCGCCCAGAACCTGATGAGCATCAACGTCTGCACCCGCGAGGAAAAGGACAAAATCGCCGAGCTGATCGCCGGGTTCCGCTTCGCCGCGGGCTTCGGCAAGACCCTCAACCGGCTGGTCCGCCACGGCATCGGCGTGCACCACGCCGGGATGCTGCCCAAATACCGCCGGCTCGTCGAGCAGCTGGCCCAGGCCGGCCTACTCAAGGTCATCTGCGGCACCGACACCCTCGGGGTGGGCATCAACGTCCCCATCCGCACCGTGCTCCTGACGGCGCTGAGCAAATACGACGGCGTCCGCACCCGGCTGCTGAACTCCCGTGAATTCCACCAGATCGCAGGCCGTGCCGGCCGGGCCGGCTACGACACCGCCGGCACTGTGGTGGTCCAGGCCCCCGAGCACGTGATCGAGAACGTCAAGGCGATGGCCAAGGCCACGGCCAAATTCGGCGACGACCAGAAAAAGCTGCGCCAGGTCGTCAAGAAGAAGCCGCCGGAGGGTTTCGTGTCCTGGGGCGAACCCACCTACAAACGGCTGGTGGAGTCCGTGCCGGACCCGTTGGGCTCAAGCTTCACCGTCACCCACTCGATGCTGATGAACCTGATGGAACGCCCCGGCGACCCCTTCAAGGCCGCCCGCCGGCTGCTCACCGAAAACCACGAGCCCCGCGCTGCGCAGCTGCAGCTGATGAAGAAGGCCCTGGGCATCTACCGGGAGCTGCTGGCGGCCGGCGTCGTCGAACGCGTCCCGGCCGCCGACCAGGGCCCGGACGGCCGCAGCGTCCGGCTCACCGTGCACCTGCAGGCAAACTTCGCCCTGAACCAGCCGCTCTCCCCCTTCGCCCTGGCCGCCCTTGAGCTGCTGGATCCGGAGTCGCCGTCGTACGCCCTCGACGTCGTCTCGGTGATCGAGTCGACGCTCGAGAAACCGCGGCAGATCCTGTCCGCCCAGCAGAAGAAGGCCCGCGGCGAGGCCATCGCCGCGATGAAGGCCGACGGCATCGACTACGACCAGCGGATGGCCATGCTGGAAGACGTCAGCTACCCGCAGCCGCTCGCGGAGATCCTCGGCGAGGCGTTCGACGTGTACCGTAAGGCGGCGCCGTGGATCGGCGACTTTGAGCTCGCCCCCAAGTCGGTGATCCGTGACATGTACGAACGGGCCATGAACTTCGGCGAATTCGTGCAGTTCTACGGCCTGGCCCGGTCCGAGGGGATCGTGCTGCGCTACCTGGCAGACGGGTTCAAGGCGCTCCGGCAGACCGTGCCCCAGGATGCGCTGCGCGAGGACCTCGAGGACCTGATCGCCTGGCTGGGTGAACTGGTCCGCCAGGTGGACTCCAGCCTGCTGGACGAATGGGAGGAACTCACGTCCGGGGCCGCCCCGACCCCGCACGACGCCCCGCCGCCCCCGCCGCCGTCGCTTTCCTCCAATGTCCGGGCCTTCCGGGTGATGGTCCGGAACGAGATGTTCCGGCGGGTGGAGCTGTTCGCGGACGAGGCCGCCACCGCCCTCGGCGAGCTCGACGGCGCCTCCGGCTGGGACGCGGAGCGCTGGGAGGACGCACTGGACGACTACTTCGAGGAACACGGGGACATCGGGACCGGCCCGGACGCCCGCGGTCCCGGCCTGCTGATCATCACCGAGGAGCCGGGCCTCTGGAAGGTCCGGCAGATCTTCGACGACCCCGCCGGCAACCACGACTGGGGCATCTCCGCCGAGGTCGACCTGGCCGCCTCCGACGAGAGCGGCACCGCCGTCGTACGGGTCAGCGACGTGAACCGCCTGTAGCCGCTAGTAAACTGGCGGCCATGAGTGTAATCCGCCCGGCCACGGCCCATGACGTTCCCGCCATCCTGCAGATGATCCACGATCTGGCCATTTACGAGAAGGAGCCGGACGCCGTCCGGAACACCCCGGAGATGCTGGCCGAAGTGTTGTTCGGCGCGAACCCGCGCGTCTACGCGACCATGGCCGAAAATGAGGCCGGCGACGTCCAGGGCTTCGCGCTGTGGTTCCTGAACTACTCCACCTGGGAAGGCGTGCACGGGATCTACCTCGAGGATCTCTACGTCATGCCGGAGGCGCGCGGGGCCGGACACGGAAAGGCGCTGCTGCAGCACCTGGCCGCGACCGCCGTCGAGCGCGGGTACGCCCGGGTGGAGTGGAGCGTGCTGGACTGGAACGAACCCTCGATCAACTTCTACAAGAACCTCGGCGCCGCACCGATGGACGAATGGTCCACCTTCCGGCTGACCGGGGAGGCCCTGGACGCGTTCGCCGGCGCCCGGACGGCCGACGCCCGTGGCTGAGCCGGCACCTGCTGCCCGGGCACTGCCGTCCCCGGCCCGCGGCTCCGTCCCGCATATCGTCAAGGCCCGGCACGACTACCGCGGCATGCGCACCGCTGAGCACTACTTCGAGGTGCCGCTGGACCACTTCGGCGACGACGGCGAGACAATCACCGTCTTCGCCCGGGAATACGTCTCCGCGGACCACAGCGAGGAGGCGGCCGCCGAATTGCCCTGGCTGCTCTACCTGCAGGGCGGACCCGGCGGCCGCGGAAACCGCTTCCCGGCCCTGGGCGGCTGGAGCAAGGCCGCGGCGCGGGACTTCCGGATCCTGATGCTGGACCAGCGCGGCACCGGGCTCTCCTCCCCCGCCGACCGCAACACCCTGCCGCTGCGCGGCAGCGCCCGGGACCAGGCGCACTACCTGGGGCACTTCCGCGCCGACTCCATCGTCGCCGACGCGGAGGCGATCCGCCGGACCCTGGGTGCCGCGCCCTGGACCATCTACGGGCAGAGCTACGGCGGCTTCTGCGCCCTGAGCTACTTGTCCTTCGCCCCCGAGGGGCTGCGCGAGGCGCTGATCACCGGCGGCCTCGCTCCCCTGGCCGGCCCCGCGGACCGGGTCTACCAGGCAACCTACCGACGGGTGGCAGCCCGCAACGCCGAGTACTTCGGCTGGTACCCGCAGGACCGCGATATCGTTTCCCGGATCGCGCGGCACCTCCGCGAGACCGAGGAGCTCCTGCCGGACGGCAGCCGGCTCACCGTGGAGCGGTTCCAGATGGTGGGCTCGTACCTGGGCGGCAACACCCGGGTGGACGGGCTGCACCACCTGCTCGAGGACGCCTTCGTCAGCACGACCGGCGGCGACCGGCTCTCCGACGGCTTCCTTGAACAGGTCCGCGGACTCGTTTCCCGCGCGTCGAACCCGTTGTACGCCCTGATGCACGAGTCGATCTACGGCCAGGGCGAGGCCACCGACTGGTCCGCACTCCGGGTGCTGCAGGACTTCCCGGAGTTCCGCCCGGACGCGGCCGACCCGCTGCTGACCGGTGAGATGGTCTACCCCTGGTACTTCGAACAGGATCCGGCGCTGCGTCCGCTCCGCACCGTGGCACAGCTGCTCGCCGAAAAGACCGACTGGAAACCGCTCTACGACCCCGACATGCTTGCCCTGAACAACGTTCCGGTCGCCGCCGCGGTCTATAGCGACGACATCTACGTGGACCGGGACCTGTCGCTGGAGACCGCTGCCGCCGTCCGGGGACTCCAGGTCTGGGAGACCGGCCAGTTCCATCACGACGGCATCGCCGACGACGGCGAAGCCATCTTCGGCCGCCTGCTGGGAATGGCCCGCTCCGGCGGCGCCTGAGCCCCGGCGCAGCCCCGGCCGGGAGCTCAGCCCCCGGCCGCAGGGAGGCCGTGCGCGGCACCGCCGCCGGAACGGTCTACTCGGCGTCGGTGAGGCTCTTGCGGGAGTCCTCTTCGAGGCGGGCGTCCAGCTTCGCTTTGGACGCCTTGGAACTGAGCAGGCTGGCGACGACGGCGATGATGATGGTGCCGATGATGACCGCGAGCGAGACGTAGGTCGGGATTTCCGGGGCCCATTCGATGTGCTTGCCGCCGTTGATGAAGGGCAGTTCGTTGACGTGCATGGCGTGCAGCACCAGTTTGACGCCGATGAAGGCAAGGATCACCGAGAGCGCGTGCTTGAGGTAGATGAGCCGGTTCATCAGGCCGCCGAGCAGGAAGTACAGCTGGCGCAGCCCCATCAGGGCGAAGATGTTGGCGGTGAAGACGATGAACGCGCTCTGGGTCAGGCCGAAAATGGCGGGGATCGAGTCGACGGCGAAGAGCAGATCGGTCATGCCGATCGTGACGAAGACGATCAGCATCGGGGTGAAGAGCTTCTTGCCGCCGACCTCGGTGCGCAGCTTGCCGCCGTCGAACTTCTCCGACATCGGCAGGATCTTGCGGATCCGTGCGATCAGCGGGTTTTCCCGGTCTTCCTCGTCCTCGCCCTCGTCCTGGGCCTGCTTCCATGCCGTCCAGAGCAGGAACGCCCCGAAGATGTAGAAGACCCAGCTGAACTGCTCAATCACGATCGCGCCGAGCATGATGAAGATGCCGCGCAGCACCAAGGCAATGATGATGCCCACCATCAGCACTTCCTGCTGGTACTTTCGGGGTACCGAGAAGCGGGCCATGATGATGATGAAGACGAACAGGTTGTCGATGCTGAGGCTGTATTCCGTCACCCAGCCGGCGATGAACTGGCCGCCGTACTCCGGGCCGGTGAACAGGAACATGGCGCCGGCAAAGATCAGCGCCAGCGCGATGTAGAAAGTCACCCAGAGGCCGGCTTCCTTCATGGAAGGCTCATGCGGGCGTTTCAGGACCAGGAGCAGATCGATGGCGAGGATGATGCCGAGAACGACGAAGGAGCCGATCTCGAACCAGAGGGGAAGTTCGGGCACGTAGATACCTTTCGCAGGGTACAACTGAGCGGTGTAAGTCTCTCCGGCTTAGCTGCCGCACCCGGGCTGTTGCCTCCAGGTGCCGATTCGCTGCCCGCTACGCCCGGCAGGGCATCGATGCCGTGCGTGTTGACGATCGTAGCGCTTGGGATACTCCCCTACGTTCGATCCACTTTACCCTAGGCGTGTCCGGCCGACTGCATCTGCCGCAACTCCTTTTTGAGTTCCCCGACCTCGTCCCGGAGCCGGGCTGCGAGTTCGAACTGCAGTTCGCCGGCGGCGGCGTGCATCTGTTCGGTCAGCTGTTCGATCAGGCCCACCAGGTCCTCGGCCGGAGCGGCGGCGAGCCCGTCGGAACGGACCTTGGCGCCGCCCTTGCCCTTGGCGCGGGCCTTGCCCGCACTGGCCAGGAGCTCGCGGGTGTCCGCGTCCTCCTTGGCGAGCTGGTCGGTGATGTCGGCGATCTTTTTCCGCAGCGGCTGCGGGTCGATGCCGTTTTCGGTGTTGTAGGCCACCTGGATCGCCCGGCGACGGTTCGTCTCGTCGATGGCCTGGGCCATCGAATCGGTGATCCGGTCCGCGTACATGTGGACCTCGCCCGAGACGTTTCGGGCCGCACGGCCGATGGTCTGGATCAGTGACGTGGCCGAGCGGAGGAAGCCCTCCTTGTCCGCGTCCAGGATGCTCACGAGCGACACTTCCGGCAGGTCAAGGCCTTCGCGGAGCAGGTTGATGCCGACCAGGACGTCGAAGACGCCCATCCGGAGTTCACGGAGCAGCTCCACGCGCCGCAGCGTATCGACGTCGGAGTGCAGGTACTCGACCTTGACGCCGTGGCCCAGCAGGTAATCGGTGAGGTCCTCCGCCATCCGCTTGGTCAGCGTGGTCACCAGGACGCGTTCGTTCCTGGCGGTCCGGGTCTTGATCTCACCCAGCAGGTCATCAATCTGGCCCTTGGTGGGCTTGACGATGACCTCGGGGTCGATCAGGCCGGTGGGGCGGATGATTTGCTGGACAAAGCCGTCCGCCTTGCCGAGCTCGTATTTGCCCGGGGTCGCGGACAGGTACACGGTCTGGCCGACCCGTTCGAGGAATTCGTCCCATTTCAGCGGCCGGTTGTCCATCGCGGAAGGCAGGCGGAAACCGAAGTCGACCAGGTTCCGTTTGCGCGACATGTCCCCCTCGTACATGGCGCCGATCTGGGGCACCGTGACGTGGGACTCGTCGATCACCAGCAGGAAGTCGTCCGGGAAGTAATCGAGGAGGCAGTGCGGGGCGGTGCCCCGGGCGCGCCCGTCGATATGCGACGAGTAGTTTTCGATACCGTTGCAGAAGCCCATCTGCTGCATCATTTCCAGGTCGTACGTGGTCCGCATCCGCAGCCGCTGTGCCTCGACGAGCTTGTTCTGGCTTTCCAGGACCTTCAGCCGGTCCGCGAGTTCGTCCTCGATCCGCTTGATCGCCCGCGCCATCCGCTCCGGACCGGCGACGTAGTGCGAGGCAGGGAACACGTACATTTCCTCTTCCTCGCGCAGCACTTCACCGGTCAGCGGGTGCAGGGTCTGGATGTTCTCGATCTCGTCGCCGAAAAACTCGATCCGGATGGCGAGTTCCTCATACATCGGGATGATTTCCACGGTGTCGCCGCGCACCCGGAAGGTGCCGCGGTGGAAGTCCATGTCATTGCGGGCATACTGCATGGAAACGAACTTGCGCAGCAGGTCGTCACGGTTCATCTCCGCCCCCTTGCGGAGCGTGACCATACCGGAAATGTATTCCTCGGGGGTTCCCAGGCCGTAGATGCAGGACACCGTCGCGACGACGATGACGTCGCGTCGGGTCAGCAGCGCGTTGGTGGCGGAGTGCCGGAGCCGTTCGACTTCCTCGTTGATGGAGGAGTCCTTCTCGATGAAGGTGTCAGTCTGCGCGACGTAGGCCTCGGGCTGGTAGTAGTCGTAGTAGGAGACGAAGTACTCGACGGCGTTGTTGGGCAGCAGCTCGCGGAATTCGTTGGCCAGCTGGGCGGCGAGCGTCTTGTTCTGCACCATCACCAGGGTGGGCCGCTGCACCTGCTCGATCAGCCAGGCCGTCGTCGCGCTCTTACCGGTACCGGTGGCACCGAGCAGCACCACATCCTTCTCGCCGTTCTGGATGCGCTCGGTCAGTTCGGCGATCGCGGCCGGCTGGTCGCCGGCGGGCTTGAACTCGCTGATAACCTCGAACGGCGCCACGACACGGTTGATTTCCTGGGCAAGGCTCATGTACCTAATCTACCGCCGCCCTCCGACACCGAACTCCGATTCAGCTTTGGGCGGTACGGCCAGGTCCGGAGGCTGCGTACGACGGCGGCAGCCAGCCGGTGCGCCGGGCCCACTGATCCATCCGCGGCGCGGCATAGGACGTGAACCACTCCTCTTTGTCCGCCGCGTATGCCGCCGTGGACTTGTCCGCGCCGTGCCGCCGGGCTGCGCGGCGCTTTTCCGCGAGGTAGTCGGCGCACGCCCCGGCGTCGTCGCGCAGCCAGTCGCGGAAACAGAGCGCATACCGCCAGCCCGGTGATCCTGCGGCGCGGACATGCAGGTTCACGGCCCGGCCGGGGTCCGCGCTGCCGTGCACACGCTTGTCCCAGTCGGCAGGGTCGGGGTGCCCGGGTTTGGGGTTGTCCTGGCCGCTGCCGGGCCAGCGCGGGAATCCCGCCGCGGCCAGCAGCGGCTCAAGGCGGTCCGCCGTCGCGAGGTCACGGACAGTGAGCTGCAGGTCCAGCACGTCCTTGGCATCCAGGCCCGGCACCGCGGTGGAGCCGATGTGGTCGACGGCGACGACGTCCTGCGGGGCGACCGCCAGCAGCCGGGCACCCAGCCGGGCTGCCTGGGCGGCCCAGTCCGGATTGGCCGGGCTGAGCACGGGCCCGCCGGTGCGGGAGGCCATCCGGTGCCTGGCGAGGTTCTCCGCGAACGGGCGCAGCCGGCGCTGCCAGAGCCGGTCCACCGCGTCCCGCAGTTCCTCCTTGGAGCCCGAGTTCTCCAGCACGACGTCGGCCGCGGCCAGCCGCGCCTCCCGCGGGGCCTGGGCGGCCATCCGCGACCGGGCCTGCTCGGCGGTCATCTTCCGGTGCTCGACCATCCGCCGGACCCGGACGTCGTCCGGGGCATCCACCACCACCACGAGGTGGAAGTCGGCGCCCTGGCCGGTTTCGACCAGCAGCGGGATGTCCTGGACCAGCACGGCGCCTTTCGGCGCGGCGGCCGTGAGGGCGGCGGCACGCTGCCGGACAAGGGGGTGGATGATGCCGTTGAGCACGGACAGCCGTTCGGGGTTGTCAAAGACCAGGGCGCCGAGCCGGGGCCGGTCAAGCGCCCCGTCCGGAGCCAGGATCGCAGAACTGAAGGCTTCCACAACCCTCGCCAGGCCCGGGGTACCCGGCTCAACGACTTCCCTGGCCAGCGCGTCGGCGTCGATGAGCACCGCGCCCAGTTCGCGCAGCCGCGACGCCACCACTGATTTTCCTGAGGCGATGCCGCCCGTCAACCCGATCTTCAGCACTCCACCAGACTAAACTGAATGCGTGCCAGTCGACGCGGTTTCTCCGGAAAGCAGAGCCGCGGCCTACACCACCCTTGCGCCCGGGGGTATCCGCCATGAGCTGGAGATCAAACGGTCCCGCTTCATTACGGTGCTCGGACGGACCCCGGACGAGGAGAGTGCCCGGTCGCTGGTCAATGCCCTGCGCAGGGAATTCCATGATGCCCGGCACCACTGCTCGGCCTTCGTGCTCGGCCCGGACCGCGGTGTCCGGCGGTCCAGCGACGACGGGGAGCCCTCCGGAACTGCCGGAATCCCGATGCTCGAGGCCTTGCTGAAACGCGAAACCACGCCCGGCGTGACCGATCTGAGCGACGTGACCGCCGTCGTCGTCCGCTACTTCGGCGGCATCCTGCTGGGCGCCGGCGGACTGGTCCGGGCCTACTCGGAATCGGTTTCCGCAGCGCTGGCGCTGGCCCCGGTGGTCCGGCGGCAGCGCTTGCGGATCTGCGCCGTGCCGGTCCCGCACGCCTCCGCCGGACGGCTCGAGAACGAATTGCGCTCGGCCGATTATGCGATGGCCGGCACCAGCTATGATGCCGAGATGACCGTCCTCCGGCTCGCCCTCCCCGACGATCCGGAGGCACTGGAGAACGCGGCCCAGCACCTGGCGGCCCTTTCCGCCGGGAGCGCCGTGCTGCAGCCCGAAGAAGCGGAGTGGATTGATGTCGTCCTCGACTGAGCCGGTGCCCGTGGTGGCGCTGGTCGATGTGACCGAGCAGGTGCTGGAGCGGCTGCTGGCGGTCGCCCTGCACGGGGCCGATGCCGACGAGGTCACCCCGCCGCTGGGGACCGCCGCCGGCTGGAACACCGAACGGATCCGCTGGTTCCGCGACTACCACCACGCTGCCGCTGCCGGGCTCGACGGTGCGGCACGGCAGAAGACCTGGGCCATCACGGCCGACGGCGAGCTGGCCGGCTCGATCCGGCTCCTGCGGCTCCAGCCACGTCCGGACTCGTTAGCGCCCTTCCCGAACGGCGGCGGTGCGGTGGAGACCGGGCTTTGGCTGGGCCGGGACTTCCGCGGCCGGGGTATCGGCCGTGAGGCGCTGCGGCTGGTCAAGGCCCGGGCCGCAGCGGCGGGGGCGGACCTGCTGGTGGCGGAAACGACCCCCGGCAACAGTGCCGCGCAGGCCCTGCTGCGTTCCGCCGGCGCCGAACTCGCGGCCGGCGGCCAGCGGGTCACCGCGCTTATCCGGCTCGGCTAAGGCCGCCCCCGGCGCAGGCCGCGGCTCGGCCGGCCGGGATGGACATGCTCATTTTCCCGCCGCCGCCCTCCGGGATGGACATGCTCATTTTCCCGCCGCCGCCCCCCGGGATGGACATGCTCATTTTCCCGCCGCCGCCCTCCGCGATGGACATGCTCATTGGCGGGACCCGGCCAACGGACATAACCCGTCATGCCCACGGGCCGCTATCCGGGACGGACATGCCCATTCTTCCCCCGTGGCCGCACCGTTGGACATTCGCTCGGGTGGACCCGGCCAACGGACATAACCAGTCCTGCTCACCCGCCAACTCCCGGTTCGGACATGCCCATTTTTCTGCCGCGGCGCGCCCTTGGGACATGCTCAACGTTTAGGCCAGGGACGGACTTGCCCGTTAGCGCGCCGAAGCTGGTCAGCGGCACCTACAAGAGGTCGACGCCCTGGAATGGTCCTACGCAAAATATGTCCCTGCCCCGCAGCGAAGAGTGGGCATGTCCATCGGTGACCTGGCCAGTCGTCATCTGGCCCGGGCGACAGGAACAGTGGTTGGATGGCGGGACGGGTGTCCCCCGCCGTCGGAACACTGAGTCGCCGACGCCGCAGCTAGGGTGCGAAACCCGGCGAGAAAGCAAGGAGTGTACCCATGAAAGATCCGTTTGGCCTCTCACGTTTCATAGAGGCCCAGGATGCGGCGGGCACCTACCAGCGGGCGCTCTCCGAGCTCCGGGCCGGGTCCAAGAAGACCCACTGGATGTGGTTTGTTTTCCCCCAGATCGCCGGTCTAGGACAGAGTCCCACCTCCAGAAAATTCGGGATCGCCTCTTTGGATGAGGCGCGGGCGTATCTGAAACATATCGTGTTGGGACCGCGTCTCCTGGAGTGTGCCAGGGCGGTCCTCACCGTCCATGATCGCAGCGCGGAGGCGATTTTCGGCGGGATCGACGCACGCAAGCTGCACTCGTCGTCGACCTTGTTCCTGCGGGCGGCCCCGGAGGAGCCGGACTTCCAGCGAATTCTGGACAAGTACTTTGGCGGAGAACCCGACGAGGCCACGGACCGGTTGCTGGCGTCCCGCTCCTAGCCCGCTCCGGCCGCCGCCGGATGCATGGACATGCTCCCCTAGGACCCGGCCCAGTGGACATAACGGGTTATGTCCACTGCTCGAGCTTAGGAACGAGCATGTCCGGCCGGCCGCGGGTCCCGCCGTCGCCGGGTGCATGGACATGCTCCCCTAGGACCCGGCCCAGTGGACATAACGGGTTATGTCCACTGCTCGAGCTTAGGAACGAGCATGTCCGGTGGGGAGCGGCGCCACCCGGGGCCCGCGCCGAAACCAAAAGCGGGCCCCCGCACTTGGCAGGGACCCGCTTTTGGCTGGCCCGGAGCAACCCGGGCCGGTGGCAATTAGTTGCCGGTCAGCTTCTCGCGCAGAGCGGCGAGGGCTTCGTCCGATGCGAGGGTACCGGCCCCTGCATTGGACTCAGCAGCCGGCTCCGAGGAGTAGCTGGTGGTGCCGGAATCGCTCTCGCCGGACGTTGCAGCGGCAGCGTCGTCGGCAGCGTGCTGGGCAACCTGCTTCTTGTGGGCTTCCCAGCGGGTCTGGGCGTCAGCGTACTGCTGCTCCCAGGTGGCGCGCTGCGTCTCGTAGCCTTCAAGCCACTCGTTGGACTCCGGATCGAAGCCCTCCGGGTACTTGTAGTTGCCCTCTTCGTCGTACTCAGCGGCCATGCCGTAGAGAGCCGGATCGAATTCGGTGCTGTCGGCGTCGACGCCCTCGTTGGCCTGCTTGAGGGACAGCGAGATGCGGCGGCGCTCGAGGTCGATGTCGATGACCTTGACGAACAGCTCGTCGCCAACGGAGACAACCTGCTCGGCCAGCTCAACGTGACGCACGGCGAGCTCGGAGATGTGGACCAGGCCTTCGATGCCGTCTTCAACGCGGACGAACGCGCCGAACGGAACCAGCTTGGTGACCTTACCCGGAACAACCTGGCCGAGGGCGTGGGTGCGGGCGAAGGTCTGCCACGGATCTTCCTGCGTAGCCTTGAGCGACAGGGAGACGCGCTCGCGGTCCAGGTCGACTTCGAGAACCTCGACGGTGACTTCCTGGCCAACTTCGACAACCTCGGACGGGTGGTCGATGTGCTTCCAGGACAGCTCGGAAACGTGCACCAGGCCATCTACGCCGCCCAGGTCCACGAAGGCACCGAAGTTGACGATGGAGGAAACGACGCCGGGACGGACCTGGCCCTTTTCCAGCTTGTTGAGGAACGTGGAGCGGACCTCGGACTGGGTCTGCTCGAGCCATGCACGGCGGGACAGCACAACGTTGTTGCGGTTCTTGTCCAGCTCGATGATCTTGGCTTCGATCTGCTGACCGATGTACGGAGCAAGGTCGCGCACACGGCGCATCTCGACGAGCGATGCGGGCAGGAAGCCGCGCAGGCCGATGTCGAGGATAAGACCACCCTTGACGACCTCGATGACGGTACCGGTGACGACACCGTCTTCTTCCTTGACCTTCTCGATGTCGCCCCAGGCACGCTCGTACTGAGCACGCTTCTTGGAGAGGATCAGGCGGCCTTCTTTGTCTTCCTTGGTGAGCACCAGGGCTTCGACCTGATCGCCGACGGAGACAACGTCTCCGGGATCAACGTCGTGCTTGATGGAAAGCTCGCGGGAGGGAATGACACCTTCGGTCTTGTAACCGATGTCGAGCAGAACTTCGTCGCGGTCGACCTTGACGACGGTGCCTTCGACGAGGTCTCCGTCGTTGAAGTACTTGATGGTCGCGTCGACTGCTGCGAGGAAGTCCTCAGCGGTACCGATGTCGTTGATCGCGACTACGGGGGTACCGGGCTTCTCGGTGGAGGTGATGGTCATGTAGTAGGGGCTCCGTTGTGGATAGTTAGTCGGTCAGGCAAACCGTCCCACCCGTGTCGGCGACACGGGTGAAGAACACGGCAAAAACATAGGCAATCTGCCGGGTCATCCTGATTTTGTGGATTTGGTTGCGCACACGTAGTACACGCCCGTTTAGTCTAGTCGTTGCGCTCAACGCCGGTCAAAGCGCGCCGCCGCCGGGAGTGCCGCTAGAAGTGCGTCAGGCAGTGCGCCGGACGTTCGACGGCGAACATACCGGCGGCGCGGAAGGCCGCGCCGGGCGTCAGCTCCCGGATCCGTCCCGACGCCGCCAGGGTGACCGGGTGTACGCCGCCGAGGTAGATCGAGGACAGCGCCGCCACATCCAGCTCCAGGTCGGCACCGGCGCCGGCGGCGTCCGTCACCGCGGCGGCGCCCCCGGCTACCTCCAGGGCGAAGGTCCCGCCCGTCAGGGCCAGCGGGTCCGCGACCTTGAGCACCAGCCGGCCGTCTGCCGGATAGTGGCGTGCCTCCAGCGCCTTCTTCACGTCCAGCACCCGCAGCCAGAGCATGTCCCGGGCCTCCGACGCTTCGACGCAGCGCGGATCCTCGAGCGCCCACGGCAGCGGATCGTTAACGGGCGCCTCATCCCAGGAGACGCGCTCGACGAGGTCGATCGCGCCCAGGTACTGCCAGAGTTCCAGATACGCCGCGCGGGTGGCGGCGACGAGGTCGACCACCTCCATGGTGTACGGGGTCGCCGACCAGCCGCCAAACTTGTACGAGACGTAACCGTCCACGCCGCCGTCGGGGCCGTAATGCAGCGCAACTTTGACCTTCGGGTCATCGCCGTCGTCGCGGCTGACGGATCCGGAGGCGAACTGCCGGTAAAACTCATGCCGGCCCACCGAACCCGGCGTCAGGCGGTGCAGGCGGTCGAAGACCTGCGGAGCCAGTTCGAGCAGCACCTTCGGATCGGCCACCTCGACGCTGCCGACCGGTGCATGGTTCAGGACGAACCGGGAACTGGTGTCGACCTTGATCGACTGTTCCGTGGTCGCCACGCCGTAGCCGAACCGGCCGTAAATGGACGCCTCGGACGCCGTCAGCGCCGCCATCGCGAGGCCGTTCTCCCGGGCCAGGCGCAGCTCCTCGGCCATCATGCGGCGCAGCAGTCCGCGGCGGCGGTGCGAGGTCCGCACCGTCACGGCGGTCACGAGCCGGGTGTCCAGCAGCCGGCCGAAGCCGATGTTCAGTGTCTTGTCCATGGTGGCGAAGGTCGCCACCGGCACGTCGGCGCCGAGGGAGTGTTCGGCGACAGGCCCGGCCTGGTAGGCGCCGGTCAGCACCCGCCGGTCCGCGCGCTGCATCTCGAGACCCTTGTCCACCCGCTCGTCGCTGCGGCGTGCGTCGTGGAAGCCGAAGGCTACCGCCCGCATCCAGGCGACGGCCTCCGGGTATCCCGGCTCGTCTTTGGCCGCCGGTTGGAAACGGCGGATTTCATAGTCCATTCCTGAAGTTGCCACGGTGCCGAGCCTAGTCAACTCCGGCCCCGGCCCGCCACAGGCGCGCGGACGCGTCCACGGGCCCGGGTCCGCAACGGCCGTCGGCCTGGCGTCGGCCGGCGTCCGGCGCCAGCCCGGCACCCGGGCCCGGCACCCGGCCTAGTGCCCGGCCTCGAACCAGCTGGAGCCGATGCCGATCTGCACTTCCAGCGGAACCGACAGCTGCGCGGCGGCGCCCATCTGCTCGGTGACAAGCTTCTGCACCGCTTCGCGTTCGCCCTCGGCGACCTCAAGGACCAGTTCATCGTGGACCTGCAGCAGCATCCGTGATTTGAGGCCCTGCTCGGCCAGGGCGCCGGCGACGCCCAGCATGGCCCGTTTGATGATGTCCGCCGCGGAGCCCTGGATCGGTGAGTTCAGCGCGATGCGCTCGGCGTTCTCACGCAACTGCCGGTCCGTGCTGGTCAGATCCGGCAGGTACCGGCGGCGTCCTTCGATGGTGGCGGTGTAGCCGTCGATCCGGGCCTGGTCGACGACGCCGCGCAGGTAGTCGCGGACGGCGCCGAACCGGTCGAAGTAGTCCTTCATCAGGGTCCGGGCCTCGTCGACGGAAATCTCCAGCTGCTTGGACAGGCCGAAGGAGGTCAGTCCGTACGCCAGCCCATAGGACATCGCCTTGACCTTGGAACGCATCGCACTGGTCACCTGGTCGGTGGGCACGTGGAAGATGTTGGACCCCACGAACCGGTGCAGGTCTTCGCCGTCCTTGTACGCCTGGATCAGTCCGGCGTCGCCCGAGAGGTGGGCCATGATGCGCATTTCAATCTGCGAGTAGTCCGCGGACAGCAGGCACTCGTAGCCGTCGCTGACCACAAAGATGCCGCGCACGCGGCGACCTTCCTCGCTGCGGATCGGGATGTTCTGCAGGTTGGGGTTGTTGGAGGAGATCCGTCCCGTGGCTGCCACGTTCTGCGCGTAGGTGGTGTGGATCCGGCCGTCTTCGGTGACGGATTTTTTCAGCGATTCCAGCATCTGGCGCAGCTTCGACGATTCGCGGTGCGCCATCAGCTGGACCAGGAACTCGTGTCCGGTCTTTTCCAGCAGGTTCTTGAGCGAGGCGGCGTCGGTGGTGTAGCCGGACTTGATCTTCTTGGTCTTGGGCAGGCCCAGTTCCTCGAAAAGGACGGTCTGGAGCTGCTTGGGCGATCCGAGGTTCACCTCGTGGCCGATGGCGGCGAACGCCTGTTCCTGCGCGTTGTCGATGACCTTGGCCAGGTCCGAGAGCTGCTCGTCCATCCGGGGCATGTCGATGGCGATTCCTGCCAGTTCCATATCGGCGAGCACCCGGCTGACCGGCAACTCGAGCGTGGTCAGCAGGTCCTGGGCCTTCCGGTCCTTCAGTTCCGCCTCGAAGAACCGGCTCAGGGCGCCGACGACGGCGGCGACGTGCACCAGCGCCCCGGCGGAGGCCGCGTCCTCGCCGTCGAGCGCCAGCTCGAGCTGGCCTTCCTTGGCTGCTTCCGCGGATACGGCGATGTTCAGGTGGTGCTGGGCCAGCTCGGCGAGCTCGTAGCTGCGGCGGTCCGGCTGGATGAGGTAGCCGGAGATGGAGGTGTCATCCACGATGCCTTCCAGTTCCAGCCCCCGGGCGGTGAGGGCCTTCAGCACCGCCTTGAAGCCGTGCACCACCTTGGGCGAGCGGGGGTCCCGGAGCCACGCCGCCAGCACGTTTTCGGCGGCCGCGTCCTGGCGGGCCAGGTCGATGTAAGCGGCGGCGTCGTCGCGGACGACCGCCAGCGCGGCGGCGTCCTCCCCGATCCGGCCGGGCACCAGCTCCACCGCCAGGGCCGACCGTTTGCCGTCGCCGGCGGCGAGGAAATCAGCCAGCTGCGCGGCGTCGGCAGGGACGACGAAGTCGGGCGTTTCGAGGCTTTCGCGCTCGGCTTCGGTGACTTCGCTGCCGTAGAGGGCGAAGAGTCGGGTGCGGATGGTCTTGAATTCGAGGGTGTCGAACAGCTCCTCGAGGGCCGCCTGGTCCGGCCGCGGGTCCGCGAGCTCGTCCAGGGTCACGGGCAGTTCGAGGTCGGTGCGGAGCCTGTTGAGGCGCCGGTTGCGCTTGACCGCTTCGACGTGTTCACGGAGCGCGTCCCCGACCTTCCCGCCGATGACGTCGAGGTTTTCCAGGACGCCCTCCAGACCGCCGTAGAGGTTGATCCATTTGGCAGCGGTCTTGGGGCCGACGCCGGGAACGCCGGGCAGGTTGTCCGCGCTCTCGCCCACCAGGGCCGCGAGGTCCGAGTACTGGGCGGGGCTGACGAAGTACTTCTCCTGGATGGCGTCCGCGTCCATCCGGGGAATGTCGCTGACGCCCTTCTTGGGGTAGAGCACAAACACGTTGTCGGTGATGAGCTGGAAGGCATCACGGTCCCCCGAGACCAGCAGCACCTCGTAGCCGGCCTTTTCGCCCATGGCGGCGAGGGTGGCCAGGATGTCGTCGGCTTCCCAGCCGGGCATCTTGATGGTCTTGATGCCCCAGGCGCCCATGACCTTGTCGATCAGGTCGATCTGGCCGCTCATTTCCCGCGGGGTCTCGTTGCGTCCGCCCTTGTAACCGTCGTACTCGGCTTTACGGTGCGTGGTGTCATCGGAGACGTCGAACGCCACGGCCACGTGGGTCGGCTTCTGGGCCTTGATCAGGTTGATCAGCATGGACGTGAACCCGTGCACGGCGTTGGTGTGCTGCCCGGTGGCGGTGGAGAACTTGTCCGCCGGCAGCGCGAAGAAGGCCCGGAAGGCCATGGAGTGGCCGTCGAGCACCAGCAGCCGTGGCTGGTCGGTGATGGGGACGACCGGCGCTTCGGTGGCGGAGACTTCCGCGGCGCTCCGGCGGGGTTTTTTCGCCGCTTCTGCCACCAGCACCGGGCCGCCGGCTGCGGCGGCAGGGTCCGTCAGGGTGTCTGTTGCGGAGTCCGCGGGGGTGCCTGCGGCGGATGGGGAAAGGGCCGGTTTGGTAGTTTCGCTCACAGGTGCCAGCCTAGTTCCCATGATCGACAATTTCACGCCCGCTCCGTTCGCCGCCGAGCTGGAAGCCGCCGGCGTTCCCGCCGAACTGCACGGCTGGCTGGGACGGATGGGGGTGGGCGCGCTGGTGGTGAAGATGGGAATCCATTTCCTGGAGCTGAGCCCGGAGCGGACGGTCGCGACGATGCCGGTGGAGGGCAACACCCAGGTGGCCGGCATCCTGCACGGCGGGGCGCACGTGGTGCTGGCCGAAACGCTCGGCTCCTTCGCCGCCGGGATGCACGCCGGCCCGGGGCGTCAGGCGCTGGGGATCGACGTCGGTGCGACGCACCACCGGTCAGTCTCCGCCGGCACCGTGACCGGGACCTGCACGGCGATCCATCTGGGCCGCACCCTCACGACACACGAGATCGTCATGACCGATGAGCAGGGCCGCAGGCTCTCCACCGCACGGATCACCAATCTGCTGCGCGATGTGAACGGTTAGCCGCCCGGCTGTCGGGAGGCGCCCGCGAGCCGGTAGCGCAGCTCGACGATTCCGCGGCCCATGGTCCGCGAAGAGCGCAGGTCCAGGGGCGCCGTGGGCCGGCCCAGCGGCAGCAGCGGCTTCCCGCCGCCCAGGACCACCGGGATGATCGAGACGATCAGCTCGCCCAGCAGCCCGGCGTCGGCGAACTGTGCCGCCACGACTCCCCCGCCGACCACCCAGACGTTTTTGCCCGCCGCTGCGTGGACCAGGTCGTCCGCGAATTCCGCGACCGGCCCGCGCACAAAGGTGATGTCGGCCCCCTTCGGCGCGGCCAGTTCGTGGTGGGTAAAGACCCAGCACGGGGTGCCGGGGTACGGCCAGTTCCCCGGTTCGTGTTGCCGCAGCCAGGCGTAGGTCGCCCCGCCCATCACGATGCACCCGACGTCGGCCATAAAAGCGTCGTAGCTTTCCTTGCCGCCGGCAAAACCGTCAAACTGCAACAGCCAGTCCAGGTTGTCGTCAGAGGTCGCGATGAAGCCGTCCAGGGACGACGCTACGAAGTATTGGAATCCCGGCATGGGGCCAGCGTAGCCACCGCCGTGGGCTTTTTGCCAGCCGCCGGCTGCCGGACTACTTGCTGAAGTAGGGGATGATCAGGTAGAGCCCGAAGAGCACCGCGAGTGCGCAGAGACCGAAGCAGGCATACGAGAGCGGCCGGATCCAGGCGGGCTGCACGGTTTTGGTGTCCCCGGCGATGGCGGTGAGCCGGACACCCAGGGCGTAGAGGACGACGATGGTCACGGCGGAGGCAAGGGTGGCCCCCGCGACCAGGACGAGTTCAAGCCATTTCATTTAGCGGCCACCCTTGGAGTTGTTGCTGCGGCTGACTGCAGCTGCTTTCTTTTTCGCGAACCGGATGGCCTGGCCGGCCTCCTCGACCTCGACGGCGTTGTGGTGGCCGACATGGGATTTGCGGGATGCGACGAACATGTAGGCCACGGCCGCGGTCCCGGCGACCGCGGCGATCACGAAGCCGACCGTGCCGGTGTGCACCAGCATGGCGGTGAGCGCGCCGACGATCCCGGCAGCGGGCAGGGTGAAGAGCCAGCCGGTGACAATCTTCCCGGCGGTACCCCACCGGACCGTGGTGCCGCGCCGGCCCATGCCTGAGCCGATGACCGAGCCGGAAGCAACGTGCGTGGTGGACAGGGCGAACCCCAGGTGCGACGAGGCCAGGATGGCCGCCGCGGTGCTGGTCTCGGCGGCGAAGCCCTGGGCGGGCTTGACGTCGGTGAGGCCGGAGCCCATGGTCCGGATGATCCGCCAGCCGCCGGAGTAGGTGCCGATCGCGATGGCCAGGGCACAGGCCGCTATGACCCAGAGCTGCGGACCCGTGCCGGGCGCCTGGCTGCCGGCGGAAATCAGGACCAGGGTGATGATGCCCATGGTTTTCTGCGCGTCATTGGTGCCGTGGGCGAGGGCCACCAGGCTGGAGGTGAAGATCTGCCCGGTGCGGAATCCGCCGCGCTTCTGCGTGAGTTTGCTGCCGGTCTCCGGATCGTGCCGTGAGGTCAGGGCGTAGGCGAGCCGGGTGCAGATGTAGGCGACGGCGGCGGCGATGACCGGGGCGAAAACGGCCGGCAGCAGGACTTTCTGGAGCACCGAGGCGAAGTTCACGGAGTGCAGGCCGATGCCGGCGATGGCGGCGCCGATGAGGCCGCCGAAGAGTGCGTGCGATGAACTGGAGGGCAGGCCCTTAAGCCAGGTGATCATATTCCAGAGAATGGCGCCCATCAGGCCGGCGAAAATGATGTCCGGGGTGATCTGGATGCCGTCGGAGCCTTCCCGGATGATCCCGCCGGAAACGGTTTTCGCGACTTCGGTGGAGAGGAATGCGCCCACCAGGTTGAGTAGCGCGGCGAGGGCGACGGCGGTTTTCGGCTTGATGGCGCCGGTCGCGATGGGCGTCGCCATGGCGTTGGCGGTGTCGTGAAATCCGTTAGTGAAGTCAAAGAACAGCGCCAGCGTTATAACCAGCGCCACCATTACGGTGATTTCCACCTGTTGCCCAATCTGCAGAGTCGACGGTCAGCAGTTTCATTCCCCGTGACACCCTGGTCTGCACTGTTCACCCGCTGTTTTGCCGGAAACACCTGCGCAGTTCACCAAAGCTGTCCTGAAACCTTATAGATCGTACGTGCCAGCGGGTGCTGGGCAAAACGTCGGTGCGGGCCGGGCGCCCGCGGCAGGGTGGCAGGGTACGGACGGGGTAGGGACGGAGTGCGGGCAGGCGCCGCGGGTGCGGGCCCCAGCGTGCGGCCGGCGCCGGCGGCGCCGGCGGCGGCTCAGCTTGCCGCCCCGCGGGCCGGGCCGGTGTCCAGCACCCCGGCGATCGTGCTTTCCAGGGCGGCCAGCGTGGCGTTCGGCAACACAATCAGTCCGTCCAGTTCGCGCCGCGCCCGTTTGTACGCGGCCTGCCGCTCGGCCGGGGTGGCCGCGGCGTCGGCGGCGATCCGCAGCAGTTTCCGCGCCGTCGCCAGCCGCTCCCGTTCCGGGCCGGTGAAGTTGCTGTCCTTGATCCGGAGGGCTTCGCGCTCGGCGACATCAAAGGCCAGCTCGAAGCCGCGCACGGCGTTGCGGTACTCGCCCAGCCTGGACGCCGTCGTGATTTGTCCGGCATCGGACGGGCGGAGTCCGTCGGCTTCGCGCTTAGCCCGCAGGAAAGCGACCGTCAGCGGCTCGCGCACATCGGTCATGACGGGGTAATCGATGAGTTTGCCCACATCCAACTCGTAGTCCAGCCAGCGCCGGTTGACCTCGTCGTGGGCGTCAACGAGGGCCTGCACCTCGGCCTGCCCGGCCTGCTCCACCTCGGCCTGGCGGTTCCGGAGCCGGTACAACTCCACTTTCCGCCGGTGCCGGCGTTCGGCGGCCTTGCTCCAGGAACGGGCCCAATTGCCCAGCAGGGCGCTCAGCGGGAACACGAGCCACCAGTTGTGCCCGAAGAAACTGACCAGGGAATCCACGCCAACATCCTCCCACCGCTCCCGGACGACGGAAAGCCCCCTCCGCGAAGGGGGCCTTCCGTTTGGCCGGTATATCCGTCCGGGCTCCGGGGTTAGTCCTCGTGCTTGACCTTGTGCACCCGGGTCACCACGGTGGGGCAGGGCACGTTCAGCAGCACGGCATGGGCGGTGGAACCGAGCACCAGCCGGGAGAAGCCGCCGCGGCCACGGCTGCCGATGACCAGCATGCGCGCCTCCCGGGCAATGTCCACGAGTGCCTTCGCCGGCTCCATGTCGGTCTCGAGGCGCTGATGGATCACCAGGTCCGGGTATTTGTCGCCCAGCCCGGCCACCGATTCGGCCAGGACCACCCGGTCCTCCTCGACGATGGTTTCGGCGAGTCCGCTTTCGGGCAACTGGCGTTCAACCCAGCGGGCCGGGCTGCGGAACGCCAGGACCACGGTCAGCTCGTCGCCGCCGCGGTCTGCTTCGGCGGCGGCAAACGCCACGGCCTGGAGCGATTCTTCCGATCCGTCCACCCCGACCACCACGCCGCGGTTGCCGGTGGCCCGCCCGCCGGGGACGACGGCCACCGGGCTATCCGAGGCGGTCACGATCTGGAGGGCGCGGTCGGTCATCGGCCCGCCGTCCAGCCAGTGCTTGTCATGGCCGCCGACCACGACCATGGACGCTCCCTTGGACGCTTCGCGCAGGCCTGAACCGGGGCTGCCGTGCCGCAACTGGACGTCGACGTCCACGTCGGGGGCCTGGCTTTTCGCCGCGGCCTTGGCTTTCTCCAGCAGTTCCATTCCCGATTCGCGGATGAGCTCGTGGTACTGGAAGTCCGGTGACATCCAGCGGTCATCCACGGCGTGGACGCAGAGGACGGGGTCTTTGTGCTGGGCAGCGCGCTCCAGCGCCCACGCCAGCGCGGCTTCGCTGCCCGCCGAGCCGTTGATGCCGACGACAATTGGTTTATTCATGCTGAATCCTGCTCTTTTCCTAGCGCGGACGGGGTTCCGGCGCGGTCCCGCCAGTGCACCGTTCTGTGACCACTGCTGAGACCTCTGCCGGGACCGCGGCAGGACCGTTGCCGGCTGCCGCTGCTTGGTGGCATCACTCGCCGGCAGCTCTGAGGCCCTGCCGACACTTCAGTGTGCCCCTGCTCCGCGGAGCAGGTTAGGGCCTTAAGCCCCGCGCGGAAGGCGGCAAGAGGGCCTAGAACCCGGTCGGTTCGGTCTCAAACTCCGGTTCCCTGGGCGGTCCTTCATGGTGCACCGGCCGCAACGCGGCCGTGTGCTCGAGCCAGATCAGGGCGTCGTAGCGCTCGCCCATCCGGGTCGGAACGTAGTTCCCCTGCTCCCGCTCGGGGTGGTAGACCACCCCGATCGCACGGTGGCCCAGCCAGGTCGAGAGCCACGGCCCCGTCCGGTCGTCGCCGAAGTCCAGCACTGCCGGCACGCCCAGGGCCTCGTGCAGGAAATCCTCGTGGCTGCCCGGCCGTGCCGCGGGCACGGTCAGGATCCGCTCCGGGGAACCCCAGGAGTCGGCGGCGATAACGGTGCCGCGGTGGGCGGCGAAGCCCACCAGCAGGACGCCGTCCAGGGCGTGCCGCTCGCGGAGCAGCTGGCCCACGTTGACCAGGCCGTCCTGCGCCATGTCCGTGGCCCGGGCATCCCCCACATGCGTGTTGTGCTCCCAGATGATGCCCCTCGAGCCGGGCCCCAGGTGCCGGCTCAGCCGGTCGATCGTGTCCGCCATGTGGTGGTCCCGGACGTTCCAGGACTGCCGGTCGCCGCGGACCATGATGCGGTAGTAGTGCTCCGCATTGGCCGCCACCTCCGCGTTCTGGACGGCGTCGAACGCCTCCTCGTCGTGGTCGCCCGGGCTGAACACCCGGTTCCGCACCTCGCTGAGCAGGGCGACGACGTCGGCCTCGCAGGAATTCGGGACCAGCCGCGTGCTCCAGGCGTACTGGTGCGGGTCCTCGTGGTGCGGCAGGAAGCACTGCCAGGCGCGCATGGCGGCGGGCACGGCGGCGGGCTGGTGCTCCTGGAGCCAGGCGATGATCTCGCGCAGCGAATCCCAGAGCGAGTAGACGTCCAGGCCGTAGAAGCCGACCCGTTCCGGCAGCGGCCGGCGGGCGTTCCAGGTGCGCAGCCAGTCCAGGAACCCCGCAACTTCCTCGTTGGCCCACATCCAGGTGGGCCAGCGCTGGAACCCGGCGAGCAGCGCGTGGACGCCCTGGTCCTGTCCGCTCTGGCCCCGGACCCACTGGTTGATCCGCCAGCAGTCGGGCCAGTCCCCCTCCACGCCAATCCAGGTATAGCCCTGTTCCTCGATCAGCCGGCGGCTCAGTGTGGCCCGCCAGGTGTAGAACTCGTGGGTGCCGTGCGAGGCTTCCCCGATCGCGGTGAAGCTGCACTGCCCGGCGCGGCGGACCAGCCCGTCAAGGTCCCGGTCGCTGCGGAGTGGCCGCGCGAGGGAGTGGATCTCGCCCAGCACCGCGGTTTTGGTGACACTGCCCGGGTTCATCGCGGGTCTCCGATGTCGATTCGTTCCAGATGCTCCGGGTTCCTGGCCCGCCAGCCCAGTTCGCGCTTGATCCGGATCCGCAGCGCGTCCGCGGCGTCCGGCTCGCCGTGCGTGATGTAGGTCATCCGCGGCGCCCGCGGTGCGGACGTCATCCAGTTGATGATGCCGTCAGAGTCGGCGTGCGCGGACAGGTTCTCCAGCTGGATGACTTCGGCCCGGATCACCACGTCCTCGCCGTAGATCCGGACTTCACGCTCCCCCGCGGCGAGTGCCGCGCCCCGGGTGCCGGCGGCCTGGTAGCCGCTGAGGACGACGGCGTTTTTGGGGTCGGGGCCGTACGCGGCGAGGTGGTGCAGGATTCTGCCGCCGGTGAGCATGCCGCTCGCGGAAATAATGATCATTGGCCCGCCGCGCAGGTTCAGCAGCTTGGAATCGTCCACGCTCCGGGTGAGCCTGGCGATGCTGTACATGTGCTCGTATTCGTCCCGGGTGAGCCGGTGTTCCTCGGGGTGCCGCTTGTACATGTCCGAAGCGTCGATGGCCATCGGGCTGTTGAGGTAGACCGGAATGTCCGGAATGGCGTTCCTGCGCCGGAGCCGGGACAGGTACAGCATGAGCGTTTCGGCCCGTCCGACGGCGAAGGCAGCGAACATGACCACACCGCCGCGTTTGGCCACGCGGGTGATGATCTCCGCGAGCTGCTTCTCGGGATCCAGGGTGGAGTGCCTCCGGTTGCCGTAGGTTGACTCGGTGACCAGCACGTCGACGGCGCCCAGCGGCCGGGGCGGGAACATAAACGGATCATCGGAGCGGCCCAGGTCGCCGGTGAAGTGCACCGACCGGGATCCGAGCCGGACCTGGACCTGCGCGGCCCCCAGGATGTGTCCGGCCGGCACGAAAGTCAGCTCCATGCCGCCGCCGAGGTCCAGCGGGTCGTCAAAGTCGCGGATCTTAAAGCTGTTCAGCGACTTGACGGCGTCCGCGGCGGTGTACAGCGGCAGCGCGGGGCTGTGCCGGGTGGATCCGCGGTGTGTCGCGTAGCGGGCCTCTTCTTCTTGCAGGTAGCCGCTGTCGGGCAGGATCAGCTTGCACAGCTCGGTGGTCCCGTCGGTGGCGTAGACCGGCCCGGCGAAACCGTCCCGGACCAGCGCGGGCACGTACCCGGTGTGGTCCAGGTGCGCATGGCTGAGCACGACGGCATCGATCGAGCGGGGCGGGACCGGGAAGGGCATCCGGTTGCGCTCCCGGCTGCGTTTGTACCCCTGGAACAAGCCGCAGTCGACCAGCACCCGGCGCCCGCCGGATTCGAGCAAGTAGCGGGAGCCGGTCACGGTGTCCGTGGCACCGCAGAACCGGAGGGTCGGCTGCTCGTGTTTCATCGCGTTTCCGTTCCCGAGTCCGTCAAACCCACCTTCCGCGCAATCCCGACCCCCACCTAGGGCCGAAAGTCACGGCCCGCTCCCCGCCGGCACGCGCCGGGAGCGGGCCCGCCGGTAGGCTTTTGGGGCGGGGCTGTCGGGCACGCCTTCGGGCGCGGCCGGTATCCGGCCCTGCTACGACCACGGCAAGGACCCCGCATGAACAGAAGATCTCCCGGCAGCGCCCCGCTTCCCGGCCTCCCCTGGGCGGACCGTCCCTGGACCGGGCATTACAGCCCGGGCGTCCCTGCCGACCTCAAACTGCCCGCCGGCTCGCTCGTGGATCTGATGGACTCCTCCGTCCGGCGCTTCGGTGCCAAGACGGCGCTGGAATTTTTTGGGGCCACGACCAGCTACCGGGAACTCGGGGCCCTGATCAGCCGGGCGGCCGCCGGGTTGAAGAAACTCGGTGTGAAGCGCGGCGACCGGGTCGCGCTGGTCCTGCCGAACTGCCCGCAGCACGTGGTTGCCTTCCACGCCGTGCTGCGCCTCGGCGCCGTGGTGGTGGAACACAACCCGCTCTACACGGACCGGGAGCTGCGCCACCAGTTCGAGGACCACGGTGCCGTGGTCGCCGTCGTCTGGGACAAGGCCGTGGACCGGGTGCTGCAGCTGCCCGCCGACGTCGGGCTGCGCAGCGTCGTGTCGGTGGATCTGACGGCGGCAATGCCGCTGGGCAAGCGGCTCGCGCTGCGGCTGCCGCTTCCGGCGGCCCGCAAGGCCCGGGCCGCACTGGCCGCCGGAAGGCCCGCGCCCCGGGCCCCCGCCGGGACGCAGCGCACCGTTCTGCCCTGGCGGGACCTGCTCGACGCCGGCGGGCTGAAGAAGCGCCACCCGCGCCCCGCGCCGGAAGACCTGGCGGTGTTGCAGTACACGAGCGGCACCACCGGCGAACCCAAGGGCGCCATGCTGACGCACGCAAACCTGCAGGCCAACGCCGCCCAGGGCCGGGCCTGGGTTCCCGGGCTCAAGGACGGCCGGGAAACCGTGTACGCGGTGCTGCCCATGTTCCACGCCTACGGCCTGACCTTGTGCATGACCTTCGCCCTGAGCATCGGCGCCCGGCTGGTGCTCTTCCCCAAGTTCGACGTCGACCTGGTGCTGAAGGCGTACCGGAAGTCCCCGGCGACTTTCCTGCCAGCGGTGCCTCCGATCTATGACCGGATAGCGGCCGCGGCCGCGCGGCAGGGCATCAGCCTGGCGGGCATCCGCTACTCCATTTCCGGGGCCATGAACCTGCCGGCCGCGACCGTGGAAACCTGGGAGAAGGCGACCGGCGGCTACCTGATCGAAGGCTACGGGCTGACCGAGACCTCCCCCATCTCGGTGGGCAATCCCTTCGGTCCCAGCCGGAAACCGGGCACCGTGGGCGTCCCGTTCCCGTTGACTGATATCCGGGTGGTGGACCCCAAGGACGTCCGGCTCGACCGGGCCCCGGGCGAAGCGGGCGAGCTGCTGATCCGCGGCCCCCAGGTCTTCGCCGGGTACTGGAACCGCCCGCAGGAAACCGAGGAGGCACTGCTTGAGGGCGGCTGGTTCCGCACCGGCGACATCGTCTCGGTCGATAAGGACTACTTCGTCACGATCCGGGACCGGATCAAGGAACTGATCATCACGGGCGGCTTCAACGTCTCCCCTACGGAAGTGGAGGACGTCCTGGCCGGGCACCCCGGCGTCGCCCAGGTCTCCGTGGTCGGACTGCCCCGGCCCGGCGGCGGCGAGGAAATTGTGGCCGCCGTCGTCCCGGTTCCCGGCAGCGGGCTCGACCCGGAAGCCCTGCTGGCGTTTGCCCGCGGGGAACTGGCTGCCTACAAGGTTCCGCGCCGCGTTGAGGTGTTGGACGAACTGCCGCGGTCGCTGATCGGCAAAGTCCTGCGCCGGGAAATCCGGGACAGGCTCGCAGCCGGAGGTTAGGGCGGCCCTGCGCGGCTCCCTGCACGGCGGGGGACCGACGGCGGCAGCGGCGGGGCCAGCTGCCGGGTCGCTGGGAACCCGGCAGCCGGCGGTCCCATCGCCGACCTCCGTGACGCGGCCCTGGCAGGTTTTCCGCGGGAGGACGACGGCGGTTCGATGACGCGCTTCCGTCTCCGGAGGTGGATGGTGGTAACAGCATCCACCGGGGACCTTGCGAAAATCTGGAACCCTTCGCCACCGGGGCCCGTCCCGGCAATTGCTTGCGGCGCTCCGGGCCAGCTGATAGGCCTGTAATAAGTGTGCAGGTAGGGTGCCTAGAGGTAGTTGTGCCGGCCGCCGGTTCCTGGTGGCGTCTGCAGAAGGGAAGTTGTCGTGACTCGCAAGACTCCGCACGTGGAAGAAACGAACGAAAAAGACCTGGAGGTCGGCGACGGGCCGAAGAGCTGGGCTGCCGGCGTGCCGGGTGTCTATCACTCCATGAAACCGGCCATCGAGCAGATGGGGGTGAACCGGACCCGCAAGACGGTCATGAAGATGAACCAGAAGGACGGCTTCGACTGCCCGAGCTGCGCCTGGCCGGACCCCCACCACCGGAAGGCGTTCGAGTTCTGCGAGAACGGCGCCAAGGCCGTCACCTGGGAGGCGACGCCGGTGGTCATTGCCTCCGACTTCTGGGCGGAACACTCCGTGAGTGCACTCCGTGACCGCTCCGACTACTGGCTGGGAATGCAGGGCCGGCTCACCGAGCCGGTTTTCAAACCCGCCGGCGAAGACCACTACAAGCCGGTCAGCTGGGATGAAGCGATCCGGATCGTGACGGGCAGGCTCACCAGCCTCGCCTCACCCGACGAAGCGGCCTTCTACACCAGCGGCCGCACGTCGAACGAGGCCGCCTTCCTGTACCAGCTGCTGGTGCGCGGGTACGGCACGAACAACCTGCCCGACTGCTCCAACATGTGCCACGAATCCTCCGGCTGGGCCATGGGCCAGACCATCGGCATCGGCAAGGCGACCGTGAACTTCGATGACTACGCGGACGCGGACCTGATCATCATCATGGGCCAGAACCCCGGCACCAACCATCCCCGCATGCTCACGGAACTGGAGAACTGCAAGCAGAACGGCGGCGAAATTGTTGCCGTCAACCCGCTCCCGGAGGCCGGCCTGCGCCGGTACAAGAACCCGCAGAAGGTCAAGGGCATCATCGGCCGCGGCACCGAAATCGCGGACCAGTTCCTGCACATCCGGATCGGCGGGGACATGGCCCTGCTGCAGGCCGTTTCAAAGCGCGTCCTCGAGGCCGAGGCGAAAAACCCCGGCACCGTCCTGGACCACGCCTTCCTGGCCGAGCACTGCGAAGGCCTGGAGGAGCTCAAGGAGCACCTGGCCCTGCTGGACGAGCAGGCCGTGCTGGAAGCGACCGGGCTCCGCGGCGAAGAGATCGACGAGCTCGCCGCCCGCTACCTGAAGGCCGACAAGGTCATCATCACGTGGGCGATGGGGATCACGCAGCAGAAAAAGGGCGTGGCGACCATCAAGGAGATCATCAACCTGCTCCTGCTGCGGGGCAACATGGGCAAGCCCGGCGCCGGCGCATCCCCGATCCGCGGCCACAGCAACGTCCAGGGCGACCGCACCATGGGCATCTGGGAGCAGATGCCGCAGTCCTTTATGGACGCCCTGGGCGAGGAATTCGGTTTCGAGCCGCCCCGCGAGCACGGCGTGGACGCCGTCGAGACCATCAACAGGATGCAGGAAGGCGCGATCAAGGTATTCATGGCGATGGGCGGCAACTTCGTCGCCGCCATGTCCGACACCAACGCCGCGGAGGCGGCCATGGCCGGGACGGACCTGACCATCCAGGTATCCACCAAGCTCAACCGCTCGCACGTGGTCACCGGCGCGGAAGCGCTGATCCTGCCCACCATGGGCCGGTCCGAGATCGACATCCAGGAATCTGGTGAGCAGTTCGTTTCGGTGGAGGACACGGTCTGCGCGGTTCACCCCTCCTGGGGCAGCGTGGAACCGGTCTCGCACCATCTGCTTTCCGAACCGGCCATCCTCAGCCGTCTGGGCAAGGCCCTCGTCGGGAACAGGATCAAGGCGGACTGGGACGGCTACGAGAAGAACTACGACCTGATCAGGGACCACATTTCCCGTGTCGTGGGCGGCTGTGAGAACTACAACGAGAGAATCCGCCAGGAGGGCGGCTTCATCCTCGCCAACGGACCGCGGGATTCGCGCACCTTCCCGACGCCGACCGGCAAGGCCGTGCTGACCGTCAACGAGCTCGAACACGTGGAGCGGCCCGAGGGCACCCTGATCCTGCAGAGCATGCGCTCGCATGACCAGTTCAACACCACCATCTACGGCCACAACGACCGCTACCGCGGCATCAAGAAGGGCCGCCACGTGGTGTTCGTGAACCCGGAGGACCTCAGTGAGCTGGGCCTTGCGGACGGTCTCTTCGTGGACATCCACGGCCAGTACCAGGACGGTGTCGAGCGGGTGCTGCGCAAGTTCCGCGTGGTCTCGTACCCCACCGCCCGAGGCTGCGCCGCCGCGTACTACCCGGAGGCCAACGTCCTGGTGCCGCTGAACCATACGGCCGAGGGCAGCAACACCCCGATCTCCAAGGCCGTCATCGTCCGCCTCGAACCCAGCCTGGACCAGTCCCCGGACAGTCCGGCCCGGCTGCACACCGCCCCGGGCGTCGCGGCGCCCGCCTAGGCTGCGCCGCGGGGCATGTCCCTCCGTGCCACGCACCACGGGACATGCCCCGCCTTGGTTACCGCCACCGGACATGCCCTGTTCCGAACGCGGCCACTGGACATAATGCGTATATGTCCAGCCGTGGCCGCCAATGAAGGGCATGTCCTCCGGGAAGGCTCAAGCAACGCGGAGGACATGCCCTGTTCCGAACGCGGCCACTGGACATAATGCGTATATGTCCAGCCGTGGCCGCCAAGGAAGGGCATGTCCCCCGGGGGTGGGTTGGCGAAGACGCCTGCTGCTACTGGGCGCGCTTGGCCCAGCCCTTCTCGTCCGGGCCGCCGGCCTCGCCGTGTTCGCACAGTTCGAGGACCTTGTTGGAGGCTGCCTGCACCGCTTCGTGGGTGCTCTTCCGGCCGTTGGTCGACGCCGTCCCCGCGGCGTAGCCCACGATGAACGCGCTGATGGCATCCGCGTGCGGACCGACGGCCTTGAGCGACTCGTCGGCGACCTCGACGATCTTCTCGTGGTCGACTTCGAGGTCCAGGATCTGCAGGGCCTGGATCAGCCGGGCGCTCCAATGCCGCAGCGCGCTGTCTTCGTCTCGGGGCAGAGTCATGTGTTCATCCTCATCGTCGGGTGCTTCGGTGGATCGTCTGTCCCTCAAGGGGTAGCACCGATTCCCGCGAATGTGCAACGCGACACAGGCACGCGGGCCGGTCTTAACCTGTGGCCGGCGGTGCTAGCTCCACAGGGCAACGTGGAACTTCGATCCGCGGCGCTCCAGGCCGCGTGAGCCGCCGCGTGCGACCATCGCCGCCGTGGCATCCGCCGTGCTGACGAAGCGCAGCAAGGTTTTCGCCATGGTCGTGGTCCGGTGCTGGTCCAGCGTGCTGGCCCACCACAAGCCGGGGACCGGGGTTCCTACGACCGGCAGCCGCACCAACGTTCCGTCGAGGACTTCGGTCTGGACGATGTGGCCCAACGCCAGCATGGCCCCCTCCCCGGCCCGCACGGCCGCGAGGGCGTCGGTCTCGCTGCTGAGCCTGATGATCTCCGGCACCACACCCAGCGACGCCAGCCAGCGGCCCTCCTCCGAACTTTCCAGCACGCCCGCCGGACCGGCGAACCACGGCCTCCCCAGCAGCCGTTCCACCGGCAGCGGATGCTGCAACCGCGCCAGGGGGTCAGCCGCTGCCGCCACGAAAACCCGCTGGTAGCGCAGGAAAGGGATGGATTCCAGGCCGGGCGCCGTTGCCGGGCTGCCCGCAGGTGCGGCCGGACGGGCGCCCAGGGCGATGTCGTACGCCCGTTCCAGCAGCAGGCCGGCAAGGTCCTCGGCCGCTTCGGCGACCACGTCCACCGAGACGCCCGGGACCCGCTTGGTGAACAGGTCCAGCAGCCGGCCGGCCCCGTGCTCCGCGAACGGCGCGGTGGCGGCGATCCTCAACCGGCCGGCGTCGTTCTTGGCGTTCCCGACCTCCCAGCGGGCCTGGTCGGCCAGCCCGACGATGTCCTGGGCGTAGTCCGCCAGGGCCCGACCGCCGGGCGTCAAGGTAATCCCGCCCGATGCCCGCACGAACAAGGGGTCGCCCAGGTCCTGGCGAAGCGCCGCGAGGGCCGCTGAGACGGCCGGTTCGCTGACCCCGAGGGCGGCTGCGGCCGCGTGCAGGGAGCCCAGCCGCGCGACCAGCGCGAAGGTCCGCAGCTGGCTCAACGTCATCGACACGGCTTCATAACCTTTCGCTTATGACGATATTGACACTGCCGTCGGGGCGGGGCAACACTGGCCCTAAATCGGCGCCGTGCGACGTTGCCTGCGCCCCGGAGTGAGGTGGGACTATGCAGATTCCGGCTCCATTCGACTACGTTCGGGCCACCACGGTGGAGAACGCTCTCGAGCTGCTGGCACGCCACGGCCCCGAATCCCGGCTTGTCGCCGGCGGCCACAGCCTGCTTCCGATGATGAAGCTCCGGCTCGCGAGGCCCGAGTGGCTCATCGATATCAACGACCTCTACGAACTCGACTTCATCCTGCGCGACGCTTCGGACCTGCGCATCGGTGCCCTGACCCGCCACACCACGCTGCTGGAATCGGACGAGCTTGCCCGGCTGTTCCCGATCATCCGGGACGCCGAACTGGTCATCGCGGACCCCGTCGTCCGCAACCGCGGCACCATCGGCGGCTCCCTCTGCCAGGCCGACCCGGCCGAGGACCTCTCCACGGTCTGCGACGTCCTCGGCGCCGTCGCCGTGGTCCGCGGCCCCGGCGGCGAGCGCAGCCTGGCCATGCAGGACTTCCACCGCGGCCCGTACCAGACCGCCGTCGGCCCGGACGAACTGCTGTGCGAAGTCCGCATCCCGATCCGGCCCCGCTCGTCCAGCGCCTACGAGAAGGTGGAACGGCGCGTGGGCGACTGGGCCGTCGGGGCCGCGGGTGCGTCCGTGACCCTCGCAGAGGACGGCAGCATCGCCGACGCCGCCGTCGGGCTGACAGCGCTGGGCCTGGACCACACCGTCACGGACGCCGCCGCGCTGCTGCGCGGCAAGCACCCCTCCGAGGAGCTGTTCGCCGACGCCGGCCGGATGGCCGCCGCGGCGTCCGACCCGGTGGCGGACCAGCGCGGACCGGTCGACTACAAACGGCACCTGGCCGACGAACTCACCCGGCGCGTCCTGCGGCAGGCCTGCGCCCGCGCCGCCCGGGCAGCCGCCGGGCCGACCGCACAAACACAGGAAGGCTGAAGCGCATGCAGATCAGCATGACCGTGAACGGCAACGAAGTTACGTCCGACATCGAACCGCGCGTGCTCCTGGTCCACTACATCCGCGAGGTGCTGGGCCTGACCGGCACCCACTGGGGCTGCGACACGAGCAACTGCGGGACCTGCGTGGTCCTGATGGACGGCCAGCCGGTGAAGTCCTGCACCGTGCTCGCGGCGATGGCCGCCGGCCACGACATCCGCACGGTCGAGGGTCTCGCCGCCGGGGGCACGCTCGACCCCGTCCAGCAGGGCTTCATGGAGGAACACGGGCTGCAGTGCGGCTTCTGCACCCCGGGCATGATGCTCACCGCACGCGCCCTGCTGGATAAGAACCCGCACCCGGACGACGTCGAGATCCGGCAGGCCATCTCCGGCCAGATCTGCCGGTGCACCGGCTACGCGACGATCGTCCGTTCAGTGCAGTGGGCGGCGGCCCATCCGGCGGCCGGGGCGGACCTGGGCGAGGGAGCCGACGAAGTCCTCGACGGCACCGACACCGCGGTGAAAGATGTCGCCACGGAAACCGAAGACGCAGAGGTGAAGGCATGACCGTCATCCATGAGCGGGAAAACAACCCCGCCGCCGGCGACGCGGACCGTCCGATCGGCTACGGCCGCATCCAGCGCAAGGAAGACCCCCGCTTCGTCCGCGGCAAGGGCCACTACCTCGACGACCTCGTCCTGCCCGGCATGCTGCACGGCGCGATCCTGCGTGCCCCGGTGGCGCATGCCCGGCTGGTGTCGATCGACACCACCAACGCCCTGGCGCACCCCAAGGTCCTCGCCGTCATCACCGGCAAGGACCTGGAGGGGCTCAAGCTCGCCTGGGCGCCGACCCTCTCCGCCGACGTGCAGGCGGTGCTGGTCACGGACAAGGTCCGGTTCCAGGGGCAGGAGGTCGCCTTTGTCGTGGCTGAGGACCGCTACGCCGCCCGCGACGCGCTGGAACTGATCGACGTCGAATACGAGGTGCTGCCGCCGCTGGTCGACGCGCGCAAGGCCCTCGACGCCGACGCCCCGCTCATCCGGGATGAGATCGAGGGCCGCACAGACAACAGGATCTTCGACTGGGAGATGGGCGACGCCGCCGAGACGGACGCCGTGTTCGCGGGCGCCGACGTCGTCGTCAGCCAGGAAATGGTCTACCCGCGCGTGCACCCCGCCCCGATGGAGACCTGCGGCGCCGTCGCCGACTTCGACCCGGTGGACGGCAAACTGACCCTGTACGAGACCACACAGGCCCCGCACGCGCACCGGACGCTGTTCGCGATCGTGGCCGGCATCCCGGAGCACAAGATCCGGATCGTGTCCCCGGACATCGGCGGCGGCTTTGGCAACAAGGTCGGCATCTACCCGGGCTACATCCTCGCCGTTGTCGGCTCCATCGTCACCGGCCGGCCGGTCAAGTGGATGGAGGACCGCTCCGAAAACCTGATGTCCACCTCCTTCGCCCGGGACTACATCATGCAGGGCGAGATTGCCGCGACCAGGGACGGGAAGATCCTTGCACTGCGCACCAACGTGCTGGCCGACCACGGCGCGTTCAACGCCACCGCCCAGCCCACCAAGAACCCGGCCGGCTTCTTCTCCATTTTCACCGGCAGCTACGATCTGCAGGCCGCGCACTGCAAGGTAACCGGCGTCTACACCAACAAGGCGCCCGGCGGCGTGGCCTACGCCTGCTCCTTCCGGGTCACCGAAGCCGTGTACCTCGTGGAGCGGATGGTGGACATCCTCGCCCGGAAGCTGGAGATGGACCCCGCGGAACTGCGGTTGAAGAACTTCATTAAGCCGGAGCAATTCCCCTACGCCAACAAGACCGGCTGGGTCTACGACTCCGGCAACTACGAGGCGGCGATGCGGAAGTCCATGCAGCTGGCCGGCTACGAGGAGCTGCGGCGCGAGCAGCAGGAAAAGCGCGCCAAGGGCGAGTTGATGGGCATCGGCATCTCCTTCTTCACCGAAGTCGTCGGCGCCGGGCCGCGCAAGCACTTCGACATCGTCGGCCTCGGGATGGCCGACGGCGCCGAACTGCGGGTGCACCCCACCGGCAAGGCCGTCGTCAGGCTGTCCGTGCAAAGCCAAGGCCAGGGCCACGAGACCACCTTCGCCCAGATCGTTGCGGAGGAACTCGGCATCCCGCCGGAGAACATCGACGTCGTCCACGGCGACACGGACCAGACTCCGTTCGGCCTGGGCACCTACGGGAGCCGTTCGACGCCGGTCAGCGGCGGCGCGGTGGCGCTGGTGGCGCGCAAGGTGCGGGAGAAGGCGAAACTGATCGCCGCCGCGATGCTGGAGACCCGCCCGGAGGACCTGGAATGGGAGAAGGGCCGCTGGTTCGTCAAGGGCGACCCCACCGCCGGGAAGACTATCGAGGACATCGCCATGGCGGCCCACGGCACCATGACCCTGCCCGAAGGCGTCGACGGGAACCTGGACGCGGAAGTCACCTACGACCCGCCCAATCTGACGTTTCCTTTCGGTGCCTACATCTGCGTGGTTGACGTGGACCCGGGCACCGGCCACGTCAAGGTGCGGCGCTTCATCGCGGTCGACGACTGCGGCACCCGGATCAACCCGATGATCATCGAAGGCCAGGTGCACGGCGGCCTGACCGACGGGGTCGGGATGGCCCTGATGGAGATCATTGAGTTCGACGCGGACGGCAACAACCTGGGCGGCTCCTTCATGGACTACCTGATCCCCACGGCCATGGAAGTCCCGGACTGGGAGACCGGCTTCACGGTCACGCCCTCCCCGCACCACCCCATCGGCGCCAAGGGCATCGGCGAGTCCGCCACGGTCGGCTCCCCGCCGGCGATCGTGAACGCGGTGGTCGACGCGCTGGCGCCGTTCGGGGTCGCCCATATGGACATGCCATGCACGCCGGCCAGGGTCTGGGCCGCCATGCAGGGCCGGGCAACGCCGCCGATCTGAGATGACGACCGCCGCAGATTCCATCACCGCCCGGGCCGGCGAACTCGCCGCCCGCCGCGAGCCGTTCGTGCACGCCACCGTGGTCCGGGCCCAGCATCCCACCAGCGCCCGCGCCGGGGACACCGCCCTGGTGCTGCCCGGCGGGGAGATCCAGGGCTTTGTCGGCGGGAACTGCGTCGAATCCTCGGTCCGCGAATACGGCCTGAAGGTGCTCGCCTCCGGGGAACCCCTGTTGCTGCGGGTGCTGCCCGGCGAACCGTCCCGCCGCGCCCAGGAGGGCGCCGTCGAGGTGTCCAACCCATGCCTGAGCGGCGGAGCGATCGAAATCTTCCTCGCCCCGCGCCTGCCCGCTCCGCGGGTCGTGGTGGTGGGGACGACGCCGGTGGCCCAGGCGCTCGCGGCGCTGGGGTCCGGTGTGGGGTTCGACGTCGAACTCGCCGACGGCGGCTCCGCTGACCCCGGCCCGGGCGACGCCGCCCTGATCGTCGCCTCGCACGGCAAGGCCGAGGAGGGTGCCCTTGAGGCCGCGCTGCGCGCCGGAGTCCCCTACGTCGCCCTGGTGGCGAGCGAAACCCGGGGCGCGGCCGTGCTGGACTCGCTCGAGGTCGACGATGTGCTGCGCTCGCGGGTGTACACCCCCGCGGGCCTGCAGCTGGGCGCGCGCACCCCCGGGGAAATCGCCCTGTCCATCCTCGCCCAGCTGGTGCAGGAACGGGCCGCGGCGCGGGCCCACGCCCAGAACGATGCCCAGAACAGCGCCCAGGCCGGCGGGGTTCCTGCGCCGTCCACCCCGCAGCCGGAAACCGCGGTGGACCCGGTGTGTGGCATGTCGGTCCCGGCGGTTGAATCGTCGCTGCAGCTCGAGCACAACGGCGTCACCGTCTACTTCTGCTCGCCCGGCTGCCGCGCGGCCTTCCGCAAGGATCCGGAGCGCTATGCCCTCAACACCTGATTCGCCCCTCCCTGCAGGCACCGCGGCCGTCATCCTGGCGGCCGGGGGGTCGGCGCGCCTGGGCCGGCCCAAGCAGCTGCTGCCCTACGGCGAGGGCGTGCTGCTGGACGCGGTGCTTGCTACCGCCCGGCGCTGCGGCTTCGGCCAGACCGTGCTGGCGCTGGGCGGATCCGCCGCGGAAGTCCTCGCCGCCGTGGACACCACGGGCTGCGAGGTGGCGCTCAACCCGGACTACGGCCAGGGATGTTCGTCCTCAATCGCCGCGGCGGTGGCCGTGCTGGCGCCGGACACCGAGGCGGTGGTGCTGCTGCTGGGCGATCAGCCCGGCGTCCGGGCGGAGAGTGTGGTCCCGCTGCTGCGGGCGCTGGCCGGGCCCGACGGCCCCGGGGCGGCCGTGTGCCGCTACGACGACGGCGTGGGCCATCCCCTCGCGTTCAACCGGCGGCTGCTGCCGGAGCTGGCCTCGTTGCACGGGGACAAGGCCGTGTGGAAGCTGCTGGAGCAGCGGGCGGAGGACGTCGTCGAGGTTCCCACGCCGGGTCAGGTGCCCCTCGACGTCGACACCGAGGAAGACTACCGGCGGGTGCTGGCCGAACTGCAGGGGGCCGGGTGACCACCGCGGCCCGGACCGGAGCAGAGGAAGAGGTGCAGCGGCGGATCCCCGACGTGGCTACGCTGACGGCGGCCCTGGACCAGCACGACTATCTGGCTGACGCCGGGCTGGCCACCGCGCTGTTCCTGGCGGTGCGGCTCCCGCAACCCATCCTGCTCGAGGGCGAGGCCGGCGTGGGCAAGACCGAGGCCGCCAAAACGCTCGCCGAGCTGCTGGACACCCCGCTGTACCGGCTGCAGTGCTACGAGGGGATCGACGCGGGCGAAGCGCTCTACGAGTGGAACCACCAGCGCCAGCTGCTGGGGATCCGGCTCGCCGAGGCGCGCGACGCCGAGGTCAGCGAGGCCGAGCTGTTCGGCCCCCAGTACCTGCTGCGCCGGCCGCTGCTGCAGGCCATCGAACACCCGGGGCCGCGTCCGGCCGTGCTGCTGCTGGACGAGATCGACCGCGCCGATGCCGAGTTCGAGGCGTTCACCTTCGAACTGCTGGCAGAGTCCTCGGTCACCATCCCGGAGCTGGGCACCATCCGCGCCACGCATCCGCCCATCGTCATCCTTACCTCCAACCGCACCCGGGACCTGCACGACGCACTGACCCGCCGCTGCCTCTACCACTGGATCGACTACCCGGGCCCCGCCCGGATCGCCGAAATCGTCCGCCGCCGGGTGCCGGCCAGCAGCGGCCCGCTCGCGTTGCAGGCCGCAGCGGCCATCACGAAGTTACGGACCCTGGACCTGGCCAAGCCGCCCGGGATCTCGGAGGCCATCGACTGGGTGTCCGCGCTGGCAGTGCTGGGCATCGAGCGGATCGACGCCGCGACGGCCGAACAGACCTGGGGTTCGATCGTGAAGAACCGCGACGACCTGGAGCTGGTGGGCGCCCGCGGGGCGGCCTGGCTGGTGGGCGGGACCGATGGCGGGACCGATGGCTGAGTCGGCGCCGACTATCCCGCAGCCGGGCCCCCCGCCTGCGGGCCCGCCGCCTGCCGGGCCGCCGTTCGTCGAAGCCGCTTCCCTGGCCGCGGCGTTCATCACAGCCCTGCGCGGCGCCGGCCTCACGTGCTCGCCCGACCGGGCTGCCCGGCTTGCTGAGGCGCTCGCGCTGGTCCCGCCCACGGACCTGGACCGGCTCTACTGGGCGCTGCGGGTAGTGCTGGTCTCGGGGCATGAGCAGTTGCCGCTCTTCGATGCCGTCTTCGGCGCCGTCTTCCGGGGTGGTTTCGATCCCGCCGCCGCGCTGGAGCGCCGCGCCGGGGAACCCGTCCCTGTCCGGGCAGCACCGCCGCCCGCGGACGGGACGCACACCCGGCCCGCCGCGGACAGCGGCCGCCCCACCGAACCCGCCAGCCCCGCCCTGCAGCAGCCCGCGCTGGCCGCCGGCAGCGACGACGCCGGGGACCGGCCCGGGCCCGAACGGAAGGCCGTTCTCGCGATGGCGTCCACGCAAGAGCACCTGCACGGGATGAACTTTGCCGCCCTCACCGAGACGGAAGCGGCCGAAATCCGCCGCCTGGCGGCCCGGATCCTCCTCGCGACACCGGTCCGCGTGAGCCGGCGCACCCGCAAGTCACCGCACAGCAGCGCCCGGCTCGACATCCGGGCCACCGTGCGGGCCGCCCGCCGCTCCGGATACGACTCCCCCAGGCTCCTCTACGCACGGCGGCGCGAACTTAGGCGCAAGCTTGTGCTGCTGTGCGACGTCTCCGGCTCGATGGAACCGTACTCCCGGATCTTCCTCGCGCTGCTGCAGGGCGCCGTCACCACCGCCGGAGCGGAGGCCTTCGTGTTCGCCACCCGGCTGACGCGCCTGACCCGCCAGCTGGCCCGCCGCGATCCGGACCTGGCGCTGGCGCTGGCGGCCGCCACCGCACCGGACTGGGCCAGCGGCACCAGGATCGCCGAGAGCCTCCGCCGTTTCGTGGATGAACACGGCCGCCGCGGACTCGCCCGGGGCGCCGTGGTGGTGGTCTTCTCCGACGGCTGGGCGCAGGAGGATCCGGAACAGGTCGCGGCCCAGATGGCGCGGCTGCGCCGGCTGGCGCACCGGGTGGTCTGGGTTAACCCGCGGAAGGCCGCGCCGCGGTATCAGCCGCTGGCCGGCGGCATCGCCGCCGCGTTGCCCTACTGCGACGCCTTCGTCAGCGGGCACAGCTACGCGGCGTTGGCGGAGGTGGCGGCCGCTATCCGCGGCGACGGCCCTCCCGCGCCCGGAGCCCACACAGTTCGAAGACAAGGGATCGCAACTCAAGGGAGCAGCTAATGCAGATAGACAGCAGTTTCGCGGTGGTCGCACCGATCGGCACGGTCTGGGACACCCTGATGGATTTCGAACGGGTCGCAGGGTGCCTGCCGGGCGCCCGGATCCTGAACAAGCTATCCGACGACGCCTACCAAGTGGGCATGACGGTGAAGCTCGGCCCGGTCAACATGCAGTACCGGGGCCTGCTCAACGTCCTGGAGCGAAACGCCGCCGAGCACCGGGCCGTGCTGGGCGGCAAGGCCCAGGAAACCCGCGGCCAGGGCACCGCCGAAGCCACGGTGACGCTGGCGCTGACCGAAGAGGGGGCCACAACCCACGGAACTGTCAGTGCCGATCTGGCGCTCTCCGGCAAGGCCGCGGCCATGGGAAAGAGCGTCATCGGCAGCGTCACCGAACAGATGATGGGGCTCTTCGCGGCCAACCTGCAGGCCATGCTGGCCGAACCGGGAACACCAACGGCCGCCGCACCCCCACCGCCGCGCGCCGGCCGCACCCGAGGCCCCGGCGCCGACCGCTACGGCGACAGCCGCTCCCCCGCCTGCGCCGACCGCCCCGGCGCCGGCGCCGCCGTCGGGCAGCCTCGATGCCCTCAGCCTCGCCAAGGGCATGGCCGCCGACCAGCTCTCCAGCCCCGGCAAGGTCGCGGGCCTGGTCGCCGTGGTGGCGTGCCTGGCCTACTGGGCGGGCCGGCGGTCGGCGTTCCGGATGCTCCGGCTCTGCGGAAGGATCTAGGGAGAAGTCCATGCGGGACGTGCTGGAGGCCATCCTGCCGGACTGGCGGCAAGGCAAGACTGCCGGCCTGGCCACTGTCGTGAACACGTTCAAGTCCGCCCCGCGGCTTCCGGGTGCGGCGATGCTGGTCACCGCCGGCGGCGAGGCGGTCGGGTCGGTTTCCGGCGGCTGCGTCGAGGGCGCCGTCTACGAGCTGGCCACCCAGGTCAGGGACGACGGCGTCCCGGTGCTGGTCCGGTACGGGATCAGCGACGACGACGCGTTCGCCGTCGGCCTCACATGCGGCGGGATCATCGACATCTTCGTCGAGCCGGTCTCGGCGCAGCGCTTCGCCGAGCTCGACGGCGTGCGGCAGGACATCGAGGACGAAAGGCGGGTGGGAGTTGCCACGGTGATCGAGCACCCGGACAGCAGTTGGCTGGGGCGGCACCTGGTGGTGCGGCCGGACGGCTTCGAGGGGGACCTGGGCTCCGAGCGGGCGAACCTCGCCGTCGGCGACGACTGCCAGGGTTACCTGGCCGCGGGCCGGACCGGCATCCTGAGCTACGGGCCGGACGGGGAGCGGCTGGACAGCGGGATGCGGATCTTCTTCACCAGCTACGCCCCGCCGCCGCGGATGCTCGTCTTCGGCGCCATCGACTTCGCCTCCGCACTCGCGCGTCTCGGGGCCTTCCTGGGTTACCGGGTGACGGTCTGCGACGCCCGTGCCGTCTTCGCCACGCCGGCCAGGTTCCCCGACGCCGCCGAGGTGGTCAACGAGTGGCCGCATCGGTATCTGGCCCGGCAGCAGGAGCTCGGGCTGGTGGATGGGCGGACGGTCATCTGCGTCCTCACGCACGACCCGAAGTTCGACATTCCGCTGCTGGAGGTGGCCCTGCGCGGCCGTCCGGTGGCGTTTATCGGGGCCATGGGCTCACGCCGCACCCACCAGGACCGGCTGCGGCGCCTGCGCGAGGGAGGACTCGGCGGAGCCGAACTGTCCCGGCTGCACAGCCCCGTGGGCCTGGACCTCGGCGCCCGGACCCCGGAGGAAACGGCCGTGTCCATCGCCGCGGAAATCATCGCCAAACAGTGGAGCGGCAGCGGCGAGCCGCTGCGGCAGCTGGACGAACGGATCCACCACGACGAACAGCACCGGGAGCAGCAGCAGGAAGCCTAGCGGCGGCAGGAGTCCTAGCGGCGGGATCCCCGGCGTCGGGCGTAAGCTCGTGCCATGGCGAGATTTTTCGATGTGCACCCCGACAACCCCCAGCCGCGTTCCATCACCCAGGTGGTGGAACTGGTCAAGTCCGGCGGCCTGATCGCCTACCCGACCGACTCCTGCTACGCCCTCGGCGCCCAGCTGGGGAACCGGGACGCGCTGGACCGGATCCGCGCCATCCGGCACCTGGACGACAAGCACCACTTCACGCTGGTCTGCCGGGACTTCGCCCAGCTCGGGCAGTTTGTCCAGATCGACAACGACGTGTTCCGCAGCATCAAGGCCGTGACGCCGGGCAGCTACACCTTCATCCTGCCGGCCACCAAGGAAGTACCGAAGCGGCTGCTGCACCCGAAGAAGAAGACGGTGGGTGTCCGCATCCCGGATAACAAGGTGGTCCAGGCACTCCTGGCCGAGCTCGGCGAGCCGCTGCTCTCCAGCACCCTGCTGCTCCCGGACGAAGAGGAACCACTGACCCAGGGCTGGGAAATCAAAGAACGGCTGGACCATGTGGTGGACGCCGTGATTGACTCCGGTGACTGCGGGGCGGAGCCGACGACGGTCATCGACTTCTCCAGCGGCGTCGCCGAGGTCGTCCGCCACGGCATGGGCGACCCGTCGAGGTTCGAATAGGGTGAAGCACCAGCACGCACGCTGGTTGTACAAATAGCCTCGTCCGCCTGGCC
Source organism: uncultured Actinomycetota bacterium (assembly GCA_963775715.1). Lineage (GTDB taxonomy): Bacteria > Actinomycetota > Actinomycetes > Actinomycetales > Micrococcaceae > Arthrobacter. The sequence goes on along the minus strand of CAVZJX010000007.1, from coordinate 712,012 downwards.
GGGACGGCACTTGCGACGACAACCGCGGACCCCTAGTGTTCGGATCATGGCTGCGCCCGGGGGACCCGCTCGATATCGAAAACGCACGACGCCGACACTGCTGTCTGTGGCGTGCCTCGTCATTGGTGCGGTAACTGCTGGCTGCGGCTCGGTTCCCCCGCTGGGCGCGTCGGCCGGCGATCAATCAGTCACCAAGCCGCCGGCGGCCTCGGCCGCACCGTCGACTGCTGCCGGACTGTCGCCAGGCATGACCCTGGCGCCGGCTCCGCCCGTTCCGCCAGCCCCCACCGGGCACGGTGCAGATGAATGCCTGCCACAGCGTGCTGGGGACGCCCCCGTCGCCGCGGCCAATGGAAGGCTGGAGTGCCAATACTTCACTTCGGGCTCGATGATGCCTGCGTCTATGCCCCGTGGTCCGGGACTGGGTTCCGGCGACTACGCCGTGAGGTTCAGCAGCGCGGGAGGCCGCTCGTTGATGACAGTGCGGATCCGCTGCGCGTCGTACGCGGTCAGAGTCGACATTGCCGGCGAAACAATCACACCGGATCCCCGGACGCTGGAAAGCGTCGTGGGCACGTGCAACTTCCCGTGGGACCGGGAACAAGCGCTGATGAAGGGATATCTTCAGGCTCCGCTTCAGTTTGCGCGCCGGGAAAGAGGAATTGTGCTGCACAACCCGGAGTGGGGCATCACCCTCTTCAGTACCCCCTATGAGGCCGCCTGATCCCCCAGTCACCTGCCGGGCGCATGCCCGGACCTCCAGGCCGGAACCTTCAGCAAGATCTGCCGGCAACTCTCGGAGTAGCACTTGCACGAATAGCTCCCGAAGTTCCCAGGTCATCCGTCGGGCGCCGGTTCGCGCGGAAGCCGACGTTTTCCTGTCACCCCCGAATCCTGACAGGACGCCGCCGGCCGTTTCGCTGTGCCGCGCTATTTTGACGCGGCGCCACCCAGCGCGGCCGCGTTGGCGTCGGCCGTCCGGCGGATCTCCTTGACCTTCGCAATCTGCGGCGCCAGTTCCTGCATGCGGGTTGTCAGGTACTTGTCCAGGACCTTGTCCAGGGCGGCGTGAAAGCCGGTCTTGTCACGGCAGACCGCGTCGGTGACCGCGATTCTGAATTCTTCCTGGCCCCCTGCAGCTTTCCCCGCGTCTGCTGCCTGCTGCGGGTTCGCAAACGAGGCGAAGGGGGTGTCTTTCATGCAAGACGCCCAGTCACTGCGATTGCTTTGGTAATTCCTGAGTCACCTGAGGCGGACAGACTGGCCGGGAGGACTGAGTTGTAGGCGATGCCGGTGGCGAGCATGTAATTCTCTGCGCCGCCGTAGATCTGAGTCATGGCTTCGCCTCGGCATCCGCCGGAGGACGTTCCCATACCGCCCACCGTGGCCATTGGCGCGTTGTCCACCGGGCCGGTGAGCGCCTTGGTGAACGCCGGATTGGCGAATAGCTTGCCTTCCGCGGACCCGGGAGCCGGCTCGTGGGGTCCTTGCGGCCCGGTGCTGGCATAACCAGTGGCCTTGGCTGCCTCGACCGTGAGCTGTTTGAATCCGATCGCCCCGTTGAGGTCCATAGTCGTCTCGGAGCTGGGCGGCATGTAGTCGAAGCCGGCCTTGGCCATGCAGAGCCGGACGGCTTCCTGCATGCCCTTTTCGGCGATCGGATCGGCTGCGGCGTAGGCCTCGGCCTGGCGGATGATCCCAGGGACGGGTTCCGGGGACGCAGTAACCGACGCGGCCGGGATGGCGGCAGCGGCCAGCGCGGCGCCGGTGCCTACGATCAGCACGGCAGCGCCGAAGATCTTGTTTTTCATGGTGGCTCCTTCTGTTTTGGGCAATGCAGTGGCTGGCCTTCCCTAAGAGCGAAGGCCTCGGTGGATGTTTCGGTGCTGCTGTGGGGGCTAGTTGAGGACGTTGTTTTCGTAAGCGAACGCGACGAGCTGGATACGGTTCTTCAGCTTCAGTTTCGCCAGGATGCTGCCGACGTGGGACTTCACGGTCGCCTCACTCAGCACCAGTGAGGCCGCGATCTCGGCGTTGCCCAGCCCTTTGGCGGTCAGTAGAAACACGTCACGTTCTCTTCCCGACAGCTCTGCAAGAGCAGCGTCGTTCCCGGAAGAGGGCGTGGTGTAATCGCGCAGCAGTTCGTTGCTGATGGCCGGGGCGATGACTGAGTGCCCCGAGTGGACCGTTCGGATGGCGGCCAGCAGGAAGTCCGGTGTGGTGTCTTTGGTCAGGAAACCGGCGGCGCCGGCCTGGATGGCCCGGACGACGGCCTCGTCATGCTGGATCGTGGTCAAAACGATGATCTTGGTGGCAGTTCCACTGGCCTTATCCAGGATCGTCCGTGTGGCCGTGATGCCGTCCATGACAGGCATCCGAATGTCCATCAGGAGCACATCGGGTGCGGTCTCCCGCACGAGGTCGACGGCGTCCGCTCCGTTGACGGCTTCGCCGACAAGGTCCATGTCCGCCTGGCTGCGCAGAATCATTTTGAGTCCGGCGCTGAACAGCGGCTGGTCATCGGCCAGGGCAATCCGGATCGGTGTGGTCGTCATGGTTGTGCTCCCTCCAATGACCGCAGGCGGGGCCCGTTGGAGGCGGCCGCTGCCTGCTGCCTAGGTCCGGCGGACGGGAGGAAGGCCAGTACTTCGAAGCTCTCTTCGCCGCGGACTGTTTCCACCCATCCGCCGGCGGCTGCGGCGCGGGCTTTCATTCCTGCTATCCCTCGGCCGGATGGGGACGCTTGGTCGGCAAGCGGCCGGGTCTGTGATCAGCGACGAGCTGCTGCGGAGTTCGAGGGACGCCGCGGTCCAGACCAGGTGCAGGTTTGCGCCCTGGCTCCGGTCCCCGTGTTTGAAAGCGTTTGTGAGGCTTTCCTGCGCCAGCCGGTAGACCGTCAGCTGCTGGGCGGCGGTCATGCGCCATGGCTCGCCTGTCGTTTCGATCGTGACCGGCATGCCGCTGGAGCTCAGACGGTCGGCAAGAGTCGCCAGGTCATCAACTGTGTGAGTCGGTTGGGGGCTGAGCTCCGTGGAGAAGCCTTCGATCAGCCGGCGCGTTTCGACCAGTGCAGTCCTCGCTGATTCGGCGATGACAGTCTGATGCTTCCTCGACGGAGTCCGGCTCCACGCGGTGGATGAAGCGTATTCCGTCGGCCTGGGCCACGATGACTGTCAGGGAATGCGCCAGGACATCGTGCAGTTCCCTGGCAATCCTGTTGCGTTCCTGTTCGACGGCGAGTTCAGTAGCGGTTTCCCGCAGCCGGGTTTCCGCCGCGAGCTGCGCCTTCCGGCTCCTCGAGGCGTTGTTTACTGCCAGGCCCACGGCCCAGGCGGCGAGGTTCAGAGCGGCGAACGCTCCAAAGATGAGAAAGGCGTAGGTGACTGATCGGAGTAATCCCCTGCCGTAGAGCTGACTACCGAAGATGAAATTGATCCAGGTCTGGTCGGTAAACCAGTTGACGGTGATGATGCCGGCACATGCGACAGCAGCAACAGGGCCAATCCACCGGTTCCGTGCCTGCCAGCCAACCACGGCGAAGAAGATGACTACGGGAACGACAGCGTAGCTCAGCACGCCCGAAAGAAGGACCAGCGGAAAGATCTTGAGGCTCTGCAGGACCAGAGCGACGAAGACCAGCCCCAGGGCGGCCGCCGGCAGAATCTCGGCCACGGCGACGCCCGTCACGAGCGCCAACAGCAGGGCGCTCTTCTGGTCGAAATGGCGCTCCTCCAGGATGAAGAGCGCCCCCGCAAGCAGCACGGCAGTGGCCGGCGCCGCGAGGGGCCTCAGAGACTGGATCGTTTTGAACATGCCTTCACCCTAAGCGGGCTTTTACGACACTGGGGTCCATACCGGCCGAGTTCCTACCCGATGATGAACAAGTTCCACCTCCCGGATGAAGCACGGGAACGCTGTGCTCTCGCCGACAAGGAATGTGCCGCGGGAGGAGTTCGTGCGGTGGGTCAGGCGATGGCCCTCCCGATCACGGTGCCGGGTACATAATCAGGGCATGAGAGTGACTGGAATTCTTCCCTGGGACGCGCCGGACCCTCGCATCGAGCAGGCTCAGCGCCTGAAACTCATGCCCATCCCGGTGCTGGGACTTGTGCCCCAGCTCTCGCTGGAAGACACGGATACTGTCGGTCTGGCGTACGGTGAGGACGATCGTGGATACAGTGAAATGACAGCCAGCATCTCTTACACAATCTGGCGTAACCCGATGGACCGCTCAGACCCGAAAAACCTCGCGGAGCTCGACGAGCGAACGCGGAAGTCGGTCGAGGATGTTCCGCCTTGGCCGCGGCCCAAGTGGCTGGTCGAGCAGGTGGAGCGCATGCGATATCCGCAGCTCTGGGAGGCCGTGCGAACTACCTGGCACCGTGATTCATCCGGGCGTTCTTCGGTCCGGAGCGTCCTGGTTGACCACGTTAACCACGTCCTGTTGAACCAGTACCGGCAGGAGCTTGGACTCAGCGACAACTCCCGGGACCAGCCCGCACCCCGAGTAACAGACCGGATGGTCAACGCTCGGGTCAGTGTCTTCGTCAACGGAGTCGAAGTACCCGGCGCGGAGGTCGATACGGACCCGTTCGTATATGGCATCGGCGCCGAACTGGCAGGCGGTGGCGTCGTGACCGCGGTGCTTCCACGCGCCGAGCTGCATCTCATCCGGGTCGAGTTCACCACCAGGGGCTAGCGCCTGCAGGAGGGCGCCCGGCCCGTCCTTCAGGCCGCGCAGCCTGCATCGCCCACGAGCAAAGTCGGTCAAATGTCAGGCCCCGGGCGCTACACTTTAAATCGAACATATATTCGAACAAAGGTGTGTTGTGGGCGTAATCATCGGGCCACGCGTGATAGACGCGGGCACCTCCCTCCTGTCGGTGCTGATCTCGCCGGTGCCGGTCGCCGCCGGCTATCCGTCGCCCGCCCAGGACTACTTTGACGGCACGGATCGACCTCAACGAGCACCTGATCAAGGACATCACCAGCACCTACGTCGTGCGGGTGTCAGGAAACTCCATGGAGGACGCCGGCATCAGCGACGGGGACGAGCTGATCGTCAACCGGGCGCTCGAGCCGCGCGACGGGTGCGTCGTCGTCGCCGTCCTCGACGGCGAGCTCACCGTCAAGCGCCTCCGCGTCACCCCGTCCGGGGTGGTCCTGCAGGCGGATAACCCGCGCTACCCGGACATCCGGGTTCCCGCCCTCTCCGACCTGGTCATCTGGGGCGTCGCCACCCGGTGCCTGCACCATGTCTGAGCCCCATGTCTGAGGCCCGGGCCGACGGCAGCATTGCACTCGTGGACGTGAACTGCTTCTATGCCAGCGCCGAACGCGCGTTTGACCCCTCGCTGGAGGGCCGGCCCGTGGTGGTCCTGTCCAACAACGACGGCTGCGCCGTCACCCGCTCGTCCGAGGCGAAGGCCCTCGGCATCCCGCTCGGCGAACCGTGGTTCAGACTAGCCCCGCGGGCCAGGGAGTGGGGGCTCGTGGCCAAGTCCAGCAACTACGAACTCTATGGGGACATCAGCGCGCGGGTAATGGAACTCCTGGGCCGGTATTCGGCCTGGCTGGAGGTCTACAGCATTGACGAGGCGTTCCTGGGCGTGCGCGGAAGTCCGGACGAGCTGTTGCGGCTGGGGCAGGCAATGAAGACGGCGGTCCGCCGGAACGTCGGCGTTCCGGTCTGCGTCGGCATCGCAAACACCAAAACCCTGGCGAAATTGGCCAACAAGTGGGCCAAACACAACCCGGCGTTCGACGGCGTCTGCCACTGGGATTCAGTACCCGCCGACCGGCAGGAGCGCCTCATGGCCGGCCTGTCCGTCATCGAACTCTGGGGCGTCTCCACGCGCCTGACCAAACGGCTGAACGGGCTCGGCATCCATACCGTGCTCGACCTGGCCCGGGCGGACCCGGTCTGGATCAGGGACCGGTTCTCGGTGGTGCTGATGCGCACCGTCCTGGAGTTGCGCGGCACGCCCTGCATTCCGATTGAGGAGGAGCGCGCCGGCCGGGACCAGCTGATCTTCAGCCGGTCCTTCGCCACCCCGATCAGCACTGCGGCCGGAATGCGCCAGGTCCTTGGCATCTACGCCCAGCAGGCCAGCGCCAGGCTCGCGAAGCACCGCTTGCAGGCGAAGGTCTTGACCGCCTTCGCCGCCACATCCCACTACAACCCCCGGGACAGCTCGCATCCCTCGGTCTGCGTGGCGCTCCCGATGCCGACCGCGGACCCGGTGCTGCTGGCCAGGGCGGCTTACGCGCTGCTCCCCCGGATCGACGACGGCGTCAAATATGCCCGGGCCGGCGTCATGGTCACCGACCTGCGCCCGACAGCCAACCAGGCCCCTCTGGCCGTGTTCGAGAACCCGCACGAGGAACGGGGCATCGGCCCGCTGCTGCAAGAGGTCAGCCGCAAGTTCGGCAGGGGCTCCATCGGACTGGGTCACGCCGGAATCCGCGGCGGCCCCGACTGGACGATGAAGCGCGGCATGCTGTCCCCGCGCTACACGACCCATTGGGAGGAGCTTCCCGTGGTTAAGGCCGCTTGAGGCCGCCGGCCCAAGCCGGACCGGAGACCCCCCACGCCATGCCGCACGGCCTCCCCCCGCGCTGCGCACCGTGATCGGTCAGGTTGTGGTCCGGACCGTCTGAAGGAAGGAATCCAGGATCCTCCCGGCATTCTCACGGAGTCGGTCATCGACTACCGGGCTCTGCGGTCCGGCGGTGTGCAGCCTGTCCCACAGCAGCAGGAGGGCCGCCAGCACCTCGGAGAGCCCCGACTCTGCCTCAGCGCGCCGCCGCAGCAGCCTCAGGTGCGCCGCTTGGAGGGCCGGGCCCGGCGAGCAGGCCAGGTCGCGGTTGAAAAGGCGGCGGCAACGGTCGTAGGCGGACAGACCTTCCACCGGCAGACCTGCAAGGTCATACGCCGTCACCAGGGCCGTCCACGCCCGTTCGTTTAGCGGCTCCAGCCGGATGGCCGACTGCGCCCACCGGATCGCCTCGTCGTGACGGCCCAAAAGGGTTGCCGCCTCGGCGGCGGAGATCATGGCCGCCATGCGTTCGGCGGCGTGGCGGGTGCGGGCCGCATCTGCCCAGTCGGCGTCGAGTTCGAAACCCAGGAGTGGCTCGGCGGAGAGCTCCAGGGCCTCCACCAGGAATGCATAGGCCCTGGCGGGCTCGGCGAGGTCGGCGGCGCGCAGCAGGCGGCGGAAACGCGCGAGGTCCAGGTCCACGAGTGCGGGGTCCAGCACGTATCCGCTGTTAGCGGTCCGCAGCGGTCCCGTCTTGGTGTGTCCCGGCTGAATTGCCCGGCGGATGCCGCTGACATAGCTCTCCAGCGTCGCCACGGCTCCGTCGCTGGCGCCTGGCCCCCAAAGGATTTCGATCAGCTGGGCCTTGGAGACCGGAGTTCCGAGGTTGAGCAGGAGAATCTCCAGAATGTGCCGAGGCTTGCACCCGCCCAAATCCGCGGCTGTGAGGGCCACGCCCCCGCGTCGGATTTCCAGTGAGCCACAGAGCCGGACCGATATGGCTGGCACTGCTCCCGGCAAGTTGTGCACGATGTTCTCCGATTCCCCGGCCCCGTTGCAAATCACGTTGATCAAAGACATGCCAGTTCCCGGGGCCACCGTTACACGGCGGCCAGCAGACAACAAGCGCCGGGAACTACCCAATCTTGCCGCGGCCGAAAGTCGGGTAAGGCAGACCCGAACGCCGAGTACGCACCCCCGAGGAAACACAGGTAGCCGGCGTCCCGGCCAAAGTAGCTTCCGGAAAGAAGCAGGGACCTGCCGAGTAGCCTCACAGCCCCACCTGCGTCCGTTTTCGTGCCGGCTCAGCATTCGGACCTCCGGTCTCTTCACGGCGCCCGGAGTCCCGACTAAAGATCCGGCTGGCGCCGGCGCCATGTTCCCGGAACGGGAGCAGAATTGAATCAGGCTGCTTCGCTTCCGCCTCCGGGTCAAACGTAGAAGGGTGCGCCATGAACACGGGAAATGCACGCGCCGCGCTGGTGCTCGCTGCGGCGCTGCTGGGTGCCGCTGGATGCGCACCGGGAGAAGGGACCACCGCTTCGCCGGCAGCCACGGCTCCGGCGAGCGCTTCCGCGACAGAGGGCATGCAGATGGGCTCCGGGCCGCCCGGCAGTTCCACGCCGGCAACTTCAGCGTCGGCCGGTTCGACGGCGGCGATCACCGTACGCGACTTTGCGTACGGCACGCCGCTGGTGGTCGACGCCGGGGCGCAGGTCACCGTGACGAACATGGACAGCGCAGAGCACACCGTGACCGCCGACGACGGCTCCGCGTTCGACGTCGACGTCAAGGGCAGCGGGGGCACCGCCAGCTTCACCGCGCCGTCAAAGCCGGGAACCTACGCCTATCACTGCACCTTCCACCCCGGCATGCACGGAACGCTGACGGTCAAGTGAACGTACCGGTCGGCAATGGCCCACCCGCCCTGCAGAAGGCCCTTCCCGCCTCAGCCCTCCGCCAAGCGATCGGCGCGCTTCAGCCGTTTGCCTTGCTGCTGGCGCTGGCACCCGGCGTCCCGTCCGTGGCGGGCACGACGGCGCTCCTCGTGGCGTTTGCGGCTCCTGCTCTTCACGTTTGGCCGCGACACCGCCGCGCTGGAGCGGCTGCACCGCGCCGGCCCCGTTGCCGCCGCTACTCCGGGCACCTTCAATAGCTGAAGTCCCGGTGCTACGTTGCAGGAATGGACACTCGAACCGAATCAATCCCGGTGTTGGACCTGGGGGCGGCGAGAAACGACGACGGTTCATTCAACCCCGCCTTTGTTGCCGAGCTCCGCGACGCCAGCCACCGGGTGGGCTTCTTCCAGTTGACCGGCTACGGCGCCACGGCCGCGCAGGTCGAGGAAATCTTCGGCGTCACGCGCCGGTTTTTCAACCTTCCGGAAGCGGACAGGCTCGCGCTGGACAACCGCAAATCGCCCCATTTCCGGGGCTACACGCGGCTCGGCCACGAAGTGACGCAGGGCCGGCCGGACGCCCGGGAGCAACTCGACTTCGGTCCCGACCGGCCAGCGCTGAGCGGCTACCCGGCCGACCAGCCATACTGGCTCATCCAGGGGCCGAACCTCTGGCCCGATGAGTCCCTGCCGGAACTGCGCACCGTCGCCATGGCCTGGGCCGAACGAATGTGCGCGGTAGGCGCGGACCTGCTGGGCGCGATCGCGGTCTCGCTGGAACTGCCGGAAGACCACTTCGCCGCCGCCTTCGAAGGGACACCCGCGTGGATGGCCAAGCTGACCCACTACGTCGGCGGCGTGGTCCCGGCGGCCGGGAAGCCAGGGCGTCGGCGCCCACGCCGATTACGGCTTCGTCACCCTGCTGCTGCAGGACCGGGTGGGCGGTTTGGAGGTCCGCCCGCACGGCAGCGATGACTGGATTGCCGTGGCGCCCATTGAAGGGGCCCTGGTGGTGAACCTCGGCGAAATGCTGGAGGTTGCGACCCGGGGGTACCTCTCGGCGACCATCCACCGGGTGCAGGCACCGCCGCCCGGCGTCGACCGCTACACGGTCCCGTTCTTCTGGTCGCCGCGGCTGGATGCCGTGATCGATCCGGTGCCGCTGCCGCCTGCGCTCGCGGCGCAGTCCCGCGGGCTCACGGACGACCCCGCCAACCCGATGCTCGCCTCCTACGGGGCGAATGTGCTCAAGGGCTGGCTCCGCGCCCACCCCGAGGTCGCCAGGCTGCACCACCCCGAGCTGGTCCAGTAAAAAGGGTGCGTTGCTAGCCTTTGCTCCGGGCCCGGCTGGGCTGGACCCGCGGCGGTTCGCCCGGCATTTTCGGGAAGTCCGGCGGGAACGGAAGTTCGCCAAGGCCCGCGCCCTGGTCCCGTTCCCACCATCCGAGCAGCGCCTCGATGGAGCCCGGACTGGAGTGCATGCCCGCCCAGGGATCCCCGGTGGCCTTGAGCCGGCCGGGGATGGTGGCGACGGTGAAGTCCCTTGGGTCCGCGCCGTCCAGTTCCTCCCACTCCAGCGGGCAGGACACGGTGGCGGCGGGGAGGGCCCGCGGACTGTAGGCCCCGGCCATCGTGCGGTCGCGGTTGGCCTGGTTGAAATCGATGAAGACCCGTGCGCCGCGCTCCTCCTTCCACCAGGCGGTGGTGACCTGCTGCGGCATCCGGCGTTCGAGTTCGCGCGCGGCGGCGATGACGGCGTGGCGTACGTCGAGGAACTCATGCGCGGGCTCGATCGGCGCGAAGACGTGGAGGCCGCGGTTGCCTGAGGTCTTGATGAAGGCGGTCAGCCCCGCCTCGGCCAGTACCGTGCGCAGTTCCCGGGCAGCCGGCACGGCGTCCCGGAAGCCGGTGCCCGGCTGCGGGTCAAGGTCGATCCGCAGCTGGTCCGGGTTGTCGGGGTTCGCAGCCCTCGAGGCCCAGGGGTGGAAGACCACTGTGTTCATCTGCACCGCCCACACCGCGGCGGCGATCTCGTCGATCACCAACTGGGGATGCGACCGGCCGCTCGGATAGACCACGTCCACGGCCCGGACAAAGTCCGGGGCACCCTTTGGCGGATTCTTCGAGAAGAACTGCTCCCCGTCGACGTCGCCGGAGAAGCGCTGCAGCGTGATGGGGCGGCCGCCGTTGGCGGCCAGGAAGGCGTCCCCGACGGCGATCATGTAGTGGGCCAGGTCCAGCTTGCTCAGGCCCGCGGCGGGCCACAGCAGCCTGCCGGGACTTGAGATCCTAAGTTCCCTGCTGCCGTCAGGTCCCTCGATGGAGACCGTGGTTTCTTCCCTCGCCATGAGGACAAGCTACCCCCGGGCGCCGTCCCGGGAAAGGAAGCATCGAAGCTTCAGAGCCAGGCGGTCCGCCGCAGCGGGGGTTCGGCGCCGCCGGCGCGTTGCACGAGGACCTGGTTGACTCCGGTGGTTCCGGCCTCGAATCCCAGCGCGCTGGCGGCCATGTAGAGCCGCCAGACCCGGGCCCTGCCCAGGCTGCTGGCCTGCACGGCCTCGTCCCAGTGGCGTTCCAGGTTCTGCACCCAGGCCCGCAGCGTCAGTGCGTAGTGCGGCCGGAGCGCCTCGACGTCGAGCACTTCGAAGCCGCCGCCTTCCAGGGCGCCGATCATCTCGGCCAGGCCGAGCATCTCCCCGTCCGGGAAGACGTAGCGCGGGATGAACGAATCGGGATCCGGGTCGGTGGGTCCGGCGTTCCAGGAGATGGCGTGGTTCAACAGCCGGCCGCCGGGGCGCAGCAGCCCGTGCAGCCGGGTGACGTAGTGGCCGATCTGGTCCCGGCCCACGTGCTCGGACATGCCGATGGAGCTGATCGCGTCGAAGGGACCATCGTCCACGTCCCGGTAGTCCTGGACCCGGATCCCGACCCGGTCCGTCAGCCCCGCTTCCGCCACCCGCTTCCGGGCCAGTTCTGCCTGTTCGGCGGAGAGGGTGACACCGACGACGTCGGCCCCGTAACGTTCGGCGGCGTGGATGGCGAAGCTGCCCCAGCCGCAGCCGACGTCCAGCACCCGCATGCCGGGCCGGAGTCCGAGTTTGCGGCAGACCAGGTCGAGTTTTGCTTCCTGCGCCGCGTCCAGACCCGTCCCGGGGGTGTCCCAGACCGCGCACGAGTAGACCAGGGACGGGCCAAGCACGAGGGCGTAAAAGCTGTTGCCGACGTCGTAGTGGTGCGAGATGGCGGCGGCGTCGCGCTTCCGGGAATGCAGCCGGCCCTTGCGCACCACGCGGGCTTCTTCCGGGGGCGCCGCCGGGTTTGGCCCGAGCGCACCGAGCCGCACCGCGGCCGCGGCCAGGGACCACAGTTCCCGGACCGTGGGCCGGCGGAACGGGCCGGGCTCGGCGAACTTTCCCGCCGCGCTAAGGGCTGTGAAGCTGGCGAAGATGTCCCCGGGGGCTTCGATGTCGCCGGCGACATAAGCCCGGCTCAGGCCCAGCTGTCCGGGGGACCACAGAATCCGCCGCAGCGCCCGGCGTGAGTGGACGACCAGCAGCGGCGCACCCTCCGGTCCGGCTTCCGAGCCGTCCCAGGCGCGCAGCCGGAGCGGGATATTCTTGGTGCCGAGCACAATGGCCAGCGCCGCGGCCAGCCGCGACGCGGCTCCAGCAGTAGTCGACATGGTTCTTTCCTCTCAGCCGGTGTCGTGCCCCAGCCCCAATCTATTGGCAACCGGAGCGCCGGAACAGGGGCCGGACGTCCCGGGCGCCCGCGGTAAGGCAACGGAGCACCGGCCACTCTGGTGCTCACCCTGGCCGGTGATTAGGGTTGCTGACATGGCTGAGGCATTTTCGTCCCTCGTGGACGCGTTCAAAAATGTGGGCGTGTCCCGCGCGTACGGCGCTCCCGTGCAGCTCGACGGCAAGGAAGTCATCCCCGTGGCCCTGGTGTCCTTCGGTTTCGGCGGCGGCAGCGCGCCCGCCACCGACGACGCCCCGGCGGGGGCCGGCGGCGGAGGCGGCGGCTTCGTCCTCCCGCTCGGCGTCTACACCCGCGGCCGGGGCGGCGGCATCGTCTTCCGGCCCAACCCGGTCGCCATGCTCCTGGGACTGGCGCCGGTGGTCTGCGCCGCTGGATTGTCGCTGCGCGGTGTGCGTGGTTTGTCGCTGCGTGGACACCTGCATGACCGCCGCTGAGGCGCCGCTGACCATCGACGTCGACGGCGCTGCCGTCTCGGGCGTCTATGCCCGCCCGGCAAACCCGGTCGCGACTCTGGTGGTGGCCCACGGCGCCGGCGCCGGGATGGAGCACCCGTTCCTGCGCGGCTTCACCGCGGCCCTGAACGACGACGGCGTCGCCACACTGCGTTTCAACTTCCCGTACCGCGAGGCGGGCCGGAAATTCCCCGACCGGCCACCGGCGGCCATCACGGCCTGGCGGGCGGCGATGGCCGCCGCCGCCGCCCGGTCCGAGGGCGAGCCGCTCTGGGCCGCGGGGAAATCCTTCGGCGGCCGGATGGCGTCGATGGCGGTGGCGGAGGGCATGCCCGCGGCGGGGCTGGTGTACCTCGGCTATCCGCTGCACCCTCCGGGCAAGCCCGAGAAGCTGCGCGACGAGCACCTCTACGGACTCACCCTGCCCATGCTGTTCCTCCAGGGCACCCGGGACACCTTCGCCACCGGCGGGCTGCTGGACTCCGTGGTGGCGCGGATCGGGCCCACCGCGACACTGCAATGGCGCGAGGGCGGGGACCATTCGTTCGCCGTGCCCGGGACCAAGCGGGCCCCGGAGGAGATCGGGGCAGGCCTCGCCGGGGCCGTGGCGGACTTCATCAGGCTGCACAGCGCAGCCCCGGCCGCCACCGGAGCCAGGTGACAAGGACCGGTGCCGGCCGGGCAGGGCCGCTGGCCGACGTCGACGTCCCGGCCTGGTGGCAGCGGCTGGAGCTTCCGGGCCTGATCGACATCCACACGCATTTCCTCCCCGAGCGGATGCTTCGGCGGGTCTGGGCGCACTTCGATGAGGCGGGCCCACTCGTGGGCAGGCCCTGGCCCATCACCTACCGCACGGACCAGGACAGCAGGCTGGCGCGGCTCAGGCAGCTGGGGGTTCGCCGTTTCACGGCGCTGGCCTATGCGCACCGGCCCGGGATGGCGGCCGACCTCAACGACTTCACCCTGGGGCTCGCCGCAAACGAGCCGGATTGTGTCCCCAGCGCCACGTTCTTCCCGGAGGACGGCGTGCTGGGCCAGGTCGCAACGGCGCTCAGCCGGGGCGCACGGGTCTTCAAGATCCACGCCCAGGTGGGCGGCTTCGACCTGCGCGAACCGGCCCTGGACCCGGTGTGGGGTCTGCTCTCCGACGCGGCCGTTCCCGTGGTGGTGCATGTGGGCAGCGGCCCGGTCCCGCGGGCCGGGTTCACCGGCCCGGACAAACTTGAGGGCGTGCTGCGACGGCATCCCCGGCTCACCGCCGTCGTCGCGCATCTGGGCGCACCGGAATACGCCGAGTTCCTGGCCCTGGCCGAGCGGTACCCCCGCGTCCACCTGGACACGACGATGGTGTTTACCGACTTCTTCGAAGACGTCGCCCCATTCCCCGCCGTGCTGCTGCCGAAGCTTGCGGAACTCGCGGACCGGGTCGTGCTCGGCAGCGACTTCCCCAACATCCCGTACCCCTACGCACACCAGCTCGAGGCCCTCGAACGGCTTCAGGACAAGGAACCCCGCCTCGACGATGATTGGCTGCGGGCTGTCTGCTGGTTCAACGGCGAGCGGCTGGCGGGCAGCTGAGCCGAGAGGTTCCAGCAGCGGACGGTGGTTCCCATAACGGCTCCGAGAATGAATGATGGTGCCCATGAGCAAACCCTATGAAGCCTCCCGCCGCGTCGAGTCCGACAACCCCGAGGCTGTCGTTTCGGCGGTCCGCGAGGCCACTCACGAGCTCCGCGACAACCTGCAGCGGGACGGAATCGAGGTCAGCTTCCAGGATTTGGCCCTGCTGGGCCATTCCGAGTCGTGGGACGGCGAGGGGCAGCGCTGGGTCCACGTCGCCTGGGAGGGCGCCGAGGCAGGCTAACGCCCGCGCCCCCGGGTCCCGGCGCCCGTCACATCCTGCTCTTGACCTTCGCCGTCGCGGGCGCGCTCCACGGGTCCTCCGGCCAGGGGTGCTTCGGATAGCGTCCGCGCATCTCTGCCCGGACCTGCGCGTAGGGTCCGGACCAGAACGACGCCAGGTCGTCGGTTACGGCGAGCGGCCGCCGGGCCGGTGAGAGCAGGTGGAACAGCACCGGCACCCGGCCGTCCACCAGCCGCGGCGTCTGGTCCCAGCCGAAGCACTCCTGCAGCTTGACCGCGACCACCGGCCGGCCGCTGTCATCGCCGGCCTCCGGGTAATCGATGCGGATCCGCGAACCGCTCGGCACCTGCAGCGCCTCCGGGGCCAGCTCCCCCAGCCGGGCAGCCTCGGGCCAGGGCAGCAGCCGGCGCAGCGGCGCAGCCAGGCCGACACCGTTCGTCGCCGCACCTGCGGCGAGGGCTTCGAGCTCGGGCGCCAGCCACTCATCCAGCCGGGCCAGCAGGGCAGGCTCGGAGACATCCGGCCAGGGTTCGCCAAGTTCGCGGTGCAGCAGGGCCAACCGCCGCCGCAGGGCGTCCGCGGATGGTGACCAGCCGATGGCCTTTAGCCCGGTGCGCGCCAGGGCCCGGGCCACTGCGGCGCGGCCTTCCGCCGGGGAAGGCCGCACCGGCGTCGAGGAGAGCACGATTGCGCCCAGGCGTCGTTCCCGGCGGGCACTGACCTTGCCCTGGCCGAACGCCGCTTCCACGGTGTCGCTGAGCAGATGCCGGGCGGCGGCCTCGGCATCCTCCGCTGTCAGCGGCGCAGCCGACCGGATGACGGCGCCGGTACCGGCCGCGTCCTGACCCTCAGCACGCGAGACTTCCGCGACGGCCAGCCACTCGTGGCCGGCGAGGCTGCTGCCGCCCGGGAGGCCGGCCCGCGTGCCGGAGGAGAGCAAGTACCGCTCCCCCGGTCCCGGGACCCGGCGGGCCACCCGGTCCGGGAAGGCCAGCGCGACGACGAAGCCGGTGCTTTCCGGGCTGCCCGCGGCCGCCGGGGGCGCGGCGCGGCCGCCCTCCCGGTCTCGGCCTGGCGCGCGATCGTCTCCATCCGGCGGACGTCGTCGGCCCAGCGCCGGGCTCCCGGATCCTTGCCGGAGCGCAGGGCGCGCAGGAGCCCGGTGAGATCGGCGCCGGGGGCGCGCTCGCCGCCGGCTACGACGGCGACGGCCTCGGCCGCGGAGCGGTGCCCGACGGCGGCCGCGCCGTCCAGCAGGGCGCGGGCGAGCCGCGGGTCGGCCGGGACCTTGGCCAGCGTCCTGCCCAGGTCCGTGGCAAGGCCGGACGGTCCGACGGCGCCGAGTTCCCGCAGCACTTCAACCGCCCCAGCCATGGCCGCCCGGGGCGGGGCATCCGGGAGGGCCAGCCCCCGGCCGCCGGGAGAGCCCCAGCAGGCCAGCACCAGGGCCGCTCCCGTCAGGTCGGCGACGGCGATCTCCGGAGTCTGGTGGGCCGGGGCGGCTCCGTAGCTTTTCTGGTCGTAGCAGCGGACCACCCGTCCTGGGCCCAGCCGGGCGGCCCGGCCGGCGCGTTGTTCGGCCGAGGCCCGGGAGCAGGACACGGTCACCAGGCCGGTCATGCCGCGCCCGGCGTCCCGCCGCGGCTCGCGGGAGAGACCGGAATCGATCACCAGGCGCACGCCCGGAACCGTCAGGGAGGATTCGGCGAGCGCGGTGGAGACGATGATCCGGGCTGCTTCGCCCGGCCGTCGGCCGGACACCGCACGGTCCTGCAGCGCCGGGCCGACCTGGCCGTGCAGCTCCAGCACCTCCGCTCCGGTCCGGCCGCGCAGCCGGGCGGCGACGTGGGAGACTTCCCGGGCGCCCGGCACGAAGACCAGGGCGTCGATGTCCTCTCCGCCGGCGAGCGCCGCGGCATGGGCCTCCGCGGCCGTCTCCGCCACATGGTCCAGGAACCCGCGGGTCACGCCCCGGGCGTCCAGCCGGGGACCCGGAGCGGGCGCCCACTGGATCTCCAGCGGGTACAGCGCGGACGGACAGCCGACGACGGGGGCCGGGACGCCGCCGTCGGACGCCCCGGACCCCAGCAAGGCGGCGAAACGCGGCGCGTCCAGGGTGGCGGACATGGCGACGAGCGTAAGGTCCCCGCGCAGCTGGCGGACCTCGGCGAGCATGCCGAGCAGCAGGTCGGTCTCCAGCCCGCGTTCGTGGACCTCATCGAGCACCACCGCGGCGGTGCCCTCCAGCCCGGGATCGGCGAGGAGGCGGCGGAGCAGGATGCCGGGAGTGACGAACTCGATCCAGGTGCCGGCGCCGGCCTGGCGGTCGCCGCGGACGGTGTAGCCGACGCGTCCGCCCAGCGGGCTGCCGTCCAGGGCGGCGAGGCGCCGGGCCGCGGAACGCGCGGCGACGCGGCGCGGCTGGGTCACCACGATCCGCGGGGCCGCGTCGGTAGCGCCGCGCAGGGCAGCGTCCTGCAGGGCAAGATTGGCCAGCAGCGGGGGCACCAGCGTGGTCTTGCCCGTACCCGGGGGCGCCTCGACCACCGCGGCACCGCCCGGGGATCCGGTCTGCAGGGTCTCAGCGAGCCGGCCCAGGGAACCGGCAAAGACCAGCCCGGTTCCGATGGAGCCCAGATCGAAAGGAGTGCGGGCCGGATTGCGGGCGGCGGGGGTGGAAGTCACGCCTCCATTGTCCCCCGCCGCTGCTGCGGGCGTTTTGTGGACGAAAACTAAGGAAGACTGGAACTCCCAATCGCAAAGGCGGAACCCATTGATCAATCTCCAGCAGGACGCTGACGGCTTCATCCGGATGAACCGGCACTTCCCCGCCAGCACCCCCGTCACCATCACCTTCGCCGACGGCTCCACCGAAGAGTTCACCGGCCGGCAGCTGAATGCTGCCTACGACGCCGCGCTCGCCGAGTTCCGGGCGCAAAACAACCTGGACGCCAAGGGCTTTTCCCGGGCACCCAGGAAGAAAGTCAATCCGGGAAACAAGATCGAGTTCGTCCGCGTCCACCCCCGCATGGCCGGCTAGCCGCACCCACCGGCAGCGGAGCCGAAAAGGCGGCGGCGAAAAAAATCCGGCGCATCACGGAACAATCGGTACGGGCACGGTGTTGCCTCATACTGTGGCTCCGGGCGATACGCCCTGCGGCCACCGCGCCATCGTGGGCCGACAGGTTCCAGGGCGCCCCCCAAGCCCCGGAGCCTACTCTTCCCCGCTACGACCGCGACTCCGCACCGACTCTTACTGGAGAAGAATGCTTACCGTAAACGCTTACGCTGCCCCGTCCGCCACCGAGGACCTCGTCCCCACCACCATCGAGCGCCGCGACGTCGGCCCCCATGATGTCCTGATCGAGATCAAGTTCGCCGGGATCTGCCACTCGGACATCCACACCGTACGCGGCGACTGGGGCCCGCAGTCCTACCCGCTCGCGCCCGGCCACGAGATCGCCGGAATCGTGACCGAGGTCGGCTCGGCCGTCACCAAGCACGCCGTCGGTGACCGCGTCGGCGTCGGCTGCATGGTCAACTCCTGCGGCGAGTGCGCCAACTGCCAGGCCGGCGAGGAACAGTACTGCCTCAAGGGCAACACCGGCACCTACGGCGCGGTGGACCGCGACGGCACCATCACCCAGGGCGGCTACTCCACCCACGTCGTCGTCACCGAAGACTTCGTGGTGCGGATCCCCGAGGGCATCGAACTCGACGTCGCCGCACCCCTGCTGTGCGCCGGTATCACCACCTACTCGCCGCTGCGCCACTGGAACGCCGGCCCCGGCAAGAAGGTCGCCGTCGTCGGGCTCGGCGGCCTCGGACACATGGCCGTCAAGATCGCCCACGCCATGGGCGCCGAGGTCACGGTCCTCTCGCAGTCACTCAAGAAGCAGGAAGACGGCCTGCGCCTCGGCGCGGACCACTACTTCGCCACGAGCGACGAGAACACCTTCAGCGAGCTGGCCGGCACGTTCGACCTGATCATCAACACCGTGAGCGCCTCGATCGACATCAGCTCCTACCTGCAGCTGCTGCGCCTCGACGGCACCATGGTCAACGTCGGTGCCCCGGCCGAGCCGCTGCCGGTCAACGCGTTCGCCCTGATCGGCGGCCGGCGCTCCTTCGCCGGCTCGATGATCGGCGGCATCCGCCAGACCCAGGAAATGCTGGACTTCTGCGCCGAACACCACCTCGGCGCCGAAATCGAGGTCATCCCGGCCGAGAAGATCAACGAGGCCTACGAGCGTGTGCTCGCCTCCGACGTCCGCTACCGCTTTGTGATCGACACCGCGACCCTGGTCTAGTTCCGCACCGCCGTTCCGCGGCGGTTCCGGACAAACGACGCGCAGACGGTCCGGCGCTACGGTGATCCCCGTAGCGCCGGACCGTCTGCGTATCCCGGGACCGAACCCGCCGCGGAAAGCCGACGGAACCTCTGACGGCAAGCCAGCGTTAACCTTGCGACGGCCTTCCGGACGCCTGGATATCACCATCCGGAAACGCGGCCGCAACAAAGCGGGTGCAGGCTGGAAGGGACGCCCGAAGGTGTCCCTTATGGTCGTCGCAAGAGAGAGAGCAGGGTTGCCGTGAATCCCCTAATCATCCTGACCGCAGCCACCGGCCCACGCGATGGCGCCCGCCCCGGCACCGCCATACGGCCGATCCAGGCTGCCGACCTCCCTGAGCTCGCCGTGATGTACCGGGACTCCTATGCGGACAGCCTGCCGCAGCCTCCCCACCGCGCCACCGGCTGGATCGACACCCTGCTCGACGGCGCCCGCGGCCGGCACGTTCCGGAGGCATCGGCGGTCAAAGCGGCGCCCGACGGACAACTTGCGGCCGCCATTATCGTCACCGAGCCCGCCCCGGGCAATGACGTCGACTGGGACAGCGAGATTGCCGAGCTGTTCACCCATCCCGACCACCGCAGGCAGGGCGCGGCCGAAGAGCTGCTGGCCCACTGCCTGCACGCCCTGCACAAGCTGGGCCGGCAGCGCGTGGCGGTCACGGTGGACAGCGGCAATTCCGCCGCGCTGGCGCTCTACCTGTCCAGGGATTTCCGCCGGCTGTCCGACGACGACGGCGACTGAGGACAGCGGCGCCGGCACCTTCCCGCGCATCCCTCAGCAGCGGTCTCTTCCCGCGCGCCGGCACCGGTGCTAGCTTGTCCGGATGGACGTCCTGGACTGGCTGCTCGACTCCGACCCCGCCATCCGCTGGCAGGTCCTGGCTGATCTTACGGACGCGCCACCGGAGGACGTGCAGGCTGAACGTTCCCGCGTCGCCGCCATCGGCTGGGGCGCCCGGCTACTCGGGCTGCAGGGTGACGACGGGCAGTGGGACGGCGGCACCTACTACCCGGCGCCTTATGACGACGCCGAGCCTGGCCAGCCCTGGACCGCGACGACCTACAGCCTGTTGCAGCTGCGCGGGTTCGGGCTGGACCCCGGCAGCGCCGCAGCTCGCCACGCCGTCGCGCTCGTACGGGCGAACAGCCGCTGGGAAGAGGCGGGTCAGCCCTTCTTCGACGGCGAAGTTGAGCCCTGCATCAACGGCATGGCCCTCGCGCTCGGGGCCTACTTCGGCGGGAACGTCGACGTCGTCCTCGCCCGGCTGCTGGCCGAACAACTCGACGACGGCGGCTGGAACTGTGAAGCCGAACGCGGCTCGACCCGCTCCTCCTTCGCCACCACGATCAACGTCCTGGAAGGACTGCTGGAGTACGAGCATGCCACCGGCGGCACCCCCGCACTGGCCGCGGCCAGGCGTCGCGGCGAAGAATACCTGCTGGAGCGCGGCCTACTCCGGCGCAAGAGCACCGGGGAGCTGATCAACCCGGCCTGGCTGGAGTTCTCCTACCCGGCACGCTGGCACTATGACGTGCTTCGGGGCCTGGACTATTTCAGGTCCGCGGGCATGCCCGCGGACGCCCGGACCGCCGAGGCCGTGGACGTGGTGCGCTCCAAGCGCCGGCCGGACGGGACCTGGCTCCTGGAGAGCAGCCACCCGGGACGCACCCATTTTGCGTTGGAAGAGGGCGACGGCAAGCCCAGCCGCTGGAACACGCTGCGGGCCCTGCGGGTGCTGGCCTGGGCCAACGCCTGAGCTATTTGTCACTTCGATGGAAATATGACTAGATTTGCCTGTACGCATCAAAGTTTTGGGGGAAACATGAACAAGGCGCAACGTCGCGCGCATACCGAGCCGCCCTGTCCGGCGTGCGGTGAACGGGTTGTGCCGACCTGGAAAGACGAGCGCCGCCCGACGGCCCGCCAGCCCGACTGGCAGGTCAGCGCGCGGCAGTGCAGCAGCCAGACCTGCCGCATGAATGACCCGCAGAACTGGTAGCCGCGCCAGGCGCGGCACCGCGGACAGCGCGCCGCACAGGCAGACGAACGGAGGCCGCGTGGGAGGTTCGGAGCGCCGGCCTGCTGTTGTACCGGCGGGGAGCGCAGGGTCACCCGGAATTCTGGATCGCGCATATGGGCGGGCCGTTCTGGTCGCACAAGGACGAGGCCGCCTGGTCCATCCCGAAGGGCGAGTACGCCGAAACCGAGGACGCCTTGGCGGCCGCGCGACGCGAGTTCACCGAGGAAATCGGCACCGCCCCGCCCGAGGCCGACTACTTCGCCCTCGGCAGCTTCCGGCAGTCGTCGGGGAAAATCATCACGGCTTTCGCCGCCGAAGCGGACTTCCGACCGGCGCAGATTGTGAGCAACACGTTCTCGCTGGAGTGGCCGAAAGGTTCCGGCGTCGTGCGCAGCTTCCCGGAAATTGACGACGCCGCCTGGTTCGCCGAGCCTGAGGCGCGCAGCAAACTGGTACGTGGCCAGCTGCCCATCCTTGATGCACTCCTGCAGCACCTGCGCGATACCGGCCAGGCCATTCAGTCACGAAGGTGACAGACTCGGCCCGGCGATGGTGCTCACCTCCGCGCGGTAGGCTCCGGCCGCACCGGGCACCCTAGCCCTGCAGGCGGGCTCGGTTCAGGCCTTTCACGTACGCGGCCTGTCCCGCGTGCTGGAGGCAATCGGCGAGAATGCTGACCAGCCGCACGCCGAGCGTGACCGGCGGCTTCCAGCGGGTGTCGAGGACGCGGTCGAGCTCCTCGTCGCTGAGGGATTCCAGGAACCCAACGGTCTGACGGTGGACGGCGTCGTAATAGGCGAGCAGCAACTCAGGCGGGGCGTGTACGGCGTCGACCTGGTCGGATGTGTGCCCGTAGCCGGTGTCCTGGACGGGCAGCGAGAGTCCAAAACGTTCGGCGAACCCCTGCGATGTCCACACCTGCTCCAGGCCGGCGGCCGAAGCGACCTGTGCATCCTCCCCGCGGCTGAGATGCCAGACCAGCCACGCAATCGGGTTTGCCTGGTCCGCCACCCGCCGGACAAGCAGGTCCGGGTCTATGCCCTCGAGGGTGGCGGCCACGATCTCGTGGATCCTGCCAAATTCGTCTAGCAGCAGTTCGTTGGCCTTCATTACAGTGCCTCCCGGTGCGTAGTCGCTGCGCCCCATGCTGGCACGAACGGAGCCGGTTGCGCTATCACCTTGGACCGTTCTGGGCGCTGCAGAGGGACCTTAAGGGAATAGCGCAACCCCTACACCTTCCGGTGGATCGACTTGTAGCTGAGGTAGGCGTTCAGGCCCTCGATGCCATACTCGGTGCCGAGGCCCGAATCGTGCCGGCCGCCAAAGGGCGCCGCGTGGTTGGAGGCGAAGAAATTTATGCCCACCGAACCGGTGTCCATCCGATCCGCCACCGCCAACGCGGTCCCGGGGTCGGAGCCGAACACCAGACCGCCCAGGCCGAACTCGGTGTTGTTGGCCAATGCCACCGCTTCCTCGGCGCTGCCTCCCGCGTCGTTGTACTTCAGGATGCAGATGACCGGGCCGAAGATCTCCTCGCGCGAGATCCGCATGTCGGGGGTGACGTCGGCGAACACTGTGGGTTCCACGAAATACCCGCCTTCGAGTCCGCCGCCCAGGGACGCCGCGCGCCCGCCGGTCGTGGCACGGGCGCCTTCTGCCAGGCCGGACTCCACGTATCCCAGCACGGTCCGGTACTGGGACTCCGTGGCGCACGGGCCAAACACCGTGTCGGGCTCCAGCGGGTCGCCCTGCTTGGCCGCCGCGATCGTGGCGGTGACCATGTCCACGACTTCCTCGTACCTGCTGGCGGGGGCCAGGATCCGGGTCGAGATGTAGCAGGTCTGCCCGGTGTTGCGCAGGCAGGAGCGGATCAGCACCTTGGACATTGCGTCCAGGTCTGCGTCCGGCAGCACAATCGCACTGGATTTTCCGCCGAGTTCGAGGGTGACAGGGCGCAACAGTTCGCCGCACGCCGCCGCGATCTTCCGGCCAACCGGTGTGGAACCCGTGAACGCCACCTTGTCCACGCCGGGGTGCTTCACCAGCGCGTCCCCCAACCGGCCGGATCCGGTGACAAGGTTCACGACGCCGGCCGGGACGCCGGCCGCGGCCACCGCGTCGATGACTACCCGCAGCGACAGCGGGGTCGGCGACGCCGGTTTGATCACCACGGTGCAGCCGGCCAACAGCGCCGGGGCGAGCTTGATGACCACGAGGTTGATCGGGAAGTTCCACGGTGCGATCAGGGCGCACACGCCGACCGGTTCGCGCCGGACGATGGACTCCCCGCCGCCCTTGGGGAAGGCCCGTACGTCCTCACGCCCCAGGTACTCGGCCAGGGTGGCGAAGTAGCGGAGGATCCCTGCGGCGTTGGCGGCAGCTCCGGCGGATTCGGACACCGGCGAGCCGTTCTCGCGGGTGTTCGTCAGGGACAGCTCCCCGGCCCGCTTCTCGACTTCGTCGGCGATGCGCAGCAGGTATGCGGCGCGGACCGAGGGCGCCAGGCGCGGCCAGTCGCCGGCGTCGAAGGCCCGGCGTGCGGAGGCGACGGCGGCGTCGACGTCTTCGGCGGTGCCGTCCGGCACGGAGCCCCAGACCTCGCCGGTGGCGGGGTCGGTGACCGGGTTGCGGCCGGTGCCGCGTGCCGGGATCCAGGCGTCGTCGATGAAGAGGTCGTCGACGTGTGTGTAGGGCAGTTTGAGCGCGGCGCGGGCGGCCAGGGCGGGAGCCTCGTGCGTGGCGGCGGTCATCGGATGACCGCCGTCTTGAGCAGGGCGGCGGAGCGGTCCAGGTCGGCGGTGGCCATGTCGAACGCCGCCTGGGTGATGAGCTCGGGCACGATTTCCGAGGTCAGCCGCTCGGTGTAGGTGGCCGGGTCCATCTTGAACCAGGAAGAGGCCAGGGCGATCCCTGCCTGGTCGAAGCGCCATAGCCGGTCGGCGTCGCGCATCAGCGCGTCCTCCAGCGAATAGGCCACGGGGCGGGTGTCATGCCCGTCAATGATCGCGCAGACGCGCTCGATGAAGTCGGCGTGGTAGCCCAGGTCCGGCAGCACCCGGCGGGCGACGTCGCAGCCCTGCTTTTCGTGTTCGTACCGGATGGCGGCCTTGCGCCAGTCCCCGGCGAAGCCCTCGGAAATGATCCGGGTTTCGTCCACGTGGGCCCAGCCGGTGTCATGCAGCACGGTGGCCACCCGGACCAGTTCGGCGTCGGCTCCCGGGTAGGCCCGGCAGAGCCGCTCCGCGAAGGCGAGCGAGATCGGCAGGTGAATGTCGTTCCCGCGGGTGCGGGTCTCGTGCACTACTGCCCGCCAGAGCGCGTCGAGATCCCCGAGCGCCGCGGGGGTGGTGGCGATCGGAGCCGTGTCCACCGGTCCCGGCGCCGGAATCGGCCGGACCGGGTAAGCGGCGGCGAAGTCAGCGGCTGCGGGGTCGGAAGCCGGGTCGGCAGTGCCGGCGCCGGCAACCGGGGTCTTGGGGGTGGTCATAGTGCTCCTTCGGGTGGGGCTGGCCGGAGGCGGCTAGCTGTCCGTGGTGATCGTTTTGAGGGGTGTGGCCGGGTCCGCGGCAGCGTCGGCGGGGATGTTCTGGCCTTTGGCGAGGGCGTTCTTGACCGCCATGAAGTCCAGCGGTGCGTTGACGCAGTCCGCGGCGATGATGCGGCCCTGCCGGTAGTAGAGCACGCTGAACTTGCCGCGTTCCTGGTCCTGCCGCAGGACTGTCCGGTCGTAGCCGCTGCACAGTCCGGCGATCTGGAGTTTGAGGTCGGCCTGGTTGGACCAGAACCACGGGATACCGGCATATTCTTCGCGCCGCCCGGTGAGCGAGTAGGCGGCCACCTTGGCGTGCTCGATCGCGTTGTTGACGCTTTCGAGCCGGATCCGTTCCCCCGGTTCCGATCCGGGGACCGGGTTGGGCATGTTGGCGCAGTCGCCGATTGCCACCGTGGTCCCGTCCGAGGCCAGAGCGAAGCGGTCCACGACGATTCCGTTGTCCACGGCCAGGCCGAGCTGTTCGGCCAGTTGGGTGTTCGGGATGACGCCGATACCGACCAGCACGATCTGCGCCGGCAGCACCGTCCCGTCCTGGAGTTCGACGCCGGCGACGGCCCTGCGACCGTCGCCCGGGGCGTTGTCACCGGCGGCGCCGCCTGCGGTGAAGCGTTTGGCGCTTGTGTTGAGCCGGATGTCCAGGCCGCGTGCACGGTGGGCCTGCAGGAAGTATTCGGCGGTTTCCTCGCCGACGGCGCGCCCCACCAGCCGCGGGCCGAATTCCAGCACGGCGACGTTCTTGCCCATCTTCTGCAGGCTGGAGGCGGCCTCCAGGCCGATGAATCCGCCGCCGATCACCACCACATCGGTGGCGTCCCCCACCCGGGCCTTGAGCGCCAGGGCGTCGTCGGCGTTCCGCAGGTAGAGCACGCCGTCGAGGTCCCCGCCCTCGATCTCCAGCTTCCGGGCCCGGGCGCCCACGGTCAGGGCGAGCCGCTTGAAGGCGAGCTGCCGGCCGGAGGAAGCATGCGCCACGCCGGATCCGTCCGCGTCCTTGTCGATCCGGACGATGTATTCGCCTTTGACGAGCTCCACGTTGTGCTCGGCCCAGTACTCGTTGGATCGGAAGATCAGGGACTCGCTCTCCACCGTGCCTTGCAGGAACTCCTTGGAAAGGGCCGGGCGCTGGTAGGGGCGGTGGTCCTCGTCGCCGAGGAGGGTGATGTGCTCGTCGAAGCCGAGCGCCCGCAGGGACACGGCGAGCTGGACGCCGGACTGGCTGGCGCCGATGATCAGCAGGCCGGTGCGGGTGCGGCTTTCCGTTTCGGTGCCGGCGGCGACGGCCGTTCCGGCGGCGGTCTGCTCCGCCGCGGCACCATGGGTGCCCATGGCTACACCTGGGTTTCCGGGGTGGTGACGAACAGTTCGAGGCCGCCCGTCAGGCGCAGCTGGCAGGACAGCCGGGAGTTCTCCTCGCGGTCCACGGCCGTGCCGTAGAGCATCTCGTCCTCCATGTCCTCCATCGGCGGCAGCTCCGAGAGGCAGTCCTCGCGGACAAAAACGTGGCACG
This sequence comes from uncultured Actinomycetota bacterium, assembly GCA_963775715.1. Classification (GTDB taxonomy): domain Bacteria; phylum Actinomycetota; class Actinomycetes; order Actinomycetales; family Micrococcaceae; genus Arthrobacter. The sequence goes on along the minus strand of CAVZJX010000007.1, from coordinate 686,063 downwards.
TGGCGCAGGACAGCGAGCCGCCGCATTCGGCCACGATGCCGGGGACGCCGTTGCGCACCGCGGTCTCCATGACGGAATCGCCGGGGTTGCCCTGCACGTCGCGGACGGCGCCGTCCGCGTCGGTGAAATGAACCGTTGGCATTGGTCCTCCTTGGGTAGAAAGTCGCTTGAAGAGTTGGAGCCGTCGCTCAGATGAACTGGCGGCCGCCGTCGACCACCATGGTCTGGCCGGTGTAGTAGGAACTGTCCGGGCCGGCCAGGAAAAGCGCCGCGCCCACGATGTCCTCCGGCTGGCTGGCCCGCTTGATGGCGCCCCGGTCCACGCCGTAGTTCTCGGCGTTTTCCATCAGCCCGTAACTGGCCTCGGTGAGGGTGAAGCCGGGGGCGATCGCGTTGACCGTGATCCCCCGCCGGCCCAGTTCCTTGGCCATCACCCGGGTCAGGGCCACCACGCCGCCCTTCGAGGCGACGTAGTGCAGCCACTGCTCCGAGCCGCTGAAGATCGTGGCGCTGGAAAGGTTGATGACGCGTCCGCCTTCGGGCAGGAACGGGCTCGCCGCCCGGGTGACGAGCCACGGACCCTTGAGGTTGACGTTCATCACCAAGTCCCATTCGGCCGGGTCGATGTCCTCGAACGGGCTGCGGGTCACCCCCGCATATACCGCCGCGTTGTTGAGCACGACGTCGATGCGTCCGCCGCCGAAAGCCGCGCAGCTTTTCGCAAGGGCCTCGGTGGAGTCGACGCTCGTGACGTCGGCGTGGAAGGCCGTCGCCTCGGCGCCGGTATCCAGGACCAGCTTGGCCGTTTCCTCCGCACCGGCGAGGTTCACGTCCGCCACCGCCACGCGGTAGCCGCGGCGGGCGAAGCCGAGCGCGAACGCCCGGCCCAGCCCACCGGCGGCACCGGTGACCAGGACGGTGCGCGCAGGCTGGTCCGCACGCCCGTCTTCTGCGGGGGTCATCGTCGCGTCAGACATGGCTGTGGCTGTGCGCCCCGGGTCCGGCGACGACCAGCTGGTCTTCGGCGTCGAGGATCTGGACCGTCCCCTTGGTGCCGTCCACGCGCAGCCGCTGCCCGGTCTTGATCGTGGTGGACGCGGATCCGGTACCGGTCACGGCCGGGAGCCCGTATTCCCGACAGACGATCGCCGCGTGGCTCATCATGCCGCCGATGTCCGTGACCGTTGCCTTGATCTTGCCGAAGATCGGGCCCCAGGACGGCGCCGTGACGGTCGCGACCAGGATTTCGCCCTGCTGCACTTCGGAGAGCTGGTCGGCGTCGGTGACGACGCGGGCCAGGCCCTCCACGACGCCGGGTGAGGCTGCCATGCCGCGCAGGCCGCCGCCCTCCACCGCTTCGCCGGCACCCAGCCACTGCTGGACCTGCTCGGTGGTGATACCCCAGAGCATCCGGGTGAACGGTTCGGTGATGATCTCCGGCGGGGTGTTCAGCGCAGGCGCCGGCCGCGCCGTCTTGAGCGCGTCCACGATCCCGCGGCGGCGCTCGATCTCCTCCGGCCAGTAGTCCGGGCCGATCGGCTTCGCGCCGACGCCCCAGCCCGTGACCAGGTCGAACAGCGCGTCACGGACCTCGTTGCGGCCCAGGTAGAGCAGGTCGTCGGGTTCGGTCCAGAACCCTTCAGCCTGCATCATCCGGCTGAGCTCGCGGATCTTCCGCCAGAAGACGCCCATGGTCCAGTGCTCGATGTAGAAGTTGTGGTTCTCCACGTACGGGTAGGCGGTGCCGGCGAGCCCGCGCTTGGCGTCGAAGAGCGACTGGTTCTCGCCTTCCAGCAGGTCGCGGTATTCCTCGATGATGCGGTCGCGTTCGAGGATCAGGGCCTCGACCGGGCGCATGATTTCCTGGCCCTCGTCCACCCGCCGGATGTAGTCCGCGATGTAGCCGAGCGGGATTTCCTGGTGTTCGTTCCAGTACTTGTCGTGGCCGTAGAAGCCGTTGCCCACGGTGAAGTTGAACCACGGATCCTTGGCGGCCTCGTACTGGGCGATCCAGCGGTCCCCGCCGGGGGCGGCGGCGATGGAAGCCAGGGTGGCCTCGACGTCGTCGGTGTTGCCGAAGCGGGATTGCAGCCCGAGTTCGACGGCGAGCTTGGCGAGGCCCTTGAGCTCGTCGTCCGGGCGGAAGAGCTCCATGTCGACGCCCTGCACCATCGTGGCGATGGACTGGTCCGGGATGTTGGGGAAGACCTGCTTGCAGAAGTTGAAGAAGTCCAAGTAGGCGATGTAGCCAAGGTTAAGGAACTCGAAGTGGTACTGCCAGTTCTGGTAGGCCAGCTGGATGAGCCGGTCGTAGCTCTCCAGCAGCTTCTCGGAGCCATCCTTGCCCTTGCCGGAGAGGATGTCCTCCATCGGGACCAGGTCCGGGAGCTTGGGGAAGGAAATGGTTTCCATCTCCTCGATGGTGCCCTTGACCTTAACGTGCCACTGCTTGAGGAGCTGGTCCCAGTTCTGGAAGTAATGGCCCACACGCTGCTCGAACAGCGGCACCCGCGCGGCGATCTGGTCCTCGGGCACCGGGATGGGCGACATGTACAGGTAACCCAGGTGCACACGGAATTCGATGCCGTTGGCGTTGGGGATCATCAGGTGCCGGGCGTTGTACTGGCCCAGGCATTTGACCGCGAATTCGCCGCCGATGGTCTCGAAGGGCTTAAAGACGGTGGGCCAGTGCTGGCTGTCGCAGAACCAGAACTTGGCGTCCTCCTGCTCCTTGAGCTTGTCCTGGAAGACCAGGTAATACGGGTAGATCTTTTCCCAGCCCTCGGCGCCGGCGGGAACCGCGAGCTCGGAGGGTTTGGGGAAGGACTTCAGGGACATGGCGGTCCTTTCAATGCGGGCTCATCGTTGAGCCGTGGCGGGAGGGCGGACGGAGGAAAATGTCGGGTACTAGAGGGACGCCTTGGGCGTTCCGGCACTGAATCCGCTGAAGTAGCCCCCAGCGACCACCGGTTGCGGGGCCGTGGAGACGGCCGCTTTGGAGGAATGCACGGTCTCCGGGCGGGACTGCAGCAGGAGCAGGTTCGCACCGTCCGGCAGGTCCGTATCGAGGGCCCACTCGATGTCCTGCGGGCACTTGTAGTGTTTTTCCGCGCGCTTGGCCATCTGCGCGACGGCGGTGAGTTCGGCGGCGCTGAGGCTGCGGCGGGCGCGGCGTTCGGCGTCGACTTCCCGCTCCACCAGCCGGCCGGCAGCGGGGTCCGGGACGAGTTCGGCGTGCTTATCGCCAAGGTGTTCGGAGATGACGGCCAGGGTGACCTTGTCCAGCATGATGTTGTCCGGGGTGACCTGGCCGGAGACCACCATCTCGCCGACCCCATAGGAGGAGTCGATGGTGATCTTGGAGCGGTCGCCGTTGGTGGGGTCCATGGTGATGGCGACGCCGGAGACGCGTGCGTTGACCATTTTCTGCACCACGACGGCCATCGAGAGTCCCTCGTTGGGGATGTTGTTCTTGAGCCGGTAAATGATGGCGCGGGAGGTGAACAGCGAGGCCCAGCACTGCCGGATGTGCTCGGTGACGGCCTTGACGCCGTGGAGCCAGAGGTAGGTGTCCTGCTGGCCGGCGAAGGAGGCATCCGGCAGGTCCTCGGCGGTGGCGCTGGAGCGCACGGCCACCGGCACGGGCGCTTCGAAACGGGACATCAGGGCCTCGTAGGCGCCGACGGTGACCTCGCGCAGCGCCTGCGGCACCGGGCGGGAGCAGATGTCCTCGCGGATGGCGGCCGAAACCTTGTCCACCTGGCCCATGTCTTCGGGGTCGAGATCGGCAAGGAGCTGGTGTATATGCCGGGTGATGCCGGCTTCCTGCATAAAGGCGTCGAACTGGGCGGTGGTGACCACGAAGCCCGGCGGGACGGGCATGCCGGCGGAGGTCATGGTGACCAGGGACGCACCCTTGCCGCCGAGGTTGTCGAGCTTCGGTTCGATGCCGCCGTCGAAGAACTGGATGTAGTCGTTGCTTTGCATATTCCTCAGGCCTTCCAGCTGACGGGGACGGTCTCGGGGACGCGGAAGGACAGGTTTTCGCGGAAGGTGATGGCTTCCGGGTTCTCCAGCTGCAGTTCGGGGGCGAGCCGGGCCACTTCCTCAAGGGCGATCCTGGCCTGGAGCTTGGCGAGCATGTTGCCCAGGCAGTAGTGGATGCCGAACCCGAAGGAGAGGTGCTCGCGGGCGTTGGGGCGGCTGATGTCGAAGTCCTCGCCCGCGTCGAACTTGTTCTCGTCACGGTTGGCAGAGCCCATCAGCAACAGCAGCTGCGCGCCTTCCTCGATCGGGACGCCGCCGACTTCGGTGTCTTTGAGCGCCTTGCGCCGCCAGCCGACGATCGAGCCGGCGTAGCGGAGCACCTCGTCGATGGCGGCGGGGATCTTCTTGGGGTCCTCGACCAGCTGCTTCCACTGGCCGGGGCGGGCCAGGAGCTCGCGCAGTGCGTTGGAGATCAGCGTGGTGGTGGTCTCATGGCCGGCAAAAAGCAGGCTGTACAGGACGGAAGCGATTTCGTGGTCGGAGATCTCGGCACCCTCCTGCTGCGACTTCACCAAGTCCGCGGTGAGGTTGTCGCCGCCCTCCTCGTGGGCCACTTTGACCAGGCGGAGGCACTCCTGCCAGTACTCCACCAGGTTGTGGGCGTGCGGGATCTGCTCCTCGTCGCTGAGGTCGCCCCAGGTCATGGCTGCGCGGGAATCGCTCCAGCGCTTGAAGGTGTCCACCTGGGAGACGTCCGCGCCGATGAGGGTGAGAATGGTGATGGTGGGGACGTCGTAGGCCAGATCCTTGACCATGTCGCCGCGGTGTTCCGGGTGGGCCAGCATCTTCCCAAGCAGGTCGACGACGTTCTGCCGGATGAACGGTTCCAGCGCCTTGTAGCGGCGGGGCGTGAAGGCTTTCTGGACCACCGCGCGGATGCGGGTGTGCTCGGGCGGGCGCCGGGCCGACAGACCCGAGTAGGCGGTGAAGCCGCCCTCTTCCATGATCTTCTTCGCGGCAACGCCGCGCTCGCGGACCGGGGCCTGGGCGTTCTCGCTGGAGAAGGTCTCCCAGTCCTCAAAGACGGCCTTGATGTCGTCATAGCGGGAGACCACGTAGAGGCCCACCCGCTCGTCGAACATCACGGGCTGCTCGGCCCGGAGTTCAGCGTAGGCGGGGAACGGATCCTTCATCTGGAACGGCTCATAGCCGTGGTGCCCTGCGGGGGCTTCGGCGCCGTGTCCAAAGGGACAGCGGCCGGCCGTTTCCGTCGAGGGTGACATCTAAGCTCCTAGGTTTTCGGTCCCGCCGGCAGCGCCAGTGCATGCCGGGGTTCTTATCTCCCAGTGTGGCCCCCGTCACTCTCCGCGGACAGGGTGTGCTTCCACTGGGCGGAAGGCAGTTGTTTTGGTGTCCGGTCCAGCTGCCCCCTGGACGGCGTCCGGTCCAGGCCGCGGGCCCGGGGTGTGGGGTGCGGCCCGCGGTCCGGGGGCACTTCGACACGGACACGCCGCCAACTCAGCCCCCGACGTCGAGGAATGCCGCCAAAGTGCCCCCGGACGGACCCTCCCGGCCCGGAGCTGACAGCGCTCGGGCGTACCCGGCTCAGTCTGTGCCGGCGACGTGGCTGCCCAGCAGCGTTTCGAGCGGGATCCGCGCCGTGGCCCGCTCAATCTGGGCTGCGATGCCCCGCAAGACGGGCAGGTGCCGGGTCATTGTGGCGGCCTGGCCGGTGGGAAGCACCAGGCCGATGGAGGCGCCGATCCTGCCGGTATGGAAAACCGGGACCGCGATCGAGCAGGAGCCCAGCCGGACTTCCTCCAGCGTCGTGGCGTACCCCTGCTCCCGGATCTGGGCCAGTTCCGCGGCCAGCTTTTTGGGGTCCACATGGGTGTGGGCGGTGTGCCGCTCCAGCTGCCGGTTCAGGTACGCGTCACGGACCCAGTCCTGCTCGTAAGCCAGGATCACCTTGCCGACGGCGGTCGCGTGCATGGGCAGCCGGCCGCCGACCCGGGAGGCACGCGGCACCCGTTTTGAACCGTAAACGCGGTCGATGTAGAGGACCTCGTGGCCGGCCCGGACTGCAAGGTGCGCGGTTTCTCCCGTCAGCGAGAACAAATCCTGCACATAGGGCCGGGCCGCATCCCGCAACTGCCTGCCCGTGTTCTGCGCCAGTTCCCAGAGCCGGATGCCCAGCTGGTAGCGCCCGTTCGGCTCCCGGGACAGGAAACCCCACGCGGTGAGTTCTGTGACCAGCCGGTGGGCCGTGCTCAGCGGCAGCCCCGATTTCTCGGCAATGCCGGTCAGGCTGAGGGCACCACGGGACGTTTCAAAGGCCTCCAGGATGGCGAGGACCTTCGAGGTCACGGTCCTGCCGGGTTCGCTGCTGCCGCCAGCCATCCTGACCTCCTTGTCGAGGGCTCATCCCGTCGTGGGCCCAGTCCGCCCTGGTCCGACCGCCGTCGGCCCAGCCCGCCGGTCGGCCGTGTACCAAAATGAAGCGAGTCTAGTCCGGACCGGGCCGGTCCGGGCCTCCGACCACGCAACGCGGGGCCACCTGGCCTCCACCCGGGGCTCCGGAAGGGGCGCTAGGTGACCCCGCGTTGGGGTTGGCCGGCCTGGGCTGAGATGCGGTCCGTCAGGCGGGTTTGGGCCTCGCGGACGGCGGGTACCCCTTCGCCGTCCTGGCCGTACAGCCAGTCGTTTGCGGAACACGAGGTGCTTGGGCTGGACGCCGATTTCGAGCGCGTTTTCCAGCAGCCCCCAACGCTTCAGGACAGGCGTTGGGGGCCATCTGCAGCCCGGCGCCGACCTCGCCGAATTCGGGGGCCCGCTCCACGAGGGTGACGTTGGCGCCGTTTTCACGCAGCGCGAGGGCCCCGGCCAGTCCGGCCATTCCCCCTCCGATGACCAGGACGTCGGTGGACGTGGCGTGCTCAGACATTGCCTGCTCCTTGCGGGATAGAGATTTTTGATTTGAGTTGGAGGCCGACAACGACGAGCAGGACCGCGGCAATGGCGGCTGCGCCGGCGAAGGCGAGGAAAGTGGAGTTGACGCCGGGCCCGGCGGCCAGCAGGAGGCCCCGATCTGGGGTGCGCGACGGCGCCGATGCGGCCCGTGCCCAGCGCCCAGCCCAGCGCGGTGCCGCGCAGGTGTCCGGGGTAGTGGCTTGCGACGGCGGCAATAATCAGGCACTGCGTGCCGTGGGTTCCGACGCCGGCGAGGACGAGCATGAAGTACACGACGGTGACGGACGGGCCGGTCACGAGGACCATGAGCGCACCGGCAGCGACGGCGGCAGCGGCGGTCGCCGTCGGGATAGGACCGAACCGTGTCCCGGCCCAGGCCGTGAGGACCGAGCCGGCCACCGCCCCGAAGTTCAGGGCCGGGGCAAAGGTCAGGGCGGAGCCCAGGCTATAGCCAGCCAGCTGCATCAGGTTCGGCAGCCAGGTGGCCAGCCCGCATAGGCTGGTCCACCCCGGCCTTCGAGGAGGACACGGAAATGATCGGCACCGGCGCCGCTCACATCTTCGCCGAGATCGACCAGCCGGACACCAATTTCATCCTGCGCCTGTGGGACTACGCCCCCAGCGGCAAGCGGCAGCTCATCACCAGCGGCTACCTCAAGGCCTCGCACCGCGAACTCGATGAGCGCAGCACCGAAGGCAGCCCGGTCCACCCGCACACCCGCTCGGTGCCGGTGGAACCCGGCGTGATCGAGGAGTATGTGCTGCGGCTCTACCCGTTCGCGAATACGTTCAAGCAGGGCCACACCTTGACGGTTGAGCTGTCCAATGACGAGCCGCTGGCCGACGAGCACAACGCACTGCTGCCGCCGGACGCCTTCCACCTGCCGGTGGGCCGCCCCGTCACCCACAAGATCTACCGCGACGCGGCCCACCCCTCCCGGCTGGTGTTGCCCTTCACCACCCGCAAGGCGGCAGCCGGCAGGGCGGAGTGAGCTGAAGTGGCTGCGTTCCTGCCCGGTTACTGCTCGGGGATCCGGTGGCCAGCCGGAAACACGCCCTGCGGTTGCGCGTGTCGCACCCGGGAAGCGGGCAGGAACGCAGCCCCGGGCGAGCCCGGCCCGTCGCTGTGCTACATTTCGGCCCATGACCACTCACCCGCCCAGCCACCATGCCGACGTGCCGGCGGCCGCCGCGATCGGGCTGCTGGCGCGGGAGGGCTTTGACGCAACGTCTGTTGAAGACCTGGCGGATGCCGCCGGCATGAGCCGTAGTACTTTCTTTCGGAAGTTCGGTTCCAAGGAGGACGTGGTCTTTGCCGACCACGAACGGATCCTGCGGCAGGTCACCGACAGCCTGGCCGAAACGATGCAGGAACCGCTGGCCGCGATCGAGGACGCTGCGCTGCTGGTCTTCAACCACCACCTGCGGAACCGGGAGACCTCCCGCGCGCGCTACGAGCTGATGCAGGCCGTGCCCGCGCTCCGGGACCGGGAGCTGGTCACCTCGCACCGGTACGAGCGGGCGTTCCTCCAGCATTTGTTGGACAAGCTGCCCGACGCCGAGCACCACGAATACCAGGCCGTGTCCTTCGCCGCGGCAGTGGTCGCCGTCCACAACGCCTTCCTGCGACGCTGGCTCCGCAGCGCAGCCGGCGGCTCCGAGGAGACGGCGGACCGGAGCAGGTCCATTGCGCTCGCGGACGAACTACGCGCCCTCTCCGACATTTTCCGGCCGGCCCTGCTCGGGACTGCCGCCGCGGTGCACCCGTCCCCGGCCGTCGTAGTCACTGTCCTGACAGCGGGCGCAGACCGGGAGGCCGTGGTGCAGGCAGTCCGCGACGCCCTGCCCTGACAGCCGCCCCTTCCCCGATGCGACGCCGGGCGCTGACACTCAGTTTCTTGACGTGGAACTAAGTTCCAAGGCATTCTTAGTCGATGTGGCCTGAGCCACAGTGGATGGGCGGCCCCCGCCATCGAGACAAGAGGACGAACACATGACGACGACGTCACCCGCTACCGGGCTAAGCTCCACAGCGGCCGCGGGCGGCTTCCCAGCCGGAACGGTCGAACCCGGCTACCTCCTGACCGAGGCCCTGGGCACGGACCCGGCGTCCGTTTTCGCCGGCATCAGTGCCGAGGACCGCGGCTACTGGGACCGCGCCCGCAGCTTCGTCCAGGACGAGGTCCTTCCCGTGATCGACGGCTACTGGGAGCGCGCCGAGTACCCGGTGCACCTGCTCCGGCGCCTTGGCGAACTGGACCTGCTCCGGGACGGTGTCCAGGTGCCAGGGTTCCCCGCCATGAGCAGGATGGCTGCGGGCCTGGTGAACATGGAGATCAGCCGTGGCGACGGCTCCGTGGCGACCATGATCGCGGTCCAGGGCGGCCTGGCGCTGCGGTCGGTCGCGGAGTGCGGATCTGCCGCACAGCAGGAGCAGTGGCTCCCGGCGATCGCCGACGGCAGCGAGTTCGCCGCGTTCGCGCTGACTGAGCCAACGCACGGCTCGGATTCGGTAGCCCTCGAATCCACGGCAACCGCCACGAACGGCGGTGTCCTGCTCAGCGGCGAGAAGAAGTGGATCGGCAACGGTTCCGTCGGCGGCGTCAGCGTGGTGTGGGCCCGGGGCGACGACGGCCAGGTGCACGGCTACCTGGTGCCGCAGGACTCCCCCGGCTACGCTGCGACGACGATTGAGGGCAAGCTGGCCCTGCGCGCCATCTGGCAGGCCCACATCCGGTTGGAGAACGTCTTTGTCCCGCAGGAGAACGTGCTGCCGGGGGCCCGGTCCTTCAAGGACACCGCCCGGGTGCTGCTGGCCACCAGGCTGGGCGTCGCCTGGTCCGCCGTCGGGCATGCCACCGCCTGCTACGAAACCGCGGTCCAGTACGCGAAGCAGCGCGTGCAGTTCGGCCGGCCGCTGGCAGCGTCCCAGATCGTGCAGGAACGCCTCGCCAGGATGCTCAGCGAACTGGCAGCCATGCAGCTGATGGTCGTCCAGATGACCCGCCTCGACGAGCAGGGCTCGCTCACGCCGGAGCAGGCCTCGCTCGCGAAGTACACCTGCACCCGCGCCGCCCGCGGCATCGCCTCCAACGCCCGGGACCTGCTCGGCGGCAACGGGATCCTGCTGGCCAACCGCGTGGCCCGGCACCTCGCCGACATCGAGGCCATCCACACCTACGAAGGCACCGAAACAATGCAGGCCCTGATCATCGGCCGCGGGATCACCGGAACCTCCGCCTTCGCCTGACCCGCCACCCGCCCTCTGCCCCACCCCGAAAGGACCTTTCGTGAACCAGAACGCCAACGTCCCCGTCATCCTCGGCGGCGCCCGGACCCCGTTCGGCCGCTTCCGCGGTGGCCTGACGCCCTTCTCCTCCAGTGAACTCGGCGCCCACGCCATCCGGGCCGCCCTGGAACGGACCGGCGTCGCCCCGGAACAAGTCGGAGCGGTCATCGTCGGACAGGTCATCCAGGCCGGCGCGGGCCAGGGCCCGGCCCGCCAGGCCAGCCTGGCCGCAGGAATCGGCTGGGACGTGCCCACCGTCACGATCAACAAGCTCTGCCTGTCCGGGCTCACGGCAGTGATTGACGCGGCCCGGATGATCCGTGCCGGCGAAGCCGACTTCATCGTCGCGGCCGGCCAGGAGTCGATGACAAACGCGCCGCACCTCGTGCCCGGCCTCCGCGCCGGCGTCGTGATCGGCGACGCTCCCATGCTGGACTCCCTGAATCACGACGGCCTGCAGGATCCGGTCAGCGGTCAGCTGATGGGTGAAGCCACGGACGCGGGCAACGCCGAGCGCGGCATCGCCCGCGCGGAGCAGGACGCCGTCGCCGCCCGCTCGCACCAGCGCGCCGAAGCTGCACGGGCCGCCGGCGTACTCGCCGAGGAGATCGCCCCGCTCCAGGTTCCGCAGCGCAAAGGGCCGGCGCTCACCCTGGAACACGACGAGGGCATCCGACCGGAAACCACCGCCGAGTCCCTGTCCCAGCTCCGCCCGGCGTTCTCCAAGGACGAGGCGGCCACCATCACCGCCGGGTCCTCGTCCCCGCTCTCCGACGGCGCCGCAGCCCTGGTGATCGCCAGCAAGGCCGCCGCCGAAGCCGCCGGACTGGAATGGATCGCCGAAATCGGCGCCCACGGCCAGACCGCAGGGCCGGACGGTTCCCTGCACTCCCAGCCCGCACGGGCCATCGAACTCGCCCTCAAGCGTGAAGGCCTCAGCGCCCCGGAACTGGATCTGATCGAGATCAACGAGGCGTTCGCCTCCGTCCTCATCCAGTCAGCCAACGACCTGGGCATCGCGACCGAGAAGGTCAATGCCGAGGGCGGCGCCATCGCCCTCGGCCACCCGGTCGGAGCCTCCGGGGCCCGCCTGGTCCTGCACCAGGCGCTGGCGCTGAAACGCCGCGGCGGCGGCACCGGCATCGTCGCGCTCTGCGGCGGCGGCGGCCAGGGCGATGCCCTGATCCTTAAGGCTTGATCCGCACAGCATGACCAACCCAACGAAGAAGCAGGCCATGAACACCACCCCCACCGAAGACGGTTTCGGCACCATCTCCGTCGCAGCCATCCTGGCCGAATCCGCCCGCAGGACGCCGGACAGCATCGCCCTGATTGTCGGCGAGGAGGCGACCAGCTACGGCGAGCTGTGGAGCCAGACCCGCGCCTACGCCGGGGCCCTGCGGGCCCGCGGCGTGGGCCCCGGCGACGCCGTCGCCGTCCTGATCCCGAACGTGGCCGACTTCGCCAGGGTCTACTACGCCGTCCTGTCCCTGGGAGCCATCGTGGTCCCGGTGCACGCCCTGCTCAAGGCGCGCGAAATCGAATATGTCCTCCAGGACAGCGGCGCCCGGCTGCTGATCTGCGCCGCACCGCTGCTGCAGGAAGGCGCCGGGGGTGCCGCCGCTGCCGGCGTCGGTGTGCTGACGGTCATGGCGCCCGACGACGGGCTGCCGCGGCTCGAAGCCGAGGCCGCCGCTGCCGAGCCGATCCGGAGCTACGAGCCGTGCCGGCCCTCGGACACCGCCACGATCCTTTACACCTCCGGCACCACCGGCAAGCCGAAAGGTGCGCTCGGCACGCACTTCGCGCTGGTGGAACAGACGTCCGTCATCCTGACGAGCGTTATGGATTTCAAGCCCGGCGATGTGCTCTTCGGCGGCCTGCCGCTCTTCCATACCTTCGGCCAGACCGTGGTCCTCAACGCGGGGCTGCGTGCCGGCGCCACCATTGTCCTGATGCCCCGGTTCAGCGGTACGGGTGCGCTGGAACTGCTGGACCGGCACAACGTGAACATCTTCGTTGGCGTGCCGACCATGTATGTGGCGCTGCTGGAGGCGGCCAAGACCGTCCCGGTCCGCCCCGCGGCACTGCGCTACGGCATCTCCGGCGGCGCGTCGCTGCCGTTGACGGTGATGGACAAATTCCGTGAGGTGTACGGGGTGGAAATCCACGAGGGCTACGGCCTGACCGAGACGTCGCCGGTCGCCGCGTTCAACCACGTCGGCACGCCGCCCCGGCCGGGCACCATCGGGGTTCCGATCTGGGGCGTCGACATCGAAATCGCCCGCGCCGAGACGGTTGAGAGCATCGAGCTGCTGCCGGCCGGCGAACTCGGCGAACTCGTCATCCGGGGGCACCTGTTGATGAAGGGTTACCTCAACCGGCCGGAAGCCACCGCCGAGGCGGTCGTTGACGGCTGGTTCCGCACCGGAGACCTTGGCACCAAGGACGACGACGGCTACCTGACCATCGTCGACCGCAAGAAAGACATGATCATCCGCAACGGCTACAACGTCTACCCCCGCGAGGTGGAGGAAATCCTGCTCACCCACCCCGAGGTGGTCAGCGCCGCCGTCTACGGCATCCCGCACGATGTCCACGGCCAGGAAATCGCGGCCGCGGTCGTGCTCGACGCCGGAGCCACCGCCACCGAGGCCGAGCTGATCGAGTTCGCCAGCGCGCAGCTTGCGGCATACAAGTACCCGCGCGTCGTCAGGTTGCTCGCGGAGCTCCCCCTGGGGCCGAGCGGGAAGATCCTCAAACGTAGCCTGGCCAACGAGTCCGCCGGGGCACAGTAAGTCCACCTGGCATTGACGCTGATCGATATACTGGCCGTAGGTGCCGCACTCACGCCGCCCCGGGTCGGCGCCGGCGCCAACGAGCCAAGGGAGAACGCCATGCCTGCTGTCCGGGTCTTCCGGCCGCCGAGCCGCCGCGGTTTCACGAACTGCTGCCGGGTTCCGGCGTGAAGTTTCTCCAGGACGCGCCCCGGTTCCTGTTCTTCACCGGCAAGGGCGGCGTGGGCAAGACGTCCATCGCGTGCGCAACCGCGCTTGCCCTGGCGAGGACGGGCAAGAAGATCCTGCTGGTCAGCACCGACCCCGCCTCCAACGTGGGCCAGGTCTTCGGCGTCCGCATCGGGAACACCCTGACGGCCATCCCGGAGGTGCCGGGCCTTTTTGCCCTGGAGATCGACCCGGAGCAGGCCGTCGAGGCCTACCGCGAACGGATCCTCGCGCCCGTCCGGGGAGTCCTGCCGGCGACTGAACTGGCCGGCATCGCCGAAAGTCTGTCTGGTTCCTGCACCACGGAGATCGCCTCCTTCGACGAGTTCACCAACCTGCTCGCCGACGAAGGCTCCTACGGGGAGTACGACCACATTGTCTTCGACACCGCCCCGACAGGCCACACGCTGCGCCTGTTGCAGCTGCCCGGTTCCTGGACCGACTTCCTGGCGGCCGGCAAGGGCGACCCGTCCTGCCTGGGCCCCCTGTCCGGGCTCGAGAAGCACAAACAGGTCTATGCCAAGGCAGTTGAGGCCCTCACCGATCCGGCGAGGACCCGGCTCATCCTGGTCAGCCGCGCGCAGACTTCTGCGCTGGCCGAGATCGAGCGGACCAATTTTGAACTCAACCAACTCGGTATCGCCGGCGCTTACGTCGTCGTCAACGGCGTCCTGCCGGAAGCCGCCGGCGAGGAGGAGCTGGCGCGTGCCCTGCGCGCCCGGGAGGCCGCCGCCATCGCAGCCATTCCGGCGGCGGTCGCCGGGCTGCCCCGCGACGTCCTGGAACTAAAGCCGGGCAACATGGTCGGCATCGCGGCGCTGGAGAGCCTGTTCGCGCGCACGTCCGACGCCGGCGGCGCGGCGGACGCGGGTCCGGTCCCCGCAGCTGACGACGCCGGGATTGCGGACGCTCCGCTGGGCGCCCTGGTCAACGAGATGGAATCCGGCGGCCACGGACTGGTGCTGTGCATGGGCAAGGGCGGGGTCGGGAAGACCACTGTCGCCGCCGCGATCGCCGTCGCCCTGGCCAAGCGCGGCCACTCGGTCCACCTCACCACGACTGATCCCGCGGCGCACCTGACCGAGACGCTGCACGGTTCCGTGGACGGCCTGACCGTCTCCCGGATCGATCCGGAGGCGGCCATCGAGGAATACCGCAGCCATGTGATGGCGACCAAGGGCCGGAGCCTGGACGACGAAGGACGCGCGGCGCTGGCCGAGGACCTGTTGTCCCCGTGCACCGACGAGGTGGCCGTGTTCCGGCAGTTCTCCCGGGTGGTGCAGGAGTCCCGCCGGCACTTCGTGGTGATCGACACGGCACCCACCGGCCACACGCTGCTGCTCCTGGATGCCACCGGTTCCTACCACCGCGAGATCGCCCGCCAGGTGGGCGACACCATGGGTTTCGTGACGCCGCTGATGCGGCTCCAGGATCCGGCGCAGACCAAGGTTGTCCTGGTCACGCTGGCTGAGCCGACCCCGGTGCTCGAAGCGGAAGAGCTGCAGGCCGACCTGGAACGGGCCGGGATCCACCCGTGGGCCTGGGTAATCAACAACTCGATCGCCGCCGCGCATCCGCAGACGCCGTTCCTGCGGGCCCGCGCCGCGGGCGAACTCGAACAGATCACCAAGGTGCACGCCCTGGCGGACCGGGTTGCCCTCATACCCTTGCTGCCCGAAGAGCCCATCGGCCAAGACAAGCTCACGGCACTGACCGCCCTCAGCGCCCAGCCGGCCTGACGCGGGGCCCGCACGACGCGGGTCATTCTGACGCGGTGCCACCGGGCGGTGCGTGGTTAGCCGCCGGGGCCCTGCGCCAGCAGCGCCTCAAGCTCCCGGGCGGTGGCGTCCAGCCGGGCGATCGTGTCCCGCTGGATCGCCCGCAGGTACTCGGCGTCGGACTCCCCGTCCTGCACCCAGTTCTCGTCACCCGGTGAGTCCATCATCTGACGCGTGTTCGCAGTTGCGGTCCTGATGTTTTCCAGCATCGCCCGCAGCCGGTCCGCTGGGGCGGTGGTCTCAGCATCCATGGTGTCCTCCTTGCTCGCGGCGGCAACAGCAGCTCCCTAAGGCCTAGCCTTGCCGCCACTGCACGGAGGGCACAAGACCTAAAGGACCCGTCTATGCCGTCACAGCGACGCCAGGAGTCCGGCCGTCTGCTCGATCGCGCCGGGCACCAGCGAGTAGTACGCCCAGGTGCCACGCTTTTCGCGGTGCAGCAGACCCGCGTCAACCAGGATCTTGAGGTGGTGCGACACGGTGGGCTGGCCCAGGTCCAGCGGCTCGGTCAAGTCGCAAACACAGGCTTCCCCGTCTCCGGCGCCCTTCACGATGGAGAGCAGCCGCAGCCTGTTCGGGTCGGACAGGGCCTTGAACACGAGCGCCTTGCGCTGGGCATCCTCGGCGCTGAGGACCGCCCGGCCGGACGGCGCGCAGCAGGACGCGTCGAGAACCGGTTCGAGGGTTTCCAAAGAGTTCATGTGTCCATTATGCACATGGATTGACAATCATCGATATAGTTGGAACGATCTCATATCGACAAGCATCAATCTTTTCCGAGCAGCTTTCACCAGAGCAGCACCAACGCAGCACAGGAGTCCCGTGAGCACCCAGACCGACCCGTCCCCCGGCCTTGAAAGCGACGCTGCCGTCGCCGGCAAGCTCTCCACCCTGGACCGCTTCCTGCCGGTCTGGATCATCGCAGCCATGGCGGCCGGGCTGCTGCTGGGCAGCGTCATTCCGGGGCTGGACACCGCGCTGGAGGCCGTCAAAATCGGAGAAATCTCGCTGCCGATCGCCGTCGGCCTGCTGGTGATGATGTACCCGGTGCTCGCCAAGGTCCGGTACGACCAGACACACCGCGTGATCGGCGACCGCAGGCTGATGGTCACCTCCCTGGTGCTGAACTGGGTGCTGGCGCCGGCGTTTATGTTCGCCCTGGCCTGGATCTTCATCCCCGACCTGCCGGAGTACCGCACCGGCCTGATCATCGTGGGGCTCGCGCGGTGCATCGCCATGGTGATGATCTGGAACGACCTCGCCTGCGGCGACCGGGAGGCCGCCGCCGTGCTGGTGGCCATCAATTCCGTCTTCCAGGTCATCGCGTTCGGAGCCCTCGGCTGGTTCTACCTGCAGCTGCTGCCGTCCTGGCTTGGCCTGCCGACTACCAGCGCGGACTTCTCTTTCTGGTCCATCACCGCATCCGTGCTGGTGTTCCTGGGAATCCCGCTGCTGGCCGGGTTCCTCACCCGCACCCTCGGCGAAAAAGCCAAGGGACGCGACTGGTACGAAGCGAAGTTCCTGCCCAAGCTCGGCCCCTGGGCCCTGTACGGCCTGCTCTTCACCATCACGCTGCTCTTCGCCCTGCAGGGCGGGACCATCACCTCCCGCCCGCTGGACGTGGCCCGGATCGCGCTGCCGCTGCTGGTCTACTTCCTGGTCGTGTTCGGCGCCGGCATGCTGATCGGCAAGTGGCTGGACCTCGGCTACGCCAAGACCACCACCCTGGCGTTCACCGCCGCCGGCAACAACTTCGAACTCGCCATCGCCGTGGCGATCGGCACCTTCGGCGTCACCTCCGGCCAGGCCCTGGCCGGCGTCGTCGGCCCCTTGATCGAAGTCCCGGTCCTTGTTGGACTGGTTTATGTGGCCCTCTGGGCCCGCAACCGCTACTTCGCCGCCAATTCCCTTTCCGCCTAACCCCCCAAAACTTCAGGAGTACACCATGAGCACCGAGACCGCCAAGAAACCCTCCGTCCTGTTCGTCTGCGTCCACAACGCCGGCCGGTCCCAGATGGCCGCGGCCTTCCTCACCACCCTCGGCAAGGGTGAGATTGAGGTGCGCTCCGCCGGCTCCCAGCCCGCCGAGAAGGTCAACCCGGCCGCCGTCGAGGCCATGGCCGAACTCGGCATCGACATGTCCGCCGAAATTCCCAAGGTCCTCACCACGGACGCCGTCAAAGAGTCCGACGTCGTGATCACCATGGGCTGCGGCGACACCTGCCCGATCTTCCCCGGCAAGCGCTACGAGGACTGGGAACTCGAAGACCCGGCCGGCCAGGGCGTCGACGCCGTCCGTCCCATCCGCGACGAGATCAAGTCCCGCATCGAGGACCTCATCGCCTCCCTCGCCCCCGCCGCCAAGTAACCAGGACCAGGAGCCTTTCATGAGCACGCAGCAACTGATCATCATCGGATCCGGCCCCGCCGGCTACACCGCGGCGATTTACGCCGCCCGCGCCGGGCTGGCGCCGCTCGTCATCGCCGGGGCCGTCACCGCCGGAGGGGCGCTGATGAACACCACCGAGGTGGAGAACTTCCCCGGCTTCCCCGCCGGCGTCCAGGGCCCGGAGCTAATGGACGGGCTCCAGCAGCAGGCCGAGAAATTCGGCGCGCAGGTGGTGTTCGACGACGTCACCGAAGTGACGCTCACCGGTCACCTCAAGCGGGTCGTCACCGCAGCCGGCGAGACCCACGAGGCACCTGCCGTGATCCTCGCCACCGGGTCCGCCTACAAGGAGCTCGGCCTGCCGGAGGAGAAAAAGTTCAGCGGCCACGGCGTCTCCTGGTGCGCCACCTGCGACGGCTTCTTCTTCCGCGACCAGGACATCATCGTGGTCGGCGGCGGCGACTCCGCGATGGAGGAGGCGACGTTCCTGACCCGCTTCGGCAAGACCGTGACCGTCGTCGTGCGCAAGAACGAGCTGCGGGCCTCCCGGATCATGGCCCAGCGCGCCAAGGACAACCCCAAGATCCGCTTCGCCTGGAACTCGGCCGTCACCAAGATCCACGGCGAATCCAAGGTCACCGGCGTCACCCTGACGGACACCATCACCGGGGAAACCCGCGAACACGCCGCCACCGGCATCTTCGTCGCGATCGGCCACGTGCCGCGCACCGAACTGCTGCACGGCCAGGTGGAGCTCGACGCCGAGGGCTACATCAAGGTCGACTCCCCCACCACCGTTACCAACCTCAGCGGGGTCTTCGCCTGCGGCGACGCCGTGGACCACCGTTACCGGCAGGCCATCACCGCCGCCGGCACCGGCTGCGCGGCCGCCCTCGACGCCGAACGCTACCTCGCCGCGCTCGACGACGCGGACAGCATCGCCACCGCCCTGGTCGAGGACCCCACCCACGCCTGACCGGCGCCCCCGGCCTGCCCAACTAACTCGCGGCAGGGGCCGTTTTGAGCCCTCAAAACGGCCCCAACTGTCGGCTAGTTGGGCACCGAACCCACCCCACCGGATGAAACAGAGGACACCATGGCTGCACCCAACACCCTTCCCGTAGCTGTCATCGGAGCCGGGCCCATCGGCCTCGCCGCAGCAGCGCACCTGCTCGAACGCGGCCTCGAACCGCTGATCCTCGAAGCCGGCCCGGCCCCGGCCGCGGCGATCGACCAATGGCGCCACATCCGGCTGTTCTCCCCCTGGCAGTACAACACCGACGCCGCAGCCGTCCGCCTGCTCGCCGCGACCGGCTGGGAAGCACCGGAGCCGACGGCGTTGCCCACCGGCGGCGACCTCATCGACCAGTACCTCACCCCGCTCGCCTCGCTGCCCGAGATCGCCTCCCGCCTGCACACCGGCGCCCGCGTCACCGCCGTCACCCGGCTGGGCATGGACAAAACCCACAGCCGGAACCGCAACACCACCCCGTTCGTGGTCCGGGTCGAACACGCCGACGGCGAAGTCCGCGACTACCGGGCCGCCGCGGTCATTGATGCCTCCGGCACCTGGTCCGTCCGCAACCCGCTCGGCACCTCGGGCCTGCCGGCCGCCGGCGAGGCCGCCGCGGCGGCACGGATCTCCTCGCCCCTCCCGGACGTGCTGGGGCGCGACCGCGAAGTGTTCGCCGGCCGCACCGCCGTCGTCATCGGCGCCGGCCACTCGGCTGCCAACACCCTGATCAACCTCGCCGAACTCGCGGCCCAGGCGCCCGGAACGAAGATCGTCTGGGCGATCCGCGGCGCTTCGGCGGCCAAGGTCTACGGCGGCGGCGACGCCGACGGCCTCGCCGCCCGCGGCCGGCTCGGCAGCCGGCTCCGCTCCCTCGTGGAGGACGGCACCGTGGAACTGCACACCGGCTTCGGAGTCGCCGGCCTCGCCTCGGACCGGGGACCCGTCACGCTGACCGCCGCCGACGGCCGCACCCTTGAGGCCGACGTCGTGGTCCCGGCCACCGGGTTCCGCCCGAACCTGGAGATGCTGCGGGAACTCCGGCTCGAACTCGACCCGGGCGTCGAGGCGCCGCGCGAGCTCGGCCCGCTGATCGACCCCGAATTCCACTCCTGCGGCACCGTGGAACCGCACGGCGCCAAAATGCTGGCCCACCCGGAGCAGGACTTCTACATCGTGGGCATGAAGTCCTACGGCCGGGCCCCCACCTTCCTGCTCGCCACCGGCTACGAACAGGTCCGCTCCGTCACAGCAGCCCTGGCCGGCGACCGTGAAGCCGCCGACGCGGTCCAGCTCGAACTGCCGGAGACCGGGGTCTGCTCCTCGGACATCGGCACCAGTTGCGACGCTCCTGCCGCCGCGGCTTTCGTTGCGGAGAGCTCCGGCGGCTGCTGCGGGGCGCCGGAACCTGTGCTCGTGGGGTTCCCCACCGGGCTGGCCCACGGCCGCTCCGGCGGGAACTGACACCAGGAGGATCCATGACCGCCGCACCGCCTGTCCTTGTCTTTGACGTCAACGAAACACTCTCCGACATGTCGCCGATGGGAGGATATTTCAGCGATGTCGGAGCGCCGGCCGGGCTGGCGAAGCTTTGGTTCGCCAGCCTGCTGCGCGACGGTTTCGCCCTCGCCGCCAGCGGAGACAACCGGCCATTTGCCGGCGTCGGCGCCGACGCGCTCCGCGGGGTGCTGGCCGGAATCGAGCTCGACCGGTCCCTTGACGCGGCTGTCGACCATGTCATGGGCGGCATGGCCGGCCTCGGGGTGCACCCCGACGTCCCGGCCGGCATCCGGGCCCTTGCCTCCGCCGGCTTCCGGCTGGCCACCCTCAGCAACGGCGCCCCCGCGGTCGCCGCTAGACTGCTCGGTGACGCCGGGATCCGTGACGAGTTCGAATCGCTGCTCTCGGTCGAGGACGCACCCGCCTGGAAACCGGCGGCTGCTGCCTACGGGTACGCCGCGGCCGCCGTCGGCGCTGACCCTGCCGGGCTGCTCCTGGTGGCTGTGCACCCCTGGGACATCCACGGCGCGGCCCGGGCCGGCCTGCGCACGGCGTGGTTGAACCGGACGGGGGCACGCTATCCGGGCTACTTCGAGGCGCCTGAGTTCACAGTCACCGCCCTGACCGACCTTCCCGCCGCGCTGGAAGCAGCTCCCTGACCGGAACAGAGCCGCAGGCCGGCAGCGGCAGGGACCCTACAGGGCCGCCCCCAAGGCAAGCCCCGCGGCTGCGGCGCCGATGGCAGCGACGGCGGTGCCGACGCCGTTCAGGATGGCCAGCCCGGTCCGTCGGGACTGGATGAGCCGCACTGTCTCAAAGCTCGCCGTGCTGAACGTGGTGTAACCGCCCAGGAAGCCGGTGCCGGCGATCGCCTGCAACTCCACCGGTGCGGCGTGTACGATCACGGCCCCGGCGAGTACCCCCAGAAGGAACGAGCCGGTGATGTTGATGGCAATGGTGCCCAGCGGCAGCGCGGTCCGCAGTCTGGAGCGCACCAGCCCGTCCACCACAAAGCGGGTTCCGGCACCCAGGCCGCCAGCGAGGCCCAAAAGCATGACGGTCAGGACTGTCATCGTTGGCCCTGCTGCCCGCCGCGTTGCGGGACGGCGTTCCGGCGCCGGGCGGTGTGCCGCGAGTGCTGGCCCGCTGCTGCCCGGATCCCGGCCACCGTTGCCACGGCGCCGCCGAGCACCGTGGCAGCCAGGTAGCCCAGGGCCGCAGCGGAGCGTCCCCCGGCGAACAGGCTGGTGGTCTCCACGGCCAGGGTGCTGTAGGTGGTGAACGCGCCCATGAACCCGGTGCCGGCGAGCAGCCGGATGACCCTGAGCCGTCCGGCGTCGGACCCGCGGCGGGACAGGGCCTCGAGCAGAACACCGAGCAGGAAGGCCCCCGCCAGGTTGATGACCACGGTCGGCAGCGGCCAGCCCCCGGGGGAAGGCAGCACAGTGCTGAGCCCGTACCGGGCCAGCGCCCCTGCGGTTCCGCCGGCGATCACGATCAGCACGAAGCCGGGGTGCAGGTGTACCGGGCGGCGCACCGGGGCCGCACCGAGGGTGCCCTCGTCCGGACCGCCGGGCCAGCCGCCGGTCGCCGTGTCCGGCGTGGGACCTGGTTCGGTCACTGGCCTGCCCCCGGCTGGTGTCTGGCCTGCGGGGCAAGCGGGACCACCAGGACGGGGCGGTGCTGGCGGTGGGTCAGATGGACGGCGACCGAACCGACCAGCAGCTCCTCGAAGCGGGCGCCGAGCCCGCGTTCCCGGGTTCCGACGACGATCACGGAGGCGTCGGCGGACTCGGCAAGCCGGCCAAGCGCCCGGGCCGGATCCCCGGCAAGGGTCACGAACGACCAGCGGACGCCGCTTGCGTGAAGCGCTTCCCGGAGGCGGTCCCGGATGCCGGCGCTGATCCCTTCGATGTCATCGTCAATGCCGTCCGGATCAATCGGCCTGGCCTCGGTGCGGCCGCGGGGGTCTTCGGCGAGGTAGGTCGTGACGTCCACGTACGCGCAGACCAGCTCGACGTCCAGGCTGAGAGCAAGTTCGGCGGCCCGGTGCGCCACCGCCAACGGCTGGCCCGGGACGACCCCCATCAGCACGGGGCCGGTAATCCGGCGCGGGGTGTAGGGAGCGGGGCCGGCCGGGCGGTCTTTGTTCCCTGGCTCGTTCATGGGCGCTGCAGTCCTTTGGGGTCGACGTCGTTGAGGCTGAGGTCCGTGGCGCCGCGAGCCCGCCGGGACCCGCGGCGGCCGGCACGCCCGGCCGGTCCAGGCGGACCTGCCGGGGGTTCCGTGACCATTATGCCAAGGCTCACCCCCGGGCTGCCTACAGACGCGGGAACGGACATTGGGTAAAATCAGGGTCCAGGGCGTGAGTGCCCGAGGCCCCGGCGGGTCGGCCAGGCCGCCAGACCGCCGGGCTGAGCAAGAGAGGCCAGCCATGGACTTCGCACCGGCCACTGAGCATCCGCTTGACCCCTTTCCGCACTACCGGAGGATGCGGGAAACCGCACCGGTCTTTTACGACGAGGCCTCCGGCAGTTGGCACGTTTTCCGGTATGACGACGTGCAACGGGTGCTGTCCGAACATACCCGGTTCTCCTCACGGATGGGCGGCGATGACACCGCGGAATCGGGCCACCTGTTTGCTTCGAGCCTCATCACCACCGACCCTCCGCGGCACCGGCAGTTGCGCTCCCTGGTGACGCAGGCGTTCACGCCCAAGGCCGTGGACGCTCTTGCACCCCGGATTTCGCAGCTCGCTGCGGAACTTCTGGAACCCGTCGCTGGCCTCGGAATGGCTGACCTGATCCAATCCCTCGCCTATCCGCTGCCGGTCATCGTGATCTCCGAGCTGATGGGGGTGCCCGCCGAAGACCGCGACCGCTTCAAGCAGTGGTCTGACGTGGTCGTCAGCCAAACACGCACCGCTTCGCCCGATGCGGAACACCGGACCACCAACATGGCGATGGCGGCGTATTTCCTGGACCTGATCGAACAGCGCCGGAACCGGCCCGGCAATGATTTGATCAGCAACCTGCTCGCCGCCGAGATCGACGGACAGAGACTGAGTGTCGGCGAGCTGCTGGGGTTTTGCAGCCTGCTGCTGGTCGCCGGCAACGAAACCACCACCAACCTGATCGGGAATGCGGTTCTCTGCCTCACCGAGGCGCCCGAGACCATGGAACGGGTTCGGCGGGACCCGTCACTGCTCCCCCAGACCATCGAGGAAGTCCTCCGCTTTCGGGCTCCCGTCCAGTCGATGTACCGGATCGGAGTTGCCGGGACCGGCCTGGGCGGGGCCGAGATCCCGGCCGGCGCCCCGCTGGTGGCCTGGATCGGTTCCGCGAACCGCGACGAGCGACAGTTCCAGCAACCCGACCGGTTCGACATCGACCGGCGCCAGCTCCGCCACCTTGCGTTCGGCCACGGGATCCATTTCTGCCTTGGCGCCCCGTTGGCCCGGCTTGAGGCTCGGATCGCCCTGGAAGGCATCCTGTCCCGGCTCCCGGGGTTGGCCCTCGCCCCGGGAGCAGCGCTCGAACGCATGGACAGCACCATCGTTTACGGTCTCAAGGCGCTGCCAGTCAGCTGGCAGGTGCGAGGATAGGCGCATGGAATTGCACATCACCGGCGACCCCGCCGCAGACAAACTGCTCAGCGCCGACGCGTTCGCGCTGCTGACCGGCATGCTCCTTGACCAACAGGTGACCATGGAGTCCGCCTTCGCGGGACCGGAAAAGATCCGGACCCGCGTCGGATCCATTGATCCCGCCGCAATCGCCGGCTTCGATCCCGCGGAATTCGTCGAGATTTTCAAGGAGCGCCCGGCCGTCCACCGGTTCCCCGGCTCCATGGCCGGCCGGGTCCAGGCCCTGGCCGAGACCGTCGTGCAGGAGTGGGACGGGGACGCATCGGCGATCTGGACCCGCGGCAACCCCGACGGACCCGAAGTGCTCCGCAGGCTCAAAGGCCTGCCCGGGTACGGGGAGCAGAAGGCCCGGATTTTCTTGGCCCTGCTGGGCAAGCAGTGCGGACTCCGGGCAGATGGCTGGCGCGAGGCAGCCGGCCACTACGGCCAGGCGGAGGCGTTCCTTTCCGTTGCCGACATTGTGGACCCGGAGTCACTGGCTAAGGTCCGGGCCAGCAAGCAGGCGGCCAAGGCGGCGGCAAAGACCGCCAAGGCGGGAGGGGCCGGCTAAGGCGCCCACCGCTTCCCGGACTTCGGCCGGACCGGGCCTCCGGACGGCCAAAAAGCGGTGAAAGAACCCGCCGGGCACAAAATGACCGGTCCGTGCGTTGTACTGTCCGCCTGAACTGATTCCCACCGAAAAGAGCACACCCCAGTGGCCACCGATTATGACGAAGTACGCCCCGACGTCGCGGAATCCCGCAACGCCTCCCTCGAGGCGCTGAAGTCCGCCAACAGCCCCGACGCCCGCAGCGTCGTCCTCGACTTGGAGGAAACAGACACCGTCGACGGCGTGGAACTTCCGGGCGCGGACTTGTCCGGGGAGGAACTGGTCATCCAGGTCATCCCGCAGGCCGCCGACGAGTTCACCTGTTACTCCTGTTTCCTCGTCCGGCACCGCTCCCAGCTCGCCCGGGAAAAGAACGGCCACGCCTACTGCATTGAGTGCGAAGGCTGAGAAGACAGGCCGCGCGGAGCGTTACACGCCCGAGCGCGGCTCCGGATACGAACGCAGCTCGAACTCGTCGCCGTAGACGGACCAGCCGAACGGAGGGACAAGCGCCAGGTTGCCGCTCTTTAGGAGTGCCTTGTGGATGTCCTGGCGGCCGTGCCGCTGGTAGTCGCCCCAGTCTTTGAGCACCGAGACCCGCGCCTTCACCACGGCCTCCAGGTAACCGGACTCGTCGCCGCCCTGCGCCGGCGGTCGGTTTGCCTTTCGGGCTGTGGCCAGGATGCCGCCGAACGACTCCCGGTCGTCGCCGGGGCCGTGGTTGACCGACACGTCGTAATAGATGGCCAGCCCCAACGGTCCCACCCCGTCCCGCAGCGCTTCCTCCAGCGCCGGGTGCCAGTAGACCCTGTCGCGTT
The DNA here is from genome assembly GCA_963775715.1 of uncultured Actinomycetota bacterium. GTDB lineage: Bacteria > Actinomycetota > Actinomycetes > Actinomycetales > Micrococcaceae > Arthrobacter. Next base: position 661,080 of record CAVZJX010000007.1, on the reverse strand, counting down.
CCTCCAGCTGGGCCCGCCGGAAGGCCGGGTCCCCTGCTGCCGCCCTCCAGTCCGCCACGAAGGACGGGTCCAGCAACCGGTGGCTGAGCGCCGGCCGTTCGCCGTCGGGCGCATCCATGATCTGTCCGAGCAGCTGAACGTACCGTGCCAGCGGATTTCCCGGGGCGCCGCTGGCGTAGGCCTGCACGAGTTCGAGCATATCGCCGGTGCCGCTGCACCAGCCCACCAGCCCGCCGGTGTAGCCGCGGCCGTCGTCGATGTCCTCGATGTAGCCGAATGAATCGGTCCAGTCGGGAGTGGAGTTCTCGGCAGTGGAGGTGAGCTGGAGGGCGATCTCTTTGTATACCGGGTCGGCGATGTCGGCCCGGGCCTGGTGGTCAGGATCCGGTTGGCTCCCGCGTCCCCAAAGTCGATCAGGCATCAGAACTCCTGACGTAGTCGTGACGCCGAGACTAGCAGCCTGCCCGCGGCCGTGACAGCCCCCGGGGCCGAGCGCACTATTCCGCGTGCGCGGCCCGCTCCCCCGGCGCCGGCAGCCGACCGATCAGTACTGGCCCTTGATCACAAAGAAGGACCCGCGGATAACACCGGCCAGCTTGGATTTCTGCCGAGCGAACTTGAAGCGGGGCGCGAGCTCCTCCGGAATGTCCATGCCTTCGGCCAGTTTGAAACCAACCGCACGTTTCCCGCCGTCCGCAAGGCTGTACATAACGTTAATCGACAGCCCCGACTCGTAGAACACGTAGTCCATCCGCAAACCGTCAACCTCGAAGGTGGTTGCTTCAAGCGGCCGCGCGCCGATGACTATGTCCCGCTCCGCTTTGAGGATGCGGCTCACCCTGTCGACGGCCTCGGGCGCCTCGTCTGCAGGACTGACGGTGAAAACGTGTCCGTACTTGTTGCGGTAGTAGCGGCCCTCGTTGGCCCGTAGTCCGGCGAGCGCTCCGGCGACCGGCGAAGATTCAAGCCCGACGGGAGAAACGTTCTCGAAGTCAACTACGTACGGCATGCGCCCTCCAGGTTCGATGTGATTGACCAACGATAACAACGCGGCCCCCTTGCGGTGCGTTGGCGCGTTTGTAGACTGATCGGGGATCCACCTATTCGGTTGGCTGGGACGGGAATGTCAATGACCGCTTTTCGGGAACTTCATCAGAGTGGGGCGCCGCTGCTGCTGCCAAACGCGTGGGATGTCGGCTCCGGTCTGGCGTTCGCAGCGGCGGGGTTCCCGGCCGTCGGTACGACCAGCTTCGGCATCGCGGCAAGCGCGGGCCTGCCTGACGGTGAAGGCTCCAGCAAAGCGGCGACCCTCGCGCTGGTGGAGGAGTTGTGCCGCCTGCCCGTCCATGTCACGGCGGACATTGAGGACGGCTATTCCGACGACCCGGCCGAGGTGGCGGAACTGGTGGCCCGGCTGGCCGGTATGGGCGTGGCCGGAGTCAATCTGGAAGACAGCACGGGCGGGCACCTGGTTGATCCGGCACGGGCCGCCCGGAAGGTCGCCGCGGCCAGGCAGCGCAACCCGGAGATATTCATCAACGCCCGGGTGGACAACGTATGGTTCGGCGAACAGGCCACGGTGGATGCTGTCCTGCTCCGTGCCGGCGCCTACGCCGACGCCGGCGCGGACGGGATCTTCGTGCCCGGGCTTGTGGCCCCGGACGACATCCGGGCCGTCGCCGCCGGCATAACAGTGCCGCTCAACGTCCTGCCACATCCCTCACTGACGGTTGCCGAGCTGGGCGTGCTTGGCGTGCGGCGGGTGAGTTCCGGCTCGCTGCCGTACCGCGCGGCCGTTGACGCGGCGGTCAACGCGGTAAGTGCCCTGCGCGACGGCAAGCCGGTACCACCCGCTACCGGCTACTGGGACATGCAGGCCCGGCTGACGTCCTTTCGCGGCAGCTGACCGGCGGTGCCACGGGCAGGTCCGGAACGGAACCTACCCACCAGGGCCGGCGCCCAAGGCTAACCAGGGTACCGAGCTGGAGCTCTAAACGGGCTCCGGCATCTGGAAACCCGCACCCAACCTCAGCAGGCAGACGGCTGCCCAAACGGCAGCGACGTGCCGGCGATCAGCCAGGCGCTGCCGTTCCACTGCATCGTGTACCGGAGTTTCCAGTTTGAACACGTTTGGCCAGATATTCCGTGCGCCGCGTCCTGGCTTGTTTGCAGGTTCACATCCGCGGCAAGAGTGTCGCCGCTGCCGGTGACATCTACTATTTCGGCTTTTCGCCAGTACGAGGATCCAAGGTCGGCACTCCACGCGGCAGAGTCGCCGAAAGTTGCCTGCAGTTCGGGAGTGAACTGTTTGAAGGCGGCGGCGTAAGCCCCTTGGTTGATGCCCTGGCCATGGAGCAAGAGAGCCTGCCCGATGTTTCGGGCCTGATCGTGGCTGGCCGACACGGTTAGCGGGAAGAACCCCGACCCCGGCGCCGGGGCGTTGCCGCAGTCTTTCAGCGGTACCGGAACCGATCTTGCCTGCCACTCCTGAACGGCCGCAGCGGCCCGCGGCGCAGACACTGCATAGGCGATGCCCTCGGCCCTGACGTCTTTGTCGAATTCGATAGTGACGACAACGCCTGACACCTGCCCATCCTGCGTAATCAGCGGACCTCCACTGTTCCCATGGTTGATAGCGGCATCAGTTTGAATCAGATTGCCGAGCACCCGGTTTCCAATTTTCTGTTCCGCGTTCAGAGCGCTCACTGTTCCCCGGGTCAGGGTGAAAGGCCGGCCCAGGGGAAAGCCGAGGGCTGCGACGTCTGTGCCAATCGGCGGTTCAGTCGTTCTGAACTGAAACTGATGACCTTGCACTGGAACTTCGGTTCTTACAAGCGCGAGATCGGCGAGTTCGTTCACGCCAAGAGTTACAGCGTTCACCGAAGTTCGACCAAACGAAATGCTTATCGCGGAGGCGTCCCGCACCATGTGCGCAGCGGTGACAACCAGGTCAGGACCAACAAGAAAACCTGTGCCCGTGAAGCTGTTCTCACAACTCGTGACGCTGAACTGTCCCACGCCCGACTGCGTCTGGGCGACCACCTCCGGCCAACCAGTGGGAACAGGCTCGCTGCTGGGACTAGGACTCAGGGCCGGGCCCGGGGTGCCGCTGCGCGTTGGGCTCAGGGTCGGGCCCGGGGTGCCGCTGCGCGTTGGGCTCCGGCCAGGATCAGACGTTAGCGGCGCGGGCCGCGCAGATGGACCGGGCGACGATTCTTGGGAAGGTCCGGGCCCGGATGCGCATCCCGTCGTCCAGATGCTCATGCTCAGAACCGCCGCCAGCGCGCAACGAACCGTCAGGCTGCCTTTGCTGTCCATCGAATGCCTCCCGGTGCTGAAGTAGCGGAACAACAACAGCATCAGTATCAGCTCATGGTTTGGTGCCACATCTGACTGCTGCCCCGCGGGGACGTGCTCAAGTCGTGAAAGGGGCGCGCAGGCATTACAACTTCGAGCACGGAGGCAAGGTGGGAGACCCCTCCATGATGCGAACCGGCGGCCACTTTCATGACTCTGGTACCCAGCGGGGCCATCGTAGCACCGCAAGAACCGTATGCGGTGGCCTGGCCCGCTCCCGGCGGATGTAGGGATCGGACTGGTTATAGGAATAGACGGCATCGGTCAACCCCTGCGCGGTTGCGAGGTCCCGGCCGCCCGCGCGTAGTTAGGACGCCGCGCTGAGGGCGGCGTCCTCGCTCCCGGCGGCTTCCCGCATTGCTGGTTTTCGCGTGTATCGGGACGTATCGTTGACTATCGTTCGCGATTCACCGAGGAGGAGAACAGCATGGCTGGTTCATACCCGAGGGGCGGCTTTGGCGGCCCCAACATCGACGGCATGTGGCAGGCCGTCGAAGACTTGCGGTCACGGTTTGAGAAGCGCTCGGGAACCCGGGCGGGTCGGGGCGAGGTGCGGTCGGCAGTGCTGGCCCTGCTCGCGGAGCGGCCGATGCACGGTTACCAGATCATCCGTGAAATCGAGGAGCGCAGCGGTGGCAGCTGGAAGCCCAGTGCCGGCTCCGTTTACCCCACCCTGCAGCTGCTGGCCGATGAAGGGCTGATCCGGGCCGAGGAATCCAGCGGCCGTAAGATCTACTCGTTGACGGAGGCCGGCCGCGAGGTTGTGGCGGGCTCCGATGCGTCGGCGCCGTGGGAGTCGACGGGCCCGGAGGCCGGTTCCGGCTTCGCGGCCCTGCCCAGGGCCGGCGTAGAGCTCGCGCAGGCCGCGGCGCAGGTGGGTCGGACCGGCTCGCCCGAGCAGGTAAAACAGGCTGTTGCAGTGCTCGACGAAGCACGGCGCCGGCTGTATTCGATCCTCGCCCAGGACTGACGCGGGTGACGTCGGACCGTCGGGACCGGGCGAACCCGGTACCCGGCGCCGGGAACACGCGTGCCCGTTACCGCCGCATCCTGCGTTTCGCAGCGTGGCACCTCGCGGAGACCTGGTGGTTTGAGCTGTTCCTCCCCCGTGTCGGGCTGGGCGGCCTCGCCGGGCGCACCCGGGCGAAAAGGATGCGGCGCTTGGCGCAACGTTTCCATGTGCTCGCGGTGGATCTGGGCGGGCTCATGATCAAGGTCGGCCAGTTCCTGTCCTCCAGGCTCGACGTGCTGCCGCCCGAGATCACCAAGGAGCTCGAGGGTTTGCAGGACGAGGTGCCTCCCGTCCCGTTCCCCGCAATCCGCGCGCTTGCCGAGGCGGAGCTGGGCGTGCCGCTGGGGCGCGTTTTCGCCTCCGTCGCGGAGACGCCGATCGCCGCCGCATCGCTCGGGCAGGCGCACCGGGCACAGCTCCTTCCGGCCAACGCCGCTGACGCCGGGCTCCACAGCGTGGTGTTGAAGGTGCAACGCCCGGGCATCGACGCGATTATCGACGTCGACCTGGCAGCCCTGCGCAAAGTCGGCGGCTGGCTCAGCCGCGTGCGGTTGGTGTCCGACCGCGCGGACATGCCCGCCCTGGTAGAGGAGTTCGCGCAAATCAGCCTTGCGGAGATCGACTACCTCAATGAGGCCGGGAATGCAGAGCGCTTCGCGGCTGACTTCGCCGCCGACGACCGGGTGGCCGTGCCGGCCGTCGGCTGGGAATGGAGCACCCGCCGGGTGCTGACCCTTGAGGACGTCACGGCAATCAAGATCACGGATTCGGAGGCACTGCTGGCGGCGGGCATCGACCCGGCGCAGGTCGCCGGGGTTTTCGCGTCGGTCATGTTCGAGCAGATGTTCACCACCGGCTTTTTCCATGCCGATCCGCACCCCGGGAACATCTTCGTCACTCCGGTCAGCGATTCATCCGCAGCGCCCTCCTGGAAGCTGACGTTCATCGATTTCGGCATGATGGGCGAGGTCCCGCCCAGCACCCGCAGCGGCCTCCGCAGGCTGCTGATCGCGGCGGCCTCGCGTGACGGTAAGGGCCTGGTGGCCGCCATCCGGGACGTGGGGGTGCTGCTGCCGTCGGTCGACACGGTGGAGCTCGAGCGGGCGATGACGCACCTGTTTGCCCGGTTTGGCGGGATGGGCTTCGCCGAGCTCCGCGAGGTAGACCCGCGGGAGTTCCTTGATTTCGCGGTGCAGTTCGGCGATCTGGTCCGCTCGCTGCCGTTCCAGGTGCCGGAAAATTTTCTGCTGATCATCCGGGCGATGTCACTGACCTCGGGGGTGTGCAGCTCGCTGGATGCCCGGTTCAATCTGTGGGACGCGGTGGAACCCTTTGCAGCGGAGCTGCTGCGCGACGAGCGTGGAAACATCGTGCAGGACGTGGCCCGGCAGGCGCTCGACGCCGCCGGGGTCGCCGTGGGGCTGCCGAAACGCCTGGACGGGCTTCTCACCCGGATCGACGACGGCGCACTGTCCGTGGCTAGCCCTCGCCTGGAACGGCAGCTGGCCCGGCTGGTCCGCACGGGGCAACGGACGGCGTCGGCGCTGGTTTTCGGCGCCCTCCTCGTGGCAGGTTCCCTGGTGCGGGCGGACGACGCGGGGCTCGGCAACGTGCTGATGATCGCGTCGGTCGTTCCGCTGCTGCACGGTCTGTGGGTGGGGCGCCGCGGCCTCTGAGCGACCGTTGAGTCCGGCGGAGTCCCGGCCGGTTGCCGCTGGTGCCGCCGACCCCTCAGGCCAGGCGGCCCCGGACGATCTCGCTGACGGTCTTGCCGTCAAAGCGGCCTGAGACCTTGGCGGTGACCGGCTTCATCACGGCGCCAATGGAGCGCATGGAGAGCTCCTGGCCGTCGGCCCTCAGCCCGGCGATCGCCTCATCGACGATCGCTTCGACCTCCTCCCGGGTGAGGGCCTTCGGCAGGTACGCCTCGATGATTTCCGCCTCCGCGGACTCGGCTGCGGCGCGGTCGGTTTCGCCGGCCTCGGTGTAGATGCGGGCGGTGTCCCGGCGCTTTGCCGCTTCCTTCTGCAGCAGCGACGTGACCTGGGCGTCGTCAAGCTCAACCGGAGTCTTGCCGGACTTTTCCCGGGTGCTGATTTCGCCCAGCACATTCCGGACGGTGGTCAGCGCGGTCTTGTTGCCGGCCTTCATGTGGGCGACAACGTCGGTCTTTAGCCGGTCCTTGAGCGTCATGGTCTTCCTCGTTTCGTCGGTGGTGCGCGGCGGTCTACCAGCCAGTCTGCCCTAGGACGGAACAGACAGCGTCGTCGTGCACTCGCACGCCGACTTCACGGTGCCGCACTGGGCTCGTCCGCCGCCGCAGGGTCGACGGTCGAGGGGGCGGCGGCCTTGCCGTCTGTGCCGGGCATCGCGATAACGGCGACGACGGTGAGTACTGCCCCGGCCAGTACGGCCAGGAAGACAGCGCCGGAGGCCGAGACCACGGTGTGTGGATCCGTATGGCCGCCCGGCGTGCCTGCGTAGATTGCGTTGGCAACTGCCCCGAACACCGCGACACCGATGGAACTGCCGATCGACCGCGCGAAGAGATTGGTGCCGGTGACAACCCCGCGCTCATTCCAGGCCACGCTGGACTGGGCGGCGATCAGGCTGGGGGTGGCCACCAGCCCGAGTCCGAGTCCCACGGTGAAGCAACTCGCCGCGACGAGGAGGACGTTGGGCGTGGAGGCCGTGAGCGCGAGGATCGCTGTACCGATGACCGTGATCGTGATGCCGATCAGCGCGGTCTTCCGGAACCCCAGCCGCAAATAGAACCGGCCCGACTGGGAAGCGCTGATCGGCCAGCCGATCGTCAATGCTGCCAGCGCGAGGCCGGCCAGGACCGGGGAGGTTGAGAGGGCACCTTCGAGGAACGTGGGCACGTACGAGGTGAGGCCAAGCATGACCGCTCCAACACCAAAAGAGATCAGCGCCGTCGTCGCCAGCAGCCGCCGGGAGACCACCCACGGCGGCAGGACCGGTTCGGCGGCCCGGCGCTCGACGAAGATGAACACGGCGAACAACAGTGCCCCGCCGGCGAATACTGCAACGCTGATGACGGAGGCCCAGCCCCATGCCTGGCCGCCTTCCAGGGCCCCAAGAATGATCAGGGTCAGCGCGACGGTCAGCAGGCCCGAGCCCAGGTAGTCGACCCGGTGCTTGGTGCGCTGGACATTTTCGTGGAACGTTCGGAGCAGCATCCATCCCGCCAGCAGGCACAGCGGGATGTTCACGAAGAAGATCCCCCGCCACATGCCGAGGGCGGAAAACACGCCGCCGAGCGTCGGGCCAACCACGGAGGACACCGCCCACACGCTCGCGAGGTAGCCTTGCACTTTCGCCCGCTCGGTCAACGAATAGATATCCCCGGCGATCGTGATCGCCACGGGCTGGACTGCTCCGGCGCCCAGACCCTGCAGGACGCGGAACGCGATGAGGGCCGGCATGCTCCATGCCACGCCGCAGAGGATTGAACCGAGGAGGAACAGCCCGATCCCGATCAGGATGATCGGTTTACGGCCGACGACGTCGGAGAGCTTGGCGTAGACCGGCACGGACACGGCCTGCGCGAGCAGGTAGGCGGAGAAGAGCCACGGAAAAGATGCGAACCCGCCGATGTCCTGCACGATCGACGGCACGGCGGTCGCGACGATGGTCGAATCGATCGCCACCAGCCCCGTCGAAAGCATCAGGGCAATGAGGATTGGTCCCCGTTTCGAGCGGAAGCCGACTCCCTCGGCTGATTTCGTCACGTAGTCTCGTTCCCGTCGTCGTCCGCGGCGCGCAGCACCTGAAACCGGTCCGGTTCCGAGAGTACAACCGCGCCTGGTGCGAAATTAGTCCCGGGTACGCGGGGCGCCGTCGTCGGCTCCGCCTACCGGGCCGTGCGGCGGGTGAAGACCAGGTGGGTAATTCCGGAGGGAGAAGGGGTCGCTTCGATGTCGAAGCGTTGTTCCAGCTCTTCGAGCCCATCCCAGAGCCGCTCGCCCCGGCCCAGGACAATGGGCACGAGGACAAGGTGCATGTGGTCGATCAGGTCGGCGTCGAGGAACTGCCGGACCGTGCTGACGCCGCCGCCGATCCGGACGTCGAGGTCGCCGGCGAGGGCACGGGCCTGCTTGAGTGCATCCGCCGGGCTGGCATCGACGAAATGAAACGTTGTTCCGCCTTCCATCTCCAGGACCGGCCGGGGGTGGTGGGTCAGCACAATGACAGGGGTGTGGAAGACAGGGTTGTCGCCCCACCATCCCTTCCATTCCTCGTCCTGCCAGGGACCGCGCTGCGGGCCGAACTTGTTGCGCCCCATGATCTCCGCGCCGATCCCGGGCCCCCAGGCGCTGGCGAATGCCTCGTCGACGCCGCGGGATCCCTCCGACTCCCCGTGGATGCCCATCTGCCGGAAGGTGCGCGTCTCGAAAGCCCACTCCATCAGCCGTGTACCCGCGTGACCGAAGGGAGCGTCGAGTTGCTGGCCTTCGCCGGTGCCGAAGCCGTCGAGGGAGACCGAGAAGTTGTGCACGCGGACTATGGACATGTCATCTCCTGAGGCGCTTGTCGTTCGCAGTCACCCTATGGTGATCGAACCCGCGACTCAAGGGGTGCCCGTCTTCGCCGCGTAGGCGGCGGCTTTGGCCCGCACCTGGCCGAGGTAGGCCCCGGACTGGTTGTACGAGTAGACGGCGTCGGTCCAGCCCTGCCCGGTGGAGAGGTCACGGCCGTGGGCGCACAGATAGGTCGCCGCGCTGAGGGCGGCGTCGTCGATATTGAAAGGGTCTGCTTTTCCGTCGCCGTTCCCGTCCCGCCCCGCAAGCTGCCAGGTGGAGGGAATGAACTGCATGGGACCGACGGCGTGGTCCCAGCGGGCATCGCCGTCCAGGGCTCCGGCGTCGGTGTCCGCAATGGCGGCGAATCCGGCGCCATCGAGGCTCGGGCCCACAATGGGGCCGCTTGTCTCCCCTGCGCTGTTGAGGCTGCCGCCGCCGTAGGTTCCGTGCGCGGATTCGACGAAGCCGACGGCGGCCACGGTGTTCCAGCCGATCCCGCACGCCGGAGCGGCATCGTTGGCCGTGACGGCCGCGGCAACGTAGGCCCGGAGCGCGCGGGCCGGGATTCCGGTCCGTGCGGCAGCCCGGATGAGCCACTGGGCATCCGGGTTCCGGGTCACGTTGACGGCGGAGGTGGTACCGGCGGACAGCATTTCGAGTTTCGCCCCCGCCCGCGGTGGTGGGGCAAGGGCCTCTCGGGCGTCAGGACCGGACTGCCGGAGTACCCAGAACGAGAACGCTGTGATGGCGCAAACGGCGAGCAGGCTGAAAACCAGAAGGCGTTTTAGACGGAGCACGGACTAATCAAACCATCCATTTCAGCGACTGATTGACGAGCCGGCAGTGAAGAGTCTGCGCGCCGCTACATAATCGGCCACGGGGCCGGACGCCCCCCAATGACCTAATGCCGGGCAAGGCTTAGACGGGGAAACAACGCCTCGGAGTTGCCCCGGTCAATCGCCGCGCGCAGTCCGGGATCCAGCGGATACTTCTCATACTGCATGGTCAGGAAATCGATGGCCGCGGCGGGGGCGAAGGGGAAGTCCGTGCCGTACGTGATACGGCCCGGGTCAGCTACCTCGAGCAGGCTGGGCAACGCCGCCGGACTGGCAGACAGGGCAATGTCGTAATAGAAACGCCGCAGGATGGACTGTCTCCTGTCTCCCAGCGCCGCCAGCGCGCCGAGGGCCAGATCCCTGTCGAGGAGCGTCGTCAACAGAATCCGGTAAGCAATGTAGGGGACGAACCCCCCGCATGGGCGAGGATGAACTTGATCCCCGAGAATCTCTCCATGGCCCCCGAGAGGACCAGGCTAATGGCCGTGCGGGTGGTGTCGAGCAGGAAATCGGCGGCAAAGGCCGGTATGCCCGGTACTTCCGGAGCCGGAAGGTCACCAGGGTGGATGAACACCACGGCGCGGCGGCGGTGCAGGAACTCCAGCAGAGGCTCAAACCCGGGATCCCCCAGGTAGCGGCCGTCGCTGTTGGCCAGCAACACGATCCCGTCCGCGAGCAGGGTCTCCAGGGACCTCGCGCGCCCTTGACCGCGCTTCCATCGCATCCCCGAAGTAGACGCCGGGCGTGGACAGGGACAGGATGCCCGTCTGCACCTCGTGCCTGGCCATGAACTTCAACGCGGAGCGCTCGGACCACGACGGCAGGCCGATCCCACCGGGGCGTGGCCCCCGGTCACCCATCCACCGCGCATAGCCCGGCGGAACGATGTGCTGGTGCGTGTCGACGCGAACGGACGCGGATGCAGACCGCGCGGCGGTTTCCGAACCGCGCGGGATTCCCCGCAGCGTGACCAGTGTGGGACCGGGTCCGAAGTCCGCCCGCAGGTCCGCAGCGACATCCGCCCGGCGCGTCGTGGGTCTTCGGCATTTTCCTCTCGGCCAGCGCGGCGACCCTGGTCAGGTCACTGATCTACCGCCAGCCGCTCGGCTTCGCCTGGTCCATTCCGGGGACCGTGCTGCAGGGGCCGTCTCTGCAGCACGTCGTTCCCAGCGGTGGTCGGAGCGTTTTTCCCTGCCGGGGTGCTGATCCTCGCCCTGGGTGCCACCGGGGCGGTGCGCCCGATCGTGGCCGCGATTCTCGTGCCACTCGTTATGGCAATGGTGGCCGCCGTGTTCCTCCAGTTCGGAACCGACATCGTCTCCACTGCCCGGGCTGACCCCGCAACGGCCATACCGACGGGGCGGCGTTCCTGGTGCTCACTACCGTGCCGGCCCTGGGCAAGTATCCCCCTCCCGCGCCCGGCACCCAGGCGGTCGGCGTCGTCGCTGTCGCTCTGAGTGGCCGGTTCGCCATTGGGGAGGGTGGACCGATCCTCGCAGCCCCCGCGACCACGTCCCCGTGGGCACGACAGGCCGGCGCTTCCAGGTCCCGTGGGACTGGACCCGGTCTTGTGGACTACGGCCCTCTTGGCGGTCTCCTGTGGTCGTTCTTTGTCTTTGGATGCCGATGACGAGGATGCTCGCGGTGGCAACGACAGTGTCCTTCCCCGCAATTACGCATATGCGGCGTAGTAGGCTCAGGGCATGTCAGCTCATTGGGGGATGCAGACGCAGCGCGGAAGAGTACTGCTTGTTTTGGCCGGACTAGTCCTTCCGATGGCGGGTTGTGCGTACAGCGGCCCGCCTGAGCAGCCGGTTAGCTCATCGTCCGAAGCCGCCATGCTGCCGTCCCGGTCATTTGAGGAAAACGTTGGCGATGTGGCCCGTTTGTTGGGTGCATCCAAAACCGACGCTGGTATGCCAACGAAAGCAGAGCCCGCCGGGGTACTGGACACAGTTCTGCCTCCGGGGGACTATGTCGTCAAGGCCGCGTGCGCCGGGGGTTACTTCGCAAAGCTGACGATCGATGAGGGCGATGGGCTTCCGCTGTCAACAGACGTTGACTGCGACGCCACATTTGAGCGGTTCATCAGGCATGCGGGCGGTCCCATCACCATCAGCGCGGTCCCGTCGACCGGCAGGCCCGCCGCAGCGGGGGTTGCCGTGGGGCCCAACACGGACCCCAGGGCTTCAGCGCAAGAGGACATGGCTGAATGGTCATCAAAGCAGCTGAAACCCGCAGTGCCGGGCGAACTGTTTGGGTCCGCTGCCTCGAAGTCGCCCACCAGCTTTGGGACCACGGCCACACCCGGCACATATGATTTGCAGTTCTTGTGTGAAGGACCCTCCGGGACCGAACTGTCGGTAGTCAGCTGGGCCGGCGCCGAAGTCCTCGCCCCGGTGCAAGTCCGTTGCAATGGAAACGTCTTTATAACGAAAGTACAGCTGGCCGCAGGCACCGACAGAGTTGATTTCAAGATGAACCCCGACGGTGGACGGGAGACCCGTTACGCCTTCAGGCTCGTTCCACCTAAGTAGCCTCCCACTATCCAGGCGCGTCGACCCGCTGTTTGGCACTCTCGTCTTCCGGGGGGCGGTGCACGCTCCGAAGGGAACTACTGGAGAGCCGCTGCCATCTGGATGCGACGACCGTACAGGTCGAGTCCGAGTCGCTCTTCGACCTTCTCGACTGTGCTCGGGCAGCACAGACGCCTGCTAGAAGTGGGGCAATTTTGTCAACCAGTCGATGAGTAGCCGGTCGGCGGCGTCCTCTATCGGCTCGATCGCGGCATAGTCGACTGGCGATGCAAGGCGAGCATGGAGGTTCATCCGCAGATTCTACGTTCGTCGGTTCCGTTGATGATTCTGAAACCTGGGAGTCCCAAGGCATTGGGCTACGGGGCCGCGCACCCGGGGTGTCCCCTGCCTGGCCCGTCGCGTCCGAACGAACGGTTGCGTACTTTTGTCCACACTTAGCGCCCCAAAGAGCGGCTGACCTGAGATCACACTGTGCCCGAGGTGGGACTCGAACCGGGTTCCAGCCCTTGAATTTCCGCCACTCCCCCGCAAACCTCCGCAATCCGGCCCCGTCCGGCACCCGTACGACCCGATCCGAAGCCCAAGGTGTGCACATTGTGCACACCCTCTTTTTGACCAACTTGATGCAACAACCAGAAAGAGGGCCGCAGCCCTGCCGGCATGGAGTATCCCGTCTGCTCCTCGCCGATATTCCGCCCCGTGCGGCCCCGCCTACACGAGTCTTGGCCGGAGCTTGGCCTGGTACAAGCGCAGCATCCTGGCAAGCGGAAGACTGGGAATCAACGAGCGCCATGGTGTTGCACCTCCTTTCGTACATCTCATTGCGGAAAGAATGGAACCGCGCATGACGACTTCCCCCTGCACGGGAGCACGGGCTGACCCATTCGGTTTCCCAAAGCGACGGAAGATCCAATATCGGTAGTTCCTCGTCAGCCGTTAGGCGTCAACATTTACGCAGCAGCCGTCGTTAGTGCTTTCGCATTTGGTGAACAGCAGGCTTGCTGACCAAGACGGAATGCATTAGATCGGCCTGCCTGTCGGGCCTGGCAATCGCCCAGTACGCCGTCGGGCAGGTTTCCGCTGACCGTGTACCCACACATCTCCCCGGCGGCAACAACGCAGATGTGGACCACCGCCTGTTCGACCGGCCACACGGTCCGCGTTGGCGAGGATCACGGGCAAATGACAAGGGCCACTAAGACGCGGCTAGCACCGCTCATTGAGTCCATGTCTGTCGAGTCGGTACGCTGCCGAACGAATCAGCTCGACAATGCGGCCAGTCCGGAACCTCGGCTTGCGTCAACTGCGGATCCAAGGAGCCGTTCCAAGCGGGGCTGGCGGTTGTCCGATGACCTATATGAGTGTCCCACCGGCATAGTGGACCGCCGGTGGGACACTCACAGAATGCCGTTAATGCAAACTCACGAGCGATGGGTATCCCGGTGGGGATGAAGCACTTCAGTTTTCATTTAGAAGTAGGTTATAAATACTTTCTGTGTAACACAGTAAATATTTGCCCTACAGAGAATCGGCTGATTCATATTGGTCAGCAGCCGCCAATGTAATATGCAAAGTTGAGGCCGCCCAAGTTCGGGTTTGCATAGAGGCGGGTTTCTCCAGGGGTCACGCACAGGTCGCGTTCGGCGTAGCAGTACTGGACTCTGATCTTGACGTTACCTGGACCGCAGTGGTTATAGATCGCTTCTTCCCAGGGCGGTATGTTGCCGCCTATGTTCGACGTGACAACACCCTGAAAACCGCACACGGCTGCAGATGCCGGCGCGGCGGTGACTACCAGTCCGGCGACTACCAGAGCCGCCCCAGTCGTTATTGCGGCTCAAACGCGCTTGAAACCGTTTAGCTGACTCATTGGACCTGCCCCTTAGCAGAGGCCGACGTAGTAGGCGCCAGTGATCCTGTCGCCCTGGTTCACGAATCCGAGCCAGCTGTCACCCGGGGGTACGCATGCGTAACGGTTGCCATTGGGTGATTCGGTGACGATCCTAACGTTTGTGGGACCGCAGTGACCGTAGACAGACACGACTTTCTGGCCGCCAAAGGGGTCTAGGGTCTGACCAAGCAAGTTCAGACTGAGGATGGAACTGTAGGTGCGGATTTCTTGCGAGTAACCAAATACCGAAGCCTTCGCCTCTTCCGGCCCCACTAGTGAGGTGCCAACGATGCCACCGGCAACGAGAAGCCCTGTGGACAGAATTGTGACAATCTTGCGAGCTTTCATGTTATTTTAGCACATGTTATTACAAACCCTGTCAAGTCGGGTTTGTTCAATACGATAAAATATATCCATGGCTACTTCAACTAGATCGCCGACGATGTGCCAGGGCCGCAAGCAGAAGGTACTAGAGCTGGCGTTTTGCGTGTCGATGGCGGGCCTCTTGGCTTCGATCTTCCTCACCGGCCGGAACCCGCTTTTTCCTGGGATGTCTGGTCCGCTGCTGGTGCTGTTCTTCTTCCTGGCCGCAGCAGGCAGCGTCATCGGGCTTGCCGCTATCAGATTGCGGCGAACCAGCGAAGGAAACTCAGACAGGGATAACTGAGAGGACTTCGCTCCTGCGGAAGTGACATGCGGCTACGTGAGGATCCTGGCCGGCGGCGGTGAACGGGCGGCCCAGTTCAAGCGGGGCGTGGTTGACGGCGTCCACTACCTAAAGCTCATTGAGCCCATCAAGCAGTTCAAAGGCGACGGCAAGCTCGAAAGGGGCGCTCGTTCTCTGCTACAAAAGCCATTCAAGGCGCCGAAGGGGATGAGACGGGCGATATGCCGGCCCCTGCATACACGGATCAGGCCACCATCGTCCATTGGAAGCTTAGCCAGTGCGATGAGGAGATCGCGGTCCTGAAGAGGTCGCTGGCGCGGTGCCCAAAGCAGTACCGGGACGGCAGCCCGATTGCCGAGCCTCTCGCGAAGCTGGACAGGCTTGAGCCAGGCCTAGGTCTGTCGTGGGGACTGAGAACGCAAGGCGAGGACGGCGCATGTGTGTTTCCTGGTCAGCCTGTAGCCCTCGGGCTTTCCTACCTGCAGTACTTTGTGGAAGAACCAGACATCACGCAGCCTCATGAGGGGCTACCCAGCGTTCAGGTCCGGCAGCTCGCCGAGGAACTCAGTCCGAGAGTCGATGCCGACTGCTTCGAGGATCGCGCGGGCCAGGGCTGGCGCGTCTTCGGCCCGGAGTCGACTGCCGCCGTAACCCCGTCCGCCTGGTCTATCTGGATCACAGCGTTCCTATCTCCGTGTGGAATGGGACGCCGACATCGAGGTGGTCCTCCGCGATGAAGGTGTCCTGGTGACGGTGGACGAAGTAGTCCTCAGCGGCCATGGAAATCCTCTCCTGAAAAATGGGCAAGAGAGCACTAAGCAAGATGGGGCCGCGCCGGCCAGCCCTACTCGCAGTCCGGCAACTGCGTCCGCTCCGGCATCGAGTCGAACAAAAACGTCGACCGCGCCATCGACATGACGAACGGCGACGAAGACTACGCCGCGGACGACGCCGAGAAGTACCTCTGAGCATCTGACACCTGCGGCTCCCCGACCGAAGCGGCGTATCCGCCCGCTCGCGGCCGCGCTACTTGCTCCCGGAGAGTCGTGCCGTTCGATCACAAGCTTCGGGCCGCCGTCAACCGGGAGGACATTCGATGTCCGGACGAGGAGGCACAAGCGACTGGTCGTTTACGGCGCGGGCAGCGAGACCTGGCGACGTTCCCACTCCGGGAGCTTCCTGCCTGCGTCTTTCTTGGAGGTCAGGTGCCTGCGGCGGTAGTGCTCGCACGGGTAGGCCCGGGCGGAATGCCTGCTCCGGCTCCCCCACGTGCCACGATTGCGCCAGGGCGCGCAGGCGGTGAATCGGCTCGGGTACGGATACCTGTTGCAGGCCATTGCGGATTCTCTCGTTCGTTTGATCGAACTGTTCACACCCGCTTGCAGTCTACATAGTCGTTTTGCCAGTCGGACTCTGGCCACGTCACGACGCCCACGCGACCGTCCGCAACTCGTGGAAAGGCTCAGGGCCACAAAGCCCAGGAGTTCCTGCAGATCGCCCTTTGGGCCTGCCCGCTGACCAGGCTCAGCGAGCTCATGATCACCTCCGGATCAGTTGCCATGTCATGCCGCTCCCTCCGCATTCCCGCATGAACAGGTATCAGAGAGAACAATCCGGACAAGCCGCAAACCCAGATCCAACTAAAGAATAATCAGCACGTCATGTTTTAGGCCGCTCTAGCCGCCATGAAGTGGTGAACGCGAAAACCCAAGGAAAGGACGAACGAGGATGAACACCAACATGAGACCCCGCAGAGCGGTACGCGGCCCGCCGTAGCGAGCTGCTCCACCACAAACCGAACAGGGTCTTTCCGGGATCCCACACACCCGGAACATCAGATCAGGGGCGAGAGTGTGCACAATGTGCACACGAAAATACACCTAAAAGCCACTGACCTGCAGAAACACTGTGCCCGAGGTGGGACTCGAACTGTCTTCCAGCCCTTGAAAACACTGGGAACCCGCGAAAACATGCGGAATCCGGAGCAGTTCGAGGGCTGTACAAAGCAGTCCGAGACGAAAAGTGTGGACAATGTCCACAGGCTCCCTTAGGTCGAAAATCAGCAAGGTGCATGAACGCCTGTACGAGCTCCCCCTCGTCAGCGTGACACGAGTCACCACAAGTCGATGGCGACACCGCCGTGTGGCACGGGCGACTCCGCTCGTCGACGGAACGAGTCAAGTCACTTGCTATAGAACGAAGGAAGCGCCTCTCCATCGCAAGAAAGCAGTACGGTACTCACGCTCGGTGGTCAGCCAGGTCACGTCCTCTCAAGGCGAACCTCTCCCTCACCAGCACCGTAAGACGGTATCCCGTGAAGAAACTTCGCTTCACGGACACATGGACGCAGGGGCTGTCTAGGAAATGCGCTCAGCCCTAATGCGCCGAACAAGAACTTGAGCCACAGTCTAGGAGCCGGCCGACTCGATCTTCGTGGGGATGCAGTAGTAACGAGTCCGCCCCACGCGCTTAACTAGACCACCACGGACAAAGCCTTCCAAAAGATCCAGGAGTTCAACGCGATTTAGGTTTGCCGAAACTCGTTCTTGGTGAGCTCTCCGGAGCTTATTCATTGCTGGCAGATCATCCATCGCGAGCGCGGCTTCTCCGGTGAGCGATCCGTGCAGAGCAAGCAAGTGTTGGACGTCGTGCCGGTTGAGCCCGGGTGTACGGCCGGTGTGATTGCGGTGGTTCAACTTAACGAATACATCCTCAAGTGTTGGCTCGGAGCGGTTCTCCGGGAAGCGACAGCCTCGGCAGACCCAGGGGTTCTGAGTGGAACGGCGGGACTCTGGCAACTTGAAAATCCTCTCCCCGGGGATCCAAGAAGCTCCGCAAACACCGCAGACACCGGAGTACTTGGAGAGGATTCCGAATCGCTCCTCAAAGTTACCTCGCGGCTGATTCCTAGCAAACTGGGGTCGAGAATCAGGCAAGCGATGGAAGTTTGTCATGTCTCTAAACCTACGGCGTCAGCTGGCGGGAACTGCGCTCCAGTAGGGACAACGAGGACGCGTCCAAGAAGCGTCCAAGAAGCGGCCTCCGGAACGGCTAGACCTAGGCTTTGAGCTTCCGCGGATCAGGGAACCCGAGCGAGACATACCCCGGAGCCCGCTTGTTCAGGGACGCGGCCAGTACGGGTGTGGATTCGTCGTAGTAGTCGTGAACGGTCGACACAGTTTTCCCCGGGTACGGCCGGATTACCCGGCCGACGTACTGGACCAGTCTGCCTTTGAACGACACAGGCGCTGCAAGGAACAGGGTATCCAGTTTTGGGCAGTCAAAGCCTTCTCCAATGTATGAGCCGGTGCCCAAGACCAGCAGAGGCTGCGCATCATCCGTGCCGGCAAGGAGGTCGACGGCGGCCTGTCGTTCCTTGGCCTTCATCGCCCCGGTGAAAACCACCGGATTCAGACCAGCCGCCTCGAACCGGGACCTCAGGGACTCAAGATGGGCTTTCCACGTCGTCAGTAGGAGGATTCGGGAGTTCTGTTCGTAGGCTTCAATGACGTCGTCGTAGATTTGCTGCAGGCGTTCCTCGTTGGCGATCAAGTCCTTGTAGATGGCAGAGATCCCGCCCGGTTCGCTGGGGTCTGCGGCGCCGTCGTATACGTATGAGGTCCGGTGCAGTTCCAAGGCCAGCGTCGGTTCGGCAATCGCGTGGGCGTGCGTTGGCAGCTGCTGCGGAACCGCTGGGGAAATCGTGTGGGAGATTTGGCCGAGCTGGTGATAGATCAGCGAGTCCAACTTGTCGCGGCGGTATGGTGTTGCCGTCAGCCCCAGCCAGTACCGGGCCGGGATCTGGTTCATGACGTGGGTGAACGCTGCCGCCGGGACGTGGTGACACTCGTCCACGATGACGAAACCGTAGCCGGCGGTCAGCTCAACAGCGTTTTCCCGCCGTGCCAGCGTAGGCAACAGCGCGACATCGACCCGCCCTGTCGTCTTGGCACGGCCACCTCCGATTTGGCCGCACTGCTCGTCCAAGAACTCACGGATGCGGCTGCGCCATTGCTCCGCCAAGGCCTTGCGATCAACCAGAATGAGCGTTGAGACGCCACGAAGTGCCATCGCAGCACACGCCATCACAGTCTTTCCCGTACCGGGCGGGGCCACCAGGACTCCGTGCTCGGCGGCAATGGCGGCGTCCAAGCCGCTTTGTTGTTCGGAGCGCAGGCTGGCCGAGAACTCGAAGCTTTGAGCCGTGCCTCGCGCCCGTTGATCATCAATGCGCAGCGAGCTGCCACTCGATTCGACGAGTTGCTGTAACAGGGGTAACAAACCACGGGGCAAGATAAGGTCGCCATCGAGCGTTTCGTCGTAATTGCGCAGGTATCGGGGAATGTTCCAGGTGGATCGCCTCTGGCGTTGGCGTTCATAGAACTCCGGGTTCGACATGGAAGCGGCATGCTTGACGGCTGAGATCATGGCTGGTCCAAGGTCCGCTGCCTTGATAGTAAGGCGTGATGTGAATACAACTCGGACGATCAATGCAGGGCGCGGAACGATCTTGGACGATTGCGGCAGCTCAAGCCGGGCGAACCTCTTGTCCCAACTTAACCGCAGGCAACCTTCGGACATGGGTACGAACTTCCCGCTCCGAAAGCCGATCCAGGCTGGACAGGTACGCCCACTGGTCCTCATATGGTTCGAGGGTCGTGGTGTCGAGGAACAGGGTGGTGCCATGCTGCCGGCGCTTGCCGTTCAGCGGTGCGGCTATCAGGTTCCCCATACCCTTGCCTGAGTGAACGTCTTGGGCGGGAAAAAGCCTGTCGTAGCTGGCCAAGCTCATGCTGCCTCGCAGTGCCATCGCCTCATGAATGAGGCCGGTGCCAAGCTGGCGAGCTGCAGAGGCAGGGACTGCCGCGCTGAAGAAGATCCAAACATGGGCACCACGACCGGACTGGGACACTTCCAGGGCCGCGGGAATACCTCGAAACCGAGCAGCCTTAGCGTACGCAAGTGCATCGAGCATTGCGGCGCCGCCGTCAAAGTCCGCTGCGACCCACCAGCAGGTATCCTGTTCCGTCAAGGGATAGAGGCCAATGTGCTGCTCTCCGCGCAAATGGTCGGCAACGACTAATGGAGTAAGCGGCAGGAACCTGGCGCCTGCGATGTTCGTGCCTTTACGCCAACCACCGGCGACGGCAGGAACCCAGCCGGAGCGCCCGTCCCGCGAGTTTTCCCACCGGACTGCGTACACATCATTGCGCGCCCTGAACAGATCCTGGAACAGCCGGACTTTCGCTTCCGGAGACGAATCCATGGTGACCGGACCATGGTGCACCACTGAAGGAAGTACAGCCTGAGCCAAGTGGGCTGCCTTTGACTCCGCTTCCGTGAGTTCCAAGAGCTTCCGCAGTCTGGCGTTGTCCAGACGAAGCTCCTCGAGCTCACGTCTTGACGCCCTGTCTGCCGCACGGGAAAGGCCCGGCAATGCAGTTTGCGCACCAACTTCAGGAGTGTCTTCAATCACGGTTCCAATTCTCATACAGCCGGCAGGGAACCACGGAAACATGCGGAATCTGCGGCAGTCTAAGGCTGTGCGTGACCGTCCGGGACGAAAAGTGTGGACACATCCACACTTTCCTTTGGGCCCTATCCCGGCATCGGAGCACTCAACAAGAGACCCTGCAGGCTAGTTTGGACGAGGCTTACAAAGTGGCGGAATCCTTGTTATCAGCGTTCGCTGCATCTCAGCACTGAAGGCCGGGGACTGTCCATGTTCTGCTATGACTTTGTTTCGTTTGGGTGGCTTGTATGGACCTGCTCTAGGTAGACAACCTGGTCCACAACGTAAAACCAGATGCGTGCATCACCCTTCAAGGTGGGCTTGTGCTGCCATCTGTCGTGGGTAACACCGCCTCGTGACACGCCGCCAAGATCACCACGCAATCTGTAGTTCGTTGGTGTCGTCACTTGCGGAGTGCGGGTAAGAAAGTCCCATGAATCCACCAGTGAGTTCCTGATCGTGGCTTTCAGATCCGACCAACCGCGTTTAGCCTGCACCGATGCGAAACGCAGCTCGTATTCACTCTTCTTTGTCGGCCGCTCGACCTTTTCACTCTTGGCCATCCCTTAGGGACGCTCAACAGTTTCGGCGTCATCAAGCCATTCGATCGTTTCCTTGCCGAGGCCGGCGGCGATGGCAGTTGCAGTCTCACGCCAGGCATTGAGTTCCGCAATGGCCAGATGCGGCTGGTTGGTTGCGAAAGAGGCTCGTGCTGCCGCCACGATCTCCGAGGCGCATGTTTCCCGGTCTATCTGGCTCAGGGCAAGCATCCAGGGAAATCGATCACTCATGCGGTTCGCAAGCGTCCCCTCTGTACTGGTGGTAACAGCAATTAACTGCGCGGCCAGTTCCAGCAGTGACGCACGTGCCCGGTCTGCGCTCTCGGACATGAGCACCAGATGCTCGCCGTCGCGTCGAGTGATTTGAATCGGGTGATCCGCTGCAGCGGCAAAGGCCTCAGCGGAGGCGCGGCTTAGTTCGGAAGACTGGAACGTCGTTCGGGAAGTGGCTAATGCGCTCATACACTTACACTACTTCAGATCGTGTTCTGAAGTATAGCCAGCTATCCCTGCAGACGCCCACGTTGTGAATGCCTGCTCATGTAGGTCATGCCGTTTGATTCCCCGACGGTGATGTACCCACAGGCGCTCCGTCGCCGCTTGTTCATTCTGATGGCCCTGATGTCTTGGCGGTTGGTCTCGCGTAGACCGGGTTCGCTGCAGCGCGCCCGCACGTTTGACAAGCCGTCGTGCAGCCCAGAGGTCGTTCCGCTATCCGAACGACATCCCACCCGCAGAGAGACTCGGTGCAGATCGAAAACAAAGCAGACATAAGTGTGGACAACGTCAACACCCTCTTTGGCCCGCAAACCAGCCCGTTAGAGCGACGCGACCACAGGCTTTGTCAACACGTTAAAGCAAAAACCCCTCTGACGAGGGGATATGCTGTGCCCGAGGTGGGACTCGAACCCACACACCTTTCGATACCGCATTTTGAGTGCGGCGCGTCTGCCAATTCCGCCACTCGGGCGCGGAGTACACCGGTTGTCATATTCGCCTGCCCCACGGTGCTGTGAGCAACGCGATCGCTTCCGGTGCGCGAAATTACTCTACATGCAGATAGGCTGAATTCCAGAATCGCGCCAGTGACGCCGCATCGATCCCAACCGGCCCCCAGTACACCAGCGGACTTGCCTCAGATGGTCCAGTTCCCGCCGTACCTTTCCAAGGAGTACCCGTGTCAGAACAGACGGAGTCAACCCCCACCTCCCAGCCGGCGCGCCGCGTCGTCGTCGCCGAGGATGAGACCCTCATCCGCCTGGACATCATCGAGATCCTGCGCGGCGAAGGCTACGACGTCGTCGGCGAAGCGGACAACGGCGAGAAGGCCGTGCAGCTCGCGGAAGAGCTGAAGCCCGACCTCGTCCTGATGGACGTCAAAATGCCCGTCATGGACGGCATCTCCGCCGCCGAAAAGATCGTCAAGGCCCGCATCGCCCCGGTGGTGCTGCTGACCGCCTTCAGCCAGAAGGAACTCGTCGAGCGCGCCCGCGACGCCGGCGCCATGGCCTACGTGGTCAAGCCCTTCACCCCGGCGGACCTGATCCCCGCCCTGGAGATCGCCCTGTCCCGGCACGAGGAAATCAAGGCCCTCGAAAGCGAAGTCAGCGACCTGCAGGAGCAGTTCGCCACCCGCAAGCTCGTGGAGCGCGCCAAGAGCCTCCTGACCACCAAGATGGGCCTGACCGAGCCGGAAGCCTTCCGCTGGATCCAGAAGACGTCGATGGACCGCCGCCTCAGCATGCGCGAGGTCGCCGAGACCATCATCAACCAGGTCAACTAGGCCTCACGGTCGAAGGAGCCGGCCGGTAACCCGGCCAACAAGCAGGAAAACAAAGGGAGGGTCCCCGCCGCTGATGTTCAGCGGCGGGGACCCTCCCTTTGTTCTTGCCTGAAGAACTAGGCCTTGGTGTTCTTCTTCTTCTTTTCCGGCCAGGGGCCGAGCTTGTCCTTGGTGACGGTATTCTCGCCGGTGCTGCCGGCGTCGGCCAGGTCACCCACCTTGTGCACCTTGAGCATATTGGTGGAGCCTGCTTTTCCGGGAGGCGAGCCTGCGGCGATGACGACCATGTCGCCGTCCTCGACCAGATCCATCTCCAGCAGGTTCCGGTCAACCTGTGCGGTCATCTCGTCGGTGTGGCCCACCATCGGGACCAGGACCGGCTGGATGCCCCAGGTCAGCGCGAGCTGGTTCCAGACGTGCTCCACCGGGGTGAACGCGAAGACCGGCCGGATCGGGCGCAGCCGGGAGAGGCGGCGGGCAGAATCGCCTGACTGGGTGAAGGTACAGATGTACTTCGCTTCCAGCTGGTCGGCGATTTCGACGGCGGCGCGGGTGATGGCGCCGCCGCGGGTCTTGGGCTTGGTGCCCAGCGGGGGGACCCGCTCCAGGCCGTGGACCTCGGTGGACTCGATAATCCGGGCCATGGTCTTGACGGTTTCGATCGGGAACTTGCCGACGCTGGTCTCACCGGAGAGCATCACGGCGTCCGCGCCGTCGAGGACGGCGTTGGCGCAGTCGGAGGCCTCGGCGCGGGTCGGGCGCGGGTTGTCGATCATGGATTCGAGCACCTGGGTGGCGACGATGACCGGCTTGGCCCAGCGGCGGGCCAGTTCGACGGCGCGCTTCTGCACGATCGGCACTTCCTCGAGCGGAAGCTCCACACCGAGGTCGCCGCGGGCCACCATGATGGCGTCGAAGGCGTCGATGATTTCGGGCAGCTGCTCCACGGCCTGCGGCTTCTCGATCTTGGCGATCACCGGCACGCGGCGGCCCTCTTCGTCCATGATTTCGTGGACGCGCTTGATGTCCGAGGCGTCACGGACGAAGGAGAGCGCCACCATGTCCACGCCGCGGCGCATGGCCCAGCGGAGGTCGTCCTCGTCTTTTTCGCTCAGCGCGGGGACGTTGACGGCGACGCCGGGCAGGTTGATGCCCTTGTTGTTGGACACGTAGCCGCCGACTGTCACCGTCGCGGTGACCTTGACGTCGTCGACGTCGATGGCGCGCAGCGCCACCTTGCCGTCGTCGATCAGCAGCGCGTCGCCCGGGTTGACGTCTTCGGTGAGGCTCTTGAGTGTCGTGGAGCAAATGTCCTTGGTGCCCGGGACGTCCTCGGTGGTGATGGTAAAGGTGTCACCGACGGCGAGCAGGTGCGGTCCGTCCACGAAGCGGCCGAGGCGGATCTTCGGGCCCTGCAGGTCGGCCATGATGGCGACGGCCTTGCCAAGCTGCCCGGCGGCCTTGCGGACGTTCTCGTAGGTGTTGTCGTGCACGGAGTAGTCTCCGTGGCTCATGTTCATCCGGGCCACATCGACCCCGGCTTCCAGCACGGCGAGCGTGTTCTCGAAGCTCGCAATCGCCGGTCCGAAGGTGGCCACAATTTTAGCGCGTCTCATATACCTACCCTAGTTGTCTCTTGGTTGTTTTAAGTTGTCGCGGGGACGAACGGCCGGTGTCCGGCCCGGGCCCGACAGGGCCCGGGCGGACTACAGGACGGCGATCGCGCGGTCGGTCGGCGCCACAGGCGCCGGAAGAACGGTGCTGCCCATCAGGAATTTGTCCACCGCGGCGGCGCAGGCCCGGCCCTCGGCGATTGCCCAGACAATCAGCGACTGGCCGCGGCCGGCGTCGCCGGCGACGAAGACCCCTTCGGTGTTGGTCATGTAGTAGCCGTCCCGGGCCACATTGCCGCGGCCGTCGAACTCGGCATGGACCTGGTCGGTGATGCCGGCCGGTTCGGCGCCGGTGAAGCCCAGGGACAGGAAGACCAGGTCCGCCGGGATGATCCGCTCGGTGCCGGCCTTGGGCAGCCGCTTGCCGTCGACGAATTCGGTTTCGGCCACTTTGACGCCGGTCAGCTTGCCGTTCTCGCCGACGAATTCCACGGTCGAGGCGAGGTAGGTGCGTTCGCCGCCTTCCTCGTGCGCGCTGGCCACCTCGAACAGGGTGGGGAACGTCGGCCAGGGCTGGTGCGCGGCGCGTTCGGCGGACGGCTGCTTACCGATCGCCAGCGTGGTTACCGACGCGGCCTGGTGCCGGTGCGCGGTTCCGAGGCAGTCCGCTCCGGTGTCGCCGCCGCCGAGAATCACCACGTGCTTGCCGGCGGCGTTGATCTGGTTGTCCACGCTCTCCCCGGCCACCACGCGGTTGGCCGGGACGAGGTAATCCATCGCGAAGTGCACACCCTCGAGCTCCCGGCCCGGGATCGGCAGGTCCCGCGGGACGGTGGCGCCGGTGGCGACCACAACGGCGTCGTAGCGCCGGCGCAGCTGCTCCCAGGTCACGTCGGTGCCGACCGCGACGCCGGTCCGGAAGCGGGTGCCTTCGGCCTTCATCTGGTCCAGGCGGCGGTCCACATGCTCTTTTTCCATCTTGAAGTCGGGGATGCCGTAGCGGAGCAGGCCGCCGATCTTGTCGTCGCGCTCATACACCGCGACGGTGTGGCCGACCCGGGTCAGCTGCTGGGCGACCGCCAGGCCGGCGGGGCCGGAGCCGACGACGGCGACCGTCTTGCCGGAGAGCCGGGCCGGCGGCAGCGGGGTGACCCAACCGTTGTCGAAGGCCTGGTCCACGATCGAGACCTCGACCTGCTTGATGGTCACGGCCGGCTGGTTGATGCCCAGCACACAGGACGCCTCGCACGGGTGCCGGGCAGAGCCGGCCGGTGAACTCGGGGAAGTTGTTGGTGGCGTGCAGCCGCTCCATCGCTTCCTCGCCCTTGTCCCGCCAGATGAGGTCGTTCCACTCCGGGATCAGGTTGCCCAGCGGGCAGCCCTGGTGGCAGAACGGGACGCCGCAGTCCATGCAGCGGCCGGCCTGGCTCTTCAGGACACCCTTTTCCTGGGCTTCGTAGACTTCCTTCCAGTCCATGATGCGGACCGGGACCGGGCGCCGGGGCTGCGTTTCACGCTGTCGTACTTTCAGAAATCCGCGTGGATCAGCCACCGGTCACCTCCAGGATTCGAGACCAAACTTCTTCGCCGTCGGGGTCCAGGCCCTCTTCGATGGCGTCAAGACGGGTTTGCAGCACGGCCGCGTAGTCGCGCGGCAGCACCTTGGTAATGCGGGCGGCGGTGTCGTCGAAATCCTCGAGCAGCCGGGCCGCGTGCTGCGACTCGGTTTCCTCAAGGTGTTTAACCAGCAGCCCGTGGACAATGTCGCGGTCCTCGGCGTCGAGCTCGCGCAGTTGAAGTTCGCCGGCGTCGAGGGCCTGCTTGTTGACCCGTTCGGTCTGCAGGTCCAGGACGAAAGCGGTGCCGCCGGACATGCCGGCGCCGAAGTTTCGGCCGGTGCGGCCGATAATGAGCGCCTGGCCGCCGGTCATGTACTCACAGCCGTGGTCGCCGATACCTTCAACCACCGCGGTGGCGCCGGAGTTGCGGACCATGAACCGCTCCCCCACCTGGCCGCGCAGGAACAGCTCACCGCTGGTTGCGCCGTAGCCGATCACGTTGCCCGCGATCACGTTCCGCTCCGCGGCGAACACGTTGGTGCGGTCCGGGCGGACGATGATGCGGCCGCCGGAAAGCCCCTTGCCGACGTAGTCATTGGAGTCGCCGAACATCCGCAGCGTGATGCCGGCCGGCAGGAACGCACCCAGTGACTGGCCGGCCGTGCCGGCCAGAGTGATATCGATCGTGTCCGTGGCCAGGACGTCGGTGCCGAACGTCTTGGTGACCACATGGCCGAGCATGGTGCCCACGGACCGGTCCGTGTTGATCACGTCGACGGCGATCTTCACCGGGGTGCGGTCGCTGAGGGCCTCGGCGGCCATCGCGATCAGGCGCTGGTCGAAGTGCTTGTCCAGCTCGTGGTTCTGCCCGGTGAGGTTGCGCAGCGGGGCGTCGTCGTCGAACTCGAGTCCATGCAGGATCGGGTCCAGGTCCAGCCCCTCGGCCTTCCAGTGGCTGATCGCCTCCCGGGTGTCGAGCATTTCGGCGTGGCCGATCGCCTCTTCGAGGCTGCGGAACCCGAGTTCGGCGAGGATTTCCCGGACTTCCTCGGCGAGGAATTCGAAGAAGTTGACCACGAATTCGGGCTTGCCGGTGAAGCGTGAGCGCAGCTCGGGGTTCTGCGTCGCGACGCCCACCGGGCAGGTGTCCAGGTGGCAGACGCGCATCATGATGCAGCCCGAGACCACCAGCGGCGCGGTCGCGAAGCCGAACTCCTCGCCGCCGAGCAGCGCCGCGATGACAACGTCGCGGCCGGTCTTCAGCTGGCCGTCCACCTGCACGACCACACGGTCGCGCAGTCCGTTGAGCATCAGGGTCTGCTGGGTCTCGGCGAGGCCGAGTTCCCACGGCACCCCGGCGTGCTTGAGCGAGTTCAGCGGCGAGGCGCCGGTGCCGCCGTCGTGGCCGGAGACCAGCACGACGTCGGCCTTGGCCTTGGTGACGCCGGCAGCGACGGTGCCGATGCCGACCTCGGAGACGAGCTTGACGTGTACCCGGGCCGAGGGGTTGGCACGCTTGGCGTCATAGATCAGCTGCGCGAGGTCCTCGATCGAGTAGATGTCGTGGTGCGGGGGCGGGGAGATGAGTCCGACGCCGGGCGTGGAGTGCCGGGTCCGGGCCACCCAGGGGTAGACCTTCTGGGCCATCAGCTGGCCGCCCTCGCCAGGCTTGGCGCCTTGCGCCATCTTGATCTGGATGTCGTCGGCGTTGGTCAGGTACAGGCTGGTCACGCCGAACCGGCCCGAGGCGATCTGCTTGACCGCCGAGCGCCGGGTCGGGTCCAGCAGCCGGTCCACGTCCTCGCCGCCTTCACCGGTGTTGGACTTGCCGCCCAGCCGGTTCATCGCGATCGCGAGGGTCTCGTGGGCCTCCTGCGAGATGGAGCCGTAGCTCATCGCGCCGGTGGAGAAGCGCTTGACGATGCTGGAGACGGGCTCCACTTCCTCGAGCGGGACCGCCGGGCGCAGTCCGCCCTTGAACTTCAGCAGCCCGCGCAGGGTCATCAGGTTCTGCGACTGGTCGTCCACGCCGCGGGTGTAGGCCTTGAAGATGTCGTAGCGGCGTTCCCGCGTGGCGTGCTGCAGCCGGAACACCGTTTCGGGATTGAACAGGTGCGGTTCGCCGTCCCGGCGCCACTGGTACTCGCCGCCGCCCAGCAGGGGCTGGTGCGGCAGTTCGATTCCGCTCTCCGGGTAGGCCATCCGGTGCCGCGCCGCAACCTCTGCGGCGATGACGTCAAGGCCGACGCCGCCCAGCTGGGAGTGCGTGCCGGCAAAGTATTCGTCCACCAGTTCCTGGCCCAGGCCGAGCGCTTCGAAGGTCTGGGCGCCGGTGTAGGAGGCGACCGTGGAGATGCCCATCTTGGACATGATCTTCAGGACGCCCTTGCCCAGGCCCTTGATCAGGTTGTAGACGCCGTCCTGGGCGGTGACGCCGGTGACGTCGCCGGCGGAGATCAGCTGCTCCACCGATTCCATCGCCAGGTAGGGGTTCACGGCGGAGGCGCCGTAGCCGATCAGCACGGCCACGTGGTGCGTCTCACGGACGTCGCCGGCCTCGACCACCAGCGCGGTTTTGGTGCGGTTGGCGCTGCGCAGCAGGTGGTGGTGCACGGCGCTGACCAGCAGCAGCGACGGGATCGGCGCCCACTGGGCGTTCGAGTCGCGGTCGGAGAGCACCACGTACTGGACGCCTCGGTTGATGGCGCCGGAGACCTGCTCGCAGATTTCGGTCAGCCGGGCCCGCAGCGCATTTTCGCCGCCGTCGGGCCGGTAGAGGCCGCGCACCTTCATGGCGACCCGGTCGCCGTCGGCGTTCTCAATGTTGGCGATCTTGGCCAGCTGGTCGTTGTTGATCACCGGGAACGGCAGCGAGACCTGCGGCTGGCGGACCCGGTTGACGTCCAGGAGGTTGCCGTTGGGGCCGATGGCGCCCTTGAGCGAGGTGACCAGTTCTTCGCGGATGGCGTCCAGCGGCGGGTTGGTGACCTGCGCGAACGACTGCACGAAGTAGTCGAAGAGCAGCCGGGGCCGCTTCGAGAGCACGGCCACCGGGGTGTCCGACCCCATCGCGCCGAGCGGTTCGGCGCCGGTGCGGGCCATCGGGCCGAGCAGGATCTTCAGTTCTTCGGTGGTGTAGCCGAAGGTGCGCTGGCGGATGTTGACCGAGGCCGCGGTGTGCACCACGTGCTCGCGTTCGGGCAGGTCCGCCAGGTCAATCAGGTTGTCCTTGACCCACTCTGCCCAGGGGTTGGCCGCAGCCACCTCGGCCTTGACCTCGGCGTCATCGATGATCCGGCCGGCCTCGGTGTCGACGAGGAACATCTTGCCGGGCGAGACGCGGCCCTTCTTGACCACCTTGGCGGGTTCGACGTCGATCACGCCGACCTCGGAGGCGAACACGACGAGGCCGTCCTCGGTGATCCAGTACCGGCCGGGGCGCAGCCCGTTGCGGTCCAGGGTGGCGCCGACGAGGTTGCCGTCGGTGAAGGACACGGCGGCGGGCCCGTCCCACGGTTCCATCAGCATCGAGTGGTATTCGTAGAACGCGCGCCGGGCCGGGTCCATGGTGGCGTGGTTTTCCCAGGCCTCGGGGATCATCATCATGATCGAGTGCGTGATGGGCCGGCCGGAGAGCCAGAGCAGTTCGGCGACCTCGTCGAAGGAGGCCGAGTCGGAGGCGCCCGGCGTGCAGATCGGGTAGAGCTCTTCGGGGCTGTCCCCCAGCAGCGGGTTGGCCAGCTGCGACTGGCGGGCGCGCATCCAGTTCCGGTTTCCCTTGACCGTGTTGATCTCGCCGTTGTGGGCGATGGTGCGGAACGGCTGGGCCAGCGGCCAGGACGGGAAGGTGTTGGTGGAGAAGCGCGAGTGGACGATCGCGAGCTTCGTCTTGAAGCGCGTGTCCGAGAGGTCCGGGTAGAACGGCTCCAGCTGCGCGGTGGTGAGCATGCCCTTGTAGACGATGGTCCGTGAGGACAGCGAGGGGAAGTAGACGCCGAACTTGTTCTGCGCGCGCTTGCGGATCCGCCAGGCCCGGGAGTCCAGTTCGTTGCGGGTCAGCGTTTCCCCGGTGCCGGAGGCGAAGAACGGTTGGGCGAAGTACGGCATGCAGGCCCGGGCCATGGCTCCGACAAGGTCGGCCACGATCGGAACTTCGCGCCAGCCCAGGACGGTGAGGCCTTCGTCGGCGGCGAGGGCTTCGATGCCGGCCTTGGCGGCGTCGGATTCGCGCTGTTCGGCGGGCAGGAAAGCGGTGCCCACCACGTACTGGCCGGCGGCGGGCAGTTCGAAGTCGGTGACGGCGCGGAAGAATTCATCCGGGACCTGCATGAGGAGGCCCGCGCCGTCGCCGGTTCCCTCGTCGGCGCCGACGGCACCGCGGTGCTCGAGGTTGCGCAAGGCGGTCAGGGCAGCGTCCACGATGTCGTAGCCCGGCTCGCCGCGCAGGGTGGCGATGATGGCCAGTCCGCAGGCGTCCTTCTCCTGCTCCGGGTTGTAGAGTCCGGCAGCGTCGGGCAGTGCCGCGAAACGCTTGAACGGTGAGACAGCCGTCGCGGGCTGATCCGGACCGGACCAGCTGGGGCTGTGCAGAGTTTGGGTCATGGGAGACGTCCTTCCTCCTGATCGTGCGTATGGGAGGGACAACATTGGCCCGTATCGGTGCGCCGGTGTGACGGGCACAACAACGTGTTTTTCCTACTCGAATTGTAGGCCAGCGCCGCTTGCTGTACGAACAGTTACGCGGGCCGCCGGCCCGGGCTTGCATGGCGCGCAGCTGTCTGCTGCCTGCCGTCCCATGCAAACCCTGTCGCCACGACGTTGTGGTCCCGGGCCCAGCAGGCGGTCGCCCCGCAGCCCGGTTGCCGGTGCTGAACTACTTGGTGGGTTCAGCTTCCGGCGCGGTTCCGGTGGCGCGGCCGCCGGATACTCCGGCTGCCGGTTCCCCGGTGGCGGGCTTGGTGCCGCCGGCGGTTTCCGCGGCCGCATCGGCGGGTGCCGATGCGCGGTCCGGACCGCCCTGGTTCTCCGGCAGATTAGCACGCGATTCACTATTTGAGACAGCGGAGTCCGAATGGCGGGCAGGAGCGGGCCCCGGGTCGGCGTCGTCCGCGGCTTCGCGGTGAACCCCGTCGGCGGCGGCGGTCTCGTCTGCGTCCGGCTTGTCTGCGCCGGCCGTCCCGGGAGCGGTGCCGCCGCCGTCGCCCACGGCTTCGCCGTCGCGCGCCGCGACCCCGGCGTCGGCCGCCGGGGCCTCCGGTTCCCGGCCCGGCAGGTACGGGGTGTCCGGCACCTCGCGCTTACGCAGGCCCAGGACCACAAAGACCACCACCGCGGCAACGAGCACAAAGATGCTGGTCCAGACGTTGAGCCGGGTCGTGATGCCGAAGAGGCTGATCTGTTCGGCATCATCGATCCGCATCGCTTCGATCCAGACACGGCCCAGCGTGTAGTAGATCGCGTAGAGCCAGAACAGGCGGCTGCGGCGGAAGTTGAACTTTTTGTCCAGGGCCAACAACACCACCACGCCCACGAGGCTCCACAGGGATTCGTAGAGGAACGTGGGGTGGAACAGCGTGTCAGCCGGCATCCCGGCCGGGAAGTTGGGGTTGTCGGCGTCGACCTGCAGGCCCCAGGGCAGGGTGGTGGGGCCGCCGAAAAGTTCCTGGTTGAAGTAGTTGCCCCAGCGGCCGATCGCCTGGGCCAGCAGCAGCCCGGGGGCCGCGGCGTCCATGAAGGCGCTGAGTTTCACGCCGGCGCGGCGGCAGCCGATCCAGGCGCCCACGGCGCCAAGCACCACAGCGCCCCAGATGCCGAGGCCGCCGCGCTGGATCTGCGGGATCAGCGACAGGTCCCCGGTGCCGTCGAAGCCCGGACCGAAGTAGGCGTCGGGTGAGGACACCACGTGGTAAAGCCGGCCGCCGATGATGCCGAACGGAATTGCCCAGATGGCAATATCCCAGACGCTGCCCTCAGGGGCGCCGCGGCGGGCCCAGCGCACCGAGGTAAGCCAGAGGCCGGCGATGATGCCGGCCAGAATGCACAGCGCGTAGGCGTGGATGCGCAGGGACCCCCAGGGCAGCGGGATGTCGAAGCCGGACCAGTCCGGGCTCGGAATGCTCGCGGGAACCATCGCTGCCGCGTGGAGGATTGACTGCATTGCTTACGCTTCTTCCTTGCTGAGACCGGTGCTGAGCTCTTTCGTCAAGGACGCTACCGCATCGACGCCGCCCTCACCGATCGCCGCGACGAGGGCGGTCCCGACGATAACGCCGTCGGCGTAGGCGGCGATTTCGCGGACGTGGCCGGCGTTGGAGACGCCCAGGCCGACGCAGACGCGCCCGGCCCCGGCGGCGCGGGCGGCCGCGACGACGTCCCGGGCGGCGGAGCTGACCGAGGTGCGGGCCCCGGTGACGCCCATGATCGAAACGGCGTAGACGAAGCCGCGGCTCGCCTCCACGGTCCGCTTCATCCGTTCCGGCGACGACGACGGCGCGACGAGGAAGACCCGGTCCAGGCCGTACTTGTCCGAGGCGGCCATCCATTCAGCAGCCTCGTCCGGGATCAGGTCCGGGGTGATCAGCCCGGCTCCCCCGGCCTCGGCGAGGTGGCGGGAGAACTCGTCCACACCCATCCGGACCACGGGGTTCCAGTAGGTCATGACCAGCACGGCGGCGTCGGTCTTGCTCGTGATGCCGCGCACGACGTCGAAGACCTGGCCGACGTGGAAACCCTGGGCAAGGGCCTGCGTGGTGGCGGCCTGGATGACCTGGCCGTCCATCACCGGGTCCGAGTACGGAATGCCGATCTCGATCAGGTCGGCCCCGTTTTCGGCCAGGGCGATGCCGGCGGCGATGGTGTCCTCGACGCTCGGGTAGCCCGCGGGCAGGTAGCCAATCAGGGCCGCCCGGCCCTGGGCCCTGGCCCGGTCGATGGCGGCGGCGGACTTGCTCGCGGCGGGCCGGTTGTCCGTGCCGCCGGCGGCGGCGGCGTCGATGTGGTTCACAGCTGCTCCCCCTCCTGGGCGATCTCGTGCTCGGGTGTGTCCTTGTCCAGCAGGTCGAACCATTCCGCGGCGGTGGCCACGTCCTTGTCGCCGCGGCCGGAAAGGTTGACGAGCACGATCTTCTCCGAGACGTCGCCGTCGGGGCCGGCTTCGGCGGCCATCCGCTGGCCGATCTTCATGGCTCCGGCCAGGGCGTGGGCGGACTCGATGGCCGGGATGATGCCCTCGGTGCGGCAGAGCAGGCGGAACGCCTCCATGGCCTCACTGTCGGTGATGGGCTCGTAGCTGACCCGGCCGATGTCCGCCAGGTAGGAGTGCTCGGGGCCCACGCCGGGGTAGTCCAGGCCGGCGGAGATCGAGTGCGACTCGATGGTCTGGCCGTCGTCGTCCTGCATGAGGTAGGAGCGGGCGCCATGCAGCACGCCGGGCTTGCCGAGGGTGATGGTGGCAGCGTGGCGTCCGGTTTCCACGCCGTCGCCGCCGGCCTCGAAGCCGTAAATTTTGACCGAGGGATCGTCCAGGAAGCCGTGGAAAATACCAATGGCGTTGGAGCCGCCGCCGATGCAGGCGCAGACGGCGTCGGGCAGCCGGCCTGTCTGGTCCAGGATCTGGGCGCGGGCTTCCTCGCCGATGACCTCGTGGAAGTAGCGGACCATGGCCGGGAAGGGGTGCGCGCCGGCGGCGGTACCGAGCAGGTAGTGGGTGTTGTCCACGTTGGCGACCCAGTCGCGGAGGGCCTCGTTGATGGCGTCCTTGAGCGTCTGGGAACCGTTGGTGACCGGGATGACGGTGGCTCCGAGGAGCTCCATCCGGGCCACGTTCAGGGCCTGCCGGCGGCAGTCCTCGGCGCCCATGTAGACCACGCATTCCAGGCCCAGCAGGGCTGCGGCGGTGGCGCTGGCGACGCCGTGCTGGCCGGCGCCGGTTTCGGCGATGACACGGGTCTTGCCCATGCGCTTGGCGAGCAGGGCCTGGCCGAGCACGTTGTTGATCTTGTGCGAGCCGGTGTGGTTCAGGTCCTCGCGCTTGAGGAAAATCCGCACCCCCCCGGCGTGTTCGGCGAAGCGCTTCGCCTCGGTGAGCAGCGAGGGGCGGCCGGAGTAGTTCTTGTTCAGCTCCGCGATCTGGGCGGTGAACTCGGGGTCAGCTTTGGCCTTGTCGAAGGTGTCCTCAAGCTCGTCCAGGGCGGCGATGAGGGACTCCGGCATCCAGCGGCCGCCGTAGGAACCGAAGTAGGGTCCCGGGGCGTGCCGCAGCGAGGGGGTACCCTGCGGCCCGTCTTCGTCCGGTCGGCTGCCCTCAAGGAACGCATCCACGGGGCTTTCGTCTGAGCCGGCTGTTGGCGCATCGACCATCAGTCTCACCATCCTGTTCCACTGCTAACTAGGTCTTCGGTGCCGCACGGAACCGCCGCGGGGTCCGGGCGGTTGCCCGGCCGTCCGCGGGTCAGGAACGTGCGGCGATTTCTTCGGCTCCGGCGGCCATGAACTCGGCGATCCGCTCCCGCGGGGTCGCGTCGCTGACCAGCGCCTCGCCGACCAGCACGGCGTTGGCGCCATTGGCGGCGTAGTGCCGGACGTCGTCGACGCCGCGCACCCCGGATTCGCCGACCACCAGCGCCTCTTCGGGAATACCGGCGGCGAGGCCGGCGAAGAGGGAACGGTCGACGTCGAGCGTCTTGAGGTTGCGGACGTTGACGCCGATGATTCTGGCCCCGGCGGCCACGGCGCGTTCGACTTCCTCCGGGGTGTGCGTCTCGACAAGAACGTTCATGCCCAGTTCGCGGCTGAGCGCGCTGTACTCACGCAGTTGCGCGTCGGTCAGCGAGGCGACGATCAGCAGGATCAGGTCGGCGCCGTGGGCACGGGCCTCCCAGATCTGGTACTCGTCGACCATAAAATCCTTGCGCAGCAGCGGGATATCCACGGCCGCCCGGACAGCGTCGAGGTCGGCGAGGGAGCCGTTGAAGCGCCGCTGCTCGGTGAGGACGCTGATGACCGCCGCGCCGCCGTCGGCGTACTGCGCGGCGAGCGAGGCGGGGTCAGCGATGCTGGCGAGGTCGCCCTTGGAGGGGCTGCGCCGCTTGATTTCGGCGATCACCTTCAGCTGGTTCCGGGCGGACGGACCGCCCAGGGCTGCCCAGGCGTCACGGGCCGGGGCGGCCGAGGCGGCGCGCTCCTTTAGTTCTGCGAGCGTAACGAGCCGCCGGCGAGCCTCCATATCCTCCCTGACACCGGCATTGATGTCATCGAGAACAGTCACTCTCAGTGGCCGGAGTTCTTCAGCTTGCTGCCGCCGACGCCGTAACCGGCTTTGCGCATGCCAAAGCCCACCAGGAGGCCGATCAGCATAACGGCCGCACCTGCGATGAAGATCGGCGTGTTGGCGATGACGAAGGCGATGGCTGCGATGAGGGCACCGACCAGCATGATGATGACGGTGGTCCAGGCGGCCGGGCTGTTGCCGTGGCCGGTCGGCTCGCTGTGGTCGACGCCGTCGTAGACGCCGGTGCCGGCGGCGGGCTGGGGTGCAGAAACGTGGGCGTTGCTCATGGAAATCTCCTCAGGATCAATACTGCTTACATTCTGCCATTTATTGACAGCGCTGTTGGCCGGGTCGCCGGGCGCGTTGCCGGGCCTGCTGCCGGGCGCGTTGCCGGCAGTACTGCCGGGCGTGGCCGCGGCACCGGGTTAGGTGGGGTCGTCGCCGCGCGAGAGCCGGTCCCAGCTGTCGATCTCATCGGCCGGGGCGACGGTGCCCGGGGCACCCGGGGTGGCTGCGGCGTCGTACCTGGTCCGGCTCTTCCAAAAGCGTCCCGCGGGAACGATCGCGAGGGCGCTGAGCCCCAGCAGTGAGCCCGCGGCGACGGCCAGGACCGGGAAGGGGGTCAGTCCGACCTGCACGTCGCTGCCGCTGATGCCGGTGGCGGCCGCGATGGAGCCCTGCGCGGCGGCCAGCGGGTCGGCCAGCACGGTCGCGGCCGCCGCGATGATTCCGGCCGCCGCGAGCAGCAGGATCGCGGTGATGACCCAGCGGGCAATCCGCCCGGCGATCGATGCGGCCAGCCCGCCGGCGAGGGCCACGAGGGCCAGCGCCGTCACCGCCGTGGCGGCCTTGCTGCCCTGGACCTGGAGCCCGTCCTGCCCGCCGGCGCCCTGGCCGAGCTGGCTGGGGTCCAGTTGCACCGTCAGCCAGGTCTGGGTGGTGGTGCCGAAGACCGCCAGTGCTAGCGCCGCGACCACCAGGACCAGGGTGGATTTCCGGGCCCAGCGCGGGACGGCCGGGCTGGTGCTCTTGATCGTGCCTGCGCCGCCGCTCATGGCTGCTCCGTTCCGGTGCCTGGCACCGCTTCGGCGGTGATGTTGCGCAGCGACTGGGCCGTGTGCACTGCCCGCATCGGCGCGGCGGCCTTGTTGATGGTTTCGATCGCTTCGGTGGCGTTGACGGAGTCGGCCACGATCCCGCCGCCGGCCTGCACATAGGCGCGGCCCTCGCGCAGCAGCGCGGAACGGATGGCGATGGCCATGTCCATGTCGCCGGCGAAGTCCAGGTATCCGACGACGCCGCCGTAGATCCCGCGGCGGTGCGGTTCCAGCTCGTCCAGGAGCCGCAGTGCGCGGGGTTTAGGCGCCCCGGAGAGCGTGCCGGCCGGGAAGGTGGCTTTCAGCACGTCGTAGGCGGTGGCGGTCGGCGCGAGTTTGCCGACCACCGTGGAGACCAGGTGCATGATGTGGCTGAAACGCTCCACCTCCATGAACTGTGTCACGTCCACGCTCCCGGCGACGCAGACCTTGGACAGGTCGTTGCGGGAGAGGTCCACGAGCATCAAGTGTTCGGCGCGTTCCTTCTCGTCGGCGAGCAGTTCCTCGGCGAGGGCTTTGTCGGCCTCGAGGGTCTTGCCGCGCGGCCGGGAGCCGGCGATCGGGTGCGTGATGACTTCCTCGCCGGTGACGGTCACGAGGGCTTCCGGGGACGATCCCACAATTGAATACTGCCGCCCGGCGGCGTCTTCCAGGCTGAAAATGTACATGTATGGGCTGGGGTTGGTGTTCCGCAGTACCCGGTAGACGTCCAATGGGTCGGCTCCGCATTCCATTTCGAAGCGCCGGGAAATCACCACCTGGAAAACCTCGCCGTCCACGATGGCCTCCTTGCCGCGGTCCAGGGCGGCGAGGTAATCGTTCTCGTCCCAGCGTTCCTGCACGCTGGCGGCGAAGTCGAGGGCAGCCGGCTGGAGCACCGAGACGGGCTGCCGGGTGGGGGCGCTGATCTTCTCCAGCAGCTCCTTCACCCGGGCGACGGCGTCGTGCCAGGCCTCGTCAACACGCTCCGAGCTGTTGTCGAAGTTGATCGCGTTGGCGATCAACAGCACGGTGCCGTCCATGTTGTCGTGCACGGCCATGTCCGTCACGAGGTTCAGGGCCATTTCCGGCAGCTGCAGGTCATCCTCCGGCGGGCTGGTGAGCTTTTCCCAGTGCCGCACGGATTCCCAGCCCAAAAAGCCCACCAGGCCGGAGGTGAAGGGCGGCAGGCCCTCGAAGCGTTCGGTGTGCAGGGCGCGGAGGGTGTCCCGGACGGCGTCGACCGGGCTGCCTTCCAGCGGCACCCCGACGGGCGGCTCACCCAGCCAGTGCGCCTGCCCGTCCCTGGTGGTCAGGGTGGCGCGGGACCGTGCGCCGATAAACGAGTAGCGGGACCAGGCGCCGCCCACCGCGGCGGACTCCAGCAGGAAGGTCCCCGGCTGGCCCTGGGCGAGTTTGCGGTACAGCCCGATCGGCGTTTCGGCGTCCGCCAACACCTTCAGCCGGACCGGGATGACACGGCTGTGGCCGGCGAGTTCCCGGAACTCCTCCAGGCTGGGGCTGATGATTCCAAGGTCCTGCATGGCTGCGTTGGTCCGCCTGTTCTCTTGGTCTGAAGCTGCTGGGTTGGCCGGGGTGTCACCGCCGGCGTCGTGCGGCGCGGGAAGTGCGTCGCGGGTCAGTCGGCGTGGCCGACGACGGCGTCCAGTGCGCGGCCGTCGAAGCAGGTCCGGGTGCCCGTGTGGCAGGCGGCGCCGACCTGGTCGACGCGGACCAGAAGGGCGTCGCCGTCGCAGTCGATCGCGAGGGACTTCACCCACTGCACGTGGCCGGACGTGTCGCCCTTGCGCCAGTATTCCTGCCGGGAGCGGGAGTAAAAAGTCACCCGGCCGCTGGTCATGGTGCGGTGCAGCGCCTCGTCGTCCATCCAGCCCAGCATCAGCACCTCGTTGGTGTCGTATTGCTGGACAACCGCGGCGACCAGGCCTGCGCTGTCCCGCTTAAGGGTGGATGCGAGGTCCGCCGGAAGCGGGCTTGCGGCGGGTTCGGGGGCGGGGGCGGGCTGCTCAGACATCGCCTTAAGTCTAGTGCCTCAAAGCCGGGGGCCGCCCGCTGCCTAAGGCCCCGGGCGTCACATGCGCGCCAATGCGCGCCAAAAGGCCGCCGCGACCAAAACCACGGCGCCTCCTGTGCGCACGGACCGGCGTCTCGTGCTAGTTTCACAAGTGATGCATTTCGTCGATCCGTCCCGAGAAGTTCTGGCCGAAACCCTGCTGGCGGCCGGTCCTGACTCCCCCACGCTCTGCAAGGGCTGGCAGACCCGGGATCTAGCTGCCCATCTGTACCTCCGGGAGCGCAAGGCCCGGGTTGGACTGGGGCTGTTGATCAAACGGCTGTCCAAGGCCTCGGACGAGGCCACGGCCGAGCTCGCCGCCAAGATCCGGACCCCTGATGCCTACGCGCGGCTGGTCAACACATTCCGCGCCGGGCCGCCGGCCCTCTCCCCCATGCGGATCAAGGCGCTGGACGAGAGCTCGAACCTGATCGAATATTTCGTCCACACCGAGGACGTGCGCCGGGCGGTGGACCGCTGGGCGCCCAGGGCCCTGGATGAGGCCTACTCCGACGCACTCTGGGACGAGCTGGTCAAGCGCGCCGCCATCCTCTACCGCGGCGTTGATCTGGGCATTGTGCTGGTACGGCCCTCCGGTCCCCGGCACGTGGCCAAGCGCGCCCCCGTCTCGGTCGCCATCGTGGGCGAACCCGGCGAACTCCTTATGCACGCCCACGGCCGGACCCGTCACGCGCTGGTCACCTTCGAGGGCCAGCCGGACGCCGTCGCACTGCTGCAGTCCGCCGAAGTCGGACTCTAGCCGCACTCCCCCACCCCCAGACCCGCCAGCCAAAGCAACGCGGGGTCACTTCGCG
Organism: uncultured Actinomycetota bacterium; assembly: GCA_963775715.1. Classification (GTDB taxonomy): domain Bacteria; phylum Actinomycetota; class Actinomycetes; order Actinomycetales; family Micrococcaceae; genus Arthrobacter. The sequence goes on along the minus strand of CAVZJX010000007.1, from coordinate 621,976 downwards.
CCCATATTCCCCTTCGGGATGGGCGCTGAGTGACCCCGCGTTGCTTTAGGCAGGTCAGCGGACTTCGAAGCCGGCCTCGCGGATCGCGGCTTTGACCTGGGCGATCATGTCCAGCGGGCCGAAGTGGAAGACCGAGGCGGCCAGCACGGCGTCTGCGCCGGCTGCCACGGCCGGCGGGAAGTGTTCGGGCTTCCCGGCGCCGCCAGAGGCGATCAGCGGTACTTTGACGGCGGCTCGGGCCAACCGGATGAGCTCCAAATCGAAGCCGTCCTTGGTGCCGTCGGCGTCGATCGAATTGAGCAGGATCTCGCCGACGCCGCGGTCGGCGGCTTCGCGGGCCCAGGCGAGGGCGTCGATGCCGGTGCCCTGGCGGCCGCCGTGCGTGGTGACCTCGAAGCCCGACGGGGTCGGCTGCGAGCCGGGGCGGGTGCGGCGGGCATCGAGGGACAACACCAGCACCTGGGAACCGAAGTGCCGGGTGATCTCGTCGATGACGTCCGGCCGGGCAACGGCGGCGGTGTTGATGGCGGCCTTGTCCGCGCCGTAACGCAGCAGCTTGTCCACCTCGGCCACGCCGCGGACGCCGCCGCCGACAGTCAGCGGAATGAAGACTTCCTCGGCGGTGCGCCGAACGACGTCGAAGGTGGTCTCACGGTTGCCGGAGGACGCGGTCACGTCCAGGAACGTCAGCTCGTCGGCGCCGCCGTTGTCATAGCGGTGCGCGAGCTCCACCGGGTCGCCGGCGTCGCGCAGGCCTTCGAAGTTGATGCCCTTGACCACCCGGCCGGCATCGACGTCCAGGCACGGAATAACACGGACGGCTACTGACATGGCTGCTCCTGGGCTGTGCCTACAGATGACGGACTCACGGATGAGGGCTTCACGGACGAGCCCGCTAGATCCGGCAGGCGTGGATGCTGCTGACCAGGATGGCGCGGGCCCCCAGGTCGTAGAGTTCGTCCATGATCCGGTTGGTATCCTTCTTGGGCACCATGGAGCGGACGGCCACCCATTCCGAATCGCGCAGCGGCGAGACGGTGGGCGATTCCAGCCCCGGCGTCAGCGCGGCGGCCTTCTCGACGAGTTCCTTGCGGATGTCGTAGTCCATCAGCACGTACTGGCGGGCCACCAGGACGCCCTGCAGCCGGCGGATCAGGACGTCGGTGGCCGGGTTCTGCTCGCCCTTACGGCCGATCAGGACCGATTCGGAGTGCAGGATGGGCTCGCCGAAGATCTCCATCCCGGCTGCCTTGAGCGTCGTGCCGGTTTCGACGACGTCGGCGATGGCGTCCGCGACGCCGAGCCGTACGGAGGATTCGACGGCGCCGTCGAGCCGCACCACCTTGGCGTTGATGCCGCGCTGGGCGAGGTAGCCGCGGAGCAGGCCGTCGTAGCTGGTGGCCAGCCGCTTGCCCTCAAGCTGGTCGATAGCGGAGAAGTCCCCGACCGGTCCGGCGAACCGGAACGTGGAGGCGGCGAAGCCCAGCGGCAGCAGCTCTTCGGCCTCCACCTCGGCGTCGAGCAGCAGATCGCGGCCGGTGATACCGACGTCGAGGGTGCCCTGGCCGACGTACACGGCAATGTCGCGCGGGCGGAGGAAGAAGAATTCGATGTCGTTGTCCGGGTCCACCATAACCAGCTCGCGGCTGTCGCGGCGCTGGCGGTAGCCCGCCTCGGCGAGCATGGCGGAGGCGGCTTCGGACAGGGACCCCTTGTTCGGGACGGCAACTCTCAGCATGGGAAGTTCTTTCTGGTCAGGAAATCATCGGGTGCAGGCATAACGGGCCACGCGGTGCGCTGTCCCGGCGGATGGAAGTCCACCGGGAGGCGCGGCGCGGCTAGAGATGCTTGTAGACGTCTTCCAGGCTGAGTCCTTTGGCGAGCATCAGAACCTGCAGGTGATAGAGCAGCTGCGAGATTTCTTCTGCAGCGGCCTCATCGGATTCGTACTCGGCAGCCATCCAGACCTCGGCCGCTTCCTCCACGACTTTCTTGCCGATGCCGTGGACCCCGGACTCCAGTTCGGCGACGGTGCGGGAGCCCTCCGGACGGCTGGCTGCCTTCTCACTCAGTTCTGCGAACAGCGACTCGAAATTCTTCACGCCCTCCAGCCTACTTGTTCATGGCCGGAGCATGCCTGCCGGGCCCTAGCATGACGGCCGGGATGTGAGCGAATACACAGCTCAGGAGTACTGCTTGAGCGTCACGGCGGCGGCCAGGGCGGCGGTGACGGCCTCGTGGCCCTTGTCCTCGGTGGAACCCGGGAGGCCGGCGCGGTCGATGCCCTGCTGCTCGGTGTCGCAGGTCAGCACGCCGAAGCCCACCGGCACGCCGGTGCGGACGCTGACCTCGGTCAGGCCCAGGGTGGCGGCCTCGCAGACGTACTCGAAATGCGGGGTGCCGCCGCGGATAACGACGCCGAGCGCCACGACGGCGTCGAAGTGCGGCGCCAGCCGGGCAGCCGCGACCGGCAGCTCGAAGGTGCCGGGGACGCGCAGCACGGTGGGTTCCGCGATCCCGGCGTCCTTGGCGGCACGAAGCGCGCCGTCGAGCAGGCCGTCCATGATCTGCGTGTGCCAGCTCGCGGCCACAATGGCGAGCTTGAGCTGCGAGGTCGCCTCGGGCTGGAAGGTGGTCAGGTCGATCTGGGGTGCGCCGTGGCCGCTCATAAGAATTCCTATGCTGTCAGGGGTGGGGTGGAAGTACAGGGAAGGGTCTTAGCCCTGGTCGCGCTCGAAACCGAGCGCCCCCGGGGCCGGGGTTGCGGGTTCCATGTCCAGGACCAGCCGGTGGTCCATCCGCTCTTTTTTCGTCTGCAGGTAGCGGAGGTTCTGCTCACGGGACGGCACCTCGGTGGGGACCATCTCGACGACCGTAACCCCGGCCTGGGCCAGCCGGTCCTGCTTGTCCGGGTTGTTGCTCAGCAGGCGGATTTCGTGCAGTCCCAGCTCGGCGAGGATCTGCGCCGCGGCGTCGTAGCTGCGCGCGTCCACGGGCAGGCCGAGCTGCTCATTGGCCTCGACCGTGTCAAAGCCCGCTTCCTGCAGGGCGTACGCCTTGATCTTGTTGGCCAGGCCGATGCCGCGGCCTTCCTGGCCGCGCAGATACAGCAGGGTGCCGCCGTATTCCTGGATCATTTCCAGGGCGTAGGCCAACTGTTCCCCGCAGTCGCAGCGGTAGGAGCCGAAGACGTCACCGGTGAGGCATTCGGAGTGCAGCCGGACCAAGGGTGCCTGGCCGTCCGTGGCCGGCAGCGGGGAGCTGACGGCGAGGTGTTCGGCGCCGCTCTCCAGGTCGGTCCAGGCCTGGGCCACGAAGTCTCCGTAGGCGGTGGGCAGCTGGACGATCGGTCCGCCGGTGACCGGATGCGGCCGGTGCGCCGGGGTCGCCGGCTGCGCTTCAGAAGTCGTCATTGTTTCTCCTCAATCCAGGGTCTCAGGCGTTTCCGCCGGACGGCTGCCGGTGTTGCCGGCTTCAAGGTACGCCACCAGGTCGGCAATCGAGACCAGCGGGCAGCCATGTTCGGCCGCGAAGCCGCGAAGTCCTTCCAACCGCATCATTTCTCCGTCGTCGTGCACCACTTCTGCGATCACACCCACGGGTTCGAGCCCGGCCAGCCGGCACAGTTCGACGGCTGCCTCGGTGTGGCCGGGACGCTCCCGCACACCCCCCTTAACGGCGCGGAGCGGAAAAACATGCCCGGGCCGGGTCAGGGAGCCCGGCTGGCTGGCCTGATCGGCCAGGATCCGGGCCGTCAGGGCCCGGTCGGTGGCCGAAATGCCGGTGCTTACGCCCGCCGCGGCGTCGCACGAGACGGTGTACGCGGTGCCCTTGGAGTCCTGGTTGATGGCCACCATCGGCGGCAGGGCCAGGGCGTCGGCCCGTTCGCCGGTCAGCGGTACGCAAATCACGCCCGAACTGTAGCGGATTGTCCAGCCCATCAGCGCCGGGGTGGCGTGCTGCGCGGCGAAGATGATGTCGCCTTCGTTCTCCCGGTCCTCGTTGTCCACCACCAGGACCGGCCGGCCGGCGGCCATGGCGCGGATGGCGTCCTCGATTGGGTCCAGGACCGCCTTGTCGTCCACGGCGAGGCCCTGCGGGTCGCGCAGCCGGCTCATGATGCGGCCGCCTGGCTATGCGCTGCGGGGGCAAAGGCGAGCAGCCGCTCGGTGTACTTGGCCAGGACGTCCACCTCGAGGTTGACCGGGGCGCCGATTTCCTTGGCGCCGAGGCCGGTTTCGGCCAGCGTGGTGGGGATCAGCCCGACTTCAAACCAGGGTGCCGGCTCGGCTGCCGGGCTCACGGCCGTGACGGTCAGGGAGACGCCGTCGACGGCGATGGAGCCTTTCTCGGCAATGTAGCGGGCCAGTGCGCCCGGCACGCTGAAGCGCAGCCGGTCCCAGTTGCCCAGTGCCTCGCGCTCCAGCAGGCCGCCGACGCCGTCGACGTGCCCCTGCACGACGTGGCCGTCCAGCCGGCCGCCGGCCGGAAGGCAGCGCTCCAGGTTGACCGGGTCGCCCGCGGCCAGGCCGCCGATGGTGCTGCGGACGAGGGTCTCGCCCATCACGTCGACACTGAAGTCCGTGCCCTCGATGTCGGTGGCGGTCAGGCACACGCCGTTGACGGCGATCGAGCCGCCGTGGGCCAGTCCGGCAGCGCTGGTCGGCGCGTGCAGGCGCAGCGTGGCGCTAATGTCACCGTCACGCTCGACGGACAGCACCTTTCCCTGCTCGGCGATAATTCCGGTAAACATCAGTAGCCTCCTGCGGCGGTGTCCGCGTCGTTGCGCGGGGTGGAATCGGATGAAGTGTCAATGGCGGGGCGCAAATGCAGGCGCAGGTCCCGGCCCAGGGTCCGCACCGCGCCGCCGGATGCGTGGTCCCAGTCCCAGTGCTGGGCGTCGGCGAGGGTGCCGATCCCCAGGTCCTCCAGGGCGGGCGTTCCGGAGCCGAGCAGCGTCGGGGCCAGGTAGATGATCAGCTCATCGACGAAGCCCGCTGCGAGGAAAGCGCTCAGGATCCGTGAGCCGCCTTCCACCATCAGGTGCCGGACCCCGGCGTCGAACAGCTGGTCCAGGGCCTCGCGCGGCTCACGGGTCGGCAGGTGCAGCACTTTGCCGTCGTTGCCGTTGACCGCGGCGCCCTCGGGGATGCCGCGCAGGCCCATCACGGCGCGCAATGGCTGCTTGTCGGCCGGCGCGCCGTCCGGAGTCCGGGCCGTCAGCCGCGGGTTGTCGACCCGGACCGTCTGTGTGCCGACCAGGATCGCGTCGATCCGGCCGCGCAGGGCGTGGTTGTCGGCGAGCGACTCGGGGCTGGAGATCCATTGGCTGGTGCCGTCGCTGGCGGCGATCCGGCTGTCCAGGGTCTGGGCGATGTGCAGGGTGACGAATGGGCGTTTGCCGGCGACGGCGTCGAACCAGCGCCGGTTAAGGTCCAGGGCGGGGACGGCGCCAAGTCCGGAACGGACCCGGACGCCGGCGGCCCGGAGGGTTGCCGCTCCCCCGGCGGCCGGGTCGTGCGGGTCGTCGACGGCGTAGACCACGTCCGTGATGCCGGCGCCGATGATCGCCTGCGCGCAGGGCCCGGTGCGGCCGCAGTGGTTGCACGGCTCGAGCGTGACGACCATGGTGGTGCCCCTGAGGTCCGCGCCGGCCGCCTTTGCCTGCGAGATGGCATCGGCTTCCGCGTGCGGCGTGCCGGCGCCGCGGTGGTACCCGGTCACCAGCGGGGTGCCGTCGCTGCCGATGACGACGGCGCCGACCAGCGGGTTCGCGCCCCGCGGGCCGCGGGCTGCCGCCTCGAGCGCGGCGTCCATGGCGGTCCGCTCGGCGGGGCTGAAACCGGCAGCGGCTGTGAGGCTTTGCTGCTGTCGGCCCGGCTTGTCCGGGTGGGTGTCCTGGTCCTGCCTGTCCTGCGGCGCTGGGGCCGGTTGCTGAACGCTCATTTGCCGCCCGCCCGGTCCGGACGGACCGCAGAGTCGGCGTAGAGCCATCGCAAGGGGTTCATGTGTGTCGTTCCTTCCCTCAAGAACCGCGATGGCTCCGGGGGTATACGACAGCGCAATTCCGCAGCACCCGTGGGGCGCTGCGGTAACAGCTGTACGTGCTTCTCTCATCCAGACTTTAACTGTCGGTACCGGAGTTCCACCGGTTCAACCGTCCGCCGCCAGGCTCCCGAGGGAAACTGACGGCTCGCGGGTCGCGGACTATGACCGCCGGTTCGGACTTACACCGACCCCGGAGCACGTATGTGTGTTGCTATTCTGCCACAACCCGCCGCCCGGCCCGGCTATTCCCGCGGACGGGCGGGCCAACGTTCGTCATGTTCCGGTCAGCGGCTGCCGGCGGCCCGCAGCCGTTCAATGGCCTCGGCGGGATCGTCGGCGCCGTAGACCGCGGATCCGGCCACGAAGACATCGGCCCCGGCCTCGGCGGCCCGCCAGATGGTCTTCTCGGTGATGCCGCCGTCGACCTGCAGCTTGATGTCCAGGCCGGACGCGTCGATGGCCGCCCGGGCGCGGCGGATCTTGGGCAGCGTCAGGTCCAGGAATTCCTGGCCGCCGAAGCCCGGTTCAACCGTCATGATGAGGATCATGTCGAGCTCGCCGAGCATGTCCAGGAACGGCTCCACCCCGCTGCCGGGTCGCAGCGCCAGACCCGCCTTGGCCCCGCGGGCCCGCAGTTCGCGGGCGAGTTTGACCGGCGCGATCGACGCCTCGGCGTGGAACGTCACCGACGCCAGCCCGGCGTCCGCGTAGGCCGGCGCCCAGCGGTCCGCGTGCTCGATCATCAGGTGCGCGTCCAGCGGAATCGGGCTGACTTCCTGCAGCCGCTGGACCACCGGGAGACCGAGCGAGAGGTTGGGCACGAAGTGGTTGTCCATCACGTCAACATGGACGGCGTCCGCGGTCCGGATCTTGTGGAGCTCGGACTGCAGGTTCGCGAAGTCCGCCGAAAGGATGCTGGGGTGGATGCAGCAGTGGGCCATGGATGTCCTTGTCGTTTGCGCGGGTCGGATGGTCTGGTGGCTAGCTGGTGGCTGGTGGCTGGTGGCTGGTGGCTGGTGCCAGTATGGCCCGCAGCTCAGGCTTTTTTGTGGATGAGCGCCAGGAACATGGCGTCCGTCCGGTGCCGGTGCGGCCAGAGCTGGGCGGTGAGTTCGTGGCCGGCCTCGAGGTGGCCGGTGAGGCTGACCGCATCCAGGGCGGCGCCGGCGTCGAGCAGTTCGAGGTCCTCGCGTTTGCGCAGCGCATCGGCTACGACGGCGGTCGTCTCGGCCGGGTGCGGCGAGCAGGTCACGTAGGCGACTACGCCGCCGGGTTTGACCGCGTCCAGGGCAGATTTCAGCAGGTCCCGCTGCAGCGGGCCCAGATCGACGAGGTCCTTGGGGCTCCGCCGCCAGCGGGACTCCGGGCGGCGGCGCAGCGCCCCCAGGCCGGTGCAGGGAACATCCACGAGCACCCGGTCAAACCCTTCCGCCATCTCGGACCCGACGTCGCGGCCGTCCCCGGTCCGGACGTGCCAGACCTCGTGCGGGACGGCGGCCAGCGCCTGCCGGACCAGTTTCGCGCGGTGTGGCGCCGGTTCGTTGGCGAGCAGGGTGGCGCCGTGCTGGCGGGCCAGGGCAGCGAGCAGGGCGGCTTTGCCACCCGGGCCGGCACACAGATCAAGCCAGCGTTCGCCGTCGTTGGTGTCCTTCTCCGCGCGCTCGCCCCGGCTGCCGTCCGACGCGGGCTGCACGCCGCCGGAACCGCCATCGGAACCAAGGTCCACCGACGCCAATGCCCGGGCCACCAGTTGGGAACCGACGTCCTGGACCCGGGTGCTGCCCTCCCGTACCGACGCGAGCCGGCCAAGGTCGCCGCCGCTGGAGAGGGCCGATCCTTCCACGAGCTCGCCGGCGGTGGCGCCGTTTTCGACGGCTTCGTCGAGGCTGCCAAGCCCCGGCAGCGCCACGAGGTTCACCACCGGAGCGGCATTGTCGGCCTCCAGCAGGTCATCGATTTCCGTCACCGGCCGTCCGTGCGCCACGAGCGACTGCCGGAAGGCGCGCACAATCCATTCGGGGTGGGCGTAGCGGACCGAAGCCACCTTGGTCTCGTCCTGTTCGTCGCTGAGCAGAAGGTCCAGCCACTCGTCGAGGGTGTGTGCGGAGACCTTGCGGAGGACGGCGTTGATCAGGCCTGACGGGCCGGCGCCGATCACGGCGCGGGCCAGGCCCACCGTTTCGTCCAGGGCCGCGTGGGCGGGGACCCGCATGGCCAGCAGCTGGTGGGCGCCGAGCCGCAGGGCGTCGAGGATGGCCGGGTCCAACTGGTCCAGCGGGCGGTCCACGCAGCGGGCCAGGATCGCGTCATAGGTGCCCTGCCCGCGCAGCGCGCCGTAACTGAGTTCGGTGGCGAAACCGGCGTCGCGCTTGTCCAGTCCGTGATGCCGGATCCGGGCCGGCAGCACCAGGTTGGCGTAGGCGTCCTCAGCCGCGACGGCGCGAAGCACTTCGAAGGCCACCAGCCGCGCCGGGTCAGCGCGCCGGGTGCGTTGGGATGGCGCGTTGTCGGTGTAGCCGCGCCGCGGACCCCGGTTCCGTTCACGGCCCTGGGCATCCCGCCTGACGCCGGACCGGGAACCCTGGCCGCCCTGGCCTCCCCGGCCGGACTGTCCGCCCGAGCCCTGGCCGCCCTGGCCTCCCCGGCCGGACTGTCCGCCCGCGCCTTGGCCGCCGGAACTCCGGCCGCCGGGCTGCTGGCCCCGTCCCCGGCCGTTGCCGTTCGATCCGGATTCGCTCATTCGAAGACCACGCTTTCCAGTGTTGCCTGTCCGCGCGCCCAGTCGGCGGCGGTCATCATTTTTTTGCCCGCGGGCTGCACCCGGGTCAGTTCAACCGGGTGCGAGCCGGTGCCGACCAGGACTGCCTTGCCGTCAAGCGCCAGCTGTCCCGGAGGCAGGACTGTGGCACCGGGCCGCGGCAGCACGGGTTCAAGCTTGACCCGCTGCCCGGCCAGGGTTGTCCACGCGCCCGGTTCCGGGGTGACTCCGCGGGACCGGCGTCCAAGCGCGAGCGCCGGTTGCTGCCAGTCGAGCCGCCCGTCCTCGAGCCTCAGCTTGGGGGCCAGGCTGACGTCCCCCTGCTGAGGGACTGCGGCGGCCCTGCCGGCGTCGACCGCTGAAAGTGTCTGTGCCAGCAGCACGGCACCGCTGTGCGACAGGCGTTCGAGCAGCTCCCCCGCGGTGTCGGAGGGCCGGATGGGCTCGGTCAGCGTGCCGAACACCGGCCCGGTGTCCAGGCCCTCCTCAAGCCGGAACGTCACGGCCCCGGTGATGTCGTCCCCGGCTATAAGCGCACGTTGCACCGGTGCCGCCCCGCGCCAGGCCGGCAGGAGCGAGAAGTGCAGGTTGATCCAACCGTGCCGGGGGAGGTCGAGGGCCGTCCGCGGGATGAGCCCGCCGTAGGCAACGATGGCGGCAACGTCCGGGGCGGCAGCGGCAATCCGGGCCGTCACGGCGGCATCGACTTTGGCTGCGTGGATAACTTCGATGCCCAGCTCACCGGCGCGGGCAGCCACCGGCGAGGGGGTCATGATCCGCTTGCGTCCCAGCGGTGCGTCCGGGCGGGTGAGCACGGCGACGACGTCGAACCCCGCCGCGACGAGGGCATCGAGGGAGGGGACGGCGACGGCCGGGGTTCCCGCGAAGAGGACTCTCACTGGCCGGTTCCGAAGGAGGAGCCCGGTCCGTGGCTTGCGCCGCCAAAGCTCGAGCCGACGGTCTTGGACCGTTTCGACGTCGTCTGCTCGGTGATGGAGTCATAGTTGGCATTTCGGATGGCGCGCAGGGCCGCCTTGCGGTCCTCGCCTTCGAGCCGGTCGGTAAAGAGAATCCCGTCCAGGTGGTCGGTCTCGTGCTGGAAGACCCGTGCGAGCATGCCCTCGCCTTCCAGTTCCACCGGGTTGCCCTTTACATCCACACCGGTGACGCGGGTGGTACGGTGCCGCCGGACCGGGAACCCCAGTCCGGGGATGGAGAGGCAGCCCTCCACCTCATCGGGCTGGAAGTCGTCGCTGTTCGCCAGGACAGGATTGATGATATGGCCCTCCACTCCGCGGATGCGGTAGGTAAAGACCCGCTGGCTGATGCCGACCTGCGGCGCGGCCAGGCCGGCGCCCTCCACGTCCTCCATGGTTTCGGTCATGTCGGCAACGAGCTTTTCCAACTCAGGCCCGAATTCCGTCACGGGATCGGCAACTGTGCGCAGCACAGGGTCCCCGATGATGCGGATATTCAAAATGGCCATGGGCTATCTGTCCTCACGGTGGGCGGCTAAGGGATCCCGTCCAGTTTAGTGGCAGGCCCGGCTATCCGGCGCGCTGGACCACCGGCGGCTATCCGGCGCGCTGGGCCACCGGCGGCTATCCGGCGCGCTGGGCCACCGGCGGAGCGATCGGCAGCAGGGCCTGCCCGGCGGCCAGGGTATCGGCGGACATCTCCCAGACGCGGCGCAGCGCGCAGAACTTCCACCAGTGGTGCTTCAGCACCTCCGGGTTGGCTCGCTGCGGGCGAACCTCTGTTTCGCCGATTGCCACCGCGAGGAGCAAGGGAGAGTCACCGTGCTGCCAGGCTTCCCACTCGCCCGCCACCGGGTCCACCAGGCTCTCCTCGGCCTTCATACCGGCCACCAACTGCATGACGACCTTGTCATCCAACGGCTTGACGGTGCCGTCGCGGCTGGTTCCCTTGGTCTTGTAGTCGATAAGGCAGACGCGGCCGTTAATCTTAGCCACCAGGTCGAGGGTGCCGGCGTAGCCCACCGTTTTGTTCCACACCGTGATCTCGGGTGCGATCGGCTCCACCTGGAACAGTTCCCACCACTCGTCGAAGCGGGCAGCGAACGCTTCCTCGCCGTTGGCTGCGAGGGCTTCGCGGGTCTCCTTCATCTGGTGCGGACGGCCGAGCGCCCGCAGTGCCACCTGCTCGCAGTAATTGTGCACCCGGTCGCCGCGCTTGGCGGCGTCATCCCGGTACGTCTCGGCTGCCTTGGCTGCGCGGCTTACTGCCTGCCGGACCTTGGCCGGGCTGCCCAGGATCGCCGGCAGGGATGGGTCCGAGGCCAGGCTGTTGGCGCCCATGTAGCCGAACCAGCCGTCCAGGCCGTGGGGCTGCTGTCCGATCACCGTAGTGATGGAGGGGACGGAAAACTGCTCGGACGTGGACCGGGCATACATCCGGCCGTAGTCAGTGGCGTGGGCGAGGAGCGGGGCGGTCATAAAAAAGACTCTTTCACGGGGGTCGGACACTGTAAGGAAAACAAAATGGCCCGCCCCGCTCTGTGAGCGGAACGGACCATCTTCCAGGTGGGCGATACTGGGTTCGAACCAGTGACCTCTTCGGTGTGAACGAAGCGCGCTACCACTGCGCCAATCGCCCCGGTGCCCTTGAATGCTAGCCCACGCCAGCCGAATTTAGAAATCGGCCCGCGCCGCGCCGACTGCGGCACCTGGCGGCCCCACCTGCCCGAGGCGACCGGTCGCCGTGTGCGCCGGCACTGGCACCGGACCCTTGGCGCAGCACCTCATCCCCGCTCCAACCTCCCGCCAGCAAGCGCGGCGCCCGGCCTGAAGCAGCCTTCCGTCAACGCCCCCCTTGGCTACCCGCAGCGACCATTTGCCACAGACGGCCGCCCAAGGGACCAACCCGGCGGCCATATTCGTCACATCGCTGAGCCGATCGCCGCCAACGCCCCGCCTGGCTACCCCCGACGCCCATTTGCCACAGACGGCCGCCCAACGGACCAACCCGGCGGCCATATTCGTCACATCGCTAAGACGGTCAGCGCCAACGCCCCCTTTGGCTACCCCCGACGCCCATTTGCCACAGACGGCCGCCCAACGGACCAACCCGGCGGCCATATTCGTCACATCGTTGAGCGGATCGCCGCCAAGGCACCGCCTGGTACCCGCGGCGCGCCGCCACGCCGTCGTGGTTAGGACCCGCGGCCCGAAGGCCGACGCCCGCCCGCCCGCACCGCCGCGAATTACACATCTGTAATTCGTAAAAACCGCTAGATTGCAGCGAAGGACGGGGGTGCGTCGGCGTCGGGCGCTCCCCGATTTGTGGATTGCCTGAACCTCCTATAGAGTTCTTACTCGTTGGAACGCGAGGAAATGCCGGTTGCGGCAGGGAAATGCGGGCAACAATGCGGACGTAGCTCAGCTGGTAGAGCACCACCTTGCCAAGGTGGATGTCGCGAGTTCGAATCTCGTCGTCCGCTCGCAGGACACTGTCACGGAGAGAATTCTTCTGGAATTCTGTCTACACGGTGGGTTGGCCGAGAGGCGAGGCAGCGGCCTGCAAAGCCGTATACACGGGTTCGAATCCCGTACCCACCTCGGTGAAAACCCTGGTTTCCGGTTCCGGCCGGATGCATAGGGGCGATTGGCGCAGCGGTAGCGCGCTTCCCTGACACGGAAGAGGTCACTGGTTCGATCCCAGTATCGCCCACCAAGGCAAGGAAACTTGCCTGATCCAGTACCACCGGCCCCGCCGGAACGGACTAAAATGCGGACGTAGCTCAGCTGGTAGAGCACCACCTTGCCAAGGTGGATGTCGCGAGTTCGAATCTCGTCGTCCGCTCTCACGGTTTTACACAACTCCACACCGGATCTTTCCGGTTGCGGGCGATTGGCGCAGCGGTAGCGCGCTTCCCTGACACGGAAGAGGTCACTGGTTCGATCCCAGTATCGCCCACCACAGAGCAGCTCCCGCGGGGGCTGCTTTTCGCGTTTCCCACCGCCTGAACAGTCCGGGCTTTATCCTCTGGGCGAATAACCTTGGCACGCCCCCGGCCGCCGGTTAGGATCGAAAGCGCTAGGAGCGATCTGGCTCCGCGACTGAAGGGAGGTGCCCGTGGGTTTGATTGACGATCTAAAGGGCAAGGCTCAGCATCTGATTGGTGGCAATGAACAGGCCATCAAGGACGGCATCGAGAAATCCGGTGATTTCGTCGATTCGAAGACCGGCGGAAAATACGCCGACAAGGTCGATACTGTCCAGCGAGGCGCCTCCGACTATGTAGACAACGCGAACGGTCGGCCGGAGACGGCCCCCGCCGCGGAGCCGCACGTCGCAGGAGTGCCACCGGTCGCCGGGGAACCCCGGCAGCAGGGCCTCTGACCCAGGTACGTCAGCGAGGTGCCGGTCCCGCCGAGAGGCGGCGCCGGCACCTTTGTCGTTTAACGCGCCACCGCGGGGTCACTTTCGGCCCATCCCGAGGCGTCGGATGGGCCGAAAGTGACCCCGCGTTGGATTTACGGACTAGGACGGCTCGTGGTTCTGGCCTTCCCGGGCCAGGGCGGTGAGACGGGACACGGCGCGGAAGTACTTCTTCATGTACCCGCCGGTCATCATTTCCTCGGTGAAGAGCCGGTCGAACGGCACGCCGCTGGCCAGGATCGGCACGTCCTTGTCGTACAGCCGGTCCGCCAGGACCACGAAGCGCAGCGCCACGGCCTGTTCGGTGATCGTCTCGACGTTGCGCCAGACCACGCCGTCGATCCCGTCAATCAGTTGCCGGTAACGGCTCGGATGCACACCGGCGAGGTGGTTGATCAGGGTGCTGAACTCGTCCTTGGCCACCGTCTTGCCGTCGAATTCCGCCTGGATGTGGTGCGTGAGCTCGTCGTTGCGCAGCGGCGCGGGGGCTTTCGGCAGCCCGCGGTGGCGGAAGTCTTCGCCGTCGATCCGGACGACGTCGAACTGGTCGGCGAGCACCTGGATTTCGCGGGCGAAGTCGACGGCGGCGAAGCGGCCGTCGCCCAGGGAACCGGGCAGGGTGTTCGACGTGGCCGCGAGCTTGACGCCGGCGTCGGCGAGTTCCCGCATCAACCGGGACATCAGGACGGTGTCGCCCGGGTCGTCGAGCTCGAACTCGTCGATGCAGACCAGCTTGTAGTGGCTCAGCGCCTCCACCGTTTTGCGGAACGAGAGAGCGCCTACCAGGTTGGTGTATTCGACGAACGTGCCGAAGGCCTTGGGCCCCGGGGCCGCGTGCCAGAGCGAGGCCAGCAGGTGGGTCTTGCCGACGCCGAAGCCGCCGTCGAGGTAGATTCCCGCACGGGAGGTGTCTTTCTTGCCGAAGAGCCGCTTGAACAGGCCGTCGCCGTCCCCGGCGCCGACGCCGGCGGCGAAGCCTTGCAGGGCGCGGACAGCATGCGCCTGGCTGGGCTGGGCCGGGTCCGGCCGGTAGCTGGCGAAGGAGACCTCACCGAAGCGCGGCGACGGATAAAACCCGTTGAGGAGGTCATCCACGGAAACCGCCGGTGTTCTGGCGGCGAGCTGTTCGATCTGTACCAAGGTGGTCCGTTCTGCTGGTCTCGTGTCCCCAAAAAGAATACCGGCAAAGGCGGGTTCCCCTTCCGGGCACAGGAACGCAGGTGAGCAAAGCCACATTTATCCGCAAGTAGCCCGGGTGAGCAATCCCGGCGGGGCGTGGCTAGTGTTGGAACAGGACCGGCGCCGCGCACCACCCATGGCCGGGACCCACGACCGCCCAGTGAAAGGCCATCTTCATGCCCTACCCCGTTGAGCAGAACGACAAATTCGCCGCCTACGCCCACCCCGAGCGCCTCGTGTCCACCGAGTGGCTCGCGGCGGCACTCGACGGCGGGGCGCTCGACGGAGGCAAGCTGGTCCTCGTCGAGTCCGACGAGGACGTGCTGCTGTACGAGACCGGACACATCCCGGGAGCGGTGAAGATCGACTGGCACACCGACCTGAACGACGAGGTCACCCGCGACTACGTCGACGGTAAGGCTTTTGCCGCGCTGGCCGCCGCCAAGGGGATCTCCCGCGACAGCACCGTGGTGATTTACGGCGACAAGTCCAACTGGTGGGCAGCATACGCCCTCTGGGTCTTCACCCTGTTCGGCCACGAGGACGTCCGGCTGCTCGACGGCGGCCGCGACAAGTGGGTTGCCGAAGGCCGCCCGATGACCACCGACCGCACGGTCCCGGCACCCGGCGACTACCCCGTCGTCGAACGCAACGACGCGCCGATCCGCGCTTTCAAAGAGGACGTGCTGGCGCACTTCGGCAACCCGCTGATCGACGTCCGCTCGGCCGAGGAATACACCGGCCAGCGCACGCACATGCCCGCCTACCCGGAGGAAGGCGCCCTGCGCGGCGGACACATCCCCACCGCGGCCTCCATCCCGTGGGCGCGCGCCGCTGCCGAGGACGGCACCTACCGCAGCCGTCCCGAACTGGAGGCCCTCTACCTGGACGAGGCCGGACTCAAGGAGGGCGACGACGTCGTCGCCTACTGCCGGATCGGCGAGCGGTCCAGCCACACCTGGTTCGCGCTCAAGTACCTGCTCGGCTTTGACTCCGTACGCAACTACGACGGGTCCTGGACCGAGTGGGGCAACGCGGTGCGCGTCCCGATCGTCAAGGGCGCCGACCGCGGCACCGCCCCGGCAGGGAAGTAGCGACCCATGCCCGCCGGGACACATCCGTCCGGCGTGCGTAAGCTGGGAGTGATGAATACTTCTGCCCTTCCCGCCGCCCTGGCGGAAATTGTTGACGACTTCCAGGCCCTCGAAGAAGCCGAGCGGCTCCAATTGCTGCTCGAGTTTTCGCGGGAACTTCCGGATCCCCCGGCGCGCCTGCAGGACCACCCGGAACTGATGGAACAGGTGGTGGAATGCCAGTCACCGCTGTTCCTGACGATCGAGGCGGAGCCGGCCGGAGACGGTGGGTCCGGCGGCGCCGCCGAGCGGGTGCGCCTGTTCTTCAAGGCCCCGCCGGAGGCACCCACGACGCGCGGCTTCGCCGGTGTGCTGCACGAGGGACTCGACGGGCTCAGCCCGGCCGAGATCCTGGCGGTCCCGGATGACATGCCCGAACTCCTGGGCCTCACCCGGGCTATCACTCCGCTGCGGATGCGCGGCATGACCGCCATGCTCGGCCGGATCAAGCGCAAAGTCGCCGCCTTGCCCCAGCAGGACTGAGCCGGTTCGTGGCCCGCAAGCAGGCATCCCAGGGAACCCCGGCCACCGCAGCACTCGCGGCGGCCGGGGTTCCCTTTGCTGCCCACCCCTACGCCCACGACCCTGCCGCCGCCAGTTACGGGCTGGAGGCCGCTGAGGTGCTTGGCGTTGACCCCGCCCGGGTGTTCAAGACACTGATGGTCGACGTCGACGGGCGCCTCGCCGTCGGCGTTGTCCCGGTCAGCGGAAATCTTGATTTGAAGGCGATGGCCGCCGCGCTGGGCGGCAAAAAGGCTGCGATGGCGGACCCGGCGACGGCGGAGCGCCGCACCGGCTACGTGCTCGGCGGCATCTCGCCGCTGGGACAGCGCCAGCCCTCCCCCACCGTGGTCGACGAGAGCGCGTTGGCGCTGGAGATGATGCTGGTCTCGGGCGGACGCCGCGGCCTGGATCTGGAACTCAGCCCTGCGGACCTCATCCGGCTCACCAACGCCGTCACCGCAAGGATCGCCACACCCCACCCCTGATCGCGCGAACGTACACTTGCGGCCCCCTTCCCGGCGGGCGGGCGGGCCGCAAGTGTACGTTCGCGCTCCGGGGCGGGCCGCAAGTGTACGTTCGCGCTCCGGGGGCGGGCCGCAAGTGTACGTTCGCGCTCCGGGGTCAGCCTGCGGGGGTGGGGCGGGGGGCCAGCTGCTGCCGCAGCCAGGCTGCGACCAGGGACTCCCAGCGTTCCGGATCGACGTTCCATTCCTTGGTGTGCCGCGCCGAATTGAACGTCTCGAACGTGACCATCTCCGGGTTTTTCTCCGCGAGGTCCGCGGACGGGCCGTACGGGACGTATTCGTCGTCGACAGAGTGCAGGATCAGCGTCGGCGTCCGGAGCTCGACGGCGCGGGCGACCCAGTCCATCGCTTTGAGGTCCACGGGAGCGGCGAGGCCGGTGAGCCGGCGGCCCAGCGGATGGCTCATCATGAGCTGCCCATAGCGTCCGACGGCGGAGGGGATCCGGTTAAGCTCCGCGTGGTGCGCCAGGACGTCCACCCAGTTGATCACCGGGGCGTCGAGCACCATGGCCCTGATCAGATGGTGATACCGGGACAAATCCGCTGTCTGCAGGCAGATCGCGCCACCCATCGACCAGCCAAAGAGCACAACCTCACGGGCACCGTGCTCGAGTGCGAAGGCGATGGCGGCCTCAACATCACGCCACTCGGTGGAGCCCAGGCCGTAGCGGCCGTCTTCGGCCGAGGGCGCCAGGCCGTCGTTGCGGTAGGTGATCAGCAGGCTGGAGAGGCCAAGGTCCCGGGCCACCCGGACCGCCCGCAGACCCTCCTGCCGCGACGCCCCGCGCCCGTGCACCATAATTGCCCAGATATCCGACGACGGCGTGCCGGCCGCCGGGGCGGCCCGGACCAGCCACGCCGGCGCCGCCCCGCCGTCGACCCGGATTTGCACTTCTTCGGACGGCAGCCCCAGGGACGCCGGATCCGGGTGGACCGCGCCGCTCCAGTAGCCCCGCCGGGCCGTAGTCAGGTCCCCGCTGTAGACCGCCTCGACTTCGCGGAGCACGGTCTGCTCAGCCGGCGAATAGGAGAGTATCCGGCCCAGCCGGGCATGGCCGCGGCCGCCGTCGAAGAAAAGACCGTAAACGCCGTCAACGATGGAATCCGGGGTTGCCTTCAGGATGATCTGCAGCGCGCGGCCTTCGCGGATTACGGCCAGCACCTCCTGGTCCTCCTCCCGGACCCGGACCGGGGTGATGACACGCCGGGCGAAATACAGGGCCAGGGCCGAGGAACCGGCGGCGAGGAGCCCGGCCGCGGCGCCTCCGCCGATCATTCCCCCCACCACCCATTTGGCGTTCCCGGGCGCCCCCGTCTCCGGAACCTCGGCCGGTCCCGGCCGGGAGGAAGGCTGAACGGCCAGGGGCCGGGGCTTGTTCGGGGCGGGACGCAGGGTGGATGCCATGCCACCATTGTTACCGAACACCCGGCCGGGTCCGGCATCGGGTCCGGCATCGGGCCGCGGCATCCGCCGCTGGCACCGCCGCGGGCACCGGGTCCGGCATCCGGCGCGTGCACCGGCGCGGGCATCGTGCAAGCACCGTGGCGCGGGACTAGGCTGGGGGGCATGAGCGACCCAATCGTCATCCTGACAGAAGAGCCCCTCGGCGCGGACGACCGCGTCAACATCGAAACCCTCGTGGCAGACGGCGATTCGCCGCTGGTGGTCCTGGTTCCGGCAAATACCGAACGTCACCTGCTGGTGGACTTCCTCGAGAACCTGTCCATGCTGGAAATCGCCAAGGCATTCCGGGACTTGACCGCCAAGCACCCCGACCCGGCGGTGGAACGGACAGCCGCGGCAGAGACCTTGGCCACGTCGCTCGCTGCCCTCGGCGGGATCGGCGGCGGTGTGACCGGTGAAGTCGTGGAGGGCAAGGCCGTGGACGGGCTGGTCGCCAAGGTCAAGGAGCTGAACGCCGGACAGGCCGTGGTCATCACCCGCCC
Organism: uncultured Actinomycetota bacterium; assembly: GCA_963775715.1. Taxonomy (GTDB): domain Bacteria; phylum Actinomycetota; class Actinomycetes; order Actinomycetales; family Micrococcaceae; genus Arthrobacter. The sequence goes on along the minus strand of CAVZJX010000007.1, from coordinate 603,482 downwards.
GCACGCTGTCGCGGACACCTTCCACACCGACTGGGCCAACGAAGCCCAGGACAAGTTGGGCCTCCCGGTCCTGCATCTGTACGCGGGATCGGGATTTATCGGGGACTCCTGAGCGTTATTGATCGCATGAGTATCTTCAGCAATCGGCCCAAAGTTTCTCCCGTGTCCTCCCCTGCCGCCGGCGACGGCGCCGACTCAGGACCCGACGACGGTCCGGCGGCGGGCACGGTGGCGGGTGCGGCGGTGGAAAAGTCCGACCAGCAGTGGCGCGAAGAGCTGAGCCCGGAGGAGTACCGGGTGCTGCGCCAGGCTGGCACCGAGCGGCCGTATACCGGCGAGTACTGGGACACCCACGCCGAGGGCGTGTACCAGTGCCGCGCCTGCGGCACCGAACTCTTCACCAGCCGGGAAAAGTTCGACTCGCACTGCGGCTGGCCGTCATTCTGGGCGCCGCTCGCTGACGGCACGGTGCGCTACATCCATGACCGCACCCTGGGGATGGAACGGATCGAGGTCCGCTGTGCCGCCTGCGACTCGCACCTGGGCCACGTCTTCGAGGGCGAGGGCTACGGCACCCCGACGGACCAGCGCTACTGCATCAACTCGGTTTCCCTCAAACTCGTCCCCGCCGCCGGCACCGCGGCCCCGGGCACGCCGGAAACGGCGGAGTAGGTCCCGCGCGCCCCAGCCCCTAGCCGGCTGGAGCTGGGAGCGCTGCGTGGACCCCATGACTCAGACTTCCTTACGCTCGAACGCTTTTTGAGTTAGAGCTCCTGATTGCTTGCTACGCTCGCCGTAGACGTCCCCGCAACCAGAAAGGCGACTGACGATGACCACGACCGCTTTCACCGCCCCAGCCCCGATTACCGCCGAGTCCCCGGACTGGCAGCGGCTCAAGTCCGCCGCCACGGCCCTGCAGGCACTCCAGGTCCAGGACGGCTCCGTGCCGGACGCCGCAGACCACAAGGCCGCGGCCGGACACGTCGCCGCGATCACCGAAGCGGTCGCAGCGCTGGCCCCCGCCTTCCCGCATGACGCCCGCTACCTGGAGCTTCTGGCCGTCGACTTCGCCCGCTGGGCCGACGGCGGCTTCGGCGTCCCCGACTTCCTGGACTCGCTTCAGGCCTTCCAGCCGCAGCAGCAGCGCGTCAACGGCCTGCAGCACCTTGTGGTCTTTCCGATGTACACGCAGAACGGCAGCACCAACCGCCTCGTCGAGGCCGTACTGATCGAGGTCATCTGGCCCGAGTTCATCGACGGCCTGGAGGCGGGCGAGTACTCCAACAAGCTCTTCGTCCCGATCCGCTTCCTCGATTTCACCCCGGGCTACGACACCAACTCCGCGGTGCTCTTCCCGGAGACCGTCGCCGTGCGGGAGACCCCCACCTTCACCTGGGGCGCCATCTTCGCCGACCGCGAGGCCGCCCGTTTCCGCCGCGTGCTCCGCGCCGCCGCGGAGATCACCTCGCTGCAGCTGCCCGAGGACGCCGCGGGCCTGCTGGAGGACCAGGAACTGACCCAGCAGACCTTCGTCATGTGGGACCTCATCCATGACCGCACCCACATGCGCGGTGACCTGCCGTTCGATCCGTTCATGATCAAGCAGCGCATGCCGTTCTTCCTGTACTCGCTCGAGGAACTCCGCTGCGATCTCACCGCTTTCCGCGAATCGGTGAAAATCGAAAAGGATGAGGAGGCGGACCCGGAAGCACGCAGGCACGCCAAACTGGTCCAGTACGCGGTCATCTTCGACCGCATTTTCCGCTTCGCCATCACCGGCAGCCGGGTCCGCAACTACGACGGCCTGGGCGGGCAGCTGCTTTTCGCCTGGATGCACCAGCACCACGTGCTGCACTGGACCGACAGCAAGCTCAGCATCGACTGGGACGAGGCGGCCGACGTCGTGGTGGCCCTCGGGGCCCGGATCGAGGAACTCTACTGGCGCTCGATCGACCGGCCCAAGATGGCCCACTGGCTGGCCGCTTACGAACTGATCTCCGGCACGGTCACGCCCAACCCCGCGTCGGTCTGGGCCAAGGGTCCGGGTGCGCTGCCGCTGGACGGGCCGCCGCGCGGCCTGACCGACCAGGTGCTCGACGACGAGTTCCCGCTCTCCATGTTCTATGAGGCGCTGGAGAAGAAAATGCGGACCGTGATCGAATCCACCGCCGGCATCACCGGCTCCTCGGAGACCGGGACGGCCGCCGGCTCCCGTGCCCTGAACGCCGGATGAGCCGCGGGGACACGCTCAACATCGTGGTGGCCGGCGGCAGCAGCCCGTCCGGCATTGCCGTGGCGCGCGCCCTTCGGGGCGCCGGGCACACGGTGTTTACCGTCGGCTCCGACGCCGCCCGGATCCGGGCCGCCGCCGCGGAAGCCGGCAGCGGCGTAGAGGCGCTGACCTGCGACCTGGCCGACCCATCGGCGGTCCGCGGGCTGCACACGGGCCTCACGGACCGGGCCGGACGCATCGACGGCGTCGTCCACCTGGTGGGCGGCTGGCGCGGCGCGAAGGGCATCACCGACCAGAGCGACGAGGACTGGGACTTCCTGGAACGCAACGCTCTCACCACGCTCCGCAACATCAGCCGGGCCTTCTATGACGACCTTGCCGCCTCGGAGACCGGCCGCCTGGCCATCGTCTCGTCCACCGCGGTGGCCAGCCCGACGGCGGGCGGCGCCAGCTACGCGGCGGCCAAGGCCGCCGCGGAGGCCTGGACCCTCGCGGTGGCCGACGGCTTCCGGCGCGCCCAGTCCGGGCACAAGGAAAGACCGACGGAGCAGCACAGCGCCGCCGTCGTTTTTGTGGTCAAGGCCCTGGTCGACGCCACCATGCGCGCAGCGTCTCCGGAGCGCAGGTTTCCCGGCTATACCGACGTCGGGGAGCTCGCGGCGGCGGCCGTCAAGCTGTTTGAGACCCCCGCCGCTGAACTGAACGGCCGGCGGCTGCCCCTTAGCCACTGAGCCGGCACCCCTAAACTGAAATGGTGAGCAAAGCGATGACCAGCATGGTCCAAACAAACACGGTTGAAACAGACACAGTGGAAACGGCCGGAGCCCCGGCCCGGCTCCACGATCCCTCGGTCCGCGGCTTCGCCTCGGACAACTACTCCGGCGTGCACCCCGAGGTGCTCGCCGCCCTGGCCGCGGCCAACGAGGGCCACCAGGTCGCCTACGGCGAGGACGACTACACCGCCCGCCTGCAGCACCTGATGGAACAGCACTTCGGCGCCGGCATCGAGTGCTTCCCGGTCTTCAACGGCACCGGCGCAAACGTCCTGTCCCTGCAGTCGCTGCTGCCGCGCTGGGGCGCCGTCGTCTGCGCCGCCACGGCGCACATCAACATGGACGAGAACGGTGCCCCGGAGCGGATCGGCGGCATCAAGCTGCTGCAGGTCCCGACGCCGGACGGCAAGCTCACCCCCGCACTGATCGACCAGGAAGCCTGGGGCTGGGGCGACGAGCACCGGGCGCAGCCGCTGGCCGTTTCAATCACGCAGACCACCGAGCTGGGCACCTGCTACACCCCCGAAGAGGTCCGGGCGATCGCGGAGCATGTCCACTCCAAGGGCATGAAACTGCACATGGACGGCGCCCGGCTCGCCAACGCGGCGGCGCATCTGGGCGTGCCGTTGCGGGCCTTCACCCGCGACGCCGGCGTGGACATCCTTTCCTTCGGCGGCACCAAGAACGGGCTGCTCTTCGGCGAAGTGGTCGTGGCCCTGAACCCCGAGGCCGCCCACGGCCTGGTCTACCTGCGCAAGATGAACATGCAGCTGGCCTCCAAGATGCGCTTTATGTCGGCGCAGTTCATCGCCCTGCTCGAGGGTGACCTGTGGCTGCGTTCGGCCTCGCACGCGAACGCGATGGCAGCCCGGCTGCGCGCCGGCGTCGAGTCCATCCCGGGGGTGGAATTGAGCCAGGAGACCGAGTCCAACGGCGTCTTCGCCGTACTGCCCGCCGGCGTGGCGGACCGGCTCCGGGAGTCCTTCCGTTTCTACGACTGGAACGAGGCAGCCCGCGAGGTGCGCTGGATGTGCTCGTTCGATACCACCGAGGAAGACGTTGATTCCTTTATTGCCGCAATCCGGCGCGAGCTCGCGGACGGCTGACCCAGCCCGGGTCCCCGTCTCGGCCCGGCGGCGAGCCTGCCGGACCGGGACGGGGACCGTGCCTAGTCTTTCACTGTGAACGCACTCGACCAGGTTCCGGCGGATTTCCGCTTCGCCCTGGGCACTCTTCGAAAAGCACAGTGCCGCACTGAGCTGCGCCTGGAAGAGATTCCCGCCCCCGGCCGGCTCGCGCCCTTCGCGGTGGCGCTCGGTGCGGAAGTTGTCGTTCCCGGCGACGCCGCACCGGGCGCGGTCCACGGCCCTGCGGCCGCCGCCTTCGCGCCGGCGACCGGCAGCGACGACGTCGAACTCGCCACCGGCCGTTTCATCCTGCTGCACGATCCCGACGGCTCCGCCGTCTGGGACGGCGAATTTCGGATTGTCACCTACATCCGAGCCCAGCTGGAACCGGACATGGGCAACGACGAACTGCTGGGTTCGGTCGCCTGGACCTGGCTTGTGGAAGCGCTGGAAGACCACCAGGCACCGTACCGTTCGGCCGGCGGAACGGCCACCCGGGTGCTCTCCGAAAGCTTCGGCACGCTCGCAGACCGGCCCGGCACCATCGACATCGAACTCCGTGCGTCCTGGACGCCCGCCGGCCGGGATATCAGCCGCGCATCTGGAGGCCTGGTCGGATATGGTCTGCACTTTCGCCGGCCTGCCGCCACTGCCCGAAGGCGTCTCAGCGCTGCCGCGCCGGCGTCCCCGGCAGGCATGACCGGGCCCGGGCAGCCCCGGCCTGGGCCTGCGGTGATGGGGATGTCGGTAAACTGGAGTCATCATGACCCCTCATAATCCGGAAATCAGCACGGTGGGAACCACCGCCAGTACAGCCGCCGGCGCCGCCGCGGACAGAGCCGCCCGCACGGCACCCGGCACCTCCGCGGACACCACGGGGCCCGCGGACCCGGCAACGCACATCACGGTGGAAGGGTTCGACAGCCTGGTCCCCGAGGTCATCGACCTCGATGCGCCGCGCGACGGGGTGCCGCTCGTAATCGAAACCAGGGCAGGGCTGGAGCGCTGCGCCGCCGCCCTGGCCGCCGGCCATGGTCCGGCCGGGGTCGACGCCGAGCGCGCCTCCGGATTCCGCTACGGCCAGCGCGCCTTCCTGGTGCAGATCCGCCGCGAGGGAGCCGGAACCTGGCTGATCGACCCGGAGCCGTTCGGGGACCTGGGCATCGTCAACGAGGCACTGCGCGGCGTCGAGTGGATCCTGCACGCGGCCAGCCAGGACCTCCCCTGCCTCTTTGAGCTGGGCATGTGGCCGGACCGGCTCTTCGACACCGAACTCGCCGCCCGGTTGGCGGGACTGCCCCGGGTGGGACTGGCCGCCGTGATCGAACAGCTGCTGGGCTTCGGGCTGGCCAAGGAACACTCCGCCGCCGACTGGTCCACCCGGCCGCTGCCTGAACCCTGGCTGCGCTACGCCGCGCTCGACGTCGAAGTCCTCACCGAACTCCGCGAGGAACTGATCGAACTGCTCACGGCGGACGGGAAACTGGAGTATGCCGAGCAGGAATTCGCCGCGATCCTCGAGGCCGGCCAGGCCCCGCCGCGGGTTGACCCGTGGCGCAAGACCTCCGGGCTGCACCAGATCCGGGACCGCCGCCAGCTCGCGGCCGTCCGCGAACTCTGGCTGGAGCGCGACTCGCTGGCGCAAAAGCGGGATGTCGCCCCGGGCCGGCTCATTCCTGATTCCTCCCTCGTCGCCGCCGCCAAGGCGATGCCGGCCACCGTCCCGCAACTGCTGGGCACGAAGGGTTTCCACGGCCGGGCCGCACAGCGCGAAGCCCCCCGCTGGCTGCGCTGCATCAGTACTGCCCGCGGCCTCGAAGAGCTGCCGCCGCTGCACCTTCCCACCAACGCTCCCCCGCCGCCGCGCGTCTGGGCCGACCGGGACCCGGACGCCGCGGCGCGCCTGGCCACCGCCCGGCCCAAGCTCCAGGCACGGGCCGGGGAACTGAACCTGCCGGTGGAGAACCTGCTCACCCCGGACTTCCTGCGCCGGGTGGCCTGGCGGCCGCCGGCCGAGATCAGCGAGGAAGGCATCGCCGAGGAACTGCAGAACCTCGGCGCCCGCCAGTGGCAGATCCAGCTCACCGCCGGGCTGATCGCCGAGGCTTTCCTGAATCCGCAGCCGCTGCCGCCCAAGGAAGCGAAACCGGCGGCGGCCGACGCCGGTTCCTGACCGGCGGGGTTCACCTCCTTGCCAGCTATGTTACCCGCGAGTAACATAGCTAGGGATGCCGCCAGGATCACCCTGACCGTCGGGACCGGCAACGGCCGCGGGCAGCGATCCGGCACCCATGTCTCAATGAGGAGTAATACGTGAGCCAAGCCAGCAGCGCACAGCCCAGAGCCGGAAGACGCAACACCGTCCGCGACGTCGTGTTCGTCGACGGCGTCCGCACCCCGTTCGGCCGCGCCGGCGAGAAGGGCATTTACGCCGGAACCCGCGCCGATGACCTGGTGGTCAAATGCATCCGGGAACTCATGCGCCGCAATCCGTCCCTGCCGGCCGACCGGATTGACGAAGTGGCCATCGCGGCCACCACCCAGACCGGCGACCAGGGCCTGACCATCGGCCGCACCGCCGCCTTGCTGGCTGGCCTGCCGCGGACCGTGCCAGGCTTCGCGATCGACCGGATGTGCGCCGGCGCCATGACCGCCGTAACGACGACGGCGAGCGGGATCGGCTTCGGCGCGTACGACGTCGTCATCGCCGGCGGCGTCGAGCACATGGGCAACCACCCGATGGGTGCCGGCGCGGACCCCAACCCGCGTTTCATGTCCGAACGGATCGTGGACCCCGCCGCCCTGAACATGGGCAACACCGCCGAAAACCTGCACGACCGCTTCCCCGGCATTACCAAGGAGCGCACGGACGCCTACGCCGTGGCGAGCCAGGACAAGCTGGCCGCGGCCTACGCCAAGGAGCAGATCCAGCCGGACCTGGTCCCGGTGGCCACCATGAAGCCCGGCCAGGGCTGGACCGTCAACACCGTGGACGAGCCGCCGCGTCCGGGCACCTCACTGGCGGACCTCGCGGCGCTGCGCACCCCGTTCCGGGCGCACGGCCGTGTCACCGCCGGCAACGCCGCCGGGCTCAACGACGGCGCCACCGCGGCCCTGCTGGCCTCCGCGGACGCCGCCGAGGAACTGGGCCTGCCGGTCAAAATGCGCCTGGTGTCCTACGCCTTCGCCGGCGTCGAACCGGAGGTCATGGGCATCGGCCCGGTCCCCGCCACGGAGAAGGCCCTCAAGAACGCCGGCCTGGACATCCGGGACATCGGCCTGTTCGAGATCAACGAGGCTTTCGCCGTCCAGGTGCTCAGCTTCCTGGACCACTTCGGCATCGCCGACGACGACCCCCGGGTGAACCGCTACGGCGGCGCGATCGCCGTCGGGCACCCGCTCGCCTCCTCCGGTGTCCGGCTGATGAACCAGCTGGCCCGCCAGTTCGAGGAAGACCCGTCCGTCCGCTTCGGTATGACCACCATGTGTATCGGCCTGGGCATGGGCGCGACCGTTATCTGGGAAAACCCGAAGCACGCCGACTACGGCACCGACTACCCCACCACCGAGACTGGAGCCGCAGCATGAGCGCCGCCGATTTCCACAAGCTTGCCGAGCTGTTTCCGAACGAGACCGTGACGCACTCCCACGTCCAGGACATCCGGCTCCCCGCCGTGAACGGCACGAGCCCCGGCACCTTCGCCCTGGTCACCCTGGACAACGGCCTGGACCACTCCAAGCCCACCACCCTGGGTCCGAACACCCTGATCGAGCTCGGCACCGTGCTCGAGGGCCTCAAGGACCGCGCCGCGCGTGGCGAGATCGTCGGCGTCGGCGTCACCGGCAAACCGTACTTCCTGGTGGCCGGCGCGGACCTGTCCACGGTGAAGTCGGTCAGCGGCCGCGAGCAGGGGCTGTGGATGGCCCAGCTCGGCCACGACGTGTACGCCACCCTGGCGAACCTCGGCGTTCCCAGCTTCGCGTTCATCAACGGCCTGGCCCTCGGCGGCGGGCTGGAAATCGCGCTGCAGTCCACCTACCGGACCGTCTCCACCGGCGCCGGCGCGCTGGCGCTGCCGGAGGCGTTCATCGGCCTGGTCCCGGGCTGGGGCGGCGTCTACATCCTGCCGCGGCTCATCGGCCCGGAGAACGCCGTCAAGGTGATGATCGAGAACCCGCTGAGCAACAACCGCACGCTGACCGGCCCGCAGGCCTACGAGCTCGGCGTCGCTGACGCCATCTTCGAGCCGGCCGACTTCGTCGAGCAGTCCGTCGCCTGGGCCGCGCGGGTGATCGCCGGCGAGCTCACGCCCGAGCGCGCCAACGCCGTCGACGCCGCCGCGCCGGACGTTGCCGAGCGCTGGGCCGGCGCCGTCGCTGCCGGCCGCGCGTTCGTGGAGGCCAAGACCTCCAACGCCTCCCCGGCTCCGGCCAAGGTGCTGGACGTGCTGGAAGCCAACCGGACCATGACGCAGGCCGAGTCCGCGGAACTGGAGTGCCAGACCCTCGCGGACCTGATGCAGACCGACGAGTTCCGCTCCACGGTGTACGCCTTCCTGGACCTCGTGCAGCGACGCTCCAAGCGCCCCGCCGGCGCCCCGGACCGCAAGCTCGCGCGCCCGGTCACGAAGATCGGCGTCGTCGGCGCCGGCCTGATGGCCAGCCAGCTGGCACTGCTGTTCGCCCGCCAGCTCAAGGTGCCCGTCGTGATGACGGACATCGACCAGGCCCGCGTGGACAAGGGCGTGGACTACGTGCACGCCGAGGTGGACAAGCTGCTTGCCAAGAAGCGGATCAGCGCGGACGCCGCCAACCGGACCAAGGCCCTGGTCAGCGGCTCGGTCTCCAAGGAGGTTTTCGCCGACGCCGACTTCGTGATCGAGGCCGTGTTCGAGGAGCTCAACGTCAAGAAGCAGGTGTTCAAGGAGGTCGAGGCGATCGTCTCGCCCGAGTGCATCCTGGCCACCAACACCTCCTCGCTGTCCGTCACGGCCATGGCGGAGGACCTGCAGAACCCCGAGCGCCTGGTCGGTTTCCACTTCTTCAACCCGGTGGCGGTCATGCCGCTGCTGGAGATTGTCCGGGCGCCGAAGACCGACGACGCCGTGCTGGCCACCGCGTTCGAGCTCGCCAAGGGACTGAAGAAGTCCGCCGTGCTGGTCAAGGACGCCGCCGCGTTTGTGGTCAACCGGCTGCTGCTGCGCCTGATGGGCGAAGTGACGGCGGCCTTCGACGAAGGCACCCCGGCCGAGGTGGCGGACAATGCGCTGCGCCCGATGGGCCTGCCGATGACGCCGTTCACCCTCGGTGCCATGGTGGGGCTGCCGGTCGCGCAGCACGTCCAGGAATCCCTGCACGCCGCGTTCGGGGACCGTTTCACGGTGTCGAAGAACCTGCAGGCGCTGATCGACAACGGGATCAAGTCCATCTGGGATCCGGCCTCGGTGAAGGCCGGCAAGCCGGTCATCCCGGCCGAGACCCTGGCGCTGATGACCTTCGGCGATTCGCCGTCCACCGCCGAGGAGGTGCTGCGCCGCACGCAGGACGCCCTGGCGGAGGAGATCGGCCTGATGCTGGATGAGGGCGTCGTGGCCGGTCCGGAGGACATCGACCTGTGCATGATCCTCGGTGCGGGCTGGCCGATGTTCCTCGGCGGCATCACCCCGTACCTGGACCGGGTGGGCGCCTCCGAACGGGTCACCGGCGAAAAGTTCCTCGCCCCGGGCGTGGCTTCGGAACCGGCCGCCTAGCTACCCACCGAGGCAGCCACCCGCAGCAGCCACCCGCAGCAGCGCCGCCGTCCCCGCCGCCAGGCGGGGACGGCGGCGCCTTTTGCGTCAGAGGTACCGCAGCCGGCCGCCGTGGAGTTCGAGGACGCGGTGGGCGTTGGCGCGGGCGTAGGCGAGGTCGTGGGTGACCATCACAACGCCGGCGCCCCGCTCGGCGGCGGCCGCAACGGCGTGCTGCAGCCGTTCGAGCCCGTGCCGGTCCAGCCCGACGGTGGGCTCATCCAGCGCCAGCACGGCTGGCCGGCGGGCCAGGACCGTAGCCAGGGCCAGCAGCCGCTGCCGGGAGGAGGACAACTCCGCAGGGTGCGTCTGCGCTTCGCCGGAAAGCCCGACGGCGGCCAGGGGCCGGGCCGGCGCCGGGGGGCCCGCGTCGGGAAGGGTCAGGGGCTGCTGTGACATGGGAAGAGTCCTTCGGCTGGGGTTTGCTTTCGGCCGCCTCATGTCACCTCGGCGCAGCTACCATCCTAGCGGCCCCAGAATCACCCCCGGGCCCGGCCCCGGCCGCGGGCCGGCGGCGGCACGGCTCGCGGCCGCGGCTACCGCGGCCCCAGGGAGCGCGCCAGCGCGCCCACGGAGGCAATCAACTCATCGAAACACTGGCCGGGATCGTTGCCGGTGACGATCCGGGCGTTCGGCGGCAGCCCCCACAGGCCGCGGTAGTCGGCCACCGTGGTGCCTACCAGCAGCGCGGAGTCCGTCTCGACGTCGACGGTCGCCAGCCGCGTGCTGATCGGCGTCCGGCCGACGGCGGCGCAGGCGGCGAACGCGTCGTGCATGTGCGCGACATATCCCTGGTCGTAGAGCCGGTGGAACTCCATGTAGAAGCGGATCGCGTCCGACAGGCACGCCACCAGCGGGCTGCTGGAGCCGCTGCGCAGCCCCTCGGGCTGGTCCGGAAGCACGAGTTCGGGTTCGTCAGTCCCCGCGGCCTCGCCGAGCCGCCGCAGGTGCTCCGGCAGCATCTCGATCCGCTCGGTGGACTCCAGCGCACAGATGACCGGCAGCTTGTCCTCCGGCAGCCCGCGGTAGGCCGCGTAGACCTCCCTGGCCGCGTGCGGGTCCACGGCCGTGTTCCACTCCGCCGTCGGCGTCGTGTTGCCCTGGTAGTAGAAGCTGCCGCCCATGATCACCAGGCCCTTGAGCAGCCGCGGCAGTTCCGGTTCGCGGCGCAGGGCGAGGGCAAAGTTGGTCAGCGGACCGGTGATCAGTCCGGTGATCTCCCCCGGATGGGCCCGAGCCTCCTCCACCCAGACGTCGACGGCGTGCCGGACCGAGATGGCCTGGGCGGGGGCGGGCAGCTCGGCGTAGCCGATCCCCTGCGGCCCGTGGGTCTCCTCGGTGGTGACGAGCGGGATCTGCAGCGGGGCCTCGGCGCCGGTGGCGACCTCGATCCCCTGCCGACCGCACAGCTCCAGCAGGGACAGGCTGTTCAGCGCCACCTGGCGTGCCCCGACATTGCCGGCGGTGCAGGTGATGGCCTGCAGCCGGACCTCGGGCCGGGACAGGAGGTACACAATGGCCAGGGCATCATCGATCCCGGTATCGACGTCCATCAGCACCGGCTGCACGGGGGCGGCCGGGCCGCCGGGCACCGGCATGCTCAGAACAGTGCGACTTTCGGCGTGCGCGGGAAGATCTCATCGAGCTCCGCCAGCTCCGCGGCGTCCGGGACCCAGGCCACGGCCTCGGCGTTCTGCCTGACCTGTTCGGGGCGGGTGGCCCCGGCGATGACGCTGCTGACGGAGGGCTGGGCGGCGAGCCAGGAGAACGCGACCTGGATCTCGGTCAGGTTCCGCTCGGCGGAGAAGGCGGAGAAGGCGCCCAGCTGTTTCCAGTCGGCGTCGTGCACGAGGTTGGTGCGCGTGTGGCTCAGGCGGGACCCTTCCGGCGCCTTGCCCTCGGAGTATTTACCGGTCAGCAGGCCGTTGGCCAGCGGGAAGTACGGGAGCACGCCCAGGCCGTAGGCTTCGGCGGCCGGGGTGACTTCGAGTTCGGCGCGGCGGTCCAGCAGGTTGTAGTGGTTTTGGCTCGCGATGAAGCGGGCTCCGCCGCGGGCGCGGGCGACGAATTCGGCTTCGGCGATCTGCCAGCCGGCCCGGTTGGAGTGGCCGATGTAGCGGACTTTTCCGCTCGTGACCAGGTCGTCGAGGGCCGCGAGGGTCTCATCGATGGGGGTCAGCGGGTCCGGGGTGTGGAACTGGTACAGGTCGATCCAGTCCGTGCCGAGCCGGCGGAGGGAGGCTTCTGCGGCCTTGATGATGTAGCTGCGGGAGCCGCGGGCGCCGAAGTCGCTGCCGTTGGCCCCGCGCATGTCCATGCCGAACTTGGTGCCGATCACGGCCTCGTCCCGCCGCGAACCGAGAGCCTTGCCCAGCATGGTTTCGCTGAGGCCGGGTTCCCGGCCGTAGGCGTCGGCGACGTCGAAGAAGGTGATCCCGGCGTCGAGGGCAGCGTGCACGACGGCGTCGGTCCCCTCCTGCGACTCGGTGGCGGTGTTTGCCCGGCCCAGGTTGTTGCAGCCAAGCCCCACAACGGAGACGGTCAGTCCGGAATTTCCTACGCGGCGGTATTCAGTCATGGGATTCAGCCTACAACGGCCGGGGACTGGCCCCGGCCAGCCCAGCCCGCGGCTACCCGGCGGGCAGTTCCAGCCCGTACTCATCCATCGCGTCCTGAAGCTGCGCGAGGGTGCGCGGGCAGACGCCCGGCATCCCGGCCAGCCGGCGTTGGCCCAGCAGCACGAGGTCCTCCAGCGTTTCCACCCCCGCATGGGCCAGGGATTTACGTGCAGGGGCTGCCAGCCCGGCGGGAAGAGGCGTGCTGCCTGGTCGAGGGGATTTACGCGTCATTGCGTGCCTTCCGGTATCTGTGCCCCCAAATGGCGGTGAGCCGTGCGGCTCCTTGCGGGTGGTTCCCGGCGGGATGGTTCCTACAGCGTGAAGCTGTTGGCCGGTTTGGCTGAGTGCTTGAGCTTGAAGTCGGTGCCGCCGAACGGTGCGGCGCCGATGCTCAGCTTGGTGAAGTCCAGGTCCTCGCCGCGGATGCAGACCTTGATGGCGTTGACGGTCTTGTTGACCTCCGGCGTGAGGCAGAAGATGTTGAGCTTGGCGTCGGCGAACTCGGAGCGGTCCACCACGCCCAGGCCGCGCCAGGCGAGGTGGCTGATCAGGGCGTCTTTGGCCTTTTCTTCGAGGTAGCGGTCACGGCTGGTGCCGTCCTTGGTTTTGAGCGCGTACTGCGCCACCACCCAGAACTGCTCCTCGTCCGGAATCTCCGCGTAACCGTCCTCGGCGCACTGCACCGCGAATGCCTCCATCAGTCCCTCCCCCGCGGCGGCGTCCGCGGCCTCGGTCTCCTCGGTCTTGCTCTGGTGCCCGACGACGCCGTGGTTCATCACGAACTCGTGGTACTCCTCGTCAATCCAGGCTTCCCTAAAGTGCAGGGTTCCTTCTTCGTCGCGTTTGTAGACCCTGATGATGCCGCTCATGGATGTCCCTTCGTGACCCGTCCGCGGACGGTGCCGTCGAAGGGTGGTTGCTGTGCCTTGACGGCATGGTAAGGCTGGGCCGGCGCCTGCTCCCTCACAGGATGGGCAGGCTGCCGGTGCTGGGGTGTTGCTGGCCGGGCAGCGGCCGCGCGAACGGCACCTTGGTGCCGAGGACCTGCGCGACGACGTCGTGCGTGATCTGCTGGGCGGTCAGCCCGACCCGTTCCAGCACCTGGCTCCGGCTGCCGTGGTCCAGGAACTCCACCGGCAGGCCCACCTCATTGAGCGCGGTATCCACCCCGGCGGCCCGCATCTCCTGGCGGATCCTCGAACCCACGCCGCCGGCCCGGACACCGTCTTCGATGCAGATGACCAGCCGGTGGTGCGAGGCGAGGGCAATGACGGAGGCGGGCACGGGCAGGACCCAGCGGGGATCCACCACGGTGGTACTGATGCCCTGGGCGCCGAGCCGGTTGGCGACGTCCAGCGCGAGCTCGGACATCGCACCGACGCTGACGATCAGCACGTCGTTGTCACTGGATCCGGCCGGGCGGCGGGACAGCACGTCCACGCCGTCGCTGAGGCGTTCGAGGGCTTCGATTTCGGCGCCGACGGTGCCCTTGGAGTAGCGGATCACGGTGGGTGCATCCTCGACGGCGACGGCCTCGCGGAGCTCTTCGCGCAGCCGGGATGCGTCCCGGGGTGCGGCCAGGTGCAGGCCGGGCACGATCTGGACCATCGCCATGTCCCACATGCCGTGGTGGCTGGCCCCGTCGGGCCCGGTGACCCCGGCCCGGTCCAGCACCACGGTGACGCCGGCCTTGTGCAGTGCCACGTCCATCAGCAGCTGGTCAAAGGCGCGGTTCAGGAAGGTCGCATACACGGCTACCACGGGGTGCAGTCCGCCGAACGCCATGCCGGCGGCCGAGGTCAGGGCGTGTTGTTCGGCGATGCCGACGTCGAACACCCGGTCCGGGTGGCGGGCGGCAAACTTGTGCAGCCCCACCGGGATCAGCATGGCCCCGGTAATGCCGACGATGTCCTTGCGCTCGTCCGCGATGTCGGCGATCTCGTCCGCGAAGACGGAGGTCCAGGATTTCGCGCCGCCGGCTTCGGTGGGCTCGCCGGTCTCCGGATCAATGATCCCGACGGCGTGGAACTGGTCCGCCTCGTGGGCGCGCGCCGGGGCGTAACCGTGGCCCTTTTCGGTGATGGCGTGCACGATCACCGGGCCGGCGTAGTTCTTCGCGGTGGACAGGGCGTTCTCCATGGCCTGGAGGTTGTGGCCGTCCACCGGACCGATGTACTTCATGCCCAGGTCCTCGAACATGCCCTGCGGCGCCCACCAGTCCTTGATGCCCTTCTTCATGGCGTGCAGGCTCTTGTAGGTGAACTGGCCGGCCGGGCCGCCGCTCTGCAGCCGCTTCTTCCACCAGTCGAGGGCACCCTCGTAGGCCGGCGCGGCCCGGAGCGAATCGATGGTGGGGCGCAGCGAGGCGAGGTAGTCGGCGACGCCGCCGACGGTGGGGGCGTAGGAGCGGCCGTTGTCGTTGACAACGATCACGACGCGGCGTTTCTTGTCCGCCGCGATGTTGTTCAGCGCCTCCCAGGCCATGCCGCCGGTCAGGGCGCCGTCGCCCACGACGGCGATCACGTAGCGGTCGCCGTCGCCGGTCAGCTGCCGGGCGCGGGAAATGCCGTCGGCCCAGGACAGCGAGGAGGAGGCGTGCGAGCTTTCGACGATATCGTGCTCGGATTCGGCCCGGTCGGGGTAGCCGGACAGGCCGCCCTGCTGGCGCAGGGTGCTGAAGTCCTGGCGGCCGGTGAGGAGCTTGTGCACATAGGACTGGTGGCCGGTGTCGAACACGATGCTGTCGCGGGGGGAATCGAAGATCCGGTGCACCGCGATGGTGAGTTCAACGACGCCGAGGTTCGGCCCGAGGTGCCCTCCCGTCTGGGAGACGTTGCCGATCAGGAATTCCCTGACCTCGGCTGCCAGCTGGTCCAGCTGCGCCTGGGACAACTTGCTCAGGTCCTGCGGATTCCGGATGGTCTCCAAGATTCCCAACGGCCCCTCCTTGCGGGTAGTAGACATGCCTTTTAACTCTAACGCCTCAAGGAGGGGCCGGCTGCCGCAGGCTGCCGGAAACGCGAAAGCCCCGGTCCGTCGGGACGGGCCGGGGCTTTCGCGCTGTACTACGGGATCGCGGCTAGTTTGCCGAGATCTGGCGAAGCACGTACTGCAGGATGCCGCCGTTGCGGTAGTAGTCGGCTTCACCCGGGGTATCGATGCGCAGGACCGCATCGAAGGACTTGGTGGAGCCGTCTTCGGCCGTCGCGGTGACCTTCAGGGTCTTCGGCGTGGCGCCTTCGTTGAGGGCGGTCACGCCCTCAACGGCGAAGGTTTCCGTACCGGTCAGGCCCAGGCTGGCAGCGTTCTCGCCGGCCGGGAACTGCAACGGCAGGACGCCCATGCCGATCAGGTTGGAGCGGTGGATACGCTCGTAGCTCTCCGCGATGACAGCCTTGACACCCAGCAGTGCGGTGCCCTTGGCGGCCCAGTCTCGGGACGAACCGGAGCCGTACTCCTTGCCGGCCAGGACCACCAGCGGGGTGCCGGCGGCCTGGTAGTTCTGCGCGGCGTCGTAGACGTAGGCCTGCGGGCCCTCGGCCTGCGTGAAGTCGCGGGTGAAGCCGCCCTCGACGCCGTCCAGGAGCTGGTTCTTGATCCGGATGTTCGCGAACGTGCCGCGGATCATGACTTCGTGGTTGCCACGGCGGGAGCCGTAGGAGTTGAAGTCCTTGCGCTCCACACCGTTGGCCAGCAGGTACTGGCCGGCGGGGGTGTCCGACTTGAAGGAGCCGGCCGGGGAGATGTGGTCCGTGGTGACCGAGTCGCCGAGCTTGAGCAGCACCCGGGCACCGGTGATGTCCTGGACCGGCTCCGGCTTGGCCTGCATGCCCTCGAAGTACGGGGGCTTCCGGACGTAGGTGGACTTCTCGTCCCAGGCGAAGGTGTCGCCGGCCGGGGTGTCGAGCGCCTTCCAGCGGTCGTCGCCCTCGAAGACGCCCTCATAGCCGCGGGCGAACATGCCCTTGTCGATCGAGGAATCGATGACCTGCTGGACCTCGACCGGGTTCGGCCAGATGTCCTTCAGGAAGACGTCGTTGCCGGCCTCGTCCTGGCCCAGGGCGTCGTTCTCGAAGTCGAAGTCCATGGTGCCGGCCAGGGCGTACGCGATGACCAGCGGCGGGGAGGCCAGGTAGTTCATCTTGACGTCCGGGTTGATCCGGCCTTCGAAGTTGCGGTTGCCGGAGAGGACGGCCGTCACCGACAGGTCGTTGGCCTGGATGGCCTCGGAGATTTCGGCGTCCAGCGGGCCGGAGTTGCCGATGCAGGTCGCGCAGCCGTAGCCGACGATGTAGAAACCGAGCTTCTCCAGGTACGGGGTCAGGCCCGACTTGTTGTAGTAGTCGGTGACGACCTTGGACCCGGGAGCCACGGAGGTCTTGACCCACGGCTTCGAGGTGAGGCCCTTGTCGACGGCGTTGCGGGCCAGCAGTGCCGCGGCCAGCATCACGGACGGGTTGGACGTGTTGGTGCAGGAGGTGATCGAGGCGATCGACACTGCGCCGTGGTCCAGCTCGAACTCGCGGCCGTCGGCGGTCTTGACGGCCACGGTCTTGGACGGGCGGCCGTTGGCCTTCGGTCCATGCGCGTGCGGGGCCTGGTCCGTGAGGTGGGTCTTGGTGGCGGTGAACGACGGGGTGTCGGACGCCGGGAAGCTCTCGTCGATCGCCTCGTCGACGCTGCCGCCGGCCAGGTCCTCCTGCACGTAATTGCGCAGGTCCTCGCGGAACTGGTCCTTGGACTCGGTGAGGATGATGCGGTCCTGCGGGCGCTTCGGGCCGGAGATCGACGGGACAACCGTCGACAGGTCCAGCTCGAGGTACTCGGAGAACTTGATCTCGTGCGACGGATCGTGCCAGAGGCCCTGTTCCTTCGCGTAGGCCTCCACGAGGGCCACATTCTCGTCCGAGCGGCCGGTGAGGCGCAGGTAGTCGAGGGTGACGTCGTCGATCGGGAACATCGCGGCGGTGGAGCCGAATTCGGGGCTCATGTTGCCGATCGTGGCGCGGTTGGCCAGCGGCACGGCGGCGACGCCCTCGCCGTAGAACTCCACGAACTTGCCGACCACGCCGTGCTGGCGGAGCTGCTCGGTGATGGTGAGCACGACGTCGGTGGCGGTGGCGCCGGCCGGGATGGACCCGGTCAGCTTGAAACCGACGACGCGCGGGATCAGCATGGAGACGGGCTGGCCCAGCATGGCGGCCTCGGCCTCGATGCCGCCGACGCCCCAGCCGAGCACGCCCAGGCCGTTGACCATGGTGGTGTGCGAGTCGGTGCCGACGCAGGTGTCGGGGTAGGCACGGAGCGCGCCGTCGACCTCGCGGGTCATGACCGTACGGGCCAGGTATTCGATGTTGACCTGGTGCACGATGCCGGTTCCCGGCGGGACGACCTTGAAGTCGTCGAACGCGGTCTGGCCCCAGCGCAGGAACTGGTAGCGCTCACCGTTGCGCTGGTATTCGATCTCCATATTGCGCTCCAGCGCGCCGGAGTTGCCGAAGGCGTCGATCTGCACGGAGTGGTCGATGACCATTTCCGCCGGTGCCAGCGGGTTGACCCGCTTGGGGTCGCCGCCGAGTTCCTTGACGGCCTCACGCATGGTGGCGAGGTCGACAATGCAGGGCACGCCGGTGAAGTCCTGCATGATCACGCGCGCCGGCGTGAACTGGATTTCAGTGTCGGGCTCGGCGTTGGGATCCCAGCCGGCCAGTGCCCGGACGTGATCGGCCGTGATATTGGCGCCGTCCTCGGTCCGCAGCAGGTTTTCAAGCAATACCTTGAGGCTGAACGGAAGGTTTTCTGCACCTTCAACGGAGTTCAACCGGAAAATTTCGTATTCGGTACCGGCTACATTAAGTTTGCCTTTTGAACCGAAGCTGTCCACAATGCTCATTCGCAGGACTCCTCTCGCAACAGTTTCATCTTTGTCGCGCCGCAGACCCCTTGCTAGTTAGGCCAGCCTAACTAGGGCAAGAGTCTTGAAAACCGGTTTTTGGAAACCGGTTCTGGAAAAACCCGTTGCGGTAAAACCCGGGTGACTGCTCCGCGCGACGTCGGACTACTACCGCCATAGTAGTAGCATCACGGCCGGGGAGTCAGCATCGCCACAGTCTCCATGTGATGGGTGTGCGGGTACAGGTCGAAGGCGCGCAACCGCTCAAGGCCCCAGCCGGCCTGCTGGAAGTAGCCGACGTCGCGGGCGAAGGACGCCGGATCGCAGGAAACGTAGGCAATCGCCCGGGGCCCGGCCGCGACCAGCTGGTTGACCACCGCCTTGCCGGCTCCTGCGCGGGGCGGGTCCAGGACCAGGGCGTCGAAATTGCGCGGCTTTTGCCGCAGCACCCGCTCCACTTTTCCCTGGACGATCTCGACCTGCCCGGCGCCGTGCAGGTTCTTGCGGGCGTCCCGGCTGGTGCCCGGCGCGCCTTCCACGGACAGCACGGACCCGGTGGCGCCGACAGCGTCGGCAAGAGGTGCGGTGAAGAGGCCGGCGCCGGCGTAGAGGTCGGCCACCACGGCCCCGGCGGCGAGGTACCCGCCATCGTGCAGGACGCCGGTGACCGCCCCCACCAGGGTGTCCGGGGCATCGCGGTGGATCTGCCAGAAGCCGTCGCCGGTGACGCGGTAGTCGTGGCCGGCCGCGGTTTCCTGCACCCAGGTCCGGCCGCGCAGCTGCGTCACGGCACCGCTGCCGGGGTCAACCCGGGCCACCGAGACGTCGTCGGGCAGCTGCGCCACGACGGCGCCCAGCCGCTTGGCCCGGGTGCCGGCGGCGGGGACCAGCAGCACCAGCGGCCGGGACCCGTTGGCCGGCGCGGCTACCTCCACCCGCTCAATCCCCTGCAGGTCGATGTCCCACAGCTTTAAGGCGTTGATGCCTTCGACGGCCAGGGGCATTTCGCGGACCGGGAGCACGGCGTCGGAGCGGTGCGCGTGCATGCCGAGCTTGCCGCCGAGCGTCACGGCGAACCCGGCGCGGGTCCGCCAGGCCAGGCCGGTCGCGGCAGCGCCGCCGGCAGCCTCCCCCACGGCCTCGACCGTGACGGGCACATCGACGGCGGCCAGCCGGCGGAGCTGTTCGGTCAGCACCTCGGCCTTGAGGCCGCGCTGGCGTGCCAGCGAAATGTGGCCCAGCTCGGCGCCGCCAACGGGCGGGTGGCCGTGGGACCAGGAACGCTGTGAGTCCGCAGCGTGCCAGAAGTGCTCCACCCGGTCCGGGGAGGGCTCGAGCACCTCGACGACGTCGGCGCGCCAGAACTTGGCGGACTCGCCGTCGTCGGTGAGCCGGATCCGGACCTTCTCGCCCGGGATGCCGTGCCGGACGAAGATCACCCGGCCCTCGTGCCGGGCCACGCAGTGGCCGCCGTGGGCGATCGGCCCGACGTCGACGACGAGGTCGGTGCGGGTGGGGGTCCTGGTGTCGGAACTCATTGGATATCCTGCAGTTTCTTGGCTTCTTCGGACGATTTCAGCTGCCACGGCACGCTGGCGACCATGACGCCGGGCTCAAAGTGCAGCCGGGTCTTGATCCGCAGCGCCGTCTGGTTGTGGACCAGCTGCTCCCACCATTTGCCGACGACGTATTCCGGGATGTACACCACGATCAGGTCACGCGGTGAATCGCGCCGCATGTTCTTGATGTACTCCATAATCGGCGT
Organism: uncultured Actinomycetota bacterium; assembly: GCA_963775715.1. Classification (GTDB taxonomy): domain Bacteria; phylum Actinomycetota; class Actinomycetes; order Actinomycetales; family Micrococcaceae; genus Arthrobacter. Next base: position 583,284 of record CAVZJX010000007.1, on the reverse strand, counting down.
GACCGTTTCACGGAACGGGCTGGCCAGTACCGTCAACGGCACCGGGATTTCCAGTTTCTCCCAGTCCGCCAGCGTCTGCTCGGTCTCCTCCGGGCTGATGTCCACGGTGATGGCGTCCAGCCGGGACGGGCGCGAGGCGCGGGCGTAGGCCAGTGCCCGGAGCACGGGCTTGCGGACGTGCGAGACCAGCAGCACGGCGTGCACCCGGGTGGGCAGGGCACGCGGTGAGGAGTCCTCGTCGACGGCGAGTTCCTTGGCCACGTTGTCGTAGTGGGAGCGGATGCTCCACATGATCAGGAACAGGATGAACATCGCCAGCAGCGCGATCCAGGCGCCTTGTTCGAACTTGGTGATCAGCACAATCACCAGCACCAGGCCGGTCATGCCGAAGCCGATCGAGTTGATGGTGCGCGACTTGAGCATGCGCAGCTTCGCGGCCGGGTCCTTGGCCAGTTTCAGGGCGCGGCCCCAGTGCCGGATCATGCCGAGCTGGCTGAGGGTGAAGGAGATGAAGACGCCGACGATGTAGAGCTGGATGAGCTTCGTGACGTCGGCGTCGAACGAGATGATCAGCACGAGCGCACCGGCGGCCAGCGCCAGCACGCCGTTGCTGAAGGCGAGCCGGTCGCCGCGGGTGCGGAGCTGCCGCGGCAGGTAGCCGTCCTGGGCCAGGATCGAGCCAAGCACGGGGAACCCGTTGAAGGCGGTGTTGGAGGCGAAGACCAGGATGACCCCGGTGGCGGCGACCACGATATAGAACGGGATGGAGCCGGCGCCGAAGACGGTTTGCGCGATCTGGCTGATGGCGGGGTTCTGGATGTAGCCCTCGGCCAGCGGCTGGCCGTTGCGCAGGAACTCGGTCGCCGGGTCCTGCACAATGTGCACCTTGGTGGCGTTGGCGAGGTAGATGATCCCGGCGAGCATGCTGGCAGCGATGACCCCCAGCAGCAGCAGCGTGGTGGCCGCGTTTTTGCTCTTGGGCTTCTGGAAGTTGGGCACACCGTTGCTGATGGCCTCGACGCCGGTCAGGGCGGCGGCGCCGGAGGAGAAGGCCCGGAGCAGCAGGAACGCGCCGGTCAGCCCGACCAGCCCCTCGTCGAACCCGGCCGCGGGGACAATCTCGAATTCGGCCGACGGCGCCCGGCCCAGCTGGCCCGTGACGGCCTGGAAGATTCCGACGGCGGTCATGCCGAGGATGGAGAACATAAAGATGTAGGTGGGGACGGCGAAGACGCTGCCGGCCTCGCGGATCCCGCGCAGGTTCACCAGTGCCAGGATCACGACGCCGATCGTGGCGATCGCGGCCTGCCGGCCGTGCAGCGACGGCACGGCAGTGGTCAGGTAGGTCGCGGCCGAGGACATCGACACCGCGACGGTGAGCACATAGTCCACCAGCAGGGCCGAGGCGACGGTGAGCCCGGCGTACTTGCCGAGGTTTTCGTTGGCGATCTCGTAGTCGCCGCCGCCGGACGGGTAGGCGTGCACGTTCTGCCGGTAGGAGGCCACAACCGTCAGCAGGACCACCATGACGGCGAGCCCCACCCAGGGCGAGAAGGCCACGGCGCTGACGCCGGACAGGGCCAGGGTCAACAGGATTTCATCCGGTGCGTAAGCGACCGAGGACAGCGCATCGGAGGCGAAGACGGGCAGCGCGATCCGCTTGGGCAGCAGGGTGTGGGCCAGACGGTCGTTCCGGAAGGGCCTGCCTACCAGCACCCGCTTCACGGCATTGAAAATTGTCAGCACCAGACAAAGCTAGTCTGATTCGGACGCGATGTCATGACGGCGCAGGCCGCCCGGCTGCCCGCCCGGCTCCCTGTCCTGGCGCCCGCCCCTCAGCGGCAGGCTTGCCGCCGAGGGGCGGGCGCCGGTTCCGGGGGTCCGGCGGCCGGTAGAGTTCTAGGCAGTAAAGATTAGGCAGTAAGAGATACAGAAGCTTGAGGAGGCACGGGTGGCGCACTTCGTCATCATGGGTTGCGGCCGTGTTGGGGCGACCCTGGCGCACACGCTGGAGGACGCCGGTCACTCGGTGGCGATCATCGACCAGGACGACCGTGCTTTCCGCCGGCTCCGGACGGGTTTCTCCGGCCGCAAGGTCACCGGCGTCGGCTTCGACCGGGAAACCCTCAAGCAGGCCGGGGTCGAGGAGGCCTACGCCTTCGCCGCCGTGTCCAGCGGCGACAACTCGAACATCCTGGCCACCAGGGTGGCCCGCGAGACGTTCCACGTCCCGCACGTTGTCGCGCGGATCTACGATCCGGGCCGCGCCGAGATTTACCAGCGCCTGGGCATTCCCACGGTCGCGGCCGTGCGCTGGTCCGCGGACCAGGTTCTGCGCAGGATCCTCCCCGAACAGCACCTGGCCGGCGACTTCCGCGACCCGTCCGGGCGGCTGGTGCTGGCCGAGGTGGACGTGGAGTCCGGCTGGATCGGGCACCCGGTGACGGCGCTGGAAAAGGCGGCCGACATCCGCGTCGCCTACCTCACCCGTTTCGGCGAGGGCATCCTCCCCGGACCCGGAACCCTGTACCAGGACGGCGACACCGTCCACGCCATGCTCAGCGTGGACCGCACCTCCGAGGTCGCCCACATTCTTGCCAAGTCCCCCGCCAAGGAGTCCTAAGTGAAAGTCGTCATCGTCGGGGCGGGCAGCGTCGGTTCCTCGATCGCCCGCGAACTGCTGGCCCACAAGCACGAGATCCTGCTGATCGACCTCAAGCCGGAGGTGATCGGCCGCAGCGGGCTGCGCGGCGCGCACTGGCTGGTCGGCGACGCCTGCGAGCTCAGCACGCTCAAGGACGCGCGCCTGGAGGACGCCGACGTCGTGGTCTCCGCCACGGGCGACGACAAGGTGAACCTCGTGGTGTCACTGCTGGCCAAGACCGAATTCGGCGTCGGACGGACCGTGGGCCGGGTCAACAACCCGAAGAACGACTGGATGTTCGACGATTCCTGGGGCGTCGACGTCGCGGTTAACACCCCGCAGCTGATGACGGCCCTGGTGGAAGAGGCGGTGGAGATTGGCGACCTGGTCCGGCTGCTGACCCTGCAGACCGGGGTGTCCTCGCTGGTGGAGTTCACCGTGCCGCATGATTCGCACGTGATCGGGCTGACCGTGGGCGACATCGACTGGCCCGAGGACGCGACCCTGGTGGCGATCCTGCGCGACCAGGCGCCGATCACGCCGAGCCGGGATGACGTGATCGACGGCGGCGACGAGCTGTTTTTCGTCACCACCATCGCCGCCGAAGACGGGCTGCGCGCCCTGCTGGCGGCGCCGGAATCCGACGTCGAGCCAGCGGACGCCCCCGCTGCCGCGGCCCATCACGGCCGCGAACCCCAGCCGGCGGACGACGGCTTCGACGGCTGACCGCCCAACTGACTGGCAGTTGCTGTCGTTCTGAGCCCTCAAAACGACAACAACTGCGAGCTACCTGGGTCCGGCCGGGGCGTCAGCCGGGGCCGCCGCAGGGCGGGTGAGCAGCCACGCGATCCACATGCCGAGAATGTACAGCGGCGCGCCCATGATCAACCGGGTGGTCGCGAGGCCCGCCAGCCCCGCCTCCCCCATCAGGTACAACGGCACTTGGACGATCAGTCGCAGGGCCAGGACCGAGATGATCACCCAGGTGCCGATCCGGTACGCCTTGACCCGCGCCGGGTGATTACGCCAGTCCAGGCCTTCGTTCCGGATGAAACCGAACAATAGCCCGGCGAAGGGCCAGCGCACGGCGACCGAGATCAGCATCGCCAGGATGTAACCGAGGTTGGTAAAGAACCCCAGGACGTAGAAGTCTTCGGCCTTGCCGGTCGAGTTCGCCAGCCAGGCGGAGAGCCCGACGCCGATAACGCCGGCAAGAGCCTGGGTCAACGGCCTGCGCTGGACCAGCCGGGCGACGGTGAAGGCCGCGGCCACGGCCAGCGCGGCGGTCAGGGCCGGCGGAAGTTCACGGCTGATGGTGAAGACGATCAGGAAGACCAGCCCCGGCAGGATGCTTTCGGCGATGCCCTGCACGCCGCCGGCACTCTTGAGCACGTCGATATTGCCGTTGCCGGAGCGGTGCAGACCCGCCTTGGCCGCGTAGCCTTCGGCGAGCTGCGCCACGGTGGGCTGGCCGCCGTCGGGGGCCGCAGCCGCAGGCTCCGCGCCTGCCGGTGCCGCGCTTGCCGGCGCTGTAATTGCCGGCTCCGCCCCTGCCTGCTCCGCGCCTGCCGGTGCGGCGCTTGCCGGCTCCGCCCCTGCGGGCCCGTAGCCGGGCAGCCCGGTTCCCGGCCTTCCGGAATCAGGTAGGTCCGTGGCGGGCTTTTCGGTCCCCGGCCGGCGGCTCTCGGGCGTGCTCATTGCTCCTCCTGGCGGGAGAGTATTTCGTAGCGCGGATTGAACATCGTGGGCAACCCGTCACGCACGGTGACCATGCCTTCGAACCGGAGCTCCAGGCCGGCCTTGACGCCGGGGATGCGGCGCCGTCCGAGCCAAATCACACGGAGCCGGTCGGCGGCGACGGCGGGACGCTTGCGCCGGGGCCCGGCCTGTGCGGTCTGGGGGGCCGGAGCCGGAGCGCTGCGGGGCCGGGGGGCCGGCGCGTCGTGGTCCGTGACGATGGCGGTGAACGCCGCCACGTCGTTGGCCGGGGCGTAAGTGACGGACTCGATGAAACCGCGGCACAGCACCCGTCCGCGCTCTGGCAGCCCCCGCACGGGGACGGCGTCGGCAAGTTTCCTGCCGGGGGCATCAACCAATCTGGGTTATCTCCGGTCCGCGCTCGGGCTGCTCGAACTCCGGCGCCCCCTGTGGTGCCGAAGCGCCGGTGTCCCGCGGAAGCCGGAGCTGCAGCAGGTCCCTCGGCGGCATCGGGTTCTCGCCCCGCACCACAACGATCTGGCGGAACAGCTCCTCCAGCCCGGCGGCGGCGTCGCGGTCCAGGGCGGCGTCTCCGCCGAGGACACCGCGGAGGAACCAGCGGGGGCCGTCGACGCCGATGAAGCGGGCCACGCGGTAGCCGTCACTGCCGTCGCCGGCTGGAAGTTTGGCGACAAGTTCGATGCCGAAATGGCCCTCGATTTCTTCGACCTGGCCGCCCTGGCTGCCGACGGACTGGCCGATCTGCTCGCGGATTTCGTCCCAGAGGCCCTCGGAGCGGGGTGCGGCGAACGCCTGGAGCTGCAGGCTCGAGCTGTCCAGGTCCATGGTGACGGCCACTACGCGCTGGGTGGCTTCCTCGACCTCCAGGCGGAGCTGCAGCCCGTCGCGCGGGGCGATCAGCAGGGCGCCGAGGTCCACGTAACCGTCCTGGTCCTCAATTTCCGAGACATCGTAAGGGCCGGCGGCGCGGCCGGAAGCGGTTGCGGCGGCCGGCGCGTCGGTTCCACCGGCTGCGGTTTCGCGGATCTCGTCGGCGTCCGTGTCTTGTTCCTGCTTGGCTTTCTTGCCACGCCCAAAAACCATGGGGTTGTCTCCTTAGTTGTGGTCCCGGCGCGGCGGTCGGCCGCCGCGCCGAGGGGGTCAGCTGCGTCGAACGGGCGGGCTTCAGGCCCCGGGGGCGCCGAATCCGCCGGTGGAGCCGAAACCGCCGCCGCCCCGGACGGACCCGCCCAATTCGCTGACCGGCATGAATTCCGCGTACTCCACGCGCTGGATAACCATTTGTGCAATTCTATCGCCGCGCCGCAGTTCGATCGCTGTCTCGCGGTCGGTGTTGAGCAGTGTCACGGCGATCTCTCCGCGGTAGCCCGCATCCACCGTGCCGGGGGCATTGACCACGGTCAGTCCGTGTTTGGTGGCGAGGCCGGAGCGCGGGTGGATCAGGGCGACGAATCCGTCCGGCAGGGCGATGGATACGCCCGTGGGCACCAGCCGCCGCTCCCCCGGGGCAAGAACCACGTCTTCCCGGGCCCTCAGGTCAGCGCCGGCGTCGCCCGGGTGCGCGTACGAGGGCGGCTGCAGGCCGTCGTCGAGCATCTTTAACTGCACCGTAAGGGTGGGGGCACCGTAGGCCGGGATTTCGCGGGCCGCATCACCGCCGACGGCGGGGTCTGCCGCCGGGCTGGTCGCGGCAGTCTTTTCGTCAGTCACAGTTCCCCACTGTAACGCCCGGCGGCAGGATGGGCCTACCGCGCCCCCGCCGGGTACTCGGGGATGCCAAGGTGAAATGGTCCGGGAAAAGTGGAAAGCTGGGCTCATGCCCGAATCCAGTGCAGCCGCGCCTGCCTCCAACAATGCCCCCAACGAGGCCACCGTCCTGTTTAGCGAAAAACTGTGGCCGAGTTTCTGGATCTGGCTGGTGGCTGCCGGGCTCGCCGGGGCCGGCATCCTGGTCTTCGCACCGATCAGCATGACCGCCGGCATCACCGCGGCCGTCGTTCTCTTCGTGATTCTGGCCGTGCTGCTGGTCCTGTCCACGCCGACCCTTTCGGTCACCGCTACAACCCTGCGCGTCGGGCGGGCGACCATTGACCGCCGCTTCATCGGCACGGTCGAGGCTTTCCGCGGCGGCGAAGCGACGGCGGAACGTGGAACCAGGCTGAACGGGCTCGCCTTTATGTGCATCCGCGGCTGGATCGACCCGGTGGTCCGGATCGAAATCGTCGACCCCACGGACCGGACGCCCTACTGGCTCGCCTCAAGCCGGCACCCGGACGAGCTGGTCGCCGTCCTGTCCCGGTAGCCGCCGCCCGCCCTGCCGCCTAACCCTCGCAGTCCTTGCAGTACTTCAGGCCGTCTTTTTCGCGGGCAATCTGCGATCGGTGCCGGACCAGGAAACAGGACGCACAGGTGAATTCGTCCGCCTGCGCCGGCAGTACCCGCACCAGCAGCTCTTCGCCGGAAAGATCGGCGCCCGGGAGTTCGTAGCCTTCGGCGAGTTCGGTCTCGTCCTCATCCACCACTGCGGAAGGCTTGTCCGTACGCCGCGACTTCAGTTCCTCAATGGAGTCTTCATTGAGGTCTTCCTCGGTCTTCCGCGGCGCGTCGTAGTCTGTCGCCATTGGTTGTTGCTCACACTCCGCATTTGTTGGGTTGGCTGGCCGCGTCCGCGCCGGCGGGGCTGGTGGCCCCCCGGCCCGGGGTTGGTTCACCGGTGTCAACGCCGGACAACCGCTTTTTGTGCCCGACGTCGGGTCATTTTTGCGCAGATGCCCCGCTGAGCACCAGAGGCCACCGGTTCGGCGGGATTCCGGCCGGGCCGGCGGGGCCCGGGGGCGGGCCCGGCGACGCCTTTGGACCGTTAAGTCGCCGAATATGACGGCGCGCCCTCGCTCCTACCCCGAATTGCGGACTAACGGTGGCAGAGTTTCGACTGTTAGTAATGCCAGGGTGGAGGATTTGTATGCAGGATCTACGGCTTGTAGGCGTCCACGACGACGGAGAGCATCTCCTGGTCAGTGGCACCGGCGGCGAGATGTTCCAGCTGCCGATCGATGAAGCACTTCGGGCGGCCGCCAGCCGGACGCCGTCGAAGGCCGCTGCCGGCGCGGGCGCCGAGCCCATTGCGCTGTCCCCGCGGGAAATCCAGGCGCGGATCCGCGGCGGCGCCACAGCCGCGGAAGTGGCCGGGCTGTCCGGCCTCCCGCTGGCCAAGGTGGAACGCTACGAGGGCCCGGTGCTGGCCGAACGCGAATACGTGGCCCAGCAGGCCCGCAAGGTCGAGGTGGCAACACCGTCGGCGGGCCACGACAGCTACCGCTCCTTCTTCGGCGACCAGCCGGCCACCCTGGACGACATGGTCAGGCACCGGCTCCGCGCCCACGGGATTGAGCCGGACTCTGTGGAGTGGGACTCCTGGCGCCGTCCGGACGGCAGCTGGAACGTGGTGGCGAGGTTCGACACCCAGCCCGGAGCCCATGCGGCCATCGGCGAAGAGCCGCCGGCGATGTGGACGTTCAGCCCGGCACGCAAGTCGTTGCAGAATGCCAACCGCTGGGCTCAGCAGCTCAGTGAGCTTGAGCCGATGGACGGCCCGGTTCCGGCCCGCCGCCTCTCCGCCGTAACGGACCGGCCCTTTGACTTTGAAACCGACGCGGAAGCCGCGGCGCGCAGCGCGACCGCGCCGCTGAGCGTCGTCCAGCCCAGCGGCGTCCCGCACGGCAGCCAGCAGGAAAAGGACGCCGACGGCCTCCTGGACATGCTCCGCACCCGCCGCGGCCAGCGCCTGGGCCTGGACGAAGACGCCGACGACGCCCTGGCGCTGCTGCTGACCAACGGTGTGCCCGCAGCCCACCCTCGTCCCGCGGAAGTCCCGAACCTGGACGAAGCCGACGACGACACGGCGGAGCACCGGACCGACCCAGAGGAGGAGTCGGCGGCGGAAGCGGAGACCCCGCCCGCGGCCGCCCTCCAGCCGCACTCGATCCCCGGCCCCGACGCACTGTCCCGGCGCAGGGACGCGCGCCCGTCCATGCTTTCCCGCCTGAGCCTCGCGCCCCGGCATCAGGAAAACGACGACGACTCACTGAAGCTTCATGACGGTGTCAGCACCGAAACCCGCGAAATCACCATCGCCGCTTCGCAGCTGCGGCCGGTCCGGACCGGCCCCACGTCAAGCCCCGGCCTGGACGAACTTCTTGGCGGCGGAGCGTCACGGCGCGTCGAGCAGGACCCCGGCGCAGCCTCCCGCACGGAGCCTGCCCGGCCCGAACCGGCCCGAACGGAGCGCGAAGCCGAAACCCCCGAACGCCAGCCCGCCAGGCCCAAGCGCTCCAGTGTTCCCAGCTGGGACGAGATCGTTTTCGGCACCCGCAGCGACTAAGGCGGCGGGAGGATCCGGACGCAGCAGCGTGCGGACCCGCCGGGCGGGCCTAGCGGCGCGGCGACTTTCCGGCTGCTGTGCCGCGGGCCCCTTTGGCCCCGGCCGCCTTGCCGTCCGCTGTGAAGCACACCAGCGGGACCTCACGTTCGGCCTTGGTCAGCGAGCCGTGCTGGCCGACCACGTCAAGCGCCCGGGCCTGGACCCGGCGGGTATCGTAAAAAGCCAGCGCGTCGCGCGCGGCAATCATCACATCGCCGATCCGCGGCCCGACCGCGGCACGGACCTCCCCAAAGAGCCCCGCCGCTACCGCTTCGTCGCGGGTGAAGGCCCAGATCCGGTCGCCGAAGCGCGCCCGCCAGGCCGCGAGCAGTCGCAGCCTGGCGGCGTCGTCCGCTCCGTCGTCCAGATAAAGGTGCACCATCCGCGGCTCCCCCGCCGTGTGCCGGACGCCGGCGATGAGCCCGGCCTCGGCGGAGTAGTCAATCCGCTGCGAGGCAGGTACGTCGAGCATGCCGTGGTCCCCCGTGACCAGCACGGTGGTGCCGGCCGGCAGGCTCGCGTTGAGCCGGCGGACAGTCGCATCGAGCTCTTCGAGCTGGTGTTCCCACTGCGGCGACTGGCAGCCGTAGCGGTGCCCGGCCTTGTCCAGTTCGTGGACGTAGAAGTACATCAGCGAGCTGTCCGCGCCGGCCATGGCCTCCGCGGCAGCGGCTGTCCGGGCGTGCGAGGTGGTCCCGGCCAGGAACCGGCCGCCCCTCAGCGCCGCCCGGGTCATGGCCGAATCACTGAACCGCGGCAGCGCGACGGTGCTGACGTCCACATACCCGGCAGCCCGCTCGAAGACGGTGGGCAGCGGCTGCCATTGCAGCGGATCCACGCCGTCGTCCCAGTTGCCCAGCAGGTTCACAACCCGGCCCTGGTCCGGGTCGAGGACGTCGTAGCCAACCATCCCGTGCTGACCGGCGGCCGCTCCGGTACCGAAGCTGGCCAGCGACGCGGCGGTGGTGGAGGGAAAGGCCGCGTCGAGCCATACCGGCACGGCGCCCTGTCCTGCCTGCAGTACCGAGCGCAGGAACGGTGTGTGGGCAGTTTTCTGCTTGAGCAGCTGCCGGCCGAGGCCGTCGGCGAGGACCACGCAGACGTGCTTCGCCGCGGGAAGGTTCAGCCGGTTCTCGAACCCCGGGACCCCAAGGCTGGCCGCGGCACTGCTGAGCACCTCGGCGATCGACCGCTGCCCGTAGGCAGGGGGCGCGGGCATTTCGGCCGGTCTGCCGGGTGCCTGCGCGGGCTGCTGCGGGGCGGGAACCGGGGTCTCGGAAGCGCGGACCGGCTCCATCTCAGCGCTGGTGGCCGCGGCTGAGGCGGGTGCCGAAGACCCCGCTGCGCGGTCGCTGCGGCAACGCCGAAACGCCGTGCGGGGCTGGACCGGTGGATCCGGTGTTCACGGCCCGCAGCGCCCGGGCGAAGAGCTTGGCGTCCTGCACCGCCTGCAGGCCGTCCGCTTCGGCGCTGATCCGCAGCACGATGTCTTCCTGCGCGATCGTGCCGCTGTAGCCGTGGTCGGCCTCGCACTGCGGGTCCCCGCAACTGGCCGGTCCCATGTCGAGGCGCTGGCCGCCGGACCAGGCGATCGACAGGGTCAGCTCACGGACCGGGTCCGAGGGCTTGTAGTCCTGCGGCTGGGCGTAGACATAGCTGAGCACCACGGAGCGGATTTGCGTCACGGGGACGGACTCGGTGGAGACCTGGGCCACGATCTGCTCGCCGGCTTCATCGAGCTGCTGGTCATCGACGTGCGTGATGACCAGCATGTCCTCGGTCAGCACGAGCACCGTGATGTGGCGGCGCACCTCGGCCCGGTCGAAGTGGGTCTCAAGATGGACGAGGTGGGCCACGCAGTCGCGGCCGTCCAGGGCGTCGGCGACGACGTCGGCCACCAGCCGCGGGTAGAAGCCTGCCTGGTCAAGCGCGCCTTCCAGGCTCTGGCCCTGCGCGCTGTGGTCGTGCAGGCCGGGGTGCGGCGAGCCGTGGCGGCCGGGGCCGGACACCTGGGGTTTGGATGCTGGAGGCTGTGAGCTCATGGCTTCCATTTTCACAGATCGGCTGGGGACTTGCTAACTGCGCTGCTGTTTTCGCGGCTCCGCAGCCGGCGCCGCAGCGCGGCGTCCCCCGCCGTCCTCGCAGGTTCCGTCGCTAGCTGCGCATGGCGCGGCGGGCCGTGTCGGTGCGCTGGGCGGCGTTGGCAATCCGGACGTCCGCGGCGAGGATCACCGCGCCGTCGGGGCCGGCCAGGACCGGGTTGAACTCCACCAGGGCGATCTCCGGGTGGTTGTCCTTGAGCCTGGTCAGCCGGGCTGCGAGGTCCTCCAGGGCGGCGACATCGACGGCGGGCAAGCCCTGGTAGCCGAAAAGTTTCCGGGAGGCGCGGGGCGAGCGGATGAAGTCGTGCACGTCGGAGCCGGAGAGCGGCGGCACGCGGTGCGCCCAGTCGTCGAGCAGGTTGACGGCGTCCCCGGCCAGACCGAAGGACACCACCGGCCCCAGCAGCGGATCCTCGATGGCGCGGAACGTGCAGGCCTGCCCCACCGGGGCCATCGACTGCACCTCGAGCGAGGGCGAGCCGTAGCGCTGCAGCGACCGGCGCATCTGGGCGATGTTGCGGCGCAGCGAGTCGGCGTCCTGGATATCCAGGCGCACCCCGCCGAGGTCCAGGCGGTGCCGCAGGGCCGGGTCCGTCGTCTTCAGCGCCACCGGCCAGCCGAGCCGGTCCGCGGCAGCGACGGCGTCCTCCTCGTCCTCGAACCCCTCGGAGGGCAGCACCCGGATACCGTAGCGACCCAGCAGCTTCGCGGCGGTGTCGGGGTCCAGCCGGACCAGCTGCTCCCCGCCCACGGGCCGGAGCAGCTCCTCCAGGTCTTCGTGCGCGCCGTCGGGGTCGCAGCCCTCGGGTTCCACGAACAGCCCCTGGTCGCGGACCACCCACTGGGCGTAGCGCACGACGGCGGCGAGGGCGGCGACGGCGGCCCCCGGGTTCGAATAGCACGGCACCCCGGGGGCTCCGCCCGGGGCGGCCTCTTCCGCAGCGTCGTCGGCGGCGCCGACCATGCCTTCGACGTAGATGGAGGGGTCAAGGATGCCGGTGAACGCCGCGACCACGGGTTTGCCGGCCGCTGCCGAGCACTCGGCCAGCACCGCGCCGATCTTCTCGACCGTGAGCCCGCGGGCCGGCAGCAGTGCCACCACGACGGCGTGTACCGAGTCGATGGTCAGCGTCTCCTGCAGGCTGCGCCGCAGGGCCGGCAGCGCCCGGGACATGCCGGCGTCCAGGTCGACGTCGGCCACGATGCGTTCCACGCCGAGCCCCGCCGCGGCGGCGTTGTCCGCCACCACCTTGCCCAGCGCGGGCGAGTTGCTGAAGACGGCCACGCCCGGGCCCTGCGGCAGCGGCTGGCTGGAGACGATCTGGGCCACGTCCATGAGCTGTTCGATGGTCTCCACCCGGATCACCCCGGCCTGGCGCATCATGGCGTCCAGCGCTTCCGGCGGCGCCTGGGTGGTGCGCACCGCGTGGCCGGGCGGCAGGTTCAGGCCCATGGCATCGGACTTGGCCACGATCACCGGTTTGGTCCGCGCCAGCCGCCGCGCCAGCCGGGAGAACTTGCGCGGGTTGCCGATGGATTCGAGATAGAGCCCGACGGCGGTCGTGTCGGCGTCGTCCTCCCAGAACTGCATCATGTCGTTGCCGGACACGTCGGCCCGGTTGCCGGCCGAGAGGAAGGTGGAGATGCCCACCCGGCGGCGGCTGGAGGCGGCGTAGAGCGAGACGCCGATCGCCGCGGACTGGCTGAACAGGCCCAGTCCGCCGCGGCGGGCGAGCGAGGGAGCCATTGAGGCGTTGAGGGACACGGCGGGGTTCGTGTTCACGATGCCCAGCGAGGCCGGGCCGATCACCCGCATGCCGTTCGCACGCGCCCGGCGGACCAGGTCGCGCTGCCGGGCAAGGCCGCGTTCGCCGTCGTCGGTGTACCCGGCGGTGGCGACCACGATGCCCTTAACGCCGGCCTCCCCGCAGTCCTGGACGACCTTGGGCACCTCGTCGTACGGGACCGCGATGATGGCCAGCTTGACCGGGCCGGGGACCTCGGACAGTTTGGCGAAGGAGAGCATGCCGGCGAGCTCGAAGGCCTCCGGGTTAATCGCGTACACCGGCCCGGTGAAGCCGCCCTCGACGATGTGCTCCAGCAGCTGGTAGCCGACGGCGCCCCACTTGCGGCTGGCCCCGATCACCGCCACGGAGGACGGAGCGAGCAGTTCCTGGATACTGCGCGCCTCGGCACGGTGCTCGCGGGACTCCATCACGGCGCGGGACTTGTCCGTGGGGTCGATGTTGAACTCGAGGCTCACGACGCCGTCGTCGAAGTGCCGCTTGACGTCGTAGCCGGCGTCGGAGAAGACCATCAACATTTTGCGGTTCTCCGGCAGCACCTCGGCGCTGAACCTGCGGATGCCGTTTTCCCGGGCCGCGGCGGCGAGGTGTTCGAGCAGGATCGAGCCGATGCCCCTGCCCTGGTGGGCGTCGGCGATGTTGAAGGCGACCTCCGCCTCTTCCTGGTCGTCGAGCCGGTCGTAGCGGCCGATGCCCATGATTTCGCCGCCAATGGTGATCACCAGGGCCACCCGGTCCTTGAAGTCAACCTCGGTGAAGCGCTTGAGTTCCTTGGCGGAAAGCTTGGACTTGAACGCGAAGAAGCGCATGTAGATCGACTTCTGTGACTGGCCCACGTGGAAGGCCTGCACCGCGTCCGAGTCGGCGGGGTGGATGGGGCGCAGGTGCGCGGTCCCGCCGTCGCGCAGCACGACATCGGCTTCCCAATGTTCCGGATATACGCCGTCCGCGGGCTGATCCACCATAGGCTTAGCCTAGCCATAAACTTTAGCTGCCCGCCGCTGGCGCGGTCAGACACAGCCGACCCCGTGCCCGACCCCGTGCCAGCTACGCCCCGAGTTACCCGTAGAAGGATCCACCAGCCCCATGGCACGCCGCCAAACCACGCCCCCGGCAGGGGAAGCCCCGGACTACACCGAGAACATCGTCGACATCGACGTCACTTCCGAAATGGAAGGCTCGTTCCTGGAGTATGCCTACTCGGTCATCTACTCCCGGGCCCTGCCCGACGCCCGCGACGGCCTCAAGCCCGTGCAGCGGCGCATCCTGTACATGATGAGCGAGATGGGCCTGCGCCCGGACCGCGGCCATGTGAAGAGTGCACGCGTGGTGGGCGAAGTAATGGGCAAGCTGCACCCGCACGGCGACACCGCGATCTACGACGCCATGGTCCGGATGGCGCAGGACTTCTCGCTGCGGCTGCCGCTGATCGACGGCCACGGCAACTTCGGCTCGCTCGACGACGGTCCGGCCGCCCCGCGGTACACCGAGGCGCGGCTGGCGGCCGCAGCCCTGACGCTCACGGACCACCTCGACGAGGACGTTGTTGATTTCGTCCCGAACTATGACAACCAGCTGACCCAGCCGGATGTGCTCCCGGCCGCGTTCCCGAACCTTTTGGTCAACGGCGCCACGGGCATCGCCGTCGGCATGGCCACCAACATGGCCCCGCACAACCTGGGCGAGGTGGTGGCGGCGGCGCGGCACCTGATCGCGCACCCGGACGCCTCGCTCGAGGACATCATGAAGTTCGTCCCGGGCCCGGACCTGCCCACCGGCGGCCGGATCGTGGGCCTGGACGGCATCCGCGATGCGTACGCCACCGGCCGCGGCTCCTTCAAGACGCGGGCCAAGGTCGAGGTCGAACAACTCTCGGCGCGCCGCACCGGCCTCGTGGTCACGGAACTGCCGTACATGGTGGGCCCGGAAAAGGTGATCGAGAAGATCAAGGATGCGGTCAACGGCAAGAAGCTGACCGGCATCAGCGACATTGTGGACCTGACGGACCGCAAGCACGGGCTGCGCCTGGTGATTGAGCTCAAGAATGGCTTCAACCCCAACGCTGTGCTCCAGCAGCTCTACCGGTTCACGCCGATGGAGGACTCCTTCGGCATCAACAACGTCACGCTCGTTGACGGCCAGCCGCAGACCCTGGGCCTGCTGGAACTGCTCTCGGTCTACGTGAACCACCGCATCAACGTGGTCCGGCGCCGCACCGCGTTCCGCCTGGCGAAGAAGAAGGACCGCCTGCACCTGGTGGAGGGCCTGCTGATCGCGATCGTGGACATCGACGAGGTCATCCAGATTATCCGGTCCTCGGATGAGGCCGCCGCCGCCCGCACCCGGCTGATGTCGATATACGATCTCACCGAGATCCAGGCCAACTACATCCTGGAACTGCGGCTCCGGCAGCTGACCAAGTACTCGCGGATCGAGCTGGAGAAGGAACAGGACGAGCTGCGCCGCGAAATCGCCGAGCTGCAGGCCATCCTGGACTCCCCCGAGCTGCTGCGCGGACTGGTCTCCGACGAACTCGGCGAACTCGCGGACAAGTACGGCACCCCGCGCCGGACCGTGCTGCTCGAATCCGAGGCCGTCTCCCCCACGGTCGCCACCCTGACCGCCGCATCCGGCACCAAGGGCAAGGCGGCCCCGCTGGCCCTGGAGATCGCGGACGACCCCTGCTGGGCCATCCTCACCGCGTCCGGGCAGATTGCGCGCACCGCCAACCAGGACAGCCTCGCCGAGGCCGGACCGCGGACCAAGCACGATGTGTTCCGTTCGGTGGTCAAAACCTCGGCCCGCGGTGAGATCGCCGCAGTTACGTCCCAGGGCCGGATGCTGCGGCTTCAGGTGATGGACATGCCCGTGCTGCCGCCCACCTCCGGAACGCCCAACCTGGCCGGCGGCGTCCCGGCCAAGGACTTCATCACGCTGCTCAAGGGCGAATCCCTCGTGGCGTTCGCGCCGCTGGATACGGTCCTCGCGATCGGGACGGCGCAGGGTGTGGTCAAGCGCGTCCAGCCGGACTACCCGCTCAACCGCGAGGACTGGGAAGTGATCGCGCTCAAGGACAAGGACACCGTGGTGGGCGTTGAGCCGGCCGCCGGCGACGACGTCGAGCTGGTCTTCGTGACGCGGCAGGCCCAGTTGCTGCACTTCAGCGCCTCGGCGGTCCGGCCGCAGGGCCGCACAGCAGGCGGCATGGCCGGGATCAAACTGGCCGCCGGGGACCGGGTGCTGCACTTCGGCACCGCCGGCGCCGACGACGACGCCGCCGTCGTGGTCACGGTCGCCGGCACCGAGGGCGCCTTGCCCGGCACAGCCCCGGGCGCGGCCAAGGTCACGGCGCTGGCCGAATACCCGGCCAAGGGGCGCGGCACGGCCGGCGTCCGTGCGCACCGCTTCCTCAAGGGCGAGGACACCCTGCTGCTCGCTTGGGCCGGCCATGGTCCGGCGAAGGCGTCGTCGCTGGCCGGGGTGGCGCGGTCGCTGCCGGGTGAGCACGGCCGCCGCGACGGCTCCGGCATCCCGCTCTCACAGGCCATCGACGCAATCGGACCGAGCATGACCTGGGCCGGAGAGGCCGCGTCGGAGGGGTAGGCCCTCGCCGGCGCGGGCGTGCCGGTCCCCCGGCGGTCCATACCGCACCGTCAAAAGCCCGGGCCCTTGGTTCACGCCGCACCGTCAGTGGCCCGGGCCACCGCTTCACGCCGCATCGTCAAAAGCCCGGGCCCTCGCTCCACGCCGCATCGTCAAAAGCCCGGGCCCGGTCCACCGATTGCCCCAAACGGCCGCTCCATGGCCCCTCGACCCGGCCATTTCCGGCAAATCAACGACACCAGCCCGGCCATGAACACCCGGAAGCACCGGGACCCGGGCCCTCGCTCCACGCCGCATCGTCAAAAGCCCGGGCCCGGTCCACCGACTTGCCCCAAACGGCCGCTGCATAGCCCCTCGACCCGGCCATTTCCGGCAAATCAACGACACCAGCCCGGCCATGAACACCCGGAAGCACCGGGACCCGGGCCCTCGCTCCACGCCGCATCGTCAAAAGCCCGGACCCGGTCCACCGAATTGCCCCAAACGGCCGCTGCATAGCCCCTCGACCCGGCCATTTCCGGCAAATCAACGAGTTCTGACAAAGCGACGACGCCGGCCCGCCGCCACGGCACGGAATGACCCAGCCCCAGGCACTTCTGGCTGCGGAACCTGCCATATTTCCCGGCGGCACGGGGCGCGGACAGGGCTTCTGGCGGCACGGGGCGCGGACAGGGCTTCGGCGATCCGGACTTACGCGCGAAGCCGGGCCGTATCGAGTGCGGCCCGGATTTTGCCCGGTAACTCTACATTCCGGAATTGAGGTTCAGGATGTTGCCCTCGCTGTCCAGGAACCACGCTGCGGAGCTTCCATCCGGCAGGGTGGCGATGCCGTCCTCGGTCTTCAGGCCCGGGAAGTCGTAGTCCTCGAAGACGACCCCGGCCGTACGGAGCTCGGCGACGGCGGCCGGCAGGTCAGTGACCATCCAGCCCATCTGGGTATTCTTTGCCGATCCGGCGTTGGACGTCTGGTACAGCAGGAATCTGCTGCCGGCGCCGCAGGTGTACTGCAGGTTGTCCTCGGCACCCGGGTTGTCCGGTTCGAGTCCGAGCTTGTCGCGGTAGAAATCACGCGCGCGGCTGATGTCGGCGGCCGGCAATACGGCGCCGACCGGCTGATCCTTGAGCATGGTGATGTCCTTTCCAGGCCCTTCCCCCGGAATGAATGTTACTCCTTGGCCTAGACTGCTCCCATGCCTATCGTGCCCGATCAAAAGGACTGGACCTGGGTGCTTTCACGGCCGTGCCCCGAGTGTGGTTTCGACGCCGCCGCCTGCACCCCCGCCACGACGCCGGGAAAGCTGGCCAGTATGCTGCCCCGCTGGCGGGCCGTCTTGCGGCGCCCGGACGCGGCGGACCGGCCGGACGGCGACACTTGGTCCCCGCTTGAGTACGCTTGCCATGTCCGGGACGTGTTCGCCCTTTTCGACCACCGCCTGGCCCTCATGCTCACCGAGGACGACGCCCACTTCGAGGACTGGGACCAGGACCGGACTGCCGTTGAGCAGGACTACGCCGGCGCGGACCCCGCCGCCGTGAGCGCCGCCCTTACGGCCGAAGGCGAGCAAATAGCCTCGTCCTTCGGCCGTGTCCCTGAGCAGGAGTGGGGTCGGAAAGGCATCCGCAGCAATGGCTCCGAATTCACGGTGCTCACCTTCGCGCAATATTTCCTGCACGACGTCGTGCACCACCTTCACGATGTGGACGGCTAGGCCCGAGGCGGCAGCACACTAGGAGGCAAGGCTCTCGTGCACTCCGACCCGCCGGGCACCGCGGCGGGCACCGCGGCGGCCCAGTGGCCACCGCCCGCGCGCCGAACCGCCGGGCACCGCGGCGGCCCACTGGCCACCGCCACCGCCAGCGCCAGCGCCAGCGCTGGAACCTAGTCGGTCATGGACTTGACGAAGTCCTTGTTCTCATCCATCCACTTCTGTACGGCCGGACCGTAGTTGTCGGTCTTCTCGCCGTTGAACATGGCGTTCTCGAGCGAGTAGAGCTCCTTGGAATCCATCTTGAAGTCCTTCAACCAGCCGGAGAGCTTCGGGAAGTCCTTGTCGAAGGACTTGCTGGCGTAGCTGTGGATGCCTTCGGCCTTCCCCAGGGTCCCCTTCGGATCGGCGAGGTCCTTCAGCGGGAACGCGTCGTAGGCCCAGTGCGGGCGCCAGAGAGTGACGGCGATGTTCTCGCCGGCGCTGGTGGCCGCCTTGAGCTCGGAAAGCATGGCCGGTGTGGACGAGGTCAGGTAGTCCATCTTCTGCAGGCCGTACTCGGGAATGACCTTGTTGGTGGTCGCTTCGGTCAGCCCGGCGCCCGGCTCGATGCCGACCAGCCGGTTGCCGAACTTGTCCGCGTTGGCGGCGAGATCGTCCAGGGAGTCCACCGGGGCGTCCTTGTTGACCGCGATGGTCAGCTTCGCCTCGTCGTTCCAGGCCCCGAGGTCTTTCATGTCGGCGCCGTACTTATCGATGTAGCTCTTGTGCGTGATGGGCAGCCAGGTGTCCAGGGTGACGTCGTAGTCACCCGTGGACAGTCCCGAATACACCGGAGCGGGTGCGGCGTATTCCAGGGAAACGTTGTAACCCTTCTTTTCGAGCGCGGCCTTCCACAGCTCGGAGGCGGCAATTCCTTCGTCCCAGCCGTTGAAGACGGCGATTTTGACGTCCTTTTTGTCGCCGTTACCGGGACCGTCGGCGGAGTCAGCCGAGGCGTTGGAGGAACCGCCGGTGCCGCAGCCGGAGAGGGTCAGTAGCGCTGCTGCGCTGAAGGCGGTCAAAAGCATCAGTGGTGATGACTTCATGTTTTTTCCTTTCGATCCTGCGCCGGAGCGCAGTCTGCTGCCGCCGCGGAATGTCTGCGGCGGATGGACGGAATATGGGGTGGGACGGAATATGGGGTGGGACGGAGGACGCTCAGCGGGTGCCGGGCGCGGACCGGCGTCCGAGGCTGGCGGTCACACGGTCCAGGAAGATGGCCAGGATGACGACCGAGATTCCGGCTTCGAATCCGAGCGCCGCGTCGATCCGGCTCAGGCTCTTGACGACGTCGCCGCCCAGGCCGCCGGCGCCGACCATGCCGGCGATGACCACCATGGACAGGGAGAGCATGATCACCTGGTTGATGCCCGCCATGATTGTCGGGGTGGCCAGCGGCAGCTGGATCCGGGTAAGGATTTTTCCGGGACTGGCGCCAAAGGCGTGGCCGGCTTCGACTACTTCCCGGTCAACACCGCGGATGCCTAGTTCGGTGAAGCGGACGCCGGGTGCCATGGCGAAGATGATGGTGGCGACAATCCCGGGGACGACGCCGACCCGGAACAACAGCAGCGCCGGGATCAAGTAGACGAAGGCCGGCATGGTCTGCATGAAGTCAAGGACGGGCTTGACCCCGGCCGAAGCGGCCGCCGACCGGGCGGTCAGGATGCCGAGCGGAACGCTGATGGCGATGGCCACGACGCTGGCCACGAGCACGAGCGCCAGCGAGGCCATGGCGTTCTCCCACTGCCCCACCCCGTAGATCACGAGGAAACCGAGCACCGATCCGGCGGCCAGCTTCCAGCCCCGGGCGAAGAAGGCGACGGCGCACAGGACAAGAATGACAGCCCAGAACGGAGGCGCCATGAGCAGCCAGCTGACCCCGTCGAAAAAGGCCAGGAAGATCGACCGGAGGACGGCGAAGAATCCGCCGAAGGATTCGATGATCCATTCCAGCCCGGTGTCGACCCAGGAACCCAGCGGTATTCTGAAGAGCGTTGAATCCATGGCTACTTTTCGCCTCCGAGGGTCGCAGTTGCATCGGCCGAGGTCGATTCGAGTGTGGCCGTGACGATCTGTTCCGGGATCGGCGCCGGGGTTGCCTCAACGAGCGGGATGCCGGTGGTGGTGGAAGGCACGTTGCCCAGCGCGGCGAGCAGCGTCACCCGGGGAATCGCCCCGACCAGACGGCCGCCGTCGTCGACCACCGCCAGGGGTATCGGGCTCTCCACGGCGCGGCCGAAAAGATCGGCCAACGCCGTCTCCGGCGCCACAAAGTCCGTGGAGTTCCGGACCACGGAAGACAGCTCCGGGTGCTGCTCCTCCACCAGCCTCATCACGTCCCGGTCCCGCACGACGCCGTGGAAAGCGCGCCGGCGGTCGACGACGAACGCCGCGGAGGTCTGCAGGTCCCGCATGGTCCGCAGTGCATTGCGCGGTCCACCGGTGAGATTGACGACGGCGCGGGCCGGTTCCATCACCGAGGCTGCGGTCAGCACGCGGGTCCGGTCCACGTCTTTGACAAAGTGCGCCACGTAGTCGTTGGCGGGGTGCGTGAGGATGTCGTCCGGGGTCCCGATCTGGACGATCGCACCGTCCCGCATCACGGCCACCCGGTCGCCGAGGAACATGGCCTCGTTGAGGTCATGGGTGATAAAAATAATCGTTTTGCCCAGGTCCGCCTGAAGACCGAGAAGTTGTTCTTGCATTTCCCGGCGGATCAGCGGGTCGAGGGCCGAAAACGCCTCGTCCATCAGCAGAATATCCGTCTCGGCGCAGAGCGCCCTGGCCAGTCCCACGCGCTGCTGCATGCCGCCGGAGAGCTGGGACGGATACTTCTCTTCCCAGCCTGCGAGGCCCACCAGCTCCAGGATGTGCGTGGCCTTTGCCTGCCTGTCCTCTTTACCGACACCCTGGACCTCGAGGCCGTAGGCCGCGTTCTCAAGGATTGTCCGGTGCGGCATCAGGGCAAAGTGCTGGAACACCATCGAGATCTTCTTTTGCCGGACCTGGCGGAGGGCAGCGCCGGACAATTTGGAGATGTCGGTTCCGTCCACCACCACGGACCCTGCCGACGCCGGCAGCAGCCCGTTCAACATGCGGATAAGCGTCGACTTCCCGGATCCGGAAAGTCCCATGACGACGAAGATTTCGCCGGCCTTGACTTCGAAGGAGGCGTCCACGACCGCAGCCGTGCCGAGTCCTGCCACATCCTCACGGGACTGGCCCGCTTTGAGGCGCCGTACGGCTTCCGCTGATTTTTTGCCAAAAACCTTATAGACGTTGCTGGCGCTTACTGCGACTGATTCGCTCACTTTTGACCTGTCTACGCGCCCCGCCCGCTCATGCGGCGGGCGGTGGCGCGTGTGGATGCTTCGTTGGCGGTAGCTTGGGGTCGAAGGCGTCCGGCGCTGGTCCTGACGGACGACGACGGCACCCGTTGCGGACCGCCTCACCCGGGGTCCCGGGCACGGGGAAACCCCCGTCGCTGTGCGGACCCGGTCGGGTCCGGCCCTGCCGGGGCGGCCGCGTTTCGACTCATTCACACTAACAACGCACTGTTCGCCAAGGGCGTAAAAATGCGTCCAATGCCCCCTTGACGTTCACCTCAGATTCGGCGTGAGGCCCGCCACGGCGGGCCGAGAGCGGAGTTATGGCATTGTGACTCGGAAGCCGCCGGGCCGGGCGATCCGGGCCGTTTCGCGGCTCAAACCGGCCGTTTCGGCCCGGCACCGGGTTAGGAAGCCGCGCCAGGGAAGCCGGGTCAGGGAAGCCGCGCCAGGCGAGCCGGGTCAGGGAAGCCGGGTCAGGGAAGCCGGGTCAGGGAAGCCGGGGGCCCGATGCCAGCGCTCTACGGACCCGCTCGTAGCGCTCGGTCAAGGCGAGCTTTTCGATGCCGGCGTAATCGTGCTGCCCGATGCCCTCGCGCAGGGCCGAGAGCTGGCTCCGCAGGGCTGCGCTATGCCTCCCGTGGGGATCGCACCAGGTGACCTCCTCGAACAGCGCCAGGAGCCGCATCCCGACGTCGGCGTCCTGCATGCCGTAATGACGGCTCTGCGACACGGACAGCGAGAGGAAGTGGTCGAACCCGGGCTTCCTGAGGACGGCGCGGACCACGCCGTCGGCGTCCGTGGCCGTCTCGTCACGGAGGTTGCGCGCCACGAGCATGCAAAGCAGGCTGGAGAGGTGGCCGATGACGTGGACAGCCGTCGTCGGGTCATTCGTCCCGGGCGAGAGGGCTCGTGCAGCGACGTCCGCCAGTTGCCGGAACCCGAAGGCCGGATCCTGCTCGTTGGTACGTTCAAATCCGATCGTCACGGTGCTGCCGATGCGGCCGGCAAGTTCCTCGAGTTCGGTGTCCGTGAACCGGGCCCGCTCCGCCGGCCAGACGGTGGCAAAGGGGACCCCGGAGATCAGCGACTCCCCCGGCCAGGCGTCGATCCGCACCACCGCGCCGGCTTCCCGGGCGGCGTCGACCAGCTGCGAGCTGTCGACCGAATTGAGAAACCCGGAGGACACGGCCGCGATCCGCTGACCGCCCGGCGGTGCGGTGTAGTCCGGCTGCGGGGACTCCTCCCGCGGGATCAGCCGCTCGATTGTGGCGGCGGTTTCCGTGTGGACGTTCTTCATCATGGTCTCGACCCGGATCTCACGGGTCAGGTGGGCGAGGAACAGGACCAGGCCGATGACGCTGGCCAACGCCAGGAGGAAGGCCACGGTAACCGCAATGGCCGGCACGAACGCGTCCCGCCCGGCGGCGTCGCTCCGGACGCTCCGGAGGACTGTGAGCGCGTAGGAGAAGGTCCCCAGGAACAACGCCAGGGTCCAGTGCACGAAGCGGTCGCTGGTGAAGGTCCGGAGCAACCGGGGCGAAAACTGGCTGCTGGCCAGCTGCAGGGTTACGACCGTGAGCGAGAACGTCAGGGACGTGACGGTGATCAACGACCCGGAGATGGCCTGCAGCACGGCCCGCGCGGC
The DNA here is from genome assembly GCA_963775715.1 of uncultured Actinomycetota bacterium. Lineage (GTDB taxonomy): Bacteria > Actinomycetota > Actinomycetes > Actinomycetales > Micrococcaceae > Arthrobacter. Next base: position 560,266 of record CAVZJX010000007.1, on the reverse strand, counting down.
GTCCGGGCCGCCGCTGAAGAGGTAGACCTGCAGCAGGCTGGGGACGCCCCGGTCCATCATCTCGTCGAGCGCGGGCAGCCCGACCCCCAGCGCCACGGCCAGGACCACCGCCAGGACCGGCAGCGGCCAGAGGCGGGCGCGGAAAGCGGCCCGGAGTCGTGAAATCATGCTCTCGACGACTCCCGCCCGGCGGTGTCCGCACTACCGACCCGGCGCTTGACCGCCCACCACTGGGTCCCGAAGATCGCCGCGGCGAGGGCCGCGGCAACGCCCAGCGTCAGCAGGTCCTGCCCCGCCTTGACGAACACAAATGCGGCCAGCACCGCAACGTCGAGGACGATCGCGACGGCGGGGACCCACAGTCGGGCTTCGATGTCCCGGTGCAGGTGCCGGATGACACCGAGGTGGACGGCGATGTCCATGCTGATGTACAGCAGGGCTCCCAGCGACGCTATCTGGCTCAGGTCGAACAGCGCGGTGGCCAGGATCGCCAGGCCGGCCGTGATCAGCAGGGGCTGGTGTTTAATGCTGCCCGGCAGGGCGGGCGCCTGGCGCATGTCCTGGAGCATCGCGTAGAGCCGGGAGACCGAGTACAGGCTGGCGAGCAGCCCGGAGAGCGTGGCGACCACGGCCAGCGCGATGGTCAGGCCCACGCCCCAGGTGCCGAAGAGCGGTTCGGCGGCCCGCGCCAGGGCGTAGTCCCTGGCCTTGATGATGTCCGGGACGCTCAGGCTGCCGGTAACCGCGACCGTCAGCAGCAGGTAGATGGCTGTGCACAACGCCAGCGAAATGATGATGGATCTGCCGATGTTCTTCTTCGGCTCCTCGATGTCACCGCCCTGGTTGGTGATGGTGGTAAACCCCTTGTACGCGAGGATGCAGAGGGTCGTACCGGCCAGGAACCCGATGATGCCCTGCTGCGGGGGTTCGCCCGAACCACCGGTGAGCGCCGGACCCAGCGACGACCAGCCCGACGCCAGCAGGCCGGCGATCGCCAGTGCCGCGATGCCGATGATTTTGACCGCGGCCGTAACGGTCGCCGAACGCTCCACCAGCGTATTGCCGAAAATATTGACCAGGGCGGCGGCAGCGATCGCCGCCACACCCAGGGCCGGCACCAGCAGGGCGGACCCCTGCAGGCCGAAAGGGCGCAGCATGTAGGTGCCAAAGGTGCGGGCCAGGAGGCTCTCCGCGACCACCATGGAGACATACATAAACAATGAGAAGGATCCCGCGACGACGCCGGGTCCGTACGCGCCCTTGAGCAGCATGGCAATGCCGCCCGACGACGGGTTGGCCCCGGAGTACTTGACATAGGAGTACGAACTGAAGGCGACGACGAGTGCCCCGGCCAGAAACGCCGCCGGCACCAGTCCCCCGGCGAGGCCTGCCACCTGGCCGACCAGCGCGAAGATCCCCGCCCCCACCATGACCCCGGTCCCGAGCGAGACGGAACCGGCAAGGGACAACTTCTTGGAATCATCAGCCATGTCGACGAGTCTAGCCGCGCAGCCGTGGGGCTGCTCAACCCGCCGGTCCGTTCCGCCCCGCCGCACGCCGGGGCTCCTTGCGGCAGCCCCGGCGGCGGTGAACACTGGGGCTATGACTGCACCGTTCACGGCGTCAGCAAAGAGCGCCGCAACGCCGGTGCCCTGGCACGCTCTGGCTTCCGAGGCCGTCTTTGCCGGGCTGTCCTCCGGTGCCGAAGGACTCAGCACCGCCGAAGCGTCCCGCCGGCTGGCCGAGGCGGGTCCGAACGAGTTGAGCTTCGCCGCCGCCACACCCTGGTGGCGGGTCCTCCTGCGGCAGTTCATCAGCCCGCTGATCGGCATTCTGCTGACAGCAGCCGCGGTGACGATCGTTCAGCAGCACTGGGTGGATGCCGGGGCGATCCTCTTCATCCTGTGCATCAACGCAGCGCTGGGGTTTGTCCAGGAACGCAAGGCCGAGGCGGACGTACGGGCGCTCCAGTCACTCTCCACGCCTTCCTGCCGGGCGCTGCGGGACGACGCCGAGAAGGTGGTTTCCGGCCGCGAACTGGTCCCCGGCGACGTGGTGCTGCTGGAAAGCGGTGAGAGAGTTCCTGCCGATCTCCGCCTTTTTGAGGCCAATGGCCTTCAACTGGACGAGTCCATGCTCACCGGCGAGCCATTCGCCGCCACCAAGCACCCCGGCCAGCTTCCGGCTGACACCAGCGACGCCGACCGGGCAAACATTGCGTTCAGCGGCACCTTCGTAGGCAGCGGCCGGGGACGGGGCGTCGTGATCGCGACCGGTGCCGGCACCGCACTGGGCGAAATAAACGCCCTAGTCCAAGGACCTCCCGGCAAATCACCGTTGCAGCAACTGACCCACAGTTTGGAACGGCGGATCGGCCTGGTCGTGCTCGCCGCACTCGTTTTTGTCTTCATCGCAGGGCTGGTGCTCGGCCATGACGTCTCCACCATGTTCCGCATCTCCGTCGGACTCGCGGTGGCGACCATCCCGGAGTCCCTTCCCATCGTCCTCACCGTCGCGCTCAGCCTCGGAGTCTCGCGGATGGCGAAACGGAACGCCATCATCCGCACCCTGCCCGCAGTCGAAACCCTCGGCTCCACGAACGTCATCGGTTCGGACAAGACAGGGACGCTGACCGAGAACCGGTTGACCGTGGAAAGACTCTGGACCACGGCCGGGCAGCTGGACATTTCCGCCGGCGGGGACGACGGAGGCGCAACGGACACTCCGCTCGTCCGGGCCGTCCTGCGAGCAGGTGCCCTGACCAACGAGGCAACGCTCTCCTCCGAGGAAGACGACCTGGAATACTCCGGGGATGCCGTCGACGCGGCCATGGCGAAGACCGCCGTGGCCCGCGGCGCCATCAGTGAACGGGACCGCACCGCCGAGCCCGCGGCCCACCAGCCCTACGAACCGCACCTGCGATACTCGCAGACGGTGCACGCCGACGGCCGCGGCCGCCGGACCCTGTACGTCAAGGGCTCCCCCGAGGCGGTGCTGGCCGCCGCCGCCACGATGGCCCGGGAGGACGGTGAGGGTCCCTGTGATCCGGCGCTGATCCATGCGGCCAACGAGGCGCTGGGCCGGGACGGCCTGCGGGTGATCGCCACCGGATCGCGGCGGCTGGCCGACGACGAGGAACTTCGCGCACCGCTGCCGGCCCCGTCCGGCCTCACCTTCCTGGGCATGGAGGGAATGACCGATCCGCCCCGGCCCGGCGTGGCCGACGCCATCGCGAAATGCCGGCGGGCCGGGATCAAGGTGATGATGATCACCGGAGACCACCCGGTGACCGCCACGGCAATCGCCGGCAGACTCGGCCTGGAGACGGACAAAACCGCCCTCACCGGCGCCGAGATGGCGACCCTGGACGATCACATGCTCGCCGCCCGGCTGGGCCAGACGTCCGTCGCGGCACGGGTGTCCCCGGTCGAGAAGCTCCGGATCGTGCGGACCCTGCAGAGCAGCGGGAAAGTCGTCGCCGTGACCGGCGACGGCGTCAACGACGCCCCGGCCCTCAAGGCAGCCGCAATCGGCGTCGCGATGGGAAAATCAGGCACCGACGTCGCCCGCGAAGCCGCCGACGTCGTCCTCACAGACGACAACTTCGTCACCATTGTGCACGCCGTCGAAGAAGGCAGGGTCACCTTCGCCGCGATTCGGAAAACCACCTTCTTCCTGCTCTCCACCGGGGCTGCCGCCCTGGTGGCCGTGACCTTGAGCGTCTTCGCTGACACGCCGCTGCTGTTCCTGCCCGTGCAGATGCTCTGGATGAACGTCGTGACCAACGGCGTCCAAGACATCGCCCTCGCCTTCGAACCGGCGGAGGGCGATGAACTCCGCAGGCCGCCGCGACCCCCGTCCGATGGCATCCTGTCCCGGACCCTATGGTTCCGGGCCGGCATCACCGGCGCGTGGATGGCACTGGCAGTGATCCTGAGCTTCATCGTCGAACTGCACGCAGGCTATCCCGAAATCCATGCCCGGACCCTGGCACTGACCATGTTCGTGATGCTTAGTTTTTTCCAGGTCTTCAGCTCCCGGGCCGAGACCAGGTCGCTGTTCCAGCTCCGGCCATTGGCCAACAAGCCGCTGCTCTACACCTCGCTGGCCGCCCTCACACTGCACTGGGCAGTCATGACCTGGCCGGTCACCGCCGGGCTGTTGGAGCTCACGCCCCTTAACGCCCGGGAATGGCTCCTCTGCGCTGCCGTCGGTTCCACCGTGCTGATTATTGTGGAGGCGGAAAAAGCCGTCCGGCGCTGGGCGCACCGTCACGACAACCCGGCGCCATGACCGGCTGCCAGCGGGGGCCGGCGGCGATCCACGCCCGGCCCGGCCCGTCCGGGCCGGACGATCCGATCATGGAAGGCAGGATATGAAGGCAGTGATTATCGGGGCAGGCATTGCCGGCCTTGTCACGGCCCGCCAGCTCGGCCTGGCCGGCTGGCAGGTCGAGCTCCTGGAGAAGTCGCCCGGTCCCCGGCCCGACGGCTACATGATGGACTTCTTCGGCCCGGGAGTGGAGGCAGCGGAGAGGATCGGGCTCTACCCGCGGCTCGCGGCCGTGGCCTACCGGGTCGACGCAGCCGAGTACGTCAACACGGCAGGGCGTGCCACGTCCAGCCTCGACTATGGCCGGTTCTCCCGGCTGGCCGGCGGGAAAGTGCTCAGCCTGCTGCGCCCCGACATGGAGCGCGCCGCCCTCTCCGCGCTCGACGACGTGCCCTCCGGACGGGTGCGGGTCCGCTACGCGGCGCCGTTCGTTGACGCCTGGCAGGGCGACGACGGCGTGCGGGTCGCGGCTGGCGGCGTCCCGGGCGGGGAACTCTCCGCGGACGTCCTGATCGGTGCGGACGGCATCCATTCCGGCGTGCGCGCCCGGATCTTCGGCCCCGAGGATGCGTTCCTGCGCCCGCTGGGCATGCGCGCCGCCGCCTTCATCGTGACCGAGCCGGCGCTCAACGCCCGTTTCCGGAACCGGTTTGTGCTCACCGACAGCACCAACCGGCTGGCCGGGCTGTATAGCCTGCGCTCCGACGAAGTCGCCGCACTGATGGTCTACCGGGAGGCGGCGGCCGGACCGCGGAACCCCGCGTCCCCGCGGGAGCGGCTGCGTCGGGAGCTGGACGGCCTCGGCACGGCGGTCGACCGGCTCCTCGAACTGTGCCCCGCACACCCGTACGACGACGTCGTCGCCCAGATTGTGATGCCGGAGTGGCAGCGCGGGCGGGCTGTCCTCGTCGGCGATGCCTGCGGAGCCGTCTCCCTCCTGGCCGGTCAGGGCGGCTCACTCGCCATAGCCGGTGCCGCGCGGCTCGGCGACATCCTCGGGCCCGTGACCGCGCCCGAGGGGGTGCCGGCGGCTCTGGCCGACTTCGAACGGCAGTGGCGGCCAGTCGTGGAAGAGGCGCAGGCCGCCGGACGACGCGCCGCGTCGTCGTTCTTGCCGGCAAATCGCCTGCAACAGCTCCTGCGCAGATGGGTTGTCCGGGCCACCCATGTTCCCGGCGTCGACCGGCTCGTGGCCCGCCAAATCGTCGGCAGGATCGCCAAGTAGGCAGCGACACGGCCAGGTCCCTGCCGACCCCGTCCGGCCGGGACGTCCCGTAGCATCGTCGATAGCGGCCAGGGCATCGACGGCGCTGGGCAGGCCGAGGAACGGGCGATAGGAGTAATAGATGGTTCCGGTGTTGACGCTCGTCTTCGCGGGCCTTTTGCTCGTGGGCGTGCTCATTTCCGAGCGAGCCAGCCGGACGGTTCTGTCCACGGCCGTCCTGTTTCTCCTCGGCGGATTTGTCCTTGGCCAGGGCATGTTCAATGTCATTCCCGTCCAGCCCGGCGGTCCGGTGGTCGGGGTGCTGGCCCAGCTGGCTTTGTTCTCCGTCCTCTTCACCGACGGAATGAAGGTCGGGTGGGCCGACATTCGAAGCGCCTGGCGCCTTCCAGGCCGGGCGCTGCTGCTCGGCCTGCCGCTGACACTCATTGTCACCGCCCTGCTGGCCCGTTACGTTGCCGGGCTGCCGTGGCTGCAGTGTTTTTTACTGGGCGCGGTGCTTGCCCCGACCGACCCGGTGTTTGCAGCCGCCATGGTGGGGCGCAAGGAAGTTCCCGGACGCCTGCGCCACCTCCTGAACGTGGAGTCCGGACTCAATGACGGGCTGGCCCTGCCCGTGGTTCTCGTGCTGCTGGCCCTTGGCGGCGGCACCGACGTCAAGATCGGGGTACTCGCCGAAGAAATCGTTTTGGGCCTGGTCATCGGCGTACTCGTCCCGATGATCGTCATTTGGCTGGAGCGGCTGCCGTTCCTGAAAGCAACCAAGGGCCTGCAACCCCTGGTGGCGGTCTCCATCGGCCTGCTTGTGCTCGCCATCTGCCTCGTGACCGGGGCCAACCTGTTCCTCGCGGCGTTCGCCGCCGGTATTACGGTCGCAACCGCGGGACCGGGCTTCCGGGAGGAATTCGAGCAATTCGGGGAACTGGTGTCCGAACTGCTGAAGCTGGCCGCCATCCTGGTCTTCGGGGCACTGATCACGCCCACGTTCCTTTTCGGCGAGATCGCCTGGACAGGCTGGGTCTTCGCCGTCCTGGCAATCGTCGTGGCCAGGCCGCTGGCTTTGCTGGTGTCTTTCCTCGGTTCCGGGCTGCCGGCCAGGGAGCAACTGGCGGCCATGTGGTTCGGGCCCAAGGGGTTTGCCTCGGTGGTCTACGGGCTGCTGGTCCTCGAATCAACGATGGAGCGCTCCGATGAAGTCTTTCATCTCGTGGCGCTGGTGATTACGCTGTCCATCCTCGCCCATTCGTCGACCGACGTCCTCGTCGCCAAACAGTTCGACAGCGCGGCGCGGACCCGCTCACAGCCGTCCGCCGCGGACTAACGTCTAGGGGCGGCCAGCCCCGTCCTGGCCGGGCCCGGCGTTCACGACCAGGACGGAACACGGCGCGTGATTCACAACCTGCGTCGAAACCGAACCGAGGCGCAGCCCGGGAAACCCGCCGTGGCCGCGGCCGCCGACGATGACGAGGTCCGCGTCCTTGGCCGATTCCAGGATCGCTGCAGCCGGTGAATCACTGTGGACAACCTGCCCGGTGGCAGCCACCCCCTGGTCCGCAAGACTTTTCAGTGCGTCCGCCTGCAGCGCCGCTGCACTTTGTTCCGGAGACTCTTCGGCAGCCAGCTCCCCCGCCGCGGTCTCCAGCAACGCCGGGTACCACGCCATCGGCGGCTTGCTCCACGCCGTGATCAGCCGGAGCCGGCCGTTGCGCTGGCGGGCCTCGTCCATGGCCCAACTCAGCGCCCACTGGGAGTGTTCGGAACCGTCAAACCCAACCACAATCATGAATGAGCTGTTACTGGTCATTTGTCTTTCCTTTCACGGGCTTCAAGGTGCATCCTAGACCCCGGGTGCCCCTGTTGTTCAGGGGCGAAAGTGCCGCCGTCGGCACCGGCACGAGACACCACAGTCCAACAGATCGGGTGCACGAGATGCATAACGGGCCTCCGCCCTACCAGGCGGCCTTCCATCCCCGGACGGCCTCGCGCCGGGTCAAGGGACTGGGAAAACTACGCCTTCGTGATTCTGTGGCGATGGCTGTCGGCGGCATGATCGGCGGCGGCATCTTCAGCGTCCTGGGCGTGACCGTCGCGCTGGCCGGGCACCTCGCCGTCGGGAGTTTCATCATCGGAGGGTCCATCGCGATGGTGACGGCGCATTCCTTCGCGGCACTCTCGGCCCGGGCGGGCCGTTCCGGCGGCCTGTTCGTCTACCTGCACAATGCCGGGTTCCCGCGCACCGGTTCTTACATATCCTGGCTGCTCATGTTCGGTTACCTGATCGCGCTGGCGGTCTACGGATTCACTTTCGGCCACTACGCGGCGCACGCCTTGGGGCTGCCCGGGGCCGCCGCGAGCGCTTTCGCGGCGCTGATCCTGTTCGTATTCCTGGGGATCAACCTGCGCGGGGTGGCGGCATCGTCCTTGTCGGAAGACCTGGTGGTCCTGATCAAGGTCGCCGTCCTGGCCCTGGTCTCAGCCATCGGGTTCGTGCACTTCTCCCCGGAACGGCTTGCCCCGCTGGATAACGCGGGCCTGGCCGGTGTCATCGTCGCCTCGGCCTCGATCTTCGTCGCCTACGAGGGGTTCGAACTGCTCTCCTACGACTACGACGACCTCGTCCGGCCGAGCTGGACCCTGCCCCGTGCACTGTACCTCTCGGTAGCGATCGTCATGCTCGTCTACATCACCGTGACGATCGGCTCGCAAATGCTGGTCAGCGATGAGGTGATCGTTGCGCAAAAGGAAGTGGCGTTCGCCGCAGCGGGCCAGGCGGCCCTGGGAACGGCCGGATACTGGGTCGCCAGCCTGGGTGCTTTGCTGGCGGCGAGTTCCGCCATCAACGCCACCCTGTTCTCAACGGCGCGCCAGATGCACGAGATTGCGCTGGCGAAGGAACTGCCGGCGATATTCGCAAGGACACGCTCCGGCCTGCCTGTCACCGCGCTCTTCTTCCTGGCGGTGTTCGGCGCCGCCTTCGCCATGCTGCCGGACATCACGGCGCTCCTGACCTTCGGGTCGGCGGTATTCCTGGCCGTCTTTGGAGCCACGAACCTGCTGGCCGCACGGGTCCTGGCGGGCTTCTGGCCCCGGCTGGCCGGCGCCGCCGGGTTTCTGGCGTGCCTTGGCGCCCTTGTTGTCCTGGTGATCCAGCTAATTTTTAACGACCCCGCAACCCTGCTGCTCATCGGCGTGTCCCTCACGTCCGTCTCGGCACTGCGATTCGCCTTCGTCCGGCACCGGACGCGCGGCCGGACAGCCGGTCCGGTCTAAGGCACCGTGCCGGCGGGCTGCGGAGGGACGGTTGCCGGACGCCCCGGCCGCTTCAGGCCCCGTCCCGAAGGGGTACCACCAGCACCGGTACGTCCGAAAATTCGAGGATCCGCAGGGTATGGCTACCGATATAAGGCGTTGCACTGCCGGGACGATCAACCAGGGCGAGCACTATCAGGGCCGCTTTCACGGCACGGGCCTCCGCCAGGATTTCCGCTCCCACCCGGCCGGAGCGCTGGCCGAACGACACCTCAACTCCTGCTGCGGCCGCCAGTCCGGCCACGTGGCTCAGCGCCGCCTGCGATGCCAGATCGGCGTGCCGTGCCAAGGCTGCCGGGTCAATGGCGCCGGGATGCCGGTCAAGCGCGCCGTGTTCCCGGACCGTCACGACCCGCAGGGCCGCGCCGAGCCGGCGCGCATAGTCGACCGCCACTTCCGCGGCCCGGAAAGCCGCCCGCGAGTCGTTGACTGCTACCAGGATCACCTCGCTCATCGCTCTTCCTTCCGGGCGTGCCGTGACGGACCCGCCGTTTTCGGCGTCCCCCGGTCGGCCGCCCAGCGCATCCGCAGGCTCTCTTCGAGTTCCTGCGCGTCGAGCTGCCGGCTGATCTCCTGGAGTTCCGTTTCCAGCCGGGGAATCCAACGGTTTTCCACCGCCCGCTGCCGGGTCCGGGTAGCGGCAAGTTCGGCGCTCAACACCAGTTCGGCCCGCCGGGCTGCGGCGTAGCGCACCCCGGCTTCGAGCGCGTTGCGGTGAACGGCCGCGGTGTAGGACAGTGCCGAGCTGCCGCTGCCCGCGGCCGCGGCCGGGAGCCTGCATTCGGGATCGTCCGGGTACATCACCCCCATCGCGCTGCCCCACCGGAGCCGGACCTCGGCGGCTTCCAGCGGGGCGGCCGCCTCAATCTGCCCGTTTCCGTCCAAGGCGGCCGAGCGGCGCAGCCAGAGCGCTGCGTCGCGGGCCAGCTCCACCCAGCGCGCCCGGGCCAGTTCCGAACGCAGCTGCAGCCGGTCCAGCTCGTCCGCCAGGATGTGCTGCTTGCGGTCCAGCAGCTTCGCACCGTGGCGGGCCGTGGCCAGCCGGCGCTCGACCCGGACTTTTCCTGCCCGCCCCGTCCGGCTCATGACCGGTCATCGCCGCGCGGAAGATAGCGCTCCAGGAAGGCGGTCGACAGCATGGTCAGCTCCTGCTCCGGCAAGGCACCCAGCGCCGACCAGGCCCGGCCCAGGGTGTCCTCGAGGGACCGGCGTTCGTCCCGTCCCTGGTTGAAGAGCCCCGCTTCCGCCCGTTCACGGTAGGTGATGTAGCTGCGGTCGGTTTCGCTCAGCGCCGCGGCGCCCACCAGTTCCGCGAGTTCCGCCGCCTGCCGGGCCCGGGCCATCGCGGCCAGCACCTGGGCCGCCACATCGAGGTGGTCCTCGCGGGTCCGGCCTTTCCCGGCGCCGCTGCGCATCAGCCGCGACAACGAGGACAGGACGTCCACCGGAGGATAGATGCCGCGGGCCGCGATCTCGGGAGCAAGGACAATCTGCCCCTCGGTGATGTAGCCGGTCAGGTCCGGCACCGGATGGGTGATGTCACCGGCCGGCATGGTCAGCACCGGAACGATCGTAACCGAGCCGGCCCGGCCCTTGACCCGCCCGCAACGCTCGTACAGGGTGGCCAGGTCGCTGTACAGGTACCCCGGGTAGCCCCGCCGTGCCGGGATCTCCCGCCGGGCCGCGGAGACCTCCCGGACTGCCTCGGCGTAGCTCGTCATGTCCGACATGATCACGAGAACGTCGTGGCCCTCGGTGTATGCGAGGTGCTCGGCGACGGTCAGCGCGATCCGCGGGGTAAGGATCCGCTCGATGACCGGATCCTCGGCGGTGTTGAGCAGCAATACCAGCTCTCCCCCGGCGGAACGTTCTTCCAGCCGGTCCCGGACGTAGGCGATGTCCGCATGGGTCGATCCCATGGCGGCGAAGACCACCCGGAATGACCGGCCGCCCGAGGTCGCCTGTGCGGCGATCTGGGTGGCCAGCGTCAGGTGCGGAAGACCAGGTACGGAAAAGATCGGGAGTTTCTGGCCCCTGACCAGGGTGGTCAGGCCGTCGATCACGGAGATGCCGGTGAGGACCGGTTCCTGCGGGGGCTCCCGGAAGACAGGATTCAGCGGCCAGCCGCTGACCGGAAGCATCGCCGTGCCCGTAACCGGCGGTCCGCCGTCGAGCGGTTCGCCACGCCCGTTGCAGACCCGCCCGAGCCACCCCGTCCCCACCTGGATGTGCAGGGGGCGGCCCTCAAAGCGGATCCGGACCCCTCCCAGCGACATCCCGTCGGTGCTTTCGAGCACCTGCAGCGTCGCGAGGTCCCGGTCCACTTCAAGGACGAGGCCATGGCGCCGCTCGCCACCGTCCATGTCCACGGTGGCAAATTCGTCCCAGCCCACGCCGTCGACCCCGCCGGCAACGAGCAGCGGCCCCCGAAGCTCCCGCACATCTCCGTGCGAGACCTGGCCGGCGAGGACCCGGGACAGCTGCAGCGGTTCAGTGCCGCCGGCCGCCGCGGACTCTTGGGCGTTCACTGCAGCTTTTCCAGTGCCTTGAGGACCTGGCGGCTGCGGGCCTTGACCGCCGCCGCGTCCGAGGGGCCGGTTTCTTCGCGGGCGCGCAGGACAGGACCAAGATCCGCCTGCTCGAGGGTGGTGGCGGCCACCCCGCGCCCCACGAGCCGCTGGCACGCGTCGACGACGTCGAGGACAAGATCCAGCAGCGCGGCACCCTTGTCCGCCGAACAGAACCCGTCGTTGGGGCTGAGCGCGTTTTGCATCAGCACGCCCTCACGCAGGAGCCGGCCGCCGAGCAGCACCATCCGTTCGTGTCCAGGCAACGATGAGGTCCCGATAATCTCCGCCAGCTCGGCCAGCCGGTCCGCCTCCGCCAGCAGGGCCGCGGCCCGCGCACGGCGGGCGGCCCAGCCGGGGTCACCGTTGGCCGATTGCCACCTGCCGAGGGCTTCGACGTCGCGGGCAAACGAACCGGTCCAGCTCACGGCGGGATAGTGCCGGGCATAGGCCAGGTCCCGGTCCAGCATCCACAGCGAGCGGACGAAGCGCTGGGAGTCCGTGGTGACCGGTTCGGTCATGTCGCCGCCGGGCGGGGACACTGCCCCGATCACCGTGACGGAGGCCGTTTTCCCGCCGAGCGTCGTCACGCGGCCGGCCCGTTCGTAGAAGGACGCCAGCTCGGAGGCGAGGTTTGCCGGGTAGCCTTCCTCGGCGGGCAGGTCGCCGTTGCGGTTGGCGAATTCGCGCAGGGCCTCGGCCCAGCGTGACGTGGAGTCCGCAATCACCACGACGTCGTAGCCCATGTCGCGATAGTATTCCGCGACCGTGATCCCGGTGAAGATGCTCGCTTCCCGCGCCATCATCGGCATATTCGAGGTGTTGGCGATGATCACGGTGCGGTCGATGAGCTTGCCGCCGGTGCGGCCGTCCTCGAGCTGCGAGAGCCCGTCCAGGACGTCGGCCATTTCATTGCCGCGTTCCCCGCAGCCCACATAGACGATGACGTCGGCATCACTCCATTTAGCAATCTGCTGCAACATCATCGTCTTGCCGGTTCCGAAGCCGCCCGGAACCGCCGCGGCCGCGCCGCGCGCTACCGGAAACAGCAGGTCCAGGACCCGCTGGCCGGTGTGCAGCGGGACGGTTCCGGTGTGCCGGGACCGGAACGGGCGTGGGCGCCGGACCGGGCAGCGTTCGGCGAGCGCCACCTTGTAGCCGCCGATCTCGGCCACCGTATCGAGTACATGGACCCGGCTTTCCGGCGCGAGCCAGCCGAGTTGACCGGACACGCCGGCGGGGACCAGGATCCGGTGTTCGACCGACCCGGACTCCGGCACGGTCCCCAGCAGCTCGCCCGGTTCCACGGTGGAACCGGCCGCCGCGGCCGGTCTGAAGGTCCACTCCCGGGCCAGCACCGCGGGGTCCTCCGCGGATCCTGACCGCTCGGGTGTCAGCCACAGCGGAGCCGACGAAAGCGGCCGCATCAGGCCGTCGAAGACCTGCCCGAGCAGCCCCGGCCCCATGAGCCCGGACAGCTCGCCGCCGGTGGGGGCGGCGACGTCACCGGCCTTCAGCCCGCCGGTGTATTCGTAGGCCTGCAGCGTCGCCCGCGTCCCGGAAATGGCCACCGTTTCGGCGCTGATGCGGCGGGGACCGACGGCGAGCACTTCGAGCATCGAGAGCCCCTCGGCACCCTCGATCTCCACCAGGGGTCCGCTGACCCGGACGACGGCGCCCTCCCTGCCGGTGGCTACGGGGTCCATGGCTCACCCTGGCCGGGCATCGCATCCAGGGCCAGCTCGGCCAGGACCGGAAGGGAAAGGTCCAGTCGCCGCGAGCCGGCCACGGCGACCACCCCGCCGCCCGGACTTTCGGACACCCTGGCCTCCGGTCCGAGCAGGGCGGCGCATTCTTCGCTCAACCGTGCCATGAGCTCCGCGTACCGGGGATCGGAGGTCAGTGCTGCCGCCGCTTCCCGGACCCGCCGCCGCAGTTCGGAGCGAAGTTCACTGCGCTGCGCCAGGACCAACTCATGGGCTTCCCGGCGCACCCGGGCCGACCTCTGTGCGGCCTCGGACCGTGCGGCGGCTCCGCCGTCGGCGGCGGCGGCGGCGAGGACCGCCCCGGCTTCCGCCCGGGCGGCGGCCAAAAGCTCCTGCGCCTGCCTGTTGGCGTCCTGACGCAGTTGGGCGGCCTGCTTTTCCGCTGCCGCGCGAAGTGCCCTCCGCACCGGTTCCAGCGCCGCGTCGGCTTCGGGTGCCAGCCCGGTCATGCTGGAAGCACCACTGTCATGGGCCCGAGCGGATCAGCCAGGACCGGCCCCAGCGACCGCGCCGCGCGGGCCGTAAGGATGACGATTGCCGTCCCCCCGGGCAGCGCCGTCCACGCACGGCGGAATGCCTCGTCGGTGTCGGCCGCGACGACGCTGACGCCGGCCAGCCGGTACCCGTCCAGCAGCGCCGGTTCGCCGATCGCGGCGATGCGGCCGGACACCGTTCCGGCTCGGGCGCTCACGCCCTGCCGATCAGGATAATGGCGATGATGAGGCCGTAAATGGCGATTCCTTCCGCCAGCCCGACCACAACCATCGCGCGGCCGAAAATTTCCGGGCGTTCACTCATCGCGGCGAGGGCCGCCGACCCGGTGTAGGCCACGGCAAATGCGGCACCGATCGAGGATCCGGCCACGGCGATGGCCGCGGCGATCAGGGCCGAGCCGCCGGCGCCGGCCGGCGCTTCGGCGGCTGCCGCGGCCAGGGCCGGAGCGGCCCCGCCCGATGCGGCCGCCGGCCCGGCGCTCCACGCGCCGGCCAGCAACGCCAGGGAGCCGGCCATGACGGCGATGTTGAGTGCCGCGAGGATCTTAAACGCAGGGTTCCTCCAGCGCCGCACGAGCAGGACAGCGCCCGTGGCTGCGAGGAGGAACACAGGAAGAGCGGCGAACCAGAGGGTCACAGGAGTTACCTTTCATCCGTTGTGCCGGAGGGGACTTTCGAAGGACCGGCACCGGCGTCGGCCAGTTGCGGGGACCACGGTTTGAAGGGGCGTCCCTCGGATTGGAAGATGCGCGAGAACAGTTCGTAGTACTCAAGGCGCAGGGCCTGGATGCCCGCCACCAGCGCTTCGAGCGCGAAGGTCACGGCGTTGCCCACAACGAACAGCAGCACGGCCGCGGCGGCCCGCCAATCCGGCGCCCACAGCGCCGTCGTCCCGTTCCAGACCACCATCAGCAGCGCGGCGTGGGTCAGGCCGAACGCAGCGAGCCGGGCAAACGAAACAAGGTTGGACCCGAGGCGGATCACAGTGTCGACGAGTTCGATCACGGCCTGGAACGCGGCAGTTGCCCCGCCGCCTGCTTCGGTGAAGAGACCGATGAAGATAAAAACCAGGGCGCTGAGCGCGATGACGCCGGCCGCGGCGGTCAGCAGGGGGATGCCCGTTCCGAGCCCCCAGACGAGCAGTCCCACGGCGAGGAAGAGCAGGGCCCCGGCAATCCCGGACCGGGCATAGAGGGCGTATCCCCAGCCGCCTTCCCTGACCCGGTTGATGGTGCCCACGGCGTAGGCGCCGGCCAGCAGGAAGGCACCTACGCCCAGCCCGGCGATCAGCAGAGGGACCGGGTTCGCCAGGGGCTCCAGCCAGAGCACGGGGACCAGACCGGTAGGGCCGAAGGCCTCCCCGTACAGCGCTCCGAAGACCATGGCCGCCAGCCCGGCTCCACTGACGAATTGCCAGGCTCTCTGGAGCTTGGCCAGTTTCTTGATCCGGCCGCGCCGCAGGACCAGGCCGGTTGCCAGCAGGACCGCGCCGTGTCCCACGTCGCCGAACATCATCCCGAACATCAGAACGTAGGCCAGCCCGGCGAGGCGGGAGGGGTCCAGGTCCGCGTAGGGAACAGTTCCGTAGGTATCCACAAGGGTCCGTGAGACGCGTGGGCGGCCCCCGCCGCCGAGCATCGTGGGGGGCTGGACCCATTTGGGCCCGGGCAGCGGCACCACGGCCGCCCCCAGCGGGGCGAGCGCCGTGGCGAGCGCGGGAATGCCATTGCGGGGCATCCACCCCACGAGCGCCGCCGATGCTCCCGAGGTGACGGCAGCCGCCGCCGCCTTGTCCACTTCCCCGACGCCGTCGCCGGGTTCGTAGGGCAGGTCCAGTTCGACGAGTGCACTGCGGGCCACCTCCCTGAGCATCCGGTGCCGGTGCTGCTCGGGAACCACCAAGGCCACCCGCGACATCCGGACCGGTGCCAAGGATTCAGGCCGCTTCATCGAGCACCTCGCTTGAGCCGGCGCCGGCCGCGGCCGCCGTCAGCGCCGCCCGCACACGCCACGCGTCGATGGCCAGGACCGTGACGGCGCCCAGCACAACATCCGGGCCCGGCATGGGACTCCGCAGCAGCCCGAAGGCGTCGCTTTCCACCGCGGCGTAGGCCCGCGCTTCCGCCCGCCACAACTCTGTCGGCGCGGAAACACCCCGGAGCACAGTCCGCAGCGAGGGCGGAAGCGCCGACGAGAACGCGGTGATGCCGGCCGCAGCCTCCCAGGAACGGCCGAGGACGGGGCGCAGCAGATTCAGCAACGGCGGCGCCGGCATCGCACCGTCGACTGTCAGGATCCGGGCCGCGGTGAGGACACATACCGCCCCGCACCAGGGCCGGGCCGCGGGTGCAGTGGCGGCCAGCCGGCGGGCCCAGGCCACTGTCAGGGCGTCCCGGAGCGGGCCCGGGGCCGCGGATCCGACGTCGCCCCACGCTGACGCGCGGAGGACACCGGAAAGTTCTTCAGGCGACCGCGCCGTCTGTACGCGTGGCCAGGCTGTCGCGAGCGCGCCGAGGTGGTAGGCCTCCGCGGGCACAGGTCCGCCGGCGAGCCGGCGGGCCAGGGCCACGATGTTCTCGATTTCAAAGGACGCCGCGGCTGCACGTGCCAGCCTGGCGCCCGACGGCGGAAGCCACCCGGCAAGCACCCGCAGTTGCCACAGAACAGTTTCCTGAAGGGCACGCTCGGCGGCTGTGAGCCTTCCTATACTGCTGAGCCGCTCCGCGTAGCTTGAGTCCCGCAGTGCGGACAGGGCGTGCTCCAGGTCCGGCTGGCCGGCGATTGCCCGGCTCGCACCGGCGCCCACACGGCGCTTCGCGATGGACCGTGCACGCACCGACGCCGCGACCCAGTCCGCTTTCATCAGTGTCCGGCCGCCGGCGGGGCCAGCAGGGTGTCAATGACGCTGCCGACGATGGCCGGCATTCGCGCCGACCCGGACTTTTCGAGGGCAGCGGCTTCAATCCGCGCCCGCTCCAACAGCTCGGCGTCCTGGTGCGAGGCCGTCGCCAGGACCTTGGCGGCGGCGTCGGCCCGTCGGGCCCCGGCCTCAAGCCGGGCCGCCGACAGCACCGCGGCCGCCCGGGCGCGGGCCCGGGCCACGTCCTTTTCCGCGCTGAGGCGTGCTTCCTCGACGAGGGCGGCGCAGGCTGCGACATCGCCGGCGAGCGCGGCGAACACGGGCGCCAACTCCGCAGCGGGGCCCAGGTCATCAGCGGCCGGCACTCCGGCCGGACCCGCGGGCCCGGGGCTACCGACGGGCCGGAAGCGGTCCAGAATACTCAAGCGGGCCATCGCACCTCCCAGCGGGAATGTCCCCAGGCCCTCAGTCTAGGCCCGGAAAATCTCTTGTGAAGGGTCGTCCGGGCCTGACTTATCGGCCGCTGCTCCTCGCCCAGGGTCCCAGCCGCAGCCACTTGGGGTTCGTGCGCGGTCGGACCACTCGCAGGGACCGACGCAGCCACCAGGTCGCCGCACAAATCTCCAAGGCGCCTGCACAGCGCGTCAGGCCGGGCCGTTCGGCGAAGAATGCGATAAGGCGACGCCACCACAGCGGTCCCAAGATCCACGTTTTCATATGTTCCGCCGGCACCAGCAGGGCCAGTGCCCCGTCGCCGATCATCGCCACAGCCAGCAGGTCATCGACGCGGCGCATGGATGAAGAACCGTAGTTGCCCATGCAGTCAAACTATCCCCGTGGACGCGTACCGTCCACGGCCAATCGCCGGGCCCCGCACGGACCTTCCAGCCGCCCGCCGTCGGCGGGGCGCCGCCGCGGAGGCGGACCTGCTGAACGCCCCGCACGGCCAGATGCATGACATTACACAATATATGTACTATGGAAACTATGAATTCCGGAAGCTCCCTCCTGCATCGGCGGAAACAGCATGGATGCTAGTGCCCCGCACCACAGCGACTCTGGCCCCGGCGAACTTGGCCACGGCGAATCTGCCGCCGAGGCAACCCTGACGGCGTCGCGCGCCCTCCTGGGCATCATCGCCAGGTCGCTGGCTCCCGTCATGGACGCTGTCACGTTGCCGCAGTTCAGAGTCCTCGTGGTGCTCTCCAACTTCGGGCCGCTGCGCGTGGGTGAGGTGGCCCAGCGCCTCGGCGCCAACCAGTCCAGCTTCAGCCGTTTCGCCGACAGGATGGTCACCGGCGGGCTGATCGCGCGCTCCGCCAGTCCTGGAAACCGCCGCGAAGTCATCATCTCCCTGACCGATGGTGGTGCCCGCGTGTACGCCGAGGTGACGGAAGCCCGCCGTCGGGAGATTTCCCATGCGCTGAACGGGCTCTCCGGCCCCGACCTTGAAGCCGTCCGGACCGGGTTTGAAATCTTTGCGCGGGCAACGGGCGAGCCGTCCGCTGACGAAACCCTCATCCTGGGGATCTAGGCATGACCCCGGACATCAGCGCGCCCGTCCCTTTCAGCACGCCCGTCCCCGGAGGGGGAAATCCGGGTCCACCGATGAGCGGACCGATGTGGATGCCCGACCAGGCGCCGACGCTGGGGCGGGTCCTGGCGTGGCATCCCCAGCCCGTCCCGGTCATGCCCGTCATCGTGCTTCTCCTGCTGGGGCTCTACGCCTGCGGCGTCCTTGTCCTCCACCGGCGGGGCGTCCGGTGGCCTCCGGCCCGGGTGTTCTGGTGGCTTGCCGGCCTGGGCATCATCCTGTTGGTCACAGCCACCGGTATCGAGGGCTACGGCATGGAACTCTTTAGCATCCACATGATCCAGCACATGGTCCTGAATATGCTCGCCCCCGTCTTCCTCGTCCTGGGGGCACCGATCACCCTGCTGCTGCGGGCGCTGCCGGCCGGGCCGGGAAGCCGCGGCCGACTGCGCCGGGGCGTGCTCTGGATCCTGCATACCCGCTACGCCGCCTTCCTGATGCATCCGGCGGTGACGTTCGGCCTGTTCATCATGAGCCTGTACGGCCTGTACTTCACACCGGTCTTTGACTACTTGATGGGCAGCTGGTGGGGGCACAGCGTGATGCTGGTGCATTTCCTGCTCATCGGCTTCCTCTATTTCTGGGGGATCATCGGCGTCGACCCCTCACCCCGGGCCACGGGCCGGGGCCTGCGGCGGGTGGCCGGTCCCGTCCTGCCGGTGCTGGAGCTGGCGGCCACGGCGCCGTTCCACGCCTTCTTCGGCGTGGTGGTCATGATGTCCACGACCCTGCTGGTCAAGTTCTACTCGCACCCGATGCCCGGCTGGCGGCTTGATCCGCTCGCGGACCAGGCAGCGGGCGGCGGAATAGCCTGGGCATTCACCGAACTTCCGACGTTGCTCGTCCTCGGTGCCCTGGTCGTGAAGTGGCAGAAGTCGGAGCAGCGCGCGACGCGCGCCGCCGACCGGCGTGTGGCCCGGGACGGGGACACCGAACTGGTGGACTACAACGCCTATCTGCAGTCGCTGCACCGGCGCGACGCGGGCGGGCGCTGACGTGCTGCCGGCAACTCCTGCGGCGCCTGTCCTCTACGCCTTCACCCTCGGTCTCGCCGCGGCACTGAACCCGTGCGGCTTCCCGATGCTCCCGGCATACCTCTCCCTGTTCGCCGGCACCGGCGCGGGTGCCGGGGCCGGGGCCGGCAGCAGCCGAATCGCCCGGGGGCTGCTGGCCGGCGCCGGTGTCAGCGTCGGCTTCGTCGTTGTCTTCGGGATCCTCGGGCTGTTGCTGGAAGGCGGCGCCCGGCTGGCGACCGGCTGGCTGCCGTGGGTGATGGCGGCTGTCGGGATCGCGATGGCCGCTGCGGGGTTGGCGACCCTGCTTGGCCGGGCGCCCGCCGTCCGCCTCGCCGCACCCCGCGTCCGGACCCGACGGTCGGTGCTGGCCATGGCCGGGTACGGCGTGGCCTACGCCATCGGCTCATTGAGCTGTTCCCTGCCGCTCTTTCTTGCCGCCGTCGCCGGGTCCTTCAGCGGGCAGGGGTTCCTGGCCGGTTTCACGAGCTATCTTGCCTATGCCCTGGGGATGGGGCTCTTCGTCACGGGCGCCGCCGTGGTCACCACAACGCTCGGTGCGGCCGCCCTCCGTCGTGCCCGGGCCGCTGGCCGCTGGATCCCTGCGGTCTCCGGAACCGTTCTGGCGCTCTCCGGCCTCTACCTCGCCTACTACTGGGTGACCGAACTACTGGATCCGGCCGGCACCACGCCCGTGGCGTCGGCGGTGACCGCGGTGCAGGGTCGGTTGTCCGCGGCAATCACCGCACGGCCGCTCCTGTCCGCGGCACTGCTCGGCGCCGTGGTGCTGGCCGCCATCGCCAGCATTGTCCGCCGGACCCTGACCCGGGCGCCGGCACCCGCAGCAGATTCCAGGAAGGGCGGCAACCCCGCATGAGCATCCCACCACACGCCGGCGCCCCGGATCCGGACGCCAAGGCCCGCAGGGCCGCCGCCATCGCCTGGGCGGCCGCCGGGCTGGCCATCGCCGGATCCCTCGCAGCGATCTTCCTGGCCGCCCTCGGCCACGCCCCGTCGTCCGGCCCCGCGGATACCGCCGCGTCCGGCCGGGCCATGAGCCCCGCCGCAGCCCGGCTGCTGCAACTCGACGCGCTGCCGGCACCCCTGGAGGACGCCCCGGACTTCACGCTCACCGACCAGGACGGGAAGCCCACCAGCCTGTCCCGTTACCGCGGCAAGTCCGTCGTGTTGTCCTTCAACGACGACGAATGCGAGGACCTGTGCACACTCCTCGCCCAGGATGTCATCGCGGCGAACACGGATCTGGGGGCGTCCGCCGGCGATGTTGTGTTCCTTTCGGTGAACGCCAACCCGATGCACACGGCCGTTCGTGACGTGAAGACCTGGACCCAGGGCCATGGCCTGGGCGGCGCCCGCAACTGGGTTTTCGGCACCGGCACCCCGCAGCAGCTGTCGGCCGTGGCCGCCAGTTACCACGTCCCCATCAGCGTTGACCCGAAGACCCACGACGTGGTCCACGGTTCCGAGCTGTTCTTCATCAGCCCCGCCGGGAAGATGGCGGCCCTCGGCCAGTTCGGTACCGGTTCCGCGAATACGGCCATGTTTTCCCGGGCCATGGCCCAGGAGGCGGCCGCGCTGCTGCCCGGCGGCAGCGCACTTCCCATCGACGGCCCCTCCGCCGGCGCCGTCGCCTCGGGGCCGCTGGCCCTCGGCCGGCCGGCCCCTCCGTTCACGCTGCCTACGCTGGGCCGGCCCGGGAGCCGTCTCTCGCTCGAGTCCACAAGAGGGAAATTCACCGTCGTGAACTTCTGGGCCAGCAGCTGCACAGCCTGCGTCGGCGAGCTGCCGGAACTGCAGAAGGCCCACAGCCAATTGGGCGGATCGGTGGCGTTCCTGGGGGTCGACGTCGCCGACCCGTCCGGTCAGGCGGCCGCCCTGGCCGGACGGAGCGGCACACGCTACCCCTTGCTGGCCGACCCCGACGGCACGACCGCGGGCGCCTACCGGATCCCGGGCCTGCCCTTCACGGCCATCATCGCCCCGGACGGCACGCTGGCCGTCAGCCATCCGGGGACCTTCAGTGCCGAGCAGCTCGAATACGTCCTGCATACCCTCGAACAAGGGTCCCAGTGACCCGCAAGGGGCCGTCCGCGGCAGCCGGGAAGGGTCCGCACACCGGGCCGACCCTGCGCCGGGGGGCAGCCGCGGCGCAGCCCGCCGGTTCCGCTGGCCGCCGCCAGCGTTCACCGGTCGCCGGACGCGGCCCTATCCCCTGGCCAGGGCCGGTGCGGCCTGCGCCAATCCGGCCCGGTCCAGGTCAAGGCGGGCGTCCTCGGGGCTGATGTCCTGCGGATTGTGCGTGACCAGGACCACGGTCCGGCCGGCCAGGCCGCGCCGCAGCTCGGCCAGCATGCTCCGGCCGGCCTCCGCATCCAGGTGTGCCGTGGGCTCATCGAGCAGGATGACATCGGCGCCGGTCAGCAGGGTGCGGGCCACCGCCAGACGCTGGCGTTCCCCGCCGCTGAGGAACGCACCGCCCGGGCCGATGGGCGTGTCCAGGCCCCGGTCGAGACGCTGCAGCAGCGGCGCCAGGCCGACGGCGGACAGCGCCGCGGCAAGTTGCGCATCGGTGCCGGCGCCGGCCGCTGCGCCTTCCGTCGCGGCCGGGGAAGGATCGTCTGCGGGCAGCCCCAGCATCAGGTTTCCGCGGATGGTCGAGTCAAAGAGATGTGCTTCCTGCGGGCACCAGGCGGCACGGCCGGTCAGCAGCAACCGGCCGTCCGCAGCCGGCAGGAAGCCCAGCATGACCGCCAGCAGGGTGGACTTGCCGGAACCGGAGGCGCCGGTGACCGCCAGCCAGCGGCCGGGTTCGGCGCTGGCGGAGAGTCCGGTGAAGACCTCCGGACCGCCGGGCCAGGCCGCGGCCAGCCGCCTCAGTTCCAGGCCGGGCCGTCCGCCCTCCCGTGCTGCCAACGGCACCGGTCCGTCAGGGGACGCCGCAGCCGCCGGGGCGAGGACGCCGGCGCCGCTGATGCGCCGCAGTACCGAGCGCAGCGCCGGGTACTGGCGGACTGCGGTCGTGATGGTTGAATAGGGTTCCACCAGTGCCAGCTGCAGCAGTACGACGACGGCGGCGGTGGCCGGTTCCGCGGTACCGGCAAGGACTTCCGGTGCGGCCAGGACAGCGCTGGCCAGGGCGGCGGACCCGCAGGCCAGGACGGTGAGGCCCTGCCCCAGCCCCTCGGCCAGGGCCGAACGCCGGGACGCGTCCGTTGCGGCCCGGTCGTCCCGGTGGATGCCGGCAAGGACCGGGGCGCCGACGCCGTTGGCGTGGAGTTCGGCGCGGGCGTCCAGGGCCGCCGCCACCCGGCGCAGCACGCCGGAACGCAGCTGCTGTTCGGTCCCGGCGGACATCCGGTCCGCGAGCAGGGCCAGGGCAGGCGAAGCCACAAGGCTGACGAGCGTGGCGGCAACGACGGCGGGCAGCGCCGACCGGGAGGAGCAGTCCGACGCCGGTGACGGCCGCCACCCCCACGGCCACGGCCGTCAGCGGCGGGAGTACCACCCGCGGCAGCAGCTCCCGGACCGTGTCGACGTCGTCCACCACCGCCCCCAGCACGTTCCCGCCCTGCAGGAGCCGCCGCAGCGACAGGGCCCGCCGGCTCAGCGACTCCCACAGCTGGCCGCGGAGCCGGGTCAGTGCCGTGAAGATGGCATCATGCAGGAGCAGCCGTTCGGTGTAGCGGAGGGCGGCACGGCCGACGCCGAAGAACCGCACGCCCACGATCGCGGTCAGCAGGTACAGGATGGGCGGCTGCTCGCTGGCCCGGATGATAAGCCAGCCGGAGAGCCCGGCCAGGGCGACGGCGAACAGCGCGGCCAGGACGCCCACCGTGCCGGCGGCGGCAAACTTGCCGGCGACCGGCGCGAGCAAACGGCGCAGCCGGGCGGCCACAGTGCCGAAGCGGGCCGCCTCGACACAGTCCGCCCCGGGCTCAACAGCGCCTCCGGTGAAATCTGCGCCGGCCCCGACGGCTGTTGCCGGCGGAAGGGCTTCCCGCTCCGCGGCACGGTACCCGGCAGCCGGCGCGGCGGGGGCGGCGGCTGAGACCGCGCCCGGCACGGTGGGTCCGGTCCGCCCGCCAACGGCCACCAGCTGGTCCGCGAGCTCACGGGTCTGCCGGTCGTGGGCAACCAGCAGCACAGTGGCTTTGCCCCGGAGCCCGGCGATGCTCCGGCTGACCGCGTCGGCGGACGCCCGGTCCAGGTGCGCCGTGGGCTCGTCGAGCAGCAGCACCGTGGCGCCGGCCGCTATCCGGGCCAGGCCGCGGGCCACGGCCACCCGGCGCAGCTCCCCCGGGCTGAGCTCGGCGGGGTGCTTCGCGGCAAGGTGGCCGGCGGCGCAGGCGGCCAGGCATCGCCGCGCCTCGGCGGTGCGCTGCGCCGCCGTCCCGTCCGGGCCGGCGCCCAGATAGAGCATGACCTCGGCCAGCACGGTCGGCTCGACCATCACCGGGTGCTGCGGCACCCAGGCGAGGTCCGCCCTCGTGAATCCCGCCAGGCGCCCGGCGACCTCGGTGCCGGCGCCTGAGCCGATGGTGCCGGCGATAACACCGATGACCGTGCTCTTCCCGGCCCCGCTGCCGCCGTCCAGGGCGGTGACCGTACCGGGGGCGGCCGTGAAGCTCAGCGGCCCGACGGCGGCCTCCGCACGGCCGCCGTAGCGCACGCACAGGTCCCTGACGGTAACGGCCGGAGGGACGGGGACAGCCGGCTGGGCGCCGCCGCGGTCCGGGGTCGCCGCCGCGGGGACGAGCGGCACGGCCCGGTCGGCGTCGAGGACCTCGCGCGTGTCGGCGAGCGCGGCCCTGCCTTCGTCGCTGGCGTGGTGGGCGGTGCCCAGTTCGCGCAGCGGCAGGTAGCAGTCGGGGGCCAGGATCAGGGCCAGCAGCCCCGCTTCCAGCGCCATCTCGCCGTGCACCAGCCGGACGCCGATGAAGACCGCCACCACGGCAACCGAGATGGTGGCGATCAGCTCCAGCGCCAGGGCGGAGAGGAAGGCGGTGCGCAGGGTCGCCATGGTCTTCGAGCGGTATTCCTCGGAGATGTCCTCCAGGGCTTTGCGCTGGGCGGCGGCGCGGCCCAGGCCCACCAGCACGGGCAGGCCCTTGGCGAGTTCCAGCATATGGCCGGAGAGCCGGCCCAGGGCGGCCTGGGCGTCGCGGACCCGGTCCTCGGTGTAGCGGCCGATCAGGATCATGAACACCGGCACGAGCGGGACAGTCAGGACGATCACGACCGCGCTGACCCAGTCGGCGAAGAGGATCCTCGCGCCCAGCAGCAGCGGGATGGCCGCGCAGTTGACCAGGGCCGGCAGGAATTGTGTGTAGTAGTTGTCGAGGGCGTCCAGTCCCCGGGTCGCCAGGACCGCCAGTCCGCCGTCGGCCGGGCCCGCGGTCCGGGTCCCCGTGTGCAGGGCCCGGTCCAGCAGTTGGGAGCGCAGCTCCTCCTTGACTCCCAGCGCGGCGCGGCGGGAGGCCACCGCCTGCGCCCACACGGTGAGCGAGCGCAGCACCACCCCGGCCATCCCCCAGCCGAGCTGTTCCGCCCAGGCCGGGTTGTGCGCCATCAGCCCGGCCAGCATGGCCGCGGCCGCCTGCCCCATCAGCACCAGGGACAGCGCTTTGAGGGCAGCCAGCAGCCCCAGCAGGTAGAGCGCGGAACGGGTGGCGTGGCCGGTCGGGAACTGCGGTCTCATCGGCGGCTAGTCCTTCGGCGCCAGGGCCTTGGCGGCAATCGCGGGCAGGAAGCTGTGCGCCTCCGGAATGTGGGCGGTGCCCACCCGGCGGCGGAACACCCAGTAGGTCCAGGCCTGGTAGGCGAGGACGAGCGGGAGCCCGATGCAGGCCACAACCGTCATCAGGCCCAGCGTGTAGTCCGAGGAGGAGGCATTGCTGACGGTGAGGCTGAAGTCCGGGTTGAGGGTGGAGGGCAGCACCACGGGGAAGGCGGCGCCGAAGATGGCGGCGCTGCCGAGCACCAGGAAGGCGCCCAGGGAAAGGAAGGCCCTGCCTTCCGCGCCGCCCCGGGCAAAGTTCCATGCCAGCGCGGCGGCGACGACCGCGGCGATCACGGCGGCCACGGTCCAGGCCTTGCCGCTTTGCAGTTGCAGCACGATCGCCCAGCCGGCGATCGGCAGGAGCAGCACCGGGAGCAGGCGGACAAACCACTGCCGCGCACGGTGGCGGACCTCGCCGTCGGTCTTCAGCGCCAGGAACGCCAGCGCGTGCAGCAGCGAGAAGCCGACGACGGCGAGCCCGCCCAGTACGGCGTAGGCGCTGAACCAGGCGAACGGGCCGCCCTCACGGTCGCCGTTGGCGTTCAGCGGCAGCCCGGTGGTGGTCAGCGCCAGGGCCGCGCCGACGCCGAAAGCGGCAACCAGGGATCCCAGCGCGATGGCCCAGTCCCAGCGGGCGCGCCATTGCGGGGTGTCGACCTTGCCGCGGTATTCGAACGCCACCGCGCGGAAGATCAGCGCCACCAGGACCAGCAGCAGCGGCAGGTACAGGGCGGAGAACAGGGAGGCGTACCAGAGCGGGAACGCCGCGAAGGTGGCGCCGCCGGCGGTGAGCAGCCACACCTCATTGCCGTCCCAGACCGGGCCGATGGTGTTGAGCAGCACCCGGCGTTCGGTGTTGTTCCGGGCAAAACCCTTCATGAGCATGCCGACGCCGAGGTCGAAGCCCTCCAGGAAGAGGTAGCCCGTCCAGAGCAGCGCGATGGCAACGAACCAGATGGTGGGTAGCAGTTCCATGCTGAGTTTCCTCTGCTTGTTGTTCGGGGCGGTTAGTAGGCGAACGCCAGGACATCGTCGGCGTCGGGCTTGCCCGGGGTGCCGCCGGGCGGGGCCTGGTCTTCGCTTTCGTCCGCCGGTGCGTGGGCCAGTTCGGGCATCGCCGAGACCACGCCGCCGCGGACGTACTTGACCAGCAGTTTCACCTCGACCACCAGCAGCACCGCGTAGACGGCGGTCAGCACCACCAGGGAGGTCAGCAGCTCCCCGGCGGAGACGCCCGGTGAGACGGCCGCGGCGGTGAACATAAACACCTGGTCGATGCCGCTGGGGTCCGGGTTGGGGGCGACGACAAAGGGCTGCCGGCCCATTTCGGTAAAGATCCAGCCGGCCGCGTTCGCGCCGAACGGCGCCAGGATGCCGAACACGGCCAGCCGCATCAGGCCCCGGGAGACCGGGACGGTGCCCTTGCGGGTAAGCCAGAGCGCCACGAGGGCAGCCAGCGCCGCGAGGCCGCCGAAGCCGATCATCATCCGGAAGCCCCAGTAGGTGACTTCCATGACCGGGACGTACTGGATCTCCTGGCCGGCGCGGTCACCGTAGATGGGGTTGTCCGGCAGGTGCGTGCCGTAGTCGGCCTTGTACGTCTCCAGCAGGCTGTTCACGCCCTTGACCTCGGTGCTGAAGTCGCCCTTGGCCAGGAAGGAGAGGATGCCGGGGACTTCGATCACTGCCACGACGTCGTCGCAGTTCTTGGACCCGACGTTGCCGACGCTGAGGACGGAAAAGCCGGTGCCGTCGTGGCAGGCCGCTTCGGCGGCCGCCATCTTCATCGGCTGCTGCACGAACATCAGTTTGCCCTGCAGGTCACCGGTGACGGCGGTGCCGGCGAAGGAGATCATCGCGACGACGGCGCCGATCCGCAGCGAGCGGATCCAGACGGCGTGGTCCGCGCGGTCCCGGCCGGGAACCGCGGCTTCGCCGGGAACCACCTTGCCGTCGGCCCCCACCGCGTCGATGCCGTCGTGGCGGCGGCGCCAGAGGTGGTACCAGGCGATACCGAGGAGGAAGGAGCCGGCGACGGCGAGGGCACCGAAGAGCGTGTGCGGCACGGCCACGAGGGCGGTGTTGTTGGTGAACACGGCCCAGGCGTCGGTCATCACGGGCCGGCCGTCGATCATCTCCACGCCCACCGGGTGCTGCATCCAGCTGTTGGCCACGATGATGAAGTAGGCGGAAAACACCGAACCGATCACGGCGATCCAGAGGCAGGCCAGGTGCACGCCGCGTTTGAGCTGCTTCCAGCCGAAGATCCACAGGCCCAGGAAGGTGGACTCCACGAAGAAGGCCAACAGCGCCTCCATCGCCAGAGGGGCACCGAAGACATCCCCCACGAACCGGCTGTACTCGCTCCAGGCCATGCCGAACTGGAACTCCTGCACGATGCCGGTGGCCACACCCATGATGAAGTTGATCAGGAAGAGCTTGCCCCAGAACTTCGTCATCCGCAGGTATTCAGGCCTGCCGGTGCGGTACCAGAGGGTCTGGATCACCGCCACCACCAGGCCCAGGCCGATTGTGAGCGGCACCATCATGAAGTGGTAGACGGTGGTGATGCCGAATTGCCAGCGTGCGATTTCCAAGGCGTCCAAGGCAGTCCCTTTGGTTAGGTTCCCGAGAGATTTCTACGTTGCGTAGAAGTACTACTTCTACAGAGTGTAGAACACGTTCATACCCCCTCGCACACCAGCGTGGCACGGCACGCCCTGCGCGGCAACGCGGCAACGCGGCAACGCGGCAACGCGGCAGCCGGGCGGCCAGCAAACCGCAGCCGGGCGGCGCGCGGCCGGCCCCTGCAGGCGACACGCCGCCGGACGGTGTTCTACTTCATGTAGAAAGTGTGCGCGAAAAGCGGTAAATTTATAGCTGAAGTATTGGTCACACCACCCGGGCCGGAACGGCGGCCCGGGGCGGCTTTCACAAAGGACATACGGAATGGCAAGTCTCGGCGAACTGGAACGGGCAGTGATGGACCTGCTCTGGGCGGGCCAGGAGGCTGCGACGGCGAACACCTTGCGGGACATGCTCGCGCAGAGCACCCGCGCGGCGGGCGGCTCGGCCGGCCACGAGGGCAAGGATCTGGCTGTCACCACTGTTCTGACGGTGCTGTCCCGGCTGGAGCGCAAGGGCCTGGTGGAGCGTGAACGCGGCACCCGCCCGCACCGCTACCAGGCTGTCTCAAGCCGCGCGGACCACACCGCCGAACTGATGCACGAGGTGCTCGGTTCCGCCCCCGACCGCGAGGCCGTGCTGGCCCGCTTCATCGGCTCCGTGTCCTCCACCGAGGCGGAAACGTTGCGCAAACTGCTGGGCCACAACTAACACCGGATGTTCTGGACCTCATATTTCCTGGCGGTCCTGGCGATAGTCCTGGCGTGGCCGGTGCCTATCCTTCTTTCGCGCGCCCGGTGGCCTGCCCGCTCGCCGTTTACGGCAATGCTGCTCTGGCAGGCCATCGCCCTCGCGGGCGGGCTGTCCATGATCGGAGCCATGCTCGTCTACGGCCTGGAGCCCGTCGGGGACAACCTGGTGGCAGGACTCCGGTCCCTGGCCGGGATGGTGTTCCGCAACGCGCCCACCACGGCACTGGGCTTCTGGCACATTTTTGCGCTCTCGGCCGCTGCGCTGCTGAGTGCCCACCTTGTCTTCACCCTGTTGCTCACCTACTACAAGATCCAGCGGCAGCGACGGCGGCACCGCGAATTGCTGGCCCTGCTGGCCTCCCCCTCGTCCGACGGGCCCCGGACCGTGGTGATCAGCCACGACTCGCCGGTGGCATACTGCCTGCCGGGCGGCGCCCGCTCCGTCACCGTGCTCTCGGACGGACTGATGGCTGCCCTGGAGCCGGACGAACTGCGCGCGGTCCTGATTCATGAAAACGCCCATCTGAGCCAGCACCACCACCTGCTGCTGTGGGCGTTCGCGGCCTGGCGGCAGGCGCTGCCCTGGCTGCCGACCACCCGGCTGGCCCAGGAAGCGGTGAATTCGCTGATTGAGATGCTCGCCGACGATGTCGCCCTGAAGACCGAAAGCAGGACCACCCTGATCAAGGCGATCGCGATCGTGGCGAGCGGCGCCGCCGGTGCGCCCGGCGCCCGGATGGCCTTCGGCGCGGCGGGCGGGGAGTCCGACGCCGGTGCGCCCGGCGCCACCGGCGGCGCCGGTTCCGCGGCCACCACCGCCTCGCGCGTCAGCCGGCTGCTTTCGCCCCGGCCGCCGCTGCCGGAGGCACTGCGCTACGCCGTGGCCTGCGCCTGTGTGCTGTTGTTGGCGGTCCCGACGGCATTGCTGCTGGTGCCCGGCCTGCTCGGCTGACGCGGGGACCGCTCAGGCGTCGATGCGTTCCCGGTCCAGGCTCGCGGCCCCGGCGATGATGAAATCCTTGCGCGGCGCGACGTCGGAACCCATCAGCAGGTCGAAGGTCTCCTCGGCCTGCTTCGCGTTCTCAATCCCCACCTTGCGCAGGGTGCGGTGCCGGGGGTCCATCGTGGTTTCGGCCAGCTGTTCGGCATCCATCTCGCCCAGGCCCTTGTACCGCTGGATCGGTTCCTTGTACCGCTTGCCCTCCTTGGCGAGGCGGTCCAGCAGCACATGCAACTCGGCTTCGGAGTAGGTGTAGATCATCTCGTTGGCCTTCTGGCCGGCATTGATGACCTCCACCCGGTGCAGCGGCGGGACGGCGGCGAAGACGCGGCCCTCATCGATCATCGGGCGCATGTAGCGGAAGAACAGGGTCAGCAGCAGGGTGCGGATGTGGGCGCCGTCGACGTCGGCGTCGGTCATCAGGATGACCTTGCCGTACCGGGCGGCGCCAATGTCGAAGCTGCGGCCGGAGCCGGCGCCGACCACCTGGATCAGGGCGGCGCATTCGGCGTTCGAAAGCATGTCCCCCACGGAGGCCTTCTGGACGTTCAGGATCTTGCCGCGGATCGGCAGCAGCGCCTGGAAATCCGAGGAGCGCGCCAGCTTGGCGGTGCCCAGGGCGGAGTCGCCTTCGACGATGAACAGTTCGGAACGCGCGACGTCGTCCGTCCGGCAGTCCGCGAGCTTGGTGGGCATCGAGGAGGTCTCCAGGGCGTTTTTGCGCCGCTGGGTCTCCTTGTGGACGCGGGCCGAGATGCGGGACTTCATCTCGCTGACGACCTTTTCCAGCAGCAGCGCCGACTGGGCCTTGTCGTTGCGGTTGGACGAGGTGAGCTTGGCGTTGATCTCCTGCTCCACCACTTTGGCCACGATGGCCCGGACCGCCGAGGTGCCCAGGATTTCCTTGGTTTGGCCCTCGAACTGCGGCTCGGCGAGGCGCACCGTCAGCACGGCGGTCAGCCCGGCGAAGATGTCGTCTTTTTCGATTTTGTCGTTGCCGGCCTTGAGCTTGCGGGCGTTGGACTCCACGGCCTTGCGGAACGTCTTGACCAGGGCCTGCTCGAAGCCGGACTGGTGGGTTCCGCCCTTGGGAGTGGAAATGATGTTGACGAAGCTGCGTACCGTGCTGTCGTAGCCGATGCCCCAGCGCAGGGCCACGTCCACCTCGCAGTCTCGCTCCACTTCGGCCAGCTGGCTGTGGCCGCGTTCGTCGAGGACGGGGACGGTCTCCTTGAACTTGCCGGCGCCGTGCAGGCGCCAGATGTCCGTGACGGCCGGATCGGCGGCGAGGAAGTCGACGAACTCGGAGATGCCGCCGTCGTGGTGGAAGACCTCTTCGTGCGGGCCGGACTCCCCCGGAGTGCCGGCGGCCTTGCGTTCGTCCCGGACGGTCAGTCTCAGCCCCGGGACCAGGAAGGACGTCTGCCGGGCGCGGGAGGCAAGTTCGTCGTAGGAGAATTTCGCGTCCGGGGTGAAGATCTGCCGGTCGGCCCAGTAGCGGATCCGCGTGCCGGTGACGCCGCGCTTGGCCTTGCCGACGACGTCGAGCACGGAGCCGTCGACGAAGGGCTCGAACACGGCGGCCGGATCGAGCCTGCTCCCCTGGTCCTTGAAGCGGCCGGGTTCGCCGCGCCGGAAGGACATCTTGTAGGTCTTGCCGCCGCGGTCCACCTCGACGTCCAGCCGCGAGGACAGGGCGTTCACCACCGAGGCGCCGACGCCGTGCAGACCGCCCGAGGCCGTGTAGGAACCGCCGCCGAACTTGCCGCCGGCATGCAGTTTGGTGAAGACGACTTCGACGCCGGTGAGCCCGGTTTTGGGTTCGACGTCGATCGGGATGCCACGGCCGTCGTCGTGGATCTCCACCGAGTTGTCCGCGTGCAGGATGATCTTGATGTCGTGGCCGAACCCGGCGAGGGCCTCGTCGACGGAGTTGTCGATGATCTCCCAGAGGCAGTGCATCAGGCCGCGGGAGTCAGTGGAGCCGATGTACATGCCCGGGCGCTTGCGGACGGCCTCCAGGCCTTCCAGCACGGAAAGATGCCGGGCAGTGTAATCAGAACTTGGTGCCACGGGTCGGAAACTCCTTTGGGGATGGAACGCAGAGACGCTCTTCCTAGGGTAGTCGGCCTGCCGCCGGAAGCCGGGTTGCCACTCCCTGCCCGGGCTAGACCGCATCGGCCGTTACAGACCCGTGATACGCGGACAGCGAAAGTATCCCATCCTTGCCATGGAACGGCGTCGAATGCTGGTTATATAGACGTATCGATCTACAAGGGAGGCCGAACATGACAACAGCAGTTGCGGACCGCACACTAACCACCGTTGACCGGTGTGACCGTTGCGGGGCACAGGCGTACGTCCGGGTTGTTCTCGGAGCCTCCGGCGGTGAGCTGCTTTTCTGCGCTCACCACGCACGAGCCGTAGAACCGAAGCTTCGGCCGCTCAGTTCCGACTGGCACGACGAGACCGGCCGCCTCCACGAGAAGGCTCCGGTCCCGGTCGACTAGACGCACCACAGGGATCTCGGTTGAGATCCGCCCGAAGGGCCCCTCCATTGCGGAGGGGCCCTTCGGCTTTTAACTTCCCTGACCAGGGCCAAGGCTCAATCCGCCGTTTAAGCAGGAACCGCGGGGTCACTTCGCGCCCCGTGGATCCGTGGATCATGGGCGGGAAGTGACCCCGCGTTGCCACGGCCCGGCGCGTAGGCCGGGCCGCCAGTTCAGGCCGCTTAGTCCAGGTAGTCTCGCAGCACCTGGGAACGCGACGGGTGGCGCAGCTTGGACATCGTCTTCGATTCAATCTGACGGATGCGTTCGCGCGTCACGCCATAGACCTTGCCGATTTCGTCTAAAGTCTTCGGCTGTCCGTCGGTCAGCCCGAAGCGCATCGCCACGACCCCGGCTTCGCGTTCGGAGAGCGTGTCCAGAACCGAGTGCAGCTGTTCCTGGAGGAGGGTGAAACTCACGGCGTCGGCCGGAACGACCGCTTCGGAGTCCTCGATCAAGTCGCCGAACTCGGAGTCGCCGTCCTCACCAAGCGGGGTATGCAGCGAGATCGGCTCGCGGCCGTACTTCTGCACTTCGACGACCTTTTCCGGGGTCATGTCCAGCTCCAGGGCCAGCTCTTCCGGGGTCGGTTCGCGGCCGAGGTCCTGCAGCATCTGGCGCTGGACGCGGGCCAGCTTGTTGATGACCTCGACCATGTGCACCGGGATGCGGATGGTCCGGGCCTGGTCGGCCATGGCGCGGGTGATGGCCTGGCGGATCCACCAGGTGGCGTAGGTCGAGAACTTGAAGCCCTTCGTGTAGTCGAACTTCTCGACGGCACGGATCAGGCCCAGGTTGCCTTCCTGGATCAGGTCCAGGAACAGCATGCCGCGGCCGGTGTAGCGCTTCGCCAGCGAGACGACGAGGCGGAGGTTGGCCTCCAGCAGGTGGTTCTTGGCGCGCTTGCCGTCGTGGATGACGAACTCGAGCTCGCGCTTGAGCTTGGGCTCCATGGAGCCGTCGTCCGCCGCAATCTTCTCCTCGGCGAACAGTCCGGCCTCGATCCGCAGGGCCAGGTCGACTTCCTGCTCGGCGTTCAGCAGCGCGACCTTGCCGATCTGCTTCAGGTAGTCCTTGACCGGGTCGGCGGTGGCGCCGGCGGACATGACCTGCTGCACCGGGGCGTCGTCGTCGTCGGCGTCGGAGTAGACGAAGCCCGAGCCGGTGGTGGCTGCTGCCGCCTTGCCTGCTCCCTCTTCGCCGTCTTCTCCGAGTTCGGCGGCATCGGGAGCCGCCTCGTCGAGATCCTCATCGACCTCGGCGTCATCGGAGTCCTCATCGTGGGACTTGTTTGCGGCTTCGGCCGCGGCTTTGGCGCCGGGCTTTGGCCCGCGCTTCTTGGGCTCAGGCTTGGCGACTGCCGAGGCGGTGTCATCACCCGCAGCGGAGGCGGCGTCTTTTGCGGCCTTGTTGGCTGCACGCGTGGCGGCACGCTTGGCGTTGGCCGCTGCCTTCTTCTCCTCGGGGGACAATACGGCCTGGTCGGCGGGTTCCTTCTTCGCGGAAGACGGGGTCACAGAAAACCTTTCTAGCGGCGGTCTGTGGAATCACCATACGGGCAACACCACTATGACCCTGTCAAGTCCGTGTTTCACATCAGGTGCTATCACGTCCCGCAGAGCCACTTAGTAGAACTGCCGGGGCGACCGTAATGTTCCCTGTTTCCAAGGTTCGCTACACGCACTTGATACACGGACCCAACCGGGTCTCGCCAACCATTGTCTCACGATTTTCCGGAGCGGCGCCTCGACCCCGGGAAACCGGCGCAATCTGGCAGCCCCTGCTGCCGCGGCTCAGGCCGCATCCGGGTCGAACTTTTGCCAGGCGGCCTCCTTCCTCCGCGCCCAGCCGCAGAGTGTTCCGCGGCGGGCCAGTTCGTCGAGGAGTTCGGCGAGCCGGTAGCCGGGTTGCTCCGCTGCCGCCGCGCCGAACAGGGCGGCGGCAAACGACCCGCGTCCCCGGCACCATTCAATCCAGCCCCGTGCCGTGAGCGCCGCAGCCCGGGCTTCCCCGCCGCCGCAGTCGCCCAGCCAGGCAAGGAGTTGGTCCAGCCGCGCCAAACGTCCCCAGTCGGGCACCGGCGGTTCGAGGCCCAGGAGTACGTCCCCGTAGCCCGGAGTGCCGGCGGGAACCGGCCCCGCCTCCAGGGCCTGGTGCCGGACGGCTGCCGCGGCGGCGACCGCGGCACCCGGCGCAGGGAAACCGTCGAGGTCCGGCAGCGGGGCCGGCCGTCCGGTACCGCCGTCGAACATGCCGAACTCCTCGGCGCCGGCTTCGGCCGCGGCCCGTCCGGCGGCCGACATCACCAGGACGGCGTCGCGCCACGCCGGCACGCACAGGGTGGCCCGCAGGTAGCCGGCGAGGCCCTCCGGCACAGCGGCCGGGTCCGGTGGCCCCTGCGCCGGAGGGGCAGCCGCGGCCGCGGGCCGTCGGGGCGCCCTCCCTGGAGCGGCACGTCCGGCGACCGGGGCCCCGGGGGCGGGTAGCACGCGCTCCCAGACGTCCAGCACGGCCGCGAACTGCGCCCTGTCCCGCCACCGCCCGGAAAACTCCCCGGCCCAGCCCTCCTGTGCTGCCAGCACGGCGGGTTTGAACTGCTCCGGCGCCAGGGCCGTCGCGGCGGCCTCAGGGGCCGTACCCACACTGCTGCCGCGGAAGACCAGCTCGGCGTTCAGGCAGCTGTTCCTGATCTCTTCAATCGGCCGGCCCGGCGGGGCGCAGCACGAGGGGTCCAGGCAGTTGGCATTGCGCCAGTACCGCTCCCCGATCAACCAGGCGTCGCGGACCGGCAGGCCCGCTCGGCCAAGGGTGTGCTCCAGCTCGCGCAGCAGTCCGGCCAGCGCGTGGGCACCGGCAGGGTCGTCGGCGCCCACGCCGCCGTCCCCGACGGCCGCCGCCATAGCGGATCCGGAACCGCCGCCGCCGCCCTCCGCCGCCGGTCCGGAAAAGAAGGCGAGCAGGGCCCCGTCAGCCTCGTCATCGGCCGTCAGGTAGCCGCGGACGTTGCGGGCAAAAGCGGCCAGTCCGGAGCCGCTGCAACGGGACGAATCCGGGAGATCGACGCGCAAGGTGGCGCCGAGCCGCATCCCGTGCAGGGTGATGGCGACCAGGCTGTTCGTCGGCCAGTAGCCAAGCGAATGCGGAATGAAGCCCAGGATGTCCTCGGGGCCGGTAATTTTCAGATGGTTGGGAGCTGTCATGGAGCCAGCTTCACCCGCGCCGGCCGGGCCGGTCAGCCCCCGTTTTTCCCTATGTGGATAAGCGTCGTCAGGGCGTCCGGCGCCGTTCAGCAACGAGCCGGCGCTGCTGGGCAAGAGCCTTCAGCAGCGGCGGCACCACAACGCCCTGGGCAGCCATCTGCCGGCGCACCTTGCGCCGGGTGACCAGGATGGCGCCCGCGCCGGCGGCCAGCAACAGGAACTGGACGCTCAGCGCGATCCGGAACGCGCCGAGGCTATAAAGGCCCGCCGGCGAGGCCCCGGCCAGATGGAGTGCGTCCAGCGCCAGCCCGATCAGGAAGATGGAGAGCAGCGCGGCGATGAAGCCGCCCACGTTGACGATCCCGGTTGCCGTGCCGATCCGGTGCGCCGGGTTGAACGTCCGGGCAAAATCGAAGCCGATCATCGAGCCCGGGCCGCCGATGGCCAGGACCACCACGAGGCCGGCCAGCAGCCACAGCGGCGACCGGCCCGGCTGGAGCAGCACCGCGGCCCAGGCTGCCGCCGTCGCGCCGGAAATCAGCAGCACCATCGTGGAGCGGCGCAGCGGGTGGCGGGCGACGAAGCTGCCCATCAGGGGCCCGGCGGCGATGGCGGCGGCCACGTACAGGGCCATCAGGGCCGATACCGTGCCGGCGCCGAGCCCCTGGGCCGAGATCAGGAAAGGGTAGCCCCAGGTCATGGCGAAGACGGTTCCGCTGAACTGCACCGTGAAGTGGCTCCAGAGTCCCAGCCGCGTGCCCGGCTGGCGCCACGCCTGCGAGAGCGAGATGCCGGTGGCGCGCAGCCCCTGGGAAGGTTCCGGCGCGGCATGTCCGGGGGGCGCGTCCTGCAGCAGCAGCACCACCAGGACGAGGGCGAGCGCGGACATGCCCGCCAGGGTCAGGAACGCCGGGGTCCAGCCGGCCGAGTGCAGGATCATCGCGAACGGTACGACCGAGAAGAGCTGGCCGAGCTGGCCCGACATGCCCGTCAGCTGGGTCAGGAGTGGCACCCGGGCCGGGGCGAACCACAGCGGGAGCAACCGGATCACCGAAATAAAGGTCATGGCATCGCCGGCGCCCACGAGCACCCGGCCCAGCACGCCGCCGGGGATGCTGTCGGCGAACGCCAGCTGGAGCTGGCCGAGGCCCATCAGCAGGGCACCGCCGGCGATCATGGCGCGGGAACCGAAACGGTCCACCAGCACCCCCACCGGGATCTGCAGGCCCGCGTAGACCAGCAGCTGCAGCACGGTGAAGAAGGAGATTTCGGCGGCGCTGGCATGGAACCGGGCAGTCGCCTCGAGCCCCACGACGCCGAAGGAGGTGCGTTGGCTGACCGCCACCAGGTACGCGAAGACCCCGATGATCCAGATCAGCCAGGCGCGGGGGGAGGTCACTCCCCCATTATGCCCCGGGCATCATAAATAGTATTTATTCTCCGGGTTCTTTACGGGCGAGGTACGCCTCCACGGCGGCGCCGAGGTCATCGGCGTTGGGTAGCTGGTCATTCTCGTCCGCGAGCAGGGAGCGGCGCACGGTCCCTTCCGCCTTCTCGTCGTACCGGGTTTCCAGCCGTGACACCACCTGCTGGACTTCCTCCGAGGCATCGATCTGTTCGGCGATCTGCCGACCGACTTCCCGGCCGGCCTCGCGGAGGCGGTCGGTGGGCAGCATCAGCGAGGTGGCCGCACCCAGGTACTCCAGCCCGGCGACGGCGGCGGTGGGGTATTCGGCCTCGGCCAGGTAATGCGGGACGTGGATAACATAGCCGGCGATGTTCCGGCCCGCCTCCGCGAGGCGGAGCTCAAGGATGTGGCCGACGGCGGCCGGCACCTCCACGGTGGGCTTCCAGACCGAGATCCCCTCGATCAGCTCCGGCCGGTTCCCGTGTACCGTGACCCCGACTGGGCGCGTGTGCGGCACCGGCATCGGAATCGAATGGATCCAGGCTGCCAGATTGACGTCGAGTTCCTCCACGATGCCCACCACGGCGCGCGCGAAGCGCTCCCACTGCAGGTCAGGTTCGAAACCGGCCAGCAGCAAGAACGGGTTGCCGAGACCGTCGATTAGCCGGTACAAGGCCAGGCGCGGGGCCTGGTAGTCCTGCAGGTGGTCTTCCACGAAGCTGACCTGCGGCCGGCGGGAGCGGTAGTCAATCAGCTGGTCGGCGTCGAACTCGGCGACCAGTTCGGAGTCCAGGGTGTCGAGCAGTTCGGCGGTGATCTGCCGGACGACCTGCCCGGCATCGGCGAAACCGGTGAAACCCATCAGCAGGTTCAGCCCGCGCAGCTCGGAACTGCGGAACAGCACGTCATCACGGACGTACAGCGCCTCGGGGTCCAGCAGTGAGCCGGAAATCCGTTCCATCACGGCATGTTCCTTTCGCGGTAGCAGGCGGGTTGGGGCGGCGGGCGTGCCGATACCACCTACAACGCGCCGCCGGCCGGGGTAATTCCTGCCCCGGATGTGTGCCAGCTCTCATTAAATTGAACTCCGGAGCCGCGGAGAGACTACGATCGGAACTGGCCTTATAGCCGGCCTTGCAGACACCGAGCCGCGTGCACAGCCGACGGTGGCTCAGGTACCCCGTGGCAGGGCGCCGAACATGCAGTCCCTGCCGAGATATCACAGAGAATTGAGGACTGTCCGCGTGGTAAAGAATAGCGAAGTCAAACTGAGTGCGATCACCGGCGACTTGAAGAAGTCGCCCTCCGACGCGCTGGTCGTGGGTGTGGGACAGGGCACCGACGGCCCGGTCCTGCTGGACAACCCGCTGACCGCCAAGGCGGCCGAGGCGCTTGCCGAGTCGCTGGTTGCCCTCGGGCTCACCGGCGCCGCCGACCAGGCCCACCGCCTCCCAGGCCTGCCCGAGGCAGGGGCTTCCGTTCTCGTCCTCGCCGGCGTCGGCAAGGTTTCCCCGGGCACCCCGCTTGCCGAGGAGGCGCTGCGCCGTGCCGCCGGTTCGGCTGTTCGGCAGCTCGCCGGCGTCGCCACCGTCACCCTGGCGCTCCCGACGGCGGACCTCGCCGCGGTCGCTGCCGTCGCCGAGGGCGCGGCAATGGGCGCCTACTCCTTCAACGAGTACCGCTCCGCCAAAGACGGGTTCAAGGACCCGGTCAAGAACGTCCGCATCCTCACCGACTTCGCCGCGGACAAGGCACTGCAGCCCGTGCTGGCACGCGCCGCCCTGATCGGCAAGGCCGTCAACGCCACCCGCTCGCTGGTCAACCAGCCGCCCAGCCACCTTTACCCGGAAACGTTCGCGGACGCCGCCAAGGAACTGGCCAAGGGCCTGCCGGTCAAGGTGACCGTCTGGGATGAGAAGCGCCTGGAGAAGGACGGTTTCGGCGGTATTCTCGGGGTCGGCAAGGGCTCCACCCGGCAGCCGCGCCTGGTCAAGGTGGAGTACTCCCCCGCCAAGGCCGCCGCTAAAATCGCGCTCGTCGGCAAGGGCATCACCTTCGACACCGGCGGCATTTCGCTCAAGCCGCACCTGGGCATGGGTGAGATGAAGTCCGACATGGCCGGCGCCGCCGTCGTCCTCAACACCGTCCTCGCCGTCGCCGAACTGGGCCTGCCGGTGAAGGCCACCGCCTGGCTGTGCATCGCCGAGAACATGCCCTCCGGCGCGGCCCAGCGCCCCGCGGACGTGCTGACCATCTTCGGCGGCAAGACCGTTGAAGTACTCAACACCGACGCCGAGGGCCGCCTGGTGATGGCGGACGGCATCGTCGCCGCCAGCCAGGAGCACCCCGACGCGATCATCGACGTCGCCACCCTGACCGGCGCCCAGCTGATCGCCCTCGGCAACCGCACCGCCGGCGTGATGGGCGCCGACTCCGTCACCGGAGCGATCAAGACCGCCGCCGACCGCGCCGGCGAACTCGTCTGGCCGATGCCGCTGCCCGAGGAGCTGCGCCCCAGCCTGGACTCGCAGGTCGCGGACATCGCCAACATCGGCGAACGCCACGGCGGCATGATGACGGCAGCCGTGTTCCTGCGCGAATTCGTGGGCAAGGGCAAAGACGGCGAGCAGATCCCGTGGGCGCATATTGATATCGCCGGCCCGTCCTTCAACAACGGCAGCCCGTACGGCTACAACCACAAGCAGGGCACCGGCAGCACGGTGCGCACCCTGGTGGCCTACGTCGAGGACATCCTGGCCAAGGCGGTCTGAGTCCCTCCGCCGCCGGCGGCCGGTGCAGACCGGCCGCCGGCGGCGCCCGCCCGCGGAACCCCGCCGGCGGGCACCCCGCCCGCCGGGCCGCGTGAGACTCGACACAAGCGCTCCACAAACGCCACGGCAAGGTGGAGCATGTATTAGTGGTTCGCTAAGGTGAACCGTAGTTTCAAAGCAGAACAGCTTCACAGAAGTAATTCCAAACGAAAGGGAACCGGCCTGCCTGCATAGTCACGGCAGCGAAGTTCCACGACCAGATGATGCGTACGCTCGTGTCATCGTTCACGCGAGGGAGCGTTTTAGTGGCCGATCAGGCAACTGCGCAAGAATTCGACATCCTGGTACTCGGCGGCGGCAGCGGCGGCTACGCGACTGCGCTCCGCGCCGTCCAGCTCGGCCTTACCGTCGGCCTCATCGAAAAGGGAAAGCTCGGCGGCACCTGCCTGCACAACGGCTGCATCCCCACCAAGGCCCTGCTGCACTCCGCGGAACTGGCCGACCATGCCCGCGACTCCGCCAAGTACGGGGTCAACACGACCCTGGACGGCATCGACATCAACGCCGTCAACGCGTACAAGGACGGCATCATTGCCGGTAAGTTCAAGGGCCTCCAGGGACTCATCAAGGCCAAAAAGGGCATCACCGTCATCGAGGGTGAGGGCAAGCTTCAGGGCACCGACACCGTCGTCGTGAACGGCACCGCTTACAAGGGCAAGAACATTGTCCTGGCGACCGGGTCCTACTCCCGCACCCTGCCCGGCCTCGAAATCGGCGGCAAGGTCATCACCTCCGATGAAGCCCTGACCATGGACTTCATCCCCAAGAGCGCCATCATCCTCGGCGGCGGCGTCATCGGCGTCGAGTTCGCCTCCGTGTGGAAGTCCTTCGGCGTCGACGTCACCATCATCGAGGGCCTGCCGTCGCTGGTCCCGAACGAGGACGCCACGATTGTCAAGGCGTTCGAACGTGCGTTCAAGAAGCGCGGCATCAAGTTCTCCACCGGCACCTTCTTCCAGGGTGTGGAGCAGAACGACGACGGCGTCAAGGTCACCCTTGTCGACGGCAAGACCTTCGAAGCGGACCTCATGCTGGTAGCCGTCGGGCGGGGTCCGGTCACGGCCAACCTCGGCTACGAGGAAGCCGGCCTGACGATCGACCGCGGCTTCGTCATCACCAACGAGCGCCTGCACACCGGCGTCGGCAACATCTACGCCGTCGGCGACATCGTCCCCGGCGTCCAGCTCGCACACCGCGGCTACCAGCAGGGCATCTTCGTGGCCGAGGAAATCGCCGGCCTCAAGCCGGTTGTCGTCGAAGACGTCAACATCCCCAAGGTCACCTACTCGGACCCGGAAATCGCGACCGTGGGCTACTCCGAGAAGGCGGCCAAGGCCAAGTTCGGCGACGACCAGATCGAAACCCAGGAATACAACCTCGCCGGCAACGGCAAGAGCTCCATCCTGGGCACCTCGGGCCTGGTCAAGCTGGTCCGGCAAAAGGACGGCCCCGTCGTCGGTGTGCACATGATCGGTGCCCGCATGGGCGAGCAGGTCGGCGAGGCGCAGCTGATCGTGAACTGGGAAGCCTACCCGGAGGACGTGGCCCAGCTGGTGCACGCCCACCCGACGCAGAACGAGTCCCTGGGCGAGGCCCACCTCGCCCTCGCCGGCAAGCCGCTGCACGGCTGACCGTTTCGCCCGCAGCACCGCAAGACCCCGTGCTTAGTGCGCCCGGCCCGAAAAGCCGGGTGCACTAAGCTCGAACCAGGCAGCAACCATCCGCACTAAAGATCAATAAGGAGAACGGGGACGACATGTCTGAATCCGTTAACTTGCCCGCCCTCGGTGAGAGCGTCACCGAAGGAACCGTCACCCGCTGGCTCAAGCAGGTAGGTGACCGGGTAGAGGTGGACGAGCCCCTGCTCGAAGTTTCCACCGACAAAGTAGACACCGAGATCCCCTCTCCGATCGCCGGCGTGATCGAGGAAATCCTCGTCGCCGAGGACGAGACCGCCGAAGTCGGCGCCCCGCTGGTCCGCATCGGCGACGGTTCCGGATCCGCCGAGGCTGCCGCACCGGCCGCCGAGGAAGCACCGGCCGAGTCGCCGTCGGGCGCCGAGGCGCCGGCCCCCGAAGCCGAAACCCCCGCCCCGGAGGCGGAACCGGCCGCCGAAGCCGCGCCGGCCGCGGAGGCTGCCCCCGCCGGCGAAGGCCACGAGGTCACCCTTCCCGCCCTGGGCGAGAGCGTCACCGAAGGCACCGTCACCCGCTGGCTCAAGAGCGTCGGTGACAGCGTCGAGGTGGACGAGCCGCTGCTGGAAGTATCCACCGACAAGGTCGACACCGAAATCCCGTCCCCGGTCGCGGGCACGCTGCAGGAGATCCGGGTCGCCGAGGACGAAACGGCCGAGGTCGGCTCGGTCCTCGCCGTGATCGGCTCCGGCGCCGCGGCACCGGCCGCCGCCCCGGCACCCGAGGCCCCCAAGCAGGAAGCCCCCAAGCAGGAAGCACCGAAGCAGGAAGCACCGAAGCAGGAAGCACCGGCTCCGGCTGCGGCTCCCCAGCAGGAGGCCCCCAAGCAGGAGGCACCCAAGCAGGAAGCCCCCAAGCAGGAAGCCCCCAAGCAGGCTGCTGCCCCCGCAGCGTCGGCTCCGGCCGAGTCCGGCTACGTCACTCCCCTGGTCCGCAAGCTCGCCAACCAGCAGGGCGTGGACATCGCTTCGCTGACCGGCACCGGCGTCGGCGGCCGCATCCGCAAGCAGGACGTGCTCGCCGCAGCTGAAGCCAAGGCTGCCCCGGCGCCCGCCGCTTCCGCACCGGCGGCGTCGTCCGCGGCTCCGGCAGCAGCATCCGCCGAGGCTTCCTCGCTCCGCGGCACCGTGCAGAAGGCGCCGCGGATCCGCCAGGTCATCGCCCGCCGGATGCGCGAGTCGCTGGATATCTCCACCCAGCTGACCCAGGTGCACGAGGTGGACATGACCAAGGTCGCCAAGCTGCGCGCCAAGGCCAAGAACTCCTTCCAGGCCCAGAACGGCTCCAAGCTGACCTTCCTGCCCTTCATCGCCAAGGCCGTTGCCGAGGCCCTGAAGCAGCACCCGAAGGTCAACGCCTCCTACGACGAGGACAAGCAGGAGATCACCTACCACAACGCAGAACACCTGGCGATTGCGGTGGACACCGACAAGGGCCTGCTGGTACCGGTCATCGCCGACGCCGGCAACCTGAACCTGGCCGGACTGGCCGGCAAGATCGCCGACGTCGCGGACCGCACCCGCAACGGCAAGATCGGCCCCGATGAGCTCTCCGGCGGAACCTTCAGCATCACCAACATCGGTTCCGTGGGCGCCCTCTTCGACACCCCGATCATCAACCAGCCGCAGGTTGCCATCCTCGGCACCGGTGCCATCGTCAAGCGCGCCGTGGTGGTTTCCGATGAGAACGGCGACGACTCGCTGGCCATCCGCTCGATGATGTACCTGTCACTGACCTACGACCACCGCCTGGTGGACGGCGCCGACGCGGGCCGCTTCCTGCAGACGCTCAAGGCGCGGCTTGAAGAAGGCGCCTTCGAGGCAGACCTCGGCCTCTAGCAGCCGGTAAAGCTGCAGAGCACCAACGGCGACGGCGGTGCGGGCAGCGGTGGGAGACCACCGCCCAGCCCGCACCGCCGTCGCCGTTTTCCGTCCCCTGCTGGGTTGCGCCCTTCCGCGCGGGGCGGAGCGCGGCGGCGCGGAACGGGCGGGTCTTACTACAATGCGTAGAAACCTCTGGCTAGACTGGACCCATGAACATCGTCTATAACATCATGGTCTTCCTGCACATCATCGGCGCCGCCATGATCGTGGGCATCTGGATCGTCCAGATGAAGAAGCCCACCGTCCACCCCCGCCAGTTCGACGGCGCTGCCCTGCAGCTCATCACCGGGATTGTGATGATGGGCCTGATCCCGGCCCTCGACATGGACGCCAACTACGCCAAGCTCGGCATCAAATTCGCGATCGCCGCCGTTGTCGCCGTGCTGGCGTTCATCGGCAGCCGCAAGTACAAGAAGGACGAGCCGGTCAGCAAGGGCCTCGCCCATGCCGTGGGCGGCCTCGCCCTGCTCAACGTGGCCATCGCCACCCTCTGGCAGTAAGCCCCGGCCACCACGACGACGGCGGCGCACCCATGCGGGTGCGTCGCCGTCGTCGTTTAAGGCACGGCGCCGGCCGCCGCCCGGGCGCCCATCCGGCAGGCGGCGGAACCGGTCGAGGAGAAGACAAATCCTCTGACAGCGGACACCGGGTGCGGCGGCGGAACCGAGTCCCTAGGATGGGAGGCGGCAGGATCCGCCGACCGGCCGGATCGCTGACTCAACGACGCTGAGGAGTGGACATGGCAACGACACGCACCGCACACACTGTATGGAACGGCGACCTGATGTCGGGGGCGGGCAACACCAGCCTGGACAGCTCCGGGCTCGGCAACTTCGATGTCACCTGGAAGGCGCGCGCCGAAGCGGCCGAGGGTAAGACCAGCCCGGAGGAACTGATCGCCGCCGCCCACTCGGCCTGCTTCTCGATGGCGTTCAGCCACGCACTGGCACAGGCCGGCCACGCCCCCGAGGAAGTTAACACGAAGGCGGACGTTACCTTTGAGCCGGGCACCGGCATCACCGGGAGCCACCTCACCCTCAACGCCCGGGTGCCGGGCATCTCGGAGGAAGACTTCCAGCGGATCGCCGAGGAAGCCAAGACCGGTTGCCCGGTCTCGGCAGCGCTGACCGGCATCAAGATCAGCCTGGACGCCACCCTGGCCGCCTAGCAGCCGCCAGCGGCCGGCGCTGCCGGACAGGCGGCCGCCAGCCGCACGAAGGCCCCCGCCCGGATAGTCCGGAGCGGGGGCCTTCGCCGTCGGCGTTAGCTTTCCCGGCGGCGTGCCGGCAGCGGGGCCGGGCGCACCGTGCGGTAGCCCTCGCGCAGCGGCGGGCGGTCGGTGGGGAGCTCCTGAATCATTTCCTTGAGCGCGCCAATGCCGTATTCCAGCTGCGGGTCCGACCCGGCCGCGTAGGCATGCGGCGGGAAGACGACCTCGATGTCCGGGGCAACTCCGTAGTTTTCGACGCCCCAGCCGACGCCACCGGAGAACCAGGTGGCGTAGCGGGGCTGGGTGACCCCGGTGCCGTCGGCGAGGG
This sequence comes from uncultured Actinomycetota bacterium, assembly GCA_963775715.1. Taxonomy (GTDB): domain Bacteria; phylum Actinomycetota; class Actinomycetes; order Actinomycetales; family Micrococcaceae; genus Arthrobacter. The sequence continues at coordinate 515,829 of CAVZJX010000007.1, read as the reverse complement.
CGAAGCGGTTGTCGATGCCGACGACGCCGCCCCAGGTGCGGGTGCCGATGACCGGGCCGATCCCGCGCAGCTTGGAGACCTGGGTGATGATGTCGCCGTCGGAGCCGGCGAATTCATCGGTCAGGATGATCACCGGGCCGCGCGGCGCGTGGTGCGGGTAGGTGCGCGGGCGTTCCCCCCGCGGCATGCTCCAGCCGGTCACTTTGCGGCCGATCAGCTCGGCGACGAGCTGCGAGGTGTGGCCGCCGCGGTTGCGGCGGACGTCCACGATCAGGCCGTCGAGGGCGGTCTCGGTGTCCAGGTCGCGGTGCAGCTGGGCCCAGCCGTTGGCCATCATGTCCGGGATATGCAGGTAGCCGAAGGTCCCCTGCGAGGCTTCCCGGACGGTGCGGCGGTTGGCCGCCACCCATTCCTGGTAGCGCAGCCGTTCCTCGTCCTTGACCGGGACGACGGCGACGCGGCGCTGCTTCCCGGCGCGGGGACCGTGGCCGGGCCCGTTCCGCAGGGTCAGTTCGACGGCGCGGCCGGCGGCGCCCGCCAGCTGCACGGCCGGGGTGAGCGCGGCGGAAAGTTCGACGCCGTCGATGGCCAGCAGCACGTCCCCGGTCCGGGCATCGACGCCCGGCCGGGTCAGCGGCGAGGTGGCCAGCGGGTCGGAGGATTCGCCGGCCAGGATGCGGGTGATCTCCCAGCCCTCGCCGGTGAACGCCAGGTCGGCGCCGAGCCGTCCCTGTCCGTTGCTGCCGTTTTCGGTTACCAGTGCGGGGCGGACGTAGGCGTGCGAGGTGCCCAGTTCGCCGTGGAGTTCCCAGAGCAGGTCCACCAGGTCATCGTGCGAGCCGAGCCGGTCCACGATCGGGCGGTAGCGGGAATGGACCGAGTCCCAGTCCTGGCCGGCCATGTCCGCGGTCCAGAAGAAATCGCGCTGCAGCCGCCAGGCCTCATCGAACGCCTGGCCCCAGACACTGACCGGATCCAGCCGGACCCGGATACGGTTCAAATCGACGTTAACCAACTGGCCGGATTCCTCGTCGGCTTTTGAGGCCGCGGGCGAAACGCGGATCTGCTTGTCCTGGACCAGGACCACTTTCTCGCCGTCGCCGCTCAGCCGGTAGCTGTCCAATGCCTCCACGATCGTGGCCGTTTTGCGCTTGGCCAGATCGAAGCGGACCAGGCTCGGAGCCGCGTTCTTCTCGTCGAGGCTGGCCCGGCCGTCGCCGGTCACGCCCGCCAGCTCGTGGTCGAGCCAGAGCAAGGCGCCGGCAGTGGCGGCGAGGTCCGTGTAATTGCCCTGCGGGACCGGGACGCTGATGACCCGGTGCGCCAGCCCCTCGGTGTCGATCCGGACCGGCGCGACGGCCTCGGCGCCGGTGTTCTCCCGGCCCTCGGTGGTTGCGGTGTTCTCTGCGGCTGCAGTGCCGGCGTCGTCGGCCAGGGCCACGCTCGGTCCGAACGGGGAAGGGGTGTCGGCGGCCAGCGCGACGAGGTAGGGCTTGATCGGGCTGGGAAAGGACAGGTCGAAAGAGTGTCCGTCGTAGACCGGGTCGAAGCTGCGGTTGGACAGGAAGGCGAGGAATTTGCCGTCCGGGGTAAAGGCGGGCGACTCGTCCCGGAAGCGGCCGTCGGTGACGTCGATGATCGCGGCCTCACGGCCCCCGTCCGGGGTGCCCCCTCCGGCGAGATCCTGGGCGATGCCGGCCAGGCGCAGCCGGGTGCGCGAACCAAAGGACGTCACGGGTTCGGCCCAGCCCAGCCATGCCGAGTCGGGTGACCAGGTGAAGCCGTCAATGCTGCCGTCGCCGATGCTGCTCAGCAGGCGCAGGGCGCCGGAGCGGGTGTCGGCGAGGTAGACATCCCCAAAGGACGTCCCGACGGCGACCCAGTTGCCGTCGGGGCTCGCCTCCATGGCACTGGCCCGGCTCGGCTTCGGGAAGTCGATCCGGGTCGGCTGATCCGTGCCCTCGCCCGCGGGGCCGCCTGCGGCCGGCCGGGCGTCGCGGTCGGCGCCGGCGTCCTCACGGGACTCCCCGGCGGCGGCGTCCGCGGCGACCACGGCCGCCGGGACGGCGTTACCGGTGACCGGCCGGGTCAGCGCGGCCGCGGAGACGGGGCTCGGCAACGGCGTCGCGGCGTCAGCGTCCGCAGCGTTCTCGCGCGCCGCCTCCGGCCGGTTCGCCTGGCCGGCGCCCCGGCTCCCGGCCCGGTGGCCTTCGTGCACGGGTGCGGCAATGGACTTCAGGTAGAGCGCCTCGGCGCCGTCGTGGTCCGCGACGTAGGCGATCCGGCCGGCGCCGAAGGGCCGCGGCAGGCGTGCCCGCACGCCCGGGGTCGCCTCGAGGACGCGGGAGGGGCCGTCTTTGTGCCGCAGCCAGTGCAGGGTGCCGTGCGCCTCCACGGCGCTGGAGTCGCCGGTGCGGTCCGGGATCACCTCGCCCAGATGGCGGGAGGGCTTCAGCGCCGACGAACGACGCGCCTGAGCGGCGGAGCCGAGGGTGATGTCGAGTTTGACGGCGTCGGTGTCGAGGCTGGAGAGCAGCCAGAGTTCGCCGGCGGATTCAAAGATGACCCGTTCGCCGTCGGTGGCAGCGTGCCGGACGTAGAAATCCTCGTGGTCGGTGTGGCGCCGGAGGTCGGTGCCGTTGGGCAGCACCGAGTAGACGTTGCCGTAACCCTCGTGGTCGGAAAGGAAGGCGATCCGGCCCCGGACCCACATGGGGTCGGTGAGGTTGCCGTCGAGGTCGGCCGCGAGCCGCTCGAACTCACCGTTTCCGTCGGCGTCGATCCACAGCTTGCCGGCGGTGCCGCCCCGGTAGCGTTTCCACCAGGCCGGCTCGCGGGAGAGCACACTGGCCAGGACCACCGGCCGTTCATCGCCGACGACGGTGCCGTAGGCCACCGATTCGACCGGCCCGAACGGAAGTTCCTCGGCCCACCCGCCGTCGACGGGCAGGCTGTAGGCGTGGGTGAGGCGGCTGTCCGCCTGGCGGAAGGCGCTCGTGACCACCACGTCACCGTCCGGAGTGAAGCCTTTGACCCTGGTGGAGCCGTGGCCAAAGTAGCTGAGCTGCCGGTACCCGCCGCCGTCGACGTCCGCCGTGACAACCTCCGGCGCCGTCCCCTGGATGACGGTCCAGACCAGGCGCTGCCCGTCCGGGGTGAAACGGGGATTGCGGGCGGGCAGCTGCAGCGACGAAACCCGCCAGGCGCGGCCGCCGTCCAGCGGCGCAATCCAGACGTCGTCCTCGGCCACAAAAGTGACCCGGTCGCCGTGCAGATGCGGGAAACGGAGGTAACTCGAAGAGGTCATCGTTCGATCATAGTCAAAAGGGACGCGCGCCCCGGGGAGGTTTCCCAGCCGTGCCGGGCGTGGTGAGATGGATCATGCGAATCCTAGTTGCAGGGGCCTCCGGGCTGATCGGAACCGCCCTTACCCGCACGCTGCGCGGCAGCGGACACGACGTCGTGAGCCTGGTCCGCCGGGAGCCGGACTCGGCCGCCGAGTTCCGCTGGGATCCCGCCGAGGGGCGGATCGACGACGCTGCGCTGCAGGGTGCCGGCGCCGTCATCAACCTCTCCGGAGCCGGGATCGGCGACCGGCCGTGGACGCGGCACCGGATTGACGTGCTGCGCAGCTCGCGGCTGGGGCCGACCCGCACCCTGGCCGCGGCGATGGCCAGGATGGACGCGCCGCCGCAGGTCTTCCTCAGCCAGTCCGCCTCGGGATACTACGGCAACGCCGGTCCGGCCGTGCTGCGGGAGAGCGCTCCGGCCGGCAGCGGCATCCTGGCCCGGCTGTGTGCCGACTGGGAGGCCGCCGCACACGAGGCGCCCGTCGGCGTCCGCGTCGTCACCCCCCGCACCGGCGTTGTCCTGAGCCCGCGCGGGGGCGCCCTGGGCCGGCTCCTGCCACTGCTGCGGGCGGGCGTGGGCGGCCCCTTGGGCAACGGCCGGCAGTACTGGCCGTGGATTACGCTTCCGGACGTAGCCGGGGCCTTCGAATTCCTGCTCACCGCGCCGCTGGCCGGACCCGTCAACGTTTGTGCCCCGGAGAGTGCGGACGTGAACACACTGGTCGGCCGGCTGGCCGAAGCGCTGCACCGGCCCGCCGTCGTGCGGGTCCCCTCGCCGGCGTTGCGCCTGGTCATGGGCCAGCTGGCCAACGAGCTGCTGCTCGCCAGCCAGCGGATGGAGCCGGCCGCCCTGGCGGGGGCCGGCTTCCAGTGGCAGCACCCCTCGCCGGCCGAGGCTGCGGACTGGGTGGCGGGACGGGGCCAGCCCCGCCCGGTACCGCGTTTCGCACGCTGACCTGCCGCGCTATTCCGCGGCGGGCGCAAGGATCTGCTGGATCCGCCAGCGGCCCTCTACCGGCAGCAGCACCAAACGGAGCCGCTGTTCCCCGACGGGAGCGGCCTCGGCGATCAGGGTTCCCGACGCGTCGCGTTCCCGGTAAGGCGGCGAGGCCACGTTGACCGACACGACGGCCCGCGAGGCCGTGCTTTCGGGCTGCCGCCGCACCGCACCCAGGCGGGCTTCGAAACCCTCCAACACGTGGCCCGACTCCGCCAGCCGGGCACCGATGCCGGCGTCCGCTGCTGCGGCGGGGGAGGACGGCACGGTGACCTGTTCCAGCAGTTTCAGGTCACCCGTTTTGAAGGCATAGGAACGCAGGGCCGCCAGGCCGCGGACGGCTTCCTCCGGGTCCGGCGCGGCGAGCAGCGCCTGAAGCTCCGGCGGTGCGGCGGCGGCCGTTCCGGCGGCCGACGGCACCGTCCCCGCCGCTGTTCCGGACGGCACCGTCCCCGCCGCTGTTCCCGCTGCTCCGGACGGCCGGACCTCCGGTGCCCATTCCCCTGCCGCCAGCCGCCCCGCGAGCAAGAGAGTCCCGAAGACGGCCGCTGCCGCCACGCATGCGGCCGTAACCAGGGCGACCGCTGCCCTGCGGAGGGTGGGACGTCGGCGCAGGACATGCGAGGCGTGGCGGGCGCTTCGATCCGGCGCTGCTGGGCGCGACGCCCGGCGCCGCCAGCCCCTGAGGCGTGCCGCACGCCGCTCACGCGCACTCAGCGGAAGCGACCGGCGGGTCAACAGTTCCGGCAGCACCGTCGGATGCACTGACACGGAGAGGTCCACGGGCGCCGCCGGGGCGCTGCGGAATATGGCGGCTGCCAGCTCCGCGGCGGACGGGCGCAGGCGGCGGTCAGCGCGCAGGCCCGCTTCGAGGGACGCGGCGAGCTCCGGCGGAACCGCGGGAACCAGCAGGGGCAGCGGCGGTCGTTGCGGCTCCGGCTCGGGGGCCCGTCCGGTAAGGCAAAACCAGCCCAGGGCGGCGAGCGAGTAGACGTCGCGCTCGGGTTGCAGCCCTGCCCGGACGGCATCGATGGGGGCGGGGTCGTGGAATCCTTCCGTGCCGCTTCGGCTCGTTTCCTGCGGGTCCGCGAGCATGCGGGCCACGCCCAGGTCGGCCAGCAGAGGCTTTCCCTGCGCTGTGAACAGAACATTCCCTGGTGACACATCTCCGTGGGTGAAGCCTTTGCCGTGCAGGTAGGCGAGTGCCTGCGCCACCGGGGTCAGGATGGTCACGGCCTCCCCCGCCGCCACTGCGCCCCGCGCCCCGACGAGCTGCGCCAGTGATCCCCCGGCGGCGTGGTCCAGGACCAGCCCCAGCCCGCTGCCTGTTCCAAGGCCCACCCGCACCACGGCGTGCGCCTTGACCAGGTGCGCGTGATCCAGGGCGGAGAGCATGCGTACCTCGCGCCGGACGGCCTCTTCGACGTCGGCGGCCCGTAGGTCCCCCGGCGGCCCAACGGCCGCGAAGCATTTCAACGCGACGTCGCGCCGCGTCATTTGGTCAGTGGCGAGCCAGACGGCGGCCGTGGCCCCGCGCCCCAGCAGCCGCCCGACGTCGTACCCGGGAACCACCGGGCGGGGCACGGGATCCGCTGGATGGCTTTCCTCGTAATCGTCCATCACTCAGGAATAGCCGATCTTCGGCAATCCTGCAGAAGTTATCCACAGGCCTGAGAGGTTCGCCACAGAATCAGCGGGCGGGACAGCCGGGGACTAAGCTGGATGCCATGACTCTTGAGTTCTCCCAGCTGGGTCTGGCTCCCGACTACGTCGACTACATCCGCGGCTGGGACATCCAGCGCGAACTCCACGAAAAGGTTGTCTCGGGAACCGCGCCCAGCACCGTCCTGCTACTTGAACACTCCGCGGTCTACACCGCCGGCAAACGCACCGAAGACCACGAGCGGCCGTTCGACGGAACCCCCGTGGTGCCGGTGGACCGCGGCGGCAAACTGACCTGGCACGGCCCCGGCCAGCTGGTGGGCTACCCCGTCATCAAGCTGAAGAACCCTGCCGGCATCCGCGACTACGTCGAGCGCCTTGAAGCAGCCATCATGGCCGTCCTGGCCGACTACGGCATCGACGCCGTCCGGATAAAAGGCCGCGCCGGCGTCTGGATCGAGGCGGATGAGCACGGCCCTGACCGCAAGATTGCCGCCATCGGCATCCGTGTCCACGAGGGCGTGACCATGCACGGGTTCGCCATCAACTGCAACAACGACCTCGCTCCATACGGACAGATCATCGCCTGCGGCATCACCGACGCCGGCGTCACCACCATCGCGCAGGAGACCGGCCGGGACGTCAGTCCGGCAGACCTCGTGTCGCGGATCACCGAAGAACTGCGCAACAATGAAGAAGCCCTAGTTGCAACCCATGAAGGAGCCCTACCGTGACCCTGGCACCAGAAGGCCGGAAAATGCTGCGGATCGAGCAGCGCAATGCGGCCACCCCGGTGGAACGTAAGCCGGAATGGATCAAAGCCAAGGTCCAGATGGGCCCCGAGTTCGTCCAGCTCAAGAATCTGGTCAAAAAAGAGGGTCTGCACACCGTGTGTGAAGAGGCCGGCTGCCCCAACATCTTCGAGTGCTGGGAAGATAAGGAAGCCACCTTCCTGATCGGCGGCTCCGAATGCACCCGCCGCTGCGACTTCTGCCAGATCGACACCGGCAAGCCCTCCCCCGTGGACATGTTCGAACCCACCAAGGTGGCCCGTTCGGTCCAGTCCATGCAGCTGCGCTACGCCACCGTCACCGGCGTGGCCCGCGACGACCTCGCCGACGAGGGCGTCTGGCTCTACGCCGAGACGGTCCGCAAGATCCACGAGCTGAACCCGGGCACCGGCGTCGAACTCCTCATTCCGGACTTCTCCGGCAAGCCTGAGCACATCGAGGCCATCTGCGACTCCAAGCCCGAGGTGTTCGCGCACAACGTGGAGACCGTCCCCCGGATCTTCAAGCGCATCCGCCCCGCCTTCCGCTATGAGCGCTCCTTGGATGTCATCACGCAGGGCCGCAAGCTCGGCATGGTCACCAAGTCCAACCTGATCCTCGGCATGGGCGAGACCCGCGAGGAGATCTCCGAGGCACTGCGCGACCTGCACGAGGCCGGCTGTGACCTGATCACCATTACGCAGTACCTGCGCCCGTCCGAGCGCCACCTTCCGGTGGACCGCTGGGTCAAGCCGCAGGAGTTCGTGGATCTGCAGCAGGAAGCCGACGAAATTGGCTTCCTCGGCGTCATGTCGGGTCCGCTGGTACGCTCCTCATACCGCGCCGGCCGCCTCTGGGCCACCGCAATGCGCAAGAAGGGCTGGGAGATCCCCGCCGCCCTCGCCCACATCGAGTCCTCGGGCAGCACCCGGCAGGAAGCCAGCTCGCTGCTCGCGGCGCACTCCTGAACCACCCGCATACCTTTGCCGCCCAGGGCCGGCACCGGAGCCATCCGGTGTCCGGCCCTGAGCCGTACATCACGTAGAATTAAGGCACTATGGCGAATTTCCCTGACTCCAGCACGTCCACTTCCTCAGCCGGTGAGCCGAAGCGTGGCTTATTCTCCCGCAAGCCCAAGGAAGCCAAGGCCAAGAAGCCGAGCCGGCTGAAGCAGATCAGCGAAGTCTTCCAGATGACGAGGCGTCACGATCCGATGGTGCCGTGGCTTATGCTGCTGGCGTTCCTCGGCGTCGTCGCCGTCAGCTTCCTGGTCGGTTTCCTCCTGGATAACTGGGTCACCGGCCTCATCATCGGCATCCCGCTGGGTATTCTCGCCGCCACCCTGATCCTGTCCCGCCGCGCCGAACGCGCAGCCTTCGCCCAGATCGAAAACCAGCCTGGCGCTTCCGGCGCCGCGCTCGGCACCCTGCGCCGCGGCTGGATCACCGAGGACCAGCCGGTCGCCGTGAACCCGCGCACCCAGGACGCCGTCTTCCGCGCCATTGGCCGCCCCGGCGTCGTGCTGGTCAGCGAGGGCCCCAGCCACCGGGTCAAGCCCCTGCTCGACGGCGAACGCAAGCGCCTGTCACGGATTCTGCCCAACGTCACTATCCACGTGATCGAGAGCGGCCGTGGCGAGGGCCAGGTGCCGATCAGCCAGGTCGCCAGGAAGATGGGCAAGATGAAGAACGAGCTGACCAAGACCGAGGTCAGCACCGTCTCCAAGCGCATCTCCTCGCTCGGCAACCGCCTTCCAATCCCCAAGGGCATCGACCCGTACAAGGCGCGCCCTGACCGCAAGGCGGCCCGCGGCCGCTGAGCGGACGCTTTCCGGGACACCCCGGTTGCCGGCATCAGGCCGGGAGCCGGGGTGTTTTGCATTGCGCTCCCTTTTCGGCGCTGCCGTCCCGGCCGTCCGGGGCGGACCACCCTGCCGCCACGTCCCGGACGGGACGTCCTTTCCCGCCCACTTCCTTTCCCGCCCACTTCCTTTCCCGCCCTTGAACCACTGGCCCTTACGACGCCGTCGCCACCGCGCCGCGGCAGGCTAACTGGAGAGTGACGCATGAAAACCGCCCCAAAAACCACCGTGATCAGGATTTTCCGGTTCCTGGCCATCGCCGAGGCATTCAGCTGGGCGGCGCTGCTGCTCGGGATGTTCCTCAAGTGGGTGCTCCGGGCCACCGAACTCGGCGTGGAACTTGCCGGCCCGGTGCACGGGGCGTTCTTTATCGGCTACGGCCTGGCGGCTTTGGCCCTTTGGCGGCTGCAGCCTTGGCCGTTCCGGGTGGCACTGCTCGCCGGGCTGGCCGCGGTGCTGCCGTTCGCCACGGTCTGGTTCGAACGCTGGGCCGGCCGTCGCGGTTACCTGGCCTCGGCCGAGGCGGCTCTCACTAAAAGGCCGGTGCCGGAGACGGCCGACGTCTAAGACACGCCGCCGGTTGCATTCCGCCCCTAAGCATCCAGGGCCGGAGTGTTCACCGCCGGAGTATCCAGGGCCGGAGTGTTCACCGCCGGAGTATCCAGGGCCGGAGTGTTTACCGCCGGAGTATCCAGGGCCGGCTAGCTATCGCCCGTCTGCCGGAAATGGCCGCTTAGCCGGGTCGCGAGCGGCCGTTAGCGGCAAATCGTCGGCGGCCGCGGCACGACGCTGCATCTTGGGCCGACGACGGCACCTCAAGGCATTCTCGCGCTGCCCTGCTCTTGGCGCAGCTTGGCACCCGGCATGCAGGCGGGTTGAGGCGTCTCACGACCACTTCCGCATAGCGATTTGCCGAAAGTGGCCGCATTTCGAGGGCCATGAGCGGCCGTTGGTGGCAAATCGACAGCGCCCGCGACTCGGTGACGGCACCCCGTGACGAATTGGTCCCGCGTGGCGCAGCTTGTTCCGCGTGGCGCGGTATGGGGCGGCCCCGGAGCAGCCTACTTCGAGGCAAGGGATGAGTTGCGGTCAGCGCCGCGCCTGTTGGCAGCGGCGCCGGTCGGTCAGCATAGGGCGCGGCAAGCGAACCCACGGCCAGGAAGCTACATCCGGACCAGGACCGTGTTCATGGCCTTGTCGTGCAGTCCGCGGTGGTCCGGATCGAAGATGACGGCGGGGATCACCAGGCAGAGCAACACGGCCCTGACCAGGCCGGCGAGCGGACCCGCCGGGCCGCCGCCGAGTCGGACAACATGGATACCCACGACCCGGTGGCCGATACTGTAGCCAAGGGTGCCGACCAGCAGGGCCTGTTCCACGGCGAAGACGGCGAGGTTGGCCCACGGGTCAGCACCGAAGGCAAAGTTGCTGATCAACAAGGCGATCCCCCAGTCGATGCAGATTGCCACGATCCGCCGGCCCGCGCGGGCGATTGAGCCCGGCCCGGAGTCCGGCAGGCCCAGCCGCTCGCCGGGATACTTCGAAATACCGGATGTGTCCGGTCCGCTCAACCAGGAGCCTATATCTTTGCGATCAACCACTAGCCAAGCCTATCGGCTCCGCTGCGAGGCAGCGGCCTGTTCAGTATATGGACGGATTCCGGCCACAGAGCGGACCCGGATAGGCCACACTGTGGACAGCGACTAGCTTTAACACGCCAGCGCATTCTGTAACCTGCCTGAAACAATGCGGACACCGTGGGGAAATCCCGTGTCCTTAGGGTGGTAACAGTTGCTAGCGGCATCGTGGGCGGGGCGGACGTTGAGTTTTCCCCGCCGTCCGACTGCGCTGGACCACATGGCCTGACGGCCGGATCTTTCATATGCGTAAGGAGCATAGATGTTCAAGACTGCGGACGAAGTCCTCAAGTTCATCAAAGACGAAGACATCAAATTCGTTGATATCCGCTTCACCGACCTCCCGGGCGTTCAGCAGCACTTCAACGTGCCTGCCAAGAGCGTAGATGCGGATTTCTTCGTCAACGGCCAGCTCTTCGACGGCTCGTCGATCCGCGGTTTCCAGGGCATTGCCGAGTCGGACATGCAGCTCATCCCGGACGTCACGACGGCGTTCGTTGATACTTTCCGCATTGAGAAGACCCTCGCGCTGAACTTCTCCATCGTGAACCCCCGCACCGGTGACCCGTATCACCGTGACCCCCGCGGCGTGGCCGAGAAGGCCGAGGCCTACCTGGCATCCACCGGTATCGCCGACACCGCATTCTTCGCCCCCGAAGCTGAGTTTTTTGTCTTTGACAACATCCAGTACCAGTCCTCGCCGCAGGGCAGCTTCTACAAGATCGACTCCGAAGAAGCCCACTGGAACACCGGCCGCAAGGAAGAGGGCGGAAACCTCGGTTACAAGACCCCCGTCAAGGGCGGTTACTTCCCGGTCTCCCCGACCGACAAGCAGGCCGACCTCCGCGACGCGATGTGCGTCGCCCTGGACGAGGCCGGCCTTGAGGTCGAGCGTAGCCACCACGAGGTTGGCTCGGCCGGCCAGGCCGAGATCAACTACAAGTTCACCACGCTGACCCACGCGGCCGATGACCTGCAGAAGTTCAAGTACGTCATCAAGAACACCGCCGATGCCTGGGGCAAGTCGGTCACGTTTATGCCGAAGCCGGTCTTCGGCGACAACGGCTCGGGCATGCACTGCCACCAGTCGCTCTGGAACGGCGGCGAGCCGCTGTTCTACGACGAGAAGGGCTACGCCGGACTGTCCGATACCGCCCGCTGGTACATCGGCGGCCTGCTCAAGCACTCCTCCGCCGTGCTGGCGTTCACGAACCCGACGGTGAACTCCTACCGCCGCCTGGTCAAGGGTTTCGAAGCCCCGGTCAACATGGTCTACTCGCAGGGCAACCGCTCCGCCGGTATCCGCATCCCGATCACAGGCTCGAACCCGAAGGCCAAGCGCATCGAGTTCCGCGCGCCGGACCCGTCCTCCAACCCGTATCTGGCGTTCGCCGCCCAGCTGATGGCCGGCATCGACGGCATCCGCAACCGCATCGAACCGCCGGCTCCGATCGACAAGGACCTCTACGAGCTCCCCGCCGAAGAAGCCAAGGACATCCCCAAGGCCCCGGGCACGCTTGAGGAAGCCCTGGAAGCCCTGGCCGAGGACAACGAGTTCCTGCAGGCCGGCGGCGTCTTCACCCAGGACCTGATCGACACCTGGATCGAATACAAGTACGAGAACGAGATCCGTCCGCTGTCGCTGCGCCCGAACCCCTACGAGTTCGAGCTCTACTACGGCGTCTAGTTTCAAGACATCAAAGCCGGTCCGAGGTTCAAACCTCGGACCGGCTTTTTGGTTCCCCTGACCCGCCACGCCGCAGGTTGAACGGGTCCCCCGGTCAGGCGGCTACCGGACACCGTCCAAGGCAAGGCGTGGTGTCCCGAACGCCAGGCGGATGAGGTGCCCGCCCACGGCGGCGGCGGTCCGGAGCAGACGGCAGCAGGCGGTTGCCCGACGGCGGCGAAGACGTAAGTGCTGTGCGCGTGCCACCCTTAGAAGACGCGTGCCACCCTTAGAAGAGTTGCGCGCGTCTGCGCGGTTCGAGACTACGCTTGGTTGTAGGAAACAGATCGAGGAGCCGTAATGTCCCGGTTCGGGCGCTTTATACGTCAACACCTTGTGGCCGATGACCCGGCACCCGGTTACTCCCGGCTGGACCGATTAGACGGCCACGGCGAAACGCCTCTGTCTTACACCGCCCCGACCGATGAAGAAGAGTCAGCCCCGGCCAATGACCAAGGGGCACCCCTGTCCGCCTCGGCCCATACGCACCCGCAGGACGCCGCTCTCGCCTCCATCGCGGAAAGACTGGCAGCGGATGAGGAAGAGTTCGCCAACGGCGTTGCCGACCAGTCCGCCCGGGACAGGCGCTACCTTCTGGCCCTCCTTGCGGAGCGGCAAGCCCAGATCTCACGGGTTGAGGAACTGGCTACCTACCTGGACGGTCTCGCCCCCAGCGGGGAGCACTTCGCGGGGCTCATCCGTGCTGCCCTCAGCCCGAGGCATCGGCCCTAAGCCGCAGCCGCATAGCGCCGGCGCGAATGACCCGAAGGCCGTCCGTTGCCAATTCTCCCACTCGGCGCAGCGGCGTGGCACAATCCGTGGTGTGGATATTGTGGAGTTTCTCGAGGCTCGAATCAGTGAAGAAGAAGCGGAGCTCCGGCACGCCCCCTTCCCGGAAGACTCCGCTTCTCCCCCGCTCGCCGAGCCGATGCGCGCAGAATGCGCCCAAAAGCGGGAGATCCTGGCCCGCTGGCAGCGGGCCGTTGCGGCCAGCCTCGACAGCGCGCAGGCCCGGGACGAGCTGGCCATGGCCCGGCGCTCCATGCTCAACATCCTCGCCGCAGGCTATGAGGACCACCCGGACTTCGACCCGGAGTGGGCAGCGATGCGGGAGTGAGGGGCTCCTCGTCGTCGCGCAGCCAGCCGGGGGGAAGTCAGGGCACTGCCGCGCGGCCAGCCATCGTAAGTTCGGACTCCATTGCAGCGACCGCCAGCAAGACGGCGACGGCGCGGAAGCAACGATAGTCCGGGGACACCAGCGGTGAGGGACGTTCGCGAAGACCCGAGGCGGCCGCTTCAGAACGAGCGGTACAAGGTCCGCTGCGGACCGGCGTCGCCGCCCAGATACCGACCCACGTCGTCAAAGCCGGCCTTGCGGTACGCGGCCTGTCCTGCCGGGTTGGCTTCGTTGACGGAGAGCACGACGCCGCGCTGGCCGCCACCCAGCGCCGCCGTAAGGCGGGCCGCCTCCCGGACGGCGGCGTCCGCGCCGGCGGTGCCGAATCCCTTGCCCTGCTGCCGGCGGTCCACCAGGAAGCCGCGCAGCAACCAGACCGAATCGTCATCGGCCCAACCGGCCGTCCGGGCGGCTCCCGACTGCAGGGTTGCGACGCCGACCGCCGAGCCGTTGGCGTCCATCACGTAGGGGAAGCGGCTGTCCTCCTCAAGGCCGATCAGCATCATGCGCAGCGGGTCGCCGACAAACCTGCGCTGCCCCTCCCCCAGTTCCAGCTCGGCGACCTCACCCAGTTTGATGGCGCGGGCGTCGTCATCGAGGTTCTTGAGGGCAATCAGCCACAGGTGTTCAGACATGGCAAAAGCGTAACGAATGCCGGACAGGTGACCCACGTCGGGGCCAGCCGGCCCGCCGTTGACGACGGCGGGCGCCCCGGAGGCCCGGGGGTCCGGGTCCGGCGCCCCTGAGGCCCGGGCGCGCCGGAGGCCCGGAGCCCGGGCGCCCCGGAGGCCGGGGGCCCGGGCCAGGCGCCCCTAGAGGACCTTGGAGAGGAACTCGCGGGTCCGCTGCTGCTGCGGATCGCCGAAGAGGTCCTCCGGGGCACCCTGCTCGCAGATCACGCCGTCGGCCATGAACAGCACCCGGTCCGCCACTTCGCGGGCAAAGCCCATCTCGTGGGTGACCAGCACCATGGTCATACCCTCGGAGGCGAGATCCTTGATCACCTGCAGCACTTCCCCGACCATTTCCGGGTCCAGCGCCGACGTCGCCTCGTCAAAAAGCATGATGTCCGGGTTCATCGCCAGCGCACGGGCGATCGCCACGCGCTGCTTCTGGCCGCCGGAAAGCGACGCCGGCCGGGCGTCCGCCTTCTCGGCGAGCCCGACCCGGTCCAGCAGCTTCAGAGCGGCGGCCCGGGCCTCGTCCTTGCCCTGCTTTTTGGACTCCACCGGTGCCAGCATGATGTTCTCCAGCACGGACATGTGCGGGAACAGGTTGAAGTGCTGGAACACCATCCCGATGTGCCGGCGGACCTCGTTGATGTCCACCTTGGGGTCCGTCACGTCGAAGCCGTCCACCGTGACGTGCCCGGCGGTGATGTCCTCCAGCTTGTTCAGGCAACGCAGGAACGTGGACTTCCCGGAGCCCGAGGGCCCGATCACGCAGACCACCTCGCCCTCGGCGACCTCGGCGTTGATGCCCTTGAGGACTTCATTGGCGCCGAAGGACTTCTTCAGCTCCCGAACGGAGATCTTGCTCGGTGCAGTAACTGCCGTGCTCATTTGTTGAACCTCTTATCCGCAAAGTTGGCCAGCTTGGTCAGCAACATGATGACAACGAAGTACAGGACAGCGACGATCAGCAGGGTTTCGGTGATCCGGAAGTTGCCGGCGTAGATCTGCTGGCCCTGGTAGAGCAGCTCGGCGAAGCCGATGGCGAGCAGCAGCGAGCTGTCCTTGAGCATGATGATCAGCTGGTTGATCAGGGACGGCGTCATGATCTTGAACGCCTGCGGGACCACGACCTTTTGCATCGACTTGGAGTAGCCCAGGCCCAGGCTGCGGCTGGCCTCGAGCTGGCCCGGGTCCACGGACTGGATGGAGCCCCGGACGATTTCGGTGATGTACGCCGCGGAATTCAGGCTAAGCGTCAGCACGGCGGCCACCCAGATGTCGATCGGCTGTCCGGTCAGCTGCGGGATGCCGAAGTAGAAGAAAAAGGCCCAGACCAACAGGGGCGTGCCGCGGAAGATGTTGACGAAGGTGGTGGCGATTCCGCGCAGGATGACGGACGTGGAAATCTTGAAGAAGCCCAGGAACAAGCCGATCAGCATGGCCAGGGCGAAGGAGATCGCGGTGACCAGCACGGTGTTGCCAAGGCCCTTCATCAGGGCGGGGAAGCTGTTGGCCAGCAGGTCCCAGAAGCTGGTCGTGGCAGCCTGCGTGGGGTCCTTGAGGTACTTGTCCAGGATCTTCTGGTACTCGCCGCTGGACTTCAGGTCCGCCAGGCCGGTGTTGAAGGCCTTGAGCAGTTCGGGGTTCTGGCCCTTGTTGACGGCGAAGCCGTAGGAGCCGCCCTTCTCCTTCTCGGACACGGCCTTCAGCCCGTTGTTCTGGCTGATGCCGTACGCCAGCACCGGGTAGTCGTCGAAGACGGCGACGGCGTTGCCGGACTTCACGAGTTCGTACATGGTCGCGGACTGGTCCAGGGACTTGACCGTGAAGCCGTACTTATCGGCGATCGACTTGGCGAAGGTCTCTCCCTCGCTGCCGGTCTTGGCGGTGACGGTCTTGCCCTTGAGGTCCTCGTAGCCCTTGATGTCCGTGTTGGACTTGGCGACGGCCATCTGCACGCCGGACTCGAAGTACGGATCGGAGAAGTCGTAGATCTGCTTCCGGGGCTCCGTGATGGACATGCCGGCAATCACGCCGTCCACCTGGTTGGAGGACAGCGCCTGGAGCGCGGCGTTGAAGCCGAGCGATTTGATCTCGACGGAGAAGCCCTGGTTCTTGGCGATCGCACGGATGATGTCCATGTCGATGCCGGTCAGGTCACCGCCGGCGTCACGGAATTCGAACGGGGCGAACGTGGTGTCCGTGCCGATGACGAAAGTTTTTCCGGAAACGCTCGACGGCGCCGCGGCGGGCTGCGCTGAACCGGCGGCCAGGTGGGCGGCGGCTGCGGGCCGGTGGGCGGCGGGCGGCGCGGCGGCAGGTGCCGCGGCGGCGCCTGCGGCCCCGAAAATCATGGCGGCGAAGGCCAGCAACGCTCCGATGACCGTGGCCGTCCGGGGCCGGGCGGCCCCGGTCTGCGGGAGTCTGGGCAAGGTAAACAACCCCTAGGTGAGTGCGGCAGCCGGTCCCGAGGGCCGGCAAAGTACTCCTCGAGGCTACCCGCATTTTGGCTGCCGGTCCCGGGTCGGGACCGGTGGGAGCCAAACGGCGGACCTATTGGCCGTAGAAGACGCGCTCGAAGACGGCGCGTGCCCGCCGGCTGAGCCGCAGGTAGTCCTCCTCGAGCTCGGCGGCGTTCCCGTGGCCGTAACCGCACCAGCGAGCCACGGCTTCCAGGTCGCGGCGCGAGGAGGGCAACAGGTCCGAGGCGCGGCCGGTCCAGATCACATTGGCCGAGCGGATCCGGCTCGCGAGCCGCCAGGCCCGCAACAGCAGCACCACTTCCCCGGCCTCCAGCAGTTCCAGGCTGGCCGCCGCCTCGAGGGCCTGCACGGTGGAGGTGGTCCGCAGCTCCGGATGCCGGCCGGCGTGCCGCAGCTGCAGCAGCTGGGCGAGCCATTCGACGTCGCTCAGCCCGCCGCGGCCCAGCTTCAGGTGCCGTGCCGGGTCCGCCCCGCGGGGCAGCCGCTCGGATTCCATCCTTGCCTTAATCCGGCGGACCTCCCGGACGTCCTGGTCGGCGACGGAGTCCGGGTAGCGGATGGGGTCAACCAGCGCCAGGAAGTCTGCGGCGAGTTCGTCGTCGCCGGCCATCGGGCGGGCCCGCAGCAGCGCCTGTGCCTCCCAGATCAGGGACCAGCGGCGGTAGTACTCGGCGTAGGACTCCAGCGACCGCACCATCGGTCCGTTCTTGCCTTCCGGGCGCAGGTCCGCGTCCACCATCAGGACTCGTTCGGCCAGGATCGCCGGTTTCAGCGGCTGGGTCAGCAGGCTGGAGAGTTTGCCGACGATCCGGGCCGCCTGGGCCTGCGCCTCGTCCTCCGGGACCCCGGGCAGGCCCCGGTGCACATAGATAACGTCCGCGTCGGAGCCGTAGCCGATCTCCCGGCCGCCCTGCCGGCCCATCGCCACCACCAGGACCCTGGTCTTGAGCGGTTCCCGGGCCGAGACAACTGTTTCGGCC
This sequence comes from uncultured Actinomycetota bacterium, assembly GCA_963775715.1. Lineage (GTDB taxonomy): Bacteria > Actinomycetota > Actinomycetes > Actinomycetales > Micrococcaceae > Arthrobacter. Next base: position 498,512 of record CAVZJX010000007.1, on the reverse strand, counting down.
ACCCTGAGGGCACCGAGCATGGCGGCGCGGTCCGTGTCGGCCAGCGCGGCGCCCACCTGGTCCTGGTCCAGCAGCCCGGCGCTGTCCGCGATGGCGATCCGCAGGATTTCGCGGCGCCGGATCAGCCGGATCAGGCGCATGGCGCTTTCGGGGTCCGAGTGCCGGGACATCTTGGAGGTGATCTCCAGCCACTGCGCCTCATAGCTGAACGGCACCAGGTCCTTGTCCGAGCCGAGCCAGGCCACCGACTCCGGCGAGACTTCCAGCAGGTCCGAAATGAGCCGGGAATTGGAGAGGACGTGGCAGAGCCGCTCCGCCGCCGCCGTCGAATCCCGCAACAGGCCGAGGTACCAGTGTGTGGTGCCCAGCGCCTCGCTGACGCGGCGGAACGCGAGCAGGCCGCCGTCGGGGTCCACCCCGTCGGCGAGCCAGCCGAGCAGGATCGGCAGCAGCTGCCGCTGCAGCGCCGCACGCCGGCTGACCCCGCCGGTGAGCGCCTCGATATGGCGCATGGCGCCGGGCGGGTCCAGGTAGCCGAGCGCGGCGAGCCGGCCCTGCGCGGCCTCCGGCGTCAGCTTGGCTTCCTCGCTGCTCAGCGCGGCGGCCGTGTTCAGCAGGGGCCGGTAGAAGATGCGCTCATGCAGTTCCCGCACGGAACGCTTGGTCTTCCGCCACGCCGCCAGCAGCGCGTCAGGGTGCGGGCGCTCGTCGGAGAACGGGCCCAGCACGGCCTTGGCGAGGGAGCGCAGCGAAGCTTCCTTGACCGGCATCAGGTGGGTACGGCGCAGCTGGAACAGCTGGATCCGGTGCTCGAGCAGCCGAAGGTACCGGTAGTCGCGGTCGAATTCCTTCGCGTCGGAGCGGCCGATGTAGCCGCCCGCGGACAGTGCCGCGATTGCCGAGGTGGTGTCCCGGCAGCGCAGCGTTTCGTCCGACCTGCCGTGCACCAGCTGCAGCAGCTGGACGGTGAATTCGACGTCGCGCAGGCCGCCGCGGCCCAGTTTGATCTGCCGCTGTTCCTCATCGGCCGGGATGTGTTCGGTGACCCTCCGGCGCATCGACCGGACCGACTCGACGAAGCCTTCCCGGCCGGCGGAAGACCAGATTAACGGCGCGACGGCGGCCTCGTAACTTGCCCCCAGGGCGGCGTCGCCCGCGATCGTCCGGGCCTTGAGCAGGGCCTGGAACTCCCAGCTCTCCGCCCAGCGCGCGTAGTAGCTTTCATGCGAGGCCAGGGTGCGCACCAGCGGTCCGGATTTGCCCTCCGGCCGCAGGTTGGCGTCAACCTCCCAGAGCCCTGGCTCGCGGCTGGTGGACATGATGGCCCGCGAAACGCCCGAGGCCAGGGCGGTGCCGATGGTGTGCGCGCGGGCATCCTCCAGGCCGCCGGAGTCGATCACGTAAATGACGTCGACGTCGGAGATGTAGTTCAGTTCGCGGGCGCCGCACTTGCCCATCCCGATCACGGCCAGCCCGACGTCGGCCACCTCCGCGGCGCTGAACTGTTCCGCCGCCTCAGCCCGGGACACGGCCAGGGCCGCGTCGATCGCCGCGCCGGCCAGGTCGGCGAGTTCGGCGCCGACGGCGGGCATAAAGTCCAGCGGATCGGCGGCGCAGAGGTCCTTGACGGCCAGTTCCACGACGCCCCGCCGGTAGGCCGTGCGGAGCGCGGAGTACCCGTCCTGTCCGGAGACGGCCGCCACCGGGCGGGCGGCCCGGGGATCGGCCCCGACGGATTTCAGCAGCCGGTTCCGCAGCGCGGCCGGGTCGGCGGCCTGCGGTTCGGGGCTGGCCGCCGCATCGAAGGCGTCCAGGTGTTCGGGGTGCCGGATCAGGAACTCGCCGAGCGCCTCGGAGGCGCCGAGGACCCGGTAGAGCGGTTCGCTGCGGTCCGGTTCCGCGCCGGCCAGCTGCCGCAGCCCCGGATGTTTTTCGATCAGCCGGACCAGGGACTGCAGCGCAGTATCGGGGTTGGCGGCCAGGGCCAATCCGGCGAACAGGGTGTCTTTGTCCAGTCCCTCCAGCTCCGGGGCGGCCAGGAACCGCTCGCCCTTTTCCAGGTCGCTGAAACCCGCTGCGATGAGGCGCCGTGCCAGGCTCACCGGGGCCGCCTAGAGGATGGCCAGGTTGCGTTGCAGCTCGTAGGGCGTCACCTGGAGGCGGTAGTCCTGCCACTCGGCGCGCTTGTTGCGCAGGAAGTGCTCGAAGACCTGCTCGCCCAGGATCTGCGGCATCAGCTCGGAATCCTCCATGGTGCGGATCGCGTCGTGCAGGCTGGCAGGCAGCGGATCATGTCCCATGGCGCGCCGCTCGGCCGAGCTCAGCGACCAGATGTCGTCTTCAGCGGCGGCGGGCAGCTGGTAGCCCTCCTCGATACCCTTCAGCCCGGCGCCGAGCAGCACGGCGTAGGCGAGGTAGGGGTTGGCGGCCGAGTCGATGCCGCGGTACTCGATCCGGGCGGACTGGCCCTTGCCGGGCTTGTAGAGCGGCACCCGGACCAGCGCGGAACGGTTGTTGTGGCCCCAGCTGAGGTAGCTGGGGGCCTCTCCCCCGCCCCAGAGGCGCTTGTAGGAGTTCACGAACTGGTTGGTCACGGCAGTGAACTCCGGGGCGTGCTTGAGGATCCCGGCGATGAACTGGCGGGCAGTTTCGGAGAGCTGGAACTCCGCGCCGGCTTCGTAGAAGGCGTTGGTGTCGCCCTCGAACAGGGAGAAGTGGGTGTGCATGCCGGAACCGGGGTGGGCGGTGAACGGCTTCGGCATGAAGGTCGCGTAGGTGCCCTGCTGCAGCGCCACCTCTTTGATCACGGTGCGGAAGGTCATGATGTTGTCCGCGGTCTGCAGTGCATCCGCGTAGCGCAGGTCGATCTCGTTCTGGCCGGGGCCGGCCTCGTGGTGGCTGAACTCGACCGAAATGCCGACGGATTCCAGCATGGTCACCGCGGTCCGCCGGAAGTCCTGTGCCACACCGCCGGGTACGTGGTCGAAGTAGCCGCCTTCGTCCACCGGGATCGGGGCGCCGTCCGGGCCGGGCTGCTGGGACTTGAGCAGGTAGAACTCGATTTCGGGGTGGGTGTAGCAGGTGAAACCCATGTCTGCGGCCTTGGCGAGGTTGCGCTTGAGGACGTTGCGCGGGTCGGCGGCGGACGGTTCGCCGTCGGGGGTCAGGATGTCGCAGAACATCCGCGAGGTCGCTTCCGTCTCGCCGCGCCACGGGAGGATCTGGAACGTGGACGGGTCGGGCTGGGCCAGCATGTCCGATTCAAAGACGCGGGCCAGGCCCTCGATCGAGGAACCGTCGAAGCCCAGGCCCTCCTCGAAGGCGCCTTCAACCTCGGCCGGGGCGAGCGCCACAGACTTCAGCGAGCCCACGACGTCGGTGAACCACAGCCGCACGAAGCGCACGTCACGCTCTTCGATAGTCCGCAGGACAAACTCTTGCTGGCGGTCCATGGTGCCTCTTTCCGGGTCTACGTCCGTGCCCCGGACCCGTCCCGACTACTCGTCCTGGCTGGCGCCCGCAGCTGCTCACGAATCACTCTACTAAGCATTCGAGGCGATTGGTGGCGTAGCGCCCCGGCGTGACACGCCGTTAACACAAAGGCCGCCGACGCGGCATCCCGGCGCCCGCCGGCACGCCCGGAGGCCGTGTTTGTGACGGGTTTCATCCCGGCGCCCGTGCCGCCCGGTAGCTAGGACCCGGGGTATCGCACTACGCTCATGGCATGGCCTCCAGCAACAGCCCCGATTCGCCCGTGTCCGCAGAACTCGCCGCCCCCTACGGCAACGGCCCCAAGGGCAGCGCCGCCAGGGAGGGTTCCGCCACGGAGGGCTCCCCGAGGCCTGTTGGCCGGATCCGGACGCACCATCTGCGCCAGGCCAAGCTCACCGGGGAGCGTTTCGCCATGCTGACGGCCTACGACCAGTACACCGCGGAGATCTTCGATGCGGCCGGCATCGAGGTGCTGTTGGTAGGAGATTCCGCCTCCAACAACGTGTTCGGCAACGAAACTTCCCTGCCCGTCACCGTGGACGAACTGATCCCGCTGTGCCGTGCGGTGGCGCGGTCCGCCCGGCGCGCCCTTGTCGTGGCCGACCTGCCCTTCGGAAGTTACGAGGTGTCCGCCCAGCAGGCGGTGGCCACCGGCGTCCGGTTCCTCAAGGAGGGCCTGGCCCACGCGGTCAAGATCGAGGGCGGCAAGTTCTACGCCGAGACCGTCCGGGCCATGGTCCAGGCCGGAATCCCGGTGATGGCGCACATCGGCTTCACCCCGCAAAGCGAGCATGCCCTGGGCGGCTACCGGGTCCAGGGACGTGGCGACGATTCCCAGCGCCTGATCGACGACGCCGTGGCGCTGGCCGATGCGGGCGCCTTCTGCGTGCTGATGGAAATGGTCCCGGCGCCGACGGCGGCTGCCGTGGACGCCGCCGTCGAGGTGCCCACGATCGGCATCGGAGCGGGCAACTCAACGACCGGCCAGGTGCTGGTCTGGCAGGACATGGCCGGGCTGCGCGGCGGGAAGATGGCCAAATTCGTCAAGCAGTACGCCGATCTGCGGACCACCCTCGGCGACGCCGCCAGGGCCTACGGCGAGGACGTCCGGTCGGGCCGGTTCCCCGGGCCGGAACACTCCTTCTAGGCGCACCGTCCGGAGTCCGGCAGGGCCCCCAATCCGGCCGAGAGCTGCGCCGCGAGCGTGGACTTGCCGGAGCCAGGCAGCCCGTTGGCCGGGAGAAGCGCGGCCGGCAAAACGCTGCTAGTCGTCGTCGTCCTTCTCCCAGGCCTCATTGCGGGCCTTGACCTTTTCGAGGGCGTGCGCGGCTTCCTCGCGGGTCTTATAGGGGCCAATCAGCTGGCTCCAGTCCGACATGGCGTCTTCCTCGATCTCGTGGGTGTTGACGTTGTACCAGTATTCGGTCATCAGTTCTCCTTACAGGTCGCCGGCGAAGTTGCCGGCGAAGTTGCCGGCACCCGGTGGTGTTTCGGCTGCGATGGTCCACGGTGGCCCCGGGCTGCATTTTCCGGGTTTATTTTTAGCCGTCGGCACGTACTTATAGAATCAATCTATGCCTTCCCTCACTTCGACTGCACCCATCGGCACCCTTGTCCCGGGAACAGTGAGCCCCCAGCTTGCCGTGCCGGCGTCCATCGCCCGGCCCGAATACGTCGGCAAGCCGGCACCGGCCAAGTTCACCGGCTCCGAGGTCAAGTCCGCGGAGACCATCGAGAAGATCCGGTTCGCCTCCCGGATTGCCGCGCAGGCGATCGTGGAGGTCGGCAAGCACATTGCCCCCGGCGTCACCACGGACGCACTGGACAGGGTGGGGCACGAGTTCCTCCTCGACCACCACGCGTACCCCTCCACCCTCGGCTACCGCGGCTTCCCGAAGTCCCTGTGCTCCTCACTCAACGAAGTGATCTGCCACGGCATCCCGGACAGCACGGTCGTCCAGGACGGCGACATCCTCAACATCGACATCACGGCCTTTGTCGGCGGCGTGCACGGTGACACCAACTACACCTTCCTGGTCGGCGACGTCGACGAGGAGTCCCGCCTGCTGGTTGAGCGGACGGAGGAATCGCTGCGCCGCGCCATCCGCGCCGTGGCCCCGGGGCGTGAAATCAACGTCATCGGCCGGACCATCGAGTCCTATGCCAAGCGCTTTGGCTACGGCGTTGTCCGCGACTTCACCGGACACGGCGTTGGAGAGGCCTTCCACACCGGGCTGATTATCCCGCACTACGACGCAGCCCCGGCCTACAACACCGTCATGGAGGCGGGCATGGTCTTCACCATTGAACCCATGCTGACTCTGGGCACGGTCGAGTGGGACATGTGGGCCGATGACTGGACGGTCGTGACGCGCGACCGCAAACGGACCGCGCAGTTCGAGCACACGCTGCTGGTCACGGAGTCCGGCGCTGAAGTGCTGACCCTCCCCTGAACCCGCTTCATCCTGCGATACCCCAAGACCCGCCACGCCCCTGCCACGAACGGAACAACATTGGCCAAGAAGGACGAGAAGTCTAAGAAGAACGCACCGCTGATCGGCATCGACATCGGCGGCACCGGCATCAAGGGCGGGATCGTCGACTTGAAGAAGGGCAAGCTGGTTGGTGACCGGCTGCGCGTGCCCACCCCCCAGCCGTCCACCCCGGAAGCCGTCGCCGAGGTGGTGGCGCAGGTCGTCACCGAGCTGTCCAAGCGGCCCGATGCCCCGGCAGCGGATTCACCGGTCGGCGTGACCTTCCCCGGCATTATCCAGCACGGTGTGGTCCACTCGACGGCGAACGTCGACCCCTCCTGGCTGAACCTGGATATCGACGCGCTGCTCACCGGCCGCCTCGGCCGCCCGGTGGAGGTCATCAACGACGCCGACGCCGCCGGCCTGGCCGAAGCCCGCTACGGCGCCGGTGAGGGCGTAGCCGGCACCGTCCTGGTGATCACCCTTGGCACCGGCATCGGATCCGCCTTCATCTTCGACGGCAAGCTTGTCCCCAACGCTGAACTCGGCCACCTGGAAATCGACGGTTTCGACGCCGAGAGCAAGGCCTCCGCCGTCGCCAGGGAGCGCGACGGCCTGAGCTGGACCGAATACAGTGTGCTGCTGCAGCGCTACTTCTCCCACGTCGAGTTCCTTTTCTCGCCGGAACTGTTCATCGTCGGCGGCGGCATCTCCAAGCGGGCCGACGAGTATCTGCCGCACATGTCACTGCGGACCCCGATCGTTCCTGCCGAGCTGAAGAATGACGCCGGCATCGTGGGCGCGGCCATCGAGGTCGCACTGACGCACAAACTGGCCAAATAACCCCGCACCCAAAAGCAACGCAAACTGACCCGCAGGTGGTGTCGTTTTGAGCCCTCAAAACGACACCAACTGCGGGTTAGTTGGGTTGGAGCCGGTGGTGGCCGCGGCTTCCCCTCCGCTGCCACCACCGGAACTTGGGCGGCCCTAGAGCGGGCTCTTCTGCGGGTTTTTACCTTCCAGGCCCCTGGACTCGGCCTCGTGGCGGAGCAGGGCGATAGCGGACTCGAAGTCCTCCAGCGATTCGAAGGCCTGGTAGACGCTGGCGAAGCGCAAGTACGCGACCTCGTCGAGGCGCTGCAGCGGGTTCAGGATCGCCAGGCCCACCTCGTGGGCGTCGATTTCGGCTGCCCCCGAGGCCCGGATGGTTTCTTCGACCTCCTGCGCGAGCATGGCGAGGTCGTCCTCCGTAACGGGCCGGCCCTGGCAGGCTTTGCGCACGCCGTTGATGACCTTGCTGCGGCTGAACGGTTCGCCGACGCCGGAGCGCTTGATCACCGTAAGGCTGGTCGTTTCGACGGTGGTGAAGCGGCGTCCGCATTCGGGACACTGCCGGCGGCGGCGGATCGCCGAGCCGTCGTCCGCGATACGGCTGTCCACCACACGCGAATCGGGGTTACGGCAGAACGGGCAATACACGTTGGTTCCTCCCCTGCCGCACGACTAAATCCCTGGATGGCTCGGAGCGCCGCAGCGGCGCTTCCGGGATCAGTGTACGACTAGATGTTGCTGAATAACAAGCCTGTAATTACTACATGTAGTGGTTGGGGCTGCTTTAGTTGCTGTCGGCGAAACGCGCCGTGACTGCTTCGCCGTGCGCGGGCAGGTCTTCGGCGCCGGAAAGGCTGAGGATGTGCCCGCTGACTTCCGCCAGCGCGGTCCGGCTGTAGTTGATCACCTGGATGGCGCGAAGGAAAGTGGTCACGTTCAGTCCCGAAGAAAACGCCGCCGTTCCGCTGGTGGGCAGCACGTGGTTGGAACCGGCGCAGTAGTCGCCCAGGCTGACCGGGCTGTAGTCCCCCACAAAGATGGCTCCGGCGTTGCGGATCCGGGCGGCTACAGCGGCGGCGTCGGAGGTCATGATTTCCAGGTGTTCGGCCGCGTAGGCGTCGCAGGCCGCGATCCCCTGATCAAGGTCGTCGACCAGGACGACGCCGGACTGCGGGCCGGACAGAGCCTCCCGCACCCGGGCGCTGTGCCTGGTGGCGGCGGCCCGGGCACCGAGTTCCCGGCGTACCGCGGCGGCCAGTTCCTCCGAGTCGGTGATCAGCACGGAGGCAGCCTTCGGGTCGTGCTCGGCCTGGCTGATCAGGTCGGCCGCGACAAGGCCGGGTTGGGCCGTCGCGTCGGCCAGGATCGCAATCTCAGTGGTTCCGGCCTCGGAATCAATGCCGACAACGCCCTTCACGAGGCGTTTGGCGGTGGCCACAAAGATGTTGCCCGGTCCGGTCACGACGTCGACCGGCTCGATTCCGGCCGCTGCCGACACCTCCGGCCCGCCGGCGCCTCCGGGGATGCCGTAGGCGAAGGCGGCGATAGCCTGGGCTCCACCGATCGCGTAAACCTCCTCGATGCCCAGCAGGCAGGCAGCGGCGAGGATCGTCGGGTGCGGCAGGCCGCCGAAGTCCTTTTGCGGCGGCGACGCGAGGGCAATTGACTCCACCCCGGCGGCCAGCGCCGGGACGACGTTCATGATGACCGAGGAAGGGTAGACGGCCAGGCCGCCCGGGACGTAGAGCCCGACGCGGGCCACCGGAACCCACTTCTGGCTCACGACGGCGCCGTCACCGAGTTCGACGTCGGTGTCGGCCGGCCGCTGCGCGTCGGCGAAACGGCGGGCCCGGCGGATGGACTCCTCAAGCGCGGCGCGAACGGCCGGGTCCAGCCCGTCAAGGGCGGCCTTGAGCGCGGCGGCGGGGACGCGCGGGTGAGTTTGTTCGACGCCGTCAAAGGCCAGTGCCAATTCACTCAGGGCCTCGAAGCCGCGGTTTCGGACCGCGGTGATGATGTCCGAAACCTTTTGCTCGGCGTCGGACACGGTGCCGTGCTGTGCCCGCGGGACGGCGGCGCGGAGCCCCGCGAGGGACAGCCGCCGGCCGCGCACATCCACGGTGCGGAAGTCGAGGTCGGCGGGTGCGGGGTTCGGGGGCACCGGGGCGGAAGGTACAGGGCTATCAGCAGTGGGGGTCACCCGACCATTTTACGCGCCGCCGCATGCGTCCCCGCACGGTATGACGCGGTGCGGCGCCGTGGCGGGCAGCTCGCGGCGGTCCGTGGCGGGCAGCTCGCGGCGGGGCGGCGCGCAGGTCGCGGCGGGGCACGCGTGGCCCGGGCGCGGCGCGTCTGGCACAGTCGCGCGGCCCCGGTGCCGTCTCAGGCGTGCGGCTCCGGTTCGGAGTGGCCAAAGAGGGTTGCCAGGAAAATCGCCAGCGCGGTGGCTGCCGGCCAGATGGCGAGCAGGGCGTGGGCGCGCAGGGAAAAAGCAATGCCGGCGCTGGCCGAGGTATCTTCCCCGCCGCCCCAGAGGCTGCCGGCGTAGACCCCGGTCCCCCAGGCAAGCAGGGCGCCCGCGGCGCCGGCGGCGACGGCCAGGATGACTGTCGCGGCGCGCAGCGTGGCAGGTGCGTTGCCGGCAACGAGGACGCCGGCGACACACCCCGCCAGCAGGAACAGCCCGGCCAGGACCAGGTCCCGGGGCAGCCAGGCCCCGGGGTTGTTGCCGCTGGCCAGGGCGGGGTCCCGGGTGATGAGATTCAGGCCCGTGGGGGCCAGGACCCACCACAGCAGCCCGACCGGGAGCCCGGCCGCCACAATCAGGGCCAGCCCCCGCCACGGCACGGCACGGCCGGCCGCAGGGGTGCCGGCGGCGAGGGCTCCGCCGTCGTGGTCGTCAACGGGCAGGTGCACCGCGGGTTGTGTCATGCACAAACCTTAACAAAGGAACCTGAGGCCAAAGACACCTCAGGCGCCGGACATGGCTTCGCTGCCCGGCGCGTGACGCACCCACGACCGAATAGGCCGGCCGAATACCGCGCGCCGCGTCCGCGGGAATACGCTGGCAGTACGTACCAACCGCAACAGCAGGGAGATGACCCACCGTGGCCTCAGCCGAAGAAGCCTTCGAAGGAACGTTCAAGGAAATGTTCCGCCGGCACGCGGCCGGCGTTGCCATCATCACGGCAAACTTCAACGGCGTCCCCTACGGATTCACCGCCACCTCGGTGGCTTCCCTGTCGGCGAAGCCGCCGCGTTTCACCTTCAACATGGCCCGCACCTCCAGTTCCTGGCCCGCGGTCGCCAACACCGCCTACATCGGGGTGCACATGCTCGGCCTGGAGAACCAGGAGCTCGCCGACCGTTTCGCCCGTACCCGGAACCGTTTCGAAGGCGACCACTGGGCACTCGGCCCGCATGAGGTGCCGATCCTCAAGGACGTGGCCGGCTGGCTGATCGGAAAGATCCAGATGCGGCTCTCCTTCGAAAACAACGCCGTGGTGGTCGTCGAGGTGGTCGACGGCGCGATCGGCGGCGACGGCGTACCGCTGCTCTACCACGGCGGCAGCTACAGCAGGCCGGTGCCGCTGGACTACGAAATCTAGGGCCGCCGGCCGCCCGTTTCGACGGTTGGCTGCCCGCAGCACGTTGACCGGCGTCGAGCGGGCACGGAACCGTCGAAACGGCGCCCCCGGCCTAGCTGTCCAGGCAGGTCGGCCCGAGCAGGACCTTCAGGTCGCCGAACAGGGACGGGCTGGGGTTGACCCGCAGGTGCACGGGCAGGCCCATCACCTCCACCCGGGAGTCGCCGTGCAGGTGCAGCCGGACCTCGGACTTGCCGCGGTGGGTCCGCAGCACGTCGCCGAGCTCGTTCACCACGGCTTCGGTGGCCTTGTGCGTGGGCATGGTGATCACCAGCGGACCGTCCAGGCCTTCGCTGAGGTCAGGCACCGAGAGTTCCATGCAGTTCAGTGCAACCGCGCCGTCGTCGCGGCGCTGCAGCCGTCCCTTGACCACCACGATCAGGTCCTCGGCCAGGACCGAGGCGATGGGCCCGTAGACCTGGCCGAAGAACATCACTTCCACCGAACCGCCCAGATCCTCGATCTCGGCGCGCGCATAGGCGTTGCCGCTGGCCTTGGCGATCCGCCGGCTGAGCGAGGTGATCATGCCCGCGATCGTGATGATGGCGCCGTCGTGCGGGCCGTCCTCGGCGATGATCGAGGTGATGGACTGGTCCGCGTGCTGGCTGAGCAGCCCTTCCAGGCCCTGCAGCGGGTGGTCCGAGACATAGAGGCCCAGCATGTCGCGCTCGAAGGAGAGTTTGTCCTTCTTTTCCCATTCGGGCAGGTCGGGGATCTCGATGCTCAGCGAGGATTCCGATTCGGTGTCGTCGATTCCGGCGAACAGGTCGAACTGGCCGATCGCCTCGTTGCGCTTGAGCGTGATGACCGAGTCGATGGCCTCTTCGTGGATCATGGCCAGGGCGCGGCGGTGGTGGCCCAGCGAGTCGAACGCGCCGGCCTTGATCAGAGATTCGATGGTGCGCTTGTTGCAGACCACCGCGGGCACCTTCATCAGGTAGTCCTTGAAGGAGGTGTAGGCGCCTTCGCGTTCGCGCGCGGCGACCATCGCGTCGACGGCGTTGGCGCCGACATTGCGGATCGCGCCCATGCCGAAGCGGATGTCGTTGCCCACCGGGGTGAAGTTGAGCGCCGACTCGTTGACGTCCGGCGGCAGCACCGTGATGCCCATCCGGCGGCATTCGTTCAGGTAGATCGCCGACTTGTCCTTGTCATCGCCGACGGAGGTCAGCAGGGCCGCCATGTACTCCGGCGCGTAGTGCGCCTTCAGGTAGGCGGTCCAGTAGGAGATGACCCCGTACGCGGCGGAGTGGGCCTTGTTGAAGGCGTAGTCGGAGAACGGCAGCAGGATGTCCCAGAGGGTCTTGACCGCCGCCATCGAGTAGCCGTTGTCCTGCATGCCCTGGGAGAACCCGGCAAACTGCTTGTCCAGCTCGGATTTCTTCTTCTTGCCCATGGCCCGTCGCAGGATGTCGGCCTGGCCCAGGGTGTAGCCGGCGAGCTTCTGCGCCACCGCCATAACCTGCTCCTGGTACACGATCAGGCCGTAGGTGCCGCCGAGGATTTCGGCGAGCGGCTCCTCGAGTTCCGGGTGGATCGGGATGACTTCCTGGATCTTGTTCTTGCGCAGCGCGTAGTCGGTGTGCGCGTTGGCGCCCATCGGTCCCGGACGGTAGAGCGCCAGCACCGCGGAGATGTCTTCGAAGTTATCCGGCTTCATCAGCTTCAGCAGGGAGCGCATCGGCCCGCCGTCGAGCTGGAAGACGCCCAGGGTGTCGCCGCGGGCCAGCAGTTCGTAGGAGGCCGCGTCGTCGAGCTCCAGGGACTCCAGGTCCAGGTCCACGCCGCGGTTCATCTTGATGTTTTCCAAGGCGTCGGAAATGATCGTGAGGTTCCGCAGGCCCAGGAAGTCCATCTTGATCAGGCCAAGGCCCTCGGAGGTCGGGTAGTCGAACTGCGTGATGACCTGGCCGTCCTGGAAGCGGCGCATGATCGGGATGACGTCGATGATGGGGTCTGAGGACATGATGACGCCGGCGGCGTGGACGCCCCACTGCCGCTTCAGGCCTTCAATGCCCAGGGCGGTCTCGAAGACTTTCGCGGCTTCCGGGTCGGTGCTGATCAGCTGCCGGAAGTCCCCGGCCTCGCTGTAGCGCTTGGAGTCCTTGTTCTGGATGTCCGCCAGCGGGATGTCCTTGGCCATCACGGCCGGCGGCAGCGCCTTGGTGAGCGTCTCGCCCATGCTGAACGGATAGCCGAGCACGCGGGAGGAGTCCTTGAGGGCCTGTTTGGTCTTGATGGTGCCGTAGGTGACGATCATGGCGACACGCTCGTCGCCGTATTTGCGCGTCACGTAGTCGATCACTTCGGAGCGGCGCCGGTCATCGAAGTCGACGTCGAAGTCGGGCATGGAGACGCGGTCCGGGTTGAGGAAGCGCTCGAAGATCAGGCCGTGGTGCAGCGGGTCCAGGTCGGTGATGCGCATGGCGTAGGCCACCATGGAGCCGGCACCCGAGCCACGGCCGGGGCCCACCCGGATGCCGTTGTTCTTGGCCCAGTTGATGAAGTCGGCCACCACCAGGAAGTAGCCGGGGAAGCCCATCGAGGTGATGACTTCAAGCTCGTAGTCGGCCTGCTGGCGGACTTTGTCCGGGATGCCGGCCGGGTAGCGGTAGTGCAGCCCCTTGTCCACTTCCTTGACCAGCCAGGACGTCTCGTCCTCCCCTTCCGGGCAGGGGAACCGGGGCATGTAGTTGGCGCCGGTGTTGAAGGACACATCGCAGCGTTCGGCGATCAACAGCGTGTTGTCGCACGCCTCCGGGTGGTCGCGGAACAGCTCCCGCATCTCCTGCGGCGATTTCAGGTAGTAGCCGCTGCCGGAGAAGGCGAAGCGCGAACCGCCATTGTCGTAGGTCGGTTCCAGCAGGGTGGACCCGGACTGGATCGCCAGCAGCGCCTCGTGCGCCTTCGCGTCGTGTTCGTGCGTGTAGTGCAGGTCGTTGGTGGCCACCAGCGGGAGGTTCAGTTCCTTGGCCAGGCGCAGCAGGTCCCCGGTGACGCGCCGCTCGATGTCCAGGCCGTGGTCCATGAGTTCGCAGAAGTAGTTCTCGGCGCCGAAGATGTCGCGGAATTCGGCCGCGGCCTCGACGGCTTCGCGGTACTGGCCCAGCCGGAGCCGCGTCTGCACCTCGCCGGAGGGGCAGCCGGTGGTGGCGATCAGGCCCTCCGAGTAGGTGTTCAGCAGTTCGCGGTCCAGCCGGGGCCATTTGCCGAAGACGGAGTCCAGGGAGGCGATCGAGGAGGCACGGAACAGGTTGCGCATGCCGGTGTTGTTGTAGCTGAGCAGCGTCATGTGCGTGTAGGAGCCGCCGCCGGAGATGTCGTCCTTGCGCTGGTTTTCCTCGCCCCAGCGCACGCGGGTTTTATCGCCGCGCGCAGTTCCCGGCGTGACGTAGGCCTCGACGCCGATAATCGGTTTGATGCCCTGGTCCGTGGCGCGTTTCCAGAAGTCGAACGCCCCGAACAGGTACCCGTGGTCGGTGGTGGCCAGGGCGGGCATGCCCAGCCGCTCGGTCTCATCGAAGAGCTCCCCGAGCCGCGCCGCACCGTCCAACATGGAGTACTCGGTGTGGTTGTGGAGGTGGACGAACGAGTTGTTGCTGGAAGTCACCGACCCATTCTAGTGCCGGGCAGGGACACTTCCGTGCCCGGCGCGGCGGCGTCTGCGCACCTCCGCTAGGCCTGGCCGGATTCCAGCACCTCAAGCGCGTACTTGAGGTCCTGCGGGTAGTCGCTGGTCACGGTGATCCGCTCCCCCGTCCGCGGGTGGTCGAAGGACAGTTGCCGGGCGTGCAGCCACTGCCGGGTCAGGCCCAGGGTGGCGGCCAGCCGCGGATCGGCCCCGTAGGTCAGGTCGCCGGCGCAGGGGTGGCGCAGGGCGGAGAAGTGCACCCGGATCTGGTGGGTGCGGCCGGTTTCCAGGTGCACCTCCACGAGCGAGGCCTTCCCGAACGCTTCCAGCACTTCGTAGTGGGTCACCGAGTCGCGGCCGTCCTCGATCACGGCGAAGCGCCAGTCGTGGCCGGGATGCCGGCCGATCGGCGCGTCAATGGTCCCGGCCAGCGGGTCCGGAAGGCCCTGCACAACGGCGTGGTAGACCTTGTCCACGGTGCGTTCCTTGAACGCCCGCTTCAGCGCCGTGTAGGCGCCCTCGGTCTTCGCCACGACCATCACGCCGGAGGTCCCGACGTCAAGCCGGTGCACAATGCCGGCGCGTTCCGGCGAACCCGAGGTGGAGATCCGGTAGCCGGCGCCGGCGAGGCCGCCCACGACCGTGGGACCGACCCAGCCCGGCGAAGGGTGCGCCGCCACACCGACGGGCTTGTCGACGACGACGAAGTCGTCGTCGTCGAGCAGGATTTTCAGGCCTTCCACTACTTCCTCCACAACTTCCAGGGGATCCCGACGCCGGGGCACGACGACGTCGAGCCGTACTCCGGCGCTGAGCTTGAGGGACTTGCCCACGGCCCTGTCGTGGCTGCGGACGTGGCCTTCGGCGATCAGCGTGGCGGCCTGCGACCGCGAGATGTCCATCAGTTTCGCCAGGCCCGCGTCCACCCGACTGCCGGCCAGGTCCGCCGGCACGGTGAAGTGCAGGGCCGGCTGCTCCGCCGGACCGGGCTCAGACATTGCTGTCCCGGCCGTGCAGGTGGGAACCGTCGAGCGCCACACCGCGCAGCGTGAGCAGGCAGATGATCACGACCGATGACACCACGGCGGAGTCGGCGATGTTGAAGATCGCGAAGTTCGGCAGCTGGATGAAGTCCACGACATGGCCCATGCCGAACGAGGGTTCGCGGAACAGCCGGTCGGTCAGGTTCCCCAGCGCCCCGCCAAGCAAGAGGCCGAGCGCCAGTGCCCACCAGGCGGAGCCGAGCTTGCGCAGCTGAAGCAGGATGGCGACGGACACGGCGGCCATGATGATCGTGAAGACCCAGGTGACGTTCTCGCCGATCGAGAAGGCGGCACCGGAGTTGCGGATGTAATACCAGTGCAGCAGGGGCGGCAGCACCGGGATCCGCTCCCCCTCGGTCATGCTGGCCGTGACCCAGAGTTTGGTCAGCTGGTCGAAGGCGTAGGCGAAGACGGCGAAGCCGGCGAAGAGGGAGAGCAGCAGGGCGCGCCGCGGCTTGCGCGGCGCCGGCGGCACGGCGCGGGTGGGAGCCTGCTGCACGCCGTCGGAGGGCTGGGCGGCGTTGGGGGTTGGTGCGTCAGTCATAGTGCTTTCGTTCCGGTGCCGGTGGTGGCCGGGAGGTGGCTGCTTGCGCGGGCCGGCCAGGGGAAGCCGCGGGGCGGCGGTTAATGCCAAAAGCCGGTGGCCGAGGAGTCCTCAGCCACCGGCTTCCAGAATACGGGTAAAACGTCCTAGCTGGCTTCGACCTCGGGGGCCGCCACCGAACCACGGGCATCCAGGTCACGCAGCTGGCCCTCGATGTAGGCCTTCAGGCGGGAGCGGTAGTCACGCTCGAAGCCGCGCAGCTGCTCGACCTTGCGTTCGAGCACGGAGCGCTGCTGTTCCAGGGCGCCGAGGATCTTGCGGGACTTTTCCTGCGCGTCGTTGACGAGGCTGCTGGCTTCGATCTGCGCCTCGGCGATGATCTTGTCGCGCTGCTGTTCGCCGTCGGCGACGTGCTTGTCGTGCATCTGCTGGGCCATCGCCAGCAGGCCGGCGGCAGACTCGGCGGAGGCGGAGGCGGCGGGTGCGGGGGCGGCAGCCGGGGCGGGAGCCTTTTCGGCGTCCTTCTTCTTCGCGGCTTCGGCGGCTTCGGCGGCCTTGGCCTCGGCTTCTGCCTTGGCGCGGTCTTCCTTTTCGGCCTTGACGGGTGCCGGCACCTTCTCCACGACCGGGGCGCCAGCGGCGGAGCTGGCAGCCGTGCCGGAACCGGCCTCGGCGAGCTTCTTGCGCAGCTCGTCGTTTTCCTGGTTCAGGCGTCGCAGTTCGACGACGATCTCGTCCAGGAAGTCGTCAACTTCGTCCTGGTCGTAGCCCTCGCGGAACTTGGTCGGCTGAAAGCGCTTGTTGACAACGTCTTCTGGCGTCAAAGCCATCTGGTCACCTCGTTGGTCTAGTTAGTCAGGAGGCCTTCCGGCCGTCAAAACTACGGTACCTAAATATGGTCTGGTTCCTCTAATTCAACACCGCAGTGTCAAACCGGAGATTCTATCTTTTGGGGCGCCGGCCAGCTCCCGTTGCTTCCGCGCGGCGTCCGCTACGCCACGATCGGCTGCGCGTAAGTGAAGTACCTTGCAATGCCCATGGCCACCGAGACGGCGATGAACAGCACCAGGAAGGCCAGGTCAAGCGAGATCCCGCCAAGCCGCAGCGGCGGGAGGACCCGGCCGAGCAGTTTGAGCGGCTTGTCCGTGACGGAATACACAGCGTGGGCGGTGACGAGCGCCGCGCCGTGGGGCCGCCAGCTGCGGGCGAACATCTGCACCCAGTCGAAGATGAGGCGGATGATCAGGGCGACAAAAAACAACAGCAGGGCGATATAGACAAGTCCGAAAACAATTCCCATGAGTTAACTCATATCTCCATGATCATTCCGGATACCGCAGTGTCCTGGCAGTGGTTGCCATCTATTCCAACATGTCTATTCCAACACGGATTCCGCAACACCGATGCCAGGCGGGTTTCCCCTGCCTGGCATCGGTAGCGGAATTCCGCTTAGCTCTGGTTGAAGAAGCTGGCCTGGGTCTCGCTGACCTTCTTGTCGTCGCCGATCACTTCGACATACGACGGCGAGAGCAGGAAGACCTTGTTGGTCACCCGCTCGATGCTGCCGCGCAGGCCGAACACGAGGCCGGCGGAGAAGTCGACGAGCCGCTTGGCATCCGCTTCGCCCATGTCGGTGACATTCATGATGACGGGGATCCCGTCACGGAAGCTTTCGCCAATGAGCTTGGCGTCATTGTAGGACCGCGGATGGATCGTGGTGATCTGCCGCAGGCCGGTGGTCTCTTCGCGGCTCGCGGCCGCTCGCTTGATGGGTGTCACGGGTGCGCGGTATTCCTCTTCAGCGGCGTAGGGCTCTTCCCTGGGGACTTCGCGGACGGGTGCCGGCGCGCGGCGCTCCTCGCGGTCGTGCTCCATGGAATCGTCCTCATCCTTGTGCGATGTGTGGTGCTCGGACTCGTAGTGTTCGTCGCCATCAGCGAGCCCAAGATAGATCATTGTCTTGCGCAGACCGCCAGCCATGGTCGACTCCTAATCGTGTCCGTATCGGGGCCGCTCAGTGACTCGACAGTTCTGGAGTCACTGCATTGGAATCCCCGCCATTACCTTCCAATACGTTGAACCTACCCCAAGGCCGGGCGCGGACCGAGAATATCGGAGCCTATTCGAAGGTGTGTCGCCCCGTACCGGATGGCCGCCTCCAGGTCCTGGCTCATTCCGGCAGAAATCCCTGCGGCGTCCGGGTGTTCTGCCTGAAGCCTGGCGGAGATCGCGGACAGCTTTTCGAAGGCGGGCTCCGGAGCGGCCCCGAGGGGCGCGACCGCCATCACGCCGGCCAGCCGAAGGCCGGGGGCGGCCGCCAGCTGGGCGGCCAGCGCCGGCACCTCGGCCGCCGGAGCCCCGCCGCGGTGTCCGTCGGCGCCGTCGTCGAGGGTGACTTGGATGAAACATTCGAGGTCGCTGCGGCCGCTGCGCTCCTGCTCCGCGCGGACCGCCTTGGCCAGGGAAGCCACCAGTTGGGGCCGGTCGACGGAGTGCACGGCGTGGGCGTACCTGGAGACGGACTTCGCTTTGTTGCTTTGGAGTTGTCCGATGAAGTGCCAGCGCAGGGCCAGTTCCTGGAGCCGGGCCGCTTTTTCAGCCGCTTCCTGGTCCCGGTTTTCGCCGACGTCTGTGATGCCGAGCGCAGCGAGCCGGGCAACGTCCTCGGCCGGATGGAACTTCGTGACCACAATCAGCTCCGGGCCGGTGCCGCGGCCGGCCGCGGCGACGGCACCGTCGATCCGGGCCCGGACCGCGGCCAGGCGTTCGCGGAGCTCGGCGAGGCGCGGATCTTCAGCCGCCGCCGGCGCGCTCACGGAAGTGTCCCGACGGCGTCCCCGGCTGCGGCCCGGCCGGTCCAGACCAGGCCCGCGAACCGGCCGGTGCGGTTGTTCCGCCGGTAGGAGTAGAGCTGCTCGTCCTCGCGGGTGCAGCCGCCGGAGTACTCGACGGCGACGCCTTCAGCGGCGAGCTGGCTTCGGACTCCGGCGGGCAGGTCCAGTCCGGGCGTGCCGTCGGCCGTGGTGCACCAGGCCGCCGGGACGACCGCGGAGACCTCTGCCCGCATCGCCTCCGGGACCTCGTAGCAGTCCCTGCAGATCGACGGGCCGATCCAGGCGGCGATGCCGGTCGCGCCCAGGGCGCGCATCCGGGCCACCGCGGCCGGGACGACGCCGGCAGCAAGGCCGGACCGGCCGGCATGGACGGCGCCCAGCACCGGCGCTGCGGAACCGTTCCCGGCGCCCTCCCCCACCAGCACTATCGGCACGCAGTCCGCCACCATGACCGCCAGGGGCCCACCGGCGGAGACCAGCGCATCAGCGGTCGGGGCAGGACGGCCGTGATCCGCGGCAGCGCCGCCGGGTACGACGGCCACCGCGTTGCCGTGCACCTGGTTCATGAAGTGGAACCGGCCCCCACCAAGCCCGGCCGCCTGCTCGAGCCGCTCCCGGCGGCGGTGCACTGCCGCCGGTTCGTCGCCGACGTGGAGGGCCAGGTTGCCCGCCGCGGCGTTGGTGAACGCCGCCCAGACGCCGGGCCGGACCTCAGCCTGCCAGGAAAACATCAGCACACCACCGCTTCGGGAACCGTAACCATTGAAAAGCCCATACCAGACACCGTAACCCCCGCCACAGCACCATGGCACCGCCGGAAGGCAGTGCCATGGTGCATTATTTCCCTCCGATGTAGCCGACGGCCTACTTCAGGAAATCGGGTACGTCCAGGTCGTCCGAGTGGCGGCCGGAGAGATCAGGCTCAACGACGGACGGCAGATCCACGTCGAACCCGGAGTCGGCCGGCACGGCCGAGGGTCGCTGCTGCCCCCAGTTGCCGAGCCCGGAGGCGCCGACGCCGGCGTGCAGCGGCTGGACGGGCGCCGAGGCCGGGGCCTGCGCCGGGGCCGGGGCGGGGGCGGCCGGGCGTGCCGGGACGGGCTGGGACTGGTCCATCGACGGGGAGGTAGCCTTGACGTCGTCGAATCCGGCGGCGATGACGGTCACGCGGGCCTCGTCACCAAGGGCGTCGTCGATCACGGCACCGAAGATGATGTTGGCTTCCGGGTGCGCGACTTCCTGGACCAGGCGGGCCGCCTCGTTGATTTCGAACAGGCCCAGGTCCGAGCCGCCCTGGATGGAAAGCAGCACGCCGTGGGCGCCGTCGATCGAGGCTTCCAGCAGCGGCGAGGCGATGGCCAGTTCGGCGGCCTTGACGGCACGGTCCTCGCCGCGGGCCGAGCCGATGCCCATCAGCGCGGAGCCGGCACCCTGCATCACGGACTTGACGTCGGCGAAGTCGAGGTTGATCAGGCCCGGGGTGGTGATCAGGTCGGTGATGCCCTGGACGCCGGAGAGCAGCACCTGGTCGGCGGAGCGGAATGCGTCCAGCACCGAGACGTTGCGGTCGCTGATGGAGAGCAGCCGGTCGTTGGGAATGACGATCAGGGTGTCGACTTCGTCGCGCAGGGCGTCGATGCCGGCCTCGGCGGAGCCGGCGCGGCGGCGTCCTTCGAAGGTGAACGGGCGGGTGACGACGCCGATGGTCAGCGCACCCAGCGAACGGGCGATGCGGGCCACGACGGGAGCGCCGCCGGTACCGGTGCCGCCGCCTTCGCCGGCGGTGACGAAGACCATGTCAGCGCCCCGGATAACCTCTTCGATCTCGTCGGCGTGGTCCTCCGCAGCCTGCCGGCCGACCTCAGGATTCGCACCGGCTCCCAGGCCGCGGGTCAGCTCGCGGCCGACGTCGAGCTTGACGTCGGCGTCGGACATCAACAACGCCTGCGCGTCCGTGTTGATGGCGATGAATTCGACGCCGCGAAGACCGACCTCGATCATGCGGTTGACTGCGTTCACGCCACCGCCGCCGATGCCGACGACCTTGATGACGGCCAAGTAATTCTGCGGAGCTGCCACGTTACGTGTCCCTTGTTCGTGTTCTATTGCGAAAACTGATGGAGTCAGGCTTGAAGCTTTGAACCTTAACCTTCGAGTTGAAGGTTATAGTTATGTCAAGTAACTCATGTCTGTGACGCTATTTCCTATGCAGGGGACATTCAATAACCGGCTCCGCGTGTCGCGGGAATACCGGGAAATTGGGCCCCTTGTTTCTGCTCTCGTCCGCTGCCGCCGGGAAATCACGGGCACCTACCGGGTGACCGGATGCCGCGGGACGCTCACGTCGTAGACGGCGACCGGATTCTTCGGATCTGCCGGAGCTTTCAGCAAGGCGGCCAGCACCCGGGCCTTGAGCTCCTTCTCCCCCGCGTTGCCCCAGACAATCGTCCGGCCGTCAACGAGTTTGAGTTCCACGGCGTCCACGGACTTGGCCGAAGCATCGGAGAGCCTGGCCAGGACGTCGGGCGGGAGCGCACCGAGCACGGCGGTGACGGCGTGGAACAGCTCCTTGGCCAGTCCTGCGCGGCCGCCGTCGATGACCGGCAGCTTGATCGAAGCAGGATCCTTGGTCTTGCCGAGCTGCACGCCGTCGACGTCCACCAGCTGGTAGACCTCGCCCTGCTTGACCAGCGCAACCGGCACCCGCTCGGTGACCCGCACCTGCAGCGTCGAGGGCGGCCTGGCCTGCGTGGCGACCGCCTTGACCTGGACGAGCGGCCGCAGCAGGGCGCCCACCTCCTCGTCGGTGATCTGGGTCAGGGGCTTGCCCTGCAGCGGCGCCAGGGCACTCCTGACCTGTTCGGCCTTGAGCATCCGGGTCCCGTCGACGGTGACGGTGCGCACGGCGAGCCACGGCGAGTAGAGGGCGGCGGCCACGATTGCCACGACCAGGACGGCGACGGCGCCAACGGTGCTGAGAATGATCCGGCGGCGCCGTTTGGCCTTCGGCTCGGGAAAGACGAGCACCGTCCCGTTCCCGGTCCTACCATTCCCCGCCGCGCCCGTCCCGGGGCCCGGGGTGGCCGGGTCCGCGGCAGCGGGCGTGCCCTCGGCGGGATCGGCCTTGGACGCGGAGATGACGTCGTCGGTTCCGGCGGCGGGCCGGCCGGCCGTGCGCGGGCCGGCGGGGTTGGCGGGCCGGCGCGTGCTAGCCACCGTGGGCCTCGGGCGTCAGCGCCTCGACGATGAGCGGGCCGTAGGCGGTGACGTCGCCGGCGCCGGCCGTGAGCACGATGTCCCCCGGCGCCGCGGCCTCGAGCACGGCCTGCACGGCCTCGTCGCCGGGGCCGACGAGGCGACCGCCGGAGCCCAGGTGCTCGGCGATGAGCTGGCTGGTGACGCCGGGAATGGGGTCCTCGCGGGCCGGGTAGATGGCCAGGACCAGCGCGGTGTCCGCGGCGTTCAGGGCTTCGGCGAACTCGTGCGCGAATTCCCGGGTGCGGGAGAACAGATGCGGCTGGAAGAGGACATGGACCCGGTGGTCGCCGGCCACCGAACGCGCCGCGGCAAGGGCGGCCCGGACTTCGGTGGGATGGTGGGCGTAGTCGTCGTAGACGCGCACGCCCCGGCCTTCGCCCTTGAATTCGAAGCGCCGCGAGGCCCCGGAGAAGTGGGCCAGCGCGCCGGCCGCGGTGTCAGGGGTGACGCCGAGCTCCACCGCCACGGCGAACGCCGCGGCGGCATTGAGTGCGTTGTGCCGGCCCGGGACCTGGAGCTGGACGGGGAATTTCCCGGCCGCTGTGGAGATCCAGACGTCGCCCGGCCCGCCGTCGTGCAGTCGTACATCGGCGTCCGCCGCCGTGCCGTACAGGACAACGCGGGTGTTGCCGCGTTCCCGGGTGCGCAGCGCGAGGGCGCGGGCGCCGTCGTCGTCGGCGCAGGCGACCAGGAGGCCGTCCGCGGGCAGCAGCGCGGTGAAGCGGTCGAAGGAGGCGTAGACCGCCTCGGCCGTGCCGTAGTAGTCCAGGTGGTCCGGCTCGACGTTGGTCACCACAGCGACCTGCGGCCGGTAGTTCAGGAAGGAGCCGTCCGATTCATCGGCTT
This sequence comes from uncultured Actinomycetota bacterium, assembly GCA_963775715.1. GTDB lineage: Bacteria > Actinomycetota > Actinomycetes > Actinomycetales > Micrococcaceae > Arthrobacter. The sequence continues at coordinate 475,912 of CAVZJX010000007.1, read as the reverse complement.
CCGCGATGAAGACCGGGCTTGTCCCCGAGGCGGCGTTGACGCCCAGGGCGGGGACGTTGGCACCGATGGCGAAGGACGGGTCAAGGCCGGCGCGCTGCAGCAGCACAGTGATCATCGACGTCGTCGTGGACTTGCCGTGGGTACCGGCGACCGTGACGGCGGTGTCCTGCGCCATCGCCGCGGCCAGGGCTTCGGAGCGGTGCAGCACCGGCAGCCCGGCGGCACGCGCGGCGGCCAGCTCGGGGTTGTCGGGGCGGATGGCTGAGCCGGCGACGACGGTCTGTGCGTCGGCCAGGTTCGCCGCATCGTAGCCGACGGCAATCCGGGCGCCGGCGGCGGCGAGCTCGGCCATGACCGGCAGGTCCTTGGCGTCGGAGCCGCTCACCGGCAGGCCGCGGGCCACCATGATCCGCGCCACCGCGGACATGCCCACGCCGCCGATGCCGATGAAGTGCACGCGTCCCAGCGATTCCTGGCTGCGGTCCGCCGGCGGGGTGCCGTTTTGGGCCTGGGTCATTGCTTTACCGCTTCCTGCCTGCTGTTCAGGGGTTTGTTCGAAGTTTGCTGCCGCGTTCGTGCGGTCATGGCCGGTGCGGGCCGCTGTCCGCCGCGCCCCCGGCGGCGTCGAGGACCAGGGCCGCCATCCGCCGGTCGGCGTCCCTGATGCCGAGCCGTTCGGCGGCGGCCGCCATCCGGTCCAGCCGGGCGCCGTCGCGCAGCAGCGGGATGATGTGGCTGCTGACCCACGTGGCGTCGAAGGCGTTGTCCTCGACCAGGAGGGCACCGCCGGCCCCGACCAGGCCGGCCGCGTTCAGGGCTTGTTCGCCGTTGCCGATCGGAAGCGGGACAAAGACGGCGGGGAGGCCGACGGCGGCGACCTCGCAGACGGTCGCGGCGCCCGAGCGGGCCAGGAGGAGGTCGGCGGCGGCGTAGGCCAGTTCCATTCCGTCCACGTACTCGACCTGCCGGTAGCCGGCCGCCGCCAGGGGTTTGCCGTCGGCGTCGTGGACGGTCTTGCCGCGTCCGGTGATGTGCAGGGTCTGGATGCCGGCGCCGGCCAGAGCGGCGGCCGACGCCGCGATGGCCCGGTTGATGCTCTGCGCTCCGGACGACCCGCCGGTGACGATCAGGGTGGGCTTGTCCTGGTCTAAGCCGAGCGCGGTGCGCGCGGCCGAACGTGCCGCCGCCCGGTCCAGTCCCGAGATTTCGCGCCGCATCGGCATGCCGACGTGGCGTGCCCCGCGGATCCTGGTTTCGGCGAAGGCCACGGCGACGTTACGGCTCAGCCGGGCGCCGACGCGGTTGGCCAGTCCGGCCCGGGTGTTGGCTTCGTGTACCACGATCGGGATCCGGCGGCGCCACGCGGCCAGGTACAGCGGAGTGCACACGTAGCCGCCGACGCCGACCAGGACGTCTGCCCGGGCACCGTCGAGGATGGCGCCGGCCTGCCGCACGGCGGCGGCGAGCTTGCCCGGCAGCCGCAGCAGCTCCATCGAGGGCTTCCGCGGAAACGGCACGCGGCTGACGGTGGCCAGTTCCAGCCCGGCGGCGGGCACCAGCCGGGTCTCCATGCCGCCGGGGGTGCCGACGGCGAGCAGCCGCGCATCGGGACGGACCTCCGCCAGGGCATTGGCGATGGCCAGCAACGGGCTGATGTGCCCGGCGGTGCCGCCGCCGGCGAGGACGACGGACAGGGGCGACTGGTTCTTCATGGCGGGCTAGGTACGCTTTCTTGCTGGATTCTTGGGGGCAGGTTTCCTGCTGCCGGGCTTCCGGGGGGCGGTGCCGGCCGGTTTCGCCTGGGCGGTGCTGCCGGGCTTCCGGGAGGCGGCGCCGGCGGCGGCCGGGCGGTCCTTGCCGCCAGGGTGTTTGGCTTCCCGCCGGGCCGCCAGTTGCTTGCGCAGCACCCTGGCGAAGCCGGCGGGACCGAACCTGAACATCCCCTTGGGCTGCATGTCCGGTTCCATCTGCGCCCGGGCCAGGGACAACACTACGCCGATGGCGCACAACGACATGAGCAGCGCCGAGCCGCCGTAGGAAATGAACGGCAGCGGGATGCCGACCACCGGGAGCAGCCCGGTGACCACCGCCATGTTCACGGAGGCCTGGCCCAGCAGCCACACCATGATTGAGCCCGCGAGGACCCGGTGGAACAAGCCCTGTTGCGCCACCACCACGCGGTAGATCGCCGTGCCCAGGATCGCGAACAGGACCAGCACGACAATGGTGCCGATCAGGCCGAGTTCCTCGCCGATGATGGCGAAGATGAAGTCGTTGTGGGCTTCGGGAATCCAGTTGTACTTCTGCCGGCTCTGGCCCAGCCCCACCCCGAACCAGCCGCCGGAGGCCAGTGCGTAGAGGCCGTTGGTCGACTGGTAGTTCACATCCGAGCCGTCCGCGCAGGTCTGGCCGGTCCAGGACAGGATGCGGCAGACCCGGTTCGGGCTGGTGATGGCAAGCACCGCCGTGCCGACGGCCAGGACCGCCCCGGCGATGCCGAACAGGTAGAGCCGCACCCCGGCGAAGTACAGGGCGGCCGCCGTAATCATCATGACGATCATCGCCGTGCCCAGGTCGTTGCCCATCAGGATCAGGCCGATAATCCCGGCCGCTCCGGGAATCACCACCGGGATCACGGCGTGTTTTGCCTGGTGCAGCAGCTTGGCCTTGGCATGCAGCACGGTCGCCATCCAGAGCGCCAGCGCCAGTTTGGCGGCCTCGGAGGGCTGGAAGGTGAAAGGGCCGACGTCGATCCAGTTCTGGTTGCCGAGCGCGCTGCGGCCTACCAGAAGGACCAGGGCCAGCAGGACGAAGGCCGCCAGGATGGCGGGCCAGGCGCCGCGTTTGAGCCAGACGACGTTGACGCGGGAGAGCACAAACATAAAGAACAGCCCGATGGCTGCGAAGAGGCCCTGCTTGCCGGCGGCGGTGTAGGCCGACTCTCCTGCTGCGATGGCTTCCACGCTCGAGGCGGACAGCACCATCAGGATGCCGATCGCGGTCAACGCCAGGGTCGACCCGAGGATCAGGTAGTAGGTGGAGCCGTTGCGGGACCTGCCGGTGCCTTCGAGCGCCGACCAGAAGCCGCGGTACCAGCCGCGGACCTTGGTCCCGGGGTTCCGGTTCGGACCGGCCTCGGCTGCCGGACTTTTCGTCCTGCCTGACGTCCTGCCCGCGGCTGGTGCGGCCGCGGGGCGGGTGGGCGTGCTGACCATTGCTACTCCTCGGTGGTCTGAGCCTGCCCTTCCACGAGCTCGCGGACAGCTTCGATGAAGGCGTCGCCACGGTGAGCATAGGAAGAGAACTGATCCATGGATGCAGCTGCCGGGGCCAGCAGCACAGTGTCCCCCGAGGCGGCCAGCTGCGCCGCCGAGGCTACGGCCCGTGCCATCACAGTCTCGCCGAATATCGGCGAGGGGGCTGCGGCGGCGTCGGCCGTGTCGGCAGTCTGCACGTCTTCAGTGTCGCCCTTGGCCGGGCCGATCACCGGGACATCCGGCGCGTGTCGCTGGAGCGAGGCGAGCAGGCCGGACGAGTCCGCCCCGATCAGCACCACGGCCTTGAGCCGCCCGGCGTTTTCCCGGACCAGTGAGTCGTAATTCACACCCTTGGACAGGCCGCCGGCGATCCACACCACGTTCTGGAAGGCGGACAGCGAGGCCGCGGCAGCATGCGGGTTGGTGGCCTTGGAGTCGTTGATCCAGAGCACGCCCCCGTGGCGGGCCACGGGCTGGATGCGGTGGTCTCCGGGCAGGTAGTTCTGCAGCCCCTGGCGCACCGCCGCCGGCTCCACCCCGTAGGCGCGGACCAGGGCGGCCGCGGCGAGGGCATTGGCCACCATGTGGCGGGGCGCCACCGGTCCCAGATCGGCCATCGCGGCCAGTTCGGCGGCGCTGTCCTTGCGTTCCGGGATGAAGGCACGGTCCACCAGCAGGCCCTCGACGACGCCGACCATGCTGACGGCAGGGGTCAGCGTCGTGAAGCCCACCGCGCGGCAGCCTTCCACGACGTCGGCCTCTTCGACCATCCGTTCGGTTTCGATCTGCTCGGCGTTGTAGATGCACGCCTTCTGCGTCCGCTCGTAGACCTTGGCCTTGTCCGCCAGGTAGGAGTCGTAGGAGCCGTGCCAGTCCACGTGGTCCTCGGCGACGTTGAGGCAGACGCTGGCCACCGGCGACACGGAGTGGCTCCAGTGCAGCTGGAAGCTGGAGAGTTCGACGGCGAAGACGTCGTAGTCGACCGGGTCGCGGAGGGCGTCGAGGATGGGGGTGCCGACGTTGCCGACGGCGATTGCTTTCAGCCCGGCGGCCTGCAGCATCGATTCGGTCAGGCCCACGGTGCTGGTCTTGCCGTTGGTGCCGGTGATGGTGAGCCAGTCGGCGGTTTTGCGGCCCGCGCGTTCGCGGACCCGCCAGGCGAGTTCGACGTCGCCCCAGACCGGGATGTGGGCCCGCGCGGCGGCGGCGAGCAGGGCCTGGTCGGGACGCCAGCCCGGCGAGGTGACGATGAGTTCGGGCGTCTCGCCGTCGACCTTGGGCACCGTGGCCACGGCGTCGGCGCCCAGGAGCACGTCCGCGGCGCCGACGATCTTAAGGGTGTCGGCCTGGGCGCGCGCCTTGGGGCTGTCCGCTGCGTCCACGACGACGACGCGGGCGCCGAGCTCGATCAGTGTATCGGCGGCGGCGAACCCGGAGATGCCGATGCCGGTGACGACCACACGGAGCGCGGACCAGTCGGAGTCCCAGCTCGTCAGGCTGTCCAGCCGGGGTGAGCCGGCCAGCGGTTCGGGAATCGTCCCGCTCACAGCAGCACCACCCATTCGGCGTAGAAGATGCCCAGGCCTGCGGCGACGAAGAGTCCGCAAAGGATCCAGAAGCGGACCACGACGGTGACCTCGGCCCAACCCTTGAGCTCGAAGTGGTGCTGCAGCGGGGCCATCTTGAAGAAGCGTTTCCCCTTGGTGATCTTGAAGTAGCCCACCTGGATGATGACCGAGAGCGTAATCAGCACGAAGAGGCCGCCGATGAAGGCGAGCAGCAGTTCGGTGCGGGACAGGATCGCGAAGCCGGCGACGGCGCCGCCGATGGCAAGCGAGCCGGTGTCGCCCATAAAGATCTTGGCCGGGGAGGTGTTCCACCAGAGGAACCCGACCAGCGCGGCGCTGAGGATCGCGGCGAGCAGCGCGAGGTCAAGCGGGTCCCGGACGGTGTAGCAGCCGCTGCCGGCCTGGCGGGGCGAGCCGCAGGACTGGTTGCTCTGCCAGATACCGATGATCGTGTACGCGCCGAAGACCATCACGGAGGCCCCGGCGGCCAGGCCGTCGAGTCCGTCGGTGAGGTTCACGCCGTTGGTGGCGGCGGTGACGATCAGGTTGGACCAGAGCACGAACAGGATCGCGCCCAGCACGGTCCCGCCGAACGCCAGGTTCAGCCACGGGATGTCGCGGACCAGGGAGATCTGGTACGACGCCGGCGTGACGTTGTTCTCGTCCGGGAAGTTCAGGGCCAGGACCGCGAAGATAATGCCGACCGCGGCCTGCAGGATCAGTTTTGCCTTGGCGTTGAGCCCGAGGCTTCGCTGCGCGGAAATCTTGATGAAGTCGTCCAGGAAACCGACCAGGCCCATGCCCACCATCAGGAACAGGAGCAGCAGCGCCGAGGCGGACGGCCCCGGCGAGCGGGGGTTCATCATCCACATCACCAGGTGCGTGATGCCGTAGCTGACCAGCACGGCCACCACGACAACGGTGCCGCCCATCGTGGGGGTGCCGCGCTTGGTGTGGTGCGAGGTGGGTCCGTCGTCCCTGATGAACTGCCCGTAACTCTTGCGGACCAGGAAGCGGATAAAGAGCGGGGTGCCCAGGAAGGAGAGCAGCAACGCCAGGCCGGAGCCCATCAGCAGTGCGATCACGGCAGGGTGCTCCCTTCAGCGGAGGTGCCCGCAGTGGTATCAGCTGGGGTCCTGGCGGGATCCGTTGGGGCGGTTTCCGGAGCCAGTGGGGCTAATGCTATCCGATCCCCCAGATGGCGCAGGCCGATGCTGTTGGACGATTTGAACAGGACCAGGTCGCCGGGCTCCAGCTCGGCGCGCAGGATCTCGTAGGCTTCCTCAGCGGTCTCGGCAAACAGGCATTCGTCCCCCCACGATCCCTCGTTGACCGCGGACACATAGAGGGCGCGCGCCTCGCGTCCGATCACCAGGAGCCGGGAGATGTTGAGCCGGACCACCTGGGTGCCGACGGCGGTGTGCTCCCGGATGGAGTCCTCGCCGAGTTCCAGCATGGCGCCGAGCACGGCCCAGGTCCTGCGGCCGCGGCCCAGGTCCGCCAGGGTGCGCAGGGCTGCGCGCATGGATTCGGGGTTCGCGTTGTAGGCGTCGTTGATGACGGTCACGCCGTCGGGCCGCTCGGTGCGTTCCATCCGCCAGCGGCTTGCCGCCGTCTGGGCGCTTAGCGACGCGGCGATCCGGGCTCCGGGGATACCGGCAGCGTGCGCCGCGCCGGCCGCGGCCAGCAGGTTGGCTACGTGGTGGCGCCCCGATCAGCCTGGCCGAAACGTGGCGGCCGGCGGTTTCGCCCGGGAGCAGAAGATCGAAGTCCGGGGTGCCTGCGGCACTGAGCTCCACGTTTTCGGCCCGGACGGCGGCGCCCTGGCCGTCCCGTGCGGGCTGTGCGGAGAACCCTAGGACTGCTGCGGAGGTGCGGTCCGCCATGGCGGCCACCCGGGCGTCGTCGAGGTTAAGCACGGCCGTTCCGTCGGCGGGCAAGGCTTCGACCAGTTCGCCCTTGGCCACTGCGATGTTTTCGACGCCGCCGAATTCGCCCGCGTGGGCTGTTCCGACGCCGAGCACAACGCCGATTTCGGGTCGTACCATGTCCGCGAGGTAGCGGATGTGGCCGATGCCGGTGGCGCCCATCTCGATCACGAGGTAGCGGGTCCCGTAGCCGGCCTTGAAAACGGTCAGCGGGACGCCCACTTCGCCGTTGTAGGAGCCCTGCGGCGCAACCGTTTCGCCGTCTTCGGCGAGGATTCCGGCGAGCAGGTCCTTGGTGGTGGTCTTGCCCGCTGAGCCGGTGATGCCGATGACGGTAACCTTCGAGCCCTCGGCCGCGCGGCGTGCCCGGATCCGACGGACGGCTTCCGCGGCGAGGGCACCCATGGCCAGGACGGAGTCTTCGACGACGACCGCCGGGAAGGCGTTCCCGTCGGCGTCCGCCACATCCCGCTCCACCAGGGCCAGGACGGCTCCGCGGCCGAATGCGGCGTCGACGAAGTCGTGCCCGTCGGCGGCCTCCCCCGGCTTGGCCACGTAGAGGGAACCCGCCGTGGCCTCGCGGGAGTCGGTGACCACGGAGCCGGGCACGATGCCCGGTTCTGCGGCCAGCCGGCCGTTGGTTATATCGGCGATTTCCGCCGCGGTAAATGCAATCATCTCGGTTTAGGACTCTATCCGCTGGTCATCGAGAACGGTGAATCCTCGTGCTGTCAAGGCGGAGCGCAGCTCCACCCGGTCATCGAGCGCCACATTGACGCCCTTCACTTCCTGCCAGACCTCGTGGCCGCGACCGGCAACCAAGATGGTGTCCGCCGGTCCGGCGAGTTCCACCGCCTTGCGGATTGCCTCGTCGCGGGGAAAAACCTCCAGCACCGTGCAGCCCAGGCCCTCCCCGGTCTTGGCCTCGAGGGCTCCGGCCATCACGTCGGCACGGATGGCGGCCGCGTCCTCATCGTGCGGGTCGTCGTCGCTGACGATCACGGTGTCCGCGAGCCGGGCGGCGATGGCGCCCATCGCCGGCCGCTTGCCCTGGTCGCGCTGGCCGGTGGCGCCGAAGACGATGATCACCTTCGAACCGGGTTGCGGTGACCGCACGGCTCCGAGGGCGCGGGCTAGCGCGTCCGGATTGTGCGCGAAGTCGACGACGGCGGCCGGCGCCGTCGCGACGAGCTGCATCCGCCCGGGAACGGCCACGGTGAAAGGGTCCGCGGCGTCCAGGGCTTCCTGGACCTCGGCCGCGGAGGCTCCGCCGGCAAGGACCATCGCGGTGGCCAGGGCGGCGTTGGCGACGTTGAAGCTTCCGGGCAGGCCGGTGTGCACCCGCAGTTCGGTGCCGTTCCGGTGGCGCAGGCCGAACTCCGTGCCGAGTCCGCGCGGCCGGGGGGCCACCACCGTCCAGTCCGCCGCGGGGTCCGCCGCTCCTTCGCCGGCGGCTGCGTTCGCGGAGGTGTGACCGGCTGGGGCCGTGGCCGGGTTCGTCGCGAGGGTGGTGACGGGGACGTCGGCGCGGGCGGCGAGCTTCCGGCCCCATTCATCATCGACCGTCACGACGGCGGCGCGGGCGCGCTGCTTTGTGAAGAGCCGGGCCTTGGTCTCAAAGTAGTCGTCCATGGTGCCGTGCAGGTCCAGATGGTCCTGGGTGAGGTTGGTGAAACCCGCGACGTCGAACACCACCCCGTCGACCCGGTGGAACGCGATGGCGTGCGAGGAGACCTCCATCGACGCCGCGTTGAGGCCGCGTTCACGCATCAGCGCCAGCAGTGCGTGCACGTCCGTCGATTCCGGGGTGGTGAGCAGGCTCGGGATCGCTTCGCCGCCGGCGAGGATCTCGATGGTGCCGATCAACCCGGTCTTCTTGCCCAGCGCCTGGAGCAGCGAGTTGATGAAGTAGGTGGTGGTGGTCTTCCCGTTGGTGCCGGTGACGCCGAACAGCGCGGGTGTTGCCGCGTCCTCCGGCCGGCTCCGGTAGATCAGCGCGGAGAGCCGTCCCACCAGGCTGCGCGGTTCCGCCGCCAGCAGCACCGGAACGGAAATGTCGTTCGAGAGCGCCAGCAGGCGCGCCCCGGCGTCGTCCGTGAGGACCGCCACCGCACCGGCGTCAATGGCCTGGGCGGCGAAGTCGGCCCCGTGCCGGGCCGCGCCGGGCAGGGCGACATACAGGTCCCCCGGCTGGACGGCCCGGGAATTCAGGCTGATCCCGGTTACCGGGACGGCGGCGGAGGCGCCGGGAACGGCGACGCCGATCCACCCGCCGACGGTTTCGAGCGGGACCGCGGGAACTGCGGAAGGCCGGAACCCCGAGGCGGAGTCCTGGCCGGCCGGTGCGGTTGCAGCGTCCTGGGCGTTGAGCTCTGACAAGGGGGATCTCCGTCTGCGGTGCTGGGCATCGGGCGCCGCGCGCGGAGGATGGCCCCGCACGCAGGCCCGGCTGCGTGGAACGTATTTGGTGCTGCTGACTCGTGCTGGTGGGTGCTACTTGGCGTACTGCGGCAGCCGGACCGGTTTCCCGGTGGACGGCTCGACGTTGTACGTGCGCAGCGTCTGGCCCATCACCGCACGGAACACAGGTCCGTTGGTGATGCCGTAGATGCTGCCCTTGGGCCGTTGCAGGACCACTTCAACAATAAACCGCGGATCGTCCATCGGCGCCATCCCCACCATCGAGGCCGTGTAGCCGCAGAACCCCGAGGTGCCGTCGTCGCACGGCGATTCGGACGTGCCGGTCTTGGCCCCCACACGGTAGCCGTCGATCGCGGCGTCCTTGATTTCGCCCTCGGTGACCGCGCTTTCCAGGATGTCCCGGACCTGTTTGGCGGTGTTCTTGGAGACGACCTGCCGGCTGGGCTTGGCCGGCACCTTCTCTTCGGTGCCGTCCGGGCTGATGTAGCTGTCGATCAGGCGGGGCTGGAGCATCACGCCGCCGTTGGCGATGCTCTGGTACGCCCGGACCGTCTGCAGGGTCGACTGGGCCACGCCCTGCCCGAACAGCACGGTGTACTGCTGGCGGCCGTCCCATTGGTCGGCGGGCGTGAGGATGCCCTTGGTCTCGGCAGGCAGGCCGATGTCGGGCGCCTCGCCGATGCCGAACTTCTGCAGCCAGTCGTGCCGTTTCTGCTTGCTGAGCCGCTGGCCCACCATGACCGTTCCGGTATTCATCGAGTAGCCGACGATGCCGGCCAGGGTGCGCTGCTCGGTGCCGTGTTCGAAGGCGTCCGTGAAGGTCTGGCCGTCCACCGTGTAGGTCGGCGGGATGGTGAACTTGTCCAGGGGGCGGGCGGTGCCCTCCTCGATTGCGGACGCGGCGGTGATCATCTTCTCCACCGAGCCCGGCTCGTAGGCGGCGGTCACCGCCCGGACGCCGCGGTCCTTGGCGGCGACCTTGCCGGGATCATTCGGATCCGGCGCGTCGGTGTCCGCCATCGCCAGGATGTTGCCGTTCTTGGCGTCCGCGACGACGATGACGCCCCACTCGGCGCTGAGTTTGTCCTTCTGGCTCTGGATGGCCTGCTGGGCGAAGTACTGCAGGTCGGAGTTCAGCGTGAGCTTGATGTCCTTGCCGTTCACCGCCGGGGTGAACTGGTCCACGCCCACCGGGATCCGCAGCCCGTCGGCGCCGATTTCGAAGAGCCGCTTGCCTGCCGTGCCCCGCAGCACCTTGTCCTGGGTTTGTTCAAGTCCTGCCTGGCCGGTGGTGCCGTCTTTCAGGAAGCCCACGATGCCGCCGGCGACGGAGCCGTTGGGGTAGACCCGTTTGCTGGTGCCCTCGGTGACGATGCCGGGGATCTGCAGTTTGGAGATGCGGTCCTCGACGTCGGGCCGGATGTCCTTGGCCACGATGTAGTAGCGCCGCGTCCCGGTCAGCGCCGCCTTGAGGTCGTCTTTTTTCATGCCCAGCACGTTCGCGAGCTCTTCGATGCCCTGGTCCCGGGGGATCTTCACGACGGTGTCCTTGCCGTCGACTTTTTCGAGCCGGGGGAAGGATTCGGTGTTGGTGTTGACCGTCTGGTCCACCACCACGTTGTAGCGGATCACGCTGCTGGCCAGGACGGTGCCGTTTGCGTCGAGGATGCTGCCGCGTTCGGCGGGCAGCTCAATCGGCTTGAGCCGGTTTTGCAGCGCCGCTTCGGCCATCCCGCCGACGTCCAGGCCCTGGACCAGGAACAGCTTCCCGCCCACCACCAGCAGCAGCGAGAGCATGACGGCCAGCCCCAGCCGCAGCCGCCGCGTGGCGCTCGGCGTTTTGCCTGTGCGTGCCTTGCCGGTGTTTTGCGCCACGATGTTTCCTTGCTGCTTGCCTGGCTGGTCGGTGATGCCGTCCGTTAGTTTCCGGGGGCCTTCTGCGCGGGGGCGGGGACGGAGCCGCCGTGCAGGTCCACGGCCGGCGCGGCGGGCTTGGCTGCCGGGGCCGGCTTGGCCGGTTGCGCGGCGGCGGGGGTCCGGTCTTCGGCCGGCTTGCGGTTGAGCAGCGGTTCCTCCTCCGTGACGGAGGGAACTACGTTGACCTGGCCGGCGACGGCCGGGGCGGCAATGACGGAGCCGGGGGCGTCGCCCTTGGCCGCAGGTTTGGCTTGTCCGGTCACCGTCAGGGTGGACAGATCGATCTGGCCCTTGCCGGCCGAGCCGACCATGCCCAGTTCCGTCGCTTTGGCGGCCAGGTTCTGCGGGGCGTCAAAGTTCTGCACCTGCTGGGTCAGGTCCTGGTTCTGTTTGGTCAGTCTGGACTGCTGGGCCCGGAGCTGCACCAGCTGGTACTGCGCCGACGAGACGGAGATGTTCAGGACCAGCACCGAGATCAGCGCGAGGGCCAGGATCCCGAAGCACATCACCACGAACGGTGCGCGGCGCTTGCGCGGAACCGACCGGACGACCGAGAGCGGCGTGCGGGACTTGCGGGCGGGCGATCCCGGTTGCAGGGCCGGGAGGGCACGGGCCGTGGCAGCTGTGGAAACGGGGAAGCTGTTGACGGCAGCGGTGCTCATGCGGCTCTCCTGGCTTTGATGCGTTCAACGGCGCGGAGCCTGGCGGAGGCGGCGCGTGGGTTTTCGGCGATTTCTGCGGCGGTGGGCACTTCGGTGCCCTTCGTCAAGGTTTTGAGTTCGGCTTTGTGCTCCTCGAGCTCCACCGGGAAGCCCAGCGGCGCGGAAGATTTGGAGCCGGCCTGGAAGACTCCCTTGACGATCTTGTCTTCCAGCGAGTGGTAGGACATAACAACGACCCGCCCGCCCAGGGCGATCGACGCCACGGCGGCCGGAATCGCCCGCTCCAGGACTTCGAGTTCCTCGTTGACCTCAATCCGGAGCGCCTGGAAGGTGCGTTTGGCCGGGTGTCCGCCGCTTTTGGCAGCACCGGCCGGGACGACGGCGCGGATGGTTTCGACCAGTTCCCCGGTGGTAGTGAACGGTTTCTCCGAACGGGCCGCGACAATCCGGTTGGCGATCCGGCCGGCGAATTTCTCCTCGCCCCACTTGCGGATGATCCGGACGAGGTCCTCTTCGCTGTAGTTGTTCACGACGTCGGCGGCGGTCTGGCCCCGGCTGGTGTCCATCCGCATATCCAGCGGCGCGTCGAAGGAGTAGGCAAAGCCGCGTTCGCGCTCATCCAGCTGTAGCGAGGAGACGCCGAGGTCCATCAGGATGCCGTGGACCTCGGTGAAGCCGAGGTCCTCGAGTACCTCGGGGATTTCGTCGTAGACCGCGTGGACCAGGTCGGTGCGGCCGGCGAAAGCCTTGAGCCGCTCCCCGGCCAGAGCCAGCGCCTCCTCGTCGCGGTCGATTCCGATCAGGTGCAGGTCCGGGAACCGCTGCAGCATGGCCTCGGAGTGGCCGCCCATGCCGAGCGTCGCGTCGACGACGACGGGCGTCTCGCCACGGCGGCGCGCTTCTTCAAAAGCCGGTGCCAACAAATTGATGCACCGGTCCTTGAGGACCGGTACATGGCGTTCGGACGTAGGCTTCGCCTGGTTCGAGTCGTCACTCATGCCTGCGTCCTTTCCTTCTGCGTGGCGGCTGACTGCTGCTGGGGTAATCGGCGCCGGGGCGCCTGGTGGGCCGGCGGCTTCTTAATCCAGATCCCCATCCGCGCCTACCCTGCGGGCCGCCTGGCTCCGGGGAAGTGAGCCAGGTGGACTGCCGGATGGGCGGCTGGAGATCTCGATCAAGAAACGGCTGGTACTGCGGGGTGGCGGCGCCGGCGGGCTTCAGAGGATGCCCGGGATGGCGTCGTCGGTTTCCGAGAAGGCGGTTTCCTTTTCGGCCAGGTACTCGCTCCAAGCCTGGGCGTCCCAGATCTCCGCGCGGGTGCCGGCGCCAATGACGGCCAGCTCCCTGCCGAGACCTGCATACTCCCGGAGCGCCGGCGGAATCGTCACGCGCCCCTGCTTGTCAGGTACCTCGTCGGAGGCTCCAGAGAGGAAAACGCGGATGTAGTCACGAGCCTGCTTGGAGGAGATGGGAGCCTCCCGCATTTGCTCATGAACCCGGCCGAATTCCGCCTCGCTGAAGACGTAGATGCAACGTTCCTGGCCCCTTGTGAGAACCAGGCCGCTGGCAAGTTCCTCACGGAACTTGGCTGGCAGGATGATTCGACCTTTCTCGTCCAGACGCGGCGAATGTGTGCCGAGAAACACGGCCCACCGCCTGTCTGTCGTAGGAAGTCCAACGTCCCCTGTGCTGCCACTACCCTCTTACGTCCTCCACATTACTCCACTTCGCTCCCCCGTCAACGACATTCGGCATATTTCCACCCCAATTAGCACGCTTTTGCGGGCAAACTCCCGTTGAAAATAAAGGGAAGCGGGAAAAGTGGGCCCCAGTGGAGGGAATTCGGCCGCCCGCCGGCCCGTCAAGTACTTCCTGGGGCCGTTTTTGGCGCTTGCCAAGGGCCGTTGTGGAACACTCGGTCCGGGGTGAGCCGCCCCCTCGATCCGGAGCGAGCCACATCAGGCGATCCGGAGCGAGGGCAGCCGGTTTAAATGGCTAAAGACCCGCCGGAGCGGGTCTTTAGCGGCCTGGTGGAGGTCCGGGTGGTGCTAAATGGAGGAAAGGGGTTCTCAGGACTCCCCGCGGTGCCGTTCCTCCCACCGCTCCTCCAGGTTGCTCATGAAAGAGCTGCGCGGCTTTCCGGATTTTCCGGCTGCGCCGCCGGTCCGCGATTTGCCGCTTGAACTGCGCATAGTGGCGAAGTACACGCCCGCGCCCATAACGACGAAGCCGATCACGCCCACAATGATGCTCTGTAGCGAAACGCCCAACAACAACAGCAGGATCCCTGCCAGGGCGCCGAGGACCCCGATGACCAGGTGGCGGGTGGACCAGGAGCGACCCGGATCCGAGCCCATCGAACTGGCGAACTTGGGATCGTCCTCGTGCAGCTGCTTCTCAAGTTGCTCCAGCAACTTCTGTTCGTGCTCCGAGAGCGGCATCACGACCTCCTTAAGTCGGCCAACGTCCAGACTTGGCGCGGCCCTTGTCCCTAAACCCCTAACGACCGGGATTCCCGGCTGGTTCCCATTTCCCGCCATTGGTGAAATGTGGACCTGCGGTTCCCCGTGGAAGGTGTTCAGCTGACATGGCCGGCAACCCGAGCGATTGATCCGGTCGTTCAAAAACTAGGTATATCTAAGGATAGTTTGTTGCGTCCTGTTCTGAAAGACGCCCGCCGGTGCGCAGCGGCCGGAGTGGCACGCGCCCGCGCAGCGGCCGCCCCCGGTAGGGCTGATCAGCCTCCGCGCCCGCGCAGCGGCCGCCCCCGGGCAGACTGGTCAGCATCCCCGCCCGCTCATCCGGGGTCCCGCCCCGGGTCCAGCAACCGGGCGGGGAGAACGGACTTGTTGCCGAACTTGCGGGTGACCCGGTCCAGGGCCTGTTCGGCGGCGCGCCAGTTGTCGTCCCGGCGGTCCAGGCTGAGCTGCAGCGGCGCCTGGGCGGCTTCTTCCAACTGCTCCGCCCGGATCCCCACCAGACGCACGGTCATCGGCCGGTCACCGATGGACTCCAGCAGTTGCACCGCGACGCCGTAGAGCAGTTGTGCGCTGTCGATCGGCGTGCTGACCGTGCGGCTCCGGGTAATCGTGGAGAAGTCCGCATACCGCAGCTTCAAGGCCACGGTCCTGGCGTGCATGCCGGCGCTGCGGAGCCGTTCCGCCGTACGGTGCGAGAGCCGCAGCAGTTCGCGGTGCAGCAGTGCGTCGTCGGCCGTGTCCACCGCGAAGGTCTCCTCCGCCCCGATGCTCTTCTCCAGCCGGACGGGGGTCACCGGGCGTGGATCGATCCCCCAGGACAGGCGGTAGACATGCTCCCCCGTGGCACCCAGGATCCTCCGCAGGGACGGCAGCGGCGTCGCGGCGACGTCGGCGACGGTGCGGATGCCCATCCGTGCGAGCACCTCGACGGTCTTGGCACCCACGCCCCAGAGCGCGCCGACCGGCAGTGTGTGCAGGTAGGGCACCGTCTCGTCCGGCCCGATCAGCAGCAGCCCGTCGGGCTTGCACCGCGTTGAAGCGATCTTGGCCACGAACTTGCTCGCCGCGATCCCGACCGATGCCGTGATGCCCAGTTCGCTCTCGACCCGGCGTCGGATCAGTTCGCCGATCTCCTGCGGTGCGCCGAGCCGGCGGATGGCGCCGCCGACGTCGAGGAAGGCCTCGTCGACGCTCAGCGGCTCCACGAGGTCGGTGATCGAGCCGAAGATGGCCATGATCTGGCCGGACACTTCGTAATAGAGCTTGTGGCGGGGTTCGATGATGATGGCCGAAGGGCACATCCGGGCCGCGACAGCCATCGGCATGGCGGATTTGACGCCGAATTTGCGGGCCTCATACGACGCCGACAACACGACCGAACGGTCCGCGGGATAGCCGACGATAACCGGCTTGCCTTTTAGCTCCGGACGGCTGCGGAGCTCCACGGAGACAAAGAAGGCATCCATGTCCACGTGCAGGATGCTGCTGCGCCGCAGCTCGCGAAGACCTGCTTCGTCGTATTGGTTCCCGCTGTGTTTATCGATGCGATTATCCCTCTCCGGCCCCACGCACCAATCCTATGCGCAGGGACTGACTAAACTGGAGGCTGAATCCGCCCGTCAACACCAGGAGGAATGTCCCTGTGAAGGTTATTGGAGAGCGCAAACGCGCCGTGACGGCCGCGGCTGCCGCCGGCGTGTTGCTGGCCCTGGCCGCCTGCACCCCCGGCCCCGGGGCCCCGGCGGCGTCGGCGCCCTCGGCAGCGGCCTCGACCCCCGCGGCACCATCCACCGCCCCGGCCTCCACCACGGCCCCTCCCAGCCCCTCGGCCGAGCCCGGCACCTCGGCCACCGTGGGCGCCCTGGTTGATGGCTTCCCTAAGAAACTCCTGCCCGTGATGCCCGGCGCCCAGGTCCAGTCCAGCAGCTTCGACAAGACCGGCGCCCCGGCGACCGTCGCACTCGTGGCGAAGATCACCTCCCCTGCGTCCGGCGTCGTGGCCTTCTACAGCAAGAAGCTGGAGAGCCAGGGCTTCAAGGCAGTTCCCGGCGAGAAGGTGGGGTCCGTGGCGTCCAAGGACTTCCTCCGCGGCGGGACCGAAACCGTGAACCTGGCCGTAGTGGAGGCCTCCGGGGTTTCCACCTTCACCATCGGCGCCAACGTCGCCGCAGAGTCCGTCAAGTGAGCCTGGCCGAACAACTGCGGGTGGAGCAGACGGACTTCGTGGCCGCCGTCGCCGGCAAGCTCACGGACTTCCTGACCGCCCGCACCACGGTCATGTCCGCCATCTCCCCGGATATCGACCCGCTGATGGGCTCCATCTCCAACCTTGTTACCGGCGGCAAACGGCTCCGCGCCCTGATGTGCTACTGGGGGTGGCGCGGCGCCGGCGGGGATGCCGGGGCCATCGAGGTGGTCACCGCAGGCTCGGCGCTGGAACTGTTCCAGGCCGCGGCGCTGATCCACGACGACATCATCGACCGCTCGGACACCCGGCGGGGCGGTCCCAGCGTGCACCGCCGCTTCACCGAGCTGCACGCCAGCCAGGGCTGGGCCCTGGACCCGGAGCGCTTCGGGCATGCGGCCGCCATCCTGACCGGTGATCTTTGCCTGTCCTTCAGCGAGGAATCGTTCACCGAAATCGGCGACCGGGCCGCCGCCGGAAGCCAGGCCCGGCTCGATCTTTAACCTGATGCGCGCCGAAGTCATGGCCGGCCAGTACCTGGACATCCTCGAGGAGGTGGCCGGACCGCACCGCGACCGGGCGGGCGCGGTACGCCGGGCCCAGTCCATCATCCGTTTCAAGTCGGCCAAGTATTCCACCGAACATCCGCTCGCCCTCGGCGGCGCCCTGGCCGGCGCCTCGGACGAACTGCTGCGGGGTTACTCGGCCTTCGCGCTTCCGCTCGGCGAGGCCTTCCAGCTCCGGGACGATGTGCTGGGTGTCTTTGGTGATCCGGTCGCCACCGGCAAACCGGCAGGCGACGATCTCCGCGAGGGCAAACGCACGGTCCTCGTGGCATTCGCGCTGGAATTGGCCGCGCCGGCGGAGTCGGCCTTTCTCGATGCCCGGCTCGGCAGTCCGGACCTGACCACCGGGGACGTCGAGGAGATCCGCCGCATCATTGTCGACTGCGGTGCGCTGCAGGCCACGGAGGTGCTGATCGAAGAATTCGGCCGGGCCGCATTCGATGCCCTGGATCTGCTCACACTGGAGGACCTGCCCAAAACAGCGCTCCGGAGGCTGGCCGAGGCCGCCGTCAGCCGAACGGCCTAGCTGGGAACGGCCAGCCGCACGCTGCGCCGGACGGGTGCCCGGATACAGCAAAGGCCATGCACAGCGCCGGGCGCCGTGCATGGCCTTTCGTGTCAGTGCCGCCGCCAGGGGGCTGGCCGGAGCCGGCGGCCGGACCGGCAGGCCCCGTGTTGACGGACGGTTCCTACCAGGCCATCGTCTGCGCGCGGCGGCGGATTTCCGTCTTGCGTCCCTCGCGGAGGGCATCAATCGGCCTGCCGCGCAGGGATTCATCCGGCGTGAACAGCCAGGTGATGAGTTCCTCGTCCGAGTAACCCGCGTCAGCGAGGACCACAATGGTGCCCTTCAGGCTCTCCACGGCATGGCCGTCCTGGATGAAAGCGGCCGGGACGGAGCGGATCCGCCGGTCCCCGATCCGGATGGCCGCAAGGGCGCGTTCGTCCAGCAGGGCATGAACCTTGGTGATGGAAACGTCCAACAGCTGGGCAACGTCGGGCAGGGGCAGCCATTCGCCTACAAGGCTTTCTACAGTACTCACGGATCAAGATTGCCATGCCGGACGGGAATGCGCCTAGTCGGCCACGACCTGCCCCCGATACCTCTTAATACATCCCCTTCGTCGGGCGCCAAATGCCGGCCGCCCCGCTGCCCAGCGGCCCGGCAGCCGACGGCCGGAGAGGGCTCCCGCCGACACGCGGCACCGGCGGGCCTTTCGGAATGTCAAACAGTTCTTGTGCTAATTCGCAATTCATGAGAGATTCGCTTAGATCACATTTGCAACTGCAGTATCTTTAGTCACACTGTTAACACCAGTAACACCGGCCTGAGCTGCAGCGTCCGCCGCTGAGAAGAGGATTTTTTCCCATGACGACGTCACGTTCGCCAAAGACCAACCCGAGGCCCGGCCTCCCGCTGATTGCGGCGACGACGGCGGCGCTGCCCGCCGTCGTTCTCTCTTCCCTGGCGATTGCACAGCCCGCCGCGGCGGAACCCCGCCCCCGGGCCATCCCCGCGACGCTCGCCGCGGCCATGAAGGCCCAGGGCCTGGCATCCGCCGCGCAGCCGTCCGCGCTGATTCCGGCCGGGTCCGTGCCGGCGGCCCTTCCGGCCGCACTCCGCCCGGCCAAGGTCTCCGTTCCGGCGCAGTACACGATTGCGCGCGGCGACACCATCAGTGCCATCGCCGCCCGGTTCGGCCTGAGCACCCAGTCCGTCCTGACGCTGAACAAGCTCCGGGCCAATACGGTCATTTACCCGGGCCAGAAGATCAAGCTCACCGGCTCCACCGCCGTCGCCACCGCCCGGCCTGCCCCCGCAAAGCCGGCACCGGTGCGGGCCGCCGGCAGCGCCTCCACCGGAAGCGTCTACACCGTCAAGCCCGGGGACACCCTGAGCGCGATCGCAGCCCGCCACGGCGTCAAACTCTCCGATGTCTTCAGCCGGAACGGGCTGAACATGCGCTCGGTCATCTACCCGGGCCAGAAGATCAAGATCGGCGCTGGTGCGGCAGCACCCGCCCCGGTCCGCCCCGCGGCCCCCAAACCTGCACCGGCCCGCCCCGCGGCCCCGAAGCCGGCCAGTTCCGGTTCGTACACGATCAAATCCGGCGACACCCTCTCCGGCATCGCCGCCCGGCACGGCGTAAAACTCTCGGCTGTGCTGTCGGCGAACCGGCTCTCCATGAGCAGCATCATCTACCCCGGGAACAAGCTGGTCATTCCGGGCGCCGCCAGCGGGACCATCAAGCCGGCCTCCAGCACGCCGGTCACCCCGATCATCCCCGCCGCCCCGGTCACGCCCGCCTCGCCGCTGGTGCCCAGCACCTTCCTGGGCTTCAGCTACCCGCAGGCGGTCGTCAGCTCCGCGAACCAGAACAAGGCGCTGCTGGACGCCGCCCCGGTTCCCAGCCGCGAACAAATGAAGCAGATCGTGGCCGACACGGCGCGGCGGATGGGCGTGGACCCCTCGCTGGCCCTGGCGTTCGCCTTCCAGGAGTCCAGTTTCAACCACCGTTCGGTGTCCCCGGCCAACGCGATCGGCACCATGCAGGTCATCCCGTCCTCGGGCCAGTGGGCCTCCGACCTGGTCGGACGCAAGCTGAACCTGCTGGATCCGTATGACAATGCCACGGCCGGCGTTGCCATCATCCGCCAGCTGGTCCGCACCAGCAAGAACCTCGACTACGCCATCGCGGGGTACTACCAGGGCCAGTACTCGGTGAGCACCCGCGGCATGTACGACGACACGAAGGTCTACGTGGCGTCGATCAAGAAGCTGCAGAAGAGCTTCAGCTAGAGCGGCCGGCAGCGCGGCGCATCGCCGCTGATGCGTAACGATACGGGCCCGGGTTGCATGTCAATCCGGGCCCGTTTCGGTGCAGAGCTTAGGATCATAGGGTGCAGGAATACACATCGGACGCTCTCGTCGGGACCCTGGTGGACAACCGGTACCTGATTCGCTCAAAGCTGGCCCGCGGCGGGATGTCCACCGTCTACCTCGCCACCGACCGGCGGCTCGAGCGGGACGTGGCGCTTAAAGTCCTGCATCCGCACATGGCCGGCGATCCGCAGTTCCTGGACCGGCTGGGCCGTGAAGCCAAGGCCGCGGCCAGGCTCTCGCACCCGCACGTCGTCGGGGTGCTGGACCAGGGCGACGACGGCCCGTTGGCCTACCTGGTGATGGAATACATCAAGGGCCACACCCTGCGCGACGTGATCAAGGACAAGGGAGCCCTCACCCCCCGGCTCGCCCTGGCGTTGATCGACCCGGTCGTGGAGGGCCTCGGAGCGGCGCACGCCGCCGGCCTGATCCACCGGGACGTCAAGCCGGAGAACGTGCTGATCGCCGACGACGGCCGGATCAAGATCGGTGACTTCGGCCTGGCGCGGGCCATCACGACGACGACCAGCACGGGCGCCCTGATCGGCACCGTCGCCTACCTCTCCCCCGAACTGGTGATGGGCAGGCAGGCGGACGCCCGCAGCGACATCTATTCGCTTGGGATCATGCTCTACGAGATGATGACCGGACGGCAGCCGTTCGACGGCGAGGTCCCCATCCAGGTGGCCTACCAGCACGTGAACTCCACCGTCGGGCCGCCCTCGGCACTGGTCCCGGGCCTGGCCGAAGAGCTCGACGAGTTGGTGCAGTGGTGCACCGCCAATGACCCTGACAAACGCCCGGTCGACGGCAACGCACTGCTCTCGGAGCTCCGCCACATCCGCACCAACCTCAGCGACGCCGAACTGGACCTGCGTCCGCCGGGCGCACTGCCGGCGGCGGCCGGCTCCGGCCCGGCCCCTGCCCTGCCCCCGGCTCCTCCCGGCCCGGCGGGCGGCGAGGCCCCCACGGAACTGCTGGGCAGCCTCCGGCAGCACACCGAGGTCATTGCCCGCGGCAGCAACCCGACGACAGTCCTCGCCGGCAGCCCGCGGCCGGGCGCCTACGGTCCGCTGGCCGCCCCGGAGGAGGCCGAACCCGGCGCCTACGCGGCTGCCTCCACGGACGAACCGGACGAACGGCACGGGCCGGCCAGCAAGCGGGCCCAGCGCAAACTGGACCGCGAGGCGGAGAAGGCGCGGCAACGGGCGGCCGCAACACCCAGCCGCAGCCTGCGCGGCGGTGATCCGCGCCGGCGGGCAGTTGGCTGGGTTTTGGTTCTGGTCCTGGTGGCACTACTCGCCGCCGCGGCCGGCTGGTTCTTCGGCATGGGCCCGGGGTCCCAGGGCACCATTCCTCCACTGGCCAACAAGACCGTCGCTGAGGCGCAGCAGCTGCTGCGGACAGCCGGTTTCGATTCGACCACCCGCGACGTCTTCGACGACGACGTGTCCCCCGGGCTCGTGGTGGGCTCGGAGCCGCGGGCCGGTGCGGTGGCGCGCAAATTCCAGTCCGTGTCCCTCGCAGTCTCGAAGGGCCCGCAGCTTTTCGCGCTCCCCGATTTAAAGGGCAAGACCCTCGACGCAGCCAAGACGGCCCTTAACGCTGCCGGCATGGCTCTGGGCCCGGTCACCGACAGCTACGACGAGGCAGTGCCGGCAGGGACCGTGCTGGCGCAGAAACCCGGTAAGGGCACCCCTGCCAAGCACGGAACGCCCGTCAGCCTGACGGTCTCCAAGGGGCCCCGGCCGATCCCGGTGCCGGATGTCCGCGGCAAGGACCAGGACGCGGCCGTCAAAGCGGTCGAAGCCGCCGGGCTCAAGGCCGTCGTCGCGCCGGAGCCGGTCTTTGACCGGAACGTGCCCGAGGGTGCGGTTGTAAGCCAGGACCCGGCCACCGGCAACCTGACCAAGGGCGGCGCGGTGACACTGACGGTTTCCAAGGGACCCAGGCTCGTGGACGTCCCCAGTTTCATCGGCAAACAGGCAAGTGAAGCCCGCAGGCAACTCGAGGCACTCGGCTTTGAAGTCCGGATCGAGAACATCTTCGGGGGCTTCTTCGGCACCGTCAGGGAACAAGATCCCAAGGACACCCGGGCCCCCGAGGGTTCCGTTGTCACGCTCAAGGTGGTCTAGCCCGATCCAGCACAGAAAACAGCTCCGCCCCGGCTGGATCCAGCCGGGGCGGAGCTGTTGGCGGAGGCGCCTGGCGCGCCGGCGCCGCTTTGCGGATTACCGCTTGGAGAGGGCCCCGGCCACCAGGAACGCCATCTCGAGGGACTGCATGTGGTTCAGGCGCGGATCACAGACGGACTCGTAGCGGTCCAGGAAGGCGTCCTGGTCGATCGGGTCGGCGCCGCCGAGGCATTCGGCCACGTCGTCGCCGGTCATCTCCACGTGCAGGCCGCCCGGGATGGTGCCGAGGCCGTGGTGCACCTCGAAGAAGCCGCGCACCTCGTCGATGACGTCGTCGAAGTTTCGGGTCTTGTAGCCGTTCGGGGAGGTGACCGTATTACCGTGCATCGGATCGGTGACCCAGAGGACCTGGGCGCCGGAGGCGGTGACGCGCTCGACGATGGGCGGCAGCTTCTCCCGGATGTTGCCCGCCCCCATCCGGGTGATGAAGGTCAGGCGGCCCGGCTCCCGGTTCGGATCCAGCTTGTCGATCAGGCGCAGTGCGTCCTCGCCGGTGGTCGAGGGACCCAGCTTGACGCCGATCGGGTTGCGGACACGGGAGAGGAAGTCGACGTGCGCGTGGTCCAGCTCGCGGGTGCGCTCCCCGATCCAGAGGAAGTGTGCCGAGGTGTCGTAGGGCAGGCCGGTGCGCGAGTCGATGCGGGTCAGGGCGCGTTCGTAGTCGAGCAGCAGGGCCTCGTGGCTCGCGTAGAACTCCACCCGCTTGAGCGCTTCGAAGTCGGCCCCGCAGGAGGCCATGAATTTGATGGCCCGGTCGATGTCCCGGGCCAGGGACTCGTATCGGGCATGCGCAGGGTTCTCTGTGAAGCCCTTGTTCCACTGGTGCACCAACCGCAGGTCAGCGAAGCCGCCCTGGGTGAAGGCGCGGATCAGGTTCAGGGTCGACGCCGAGGTGTGGTAGGCCTTGAGCATCCGGCCGGCGTCGTGGGCGCGGGACTCGGGCGTGAAGTCGTAGCCGTTGACGATGTCGCCGCGGTAGGCCGGCAGCGTGACGCCTTCGCGGGTTTCGTCGTTGGAGGAGCGCGGCTTGGCGAACTGGCCCGCCATCCGGCCCATTTTAATCACCGGCATCGCCGCGCCGTAGGTGAGGACGACGGCCATCTGCAGGATCGTCTTGACCCTGGCGCTGATCTTGTCCGCCGTGGCGGCCTCGAAGGTCTCCGCGCAGTCCCCGCCCTGGAGCAGGAAGGCTTTGCCCTGCGCCGCGGCGGCGAGCCGTTCGCGCAGGATGTCCACCTCACCGGCGAAGACGAGCGGCGGCAGGACCGAGAGTTCCTTCACGGAGGCCTCGAAGACCGCCGCATCGGACCAGCTGGGCTGCTGCGAGGCGGGCAGCTCGCGCCAGTCGTCCAGCCCGGGATAATTGGCGGCACCGCTCTGGGCGGTGCTGGCCAGGGCTCCGGCGAAGCCGGCCGGAACCGGGCCGGCGGGCAGGGCGCTGCCGGGGCGGGAGTTATTGATGGACGTCGAGGGTGCAGATAGCTCAGTCACCCTCTAAGGATAGTTGCCTCCGCGGCGAACGACGGCGCCCGGCGTCATTGACCCCGGACACCCCGTCACACGGCTCCCCTGCCCGCCAGGCCGGCGCACAGGCCCCGGCCCGGACACCCCGTCACACGGCCCCGGGTGTCCCCGTATCCTGGGCCGGACCCGCCTCGGGCAGCCCGGTTGCTTTGCCGGCGAGGCGGAGTTTGACGACGGCGGCGTACTCGTCGACGTATTCCTGGCCGGAGAGCCGCATCAGCTCGTACATGATCTCGTCGGTCACAGACCGCTGGATCAGGCGGTCCTCCTCCATGCCGTAGTAGCGGCTGAAGTCCAGCGGTTCGCCGAAGATCATCCCGATCCGCCGGATGTTCGGCATCCGCTTGCCGATGGGCTGGACCTTGTCGGTGCCGATCATCGCGACCGGGATCACCGGGACCTGCGCCTGCAGGGCCAGCCGCGCGACCCCCACCTTGCCGCGGTACAGGCGCGCATCGGGGCTGCGGGTGCCCTCGGGGTAGATGCCCAGGAGCGAGCCGTTTTTCAGCACGTCCATGCCGGCGTCGAGCGAGCGGGCAGACGCCGCTCCCCCGGAACGGTCCATCGGCAGCTGGTTGGTCAGGCGGAAGAACGCGGCCGTCAACTTTCCCTTGACGCCTTTGCCGGTGAAGTACTCGGACTTGGCCAAAAACACTACCGGCCGCGGGACCATCAGCGGCATGAAGATCGAATCGGAGAAGGAGAGATGGTTCGAGGCCAGGATCGCAGCACCCTCCGCCGGAATATTGTCCAGGCCCTTGACCCACGGCCGGAACAGCGTCTTCAGCACCGGCCCAAGAACAAACGTCTTCATGAACCAATAAAACACGTGGTGTACCCCTCCGGCCGGCGTCTGTCCGGCCCTTCCTCGGGCCCGGCCAGGACTTCAATGACACCCTACTCTAGTGAGTTTTACGGCGAACAGTGACACGATGGGCTCATGAGCGAAAGCAGCACTCCGATGACGCCTGCTGCTTACCGCTACCCCGGCCACGGTGCCAAGGCCGGCACCGGCGTCGCGATCTGCCACGGCTTTACCGGCAGCCCGCTCAGTGTGTTGCCTTGGGCCGAGCACCTCGCCGGCCTTGGCTTCGCGGTTTCGGTGCCGCTGCTGCCCGGCCACGGCACTGACTGGCGCGACCTCGCCAAGCACCGCTGGCAGGACTGGTACGGCGCTTTCGAAGCTGACTACCTCAAACTCGCGGCGGAAACGGACACCTGCTTCGTGGCGGGCCTGTCGATGGGCGGGACCATCGCGCTGCGCACCGCAGCCCGGCACCGCGTCGCCGGCGTCGCCGTGGTCAACCCCGGCCTGAGTTTCTATGACCGCCGGGTGCGCTATGTCGGACTGCTCAAGTACCTGCAGCGCACCACGGTCCCACGCCAGGAAACGGAGTCGACGGCCGCCACGACCCTGGACGGCGACTATGCCCTGACCCCGCTGCGGGCCGTCCACGAACTGCGCAAGCTCTTCAGCGCGACCCTGCGCGAGCTGCCCGCCGTCGCCGTCCCGACGCTGGTGTTCAAGTCCGACGCCGACACGGTGGTGCCGCCGTCCTCATTGGAACTGCTCCGCGAGCGGCTTGGGTCCCGGGAACTCTCGGTGGTGCCGCTGCCCGCGAGCGGCCACGTCGCCACCCTCGACGTCGATGCCCCGCTGATCTTTGCGCAGTCGGCCCAATTTTTCCGCGGCCACCCGGCCCTTTCCCCGGCCCCCGCTGGCCCGGGCCGCCGGACGAGCCATCAGCCAGAAGAGACGGAGCACCCGTGAGCCCAGCCCCCGACCACTCGCCGTTCAGCAGTCCGTTCACCGGGGCCGGCCCCCGGACCGGAGTTGTGGTCTCGCACGGCTTTACCGGCAGCCCGCACGGCGTCCGGGCCTGGGCCGAGTCCCTGGCGGGAGCCGGCTTCGCCGTCCGGATGCCCCTGCTGCCCGGGCACGGCACGAGCTGGCAGGAACTGGCCCGGACACGCTGGCAGGACTGGCACGCCGCACTCGACGCCGCGTACCTGGAACTGGCCGGGGAGTGCGAGAACGTGGTGGTGGCCGGACTCTCGATGGGCGGGGCCCTGGCGCTGCGGCTGGCGGCCACCCGGCCGGTCGCCGGCGCGGTCCTGGTCAACCCGGGACTGGTCATCGACGATCCCCGGGCGCCGCTGGCCGGGATCCTGAAGTTCGTGCTGAAAAGCACCCCCGCGATCGCCAACGACATCCGCAGGGAGGGCGTGGACGAAGGCGCCTATCCCCGCACCCCGGTTGCTGCGGCCCACGAATTGAACAAGATGTTCAAGGACACGGTGCGGCTGCTGCCGAGGATCACCGCCCCGGTCCGGGTCTACCGCTCCGCCGTGGACCACGTCGTCTCCGACGCCAGCCTGGACGCGCTGCGCCGCGGCCTGACCCACGCCCCGCTGGAGGTCATCCGGCTGGAGAACAGCTACCACGTCGCTACCATGGACAACGACGCACCGCAGATTTTCCGCGGCACAGCCGACTTCATCCGGTCGGTCGTGGCGGGCCGCCACCCTGATGACGCCGGCGCCAGCCAGAAAGAAACCGCAGATGACTAGACCCGACCCCGGTTCCCCCGACCCGGATTCCCCGGACCCCGGCGCCGGCCAGGACGAGGCCGTCTGGCTGGATCTGGTCGCCCGGCTTGAGGGCATGGACTCCGGCCCGGCGGACGCGTCCGGACCCGGCGTCCCCGCCGCGCGGTCCTTCCGCGACTTCGACCCGCTGGGCCTGTCCGCCCCGGCACCGCTCGACCCCCCGGAGGCCCCGCCGGCCGCCGCCGCGGACATGGCGGCGCCGGCGCGGGAGACCGCAGCCGGGCCGCGTGACTACGAGCCCGAAGACGACGACGGCGCCTTCGTGCCCGAGGAGCCGCCGAGCCTGGCCGGGTCCGATCCACTGACGGTGCTTGCCTGGCTGGGCGCCGTCGGCGGTCCGGTCGCCCTGCTGCTTTCGGCCATGTTCTGGCGCTCCGCACCGCTGCTGGCCGTTCTCGGCATGGTGGCGGTCTTCGCGGCGTCCGTGGTGTTCCTGATCATGAAGCTGCCGGAGGAAAAGGACGAGCACGACGACGGAGCCCGGGTATAGCGGCGCGCGTTCGGATTAGGAACGCATCCGGCTGCTGACCCGGGAGAGGTCGGCAGCACCGATCAGTCCCGCATTCGGTCCGAGGGCCGCGAGCTCGATCCTGGCTGCCGGCCGGAACCCGCGGCCGGTCAGGTTGCGGGCGAAGGCTTTCCGCGCCGGGGCCACGAGCAGTTCGCCGGCGTCGCAGAGTCCGCCCCCGATGACGAAGGTTCCCGGGTCCAGGGCCGCCGCGAGGTTCGCCAGCCCGAGGCCGAGCCACTCCCCGACCTCCTCGAGCAGTTCCCGCGCGGTGGGATTACCGGCCTTGGCGAGCTCGGTAACGACCGCGCCGGTGATCCGTCCGGCGTCGCCGTCCACCGCTTTCAGCAGTTCCTGCGCCACCGGACCGTTGGCCGCGGCCAGTTCCCGGGCCTCCCTGCCAAGTGCGTTGCCGGAGGCGTACTGTTCCCAGCAGCCACGGTTGCCGCACTCGCAACGGTGGCCGCCGGGCATGATGATCTGGTGGCCGAATTCACCGGCGACGCCGAAACGCCCGCGCTCCAGCCGGCCGTCCATCACCATGGCCCCGCCGATCCCGGTGCCCAGGGTGATGCACACCAGCCGGCTTTCGCCGCGCCCGGCGCCAAAGCGCCACTCGGCCCAGCCGGCGGCATCGGCGTCGTTGGCGAGCAGCACCGGGCGGCGGAGCATCCGCTGCAGGTTCTCGCGCAGCGGCTCGTTGCGCCAGGCCAGGTGCGGGCTGAACAGCACCGTGGCACCGCCGAGGTCCATCCAGCCGGCGGCACCGATCCCTACGGACCCGATGCGGTGGCCGCGTCCCAGCTCCTCCACCAGGTCCACGATGACCCGCTCGACGGCGCGCGGATCGTTGCCCGGCGTCGACCGCCTGGCCTGGCTGAGGATCCGCCCCTCGGCGTCGACCACCCCGGCCGCAACCTTCGTACCGCCGATGTCTACGCCGATCGCCAGGCCCTTGCGGCCGAGGCGCAGAGGTTCGCGGACCGCCCGCGGCCCGGCCCTTCCGGGCAGGCTGTGCCCCCTGCGCCGCCAGGCGGCCGTCCTGCGCTGCGGTCCGGGCTGCTGGCCGGGTGTTGGTGTATGCATCGTTTCCCATTCTAGGGCCCGCCGGAGCCGCGGTGGCGGGCCCGTCGGCGAGCCGTCGGGGCCCGTCGGCGGGCCCGTCGAAGCCGCCGCCAAGTGGCGGAACGGCGGGCGGGTCCGTAAAGTTACTCGCCAGTAGGTGAAGTGGAACACACCCCGCGCGGACCGCATACTACTGTTAGTCGTACCCCATGCGGGTCAATGGATATCAAAGGAGCTATCGTGCGAGAAATCAGTGTCCCGCCCCTGGTCACCGTCCCGCCGGAAACGAACGTGACGGACCTGGTGCTGCGCCAGGCCGTGAAACCGTCCAACCCGGCCCTGTTTTCCCGGCTCGACGCCGCGGGCCAGTGGCAGGATGTCCGGGCCGCCGACTTCCTGGCCGACGTGTCCCGGCTCGCCAAGGGCCTGATGGCCAGCGGCGTGGCGGCCGGGGACCGCGTGGGCATCATGTCCCGGACCCGGTACGAATGGGCTCTCATCGACTTTGCGATCTGGTTCGCCGGCGCCGTGTCGGTGCCGATCTACGAGACCTCCTCCCCCTCACAGGTGGCGTGGAACCTGGGCGACTCGGGCGCCGTCGCCGCTTTCGGCGAATCGGCCCACCACGAAGACATCATCCGGCAGGCAGCATCCTCCGAGGGCCTCGCCGCACTGAAAAACGTCTGGCAACTCGAAGGCGACGCTTTGGACGAGGTTCGCGCCGCCGGTGCCGGGATCAGCGACGAGGAACTGGAAGCCCGCCGCAGCCAGGCCGGCCTCAACGACCCGGCCACGATCATCTACACCTCGGGCACCACGGGCCGGCCCAAGGGCTGCGAGCTGACCCACGGCAACTTCGTGGAGCTTTCCGACAACGTCCTGGCCACCTCGCTCGGCCAGATCGTGCACGAGCACGCCAGGACCATCATGTTCCTGCCGTTGGCGCACGTCTTCGCCCGCTTCATCTCGGTGCTGGCCGTCGCCGGGGGCGTCACGGTGGCGCACACCCCGGACATCAAGAACCTGCTGCCGGACCTGCAGAGCTACAAGCCGACCTTCATCCTCGCGGTGCCGCGGGTCTTTGAAAAGGTCTACAACTCCGCACTGACCAAGGCCGAGGACGGCGGCAAGGGCGCCATCTTCCACCGTGCCGCGGAAACCGCCATCGCCTATTCACGGGCCCGGCAGGCCGGCAAGGTTGGTCCTGTCCTGCGGCTCAAGCACGCACTGTTCGACAAGCTCGTCTACGGCAAGCTGCGGGACGCCATGGGCGGCGAGGTGGCGCACGCCGTCTCCGGCGGCGGCCCGCTCGGCGAACGGCTCGGCCACTTCTTCCAGGGCATCGGCCTGCAGATCCTTGAGGGCTACGGCCTGACCGAAACCACCGCACCGGTCACGGTCAACACGCCCGGGCTGATCAAGATCGGCACGGTCGGCGCACCGATTCCCGGCAACGCCGTGCGGATCGCCGACGACGGCGAGATCCTGGCCAAGGGCGTCTGCGTTATGCGGGGCTATTTCAACCGCGAGGACCTCACCGCCGAGGCTTTCGACGACGGCTGGTTCCGCACCGGCGACATCGGACAACTCGACGACCAGGGCTTCCTGACCATCACCGGGCGTAAAAAGGAAATCATCGTTACCGCCGGAGGCAAGAACGTGGTGCCGGCGCTGCTCGAGGACCAGATCCGCGCGGACGCCCTGGTCTCGCAGGTCCTCGTGGTCGGCGACAACCGGCCCTTCATCGGCGCCCTGGTGACCCTGGACGAGGAGGCACTCCCTGGCTGGCTGCAGCGCCACGGGCTCCCGGCCTCCACCACACTGGCCGAAGCGACCACCCATCCCGCCGTCACGGCCGCGGTCCAGGAGCTGATCAACCGGGCGAACCAGTCCGTGTCCCAGGCCGAGGCCATCAAGTCCTTCCGGATTGTGCCCTCCGATTTCACCGAGGCCTCCGGGCACCTGACGCCGTCCATGAAGGTCAAGCGCGCCCAGGTGATGAAGGATTTCGAGACCGTGATCGAGGAGATGTACTCGGCGAAGCGCCCCACCCACGCCTGACAACCCCTCGCGACAAAACAACGAGGGGTCAGATGCGGCTCATCCCGGGGCCCGGGATGAGCCGGATCTGACCCCTCACTGGTACAACCAAAAGGGCTCCTCCGGCCGCGGCCGGAGGAGCCCTTTATGTTGTCCTGCGTCGCCCTGCGCAGCGCCGCGGCCGCTACTCCACGACCAGCAGCAGGTCCCCGCCCTGGACTTGTTCGACCGCGCCGACGGCGAGCCGCGCTACGGTGCCGGCGACCGGCGTCGTGATCGATGCTTCCATTTTCATGGCCTCGATGGTCGCGACCGTGTCCCCGGCCTTGACCGCGTCCCCGGCCTTGACCGTCAGGGTGACGGCACCGGCGAACGGCGCGGCGACCTGGCCGGGCTGCGAGGCGTCGGCCCGTTCGGCGGCCTTGACGTTGCTTACCACGGAACGGTCGCGGACCACCACGGGCCGGGACTGTCCGTTCAGGGTGCACATGACGGTGCGCATGCCCTTCTCGTCCGGCTCCGAGACGGCCTCCAGAGAGGCGATCAGCCGCACGCCCTTCTCCAGCTCGATTTCATGTTCGGCACCGCGCTGCAGACCGAAAAGGTAGTCGCGGGTATCCAGCACGGAGAGATTGCCGTAGGACTCGACGCTCTTCTGGAAGTCCTTGGTGGGACCGGCGAAGAGCAGCCGGTTGAGGGTCTGCTGCACCGTCTTGGAGTCGCCCTGGAGGGCGGCGCTGTCCTCGGCGCTGAGCTCGACGTCGCGGACCTTGGCGCTGCGTCCCTGCAGCGCCTTGGTCCGGAACGGCTCCGGCCAGCCGCCGGGAGGGTCGCCCAGTTCGCCGGAGAGGAACCCGATCACGGAGTCCGGGATGTCGTACTTCTGCGGGTTCTCGTTGAAGTCGGCCGGGTCGGCGTTGAGGCCCACCAGGTGCAGCGCCAGGTCGCCCACCACCTTCGAGGACGGGGTGACCTTCACGAGCCGGCCGAGGATCCGGTCCGCCGCGGTGTACATGTCCTCGATCGCCTCGAACCGTTCGCCCAGGCCCAGCGCCATCGCCTGCTGGCGCAGGTTGGAGAGCTGGCCGCCGGGGATCTCGTGCTGGTACACCCGGCCGGTGGGGCCCGGCAGTCCGGATTCGAACGGGGCGTAGACCCGCCGGACGGCTTCCCAGTACGGCTCCAGCGCGCAGACGTTCGCCAGGCTCAGCCCGGTGTCGCGCGGCGTGTGGGCCAGCGCGGCGACGAGGGCAGAAGCGGAGGGCTGGCTGGTGGTTCCGGCCAGCGACGCCGAGGCCACGTCGACCGCGTCGACGCCGGCCTCCACAGCCGCGAGGAGGGTGGCCAGCTGGCCGCCCGCGGTGTCGTGGGTGTGCAGGTGGACGGGCAGGTCGAACTTCTCCCGCAGCGCCGTCACGAGCCGGGCAGCGGCCGCCGGTCGCAGCAGCCCCGCCATATCCTTGATCGCCAGGATGTGCGCGCCGGCGTCGACGATCTTCTGGGCCAGCTCGAGGTAGTAGTCGAGGGTGTAGAGCGTCTCGTCCGGATCGAGCATGTCCGAGGTGTAGCAGAGGGCAACCTCTGCCACGGCGGTTCCGGTGTCGCGGACGGCGCGGATCGCCGGGGCCATCTGGTTCACGTCATTAAGGGCGTCGAAGATGCGGAAGATGTCGATACCGGTCGCGGCAGCCTCGTTGACGAACGCGACGGTCACCTCCTCCGGGTACGGGGTGTAGCCGACGGTGTTCCGGCCGCGCAGCAGCATCTGGAGGCAGGTGTTCGGCAGCGCCTTGCGCAGCGCGGCAAGGCGGTCCCAGGGGTCCTCGCCCAGGAAGCGCAGGGCGACGTCATAGGTCGCACCGCCCCAGGCTTCGACGGAGAGCAGTTCCGGAAGCAGCCGGGACACGGCCGGTCCGGCCGCGACGAGGTCGCGCGTGCGGACCCGGGTGGCCAGCAGCGACTGGTGCGCGTCACGGAAAGTGGTGTCGGTAACGGCGACGGCCTCCTGGCCGCGGAGCGCCCGGGCAAAGCCCTCCGGCCCGAGCTCGAGCAGCCGCTGGCGGGACCCGGCCGGGGCCTCACCCTCCGGGAGGGCGGGCAGTTTGTCGGCCGGGTCGGTGTGCACCGTGAGCTCGCCGTTCGGTTTGTTGACGGTGACGTCGGCGAGCCAGGTCAGCAGTTTGGTGCCGCGGTCCGCGGAGACGCGGGCCTTGAGCAGCTCGGGGCGTTCGTCGATGAACGAGGTGGCGACGTCGCCGGCGACAAAGTCCGGGTCGTCCAAAACGGCCTGGAGGAAGGAGATGTTGGTGGACACGCCGCGGATCCGGAATTCGGCGAGGGCGCGCCGGGCGCGGGCGACGGCGGTCGGGTAGTCCCGGCCGCGGCAGGTCAGTTTGACCAGCATCGAGTCGAAGTGCGGGCTGATCTCGGCGCCGGAGTACACGGTGCCGCCGTCGAGCCGGACACCGGCGCCGCCGGCCGAGCGGTAGCCGGTGATCTTCCCGACGTCGGGCCGGAAGCCGTTCGCCGGATCTTCGGTGGTGATGCGGGACTGCAGCGCGGCGCCGCGCAGCCGGACGGTGTCTTGGGAGAGTCCGAGGTCCGCCAGGGTCTCCCCCGACGCGATGCGCAGCTGGGCCTGGACCAGGTCCACGTCGGTGACTTCCTCGGTGACCGTGTGCTCGACCTGGATGCGCGGGTTCATTTCGATGAAAACGTGCTGGCCGGCCCGCTCACCCACGGTGTCGACGAGGAACTCCACGGTGCCGGCGTTGACGTAGTTGAGGGCCTTCGCAAACTTCACGGCGTCCCGGTACAGCGCCTGGCGGATGCCCTCGTCGAGGTTCGGCGCCGGAGCGATCTCGATCACCTTCTGGTGCCGGCGCTGGATGGAGCAGTCGCGTTCGAAGAGGTGCATCACGTTGCCCTCGGCGTCGGCGAGGATCTGCACCTCGATGTGCCGCGGCCGCAGGACAGCCTGCTCCAGGAACATGGTGGGATCGCCGAAGGCGGCGTCGGCTTCCCGCATCGCTGCCTGCAGGGCTTCGGGCAGCGCCTCGCGGGTGTCCACTCGGCGCATGCCGCGGCCGCCGCCGCCGGCGACGGCCTTGGCGAAGATCGGGAAGCCGATCTCGTCCGCGGCGGCGATGAGTTCGTTGAGGTCCTTGGACGGCTGGCTGGACTTGAGCACGGGGACGCCGGCCTTGCGGGCGGCCTCAAGGGCAGCGACCTTGTTGCCGGCCAGTTCCAGGACCTCCGCCGGCGGCCCCACGAAGGTGATGCCGGCGTCGGCCGCGGCGCGGGCGAGGTTCGGGTTTTCCGAGAGGAAGCCGTAGCCGGGGTAGATCGCGTCGGCGCCCGCTTCCTTCGCCACGCGGACCACCTCGTTGACGTCGAGGTATGCCCGGACCGGGTGGCCCTCCTCACCGATCAGGTACGCCTCATCCGCCTTCTGGCGGTGGATCGAGTTACGGTCCTCGGTCGGGAACACAGCAACGGTCTTGGCGCCCAGCTCATAGCTGGCGCGGAAGGCGCGGATCGCGATTTCGCCGCGGTTGGCCACCAGAATCTTGGAAAACATACTTCTCCTGCATCATCGCGGGCGGTTCGGTAAGTCGTCACAGTTTCTAAGACTGGTGTGCGCAAACACAAATCATTGTGGCGCCCATCACAGCATTATGCGTCATTTCGACCGCAATGGGCAGATCGCCGCCGGTCCCGGGACCTTCCCGGCGCCGCAGCCCGCCTGCCGGGCCGGATGAGACGGCTTTAGCCGGCGTATCAACATATGATGAGTTGGTGGGTGGCGCAGGCACGCCCCGGCCCGGAGGAACGCAGCGGCCGGCATGACCCAGTCCCGGCAACCGGCGTTAGGTATTGGTTTTTCAAGTGCAAGTAGTCAGCATCAGCAGCCTCAAGGGCGGTGTCGGCAAGACCTCGGTGACAACCGGGCTGGCTTCGGCCGCACTCGCCGCCGGCATTCCCACCCTCGTGGTCGATCTCGACCCGCATGCGGACGCGAGCACGGCCCTCGGCGTCAGGCCGGCCGACCAGCTGGACATCGGGCGTATGCTCAAGGCCCCGCGCCGGGCCCGCCTGGCCGAGAACGTTGTTCCCAGCGGCTGGGTGGAACGCGCCGAAGCCGCGTCCCCGCGTGGTGCCGCACCCGTGCTGGACGTCGCCATCGGTTCGGCCTTCACCGGGATCTACGACCGGCCCGACCTTGGCCGCCGCGACCTGCGCCGCCTATCCACGGTGCTGGCTGGTGCAGGACGCTACGAACTGGTTCTTGTGGACTGCCCGCCCTCACTGAACGGGCTGACCCGGATGGCCTGGTCGGCCAGCGACAAGGTCGCCCTGGTTGCCGAGCCGGGCCTGTTCTCCGTCGCCGGCACCGAGCGCACGATGCGCGCGATCCAGCTCTTCCGGCAGGAATTCGCGCCGGGGCTCTCGCCCGCCGGCATCGTCGCGAACCGGGTGCGTACCGGGTCCGCGGAGCACAGCTTCCGGCTCGCCGAAATGGAGTCGATGTTCGGTGAACTGCTGCTGAGCCCGCACATCCCGGAGCAGGCCAACTGGCAGCAGATCCAGGGTGCTGCCCACTCGGTCCACCACTGGCCCGGGGACTCCGCCAAGAACGCGGCTGCTTTGTTCGACACGCTGCTCGCTAACCTGACGGGCGCCGGCGCTGACCGGGAACTGGTGCCGGCCGGGATGACACGGAGCCGCAGCCAGCGCTAGCGCCGCACACAACAGCAACGCGGGGCCACTTAGCGTCTATCCACCACGGTGTGATGGGGGCCAAGTGACCCCGCGTTGCTTTGTGCGGGGGTGGTGCGCGGGCTAGCCGATCTTCCGGGCTGCGCGGCGCTTGCTCAGTTCGTCATCCGGGAAGGACTGGTCCGCCGCGTGTTCGCTGGGGAGCGAAGCGAGGCTTCCTTCCACCTCGCGCCAGACGCGGCCCACGGCGATGCCGAAGACACCCTGTCCGCCCTGCACCAGGTCGATGACCTCGTCTGCCGAGGTGCACTCGTAGACGCTGGCTCCGTCGCTCATCAGGGTGATCTGGGCCAGGTCCTCGACGCCCCGCTCCCTGAGGTGTTCCACCGCGCTGCGGATCTGCTGCAATGAGACGCCGGTGTCCAAAAGCCGCTTGACGACCTTGAGGACAAGGATGTCGCGGAAGCCGTAGAGCCGCTGCGAGCCGGAGCCGGCGGCGCCGCGGACGGCCGGCTCGACGAGCCCGGTACGCGCCCAGTAATCCAGCTGGCGGTAGGTGATGCCGGCCGCTTTGCAGGCGGTCGGGCCGCGGTAGCCCGCGTCTTCGTCCAGGACAGGAAGATCCTCGGTGAAAAGCAGGCCCTGGGCACCGCTCGCGGGCACGGCAACACCTGCCGTCGAGGCCTGCTTGAGCTCGCCTGCTTCGCCTTTCGGACTCACGTGGATCCTCCTTGTCATGAGCTCCCGCGGGAACTTGCAGTTACAGTGCGCCGCCGCCGGAGCGGTACGGTCCGGCACGGCGTGAAAATCATCCGTGTAACCCCGGTTCCGGCCGCACTTTCCAGTGTGACTTGCGCTGCTGGTGTATGCAATGGGAACTTGTATCTCCGACGTTAGGCCTGCCGGGGTCCAAGGTCAAAGACCTCGGGGTTATTGCCGGGGCGTGTCGAAACTTTCGACCACAACTTTAAGCTTGGGACGGTCTCAGCCGGCGAAATCCTCGGGTTCGACGTCGTCCAGGAACTCCCGGAAGCGGCGCAGTTCCCCCTCTTCGTCGACGGCGGGGCCGGGCTGGGCCTGCTCGCCGTCGTCGTGTTCGGTGATCCGCACCCCGGCTTCTTCCATCACGGAGTCCGCGCACCAGATCCGGCATTTCGCCCGGAGCGCCAGGGCGAGCGCATCGGAGGCCCGGGAGCTGACAGAGGTGCCGTTCTCGAATTGCAGCTGGCCGTAGAAGATGT
This sequence comes from uncultured Actinomycetota bacterium, assembly GCA_963775715.1. Taxonomy (GTDB): domain Bacteria; phylum Actinomycetota; class Actinomycetes; order Actinomycetales; family Micrococcaceae; genus Arthrobacter. Next base: position 440,142 of record CAVZJX010000007.1, on the reverse strand, counting down.
TGTCCTCCACGGCCACGATGTTGACGCTGACAATGGTGTGGCCCAGGGCCTCCACGACGTCCACCAGCAGATCGTGCGTCATCGGCCGCGGCGGGACCACGCCCTGCTGGGCCAGGGCGATGGCACTGGCCTCCGGGGTGCCGATCCAGATGGGCACGTGGCGCTCCCCGTGCATCTCCTTGAGCAGCACCAAGGGCTGGTTCGACGGCAGTTCAATCCGAACGCCCACGATTTCCACCTCAATCATCAGCTATCCATTCTCGAGATGCGGTCCTGGACCAGTGCGCGGTGCAGCGACAGGCACAGTTCACTGATCTCACGGGCGGCCTCCGCGGCACGGGCATGCGAGGCGGCGTCCTTGCGCGAGGTCAGGGTGGCGACCGCGCGTTCGACCAGCCCGAATTCGCGGTCTGCGGCGGCCTGGAACGGGCGCAGGTGCCGCGGCTCCAGGCCGTGGCCCTCCAGTTGCACGCAGGCGCGGGCAACCTGCAGGGCGTGATCGTCGAACCTGCCGTTCATGTGCCCGATCAGCCCAAAGCTGAGCAGGGACTCCAGCAGCGGGACGCTGGCACCGGACTCGGCGCGGAGCTGTTCCTCACTGAGCAGCCGCCCCCGGTTGTTCAGTTCGGCCGCGAGCTGGTCCGAGACAATCCGCGGCGACACGGTGACGCCGGGCGGCAGGTTCTCCGGGCGTTCACCACGGTCGATTGCGTCCAGATAGTCCTTGATGACCTTCAGCGGAAGGTACTGGTCCCGCTGCAGGGCCAGCACAAAGCGAAGCCGTTCGACGTCGCCCTCGGAATACTGCCGGTAGCCGGCCGGGGTCCGCTGCGGATTGATGAGTCCCTTTTCTTCGAGGAACCTGATTTTCGACGCGGTCATGGACGGGAAATCATCGCTCAGTTGAGCCAGGACCTCCCCGATGTTCAGGACCTGGGGTCCGCGCCGTTCGGCTTGTGCCATGGCCACAGGCAACTACCCCGGTATCAGACGTTGCCTGCGGTACGGACGGGGCTGAGGTAGAAAGTGAGCCGGAACTTTCCAATCTGCACCTCGTTGCCGGACTTCAGCTCCACACTGTCGACACGGTCGTGGTTGACGTACGTGCCGTTCAGGCTGCCGGTATCGACGACCTCGAAGCTGCGGGCCGTGCGGCGGAATTCGACGTGGCGGCGCGAGACCGTGACGTCGTCAAGGAAAATGTCGGCGTCCGGGTGGCGGCCGGCCGTCGTGACATCCGAGTCGAGCAGGAAACGCGCCCCGGCGTTGGGTCCGCTGTGCGCGACCAGCAACGCCGAGCCGGCCGGCAATGATTCGATCGCCGTCCGCTCCTCGGCCGAAACTTTTGGCGTGAGGGTGGGCTCATCGCGCACCGGAGTGAGATGGATCGATGTGGTCTCCGAGGCTTTCACTCCACCCGTGCCGTAGTCACCGGTGTCGTTCTGTCCGTGCCGAACCATTGAGTCCTCCTCATTCGTTGCAGGTGTCCCCCCTGCAAACAACGCATACCGTCCGGAAAAGCCTGGCAGATCCGGTATTCAGTCTCCCGGCCGGCCGTGTTCACTGGTTGCTGTGTCCACCAGTTGCTGTGTCCATCAGTTGCTGCGTCCTCCAGCGCGGCCCGGAAACGTTCCCTTTAGCCTACCTGTTGTTCGTACTCCGATGCACTGAGCAACGACTCCACGGCGTCGGCTTCCGCGAGCTTAATTTCGATCAGCCAGCCCTCGCCGTAAGGATCCGAATTAATCAGGGCGGAATCGGTGTCCAGTGACTCGTTGCGGGCAACCACCTCACCGCTGACCGGGGCGTAAATGTCGCTGACGCTTTTGGTGGATTCAACTTCGCCGACGACGTCGTTGGCCTTGATGGTGCTGCCGACCTCCGGCATCTGGGCGTAGACGACGTCGCCAAGGGCGTCCTGGGCAAAATCCGTGATCCCCACGCGGACGACGCCGTCGGCGTTGGGGGCGGAGACCCATTCGTGCTCCGCGGTGTAGGACAGCTCTTCGGGAATGATGCTCATGACGGGCCTTTCGTCGGGTCAATCACCAAGGTCGACGGCGGCCGACCGGACGGGCCGCCGGTGAAAGTATAGGCATATCAGTCCGGGCCCCGGGAGGACTCTGGCATGATGGGGCCATGGCAGCACCTGCAAGAGTTCCGGACGGAATTGCCCGTGCCTGAGCTACCGGAAGTGTCGGCCCTTGCGGACTTCCTGGATGGGCACCTGCGCGGAGCCGTGCTGGAGAACATCCAAGTCGTCTCGTTCGCCGTCCTGAAAACCGCGGATCCGCCCCTCTCGGAGCTGGTGGGCCGGACCGTGACCGGCGTTCGCCGCCACGGGAAGTTTGTCGATCTGGAGGCCGGCGGCCTGCACCTGGTCTTCCACCTTGCCCGGGCCGGCTGGGTCCGTTTCACCGACGCCCCTACCGGCGCGATGCTGAAAAAAGGCGGCGGCCACATCGCGGCGCGATTGTCGTTTTCCGGCGGGGCCGGACTGCTCGACCTGGACCTGACCGAGGCCGGCACAAAGAAAAGCCTGGCGGTGTACGTGGTGCGGAGCCCGTCCGACGTGCCCGGCATCGCGGCGCTTGGACCGGATCCGTTCAGCCCGGGGTTCGACGTCGGCACCCTGGCCGGCATCCTTAAGGCCAGCAAGCAGCAGATCAAGGGGGTGCTGCGCAGCCAGGGCGCCCTTGCCGGCATCGGCAACGCCTACAGCGACGAGATCCTGCACGCGGCGAAGATCTCGCCGTTTGCCCTCGCCGGCTCTTTGGACCGGGCCGCGGTGCAGCGCCTGTACGACACGATCCACGAGGTCCTGGGCTCGGCGCTGGCCGAGGCCAGCGGGAAACCGCCCGGTGACCTCAAAGACGCAAAGCGCAGCCACCTGCGCGTGCACGGCCGGACCGGTGAACCATGTCCGGTCTGCGGGGACACCGTGCGCGAGGTTTCCTTCGCGGACACCGCGCTGCAATACTGCCCCACGTGCCAGACGAAGGGAAAGATCCTCGCCGACCGCCGGACCTCCCGCTTCCTGAAGTGAGCGCAGCGGGCCCGCCTACCCAGCAGCAGCCCCCGGCCCGCGGCCCAGCAGCAGCCCCCCGGCCCGCGGCCAGGAAACAGAAAACCCCGCCATTCCGTTGCCGGAATGACGGGGTTCTTTCTGTTGGTCGGGCTGACAGGATTTGAACCTGCGACCCCTTGACCCCCAGTCAAGTGCGCTACCAAGCTGCGCTACAGCCCGCTGGTTCCGCCGTTCTCCGCTCCCGATGATTTCCCTTGTCGTTCCGAGGATTTCATCCGAGCAGTCCGGCCGAACCACCTTGAAAAGCTTACACGATTCCGGAGGGTGCCCGTGACACCTTCACGCGTGTCACGGGATCCCTCCGGCGGGCGCGCCCGGAACTAACGCTTCTTGCCGCGCTTTTCCCGGACCCGCATGTTGACCTCGATGGGCGTGCCCTCAAAGCCGAAGGTTTCCCGCAGCCGGCGGGTGATGAAGCGCCGGTAGCCGGGGTCCAGGAAGCCGGTGGTGAACAGCACGAACTTCGGCGGCCGGCTCGAAGCCTGCGTGCCGAAGAGGATGCGGGGCTGCTTACCGCCGCGAACGGGGTGCGGGTGCGCGGCCACGAGTTCGCCGAGGAAGGCGTTCAGGCGGCCGGTGGGGATGCGCTTGTCCCAGCTTTCCAGGGCGGTGTCCAGCGCCGGAACGAGCCGGTCCTTGTGCCAGCCCGTTTTGGCCGAGATGTTCACCCGCGGCGCCCACGCCACGTGGGCAAGGTCACGGTCGATTTCGCGTTCCAAGTAGCTGCGGCGTTCGTCGTCGAGCAGATCCCATTTGTTGAAGGCAAGCACCAGCGCACGGCCCGACTCGATGGCCAGCTGCAGGATGCGGACATCCTGCTCGCTGAGCACTTCGTCCACGGCGAGCAGCACGACGGCGACCTCGGCCTTCTCCAGCGCGCTCTGGGTCCGCAGCGAGGCGTAGAAGTCGGCGCCCTGGGCCATGTGCTGGCGGCGGCGGATGCCGGCGGTGTCGACGAAACGCCAGGTGCGGCCGCCGAGCTCGATGAACTCGTCCACCGGGTCGCGGGTGGTGCCGGCGGTGTTGTCGACGACGACGCGCTCGGAACCGGCGAGCTTGTTCAGCAGCGAGGACTTGCCCACGTTCGGCCGGCCGATCAGGGCGATCCGGCGCGGGCCGCCGCTGCGTTCCAGGCCCTCGATCGTGGAGAACTCGGGCAGGGTGTCCATCACGTGGTCGAGCAGGTCGGCGACGCCGCGTCCGTGCAGGGCGGAGACCGGGTACGGCTCGCCGAAGCCAAGGCCCCACAGTGCGGCCGAGTCGGCCTCCTGGGCGAAGTCATCGACCTTGTTGGCTACCATGATGACCGGCTTCTTGGACCGGCGCAGCATCTTCATGACGCCTTCGTCCGTGGCGGTCGCGCCGACGGCGGAGTCCACCACGAACAGCACGGCGTCGGCGAGTTCAACGGCCATCTCGGCTTGCTCGGCGACACGGGCGTGGATTCCGCGGGCGTCATGCTCCCAGCCGCCGGTGTCGACGACGGTGAAGTTCCGGCCGTTCCAGTGCGCGGAGTACATCACACGGTCACGGGTTACCCCGGGGGTGTCCTCGACCACTGCCTCGCGCCGGCCCAGGATGCGGTTGACCAGGGTGGACTTGCCGACGTTGGGCCGGCCGATGATGGCCAGGACCGGGTCGAGTTTGACCGGGCCGTCGAAGTCCTCGTCCTCATAGCGCCCGCTGAGTAGCGCGGCGTCTTCTTCGTCCAGTTCGTAGTCGTCCAGGCCGGCCCGGAGCGAGGCCGCGCGGAGCTCGGCTTCCTCATCGTCCAGGGCGGCGAGATTCTCCGCCACCTGGTCCGTGCCGGTGGGCGTGTATTCGTCTTCGCCGGCGCCAGAATGGCCGGGGGTTTGAGTCGTATCGCTCATTGCACTTTCCTTTGGTGGTCTGCCGGCGTCCCGGCTACTGCGGTCTGTGGTTCTTGCGGGATGTCCGCGTCGGGCAATCGTTGCCCGCTGTGCTGGATTGCGTCCTGGACGTGCCGCGCCAGCGCGGCGCGGATCTCGGTTCCCACCCTGTCCATTGAAGCACGCCCGGTCTCCCCGGGCCTGCGGCTGACAGTTAGGGCCTCGCCGAAGCTGACGTGAAGCCGCCGGCCGGGCCGGGGAACCGCGTCACGGTGCTCGCTTCCGGTCCTGGTTCCCAGGATGGCCACGGGGATCACGGTGGCGCCCGAGTTCAGCGCCAGCCAGGCCACTCCGTTGTTAATGGCCGCGGCTTCCCCGGTCCCCCGCGTGCCCTCGGGCAGGATTCCGACGCAGCGCCCGGCGTCGAGGACGCCTTTGGCCCGCTGCAGCGCGGCCCGGTCCCCCGAACGGTCTACCGGCAGCTGGCCGGACGCTCTCAGGACCCCGCCCAGGGCTCCCCGGAACATCTCCTTCTTGACGAGGATATGCATCGGTCGCGGCGCCGCTCCGAACATCACCGGGCCGTCCAGGAAACTGATGTGGTTCCCGGCGAAGATCACCGGCCCGGCGGCCGGGACGTTGGTGCGGCCCCTGACCGCGGTCCGGTAGACCACATGGTCCAGCAGCCAGCCGACCGGCCGGCTCCAGGCCATGGTCCCGAACAGGTACCAGCGGCCGGGAGCCTGCGCACCGGTGCGCTCAGTCACGGTCACCGCCAGGGTTGTCGGCCGCTTGATTAATGGCGTCGTGATTGATCACCTTGTGCACGATCCCGAGGGCGGCATCGACGGTCTGGGCGAAGTCCAGGTCCGAGGAGTCCAGGGTCACCACGCCGTCGGCGGCCTGGGTGAAGTTGACCACGGTGGAATCCTTGGCATCCCGCGCCGTGACCTGGGCGGCAAGCTGCTCGGCGTTCTGGCTGCCGCCCAGCTGGATGCCGCGGCGGCGAAGCCGGGCCTCCTCGCTGGCGGTGAGCAGCATCCGCACCTCGGCCTGCGGCGCGACGACGGTGGTGATGTCCCGGCCTTCGACCACCATGCGGCGGTGGTGCTTTTCGATCAGTTCGCGCTGCCGGCGGATCAGTTCGGTCCGGGCGCCGAGGGTGGTGGCGACGGCGCTGACAGCCGCGGAGATGGCCGGTTCGCGGATGGCCTCGGTGATGTCCGTCCCCGCGACGCGGACGTACTCTTCCTGCGGGCTGGTGCTGATCTCGAGCTGGAGGCCCTTGGAGGCGGCTTCGACCGCTGCGCCGTCGGCCAGGTCGGTGCCGCTGTCGAGGCAGAACCAGGTCAGCGCCCGGTACATGGCGCCGGTGTCGAGGTAGGCCAGCCGGAGCCGGCGTGCCACCTCTTTGCTGACGCTGGATTTGCCGGAGCCTGAGGGGCCGTCGATCGCGACGACGAGGCTTTTGCCGGGGCGGACGACGTCCACCGTTTCAATAAGTTCCTGGGTCATTACTGGAGTACCCGCCATCCACGGTCGTTGAGCGCTTCGATGAGCAGTTCATGTTTGTTGGGCAGCACGGAGATCTCCACCATGCCGACATTCTGTCCGGAGGAGTGGTCCAGCCGGAGGTCCTCGAGGTTGACACCGATCTCGCCGATCTCGGTCAGCAGCCTGGCGATCTGGCCGGGAGTGTCATCCACCAGGACGGTCAGCCAGGAGTACGCCTGCGGCGGTCCGCCGTGCTTGCCCGGGATCCTGGCCTGGCCGGCGTTGCCTTCACTGATCAGCTGGGCGAGGTCCAGCCGGGCGCCCGGCGCCGTCGGCGCCTCGAGGGTTCCGATCAGCCGGTTCAGGTCCTCGCGGACGCCGTGCAGGATCTCCACGACCGGCTCCGCGTTGGCGCCGAGGATCTGCACCCAGAGGGTCGGGTCGCTGGCGGCGATCCTGGTCACGTCCCGCAGGCCGTTGCCGGCCAGCGACAGGGCATGCAGCGGTGTTCCCTGCAGCCGGCTGGCCACCAGCGAGGACATGACCTGGGGCAGGTGCGAGACCAGCGCTACGGCGTCGTCGTGTTCCTCGGCGCCGAACTCGGAGACAACGGCGCCCAGGTCCCCGGCCAGCGCCCGCGCAGCCTGCATCGCCTCTGCCCGGGTCTCCGCCGCCGGGCAGAGCACCCACGGCATGGAGGTGAACAGTTCACCGCGGGCGGCGACCGGGCCGGACTTCTCCCGGCCAGCCATCGGGTGGGTGCCCACGTAGCGGCCCAGGTCGGCGCCGCGGTCACGCAGCTCGGCGAGGATGCCCGCCTTGACGCTGGCGATGTCGACGACGACGGCCTCCGGGTAATCCGCGAGGGCGCGGGCGACGACGCCGGCGGTCACGTCCGGCGGCGCGGCCACGACGACGAGTTCCGGCGCCTCGCCCTCGAGGCGTTCCAGCGGCAGGCCGGCACCGATGTCGACGGCGACGGCCTGGTTGGTGGGCGAAGGGTCTGAGAGGAACACGGCGACGCCGCGGCCCCGCAGCCCGAGCCCGATGCTGGTGCCGAGCAGTCCGGTGCCCACGACCACGACCGGTCCGTTCAGGTGGCCCCGGCCGTGGGTGCGAAAAGCGGACATGCGCTAAAGCCCCACGGACGCCAGCAGGTGGCCGACTTCCTGCTTGCCGAGGTTGCGGATGCTGCCCTGCCGCTGGTCGCCCAGACCAATCGGACCGACCTTGACGCGGACCAGGCGCAGCACCGGGAAACCGACGGCGTCGAAGAGCCGCCGCACAATACGGTTCTTGCCCGAGTGCAGTACCACCTCGATCAATACGTGTCCCGGCGTCGAATCAACGAGCTTGAAGGAGTCCACCGAGGCGATGCCGTCTTCGAGTTCAACGCCGGCCTTGAGCTGGGCGCCGACGCCCTGCGGGAAGGGCCCGCGGACCTGCACCAGGTAGGTCTTGGGGACCTCGTAGGACGGGTGCGTCAGGCGGTTGGCGAGTTCGCCGTCGTTGGTCAGGAGCAGCAAACCCTCGGTGGCGACGTCGAGCCGGCCGACATGGAAGAGCCGCTCGCCGTTGTGGTGGCGGACGAAGTCGCTGATGCACGGGCGGCCGTCCGGGTCCTCCATGGTCGAGACAACGCCCTTGGGCTTGTTGAAGACCATGTAGACCATGTTCTCGTCGAGCTGGATGCGCAGGCCGTCCACGTGGATCACGGCGGTCTTGGGGTCAACGCGCACGCCGAGCTCGGTGACGACCTGGCCGTCGACCTCGACGCGGCCTTCGGCGATCATTTCCTCGCAGACTCGCCGCGAGGCGACGCCGGCGGAGGCCATGACCTTCTGCAGCCGGATGCCGTCGGCGTCGTGCAGTTCAGACTGCGGCACCTCGGCGCGGGGACCGCGTTTGCGGCCCGGCTTCCGCACCGGGCCAAGGTTCTGGCCGAAGCGTTCGCTGCCGAAGGCGCGGGAGCCGGTCGCTTTGGCCGCCCCGGCGCCGATCCGCGGCTTGGGCTTGAGCGCGCCGGGCGTGCCGGGCACCTTGCCGGCGCCGGGCTTGCGGGCCGCAGGCTTCCGCGCCGGTTTGGCACCGTTGCGGTCACCTTTCCGGTTGCCCGGCTCCGGGGCGCTGCCGCCGGAAGCGTCCGGATTAAGATCCGGGTCGATAAAGGCCTCTTCGCGCGGCTTGGGGCGCTTGAAGGGGCGGTCGCCGCCCTTGGAGAAGTCGCGCTGGCCGCGGCCGGCGCCGCCCGCACCCTGGGTGCGCGCTGATTGGTGTCCGGCGCTGGTGCGTCCCGAACCGTTACGTGGTGAACCCTGGCGTCCCGCCTGTGTCATGACCCGTCCTTCGTTTGGTGGCCCGTGTCGTCTGCGTTAGGCAGCCCGCACCGGCCGGGCAAATGGTTCTGCCCTTGTGGATACTCGTTGCGCAGACGGCTCTGCCGCCTACATTCTTCCTGTGTCGTAAAACTCCGCCAGGCCTTCAAGCCCTGGAAGGTGGGGCGAAAGCTGAGGCAGCTCAGCCACCGAGCCGATTCCCATCCGTTCGAGGAAATACGACGTCGTGCGGTACAGGATGGCCCCGGATTCGGGATCGTTTCCCGAATCCTCGATCAGCCCGCGCTGGGTCAGCGTCCGCACCACGGAGTCAACATTGACGCCGCGAATTGCAGATACCCGTGCCCGGGAGACGGGCTGCCGGTAAGCGATGACGGCGAGCGTTTCGAGCGCTGCCTGAGTCAGCCTGGCCGTCTGTCCTTCCAGCACAAACCCGCCGACGACGTCGGCGAATTCGGCGCGGGAATAGATCCGCCAGCCGCCGGCGATGTTCCGCAATTCAAAACCCCGGGGGGCGGAACCGAAGCCGGCAGCACTGTTCGTGCCGGCGCCGTCCGCATCCGGGGCATTACCAGTATAGCCGTTATACTCCCGCTGCAATTCCCCGAGCAGGACTTCGACCACGTCGACCGTCAGGTTCAGTCCGGCGGCCAGGTCGGTGGCCGTGGCGGGCTCGTCGATCACCATCAGCACGGCCTCGAGGGCAGCGCGGGCGCCGCCGGGCAGTTCGGAGACCTCCGGGACCGCGGATGCGGCCGAGTCAGTTGCGGCGGGGCCGGGTTTTGCCGGTGCGCCGGGGCCAGCCGCGGCAGGATCCGGTGCGGCGGGGCCGGGTTTGGCCGGTGCGTCGGTCACGGCTGTTCCTCGTATTCTTCACTCAGGTTTGCACTGCTCCAGTCTGCGCCGTCGGCGGTCCAGTGCACGGACAGTTCACCGAGCGGGAGCAGCTGGTCAAAGGCCACCGCCCTGTCCCGGAACATTTCCAGCAGGGCCAGGAACCGGGCCACCACCACGAGGGTGGTCTCGGCGTCGGCGATCAGGGCCCGGAAGGTCAGCGCCTTGCCCAGCCGCAGCCGGAGGCCGATGATTTCGGCCTGTTCCTTCACGCTGACCGGCGTCGCGTGCAGGTGCGCAAGTCCGACCTCGGTGGGGGCCGCGTCCCTGGCCTTCAGGGCCGCTTCGGCCAGGGCCGCGAACTGCTCCGGGGTGTGCTTCCAGACAAGCTCCGGCAGCAGCGCGGCGAAGTGGCCTTCCAGGGCGACCTGGCGCGGGTAGCGCCGGCCCTCCAGTTCCAGGGTGGAACCCATGAGCCCGGCCACCTGCTTGAAGGCCTTGTACTGCAGCAGCCGGGCGAAGAGCAGGTCGCGGGCCTCGAGCAGCGCTATGTCCTCATCGTCCTCTACCTCGCCCGCGGGCAGCAGCCTCGCCGCCTTCAGGTCCAGCAGGGTTGCGGCGATGACCAGGAACTCGCTGGCTTCATCCAGCGCCCAGTCCTCCCCCAGCCGCTGCAGTCCCTTGATGTATTTGATGAACTCATCAGTGACCGTGGCGAGCGCCACCTCGGTGATGTCCAGCTGGTGCTTCGAGATCAGGCCCAGCAGCAGGTCGAACGGTCCGGTGAAGTTGGCCAGCCGGACCTCAAAGCCGGGCTTTTTTGCCGTCGCGGGAGTGCCGGGGCCGGTTGAATCGGTCCGCTGTCCGGAATCCGGGCGCTCCGTTGCCGGAGCGGCAACCGCCGCCACGGCCCTGGCTAGGGCGCGCCGCCGCGCGAAATCAGCTCTTTGGCCAGGCGGCGGTAGGCGTCGGCACCGGTGTGGTTGCCGGCGTAGCTGGTGATGGGTTCGGCGGCCACGGTGGCGTCGGCGAACTTGATGGAACGCTTGATCACGGTCTCGAAGACTTTGTCGCCGAAGGCTTCCACGAGCCGGGCGATCACCTCGCGGCCGTGCAGGGTGCGGGCGTCATACATGGTGGCCAGCACACCGTCGACCTGCAGCCGCGGGTTGAGCCGGTCCTGGACCTTGTCGATGGTCTCGACCAGCAGCGCGACGGCGCGGAGGGCGAAGAATTCGCAGATCAGCGGGATGATCACGCCGTGTGCTGCGGTCAGTGCGTTGACCGTGAGCAGGCCGAGTGACGGCTGGCAGTCGATCAGGACGACGTCGTAGTCGTCCTCGACCTTCTTCAGTGCCCGGTCCAGGACCTGTTCGCGGGCGACCTCGTTTACCAGCTGGACTTCGGCGGCGGAGAGGTCGATGTTGGCCGGCAGCAGGTCAACGTTTTCGACGCCGGTCTTCTGGATCGCGTCGCGGATGTCGACCTTGCGGTCCATCAGGACGTTGTAGACCGTGAGGTCGAGCTCATGCGGGTTGGTGCCGAGCCCGGCGGAGAGGGCGCCCTGCGGGTCGAAGTCGACCAGCAGCACCCGGCGGCCGTATTCGGCCAGGGCAGCGGCCAGGTTGATGGTGGACGTGGTCTTGCCCACGCCGCCCTTCTGGTTGACCATGGCGATGACCCGGGCCGGGCCGTGGGATGACAGCGGCGCGGGCTCCGGGAAGTCGCGTTGGGGGCGCCCGGTGGGGCCCATGATGGCGTCGTCCAGGTCGAGTTCGGTGCCTTCCAGAGTGGCTGACCCCTGTTCGCTGCTCACGTATCTATCCACACTTTCGATGACGGTGATTTAGTGCTTGATCCGGCTGGCTTGGTGTCGATGCCTGGTACTGCCGGGTTGATGCTGACTGCTTGATCCTGCTGGCGGCCCGCCAGGCGCGGATCGTCGTTCCCCCCAAGGTTACAGCCCCCGACACGGTATTCGACGGACCTTGACAACCGCCGTTCCGCGCGCCTTGACCCTCTGGTAGAGGTCGAGGGTTGTCCGGGCGGCGGGGCTGTGGAACACACGAAACCGCCCGGACGCAGGGTGCGCGTCCGGGCGGCTTCAGGGCCTTCGGAGGGGTGCTCAGGCGTTGGCGGGCACCGGCTGGCCGGTCCGGCCGGCCGGTTCAACGGCGGCTTCGTGACCGGCGTGGCCGGCGATCATCGTCTGCTCGTCGAAGGGCTCGGCGCCGGAGAGGACACGCTCAACCTGTCCGCCGTCGATTTCCTTGACCCAGGTGCCGATCAAGACGGTCGCCACTGCGTTGCCGGTGAAGTTGGTCAACGCGCGGGCCTCGGACATGAAGCGGTCGATGCCGACGATCATGCCTACGCCGCCGAGCAGTTCCGGACGGTGGGCCTGCAGGCCCGCAGCCAGGGTGGCGAGGCCGGCGCCGGTGACACCGGCGGCGCCCTTGGAAGCGATGATCATGAAGATCAGCAGCGAGACCTGCGCCCCCAGGTCCAACGGGGTGCCCATGGCGTTGGCGACGAACAGGGAGGCCATGGTCAGGTAGATGGCCGTGCCGTCGAGGTTGAAGGAGTACCCGGTGGGGACGGTGACGCCGACCACGGGCTTGGAGACGCCGAGGTGTTCCATCTTCGCGATCAGGCGGGGCAGGGCCGACTCCGAGGAGGAGGTGGAGAAGATCAGCAGGTATTCCCGGCCGAGGTACTTCATCAGGCGGAAGATGTTCACGCCGGTGACCACCTTGAGCACTCCGCCCAGGATCACGACGATGAACACGGCGCAGGTGATGTAGAAGGCGACCATCAGGGTGGCCATGCTGATGATGGCCTGGACGCCGGTGGCGCCGACGACGGCGGCGATCGCACCGAGCGCACCCACCGGGGCAAGCCACATGATCATGATGAGGAGGCGGAACACGAGGACCTGGCCGTGGCCGACGGCCTTCAGGATCGGGACGCCCTGCGGGCCCATCTTCTGCAGCGCGAAACCAATGAGGATGGCCGCAAAGAGTGTGGGCAGCACGGGGATGTCACCCGGGATCATGCCCAGCAGGAAGTCGACGGTGCTGTCCGTCGCGGCCTTCTTGTTCGGATCGTACGGGGCGAGCTTGAGGCCCGCACCCGGGTGGATCAGATTGCCCACGACGAGGCCGATGGCCAGGGCAAAGGTCGACATAACGATGAAGTAGCCCAGGGCCAGGCCGCCGACCTTGCCGACCGTGGCCGCCTTGGCGATGGAGCCGATGCCCAGCACGATGGTGCAGAAAATGACGGGGGCGATCAACATCTTGATGAGCTTGATGAAGCCGTCGCCCAGCGGCTTGAGGGACTTGCCGAACTCGGGGAAGATCAACCCGATGAGGGCCCCGAGAACAACAGCGATGATGACGGCCATGTACAGGTAGTGGGACTTGTCCAGCCCCTTGCGCTTCTTGACCGGCGCCGCGGCCTGTGCCGCCGACTCTCCTCTTTGAGAGGCCATGGTGTTCTCCTTGGATAGGCTGGACTTCGATGCGGCTTGGGGTGCGCATCGCGTCCGTTCTGCGTGTTCCTCCATCTTTGGGGATGAAGTGACGCGCATCACCGTTGCGTTCATATTGGTCATGGAAGGCGCAGTTGATCCATCACTGGAGCATCGCCCGCAGGCTGTTTGTGTCCCATCTGCTGTTCATGCTGGCACTGACGGCGATCGTTGGCACGGCCACGTTCGTGGACGCCCGCGACCACGCCTACGAGGAGGCCGGCCGGCGGATGGCCGGGATCGCGACCGCCGTTGCGGACAACCCGCTGGTCCTGCAGGCCGCGAGCGCCCCGGATCCTTCCGCGCAGTTGCAGCCCTACGCCCAAAAGGTGATGCGGGATGCCCGGGCGGACTTCATCACGATCATGGCGCCGGACCGGACCCGGTGGACCCACCCCCGCGCCGAGGAGCTGGGCAAGCCGTACATCGGCTCGATCGACGCCGCCTTGAAGGGCGAGGTTTTCACCGAGATCCAGGCCGGCACCCTCGGCCCCTCGGTGCGCACGATCGCCCCGGTGAAGGACGCGGACGGCAAGGTCCGGGCGCTGGTGGCGGCCGGGGTGACGGTGCGGACGGTGGATGTGGCGTTTTCCGGCCGGCTGCCCGCCCTGCTGGCGATCGCCGTGGCGCTGCTGGCGGCCGGCTCGGCGGCGTCGTGGCTGCTGGGGCGCTATCTTCGCCGGGTGACCCGCGGCTGGGGTCCGGAGCAGCTGGCGCAGCTGTTCGCCTACTACGAGTCGGTGCTCCACTCGGTGCGCGAGGGTGTGATCCTCATTGACCCGCGCGGCAAGGTCGTGATGTACAACGACCAGGCGGCTGCGCTGCTGGGGGTCCCGCCCCGCAGTGTCGACGGCGGCTCCTCCGGCGTCCCCGCCCGGGATGCGCCGTCGCTGGCGGAGCTGCCGCTGGCCCCCAGCCTGAAGGAGCTTTTTGCATCCGGCCGGACCGCCCAGGACGAGATCCACCTGACCGGCGCGCGGGTGCTGGTGGTGAACCAGGGCCCCGCCGTGGGTCCCCGCCCCGCTGCGGGCCGCCAGCGGCAGGCGCAGTCCGGCGCTGTCTACGGCACCGTGGCCACCATCCGGGACCGCACCGAGATCGAGTCACTGGGCAGTGAGCTGGAAACCATGCGGACGCTCTCCGACGCGCTCCGGGCCCAGACCCATGAGCACGCCAACCGGCTGCACACGATGGTGTCCCTGATGGAGCTGGGCCGCGGCGCCGAGGCGCTGGACTTCGCCACCAAGGACCTGGAGCTGAGCCAGCGGCTCACCGACGACCTGGTCGGTTCCCTGGAGGAGCCGGTGCTCGGCGCCCTGGTCATGGGCAAGGCCGCCGAGGCGCACGAACGTGGCGTCGAACTCACCCTTACCACCGGCGGCCCGACGGCGGTGACGGGCCTGGCCGTCCAGGACCTGGTCACCATCCTGGGGAACCTGCTGGATAATGCGATCGACGCCGCGGCCGAGGCGCCGCCGCCGCGGCTGGTGGAACTCTCCGTCACGTCGCAGGACGGAGCGCTGGAGCTCTCGGTGGAGGACAGCGGCCCGGGCATCGATCCGGACTCGGTCGACGACGTGTTCCGGCACGGCTTCAGCACCAAGGCGGCGGGCCGGTTCGGACGGGGGCTCGGGCTGGCCCTGGTCCGGCAGGCAGTGCAGCGCCTGGGCGGTAGCATGAGCATCACCAGCCCGGCGGGGGCACTGTTCCGGGTCACGCTGCCGGCGATTCCGGTGGCAGCGACAAGCGCGCCAGTAGGCACCGCGGAAGACCCCACGGTAAATCCAGCCCGGACAGCAGAGGAACAGCAATGAGCGACATCCGCGTACTCGTCGTCGAAGACGAGCCGATCGCGGCCGCGGCCCACGCCGCGTACATCGGGCGGCTGGACGGCTTCTCCCTGGCCGGGTCCGCCCCGGACGGCCAATCCGCCCTGCGCCTGATGACGGAGCTGTCCACCGCGGGCCAGCCAGTGGAACTGGTGCTGCTGGACATGAACCTGCCAGACCTGCACGGGCTGGACATCGCCCGCCGGATGCGGGCCGCCGGTCTTTTTGCCGACATCATCGCGATCACGGCCGTGCGGGAACTGAACATTGTCCGCAGTGCCGTGGCCACCGGCGTCGTGCAGTACCTGATCAAACCGTTCACCTACGCCACCTTCGCGGACAAGCTCCGCAGCTACCGGCTGTTCCGTGACCAGCTGGCCTCCGCCGGCCCGGGGGGCGGGGCCGGGGCGTCCCAGAGCGACGTGGACCAGGCCTTCGCCAGCCTGCGGGCGCCCTCCGAACTGCCGTTACCCAAGGGCCTGTCCGTGTCCACCCTGGACTCCGTGCAGGATTTCATGAAGCTGCAGTCGGGCGCGGTATCCGCCAGCGAGGTGATGGAGGCGCTGGGCATGTCCCGGGTGACGGCCCGTCGCTATCTGGAATACCTCGCCGATGCCGGCACAGTGTCCCGGACAGCCCGCTACGGCGCGCCCGGCCGGCCGGAGAACGAATACCGCTGGAGCCGGCCGGCCTCCTAGGCGCCCCGGTCCCCCGCCGCGCCGGGCCGCAGGACGCCCACGAGCTGATCGATCACACCGGCGTCTTCGATCGTGGACGGCACCACGTACTCGTCGCCGTCGGCGATCTGGCGCATCGTTTTGCGCAGGATCTTGCCCGAGCGGGTCTTGGGCAGCGCCTCCACGACCGTGACGTGCTTGAAGTCCGCCACGGCCCCGATGTCGCGCCGGACCAGGGCGATCAGGTCCTTGGCCAGGACCTCCTCCGGCACGTCCACCCCGGACTTGAGGACCACGTAGCCGCTGGGCCGCTGGCCCTTGAGCGGGTCCGCGAGTCCGATCACGGCGCATTCGGCGACGGCCGGGTGCTGGCCGATCACCTGCTCCATGGCGCCGGTGGAGAGCCGGTGGCCGGCGACGTTGATGATGTCGTCGGTGCGGCCCATCACGAAGAGGTAGCCGTCTTCGTCCCGGTAGCCGGAGTCACCGGTGGCGTAGCTTCCTTCGAAGGCCTGCAGGTAGGAGGAGATGTAGCGTTCGTCGTCGTGCCAGAGCGTGGCCAGGGTGCCCGGCGGCAGCGGCAGGTCCAGGACGATGTTGCCCTCGGTTCCGGGGTCGACCTCATCGCCCGCGCCGTCCAGGATCCGCAGCTTGAAGCCGGGCATCGGCACACTCGGCGAGCCGGCCTTGATCGGCAGCCCGTCCAGGCCGCGCGGGTTGGCGCAGATGGCCCAGCCGGTCTCGGTCTGCCACCAGTGGTCCACCACCGGGACGTTCAGAATCCGGGAGGCCCAGTGGAAGGTGTCCGTGTCCAGCCGCTCACCCGCCGCGAACAGGGTGCGCAGGCTGGAAATGTCGTACCGTTCGAGCAGCTTCGCCTCGGGATCGGCCTTCCGGATGGCCCGCAGCGCCGTCGGGGCCGTGAACAGCACGTTGACCTTGTGGTCCTGGATGACCCGCCAGAAGGCACCCGCGTCCGGGGTGCCCACCGGTTTGCCCTCATAGATCACACTCGTGGCGCCGGCCAGCAACGGGCCGTAGACGATGTAGGAGTGTCCCACCACCCAGCCGACGTCCGAGGCGGTCCACATCACGTCGCCGGGGCCGACGTCGTAAATGTTCTCCAGCGTCCAGCGCAGCGCGACGGCGTGGCCTCCGTTGTCGCGCACCACGCCTTTGGGCGTCCCGGTAGTTCCCGAGGTGTAGAGGATGTAGAGCGGATCCGTGGCCTTGACGTCCACCGGGCCGGCGGGCTCGGCGGAGGCCATGGCCGTGTCCCAGTCCAGCCAGCCGTGGCCGGACGCGGACGCCGTGAAGCCGTCCCGCGCCTTGACCAGCACGGGCGTCCCCGGCGCGCCGGCCAGCTCGAGGGCCTCGGCGACGGCCGGCAGGTACTCGATCCGGCGGGAGGGTTCGATTCCGCCGGAAGCGGTGACCACCGCGGCGGGGGCCGCGTCCCGGATGCGGGCGGCGAGTTCCTTGGGCGCGAAGCCGCCGAACACCACCGAATGGATGGCGCCCAGCCGGGCCGTGGCCAGCATGGCGATGGCGGCTTCGGGGATCATCGGCATGTAGATCACCACGCGGTCGCCCTTGCCCACGCCGTTGCTGCGGAGCACCCCGGCGAAGCGGGCGACGAGATCGGTGAGCTCGGCATAGCTGAAGCGCTGCTGCGTGCCCAGCATGGCGGAGTCGTAGATCAGGGCGTCCTGGTCGCCGCGGCCTTCCGCCACGTGGCGGTCCAAGGCGTTGTAGCAGGTGTTCAGCACGCCGTCGGGAAACCAGCCGTACAGCGGGGCCCGGCTGGAGTCGAGGGCCAGGCCGGGCGGAGTGCTCCAGGCCACCGCGCCGGCCGCCTCCAGCCAGAAGTCCTCCGGCTGCTGCACACTGCGTTCGTAGCTGTCCCGGTAGCTCTTGGTGACCATGAAGTAATCCCGTCCACGACGTTGTGATGGAGCTTATGGTAGCCCCCGGGTAAATCCCCCACAAGGCTTCTGTATACAGCGGATGCGGAAATTTCGTCTTTTGCCCCGAACCGCTGGGCTTCGGACCAGGCTGTGTATACACTGGACAGGTCAGCCGAGGAAGGAGTCCAGCATGCGCGCCAGCGACAAGGCCTACGCCGCCCTGCGCGAGGACATCATCGAATGGCGCCTGCTGCCCGGAACGGTCCTGGCGGAGGTAGAACAGTCCGGGCGGCTGGGCATCTCCCGGACCCCGCTGCGGGAGGCCCTCAGCCGGCTCACCGCGGAAGGGCTGACGACGACGGCCGGCGGCCGCGGCGTCGTCGTCACCGATATCTCACTGGAGGACATTGACGAACTGTTCGAACTCCGCGAGACCCTGGAGGGCAGGGCCGCCGCGTTGGCCGCCGAGCGCGGCGACGCCGCAGTTTTCGAGCAGCTGCGGGGCGAACTCCTGCGCGCGCCGGAGCTGATTAACGGCGCCGACCCTGCCCGGCATGACTACTACAGCCTGGTCGGCCGGCTGGACACGGCCATCGACGCCGCGATTTCCAACTCCTACCTGGCCCAGGCCATGCGCAGCCTGCGCGTGCATCTGGTGCGGGTGCGCCGGCTGGCGGCCGACGACGCCGAGCGCCTCACCGCCGCGGCCGCCGAGCACGCCGCCATCGCCGAGGCGATCGCCGCCGGCAACCCGCGGCTCGCCGAGGCCGCCACCACGTTGCATCTGCACCGCAGTCTTTCCCACGTCAAAGCAACCCACGTACCTCACTAGAAGGAGCACCATGGTCAAGGAACACCACGTCCGCGTCTACAAGAGCGAAGAAAACCTGCCCCGCGAAGACCAGCTCGCTTACAAGATCGCCAAGGTCGCCGCGGACCCCGTCGCGGTCTCCGATGAGGTCACCGACATGGTGATCAACCGCGTCATCGACAACGCGTCGGTGGCCATCGCCTCCCTGAACCGCGCCCCCATCGTCGCGGCCCGCGCCCAGGCCCTCACCCACGGCCCCAGCACCGGCGGCCAGGGCTCGAAGGTCTTCGGCATCGAGGAACGCGTAGCCCCGGAATGGGCGGCCTGGGCCAACGGCGTCGCCGTCCGCGAACTCGACTACCACGACACGTTCCTCGCCGCGGACTACTCCCACCCGGGCGACAACATCCCGCCGATCCTCGCCGTGGCCCAGCACGTCGGTTCCAGCGGGGCGGACCTGATCCGCGGCATCGCCACCGGCTACGAGATCCAGGTCAACCTGGTCAAGGCCATTTGCCTGCACAAGCACAAGATCGACCACGTGGCCCACCTCGGCCCCTCCGCCGCCGCCGGCATCGGCACCCTGCTGGGCCTCGACGTCGAGACCATCTTCCAGTCAGTGGGCCAGGCGCTGCACACGACCACCGCCACCCGCCAGTCCCGCAAGGGCGAAATCTCCACCTGGAAGGCGCACGCTCCCGCCTTCGCCGGCAAGATGGCCGTCGAATCCGCGGACCGGGCCATGCGCGGCCAGACCTCCCCGGTGCCGATCTATGAGGGCGAAGACGGCGTCATCGCCTGGATGCTGGACGGCCCGGACGCCAACTACACGGTGCCGCTGCCCGAGGACGGCGAAGCCAAGCGCGCCATCCTGGACACCTACACCAAGGAGCACTCGGCCGAGTACCAGGCCCAGGCGTGGATCGACCTGGCCCGGAAGCTGCACGGCGAGCACCCCGAGGTCACGGACCCGGCCAACGTCGAATCCGTGCTGATCAAGACCAGCCACCACACGCACTACGTGATCGGTTCCGGCGCCAACGACCCGCAAAAGTACAGCCCCACGGCCAGCCGGGAAACCCTGGACCACTCCATCCCCTACATCTTCACGGTGGCCCTGCAGGACGGCGCCTGGCACCACGTCGATTCCTACGCCCCGGAGCGCGCCGGACGGCCGGACACGGTGGAACTGTGGCACAAGGTGACCACGGTCGAGGACCCGGAATGGACCCGCCGCTACCACTCCCTGGACATCGCGGAGAAGGCCTTCGGCGGCTCCGTCGAAATCACCCTCAAGGACGGCACCGTCATCACCGACCAGATCGCCGTCGCCGACGCGCACCCGCTGGGCGCCCGGCCGTTCGCCCGGGAACAGTACGTCAACAAGTTCCGCACCCTCGCCGCCGGCCTCGTTGCCGAGGACGAGATCGAGCGCTTCCTGGCGGCCGCCGCGCGGCTGCCCGAGCTGGCCGCCGGCGAGCTGGACCAGCTGAACATCAAGGCAGCCGACGGCGTAATCGACCTGGCCGCCGCACCGAAGGGACTCTTCTAATGCTGTATTCGAAGACCACGCCGGAGCAGAAACGGGTCCGCTTCCGGGAACTCCTGGCCTCCGGAACGATCCAGCAGTTCCCGGGCGCGTTCAGCCCGCTCTCGGCCAGGCTGATCGAGGAAAAGGGCTTCGCCGGGGTGTACATCTCCGGCGCCGTCCTCGCCAACGACCTGGGCCTGCCGGATATCGGGTTGACTACGCTCACCGAGGTGGCCACCCGGGCCGGGCAGATCGCCCGGATGACGGACCTGCCCTCGATCGTCGACGCCGACACCGGCTTCGGTGAGCCGATGAACGTGGCGCGCACCGTGCAGGAACTCGAGAACGCCGGCCTGGCCGGCCTGCACATCGAGGACCAGTTCAACCCGAAGCGCTGCGGCCACCTTGACGGCAAGAACGTCGTGGACCTGGAGACCGCCACCAAGCGGATCCGGGCCGCGGCCGACGCCCGCCGGGACCCCAACTTCCTGATCATGGCCCGCACCGACATCCGGGCCACGGACGGCCTCGAGGCGGCACAGCAGCGCGCCAAGGCCCTCGTGGAGGCCGGCGCGGACGCGATCTTCCCGGAAGCCATGAAGGACCTGTCCGAATTCCAGGCGATCCGCGACGCCGTCGACGTCCCGATCCTCGCCAACATGACCGAGTTCGGCAAGAGCGCGCTGTTCACGGTGGATGAGCTGGCCGGCGTCGGGGTCAACATGATCATCTACCCGGTGACGCTGCTCCGTAGTGCCATGGGCGCTGCTGAGCGTACTCTGGAATCGATCAAATCCGACGGCACCCAGGAGGCCCAGGTTTCGAGCATGCTGACCCGTGCGCGTCTCTACGACCTCGTCGATTACGAGGCCTACAACCGCTTTGACACCGGGGTCTTCAACTTCCAGATCCCCGGTGTCTGACACCCCCACCGGACTGCCGGCCCCGGCCGGCCAACAGGCGTTAGGAACAAAGGAGTTTCAGCATGGCTGAAAATGAGATCAAAAAGGGCCTTGCCGGCGTCGTGGTGGACTACACCGCGGTCTCCAAGGTCAACCCGGACACCAATTCCCTGCTGTACCGCGGCTACCCCGTCCAGGAGCTGGCCGCCAAGTGCAGTTTCGAGGAAGTGGCGTACCTGCTCTGGAACGGTGAGCTGCCCACGGAAGAGCAGCTGGCGGAGTTCACCACCGCCGAGCGCGCCGGCCGCGCCCTGGACCCGGTGGTCAAGCAGGTCATCGACGCATTGCCCGTGACCTCGCACCCGATGGACGTCTGCCGGACGGCGGCTTCGGTCATGGGTGCCCGGCACCCGCTGGCCGAGGATTCCTCGCGCGAGGCCAACATGACCAAGGCCGTGGACCTGTTCGCGGCAATGCCGGCGGTGGTGGCCTACGACCAGCGCCGCCGCCACGGCCAGGAGCTCGTTGAGCCGCGGGAGGATCTGGGCTATTCGGCGAACTTCCTTTGGATGGCCTTCGGCGAGGAGCAGGTGCCGGAAGTCGTCGAGGCCTTCAACGTCTCGATGATCCTGTACGCCGAGCACTCCTTCAACGCCTCGACCTTCACGGCGCGGGTGATCACCTCGACGCTCTCGGACCTGCACTCGGCCGTGACCGGGGCGATCGGCGCCTTGAAGGGCCCGCTGCACGGCGGCGCGAACGAGGCCGTGATGCACACCTTCGACGAGATCGGCATCCGGCAGGAGGAATCGCTCGAGGAGGCGGCGGTCCGGGCGAAGGCGTGGATGGAAGACGCCCTGGCGCACAAAAAGAAGGTGATGGGCTTCGGCCACCGCGTGTACAAGCACGGCGACTCCCGGGTTCCGACCATGAAGGCCGCCCTGGACAAGATGATCGCGCACTACGGCCGTCCGGAGCTGCTCGGCCTCTACAACGGGCTTGAGTCCGCGATGGACGAGGCGAAGGCGATCAAGCCGAACCTCGACTACCCGGCCGGACCCACGTACCACCTGATGGGTTTCGACACTCCGACCTTCACTCCCCTGTTCGTGGCCAGCCGGATCACCGGTTGGACCGCGCACATCATGGAGCAGTTGGCCTCGAACTCGCTGATCCGCCCGCTCAGCGAGTACAACGGTGTGGAGGAACGGCACGTACCTTAAGCCCTCCGACACAGCAGCGCGGGCCGGCCACCTTTTCGAAGGTGGTCGGCCCGCGCTTTTTGTTGTCCTCGTTGCTAGTGCAGCATCTTCAGGCTGACGATCATGGCCTTGAGCTTCCGGTAGTCCGGGCTCCGCATGTAGTCCTTCGCCTCGGCCAGCGAGTTGAAGATGGGATCATCAACCCCACCTTGGAAGGAACGGTCCGCGAAGATCAGCGTGCCCTTGGGCGCACCGGCCACGAAGGTGTACATCAGGCAGCTGTCCATGATTTCTCCGCTGTTTTTGTCGACCAGTCCAATCTGGTAGTCGAAGGCGCCGCCGTTGGCCCGCATATCCACCACACGGTAGGAAAACCGGACGCCCATCGCCTTGGCCCACGGTGTATCCAGCGCCGGCGCAGTGTCTAGTTCAGTCATTTTGTACGTGCCTGAAGGGCAGGCGCCGCCAACCGCCCCGGTGGCGCCGTGGTAAAGCGAGGCCACCTGCATTCTGGCTTCGTTGAAGATGATGATGCCGGTGCCTGGATACCCGGGCTTCTGGTTCGTGGATTCCTCGACCGTCCAGCGGTCGGGCAGGGTGAACGACACGCCGGCCGCGGCACTGACGTATCGCCCGCTTGCGTCTCCGCTGCCGGCCCCGCCCTTCGCGGTTGCCGTTGGGACCGACGGCGTCACGGATACCGGCGTCGCGGTGGTGGGTGACGGCGTCGTCGTCAGGGAAGCGGACTCAGTCGGGGCCGCCAGTGCCGTTGAGGCCGCCGTCGAGGCAGCAACCGGGGCGGGGTCCGCGGGACGCATGTTGCCGGCCACCGCAACACCACCGACGACGACCGCCAGGGCAAGGACGACGACGGCGGCTGCCAGCGGCCAGCGACGTCGTGCACCGGCTCCGGCTGGCGGTTCCTCGTCGTAGAGCTCTCCGCCGTTAAGGTTGTGATTGTTTGAGTCCATGCCGTTCCCCCAAATTGGTTCGTGTGCCGCTTGCCGTCGAGCTCCAGACGTGCCTGGATCACCGTCGGGCACTGCTCGAAGCCTAAGCTACCGGCCGCGGCCTTGCACGGACCGCACCACGGTTTCGACTCGCGGCACAATATTCGGCGGGCACAGGCGCAGGCTTAACCCCGGGCGGACGGATAACTGATCGACGCGACCGTCTCGTTGTCCTCATTGAGGACGACGATGACGTCGATCGTTTCGCCGGCCAGCGCCGGCGGAAGCCAGTGCTCCGCGTCCTGCCACATGCGGTGCAGCGGGAGCGCCCCGACGTTGAACCATTCGGGTGTGATTTCCCGGCTCTCAGAGGCTTCGCCGTTCCATCGCCGGGCGGTGAAAACGCGGCAGGACATGTTCCACTCCGGCCGGGCCGGGAAAATGAATTCGACGACGCCAGCGTCGGCCAGGTCCTCCTGACGGACCTGAAGGCCGACTTCTTCCCAGACCTCGCGGACCACGGCTTCCGCGTCGCTCTCCCCCGGCTCCACGTGGCCACCGACGCCGACGATCTTGCCAGTGCCGAAGCCGGTCCGCTTCAGGCCCAGTAGCACTTCGGTGCCGCCCTCCGCGTCACGGAGCGGGAAGCAGAGGGCGACCGGCGTGAACGTCATGGGCTCCACCCTATCGCCGCATCCGGCATGCTCCGCCTACTTGACCGCCGGGCCCTCGCCCACAAGCTGGGGCCGCAGTTTGACCGGAATGCCTTTTTGGATGAACTCCTGGTCCATGGCCTGTTGCGCCGTGAGCCCCTGGTTGTTCGTCGCCTGGGAATCCCAGTCGAAGACGCTCGACCAGACTTGCTGGTAATCGCAGAGAAAGCGTCCGTTCTGCAGCTTGGCGAGGTGGAACCAGGCGTTGCCCCCGTCGAGTTTCATAGCCATTGCTCCCTCATCCGAGGTGGAGTAGGCGAGCCAGCCGTCGGCGCAGCCCAGCACGGTGTAGTAGCGGCGCTCGTTGGCGGGAACCGGAATGATGGCCCGTTGCTGGTCGTTGCGCTGCTGGTCGACGTTCGCCATAGTGCAGGCTACGCCGCCCGTGGTCAAGGCTTCGGCGGCGGTGGTTGCCGGTGCCGTTGCTGGGGCGATCGTGGCCGGGCGGCTCGTGGCCGGTACCGGCGAAGTGGATGAGACGCCGGGAGTAGGGCCCGTCGAGGCAGCCTCTGACGGAACGCCCGTCTGCGCCGGTCCAGGCGCCGGCTGGCTAACGAGGTTACTACCGACCGCCACCGCGGCGACCACCGCCGCGGCGGCCACCAACGTGGCGGCCGCAGCGCGCACGGCATTGTGCCGCCCCCGCCGCACCGGAGCGCGCCGTGTCATCGGGACGACGTTGGGATCGGTCGACGTGACGACCGATCGGGAGGAATCGCTGCCTGCTGACGCGCCAGGCGCGCCGACCCGTGGCTTGGCATTCTTCATGAGCTCTTCGATGCGGTCCATGGCTAGTCCTTCCGTTCAGTCATGAGATGGGCCGGTGCGGCTTTTGCGAACGCCCGGCGCGCCCGGTGCAGGCGGACCGCGGCGGCGGACGGGGAGCATCCCAGTGCCTCTGCCAATTCGGCGGTGGTGAGCCCATCCCAGTAGCTGAGCATGAGGACTTCGCGATCCCGCTCGCGGAGCTGGACCAGGACTTCCGCCACAGCTGCCCGTTCCTCGGTATCAGGTCCTGGGAGGTGGAAGCGGGCTTCGTCCTTGAGCCGTTCGACGAGTTCCTGTCTGCGCCGCCGGCCCTTGTATTCGTTGCCGAGAACATTCCGGGCCGTCGCGAGGAGCCAACCGATGCCGGGCGGTTCAGCAAGCTGCTTTTCCCAGGCGATCCTAAAGACATCCGCAGCGAGCTCCTCGGCGCGGTGTGGGTCGGCTATCCGATAGGCAATGTAGCGGTATACCTGCGCGGAATGCTGAGCATGCAGGTCGATGAACGCCTGCTCTTTGGCAGCCAACATGGTGCCTCCCCCGAACGTCGGTTGACTTCTTCCTTGTGTACTTCCTGGTCTACTTCCTGATGGCTAAGTGTCCCGTGAAGCGTCTTTTCTTACACGGACCAGGAAGGACTTTTGCGAAAATCGAGGGTTTCGGGCGTGGAGTCGTCGAGCGGCACGATCCAGTCCGCATCGTCCGGGTCGTCGGTGGGTGCTTCGTGGTTGGCGGTGAAGAGGTACCAGTTCGGGAACGGGTCCGGCGGGATTTCGTCCGGGCCGGGTAGCCCGGTGGGCATGTTGCCGGCCGGGGTGGTGTTGGTGGGCGCGCTGATCTCGGCGGCCGGGGTGGTGTTGGTGGGCGCGCTGGTGCCGGTGAGGGGGATGGTGTCGGGCCAGTGGGGTGGTTCCCAGTCGGGTTGTTCGGAGGGGTAGAGCCGTCCTGTCGGGGAGGTCCAGCCGGGCGGTTCGTGTTTGCTGGCCGGGGTGGGGGTCCAGGCGGTGCTGTGTTTGAGGCCGTGGTGTTTGTGGCAGGGCTGGGCGAGGTTGCTGATCCCGGTTCGTCCCCCGTCGGCCCAGGCCAGCAGGTGGTCCGCGTCGTTGTCCAGGGAGTGGTTGTTGCAGCCCGGGAACGTGCATTTGCCGTCCCGGAGCCGCAACCACTGCCGCATGGCCTTGGGCAGCCGGTAGCTGATCCGCCCGATTTCCAGCGGCGCCCCGTCCCGCGGGTCGACCAGGACCCGGTAGAACGACTCACACCCGCCCGCGACCAGCTGCCGCGCCATCGAGGGCGGGATCGGCCCGTATCCGTCCAGGATGGCCGGTTCCTCGGTGGCGCCCAGCAGCGACATCACCGGCACGGTAATCAGCACCTGCGCCCGCGGCACCGGCACATCCCCGCCCACGCCGGACCCCGCTCCGGCCACCACACTCCCGCCGCCAGCGTCAGTGCCGGTGCCGGTGCCGCCTGCGCCTGCGCCCGTGCTGGTGTTGTGGTGCTGCTGGTGCTGTTGGTGCCTGTGGGGGTGGTGTTCAGGAGCAGGGTCGCGGCGATATCGGCGCGCAACTGGGTCAGGGTCCGCGACTCGGCCGGGCCCTGCAGGGCCCGGGCCGCGGTCGTGGTCCGGTCCCAGATCCCCGCGGCCGTAGCCGCGGGCAGGTAGGCGTTGAACCAGGCCATCCCGTCCCGGTCCGGGAAGAACTCGACCCGCCGGTCAGCGGCACACCGGCCATGGCGGGCCTCGATACTGACCGGATGGTGGCGTTCACGCCAGGTCCGGGCCTTCGCCCGGAACCGGCTCGGAACCAACTCCCCGGCACCACAACCACGGGCCCGGTCCGGCGCGTCCGGATCCAAAAAATGCGCCTCCAGCGACGCCGCCCCCGCCGGGTCCAGGTTACTGGCCTCATCAACCATCACCCGGGCATGCTGCCAGGAAATCGTCCCGGCCTCCAACGCCCCCAACGTCAACGGCAACGCCGTCGTCAACTCCCGCGCCTCACCCAACAACGCCGCCGCGGACCGCTCACCAACCGTCAACACGCACGCGACCTCCGAGACCACCGACATCTCCTGGACCGTATGGTCCTGCAACGACACCGGCGGCTTCGCCAGCGCCTCGGCCGCCTCCATATACCCGGCAGCGAGCCGGACCTTCAACGCCGCGGCCCGCGCCTCAAACCGGGCCACCTCCGCCAAACCGTCCAAACACGCATCCGCCACATCCCGCAACGGATCAACACCCCCACCCGGCCCGGCCCCAACCCGGCCCGCACGCTCAGCCAACTCAGCCGCCAGCCCCGCCAACGCAGCCGCAGACACCGCAACGGCCCCCGCCGCCTCAACGATCCCCGCGCCCAAAGCCACACCGCTTTCCATAAACACAGCCTAAAACCAGGCACCGACAAAATAGCCCGATCACCCACCGCCGTATGAAACCCGCGAATTCACCGCGCAGACCAGCGGGCTGAAGATGAAAAAGGCCCAGAGCGGTTTTGCGGGGCGGTCACGCACGTTCCGGCCGACACCGGGCCCCCGGCTTCTAGCGGGCGGCCGGCGGCTCCGGGTGGCGCCGACGGCGCGTGCCCGTAATTACGCCGGCGACCGGAAAATCAGCCCAACGCCCTCGGATGCGCTGCCGCGTAAATCTCGCGCAGGGTGTCCGCGGTGACCAGGGTGTACACCTGGGTGGTGGTCACGGAGGCATGGCCCAGCAATTCCTGGACGACGCGCACGTCCGCCCCGCCCTCCAGCAGATGCGTGGCAAAAGAGTGCCGCAGCGTGTGCGGTGATACGTCCTTGGTGATGTTGGCCTTCTCCGCGGCGGCTTTGAGGATGGTCCAGGCGCTCTGACGGCTGATCCGTCCGCCCCGGGCGTTTAAGAACAGGGCCGGGGTGCCTTTGCCCTTGGCGGCGAGCGGCGGCCGGCCGCGGACCAGGTAGGCGTCCAGGGCCCTGGCCCCGTAGGACCCGAGCGGCACGAGCCGCTCCTTGGAGCCCTTACCGAACAGCCGGACGATCGCCGGGCCGGGTTCGTCGTCGCCCTGCAGCGAGATGTCATCGACGTCGAGGCCCACCGCTTCGCTGATCCGCGCCCCGGTGGAGTAAAGGAATTCAAGCAGGGCGCGGTCGCGGAGCCCGGTGGCCGTGTCCGTTCCGGCCGCTTCCAGGATCCGGGTTACCTCGTCTACCGAGATGGCCTTGGGTAGACGCTTTCCGGGCATCGGCGGGTGCACTTCACTGGCAGGATCGGTCGGGGTGACACCCTCCAGCGCCCAGAACTTGTGCAGTCCGCGGACTGCCACGACGGTGCGCGCGGCCGAGCGCACGCCCAGCGCGGACCCGCCGTCGGATCCGTCGGAGAGGGCCTGGACAAAGCCGGTGACGTCGCGCCTGGTGATGTCCTCCGGGCTGCGGCGCCCGGCGTTGGCGAGGTGCCGGGCGTAGCGGGCGAGGTCCCGCCGGTACGCAGAGAGGGTGTTAGCGGCCAGCCCGCGCTCCACCCCCATGTGCTGGAGGTAGTCGGTGATGGCCCGGTCGACGGCGGTCAGCGGCCGGGCAGACTGCTCGGTGCGAGGCTCGACGGCGTGCGGCTCAGCGGCGGGCGGTTCGGCCGCCAGCAGTCCGGTCATCAGCGCTGGCTGGGGTGGGCCGGCCACGGCGCGTCGGCCGGGCGGAGTCCCTGGAACCCGTCACCGCGGGCCGCGGCGGCGGCGAGAATCCCGACGACGGCCGAGGGGTTGTGCAGCCGCCCCTCCAGCACCGCTGCGACGGCCGCGTCGAGCGGGATCCAGTGCAGCTCGATTTCCGCTTCCTCGTCGGTGCGGACATGCAGTTCGTGGCCGGGAACGTCACTTAGGCCCCGGGCCAGATAAATGCGGATGGCCTCGCTGGAGGACCCGGGCGAGTTGAAGAAGTCGGCCAGCACGTTCCACTCCCCGGCCACGAGGTCCGCTTCTTCTGCCAACTCCCGGGCCGCGCCGGCGACGAAGTCCTCGCCCTCGACGTCGAGCAGTCCGGCCGGAATCTCCCAGAGGGCCATGCCCACCGGGTGCCGGTACTGCTTGATAAGGAGGATCTCGCCGTCGTCGTTCATCGGCAGCACGGCCACGGCCCCGGGGTGGTCAATATAGTCGCGGACCAGGGGCTCGCCGTCGTCGCTCAGTTGGAAACTGTCGCTGACGACGTCCCAGATCCGGCCCTGGTAGACCTTTTCTGAAGACAAAAGACGGCGCGGGCTCGGCTCATCCGAAACCTGCCGTGCAGCATTGGGGGTCTCAGGCTTACCGGGCATCGCGCCGTCCTTTGATTCAGTTTGGAGTTACTTGGATTCCGCCGGGGCCGACTTGGCTGCAGCCTTGGCAGCAGCAGGCTGGTCCGCGCCGTGCTGGTGGTCCAGGGCGGCCTTGACCAGGCCCGCGAACAGCGGGTGCGGGCGGGTCGGCCGGGAGCTGAGCTCAGGGTGCGCCTGCGTGGCCACGTAGTACGGGTGGACTTCGCGGGGAAGTTCGACGTACTCGACCAGTTTGCCATCGGGTGAGGTTCCGGAGAACACGAGGCCCTGCGCGGCGATCTGGTCGCGGTACTTGTTGTTGACCTCGTAGCGGTGCCGGTGGCGTTCGCTGACCTTGGTGGCGCCGTAGGTCTCCGCCACGACGGAGCCCTCGTCCAGCTTGGCTTCGTACAGGCCCAGGCGCATGGTGCCGCCGAGGTCACCCTTGCCTTCGACGATGTCGAGCTGCTCTTCCATCGTGGCGATGACCGGGTACTTGGAGTCCGGCTCGAACTCGGAGGAGGATGCACCTTCGAGGCCGACGACGTTGCGGGCGTACTCGATCACCATGCACTGCAGGCCCAGGCACAGGCCCAGGACCGGGAGTTTGGTTTCGCGGGCGTACTTCAGGGCCCCGAGCTTGCCTTCCAGGCCGCGGATGCCGAAGCCGCCCGGAACACAGATCGCGTCCACGCCGGCCAGGGACTTAACCGCGCCTTCTTCGGTGTCGCACTCATCGGAGGGCACCCAGCGGATCTTGACCTTGGTGTTGTTCGCGAAGCCGCCGGCGCGCAGCGCTTCGGTCACCGAAAGGTAGGCGTCGGGCAGGTCGATGTACTTGCCGACGAGGGCGATTTCCACCTCGTGCTTGGGGTTGTGGACAGCTTCCAGGAGCGTGTCCCAGCTGGTCCAGTCGACATCCTTGAACGGCAGGTCGAGGGCACGGACGATGTAGGAGTCCAGGCCCTGGGAGTGCAGTGTCTTGGGAATGTCGTAGATGCTCGGCGCGTCGGGGCAGCCGATGACGGCGTCGAGGTCGACGTCGCACATGCGGCCGATCTTGTCGCGCATCGCCTGCGGCACTTCGCGGTCCGAACGGATGACGATCGCCTCGGGCTGGATGCCAATGGAGCGCAGCGCGGCGACGGAGTGCTGCGTCGGCTTGGTCTTCAGCTCCTGCGACGGTCCGATGTACGGCACCAGGGAGACGTGCAGGAAGAAAACGTTGTTCCGGCCGACGTCTTGGCGCACCTGGCGGGCGGACTCCAGGAAGGGCTGCGACTCGATGTCGCCGACGGTGCCGCCGATTTCGGTGATGATGACGTCCGGGGCGTTCTTGCCCTCGGCGGGCAGCCGCATGCGGCGCTTGATTTCATCGGTGATGTGCGGGATGACCTGGACGGTGTCGCCGAGGTATTCGCCGCGGCGTTCCTTGGCGATGACGGTGGAGTAGACCTGTCCGGTCGTGACGTTGGCCGAACCTTCGAGGTTCTCATCGAGGAAGCGCTCGTAGTGCCCGACGTCGAGGTCCGTCTCGGCGCCGTCGTCGGTGACGAACACTTCACCGTGCTGGAAGGGGTTCATCGTGCCCGGATCCACGTTCAGGTAGGGATCGAGCTTTTGCATTGTTACAGACAGGCCGCGTGCCCGCAGGAGGTGACCGAGGCTCGAAGCCGTCAGTCCCTTACCGAGCGAGGACGCCACACCACCGGTTACGAAGATGTGTTTGGTCGTCTTGGACGAGCCCGGGAACCGGGAATTTACACGGGAATTTGATCGCTGCACCACGGAATTTGAGCCTATCATCAATTCGGTCTTCCTAGGGCCGGTAAAACGCCGCTGTGATGGTTATCCCAGGGCGGGCACGACGTCGGCCAAGTCACCGTTGCGGCAGCAGCTTGGCGTCGTCCAGCAGCTCCTGGGCGTGTGCCCGGGCCGATTCCGAGTCTTCCTGTCCGGCCAGCATGCGGGCCAGCTCGCGGACCCGTTCCGCCTCGTCGAGCAGCTGGACGTCGCTGGAGGTGAACCCGGTGGCCGTCGCACCGTCGGCCCCGCGCACCGAGGTCTTGGTGACCCGGATGTGCTGGTCGGCGAAGGCCGCCACCTGTGGCAGGTGGGTGACCACGAGGACCTGGACATGCCGGGCGAGCATGGCCAGCCGGCGGCCGATTTCGACGGCGGCGCGGCCGCCGACGCCGGCGTCGACCTCGTCGAAGACAAAGGTCGGCACCGGGTCGACGGCGGCCAGCACCACCTCGATCGCGAGCATCACTCGGGAAAGTTCACCGCCGGAGGCTCCCTTGCCGAGCTGCCGGGCCGGCGCGCCGGAGTGGGGCTGCAGCAGGAAGGAGATTTCGTCGGTACCGAACGGGCCCAGCTGCTCACCGGGTTCGACGTTGATGACCAGGGTGGCGTCGGCCATCGCCAAGGCGGTGAGCTCCGCGCTGACCCGGGCGGAGAGGTCCTTGGCGGCCTTCTTGCGGATCTTGCTGATGGTGGCGGCCTGCTTGCGGAGGCCGGCTTCGGAGCGGGCGACGTCCGCCTCCAGCGCCTCGATCCGCGTTGAGTCGTCCTGCAGCTCGTCATAGCGCGCCCGTGCCTGCTCCGCCCAGAGCAGCACCTCGTCGATGCTGGGCGCATACTTGCGCACCAGCTTGGCCAGCGCGGCCCGGCGGTCCTCGATCTCGGCGAGGCGTTCCGGGCCTTCGGTGTCGAGGGAGGCCTGGTAGCTGGCCAGTTCCCCGGCGATGTCGGTGAGCAGGAAGCCCACCTCCGCGAGCCGGCCGGCGGCCGAACCCAGCTCCCCGTCGTGTTCGGCGACGTGCTCGAGGGTGCGCTTCGCCGCGTCGACCAGCGTGGTGGCGTCGGCTTCCTCGCCGAAGTCCTCCGAGATCAGGGCCTGATGCGCGGTGCTGGCGGCGATCCGGAGCTCTTCGACGTTGGCGAGTTTGACGGCCTCCGCCTTGAGCGATTCGTCTTCGCCCGGCTGCGGGTCGACGGCGTCGATCTCGGCCAGGGCCGCCTCGAGGGATTCCGCTTCGCGCAGCCGTTCGCGGGCGGCGCTGCGCAGCTCGTCGAGCTCGGCCTGGCTGTTTTTCCAATGCCCGTGCAGCTCTTGGTAGGCGGCCAGCGGGCCGCCCAGGCTCTCCCCCGCGAACTTGTCCAGGGCCTCGCGCTGGGCGACCGGGCTCTTGAGCCGGATCTGGTCCGATTGGCCGTGGACCACCACCAGCGTCCCGCCGATCTCGGCGAGGACGCCGACCGGGGCGGAGCGGCCGCCGAGGTAGGCGCGGCTGCGGCCGTCGGCGCCGACGCTGCGGGCGAGCAGCAGCTCGGCGCCGCCGTCGAACTCCTCGACCTCGGCTCCGGCCTCGCGCGCCCGGGTCACCGCGGCGTGCCCGGCGTCGAGCTTCAGCACGGCCTCGGCGGAGGCACTCTTCGCGCCGCTGCGGACAGCTCCGGCGTCGGACCTGGCGCCGAGCAGGAGCCCGACGGCGGTGACCACCATCGTTTTGCCGGCACCGGTCTCACCGGTCACCACGCTCAGGCCGGGGCCCAGTGGGAGCGTCGCGTCCGTGATGACGCCAAGGTCGCGGATTCTCAGTTCTTCAAGCATGGATCACTTCGCAGTCGAGGGATTGGTTGGTGCGCCGGGGCCTGCGTGCCGGGGTGCCGGGAGCACCCGGCTCGGCCGCGGGGTGCGCACTACCGGCAGGGGCCCGGTGGGGATGGCGTCGGTTTGCGGCACCGGGCCGCGCCAGCCCTGGATGGGCAGTTCGAATTTGCGGACCAGGCGACCGGAGAACGGGGTCTGGTGGGTGCGGGCGAGGCGCACCGGGGTGGCCGAGCGGGTCACCTCCACGCGGGCACCGGGCGGCAGGTCCACCGAGCGCCGGCCATCGCACCAGAGCACCCCCTGGGCGTCGGTGCGGTTCAGGATCTCGACGGCGAGCCGGGACCGGGGCGAGACCACCAGCGGCTTGGCGAAGAGCGCGTGCGCACTGATCGGCACGATCAGCAGCGCCTCCACCTCCGGCCAGACCACCGGCCCGCCGGCGGAGAACGCGTAGGCGGTGGAACCGGTGGGGGTGGCGAGGACGACGCCGTCGCAGCCGAAGGAGGTGAGCGGGCGTTCGTCGACCTCGGTGACCACTTCGAGCATCCGTTCCCGGTTGCCCTTCTCGATGGCCGCCTCGTTGAGGGCCCAGGTATGCCAGATCTTTTGCCCGCGGACCCACACCTGCACGTCGATGGTCATCCGCTCTTCCACCGTGTACTGGCGGCTGGCGATCCATTCGACGGTCTGGGCAAGGTCCGCCCGCTCGCTTTCGGCGAGGAAGCCGACGTGGCCGAGGTTGACGCCGAGCAGCGGCACGTCCACCTCGCGCACCAATTCCGCGGCGCGCAGGATCGTGCCGTCGCCACCAAGGACCATGACCAGTTCGACGTCGGGCAGTTTAACGTGGTCGTGCAGCACCTCGACCGGCTGGTCCAGCCGGCCAAAGAACCGGACCATGTCGCCGAGCTCCGATTTTTGCATCACCGGGACAATGCCGGAGGCATGCAGCTGGGCGCACGCTTCCCAGGCGGCCGTGAGGGACTCCTCGCGGCCGGTGTGGGCAAGGATGAGGACACGCCTGCTCATCAGGTTCCGCCTTCTCGTGCTTCTCGTGCTGCTTGTGCTTTCAGGGCAACGGCCAGATCGTTCGGAGTAACGCAGCAACGGCTGCGTCCCGTTCCTCGATCTTAGGCAGGTCTGTCCGGATCCCGCGTTTTATCCACAGGAAGTACTCGACGTTTCCGTCCTGGCCGGGCAGCGGGCTCTGCGCCAAGCCGGCGAGGTCAAGGCCTGCGTCCACCGCTGCGGAGGCCACCTTGGCGACGGCCATACGGCGCTCCCGTTCCGAGGTGACGACCCCGGTGCGGCCCAGCCGGTCCTTGCCGATCTCGAATTGCGGTTTGACCATCAGGACCAGGTCGCCGCCCGGCTCGGTGCAGGCCGCCAGCGGTGCCACCACCAGGGTCAGCGAAATAAAGGACAGGTCCGCCACGGTCAGCGCCGCCGGCCCACCGATCATATCGGGCGTTATGTAGCGAACGTTGAGGCCCTCGTGGACCGAGACCCGCGCGTCATTGCGGATCTGCGGGACCAGCTGGTCGTGCCCGACGTCGACGGCGACCACATGTCCGGCGCCGCGCCGCAGCAGCACTTCGGTGAAGCCGCCGGTGGAGGCTCCGGCGTCAAGGCAGCGTTTGCCAGCGACCTCGACGGCGGGAAAGGCATCCAGGGCGCCGGCGAGTTTGTGCGCCGCGCGGCTGACGTAGTCATCTTCGCTGCCCGCGGCGACAGCCAGGGCGGTGCTTTCCTGGATCTGCAGGGAGGCTTTGGCCAGCACCTCGCCGCCGGAGCTGACTTTTCCTTCGGTAATCAGGCGAGCGGCATGGGTCCGCGACCTGGCCAGCCCGCGGCTGACCAGGGCCTGGTCGAGCCTGGTCATTGTGCGCTGCCCCCCGCGGGCCGACCGGCGACGTCCTCATTCAGGGCGTCCGCCAGGTCGTCGTGCAGGCCGGCATAGAAATCGCCGTGCGCTGCCACCGGCAGCTCCGGCAGCGTTGCGAGTCGCTCCACCAACACGTCCACCTCCGGGTCCCCGACGGCGGCGCCGCCTGGGGGCCCCGGCCAGTCAATCCGGGCCTGGTTGTCCTCCGGTGGCGCCTCGTGGGCGGGGGTAGGCTCGGTCATACTCTCCAGTCTAGTGATCCAGCCACTCGAGTCCCGGCGCCTCGGCGGACGTGGTCTCGGGATGCGCGGCCCACCACGCGGCGCAGGCCGCCCGCCATGAGTCGAGGTCCGCGGGGTCCCCGCTGACCCGCACCGTGCTGTCGCGCACGACGGCGGAGGCGGCACCGCAGCGGTACCGCCCGTCGCCGTCGGACTCCACCGCCGGATACGGGCGGTAAAGGTCGGTGAGGTCGTTGATCAGGTAAGTCGGTCGCTCCATGCTGCGGGCGGCGAGGATGGATTCCCGCGTGTCGACGCCCGTCAGCACAGCCACCGTGGCGAAGCCGGCGTTGTTTCCGCCCAGGATGTCCGTGTCCAGCCGGTCGCCGACGACAAGGGGCCGGTCGGCGGCGAGCCGCTTGGCCGCGGCGTGGAACAACGGGGCCTCGGGTTTTCCGGCGACCAGCGGCGTCTGGCCGGTGGCGGCAGCGACCGCTGCCACGAGGGTGCCGTTGCCCGGGGCGATACCCCGTGCCTGCGGGATGGATTGGTCCGTGTTGGTGGCCACCCACAGGGCTCCTGCAGCGACGACGAAGGACGCCTCGGCCAGGTCTTTCCAACCCAGCTCGGGGTGGAAGCCCTGCACGACGGCGACCGGGTCCTCCGCCTCGCTGCGCACCGGCACCAATCCAACGAGTTCGATTTCGCGGGCCAAGGCGTCGCCGCCGGTGATCAGGACGCGGGCACCGGCCGGAAGCCTTGCAGCGAGCAGCTCGGCGGCGGCCTGGGAGGAGCTCACCACCTGGTCGTCCTCGGCCGGGGCGCCCAGTTCGCGCAGGTGTTGCGCCACCTCTGCGGGTGAACGGGAGGCGTTGTTTGTCACATAGCCCAGCCCGACGCCGATGCCGGCGAGCCGGCGCAGCGACTCCACGGCGCCGGGAATGGCCTGCGGCCCCGCGTAGACGACGCCGTCCAAATCGGACAGGAGCGCGTCGAACCGGGATATCAGCTCAGCTTCGGCCATGGCTGCCTAGTCCTCGGCGCGTTCCGGCTGGCCGGACGCGTGGGCGGCGTCACCGGCCTCCGGTTCGTCGGCTTCCGGTTCGCCGGCTTCGAGTTCGTCGGCTTCGAGTGAATCTTCATTGGACTCGGCGTCGTCGGATTCGAAGAAGTCCGGCTCTTCGTCGTCGGATCCGGCGTCGAGGTCGTGCGCGGCGGAGTGTGCCGCCGCGGCATCCGGGAGTCCGGCCAGGACGGCAGCCCCGGCCGCCTGGGGCGCCGGCTCGCCGGCGGCGGCGTCAGCCTGCTGTGCGGTCTGCTGCTGCAGGATGCGACGGCGCTGCTCTTCCTCGCGGGCTTCTTCTTCCTCATCCCAGCCGAGGTCAATGATGTCGGGTTCCTCGTCTACGCCCTGGCCCAGGGCGTTCTCGGCGACGACGGCCTGGCGCTGCCACTTCCCGGCCTCGGCCTCACGGCCCGCCGCGGTGAGGGCGTCGGCGTAGGCGCGGAATAGCCGCGGGCTGTAGGAGAATGCCCGGTTGATGTCCAACTGCGCAATTTCAAGCTCGGAGACCGCGGCCTCAAGTTGCCCGAGGTCGGTGCGGGCACCGGCGGCTACAATCGCCAGTTCCACCTTGCCTGGAGCGTCGAGGTCTTTGGCTTCTTCGGAGCGGGCCATGTCAAGGGCGCGGTCGGGGCGTCCGAGACCGCGTTCGCAATCGGCCATCACTGGCAGGTGCATGTTGGATCCGCTGATCCGCCGGTAGGTGCGGAATTCGCGCAGCGCCTCGCCGTAGTGTCCCGCGGCGTAGGCGGTCAGGCCCACCGCTTCGCGGACGGCTGCGAGCCGGCCGCCGCGGCGGCTGGCGGCAAGGGCGTGCTGGAAGGCAAGCTCCGGTTCCTCGTCGAGAAGGCGGCCGGCCATCACGAGATGGCGCGCAACCCAAGATGCGCTGTTCTCCTCGAGCGTCTTGATCTGGTGCTGCGTGGCGCGGTCGAGTTCTTTGCCGGTGACGTCTTCGTCGATCTGTGGCGAACGCTCACGGTCGGGGCGGTTGGCGCTGCGAAGGTCCTTGGCGTTCGGCACCCGTGCCGGACGGTCTTCGGCGCGGTCCCGACCGAACTGCCGGGGGCCCGCCTCGCCGCGGTCGAAGCTACGGGCAGGGCGGTCCTCCCGGCTGCCGAAGGGTTTGCGGTTGTCCCCGCCGCTAAACGGCTTACGGTCACGGTCACCGCCACTGAACGGCTTGCGGTCACGGTCGCCACCGCTGAACGGCTTGCGGTCACGGTCGCCGCCGAAGCTGCGACGCTCACCACCCTCGCGCGACGGACGGTCACCAAAAGGCTTACGGTCACGGTCACCGCCGAAGCTGCGACGCTCACCACCCTCGCGCGACGGACGGTCACCAAAAGGCTTACGGTCACGGTCACCGCCGAAGCTGCGACGCTCACCACCCTCACGCGACGGACGGTCACCAAAAGGCTTACGGTCACGGTCACCGCCACTGAACGGCTTGCGGTCACGGTCGCCGCCGAAGCTGCGACGCTCACCACCCTCACGGGACGGACGGTCACCAAAAGGCTTACGGTCACGGTCACGGTCACCGCCACTGAACGGCTTACGCTCACCGGATGCCCCAGACCCGCTCGAACGGTCATCCCTGGTCCGGAAACCACGAGGATCACCGCCAGAGTTATTCGACCTACGGAATCCGCCGCCGCCGGAATTACGTCCCCCGCCGAAGTTACCGCGGTCGTTACCGCGGTTGCCGTCGTTGTGCTCAGCCATGGTGGATTCCTCCTGTTATGAGCTGACCACTGGCGCAATCGCAGCCGCTCTGTTTCCGTGTTTCGTTCCCTACGCAACCCGAAATCAAGCGCTTCGAAGTCCGTACATCTCCCCCAATTCTAGGCGAGACGCTGGCCTCCGGCTAACAGCAGAAGGCGCCTGAGCACTCGCGGTGGCACGCCTCACAGCCGGCCATACGCAAACGCTTGCCGTCCCGCACAAGACAACGGTTTCAGCCCCCGGAGAGACGGGTGGTTTTGTGGGTTAAAGGGCTCAGGCCCCGACACGTGGTGTCGGGGCCTGGCTGTAATGGTTGTCCGGCGGTGACCTACTCTCCCACACCCTCCCGGGTGCAGTACCATCGGCGCTGTGGGTCTTAGCTTCCGGGTTCGGAATGGGACCGGGCGTTTCCCCCACGCTATGACCGCCGTAACCCTTGCTCCGCGCCCCGGGCCGGTGAGGGTCCTGGGGTGGGAAATCTGGTGGTTACAACATGTGGTGTTGTATTCAGTTTGTTTTGGTTCGCCGAACAACGGGTTTGTTGTTTGGGAACCACATAGTGGACGCAAGCAGTCTTGTTTCTTTGTACCCTTCTTCATGGTGTGAACGTCTTTTGAATCCGTTCACGGAGAAGAGTGTGTGGTGTAAGTTATCGGCCTATTAGTACCGGTCAGCTTCACGAGTCGTTAGTCCTCGCTTCCACATCCGGCCTATCAACCCAGTGGTCTGGCTGGGGGCCTCTCACACGCAAGGTGTATGGAAATCTCATCTCGAAGCGAGCTTCCCGCTTAGATGCTTTCAGCGGTTATCCCATCCGAACGTAGCTAATCAGCGGTGCACTTGGCAGTACAACTGACACACCAGAGGTTCGTCCGTCCCGGTCCTCTCGTACTAAGGACAGCCCTTCTCAAATTTCCTGCGCGCGCAGCGGATAGGGACCGAACTGTCTCACGACGTTCTAAACCCAGCTCGCGTACCGCTTTAATGGGCGAACAGCCCAACCCTTGGGACCTACTCCAGCCCCAGGATGCGACGAGCCGACATCGAGGTGCCAAACCATGCCGTCGATATGGACTCTTGGGCAAGATCAGCCTGTTATCCCCGAGGTACCTTTTATCCGTTGAGCGACGGCCATTCCACAATGTACCGCCGGATCACTAGTCCCGACTTTCGTCCCTGCTCGAGATGTCTCTCTCACAGTCAAGCTCCCTTGTGCACTTACACTCGACACCTGATTGCCAACCAGGCTGAGGGAACCTTTGGGCGCCTCCGTTACTTTTTAGGAGGCAACCGCCCCAGTTAAACTACCCATCAGGCACTGTCCCTGACCCGGATTACGGGCCGAAGTTAGATGTCCAAAGTGACCAGAGTGGTATTTCAACGATGACTCCACCCGAACTGGCGTCCGGGCTTCAACGTCTCCCACCTATCCTACACAAGCCACTCCGAACACCAATACCAAACTATAGTAAAGGTCTCGGGGTCTTTCCGTCCTGCTGCGCGTAACGAGCATCTTTACTCGTACTGCAATTTCGCCGAGTTTATGGTTGAGACAGCGGGGAAGTCGTTACTCCATTCGTGCAGGTCGGAACTTACCCGACAAGGAATTTCGCTACCTTAGGATGGTTATAGTTACCACCGCCGTTTACTGGGGCTTAAATTCTCAGCTTCGCCTTGCGGCTAACCGGTCCTCTTAACCTTCCAGCACCGGGCAGGAGTCAGTCCGTATACATCGTCTTGCGACTTCGCACGGACCTGTGTTTTTAGTAAACAGTCGCTTCCCCCTGGTCTCTGCGGCCCCTGCACGCTCCGGACAGCACGTGTCCATCACGATAGGGGCCCCCCTTCTCCCGAAGTTACGGGGGCATTTTGCCGAGTTCCTTAACCATAATTCTCTCGATCGCCTTAGTATTCTCTACCTGATCACCTGTGTCGGTTTGGGGTACGGGCGGCTAAAACCTCGCGTCGATGCTTTTCTCGGCAGCATAGGATCACCGGATCCCCCCATACGGGGGTCCCATCGGGTCTCAGGCATCATGAACGGCGGATTTGCCTACCGTTCGCCCTACATCCTTAGACCGGGGCAACCATCGCCCGGCCCGGCTACCTTCCTGCGTCACACCTGTTAATACGCTTGCCTCCCAGGTTTCGGTCCCGCGCTCCACCAAAACCCTCCACCCACAAGGGGTGTCGGGCAGGTCTCGGGCGGTTAGTATCCCCTGTTCAGCATGGGCGGTTTTTCGCCGGTACGGGAATATCAACCCGTTGTCCATCGACTACGCCTGTCGGCCTCGCCTTAGGTCCCGACTTACCCAGGGCAGATTAGCTTGACCCTGGAACCCTTGATCATTCGGCGGACGGGTTTCTCACCCGTCTTTCGCTACTCATGCCTGCATTCTCACTCGTGTAGGCTCCACCGCTGGTTTACACCGCGACTTCACCGCCCACACGACGCTCCCCTACCCATCCAGACGCCTGAACCACAAGGGCTTAGCACATATCTGAATGCCACAACTTCGGCGGTGTACTTGAGCCCCGCTACATTGTCGGCGCGGAATCACTTGACCAGTGAGCTATTACGCACTCTTTTAAGGATGGCTGCTTCTAAGCCAACCTCCTGGTTGTCTTCGCAACTCCACATCCTTTCCCACTTAGCACACGCTTAGGGGCCTTAGTTGGTGGTCTGGGCTGTTTCCCTCTCGACTATGAAGCTTATCCCCCACAGTCTCACTGCTGCGCTCTCACTTACCGGCATTCGGAGTTTGGCTGACGTCAGTAACCTTGTAGGGCCCATTAGCCATCCAGTAGCTCTACCTCCGGTAAGAAACACGCAACGCTGCACCTAAATGCATTTCGGGGAGAACCAGCTATCACGAAGTTTGATTGGCCTTTCACCCCTACCCACAGCTCATCCCCTCCATTTTCAACTGAAGTGGGTTCGGTCCTCCACGACGTCTTACCGTCGCTTCAACCTGGCCATGGGTAGATCACTTCGCTTCGGGTCTAGATCACGCCACTGCAACGCCCTGTTCAGACTCGCTTTCGCTACGGCTTCCCCACACGGGTTAACCTCGCGACGTAACACTAACTCGCAGGCTCATTCTTCAAAAGGCACGCCGTCACCACAACACAGCAAGCTGTGATGGCTCCGACGGATTGTAAGCACACGGTTTCAGGTACTGTTTCACTCCCCTCCCGGGGTACTTTTCACCTTTCCCTCACGGTACTGGTCCGCTATCGGTCATTAGGGAGTATTTAGGCTTATCAGGTGGTCCTGACAGATTCACACGGGATTTCTCGGGCCCCGTGCTACTCGGGATACTTCCCAGGCGGCATGCCACATTTCGGTTACGGGACTCACACCCTCTCTGGCCGGCCTTTCAAGACCGTTCACCTATGCACATACATCACACCCCACTGTCCCGGCAGAGACAGAACGGAAAGTCCCACAACCCCGACCATGCAACGCCCGCCGGCTATTCACACATGGAACGGTTTAGCCTGATCCGCGTTCGCTCGCCACTACTAACGGAATCACTATTGTTTTCTCTTCCTGCGGGTACTGAGATGTTTCACTTCCCCGCGTTCCCTCCACGCACCCTATGTGTTCAGATGCGGGTCACCAGATCACTCGCGCGTCTGGCGGGGTTTCCCCATTCGGACACCCTGGGATCACAGTCCGGTTATCGACTCCCCCAGGCTTATCGCAGATTCCTACGTCCTTCTTCGGCTCCTAATGCCAAGGCATCCACCGTGTGCTCTTAAAAACTTGACCACAAAAGATCAAGGAGTAATTTCGAGAGAACCACAGAAACCACCCCCACACCCAAAGGCGCAAGGACAGATCCAGGTTCATATTCTTGGAAATTGCTTCTTATAAAAGATGCTCGCGTCCACTATGTAGTTCTCAAACAACAACCCCGTACCACACACCCCACACACCCAAACAGTGCACGAAACGTCGCAGCCGGGAAACCAGAAACACAAGTCCCACACCCCGCACCCCGAAACACCCTCCCAAAGGAAGACACCCGGGCCACCGGCCATGGTCCTGTTGTCTCAGGACCCAACAGTGTGCCAAACACGAAACCGCACCAACCCCGCCCCCGCCGTTCCAGGACCACTCAATCCACAAAGGAACTGCGCATCCGTACTGGGCAAGGACAAAACCATGCGGCCGCTATCCGTTGATATTCCACCCGTGAGCACCCGCCGCAGAACAAACGTCTGCGCAACGGGCGTTACTCCTGACAACACCACCACACAAACACAGTGGCTCGGCGGGGTTGTTGTAGGTGCTCCTTAGAAAGGAGGTGATCCAGCCGCACCTTCCGGTACGGCTACCTTGTTACGACTTAGTCCCAATCGCCAGTCCCACCTTCGACAGCTCCCTCCCACAAGGGGTTAGGCCACCGGCTTCGGGTGTTACCAACTTTCGTGACTTGACGGGCGGTGTGTACAAGGCCCGGGAACGTATTCACCGCAGCGTTGCTGATCTGCGATTACTAGCGACTCCGACTTCATGGGGTCGAGTTGCAGACCCCAATCCGAACTGAGACCGGCTTTTTGGGATTAGCTCCACCTCACAGTATCGCAACCCTTTGTACCGGCCATTGTAGCATGCGTGAAGCCCAAGACATAAGGGGCATGATGATTTGACGTCGTCCCCACCTTCCTCCGAGTTGACCCCGGCAGTCTCCCATGAGTCCCCGCCATAACGCGCTGGCAACATGGAACGAGGGTTGCGCTCGTTGCGGGACTTAACCCAACATCTCACGACACGAGCTGACGACAACCATGCACCACCTGTAAACCGGCCACAAGTGGGGGACCTGTTTCCAGGTCTTACCGGTTCATGTCAAGCCTTGGTAAGGTTCTTCGCGTTGCATCGAATTAATCCGCATGCTCCGCCGCTTGTGCGGGCCCCCGTCAATTCCTTTGAGTTTTAGCCTTGCGGCCGTACTCCCCAGGCGGGGCACTTAATGCGTTAGCTACGGCGCGGAAAACGTGGAATGTCCCCCACACCTAGTGCCCAACGTTTACGGCATGGACTACCAGGGTATCTAATCCTGTTCGCTCCCCATGCTTTCGCTCCTCAGCGTCAGTTAATGCCCAGAGACCTGCCTTCGCCATCGGTGTTCCTCCTGATATCTGCGCATTTCACCGCTACACCAGGAATTCCAGTCTCCCCTACATCACTCTAGTCTGCCCGTACCCACCGCAGATCCGGAGTTGAGCCCCGGACTTTCACGGCAGACGCGACAAACCGCCTACGAGCTCTTTACGCCCAATAATTCCGGATAACGCTTGCGCCCTACGTATTACCGCGGCTGCTGGCACGTAGTTAGCCGGCGCTTCTTCTGCAGGTACCGTCACTTTCGCTTCTTCCCTACTGAAAGAGGTTTACAACCCGAAGGCCGTCATCCCTCACGCGGCGTCGCTGCATCAGGCTTGCGCCCATTGTGCAATATTCCCCACTGCTGCCTCCCGTAGGAGTCTGGGCCGTGTCTCAGTCCCAGTGTGGCCGGTCACCCTCTCAGGCCGGCTACCCGTCGTCGCCTTGGTGAGCCATTACCTCACCAACAAGCTGATAGGCCGCGAGTCCATCCAAAACCACAAAAAGCTTTCCACCCCCCACCATGCGATGAGGAGTCATATCCGGTATTAGACCCAGTTTCCCAGGCTTATCCCA
This sequence comes from uncultured Actinomycetota bacterium, assembly GCA_963775715.1. Lineage (GTDB taxonomy): Bacteria > Actinomycetota > Actinomycetes > Actinomycetales > Micrococcaceae > Arthrobacter. Next base: position 397,243 of record CAVZJX010000007.1, on the reverse strand, counting down.
GAGTTAAGGGCAGGTTACTCACGTGTTACTCACCCGTTCGCCACTAATCCCCGGTGCAAGCACCGGATCATCGTTCGACTTGCATGTGTTAAGCACGCCGCCAGCGTTCATCCTGAGCCAGGATCAAACTCTCCGTTGAAGAACAGACACAGCACGCACCCCCGGGAAAACGGGAACAACGCACTGCACAAAATTTGAAACCAGCTGTAAAAACCAGACCCAACCACGGGGTGGCAGGCCCGGCAAAACAACCAATCCATTACAATAAATTGGTATCAACAAACTTGGCACACTATTGAGTTCTCAAACAACAGACACGTTCAAATACTTGGCGTAGAAATCCAACCGAATGGAATTTACTTCTTTCGCTTTTCTTTGCCGCGATGTTTCTATATTATTTCATTCAATTCCGCTTTGCAAATCCGTTGTTTTCCCGGAATTCACCTTGCAGGATAGAATCCTGCCCAGCAAAATACGAAGCAATTTCGATTTCCCACGCCCTGCGCAGGAAGAATTGCTTCTCTTTGTTGGGGGTTTGTCACCACTCAGCGGCGGCGACTCAGAAAACAATACATGCTCCCCTCCGCCCGTGCAAATCGTACGGAGGGGAGCATGCGGAAACAGGCCCTGCGGTGCACCAAAAACCGGCCGCGCTCCCGGAATCCTGCGGAACAGGGAGCCCGAAGGCAACGACTAAGCGCCGGTGACCTCCACGGTGGCCAGGTTCTTCTTGCCGCGGCGCAGCAGAAGGTAGCGGCCGTGCAGGAGCTCCGCGGGAGCGATGACCGCGTCCGGGTCGGAGACCTTGGTGTTATTCACATAGGCCCCGCCCTCCCCCACGGTCCGCCGGGCCGCGGACTTGCTCTCGGACAGCCCGGTCGCCACGAGCAGGTCGATGATGCCCAGCCCGGAAGGATCCACAGTGGCTGAGGGCAGTTCGGCCGTCGCGGCCTGGAGGCTCTCGGCATCGAGGCCCGCCAGGTCCCCGCCGCCGAACACGGCAGCCGAGGCGGCAATGACTTTCTCCGTGGCCTCCACGCCGTGCACCAGGGACGTCACCTCGTAGGCAAGTTTCCGCTGCCCTTCGCGGGCGAAGGGACGTTCTGCAACCGAGGCTTCGAGCGCCTCAATTTCGGCGCGGCCAAGGAAAGTGAACACCTTGAGCCGCGCCGCGACGTCAGCGTCGGCTGTATTGAGCCAGAACTGGTAGAACGCGTACGGGCTGCACATCTCCGCGTCCAGCCAGATGGCGTTGCCCTCGCTCTTGCCGAATTTGGTGCCGTCGGCGTTCGTGATCAGCGGCGTGCCCAGGGCGTGCACGTGCTTACCCTCCACCTTGCGGATCAGGTCGGTGCCGCTGGTGAGGTTTCCCCACTGGTCCGAGCCGCCGGTCTGCAACACGCAGCCGTAGTCGCGGAACAACTGCAGGTAGTCCATGCCCTGCAGGATCTGGTAGCTGAACTCTGTGTAGCTGATCCCCTCGTCCGAGTTCAGCCTGGTGGCAACGATGTCTTTCTTGATCATCGTGCCGACACGGAAGTGTTTGCCGATGCCGCGCAGGAAATCGATGGCGCTCAGCGGCGCGGTCCAGTCGAGGTTATTGACCATCCGAGCCGCGTTGTCGCCCTCGAAGCTGAGGAATCGCTGGACCTGGCCCTGCAGCCGGCCGACCCACTCGGCCACCGTCTCCGGAGTATTGAGCACACGCTCGGCGGTCTGCCGGGGATCCCCGATCAGCCCGGTGGAACCTCCCACCAGGCCGAGGGGCTTATGCCCGGCCAGCTGCAGCCGGCGCATCAACAGCAGCTGCACGAGGTTGCCCAGGTGCAGGCTGGGCGCGGTGGGGTCGAAGCCGCAGTAGTACGTTGCGGGGGCGCCCGCGAGCAGGTTCTCCAGCTCCGCCTCATCCGTCGAAACGTGAACAAGGCCGCGCCATTTCAGCTCCTGCCAGATGTTGGCGAAGCCGGGGTCGTTCTGCTGGGACTGAAGATCATTTAGCTGGGACACGGAATCTAAGTTAGCAGGATCGCCGGGGCCGTACGGCCCCGGACCGGCACGTGAAGGCTACGCTCCGGCCCGCGGCGGCGCAGGCGTGACAGGACGGCCAAGCGCAGCCGCTGCACCCCGAGGCGGCGGGGGCCGCCCCGGGATGCCGGGCCCTACTCCTCGATGCCGGCCGGCACCGCGGCGGCCGCGATGAGCCGCAGGCGCTGCGTGGGGCGGGTCATCGCGACGTACAGGTCCCCCACCCGGCCGTGCTCATGGTTGAGCATCGCGGACGGTTCCAGCACCACAACGCCGTCAAACTCCAGGCCCTTGGCCTCGCGCGGACTGATCACGACAATGTCCTGCGCGTAGCTGCCGGCGCCGGTGCCGACGCGGTGGCCGTAGGCCGCCCTCAACGCGGCGGTGGCCTCGGGCAGCAGCCCGCCGTCGGCAATCACAGCCAGCAAACCGCCGTCGAGCGCGTCCAGCTCGTCGGGAAGAACCTCAAGGAGCTTGCCGACGATCGCACCGGGTTCGACCCGGTCGATCACCGGCGACCAGCGCCCTTCACGGACCGCCTTGGGCGCGGAGACGACCAGTCCGGCGGCGTTGGCCATCCGCGCCGCCGCCTCGGCGATTTGCGATGGCGTGCGGTAATTGACGGTGAGCTCTTCAAGCTGCCAGCGGTCGCCGAACATCGGGGCCAGGGCGCTCTGCCAGGATTTCGCCCCGGCCACCGAGCTTGTCTGGGCGATGTCGCCGACGATCGTGAACGACTTCAGCGGGCAGCGCCGGACCAGCAGCCGCCATTGCATGGGCGAGAGCTCCTGCGCCTCGTCCACCACAATGTGGCCGAACGCCCAGGTGCGGTCGCTCGTGGCGCGTTCCGCCGCGGTCTGCCGCGCTTCGCGTTCCTGGTTCTGGTCCACCAGTTCTTCGGCCGACATAAGCACATCCACGCCGGCGGTTTCCATGTTGACCAGGGTCTGCTTGGCGTTGGCCAGGTCTCGGGCCCGGTCGTGCTCCTGCTGGGCCAGGCCCCGGCCGGCGGCCGGATCGAGGTCGCCGAGCAATTCGGCGGCCTCGTCCAGCAACGGGATATCGGACTCGGTCCACGGCGACCCCGCCGGGCGGAGCAGCAGTGCCCGCTCGGCCGCGTTGAGGTCCGGGGTGCAGGCCGCCAGGATGGCGGGCTTGCTCAGGAGCTCCCCCACCAGCTTTTCCGGAGTCATCGGCATCCAGCACAGGTTCAGGGCGACCCGGACGTCCCGCGCAGAACGGACGTCCTCGGCGAGGTAGGAGCGGTCGGCGTTATTGCCGATGCTGCCGGCCTCGACCAGTTCGGTCATCTGCTCGGTCAGTTCGCGCAGCAGGATCTTGACGAAGGAAACGCGGGCCTCGTTGTGCGGTTTCCCCGTGGCGCGCGCCTTTTCCCGCGCGCGGCGGACCTGTCGGGGCGTCAGCACCAATTTGCGGCCATCCACTTCGAGGATACGGTTCTCAGCCGGGAGGCGCTGCCGGTTGGCGACGGCGTTCGCAACCACCTCCGCCATGTCGAGCCGGCCCTTGATGGCGGCAACGTCGGAGTCGTCCTCGGCGACGGCGTGGATGCCCGGCATCAGCCGTCCCAGGCTGGCCATCACCACGCCGGTCTCCCCCAGCGACGGCAGCACCCGCTCGATGTAGTTCATGAACGACGACGACGGGCCCACCAGCAGCACGCCGGCGGTCTTGAGCCGCTCGCGGTGCGTGTAGAGCAGATAGGCGGCACGGTGCAGGGCGACGGCAGTCTTGCCCGTTCCAGGACCGCCCTGGACCACCAGGGCACCGGAGATGGACGAGCGGATAATCCGGTCCTGTTCGGACTGGATGGTGCCGACGATGTCCGACATCCGGCCCGTGCGCTTGGAGTTCAGCGCCGCAAGCAGCGCACCTTCGCCTTGTAGGGAGTCGTTGTCCGCCAGCATGTCGGCGTCGAGCACGTCGTCTTCGATCGCCTTGACCTCTCGGCCCTGCAGGATCAGGTGCCGGCGGCGGCGGACGCCCTGCCGGTCGAAGGCGGTGGCCTGGTAGAAGTGGCCGGCTTCGGGCGCCCGCCAGTCCACCATGAGGCGCTGTAGGTCCTCCGTGGTCAGGCCGATGCGGCCGATGTACTGGGCTTCCCCGGAGTCGAGGTCAAGGCGGCCGAACACCAGCCGGTCATCGACGGCGTCGAGTTGCGCGAGGCGGTCCTCGTAAAGTGCGGCGAAGGCGTCCCGCTCGGAGACGTTCTGCATGGTGCCCACGGCACCGGCGCGGCGGACCTGCGCCAGCTGGGCGCGCTTCTCCGCCCGCAGCTCATCCAGCCGGGCATACAGTCCCGCCACATAGTCGCGTTCATGGGCCAAATCAGCGTCATGCATCGAACGTTCCCCTATCGAAAAAGACAGACCAACCATTTTACAACCATTTCGCCCGATACTCCCGAAATATGTCGGATTTCTTCTGGGCTCTTCAGGCCGCGCATTTTGACCGGCATTCTACCGACGCCGCCGGGGGTTCCCGGGCCGGCAGGGTCTCCGGAGCGGCCCTCCCCCTACAGGTCCAGGAGGGAGTGCACGCGGTGCCCGCCCAGTGCGTCCCGGCCTTTCAGGCCACCCAGCTCCATTACGACGCCGACGCCGGCCACCTCGACACCGCAGCGTTCGAACAGCCGCGCGGCTGCGCCCAGGGTGCCGCCGGTGGCAAGGACATCGTCGAGGATCAGCACCCGGGCCCCCGGTGGCAGGTCCCCGGTATGCAGTTCCAGGGTGGCCGTGCCGTACTCCAGCGAATAGTCCTCGGAGACCACCTCGCGGGGCAGCTTGCCGGCCTTGCGGACGGTGATGACGCCGGTGTCCGTGGCGTAGGCGGCTGCTGCGGCGAGCAGGAAGCCGCGCGCCTCCACGCCGGCAACGGCGTCGAACCGGCCGCGGAAAGGTTCCACCAGCGCATCGACCACCGCTTTAAGCGCGGCGCCGTCAGCGAAGACCGGGGTCAGGTCTTTAAACACGATTCCCGGTTGGGGGTAGTCCGGGACGGTGGCGCACAGGCGGGAAATGAGCTCAGCCACCGGGGTGCGGGTTGTCTGGGTCGGGTCGTGCCGGCTTTGTTTCACCCATCAACCTTACCGGGCGGTAGCAAGCGGACGCCGGCGCCAGCGGCCCGGCCGGCCGCTACGCCGGCCGTGCCTTGGCGGCCTTGTAGCGCGAGACGGTCGGGTCACCGGTGACCCAGAAGCGCCACGGGTAGTCGTCGGTGCCGCCGGCGCCGGAGACACCCACCCTCGGCCCGGAGCTGACCTCCGCCGCAGGGACAGCCGGCAACTCGAGCCGGAACGGTGCGCTAAGCGCGTCGCGGCCGCTGTCCGCCGTCGTCAGTCCCAGCGCAGTGGCAAAGCGCGCCGGGCCGCTGGCCAGGTCTTTGGCCGCTTTCGACGTCGGCCGCCGCGCGAGGGCAAGCTCTTCCCCGGCGATGACCTCGCCGGCGCGCAGCAGCAGGGCGGACGCCACGCCCTCGGGGCCGCAGACGATGTTGGCGCAGTGATGCATGCCGTAGGTGAAGTACACGTAGAGGTGTCCGGCCGGGCCGAACATCGGCGCGTTCCGCCGGGTCTGTCCGCGGAACGTGTGTGAGCCGGGATCCGGGTGGAGTGAGTCTTCCGGGCCCAAATACGCTTCCACCTCGGTGATCCGGACGGCCACAGGCCCGGCATGGCTGCTGTGCGTCAGCACGGCGCCCAGCAGCAGCGGCGCAACAGTCCGCGCATCGGCCGACAGCAGCTCACGCAGTGTGCCGGGCGTCCTGGGGGAATCCATTCCCCGACTTTAACAAATCCGGCCCCGGTCCATCCCGCCGGCAGGAGGGCCGGACGGCGGTGTCCGATTTCCGCTAGCACGGGCCGGCGCCGGCTGGCAGGATGGAGCCATGGACTTTTGGCAGCGCTACCGGGCAATCGATGCCCGGGATCCGCGTTTCGACGGGCAGTTCTACACCGCTGTCCGCACCACCGGCATCTACTGCCGGCCATCGTGCCCGGCGCGGACCCCGAAGGCGGGGAACGTGACCTTTTATGAAACATCGGCCGCCGCGCACGACGCAGGCTACCGGGCCTGCAAGCGCTGCCTGCCGGAGGCGGTGCCGGGCACCCCGGCATGGAATGTCCGCTCCGACGTCGCGGGCCGGGCGATGCGGCTGATCAACGACGGCGTGATCAACCGCGACGGCGTGGAGGGGCTTGCCTCCCGGCTGGGCTACTCCTCCCGCCAGCTCAACCGCATCCTCAGCCACGAACTCGGCGCCGGCCCGCTCTCGCTGGCCCGGGCCAGCCGGGCCCAGACGGCCAGGACGCTGCTGGTCTCCACCCCAATGAAGGCCGCCGACATCGCCTTCGCCGCGGGATTCAGCAGCGTCCGCCAGTTCAACGAAACCATCGCCGAGGTCTTCGCCATGACCCCCTCGGCGCTGCGGGCCACGGCACGCCACCCGCATGGACCGGCCCGGACAGCGATGTCCTCCACAGCCCTGACGTTGAACCTTCCCTACCGGGACCCCTTCGATCCGGGCGTCTTTGACTTCCTGGCCGTCCGTGCCATCCCGGGAATAGAGGCGGGAAGCCCCACATCCTATGCCCGGACGCTGCGGCTGGCCCACGGCGACGCCCGGTTCCGGGTGGACTTCGATGTCGACGCCCCGGGACGGCCGATGAAACTGACCATCGGTGCCGTAGACCTGCGGGACCTGGCTTCCTTGCTGTCCCGCGTCCGCCGGCTGTTGGACCTCGACGCCGACCCGGTCGCCATCGACACGGCCCTCGCCGGCGACCCAAGGCTGGCGGCCAGCGCCGCGGCCGCGCCCGGGATGCGGATGCCCGGCGCGGTGGATCCGCAGGAGCTGCTGATCCGGGCCATGATCGGACAGCAGATCACCGTGGCGGCGGCGAGGACTGCGTTGGTGCAGCTGTCCGCGTGCGGCAGCGAAAGTGTGGTTGCGGCGGATGGCCTGCACCGCCTCTTTCCGACCCCGGCCGAAATCGCGGATACCGGGTTCCGGCTGCTGCGCGGACCGCAGCGCCGCATCGACTCGATCCGGGGCGCCGCCGCCGCGATGGCCTCGGGCGAGCTTGATTTCGGCTACGGCGACGACCTGGCCGGGCTGCAGGCGAAGCTCCTGCCGCTGCCCGGCGTCGGACCGTGGACCGTGGGGTACCTCGCGATGCGCGTTATCGGCGCCCCGGACGTGTTCCTGGCCAACGACGCGGCGGTCCGCAACGGCATCCGCTCCCTGGCGCACGACCCGGCTGGAGCCGCCGCAACCGGGCCGGCCGCCGCAGCCGGACCGGCCGCCGGGTCGCCCAATGAACTGTCCTCTTCCGGCCCGCTCTCCGCCGATTTCCGGGAGCTCAGCCCGTGGCGCTCCTACGCCACCATGCATCTGTGGCGCGCGGCCGCAGCGGCCCAGTCCGGTGCCCGGACCAGGCCGCCCCGCCCCGGCACCAGCCGGACCCGGCTCAGCCGGTCCAAGACACCAGCTTCGAAGAAAGTGACGACATGAACGCCCAGCTTTTGACCATGGCCACCCCGGATGGCCCCTTCACCATCATCGCCCGGGACGGCGCGGTCCTGGCCTCGGGCTGGACTGCTGTCCCCGGCGAACTGACCGGGCAGATCCACCCGGACCTGCTGCCGGGCGGCTACGACCCGGCCCCGGACCTGGGCAGCATCTCGGCCGCCGTCGAGGAGTTCTATGCCGGCCATCCGGCAGCAGCCATGGCGGTGCCGGTGCTGCAGAAATCGGGGCCGTTCCGCAGCCATGCCTGGGATATGCTCCGGACCGTGCCCCCCGGACAGCCTGTGACGTACACCGAATACGCGGAACTCTCCGGCAACGCCAAGGCCGTCCGGGCGGCCGCCAGCGCGTGTGCCTTCAATGCTGCCGCCCTGTTCGTGCCGTGCCACCGGGTGGTCCGCACGGACGGGAGCCTGGGCGGCTTCCGCTGGGGACTCGCCATCAAGGAAAGCCTGCTGGAACGCGAAGATCAGCTGGCCCTGGCGGTGCGGGCCTAGTTCCGCCGGCCCGGTACGCCGGGATCCGGTCCGCCGGGATCCGGTCCGCCGTGCCCCGGTCGCCTGGGGCCTAGTTCGTCACCGGGACGCCAGCGGGCCACGGCAGCAGCGCGGGCAGCTCCACGCCGTCGGCCGCAGCCGTGGCGCGCAGGCTTCCCAGGGTGGGGGTGCGGCCGGCCAGCCACGCCGCGATGTCGGTGAGCATACCGTTGATCGCGGTGGAGCGTCCGCCGGCGGCGCCCAGTGCGACCGAGGGCAGCCCGAGCGGCTGCAGCACAAACCGCTCGCCCTCGGGCACGCGGGCCGCCAGGAAATCGAAGAGCTGCTCGCAGAACGGCCGACTCCAGGTTTCCGGGCCGCGGCCGGTGCCGAGGTCGGTGGCGTGGATCGTGAGTTCGCGCCAGAGCGCCAGGCCGCCGTCGTACACGACACCGTTACGGAACGTGACGGGCGCCTGCCAGCCTGCCTCATCCAGCGCGGCGAACGCGTCCAGCGCCCTTCCGAGGGCGGCGGCCAGGGAAGCCCGGTGCTGGTCAGCACTGTGGCCGGCGCTGAGTTCGATGGCCTGGTTGCGTCCCTCGTAGCCGCCGTCGTAAAGCTCGACGGTCTCGCCGCGGGCGGCGTATTCGACCTGGCGGGCCATGGCGTTGGCGATGCCGCACACGTGGGCCAGCACGTGCCCCCGGGTCCAGCCAGGCAGTTCCGACGCGGCCACGACGTCGTGGTCATCGAAGTTGGCGGCGATTCCGGTCACGACGTCGGCGGCGCAGCGGAGTTCCTCCAACAAGGTTTCAGGGGCGATAGAAGTCATGGCGCCCATCCTAACGGAGCTGCCGGATTAATCGCGGCTAACCGGGTTGCGCCTCTCCTGCAACGTCCCGGCGCGGCCCGTAGCGGTGCCGGATGTGCCGTCGGTCGTGCCGTGCCTGCCAGAATTCGAGTTCGCGGGGACGCAGCGCGTACAGCTGCCAGCTCGGGTTGTCGCTGCCGTCGGCGCCGGGCCGGGCCTGCCAGTCGGCCTCCGAGGCGTCCGCGGAAAGTTCGACAACGTCGCCGGCCACGCGGATCTGGCGGCCCTGCTGCTGCCAGAAGAAATTCAGCGCAGCATGCGGGTTGGCCGCCAGCTCCTGCCCCTTGCGCGACTGGCGGGAGGTGGCGAAGTGCCAGCCGGCGTCGTCGATGTCCTTGAGGATCAGCATCCGCGAGGACGGCCGGCCGCGCTCATCCGCAGTGGCCAGGCTGAAGGCGTTCGGTTGGGGCACTCCGGCGGCCAGGGCCTCGGCGAGCCATTGGTGGAAGAGCTCGGCCGGGTCCGCCGGGGCGCGCTCGGGGTTGAACTCCGGCAGGTGCTCGGGGAAATCTGGCAGGCCGCGCAGGAGGTGGCGGAACGATTCGCTCATTCCGCAATGCTAGCCGGACCCACCAACGCTCCCTCACCTTTGGCAGGAAACCCACCAACGCTCCCTCACCTTTGGCAGGAAACCCACCAACGCTCCCTCACCTTTGGCAGGAAACCCACCAACGCTCCCTCGATCGGTGCGCGAGCGTCGGCAGGAGTGCCACCGGATCTGCGGGAGCGTCGGTGAAAATGCCACCGGAGGTGAGGGAGCGTCTGGTTGTTAGCCGGCGTACGCGCGGACGCCCTCAAGCTCCGCCGCAAGCGCCTGCAACTGGCGTTCGACGGCGGCCGGCGCGGTGCCGCCCTGGGAGTTCCGGCTGTTCAGCGAACCCTCGGTGGAGAGCACCGTGCGAACCTCCGGGGTCAGGTGCTCCGAGATGGCGGCGTATTCCTCGTCCGTCAGGTCCCAGAGTTCGACGTCGCGGCTTTCGGCCTGCTTCACCGCGGCGCCGGAGAGCTCATGCGCCTCGCGGAACGGCACGCCCTGCCGGACCAGCCATTCGGCGATGTCCGTGGCCAGCGCGAAGCCCTGGGGTGCCAGGGATTCCATCCGCCCGGTATTGAACTTCAGTGTCGCGATCATGCCGGAGACGGCCGGGAGCAGCAGCTCCAGGGTGTCGGTGGCGTCGAAGACCGGTTCCTTGTCCTCCTGCAGGTCGCGGTTGTACGCGAGCGGCAGGCCCTTGAGCGTGGCGAGCAGTCCGGTCAGGTCGCCGATCAGCCGGCCCGCCTTGCCGCGTGCCAGCTCGGCCACGTCCGGGTTCTTCTTCTGCGGCATGATCGAGGAACCGGTGGAGTAGGAATCGTGCAGCGTCACAAAGGAGAACTCCTTGGTGGCCCACAGGATCACCTCCTCCGACACCCGGGACAGGTCCACGCCGATCATGGCGCAGACCCAGGCGAACTCGGCGAAGACGTCGCGGGAGGCGGTGCCGTCGATCGAGTTGTGCGTTGCCGAGTCGAAGCCAAGGTCCGCAGCGACCGCCTCCGGGTCCAGGCCCAGCGAGGAGCCGGCGAGGGCGCCGGAGCCGTAGGGTGAGACGGCGGCGCGTTTGTCCCAGTCGGCCAGCCGCTGCACATCTCGCAGCAGCGCCCAGGCGTGCGCCAGCAGGTGGTGGCTGAGCAGCACCGGCTGGGCGTGCTGGAGGTGGGTGCGGCCCGGCATGGCTACGCCCCGGTGCGCCTTGGCCTGGTCCACCAGCGCGTCGATCGTGGCGAGCACGCCGCGGGCGATGATCCGGGCGTGGTCGCGCAGGAACATCCGGCCCAGCGTCGCCACCTGGTCGTTCCGGGACCGGCCGGCGCGGAGCTTGCCGCCCAGCTGGGTGCCGGCGCGCTCGATCAGGCCGCGTTCCAGCGAACCGTGCACGTCCTCATCGGACTCGGCGGGCGCGTAGGCCCCGGAGGCGACGTCGGCGTCCAGCCGGTCCAACGCGTCGAGCATGCCCGCGAGCTCGGCGTCGTCGAGCAGGCCGGCCTTGTGCAGCACGCGGGCGTGCGCCTTGGATCCGGCAATGTCGTAGCGGGCCAGCCGCCAGTCAAAGTCCGTGGACTTGCTCAGTGCGGCGAGGGCGTCCGCGGGGCCGCCGGCGAACCGGCCTCCCCACAGCGCGCCCTGATTGGTCCCCGAGCGCCCCCCAGCCTTGGTGGTTTCAGACTCAGCCACCGGGGCTACTTTCCTGCGACGCGGATGTCACGGCCGGAGGCGACCTTGGCGGACATGCCCCACAGCTCGATGAAGCCGCGTGCCATCGACTGGTCGAAGGTGTCGCCGGTGTCGTAGGTGGCGAGGTCGAAGTCGTAGAGCGAGGTCCCGGAGCGGCGGCCGTTCACGACTGCCTGGCCGCCGTGCAGGGTCATCCGGATGTCGCCGGTGACGTACTTCTGGGTGTCCTCGATGAAGGCGTCCAGGGAGCGCTTGAGCGGGGAGAACCACTGGCCGTCGTAGACCAGCTCGGCCCAGCGCTGGCCGACGGTGGCCTTGAAGCGGGCCTGCTCGCGCTCGACGGTGATGTCTTCGAGGTGCTTGTGCGCGGTGATCAGCGCCATCGCGCCCGGTGCCTCGTAGATTTCGCGGGATTTGATGCCGACGAGGCGGTCCTCGACGACGTCGATCCGGCCGACGCCCTGGGCGCCGGCACGGCGGTTCAGTTCCTTGATGGCCTGCAGCGGGGTGACCTTGACGCCGTCGATCGCAACCGGCACGCCGGCTTCGAAGGAGATGGTGACTTCGTCCGGGGCCGGCGGGAATTCCGGGGTGGCGGTGTAGTCGTAGATGTCCTTGGTGGGCGCGTTCCAGATGTCTTCGAGGTAGCCGGTTTCAACGGCGCGGCCCCAGACGTTCTGGTCGATCGAGTACGGGTTCTTCTTGGTGGTCTCGATCGGGAGTCCCTTTTCCTCGGCGAAGGCGATGGCCTTGTCGCGGGTCAGGGCCAGGTCGCGGACCGGGGCGATGCACTTCAGGTCGGGGCCGAGGGTCTGGATGCCGACCTCGAAGCGGACCTGGTCGTTGCCCTTGCCGGTGCAGCCGTGGGCGACGGTGGTGGCGCCGAATTCGCGGGCGGCCTTGACCAGGTGCTTGACGATCACCGGGCGGGAGATCGCGGAGACCAGCGGGTAGTGGCCCTGGTAGAGGGCGTTGGCCTTCAGGGTGGGGACGCAGTACTCGTTGGCGAACTCGTCCGACGCGTCGGCCACGTAGGCTTCGACGGCGCCGCAGCCGAGGGCGCGCTGGCGGATGGTCTCCAGCGACTCGCCGCCCTGTCCGACGTCGACCGCCACGGCAATGACCTCGGCGCCGGTCGCTTCACCGATCCAGCCGATGGCTACGGATGTATCCAGGCCACCGGAGTAGGCCAGCACAATACGCTCAGTCACTTCAAATGCTCCTTAGTTGTTGGGTTCTTGGGGTTGTCTGGTGAAAGTTCACGGGTAGGTCTCACTGGCCGGCTTCTTCGGCCAGTTGCAGGAAGCGGGCGGCGAGGGCGGCGCCGCCGGCCGGGTCGCGGGTGACCAGCAGCACGGTGTCGTCCCCGGCGATGGTGCCGAGGATCGAGGGCATCACCGAGTGGTCGATCGCGAGGGCCAGGAAGTTCGCCGCGCCCGGCGGGGTCCGGAGCACCACCAGGTTCGCGGAGGCCTCGGCCGTGACCAGCAGTTCGCCGCAAAGCCGGGCGAGCCGGGCGTCAAGGATTTCCTGGGTCACCCCGCTCTTGGCGCCGCGTTCGCCGCCCTCCCCCGGCACCGCATAGACCAGCACGCCTTCCTTGCCGCGGACCCGGACGGCGCCGAGCTCCACGAGGTCGCGGGACAGCGTGGCCTGGGTGACCTGGACGCCGTCGTCCGCGAGCAGCGCGGCCAGCTCGGCCTGCGAGCGGACGGACTCGCCGGTCAGGATCGCGGTGATCCGGGCCTGCCGGGCCGTCTTGGTGGCCGGGCTGGCCCCCTGGGAGGCGGGCTGGACGGACATCAGCCCAGCCCGTTCACCGGTGCCAGGCCATCAACCGGCGCCAGGCCATCAACCGGCGCGAGCCCGTCAACAACAGCCAGGCCGGAGCGGTGCATCAGCCAGGCCATCAGGGCCTTCTGCGCGTGCAGCCGGTTTTCGGCCTCGTCCCAGACCACGGACTGCGGGCCGTCGATCACGCCGGCGGAGATTTCGTAGCCGCGGTAGGCGGGCAGGCAATGCAGCACGACGGCGTCCGGGGCGGCGAGCTTCATGGCGTCCTCATCCACGGAGTAGTCCCGGAACAGCTGCAGCCGGGCTTCCTTCTCGTCCTCCTGGCCCATCGAGACCCAGGTGTCGGTGGCGACGACGTCGGCGCCGCGGAGCGCTTCGGCGGCGTCGACCGTGACCAGCACGGAGCCGCCGGTTTCGGCGGCGCGGTCCTCCGCCGCAGCGATAATCTCCGCCGCCGGCAGGTAGCCCTCCGGGCCGGCGATGCGCACGTGCATGCCCGCGGTGACGCCGGCCAGCAGGTAGGAGTTGGCCATGTTGTTGGCGGAGTCGCCGAGGTAGCTCATGGTCAGGCCCGCCAGGGTGCCCTTGTGTTCCTTGACGGTCAGCAGGTCGGCGAGGAGCTGGCAGGGGTGGTAGTCGTCGCACAGGGCGTTGATCACCGGGACCCGCGAGTGCTCGGCCATCGCCACGAGGCCGGCGTGCGCGCCGGTCCGCCACACGATGGTGGAGACCATGCGTTCGAGCACTTTGGCGGTGTCCTCGACGGACTCCTTGTGGCCGATCTGGGCCTCGCCCGGGTTGATGATCAGCGCGTTGCCGCCCATGTCCGCGATGCCGGTGGCGAAGGAGACGCGGGTGCGGGTGGAGGTCTTGTCGAAGATCACGGCCACGGTCTGGCGGCCGCTGCCGTCCGCGGCGAACGGCTGGACGCTGTACGGGGCGGCCTTCATCCGGAGCGCGAGGTCCAGCACCTCGGCCTGCTCGGCCGGGCTGAGGTCTGTGTCCTTGAGGAAGTGGCGGGTGGGCACTGCGGCGGTTTCAGGAGTGGTCACTGGGCGTCCTTTGCGGTCTGGAGGAGGGCCGGCAGGGCGGCGAGGAAGCGGTCCGCCTGGTCCGGGGTGAGGATCAGCGGCGGCGCGAGCCGGATCGTGCGCGGGCCGGGGCTGTTGACGATGAACCCGGCGTCCAGCGCCGCGGTGACGACGGCCGGTGCGACGTCGGCGTCGAGGTCGAAGCCGATCAGCAGTCCTTCGCCGCGGACCTCGGTGACCCCGTCGATCCCGGCAAGGCCGGCACGCAGGTGCTCCCCCACCTCCCGGACGTGGGCCAGGACCTGCTGGTTTTCCAGGACGTGCAGGGTGGCCAGGGCCGCGGCGGTGGCCACCGGGTTACCGCCGAAGGTCGTCCCGTGCTGGCCGGCGGACAGCAGGGCGGACACCTCCGGACCGAAGGTGACCAGGGCGCCGATCGGGAAGCCGCCGCCCAGGCCCTTGGCGAGGGTCACGGCGTCTGGCACAATGCCGGCGTCTTCGCTGGCCAGCCACTTGCCGGTGCGGCCGATGCCGGTCTGGACTTCGTCGAGGATCAGCAGCGCACCGGCGGCGCTGGTGGCCTCGCGGGCCGCCTTGAGGTAGCCGGCGGGCAGCGGCCGGACGCCCGCCTCACCCTGGATCGGTTCGAGGAAGACGGCGGCGGTGGTGCCGTCGATTGCGGCGCGGAGCGCCTCGATGTCACCGAACGGAACGTGCACGACGCCGCCGGGCAGCGGCGCGAACGGCGCGCGGTAGGCCTCCTTCGACGTCAGGGCCAGGGCGCCCATGGTGCGGCCGTGGAAGGCGCCTTCGAGGGCAATGATTTTGGTCCGCGGCTGCTCCTCCGAACCGGAATTCCGCCGGGCCAGCTTAAAGGCGGCCTCGACGGCCTCGGTGCCGGAGTTGGCGAAGAACACCTTGGAACCGGCCGGCGCCTTTGAGAGTTCCAGCAGTTTCTCGGCCAGGGCGATCTGCGTGGGGCTGGTGAAGAAGTTGGAGACGTGACCCAGGGTGGCGAGCTGGCTGGAGATCACCGAGGTGACGAAAGGATGGGCGTGGCCGAGGGCGTTGACCGCGATCCCGCCCAGCAGGTCCAGGTATTCCTTCCCGTCGGCGTCCCAGACGAGGCAGCCCGCGCCGCGGACCAGCACGCGCTGCGGGGTCCCGAAGACACCCAGCAGCGAGGAGGAGTAGCGGGAGAGCCACTGCGCGCCGGTGGCGTGCGAAGCGACCAGCTCGCCCACCGCCGAGTGGTCGAGGTCCGTGGACGGTGCAGTCTCGATCTGGTTCATTTGCTTTCCTCATCCGGGATGACCTGGGTGCCGATGCCGGCGGTCGTGAAGGTTTCCAGCAGCATCGAATGCGGCAGCCGGCCGTCCACGATGTGCGCGCGTTCGACGCCGTCGTCAACCGCTTTCAGACAGGCCGCCATTTTCGGGATCATGCCGGCTTCCAGGCGCGGCAGCATCTCGCGCAGCTCGGAGGCGGTCAGTGACGAGATCAGCGAGGAGCGGTCCGGCCAGTTGGCATAAAGGCCCTCGACGTCGGTCAGGATGACCAGCTTGGAGGCACCCAGCGCGGACGCGACCGCGGCGGCGGCGGTATCCGCGTTGACGTTGAGCACCTGGCCGGTGGTGGATCCGTCGTCGTGGATTTCCGGCGCAACGGTGGAGATCACCGGGATCCGGCCGGCCGCGATAATGTCCAGGATGCCTTCCGGGTTCACGCCGACGACCTCGCCGACGAGGCCCAGGTCCACCTGCTCGCCGTCCACCACGGTGCCGGTCCGCACCGCGCGAAGCAGCCCGCCGTCCTCGCCGGACATGCCCACGGCGTAGGGCCCGTGCGAGTTGATCAGCCCTACGAGCTCGCGGCCCACCTGGCCGGTGAGAACCATGCGGACCACGTCCATGGCTTCGGGCGTGGTGACCCGGAGACCGCCCTTGAACTCGGATTCGATGCCGAGCCGGCTGAGCATGGCGTTAATCTGCGGGCCGCCGCCATGCACCACGACCGGGTGGATGCCCACGTGGTGCAGGAAGACGACGTCCTCGGCGAAGGCGCGGCGGAGCTCGTCGTTGACCATGGCGTTGCCGCCGTACTTGATCACCATGGTGGTTCCGGCGAAGCGCTGGATCCAGGGCAGGGCCTCGATCAGGGTGCCGGCCTTGCCCTGCGCGTCGGACATCGAGTTCGTCCCGCGGGTCTGGGTGCTCATGTTGTTCGTCGTTCCTTACTGTGCATCCGTCCGTGCCATCCCCCCGGGGATTAGCTGGAGTAGGCGCTGTTTTCGTGGACGTACTCGTGCGTCAGGTCGTTGGTCCAGATTGTCGCCTCGGCGGTGCCGGCCTGCAGGTCGATCTCGACGAGGACTTCGCGTGGTTCCAGGTCCACGAGGTTCCGGTCATCGCCGATGCTGCCGTTGCGGCAGATCTGCACGCCGTTCATCGAGACGTTGAGCTGGTCCGGGTCGAAGGCGGCGTCGGTGGTGCCGACGGCGGAGAGCACGCGGCCCCAGTTCGGGTCCTTGCCGAAGATGGCGGTCTTGAAGAGGTTGGAACGGGCGACGGCCCGGCTGACGACCTCGGCATCCTTCTCGCTGGCGGCGTTGAAGGTCCGGATGGCGATGTCGTGGCTGGCGCCCTCGGCGTCGCCGATCAGTTTGCGGGCCAGCTCCGCGCACACCCGGGTGAGTCCCTCGCCGAAGGCGACAGCGGACGGGACGGACCCCGAGGCGCCCGAGGCGAGCAGCACCACGGTGTCGTTGGTGGACATGCAGCCGTCCGAATCGGCCCGGTCGAAGGTGACGCGGGTGGCGTCGCGGAGTGCGACGTCGAGCAGTTCGGGCTGGACCTCCGCGTCCGTGGTGAGGACCACGAGCATGGTGGCCAGGCCCGGGGCGAGCATGCCGGCGCCCTTGGCCATGCCGCCGATGGTGAATTCCTTGCCCTCGGCGTCGGCGCCGCTGAAGACCGCCTGCTTCGAGACCGAGTCGGTGGTCATGATCGCGGCCGCCGCCGCCGGGCCGCCACCGGCGTTGAGCTCCGCGGCCGCCACGCTGATCGCCGGGACCAGCTTGTCCATCGGCAGCTGTTCGCCGATCAGGCCGGTGGAGCAGACGAAGACATCCGTGGCGGAGATGCCGAGTGCCTCGGCGGTCTTTTCCGCGGTGGTGTGGGTGTTTTGGAAGCCCTGCGGCCCGGTGCAGGCGTTGGCGCCGCCGGAGTTGAGGATGACGGCGTCCACGCGGCCGTCCTTGATGACTTCGCGGGACCAGTGCACGGGGGCGGCGGCCACCCGATTCGAGGTGAAGACGGCGGCGGCGGCTTTGGCCGGGCCGTCGTTGACCACGAGGGCCAGGTCCGGATTTCCGGAGGCCTTGAGGCCGGCCTTGACCCCTGCGGCACGGAATCCCTTGGGTTCGGTGATGCTCACGGTGCGACTCCCTGCAGGTCGAGGCCGGCGGTTTCCGCCAGGCCGAGGGCGATGTTCATGGACTGCACGGCGCCGCCGGCGGTCCCCTTGGTGAGGTTGTCGATGGCGCAGGTGACGATCACGCGGCCGGTGTGCGCGTCGAGGGCCAGCTGCATCACGGCGTGGTTGGAGCCCTGCACGGACTTGGTGGACGGCCACTGGCCTTCCGCCAGCAGGTGCACGAAGGGCTCCTCGTCGTAGGCCTCGGACCAGGCGCGGCGCAGTTCCGCGGCGGTGACGTTTGGACGCACCCGTGCGGTGGCCGTGGTGAGGATGCCGCGGCTCATCGGGGCCAGCGTGGGGGTGAAGGAGACGGTGACCGGCGCGTTCAGCGCCCTGGAGAGCCCCTGTTCGATTTCCGGGGTGTGTCGGTGTCCGCCGCCGACGCCGTAGGGACTCATGGAACCCATCACTTCGGCGCCGATCAGGTTCACTTTCGCGGCCTTGCCGGCCCCGGAGGTTCCGGAGGCGGCAACGATCACGACGTCGTCGGCGTCCAGCAGGTGGTTGCTGAACCCCGGGGTGAGGGCCAGCAGGGCCGACGTGGGGTAGCAGCCGGGCACGGCGATCCGGGTGGCGCCGCGCAGGGCTTCGCGCCCGCCGGGGAGTTCCGGGAGGCCGTAGGGCCAGGTGCCGGCGTGCGGTGAGCCGTAGAACTTCTCCCAGGCTGCCGGGTCCTCGAGCCGGTGGTCCGCGCCCGCGTCGATCACGACGGTGCCGGCGGGCAGGGCCGCCGCGATCTCCGCGGAGGCCCCGTGCGGCAGCGCGAGGAAAACGACGTCGTGCCCGGCGAGGTTCTCCACGGTGGTGTCCTCGAGGATCCGGTCGGCCAGGCCGTGGAGATGGGGCTGCAATTCCCCTAGTCTGGAACCGGCGTTGCTGTGCGCGGTGATGGCGCCGATGGTGACGTCGGGATGACCGGCCAGGAGCCTCAGGACCTCGCCGCCGGCGTAGCCGCTGGCGCCGGAGACGGCAACAGAAATAGTCATAACAACGAGTGTACAGCAAGACTATGCATAGAGTTCCGATATTTATGCACTGGTTCTGCCATGTCCGGGTTCGCCCGGTCCGCGTATGCTGGGTTGAGGGTGATCCAGACCGTGCGGCTGCAAATGTCAGCCGCAGCGTTGCCCGTGACAGTTACGAGGCATGCGTTTCATGGCCCCCTCCCCCACACTTCCTGCCGAATCCCCGGCCCACCCGCAGCCCCGGGTGCGCCAGCCCAACACCGTCACCCTGAGCTACTCGGAGCTGTTGAAGAGCGTCAAAGCCGCCGGCCTGCTGGAACGCCGCACCGGGTTCTACATCACCGTCTTTTCCACCCTGCTGCTGCTGATGACCGCCACCTGGTTCGGCTTCGCGTTGATTGGGGACAGCTGGTTCCAGCTTCTGATCGCTGCTGCCCTGGGCATCCTGTGCACGCAGTTGAGTTTCCTGGCCCACGAAGCCGGGCACCGGCAGATCTTCGCCTCGCGCCGCGCCAACGACTGGGCCGCGCGGCTGCTGGCCACGTCCGTGGCCGGCATCAGCTACTCCTGGTGGGAGCAGAAGCACGGTGCGCACCACAACCATCCGAACGTCATCTCCAAGGATCCGGACATCGCCACGGGGGCGATCGCGTTCTTCCCCGAAGCCGCCGCCACGCGGCAGGGGCGGTTCTCCTTCCTGACCCGCAAGCAGGGCTGGTTCTTCTTTCCGCTGCTGTTCCTGGTGGGCCTGGGCCTGCAGATCGACTCGGTGAGGTTCATCGTCCGGCGCGCCAAGGTCACGCACCGCTGGGTCGAAATTCCCATCCTGGCGGCCCGCCTCAGCGTGCTGCCGTTGCTCGCTTTCGTGTTCCTGCCCTGGGGTATGGCGCTGGCCTTTATCGGCGTCCAGCTCGCCGTGTTCGGTTTCTACATGGGGGCCTCGTTCGCGCCGAATCACAAGGGCATGCCCGTCCTCCCGGCGGACAGCCGGGTGGACTTCTTCAGCCGCCAGGTCCTGACCTCGCGCAACATCTCCGGCGGCCGCTTCATGGACATCCTGCTCGGCGGCCTCAACCGCCAGGCCGAGCATCATTTGTTCCCGGACATGGCCCGTCCCCAGCTGGACAAGGCGGCCGTGATCGTCCGCGAATTCTGCGCCCGGCACCAGGTCCCGTACACGGAAACCACGCTGCTGCAGTCCTACGGCATCATCGTCCGGTACCTCAACGGCGTCGGACTCTCCGCCGGCCGGCACTTCGAATGCCCCATGGCCACCGTGACCCGCCGTTACTAACGGGCACGGCTAACGCACGGCTTTCCGCTGGCACCGGGCGCGAGGCGCCCAGTGCATGACTGACGGGAAACCAAACAGAGAGGTCCTTATGCAGGCAGAACAGTGCACCGATCCCGTCGCCTACCACGCTGAGGGCCCGGTCTGGTCCGCCGCCTGGGGCGGCCTGCGCTGGGTGGACATGCTCGCCGGAGACGTCTTGTCGATGACGGCGTCCGGTGCCATCACCCGGCGCCATGTCGGCTCCATCGCCGCCGCCCTTCGACCACGGCAGGGCGGCGGGGCGGTGATCGGCGTCGAACGCGGTTTCTGCCTCGAAGACGCGGACGGGACGCTCACCCGGCTGGACGAGGCCTGGGCCGACGCCGGGATCCGGATGAATGAGGGCGCCTGCGATCCCGACGGCCGGTTTTACTGCGGTTCGATGGCCTACGACCAGCGGGCCGGCGCCGGGGCGCTCTACAGGCTTGATCCGGATCTCTCGCTGCGGCCGGTTCTGCGCGGCGTGAGCGTTTCGAACGGTTTGGACTGGAGTCCGGACGGGTCCCTCGCCTATTACAACGACACGGCTACCCATTCCGTCGCCGTCTTTGACTACGCCCATGACACCGGGCTGACCGGGAGGCGCACGTTCCTGCAGATGGCGGATGACGAGCTCCCCGACGGCCTGACCGTGGACGCGCAGGGGTGCGTCTGGGTGGCGGTCAACGGTTTGGGCGAAGTGCGGCGGTATACCCCTGACGGCCGCCCGGACGGGGTCGTGCATGTCGCCGCCCGCCAGGTGACGGCGTGCACGTTCGGCGGACCCGACCTGCGCCACCTGTATATAACGACCTCGCGGGAACACCTCGGGCCGGGAGACGATCCGCTGGCGGGGTCCCTGTTCCGGGCAGACGTCCAGGTGACCGGATTGCCGGTTCGCGAATTCGCCGGCTGAGTCCCGGCCACCCTGCTCCGGCTCCGGCTCCGGCTCCTGCCCCGGCTCCGGGCGCCAAAGTCCCCTGCTCTTCCGGCCCGGTCCTGCATCGCCGGCTCCGGTGTGCCTAGGATTGGTCCAGCATCCGGTCCAGGAACGTCCAGGTCCGGGAAGGAGACCCATGACGCACGCAATCGTCGCCCGGCAGGCCGGCGGCCCCGAAGTCCTCGAACTGGCAGAAGTCGACCGTCCGGCTCCGCGCCGCGGACAGCTGCTGATCAAGGTTGCAGCCACCGGCGTGAACTTCATCGACACCTACAAGCGCAGCGGCGTCTATAAGGTGCAATACCCGTTCATCCCCGGCTCCGAGGCCTCCGGAACCGTGGAAGAAGTCGGCGACGGCGTCACCGGCTTCGCCGCCGGTGACCGCGTCGCCACGGCCGAGGGTGTCGACTGCTACGCCGGGTACGCCCTGGTGGACGCGGACAAAGCGCTGCCGGTTCCCCGCGGCGTCGACGACTTCACCGCGGCCGCCCTTCCGCTGCAGGGCATCACCGCGCACTACCTGATCAATTCCTCCTTCAAGGTCGAACCGGGCCACACCGTCCTGCTGCATGCCGGTGCCGGCGGCGTCGGCCTGCTCCTGATCCAACTCCTCAAGGCCCGAGGCGCGCAGGTCATCACGACGGTCTCCACCGAGGAGAAGGAAGCGCTGGCCCGGGGCGCCGGCGCGGACCACGTCCTGCGTTACGAGGGCTTCGCCGCGAAAGTCCGCGAGCTCACCGATGGCGCCGGCGCCCACGTGGTGTACGACGGCGTCGGGAAAGACACCTTCGACGATTCCCTGGCCGCGCTCCGGATCCGCGGAACCCTGGTGCTATTCGGCGCGGCGTCCGGGCCCGTGCCGCCGGTCGATCCGCAGCGGCTCAACGCCGGCGGCTCGCTTTACCTGACCCGGCCGACCATCACCCACTTCCTCCGGGACGCGCAGGAACGCCGCTGGCGCTCCGATGAGCTCTTCGCGGCCGTGGCGCAGGGCAGCCTGAAGGTCCGGATCGGCGCCCGCTACGACCTCGCGGAGGCTGCCGCGGCCCACACCGACCTGGAGCAGCGCCGGACCACCGGCAAGGTCATCCTGGTTCCCTGAGGCCCGTCGCCAACAAAAAAAGCTCCCCGCGACCGGATGGTGGCGGGGAGCTTTTCGTGTCGTCCGGGACTAACGCTGAACGGCGCCGAACCGCTCGTGCGCGGCCGCAACCGCGCTGTCGCGGGCGGCCGAGGCTTCGTCCGCGGTGAGCGTCCGGTCCTCGGCGCGGAAGCGGAGGTTGAAGGCGAGCGATTTCTTGCCCTCCTCGATGCCCTTGCCGGCGTAGACGTCGAACAGGGACACCTCCTCAAGCAGCTCCCCCGCGCCGTCGCGCAGCGCCGCCAGCACGTCATCCGCCGCGACCTCGGCCGCCACCACGAGGGCGACGTCCTGGGTCGCCACGGGGTACGTGGAGATGTGCCGGGCGACAATCACGTCGGCGGCGGCTTCGAAGAGCGCGTCGGCGTTCAGTTCCAGCGCCACCGAGCGGGCCGGCATGTCGTGTGCCGCAAGCAGCTTCGGGTGCAGTTCGCCGGCGTAGCCCACGACCGCGCCGCTGCGGAGCGCGAGCTGCGCGGTCCGGCCCGGGTGGAACGCCTGGTGCTGGCCCTTGCTGACCACGAGTTCGACGCCGAGGACGTCGCCGGCGAGCCGGGCAATGTCCAGCGCGTCTGCCCAGTCCCAGGCCCGCGGCGCGTGTGCCGGCGCGGCCGGGGAATCGTGGCCGGTCAGCACGGCGGCGAGGTGCAGCGGCTGGTCCGGGACGCCGTCGTACAGGCCGTCCAGCACCTCATCGGCAGGCTTGGCGCCCAGCGGCGGAATCGAGGCGGTGCCCAGCGTGTCGCCGGGCAGGAAGACCAGCCCGGTTTCGAAGAGCGCGAGGTCGCGGAAACCGCGCGAGTGGTTGCGCTTGGCGACCTCGACCAGGCCCGGCAGGATGGAGGTCCGCAGGTAGCCCTGCTCCTCACTGATCGGGTTGGCCAGCTTGAGCGCCTTGCGCTCCGTGCCCTCCCGGGGGGTCCCGAAGGTGTCGTTGGCTGCCTTGGAGACGAACGGGTAGGCAAGCACTTCGGTCAGGCCGGCGTCGGCCAGGGCCTGCACCAGCCGGCGGCGCTGCTGCTGCACCCTGGTCAGGCCGCGGCCAGGGGGCGCCACCGGCAAGGTGGCGGGGATCTTGTCGTAGCCGACCAGCCGGGCGATTTCCTCGGAGAGGTCTTCCTTGGTTTCCAGGTCGTTACGCCAGCTCGGCGCCGTGACGTTGTAGTCGTCGCCGGACTTTTCCACGACGGCGCCGAGGTCGGCAAGCGAGGTCAGGATTTGTTCCTCGGTGAAGTCGATGCCGATCCGTTCTGCGGCGAAGCCGGCGGGCAGCTGCACGGTAGCCGGTGCCGGCGCGGTGCCGACGTCGGTGCCCTCGGTGGCGGCGGTGCCGCCGGCGAGTTCGACCAGGAGGTCGACGGCGCGCTGGGCGGCCACGTGGGCGATGTGCCAGTCCACGCCGCGTTCGAAGCGCTTGGACGCCTCGGAGGGCAGCTTGTGGCGGCGGCGCGAACGGGCAATCGAGACTTCCTCGAAGTGCGCCGCCTCGATCAGGATGGTCGAGGTCGCGTCGGTGACTTCGGTGGCGGCGCCGCCCATCACGCCGGCGACGCCGATCGGGCCGGAGCCGTCGGTGATCAGGAGGTCCTCGGCGTCAAGCGTGCGCTCCCTGCCGTCCAGGGTCGTCAGCTTTTCGCCGGCAACGGCGCGCCGGACCACGATCCCGCCGGAGAGCTTGTCCTGGTCGTAGAAGTGCAGCGGCTGGCCGAGTTCCAGCATCACGTAGTTGGAGATGTCCACCGGCAGCGAGATCGAGCGGATGCCGGCGAGCCGCAGCCGGGCGGACATCCACGGCGGGGTCGGCTTAGTGGCGTCCACGCCGTGCACGGTGCGGGCCACGAACCGGTCGCAGCCGGGTTTGCCGTAGATCGGGGCGTCGTCGTTGAGCTTGACGCCGTAGCCGCCGGCCAGGTCGGCGGGCGCCTGGACCCGGGACGCCGGGTCGGTGAAGGACGTCCCGGTGGCGTGCGCGTATTCCCGGGCGACACCGCGGATCGAGAACGCATAGCCGCGGTCCGGGGTGACGTTGATTTCCGCGGCCTGGTCGTAGAGGCCGAGCAGTTCCATGGCGTCGGTGCCGATTTCCGGGTCCAGTCCGATCCGGGACAGCACCAGGATGCCGTCGTGGTCCTCGCCGATGCCAAGTTCACGCACGGAGGCGATCATGCCGGCGGAGAGGTGGCCGTAGGTCTTGCGGGCGGAGATGCGGAAGTCGCCGGGCAGCACGGCGCCGGGGAGGGTGACCACCACCTTGTCGCCTTCGACGAAGTTGTGCGCACCGCAGATGATGCCCTGCACGCCGGAGGGGTCGATGCCGTCGCCGGTGAGGGTCTGCTGCTGGCCCTCGGGGACTACCCGGACCTGGCACCAGTTGATGGTCTTGCCGTTGGTCTGGGGTTCCTTGACCAGGCTCAGGACCTGTCCGACGACGACCGGGCCCTGCAGCGCGTCGGTGGGCCGGTGCACTGCCTCTTCTTCGAACCCGACCTTCACGAGGTCGGCCATCACGTCTTCGGCCGTTGCTCCGGCCGGTACGGCTGCAAATTCACGCAGCCAGGAAAGGGGAATACGCACGCTTAGATCTCCATCCCGAAGTGCTCGCTGAAACGTACATCGCCTTCGATCATGTCGCGCATGTCGCCGACCTCATTGCGGAACATGAGGGTGCGCTCAATGCCCATGCCGAAGGCAAAACCTGAATAGACGTCCGGATCGATGCCGGCGGCGCGCAACACGTTGGGGTTGACCATGCCGCAGCCGCCCCATTCGATCCAGCGCGGGCCGCCCTTGGCGCCGGGGTGCCAGATATCCAGCTCCGCGGACGGCTCGGTGAACGGGAAGTAGTTGGGGCGCAGCCGGATCTGGGCCTCGTCGCCGAACATCTGGCGGGCGAAGTGCTCCAGGGTGCCGCGCAGGTCCGCCATCGACAGGCCCTTGTCGATCGCGAGGCCCTCGAACTGGTGGAAGACCGGGGTGTGCGTGGCGTCCAGCTCGTCGGTGCGGAAGACCTTGCCGGGGCACAGGACGTAGATCGGCACCTCGCGTTCCAGCATGGAGCGGACCTGCACCGGGGAGGTGTGGGTTCGCATCAGCAGGTGCGCCTCCGGCGGCTCCACGAAGAAGGTGTCCTGCATTTCGCGCGCCGGGTGGTCCGGCTTGAAATTCAGCGCATCGAAGTTGAACCACTCCGATTCGACCTCGGGGCCCTCGGCGATTTCCCAGCCCATCCCGACGAAGATGTCCGCGACGCGGTCCTGCAGGGTGGAGAGCGGGTGGCGGGCACCGGCCCGACGGCGGCGCGGTGCGGCCGTGACGTCGACGGTTTCCTCGACCAGGATGCGGGCGTCGTTCTCCGCCTCGAGTTCGACCGTGCGGTCCGCGAGCGCCTTGTTGACCCGCCCGCGGGAGGCACCCATCAGCTTGCCGGCGGCGGCTTTCTGGTCCTTGGGCAGGCCGCCGATTTCACGGTTGGCCATGCTGAGTGCGGACTTTTCCCCGGTGTGGGCCAGCCGCACGGCTTTGAGCTCATCGAGTGTCGATGCGGCGGCGATGGCGGCGACGGCCTGGTCTACGGCGGCGGTGATGGCGGCTTCATCCAGAGGGTTCGGGACGGCAGCGCCCGGCAAAGTTTCAGTCATCTACTGTTCTTAGCTACGAGTCGGGTCATGCCTACGCACGCAGGACCTTCAACAGTTGCAGGGACCGGCGCGTGGGCAAAGGGCAGGGCCCGCCGAATCGCTCCGGCGGGCGCTCTGGTCCAGTCTAGTTGACCGCGTCCGGCCGCCCGAACGTGACGGGGAGGTCTGGCGGCGCGGTCCCCCGCTAGCATGGCCTCATGACCTCCGGACAGCGGCTGCGGCAGCTTGCCAATCTGTTGAATGCATCGACCCCGCTCGGGCTGCTGCTGGCAGCGTGCGCCCGGACCAGGATCCGCCGCGGCCCCCGCGGACTGATCCTCGCCACCGGCTACCGCTGGCGGCTGCCCTTCGCGGCGGCGTTCACCGTGGGCAATGTGGTGCTGTTCCGTGCCGGCGCGGCGGAGGCGTTGGGCAACCCGGCGCTGCTGGCGCACGAGGAGCGGCACAGCAGCCAGTACGCCTGGTGCCTGGGGCTGCCGTTCCTGCCGCTGTATTTCCTGGCCGCCGGCTGGTCGATGCGGCGTACGGGCAACGCCGGATCGGCCAATCCCTTTGAACGCCATGCCGGACTCCAGGCCGGCGGCTACCCTCCGGCGCCGTCCCGGCCCCGCAGCATCCGTGACACCACCCCCGGCAAGGCCCCCGAAGCGGAACGAGGCACAACATGAGCGAACATCCCAGATCCATTGCGGTCACCGGGTCCGGCACCGCGGAAGCGGCACCGGACCTGCTGAGGCTCAGCATCGGCGTCGAATGCCGGCGGGCCGGCGTGGAAGCGGCGTACGGGGACGCCGCCCGCGCCTCGTCGGCGGTGACCGAGGCGCTGCGAGGGCACGGCGTGGCGGACCGGGACATCACCACCTCGGGGCTGAACATCCGGGCGGAAGTCAGCTGGCAGGAGGGCCGCGGCCAGCTCGTCTCCGGCTACCTGGCCTCCAGCACGCTGAACGTGCGGCTCCGCGATTTGGCCGCGTCCTCAGCCATCATCGCCGACGCGGTAGCCGCGGGCGGCGACGACGTCCGGCTCAACGGCCTGGAGCTGGGCTTCGCGGACCCTGCCGCCGTTGAGTCCCTCGCCAGGGAAGCTGCGTGGCAGGATGCCCGCGCCACGGCGGAGCATTTCGCCGCCCTGGCCGGGGCCCGGCTGGGCAAAGCCCTCTCGGTCACCCGGCGCCCTGGATCCGCCCCGCCCATCCCGCTGGCCGGGATGCAGCGCGCCGTGGCATCCGAGCCGCTGGCCGTCGAAGCCGGAAGCTCCAGCGTCACCGCGGACGTGGACGTGGTCTGGGAGCTGCTCGACTAAGCCACGTCGCCCGGCGCCCCGCCGGCTGCCGCCCGGGGCGTCCGCAGCAGGCGGCGCTAACGGGTGGCGCGGGAGGGGCGCAACTGGGTGGCGCTAGTGGGTGGCCCCGGCCGCGAGCCTGAGGTCCGCCGTCGTCGCCAGCGCGGTCCGGACGACGACGGCGAGCGCCTCGGTCATTTGCTCCAGCGGCAGCGAGGCCTGCCCGCTTCCGGGCGCGACCTGGCCTGGCCCATACGGGACGTGGACGAAGCCGCCGCGCGTGCCCGGGGTGTCCCGCAAGGCGTGCATCAGGCCGTAGAACACATGGTTGCAGACGTAGGTGCCGGCGGTCTGGGAGACCTCGGCGGGAATTCCGGCCCCCCGCAGCGCGGCCAGCGCCGCTTTCACCGGCAGCGTGCTGAAGTAACCGGCCGGAGCGCCGGGGACCACCGGTTCATCGACCGGGGTGTTACCGGCGTTGTCCGGGATCCGCGCATCGTCGCAGTTGATCGCGATCCGCTCCAGCGAGACGCGCTCCCTGCCGCCCGCCTGGCCCGCGCAGACCACGAGCTGCGGGCGGTGTTCCGCGAGGGCCTTGTGCAGCACGGCGATCGCCTCCCCGAAGACGCAGGGCAGCTCTACCGCCGCGACCCGGAGCCCCTCGGCTTCGAGTATCTCCGCGGCCGCGCGCGCCGCAGTCCAGGATGGGTTGGTGCTTTCGCCGCCGAACGGTTCGAAGCCGGTCAGGAGAATCATGCGCCCAGCCTAGCAACGCTGCGCTCCTCGGCCGCCTCCTTGACTTAATGTCGAACATATATTCGAATGTAGCCATGAGATGGGACGCGCAGGCACTCAGACCAACCGGCGAATCGGCCGCGGAAGCTGCAGGCGGCGGTTCCCCCTCCCGTCCGGGGCCGGCGGCTCCCCCGTTGCTGCCACTGGCCGGGCTGGTGCGTTCCGTCTCCACTCCTGAGTTTGCCGGGGTCACTTTTCACGAGGTCACTGCCAAATCGGTGCTCAACAAGGTGGCCGCCGGTTCCCGCATGCCCTTCGAGTGGACGGTCAATCCCTACCGGGGCTGCAGCCACGCCTGCGTCTATTGCTTCGCCCGCAAGACCCACACCTACCTCGACTTCGACGCCGGCCTGGACTTCGACAGCCAGGTGGTGGTCAAGATCAACGCCGCCGAGGTGCTGCGCAAGGAATTGTCCAAGCGCTCCTGGCAGCGCCAGCACGTCGCCCTGGGGACCAACACGGACCCCTACCAGCGCGCGGAGGGCAGATACCGGCTGATGCCCGGCATCATCGGCGCCCTGGCCGACTCCGGCACTCCGCTGTCCATCCTCACCAAGGGCACGCTGCTGGCCAGGGACATCCCGCTGCTCAAGCACGCGGCGGCGCAGGTCCCGGTGGGCGTGGGGATCTCGCTGGCCATGACCGACGAGCGGCTCTCCGAGGCTGTCGAGCCGGGAACCCCCGGCCCGCGCGCACGGCTCAAGCTGGTATCCCGGCTGCGCGAGGCAGGGCTTCCGTGCGGCGTGATGGCGATGCCCATCCTGCCCTGGCTCTCGGACTCCGACGAAGCGTTGGATTCGCTCTTCGGCTCGCTCGCCGCGGCCGGCGCCACCGGCGTCACCGCCGGAGCGCTCTACCTCAAACCGGGCACCCGCGAATGGTTCATGCAATGGATTGCCCGTGAGCACCCCCGGCTCGCCGGGAACTACCGCCGGCTGTACGGGAGCGGCTCCTACGCCTCCAAGGAGTACCGGGCCTGGCTGGCCGGCCGCATCCGGTATTTCAAGGCACGGCACGGTTTCCTCGGCTCGTCGGGGTTCAGCCACCGGGACCTCGACGACGATCCGCGGGAGGAGGAAGCCCAGTACCCGGCCGGCAGCATCCCCGAGCCTGTCGCAGCGCGGCCCGCGGCCGCCGGGGCAGCCCAGCCGACGCTGTTCTGACCGGCACCGCCCCTGCTCCGGGGCTGCCGGTCCTGGAGCCCGTACCTGCAGCCCCCCGCCCAAGGCGCCCGGCGCTAGAGGAGCTTGACCGCGCCGAGGACCCTGGCGAGTGAATCCTTCGCATCGCCAAACAACAGGGTGGTTTTCGGATCGTGCAGGAGTTCGTTCTCGATGCCGGCGAAGCCGGGGCGCATCGAACGCTTCAGGAACACCACCTGCTGGGCCTGCACCACTTCGAGGATCGGCATCCCGTAAATCGGCGACCCCGGGGAGGACTTCGCAGCCGGGTTGACGACGTCGTTGGCCCCCACCACGAGGGCGATGTCGGTACTGGCAAACTCCGGGTTGACCTCGTCGAGTTCACGCAGTGACTCGTACGGCACGTTCGCCTCCGCGAGCAGCACGTTCATGTGCCCGGGCATCCGGCCGGCCACCGGGTGGATGGCGAACACGACGTCGACGCCCCGGGCGGCGAGGGCGGTCGCGAGTTCGGCCACCGTGTGCTGGCCCTGCGCCACCGCGAGGCCGTAGCCGGGCACGATCACGACCCGCTGGGCGTAGCCGAGCTGGACGGCGACATCCTCTGCCGAGGATGAGCGCACCGGCCGGTCGCTGAGCGCTGTCGAGCCTGCGGTGGACCCGCCCCGGAACGCTCCGAACATGATCCCGGCCACGCCGCGGCCCATCGCGGAGGCCATCACCTTGGTCAGGATCGTGCCGCTGGCGCCCACAAGCGTTCCCGCGACCAGCAGCAGCACGTTGCCCAGCACGATCCCTGACGCCGCGACCGCGAGGCCGGTGAAGGCGTTCAACAGCGAGATCACGATCGGCACGTCCGCGCCGCCGACCGGGAGCACCAGCAGCAGGCCCGCGGCCAGGCCCAGGACCAGCAGCGCACCGGCCCAGCCGGGCCCGCCGGTCAGCACAACAAACCCGCCTGCGGTGAGTGCGCCCGCCAGGACGAGCACCATCACGGCGGGCATCCCCCGGAACAGCAGCGGCCGGGTGCTGATCAGTTCCTGCAGTTTTCCAACGGTGACGGCTGATCCGGCGAACGACACGGCGCCGACCAGCATCGTGAAGACGACGGCGAGCCGGACCCAGGGTTCGCCGCTGTGGCCCAGTTCCAACACCGCCACGAGGGCGGCGGCACCGCCGCCCACCCCGTTGAACAGTGCCACCAGCTGCGGCATTTGGGTCATCTGCACCCGCCGGGCCACCGGAACGGCGAGGCCGGTGCCGACGGCGATGGCGGCGAGGATCAGCGGAATGTTCGCCAGCCGGGCGGAGAGGAACACGGTCAGCACGGCCACCGCCGCCCCGGCGGCGCCAATGGCGTTCCCGCGCCGGGCGGTCCGCGGCGAGCTGAGACCTTTCAGCGCGAGGATAAAGCAGACCGCGGCCACCAGGTAGAACAACGCCGTCCAGGCCGGGGCGAGGATGCTCATCGGCCCTCCCCCGCCGGCCGGTCGCCTGTCCCGGTGCCCGGCGGCGCGGTACGGGGTGTGGCTTTGCGCGGGCCGAACATCTCCAGCATCCGGTCGGTGACGACGAAGCCGCCGACCAGGTTGACGGTCGCGAGGACCACGGCCAGCAGCGCGACGGCGAGCAGCCAGGGCTCGTCGGCCTGGCCCGCGACGATGACCGCGCCGACCAGGATGATGCCGTGGATGGCGTTCGCGCCCGACATCAACGGGGTGTGCAGTTTGCTGGTGACCTTGGAGACGACTTCGAAGCCGACGAAGACGGCCAGCACCACCACCGTCAATAACGTGACCGCATCCATCAGTTTCGGGCCTCCATCGCTGCCGCAGTGCCGGCGTGCCGGACGGCGCCGTCGTGGGTCAGGCAGGCCCCGGCGACGACGTCGTCCCCAAAGTCCGGGGCCACCGTGCCGTCCGTGGTCATCAGGGCCAGCAGGTTGGCGACGTTCTTGGCGTACAACCGGGATGCATCGGAGGCAACGGCCGACGCGGCGTCCTGCATCCCCACCAGCGTCACGGACCCGCCCGGGACCGGGACGAGGACGTCCCGGCCGGCGATCACGCCCTCAACGTTGCCGCCCGATTCGGCGGCCAGGTCCACCACGACGGACCCGGCCCGCATGCCGGACACCATGTCGGCGGTGACCAGCAGCGGGGCGGACCGGCCGGGGACCGCCGCCGTCGTGATCAGCACGTCCGCGGCTGCGACGTGCGGCGCCAGCAGGGCCCGCTGCCGGGCGGCCCGGTCCGCGCCGAGTTCGCGGGCGTAACCGCCGCTGCCCTCCGCGGTGGCGTCCAAGTCGAGGTTGATAAAGGTGCCGCCCATGGACGCGACCTCATCGGCGGAGGCGGCCCGGATGTCGTTGGCCGAGACCCGTGCGCCGAGCCGTTTGGCGGTGCCGATCGCCTGCAGGCCCGCGACGCCGGCACCGAGGACCAGCACCCGGGCCGGCGGGATGGTTCCGGCGGCCGTCATGTACAGCGGGAAGAACCGCGGGTAGCGCACCGCCGCCTCCAGGACGGCACGGTAGCCGGCGACCAGGGACTGGGAGCTGAGCGCGTCCATTGACTGGGCCCGGGAGATCCGGGGCACAAGTTCCAGGGCGAAGGACGTCACGCCCGCGGCGGCGAGGGCCCCGACAGCTGCCAGCTCGGAGGCCGGCGACGCGAACCCGATGGTGATGGCGCCCGGCCGCAGCGCCGCGGCAGTTTCGGGTGTCAGCGGGCGCACGTGCAGCAGGACGTCCAGGGCCTCCAGCGGAAGCTCCGCGGTGAGGCGCGCACCGGCGGCCGCGTAATCGGCGTCGTCGTAGCCGGATCCGGTGCCCGCACCCGATTCCACCAGCAGGGCCAGGCCGAGACCCGTTAGCTGCTGCACCGTCTCGGGGGTGGCAGCGACCCGGCGCTCCCCCGCACACTCTTCCCGCCTGACCCCGACCTGCACGCCCAGCTCCTCCCGGTTGGCCCCAGCGTAGCCACCCGGGGCTCAGTTTGGCGAGGGTTCCGCCGCCACGGCTGCCAGCAGCGCTTCGACAATCGGCAGGTCCGCCGGGATCCACGGCAGCCCCAGGACCTCGTCCGGGTCCGCCAGGGCCACCCAGCGCAGCTCGTCGTGGTCTTCAAGCGGCTCCGGCGTGCCCGAGGCGAGTTCCGCGAACCAGACCCGCATCGCTGCCCGATCGTTGAGCGGCCAGCCGGACGGTCCCGCCGCCGGCAGTTCCGGTCCCAGCCGGACCTCGACGCCGAGTTCCTCTTTCAGCTCGCGGTGCAGGGCCCGCTCCGGGCCTTCGCCGGGATCAACCTTGCCGCCGGGGAATTCCCACATGCCCGCAAACTGCGGCGGCGCGGTCCGCCGGGCCACGAGCAGGGTCCGAGGGGCGGCAAGGGAATCCACTACTGCGCCGCCGACGACGCTGATGAGTTCAGTCACGTCCACCAGTCTAGGGGCGCGCGGACCGGGCCGCCGGGAGACAATGGTGGCAGACCTGGCGCACACCGCCGGAATACCGGAGCCTGCGCCCCGCGTTCCCTGCACAGCGACTCCACGCCGACCCACGACGCCGCATTCTCCTGGCACCCGCCGGGATCGATCCCGAAAAGCAGAGAAATGACAACCACCCAAGACGCCCCGCCGACGCCGAAAACCGGCACCCGGCACCTCGCCCTCGCCATTTTTGCGCTGGCCATGGGCGGGTTCGGCATCGGCACCACCGAATTCACCATGATGGGCCTGCTTAAGGAGGTCGAACAGGGGTTGGGGGTGAGCACCCCGGAAGCGGGCCACCTGATCTCCGCCTATGCCCTGGGCGTGGTGGTGGGCGCCCCCGCGCTGGCCGCCGTCGGCGCGAAACTGCCGCGCAAGTACCTCGCAATGGGGCTCATGCTGTTCTTCAGCCTCGCCAACCTCAGTTCCTTCATTGCCCCCGACTACGGCACCATGCTGGTCTCCCGCTTCGCAGCCGGCCTGCCGCACGGCGCCTTTTTCGGAGTCGCCGCGGTCATCGCCTCGTCCCTGGTCGCCCCGACCAAACGCGGCTGGGCAATCTCGATGGTGATGGCCGGGCTCACGGTCGCAAACGTCATCGGCGTCCCGTTCGGCACCTGGCTGGGCCAGAACTTCGGCTGGCGGATGCTCTTCCTGCTGGTGGGCCTGATCGGGGTCGCCACCATGGCCATGCTCTGGAAGTTCGTACCGTTCCAGAAACCGCACGCCGACGCCAGCATCCGCCGCGAACTCGCCGCCCTCAAGCGGCTCCAGGTCTGGCTCGCCGTCCTGATCGGCGTCGTCGGGTTCGGCGGGTTTTTTGCGACCTATACCTACATCGCCCACACCATGACCTCGGTGGCAGGCATCCCCTCGGAGTGGCTGCCGCTCGTCGTCGCCCTGTACGGCGTGGGCATGGTGGTGGGGAACATCGTCGGCGGCAGGATCGCCGACAAGTCCGTGATGGGCACGATCTACTGGGTCCTGCCCGGCGTTGCGGCAGCGCTCGTGGTGTACGCCGTGGCTGTGCACTGGCCGTGGTCGGCGTACCTGATGGTCTTCGTCGTCGGCGCAGCCGGGTCCATGCTCGTCCCGGCGCTGCAGACCCGGCTGCTGGATGCGTCCCCCGACGCGCCGTCGCTGGCGTCATCGCTCAACCACGCGGCCCTCAACGTGGCCAACGCCCTGGGCGCCTTCCTCGGCGGCCTGGTGATTGCCTGGGGCTGGGGGTACGTGGCCCCCGCCCTGGTGGGCGCGGTACTGGCCGTTCTCGGCCTCGGGGTGGCGCTGATCAGCGGTGCGGTGGAACGCAGAAGGCCGCTGGTCCGGTAGCCGCTTGCGGCGGCACCGGCCCGGCGGCCCCCCGGCTGAACGGGTCCTAGCCGGCGTTGACGCGCGCCACGTCCGGCTCCAGATAGATGATCCGGGCGGTGGGTACGGCCTCCCGGATACGGACTTCGGCGGAGTCGATAGCCGCCGCGATATCCCGGCCCGACTCCGCCGCGCCGACGCTGATCTTGGCCGCCACCAGCAGTTCCTCCGGGCCCAGGTGCATGGTTTTGATGTGGATGATGCTGGTGCCGTCGGCCTCAATGGCAGCGCGGATCTTCGCGGCGTCCGCCTTGGTGGCGGATTCGCCCAGCAGCAGGGACTTCGTTTCCACCGCCAGCACCGCGGCGATCGCCACCAGCAACAGGCCGATCATGCCGGTGCCGAAGGCATCCCACAGTCCGTTACCGGTCACCAGCGTCAGGCTCACGCCGACAAGGGCGAACGCCAGGCCGACCAGGGCGCCAAAGTCCTCCAGCAGGATGACCGGCAGCTCGGGCTGTTTGGCCTTCCGGATAAACTGGATCCAGCTCTGCTGGCCGCGCAACGGGTTGGACTCGCGGATCGCGGTCCGGAAAGAATAGGACTCGGCGATGATGGCCCCGACCAGCACGGCCAGCGGGACCCACCAGAAGTCCCCCTCAATGCCGTGCGGGTGCTGGATTTTGCCCCAGGCTTCGTACAGGGCGAACAGGCCGCCGACGGAGAACAATACGATCGAGACGATAAACGCGTAGATGTAGCGTTCCCGGCCGTAGCCGAACGGATGCTCAGGGCTGGCTTCCTTCTTGGCCCGCTTCCCGCCGACCAGCAGGAGCAGCTGGTTCCCCGAATCCGCAAGCGAGTGGATGGCCTCCGCGAGCATCGATGAGGAGAGGGTCAGGATGAACGCGATGAACTTAAGAACGGCGATCGTCAGGTTGGCGGCCAACGCCGCGACAATCGCCTTGGTACCGCCGTTTGCAGCCAAGAGAGCTTCTCCTTTGGAGGGGTTTTCAAAGTGGTCGCCGACCCCGCCCGGCGGGCGTATCGGCAAGGAACACCGTACCTGTTCCGGGCCTGCTCCCGCACCGGAAACGGGGCCACCGGCGGCAGGTAACGATTAGGTGTGATGTTGCTGACACGGGCACAGCGCTGTGTTAGCTTGAAGCCATAATCGGGATTCCTAAGGCGAATGCCGACGAATATGTAGGAGGAGACATGGGCTTTCTAGGCTGGATCATTCTCGGACTCATTGTAGGTGCAATCGTTAAGGCAGTCATGCCTGGCAAGGTCGGCGGCGGCTGGGTCACCAGCCTCGTGCTCGGCGTCGTCGGAGCCATTGTCGGCGGCTGGATCGGCGACCTGCTGTTCGGCGGCGGCAAGATGGAATTCTGGAACCTCGGCTCCTGGATCCTGGCCATTGTCGGCGGCCTCGTGGTAGCCGGCATCTACGGCGCCATCACCGGACGCAACCGGACCACATAACTCTCTCAAGCGACCGTCCCGGCAGCAGTGCCGCAGCGGACAGGAACGACGGCGGGGGCCCACCACTTTGGCGGGCCCCCGCCGTCGCTGGTTTCCTCAAGCGTTCAGGCGGTGTGCTGCTGCGACCGGGCGCTCGCGTACAGGCAGACCGTCGCGGCGGTGCCCAGGTTGAGGCTTTCGGCCGCGCCGTAGACGGGGACGGCAACCCGGTGGTCTGCCAGGGCGAGCTCGTCCTCGGACAAGCCCTGGGCTTCGTTGCCGAACAGCCACGCAGTGGGCTGCTCCAGGGCGTACCCGGGATCCTGCGCCGGTGCCCCCAGCCGCCGGGCGGCGCTCTCGTCCTGGAGCCGGTCCAGATTCAGCTGGCCGTAGCCGTCTGCCGCCAGCACCCCGATCCCCCGTTCCTTGCAGCGGGCAGCGAGTTCGGCGGCGTCGGCGCCCAGGACCACGGGCAGGTGGAAGAGCGATCCGGCGGTGGACCGGACCGCCTTGGGGTTGTAGATGTCCACGCTGGAGGCAGTCAGGACTACGGCGTCGGCGCCCGCGGCGTCGGCGGCGCGCAGGACGGTGCCGGCGTTTCCCGGATCCCGGACCTGGCACAGCACGGCGATCAGCTGCGGGCCGGCGTCGAGCACCTGCTCAAGACTCACGTCCAGGAAACCGCAGACCGCAAGAACACCCTGCGGGGTGACGGTGTCTGCCATCGCGGCAAGCACCGCGTCGGTGGCCAGGTAGGCGCTGGTGCCCTCCGCGAGCTTCTCAAGCTCCGGGTGCCGGTCCAGGCAGGACTCGCTTGCGTAGACCTCGTAGACAATGCCCGGTTCCCCCGCAGCAACCCGTTTTTGGTGAAGGACGAGGGCTTCCCGGACCGCCTGCGGCCCCTCCACCAGGAACTCGCGGCGCTTTAAACGGGCCGGGCGCCCGGCAAGCTGTGCCACCTTCCTCACCCGATCAGCTCGAGGATTGGAAAGTGGAAAGTCTTGCGGGCGCCCGGTTTCGTTCATATAAGAACCTTAGTTGCTCTCGCGAGCGGTTCTGGAACGGCGCTGCGTTTCAGCGGCGGCTCTCACCTGCGTCAGGAATTACTTTGCAGCCTCGGCGTCGGCCTTCTTGGCAGCAGGCTTCTTCGCGGCAGGCTTCTTTGCAGCCTTCGGGGCGGCAGCAGCCTCGGCCTGGACCGCCGGAGCGGACGTGTCGGCCGGCAGCGAGTCCTTGGCAACCTTGACCAGGGCGGCGAAAGCGTTGGCGTCGGACACGGCAAGCTCGGCCAGCATGCGGCGGTCAACCTCGACCTCAGCGGCCTTCAGGCCCTGGATCAGACGGTTGTAGGTCAGGCCGTTGGCGCGGGATGCCGCGTTGATGCGCTGGATCCAGAGGCGGCGGAAGTCGCCCTTCTTCTTCTTGCGGTCGCCGTAGCTGTACACAAACGAGTGCAGCAGCTGCTCTTTGGCCTTGCGGTACAGGCGTGAACGCTGTCCGCGGTAGCCCTTTGCGCGTTCGAGGATAACCCGGCGCTTCTTGTGGGCGTTGACCGCCCTCTTCACACGTGCCACGTGCGTACTCCTTCAGAATTCTGATCCCAAGCGTCTACTGCCGGAAAACCGGCCGGCCTGAGAAGCCTTTTTGGTAGTGGACCGCTGCCAGGTGGCAAGCGATCCGGGAACTTGGAACTTAGATGCCGAGCATCTTCCGGATGACCTTGGCGTCGCCCTTGAAGACGATCTTGTCGCCGGCGAGGCGGCGGGTCAGCCTGGAGGACTTGTGCTCGAGGTAGTGGCGGCGGTTGGCCTGCTGGCGGCGCAGCTTGCCGCTACCGGTCAGCTTGAAGCGCTTCTTAGCACCGCTGTGGGTCTTCATCTTCGGCATGGGAACCGATCTCCTTAACGTATCCGCAGACAAAGTCTGCAGTCTTTCGTGCAGCCGCCCCTGCGGGCGGCGTGCTGGTTGCCTGCTGCCGGACATTGCGGTCCGGCAGCCGTGAATCAGTTGGTCTTCTTGCTGGCCGGCTTCGGCGCGCCCTTGGGAGCCGCAGGCCGGGCCGCAGGCTTCGGCGCCGCGGGCCTGGCGACCGGCTTGGGAGCCGCCACCGGCTTCGGAGCGGGCTTCTCGGAAGCCGGCGCCGGCGCCGGCGCCGCAGCCGTCTTCGATGCCGCAGCCTTCGGTGCCGCAGCCTTGGGGGCGGGCGCCTTGCTTACTGCGGGCTTCGCCGCGGCTTTGGGTGCCGCCTGCTTCGGCGCCGTAACCTTAGCGGCCTCCTGCTTGGGCGCTTCCGGTGCCGTGGCGGTTTCCTCGGCCTCGGTGGCGGCCGGGGTTTCCTCAGCCTTCGCAGCTTCGGCGGGCACCTGATCCGCGGTCGCCTCAGCCTTGGTCGCCTCTGCAGCGGTGGCTTCGGCTTCCGGAGCCGCGGTTGCCTCCGCCTTCGGAGCTGCCGGCTCGGCTGCTGCCGTCTCCGGGGCTTCGGCCTGGGAGCCGTAGCCCTCGGGCAGGAGTCCGGCGAGGGACTGGGTCAGCGGAGCGTTGTCACCTGAGGTGTCCACCCGCCCGGAGGCCTTGGCTTCGTTTTCGGCCTTGGCTTCTGCCCGCTGCGTTGCACGCCGGGCCTCCGCCTTGGCTTCGGCCTTGTTCTTCAGCGGACCGACCACCATGACCATGTTGCGGCCATCGATGCGCGGGCTGGACTCCACGACGCCGACCTCTGCGACGTCGTCGGCGAA
This sequence comes from uncultured Actinomycetota bacterium, assembly GCA_963775715.1. GTDB lineage: Bacteria > Actinomycetota > Actinomycetes > Actinomycetales > Micrococcaceae > Arthrobacter. The sequence continues at coordinate 359,593 of CAVZJX010000007.1, read as the reverse complement.
GCGCTGAAGCAGGCGGATGCCCATCTCGGGCCGCTGCTGCTCACGGCCGCGGAACTGGATCATGGCCTTGACCTTGTCACCGGCGCCGAGGAAGCGGAGCGCGTGGCCGCGCTTGGTCTCGTAGTCGTGAGTGTCGATCTTGAGCCGGAAACGGATTTCCTTCAGGACCGTGTTGGTCTGGTTCTTCCGGGCCTCGCGTGCCTTGACCGCAGCTTCGTACTTGTACTTGCCGAAGTCCATCAGCTTGCACACCGGAGGCTTGGCCTGCGGTGCAACTTCAACGAGATCAAGATCGGACTCGGCAGCCAAACGCAGGGCATCCTCAATACGGACAATTCCTACCTGTTCGCCTGCAGGGCCGACCAGCCGCACCTCGGGGACGCGGATACGCTCATTGATTCTTGGCTCGCTAATGTTAAAGCTCCTGTGTTCGTGGGGTACTCCGCCGGCAAATGAAGAAGGCCTCCAATTGCCGGGAGCAATCGAAGGCCTCGAAGATCGGAACTGCCATGCCTCCGAGGAGGCGGCATGCATCTCCCCCAGGCGTGATGCCCGGGGAAATGCCCGACCAGGTACCCGGCAACCTTGATTCCCTAGGGAATACTCGCGGCTGACGCGGGTGGGAGAGAACTCCGCTTGCAAACTGAAAACCAATTCTACAGAAAGAAACCCGTTCAACGCACATGTGCGTCACCGGGTCCCGCTGTTCTTTGACGCCGGGGCCTCAGCGCTGTGCTTCTTGAGGCGCTTCTTGAGGCCGGGTCTCACAACATCCTGCAGAATAACGACATTCAGTCGGTCTGTGACAAGCTTACCAGCATGAGCACAGCAGATAGTAATTCACACGTCTACCAGCCGGCCGATGCCCGGAACGACGTCTCCCAGCAGATCCGCGACATCTCCGAGGTCCCCGCGATCGAGGTCATCACCACCGCTGCGGTCCACCTCATGAGTGCCGCCGCTGTGAAGCTGGGACTGGCCGCCGAGGACAATGCCGCGGAGCTCAAGGACCTTGACGAGGCGCGCAAGCTGATCACGGCGCTGGCCGGACTGGTCACCGCCGCTGCCCCCGAGATCGGTTCCCAGCACGCCGGACCGTTGCGCGACGGGCTGCGTTCCCTGCAGCTGGCGTTCCGCGAGGAGTCCGCCATTCCGGACGCGCCGGGCAAGGGCCCGGGCGAGAAGTACACCGGCCCGGTTAACTAGCACCGGCCGGGTGCGGTCCTTAGGCCCCCCGGCTGCGGATCCAGCGGCCAACGACGACGGCGGCGGGCGGACCGGATCGGTCTGCCGGCCGCCGTCGTCGTTTCTCCGCCTCCCGGCCGCTGCAGGACCGGGCGGCCAGGTGCTAGGCGGCGGCGAGCCGGCGCCGCCGGCGTTGCTGCAGCACCAGGCCCACGAGGCACAGCGCCACACCGGCGGCCCCCACGGACAGGAAGCCCGCGCCCGGGGCCACGCCGTCGATGAAAATCCCGGCGAGCGGGGCACCGAGTGCCACGCCGCCGGTGAGCGCCGAACCGTACCAGCCCATCGCTTCCCCGCGGCGCCCCTCCTCCACGAGTTCGGCGACCTTCTCCGACGCGGCCGAGAGAACCGGCGCGCAGAGCAGGCCGGGCAGCAGCGAGAGCAGAGCCAGCGTCCAGGTGTCCTGCGCGAACGCCATCGGCAGGGTCAGGGCAGACATGCCCAACAGCAGCAGCACCGGTGAAACGGGCCGGTGCATGGCGCCGTAGACGAGGCCGCCCAGCACCGACGCCGCACACCAGAGCAGGAAAACCAGGCCGATTTCGCCCTGGCGGCCGCCCGTCTCAAGCGCCGCGACGATACCTACGTCCGTGCCGCTGAGCACCATCCCGGCCCCGGCCGCGACGGCGAACACCGCCGCCACGGCGGCCGTGAACCAGGCGAAGTTGTGGACGACCTTGCGGCGCAGGCCCAGGCGGCCCCGCCGCCGCTGCTCCGCGGCGGCCAGCGGAACCAGCTCGGCGGCCGCTTCCTGCAGACGGGCGGGCGCCGCGGCCACCAGGGCCGTTTCCGCGCCCTCCTGCTGGCTTGCCTCGAACGCAGGATCCTGCGCCGCGGCAGATTCGATGCTGCGGGTGGGCGGGTTGAGCCACATCAGGAACAGGCCGGACAGGGAGGTGGCCACGCCCACCACCGTCAGGCCGGCCACGGAGAACCCGGCGGTGGCGACGAGCGCGCCGGCGGCGGGGCCGATCATAAAGACCAGTTCAGTGCTGATGGCATCCAGCGCGAAAGCCGTCCGGCGCTGCTCGCCGCCGGCGAGCACGCCCAGGGACTGGCGCACGACGCTGAAGATCGGCAACGTGAGCAGTCCGCCAACGAACACCAGCGGCAACAGCACTTCGTAGCTGACGTGCGGCACGATGGACCAGATGACAGTCTCCGAGACGACCGACGGGATGAGCGCGCGCCGCAGGCCGACGGTGTCCACGCGGCGGCCGCGCCATGGAGCGCCCACGGCGATGCCGATGGTCATCACGGCGGCAGCCGCCCCGGCGGCAGCGTAGCCCTGCCCCAGGGTCAGGACAATGTGCAGCGTCAGCAGCACCCCCGCGGCGGAGTGCGGGATGCGGGCCACCATGCCCGCAAGCAGCAGGTTCCTGATGGGCCGCACGGCCAGCAGGTCCCGGTAAAGCCTGAAATTCACGAGACTGCATTCCTTTGTGTACCGCACTCGGCAGCACCGGAAGTCTCCGCGCCGGCCGTCGGCTAGTGTGCTGCGCGCTGCAACTTAATTTCAATCGAGTCGACCCGTTCGGCGAACGTGCCGTTCCGGGCCCAGCCGTCGTTAAGACCGGCGACAAGGGACTGCACGGCGGCGGCGTCAAGTCCGTCTTCAAGGTACAGCACCACGCGCAGTTCCGGCCCCGCGCCGCCGCCTGACAACCGCGTGCCGTCTGCCTGCACCGAGGCGACGCCCGCGCCGGGCCGGATTTCCACCCGGCGGACGGCCCCGACGCCGGCCGCGGCCGTGCCGACCGCCTCCGCCACGGCCGGGTCGCTGTAGCTGGGCGTCCAGGGGTGCTGGCGGGCCAGCGCCCAGACCGCCGGCCGCCGCACCACAAAAGGCGAAGCGGACCCGGGATCGAGCACCAGCAGTTCCGCGTTCTCGGCGACGGCGGAGAGGGCGGCGCGCGCGGCGTACACCGCAACGGGACGGGCCTCGCTGTGCCAGGCGGCGAGGTCCGCGGCGGAGCTGAACACCGGCAGCGCGGTCCGGCCGTCGGGGGCCTTGAGCGTGACCAGGGCCATGTCGGCCTGCTTGTCGCCGTGCAGCTCCCCGCCGTGCTGTTCCTTGCCTTCCTGGCCGGCGACGGCGTCGCCTTCCTCGGCGAGGCTGGCCAGGATGGGCACGAACACGCGCGCGGTCGCGAGGGACGCTACAACCGACGCCTCGTCGCCGTCGCCGGCCGCGAGGGCGGCCAGCGCAGCGAGGTAGCCGGGGTCGGCCGCGCCGTCGTCGTCTTCGAAGTTGTGGATGCTGGCCTGGTCGCCGCTGAGGCTGCGCCCGGCCCACGGCTGCCCGGCCGAGTCGGTGGCTCCGCCGGCACCGGCGAGGGCGGCGGCAATGTGGCCGGGCAGCGCCCGCCCGCCCGGCTGGGTGTTCTCCTGCATGGCGGGGCCCCTCCTACCGGCGGCCGGCGGCGTCGAGGGCTTCGGGCAGGGTGAAGTTGCCGTTGTAGAGGGCCTTGCCGACGATGGCGCCTTCGACGCCGAGCGGCACGAGGGAACGCAGGACCCGGAGGTCCTCGAGGCTGGAGATGCCGCCGGAGGCCACGACGGGTTTGCCGGTCTTCTCCACCATCTGGCGCAGCAGTTCGACGTTGGGGCCCTGCAGGGTGCCGTCCTTGGTCACGTCGGTGACGACGTAGCGGGCGCAGCCGGCTTCTTCAAGGCGGCCGAGGACCTCCCAGAGGTCTCCGCCCTCTTTGGTCCAGCCGCGGCCGGCGAGGGTGGTGCCGCGGACGTCGAGGCCGACGGCGATCTTGTCGCCGAAGCGTTCGATCACGCGCTGCGTCCATTCGGGGTTCTCCAGCGCCGCGGTCCCCAGGTTCACCCTGGCCACGCCCAGGTCCAGTGCCTGCTCGAGGGACTCGTCGTCGCGCAGGCCCCCGGAGAGCTCGACCTTGATATCGAGCCGGCCCACGACCTCGCGCAGCAGCCCGGCGTTGGAGCCGCGGCCGAAGGCGGCGTCGAGATCAACCAGGTGGACCCATTCGGCGCCCTGGTCCTGCCAGTTGAGCGCCGCTTCCAGCGGCGTGCCGTAGCTGGTTTCGCTGCCCGCCTCGCCCTGCACCAGGCGCACGGCCTGGCCGTTCACGACGTCGACGGCGGGCAGCAGCTCAAGTACCGGCAGCGGGGTTTCGGAGGTCATCTCGGGTCCTTACGGTTTGGGGCAGCGGGGTCGGGAAAGGGTGCGCGTTGGGCGGGCCGGTGGGTTGTCCGTCCGGGGTCAGTTCGCCGGCAGGTCAGTTCGCCGGGGTCAGTTCGCCGGCAGGTCAGTTCCCCGGCAGGGTCAAGAGATAGGCGGCCAGCAGTGCCATGCCGGCCAGGACGTAGAAAACGATCTGGACCCACAACGGGCTTTTCTGCTGCCGGAAGGACAGGGCGCCGCCGACCAGCAGACCGGCGAGGCCCATCAAAACCAGGGACCACATCTAGGCGGCCGGTTCCGGTGCGCCGGCCCGGACGGCACCGCCTGTGGTGCCGCCGCGCAGGCTGTCCACCCAGTTGCGCAGCAGGCGCGCGCCGGCGTCGCCGGACTTTTCCGGGTGGAACTGGGTGGCACACAGCGGTCCGTTTTCAACCGCGGCGACAAACGGGGCACCATGCTCGGACCAGGTGACGAGCGGAGCCGCCATCCGCGGCTGGACCACGTCGAAGTCCCAGTGCTGGACGCCGTAGGAGTGCACAAAGTAGAAACGCTCATTTTCGACCCCGGCGAACAACCGGGAGCCGTCCGGGACGGCGACCGTGTTCCAGCCCATGTGCGGGACGACCTCGGCCGGCAGCAGCTCAACCTTGCCGGGCCACTCCCCCATGCCTTCTGCGACGGTGCCGTGTTCGACACCGGCCTCGAACAGGATCTGGAGTCCGACGCAGATCGCGAGCACCGGCCGGCCGCCGGCTACACGGCGTCCGATCATGCGGACGGCATCGACGGCTTTGAGCTCGTTCATCACGGTTTCGAAGGCTCCGACGCCGGGAACGACGAGCCCGTCGGCGTTCAGCACGTCTTCCGGCCTGGAGCTGAGAAGAACCTCAGCGCCGGCGCGCTCGAGGGCGCGGACGGCGGAACGGACGTTGCCGGAACCGTAGTCGAGCACGGTGACGGTGGGCTTGCCCGCCGGGGACGCCGGTTTCCGGCTGGCGTCGGGGTTGATGACGGCGCCGTCCTGCAGCACCTTGCCGGTCACAGCGCACCCTTGGTGGAGGGAATGCCTTCGACCCGGGGATCCGGCTCCACGGCGGCGCGGAGCGCCCGGGCGAACGCCTTGAACTGGGCCTCGACGATGTGGTGCGGGTCCCGGCCGGCGGTGACGTTCATGTGCAGGCAGATGCCGGCGTGCAGCGTGATGGCCTCGAACACGTGCCGGGTCAGGGATCCGGTGAAGTGTCCGCCGATCAGGTGGTATTCCTGGCCCGCCGGCTCCCCGGCGTGCACGAGGTAGGGCCGGCCGGAGACATCGACGACCGCGTGCGCGAGCGCTTCATCCAGGGGCACTGTGGCCTCGCCGAAGCGGCGGATGCCGGCCTTGCTGCCAAGTGCGGTGCGGAGCACCTCGCCGAACGTGATGGCGACATCCTCTACGGTGTGGTGGACGTCGATGTGCGTGTCACCGGTGGCCTTGACCGTCATATCGATCAGGGAGTGTTTGCTCAGCGCCGTCAGCATGTGGTCGTAGAACGGCACCGAGGTGCTGATGTCCGAGACGCCCGTGCCGTCGAGGTCGATCTCGACCAGCACGGACGATTCGCTGGTGGTCCGCTCCAGGCGTGCGGTCCGGGCCTCGGCAGCGGCTGCTCCGGTGTTGCTCATGTGGGGTGTCCTTTGGAAGAAGGCGGGCGCCCCGGCGAACAGGGCGGGGTGCATGGGTCCTGGCTTAAGTCTAGGCGGGCTGTACTTCGTGGCCCGTCAGGATCCGTTCCAGGGCTTGCAGAAACGCTGTGGTTTCCGTCTCAGTACCGGCGGTCACGCGCAGGTGGCCGGGGATGCCGACGTCGCGGATCAGCACCCCGGCGTCCAGCAGCCCCTGCCAGGTCCCGTGCGGATCCTCGAGGCCGCCGAAGAAGACGTAGTTCGAATCCGAGGCGGCCGGTTTGAGGCCCATCCGGGTCAGCTCGGAGACGATCCGGTCCCGCTGGCGCTTGATGTCCTCGACGTCGGCCATCAGCGCCACGCGGTGGCGCAGGGCCGCCAGCGCCGTCGCCTGGGTAATCGCGGAGAGGTGATAGGGGAGCCGGACCAGACGCAACGCGTCGGTGACCTCCGGCGCCGCCGCCATGTAGCCGAGCCGGGCGCCGGCCAGGGCGAAGGCCTTACTCATGGTGCGCGAGACGATCAGCCGTTCCCGGCCGGGCAGCAGGGTCAGGGCGCTGGGCGTGCCGTCATGGGCGAATTCGTGGTACGCCTCGTCGACGATCACGATGGTCTGGCTGGCCTCGCCCGCCTCGTAGACGGCTTCGACGACATCGAGCCCCAGGCCGGTGCCGGTGGGGTTGTTCGGGGAACAGAGGAAAACGACGTTCGGCTGCAGCTCACGGACCTGGCGGGCCGCCGATTCGGCACTCAGCCCGTAATCCTCGGCGCGTACGCCGACGACGTATTCGGTGTCAGTGCCGGCGGCCAGCAGCGGGTACATGGAGTAGGTGGGAGGGAACCCGAGGGCGGTGCGCCCCGGCCCGCCGAAGGCCTGCAGAATTTGCTGCAGGACCTCGTTCGAACCGTTGGCCGCCCAGATATTCGCGGCGTCCAGTCCGTGGCCAAGATACTCGGCGAGGGCTTCCCTCAGTTCGGTAAACTCGCGGTCCGGATAGCGGTTCAAGCCGGCGGCGGCCTCCGTCACGGCTTCTGCGATGGCCGCCCGGACGTCGGCAGGGACGCCATGGGTGTTCTCATTGACGTTCAGCAGGATGGGGACATCCAGCTGGGGCGCACCGTAGGGGCGCAACCCCCGCAGGTTGGTCCGGAGGGGCAGTCGGTTGAGGCGCTCTAGCTGGTCGGTCACTCTCCCAGTTTAAGTGAGACCGGGCCCCGCTCCGAAACTGTGAACGCGCCGAACGCCCCCCGGGCGCCGGAGGCCTGGCGCCCGGGCCTTATTTGGACGGCACGTAGAGCTGCTGGCCGGGGATCACGCGGGCCGCGTCGAGGTTGTTCAGCTGCACGATGTCGGCGACCACGTCGCGGGGATCGCGCTCCGGAGCCACGGCGCCGGCGATGGCCCAGAGGGACTCCCCCGGCTGGACCGTGACCGTGACCGTCGGCGTGAGGGAGAGCTCCGCGGCGGAGTCGGCGGCCTTGGCCGGGGCGTTCAGGAAGCCTGCCAGCGAGAGGACGAGCACCGCCAGCAGCATCAACGGCACCCCCAAGAACACAAACCGGCCACGGCGGGTGAGCCGCAGCGGGGCCTGCTTGGGTACTGCCTGCACGGGAGCGGAAACCGGCGAATCGAAAATAGCGTCTACTGCTGACATGAGCTGAGCCCTCCTGGACTTATCTGTGCCGCCCGGCGTACTCCTTGTACCTGCCGCCAACCGGCCGAACCTTCGAACACGAAACCTTCGGACACCAGCCCCAGACCCGGAACTTCGAACACAGAACCGAGCCTCATGCGGGGTCAAGCCGGGAAAGCTTCGAACACATATTCGAACTTTGCTGTTTCTGTTTTAGCACTTATGAACGAACATTGTCGAGACTCGCTAGAACAAATGTTTGAAAAACCCCGAGGGCTGGCCTACTTTTGAATCACAGGACAACCACTCGAGTTGATGAACACCAGTTGATCAACGGGGTCTGACATTTTCAGGCCGAACGGTCCCGGGAGCTGCGGCGGCCGGGCGGATTGGAAAGGCGTGGCGAACATGGCAGCACAAGCCGCCGGCGGGAGGGCTTCCCAGCGGAGCCCCCAAACCGGGCGGGCGCCGAAGAGCCTTACCGTCCGGCAGAAGAAGATCCTGGAAACCATCCAGCGTTCCGTGACGGATAACGGCTACCCGCCCTCGATGCGTGAGATCGGTGACACCGTCGGGCTCGCGAGCCTCTCGAGCGTCACCCACCAGCTGTCGCAGTTGGAAAAGCTCGGCTATTTGCGGCGGGACCCTAAGCGGCCCCGCGCGATGGAAGTGCTTATGCCGCTAACACTCGACGAGGGCTCCACCGCGATCTCCGGGATGGAGAAGTCCAGCGGCCTGCGGGCCGTCGGCGGACGTGCCGTCGCCGAACTTGCCAGCGCCACGGATACCGCCATGGTGCCGTTCGTGGGACGGATCGCCGCGGGCGGTCCGATCCTGGCCGACCAGGTGGTGGAGGACGTGATGCCGCTGCCGCGTCAGCTGGTGGGCCACGGGGAGCTGTTTATGCTGAAGGTCGCCGGCGATTCAATGATCGATGCCGCCATCTGCGACGGCGACTGGGTGGTTGTGCGGCGACAGAACGATGCCGTCAACGGGGACATCGTGGCCGCGTTGCTCGATGATGAGGCCACGGTTAAGACGTTCCGCCAGCGCGACGGGCACACCTGGCTGCTCCCGCAGAATACCCAGTACGAACCGATCCTCGGCGACCATGCCGTCATTATGGGCAAGGTCGTGTCGGTGCTCCGCTCCCTGTAGCGGCCGGCCCACCTCCCGGCCACAGGCTCCCTGCAGCTCGAACGCCCCGTCCGAAGTACCGAACGGGGCGTTCGGCGTTCCCGCCGGGCCAGGCGGCCGCCTGCTTGACCGGTGCCTGGCCGGTTACTTGGCCGGACTAGGTCCCGGCTCTTGGGCGAGCCGCTTGAGCGCGGCCAGGGCCACGGACGCATCCGTGGTGGGCCAGAACGGGGGAAGCGCGGCCCGGAGGAATCCGCCGTAACGTTCGGTGGACAGCCGGGAATCCAGCACCGCCACGACGCCCCGGTCCGAGGTCGAGCGGATCAGCCGGCCGGCGCCCTGGGCGAGGCGGATCGCGGCGTGGGTCGCCGAGACACTCATAAAGCCGTTGCCGCCGGACTGTGCCACGGCCCGGGAGCGGGCCGTCATGAGCGGATCATCGGGCCGCGGGAACGGGATCCGGTCGATCACCACGAGGCGGCAGGAGTTGCCGGGCACGTCCACGCCCTGCCAGAGCGACATGGTGCCGAAGAGGCAGGTGTCCGGCTCGTCGGCGAACTGCTTGACCAGCGCCGTCATGGTCGACTCGCCCTGGCACAGGATATTCAGCCCCAGCCGGGGGCGCATTGCCTCGGCGGCGTCCTCGGCGGCTCGCCGGGAAGAGAACAGGCACAACGCCCCGCCGCCGGAGGCGCGGATCAGCTTTTCAAGCTCGTCAAGGGCCTCCGGAGACGCACCCCGGCCCGGCTTGGGCAGGTGCTTGGCGACGTAGAGGATGCCTTGCTTGGGATATTCGAAGGGGGAACCGACGTCGACGCCGGTCCAGCTGGGCGCACCGGGGCCCACCAGGCCCAGCCCCCCGGCCGCGGGTTCGAAAGCCGAACCGATCGCCAGGGTGGCCGAGGTCAGGACAACGGTGTGGTCCGCGAACAGTCCTTCGCGCAACCGGCCCGCTACGCTGAGCGGGGCGATGTTGATCAGGGCCGGCGCGGAGTCATCGGGCTGCGAATAGCCCTGCTGCGGGTCGAAGCTGCTGGCACGGGAAAACCACACCACTTCGCGGTTTTCCTTGGCGGCGAGGAGCCGTTCGCAGAGTTCCAGGATGACCATCAGCCGGGAGCGCGCGAGCTGCCTGCCGCCGTCGGCCGGGGTGGCGCTGTCCCCCTTGGAGTCCGAGAGCGCTGCGCGGCAAGCGTCGCGCAACTGATCCACGCAGTCGAGCTGTTCGCCGTTCAGGCCGTTGGGCATCAACCCGCTCGGGACGCCTTCGATGGCGAGCTCGAGGTTGGACGCGGCATTGTTGAGTGCATCCACAGTGATCCCGGTATGTTTCCGGGCGCCGGAGGCGGCAGCGTGCACCATGGCCACGGACAGCTGGCCGGAAACGGCTCCCGTGACCCGGTCCTGCAGTTCGTGCGCCTCATCCACCACCACGACGTCGTATTCGGGCAGTACGGCGAGGCCCTCGAAGGCGCTGACGGCCAGCATGGCGTGGTTGGTGACCACCACATCGGCGTCGGCGGCATTCTGCCGGGCCAGCTCGGAGAAGCATTCGGCGGCCAGCGGGCACTTCTGCGCACCCAGGCATTCCATTGAGGTGACGGAGACCTGCCGCCAGGCGCGGTCGGTTACCCCGGGCATCAGCTCATCGCGGTCTCCCGTGGCCGTGTCCTCGGCCCATTCCCGGAGCCGGACGACCTCCTTGCCCAACTGTGAGGACGGCCCGCCCATCGCGGCCGCGAAGTGCGGCACCGAGGTGTCCTCGCCGAGGGAGAACAGCTGGCCCTCCGAAGGCTCCTCGGACGGAAAGCCGCCTTCAAGCTTGTGCCGGCAGACGTAGTTGGACCGCCCCTTCACCAGCGCCACCTTCACCGGCCGCTCGAGGGCCGGGGTGATGGACTTCAACAGCCGGGGCAGGTCCCTGCCGACAATCTGGGTCTGCAGGGCCAGGGTGGCGGTGGATACCAGGGTGGGTTTGTCGCTGACCAGCGAGTGGGCGATCAGCGGAATCAGGTAGGCCAGAGACTTGCCGGTGCCGGTGCCGGCCTGGACGAGCAAATGGTCGCCGGTCTCGATCGCCCGGGCGACCTGCCGGGCCATTTCGTGCTGCCCGTCACGGCTCTGGCCGCCCATGCCGGCGACCGCCCGGTCGAGCAGTTCGACTACGAACTGCTCGCCGGACGGGCCGCCGTCGGGACGGTCGCCGTCGGGACGGGCTGCTGTCGGACGGGCTGTTGTCGGACGGGCCGCCGGCCGCAGCCGCCCCCGCGGCCAACGCTGGTTCAGTCATTGCTGATGAAGGCGTCCAGTTCGGCTGCTAGGCCCTCGCGCACCATCACCACGGCCCGTGTTCCGCTCTCCTCGTGGTCCAGGCTGAGGATCTCGGCGTCGGTCTCGTGCAGTTTGCTGAGCAGGTCGCCGCGGTTGTACGGAATCATCAGTTCCAGTTTGACGCTGGGCCGCGGGATGCCCTCGCTGATGGCCTTGAGCAGTTCCGGAATGCCTTCCCCGGTGCGGGCCGAAACCACCACGTGGCGCGGTTCGCGCTGCTTGAGCCGTTCCACCACGAAGGGGTCGGCGGCGTCGGCCTTGTTGAGGACGATGATCTCCGGCACCTTGCGGGCGTCGACTTCGCTGAAGACCTGGCGGACCGCCGCAATCTGGCCTTCCGGATCCGGGTGCGAAACGTCAACGACGTGCAGGATCAGGTCCGAGTCGGCGACCTCCTCCAGGGTGGAGCGGAAGGCCTCCACGAGCTGGGTCGGCAGCGAACGGACGAATCCCACGGTGTCGGCGAGGGTGTACCCGAGGCCATCGGAGGTTTCGGCCTTGCGGACGGTGGGGTCCAGCGTGGCGAACAATGCGTTCTCCACCAGGACACCCGCGTCGGTCAGCCGGTTCAGCAGCGAGGATTTGCCGGCGTTGGTGTAGCCGGCGATCGCCACGGAAGGTACGGCATTACGACGGCGGTTGGCCCGTTTGGTTTCCCGGGCCGGCTTCATCGCGGCGATTTCGCGCCGGAGCTTGGCCATCCGGGTCCGGATCCGGCGGCGGTCCAGTTCGATTTTGGTCTCGCCGGGGCCGCGCGAACCCATGCCCGCTCCGGCGCCGCCCACCTGGCCGCCTGCCTGCCGGGACATCGACTCGCCCCAGCCGCGCAGGCGCGGCAGCAGGTATTCCAGCTGGGCAAGTTCAACTTGGGCCTTGCCCTCGCGGCTCTTGGCGTGCTGGGCGAAGATGTCCAGGATCAGGGCCGTACGGTCGATGACCTTGACCTTGACGATGTCTTCCAGGCCGCGCCGCTGGGACGGGGCCAGTTCGGCGTCGACCACCACGGTGTCAGCGCCGGTGGACATCACGATGTCCTTGAGCTCCTGGGCCTTGCCGGAGCCCAGGAAAGTCCCCGGATCGGGCTTGGCGCGGCGCTGGACGAGCCCGTCCAGCACCTCGGAGCCGGCGGTCTCCGCCAGGGCTGCCAGCTCGCGCAGGGAGTTCTCGGCGTCGGCCAGGGTGCCTTCGCTCCAGAGGCCCGCGAGCACAACGCGCTCCAGGCGCAGCTGCCGGTATTCGACCTCAGTGACGTCTTCGAGTTCGGTGGACAGGCCCGCGGTGCGGCGCAAGGCATGGCGTTCCTCGAGGTCCTGCTGGTCGCCGTCATAGTTGCCGTGTTCCTGGTCCAGCCGCGAAATCGCCTGGGCCTTGCCGAACAGGGCGGTGGATTCGCCGGACTGCCCGCTTTCGGGACTGCGTCCGGTTTTCGGGGCGGGTGCGTCTTTGGCGAGAATCCGGTCGATGACAGCCTGGATATCCGCAGGGCTCATATCCTGGGCGTCTGAATCGGGTCCGGTGTTGGGCTGACTGGTCATGGTCTCCTTTGAAGGGTCTGCTACTTCAGGATAGTGCTGTTCGGTGTTTCGGGGCGCGGTATTCGCGCTGGGCTGACGACCGGTGGCCATCCGTGCCTCCTGGCTGCCTGGCGGCTGCGGTGCCGCGGGGCGGGGCGGGGCTCCATCGTGGAGCGGTGAATGAGGGAAATGATGGCGTCGAAGGCGCCGCGTGGGCGGGCAGGTACGTCCCGATCAGCGCGGGCCACGGCCTGGCGGAGAGGTCCTTGGTTCGCGGGGGTCTGGCTACAAGTCCGGCGCCGGGGATGCACGGCATCACGGGGGCGCACTGAGCGGAAGGTAACTACCTGCATCGCTGCGGGGACGGGCTGTGGCCCGTGCCGGCTACTTGAAGTTCGAGAACATGTCGTTAAGCGTAGCAGACCGCTCTGCTACGCCCTTTCGGCGGGCGGGCATGGGTGCCCGGCGGGTCGCGGCCGGTTTCCCATCGGGCGGCGGGGCCAACTAATCTGGCCAGTTATGGAGTCTGCACACTATTTCAGCGCCCAGCCCGCCGGGCCGTTCACCCGCAAGCCGCTGACGGTGGAACTTGCCGGCGCACAGCGGCAGTTGCAGACGTCCTCCGGCATCTTCAGCCCGGACGGAATCGACAAGGGCACCGCTGTTCTGCTGGCGGACGTCCCGGCACCGGCGCCGCAGGGGAACCTGCTGGACATCGGCTGCGGCTGGGGCCCGATCGCGTTGACCATGGGGCTGCGGGCGCCGCACGCCCGTGTCTATGCGGTGGATGTCAATGAGCGCTGTGTGGCGCTCACGAACGACAACGCGGCCCTGCTGGGTCTGGGGAACGTCACGGCCAGCACGCCCGGGGAGGTCGACCCGGCCGTACGCTTCGACACGATCTGGTCCAACCCGCCCATCCGGATCGGCAAGGACGAGCTCCACGCCCTGCTCCTCCACTGGCTGCCCCGGCTGGCCCCGGGAGGTTCGGCCTGGCTGGTGGTGCAGAAGAACCTCGGTTCGGATTCGCTTCAGCGTTGGCTCGCTGCCGAGCTCGACGGCACCTTCACCGTCACCCGCGAGAGCACGGCAAAGTCGTTCCGCATCCTGAAGGTCAGGAAAGCGTCCCGCTAGCGACGATCACGGCCGGGCCGCTGAGCTCGACGTGCTCATGGCCGTCCGCGGCCAGGAAGAACTTCACGCCGACGACGCCGCCGGGGACGGTGATCTTCCAGGCATCGGGGGCGCCCGGGCCGGCCCAGTGCCGGATCGCGACGGCGGCGGCACAGGCCCCGGTCCCGCAGGACAGGGTCTCCCCCACCCCCCTTTCATGCACGCGCATGGTGATCGTTCCGACGCCGTCGTGCACTAGCGGCTCCGAGGGCACGACAAATTCGACATTGGTCCCCTGCGGCGGCACCGGATCGACCCGTGGGGCGGTGAACAGATGCGTGGCGTCCAGCTCGGCGAGCTCTGCCAGCGCGACGACGGTGTGCGGGTTCCCCATGCTGACGGACAGGGCGGGCCGGGCGACTTCCAGTCCGTCGGCGCTGACGAGCGAGTCCATGGCGCGCGCGGCCGCCTCCCCCGGGAAGATGAACTCCCACGGCCCCATGTCCACGGCGTAGCCGGCCGCGGTGCGGACGACAGTCTTTGCGCCGCCGCGGGTTCCGATGACCAGGGACTCGCCGGCCGGCAGGTCGACCAGGCCCTCGGCGATCAGGAAGTGGACAAAGACGCGCACGCCGTTGCCGCACATTTCCGAGAGCGAGCCGTCCGCGTTGCGGTAGTCCATGAACCATTCGGCGGACGGGTGCGCGGTCAGCAGTTCGCGGCCTTCGGGCAGCAGCCGGGAGGGCACGGCGCGGATGAGGCCGTCGCCGCCGATGCCCCGGTGCCGGTCACAGAGAGCCGCGGCCTGTTCCGGGGTGACGGAGAGGGTCCCGTTCGGGTCGGCGATCAGGACAAAGTCGTTGCCGGTGCCGTGGCCCTTCGAAAACTTCAGGCCGCCGAGGGCGGCGAGGTCTTCGGCAACGTGGTGTTCAGCGGCCGGGTGTTCAGCGGCCGGGGCCAGGGTTTCGTCCATGTTTCAAGGTTACCGGTCGGGCCGGCCGGCGGCGGAACCGGTGCTGCCGCGCCGTCAGCGGGGTCCGGGGCCGGCGGGGCCGTCCTGCCGGCACACCGGAGCGCTCCTAACCGCAGAGGGCCGTGGCTTTCGCAGTCAGGGCGGGGTCCTGCCAGTCGAGCCAGGTGATCCGCGGGTCGGCGCGGAACCAGGTGAGCTGGCGGCGGGCGAACTGGCGGGTCGCGGTGATGGTCTCTTCGGCAGCCTGCCCGGGAGCCAGGCCTCCGTCGACGACTTTCAGGAACTGCGCGTAGCCAAGGGCCCGGGGGGCCGTCTTGCCGCGGCGCAGTCCTTCGGCGTCGAGGCGACGCACTTCCTCAAGAAGCCCCTGCTGCACCATCGTGTGGACGCGGGCGGCGAGCCGCGCCCGCAGCTGTTCACGGTCCACCTCGAGCCCGATCTGCACGGCCGGCTGGAAGTACTCCCGGGTGGGCATGAAGGAGCTGAAGGGCCGCCCGGTCAGTTCGAAGACCTCCAGGGCCCGGATGACGCGGCGCGCGTCGCCGAGCCGGGCGGCCGAAACCGGGTCCACTTGTTCCAGCCGGGACCGCAGGGGTGCGGTGCCGGCCGTTTCCGCTTCGGCCTCGAGGCGGCGGCGGATGGCAGGGTCGGTCCCGGGAAATTCCAGGATGTCGAGCGCGGCGCGGACGTAAAGGCCCGAGCCGCCGGCAAGGATGGCCCGTTTGCCCCGGGCATGGATGTCGGCGATGACCGCCCGGGCCTGCTGCTGGAAGTCAGAGACGCTGGCTTCCTCGGTGACCTCGAGGATGTCCAGGAGGTGGTGGGGCACGCCCCGGCGCTCGGCCGCGGTGATCTTGGCCGTGCCGATGTCCATGCCGCGGTAAAACTGCATCGCGTCGGCGTTGACCACCTCGCCGTCGAGTGCCAGGGCCAGCGAGACGGCCAGATCCGATTTCCCGGAGCCGGTGGGCCCGACGACGGCGATGACCGGCGGGGCGGATCCGGCCGGGCCCGGGGCGCCGGCGGAGTCGGCGGCCTCGGGCGTGCCGGGGGTGTCTCTGGGAACGCGGTCGGCCACGGCGCTAGCGGGCGCGGACCGGCAGGGTCGGCATACCCAGGGACACACCGGCGGTTCCGCCGGCAGCCGCCGGCGCCGGTGCGCCGCAGGTATCGGCCTGGGACCTGTCCCAGGCGTCGCCTGCGCGGGAGCGGCGCAGGACGTAATCCTCCGCCGTGGCCGGGTCCGCGACGAGGTGGAACGCTGCCGCCTCGGTGACCGTGACGGTGACGAGGTCCCCGGGGCGGGGCGCCTCGGCACCGGCGGGGACGGAGAAGTGGACCAGGCGCTGGTCCCGGGCGCGGCCGGAGAGACGGTGCGTTTCCCCGGCTTTCCGGCCAGGCTGGGCCGTGACCATGACCTCGACGCGGCGGCCGAGCTGGCGGGCATTCTCTTCCGCGGCGATCCGGTCCTGCAGGGCGGTGAGCCGTTCAAAGCGTTCCTGGACCACGGCCTTGGGCAGCTGGTCCGGGAGTTCCGCGGCGGGCGTACCGGGGCGCTTGGAGTACTGGAAAGTGAAGGCGGTGGCGAAGCGGGACTGCTCCACGACGTCGAGCGTGGCCTGGAAGTCCTCTTCGGTTTCGCCCGGGAACCCGACGATGATGTCGGTGGAGATGGCGGCGTGCGGGATCTTCTCCCGGACCTTGTCCAGGATGCCGAGGAACTTGGTGGACCGGTAGGACCGTTTCATCTCCCGGAGCACCTTATCCGAACCCGACTGCAGCGGCATGTGCAGCTGCGGCATGACGTTGGGGGTCTCGGCCATGGCATCGATGACATCGTCGGTGAAGGCAGCCGGGTGCGGGCTGGTGAACCGGACACGCTCCAGGCCGGGGATGTCGCCGCAGGCGCGCAAGAGCTTGGAGAATGCCTGCCGGTCGCCGAACTCGACGCCGTAGGAGTTCACGTTCTGGCCCAGCAGGGTGACCTCGATGGCGCCGTCGTCGACGAGGGCCTGGATCTCGGCGAGGATGTCACCGGGACGCCGGTCCTTTTCCTTGCCGCGCAGGGCGGGGACGATGCAGAAGGTGCACGTATTGTTGCAGCCTACCGAGATGGAGACCCAGCCCGCATACACCGAGTCGCGTTTGGTGGGCAGTGTCGAGGGGAAGACGTCGAGGGACTCCAGGATCTCCAGCTGTGCCTCGTCATTGTGGCGGGCGCGGTCCAGCAGGGCCGGCAGGGCTCCGACGTTGTGGGTTCCGAAGACGGCGTCGACCCACGGCGCCTTCTTCAGGATGGTCTCGCGGTCCTTCTGGGCCAGGCAGCCGCCGACGGCGATCTGCATTCCCGGGTTGGCTTCCTTCACCGGGCGCAGGATGCCGAGGTTGCCGTAGAGCTTGTTGTCCGCGTTCTCCCGGACAGCGCAGGTGTTGAAGACGACGACGTCGGCGAGGTCGCCCTCGGCGCGGACGTAGCCGGCGGCTTCGAGCATGCCGGACATCCGCTCGGAGTCGTGCACGTTCATCTGGCAGCCGAAGGTCCGCACCTGATAGGTGCGGGCCGGCGCTGCCGGGTCCGGGGAGGGGATTCCGCCTGCGGCGGGGGAAGGAATGGTCAAACTCACCCATTAAGCGTACCGGGTCGGGGCGGCCGTGTTCGCTTGACCCGTCCCGGGCGGCGTCAGGGTCCGTCGTGCTCCCCGTCGACGGCAGCGTCCACGGCCTCCCCGACGATCCGGAAGGCCTGCGAGGGCTGATAGCCCTTGCGGGCGAGCATTGACGCCAGCCGGCGGACGGCTTTGTCCCGCTCCGAACGGTCCTCAAGGCCGCGCGGGTTCCGGAGCTTCCGCTCCGACCAACTCCCGGGCGGCCGCTTCTTCCTCCTCGTCGCTGAGCTGGGCGAGTGCCTCGGCCGCCGTCTCCTCCGCGACGCCCTTCTCGGCAAGTTCCCGGCGCAGGGCGCCCTTGGCCAGCTTCCGGTTCTCGGAGCGGCTCCTGACCCACATCTCGGCGAATTCGGCGTCGTCGACAAGCCGGACCGCCTCGAAGCGGTCCAGCACGGCCTCGGCGACGTCCTCGGGGATGTTGCGCTCGGCGAGTTTGCGTGAGAGCTGGCAGCCGGCTCTTGGCTGAACTGGTCAGCTGCCGCAGGACGATGGCGCGGGCCACCGCCGCGGGGTCCGCGTCGGGTCCAGCTCCGGTGCCGGCGGGTCGGACCGGTCGGCCCGCCGGGCCGTCGACGGCGCCGGGGCCGGGATCCGGAAGGAATCCTGGCCCCTTGCGGCGCTGCGGCGGAGCCCGGCGGTTAGAAGCCGTCAACGGCCTTCAGCTTCGGCGACGCCTCGGGTTCGGCTTTGACGCCGACGCCCAGCTTTTCCTTGATGAGCCGTTCCAGCTCGGCGGCGAGTTCAGGATTGTCACGCAGGAAGCGGCGCGAGTTCTCCATGCCCTGGCCCAGCTGGTCCCCGTCGTAGGTGAACCAGGAACCGGATTTCTTGATCAGGCCGTGCTCCACACCCATATCGATGATGCCGCCCTCGCGGGAAATACCCTGGCCGTAGATGATGTCGAACTCGGCGATTTTGAACGGCGGCGCCATCTTGTTCTTGACGATCTTCGCCTTGGTGCGGTTGCCGACGGAGTCGGCGCCCTCCTTGAGCGTCTGGATCCGTCGAACGTCGATCCGGACGGAGGCGTAGAACTTCAGTGCCTTACCGCCGGTGGTGGTTTCCGGCGAGCCGAAGAAGACGCCGATCTTTTCACGCAGCTGGTTGATGAAGATGGCGGTGGTCTTGGTCTGGCTCAGCCGGCCGGTGATCTTTCGCAGCGCCTGGCTCATCAGCCGGGCCTGCAGGCCGACGTGGCTGTCGCCCATGTCGCCCTCGATTTCGGCGCGGGGCACCAGCGCCGCGACCGAGTCAATGACAACGATGTCCAGGGACCCCGAACCGACCAGCATGTCCATGATTTCCAGGGCCTGTTCACCGGTGTCCGGCTGGGAGACGAGGAGCGCGTCGGTGTCGACGCCGAGCTTGGCCGCGTACTCCGGATCCAGGGCGTGTTCGGCGTCGATGAAGGCCGCGATGCCGCCGGCGCGCTGGGCGTTGGCGACCGCATGCAGGGCCACCGTGGTTTTACCGGAGGATTCCGGTCCGTAGATCTCAACGACGCGGCCGCGGGGCAGGCCGCCAATTCCCAGGGCGACGTCCAGGGCGATGGAGCCGGTGGGGATGACCTCGATGGGGGCGCGCGTTTCATCGCCCAGGCGCATGATCGATCCCTTGCCGAACTGCTTGTCGATCTGGGCCAGTGCTGCTTCGAGCGCCTTCTCACGATCCGGGGCTGCCGCCATGGTTCACACCTCTAATGCTTTCTCGCTTTGGAGTGGCCTCGCGGCCTTTGCTTTGTCATCACCGACGCTAGTGGCGGCCTCTGACAAAATTGCCGCTGTCGTGGCGTATGTGGAAAAACGCCCTAAAAAAAGCATAGCCGGACCCGAACAGATATTCGAACAATCCGACGGCGTGTCAGGCCGCGTCAGCGCGGCTTGATGTCGCGCCCGAGCCGCCGTTCGGGAGGGACGTCCTGGACGTCGCAGAGTGCAAGCCATACCTGTTTGGGCGGCACGCCGGCGCTCAGGGCCTGGTCCGCGGTGCGGCCACCTACCCCGGCCAGCACCAGCGAGTTGCTCAGGACACGGGAATATCCCGCACCGAACTCGTCGTCCATAAGCCGCCAGAAGTCGCTGATTCTCACCGGTAAAGTCTCTCACGGGCCCGGACCCTAGAATGGTTGCTATGAGCAACCCACTCGAGGCCGCCCCGGAACCTGCACCGGCTTCCGGCGCCGGCGACCCCTCCGCGGAGGACGCACTGGCCGCCGTCGAACGCCAGCTGAGCCTGCTGTGGCGCCGCGCCCGCTCCATGTCGCAGCAGCTGTCCCGCCAGGTCCATCCGGAGATGGAGCCGGCCGCGTACGGGCTGCTGTCCGTGCTCCGGACCAAGGGACCCATCCGGCTGACCGAGCTGGCCTCGTGCATCGGCGTGGGCAAGCCGTCGGTGAGCCGTCAGGTGGCGTTCCTCGAGTCGCTGGGGCTGGTCTCCAAGGAAGCCGATCCGCTGGACGGCCGGGCCCAGGCCATCAGCCTGACGGCCGAGGGCGAGGAGAAGATGCACCTGGTCCAGGATGCGCGGCGCGAGGTCTTCCGCGAGCGGCTGGCCGAGTGGCCGGCCGGAGAGCTGGAGGCCTTCGCCGGTTACATGGCCAAGCTCAATGCCACTTACGAACGGGACGGCTTCCCCCGCGACGAAGGCCTCTAGGCCCGCCCGGGCACGCTCCGGGCGTCCGGCGCAGCCGCACGGTCCGGGACCCCGGGCCCCGCAGCAAAAGGTCCCCGGATTTTCGCCGGGGACCTTTTCGCTGGTCTGAAGGGGGTGTGCGGTCAGCGCGCCCCGGAAAGCAGGCCGGTGGCCAGCTCCTCGTTCAGCTCGGTGTTGAGCTCACGGTCAAGGTCACGACCGTAGCGCTGGGAAAATTCCTGGGGCACGGTGTCCGGTACCGCGACGCCCTCGGCCACGGCGACGCGGTCGCTGACTTCCCGGAGCATGCTGGACAACGGAACATCAAGGGCCGAGCAGATCGAGGAGAGCAGCTCCGAAGAGGCTTCCTTCTGGCCGCGTTCCACTTCACTCAGGTAGCCCAGGGATACACGGGCACTGTGCGAGACTTCGCGGAGGGTACGGCCTTGGCGTTGGCGGACATCGCGCAGGACATCACCGATTTCGTGACGAAGTACAACCATCTTGCGCTCCTTCTGTTCGCTCTTAGCCTGATCGGCGAGGCCCACATCCTTCCAGCGGACAACGCCGTTTACGGATACGGGCTGCTTTACCATCTGTATCGCCTTGCTCCCTCGTATGTCTGGTCCGCTGTTGAGTGCGAACCGTGTGATGAATTCATCCTAGGCGCCACCCTTATTCCGGGGCGACACAATGTAACAACTATTCGGAATCAACTTTTGTTCCCGGCAACTTTACCCCCGGTAGCTTGCCGGGGACAGGGCCTCCAGGAGGCGTTCCAGGGCGGCACCGCAGGCCAGCGCCCGGATTTCCTGCCGGCCGCCGTCGAAGTGGTACGCGAACGACGTCGCGCCTTCCGTGGTGGCGATGCCGATAAAAACAGTCCCCACCGCCTTGCCGTCATGCGGCTCGGGTCCGGCGACGCCGGTGGTGGCCACGCCGACGTCGGCCCCGCAGGCCGCGCGGGCGCCGGAGGCCATCGCCGCGGCGATCTGCCCGTCCACCGACCCGGCGGCCTCGAGCACGTCCCGGGACACGCCCAGGATGTCGGCCTTGACCGAGTTCGCATAGGCAATCACGCCGCCCTGCAGCATCGCGGAGGCGCCGGGCGTGTCGGCCAGCACCGCGGCGACCATGCCGGCGGTCAGGGACTCCGCCGTGGCCACGGTCCGTCCGCGTTCAATCGCACTGCCCACTGCCGCCTGGGCGAGGCGGTGCAGGTTCGGGTGGAGGCCGGGGCGGCCCTCCGGCGGGAGCGTGCTCACGGGGTACCCTCCTGGATCTGCTGCTTGCGGGCCTTCAGGCCGCTGGCGCGCAGCTTCATGGCTTGCACAACGTATTCGAGACCGGTCCAGAGCGTGATCGCTAGGGCCGCCATCATCACGGCGAAGGCCACGAACCCAAGCCACGGGGCGATCGCAGCGAGCGGCATCACATAGAGGAAGATCGCGGCGGTCTGCACCACAGTTTTGAGTTTGCCGCCGCGGGAGGCCGGGATCACGCCGTAGCGGATGACGAAGAACCGGAGCGCCGTGACGCCCCACTCCCGGACCAGGATCAGGACGGTGACCCACCACGGCAGTTCGCCAAGCAGCGAGAGCATCACCAGGGCGGAACCGATCAGCAGTTTGTCCGCGATCGGGTCCGCAATTTTGCCGAAGTCGGTGACCAGGCCGCGGCTGCGGGCGATGTCGCCGTCGAGCTTGTCCGTATAGATCGCCACGGCGAAGGCGACGACGGCGGCCCAGCGCCACGGGCCGTTCTGCGCCTCAAGGCCGGGCGCGTCGGCGACGAGGAACCAGACAAAGAAGGGCACCAGCGCGATCCGCAGCATCGTGAGGATGTTGGGCAGGTTCCAGATCCGCGGGGCGGACCCGGCGTTGGTTTCGGCGCTAGTCACCTTCCTAGGCTACCGTCTCGCCGCCGGCTACCGTCCGGTGAGTGACCAGGCGTCCTCGGACCCGTCGTCGTCGCCCGGGCCGTCGGCGCCGTCGTAGTACTCGACGCTCTGGGTGCGGTTGTCCAGGTCGGCGGCCACGAGGTCCTCGGCGTAGCCGCCCTGGGCGATGTTCGCGTTCGCGTTCTCGCTCAGCGCGGCGGTCTGGGAATCGGCGGCGGCCGGCGCGTCCTGGCCCTTCATGGCGGCCAGCACCGCCGCGAGGTCGTCCGGCTTGACCAGCACGTCTCGGGCCTTGGAGCCTTCGGAGGGGCCGACCACTCCCCTGGACTCGAGCAGGTCCATGAGCCGGCCGGCCTTGGCGAAGCCGACCCGCAGCTTGCGCTGGAGCATCGAGGTGGAGCCGAACTGCGTGGTGACCACGAGTTCGGTGGCCTGGAGCAGGACCTCGAGGTCGTCCCCGATGTCGTCGTCAATCTGCTTTTTCTGCGCTTCGGGCGCGACGTCGTCCCGGTACACGGCCTTGAGCTGGCTCTTGACGTGTTCGACGACCTTGTGGATTTCGGACTCGGTAACCCAGGCGCCCTGCACACGCATCGCCTTGGAGGCGCCCATCGGCAGGAAGAGCGCGTCGCCCTGGCCGATCAGCTTCTCGGCGCCGGGCTGGTCCAGGACCACGCGGGAGTCGGTGACCGAGGACGTCGCGAACGCCATCCGGGACGGAACGTTGGCCTTGATCAAACCGGTGACGACGTCGACGGAGGGCCGCTGCGTGGCGAGCACCAGGTGGATGCCGGCGGCGCGGGCCAGCTGGGTGATACGGACGATCGAGTCTTCGACGTCGCGCGGGGCCACCATCATCAGGTCGGCGAGTTCGTCCACGATCACCAGCAGGTACGGGTAGGGCTTGATGACGCGCTTGGAGTCGACCGGCGGATGGACCTTGCCGGCCCGGACCGCCTTGTTGAAGTCGTCGATGTGCTTGAAACCGTAGTTGGCGAGGTCGTCGTAGCGGGCGTCCATCTCGCGGACCACCCACTGCAGCGCCTCGGCGGCTTTCTTGGGGTTGGTGATGATCGGGGTAATCAGGTGCGGGACGCCCTCGTAGGCAGTCAGTTCCACCCGCTTGGGATCCACCATCACCATCCGGACCTCGTCCGGGGTGGCACGCATCAGGATCGAGGTGATCATGGAGTTCACGAACGAGGACTTGCCGGCGCCGGTGGCGCCGGCCACGAGCAGGTGCGGCATCTTGGCCAGGTTCGCCACGACGTAGCCGCCCTCGACGTCCTTGCCGACACCCATGACCATCGGGTGGTCCGTGCGCCGGGCATTCTGGCTGCGCAGCACGTCACCGAGGGAAACGGTCTCGCGGTCCGTATTGGGGATCTCGATGCCGATGGCGGACTTGCCCGGGATGGGACTTAGGATCCGCACGTCCGAACTCGCGACCGCGTAGGAGATGTTCTTGGACAGGGCGGTGACCCGCTCCACCTTGGTGCCGGGGTTCAGCTCGATCTCGTAACGGGTGACTGTGGGTCCGCGGCTGAAGCCGGTGACCTGGGCGTCCACGTTGAACTGGGTCAGCGTCTCGGTCAGCGAGGCGACGATCGCGTCGTTGGCCGCGGTGCGTTCCTTGGGGACGGAACCGGGGGTGAGCATGTCCGACGCCGGCAGGGTGTAGGTGACGTCGCCGGCGAGCGACAGCTGTTCGGTGCGCTGCGGAATCGGGGTCGGCAGCGGCGCCGGAGCGACGGGGTTGGCGGGGACCGTGGGGGTAGCAGCGCCGTCACCCGGGGCCGGTTTCGGCGATCCGGCGGCCACCATACCGGGGGTGACGAGCGGGATCGCTTCGGTGGCGCCCTCGGCCGCGGAGCCGGCGGCCGCGCCAAGGCCCTGGGCGGCTTTGATTTTTTCAACGGCGATTTCGGCCTGGGTAGGACGCCGCACACCGGGCGCCACCGCTTTGGAACCCTTGCCGGCGCCCTTGGGGCCGCTGCCGCCGGCTGTTTCGTCGTCGTCGTCGACGACGGCGTGTTCGAAGGCCTCGTCGCCGACGTAGCCTTCCAGCCGGGGGTCGGCGTCGTCGTCCTTGCCGAAGAGCCGTTTGCGCTTCTTCTTCGGCGCAGGGGCGTCGCCCTCGTAAAGGTAGCTGCGGTCGTGGGCGTCCTGGGCGTCGCGGTCCTCGTGTTCCTGCAGGTCGATGCCCATCAGGTGCTCGTAGCCGGCGCGCAGCCGGGACGGAATCGCGCCGAAGGGCGTGGCCGTGACAATGAGCAGCGAGGTGAACGCCAGCAGGCTGTACAGCGCCACCGGGACGGCCGGGTGGATGGTCGCCAGCGGCGCCGCGGCAAGGTAGCCGAGCATTCCGCCGGCGCGGCGGAGTCCGTCGAAGCCGTCGGCAACGGTGGGCTGCCCGCCAATGATGTGCGCCAGGCCGCAACCGGCGAAAGTCATGATCAGGAAGCCGATGCCGATCCGGTTGTTGCCGCGGCCGTCGACCGGCTGGCGGAAGAGCCGGAAGGCGCAGACGAAAAGGATGAGCGGCAGCAGCAGGGTCATCCAGCCGAAAGTACCGTTGACGATTCCGTAGACCGTGTCAGGCAGCCAGCCCTGGAAGCCCCACCAGGCGAAGGTGGCGATAAAGACGCCGAGGGCGAGGTTGAACAGTGCGGCGCCGTCCCGGCGCTCGGCAGGGTCAAGGTCGCTGACGTCGTGGCCCACCCGGCGGATGCCGGCGCCCACCACGTGGCCGATCCCCAGCCAGGCTCCCGCCACCACCCGCACGAGCCAGGGCTGCCGCGGTTCGACGGCGGCCGCCTGCCGGGTCCGCGCAGTCGCCTGCGAACGGCCGGTCTTGGACGTAGCTGCGCCGGAGCCCCTGCCGGAAGAGCTGCCGGGTTTGCCCCGCGGGTTGCCGCTTGAGTTGCCTCTAGGCGCGGAGGAGGTGCGTGTCGCCATACCCGCTACGGTACCGGACTCCGTGCCGAAAACCGCGGATTTCCGGGGCGGGCAGCGGCCATGTTGAGCGGGGGCGGCCGCTTCGGACCGGCGCGGACGGCCGCTTCGCAGCGGTATCCGGCCATGGAAAAGGCCTCCCCCGCCGGCGGCCGCCGGTGGGCGGTGCGGGCGGGGAAGGCCTCTTCGGTGCAGCTGTTGTGCCTGGCCCGGTGCCGCAAGCGGCCCGGGCGCACGCGGCTCAGGCTTCGAGGACCACCGGGATGATCATCGGCTTGCGGCGCAGCTTGCGGTTGACCCAGGTGCCGATGACGCGGCGGACCACCTGCTGGAGCTGCTGGGTGGTGTGGTCGCGGTTCTGGACCGCTTCCTCGAGCGCGGCGTTGATCTTGGGGATGATCTCGTCGAAGACCGAGTCGTCCTCGGCGACACCGCGGGCGTGGATTTCCGGTCCCGAGACGACCTTGCCGGTGGCCCGGTGGATGACCGTGATGATGGAGATGAAGCCCTCATCGCCCAGGGTCTGGCGGTCCTTGAGGTCGGCTTCGGTGACCTCTCCGACGCTGGAGCCGTCCACGTAGACGAAGCCGACCTCGACCTGGCCCACGATGTCGGCCTGGTGCTCCCGGAGGTCGATGACGGTGCCGTTGTCGGCCAGCAGGATGCTTTCCTCGGGGACGCCCGATTCGAGGGCGATCTTGCCGTTGGCGATCAGGTGCCGGGTCTCGCCGTGCACCGGCATCGCGTTGAGCGGTTCGAGAATGTTGTAGCAGTAGAGCAGCTCGCCGGCGGCGGCGTGGCCGGAGACGTGAACCTTGGCGTTGCCCTTGTGGATGACGTCGGCGCCGAGCTTGAGCAGACCGTTGATGATGCGGTAGACGGCGTTTTCGTTGCCCGGGATCAGGCTGGAGGCGAGGATCACGGTGTCGCCCTGGCCGACGACAACCCGGTGGTCGCCGTTGGCCATGCGGGAAAGTGCGGCCATCGGTTCGCCCTGGGAACCGGTGGACATCAGGACCACACGGTTGTCCGGCAGGTTGTCGATGTTTTTGATATCGACGAGGATGCCGGCCGGGACCTCGAGGTAGCCCAGCTTCTCGGCGATGGCCATGTTGCGGACCATGGAGCGGCCGACGAAGGCGACCTTGCGGTTGTGGTTCGCGGCGGCGTCAAGGACCTGCTGGACCCGGTGCACGTGCGAGGAGAACGAGGCGACGATGATGCGCTTGGACGCCTGGCCGAAGAGCCGGTCCAGGGTGGGGCCGATTTCCTTTTCCGCGGTGGTGAAGCCGGGGACGTCCGCGTTGGTGGAGTCGGACATGAATAGGTCCACACCCTCCTCGCCGAGCTTGGCGAAGTGGCGCAGGTCGGTGATCCGGCCGTCGAGGGGAAGCTGGTCCATCTTGAAGTCGCCGGTGTGCAGCACGGTGCCGCCGGAGGTGCGCAGGAACACGGCGAGGGCGTCCGGGATCGAGTGGTTGACGGCCACGAACTCGCATTCGAAGGGGCCGAGCTTCCGGACCTGGCCTTCGCTCACGATCTGGGTGTTCGGCCGGATCCGGTGTTCCTGGAGCTTCGCTTCGATCAGGGCCAGGGTCAGTTGGGAGCCGACGATCGGGATGTCGTTGCGCAGGCGCAGCAGGTACGGGACGGCACCGATGTGGTCCTCGTGTCCGTGTGTGAGGATGACAGCGACGATGTCGTCCATGCGGTTCTCGATGTAGGAGAAGTCGGGCAGGATCAGGTCGACGCCGGGCTGGGTTTCCTCCGGGAAGAGGACGCCGCAGTCAACGATGAGCAGCTTGCCGTCGATTTCGAAGACGGTCATGTTGCGGCCGATCTCCCCCAGGCCGCCGAGCGGCACGATCCGCAGGGTGTTCTTGGGCAGTTTCGGCGGCGTGACAAGGCCGGGAAGGGCGGTTTGGGTCATAATGCACTACTTTCCAGGTGGAGCAGGACGGATCTTCTTCGGACCAGGCGTTGGCCGGATCAGGAGAAGACGAGTCCGGCTTCCGCCAAGTCCTCGCGGATTGTTTCGATCTCGGCGTCGCCCGGCTCCACGAGGGGCAAACGGACAACCGAGTTGGGCAGGACTCCCTGCCACTTAAGAACTTGCTTCGCAGCAACAGCACCCTGGATGTGGGTCATCACTGCACGGACCACCGGGTCCAGTTCGAAATGTATGGTGCGGGCGGTCGCAAAATCGCCTGCAAGTGCGGCATCGATCATCGCACGGTACTGCTTGGTAGCCACGTGGGCCGACACGCTGACCAGGCCAACGGCGCCGGCAGCCATCCACGGCAGCGTGAGCCCGTCGTCCCCGGAGTAGACATCCAGATCAGTGTTCGCCAGCACGCGCGTCACCGCAGCAAAGTCCGCCTTGGCGTCCTTGAGTGCGACCACCCGGGGGTGCTCGGCGAGCCGGATCATCGTTTCGGGCAGGATCGGCACCCCGGCCCGGCCCGGGATGTCATAAACCATCACCGGCAGGTCTGCGGCATCGGCAACGGCCTCGACGTGGGCCTGGATCCCGGCCTGGCTGGGCTTGTTGTAGTACGGAGTGACAATCAACTGGCCGTGGGCGCCGGCCTTGGCGGCCCGTTTGGCCATCTCGATGGAATGCGAGGTGTGGTTGGTACCGGTGCCGGCGATGACCTTGGCCCGGTCCCCGACAGCCTCGACGATGACGCGGAAGAGCTTTTCCTTTTCGTCGTCCTCGAGCGTGGAGGTTTCACCGGTGGTGCCGGAGATAACGAGGGCGTCGTTGCCTTCGTCGACGAGCTTGCCGGCCAGTTCTGCGGACTGCTGGTAGTCGACCTCACCGTCGTTGGTGAACGGCGTGACCATGGCGGTCACAAGGGTTCCGAACGTGTAAGAGCGAATGTCAGAGTCAGCCATAGTAAAAACGTTACCCTGTCCCCGGCTCGTTACGACAATGGCTGCGGCGTGATGCGCGTCAAATCCGGCCCTCCCGCGTGGCCTCAGCCAGGGCATCGGCGCGCACCGGCGGAACTCCGCAGTACCGGTGCACAGCCTCCTTCCGGAGCGCCTCGGCCCAGCCGGACAAGCGCTGGGCGGCGCGGACGTAGTCAAACAGCTCGGTGGGAGTGAGTGCTTCAAGGTCCGTCTCCGTCAGCCGGCGGGCCAGTTCCGGACCGGGCGCCTGCGCGGACAGGGCCGTGCCCTCCCGGTGCCATTGGGCGTCTTCCGCAGGCTCCCCCGCCACCAGGCGGCGGAAGAGAAAGTCCACAACGCCCGGACTCATCGCTTTCAGCACGCCGGCCGCGGCGGGAACGCCGGCCGCCCTCACCGGGCCGGTTGCATTGAGGGGGCCGGTTGCATTGAGGGAACCGGCCTTGGCGGCGCCGGCGGACGGGGCCGGCTCTGATGCGTTGTACATGCGTCCATATTATTCGAACATATATTCGAATACAAGGCCCCTGGCCCGGAGCGCAGGGGCCCGGGCCCACCGCGGCTGTGCCGGCCGTCGGGGTCGTTGGGCGCCGGGGACATGAGACGATCAGGAGATGACCTCGCGCGGGATGGCAACGACTTCAAGGACCGCCGGCGGTACAGCGGCAGCACCCCGGCTGACGGGTGTCGATGCCGCCCGCGGACTGGCGCTGCTGGGCATGATGGCCACCCATGTGCTGCCCACTTTTGAATCCGACGCACAGCTCACGCCGACCTGGATCGGCCTGGCCTTCTCCGGCCGCGCGGCCGCCCTCTTCGCCGTGCTTGCCGGGATCGGGCTGGCGCTCTCCACCGGAAAGGGGCGCCCGCTGGAGGGCCGCGAACTCTGGGCGGCCCGGCGCGGTATCGCCCTCCGGGCGCTCGTGGTGGCAGCCGTGGGCCTCTCTCTCGGCGGGCTGAAAGTCAACATCGCCGTCATCCTGGTCAACTACGCCTTGCTGTTCCTCTGCGTCCTGCCCTTCATCGGAATGAAGGCGGCACGCCTTTGGGGTCTGGCGGCGGCGTGGCTGCTGGCCAGCCCGGTGCTGGCCTATCTCCTACGGCCCTGGCTGCTGGCCGCCGAACCGCCCCTTCGGCTTGGCCACAATCCCGGCTGGGCGGACCTGGCCACTCCGGCGCGCCTGCTTGGCGACCTGTTCCTGACCGGCTACTACCCCGTTTTCCAGTGGCTCGCCTATCTGCTGATCGGCCTGGCGATCGGCCGGCTGGCGCTGAGCACGGCCGCCGTTCCGTGGCTGCTGCTGGTGGCCGGGAGCATCGCGGCCGTGCTGGCCAAATGGTTCAGTGTCGTGCTGATGGAGGACTGGGGCGGACGGGCCGCGCTGCAGGAGCAGGCGGGCGATCCGGCGTATCCGCTGGCGAGCCTGCTGCAGGTGAACCTCGCAGGCATTGACCAGTCCGGTTCCGCCTGGTGGCTGGCTTCGAGCGCGCCGCATTCAGGTACCGCACTGGACCTGCTGCACACCTCGGGGGTCGCCGCCGCAGTTGTGGGCCTCTGCCTGCTGCTGGGCCGGCTGGGAGACTGGATCGAGCTGGACCTGCTGCTCCCCTTGCGGGGCGCGGGCGCCATGACTTTGAGCCTTTACACGGCCCATGTGCTCGTCATGGCATCCCTGAACGGGCATCCGCTACCCGCAGGCTGGACGACGGCCGGCGTGTACTGGGCACAGGCCATCGCGGCCCTGGTCATTGGTGCCGGCTTCGCGGCGCTGTCCTGGCGCGGGCCGCTTGAGTGGGCGGGACACGGTGCAAGCCAGTTGGGCCGTGGCCGGCTGGGCCGGGTCCGGCGGCCCGGGTCGTAAGCCGCCGCTGTTAGGCGCCGGCGTCCGGCGATCCGGCGCGGAAAAGGCGGACTGCGTCGCGCATGGAGGCGCGGGCCCGCTTCCGGTCGCCGGCGGCGTCGTAGGCGCAGCTGAGCCGGAACCAGGACCGCCAGTCCCCCGGCGCGGCTTCGGCTTCGGCACGGTACTTCTCGAACTCCAGGTCCGCCGCTTCGCGGATGATCCGGCCGGCGGGAGTGCGCGGGAGGGTGTCCTCGGGCAGGCCGCCTTCCGCTTCGAGGATCCTGGCCAGCCGCTCGGTCCGGGCGCCGAAGAGCAGCTCCCTGACCAGCGCCCAGGCCCCGATGATCGGCAGCACCAGGTAGGCCAGTCCGAGGGCCTTCGCCACCGGGTTCGCGTCGGTGAGCAGCAGCACCGAACGCTGCAGGGACACCACCAGGTAAAAGACCAGCAGGAGGGTCACCGCGCCCACCCAGATTTTGGTCCGGTTGGCCTTGAACGCTGACAGGACGTTGGCCATCAGAGTCCCAGATCCAGGTAGCCGTCCAGGCCGACGGTGAGTCCGGGGTGCGCTGCGACGTTGCGCACCCCCAGCAGGACGCCGGGCATGAAGGAGGCCCTGTCGAAGGAGTCGTGCCGGAAAGTCAGCTGCTCCCCCGGTCCGCCCAGCAGGACCTCCTGGTGGGCCACGAGGCCGCGCAGCCGGACGCTGTGGACGCGGACGCCGTCGACCTCGCAGCCGCGCGCCCCGGGGCGTTCGCTGGTGGTGGCGTCCGGGCTGGCCGGCACCCCCGCGGCGGTTCGTTCGGCGGCAACCAGCTGGGCGGTGCGGACAGCGGTGCCGGAAGGGGCGTCCACTTTGTCGGGGTGGTGCAGCTCAATGATTTCGACCGATTCGAAATAGCGGGACGCCTTCGCGGCGAAAGCGGAGGCCAGGACCGAGCCGAGGGCGAAGTTCGGGGCGATCAGGACGCCGGTGCCGGGCTGCCCGGCGAGTAGCGCCTCGAGCCGTTCCAGCCGTTCCGCGTCCCAGCCGGTGGTGCCCACGACGGCGTGCATGCCGTGTTCGACGGCGAAGCGGACGTTCGCTTCGGTGCTCCCGGGCACGGTCAGGTCCACCACGATCGAGGCGCCGGAGTCCACCAGGGCGTCAAGGGAATCGTTCCGGCCCAGGGCCGCGACGAGCTTCAGGTCTTCGGCGGCTTCGACGGCCTTGACGGCCTCGGCGCCCATGCGCCCGGTGGCGCCTAGAACGGCGACGGCGAGTTGTTCGGTCATGGCATCAACCCTACCGCCGGGGCGCGTCCCGGCTGGAACCGGGACCGTGCGTTACCCGCCGGCGCCCACAGGCTCTACTCCCCCGCTCCGACCCACTCGACGGTGCCGTCGGTGAAGAACTGTTCCTTCCAGATCGGCACCTGTTCCTTGATCCGGTCCACCAGCTCGGAGCACACCGCGAACGCCTGCCCCCGGTGCGCGGCCGAGACGGCGCAGACCAGGGCGGGATCGCCGATCTCCAGCGGGCCGGTCCGGTGCGCGGCCCAGATCCGGACCGGCCGTGCCTGCCCGGACTCCCCCTCCGCCGAGTGCTCGGCGGCAAGCTGCGCGACGACGTCGGCCAACACCTGGTGCGCCGTGGGATGGGCACTGTAGCTGAGCCGCTGCACCCGTTTGCCGCCGTCGTGGTTCCGGACGACGCCGCTGAAGCTGACCACGGCGCCGGCGGTATCCGATTCGACCGCGGCGATCGCCTGGTCCACCGAGATGGGCTCGGCGCTGAGGACGGCGTGCACGACTTCAAAGGCGGGTTCAGTGTCCATGGCTGCCTTCCAGCTGGTCGCAGAGGTGTCCGATGACAGGGTCCAGCACTGCCAGTCCGTCCATGACGCCCTTCGGGGATCCGGGGAGGTTGACGACGAAGGTGCTGCCGGCGGCCCCGGCGTGACCGCGGCTCAGCATCGCCGTCGGCGTCTTGGCAGCCCCCGCCCTGCGCAGGCCCTCCATGATGCCGGGGACTTCCCGGTCCAGCAGCGGCAGCGTCTGTTCGGGGGTGGCGTCGGTGGGGCTGAGGCCGGTGCCGCCGCTGGTGATGATGACGGCGGGATGCTGGGTCAGCAGCGCGCGCAGCGCGGCGCCGACGGGTTCGCCGTCGGGAACCACCATGGCCGGAAACGGCTCAAAACCGTGTTCGGTCAGCCAGTCGGCGATGACCGGGCCGGTCAGGTCCTCGTAGACTCCGGCGGCGGCCCGTGTGGAGGCGATCACTATGCCGGCCTTCCGGCCGGTGGCTTCGCCGTGGCGGTGCGGTTCGGGCGGGTTTGCTCCGGTAAGGCTCACAGTGTCCAGTCCCCGCTCTTGCCGCCGCTTTTGGCCAGCACCTTGATGTCCGTCAGCACCGCGTGCTTGTCCACGGCCTTGATCATGTCGTACACGTTCAGCGCCGCGACCGACGCCGCGGTGAGGGCTTCCATTTCCACCCCGGTCAGGCCGCGGGTCTTGACGGTGGCGAACACGGTGACCGAGTCGGCGTCGAGCTCGAAGTCGACGGTGACCTTGGTGATCGGCAACGGGTGGCAGAGCGGAATCAGGTCCGGGGTCTTCTTTGCGGCCAGGATCCCCGCGACCCGGGCGACGGCGAGCGCATCGCCCTTGGGCAGTTCGCCGGCCCCGAGCAGGGCCAGGACCTCGGCGGTGCTGTTGACGGTGGCGGTGGCGGTCGCTTCGCGGGTCGTTTCGGCCTTGTTGGACACGTCGACCATCTGGGCGGTGCCGTCCTGCCGGAGGTGGGTCAGGGCGGGCTTGTCCGTCTTCCCTGCGGGATTGTTCTCTGCTGCGTTCACAAGACCCATACTTCCACCTCGGCGCCTTCGGCGAGCGCCGCCGTTCCCACCGGGATCTGGACGAGGGCGTTCGAGTGCGCCAGGGCATGCATCAGGTGGGAGCCGGCGCCGCCCTCCAGCCGGACCGTGCCGTCCGGGACGAGGGTGCCGCGCCGGACCTGGTGCTTGGCTTCCGGGGAGGCCAGGGCCTCTGCCAGGCGGGCCCGGACCACGGTGCGCGGTCCGGGTGCGCCGAAGAGGTCGGACAGCACGGGGCGGAGGAACATTTCAAAGGAAACCAGGCAGCTGACCGGGTTTCCGGGAAAGCCGAGGACGGGCACACCTTCGAAGGTCCCGAGGCCCTGCGGTCCGCCGGGCTGCATGGCCACGCCGGCGAATTCGACGTCGTGCCCTGCCAGTGCCTGCCGGACGACCTCGTAGGCGCCCTTGCTGACTCCCCCGGTGGTGATGATCAGGTCGACGCCGGCCGCGTGCCGGCCCAGCAGCGCGGCGAGCTGCCCGGGGTGGTCCGCCGAGATGCCGGACCGCGTGACGGCCAGGCCGGCTTGGCGCAGGGCGGCCTCGAGCAGGGTGCCGTTGGCGTCGTAGATCTTGCCGGGTTCCAGCCGGCTGCCGGGTTCCACCACCTCGTCGCCGGTGGTGACCAGCAGCACCCGTGGTACCGCGTGCACCGGCACGCTGGTCAGGCCCAGCGCGGCCAGCAGGCCCAGCTGTCCGGGGCCCAGGAACGTGCCGGCGGCCAGGGCGGTGTCGCCGGCGGCGATATCGCTGCCGGCGTCGCGGATGAAGGTCCCCGCCGGAGTAGCCGGCAGGCGCACGGTGGCCGCCGTCCCCGCGCCCGGGAACGCATCCGGAACGGCCCGTTCAATCGGGACGACGGCGTCCGCCCCGTCAGGGA
Source organism: uncultured Actinomycetota bacterium (assembly GCA_963775715.1). Lineage (GTDB taxonomy): Bacteria > Actinomycetota > Actinomycetes > Actinomycetales > Micrococcaceae > Arthrobacter. The sequence continues at coordinate 326,183 of CAVZJX010000007.1, read as the reverse complement.
TCATCGCGCCGGTCATGATCGGCGCGGCGGTGCCGGCGGCCAGGGCGGCGGGCTCCGCGCCGGCCGGGACCGGTGCGGCGACGCGCAGCTCCGCGCCGCCGTCCGGGATTGCGGCGCTGTGGATGGCAAAGCCGTCCATCTGCGAGTTGGCGAAGGGCGGGAGGTCCAGCGGGGCGGTGATGTCGGCGGCCAGTCCGCGGCCCAGGGCTTCGCTGAGCGGCACCGTCTCCACGCGGGAGCCGAGCGGGGCCAGCAGCGCGCGGACCTTGTCCCGGTGCGCCTCTACTGTGACGGCCTTGTTCGCGGTGCGGTGCATACGTGGTGACCTTCGGCTCGGCTGGCTAGGACTTCACGTCCACTGTAACCGTGTGGTAGCCGGTGGCCCCGCTGGGGGCCGCGGGCGCGCGGTCCTCGGCCTGCGGAACGCCGTCGAGGTCCGTGGCGCGGACCTGCACTTCGTACCGTCCCGGGCCCAGCGGCAGGGCCAGCTTCCACTGGCGCCAGGTGTCGGGAGAAATGGCGGGCGCCAGCTCCGCCTGGTTCCACGCGCCGCGGTTCACCCGCAGCTCCACCCTGCCAATCCCGCGGTGCTGGGCCCACGCCACACCGCCGAAGTCCACCGTCCCCGCGTTCACGCTCCGGCCGGGCCGCGGCACGTCGATCCTGGACGAGGTTTTGATCGGTCCGCGCTCGCTCCAGCCCCGCGGGGTCCAGTAGCCGACGTCGTCCGCGAACCGTGTCACCTTCAATTCGGTGAGCCACTTGGTCGCCGAGACGTACCCGTAGAGTCCCGGCACGACCAGCCGCACCGGGAAGCCGTGCTCCAGCGGCAGCGGTTCCCCGTTCATTCCCACGGCCAGCAGCGCATCCCGCGTGTCGGTGAGTACCTCCAAGGGGGTGCCGGCGGTCCAGCCGTCGGCGCTGCGGGAGAGCACCATGTCCGCTCCCGGCTGCGGGCCGGCCTGGGCCAGCAGCTCCCGGACCGGCCAGCCCAGCCAGCGCGCATTGCCGATCAGGTCGCCGCCCACGTCGTTCGAGACGCAGGCGATGGTGATGTACCGCTCGGTCATCGGCTTGGCCAGCAGGGCCTGGAAGTCCAGCTCGATCTTCCGGTCCACCAGACCGGTGACCGTGAGTTTCCATGCGCGCGGGTCCACCAGCGGGACCCGCAGGGCGGTGTCGATCCGGTAGAAGTCCCTGTTCGGGGTGACCAGGGGGGCCTGGCCTGCCAGGCCGCTTTCGGCGCCGGCGGGGATAGCCGGTGCGGCTGACGCCGGGCCGGGCAGGGCCAGCCTGCCGCGCAGCTCGACGACGGCGGCGGCCGCGCCCCGCAGGGTTGAGGCGAGCAGGCCGCCCACCCCGGCGATGACCGCCGTGGCTGTCAGGGACCGCAGGAACCGGCGGCGGGCGGGGCGCGCCGGCACGGGGGCGGCGGGCGGTGGTTCCCCGGGGGAGGGCTCGGGTTCCCCGGCGGCGTCCTGCCACTGACGGAGCCGGCGGATCAGCCAGCGCAACAGCACCATGGCCAGCCCGGCGCCCAGCAGCGGGACCGGCACGGCGTTGGCCGTCGCCTCGGCCCGGCCCAGCACGGCAGCGAGGCCTGCCAGCCCGAAGGCAGCGATTACCGCCAACCCGGCGAACCGGCGGCGCCATTCCAGCGCCCCGGCCAGCGCGGCCAGCGCGGCGATGACCAGGCCCATGCCGCCGAGCAGGGCGAGCTTGTCCGCCGTGCCGAAAAGCGAGATGGCCCAGTCCTTGACGCCCGGCGGTACGGCATCAATGACCACCCCGCCGACGGCCGTCACCGGCGAAACCGAGGGGCTGAGCAGGCCGGCGGCCAGCTCACCCAGAACGACCCCGGCACCGACCGCCGCCACGCCCGCCGCGGCCGCCCAACGCCACGGGTGCCCCGTGGCGGGTCGCGCTGCACTGCCGGAAGCCGCTGCCGGAACGGCGGGTGACGTGTTCACGCTTCCAGCATAAGTTCGTTTGCACCGGGCGCGTGATGCCCGGCCCGCAGTGGCGTAGCCTGACATTATGAGTGTTCAGCTTGGCATGCCCCAGCCCCGCCCGGAAAGTGGCTCCGGCGCGGGCGTTCCTGCGCCGCAGCCGGCCGCGCGCCCGGCCGGAATGCCCGCCGGGCTGGTGGACCGATACGGCCGCCGCGCGACCGATATGCGGCTCTCCCTAACGGACAAGTGCAACCTGCGCTGCACCTACTGCATGCCGGCCGAAGGCTTGAACTGGCTGGCCAAGCAGGCCGTGATGACGGCGGAGGAAATCGTGCGGATCGTGCGGATTGGCGTCGAGCAGCTGGGTGTCCGCGAACTCCGGCTCACCGGCGGCGAACCGCTGGTCAGGGCGGACCTGCTGGACATTATTTCCGCGCTTCGCCAGGCCCACCCCGACCTGCCGATCTCGATGACCACCAACGCCGTCGGCCTGGACAAGAAGGCGGCCGGCCTGAAAGCCGCCGGCCTCACCAGGATCAACGTGTCCCTGGACTCCCTGCACGAGGAAACGTTCACCCAGCTGACCCGGCGCCCCTTCCTGGACCGCGTCCTGGCCGGCGTGGACGCCGCGTGGGCCGCCGGCCTGGGACCGGTGAAACTCAATGCCGTGCTGATGCGCGGTATCAACGACGCCGAGTCCCCCTCGCTGCTGGCCTGGGCGCTGGACCGCGGCTACGAACTGCGGTTCATCGAACAGATGCCGCTCGACGCCGACCATGGCTGGACCCGCCGGAATATGATTACGGCCGCGGAGATCCGCGGGCTGCTCTCGGTCGACTACGTGCTCAGCGCCGACCCGCGGGAGCGCGACGGTGCCCCGGCCGAGCGGTTCGAGGTCCGCGCCCGCGTGCCGGGCACGGATCGGGCCACCGGTCCCGTGCTGGGTACGGTGGGGATCATCGCCTCGGTCACCGAACCGTTCTGCGCGGACTGCCGCCGGACCCGGATCACCGCGGAAGGAAAGATCATGAGCTGCCTGTTCTCCCGCGAGGAGACCGACCTGCTGGGGCTGCTGCGCGGCGGTGCCAGCGACGAACAGCTCGCCGAGCGCTGGCAGGACGCCATGTGGCTCAAGCCCAAGGCCCACGGCATGGACCACGTCGGGCTGGACGCGCCGGACTTCGTCCAGCCGGACCGCAGCATGAGCGCCATCGGAGGCTGACCCACCCGTGAACGTACGCTACTTCGCTGCCGCGCGCGCGGCCGCCGGCATGGACGAGGAAAAGTTTGAGCTGCCCGACGGCGCCACCCTCGCCGGGCTGGTCGAGGCGATCCTCGCCGTCGAACGCCCGGACCCGCCGGCCGGCACCCCGCCGCTGGCCCGCATCCTGTCCCGGTCCAGCTTCCTGATCAACGAAGTGGCGGCCCGGACCCCGTCGGCGGCGCTGGGACCGGACGACGTCGTCGACGTGCTGCCGCCGTTCGCCGGCGGCTAGGCACCCCACCTGCCGGTGCCCCGCGCCGCCGGCGGTCCGCCTACTTGCCGGCCAGGGCCTCCCGCACGCTGTCCGCCACGGCACCGGCACCCGTTTCGCCCATCACGATCGTGTAGTGGTTCACGTCCGGGACCTCGCGGACCCGCAGCGAGGGCAGTTTCGCGGCCCAATCGTCCAGGTAGCCGGGCGCATAGAGGGCTGTCGGTTCGTTCAGCAGGCCGCGGGGCGCCCGGAGGACCACGGTGTGCACCGCGAGTTCGTCCAGGGCCTTGAGCAGCGAGGCGCCACGGTGCAATTCGGCAGTGTCCTCGGCCATCGCCTGGTAACGCGTCGCGGGCCGCAGCTCCGGCTCGTCGCCGGTGAGGTCGTAGTCCACGTAGGCCTCGACGAGCGGTCCCCAGTCGGCGCTGAACGCCGGGTGCTGCCGCCAGAAGGACCGGTACACCTCACGGCTCGGGAAGGTGGCGTTGAGCCGCTCCGCGGCCGGTCCCAGCACCGAGGAAATGATCTCTTCGTCGGTGAGGCCCGCCGGGACCTGCAGCGGCAGCCCGCCGTCGACCAGCACGAGCGAACGGACGCGCTCCGGGAACAGGTTCGCCAGGACGAGCGAGGCGAAGGCGCCCATCGAGTGCCCCACCACGACGACCGGCTCCGGGGCCAGCGCCGCGAGCACGGCGCCGAGGTCCTCGGCATGCGAGGGCATCCCGTACGGGGCGGGCAGGGCATTGCTGCGGCCGCGTCCGCGCAGGTCCGGGGCGATGATCCGCACCTCCGGCAGCGCCGCGGCCAGGTACGCCCAGCATTTGTGCGAGGCGGTGACGCCGTGGACGGCCAGGATGGTCGGGGCATCGGGGGCGTCCGGACCCCAGATCGCGGTGTGCAGGGTCCCGCCGCGGACCGCCACGTCGGCGGTGCGGTAGGTGTCGTGGCTGGTGGTCTGGGTCATGGGGTTGTCCCTTCCTGGGGCGGGGTGGGGTTCGGGGTCGGAGCGGGGGTGGAACCGGGGGTGGGCGCAAGGGCCCGTTCGATGAACTGCATCATTTCCTCAAAGACATCCTCAGGAACGTCGGGCCGGGCGCCGGCGGCGGGTTCGGCGCCTTCCTCGTCCCAGAGGACCCAGCGCATGCCGATCAGCTCGCCGATGCCCATCAGGGCCCAGGCCGCTACGGTGGGGTCCATTTCCCGGACCTCGCCGCTGAGCTGGGCCGCCTTCAGGCCTTCGATGTAGCCGTTGACGACCCGGGTGTAGTGCAGCCGCAGGGCGCCCGGCGAGACGAACTCGGCCTGCCGGATGATCCGGTACAGCGCCGGGTGCTGGGCGGTGAAGCGGAAGAAGGCCCGGAAGCCTGCCCGTTCGGCTTCGAGCCGGTTGCCGGCGCTTTTCGCCGCGTCGGTCATGGCATGCCGGACCCGCCGGTTCAGGTCCTCGACCACTTCATCGAAGATGGCCTGCTTGCCGTCGAAGTAGAGGTAGAACGTGCCGAGGCCGACGCCGGCGGCTTCGGTGATCTTCACGATCGAGGCCTCATGGTAGCCCACCGAGGCGAAGACCGACTCCGCGGCTTCGAGCAGCTTGGCCCGGGTGCGGGTGCCGCGGGCGGTGCGCGGTGCCGCGCTCATGCCCGCCCCTCCGGCGCCGGGACGGTTCCGGCCGCGGCACGTCCGGCCAGCTCCTGGCGCAGCTTGGAGCGGAGCACCTTGTTCAGCGCCGTGCGGGGCAGCGCCGCGACCGTCTCGATCCGCGACGGGACCTTGAAGCGGGCCAGTTGGGAGGTGCAGTGTTCCATGAGTTCCTGCTCGTCCGTGGCCATGCCGGGGCGGACCACCACGAAGGCCATGCCGCTCTCGCCCCAGCGCGCGTCTTCCACCCCGACGACGGCCGCCTGCGCCACGGCCGGATGGGCCAGCAGGGCGGCTTCGACCTCGGCCGGGGCGACGTTTTCGCCGCCGGAGATGTAGATGTCCTTGAGCCGGTCCACGACCTTGATGTAGCCCTCGGCGTCGCGCTCCACGAGGTCGCCGGTACGGAGCCAGCCGCCGGCGAGGACCGCCGCCGTGGCTGCGGGGTCGCGGAAGTAGCCGGCAAACACGCCCGGTCCTCCCACCAGCAGCTCGCCGCTGGCGGCGCCGTCGAGGACTTCGCCGGTGACGGGGTCCGCCACGGCGACGGCAACGTGCGGGTAGGGCTTGCCGGAGTAGCCCACCATCCGTTCGGCGTCCTCATTCGGCAGGCAAAGCACGTTTGGGGAGGCCTCTGTCAGGCCGTAGCCCTGGCTCAGGGCCACTCCCCTGCGGTGCCAGATCCGGAGCAACGGCGCGGGCATGGGGGCACCGCCGACCACGGCGTGGCGCAGGCTGGACAGTTCGGCGTGGGCGAAATCCGGGTGTTCGGCCAGCATCAGGTACTGGGTGGGGACGCCCATCAGCATGGTCACGCCGCGCTCGGCGATCAGCTGCAGCACCCGGCCCGGGTCGAAACCGCGTTCGAGCACCACGGTGGCCCCGACCCACCAGGCCAGCAGCGGCTGGATGTTCCAGCCGCCGACGTGAAACTGCGGCAGGACGGCCAGCACCACGTCGTTGCTGCCCATGTCGAGGGTGCGGGAGAGCGAGAGGTTGTTCCAGAAGCAGTTGGCGTGGGTCAGGACGGCGGCCTTGCTGGCGCCTTCGGTGCCGGAGGTGAAAATCATCAGCAGCGCGTCGTCGTCGCGTACGTCCCGCCGCGGTGCCTCCGGTGACGCCGGTGTCGCCCGCGAAGGGGGAGGTACCGATTTTTCGACGCCGGCGGGGCCCAGCGCCGCCAGCCGGGGCCGGTGCGGCAGCAGGCGGCATGCCGCGGCGGCGAGGGCGTCGAGCTCGCCCTCCACCAGGAGCAGCTGCGGCTCCGCGAGCTCCAGCTGCGCCGCGAGTTCGCGGGGTGAGAGCCGCCACGACAGCGGGACCAGGACGAGTCCGGCCTTTGCGCAGGCGAAGAAGACCACCACGTGGTCCGAGCTGTTGCCGGTCAGGGTCGCGATCCGGTCCCCGATCCCGTAGCCGGCGGCGCGGAACCCGGCGGCCAGGGCCGCGGCGCGGCGTTCCAGGTCGCTGTAGAGCAGGGTGCAGCCGCGGTCGTCGATGGCGACCCGGTGCGGGGTGGTGAGGCTGCGGTCGGTGATCCAGCGGCCCAGGGTGTGCAGGCCGTCGGCCGGGTGGGGTCCGGTTGTGCCGGTCATTCAGCGTCCTCCAGGATCTCGCGGGGCGTTTCGGTATTGCCGGTTGCACCCCGGTTGCCGCGGCGTCGCTGCGTCAGCCGCTCGGCGGTTCCGGCGAGGCCGCCGGGCAGGAAGAGCACCACCAGGATGAAGAGCGTGCCGAGGATGAACAGCGGTTCGGACAACGGTACACGCAGGACGTCCGGGAGTGACTTGACGGCCTCGGAGTTGGCGAGCGTGGTGAGCCGCTGGTCCAGGATCGTGTAGAACACGCCGCCGATTACGGCACCCCAGCGGGAGCCGACGCCGCCCAGGACCACCATCACGAGCAGGTTGATGGTCAGGTCCGAGGAGATGGCACGTGGCACCGCGCCGCTCTGCAAGAGCAGGAACACCATGCCGATCACGCTGACCAGCACCGCGGAGAGCACGAAAATCAGCAGCTTCACGAGATACGGCTGCAGGCCCAGGACGCGGACACGCAGTTCGTTTTCGCGGACGGCCGCGGCCGCGTGCCCGGCCCGCGAGGACTGCACCCAGGTGACGACGACGAACACAACGACGAGCACGGCCAGTGCCAGCCAGTACAGGTTGCGCGTGTTGACGACGCCGACCAGGAAGTCGGGCAGGTTGTCGGTCCGCAGCGTCAGGCCTTCGTCCCCGCCGGTCCTGCCCTCGGGGTTGCGGCCCACGATCACCGACCCGGCCTGGGCGAAGGCGAGAGTGACCATGGCGAAGGGGATGCCGCTGACGCGCAGGCTGATGCTGCCCACCACGTGGGCCAATACGATCACAATCAGCAGGGTCAGCCCCATGGCCGGCAGCAGCGGGATGTCCAGGTTCTGCAGGATGATCGCGAGCCCGTAGACGCCTGCGCCGAAGTAGAGGGCGTGGCCGAAGGACAGCAGCCCGGCAACCCCCAGGAGCAGGTGGTAGGTCAGGGCCGCGGCGGCCATCAGCATGCACATGGCCAGCAGCTGCAGGGTGCCGGGCGTGTAGCTGGGGCCGGGCAGCACGCCGGGCAGCGAAATGTTTAGCAGCGGAAGCAGGACCAGGAGCAGCACCCCGGCCAGGCCCGCGGCCCGGACCGAGAGGCGGCGGCCGGTAACTGCGGGGCGGCCGGGTCGCGCGGCGGCGGGGGCTCCCCCGGCGTCGTGCGCCCGGGTTCCGGTCGTGGCAGTGCTGTTGGCGTCGGTGTCGGTGGTCATGCGGTTCTCCCGAGCAGTCCGGTGGGACGGAACAGCAGCACGAGTGCCAGCGCCAGCACGACGACGAAGTCGCCAGTGCCGCCGAGGTAGAAGTTCGCGAACTGCTGCAGGACGGCGACGGCAACGGCGGCGATGGCCGCCCCGGTCAGCGAGCCAAGGCCGCCGATTACCGTCACGATGAAAGCGAAGATCAGCAGCGAGCCGCCGAGCATTGGTGAGACGTAGCCGAAGTAGTGTGAGGCCAAAACTCCGCCGAGCCCGGCAGCCGCCCCGCCGATAGTGAAGACGAGGGTGAAGGCTTTACGGACGTCGATACCGAGCGCGGTGACCATCGACCGGTTTTCGACGCCGGCCCGAATGATCATGCCGTAGCGGGTCTTTTTCAGGAAGATGACCAGGGCCAGCAGCACGATCACCGCCGCCACGATGCAGATAAACCGGTCGTTGGGGATTCTGGCACCAAGGATCTCGGTGGTGTCCTTGAACCAGGCCGGGCCCTGGATGTATATGGCGTCGGTGCCCCAGATGCCGTCGAACAGCGCCACCGCGGCGAGCGAGAGGCCCAGGGTGACGAGTACCTGTTCGATGTGGCGCTGGTATAGGCGCCGGATCAAGACGTACTCGGTGAACGCGGCGAACAGGCCGCCGACTGCGGCGCCGACAAGGAGGGAGAGCAGGAACATCCCCCAGTTGTCCGAGCCGGTACGGCGGGCGATTTCCCAGCCGGCAAAGGCCCCCAGGGTCAGGAAGGCACCGTGCGCGAAGTTGAGCACGCCCATCAGCCCGTAGATCAGCGACAGCCCGGCGGCCACGAGGAAGTACAGTGCACCGAGGCCGAGGCCGGTGAACATCAGCAGGACGACGGTACTCACAGGCCGGCCCCCTTCCGGACGGACTGTCCGGCTGGTTCCCCGGCCGGTTGCCCGTTCGGATCCGAGTCGGTGGAGACACCCAGGTGCCGCTGGATCAGCCCGGCGTCATCGAGGAAGTCGACGGCGCGGCCGGTATGCACCACCCGTCCGCCGGAGAGCACGATGGCATCGTTGGCGAGTTGGCGGACGACGTGCAGGTTTTGCTCGACGAGCAGGATGGGGACGGTCTTGGCCGCTTCGACCAGGGTCTCGGCCACCTCGCCCACGATCTTGGGCGCGAGGCCCTTGGTGGGCTCGTCGACCAGCAGGATCTTGTTGGTGTTCAGCAGGGCGCGGGCCAGCGAAACCATTTGCTGCTGGCCGCCGGACAGCGTTCCGGCCATCTGCGCGGAACGGGCCAGCAGGTCAGGGAAGAGCTCTTCGACCAGTTGCCGGCGGGGGGTCTCGGTCCGTTCGGCGAGCCGGAGGTTTTCCGCGACGGTCAGTTTCGAAAATACTTCGCGGTCCTCCGGGACGTAGCCGACGCCGCGTTGAACGATTTTGAAGGTCGCTTCCTTCTCGATCCGTTCCCCGTCCAGTTCTATAACGCCGGCGCGGTCGATCAGGCCGATGATGGCCTTGATGGTGCTGGTCTTGCCGACGCCGTTGCGGCCCAGCAACGCCGTGACACCGGTCGCCGGCACGGTGAAGGACACGTCCTCCACCACCTGCTGGCCGGCGATCCTGGCGCTGAGGCCCTGGACGGAGAGGATGGGGGCGGCTTCGGTGCCGGCGTGTTCGGCTGCGGTGCTCATACGGGTTCTCCGAGGTAGGCGCTTTGCACGGTGGGATCGGCCATGACGGCGTCGGGGCTGTCCAGGGCCAGCAGGCTGCCGTGGTGCATGACGGCAACCCGGTCCACCAGGCCCAGGACGACGTCCATGTGGTGCTCCACCATCATCACGGTGCAGCCGCGGTCCCGGTGCATCCCCCGGATGATGGCGGTGAGGGACGGGACGTCCCCCGACGCCACCCCGGCCATCGGTTCGTCGAGCAGCACGACGGCGGGATCGGTCGCCAGCAGCACGGCGATTTCCACCTTGCGTTTCTCGCCGTGGGAGAGGTCGCCCGCCAACGTCGTGAGCTTGCCGGTAAGTCCGACCTCCGCGATGGTGCCGCGGGCGATCCGGGTGGCCTCATCGGCGGCCGAGGGGAACCGCAGGATACTGAAGCTGCCGCCAAGTTTCGCCTGCGCGGCGAGCCGGACGTTTTCCAGCACGCTGAGGCGCGGAAACAGGTTGGAGGTCTGGAAGGTCCGGCCCAGCCCTGCCCGGGCCCGGCGGTGGATCGGGGCGTCCGTGATCTGCCTGCCGTTCAGCGTGATGCTGCCCGCGGTGGGCCGCAGCACGCCGGAAATCAGGTTGAACAAGGTGGTCTTGCCGGCCCCGTTAGGGCCGATGACGCCGATCATTTCGCCGGCGCCGACCGCGAAGCTGACATCCCGGAGGATGCGCGCGCCGCCGATCTGCAAGCCTAGGCCGTCCACCGCAAGGGCAGGCAGGGCTGGGGTTTTCATACGGGTCCTTCGATTCTGGCTGGCTGGTCCGGGAGGCATGCCTGGCGCCATGCGCCCGGCGGTTACTTCTTTTCCGGCGGAGCGACCGTGTCGCCCGGGACCGCCTTGACGACCTCGGGGGTCCAGGTGTCGCCCTTCTTGACGAGCTTGGCCTGGTACATGTCCTGGATCAGGGCGTGGTCGGAGGCACGGACGGTTTCCTTGCCCTTGGGACCGTCGAAGCTGAAGCCCTCCAGCGCCTTGACCATCGCGTCGGGATCCGTGCCGCCGCCTTGCTTGATGGCCTGGGCGAGCAGCTGGCCGGTGACGAAGCCGTCCGGCGTGAAGAGATCGGCTTTTCCGCCCGCCTTCTCGACGGCGGCAATCATCTTCTTTTCCACATCGGTGCCGGCGGCACCCGGGAAGTAGTGGCTGAGGAAGCTGATCTTGGTACTGGCCGGCCCGTAGGCGCCGAAGCTGGACGCGTCGCCAAGCCCGGTCACGACGGGGACGCCGTCAAGAACGCCCTGCTGGTTCAGCGCCTGCCACATGGTGCCGGTGGTGGCACCGGCCCAGGCGACGAACACCATGTCCGGCTTGGCGTCGAGGAGCCGGCGCGCGAACGGGGTCAGTTCCTGGCTTTCCGGAACGAGCACGGAATCCACCGTGGCACCCTTGGCGCCGAGCACGGCCTTGACAGCGGCGACGTTGCCCTGGCCGAAGGCGTTGTCCTGGGCGAACACCACGACCTTCTTGCCCTTGGTATCGATGAAGGTGCCTGCGGTGGCGACATCCTGCAGGCTCTGCCGGCCGGAGCGGAAGGTGTACTTGTTAACGCCCTGGATCGCGTCGGTGGCCGCAGCGCCGGAGATGTACAGCACCTTGTTTTGCTGCGCCTGCTCGGCGAGCTTCACAGCGATACCGGAGGACGCCGTGCCGCCGATGATTTTGTAGCCCTTGCCGATCAAGTCTTTGGCCGCCGTGACAGCTTTGTCCGGGTCGCCGGCGTCGTCGATGTAGGTCAGGTTGATCTTGGCGCCGTTGATTTCGCCAGTGCCGCCGGTGACGTAGTCGATGCCGGCCTGGAGCCCCTGGTAGTAGGTCGCGGAGTAGGCAGCCAGGGGGCCGGTCTTGGAGTAGATGATGCCGACGTTGACAGGCTGGGCGGCCTGTCCGGAGCCGCCGGAGCCGCCCGGGGCGGCCGAGCCTGAGGTGGGCGCGCAGGCGCTCAGGGCCAGGCCGCCGGCCATCACGGCGGCCATCAGGAACTTCTTTGTATCCTTCACGGGATGCCTTTCATCGAGAATCCGCGGAATGCGAGCAGGAGATCTGAAACCTGAAAGGTGATTCAGATTACGGCTAACCTATGATGCGGCTCACATCGTGTCAACGCAATTCAAGGTCGGCTTGTGCAACGAATCGGCAACTATTCCGGCGCAGCGCGGGCCCGCCCAACCCTCCCTCAGATCCGGAGCACCACCCACGCACCCTCCCTCAGATCCGGAGCACCACCCACGCACCCTCCCTCAGATCCGGAGCACCACCCACGCACCCTCCCTCAGATCCGACGCGCAGACACCCGGCCCTCCCCAGATTCCATCCGGGTCCGATCCTTTACAGCCGCTGGACACGGCGTGATGATGGTGGCGGGGCCAGACGGAGGGAATCCCACTCGGAGGAAGCATGGATCGACCGCTGCCAGGCAGCGCACACGAGGCCCTTGAGTCATTTCTGGGGCAATGGAGCGGCACCACCAGGTGGGAAGCCACCGCTTGGGGTCCGGCACGCACCGCCGCGGCCGAGGTCGTATTCGCTCGCGCAGCGGCTGGCTTGGCTGTGACCATGAGCTACCGCCACACAGACGCCGACGGCGTAAAGACCGAGGGTGTCGGAGTTTTTACGATGGACCCGGATCACCCAGAGACGCTCTGGTACCACGTCAACAGCATGGGACTGCCTCCGGAGGCGCCCGCCCGCGCTAGCTGGCACGATGGCACCCTGACCATCGAACGGCGCAGCGACCGCGGAACCGCCCGCCACACCCTGCGGGTCGAGGATGGCGAGCTAACCCATGCCGCCGGACTGCGGCTCGGCAGCGCGAGCGAGTTCAGCCCTTTCATGACCACGGTCTGCCGCCGCGTCCCCGAGCCGGCGCCCGTCGCCGCCTGATCTGAGGGAGGATCGGCGGTTTCGCCGCCGGACCTGAGGGAGGATCGGCGGTTTCGCCGCCGGACCTGAGGGAGGATCGGCGGTTTCGCCACCGGACCTGAGGGAGGATCGGCGGTTTCGCCACCGGACCTGAGGGAGGATCGGCGGTTTCGCCACCGGAGCTGCGGGAGGGTTGCGGGGGCCCCGCCTTAGAGGCCGAAGGTCTCGGTTTCCTCGAACGGACCCACCACGGTGACCGTCCGCGGGGCGGCCGCCAGTTCGCGCGCCAGTTCCTGGACCTGGGCCGCGGTGACGGCCTTGATCTGCCGCAGCGTCTCGTCGATGTCCTGGTACTCGCCGGACACCAGCTCCGCGCGGCCCAGCCGGGACATGCGGGACCCGGTATCTTCGAGCGCCAGGACGATGCCGCCGCTGAGCTGCCCGACGGCCTTGCGCAGTTCTTCCTCGGAGATGCCGCCTTCCGCCAGTTTGTCCAGTTCAGCGCCGAGCAACTCCAGGACCTGGCGGACCTTCGTGGGCGTGCAACCTGCGTACATGCCGAAGTAGCCGGCGTCGGCGTAGGAGGAGGCGAAAGAGTACGTCGAGTAGACCAGGCCGCGCTTCTCCCGGACTTCCTGGAACAGCCGGGAGGACATGCCCCCGCCGAGGACGGCGTTGAGCACGCTCATCACGTAGCGGCGTTCATCTGTGGCCACGATCGTCGGGCAGCCCATGATGATGTTGGCCTGTTCCACGGTTCGCTTAACCACGTGCACTCCCGCTGTGCCGGTGATCGCCGCGCGTTCGGTGGAGCGGCGTTGCACCGGGGCGGCGTCGTGTTCAAGTTCCCAGCCTGCGGAGTGCAGCGCGGCCACCACGAGTCCGCAGACGACGTCGTGGTCCAGTCCCCCGGCCGCGGTGATGACAAGCTCGTCCGGCCGGTAGTAGCGGCGGTAGTGGTCCCAGACCGAATCGCGGGCGACGGCGCGGATGGCGTCCGGGGTTCCACCGATCGGGCGGCCCAGCGGATGCGTGCCCAGCACGGCGGCAACAAAGTGTTCGTGCGCGACATCGGTCGGGTCGTCGCTGTCCATGGCAATTTCTTCAAGGATGACGCCGCGTTCCTGCTCCATTTCCTGCGGGTCCAGCACGGCGCCGGTGATCATGTCCGCGATGACGTCGATGGCCATCGGCAGGTCCGTATCCAGCACCCGGGCGAAGTAGCAGGTGCTTTCCTTGGCGGTGGCCGCGTTCGATTCCCCGCCCACCTCGTCAAAGGCCGAAGCGATCTCCAGCGCGGTGCGCCGCTTGGTGCCCTTGAACAGCAGGTGTTCCAGGAAATGCGTGGAGCCGTGCTGCCCCGCGGCCTCGTCGCGCGAACCGACGCCGACCCAGAACCCGATGGTTGCGGAGCGCTGCCCCGGCATTGCCTCGGTCAGCACCCGGACGCCACCGGGCAACACCGAGCGCCGCACCTGCGAACCGCCGTCGGCTCCGTGAATGAGGGTATCGGCGTGCTGGTTCTGCTCAAGCGGCAGGGGGATGACAGTCATCAAGGCCTTTCATCAAAAACGTTCGCAAAACGTGCCAAATCTGCCTGCAATCCTACCTGCCTTTAACGGCAGCGGGGCCGGTGGACGAATCCACCGGCCCCGCCTGGGGTCAGCAAAGACTACTCCGCGGACTCCACGGAGACCTCAGCGTCAGCCCCCGCCTCATCAGCCACAACGGGCGAGAGGGAGAGCTTTCCGCGGTCATCGATCTTGGTGATTTCCACCTGGATCTTCTGGCCGACGGAGACGACGTCCTCGACGTTGTCCACGCGCTTGCCGCCGGCGATCTTGCGCAGCTCGGAGATGTGCAGCAGACCGTCCTTGCCCGGGGTCAGGGAGACGAAGGCGCCGAAGGTCGTGGTCTTGACGACCGTGCCCAGGTAGCGCTCGCCGATTTCCGGGACCTGCGGGTTGGCAATGGCGTTGATCGCGGACCGAGCTGCGTCGGCAGACGGGCCGTTGGTGGCGCCAATGTAGACGGTTCCGTCGTCCTCGATCGAGATGTCGGCTCCGGTGTCTTCCTGGATCTGGTTGATCATCTTGCCCTTCGGGCCGATGACCTCGCCGATCTTGTCCACCGGGATCTTGACCGCGATAACGCGCGGCGCGAACTCGGAGAGCTCGTCCGGGGTGTCGATCGCGGAGTTCAGCACGTCCAGGATGTGCAGGCGGGCTTCGCGGGCCTGCTTCAGGGCGGCCGCCAGAACCGAGGCGGGGATGCCGTCGAGCTTGGTGTCCAGCTGGATGGCCGTGACGAACTCGGAGGTGCCGGCGACCTTGAAGTCCATGTCACCGAAGGCATCTTCGGCGCCGAGGATGTCGGTCAGCGCGGCGTAGCGGGTCTGGCCGTCAACCTGGTCGGAGACCAGGCCCATGGCGATACCGGCAACGGCGGCTTTCAGCGGCACGCCTGCGTTCAGCAGGGACAGCGTGGAGGCGCAGACGGAACCCATCGACGTCGAACCGTTGGAGCTGAGAGCCTCAGACACCTGGCGGATCGCGTAGGGGAATTCCTCGCGGGACGGCAGCACCGGCATGATGGCACGCTCCGCGAGGGCACCGTGGCCGATTTCGCGGCGCTTCGGGGAACCGACGCGGCCGGTCTCGCCGGTGGAGTACGGCGGGAAGTTGTAGTTGTGCATGTAGCGCTTGCGCGTCACGGGAGACAGCGAGTCGATCTGCTGTTCCATCTTGAGCATGTTCAGCGTGGTGACACCCATGATCTGGGTCTCGCCGCGTTCGAAGATGGCCGAGCCGTGGACGCGGGGCAGGACCTCGACCTCGGCGGTGAGCTGGCGGATGTCCGTCAGGCCGCGGCCGTCGATGCGGACCTGGTCCTTGAGGATGCGCTGGCGCACGACCTGCTTGGTGACGGAGCGGAAGGCCGCGGAGAGTTCCTTCTCACGGCCTTCGAACTGTCCGGCCAGGGAAGAGGTGACCTCGTCCTTGAGCTCGTCGGAGGCGGTGTCGCGCTCCTGCTTGTCGGCGATCTGGAAGACAGCGGCCAGCTTCTCGGCGGCAGCGGACTCCACAGCTGCGTAGACGTCGTCCTGGTAGTCCAGGAATACCGGGAACTCGACGGTCGGCTTGGCGGCGCGGGCAGCCAGGTCCGACTGCGCTTCGCAGAGGGCCTTGATGAACGGCTTGGCGGCCTCGAGGCCCTCGGAAACAACCTCTTCGGTCGGGGCGGCGGCGCCCTGTTCCTTGATGAGGTTCCAGGAGTTGTCCGTGGCTTCGGCTTCGACCATCATGATGGCGACGTCGTCACCGGCAACCCGCCCGGCAACAACCATGTTGAAGACGGCATTCTCCAGCTGCGAGTGCTTCGGGAACGCAACCCACTGGCTGCCGTGCTCGTCGGCGACGAGGGCAACACGGACGCCGCCGATCGGGCCGGAGAAGGGCAGGCCGGAGAGCTGGGTGGACATCGAGGAGGCGTTGATGGCCACGACGTCGTAGAGCTCGTCCGGGTTGATGGAGAGCACGGTGACGACAATCTGGACCTCGTTGCGGAGACCCTTGACGAACGCGGGGCGCAGCGGACGGTCCATCAGGCGGCAGGCCAGGATGGCTTCCGTCGAGGGGCGGCCTTCGCGGCGGAAGAACGAGCCCGGGATGCGGCCCGCGGCGTACATACGCTCTTCGACGTCGACGGTCAGCGGGAAGAAGTCAAAGCCTTCACGCGGGTGCTTACCGGCGGTGGTGGCGGACAGCAGCGCGGTCTCTTCGTCGATGTAGACCATGGCTGCGCCGGCTGCCTGCTTGGCAAGACGGCCGGTTTCAAAGCGGATAACACGCTTGCCGAAGCGGCCATTGTCAATGACGGCTTCTGAGAACTGGATTTCGGGACCCTCCAAGAGAGTCACCTCCGTTTCTTGTTTCACGGAGTCCAGCCGCATCAACCCAGCCCAGCATCTGTCTACTGGACTGCACTGCACCCGGTCATCGATCGAGACCCACGGGCTAGGGCTTCAGTTCATTGAAGCCGTTCCCGGAGATCACTACCGAGGACCGCGAATGCGTGATGCGGTTGATCCTCCTGTTGAGTTTTTTTGAAGAAGGCGGCCCCTTCCGTGTGGAAAGGGCCGCCCCCTAGAGCTGACTAGCGGCGCAGGCCGAGGCGCTCGATGAGCGCACGGTAGCGGCTGATGTCAGTGTTCTTGAGGTAGGTGAGCATGCGCTTGCGACGACCGACCATGGCCAGCAGACCGCGCTGGGTGTGGTAATCGTGCTTGTGCACCTTCATGTGCTCCGTCAGATCCTTGATCCGCTGGGTCAGGACCGCAACCTGGACCTCCGGCGAACCGGTGTCGCCCTCGGACGTTGCGAAATCCTTCATGATGGACTGCTTTACAGCGGCTTCAAGTGCCACGTTAACTCCTAGAGATGTGCCGTGAGGCCCGAATCAGTAATTCACTGCCGGGGGTGCCGCACCGGAATCCCTTACCCCGGAGGGAGGTCTCCACAACACAGCAAGAGCCAGCCGCCACGGACTGCAGCCGGATCCAACGTTTAGTTTACTGGCACGCCGTCGAAGTTGTCTAAACCACGCTGGCCCGGGACCCCGGCTGTCCGGCGTCGTCCAGCAGCGCGCGGATCGCCGCGACGCCCCGATACAGCTCGGCGAACGAGGTGCTCAGCGGCGAGAGACCGATCCGGATACCCTGCGGCGCACGGAAGTCGGGGATCACGTCCTGCTCCCACAACGCCACCGTCATCTCGCGGAATGCCGGGTGATCCACGGTGATGTGGCTGCCGCGCAGCTCCGGGTCCCGCGGACTGGACAGCCCGACGCCGGCCGGTTCCAGCCAGGCGTCGTGGAGCTCGAGGGCGAACGCCGTCAGCGCTTTGGACTTCTCCCGGACCGCGGCCATACCGACTTCTTCAAGCAGATCAAGGGTGCCGCGCATGGCGAGCATGCCAAAGACGGCCGGGGTCCCGCTGAGGAAACCCCGGATGCCGGGGGCGGCTTCGTAGCCGGGACCCATTGCGAAGGCGTCCTTGCGCCCCATCCAGCCCCAGATGGGCTGCTGCAGGCCCGGCAGGTGGCGGGCGTTGACGTAGGCGAACGCGGGCGATCCCGGTCCCCCGTTGAGGTACTTGTAGGTGCAGCCCGCGGCGAAGTCCACGTCCGCCGCGTCCAAGCCGATCTCCACCGACCCGGCGGAGTGGCAGAGGTCCCACACCACCAGGGCGCCGGCGTCGTGCACTGCTGCGGTGATGCCGGGCAGGTCCGCGAGGAACCCGGAACGGTAAGCGATTTGGCTCAAGACCACGACGGCCGTGGCCGGGCCGGTCGCGGCGCGCACCTGCTCCACGGTCACCCCGGACCCCGGGTCGGCGTCGATCCAGCGCAGGGTGAGGCCCTCTTCGCGGGCGATGCCCTCAACGAGGTAGCGGTCGGTCGGGAAGTTCTCCGTGTCCAGCACAATCTCGGTCCGGGCCGGGTCGGTGACGGCTGCCAGGGCGGCGCGGATCAGTTTATAGAGGACCACAGTGGTGGAATCGGCGATGATGGTCTGCCCCGGGGCCGCACCGAGCACGGCGCGGCCGAGCTGGTCGCCGATGGCCTGCGGCAGTTCCAGCCATTCCTCGTCCCAGCCGCGGATCAGGCGCCCGCCCCAGCTGTCCTGGATGAAGCCGGAGATGTCCGTGACGGTACGCTTCAGCGGCCGGCCCAGCGAATTGCCGTCGAGGTAAGACAGGTCCGTGTCGGTGCCGACAAAGTGGTCACGGTAGGACGAGAGCGGATCCGCGGCGTCGAGCTCGACGGCGCGCTGCCACAGCGCGTCGGTTCCTTCCGCGGCGCCCGGAGCCGCCGTCTGCGCGCTCACTGGCCGATCTCCGTGCGGACCGCGAAGAGCTCCGGGAAGAAGGTCAGTTCGAGGGCCTTCTGCAGGAACGCGGCCCCGCTGGATCCGCCGGTCCCGGATTTCATGCCGATGGTGCGCTGCACGGTCCGCAGGTGGCGGAAGCGCCAGAGCTGGAAGTTGTCCTCCAGGTCAACGAGTTCCTCGCAGGCCTCGTAGGCGCCCCAGTTGCTGGCCGCGTTTTCGTAGATGTACTTGAACACCGGGACCAGTTCGGGGCTGAACTCGTGGGCCCGGCTGACGTCGCGGTTCAGTACCGAAGCCGGCACGTCAAAACCCTGGCGGCTGAGGTAGGCGAGGAAGTCGTCGTAGATGCTCGGTCCTTCCAGCAGCTCCTGCAGCATGCTGTGGGCCTCGGCGTCGGACTCGAACACCGGAAGCATCTTGCGGTTCTTGTTGCCGAGCAGAAATTCCACCGCACGGTACTGACTGGACTGGAACCCGGAGGAGTTGCCGAGGAAACCGCGGAACTGCGAGTACTCGGTCGGGGTCAGGGTGGCCAGCACCGACCACTGCTCGGTCAGGGTCTTCTGGATGTGCTTGACCCTCGCGATCGCTTTGAGCGCGGAGCCGAGGTCGTCGGCGCGCAGCCACGCGGCCGCGCTGCGGAGCTCGTGCAGCACCAGCTTGAGCCACAGCTCGGTGGTCTGGTGCTGGATGATAAACAGCATCTCGTCGTGGTGCTCGGGGTCGCTGACCGGCTGCTGCGCGCTGAGCAGCGTCGGCAGACGCAGGTACGAGGCGTAACTCATCCGGGAGCTGAAGTCACGGACGATGTCCTTGTCCAGTTCCCTTGTGTTCTTTTCGATCGTCACTTCTTGCCTTCCCTTGCCCGACGGCGCTGCTAGGCCGCGAACAGGATGTTGTGCGCCTGGACAACGTCCAGCCGCATCTGCTCAACCAGCGCTTCAGGGCCACGGTACGCGACCATGCCGCGCAACCGGGCCACGAACTCGACGACAACTGTCTGGTCGTAGAGATCGAAGTCCTCGACTGCTTCGACGGGACGGTCGATCACGTGCGCCTCGACCTGGCGGCTGACGCCGTCGAAGGTCGGGTTGGATCCGACGGAGATGGCCGCGGGCCAGCGGGTTCCGGCCTGGTCCACGAGCCAGCCGGCGTAAATGCCGTCCGCCGGGACGTAGCCGCTGGCATCGGAGGAGAGGTTCGCCGTGGGGAAACCGAGGTCGCGGCCGCGGGCGGCGCCGTGGACCACTTCTCCACGCATCCGGTGCGGCCTGCCCAGGACGGCGGCGGCGGTGGCGACGTCCCCTTCCCGCAGGGCTTCGCGGACCCAGGTGGAGGAGCAGCGGCGGTCACGCGCGCCGGCGCCCTGCTCGGTGTCATCGCCGTGGTGCAGCGGGTAGCCCTCGGACCCGAACTCGCTGATGACCTGGACATCGAAGCCGAGTTTCTCCCCCAGTTCCCGCATGGTCTCCAGGTCTCCGGAGTTCCCGCGGCCGAAACGGGCGTCGTGCCCGATCACTACATGGCTGGCCTTGAGCGCATCGACGAGGATGGAGGAGACAAATTCCTCCGGCGTGAGGCTGGCCAGCTCAAGCGAGTATTTCATCACCAGCACGGCATCGAGGCCCACTTCGCCGAGGGCGGCGAGTTTGTCCTCCAGCCCCATGATCAGTTCCGGGGCGGACTCCGGGCGGTGCACCAGCGCCGGGTGCGGGTCGAAGGTGATGGCTACGGCGCGGGCATGGTTCAAGCGGGCGGTGCGGATCAGCTGCGAGAGCACCTGCTGGTGGCCGCGGTGCACGCCGTCGAAGTTGCCGAACGTGACCACGGACGGGCCGAAGTCCGCCGGGACTTCGGACGGATCGTTCCAGATGCGGACCATCTACCTCGCCTTTTGCTGCCTGCCATGAACTTCTCCGGAGGGGTGGGCCGGCTCCGGAACTCTCTAAGATTACCCGCTGCCGGCCCTGCTGCCGGACGGCAGGCCGGTCGCCGGCAGTCGCCGTCGCGCACCTTTCCGCCTTCCCCGCCCGGGGCTACGATGCAAGGGCACCAGTTCGGCGACGGCAATGCGGCCGGCGCCGCCGACCATGCCCGCGGCGCCGCCGCGGCTGAAGGAGAGCGCTATGACCGAGCTTCAGGACATCCTCGGGCGGATCCCGGTGGACCAGATTGCCGGCATGCTGGGAACCGACCGGGAAACCGCCCAGGCCGCGGTGGAGGCGGCCGTGCCCACGCTCCTGGCCGGGCTGCACAACAATGCGCAGGCTCCGGAGGGCGCCGCCTCACTCGAATCCGCCCTGAGCCAGCATCACGACGGTTTAGTCGACGGTGGCGTCGATGCCGCGCAGGTTGATACCGCCGACGGCGAGAAGATTGTGGACCATGTCTTTGGCGGCCGGCAGGACCAGGTTGCCAGCCAGTTGGCGGGCACAGCCCAGCTCGGCGGCGTGGGCAGCGACCTCGTCCGCAGTCTTCTTCCCATGCTGGCCCCGATTGTCATGTCGTACCTCGCCAACAAGGTCCTGGGCGGCCGCGGCCAGGGCGGCGGCGCCCTTGGCGGCGGCGCCGGGGGCGGCCAGGATGCCGGGGCCGGGGCCGGAGGCATCGACCTGGGCGGCATCCTCGGCGGAATTCTCGGCGGCGCCGGCGGAGGCCTCGGCGGTGCGGGTGGTGCGGGTGGTGCCGGCGGCGGCCTGGGCGACATCCTCGGCGGCATATTGGGCGGCGGGCAGCAGCGCGCGGCCAATGAGGCGGTAGCCACCGACCCCGGCCGCCCGAACAACACTGCCGAGCCCGAGCTGCAGCCACAGGCTGTCCCGCGGGGCCAGCCGTCCGGCAACGAACCCCGCCCGGGCGAGCTGATCGACATCGACCTCCCCGGACAGCAGGGAGACGTTCCGCAGGACTCGCAGGGCGACACCCGGAAGAACGACGGCGGCCTCGGCGGCCTGCTGGGCGGTCTTTTCGGGAAGAAATAGCGTCCGCGTACCGCGGGCCGGCGGTCCGGCGTCGGGCCATTGACGACGCCGGGGGCCGTCCGCCGTCGACGAACAGGTGAGCCAATCTGCTGACGCGGGCCGGCGTCGTCGGGAGGTGCGCGGCGGCCTACCGGGCCGGTTGCTGGTCCCCTTCCGGGAGGCCCTGGAGCCACGCCTCGAGTTCGCGGGGATGGCGGAAGATGAGGACTTCGGCCGCGCCGGGGGCGCTCTCGAGTTCGCGCATGACCCGCCGTTTGCGGCTGAACGAGCGGAAATGCCAGCCGATGATCGAATCGGGCGCGAGGAGCCGGCCGAGAGTTTCCCGGTTCCCGTTGCAGACTTCTTCCCGCGCGATGACCCGGTGCACCGAGCGGCGGATCAGCCGGAGCAGTGAAAGCCAGCGCGGATAGTCCAGGCCCACGATCAGCTCCGCGCGCGGGACAACCAGGTCACGCCAGACTCCGTAGGCACTGTCGAGGACCCACTGGTCCTGGCCGGCGATGCGCGCCGCGAGTTCCCGCTGCTCGGCGGTCTCCGGCTGGCGCCAGCCCGGGAGCCAGCCGATATCGTCGTCGGCGGAGAATTCGGGCAGTCCGGTCCGGTCCGCGTAGGCGCGGGCCGCCGAGGACTTGCCGCTTCCGGTGACACCGTAGAAGAGGACCCGCGACGGGGCAGCGGTTGGGTTCCGGGGATGCACGAACATCAGCATGCCACACTGGTCCGATGCCCCAGTTCCTTATCACTCCCGGCGCCGACGTGTCCGACAGCGAGCTCCTTTCCCTCTATGAATCGGTAGGGTGGGCCGCCTACACCCGGGATCCCGAACTGCTGATGCGGGCCATCCGGAACTCATCGTTCGTGGTCACCGCACGCAGTGCCGAAGGGAAACTTGCTGGCCTTGCCCGGGCCGTCTCGGACGACGCGACGATCTGCTATCTGCAGGACATCCTCGTGGCTCCGGAGTTCCAGGGAAACAGGGTGGGACGGCAGCTGGTGACAGCCGTGCAGGCCCGCTACGGGCACGTAAGGCAGACGGTCCTGCTCACCGACGACGAACCGGGCCAGCGCGCCTTCTACGAGGCCCTTGGTTTCAGGGAGGGCGCCGACTTCAGCTCCGGGCCCCTGCGGGTTTTCGCGCTGTTCCGCTGACGTGCGCCGACCCGGCCGCCACTTCCCGTAGACCTTGTTGCCCGACGGCGGTTATGGTCTGAGCATGCGCAGAATGGCGGGGGCAGCGATCGTCGTCGTCCTCTTGGGAGTGTTGCTCTGCGGTTGCTGGCTGGTGCCGGTCACCCGCACGGACGTCTGCGTCGACTGGGTCCGTTTCGAGACGATGCAGCAGCGTTTCGACCACGCCGGCGCGGTTCTGGTCGGCAAGCCACTACAGCGGGACGGCGACGTCCGAATCTACGGCTATCAGGCCAACGTCCACGTGGTGGAAGTAGAGAAGGTGCTCAAGGGCAGTCCTGGACTCGGTGCCGTCCGCATCGCATCCATGCCGGTCACGTGCGGCAAGGCTTACCCCGACGGCGACCCGCTGGACGCCGGGGACAGATTGCTTTTCTTCCTGACGGAACAGAACGGCCAGTGGTTCACGATGACCCCGGAGCAGGGCGCCGTCCCATTCCCGGCGGGCACACCGCTTCCGTTCAAGACAGGATGATCGGCGCTTCAGGGTGTAGTAAGCCGGTAAACCGACACGTGGCTGCGGGATTCGCCGGTGAATTCGCTGCCGTCCCAGTCCGACCACCGGGATTCCAGCTCAAATCCGGCCAGCCGCGCCATCAGGTCGAGCTCGCTGGGCCAGATATACCGGTGCGGCGTCCGTCCAACGCGCGCGTCCCTTCCATCCGATAACTCCGGGCCGAACCGCAAGTGGTGCGACACAACCAGCTGGTGCACCACGTCATAGATGTCGACCAGAAGATACCCTGGTGTGCTCACCTCGACCGTTCCGCCGTGTCCGGGTGCCAGTGAACGGAGTTGTGGCACCCAGAGCTCTATGACGAAGCGCCCGCCAGGTGCAAGATGACGGGCAGCGTTCTGGAAGCACCGCACCTGCTCGTCCTGCGTTAGGAGGTTGGCGATGGTGTTGTATACCCGTCGTCCGTCGGCCGGTCTCCGGTATTCGGCCCCATGGGCATCCTCGCCGCAATCACGATCGGTCGCGTCGCTCCGGCTTGACTCCCCCGACCGGTGACCGTTCGGATTCCGGTCGGGCGGGTGCGTGGTTCAGCATCTGAAGTAGTGGTTTCGTCGGGGTGTTTGGTGGGGGTCGAGGTGGGGTGGCGGGATGAACCAGGGGATCCCGGTGCGGACCTGGATGGTCCATTGTTCTTTGTGGATCAGGTGGTGATGGTGGGAGCACAGGAGGACGCCGTTCTCGGTGCTGGTGGTGCCGCCGCGGGACCAGTAGGTGATGTGGTGTGCTTCGCACCAGGTGGCGGGCATGGTGCAGGCGGGGAAGGCGCAGCCCTGGTCTCGGGCGGTGATGGCTTTGCGGATGTGGGGCGGGAAGATCCGGCTGGTGCGGCCGATGTCCATGATCCGGCCTTCGCTGCCGAGCAGGACGGGGATGATCTCCGCGTCGCAGGCGATTTTGCGGATCGTCGCGGCGGCGACGGGCCCGGTGAACGCCAGGGCCCCGGCGCCGGAGAACCCGAACGGCCCGGCGCCGGTCCCGGGGATGCGGCCCCCGGCGCCCGTGAACCCGGCCCGGCTGCCGCCGATGATTCCTGTGCCGGCGAAGCCGGGCTGGCCCGCGCCGCCGTTAGTGCGGCCGGCTGCGTCCATGGCCGTGTCGGGCGAGCCCGGGTCGGTATCGGTCGCGGTGCCGGTGTTGGTGGCGTGTTGGAGGCGTTCGAGGAGGTCGCGGTAGTCGATGGTGACCATGATCTGCGGCCGGTGTCCGCCGGTGGCGGGCAGCCCGCCGGACGCGAGGGCTAGTTTGCAGCCGCCGACCAGGCCGTCGAGGGATTTCTGCGGCCTTGACCGCCAGTCCAACCCGCCCGGCACGAACCCCTCCGCCCCGGCCTCCCCGCCGGGCACGGCGTCGTCGCCAGCGCCGGTCTCATCGTGGGAGCCGGCGATTGCAGGGAAGGCTTGCTTACTTGCCCCGCTACTGTCCGCAGCGCCAGGACTGCCATCACTGCCTGTGCCGCCGGGGGTGGTGCGGGGGTTGGTGGCGGTGTTCATCACGGTGAGCAGGGTTTCGAACTGTTCGGTCGTGGCGAAGATTTCCAGGTGGTGCAGGCCGTGGCGGGGTTTGCGGATGAACGCCCCCTGTAACTGGCGCAGGACCTCCTCGGAGGGTTCGCCGCCGTCCTGGTCAATGGCGTCCGTCCAGCGCCGGGCTACGCGGGCCAGGAAGTCCGGGTCATGCTCGATGGCGGTGGCCGTCAGGGAGTGTTCCATCCGGGCGGCCGTGTCCGGGCCGCACAGGGGCCGGACACGGTCCAGGGCCTGGGCGATGATGGTCGCGGACCGGGACGGGACATCGCCCGGCGGCCAGGGCGGCGGCGAGTTCCGCATGCAGGGGCGGGAGGACCTGCCCGGTGATCCCGGCACGCGGCAGGACCGCGGCGGTCAGGGCCAGGCGGCGGTGCGCCTCGGTGCCGGTGATCTGCAGCCGGTCCCGGAGGAAGTCCCCGCTCTTGCGGTAACCGTCGTCCAGGACCGGGGAGTCCGCGGCGGCGGCTTCCTTCCGGGTCCGGTCCACCGCGGCCGCGCCGACGAGTTGCAGGTACTCCAGCCCCCGGGCGAGTTCCTCGACCCCTGCGGCGTATTCCGCGGCCTCCGCGAAGCCGAACAGCGCCGCGTCCGCAACCGCCGTCGCGCACAACTCCCGGACCTGCCCCAGGATGTTTCCCAGTGCAGGGACCGGGCGGGCAGTATCACCGGCCCGGGCGGCCGGTGCGAGGGTGAGAGCTGCGCTGGTTCCCATGAATCAATCCTGCCGCGGACCTACGACACTATTACCCGCACCAAAGGACGCTACCGGGCACGCACCAGAACAGCCGGCACCCGTCCCGGGCAGGAGCAGCACGCCCCGCGCCACCGGCACCGACGGGCAACACCACCGGCCCGGGTGGCCGGAGAAACGGTGAGAGCTGCGCTGGTTCCCATGAATCAATCCTGCGACCTACGACACTATTACCCGCCGGCCGAGCACGCAACTAGAACAGCCGGCACCCGTCCCGCGCAGGAGCGGAACACCCCGTGCCGCGGACGCTCGGCGTGCGCCGTCCCCGAGCCGATGGGCCGGAGACGAGGCGAGAGCAGGACAGGTTTCCATAAATCCATCAAGCCGGTAGCCTGACAGTTTTGGAAACAGCCGACCCCGCCAGGTTCCCCCAGTCAACGGCATGACAGACTATCCAGATGGACAGCTCAGTCTCCCCGCAGCCGGCTCGAAACAACCCCGCCGAAGATCCGACGAGCGCAGCCTCCAGGCCTGAAGTGCAGGAAGCGGCGCTCCGGAACCCCTATCACGATCCGCGGCGGCCGTTCGGGCCGCGGGACCCCGGCGATGCCTGGGTGGAGGGCGAGCATGGCCGCTTCTGGGGACGCTTCGGTTCCGCGGGCCTGCTCGTGCATGATGCGGAAAAGGGCGTCCTGCTCCAGCACCGCGCCACTTGGAGCGACCATGGCGGAACTTGGGGACTCCCCGGCGGCGCCCTGCATCAAGGCGAAGATGCCGTCAACGGTGCGCTCCGGGAGGCCAAGGAAGAGGCCGCCGTCCCGCCCGGATCCGTCCGCGTACTATTTACCACCGTGTTCGACGTCGGGTATTGGTCCTATACAACGGTCGCGGCGAAAGTCGTGGAGCCCTTCGAACCCGCCATCAGTGATCCGGAAAGCCTCGAGCTGCAGTGGGTCAGCATTGAGGGCGTCAGTGACAAGGAATTGCATCCGGGCTTCGCGGCAGCCTGGCCTGCCCTCCGGCGCAAGCTTCAAGCCCCGAGGGACGGCACGGCGACCGCGTAGGAAGGCGACGACGGCGCCGACCGCGCTGAATAGCGACGACTGCGGCTGGGCGAGATAGCCCCAAGCGACGGCGGCCACGTGAGATCACCCCGCTGCCGCCGACGTGCTGCCTGCGCAACCAGCCGCCGTACGTCCGCCGGCTGAGCAAAGATCCGCCGGCTGAGCAAAGAGTCGCGACGCGCGCCGGGGCGACGCCGCCGACGCGTAGGACCGGCGCTCAGGACCTGCCGGGCACTTCGAAGGCTGCCAATATCCGGCCCAAATCCCGCTCAAGGTGGGTCCAGTCTTCCAGGTCCTCCGGCAGGGCGTTGCGTTCTATCTCATGCGCAGTTGCCAGCGCCGCGGCGCCGGAAGTTGTCAGGGACACGGCAAACTGCCGCCGGTCGCGCGGGTCTTTCGTACGGGTAACCAGGCCGGACTCTTCGAGCCTGCCCAGCACCTTGCCGAGGGACTGGCTCTGCACCGCGATGCGGCGCGCCAACTGCTCCTGGTTCAACGGCCCGGCCGACAGCCCCTGCAGGGCGATGACGGCGGCGTGCGTCAAGCCAAGGGCAGCCAGGGCCTGGTCTTTGCGACGTTCCACCACCCGCGCGGCCATGGACAGAAGTTGGTCGGTCCGCCACCTCTTCGTCGCCGGGCCTGCGCCCGGGCGGGCGTTCATCCTAGGCACCCGGACCGCAGCCCATCGCCTGCTGTCATCGGTTCCCATGTTGCTCGGGGAACGGCTTTCGCGGTGCTCATGACGCCTCCCTCGCTCCGGTGGACAAACGTGGGATGCGGACTGTCACGGCCCGTACCCAGGAACTACAATAAGCATGCTTACTATAGGTTTGGCAAGTTTGCTTACTATTGGAACGGCGAGGCGCACGCCAAGGCGTCCCGCGTCGGGGGCTTTGCTGTGTGTGCGCTGGCGCTGCGTGTCTGGGCCGGCCTTGCGCGCGGCCGGCCGGGTCAGGCGCTTCGGGGGGCGGGGCGCCGGCGGTACAGCCAGATGAGCCCGAGGACGGGCAGCAGGAGCGGAATGAAGCCGTAGCCGCGTCCGAACAAGGACCAGACCGTCTCATGCGGGAAGTTGACCGCATCGAACAGACTGAGCGCGCCCACCACAAGCACGCCGACCAGTTCAACCAGCACCGCCGCGACGGACACCCTGAACCAGGTGCGCCCGGACTTCGCCAGCGAGACGGTCGCAACTATGTATACGACGGCGGCGAAGGCGGAGAGCAGGTAGGCCAGCGGCGCCTCGGAGAATTTGGTGAGGATCTGGTAGCCGGCCCGGGCGGTTGCGGAGAGTGCGAACACCGCGTAGACAGCAATCAGCAGCCGGCCGGGGCCGGTGTTGCGGGTGTCTTTCGGCGCCGGAGTGCCCGTTTCGGCGGTCTGTTGTGAAGCCGTCATGTTCTTTTCTGCCTCTTCCACGTCAGTACCAAATCTGGTTCATTCGGGCCGCCATCACCAGCGCGGTGACGCCGACGGCCGCCAGGACAAAATTGCTCCACCGGGTGCGTTCCAGGATGGCCCAGTACACCGCGCCCACCGGCAGCATCAGCGCGGTGATCAGGTAGCCCCAAAACTCCCAGGGTTCCCCCGCGATCCGCTCCCCCGACGCCACCCGCACGATGGAACCGACCAGATAGACCAGCAGGGACAGCTCGACGGCGGCTACCGAGAGGATCGTGGCGTCATTCGGGGCCTTCTTCAGGACCCCGGCGCCGACGCAAAGGAGGGTGGAGAGCAGCCCCACCACCAGGATGATGTAGAAATACGCGTCCACGGCTAGCCTTCCGGCTCTGCGACGGCGGCATCGACGCCGGGCTCTGCGGCGGCGGCCTTCGCCGCCGCAGGCTTTTCATTATCCGGCGCGAAGACCAGTACGGGTTTGGCGTAGCTTCCGGCGTCGGCCAGCAGCGCCACGAGCGAGCCGTCCGGGGCGAACGCGGCCGCAGGTTTCTGCGGCGTGGCGGCATCCGGCGTGCCGGCAGCAGCACCTGCCCCGATCCGGCGGCCGAAGGACAGCTCCGTGGTTTCCTCTTCGGTGAGTTCCCGGTTGGGCATCAGCGCCCTGGCTGCCTGCGCCATGTCCAGCACTTCCAGGTCGTCAGCGAGCTGCTCCAGCGTGCGTGCCTGATCCAGGGTGTAAGGGCCCACCTGGGTGCGGCGCAGGGCGGTGAGATGGCCGCCGACGCCGAGGGCGTCGCCGAGGTCCCGGGCGAGGGCACGGATGTATGTGCCGGACGAGCACTCCACGGTCACGTCAAGGTCCAGGGCTCCGCCGTCGTTTGCACGGCGCAGTTCGTGGATGTCGAAGCGGTGGATCGTCACCGGCCGCGCGGCAAGTTTGACGTCCTCGCCCGAGCGGACCCGGGCGTAGGCACGCTCACCGTTGACTTTGATCGCGCTGACACTGCTGGGCACCTGCTGGATCTCCCCGGTGAGGGCCGCGACGCCGGCCCGGACGCCGTCTTCAGTGACCGCGGCGGCACTGCGGGTAGCGGTGACCTCGCCTTCGGCGTCGTCCGTGACGGTCGACTCGCCGAGGCGGATGGTGGCCGTGTACGTCTTGGAAGTCCCCACGATGTAGGTCAGCAACCGCGTCGCCTTGTTGATCCCCAGTACCAGCACCCCCGTTGCCATTGGGTCCAGGGTGCCGGCGTGGCCCACCTTTCGGGTACCGGCGATCCGCCGCATCCGTCCAACCACATCGTGGCTGGTCCAGCCTTGCGGTTTGTCCACTATCACCAGTCCAGAAAGCACGCCTCCCAGTATATCCGCGCCCGGACGGGTCCCGGCCCGCCGCCCCCGGCCCGGCGCCCCGCGAGGCTAGGATGGCAGACATGCCTGAGCTTGCCGCCCACGTCCGCAACGTTCCCGTCAACCAGATCCGCGAAATCACCGAAGCCGCCTGGCACACCCCCGGCGCCATCGTCCTGAGCATCGGCGAGCCGGGCTTCGCCCTCCCCCGGCACATTCTCGAGGCGGGCATGGCGTGCCTGGACCGGGACGAGACCAATTACACCCCCAATGCAGGTATTCCGGCGCTGCGGGAGGCCTTCGCGGCCAGGTTCCGGGAACACAATGCGACGCCGGTCGGGGCCGAGCGGGTCTACGTCGTCGACGGCGCCCAGCAGGGGCTGCACTTCGCGATGACGCTGCTGCTCTCCCCCGGCGACGAGATCCTGATTCCCAATCCCGGCTACCCGACGTTCGCGATGACCTCACGGTTGCTGCACGCCGTGCCCGTCGAGTACCCGCTCTACCCGGACCACGACTTCCAGCCGCGCCTCGAAGACATCGAGGCGCTGATCACGCCCCGGACCAAGGTGCTGGTCCTGAACTCCCCCTCCAACCCGCTGGGCGCCGTGCTGGGCGAAGAACTCACCCGCAGCCTGGTGGAGTTGGCTCGGCGGCACGACCTCTGGATCATTTCGGACGAATGCTACGAGGCCTTCACCTACGACGTTCCGCACGTCAGCCCGGCCCGTTTCGATAGCGACGTTCCCGGCGAGGCGAGGGTGTTCACCTCATTGACCCTGTCCAAGACCTACGGGCTGACCGGGCTGCGGATCGGTGCGCTGATCTGCCCGCCGGGGCTTGAGCAGCAGATGAACAACGTGATGGAGGCGATCGTTTCCTGCGTCGCATCGCCCTCGCAGTATGCCGCGCTGGCCGCCCTGACCGGTCCGCAGGACTACGTCAGCCACGCCCGGGCGCACTACCGCGCCAACCGGGACGCCGCCTCCGCCGTGCTGGAGTCCAGGGGCATCCCGTTCCTGACCGCTCAGGGGGCCTTCTACCTCTGGGCGGACGTCTCGCACGTCAGCGGCGGCGACGTCCGGGCCTGGGTGCGGCATTTCCTCGCGGACGCAGGGGTCGCCGTCGCACCGGGCACCGCTTTCGGCTCCATCGGCGAGGGCTGGATCCGGATTGCGCTGTGCGGCGGTCAGGCGGAGCTGGTCGAGGGCCTCGGCAGGCTGCCGGCCCGCGGCGGGGCCGTCTAGTCCTACCGCCCGGACGCGCCAGGCAGTAGCCTGACCAGACGCGGGTGCGCGCCGTTCCGGCGGGCGGGCCCTGGGCCTAGGAGGAGGACCTCATGTGGTGGCAGGACTTATTGTGGGGCATCTGGAACGGAATCACGGCCTGGATCATACTGATCGCCCACGTCTTCGGTGCCTGGAAAGAGTTCCCCTTCTACAACACGGCACGGGCCGGCAACTGGTACGACTTCGGATTCCTGCTCGGGATGGGTTCTCCGCTGCTGGGCACCCTGGGCCGGCGGCGGCGCTGACCCGGCGCCTTAGCGCCAAACCCTGTGCTCCCGGCAGCATCCGCCGCACCGGCGGGGGCGAGGCCGGCGGGCCGGGTCATAGACGGATTTCGTCCGCCGGCAGCGGCGGCGGCACCGGCGGGGCCGTGAAGGACATCCTGACGATGAAGTGCCCCTCGGCGCAGTTCCTCGCGATGATCGCCCCGGCCTCACCGGCCAGCTTCACGCCGAACTGCAGCTCAAGATGCTCAGGTGCCAGTTCCCGCATTACGTCGGCGGCGGCCCTGGCGGCCGGCCGGACCGCGGCGAGTGCATCCTCCAGCCGCCGGCCGGCGTCCAGGATGCCGAGTTCGTTGCGGGCGGGACGTTCGACGCCGAAGCTGCCCTCGTCGACCTCGACCAGCACCGTCCCGGATCCCACCTCATATCGCAGGATTTCGGTCATGGTCTGCTTCCTCCGGGTCGGGCGGCCAGCGCCCCGTCCAGCCAGCTGCGCAGGGCTGCGGCGGGCGGGGCTCCGGCCTGCCGCGCCACCACCGTTCCGTCCGCGATCAGCAGCATCGTGGGAATCGCCTGCACCTCAAATCGCCGGGACAGCGCCGGTGATTTATCCACGTCCACTTTGACGAGCTTGACCCGGCCGGCGCGTTCCTGGGCCAGTTTGTCCAGCACCGGGCTGACCATCCGGCACGGGCCGCACCACGCCGCCCAGAAGTCGACAAGGGCCGGCACCGGAGAGCGTTCCGCGACCTCGGCGAAATCGCCGTCGCCGGCCTCGACAATCCAGGGCAGGTCCCGGCGGCATTTGCCGCACCGGGGGTGTCCGGCCGCCGCAGCCGGAAGGCGGTTGGTCGTACCGCACTGGGGACACTTGACCAGGGCAGAAGTCACGGCTGCCCACCGCCGTTCCATTCGCGCGCAGTCATGACTCCATGGGACGCCCGCGCCCGGACCCGGCATAGGGTCCAAAGTCCCCCGCACTCGGGCGCTTCGGGCGGACACAGCACTGGCCGGACCCGTTCCGGGTCCGGCCAGTGCTGTTGCTGGAAGGCTACTTGTTGCGGTCCTCGTCGATGTCGCTGTCGGCCCTGAGGTCTTTGTTTTCCTCGTCGAAGTCGTCTTCGTCGAAGTCTTCCTCGTCGAGCTCAATGTCCTCGGGGACATCGGACCTGTACGGGTCGGCGTCGCCGGCGTGCTTGGCGCTGGCCGCGAGGGCGGCCACCTCGGCGTCGCGCTTTTTGGCTTCCCTCAGCAGCTCTTCGAGGTTCGAAGCGACCACCGGTATCTGGTCAGCGACAAATTCCAGGGTTGGCGTCAGCCGGACGGTGATGTTGCGGCCGACTTCCTGGCGCAGCACGCCCTTGGCCTTCTCCAGGCCCTTGGCGGCATCGGCCTGGGCCGCTTCGTCGCCAAAGACTGTGTAGTAGACCGTGGCGTGCTGCAGGTCGTTGGTCACCCGCGCATCGGTAACAGTAACGCCCTCAAGCCGCGGATCCTTAACCCTCCGGCCCAGCGCCTCCGCAACGACAACCTTAATCCGCTGCGCCAACTTGGCAGCCCGTGCGGGATCAGCCATTTCCACTCCTAAAAAATTTGGATGTACGACGACGCATAAACACGGGCCGCACATTGGTGAGTTTGGTGCCACGCGCCTAAGGCAAGCCTACGACGGACTCCCGTTGGATTTTTTCCGGCGGCCTGGGAGTGGCATCGGGCCTGACGGAGCCGGACGGCACTGGATCGCAGATCCAGTGCCGTCCGGCGAAGGGGCGGGGCCGCCGGAAAAATCCAACGGCCCCGCACCTCTTGCTAGTGACTCGCCTAAGGCGGACCGACTTAGACGCGCGGCTTCTCGCGCATCTCGAAGGTCTCGATGATGTCGCCTTCGTTGATGTCGTTGTACGAGCCAAGACCGATACCACACTCGAAGTCCGTGCGGACCTCGGTGGCGTCGTCCTTGAAGCGCTTGAGCGTCTCAACGGAGAGGTTGTCGCCGATGATCTTGCCGTCGCGGCTGATGCGGGCCTTGGCGTTGCGCCGGATGACACCGGAGCGGACGATCGAGCCTGCAATGTTGCCGAACTTGGAGGAACGGAACACTTCGCGGACCTCGGCGGTGCCAAGCTGGACCTCTTCGTACTCCGGCTTGAGCATGCCCTTGAGGGCTGCCTCGATGTCATCGATTGCTGCGTAGATGACGGAGTAGAAGCGCATGTCCACGCCTTCGCGGTCTGCCAGTTCGGCAACACGCTCGGCGGGCTTGACGTTGAAGCCGATGATGACGGCGGAGTCGACCGTTGCCAGGTTGACGTCGTTCTGCGTAATCGCACCGACACCGCGGTGGATAACGCGGAGCTGGACACCCTCGCCGACGTCGATCTTGAGCAGCGCGTCCTCGAGGGCTTCCACGGCACCGGACACGTCACCCTTGAGGATGAGGTTGAGGGTGTCGATCTTGCCGTCGGCGACGGCCTGGTCGAAGTCTTCCAGGCTGATGCGCTTGCGGCGCTTGGCCAGGGCCGCGTTGCGGTCCGCTGCTTCACGCTTTTCGGCGATCTGGCGGGCGGTGCGCTCGTCGGCGGTCACGAAGAACGTGTCGCCGGCGCGCGGAACGTTGGACAGACCCAGCACCTGCACGGGGCGGGACGGGCCGGCCTCGGTCAGTGCACTGCCGTCGTCGTCGAACATCGCACGGACGCGGCCGTGGGCTGTGCCGGCCACGATCGTGTCGCCGACGTGCAGCGTACCGGACTGGACCAGGACGGTCGCGACGGCGCCGCGGCCCTTGTCCAGGTTGGCTTCGATCGCGATACCGCGGGCGTCCTTGTTCGGGTTGGCGCGCATGTCCAGGGCGGCGTCCGCGGTCAGCAGGACGGCCTCGAGCAGCTCGTCGATGTTGAGGTTCTGGCGGGCAGAGACCTCCACGAACATGGTGTCGCCGCCGTACTCTTCCGGAACCAGGCCGTACTCGGTCAGCTGGCCGCGGACCTTGTCCGGGTTGGCGCCTTCCTTGTCGATCTTGTTCACGGCCACGACGATCGGCACGTTGGCCGCCTGGGCGTGGTTGAGCGCTTCAACGGTCTGCGGCATCACGCCGTCGTCCGCTGCGACCACCAGGATGGCGATGTCGGTGACCTTCGCACCACGGGCACGCATGGCGGTGAACGCCTCGTGGCCGGGGGTATCGATGAAGGTGATCTTCCGATCAGTGCCTTCGTGGTTGTGCGTGACCTGGTAGGCACCGATGTGCTGCGTGATGCCGCCGTGCTCGCCCGCCATAACGTCGGACTTGCGGATGGCATCGAGCAGCCGGGTCTTACCGTGGTCAACGTGACCCATGACGGTGACTACCGGAGGACGCGCCTCAAGTTCCTCGTCGCCTTCGGCTTCCAGCTCGGCATCGAAGTCGATGTCGAAGCCGGAGAGCAGCTCCCGCTCCTCGTCTTCGGGCGAGACGACCTGGAGCTTGTAGCCAAGCTCCTCGCCCAGCAGGGCAAAGGTCTCTTCGTCCAGCGACTGCGTGGCCGTGGCCATTTCGCCGAGGTGGAACAGGACGGTCACCAGTGCGGCCGGGTTCGCCTCGATCTTGTCGGCGAAGTCCGTGATGGACGAGCCGCGGCGCAGCCGGACAACGGTGTTGCCGTCGCCGCGGGGTACGCTCACGCCGCCCAGCGACGGGGCACTCATCTGCTCAAGTTCCTGGCGCTT
The DNA here is from genome assembly GCA_963775715.1 of uncultured Actinomycetota bacterium. GTDB lineage: Bacteria > Actinomycetota > Actinomycetes > Actinomycetales > Micrococcaceae > Arthrobacter. Next base: position 291,950 of record CAVZJX010000007.1, on the reverse strand, counting down.
TGCACGCTTCGACTTGCGCTGCTTGCCACGGCCTGCGCCGCCCTTGCCGAAGGCACCCTGGGTGCCGCCGCGGCCGCGGCCGCCCTTACCGAAGCCACCGCCGGCCGGAGCGCCGCCGGTACCACCGGTACCGGGTGCGCCGCCCGGGCGGCCAGGGCCGCGGCCGCCGCCGGGACGGCCGGCACCAGTGGGTGCGGGACGTTCGGTGCGGTTCGGCATCATGCCGGGAGTCGGACGGTTTCCGCCGGCTCCCGGACGGGCACCGGGAGCACCGGCCGGACGCGGTGCGCCGGGACGGGCCCCGGCAGCGCCGGCCGGACGCGGTGCGCCCGGACGGGGACCACCGGCACCTGCTGCGGGACGGGGACCGCCGGGGCGGTCGCCCTCCGTGCGGCTGCCGCCCGGACGCGGCATGCCCTGGGAAGGCGCGAACGGGTTGTTACCCGGACGCGAGGAACGTTCGTTGTCGCCGCCGCGGCCGCGGGGCATGCCCTGGGACGTGGCGAACGGGTTGTTGCCGGGACGGGGACCGCCCGGACGAGGCGCGGAGCCGCCCTGGCGCGCCGGAGCGGCCGGGGTCTCAGCCTTAGGAGCCGGACGGGCGCCGGGCTTGGCACCGGTGGACGGAGCCGCCGGGGCTTCGGCCGCCGGCGCGGCGGCCGGGGCAGGTGCTGCAGCGGGCGCTTCGGCCGGAGCCGACGGAGCGGGTGCTTCAGTCTTGGATTCGGCGGCCTTCGGCGCGGCCGGAGCCGGCGCGGGCGCCGGACGGTTCGCTGCGGGGCTGGCCTTGGGGGCGGACGCGGGCGCTTCGGACTTCGAAGCGGCGGGCGCATCCGGGTAGGCGTTGCGGAGTTTCCGCACGACGGGGGCCTCAATGGTGGAAGAGGCGGAGCGAACGAATTCGCCCAGTTCCTGCAGTTTGGTTACTGCATCTTTGGAAGTAATACCGAGCTCTTTAGCAAGCTCATGTACGCGGACCTTGGCCACATTTCTCCTGTCTCGGTCCGCACCGAGCCAGGCACGAACCGTCTACTTCTTACTGCGGGCCTCCGCCGCGGGTGCAGCTGAAAGGCCCATTGCAGAGCGCAACAAAGTTGTCATCGTTGCGCACTCATCGCTGGGAACTCATCGGGTTTCCATCAGTTTTCTGACCCGCTTTCAGGTTGGACGGTTGTTGCCGCGGGCACCTGGGTGTCCGCGGCTTGCATGCCTGCCATGATCCGGCGTTCAACGTCGGTGGTGTCGGCAGCGCCGTTGAGGGCGCGTCCGAACGCTCGACGTTTGACCGCCAGTGCCAGGCACTTTTGGCTGGGGTGCAACCATGCTCCCCGGCCAGCCATCCGGCGTCGTTCATCGATCAGCACAGCGGATGATCCGCTGGTGTCGGCGACGAACCGGAGCAGCTCCGACCGCGGGCCCTTCTTCCGGCATCCGATGCAGGTGCGCTGCGGCTGATCCCCGAGGTGTTGCACTTCTGCCACTACGAGTATCTTCCTGCCAGTACGCATCTGCCGGCCCCGCCGCTCCTGGTTCGAGAACCCGGCCGCGTTGGGGGCACACGGACACCGGCCGTGAGGCGCGGTCATGTCTATTCTAGCCCCTCCGGTGCCGGTCACCCGAAACGGGCCGTCGAGGAGGGCGCCGGGCGGCCCGGGGCGCCAGGCCCCGGGCCTCCCGGCCGCTGGGGTCTATTTGTCGCTGTTCTCGACGGCGTCGGAGACGATGTCGATCCGCCAGCCGGTGAGCTTGGCCGCCAACCGCGCGTTCTGGCCTTCCTTGCCGATCGCGAGGGACAGCTGGTAGTCCGGCACCACCACGCGGGCCGACCGCGCAGCTTCATCGGTGATGGTGACGGAATTCACGCGCGACGGTGAGAGTGCGCTCGCGATAAAAGCGGCGGGGTCATCGCTGTAGTCGACGATGTCGATCTTTTCGTCGTTCAGCTCTGTCATAACGGCCCGGACACGCGACCCCATCTCACCGATGCAGGCGCCCTTGGCGTTGACACCGGGGGTGTTCGCCTTCACCGCGATCTTGGTCCGGTGGCCCGCCTCGCGGGCCAGTGCCACGATCTCGACGGAGCGGTCCGCGATCTCCGGGACCTCCAGTTCGAAAAGCTTCCGGACCAGCCCCGGGTGGGACCGGGACAGCGTGATGGACGGGCCTTTGGTGCCGCGGTGCACGTCGATCACAAAAGCGCGGAGCCGGTTGCCGTGCGTGTACTTTTCGCCGGGAACCTGCTCGGGCGGCGGCAGCAGCGCCTCCACCGTTCCGAGGTTGACCTGGATCATGTGCGGGTTGTTGCCCTGCTGGATGGTGCCGGCCACGAGTTCACCCTCCCGGCCCTTGAACTGGCCCAGCACGTTGTCATCCTCGGCGTCGCGCAGGCGCTGCAGGATGATCTGCCGCGCGGTGCTAGCCGCGATCCGTCCGAACCCGGCCGGGGTGTCTTCGAATTCACCCACGGGAGCGCCGTCGTCGTCGATCTCGGTGGCCCAGATCGTTACGTGACCGCTCTTGCGGTCCAGCTCGGCGCGGGCCTTCTCGAACGCGCCCGGCGTCTTGTGGTAGGCCACCAGCAGGGCCTGCTCGATGGTCGGAATCAGGAGATCCAGCGGGATTTCGCGCTCACGCTCCAGGAGTCTCAGTGCGCTCATGTCAATATCCATTAGGCCTCCTCGGAAGGTCCATTGTCGTTCTCCAGACCGGCCTCTTCGAGGTGGCTGAACTCTATCTCGACTTTTCCGCTGCGGATCCTGTCGAAAGGAAGTTTGACGGGGTCACCCTGCTTGGGTTTCATACCCTTTTTGACCGCCAGTTCCGGGACCAGGGTCACGCCGCCGTCGTCCACGGACTGGATGCGGCCGGTGAGGTTGTCACCGTGGATCACGTTGACCGTGACCATGCGTCCGCGGGCTCGGTGCCAGTGCCGCTCTTCGGTGAGCGGCCGCCCGACGCCGGGCGAGGACACCTCAAGGTCGTAGGGTCGCGAGTCGGTGCTCGGATCGTTATCAAGGATCTCCGAGAGCGTCTTGGAGATCTCGGCGATGACGTCGAGGCTGACGCCGCCGGTCTCCTCCTGCGGCAGGTCCACCACAACGTGGACCACCCGGTTGGCGCCGGCAATGTGGATCGAAACGTCCTCCAGGTACAGCCGGTTCGCCATGACTGCAGGCCCGAGGAGCGCGAACAGGCGCTCGGCCTCCAGGTTGTGAGCGGGGGCGGCGTCAGCCTTCCCGGTCCCGGTCCGGTCTGTCGAAGTCGTGGCTTCTGCGTTGGTCATGATGCCGCCCGCCTCCCGCTAGATGATGTTGTGTCTACTAGCCTAGCGATATTCCCGGCGACTGGTGCACCCGGGTTCCGGGCCGGCATGACAATATGGTCTGTTGTGAATGACGACAGGGGCGGGGAACGGCGGCGGTTCCGGCGTCCCCGGCACCTGCCCCGACTCGTGCTGCTCGCCTGCCTCACACTTGTGGTGGCGGGGCTCGGGATCGCGTTTAGGCCCGGAAATCCGCCGGAACCGCCCAAACCTCCCTTTTCCGAGCGTGCGCGCTCCGCCGCGCTCACCGAGGCCCTGCAACTGCGGACCGTGGGCGAACAGCTCGAAAACGCAGCAGCCGCCGACGCCGGCCGCGCCATCTCGGCCGCCTCCGCGCCCGCGGCGGCGCGGACTGTGAGTTTGCTGACAACCCAGGCCAGGGCCCTGCAGCGCCCGGGCCCGACGCCGGCAGCAGCCAGCGTGCCGCCGACTACGCTGCCGACCACGCTGCCGACCACCGCTCCCGCCCCGGCCACCGCCGCCGGGCTTGCCGCGGGCCTCGCCCGGAGCGGCCGGCACAGGCTTGCCGACGCAGCCATGGCCGACGGCGGGATGGCGAGGCTGCTCGCCGCCGTCGGCACCGCCCAACTGGTCCAGGCGACTTCGCTGGCCGCTGCCGCGGGCGTCCCGGACCCCGCCGCGGCGTCGCAGGGGCCCGACGCGGGGGCCCCGTCCCCCGCCGGTTCGTGCCCGGCAGCGACCGAACCGCCGGCCGGCGCCGCGGCCAGCAGCGGCACTGCCCGGGGCGCCGACCTGCCCGGCGCCCTGGCGGCGCTGATCCGCACCGAGCACGAAACCGTGTACGGCTACCAGGTGGCGCTGCCCCGGCTCCACGGAGCCGATGCCAGCCTGGCTGCTGCGCAGTTCCAACGGCACGAAGCGCTGATCGCCCGCGCGGAGGCCTGGAGCAGGGTGCACTGCGCCGCTGTGCCGCCCCGGGAACCGGGGTACGCCCTGGATCCGGCGTTCCTGGCCGACCCGGCACGGGGACTGGCAGCCGCGGAGGCCTCCGCGCTGCCCGCCTACGGGGATCTGGTTGCGCTCAGCGACGGTCAAACCCGGAAGTGGGCCATCGCAGGACTGCTCGAAGCCGCCCGCCGGGCCGACCGCTGGGGCGCGGCTCCGGGCCCGGTGCCCGGCCTGGCCGCCGATCCCGCCGCCTTCCCCGCCCTTGCCGCCCGTTGACCCCAGGCAAGGCGCGGCTTAGCTTACTTAGCCTTCCAATACTGGTTTCCCCGCGGCCCCGGTGATTTGCTGTACTCATGGAAATCAGCGGCGCAGCAGCCTTTCACGATAACGAACCGCACCACAACGACATCGCGCACCGCCTGAACTGGCTCCGGGCAGGCGTGCTGGGCGCCAACGACGGCATCGTCTCGGTTGCTGCGATCGTCGTCGGCGTCGCCGGCGTGACCACCGACTCGGGCCCGATCCTCATCGCCGGTGCCGCCGGCGTCGTCGGCGGCGCCATCTCCATGGCCCTGGGCGAGTATGTCTCGGTCAGCAGCCAGAAGGACAGCCAGCGTGCCCTGATCGAGAAGGAACGCCGCGAACTGGCCGAACAGCCCGAGGAAGAGCTGGCTGAGCTGGCCGCCATCTACCAAGGCAAGGGGCTCAGCCAGGAAACCGCCCACCGGGTCGCCACCGAACTGACCGCCCACGACGCCCTCGGCGCACACCTGTCGGCGGAGCTGCACATCGATGAGACGGACATCGTCAGCCCGTGGCACGCGGCCTTCGCCTCCGCCATCGCCTTCCTCGTCGGCGCCATCCTGCCGATGCTGGCCATCCTGCTGCCGCCGGAAAACATCCGCGTTCCGCTGACCTTCGCGGCGGTGCTGGTGGCCCTCGCGGCAACCGGGGCCATCGGAGCCTGGATCGGCGGAGGCTCAAAGGCCAAGGCCGCCATCCGGGTCGTCATCGGCGGGGCCGCGGCCCTCGTGGCGACCTTCCTGATCGGCAGCTGGCTCGGCGCCAGCGGCATCGCCGCCTGACCCCCGGCCGCTACACCGGGGGCCGGCCGCTACGCTGGGGGCCATGAGCATGCCTGCAGCCGTCCCCGTCCCGCCCGGGCTCAGCCGCCGCTACGCCGGGACCGCCGAGGGCCGCGCCTGGCTGGCCACGCTTCCCGGCCTGGTCGACCGCTGCCTGGAAAAGTGGTCCCTCACTCCTGACCTGGCGCCCGGCAGCCTGCCGTTCAACGGCCAAGGCGCCATCGTCGTTCCGGTCCGGTCGAACGATTCCGACCGCGGAGCAGCCGTGCTCAAAGTGGCGTATCCGCACGAGGAAGCCCAGGCCGAACGCCATGCCCTCGCGCTATGGGGCGGCCACGGCGCCGCGCTGGTCCTCGAATCGGATCCTGGCGCCGGCGCGCTGCTGCTGGAACGGCTCGACGCCGGACGCCCGCTGCAGGTGCTTCCCCTCGACGCCGCCGCGGCCGTCTGGGGCGGCGTGGTGCGCCGGTTGAGCCTGCCGCCGGACGGGCGGCCGGAGTGGCACGAATTCGCGCACGTTGCGGCCCGCGCGGAGCAGTGGAGCGACGAACTGCCGGAAAGCTGGGAACGGTTGGGCCGGCCCTTCCCGCGCTGGCTGCTGGAGGCGGCCCTGGAGGTCTGCCAGACCCGCGGCGCGGTCGGACGCCGGTCCGGCACCGACGTGCTCGTCCACACCGACCTGCACTACCTGAACATCCTCGCCCGGGCGGATGCTCCGGGCCGGGCTCCGGGCCGGGCCGGGGCGGCAGGTTTTACGGCCGGGAGCTTCAAGGCCATCGATCCGCAGCCGATGATCGGCGAAGCGGAGTTCGCCGTGGCGCCCCTGTTGTGGAACCGTCTGGCTGAGTTGCCCCGTTACGCCGCCGCCGGGGCCTTGCTGAAACGTTGCGCGGACTTCAGCGCGGCCGCCGGCCTGGACGGCGAGACCGCCCGGCAGTGGGCGGTGGCCCGCGAGGTGGAAAACGCGCTGTGGTACGCGGCTAAACGTCACCATGCCGGCGACCTTGCCCGCTCTCTCTGGGTGGCCAGCACGCTGGCCGGGAAGACTTTGGACGGGCTGCCCGCCCCGCAGGACCTGCCGGCGCCCGGACAGTCCCCCGCTCGGCCCGATTAGCCGCCCGGGCCTCCCCGGACCGCGGCCACAGCATCGCGGACCGCGTCGACGGCCACAGAGACGTCGGCGTCGTCCGTACTCCAGTTGCTCACCGAAATGCGCAGGATATCCCGGTCCTGCCAGCGGGAACCGGACATCCACACCCGTCCCTCCGCGATGATCCGGGCCGTCACGGCGCGGGTGGTGGCATCGTCGCCAAAGGCCAGCGACACCTGGGTGTAGCCGACGTCGTTCAGCACCTCCACGCCGTCCAGTGCCGCCAGCCGCCCGGCCAACTGCCGGGCGTGCCGCACGAGCCCCCGGACCTGCCCGGCGACACCTTCCCGTCCCAGCGATTTCAGGGCCGCCCAGACCGGCACGCCGCGGGCCCGGCGGGACAGCTCCGGAACGGTTTCGAAAGGATCCGCGGCGCCGTCGGCGTCCTGGATCAAATAGCTCGTGTGCACGCCCATCGCCGCACGCAGCGCCCGGGCGTCACGGACCACTGCGATCCCGCAGTCGTAGGGCACGTTGAGGGTCTTGTGCGCGTCGGTACCCCACGAGTCCGCACCGCGGATCCCGGCGGTCAGGCCGGCAAGCTCCGGCACGGCGGCCGCCCAAAGCCCGAAGGCTCCGTCCACATGGACCCAGGCGCCGTGGGCCTTCGCCACCGCGACCGCCTCCTCGAACGGGTCAAAGGCCCCCGAGTGCAGGTTCCCCGCCTGCAGGCAGACCAGCAGCGGAACGCGGCCCGCTGCCCCGGCGGAGCCGGCGGGCGCGCCGGCCGTGGCGCGGTCCAGGGCGCGGCCCAGTTCCGCGGGGTCGATGCGGCCCTGGCGGTCCGAGGCGACCACTGTGGGCCTGCCCAGCCCAAGGTACCGCAGGCCGAGGTCGATGGTGTCGTGCCGTTCCTGGCCGACGAAGCAGCGGATCCGCGGGCCGCCGGCGAGGCCCTCGGCGTCGAGGTCCCATCCGGCGTCGGCCATTAGCCGCCACCGCGCCGCGGCCAGCCCGGTGAAGTTGGCCATGGTCGCACCGGTGGCGAAGCCGACGTCGGACTCTGCCGGGAGGCCAAGCAAGTCGAGCAGCCATTTCCCGGCCGCTTCCTCGATGGCCGCGGTGGCGGGAGTGGCGAACCGGAGCCCGGCGTTCTGGTCCCAGGCGCTGACCAGCCAGTCCGCGGCCAGCGCCGCGGGCAGGGTTCCGCCGATGACCCAGCCGAAAAACCGCCCCGAGGGCATGGCCATCAGCCCCGGCTCGGCTTTAGCGGCGAGGTAGTCCACGACCTCGGCGGCCGGTGTTCCGCTCTCCGGCAGCGGACCGCCAAAGTCCGCCGCGAGGTCGGCGGCGCCCACGCGGGGGCCGACCCGCCGGGTTTGCTGGCTTTCCAGCCAGTGGCGGGCATGCCGGGACGCGGCTGCCAGGGCATCACTGTAGCGCTCTTCAGGGGCTGACATAGCTGCATGCTACGCCCGCCGGCCGCGCAGCGGCAGTCCCCGCTGACGGCAGGCCCGGGCAGTGATCCGGGCCGCGCTCCGGGCGCCTCCCGGGCGCCTTCCGGCCGGCTCCCGGCCGGCCCTGGACCATTGCCGGCGGCGGCTCAGGCGGCGGCGTCGTGCCAGACGTCGGACCCCAGCTTGATGATCAGCGCCCCGACCACCACCAGGAAAACGATCCGGATGAACCTGCTGCCCCGGCTGACGGCGGCCCGGGCGCCAAGGTAGCCGCCGGCCATGTTCGCGGCGCCGAGGACCAGTCCCAGTCCCCACAGCAGCGACCCGTGCGGCAGGAAGAACAGCAGCGCGCCGGCATTGGTGGCCATGTTGACGATCTTGGCCTTAGCGCTGGCCTCGAGGAAGGCGTAGCCCATCGCCGAGACCAGCGCGATGATCAGGAACGAGCCGGTACCGGGGCCGATCATGCCGTCGTAGAAGCCGATCACCGCACCAATCAGGCAGGCCACCACGTAGTGCCGGTGCCCGTCGTGACGGAGCTGGGTCAGCTCCCCCACACTGGGACGGAACGCGGTGAACAGTGCGACGACGACGAGTGCGGCAACGATGATCGGCTTGAACACGCTGGCCGGCAGGTTCGCCGCCAGCACCGCCCCGCCGAAGCTGCCGGCCAGGGCGATCACCGCCATCGGCACGGCGGTGCGCAGGTCCGGTTGGACACGCCGGTAGAACGTGACGGCGCTGGTGGTGGTGCCGAAGATGGAGCCCATCTTGTTCGTCGCCAGCGCCTGCACCGGGCTGATCCCGGGGATCAGCAGCATAACGGGGAGCTGGATCAGTCCCCCGCCGCCGACGACGGCGTCCACCCAGCCGGCGGCGAACCCTGCGACCACCACCAGAATGAGCGTGGCGAGCTGGATCGATTCCAGCCCTGAGACCATTCCCTGCAACGCAGCGGGTCAGCTGTTGCGGACGGCGTTGACACAGTAGTCAACGGCCTTGTCAACGGCGATATTTTCGGCGTTGCCGCTGCGGCGGTCCTTGATTTCCACGACCCCGTCCACCAGCCCGCGCCCGACGGCGAGGACGGTGGGGACGCCGACGAGTTCGGCGTCGCCGAACTTCACGCCCGGGGACACCTTGGGGCGGTCGTCATAGATGACTTCGAGGCCGGCGGCCTCCAGTTCCAAGGCCAGCTTCTCCGCGGCGGCGAAGATCTCCTCGCCACGGCCCACCGCGACGACGTGGACGTCGGCCGGCGCGACGGCGCGCGGCCAGATCAGGCCCTTTTCATCGTGGTTGGACTCGGCAAGGGCGGCCACCGCACGGGTGACCCCGACGCCGTAGGAGCCCATGGTCACGACGACCTGCTTGCCGTTCTGGTCCAGGACTTTCAGGTCCAGGGCCTCGGCGTACTTGCGCCCGAGCTGGAAGATGTGGCCCATTTCGATGCCGCGGGCGGTTTCCAGCGGGCCGGAGCCGTCCGGTGCCGGGTCGCCGGCGCGCACTTCGGTGGCTTCGATCACGCCGTCCCAGCCGAAGTCGCGGCCGGCAACCAGGCCAAAGACGTGTTTGCCGGCCTCGTTGGCCCCGGTGACCCAGGCGGAGCCCCGGACCACGCGGGGATCCACGAGGTAGAGCAGCTTCGAGGCGCCTTCGGCCCCGAGCAGCGGCGCGTCCAGGGACAGGCCGGGGCCGATGTAGCCCTTGACCAGCAGGGTCTGCTTCTTGAGGTCTTCCTCGTTGGCAGCCTCGAGCATGATTTCCCCGCCGATGGGCAGGAAGGCGCCGATGGTGGCCTCGACGCGTTTGAGGTCCACACCGCGGTCGCCGGGGACACCGATGACCACAAGCTTGCGTTCGCCGGTGGGCAGCGTGACGGCAAGGACGACGTTCTTAAGCGTGTCCGCGGCGGTCCAGGCGCCGCCGTCGACCTCGCTGCGGGGGGCGAGGGCGTTGGCGGCGTCGACGAGCGTTTCGATCGTCGGGGTATCCGGGGTGTCGCGGACCTCCGCGGCCGGGGCGCTGGAAAAATCGATGTCTGCGGGCACCACGGTGGTGACGGCTTCGACATTGGCCGCGTAGCCGCCGGCGGAGCGCACGAAGGTGTCCTCGCCGATCTCGGTCGGGTGCAGGAATTCCTCGCTCTTGGACCCGCCCATGGCGCCGGCGGTAGCCGTGACCGGGATGACCTCCAGGCCGAGGCGCTCAAAGATTTTCAGGTAGGCGCCACGGTGCGCGGCGTAGCTGGCGTCCAGGCCGGCGTCGTCGACGTCGAAGGAGTAGGAGTCCTTCATGATGAATTCGCGGCCGCGCAGCAGGCCCGCGCGGGGACGGGCTTCGTCGCGGTACTTGTTCTGGATCTGGTAGATGCTCAGCGGCAGGTCCTTGTACGAGGAGTACAGGTCCTTGACCAGCAGGGTGAACATTTCCTCGTGCGTGGGGGCGAGCAGGTAGTCGTTGCCCTTGCGGTCCTTGAGCCGAAAGATGCCCTCCCCGTACTCGGTCCAGCGGTTGGTCGTCTCGTAGGGCTCCTTGGGCAGCAGCGCCGGAAAGTGGACCTCCTGCGCGCCGATCGCGGTCATTTCCTCGCGGATGATCCGCTCGACCCGGCGCAGCACGCTGAGTCCCAGCGGCAGCCAGGTGTAGATGCCCGGGGCGGCGCGGCGGATGTAGCCGGCCCGGACCAGCAGCCGGTGGCTGGCCACTTCGGCGTCGGCGGGGTCTTCACGCAGGGTGCGCAGGAACAGCTTGGAAAGTCGAAGGACCACTGGGAGATATCCGTTTCTGAGGAAGTGCGGGGCCGGGCGGGGTAAAGACGAAAATGTCCAGACACTAATCTACCGCCAAGCCGCGCACCGGTTTCCCGCCCGGCAGGGAAAGAGCCACGCCATAACGGAAGCCCCTGGCCGTTTCCGGCTGGTCATCCTGTGATGGCGTGGCCCCTGCGACCCCAGTGCCGCTAAATCCAAGGCTGCCGCCTTACGTGTCCTGCCCTTGCGGGCGGTGCCGGCAGCCAATGGTTGATTCTTCCCTGAGACCGCTCGCGCCTGCTCGGCGCGGCTGAATCGAACCTATGTGATCCACGTCGCTTAAACAAGAGTATGCAACCAGATTCTTGTCAGGCGGGGTGTCAAGAATGTGTTTAGAAGAGCACCGTCGCGAAAGTTCCCACCTGGTGGAAGCCCACGCGCCCATAGCTGGCACGGGCCCGCAGGTTGAAATCGTTCACGTACAGGCTGGTGACCGGGGCCAGGGCTTGGGCATGCACCACAACGGCGGCCATGTAGCCGGCGCTGAGGCCCTGACCACGGAAGGCGGGGTTCATCCACACCCCCTGCACCTGGGTGACGTCCCCGCTCACGGCGCCCAGCTCTGCTTTGAAGACCACCTCGCCGTCCGCCCCCAGGTGCACCAGGGAGTGGCCGGCGCGGATTAGTCCCTTGACCCGGCGGCTGTAGTGTTCGCGTCCGCCGAGGTAGGGCGAGTAGCCCACTTCCTCCTCGAACATGGCCGCGCAGGCCGGCAGGATCCGGTCGAAGTCCGCCAGCTGTCCGAAGCCGAGGGCGGGGTTGGGGTCAATGCGGGGCGGCCCGTCGATGGCCAGGAGCGGCTGGTCGGCGCGGATTTCCTGGGCGGAGTGGCCCAGCTGCTCCAGCGCCGCGTAGAGCGCCAGGACGGTTGCCGCCGGTCCGAAGATCGAGGCGTAGCGCCGCCCTGAACGGTGCGCGGCGCCCGCCACCAGCGGAGCGAGGTCCGGATCGAGCTGCACCGGCACCAGGTTGGCGCCGGCCCAGCAGGCACCGAGCAGCGCGCCGTCGTCGAACACACCGAAGACATTGGCGCCGCCGGCGGTGGGGGACGCCGTTCCGGCAGTCTCGAGGTGGGACAGGATGAAAACGTTGGCGACGGCGTCCTGCCGGGCCAGGTCCAGCAGGGCGCCCGTGTCCGCATCCGCGAGGACCCGGACCGAGATGCCGGCAGCGAGACCGGCACCGTCCCTACGAGACGCTAACCACGGGGCTACCCGGGACAGCATCTTCGCCATCGGACTCCCCCATCTCTTCAGCGAGACGCATTGCCTCTTCGATCAGTGTCTCAACAATCTGGTCCTCGGGAACAGTCTTGATGACCTCGCCCTTGACGAAGATCTGGCCCTTGCCGTTGCCGGAGGCGACGCCAAGGTCCGCTTCCCGGGCCTCGCCGGGACCGTTCACCACGCAGCCCATCACGGCGACACGGAGCGGGACCTCCATGCCTTCGAGGCCGGCGGTGACCTGCTCGGCCAGCGTGTAGACATCGACCTGGGCGCGTCCGCAGGACGGGCAGGACACGATTTCCAGCTTGCGCGGGCGCAGGTTCAGCGACTGCAGGATCTGGTTGCCCACCTTGATTTCCTCCACCGGCGGCGCCGAGAGGGAAACCCGGATGGTGTCGCCGATGCCGCGGGAGAGCAGTGCGCCGAAGGCGGTGGCGGACTTGATGGTGCCCTGGAAGGCCGGGCCGGCCTCGGTCACGCCCAGGTGCAGCGGCCAGTCGCCCTTTTCGGCGAGCATCTCGTAGGCGGCCACCATGATGACGGGGTCGTTGTGCTTGACCGAAATCTTAAAGTCGTGGAAACCGTGCTCTTCGAACAGCGAAGCCTCCCAGACCGCTGATTCCACCAGGGCCTCCGGGGTGGCCTTACCGTACTTCTTCAGGATGCCCGGCTCCAGTGAACCGGCGTTGACACCGATCCGGATCGAGGTTCCGTGGTCCTTGGCGGCGCGGGCAATTTCTTTGACCTGGTCGTCGAACTTGCGGATGTTGCCCGGGTTCACCCGGACCGCTGCGCAGCCGGCCTCGATCGCGGCGAACACGTATTTGGGTTGGAAGTGGATGTCCGCGATCACCGGGATCTGCGACTTCTTGGCGATGATCGGCAGCGCCTCGGCATCATCCGCGGACGGACAGGCCACCCGGACGATGTCACAGCCGGAGGCCGTCAGTTCGGCAATCTGCTGCAGCGTCGCATTGATGTCCGTTGTCGGAGTCGTGGTCATCGACTGCACGCTGATCGGCGAGTCGGAACCGACGCCGACGGAGCCGACCTTGATCTGGCGGGTCTTCCGGCGCGGGGCGAGAACGGGGGGCGGTGCCGACGGCATTCCCAGGCTGACCGAGGTCACGTGGACTCCTCTGTGGATCGGATTCTAAGTCGAACGAACGATGGCGGGTGGAGGGGCAAGTCAGGCGGTGTGGCCCGCCAGCAGGCCGGTCAACGGCGACCAGACCATCGTGCGGGTGCCGGAGATGGCACCGGCCCCGGCGAAGGGGTCCTGGGTGAGGAGTTCGTTCAGCGCCTGCTCGTCGGCGGCCTTGAAGATGAGCAGGGCGCCGGCGCCGTCCGTGTAAGGGCCGCTGGCCAGCAACGCACCCTCCTTGGCCATTGCTGCGGTCCATTCGCGGTGCGCGGGACGGGCCGCGTCACGGCTTTGGGCGGATTCGGCGTCGTAAACGTACTCAACAGCAAAAACAGTCATACGGATACCCTATCGCCCTGCCCGGCAGGTTCCCATCCGCCGTGCCTGCGTTCCGCCCGGCGTTCCGGGCCGGCCGCGTCAGCCGAGAAGAAGTACCTTGGCCAGGGCCGCGACCCCGGCCGCCCACAGCATGGAGGTCAGGGTGCCGATGATGAACCGCTCCGCGGCCACCGGGGTTTCCTTCAGCTCGGCGAAGCGTCCGAGGCCCTTGATTGCGACAACATAGGCGATCGCTACCGGCTGGCCGGCCAGGATGGCCAGGCAGACCGCGAGGCGCTCAAGCACGCCGATGATGGCGCCGCCGCGCAGGATGCGCCTGGACGCTTCGGGGGCCGCCGGAACGTGCGCGGTCCCGCCGGCACCGGCCTCTGCGGGCGCGGCGTTCGCCCCGGGTGCCGACGCAGGCCGGGTGATCTCGCCGTCGACCGTTTGGTCCGAGGCGGGGGGCGCGGCGGTATCGGTGCGGCTGTCCGAGCGGTCGTCGATGGTCCGGGCCAGCCGGAACACCAGGGCCGTGACCGGCCAACCGGCAAAGCCGGCGACAAGCAGGGCGAGTGTGATCCAGAGCGCGTTCACCGGCTTCCCTCCGAACTGTCCTTCTCGCCGGCGCGCGGGTCGCCGTTAATCGATGCGTGGCCCAGGGCCAGCAGCATTTCCGCCGCCGGCCGCGCAGCCCATTCTTCCTGCCAGCCGGAGCGCAGCAGCGCACGACTCACTGACTGCTCGGTGATCCCCAGTTTTTCGGCCGCCATTTTCTGGGTACCGTGTGTGCCGGAGTGCCCGTGCTGTACCGAGCGCAGCACGTCCACAACCTTCCACTGCGCGGCCGTCCGGTTCTGGACGAGACGCCCGATAAGCCGCAGCACTGCCTCTGCATTGGCGCACTCGCGGGCACCCGGACGTTCCTCCTCGCGGGCCGGTACCTGGGCGGCCGCCGCCCGCCGTCGGGGGCCCGCCACGACCGAAACCGGGACGTGGGAAGCGGCCGACTTTGCCCGCTCCACCGCCAGGCGGGCGGCGATGAAGGCCGGGCCGGCACCTTCCCTCGGGCTGGCCGGCAGCGGCAGGTCCACCGGACCGACGCCGATCCCGACGTACCACCGCCCGTCGCGCAGCGCATGCAGGGCGACCTCTACCGCCTCATCCGGGCCGTGCAGCACGCCCTGAACCTCGTCACCCACCGACCGCTCGAAGCGGGCGCCCGGGCATAGCTTCGCCAGTCCGGCCAGCAGCTCGGGGACCCGGTCCACGTCGCCACTGCTGCCACGCTGATCGATGGTCAGTACATACATGTCTCAACCGTAGAGGGCAGATTCGATGAAATCAACCATTCAGAGGTGATTATAGTAAATAAGCCTATTTCGGCTGAGTTTGAATAAACAGCTGAATAAAGTTTAGTTAGAGGCGGGGCCGGCCCCACCCGACGTCTTGGACCGCCCCAGAGCCTCCGGGGACGCCCGACGTCGCACGGATGCCAGCGTTCCTGCCCAGTTCTTCGGCCCCGGACGCCCGGCAGGCGGCGGGCATGAGCGGGACTACGGGGTCAGGCGACGTGTGCTGACGCGAACAACCGGGCGGGAGCGTACGCGACGGCGGGAAGGTCCGCGTCGCACCCACAAGCGGCAGCGGATCAGCCGAAGAGGTTGACCGGCTTAACGATGTCCGCGTAGATCAGCAGCGCGGACATGCCCATCAACAGCACGGCCACGACGTAGGTCACGGGCAGCAGCTTGGCGATGTCGAAGGCGCCGGGATCCGGCCGCCCGAAGAGCTTCGCGATCCGGCGTCGGGCGCCCTCGTACAGGGCTCCGGCCACATGGCCGCCGTCGAGCGGCAGCAGCGGGACCAGGTTGAACACGGCCAGCGCGAAGTTGAGCCCGGCGAGCAGGCCCACCAGGGCGGCCAGCCGGCTTTGCAGCGGAACCTGTTCCATGGCGGCAACTTCACCCGCGACCCGGCCGACACCGACCACACTGATGGGGCCGTTGGGGTCGCGCGGCTCCTCGCTGAAGGCTGCCTGCGCCACGCCGGCCACCCGGGCCGGGAGGTTCAGGACGACGCCGGCGATCTGCTTGATGTTCTCGCCTGCCATCGGCAGCACCGCGGTCGCGGGCTGCTGCACGAGCGCGGTCTGCGCGCCGATGCCGAGGAACCCGACATCCTGGTAGCGGAGCTTTCCCTCGGCATCCTTGGCCTGCCGGCCGTCCGGGCCGACGACCGGCCGCGACGACAGGACCGGGGTCACCGTGGTGCTGACCGGGGAACCGTTCCGCTCCACCGTGATGTTGACCTGCTTGTCCGCCGAAGCCCGGATCCAGCCGGTCAGTTCGTCCCAGCCGGTGACCGCTTTGCCGTCGAAGGCGGTTATGCGGTCGTTGGGTTTGAGGCCGGCGGCAGCCGCGGGGGTGGGCTTGCAGTCAGCCGAGTTGGGGTCAACGGTTTCGCCGGCCTTGACCTGGCACTTGGAGACGTCGGCGATGGTGGTGGTGGACTCCGACACGCCGAAGCCCATCAGCAGCACGGCGGTCAGCACAACACCGATCAGCAGGTTCATCACCGGGCCGCCAAGCATGATGATGATCTTTTTCCAGACCGGAAGCCGGTAGAAGACCCGGTTTCCGTCGGCCGGCCCGATTTCCTCATGCGCCAGCGAACGGGCGTCGGAAGCGAGGGACTGGAACATCCCGGTGCTGGAGGGCCGGACGCTGCCGTCGGTTTTGTTCGGCGGGTACATGCCGATCATCGAAACGAAGCCGCCCAGCGGGATCGCCTTGACGCCGTACTCGGTCTCGCCGCGGCGCCTGGACCACAGGGTGGGCCCGAAGCCGATCATGTATTTCGTCACGCGCACCCTGAAAAGCTTGGCCGGGACCAGGTGCCCCACTTCGTGCAGGGCGATGGACACGGCGATGCCGATCACGACGAAGACGACGCCGAGGATAAAGAGGACAACGGGGCTCATGCTGGGTTTTGCTACTTCCTGGGCATTGGTCGGCTATTTCCTAGACACTTCGCACTGCCAAACGTTCGAGGGTGCGCGCGCGTGCCCAGTGTTCAGCATCGAGTACGGATTCGACCGTCAGCCCGGAGGACCCTGAGTGCTCGCTGAGCACGGCTTCGATCGTATCGACAATGGCGGTGAAGCGGATCCGGCCGGCGTGGAAGGCCGTGACGGCTTCTTCGTTGGCGGCGTTGAAGACCGCGGGGAAGGTACTCCCCCGCCCGGCCGCTTCCTTGGCCAGGCCGACGGCGGGGAACGCCCGGGCGTCCAGCGGCTCGAAGGTCCAGCTGGTGGCCTTACTCCAGTCGCAGGGCCGGGCGGCGCCGGCCACCCGGTCCGGCCAGCCAAGTCCCAAGGCGATGGGCAGGCGCATGTCCGGCGGCGAAGCCTGCGCGATGGTGGAACCGTCCACGAACTGGACCATCGAGTGCACGACCGACTGCGGGTGGACCACGACGTCGATCCGCTCCAACGGGATGTCGAAGAGCAGGTGCGCCTCGATGACCTCCAGGCCCTTGTTGACCAGGCTCGCGGAGTTGGTGGTGACCATCAGGCCCATGTCCCAGGTGGGGTGCGCGAGGGCATCGCGCGGGGTGACCTCGTGCAGCTGTTCCCGGGTCATGCCGCGGAAGGGGCCGCCGGAGGCGGTCAGGACCAGCCGGTCCACCTCGGCCCCGGAGCCGGAACGCAGGCACTGGGCAATGGCGGAATGTTCGGAGTCGACCGGGACAATCTGGCCCTCGCGGGCGGCGGCCTTGACCAGGGCGCCGCCCACGATCAGGGATTCCTTGTTCGCCAACGCCAGGGTGGCGCCGGACTTCAGCGCGGCCAGGGTGGGGGCGAGCCCGATCGAGCCGGTGATGCCGTTGAGCACCACGTCGGCTTCGATTTCCGCGATCCGGGTGGAGGCGTCCGGGCCGGTGATGATCTCCGGACGGTAGCCAGCGACGCCGGCGGCGCGGGCGGCGTCGTCGATGAGCTGTTGCAGGGCCGCGGCGTCCCCGCCGGCGATGCCGACGGCCCGGGCCCGGGTGTGCACGGCCTGCCGGGCGAGGAGTTCGGGGTTGCCGCCGCCGGCGCTGAGGGCCACGACCTCGAAGAGGTGCGGGGCGCCGTCGACGACGTCGATGGCCTGGGTGCCGATGGACCCGGTGGATCCGAGGAGGACAATTGTGCGCGGCTGCATGCTTCCAGTATCCCGCACCGGGTTCCATGCTCGTCCATTTGACGCAAGTGGCCGGAATGGAGCTCTCCATTCCGGCCACTTGCGTCACATCGACGGTCGAAGCACGCTTTCACGGCTGTCCACGCCCGTTGTTTGGGACGGGCGCCGCCACAGCTCAAATCGGCTAGACGGAGACTTCTTCCTTCTCCACCACCGTTTCCAGGGCGGCCTGCCGGCGGCGCAGCCACCAGGAACCGAGGAAAATCAGCGCCATGGTCGCGTAGACGACAACGGCGAACGGCGTGGAAAACAGGGCCGAGGGATCGTTCTGGGAGAGTTGCAGCGAGCGCCGGAGCTGCACCTCGAACATCGGTCCCAGGATCATCGCCACGACCATGGGCGCCACCGGGTAGCCGTAGCGGCGCATGAAGTAGCCCAGGATGCCGACCACCAGCAGGACGCCGACGTCGCTCGGCGAGAAGTTCACCGAGAACGCGCCCAGCGCGGCGAAGACCAGGATGCCGGCGTACAGGAACGGCCGCGGAATCTGCAGGATCTTCACCCACAAACCGACGAGGGGCAGGTTGAGCACCAGCAGCATCAGGTTGCCCACGTACAGCGACGCGATCAGGGTCCACACCAGGGCGCCCTGGTTTTCGAACAACAGCGGTCCGGGCTGGATCTGGTAGCGCTGGAAGGCCGTCAGCATCATGGCGGCGGTGGCCGTCGTCGGGATGCCCAGGGTCAGCAACGGCACCAGCACTCCGGCTGCGGCGGCGTTGTTGGCCGCCTCAGGCCCGGCGACGCCCTCGATCGCGCCCTTGCCGAACTGTGCCTTGTGGGCGCCCTTCGCCAGCTTCCGTTCGGCAGCGTAGGAGAGGAAGGTGGAGACATCCGCTCCGCCGGCCGGCACGGTGCCGATCGGGAAGCCGATGAAAGTGCCGCGCAGCCACGGCTTCCACGACCGCTTCCAGTCCTCCTTGGACAGCCAGGCGTTCTTGCCCTTACTGACCGGGATGACTTCGACCGGCCCGTGCCGCAGCTTGGAGGCCACGTACAGCGCTTCGCCGAGGGCAAAGAGTCCCACCGCCACCAGCACCATATCGATGCCGTCCACCAGGTTGGGGTTGTCGAAGGTGAAGCGCTGCTGGGCGGTGCTGTCGTCGATGCCGATCAGGCCGATGAACAGCCCCAGGGCCAGGGACGCGAGTCCGCGCAGCACCGAGGCGCCCAGCAGCGCGCCGACGGTCAGGAAGGCCACCACCATCAGCGCCACGTAGTCCACCGGGCCGAGCCCGACGGCGAGTTCGGCCACGACCGGGGCGAGGAAGGACAGCAGGACCGTCGCCACGGTGCCGGCGATGAACGAGCCGATCGCCGCCGTCGCCAGCGCCGCCGCTCCCCTGCCGGCCTTGGCCATTTTGTTGCCCTCGAGTGCGGTGACGATCGAGGAGGACTCCCCCGGGGTGTTGAGCAGGATGGACGTGGTGGAACCGCCGTACATACCGCCGTAGTAGATGCCGGCGAAGACGATCAGCGCCGCCGCCGGATCCAGGGCATAGGTGATCGGCATCAGCAGCGCCACGGTCATCGCTGGCCCGATGCCGGGCAGCACGCCGACGGCAGTGCCGACGAAGACGCCGCCCAGGGCGTAAAGCAGGTAGACCGGCTGAAGCGCCGTCGTGAAGCCTTCGAGCAGGAGCATAAAGCTATCCATGGAAGAACGGCACCCCCTCCAGCAGCGGACCCGGCGGGAGCGAAACGCCCAGCAGGCCGCCGAAGACATACTGCAGCACGAGGGCCATGATCACCGAGACCACGATGGCCTTCCACAGCGGCTTGGCCTCCAGCGTCCACGCCGACCCCGCGAACAGCACCGCCGCGGCCACCGGCCAGCCGGCCGGCTCGATCAGGAAGATGTGCAGCACCACAAAACCAACGAGCTTTGCCAACGCGACCCAGTCCGTCCTGGCCGTGACGTCCAGGTCCTCGCCTTCCTCGGCCTGCCCCACCTTGCCGCGGAGGACCTGGAAGACGATGCCGGTGCCAACGAGCACCAGCACGCTGCAGACGATGTACGGGAAGGCCCGCGGGCCGATGCCGGTTTCCGACGGCGGGATCGGGATGGATCCCGCCGTCAGGAGCCCGGCCGCGCCGACGCTGACGAACAACAGGGCGAAGAGGATCTCCCCTGTCGGGCGCCTGGCGGGCGAAAGAGTTTGCGAAGACATTGCTACTTGACCAGGCCGATCTGCGTCAGCGTGGTCTTGACCTTGGTGATGTCCTCGGCGAGGAAGGTCTTGAACCCGTCACCGGCGAGGAACGCGTCATCCCAGTTGTTTTTCTTCAGGGTGGACTTCCAGGCCTCCGTGTCGTGCAGCTTGGTGACGAGTTCGGTCAGCTTGGTGCGCTGGGCGTCATCGATGGAGCCCGGCGCCACCACCCCGCGCCAGTTCGTCAGCACGACGTCGATGCCCTGGTCCGCGAGCGGCTTGATCCCGGGGAGGGCCGGCGCCTCGGTCTTGCCCGATACGGCGAGCGCCCGGACCTTGCCTGCTTTGACCTGTTCGGCGTATTCACCGACGCCGGAGATCCCGGCCTGGACCTTGTTGCCGAGCAGGGCGGCTATGGATTCGCCGCCGCCCGAGTAGCCGATGTAGTTCAGCTTGTCCGCCTCGACGCCCTGGGATTTCAGGATCTGGCCGGCCAGGATGTGGTCGGCGCCGCCGGCGGAGCCGCCCGTGATTGCGACGCCCTTGCCGTTGGCCTTGATGTCCGCCACGAGGTCCTGCACGGACTGGTACTTCGACGACGCCGGAACCACCAGCACCAGCGGCTCCTCGGTCAGGCGGGCGATCGGGGTGGTGTCTTCGAGCCGGGTCTTCGCGCCGTTCGTCTCGACCGCGCCGACCATAACGTATCCCATCACCATCAGGGTGTTGGCGTCCTTTTCGGTGGCGAGCTTAGCCAGGCCGTTGGTCCCGCCGCCGCCGCCGATGTTGGTGACCTGGGCTGAGGAGACGAGCTTGTTGGACTGCAGGTCGGCCTGGATGGCGCGGCCGGTCTGGTCCCAACCGCCGCCGGGATTCGCCGGCACGATGATGCTGAGCTTCTTGACCGAGTCCCCGCTTGAACCGGTGGCGGCACCGCCGCCACCGCAGGCGGACATGGCCAGCACGAGGCCCGCTGCGCCGGCGGTGAGGGCTGCCCGGCGGGTGAAGTTGGGGTGGGACGTCATTATCTCTCCTTGAACGAATGTGATGCACATCATTGGAATCACTTCTGCGACCGTAGGGGCGGGCCCCAAGTCGGGAACAGTATTCGGACGTAGAGGTAGTAGTGGTCATATTGGTCACGGCGGGAAGGCCCCGATCCGTCCGGGACCGGCCTGACCGGATGGGACACTTGTGACATGGTTCACAGGATTCCGTTGCGCTTCCAGCTGGTCGCCCTCCAGCTCGGAATCGTCCTGGCCGTCCTCACCGCCGTGGGCGCCGTGACGATCCGGATGCAGGAGCAACAGCTGCGCGACGCGTACAAGGGCCGTCTGATCGGTGTCGCCGAGAGCGTGGCACGGCTGCCCTCCGTGGTGCACGCCTTTGGCACAGCATCCCCGGCGCAGACCATCCAGCCCATCGCCGAAGTCATCCGGCAGGCCTCGAACGTCACCTACGTCGTCGTGACGGACCGCGAGGGAGTCCGGCAGTCCCATCCCAACCCGGAGGAGATCGGCAGGCACGTCTCCACCGACCCCTCGGTGCCGTTGTCCGGCGACGTCTACGTGGGCACCCAGACGGGCACGCTCGGCGAGTCCTGGCGGGTGAAGGTTCCCATCTTCGACCGTGCCGGCACCGTGATCGGTTCGGCGTCGGTGGGCGTGCTGGAAAGTACCCTGGCCGCGGACCTGAATGAGGACCTGCCGCAACTCTTCGGCTGGCTGCTCGGCGCGGCGCTGCTGAGTTCCCTCGGCGCCATGTATGTCTCGAAACTCGTCTGGCGCCGGATCTACAAACTCGAGCCGGAAGACATCGCGGCGCTCCTGGAGACCCGCGACGCCATGCTCCACGGCCTCGGCGAAGGCCTGGTGGCCGTCGACGCCGATGGCCGGGTGGCGCTGGTGAACGATGAGGCGCGCCGGCTGCTCGGCGTCGGCGAGGAGATCACCGGCTCACCGGCGGCGGCGGTGCTGGAGCCGGGCATCCACCGGTTGCTCACCGCCGGGTCCCACGGGGAGGTGCTGGTGCTCTCCGGTGAACGGATCCTGCTGGGCAAGGTCAATGCGGCTACCGTCGACGGCCGCGAAGTCGGCAAGGTCCTGATCCTGCGTGACCGGACCGAGCTGCACACCATGTTGCGCGACCGCGATGGCGCCCTGGACGTCACCCAGGCGCTCCGGGCCCAGGCGCACGAGTTCGCCAACAAACTGCACGTGATCTCGGGGCTGCTGGAACTCGGCGAACAGACGAAGGCTGTGGAATACCTGGGCCGCAGCCAGAGCGACGCGGCCTTCGTGAACCGGCCGCTCGCGCCGGGGATTACCGACGACGGCGTCCGTGCCCTGCTGATCGCCAAATCGACGGTCTGCGCCGAACGCGGCATCGATATTGTGGTGGCGCCGGATTCGGTCTGCGCCCCCGACGGTACCGATGACGTCGTCACCGTGCTGGGCAACCTGGTCGACAACGCCGTGGACGCGGCCGGCTACGACAGCACGATCGCCGTCGTCGTCGCCGAGACTCCGGAGGGACAGCGGACGATCACCGTCGACGACGACGGACCCGGGGTTCCGGAGGCGGAGCGCGAGGTGGTCTTCGAGCCCGGGGTGACGAGCAAGGAAGCGGACGGCATCAACGGCCGCGGGCTCGGGCTGGCCCTGGTCCGGCGTGTGGCCCGCCGCCGGGGAGGCGCCGCCACGGTTGCGCGTTCGGAGCTGGGCGGCGCCTGCTTTAGCGTTACTTTCACGACGGCGGGGCTGCCGGCGGCCGACGCCACGCCTCGAGAGGCGGTAGTGGAACGACTATGAGCGGCATAAGCACCCTCATCATTGACGACGACGTGGCGGTGGCGGGAATCCACCATGGTTTCCTGCTCGCCCGCGGCGGCTTCGACGTCGTCGGCACGGCGCACACCGGGCAGCAGGGCCTGGACCTCGCGGCGGAGCTGCTCCCCGAACTGGTTCTGCTGGACATCCACCTGCCTGACATGTCCGGCCTGGACGTGCTGCAGGCGCTTCGCAACCGTCCCCGGCAGCCCGTGGACGTCCTGGTCATCACGGCGTCGCGGGAGTTGGAGACAGTGCGTTCGGCGATGGCCGGCGGCGTGCTGCACTACCTGGTCAAGCCCTTCACCTCGCAGGCGCTGAACGAGCGGCTGGATGGCTACGTCGCCCTGCGCGACGAACTGGCGGCCGGGTCCGCGGCGGGCCCGCTGGACCAGGAACGGATCGACCGGCTCGTGGCACCGGCACGCCGGGCTGTCCCGGCCGAGGCGGAAGCGTCCGGGACGACTCCGGCCGGCGGTCCGGCGCCGAGACTGCCCAAGGGCCTCTCCCGGCCCACCCTGGAAGCGGTCATCGAAGCCCTGCAGGCCAGCCCGGGCGACGTTTCCGCGGCCGGGCTGGCCTTGCGGCTTGGCCTCTCCCGGGTCAGCGCCCGGAGATACCTCGAGTACCTGGTGGTCAACGGTTCGGCACGGCTGACCCCGCGATACGGGGCGGCCGGCCGGCCGGAAAACCGGTATCTCTGGCGCGGCTGAGTCTGTGGCGTAACTGAGCATGCCCATGCGTTGGTGACGGCGCCCGGGAACCAGGTCCGGCCCGCGTGGCCACCCATTCGCCACAACTGGCCGCCTGGGCCGGCGTCAGGCGGCCATCTGTGGCAAATGGCCGAGGCCGTGTCGGGCCTGAAAGATCAGGAGCGGCGGCCCGCGCGGCGCAGCGTCGCTTCGGCGTGCTTGAGGATGGGCCCGTCGATCATCTTCCCTTGGAACTGGAAGACACCCGTGCCGGCGGCAGCCGCGGCGTCGAGCAGTTCGGTGGCCGCGGCGACGTCGGACTCGGACGGGGCGTAGGCGTCACGGACCACCGCGACCTGGTTCGGGTGGATGCAGGCTTTGGAGCCGAACCCGGAAGCGACGGCGTCCCGGGCTTCGGCGGCGAGGCCTCCCAGGTCGGGGATATTGACGTACACGGAGTCGATCGCGTCCTTGCCGAACGCCCGGGCGGCCAGCAGCACGGCGGAGCGGGCGTGCAGCGCCACGGCACGGTAGCCGCCGTCGTCGTTCCGGCTGGACGTGCCGCCGAGGGAAGCGAGCAAATCCTCGGCGCCCCACATCAGGCCCACCACATTGGGTTCGGCGGCGATGGCGGCGGCGTTCACGATGCCGGCGGCCGTCTCGCACAGGGCGATCACGCTGTAGCCCTCAAGTTCCTTGAGCTGGGCGGCGCTCTCGGCCTTGGCGAGCATCACATGCCGGTAGGGGGTGTGCTTGAGGCAGTGCAGATCCTTTTCGAACTCCTCGGTGCCGGCCGGGTTGATCCGGATGATGGTGCGGCTCGGGTCCAGTTCGGGGCCGTCCCCGGCCGATCCGAGCTGGCCCAGGATGGCGCCGCGGGCGCGCTGCTTGTCCGCCGGGGCGACGGCGTCCTCGAGGTCCACGATCACGGCGTCCGAACGCTCGGCGGCTTTCTGGTAGCGCTCGGGGCGGTCGGCGGGGCAAAACAGCAGGGCGGGGCCCATCAGGAAACTCATGCTTCGATTGTCCCCTTTTCGGCCGGTTCCTGCCGCCCCGGCTCCGGCGAGCCCTCCTGCCGCCCCGGCTCCTGCGAGCCCGACTCCTCCGAACCCGGCTCCCGCGCCCCCTCCTGCGCGGCGTGCGCCTCCAGCGTCCACATCAGGCAGCTGCGCGTGGCCAGCGCCACCACCACACCGTCCTGGTTCCGGCCGGTGTGCTGCATGGTCACGATTCCCTGGCCGGGCCGGGAGGAGGAGAGCCGTTTCCCGGTCACCACGGTCTCCGTGTACAGCGTGTCCCCGTGGTACAGCGGGTGCGGGAAGGACACATCCGTCAAGCCCAGCTGGGCAATGATGGTGCCCTGGGTCAGCTGCGGGACGGACTGACCAACCAGGGTGGCGAGGGTGAACATCGAGTTCATCAGCCGCTGCCCGAACGGCTGCCCGGCGCTCCACGCGGCGTCCAGATGCAGCGCCTGGGTGTTCATGGTCATGGTGGTGAACAGCACGTTGTCCGTCTCGGTCACGGTCCGGCCGGGCCGGTGCGCGTAAACAACGTCCTCTTCAAGTTCGTCGAAGTAGAGGCCGCGCTGTTCGATCACCCGGCGGCCGGTTCCGGACCCGGGCACTGCATTCGTTGTCATACCGTCAGTTCCTGGTCTTCCTCGAAAAGTTCGGCACCGGTGGCCGCTGCCACGTCCTCCGCGGTGACATCGGGGGCCAGCTCCCGCAACACGAGCCGGGATTTGCCGCCCTTCGGTCACGACGTCGATCACGGCGAGGTCGGTGATGATCCGGTCGACGCAGCCTTTGCCGGTCAGCGGCAGGGTGCACTTTTCCACGATCTTGGGGTTGCCGTTGCGGTCCACGTGTTCCATCATCACGATGACCTTCTTGGCGCCAAAGACCAGGTCCATCGCCCCGCCCATGCCCTTCACCATCTTGCCGGGGATCATCCAGTTGGCGAGGTCGCCGTTTTGCGCGACTTCCATGGCACCCGAGCACCGCCACGTCGACGTGGCCGCCGCGGATCATGCCGAAGGACGCGGCGGAGTCGAAGAAGGCGGCGCCCTTGTTGACGGTGACGGTTTCCTTGCCGGCGTTGATCAGGTCGGCGTCCACCTGGTCCTCCGCCGGGTACGGTCCGACACCGAGGATGCCGTTCTCCGAGTGCAGCACCACCTCGACGCCGGCCGGAATGTAGTTGGGGATCAGCGTCGGCATGCCGATGCCAAGGTTCACGTACTGGCCGTTCTGCAACTCCTGCGCCACCCGCGCGGCGAGTTCGTTGCGGGTCCAGCCCTTGGTGCCTTCGCCTGCGCCGCCGGCGTGCTCGACGGCGGAACGCCGGTACTCGTGCCGGACCGCCTCGGGCCGGGGCGGCGCGCCCTGCGCGTTGTTCGTCTCCACGGCTACGCTCCTGCCTGCTCGGTGGGGGCCGCGGTGACCGCGACCGTGCGCTTTTCAATCCGTTTTTCCGCCTCCGGCGCGAGGACCACCCGCTGGACGAAGATCCCCGGGACGTGGACGTGCTCCGGGTCCAACTCCCCCGGCTCCACGAGTTCCTCGACTTCGGCGATGGTGATCCGTCCGGCCATGGCGCAGAGCGGGTTGAAGTTCATCGCCGTGGCGTGGAAGACCAGGTTGCCGTGCCGGTCGCCCTTCCACGCGTGCACCAGGCCGAAGTCCGGGGTCAGGGCCTCCTCCAGCACATAGTCGGCGCCGTGGAAGCTGCGGACTTCCTTGGCCGCGGAGGCGATCGCGACGTTGCCGTCGGCGTCGTACTTCTGCGGCAGGCCGCCGTCGGAGACCTGGGTCCCGACGCCGGCGGGCGTGTAGAAGGCTGGGATGCCGGCCCCGCCGGCACGCAGCTTCTCGGCCAGCGTGCCCTGCGGGGTGAGGACCACCTCGAGCTCGCCGGCAAGGTACTGGCGGGCGAATTCCTTGTTCTCCCCCACGTAGGAGCTGATGGTGCGGCGGATCCGGCCGTCCTTTAGCAGGATGCCGAGCCCCCAGTCGTCCACGCCGCAGTTGTTGCTCACGGTTTCCAGCTGGGTTGCGCCGCCCTCGTGCAGGGCGTCGATCAGGGCCACCGGGATGCCGCACAGCCCGAACCCGCCGACGGCGAGGGAGGCGCCGTCGTGGATGTCCGCGACCGCCTCGGCGGCGCTGGCAACAACTTTGTTGATCATCGCAGGATCCTTCCGGCCGGCTACAGTCCCAGTTCGCGGGCGATCAGCATCAGCTGGACCTCCGTGGTGCCCTCGCCGACTTCAAGGATCTTGGAGTCGCGGTAGTGGCGCGCCACGGTGAACTCGTTGATGAAGCCATAGCCGCCGAACACCTGGGTGGCGTCCCGCGCGTTGTCCATAGCTGCCTCGCCTGCGATCATCTTAGCGATGGCGGCCTGGGTCTTGAACGGCTTGCCGGCGAGCATCCGGGCAGCCGCGTCGTAGTAGGCCAGGCGGGCGGTGTGGGCGCGCGCCTCCATCCGGGCGATCTTGAACGCGATGGCCTGGTACTTGCCGATGTTCTGGCCGAACGCGCTGCGTTCCTTGGCGTACTTCACCGACTGGTCCACGCAGCCCTGGGCGGCGCCGACGGCGAGCGCGGCGATGGCGATCCGGCCCTCGTCGAGGATGGAGAGGAAGTTGGCGTAGCCGCGGCCCCGGGTGCCGAGCAGGTTGGCCTCCGGAACGCGGACGTTGTCCAGCGTCAGCGGGTGGGTGTCCGAGGCGTTCCAGCCGACCTTGTTGTAGGCCTTTTCGGCTGTGAAGCCGGGCGTGTTGGTGGGCACCAGGATGGTGGAGATTTCCTTCTTGATGCTGCCGTCCGGGCGTTCCTCCTGGCCGGTCACCGCGGTGACGGTGACGAGCTTGGTGATGTCGGTGCCGGAGTTGGTGATGAACGCCTTGTTGCCGTTGATCACCCACTCACCGCCCTCGAGCCGGGCGGTGGTCTTGGTTCCGCCGGCGTCGGAGCCGGCCTCGGGCTCGGTCAGGCCGAAGCCGGCGAGCGCCTTTCCGGAGGCCAGCAGCGGCAGCCATTCCTCCTTCTGCGCTTCGTTGCCGAAGCGGTGGATCGGCATGGCGCCGAGCGAGACGCCGGCTTCGAGGGTGATCGCGACCGACTGGTCCACCCGGCCGAGCTGCTCGAGCGCCAGGGCCAGGGCGAAGTAGTCCCCGCCCATGCCGCCGGCCTCTTCCGGGAAGGGCAGGCCGAACAGGCCCATGTCCGCCATCTGGGAGACGACCTCGTAGGGGAAGCTGTGTTCTTCGTCGTGCTTGGCGGAGACCGGGGCCACCACCTGGTCGGCGAATTCGCGGACGGTGTCGCTGAGGTCCTGGTAGTCCTCGCTGAGTTCAAAATCCGGCATGGGGGTGACTCCTGTGTCTGGTGGCTGTTCTGGTGTGGTGGTGAAGCTGTGGCTTGCTACTCCGCCGCGCCCATGGCGATGACGGATTCCTCGGCGGGGTCCTCGGCCGTGGAGGGCTCCGCCGGGTGGGCAGGGTGGATGGTGGCGAGGACCTGGTCGGCTTTGACGAGGTCGCCGGAGGTGATGCTCAGGTGCACGGTGCCGTCCAGGGGCGCCACCAGCTGGTGCTCCATCTTCATGGCCTCCACGGCGAGCAGCACCTGGCCCGCGGTGACGGCGTCGCCGTTGCCGACCGAGACGGACACCACGGTGCCCGGCATCGGCGAGCGCACCGCCGGGTCGGCGGCACCTTCTTCGCGTTCGACGGCGGCCAGCACCCTGGCGAGCCTGGCCTCGCGGCTGAGCACCTCGAGGCGGCAGGACCAGCCGTCGTTGCCGAGGAAGAGTTCGGTGGGGACTCCGGGCGTCGGGTTGTCCCAGGTCGGTGTGACCGCTCCGCTGTGAGACGGGGGCGAGACGGAAGGCGCGCTCCACACCGTCCAAGGTCAGCACCATGTCGTCGCGCCGGCGGAACTGCAGGGACGCCCGGCGATGCGGTCCATCGCCGACCGCCACGGTCACGTCGGCCGAGGTTGCACTGCCGTGGACGTACACGGTGGCTACACCGCCGTCGGCGGTTCCCAGTCTGACCATCCGTGGGGCCTGAGCGCCGAGGCGCCAGCCGTCCCGCCTCAGCCAGGGACCGTCGCCGGAGGCCGTGTTGTGCTCCTCCATGGCTGCGGCATACAACGCGGAGGCCACCAGCTCGAAGTCTTCAACACGCCGGAAGGTGAACTCCGGCATTTTGCGTTCGATCAGGCCGGTATCGAGCCGGCCGGCGCGGACGTCGGCGTCGTTGATCAGCAGGCGCAGGTATTCGACGTTGGTGTCGATGCCCAGAGCGGTGTACCCGGCGAGCGCCTCATCCAGGGTGTCCAGGGCTGCGGTGCGGTCCTGCCCCCACGCGATCACCTTGGAGATCATCGGGTCGTAGCTGGAGGAGATCTCCAGGCCCTGGATCAGCGCCGAGTCCACCCGGACGCGGCCACGCGCGGTTTCGACTTCGTTGCGGGCCGGGGCGCTGGGCCGCTGCGCGGGTCCGGGGAGTTCGTCCAGGAGCAGCACATGCCCGGTGGAGGGCAGGAAGTTCTTCTCCGGGACTTCCGCGTAGACGCGTGCCTCCACGGAGTGCCCGGTGAGGACGACATCGTCCTGGGTCAGGGTGAGTTCCCCGCCGGCGGCGATGCGGACCTGCCATTCGACGAGGTCGACGCCGGTGACCATCTCGGTGACGGGATGCTCGACCTGCAGCCGGGTGTTCATCTCCATAAAGAAGAACTCGTCCGGGGCGTTGTCGGAGACCAGGAACTCCACGGTGCCGGCGCCGGAGTAGTTGACGCTGCGGGCGGCGTTGGCAGGCGGCCTCGCCGAGCCGGGCCCGGATGGCGGCACCGTCGGGCAGGGCTTCGAGCAGCGGGGACGGTGCTTCCTCGATCACCTTCTGGTGGCGGCGCTGCAGGGAGCATTCGCGTTCGCCGAGGTGGATGACGTTGCCGTGGTTATCCGCGAGCACCTGCACCTCGATGTGCCGCGGGGTGGTGACGAGCCGCTCCAGGAACAGGGTGTCATCGCCGAACGCGCTCGCCGCGACGCGGCGGGCCGTGGCCAGGGTGGCCCCCAGCTCCTCGGGCCGTTCGACGATGTGCATGCCCTTCCCGCCGCCGCCGGCGGAGGGCTTGATCAGCAGCGGATAACCGACGCCGTCCGCGGCCTCGATCAGCTGCGCGTCGCTCATGCCGGGTTCGGCGATGCCCGGGACCACCGGGACACCGTAGCCCGTGACGTGGTTCTTGGAGCGGATCTTGTCTCCCATGATGTTGAGGGATTCGACGCCAGGACCGATGAACGTGATGCCGGCTGTCTCCAGGGCGCGGGCGAAGTCGACGTTCTCGCTCAGGAAGCCGTAGCCCGGGTGCACGGCGTCGGCGCCGGCGTCGCGGCAGGCCTGGATGATTGCCTCGATCTTGAGGTAGCTCTCGGCGGCGGCCGCCGGGCCGATCCGGACGGCGGCGTCGGCCTCCCGGACGTGCCGGGCGCCGGCGTCGGCGTCGGAATAGACCGCCACCGAACGGATGCCGAGGGCCCGCAGGGTGCGGATGACGCGGCAGGCGATCTCGCCGCGGTTGGCGACCAGGACGGTGCCGAACAGCGGCTTCCGGGGTGTTGAAAGTGGAGTAGTCATGGCTGGCTCACATCCGGAAAAGGCCGAAGGAGGTCTCCGGCAGCGGGGTGCGGGAGACGACGTCGAGCGCCAATCCCAGGACGGTGCGGGTGTCCACGGGATCGATCACGCCGTCGTCCCAGAGGCGGGCGGTGGAGTAGTAGGGGCTGCCCTGGTCCTCGTACTGGGCCTTGATCGGGGCCTTGAACGCTTCCTCGTCCGCGGCGGACCATTCCTCTCCGCGGGCCTCGTACTGGTCCCGCTTCACGGTGGCCAGCACGCTGGAGGCCTGGTTGCCGCCCATGACCGAGATCCGCGACGCCGGCCACATCCAGAGAAAGCGCGGCGAGTAGGCCCGCCCGCACATCGAGTAGTTCCCGGCGCCGAAGGACCCGCCGATCACCACCGTGAGCTTGGGCACCCGGGCGGTGGCGACGGCGGTGACCATCTTGGCGCCGTTCTTGGCGATGCCGCCCTGCTCGTAGTCCTTACCGACCATAAAACCGGAGAGGTTCTGCAGGAAGACCAGCGGGATACCGCGCTGGTCGCACAGTTCGATGAAGTGCGCGCCCTTGAGCGAGGACTCGCTGAAGAGTACGCCGTTGTTCGCCACGATGCCCACCGGGTGGCCGTGCAGCTTCGCGAAGCCGGTGACCAGGGTGGTGCCGTAGTTCTTCTTGAACTCGTGGAAGCGGCTGCCATCCACCAGCCGGGCGATGACCTCACGCACGTCGTACTGGGCGTTGACGTCGGTGGGGACGGCGCCGTACAGCTCGGCCGGGTCCGCTGCCGGTTCGACGACGGTGTCGATCTCCCAGGCCGGGGCCGCCGGCTTCGGCAGGGTGGAGACGATGTCCCGGACGATCTGCAGGGCATGTTCGTCGTTCTCGGCCAGGTGGTCGGTGACACCGGAGATCTTGGAGTGCACATCGCCGCCGCCGAGCTCCTCGGCCGTGACGATCTCGCCGATCGCCGCCTTCACCAGCGGCGGGCCGCCCAGGAAGATGGTGCCCTGGTTGCGCACGATCACGGTCTCGTCGCTCATCGCCGGCACATAGGCGCCGCCGGCGGTGCAGGAGCCCATCACGGAGGCGATCTGCGGGATCTTGGCTGCGGACATCTTCGCCTGGTTGAAGAAGATCCGGCCGAAGTGCTCCTTGTCCGGGAAGACCTCGTCCTGTTTCGGCAGGAAAGCGCCGCCGGAGTCGACGAGGTAGATGCAGGGCAGCCGGTTCTCCAGGGCGATTTCCTGGGCCCGGAGGTGCTTCTTGACCGTCATCGGGTAATAGGTGCCGCCCTTGACCGTGGCGTCGTTGGAGATGACCAGGACCTGGCGGCCGTGGACCAGGCCGATCCCGGCGATCACGCCGGCGCCGGGCGATTCGTCGTTGTACATGCCGTCCGCCGCCAGCGGGGCGATCTCCAGGAAGGGGCTGCCGTCGTCGAGCAGCCGGTCGATCCGTTCCCGCGGCAGCAGTTTGCCGCGGGACACATGCCGTTCGCGGGACTTTTCCGGCCCGCCGAGGGCGGCGGCGGCGAGGCGGTCCTTCAGTTCCCCGGCGAGGCCAAGCTGGGCCTCGCGGTTCGCGGCGAAGGCGGCGCTGTTGGCGTCCACCTGGCTGGCAATTGTCTCCATTGACTGCTTCCGTCCTCCGCGGTGCTGCCGGCGCACGACAACGTGCCCCGTAAATTTCGGTTAGTGCCGCATAACTGAGATTTAGGTTAGTCTCTATTAACTGTGATGTCCAACACAGGACTTCTGCAGCACAGGACAGCCGAGAAGGGGTACGCGCCGGTGACCGAGTCGAGCCAGACAACCCAGCGGAGCCAGGCCAAGGAGAACCGCCGGAAGGCGCTGCTTTCCGCGGCCGCCGCCCTGTTTGCCGCGGAGGGCTTCAACCGGGTGTCGCTCGAGGACCTTGGCGCCGCGGCAGGGGTCAGCGGCCCGGCCGTTTACCGCCATTTCGCCGGAAAGCAGGCCGTCCTCGGGGCCCTGCTGCTCAGCGTGAGCCGGGACCTGCTGGAGGGCGGCCGCACCGTGGTACAGCGATCCGACGGAGCCGCCGCGGCCCTCGCCGGCCTGGTCGAGTTCCACGTGGACTTCGCCCTCAGCAATGCGGACGTGATCCGGGTCCAGGACCAGGACTTCAGCAACCTGGAAGACTCCGACGAGGCGGAGGTCCGCGCCCTGCAGCGCAGCTACGTGGAGCTCTGGGTGGACGTCCTGACCGGGCTGCACCCGGACACCGACCCGGCCGAACTGCGGATGCGGGCACACGCCACCTTCGGCCTGATCAACTCCACCCCGCACTCGGTCCGGAACCACGGACGCCGGATGGCGCTCAAGCGGGCCCGGCCGCTGCTGGAGAGCATGGCGATGGCCGCCCTCACCGCGCCGGCAGCTCCGCCCCTCGGCTGAGGGCCCCCGGCTTTCCCTGCCCAATTCCCCTCCGCGGCTCAAGCCGGCCGCGCTCCGGGGGCGCATTGGCGCGGACACGCCGACGTCCATCGCCCCGACGTCGTATACGGGACTCAAAGTGCCCCCGGACGGCAGCAGGCCGGGCACCCAATCCGAGGATGGATGCCCGGCCTGTGGGCTTGCGGAAACTAAACCATCGCCAGGGCCATGCCGGGATCGGCGAGGATCGCGCCCAGGTCCTGCAGGAAGCGGGAGCCCTGTTCGCCGTCGACCAGCCGGTGGTCGAAGGACAGGCTGAGCGTCATGACCTGGCGCAGCGCCACCTCGTCCTGGTACTCCCACGGCATCTTCCGCACCGCGCCAAGCGCCAGGATGGCGGCCTCACCGGGGTTGAGGATGGGCGTGCCGGCGTCAATGCCGAAGACGCCGATGTTGGTGATGGAGACGGTTCCGCCGGAGAGGTCCGCCGGAGCGGTTTTGCCCGCCCGCGCCGCCTCGGTCAGCTCCGTCAGCGCCGTGGACAGCTCCAGCAGGGACATCCGGTCCGCGTCCTTGATGTTCGGCACGGTCAGCCCCCGCGGCGTCGCGGCCGCGATGCCGAGGTTGACGTAGTTGAACTGGACGATCTCCTGGTTGGCGTCGTCCCACCGGGCGTTGAGCGTCGGGTGGTTCCGCAGCGCGATCAGCACGGCCTTGGACACCAGCGTCAGCGGCGTCAGCTTGTAGCCCGCGAACGCCCGGCTGGCCTTGAGCCGGCCCAGCAGTTCCATGGTGGGCGTGACGTCCACGGTCAGGAACTCGGTGACATGCGGTGCGGTGAAGGCGCTGGAGACCATGGCCGCGGCGGTGAATTTACGTACTCCCTTGATCGGGGTCCTGGTTTCGCGCCCGGCCTGCGCGCGGGCGCCCACCTGGCCGCCGGCCAGCTCGCGCGGCGCCACCGGAAGATCGCCGCCGCCGACAAAGTTCCGCACGTCCTCGCGGGTGATGAGCCCACGCTCACCCGTGCCAGTGACGGCCTCCAGGTCGACACCCAGGTCCTTGGCCAGCTTGCGCACCGGCGGCGTGGAGCGCGGCCGCTCGGCCGGGTGGGTGCCGGCGGGCTCCGGTGCGGGTTCGGCGACCGGCTCGGGTTCGGCCGGGACAGCCGCCGGGGCCTGGGCACGTTCGACGGCGGGTGGCACTGCCGCTGCTTCGGCCGACGCCGGGGCAGCCGGTGCTTCCGCCGCGGTGAAGCTGCGCGCACGGCGGGCCGGACGGCCGGAGCCTTCGAGCACGGCGCCGTAGCCGACAAGGTTCGGTTCCCGCTTGGCGGCGGCCTCGCCGGAATCAGCTGCACCGCCGTCGCCCTCGATCTCGAAGGAGACGATCGGCTTGCCGACCTCCACGACGGTGCCCGGCTGTTCGTGCAGCGCGGTTACGACGCCGGCAAACGGTGAGGGCAGCTCGACGACGGCCTTGGCGGTCTCCACCTCGGCGATGATCTGGTTGAGCGTGACAGTATCCCCGACGCCGACTTTCCAGGCGACGATTTCTGATTCGGTCAGGCCTTCGCCCAGGTCCGGCAGCCGGAATTCCTTGATCATAGTGGCGGTCATCCTTCCAGCCCACTCAGGGAGTTGGGTCGGCCCAGGGCCCGGTCGACGCCGTCGAGGATCCTGTCCAGGCCCGGCAGGTGGTGCATTTCAAGCTTTGAGTACGGGTACGGCACGTCGAAGCCGGTCACCCGCACGGGCGCGGCTTCGAGGTGGTAGAAGCAGCGCTCGGTGATGCTGGCGGCCACCTCCGCGCCGAGGCCGCCGGTCTGGCTGGCCTCGTGCGTGATGACGAGCCGGCCGGTCTTGCGGACCGAGGCTTCCAGGGTGGCGAAGTCCAGCGGGGCCAGCGAGCGCAGGTCAATCACCTCGATGGAAACGCCTTCATCCGCGGCCGCGAGCGCAGCGTCGCGGGCGGTCTTGACCAGCGGGCCGTACGCGACCAGCGTCACGTCGGTGCCTTCGGCAACCACCCGCGCCTTCTCCATGGACAGTGCAGCGGACAGGTCGAGCGACTCGTCCACTTCTCCCTTGTCGTGGTAGCGGCGCTTCGGCTCGAAGTAGAGCACCGGATCGTCCGAGGCGATGGCCTGCTGGATCATGGTGTGCGCGTCCTGCGGGTTGGAGACGCTGACCACGCGCAGGCCCGACGTGTGGGTGAAGTAGGCCTCGGGAGATTCGGAGTGGTGTTCCGGTGAGCCGATGCCGCCGCCGAAGGGCACGCGGATGGTGATCGGCATCCTGACGGCGCCCTGGGTCCGGTAGTGCATCTTGGCGACCTGGCTGACGATCTGGTCGAACGCCGGGTAGATGAAACCGTCGAACTGGATCTCCACCACCGGGCGGTAGCCGCGGTAGGCGAGGCCGACAGCGGTGCCCAGAATCCCGGATTCGGCCAGTGGGGTGTCGACGACGCGGTGCTTGCCGAAGTCTTTTTGCAGCCCGTCGGTGACACGGAAGACGCCGCCCAGGGTGCCGATGTCCTCACCCATCAGGATTACCTTGGGATCGTTTTCGAGGGACTTGCGCAGGCCCGAATTAATGGCCCGGGCAAAGGTCATCTGCGTCATTAGCGTGCACCTTCTTCGGAAGCGGCTTCTGCGGGATCGCCGAAGGAAGCCAGGTATCGGGTGTAGTGGTCCTGCTGGCGTTCCAGCGGGGCGTTGGGGGTGCTGTAGACGTGCTTGAAGATGTCCAGCGGCGCCGGTTCCGGCATGTTGATGGTCCCGGAGCGGAGTTCCCCGGCGACGGCGTCGGCCTTGGCGGCGACGGCCGCTTCGAGCTCTGCGGTGAGCAGGCCCTTACGGTCGAGGAGGGTCTTGAGCCGGGCCACCGGGTCCTTGGCGGCCCAGTCTTCGAGTTCGTTGGCGTCCCGGTAGCGGGTGGGGTCATCCGCCGTCGTATGCGGGCCCATCCGGTAGGTGACCGCTTCGATGAAGGTCGGTCCGCCGCCGCGGCGGGCCCGGTCGACGGCGATCCGGGTGGCGGCCATCACGGCCAGCACATCGTTGCCGTCCACGCGCATGCTCGGAATGCCGAATCCGGAGGCGCGGTCCGCGATCTGGATGTGCGACTGCAGCATCACCGGTTCGGAGATCGCCCAGTGGTTGTTCTGGCAGATGAAGACCACCGGCGCCTGGAAACTCGCCGCGAAGACCATCGCCTCGTTGACGTCGCCCTCGCTGGTGGCGCCGTCGCCGAAGTAGGCCACGGCGACCGAGTCGGCGCCGTCATTCTGGATTCCCATCGCGTACCCGGTCGCGTGCAGCGACTGGGCGCCGATGATGATCTGCTGCGTCGCGACGTTGACCGTGTAGGGATCCCAGCCGGACAGTGCGTTGCCGCGCCAGGCTTTGACGAGGTCCGCGGGCTTGACGCCGCGGCAGTAGGCGACGCCGTTGTCCCGGTAGCTGGGGAAGACGAAATCGTCGTCGCGCAACGCGCGGGCCGAGCCGATCTGGGACGCCTCCTGGCCCAGCAGCGGGGGCCAGAGGGCGAGCTCGCCCTGGCGCTGCAGGGCGGTGGCCTCGGCATCGATCCGGCGGATGGCGACCATGTCCTCGTAGAGCGAGGCGAGCTGTTCGTCGCTGACGTCCTGGACCCAGGCGTCGAACTCCGGATGGCTGATGCGTTCACCCCCCGGGGTGATGAGCTGGACGAGATCGCCGCCCGAGCGCCTGTTTGATCCTGCACTGTTCCCGGGGCCGCCGGCGGCAATGCCGCCCTTGCCCGCGTCGTCGGTAAACACAGTTTGTCCGCAACCTTCTGACGTCGTCTGACCCTGCCCGCGGGACTCGTGATCCCTACGCGCGACGGCCACCCGGGCGCCGTTGCCCCGGATAATTGTGACCCTACTCACAAGTGCCATTGGGTACAACCACCGAAGCCTAAATTGAGCATTATGCCCTGCCCGACGCTCCGCGACCGTGCTAACGTTGCGCATTATGCAAGCTTTGGATGGCACGGACACCCGCCTTCTTTCGGCCATGGCGCGGGATCCGCGCCGCACCGTGGTGGCGCTGGCGCAAAAGCTGGGCTTGTCCCGCAACACGGTCCAGGCCCGGATGGCCCAGCTGGAGAAAAAGCACGTCTTTCTCTCTTTCGAGCGCCGGATCAACCCGGCCGCCTTGGGCTATCCCCTGATGGCTTTCATCTCCGTCCACGTCCAGCAGCAGAAGCTGGGCCGGCTGGCGGTGGAACTGGCCGGCATCCCGGAGATCCTGGAGGGTTACGGCCTCACCGGCTCGGCGGACCTGCTGCTCCGCGTGGTCGCCCTCGACGCCGAGGACCTGTTCCGGATCAACGGCAAGATCCTCTCCTGCGACGGCGTTGACCGTACCGATACCGCCCTGGCCATGGGCGAGCTGATTCCGTTCCGGATCCAGCCGCTGCTGGAGCGCGGCCCCGCGGAGCCGTAAGCAGCTGACGCGACGACGCGGCGCCCTGAGCTGCTGACGCGGCAACCCCCGCCACACACAAAGGAACCCCCGTGCTGATGCACAGGGGTTCCTCTTCGTTAGTTGCGGCCGCCCGGGCCGGCAGGGTTGTCGCTCCCTGCCGGCCCGGCGGGTGTTTAGTGG
This sequence comes from uncultured Actinomycetota bacterium, assembly GCA_963775715.1. GTDB lineage: Bacteria > Actinomycetota > Actinomycetes > Actinomycetales > Micrococcaceae > Arthrobacter. Next base: position 254,998 of record CAVZJX010000007.1, on the reverse strand, counting down.
TTGGTGGCCTTTTCGGCGCCTACCCCGGTCAGGGAGCGGACCTCCATTTCGGCCTGCTTCGTCGTGTCCTCGAGCTTCTTGTCCAGGACCGTGCCCAGCCAGCCCAGGAAGAACGCGAGCGGGATGGAGACGATGCCGGGGTTGCTCAACGGGAAGATCGCGAAGTTGGCTCCCGGAATCATCGACGTCTTGGCACCGGAGACCACCGGGGACAGCGCGATCAGGATGATGGCCGAGCCGAGTCCGCCGTACATGCTCCAGATGGCGCCCTGGGTGGTGAACTTGCGCCAGAACAGTGAGTAGATGATCGTCGGAAGGTTCGCCGAGGCAGCGACGGCGAAGGCGAGGGCGACGAGGAACGCGACGTTCTGGCCGTTGGCGAAGATGCCGCCGGCGATCGCCAGGATGCCGATCACGATGACGGTCCGGCGCGCCACCTTGACCTCGGTGTCCGCGTCGGCCTTGCCCTTGGCCAGGACGTTTGCATAGATGTCGTGGGCAAAGGATGCGGCCGCCGTGATGGTGAGGCCGGCGACCACGGCGAGGATGGTGGCGAAGGCCACCGCCGAGATGAAGCCGAGCAGCAACGGACCGCCCAGGTGGAAGGCCAGCAGCGGAGCCGCCGAGTTGACCCCGCCCGGGGCGCTCTTGATCGTGTCGGCGCCCACCAGGGCCGCGGCGCCGTAGCCCAGGACCAGGGTGAAGAGGTAGAAGATGCCGATCAGCCAGATGGACCAGACCACGGACTTGCGCGCTTCCTTGGCGGTCGGGACCGTGTAGAAGCGCATCAGGACGTGCGGCAGGGCGGCGGTGCCGAGCACCAGGGCCAGGCCCAGGGACATGAAGTCGAGTTTGGAGGTGTCGGACTTGCCGTACTGCAGGCCCGGGTTAAGCACGGCCGGGTTCTTCGCCGTTTCGGCGGCGCCGCCGAGCAGGTCCGAGAGGTTGAAGCCGTAGATCGCAAGGACCCAGAAGGTCATCACGGCAGCGCCGGCGATCAGCAGCATGGCCTTGATGATCTGGACCCAGGTGGTGCCCTTCATGCCGCCGATCAGGACGTACATGATCATCAGGGCGCCGACGACGATGATCACGAGCGCCTGGCCGCCCCAGTCGCTGATGCCCAGCAGCAGCGAGATCAGACTGCCGGCGCCGGCCATCTGGGCCAGCAGGTAGAAGAAGCAGACGGCGAGGGTGGAGATGGCGGCGGCGATGCGTACCGGGCGCTGCTTGAGCCGGAAGGAGAGCACGTCGGCCATGGTGAACTTGCCCGTGTTGCGGAGCAGTTCGGCGACCAGCAGCAGGGCCACGAGCCAAGCAACGAGGAATCCGATGGAATACATAAAGCCGTCGTAGCCGTTGATCGCGATGGCCCCGGTGATTCCAAGGAAGGACGCGGCAGAGAGGTAGTCGCCGGCGATTGCGGTGCCGTTCTGCGAGCCGGTAAACGACCGCCCGGCGGCGTAGTAGTCGGCGGCCGTCTTGTTGTTCCGGCTGGCCCGGAACACGATCACCATGGTGACCGCGACGAACAGGGCGAAGATGCCCATGTTCAGCAGGGTGGTGTCCTTGAGGGCGGCGACGTCGACCGCGGGGACCATAAGTGTCATTTCGTTGTTCCGCTCACTCGGTTGCCGTGCTTGTCGAACTCGTGGCCCTCGATCCCGTGCCGGATCTCGCTGGCGATCGGGTCCAGCCTCCGGTTGGAGTAGCTCACGTACCAGCTGGTGATGGCGAACGTGGAGACAAACTGCAGCAGGCCAAGGATCAGGCCGATGTTGATGTTGCCCCAGACCTTCGTGGACATAAAGCCCACCGCGTAGTCGGCCAGCAGGACGTAGGCGAAGTACCACAGCAGGAATGCGATGGCCATCGGAAAGACAAAGCTGCGGTGGCGTTTGCGCAGCTCCTGGAATTGCTCCGTCGATTGGACTTCCTTGAAGTCCACGAACGCCGGCGCGTCCGGTTCTTGGGCTTCGTGACCCATCGTTCCTCCTCATTGAGACTGGCGAGCCACCCCCGGCTACCCCGGGCTCCGGGAAACAGACGTCCGGCGTGTGACTGCAATCACTGTGCACCGCGACGGACGTTACATTCCAGCACCGCCGTGTTTCCTGTCGCTCAACGGTTGCGATGCTGCGCCCAACGGCGCCCCTCCGCAGCTGCGCCCAACGGCGCCCCTCCGCAGCCGCGCGCCTACCGGGCGGCCGACGGCGGCCCGCAGCGCTACGCTGGCAGCATGCCGGACTCACCACTTTTCACCGCCGCGGCGATCGCCGTGATCGCCCTGGCGATCGCCGTCGTCGTCGCCGTGGGACTGCAGGTCTTGCGCTCCTTCCGGGAGCTCGGCACCGACGTCGAACGCGCCACGTACAAAACGCTGCACGCGGCCTCGCGCGCCGGCCAGTACCTGCGCACCGGGCTGAACCCGGCCGGCGCCGCCAAGGCGAGCCGCCAGCTCCGCAGCCTGCTGGGCTGCGATGCCCTGGCGATCACGGACACCACGGGTGTGCTGGCCTGGGACGGGGCCGCCGACGCGTTCAGGCCCGCACTGATGGGCCTCGCCGCCAAGGTGCTCGAGGGCGGCCACACCGCGGTGATCCCGGCCGGCGAACTGCAGCTGCTCGCCGGCGGCAAGGCCGCCGCCCCGCTGGCACCGGGGGCCGAACGCGCTGTCGTGATCGCGCCGATCAAGGCCAGCACAAGGGTGGTAGGGGTGGTGGCAGCCTTCGCGCCGGCGGCCGGCGCCGGGCTGGTCCGCGCCACCGGTGAGGTGGCCGACTGGGTGGCGACCCAGGTGGAGCTCGCCGAACTGGATGCGTCGCGGACGCTGCTGATGGAGGCCGAAGTCCGTGCGCTGCGCGCCCAGATCAGTCCGCACTTCATCTACAACTCGCTGAACGCGATCGCCTCCTTCATCAACACCGACCCCGTCCGCGCCCGCGAACTGGTGGTCGAGTTCGCCGATTTCACCCGCTATTCCTTCCGCCGGCACGGAGATTTCACCACACTGGCCGAAGAACTGCGCTGCATCGACCGCTACCTGCTCCTGGAGCGGGCACGCTTCGGCGACCGGGTGCAGGTGAGCCTGCGGATCGCACCGGAGGTGCTCAGCACCGTCATCCCGTTCCTGAGTCTGCAGCCGCTGGTGGAGAACGCGGTCCGGCACGGGCTGGAAGCCAAGGAGGGCCCGGGACGGATCACCATCACGGCCAACGACTCCGGCGCCTTCGCCGAGGTGACCATCGAGGACGACGGCGTGGGCATGGATCCGGAGAAACTGCGTGCCGTCCTGGCCGGGCACAGCGACGGCGAACACGTTGGCCTGCACAATGTGGACGCCCGGCTCCGGCAGGTCTACGGCGAGGACAACGGCCTGGTCATCGAGACGGCACCCGGCGAGGGCACCCTGATCACCATGCGGGTGCCCAAATCGCAGCCCCGGCACGACGCCTGAGGCCGGCCCGGCGCCGCGGGTGCGGAACGGCGCGCTGATTCCGGCCGCGGCAGTACCCTAGAACCATGATTAACGTCCTCGTCGCCGATGACGAGCTGCCCGCTGTCGAGGAGCTGGCCTTCCTGCTCGGCCGCGATGAACGGATCGGGGCCATCCACCGCGCGTCCTCGGGCGCCGAGGCGCTGCGCACCCTCGAGTCCCAGGAGGTCGACGCCGTCTTCCTGGACATCCACATGCCGGCCCTCTCCGGGCTGGACATCGCCCGGGTCATCGCCCGCAGCGCCAAGCCGCCCGCCGTCGTCTTTGTCACCGCCGATGAGGACTGCGCACTGGAGGCGTTTGAGCTGGCCGCCGTCGACTATCTGCTCAAACCGGTCCGCGCCGAGCGGCTGGCCAGGTCGGTCGGCCGGATCAGCGAGCTGATCCGTGAAGGCGCCCCGGCCCCGGAGATGATCACGGTTGACCTGGGCGGGACCACCAAGATGATCCGGCGCGAGGATGTGACGTACGTCCAGGCGCAGGGCGACTACGCCCGGCTGCATACCGCAGACGCAAGCTACCTGATCCGGGTGCCGCTGGCCGACCTGGAACAGCAGTGGGCCGACGCCGGGTTCCTCCGCATCCACCGCTCATACCTGATCGCCCTGAACCATGCCAGCCACCTGAAGCTGGCCGCGGCCCGTCCCAGCGTTACCGTCGCGGGCGCCGAGCTGCCAATCAGCCGCCGGCACCTTCCCCCGGTCCGGGAAAAGCTAGAGGCGACCCGGATCCGGCCGCAGGGATGACCCGGGTCCGCGTCACCGCGCCGCGCAGCTTCACGGCCGGCAATGCCGCCGGCCGTGCCGAGACCCGTGAGGCCGCCGAGGAATCCGACGCCGGCCAGGTGTTCGTCCGTTCGCTGATCCGTTCCCAGCTGCGGCTCGGCATCGTGGTGGCCGCCGGCTTCCTGCTGATCCTGCTCGCGTTCGCGCTGCTGCTGGGACTGGTGCCGGGCCTGGCCGAACTGCGGATCGCCGGGCTGCCCTTTGACTGGGTGCTGCTGGGCGCCGGGAGCTACCCGGTAATCGGCCTGAGCGCCTGGCTGTACGTCCGGACGGCGGCGCGGAACGAGTCACGCTACCGCGACCTGGCCGGGGACAGGTGAGGCGCCGGTGAATCCGGCCGTCGGGCTCTCGGCCTTCGCGGCCGTTTCCCTGGCCACCGCCGTGATCGGTTTCTACGGCCTGCGGGTCTCGCGGACCACCGGGGACTTCTACGTCGCCTCCCGCACCGTCCGACCCTGGTGGAACGCCTCGGCGATCGGCGGGGAGTACCTCTCGGCTGCCAGTTTCCTCGGCGTCGCCGGTCTCATCCTGCTCTCGGGCACCGATGCGCTGTGGTACCCGGTCGGGTACACGGCCGGGTACCTGATGCTTCTGTTGTTCGTCGCCGCACCGCTGCGGCGTTCGGGCGCGTACACGATTCCGGACTTCACCGAGGCCCGGCTGGATTCCCGCGCGGTACGGCGGGTCACCAGCTTCGTGGTGGTGGTGGTGGGATGGCTCTACATCGTTCCCCAGCTTCACGGCGCGGCGCTTGCCATCCGGATCACCACCGGGCTGCCGGCCTGGGTGGGGCAGGCGGCCGTGGTCGCCGTCGTGTGCGTCACCGTGGTGTCGGGCGGAATGCGGTCCATCACCTTTGTGCAGGCGTTCCAATACTGGCTGAAGCTGACGGCCCTCGCGGTGCCCGCCCTGTTCATCCTGTTCGTCCTGGCCGGTAACGGCTCCCCCGCCGTCGCCGAGGCGTCCATAAACCCGACCGCATTGGCCCCGGCCGGACCGTACCAGAACATCTCGCTGCTGGTGGCGCTGCTGTTCGGGACCCTCGGGCTGCCGCATGTGCTGGTGCGCTTCTACACGAATCCGGACGGCCAGTCCGCGCGGCGGACCACGCTGATCGTGCTGGGACTGCTCTCGGTGTTCTACCTCTTCCCCACGGCGTACGGCCTGATCGGACGAACCTTTGCGCCGGGCCTGGCCCAGAGCGGACAGTCCGATGCGCTGGTGCTGCTGCTGCCGGGGCGGATGATCGGCGGAACCGCCGGGGACCTGCTCTCCGCCCTGGTGGTGGCGGGCGCGTTCGCTGCCTTCCTGTCGACCACCTCGGGCCTGGTCGTGTCACTGGCCGGCGTCATCAGCCAGGACGTCCTCGGCGGCAGCGTGCGGGGATTCCGGCTCGCCGCCGTGTTTTCGGCGGTTGTCCCGCTGGGCATAGCGGCCATGACGGATTCCACCGCGCTGGCCGGGAGCGTCGGCCTGGTTTTCGCCTTCACCGCCTCCACCATCTGCCCGGTGCTGCTGCTGGGCATCTGGTGGCGCGGGTTGACCGACGCCGGCGCCATCGCAGGGATGCTGACCGGTGCGGTCTCCTGCGGAGGTTCGATGCTCGCCGGCGCGGTGCTGGGCCCCGCCGGCACCCCGCCGTGGCTCGCGCAGCCGGCCGCCTGGACGGTCCCGGCCGCGTTTACCGTGATGGTGCTGGTCTCGCGGGCCACCCCGGGCCGTGTTCCTCGGACCATTACCCGGCTGATGACCAGGCTGCACACCCCGGAGCGTCCACTCGCGACCGAGCGGTGACCGCACCGCCGGCACAGGCCCGGTGCGGGGCCGCAAGCCGCCGGGAGTGTCAGTCGATGGCGGCCATCAGCTCGACCACGCGGTCCAGGAACGCGTCGACCTGGTTTTCCTCATAGCCTTCGCGGCCGACGGCTGGGCGGAAGACGGCACGGCGGACGTTGTCCACGCTCAGCGGCTGGTCTTCCTCCAGGTAGCCGATCAGCTCGTGGCAGAGATCGTCGACGTCGGCGGTGTTGTAGCTGCGCGCCTTGCCCTTGGCCGGGCGCCGGAAGCGTTCGCCGTCGGGGCGGTGCAGGCGGCCGCGGAGCAGGCCGGCCAGCCGGCCGATTTCACGCAGCCAGGCTTCCTCGCCGCGTTCGCCGATCAGCTCGTCACGTTCCCGGAGTGCCAGGGCGTCTTCGAGGCGGTCCAGTGCGGCGTCGACTCCGGCGGCGGAGTAACCGCCTTTGACCGGGTCAAAGGACACGGCCCGAACGTCGGCGCTCTTAACCGAGCGGCCCGCGGCATGGGGCGACTCGAACGAGACCCGCGCGCGTCGCAGGAACTGGTCCACCTGCTTGGCGTTGTAGCCGTACTGGTTCCGCTGCACGCGGTCAAAGGAGGCCGGAATCTGCCGTTGAATGTCCACTGTAACTATGTTTCCTTCGGTGCCGTTCGGCACTGGTCGTGCCGGGTTCAGGCGTATTTACCCGGCACCATTCTAGGCACCGAGGTGGCGTGGCGCGGCCTTATCCGCCGCCGGCGGCGGAGAAGATCATGAAGGCCACCGGGGACGCGAACACAATCGAGTCCAGGCGGTCCATGACTCCCCCGTGGCCGGGCAGGATGCTGCTCATGTCCTTGATGCCAAGTTCGCGTTTGACCATGGATTCGGCCAGGTCTCCGGCGGTCGCCGCGGCGACCATGCCCACCGCGAGGGAGGCACCGAACCACCACGGCTCCCCCAGTACGTAGATGCTGGCCAGTACGCCGACGAGCACGGCGCCGGCGATCGAGCCGCCGAAGCCCTCCCAGGACTTTTTCGGACTGATCTTGGGAGCCATCGGATGCTTGCCCAGCGACGCTCCGACGAGGTAGCCGAAGGTGTCGTTGGAGACCACTAGCAGCAGCAGGGTGCCGATCTGCCAGGCGCCGACGGGCACCACGCCGCCGGGCCACGGCCCGGTGGGGGTCACCCCGCCGGAGGCGTGCAGCGGCAGCACGGCGAAGCTGATCAGGAACGGCACCCAGGCCATGGTGAAGACGCCGGCGAAGATACTGCGGGCAGACCCGGCTGCCCCCTCCAGCGACCGCCAGAGGAGTACGGCAACGCTGCTGAGCAGCAGTGCGAACATCAGGGCCTCGGGGCCGCCGAAGTAGGCCGCGAGCGGCATCGCCACGGTACCCGTCATTGCGGGCACGATCGGCAGCCGGGTGCCCGAGGCCTCCAGCGCGCGGTAAACCTCCCAGACGCCAAAGACGGCGAACGCCGTGACGATCAGTACGAACGCCAGGGGCAGGAACAGCAGGCCACCCAGCACGGCGAAAAGCATGGCAAGGCCGACCGCCGTGGCGGCAGGTAGGTTCCTTCCGGCTTTGGGCGTCGGATTCTTCCGCCCTTTCCCCCGCACCCTGACACGCGGGACGGGAGCCTGCTGTTCGTCCCCCATCAGACCTCGAGCAGCTCGGCTTCCTTGCGCTTGAGCAGCTCGTCGATGCCGTCAACATGCGCCTTGGTCAGCGCGTCGAGTTCCTTTTCGCCGCGGGTCCCCTCGTCCTCGCCGGCTTCGCCGTCCTTGACCAGCTTGTCCAGGGTTTCCTTGGCCTTGCGGCGGATGTTGCGGATGGACACCTTGGCGTCCTCGCCCTTGGCCTTGACGATCTTGACGTATTCCTTGCGACGTTCCTTGGTCAGCTCCGGGATGGTGATCCGGATGACGTTCCCGTCGTTGGAGGGGTTGGCGCCGACCTCGGAGTCGCTCAGCGCCCGTTCGATCTCGCGCAGCGCCGTCTTGTCGAACGGGGTGATGAGGATGGTGCGGGCATCCGGGACCGCGAAGGAGGCCAGCTGCTGGAGCGGCGTGGGCGAACCGTAGTAGTCCACCAGGACCCTGTTGTACAGGCCCGGGGTGGCGCGTCCGGTGCGGATCGAGGCGAAGTCTTCCTTGGCTACTTCAACCGCCTTGTCCATTTTGTCCCCGGCTTCGAGCAAGGTTTCTTCGATCACGTTCTCTCCTCAGAAATGGTGTGCGCCCTCTAGCCCGGGCGCGGAACTGTCCTAAAAAACATCCTAGCCGCAGCTAGGGGGTCACCACGGTGCCCAGGTCTTCGCCGCGGATGGCCCGGGTGACGTTGCCTTCGCCTTCCATGCCGAACACCACCATGGTCAGGTTGTTGTCCTTGCACATGGTCATGGCCGTCTGGTCCATGACCCGGATGTCGCGGCGCAGGGCCTCGTCGTAGCTGAGACGGTGCAGCTTCTCGGCGGAGGGGTCCTTCTTCGGGTCGGCGGTGTAGACGCCGTCGACCCCGCTCTTGGCCATCAGGACGACGTCGGCGTGCACTTCCATGGCGCGCTGCGCGGCGACGGTGTCAGTGGAGAAATACGGGAGGCCGGCGCCGGCGCCGAAGATCACAACGCGGCCCTTCTCCATGTGGCGGATGGCGCGGCGCGGAATGTAGGCCTCGGCCACCTGGCCCATCGTGATGGCGCTCTGCACCCGGGTCTCCACGCCCGCCTGCTCCAGGAAGTCCTGCAGGGCGAGGCAATTCATTACGGTGCCGAGCATGCCCATGTAGTCCGCGCGGGAGCGGTCCATGCCGCTCTGCGAGAGTTCCGCACCACGGAAGAAGTTGCCGCCGCCGACGACGATGGCGACCTCGACGTCGGGGACGGCTGCCGCGATCTGCTTGGCGACTCCACGGACGGTGTCCGGGTCCACGCCGAGTTTGCCGCCGCCGAAGACCTCGCCGGAAAGCTTCAGGAGTACCCGGCGCCTGGTCTTCTTTGGCTGGGCTGAATTGTTGACGGTATCCATGGTGCCTTCCCGTTGGTGAGCTCTGAAAAAGGGTATCGTGCCGGGAGCCAAAGGAGGCATTCCACCCGGGCCCGCGATCTGCGGGTGCATGCAAAAGGGGTGGCCACCGCAGTGACCACCCCCTCAGCGGAACTTGCTTAGGAACCGACGCGGAAACGCGTGAACGCGGTTGCCTTGACGCCGGCCCCTTCGAGGACCTGCGCCACAGTCTTCTTGGCATCCTTGGCGAACGCCTGGTCAACGAGGACCTCGCCCTTGTAGAAGCCGGTAACGCGGCCTTCCACAATCTTGGTCATCGCTGCCTCGGGCTTGCCCTCGGCCTTGGCGGTTTCCTCGGCGATGCGGCGCTCGGACTCGACCAGTTCGGCGGGCACATCCTCACGGGTCAGGTAGTTCGGCGCCATCGCGGCGACGTGCACGGCGACGTCGTGTGCTGCGGTGGCAGCGGTTTCGCCTTCTCCGTCAACGGCGAACAGCACGCCGACCTGGGCCGGAAGGTCCTTGGAGGTCTTGTGCAGGTACGCGTCGACCGTCGGGGCCTCGATGCGGGAGATCCGGCGGACAACAACCTTTTCGCCCAGGATGGCGCCCTCTTCGACGACAACCTCGGAGAGCGGCTTGCCGTCGACGTCGGTGGCCAGCAGGGTGTCGAGGTCGGCAGCGCCGGACTCAACAGCAACAGCGAGCACCTTGTCGGCGAGCTGGATGAACTTATCGGCCTTCGCGACGAAGTCGGTCTCGCAGTTGACTTCGATCATCACGCCGACGCCGCCGTCGACCTTGGCAGCAACCAGGCCTTCTGCGGTGGAGCGGCCTTCGCGCTTGGTAGCGCCCTTGAGGCCCTTGATGCGGATGATTTCGATGGCCTTCTCGGCGTCACCGTTGGCTTCGTCAAGCGCCTTCTTGACATCCATCATGCCGGCGCCGGTGCGCTCGCGCAGAGCCTTGATATCAGCGGCAGTGTAGTTCGCCATGTGAACCCCTCTGTCTAGAAATTTGTGTGGTGTACGGACTGACAGGACGGCTGCTCACCGAGTGAGCGGCCATCCTGTCAGTGCCCCCGGCGCTGCGGGCAGCGGCCGGGGAGATCCAGATTTATGTGTCTGACTACTTGGCTTCGTCTGCGGCCGGAGCAGCTTCGGCAGCGTCAGCGGCCGGGGCCTCTTCGGCGGCGGAGGCAGCCGGAGCAGCTTCAGCAGCTTCAGCGGCCGGGGCCTCTTCTGCGGCGGGAGCAGCTTCGGCGGCAGCAGCCTCAGCCTTGCTGCCTTCGAGGAGCTCGCGCTCCCACTCGGCCAGCGGCTCTTCCGGAGCTTCCGTGGTGCCGGTGGCGCGCTGGTTGCGGGCGATCAGGCCCTCAGCAACAGCGTCGGCAACAACGCGGGTCAGCAGGTTAACGGAGCGGATGGCGTCGTCGTTGCCCGGGATCGGGAAGTCGACTTCGTCCGGGTCGCAGTTGGTGTCCAGGATAGCCACAACCGGGATGTTCAGCTTCTTGGCTTCGTCAACGGCGAGGTGTTCCTTCTTGGTGTCAACAACCCAGAGGAGCGAAGGCGCCTTGGTCAGGTTGCGGATACCGCCGAGGTTGGTCTCCAGCTTGGTCAGCTCGCGGCGAAGGAGCAGCAGTTCCTTCTTCGTGTACGCGGAGCCTGCAACGTCGTCGAAGTCAATCTCTTCGAGTTCCTTCATGCGCTGGATGCGCTTGGAAACCGTCTGGAAGTTGGTCAGCATACCGCCGAGCCAACGCTGGTTGACGTACGGCTGGCCGACGCGGGTGGCCTGCTCGGCGATAGCTTCCTGCGCCTGCTTCTTGGTGCCGACGAAGAGGACGGTGCCGCCGTGTGCAACGGTGGCCTTCACGAACTCGTAGGCACGGTCGATGTAGGACAGCGACTGCTGCAGGTCAATGATGTAGATGCCGTTGCGCTCCGTGAAGATGAAACGCTTCATCTTCGGGTTCCAACGACGGGTCTGGTGTCCAAAGTGGACGCCGCTGTCAAGCAGCTGGCGCATGGTTACGACGGGCATGCCGACGCTCCTTCCGGCAGGTCATTCATGAGAGAACCCTTGGTTCTCTTACCCTGCCAATAGTTGACGGTTATTTAGCAACGCCCAGGCGGGCGTTCCTCCTGGCATCCACCGCACCCCTCATCCGGGCCCTGGGGCCGGACCGTAAGGGGCGCAGTCCTCCGCCACCCGGAAGCCGGGCTTCGGACAGGGAGGGCTGGATACGCGTAGTCAGCCGCTGGGCCCGCACTCCTGAATGAGACGTGCTGTCCGGGCAACCAGGCGAAGCCCGCTAACGGGGTTTACCTGCTTTGCCCGGGCATGAGGGCACAGCAAACTGCTCCACTCAGTGTACTACAGGGCACCCGCTGAAATGGACCGAGTCCCGGCGGACTGAAGGGCGGTCGGGGACAGTTGGCCGAGTTCGCGGGGCGGGTCGGCTGGCCGAGTTCGCGGGGCGGGTAGTTGGCCGAGTTCGCGGGGCGGGCAGTTGGCGAACGCGCGGGGCATCCGGCTGGCGAGTTCCGCGGCGCACGGTCCGCCAAGTTCCCTGGGCGGGCGGCGGCTTGGCGGATTGCAGCGCTCCCCCGCGCTGCTCGACGTTCCTGCCCAGTTCTTGGCACCAGCCCCGCCAGGAATCCACGCCAACTGGCGGCAACGACGCGCTGCAAGGCAATTTCCAGGCCTGGAACCGGGCAGGAACGCAGCCGGGGACAGGGCCGGGCGGGCGGTGGCTCCGGCGGACCGCGGCGGGCGCCGGCTGCCGGCTCCGGCTCCGGCGGCCATGGTCCGGATATGCGCCATCACAATGTTGGATCGCCCTCATATCCACATAGCCCTGGCAGGGCCTATCCCGGCGGCGCCGGCAGCGGAAGGCTGGCAGAGTGAAGCAACTGATCCCGCAGGCCCTACTCGCGCTGGCACTTCTTTCCGCACTCCCGCCCCACGGGACGGAGGCGGTACCCGCGCCGACGCCCGACCTTGCTGGCAACGGAAGCTGGCCGCTCTCCCCCAGGCCCGCAGTGCTTCGCCGTTTCGATCCGCCGGAGAAGCCATGGCTCAGCGGGCACCGCGGCGTCGACCTCCAAGCCGCCTACGATGGCGCGCCGGTCACGGCGCCGGCTGCAGGCAAGGTCAGCTTTGTGGGCTTTGTGGTGGATCGTCCGGTGGTCACCATCGATCATGGCAATGGCCTCCGCAGCAGTTTCGAACCCGTCGAGAGCACACTTCGGACCGGCGATGCCGTCGCCGAGGGAGCCATGGTGGGACGAGTTCTGTCCGGCCACTGCGCCTCAACACCGTGCATCCACTGGGGCGTGCGGCGCGGCGACGAGTACCTGAATCCGCTGGCTTTCGTGATGGACCTGCGGCCCTCCATCCTGCTCCCGCCCGTGAATCCCGGTTCGGGACGGGCTGGCGCCGGATGAAGGGCCGCAAGGGTGCTGCGCGGAGGACCCTAGTTTGCGGGCCTGCCGCGGAACGACTAGACGATGGCCGAGATACCGGTGATTGCCCGGCCGGTCACGAGCGTGTTGATCTCGTGAGTGCCTTCGTAGGAGTAGATCGCCTCGGCGTCGGAGAAGACCTTCGCCATCTCGTAGTCCGTGACGATGCCGTTGCCGCCCAGAAGGCTGCGGCCGATGGCGACACTTTCGCGCATCCGCGCAGTGGTGAATGCCTTGGCCAGGGCCGACTGCTCGTCCTTGGCCTCACCGGCATCCTCAAGCTGGGACAGGCGGACCATCATGCCCATCGAGCTGACGGCGTTGCCGAGGATCTGCACGAGCTGGTGCTGGACCAGCTGGAAGGAAGCGATCGGGCGGCCGAATTGGCTGCGCTCGACGGCGTAGCGGCGGGCGACGTCGAACGCGGCGAGCTGCTGTCCGACGGCCTGCCATGCGACGGCCAGTCGGGTGACCTTGAGGACCTTGTTGGTGTCCCGGAAGCTGTTTGCGTTGGCCAGCTTGAAGAAATCGGGCACCACAACGTTGTCAAGCGTAATGTCGGCGTTCTGCACGGTGCGCAGCGAGATCTTGTTCTCGATTTTGGTGGCCCGGTAGCCCTCTGTCTTGGTATCAACGAGGAAACCTTTGACCTGGTTGTCGGCGAGGTCGCGCGCGTAGATGACCACCCAGTCCGAGAAGGTGGCGTTTCCGATCCAGCGCTTTGCCCCGTTCAGGATCCAATTGTCGCCCTCACGGCGGGCCGTAGTGCGCGTGCCGCCGGCCACGTCGGAGCCGCCAAGCGGTTCGGTCAGGCCGAAGGCACCAATCTTCTTAAGCGAATAGATGTCCGGCAACCAGGCGTCTTGCTGCTCCTGCGATGCGAGTGCCTCGATCGAGCCGGTGAAAAGCCCGTCATGCACACCCATGAACGTGGCGATGGAAGTGTCCGCGCGTGTTGCTTCAGCGTGCAGGATGCCGGCGAAGAGGTTCGAGTAGCCCTGGCGCTTGACCGGGCTGACCAGGTCGATCTCCGCCAGTTTGGGGATCAGCTCCATCGGGAACTCTCCGCGGTTCCAGCAATCCACCGCGATCGGCTTGACCTCGCGGGCCAGGAATCCGCGGACCTCTGCCAGCCGGTCCTGCTCCTTGCCGCTGAGCAGCTGCTCGAAGGCGAAGAAGTCACCGTCGGCGTAGGGGAGGTTGTTGATGTCGATTGCAGCTTTGGACATGTTGTTCCTTCACTCGTGATCAGCAGCGATCAAAAGGGCGCGGACGTCGCGCCGCTGATATGTTACTCACGAGTAACATATCCCAGGGTTTGGCTGGGTGGCAAGTGACGCGGCACACGCCTGTCAGGTGCCTGCGCCACGCGCGGGCGCCGACGCGAGCGGGAGCGATGCGAGCGGTGTGGCGATGCGAGCGGTGTGGCGATGCCGGGCACGCACGAGCCCGACGCGAGCGGGGCGCCGATGCGAGCGGGACGCCGGGGTCGCCGGTCGCACGCGGGGTGCGGTGCAGTGCGGGGAAACGCAAAAGGGGCCACGGTCGGCGTCGTACGCGCCTGCTGCGGCCCCGGGACGCGGCGGGCGTCCGTGTGATTCTGCTTATGATGTAGGGCTACTCGGACTTGAACCGAGGACCTTAGGATTATGAGTCCCGCGCTCTAACCAGCTGAGCTATAGCCCCGAAGCCCGAACGTCCGGGCCCGGGCGGGCCGGGACGTTTCGGGCAAAAACACTCTAACAATAGTAGTCGCCCTGACCCAGGCAACTGGCGTGGGCCGCCTAAACGACGAGGTCGTCGTAACTCGCCCCGCGGTAGATGTCCTCGAACGTCTGCAGCGTGCGCTCGATGCTGTGGCTTTCCACCATGCTCCGGCTCGCTTTGCCCATGGCCTCCCGCTCGTCCGCGGGCAGCGACAGCACGCGTTCGATTTTGGCCGCCAGGTCTGCGCTGTCATTCGGCGTAAACAGGTAGCCGTTCTCGCCGTCGCGCACCAGGTGCGGCAGGGCCATCGCATCCGCCAGCACCACCGGGGTCGAGGCCGACATCGCCTCCAGGGTCACGAGGGACTGCAACTCGGCGGTGCCCGGCATGCAGAACAGGTCTGCGCTCAGGTACGCCCTGCGGAGCTCCTCATCGCTGGCCAGGCCCAGGAATTTGACCCGGTCCTGCAGGCCGAGCCGCTGCACTTGGGCCTCGAGGGCGGGCCGCACCTCGCCGCCGCCGACGATCTCCAGGTGGACGTCCAGACCGGCCGGGGTCTTGGAAACGGCTTCGATCAGCACGTCGATGTGCTTCTCCTCCGCGAGGCGGCCGACGAACAGCGCGGTGGGGCTCGGGTGGCGCGCCGCCTCCTCGCCGGGCTTCAGTTCATAGGCTGAGGCATCGATGCCGTTGGACAGCGGCAACACCTTTCGCAGGAAGGCGTGCTGGTGCATTGCCTTCGCCGCGAGCGGTGTCGGCGTCGTCACGACGTCGGCCTGGCCCATGACCTTGCCCATGTCGCGCCAGGAGACACGGCCCACGATGTTCTTGAACCACTCGGGGAAGGGCAGGAACGGGTTGAGGTTCTCGGGCATGAAGTGGTTGGTCGCAACGATCCGGATACCGCGCTTCACCGCCTCATAGAGCACGTGCTCGCCAATCATGTAGTGGCTCTGGATGTGCACAACGTCAGGCTGGATGCGGTCGAACAGCAATCCGATTTCCTTCTTGATCTCCCAAGGGAAGGTGATCCGGAAGTACTCATGGGTCGGCACCGCGTGCGATCGCAGGCGGTGCACGGTGGCTTCATCGCGGAACTCGCTGAAGCTCTTGCCCTTGCCGGGCCGGCAGGCCAGCACGTGGACATCGTGGCCGCGCGCGGTCATGCCCTTGGCCAGGCGGTAACCGAACTGGGCGGCGCCGTTGACGTCCGGCGGATAAGTATCAGCCGCGATCAGGATAGTCAGTCGTTTACCGGGTTGGTCGTTCTTGGGCATGGTCACGGGGATAGCTCCTGGTGGTCACGGTGCGGTCAGCGGGGCTGTGTGGTGGCCGGCTGGCCGTCGGTGCGGGCATCGGAGTCCGCGCCTGAAGTCTGTGGCGCCCTAGGACACCCGCCCCGCGGCCTTCCGCGCGTCTTTTTTGCGCTTGGTGACCTCAGGGTGGTGCCGGGAAAGGGCTATCACTCCCACGATAGCAAGGAGAGCAGCCGCACCCATGGCAATCGCGGTCACGGCGTGGACGTCGGGACGCAACTCCCCCAGGATCACGACGCCGATTGCAATGCCGATTATCGGGTCGATGACGGTCAGGCCGGCGATGACAAGGTCCGGGGGCCCGCCGGAGTAGGCGCTTTGCACAAACCACGAACCCAGGCCGCCGGCGGCCGCGATTGCCACCAGCGTGTACCACTGGACGTTGAGCAGGAACAGCCCGTTCGGGTCGAGCAGATGCTTGCCGATGATCCGGGTCAGGACCGCGACGAAGCCGAACAGCACCCCGGCACCGAGGATGTAGACGAAGGCGCTCATCCGGTGTTTGAAGAGCAGCGCCAGGGTGCCGAAGACACTGACCGCCAGCGCGAGCAGCAGCACGATGGTCAGCTCGTCCGCGGCGCTGACGTGGTGGTTTTCCTGGGTCACGTTGACCGCGAGCACCACGAAGAGGGCCGAGCCGGTGACGCACGCGCTGATGGCCACCACTGTGGCCCGGTTCATGCTGAGCCCCTGATCCCTGGCATTGATGATCGTGGTGATGACCAGGGCGATCGCACCGATCGGCTGGACCACCGTAAGCGGCGCGGATACCAGTGCGATCGCGTTCATCGTGGTCCCGACGGCAAGCAACAGCAGGCCGAGGACCCAGCGCGGGTTGCGGACCAAACGGAGCAACCCGTGCGAGCTGAGCGCCAGGCCGCCGGTGTCCGCCTTTACCGCGCTGCCCTGGCGCTGGGCGCCGAAGGCCAGGAAAAAGGCGCCAAGCACCGCGAGCACCACTGCGAACCAGACCATCAGGGGCGGCCGCCGTCGCGGGTGCCGCCGTCGCGGGTGCCGCCGTCGCGGGTGCCGCCGTCGCGATCCCCCGCTGCGGTGCCGCGGGACCTAAGCTGCCGACCCTTCCGGATGATGGCCCAGAAATAGTTGTAGGCCGCGATCCAGTGCCCCACGAGGCCCAGCCCCAGGAAGACCCAGGCCGCCACGAAGTAGGCTCCGGTTCCCGGGACGGGCAGCTTGGAGAGGACCAGCAGCGGCGTGCCCAACAGCAGCAGCGCCGTGCGGATCTTGCCGATCCTGCTCACGGGCAGGTCGGGGTGGCTGTGGAAGTAAAACAGGGAAATGGAGAGCAGGATCAGATCCGGGACGAGCAGGGCCGTCAGGTACCACCATTCGACGACCCCGGCGATCACCAGCGTGACCGCAACCGCAATCAGGGACAGCCGGTCCGCGACCGGGTCCATGATGCGGCCCAGGTGCGACATCTGGTTGAAGCGCCGGGCGATGTAGCCGTCCACCCAGTCGGTGCTGCCCATGACCGCCAGCACCAGCGCTGCGATGCCGTACTCCTGTTTGGCGAGAACCAGCCAGATGAATAAGGGCACGCCGAGGAACCGCACGACGGTCAGCAGGTTGGGGACGGTGAAGACCAGGTCGTGGTGAATCTGGGGCTGTCCCGGCCGGGTGCCGGCGCCGATGAACTTCATCCGTTCCCCCTTTCCACGGCCGGCAACGAGTAAGCGTCGGAGTTCAGGGACCGGCCTAACCCTTGAGGAGTCGGCGCAGCAGGACCACAAACGCGGCCGCCGAGGCGGCGAAAGCGGCCAGCGGCTTCCAGCGTTTGCCCAGTTCGGCAGCCGTGCCGGAGGTGCCCGAAGCACTGAACGCGCTGGTCCGGGAGCCGGGGGTACCGGCAACGCCGGGGGCGCCCGGGGTACCGGACCGGCTGCGGAACCCGGCGATCTTGTCGTCCACGAGCTCTTTGCCTTCCTCCAGGCGGTGTGCCGTGGCGGCAAGGAGGATCTGTGCCTGCGACTTGACGTCGAGTTCCTCCCCGAGTTCGTCGCGGACGCCGGTAAGGTGATGGCGGCGCTGGTCGAGGCGGCGGCGGAGTTCCGCCTCGGTGGGGGCAGAGCCCAGGTCGGGCTGCTCGGCTGCCTTCTTGGCTTCCTTCTCGGCCTTGGCCTTCGCGGCGGCCTCCTCCTTGGCCGCCTTCGCTGCCCGGGCCTGCGGGGAATTGGGGTCCAGGACGGCCGCGTCGAAGGACGAACCTTCCTTCGCAATGCCGAGGTCGTACTTGAGTCCGCGGATCGTTTCCTCCGGAAGGAACGGCATGGCCTTCTTGAAACGGCTGTAGCCGATCAGGCCAACGATCAGGGCGATGATCAGGAAGGCGGCACACACTAGCAGGGCGGCAAGCCAGGCCGGCATGACGGTGGCCAGCCCCATGATGGCGGCCACAATCAGCCCCACGACCAGGAAGGCGACGAAGATCAGGGCCACGGCGAAGAACGCGGCCGCGATGCCGAACTGGATGCCCTTTCGCTTGAGCTCGGCCTTGGCGAAGGCAATTTCATCGTTGAGCTGCCTGGGCGCTAATTTGAAGATCAGTTTCAAGGTTTTGGGCAGCGCGGAAAGGCGCAGTCCCCCGCTTGTCCTGCCGGTGTGCCGTCCGCTCATCGGTTCCGCCTAACCTGTTCCATCTGTGATTCCGCTTCCGCTGGATTTCCGGGCCGGTGCGGCTGGCCGCACGCCCTGGTGTCAAAAGTACCATTCAGGCTCCGAACGGCGCCCCGCCGACGCCGCTCGACGGGTGTGGCGTACTCGGCAGCCCGGGGAGCAGGCGTACGGCGCGGGAACGGCGGAGTGCGGAGCGCGGGCCTAGGATTGACCTCTGTGCAGACACCCAGCAATCCCGGCGATTCCCTGACCCGTCGCCGCAAGGTCCTTTACATCCTGATGCTCGGTGCTTTGACGGCCTTGGGACCCTTCACCGTGGATCTCTACCTGCCGGCGTTTCCGGCGCTGGAGGCAAGCCTGGGCGTCACCGAGGCCGCGGTGCAACTGACGCTGACCGGAACGACCGTCGGATTCGCGCTCGGACAGCTGGTGGTGGGGCCGCTGAGTGACAAGTTCGGTCGGCGGATTCCGCTGATTCTGGCCACCGCGGTCCACATCGGCGCTTCACTCGGCGCGGCCTTGTCCACGGACATCGCGACCCTGGGCCTGTTCCGGGTGCTGATGGGCATCGGAGCCGCCGGCGGCGGCGTGGTGGCGATGGCGATGGTGCGGGATCTGTTCAGCGGCTACGCCATGGTGCGGATGTTTTCCCGGATGGCTCTCGTCAATGGGCTGGCCCCCATCCTGGCGCCCGTCATCGGATCCCAGCTGCTGCTGCTGATGCCGTGGCCCGGCATCTTTTTCTTCCTTGCCGGCTACGGCAGCTGCGTGATCATCGCCGCCCTGTTGGTGGTGCGCGAGACGCTTCCCCGGGAGCTTCGCGGCACTACGGGCCTGACCATGCGCCAGCGATACCGGGTCCTGTTCGCCGACAGGATCTTCGTCGGCATGCTGTTGTTGGGCGGCATGAACTTCGGGGGCCTCTTCACCTACCTGTCGGCTTCCCCGTTCCTGTTTCAGGATGTGTACGGTTTCTCCCCGCAGCAGTACGGCCTGCTGTTTGGGATCAATTCCCTCGGCATCGTCGCGGGCGTCCAGACCAGCTCCCGGCTCATTAAGCGCGTCCCGCCGCAATGGATCCTGGCCTGCTCGACGGCGTGGATGTTCCTGATGGCGCTGCTGATCGTGGCCTTTGACCGAATGGGCTTCGGCCTCTGGGGCGTGATGGTGCCGCTTTGGTTCTACATTCTGGGCGCGGGCTTCACCTTCCCCTGCGTCCAGGTGCTGGCCCTGGCCAACCACGGCGCGCAGGCAGGCACGGCGGCGTCCCTGCTCGGTGCGGCGACCTTCCTGATGGCCGGCATCATCTCCCCCGTGGTCGGCTGGCTGGGACTGGGCTCGGCGACGCCGATGGGTGCCGTCCAGGCGGGTTGCATCTTGCTGGCCGCGGCCTCTCTGTGGCTCGTGGTGCGGCCGCGGACGGTCCCCTCGATCCACTAGCTCCGACCGCCGCCGCTGGACATGCCCAGCGTCCGCCACGGGCACCGGGCATGCTCCCCGCAGGGCATGCCCTTCCCGCACCGCCAGGACTGGACATAACAGGCATATGCCCAACCGCCCGGCCACACACCGGGCATGTCCCATGAACGCCAGCCGCACCGGGCATGCTCCCCGCAGGGCATGCCCTGCCCGCACCGCCAGGACTGGACATAACCGGCATATGCCCAACCGCCCCGCCACACACCGAGCATGTCCCATGGGCGGGTAGCTGTGGGATCACGCTGCCCTGTTCGCGGCCCGTTGCGGGCGATAAAGTTGTGCTGTGCCTGACTGGCAGGACCCTCCGCCCCTTCCGGCCACGTGGCAGCGGTGCGACGACGGCATTCTGCCTCTGTGGTGGGACCGGTTGTGCTCCCAGACCAGCCCGCAGTCGGCGGCCCTGTATGCGGCCGGGCTGTTCACCGAGGACCGAAGGCGGCCGATCGCCCAGTGGTACAACCCGGCCTACGATTCTGCCCTCCTGGTAGCCCCGGAGACGTCCCCGGAATGGCCCGTGCAGCGCTTCGGCATTTTCTACGCGCCGCCGCGTGGCGGGTTTACGCGGGTGCATTCCTCGGCGCACGAGTGGCATCCGCGGGAACCCCGGCAGTCCCCCACCGAAGGCGAGGCGTTCCAGGCAGCCGTCACCGAGGCTGAACGTTTCCTCCAGGTGGAGATGTACTTCGTCTGACCCGGCGGCCGCTCGGCCCGGTTCGTCCCACCCCGGATTTCCGCAGCCGGGCGGGCAAGAAAAAAGGCCCCGCCGCCGGTTTCCACCGGCCGCGGGGCCCGTCCGCTCCTCCTGCTGGACTTGAACCAGCAACCCTTCGATTAACAGTCGAATGCTCTGCCAATTGAGCTAAGGAGGAATGAAGCAGGTACGACATTAGCAAAGGTTTTGCCGCTTAGGAAATCGGCTGTCCCGCCACGCCCGCGCCCGCCCCGCGCACCGGCCGCATACCCCCTCCGGGTATAAAAAAGTCCCCGTTCCGGTGGGCCGGAACGGGGACTGCGCGCTCCTCCTGCTGGACTTGAACCAGCAACCCTTCGATTAACAGTCGAATGCTCTGCCAATTGAGCTAAGGAGGAATGAAGCGGATATAAGCCTAGCAATAGCGCGGCAGGAAGTGAAATTGGCACCCGGCAGAGGGGTGCCCTGGGGCAGGCACCCCGGCACCCGGGGCCGGAATCAGGAGTCCGCGCGGAGCGAGCGCCGCTGCATTTCCAGCTCCATCAGTTCGCGGTTCAGCCGCTGGAACTCCTCGGGCTCAGCCGAGGCGTCCAGCCGCTGCAACTGGCCCATTTTGTCCGCCTTGACCCGGGTGATCTGCAGTTCGAACAGGCGCGCCAGGATGTCGCGGCAGTACCGCTGCACGGCCTCGGCGGTGCTGGCGGGCAGGGGCACGACGGCGAGCTCGGATACCAGCGGCCGAAGCGGCTCCGGGACCTCCTGCAGCAGTTGCTCCACCCACCGCGCCGGGTCTCCGATGGAGCCCTGACCGGTGGCCCGGATGGCCTCGTGGATGGCCAGGTAGGCGGGGGTGGAGAAGCGGGCTTCGGAGAAGCGCTGCCAGGTCGCCCCTTCGAGAACGCCCGGTTCCTGCAGGACCACTTCGAGCGCCTGGCGTTCCATGGCGGCCACCGGATCCCGCGGATCCGGCCGGTTGAAGGCCGGCAGCGTCGCCGACGGCGGCAGGGGCGCCACGCCCGGGGCTGCGGGCCGGCCAGGCCCGGACCGCGCGTCGTGCTGTCCCCGCCCCTGGCCGTAGCCCTGGCCGGACCCTCCGCCCGGCCCCTGGGCGTTGCGTTTGGCTGCTGCACCGACGGCGCGGCTGACCTCTTCAACCGGCATTCCCAACCAGCCGGCGAGTTCGCGGGCATAGGCGGGGCGGATGCCGGCGTCGCGGATCTGCGCCACCACGGGAGCCGATTCACGCAGGGCCGAGATGCGGCCCTCCACAGTGTCCAGGTTGTACCGCTTGAGGGCGGCACGGATCGCGAACTCGAACAGCGGCCTGCGCGTGCCGATCAGGTCACGGACGGCGGAGTCGCCCTTGGCCTGGCGCAGCTCGCAGGGGTCGGCACCGCCGGGTTCCACCGCAACGTAGGTCTGGGCCACAAAACGCTGGTCTTCTTCAAACGCCCGCAACGCCGCTTTCTGGCCCGCGGCGTCCCCGTCGAAGGTGAAGATGACCTCTCCCCCGCTGCCGTCGTCGGAGAGCAGCCGACGGGCGATCTTGATGTGGTCGGCGCCGAAGGCCGTGCCGCAGGTGGCGACCGCCGTCGGGATCCCGGCCAGATGGCACGCCATTACGTCGGTGTAGCCCTCCACCACCACCAACTGGCGGTCCTTGGCGATGTTCCGTTTGGCGAGGTCGATGCCGTAGAGGACCTGCGACTTCTTGTAGAGCGCGGTCTCGGGCGTATTCAGGTATTTGGGTCCCTGGTCGTCCTCGTAGAGTTTGCGCGCCCCGAAGCCGATAGTGTCTCCGGCGATGTCGCGGATCGGCCAGATCAGGCGGCCGCGGAACCGGTCATAGATCCCCCGGCCCCCTTCGGAAAACATGCCGGTCAGTTTGAGCTCCGCGTCCGTGTAGCCCCGGCCGCGGAGGTGCTTCAGCAGCGAGTCCCAGCCCTGCGGGGCGTAGCCGACGCCGAATTGTTCCGCCGCGGACCGGTCGAAGCCGCGGCCGTAGAGGAAATTTCGGCCTTCGGAGGCGCCGGGCGTCAACAGTTGGGCGCGGAAGAATTCGTCGGCGATCTTGTGCGCGTCGAGCAGGCGCTGGCGGCGGCCGATTTCCTCGCGGTTCGGGCCGGAGCCGCCGTCCTCGTAGCGCAGTTCGTAGCCGATCCGGGCCGCGAGCTTCTCCACTGCCTCGTGGAAGCTGGTGTGGTCCAGTTTCTGCACAAAGGAGATAACGTCGCCGTCTTCGCCGCAACCGAAGCAGTGGTACCGGCCCACCTGGGGGCGCACGGTGAACGAGGGCGATCGCTCATCATGGAAGGGGCACAGGCCCTTGTAGGATCCCAGCCCTGCGCCCTTGAGCGTCACGTAGCCATCGACGACTTCCTTGATGTCGGTGCGCTGGCGTACTTCGTCGATGTCTTCGCGTTTGATCAGGCCGGCCACGGTGCCATCCTAATACCCGGGTACGACGCCGGAACGCGGTGTATGGCCTGTGTCACCGGCGCCGTCACCACAGCGAGGGCAGGCTGCCGACGAGGCGCTCGTACATCGCCAGCGCCGACCCGTCCGTCAGGGAAGCGACCTGGTCGATGACGACCCGCAGCCGGGCACCGTCGTCATCTGCGGCGCGCCAGTCGGCGGCGAACATCGGCTCCAGGTGGCGGTCGCCGCTGGCGTTGAGGGCGGTGACCAGCGCATGGAGGACTTCGCGCTGGCGCTCGTAGATGGGCTGCCGGTGCTCGGTTGTCATCACAAACGTGGTGGCGAGGCCCTTCATCACGGCGATTTCCATGACGGTCTCGTCCGGGACGATGAGTTCGGCGTTGTAGCGGGTGAGGTTTTCGGGCCCGTAGAGTGCGCGGGTGGTCTCCAGCGCGCTCTGGCAGAACCGGCCGATCAGCTGGCTGGTCATGTCTTTGAGCGCGGCCATGGACTTGCGGCTGCCGTCGGCTTCGCGGACCCAGACGCTGGTGGCTTCGAGCCGCGCCAGCGCGGCGTCGATGGCGGCGGGGTCGTTGTGCGGCAAGTACCACTGCTTGGCGTAACCCACCACGCGGGCGCGGTGGTCGGGATTGTCCATCCAGCGCAGCTGGAAGTGGCCGGCGACGATCGCGTCCTCCACGTCGTGCACGGAGTAGGAGATGTCGTCGGCGAGGTCCATGACCTGGGCTTCGAGGCAGGAGCGGCGCTCGGGGGCGCCTTCGCGGATCCAGTCGAAGATGGGCAGGTCGTCCTCGTAGGCGCCGAATTTGCTGGTCCGCTGGCCGTGGATCACCGGGGCGTTCTCTGCCGACCACGGATACTTGGCGGCGGCGTCGAGACTGGCCCGGGTGAGGTTGAGGCCGGCGGGGCGGCCGTCCGGGGCGAGCACCTTGGGTTCCAGGCGGGTCAGCAGGCGCAGGGTCTGGGCGTTGCCTTCGAAGCCGCCGATGGCGTGGGCGACCTCGTTCAGGGCCGACTCCCCGTTGTGGCCAAAGGGCGGGTGGCCCAGGTCGTGGCTAAGGCAGGCGGTGTCGACGACGTCGGGGTCGCAGCCCAGGGCGCGTCCGAGTTCACGGCCGACCTGCGCCACCTCGAGGCTGTGGGTCAGCCGGGTGCGGACGAAGTCGTCCGTGTCCGGTGCGACGACCTGGGTCTTGGCGCCCAGCCGGCGCAGCGCCGAGGAGTGCAGCACGCGGGCACGGTCGCGTTCGAAGTCGGACCGGTAGGTGCTCTTGGGCGGTTCCTCGACCCAGCGGGCGCAGTCGCGGTCCACGTACCCGTCCAGGACCGGGGCGGACGTTCTTGTCTCAGCCACCGGAGACGTCCAGTTCCGCGAAGGAGATGTCGCGGGACTGCTCGGAGTCCAGGCTGCGGTTGAGCAGCCAGTCCTTGGGCAGGGCGGGCTTCTTGGGCGAACCGGCGCGGCCGCGCGGACCCTCGGCGTCGGCGCCCGGGTAGGGCGAGTCGAGGTCCAGTTCGCCCAGGGTGCCGCGGAGCACCTCAAGGCTCGTCACAAGCGCCAGCCGGTTCCGCAGTTCGCTGCCCACCACGTAGCCCTTGAGGTACCAGGCCATGTGTTTGCGGATCTCACGCAGGGCCTTGCCTTCGTCTCCGAAGGTCTCGACCATCAGTTCGGCATGCCGGTAGATACTTTCGGCTACCTGGCGCAGCGCCGGGGTATGCCGGACGTCGCTGCCCTCGAAAGCGGCCATGAGATCGCCGAACAGCCAGGGCCGGCCCTGGCAGCCGCGGCCCACCACGACACCGTCCACGCCGGTCTCGCGGACCATCCGCACCGCGTCTTCGGCGGACCAGATGTCGCCGTTACCGAGGACCGGGATGTCCGGGAGCGCCTCGCGGAGCCGCGCGATGGCGGACCAGTCGGCCTTGCCGGAGTAGAACTGCGCAGCGGTACGGCCGTGCAGGGCGACGGCGGCGACGCCGGAGTCGCGGGCGATGCGCCCGGCGTCCAGGTAGGTGAGGTGGTCATCGTCGATGCCCTTGCGCATCTTGATGGTCAGCGGGATATTGCCCTTGGACGCTTCCTGGACCGCGGTCCGGACGATCGAGGTGAAGAGGTCCGTCTTCCACGGCAGCGCCGAGCCGCCGCCGCGCCTGGTCACCTTGGGCACCGGGCAGCCGAAGTTGAGGTCGATGTGGTCGGCGCGGTCCTCTTCGACCAGCATCCGCACGGCCTGGCCGACGGTGACCGGGTCCACGCCGTACAGCTGGACGGAACGGACTTTCTCGTCCTCGTCGTGCGAAATGATGCGCAGCGATTCGGGGGTGCGCTCGACCAAGGCGCGGGACGTGACCATCTCCGCCACGTACAGGCCACCGCCGTACTCACGGCACAGGCGTCGGAAAGCTGAGTTGGTGATACCCGCCATGGGGGCCAGGATCACGGGGGTATCCACCGTGAGGGGGCCCAGCTTCAGAGGCGGCAGTTCCAGCTTGGGGGCGGGAGGGGTTGCTACAACAGTCACCCGACCATTGTCTCAAAGCCGGGCAAATCGACAGGCTCCGGGCACTGCCATGTGGAAATCGGCCCCTGCTGACCGGTCAGCCCGGGAGCGCTGCCCGCCGGCCGCGGCGGCCCTCCGCCGTCGCCGCCGGATCCCCGACGCCGGCGCCGCCGCCGGGCACGCCGCGGTGGGGATCGCCGTCGTCGACGACGACGGCGCCGGCGGCACCGCCGTCGGCCGTTCCCGCCGTTCCGGTGCGGCCGGTGGCCTTGACCACGAGCACCGCAATGAGCGTGGTGACCGGAATCGCCAGCACCAGCCCGATGGAGCCGACCAGCGTGCGGATCACTTCCTCGGAAAGTTCGGCACTGGTCAGCGCGTCACCCAGCGGACGCTCGTACAGCATCACGATGATCAGGATCGGCAGGGCTGCCCCGGCGTAGGCGAAGGCGATGGTGTAGACGGTGGAAGCGATATGGTCCCTTCCGATCCGCATCGCGGAGGTGAAAAGCTTTCGCGCCGGCGTCCCGGGGGCGAGTTCCCAGAGCTCCCAGACCGCGGACGACTGGGTGATAGTGACGTCATTCAGGACTCCGAGCCCGGAAATAATGAGCCCGCACAGGATGATCCCCGAGATCGAAATATGGTCCGAGACGTTCGCGAGCGTCGCAGCGTCGTGGTTGCCCACGCCGGCGAGATTCGCCGCGTCGGTGGCCCAGGCCGCGAGCGCCGCTGTGATGCCCAGCCCGAAGATGGTGCCCAGCAGCGCCGTCGAGGTCCGGGCCGTGAAGCCATGGGCGAAGTACAGCACGCCGATCATGATCACTGTGGATCCGACGAGCGCCAGCAGCAGCGGCGGTTTGCCCTCCACCAGGCCGGGCAGCATGAACGAGACCAGCACGGCGTACGCACCGGCGAGGCCGATGAGGGCGCGCAGCCCGCGCCAGCGTGCCACGGCGATCACGACAACGGCGTAGAGCACCGCGAGCAAGATGATCGGGACAGTCCGGACGAAATCAACGAAGACATAGGCGGGGCTGCCCTGCGCGGCCGCGCCTTGGACCTTGGAGAGGTTCAGGTAGCGGATGTCGTCGCCGACCTTCACGCCGTGGGACTTGGCGACGTCGGGGTTGATCACCACCTTGACCGGGCTGCCGCCCCTGTCCGGGTCGGTGTAGGCGAACGTGCACTGCGACCCCTGCCCGGCCCCCGTCGGGGCGCCTGGCCGGGCGGCCGGCGGGGCGGCGGCGTCCGCGCAGCCGCCGACGACGACGCGCTGGATCCGGCCGGTGTCGAAGCTGACGCCGGGCGCGGCCGCATAGGGGCTGGAGAGCTTGATGCCGTCCTTGCTGCCGGAGGGCCAGAGGGACACCAGCGCGGCGAGCGTGAGCAGGGTCAGCGGCACCAGGACAGCGGCCAGGATCCAGTTGGCTTTCTTCCGCGCGGCGAGCGCCCGTGGTGTCTGTTCGAGGTGGTCCTGGCGGGTGTGTGAATGTCCGGCGCCCATCAGCAGTTCGACCTCATGCCGAAAACTCTACGGCGTCGGACGTGCCGGTTATGCCGGGACGATGTTTTGGTTGATGTGGAAGAGGTTCTGCGGATCGTATTTGGCTTTGACCTCCCTCAGCCGGGCGTAGTTCGGGCCGTAGTTGTCCGGAACCCGGCCCAGGTCGTCGCCGTCCATGAAGTTGATGTAGCCGGCGGTCTCGGAGTAGGGCTGCAGCGCCGCCGCGTAGTCCCGTACCCAGGCGATGTTTGCTTCGCTGTCCGCCGGGTTCTCCCAGTGGCAGGCGATCACCGGGGAGAAGTTGGCGTTCCGGTTTGGAAACGCCGTGTCAGTGACGCCCACCCGGTGTACAGCCCCGTCGATCGGGTAGATGTGCACGGCGGTCTGCAGGCTGGGCACCCGGCGGCCGTACTCGAGGTGGGCGTCGATGGCTCCGTCGTTGAGCTCGGACAGGAAGGCCGCTTTCCAGTAGGCCAGGAGCCCCTTGGGGTACATCCCGTCGAAGGCCGAGTTCAAGGCCGGGTAGGGCATTGGCCCCACCATGGATCCGGCCACCGGGGCGGCATCAAGGAAGGGCTGCCACCGGGCGGGACCCTCGGCGGGGTCACCGGTCCACATCCCGACCACAATGCACACGGGCTTGCCGTGCCATTCCTCTGGCAGGAACGGGACGGGCGGCCCCTGGTGGAAGGCAAGGAAGGCACCGAACTCTTCCGGGGCTGCCGCCAGTTGCTCCCGGTAAAATTTCGCCACGGTTTCGGCGTGCTCGCCGGGGAAAATGACGATGCCGGCGTGGACCATGTCCACGGGATGCACACGGAATTCCAGCGAGGTCACGACGCCGAAGTTCCCACCGCCGCCGCGTAACGCCCAAAACAGATCGTCATGCTCGTTTTCACTGGCCGTGACGAATTTGCCCTCCGCGGTGACGACGTCGGCCGAGAGGAGATTGTCGCAGCTGAGTCCGTATTTCCGGTCGAGGTACCCGATGCCTCCCCCGAGGGTCAGCCCTGACACGCCGGTGGAGCCGACGACGCCGCCGGTGGTCGCCAGCCCGAAGGCATGGGTGGCGTGATTGAAGTCCGCCCAGGTGGCCCCGGCCTCGGTCCGGGCCGTTTTGGCTGCAGGATCAACCCGCACGCCCCGGGTGTTGGCAAAGTCGATGACCAACGCGTCATCCGCCGTGCCAAAGCCGGGTCCGCTGTGGCCTCCCCCGCGAACTGCCAGCGCCAGGCTGTTGTCCCGGGCGAAGTTGACGGATGCGATCACGTCCGCCGTCTGGGACACGCGGACCACCGCTGCGGGCCGCTTGTTGATCATGCCGTTTTGTACTGCCCGCGCCTCGTCATAGCCCGCGTCGCCGGCCGTGATGACTTGCCCGCGCACTTGTTCGCGCAGGCTGCCGAAGTCGGTTCCATCCATTTTTTGTACCGTCGATTTCGTCGTGGTTTCCGACCCGGACGGTGATCTGTGCTCCCAGCCGGCATGGCGCCCGGAGGTTTACGAGCACAGGCCTACTCCTCCGCCCCGGCCGCGTCAAGGGGTCCGGACCGGCTCCCCCAGGGCACGCGGCAGGAGGCCCGGCCGGGTCCGCCGTTGCCGGGCCCATCCCGCAGGGGCGCCGCTGCGAATGTCTTGAGGAAAGACGTGGGCAAACCCGGCGGTAAACGCTGACGGGAACGCCCGCGGGCAACTTATTGTTGGTAATTGCAGGGACCCAACGAGGTGGAGGACACAACCGTGGCCAGACGCAAGACAGACGACCGGGAGCACCAGCGGGCCGGAGCCGGCCCGGCGGCCAGGGCCGAGCTCAGCATCGCCGACGCGTCCGGGGAGACCCGCGGCGTCGCCCTGGTGCTGCACGGCGGCCGCGCGGACAGTTTTGAGGCGGTCCGCGCCCGGCACCTCAGCCCCGCCAGGATGCTGCCCTTCGCGCAGGCTCTCCGGAACGAGGGCGGCCCCCACGGCCTGGCCGTCTGGACCCTCCGGAACCGTTACCGGGGCTGGAACGGACCGGACATGTCACCGGTCCAGGACGCCCGCTGGGCACTCTCCCAGATCAGCCGCGAGCACCCCGGCGTGCCCGTCTACCTGCTGGGCCACTCGATGGGCGGCCTCACGGCGCTCTGCGTCGCGGACGACCCACAGGTGGAAGCCGTCGTCGCCCTGGCCCCCTGGCTGGACCGGTCCACCCCGGTGGAACCCGTCGCCGGGCGCCGGGTGCTGATCGTGCACGGCAGCGACGACCGCTGGACCAGCCCCAAGAACTCGCTGGCCTTTGCCCGGCGGGCCGAGGGCGTGGCCGGATCGATCGACTACGTCTCACTCACAGGCGCCGGCCACTTCATGTTCCGCCGGGTGCGGCTCTGGAACTCGCTCGCCAACGGTTTCGTCCTGGACTCCTTCGCCAGCAGCGCCGGCACCGAACTCCGCGGCACCGAGGCGCTGCGCCAGGTCCTGCCCGCCGCTGCCGGCCTCCCGGTGGTGCTCTGATGCCGGCCTTCCCGCTGGACGCTTTCCTGGCCAGCCTGCCCTGGGTGGCGCTTGGTCTTCTGGCCCTGCTCGCCGTAACGTTCGCCGTCGCCGTCCGCCAGAGCCGCCACTCGGTGATCGACACGGTGTGGGGGCTGGGCTTCGTGGTGGCGGCCGCCGTCTCCTGGCTGCTGTCCGCGGGCCACGGCGACGCCGGCCGCCGCCTGCTGCTGCTGGCCCTCGTGGCGGTGTGGGGCATCCGGCTGGCCGTCCACATCGGCGTCCGCGCCCGCGGCGGAAAGGAGGATCCGCGGTACGTGGACATGCTCTCCTCGGCGCCGGGCTCCCGCAACACGTACGCGCTGCGCCGGGTGTACCTCCCGCAGGGCATCGTCATGTTCTTCGTTTCACTCACCATCCAGGTGGGTATGTTCAGCACCGGCGCCCTGGGCTGGCTGGCGCTGCTTGGCGTCGTGCTGTGGATTGTCGGCTTCGTCTTCGAAACGGTCGGCGACTGGCAGCTGGCTCAGTTCAAGGCGGATCCGGCCAAACGGGGCACCGTCCTGGACACCGGGCTCTGGCGTTACACGCGGCACCCGAACTACTTCGGCGACGCCGCCGTCTGGGCCGGGTTGTTCCTCGTCGCCGCGGACTCCTGGCCCGGGGTGCTGACCATTCTCTCCCCCGCCCTGATGATCTGGACGCTGGCCGGCAAGACCGGCAAGCCGCTGACCGAGAAGGCCATGTCCGCCCGGCCCGGCTACAAGGAATACGTCGAATCGACCTCCGGCTTCCTGCCCTGGCCGCCGCGGCGGCAGCACCGGTCGAACCCGGGCGGCCGCTGAGGTGCCGGCCGGGCGCACCTGGCGGCCGCGGCCCAGCGACGGGTTTTACCGGCTTATTGTCCGGACCGGCCAGGCGTTGCGCTGGCTCTTCCGGATCCGGATGATCGTCACCGGCCGGGAGAACCTCCCCCCGGCACCGCCCGAAGCCGGCTACCGCCGTGTCACCCCGGGGTCGGGCGCCGTCGTCGCGATCACCCATTTCGGCTACCTTGATTTCGCCGCCGCCGAGCTGCTGCTCTGGCGGCACAACAAGGCCCAGATGCGGTTCCTGATCACCCAGGGCGCGGCCGACCACTGGTTCGCCGGGCCGGCAGTGAGCGCCGCCGGGCACGTCGTCGTCGGCTATGACACCGGGGCGCACGCCTACGACGCCGCCGTGCAGAAGCTGCGCGAGGGCGAATACATCGCGATCCTGCCCGAGGCCGGGGTCAGCCGCAGTTTCACCGTGCGCGAATGCAAAACCGGCGCCGTCCGGATGGCAGCCGAAGCCGGGGTCCCGATCATTCCCGTCTCGGTCTGGGGCGCGCACCGGATCATGACCCGGCGCCATGGCTTCTCGCCGCTGCGCGCATGGCGCGCACCGGTCCGCGTCCACGTCGGCGAGCCCCTCACCCCCGGGCCCGGACTCGACGTCGCTGCGGCCACCGAGGCGCTGCGGGAGGCCCTCCAGCGCGGGATCGACGCCGGCATCGCCGACTTCCCGCTCGTCCCCGAGCCGGGCGCCTGGTGGATGCCGGCCGCGCTCGGCGGCGGCGCCCCGACCGAGCAGGAGCGGCAGCAGCTGGACGAGGCCGAGGGTCCGCGGCGCGCCCGCAGCCGGCGGCGATAAGCCCGGTTCACCCGGTTAAACCCCACTGACCCGCAGTTGTTGTCGTTATGACGGATCAAAACGACAACAACTGCGGGTCAGTTGGGTTCTAGGCCGGGTCGGAGACGACCAGGGTGTCCGCGCCGGCCTGCCGGGCCTTGCCGTTCTCCAGCAGCGGCTCGACGACGGCGCGCAGGGCCGACATCGAATCGTCCAGTTCCAGCAGCACCGGGTACTGGTACGCGATCAGCGCCAACAGGTCCCGGACCGCGGCCCGCGCCTCGTCGTCGGCCAGCTCCGGGTCGTGGCCCACGAACACGTCCGAGGGTTCGCCGGCTCTCGCTGCGTGACCCTCTTCGGGGCCGCCGGTTTCCGGGCCGGCCTGGGCGTAGCTGACCGCGAACGCCTGCAGCCGGCCCTTCTTGCTGGCCGGCACGCCCGCGCCGAAGGCACTGGCCTTGGGGGCGCGCAGCACAATGGCGCCGTGGGCGCCGCTCAGGTCGTCCAGGAAGAGCCGCTGCACGGTGGCGATGCTGAGTTCGCCGGGGCTGTCCCAGTCGTGCACGGCGGTGTAGTAGCGGCCGACGACGTCGCTCAGTTCCACCGAACCGGTGGCCAGGTCCTCCACCTGCTCCGAGGCCGCGGCCTCGGAGCCGTCGCCGAAGACCGGGAGCTTCAGGGCACCGGGCTCCACGACCACCAGGCGGGATCGCTGGATGGGGGCGAGGCCGGCCGCCTCGGCGAAGGCGGCACCCGGGGTGCCCGGCGCCACCTTGGTCCGGAGCCGGGAGACGCCCGACGGCGAACGTTCCGCCTCATGCCGCAGCATGGCCAGCAGCGTCGAACCTATGCCGGCGCGGCGGTGGTCCCGGGCCACCTCAACGTATACCCAGAGGCGTTCCGGGTGCAGCGAGGCCTCATGGACCACCCCGGCCGCGACCGGAATCCCGACCCCGTCGACGACGTCCTCGGCGACGATGCAGCGCCGCCACGGCGTGTTGGCCGACGGGGCCAGCGCGCCGCGGAACTGCCGGGCCTGGTCCGTCTCCGGCCCGCCCCACATCTCCAGCAGCGCCAGGTCATCGCCCTCGCGCCATTCACGGTATTCGATCGCCATGCTCAGGCGCCGATCAGCCGTGCGGCCAGGTAGCCCTCCACCTTGTCCAGGGAGACCCGTTCCTGGCTCATGGTGTCGCGTTCGCGGATGGTGACGGCCTGGTCCTCCAGGGTGTCGAAATCGACCGTGATGCAGAACGGCGTACCGATCTCATCCTGCCGGCGGTAGCGGCGGCCGATGGCGCCGGCGTCGTCGAAGTCGATGTTCCAGTTTTTGCGCAGCTGCGCGGCGAGGTCCTTGGCCTTCGGGGACAGGTCCTCGTTGCGGCTCAGCGGGAGTACCGCGGCCTTGACCGGGGCCAGGCGCGGGTCGAGCTTGAGCACGGTGCGGACATCCACGCCGCCCTTGGAGTTGGGGGCCTCGTCCTCGGTGTACGCGTCGATCATAAAGGCCATGAAGGAGCGGGTGAGGCCGGCGGCGGGTTCGATCACGTACGGGGTGTAGCGCTCGTTGGTGGCCTGGTTGAAGTAGCTCAGGTCCTGGCCGGAGGCCTTCGAGTGCGTGGAGAGGTCGAAGTCCGTACGGTTGGCAATGCCTTCCAGCTCGCCCCACTCGGAGCCGGAGAAACCGAAGCGGTATTCGATGTCCGTGGTGCCCTTGGAGTAGTGGCTCAGCTTCTCCAGCGGGTGCTCGAAGAAGCGCAGGTTCTCCTCACGGATGCCCAGGCCGGTGTACCAGGACATGCGTTCCTTCATCCAGTACTGGTGCCACTGCTCGTCGGTGCCGGGCTCCACAAAGAATTCCATCTCCATCTGCTCGAACTCGCGGGTACGGAAGATGAAGTTGCCCGGGGTGATCTCGTTCCGGAAGGACTTGCCGATCTGGCCGATGCCGAACGGCGGCTTCTTCCGCGAGGTGGTGAGCACATTGGAAAAGTTCACGAAAATGCCCTGCGCGGTCTCGGGCCGCAGGTAGTGCAGGCCCTCTTCGCTGGCCACCGGGCCCAGGTAGGTCTTGAGCAGGCCGGAGAATTCCTGCGGTTCGGTCCATTGCCCGCGGGTGCCGCAGTTGGCGCAGGCGATGTCCTTGAGGCCGTTCTCGGCGGGGCGGCCCTTCTTCTCCTCGTATTCTTCCTCGAGGTGGTCCGCGCGGTAGCGCTTGTGGCAGGAGAGGCACTCCACCAGCGGGTCGGAGAAGACCTCGACGTGTCCGGAGGCCTCCCAGACCTGGCGGGGCAGGATTACCGAGGAGTCCAGCCCGACGACGTCTTCGCGGCCGCGGACCACGGACTGCCACCACTGGCGCTTGATGTTTTCCTTCAGCTCGGCGCCGAGGGGGCCGTAGTCCCAGGCAGAACGGGAGCCACCGTAGATTTCACCGGCCTGGAAGACGAAACCCCGGCGCTTGGCGAGGGAAATGATCTGGTCGAGTACGGATTTTGCTGCCATGGGAACTCCAATTTCTACAGGGCCGCTGGGTGCGGTCCGTGCTGTCTGCCCCGGTCACCGGCTGGATGCCGGGCGGGGTGTTGCGGACGGTGTAATGCAAACTCCTAGCCTACCCGCGCTGCTACGTCTTGAGGGCGCCGCGGGACCAGGGCAGGCTGGCCAGAACGATGGCGGCCAGCGTCAGCAGTGTGCCCAGCACGGTGGGGAGCGCGACGACGGTGCCGGGTGCCGGCAGTACCAGGTCAAGGCCGAGCGAGCCCAGCAGCTGGCCCGCGATCATGCCGAGCCCGGTGACCAGGACCCCGAGGCTGCGGACCAGGAAGGCGGCGACACCGATGAAGATGCAGCCCATCGGCCCGCCCAGGTAGTACCACCACTCCCCCGGGAGGCCATGGCCAGGCCCGGCGACGGCCAGTTTGATCAGCAAGGCGAGCCAAAGCACCACGGTTCCGGCGATGAAGTTCACCAGTGTGGCGGTGATGGGCGTGCCGTAGCTCACGGTGGCCGTGCCGTTCATCGCCTGCTGGAAGCTCATCAGGAAGCCGGCGAGCACCGGCAGCAGCACCGGGACCAGCAGCTGCGCCGGGCCGGCGGCCGCGGAGGCACCGCCCGCCGCGCTGCCGTCGAAGCGGGGCGAGACGGCCCAGGCGACGGCGGCGACGGTCAGCACACTGCCGAGCACGCGGATGCCGGTGACCGGCCTCCTGCCGGCCGGACCGATTCCCATCCGGTCCACCAGCAGCCCGCTGAGGGTCTGTCCGGTCACCGCTGCGACGGTGAACAAGGCAACGCCGAGCAGCCCCACGGTGAAGGACTGGGCGAAGACGAAGAACGCGCCGATGCCCCCGGCCAGCACGTAGTAGCGCGGGAAACGTCGTTCCCGCAGCGCCGGGAGGACTTCCGCCAGCCCGGCGCGCCCCCTCGGCAAAACCAGGGAGACGACGATCATCAGTGCCAGTCCCACACTGAAGCTGACCACCGCAGCGGCGAGGCCGTCGGCCAGGACAGTTCCCAGGGCGCCGTTGATCCGGCCCTGGACGGGGACGAAGAGTCCGGCCGCCACGGCGAGGAGCAATCCGACGGGCAGGGGAATCCGCGGTGTGTGGGTCATTGGTGCCACCTTTGGTCAGGCATTATTGCTTGTATGAGCAACCCGGAAATTGAAGACATTCCCATCCGCGACGACATGATCCGGCTGGGCCAGCTGCTGAAGCTGGCCAACCTGGTCGAGGACGGAGTGGAGGCCGCAGACCTGGTCAAGAACGGGCTGGTCAAGGTCAACGGCGAGATCGACGACCGCCGCGGCCGCCAGCTGCACCACGGCGACACCGTCACCGTGAACGGCCAGACCGTCCGGATCGTCACGCCCTCTGGAGCCTAGCTGCCCGGCTTGGCCCGGTTGTTGAGGACCTCGTGGGTGAGGAATTCGCCGACGTGGCCGATCTCCTGCTGGTTGATGCCGTGCCACATGCCCGTATACAGCACCTTGGTGAGCTTCACGTGTTTGCGGACCCAGCCCATGGTGAACTCGATCTTGTCCGGGGTGATCACCGGGTCCTGCTGGTCGCGGCCCCAGAACATTGGCACCGTCCCGTCCAGCTCGGCGTCGCGGAAGGTCGGGTCCCCGGCGGCGTCGACGGCGAAGCCTGAGAGTCCAACGACTGCGGCGTAGCCGTCCGGCCGCTGCCGCAGCAGCGTGGTGGCCATCGCCATGCCCATAGAGAATCCGAGCAGGGTCACCGAAGAATGGTTCGCTCTGACCGAGTCGATCCAGTCCTGCGCGTACGCGGAGGCCTGTTTGACGGCGTCGAGCGAGTAGTCAATGGATGCCGTCAGCGGAAACCAGGTAAAGCCCGGTCCGGAAACCAGCGGGGCCCGCAGCGAAGCCACCACGAAGTCCTCCGGCAGCATGTCCGCCAGGCTGAGCAGATCCTGTTCATTGGCCCCGTACCCGTGCAGCAGCACCAGCAGGGGCCTGCCGGCGCGGGCCTCCTCCGGCCGGGACCAGAGGACGACGGGGGTGGGAAAGGCAGCGGGATAGGACGGGGCTTCAGTCATGGCTCCATTCTTACAGTTACCTATCAGTAACAAGATTCGGTGGCGTCGCTTTGCGGGAAGAGTGCAGGATATGAAGGTGAGCGAAATAGAACCGACGGACAACTACCCGGACCGGACCCTCAACCATCCCTGGACGCGCTACGTGGCCATGGGCGACTCCTTCACCGAGGGAATCGGCGATCCCGAACCGGCGAGCCCCGGGGGTCACCGCGGCTGGGCGGACCGGGTGGCGGAGGAGCTGGGCCGCGGCCACGAGGATTTCGCCTACGCCAACCTCGCTGTCCGGGGCCGGCTCCTGCAGCAGATCGTGGACCAGCAGCTGGCCCATTGCCTCTCGCTGAAGCCGGACCTGGTGACCCTGTCCGCGGGCGGGAACGACCTGATCCGGCCCGGCGGCGACCCGGACGTCCTCGCCGAACGGCTGGACTCCGTGGTGCAGATCCTGAGCCTCGGCGGCGCCACGGTGGTCCTGTTCAACGGCCCGGATACCGGCTCGACGGTGCTGGGACGGATCCGCAGCAAGGTGGCGATTTACAACGAGAACCTGCGCACCGTAGCCGCCCGGCACGATGCCGTGATTGCCGACATGTGGTCCCTGCGCCAGCTCAACGACCCGCAGATGTGGGATGCGGACCGGCTGCACTTCTCGCCGCTGGGCCACCACACGATTGCGGCCATGGTGCTGGATTCGCTGAACGTGCAGCACACCCTCGAACCGCTCTCCCCGAAGCCCCTGCCGCAGCGCACCTGGCGGGAGGCGCGCACCGGGGATCTCATCTGGGCCCGGGAACATTTTGTTCCGTGGGTGGTCCGCCGGCTCCGGCACCGGTCCTCCGGCGACGGCATCACCGCCAAGCGCCCGCTGGCCGGCCCGGTGTTCGGCCCCGGAGTCCCGCTCGGTTCGGGCGAGGGCCCGCCCGGCGCCGAGGACGCGCTGCGGCCCTGAGCGGCGCGGGCCGGTCAGCCGGATCCGGCTGGCGGCACCCCGGGCGGAGCATGCGCGTTAAGCTGGAAAGACACCTTTTGAGAGGCCCGGTACCGTGAGTATTTTCTTTTGGATCATTCTGTTGTCCTTCCTGATCCCGGCGGCAATGCGCCTGTACCGGAAGTCGGTCCGCGGGCGGAACCAGGATCCGGGTGCGCCGGGCGGGTTCCCGGGCGGCTATCCGGGCCAGTTTCCCGGCCAGCAAAGCAACCAGCCCCGGGACGGCTTCACCCAGCGGGACTACTTTGGCGGTTTCGGCCAGCTGGGCGCCCCGCAGCCCCCCGCGAACCAGCAATACCCCGGCAACCCGCAGTATCCGGGCAACCCGCAGTACCCGGTCCCCTACGAGGACAGCCCCGAGTATTTGAACAACCCGCCGCAGGCCGCCCCGCCACAGCAGTGGCGGCCGGAGCCCCCGCAGCAGTGGCAGCCGCCGGCGCCGAC
Organism: uncultured Actinomycetota bacterium; assembly: GCA_963775715.1. Classification (GTDB taxonomy): domain Bacteria; phylum Actinomycetota; class Actinomycetes; order Actinomycetales; family Micrococcaceae; genus Arthrobacter. The sequence goes on along the minus strand of CAVZJX010000007.1, from coordinate 218,060 downwards.
GCCGATGCCGGCCCCCGCCGCCCCGGAGGTGCCCCCGGCGCCGTCGGGCCCGCAGGGCTTCCGGGCACGCAAGCTCGCCGAGCTGGACCAGAAGTACAGCAACGGAGAGCTCGCCATGGAGGACTACATGGCCCAGCGCGCGGAGATCATGAAGGGCTAGCCCGGCCCACTACACACCAACGCGGGGTCACTTCGCGCCCATAATCCACTCCTGGATGGGCGCGAAGTGACCCCGCGTTGCTGTTGTTGGGGAGGGCTAGGACCTAGTCGACCTGCGGGAAGCCGAGGTCGATCACCGAAGTGGACGGATCCGGCCAGCGGGTGGTGACTACCTTGCCGCGGGTGTAGAAGCGGATGCTTTCCGGGCCGTACATGTGCGTATCGCCGAAGAGCGAGTTCTTCCAGCCGCCGAACGAGAAGGTGCCGACCGGCACCGGGATCGGCACGTTGACGCCCACCATGCCGGCTTCGACGTCGAACTCGAACTGGCGGGCAGCGCCGCCGTCGCGGGTGAAGATTGCCACGCCGTTGCCGAATTCGTTCTCGTTGACCAATGTGACGGCGTCGGCATAGCTCTCGACCCGGACCACCGAGAGCACGGGGCCGAAGATCTCGTCGTCGTAGACTTTCATGCCGGGCTTGACGTGGTCGATCAGGCTGACGCCGATGAAGAAGCCGTTGGAGTCGAACTCCTGCTCGCGGCCGTCCACCACCACGGAGGCGCCCTCGTCCGCGGCACCGGCCACGTAGGAGGCAACCTTGTTGCGGTGTTCGGCGGTAATGAGCGGGCCCATCTGGGACGGCGGGTCCGTGCCGGGACCGATTTTCAGGGTGGCCATCCGGGTCTTGATCGCTCCCACCAGGTCGTCCGCGATGTTCCCCACGGCGACCAGGACGCTGACGGCCATGCAGCGCTCCCCCGCGGAGCCGTAGGCGGCGGAGACAGCGGCGTCGGCGGCCATGTCCAGGTCCGCGTCCGGGAGCACCACCATGTGGTTCTTGGCCCCGCCAAGAGCCTGGACGCGCTTGCCGTGGTCGGCGGCGCGCTTGTAGATGGACTGGGCGATCGGTGTCGAGCCCACAAAGCTGACGGCCTTCACGTCCGGGTGCTCGAGCAGCACGTCGACGGCTTCCTTGTCACCGTGCACCACGTTGAGCACGCCGGCGGGCAGGCCGGCCTCGGCGAAGACCTGCGCGATGAAAATGGCGGAGGAGGGGTCCTTTTCGCTCGGCTTGAGCAGCACGGTGTTGCCGCAGGCCAGGGCGCTGCCGATCATCCACAGCGGCACCATGGCCGGGAAGTTGAACGGCGTAATGCAGGCGACGACGCCGACCGGCTGGCGGACGGAGTGGACGTCGACGCCGCCGGAGACCTGTTCGGAGCGTTCGCCCTTGAGTGCATGGGAGAGCCCGGTGGCGAATTCGATGTTCTCCAGGCCCCGGGTGATTTCGCCCTCGGCGTCCGAGAGGACCTTGCCGTGTTCGCTGGTCAGCAGGGCGGCCAGCTCGGGCCGGCGCTGCATGAGCAGTTCACGGACCTTGAAGAAGATGCCGGTGCGCTTGGCCAGGCTGGTGGCGCGCCAGCCGGGCAGGGCGGCGCGGGCGGCGGCGATGGCTTCCTCGACGCGGGCCGCGGAGGCGAGCGCTACCTCCTTTTCCTGCTCGCCGGTGGCGGGGTTGAAGACGGGGCCGTAGCGCTCGGCGTCGGACACCAGGGCGCCGTTGATGAAGTGCGGAATGCGTTCCATGGGTCGGGTCTCTTTCTTAAAGGTTGGGGCTACTTGGCGGATTCGAAGGAGCCGTCGACCAGCTTGACGATTGCGGAGCAGTCGGTGCCGGACTGGCCGGCGTCGATGAGCCGCTGGAACAGCTGCTGGACGTGCTCGCCGATTTCCAGCGGCGTGTCGGTGTCGCGGGCGGCGCTGATGGCCAGGCCGATGTCCTTGTTGGCGAGCTCTGCCGTGAAGGTCGGGGCGAAGTCGTTGTTCGAGGCCGCGGTGGGTACGACGCCGGCGACCGGGTACCAGGTGCGCAGCGCCCAGCTGTCGCCGGAGGAGACGGAGGCGATGTCCCAGAAGACCTGCTTGTCCAGGCCCAGGCGGTCGGCCAGGACGGCGCCTTCCGCGGTGGAGGCCAGGTTGATGAAGAGCATCAGGTTGTTGCAGATCTTGGCGGCCTGGCCGGTGGTGGCGCCGCCGGTGGGGATGATGTTGCCGGCCATCGGGCGGATGTATTCGGTGGCGTCGGCGACGGCGCCGGCTTCGCCGCCGATCATGAACGTCAGGGTGGCGGCCTTGGCCCCGCTCATCCCGCCCGAGACGGGTGCGTCGACGAATCGGAAGCCGGCCTCGGCCGCAGCGTCGTGCAGCGCCTGGGCCGAGGCGATGTCGATTGTGGAGGAGTCCACCAGCAGGGTCTTGGTGTCCGCGTGAGCCAGCACGCCGTCCTCGCCGAGGTACACAGCGCGGGCGTGCTCGCCCTTTGGCAGCATGGTGAAGACGACGTCGGCACCCTCCACGGCCTCGGCGATGCTGCCGGCGGGCTTGACGCCCCCGACCTCGGCGGCCGCGACTGCCTCCGGGTTCAGGTCGAAGCCGCGGACCTCGTTTCCGGCCTTGGCCAGGTTCACCGACATGAACCCGCCCATGTTTCCCAATCCGATCCACGCGACAACTGCCATGGCATAAGCTCCTTTGCTTCGCATCGAGTCCGGCGCAGCCGCCGGACGTTCTGTGTCAACCATCACACCCTGATACAGTGCAATCAAGGGGAAAAAGTAAAGATGCTATGTGCATTGATGCACACTGACGTGAAAGGGCAGAGGGTGGACTTGAAACGGCTCCCGAGCCCGGATGACCTGCTGATCCTGTTGACGGTGGCCCGGCTGGGCCGGTTCAACGCCGTCGCCGAGACCCTGGGCACCACACACACCACCATCTCCCGGCGGATCCTCGCCCTGGACAAGCAGCTGGGCGGCCGGACGCTGGAGCGCAGCCCGCACGGCTGGGAGCTCACCGACCTCGGTTCCGAGGCGGTGGCGGCCGCGGAGGCGATCGAAGGCACCCTGGGTGCCCTCTCCGGCCGGATCGCCCGGAGCGGGGACGCACTCTCCGGGCTGGTCAGGATCAGCACCCCGGACGGTTTCGGCGCCGAATTCGTCGCTCCGGCATTGGTCCGGATGCAGCAGGAACACCCGCTGTTGAACGTGGAGATGCTCAGCGCCACCCGCAAGGTCAGCCAGAACCGCTCCGGGGTGGACCTGGAGGTGGTGGTGGGCAACCTGGAGGTCAGCAACGCGCAGACCATCTTCCTGTCCAACTACTTCCTGCGGCTGTACGCGAGCCCGGAGTACGCGCAGGAGCACGGGCTGCCGGAGACGCTCGATGACGTCCGGCAGCACGGATTTGTTTCCTACGTGGAGTCCGCCCTGCAGGTCGCCGAACTCGGCCATCGCTCCACCCAACTGCCGATGCCGCGCTCCAGCTTCCAGGCCACCAGCATCTTCGCCCAGCTGGAGGCCGTCCGCCGTGCCGCCGGGATTGGGCTGCTGCCGAATTTCCTCGTCGTCGGGAAGCCCGGGTTCCTGCCGGTCCTGCCGGACGACTTCCAGCGGCAGCTGCCGATCTGGGCGGTCGCGCGGGCCGAATCGCTGCGCTCGGCAACGGTGCAGGCCGTGCTGGCGGCCGTCAGGACCGAGATCGCCGAACGCCAGGACGCGCTCGCCGGCTGAGCAGGGCCGGCAGCGCTCACGGCGGTTGCCAGCGTTGAGCGACCGGCCCCGGGGGCGCGCTTAAGTCCGTCCCTCAGCTGGCGGTCGGGCGGAGGTCGTTGCGGAGCCCGGGGAAAAGACGTCCCTGCGGACCGCCCAACGGCCGATCCCTGCCGTTGCTCCCACGGTGGACCACGGAATCAGCCGCAGCGGCTGCCAGCCGAGGCCACGGACACTTCCCGGCAGCCAAAACGCTCTTGCCTGCGGTAGGGGGATCACTCAGGGGTGCCCGCAAGGAATACGGGGCCGGCGGCCGCCCTACCCCAATACCCGTCAAGCTACCCAGTTCCTCGGCGCAGCTGCAGGAGGACAGCGTCTTCGTGCCCGAAGACGACATGGGCCGCCAGGCATTTACCTGTTGTCGTAGTCCGTGTCGCCCGTGCGGAAACTTCGCCGAGGCAACCCGCGGTGCGGTTGTTTTTCCTGCCCCCGACGTGGGACTGATACCGAGTGCCACAGTCCAAACGTGGTTAAGTGGGCCCATGGATAGCAACTATGTCAATGGGGGCGGCATGTGGTTCGCCATCGCGCTGATCAACGCCGGATTGGCCGAACAGAAGAACCGGAGCCGGCTTGCGTGGTTTTTCGTCTCGCTTTTTATCGGACCATTCGCGACGCTGCTCATCGTGATACTCCCACGACCGGTGGTTGCGCGATAGCTGGGCCACGGCGAAGTGCATCCGGTTGGGGGTCCAGGGATGCGCCCTCCGCAGGACCGACGTCGTCGGGATCAGGACCCGACCGGAGCCGATCCCGGCGTCGCGTGGCTTAAACGGCGGCTGCCCGTGCCCGCACGAAGTGCGGACCCGGGCAGCAGTGGTGCCGTGCCTGGGCAGGCCCTCCCTGCCCGATAGTCGTGCCGGTTACCGCTTGCCGGCGGCAACCAGGTCGGCGGTGCCCTGCGCGTCGGCGGCGTCGACGTCGTGCAGCGAGATTCCGCGGGTTTCCTTGAGGAAGAAGACCGCGACGGCGGTGATCGCGCAGGCGATCAGCAGGTACACAGCCACCGGAACGGAGGACTTGTACTGGCTCAGCAGCGCCGTGGCGATGATCGGGGCGAGCGAGCCGGCCACGATCGAGGTCACCTGGTAACCCAGCGAGACGCCGGAGTACCGCATCCGGGTCGGGAACATCTCCGCCATGATGGCCGGCTGCCCGGCGTACATCAGCGCGTGGAAGAGCAGGCCGATGGTGATCGCCGCGAGAATGATGAGGTCGTTTTTGGTGTCCATCATCGGGTAGGCGAAGAAGCCCCAGGTCGCGCCGAGTACGGCGCCGGACATGTAGACGGGCTTGCGGCCGAGGCGGTCCGAGAGGCGGCCCACCATGGGCACGACGGCGAAGTGGATGGCGTGCGCGACCAGCAGCAGGAGCAGGATTCGCGCCGTGTCGGCCTGCACGATCACCTTGAGGTAGGTGATCGAGAAGGTGACCACCAGGTAATAGAGGACGTTTTCCGCGAAGCGCAGGCCCATCGCGGTGAACACGCCGCGGGGGTAGCGGCGGAAGACTTCGGCGACGCCGTAGCCCTTGTTCTCTTCGACGACTTCCTTGCGCGCCTCCAGGAAGATCGGGGCGTCCTGAACCTTGGTGCGGATGTAGTAGCCGATGATGACGATCACGGCCGAGAGCCAGAACGCGACCCGCCAGCCCCAGCCGAGGAAGTCAGCCGACGACAGGGTAGAGGACAGCACGAAGAGGACTCCGGTGGCGAGCAGGTTGCCCAGCGGGACCGCGGACTGCGGCCAGCTCGCCCAGAAGCCGCGGGACTTGCTGGGGCTGTGCTCGGCGACGAGCAGGACGGCGCCGCCCCATTCACCGCCGACGGCGAAGCCCTGGGCGAAGCGCAGGAACACCAGCAGGGCCGGTGCCCAGTAGCCGATCTGCGCGAAGCTCGGGAGGCAGCCCATCAGGAAGGTGGACACGCCCACCAGGATGATGCTCAGCTGCAGCAACTGCTTACGGCCGAACTTGTCGCCGAAGTGGCCGAAGACGATACCGCCGATCGGGCGGGCGACAAAGCCGACAGCGTAGGTCAGGAAGGCCGCGATGATGCCGTCAAGCTCCGTTCCGGAGTTGGGGAAGAACATCTTGCCGAAGACCAGCGTGGCGGCAGAGGCGTAGAGGAAGAATTCATACCACTCGACTACCGTGCCGGCCATGGAGGCCGCTACGACCTTCTTGAGGCCAGACGACTTGGCGTCGGGCTCGCCTGCGCGCCTCGCGGCGGCGTTATTCATGCTCATAAGTACTCCTTCGGTGTCGCCGTCGACACCCTGTGGACCATTGGGTTGATAACACGCGTGTGAGGTGGGACACACGCCGTCATTCTCCACGAGTATGGCCTGCCGCCGCGGCAGGCTCAACGACTAATCGCGCAGAGGGCATCTGCAAAAATGCACACTCGGCGCTGGCGACTAGGCGAAGAAGCGGCCCCGGAGCTGCCCGCTGAGCTGGCCGATTTCGGTCAGGAAGCCGTCGTGGCCGATCGGGGCCTCGATGATGTGCACCGGGACGTCGCCGGGCAGGGCGCGGGCGAGGTGGAGCGACTGGGCCGGGAAGTACAGGCGGTCCGAGTCCACCGCGGCGATGAAGAACTCCGCGGTGGCCCGCGAGACGGCCTCTTCCAGGCTCCCGCGGCCGCGGGCGACATCGTGGCTCATCAGCGCTTCGGTGATCGCGATATAGCTATTGGCGTCGAAGCGGCGCACCAGCTTGTGGCCCTGGTGGTCCAGGTAGCTCTCGACCTGGTACCGGCCCCGGCCGGCCAGCGACCCGGCTGCCAGCGGCGCCTCCGCTTCCTGGGCGTTGCGGCCGAAGCGGCCGTCCAGCTCCGCGGCGGACCGGTAGGTGATGTGCGCGATCCGGCGCGCCAGGGCCAGCCCCGCGTGCGGTTCCGGGCCGCCGTAGTAGTCGCCGCCGCTGAAGCTGGGGTCCTGCCGAATCGCCAGGGTCTGGGCCTGGGCGAAGGCGATCTGCTCGGCGGTGCTGCTGGCGCCCACCGAAATCACGGCGCAGCGCCGCACCCGCTCGGGGTAGCTGACCGCCCACTCCAGCGCCCGCGCTCCTCCGAGCGAGCCGCCGAGCACGGCGTACCAGCTGCCGATCCCGAGCGCATCGGCGAGCCGGGCCTCGGCGGCGGTGCTGTCACGGAGGGTCACCAGCGGGAAGCGCGAGCCCCAGGGCCGGCCGTCGGGGGCCGGCGTCGAGGGCCCGGTGGATCCATAACAGCCGCCCAGAATGTTGATCGACACCACGAAGTACTTGTCTGTATCCACCGGGGCGCCGGGGCCGGCCAGCTGCTCCCACCAGCCCGGCTCTTCGCCGGCACCGCGGGTGACGTGCGTGTCCCCGGTGAGGGCGTGCTCGATCAGCACAGCATTGGAGGCATCGGCGTTCAGCGTCCCCCAGGTCTCGAAGGCGAGGGTGACCTCCGGCAGGATGGCACCGGATTCCAGCTCAAGGGAACCGACCGGGAGGCGCCGCACCGTGCCGTCGGGGACGGCCTCGGGCTCGGCGGCGCGGGGGGCTTTGCATTCGGGTGCACCCGTGCGGGTGACGGAAATCGTCATGTGAGGACCTGTCTTCGCGCTTGCCCGCCGTCAGCTGACCGACAGGCCAGGTCTTCACCCGGGGCACCCCGCCGCAAAATGGAGGGTTGCCGGCCAGCAAGCCGGGGCTGTCACTGGCACTCATGACCTGCCTCGATTCTACGAAACACGGCGGCGGAAGCGCGAAGATTGTGACGGCTGTGTGACAGCCGGACGCGTCAGCACCGCAGTTTCCCCACCTTTGATGGTCGTGTCCGGCGGGTCGACCCAAAGTGTCGGCGATTCCCGGCGTCGGCCCCGCAAAGGTGGGGAAATTCGGCGTGGGCTTCGGTCTAGGCCTCCTTGGCCGCCCGGAAACCGGCGTCGAGGTCCGCGATGATGTCATCGATGTGTTCGAGCCCCACCGAGAGCCGGACCAGTCCCGGGTTCACGCCCGCAACTGCCTGCTGCTCCGGGGTGAGCTGGCTGTGCGTGGTCGACGCCGGGTGGATGACCAGCGAGCGCACGTCGCCGATGTTCGCCACGTGCGAGTGCAGTTCGAGGGCGTCGACGAAGCGCTTGCCGGCTTCCGCTCCCCCGCCGATGTTGAAGGAGACGACGGCGCCGGTGCCCTTCGGGCCGTACTTGCGGCCCCGCTCATACCAGGGACTCGACGGGAGGCCTGCGTAGGCGACGGAGTCGACGTCGTCCCTGGCCTCCAGCCATTCGGCCACCCGGGTGGCATTGGCGACGTGACGTTCCATCCGCAGGCTCAGCGTCTCGATGCCCTGCGCGATGAGGAAGGCGTTGAACGGCGAAACGGCCGAGCCGAGGTCGCGAAGCAGCTGGACCCGGGCCTTGAGGATGAAGGACAGGTTCGCGCCCAGTGCGCCGTCGGCGCCGAGGTCGCGGGCGTAGACCAGGCCGTTGTAGCTGGGGTCCGGGGTGTTGAAGCCCGGGAAGCGCTCCGGGTCCTTGCCGAAGTCGAAGTTGCCGGAGTCCACGATCACTCCGGCGATCGCGGCGCCGTGGCCGCCGAGGTACTTGGTGGCCGAGTGGACCACGACGTCGGCGCCCCACTCGATCGGCCGGATCAGGTACGGAGTGGAAAGGGTATTGTCCACGATCAGCGGCACACCGGCCCGGTGGGCCACATCCGCCACGCCCTCAATGTCCAGCACGTCCTGGCGGGGGTTGGAGACCACCTCGCCGAAGAACAACTTGGTGTTCGGCTGCACGGCGTCCCGCCACTGCTCAAGGTTGTCCGGGTCCGCCACGAAGGTCACGGCGATGCCGAACTTCTTCAAGGTGTGGGCCAGCAGGTTGTAGGTTCCGCCGTAGAGGCTGGGGCTGGCCACAACGTGGTCCCCGGCCTCGGCGACGTTCAGGATCGCGAAGGTCTCGGCGGCCTGCCCGGAGCTGAGCAGGAGCGCGCCAAGCCCGCCCTCGAGGCTCGCGACCCGCTGTTCCACCGCGTCCTGGGTGGGGTTGCCGATCCGGGTGTAGATGGGGGCGAGTTCGGCCAGGGCGAAGCGGTTCGCGGCGCTTTCCGCACTGGGGAAGACGAACGACGTCGTCTGGTAGATCGGCAGCGACCGGGCGCCGGTGGCGGAATCCGGCTCCTGGCCGGCGTGGATCTGGCGGGTTTCAAAGGACCAGGCGCTGGACATCGGTGTACTCCTGAGTGACTGGGCACAGGCCGTCCCTGGCCGCTTGGGGCCGGAACGGCGCTGGCGCCGCGCTTGCCTCCCGGCGGGCGCCGGACGGCCAGGTCTTCACCCGGGGCACCCCACCGCGCAAGGAGGGTTGCCGGCCAGCAAGCCGGGGCTTGGTGCTGGCACTCATGACCTTGCTTCAGTCTAGGAAGGCGATCCGGCCGCTGGATAGCTTTGTGACGAACATGAAGCGGCGCAACGGTGGCACCGGACGGACTGGACCGCCGCCAAAAGACCCCACGGGGCAGGTTAGGGCAGCCTAAGCTGAGAGCTTCATCACAAAGTGCCAAGATGATGGCATGCGCATGGATCACGTCTCTTACGCCTGTGAACAAGATGGCCTCACCGCCACCACCGACCGTATTGCGTCCGCCCTCGGGGTCGAAGCCGTCAAGGGCGGAGTACACCCCAGGTTCGGGACCCGCAACATGATTATTCCGCTCGCGGGGCACAAATACCTGGAGGTCGTGGAGGTCCTGGACCACCCGGCGTCGGACAAGGCACCCTTCGGCCAGGCCGTCCGGGCCCGCTCCGCCGCCGGCGGCGGCTGGATGGGCTGGTGCGTCGAGGTGGACGACCTGGCCCCCTTCGAGGAACGCCTGGGCCGCTCGGCGGTCAACGGCAACCGCAAGTTCCCGGACGGCCGCGAACTGGTCTGGAAGCAGATCGGCATCCTGGGCCTGATCGCGGATCCGCAGGTGCCCTACATGCTCAAGTGGGAGGGCGATCCGGCCCTGCACCCGTCCAATGCCTACCCCAGCAGCGTCAAGATGTCCGCGCTCACGATCGCCGGTTCCGCCGAGCGTGTCACCGAGTGGCTGGGTGAACCGGTGGAGAAGCCGCTGGAGGATGTGGACGTCAACTGGCTCGCCCCGCACGGGACGCCGGGAATCATGTCCGTCACCTTCGAAACCGACTCCGGGGCCGTCGTTATCTGACACTTCCTCCCCCCAAAAACTTCGGCCGCCAGCAGTGGGTGTCAACGACGCCACCCACCGCTGGCGGCCGAATCTCCTTAACAACCTCCCGGCGCGGCCCTTGAAGGCAACGCTTTGATGCGTGGGCGTTGGTGCCGTCTCAGCCCAGGCCGACCGCTTTGCCGAAGAGGCTGAAGCCGACGAAAGCGACGATGTCCAGCAGTGCGTGCGCGATTACCAGCGGCATCACCCGGCGCGTCTTCGTGTAGATCAGCGCGAACACCACGCCCATGACCGCGTTGCCGATGAAGGGCCCGAAGCCCTGGTAGAGGTGGTAGCTGCCTCGCAGCATCGAGCTGGCGAAGATGGCCAGCGGCATGCCCCAGCCGAACTTGCCGAGCCGGTCCAGCAGGTAGCCCACCACAATGACTTCCTCCACGATTCCGTGCCGGATCGCGGAGAGAATCAACACCGGAATGGTCCACCAGTAGGAGTCCAGCGCACTGGGGATGATCGCCGTCGTGATCCCCAGCGCCCGCCCGGCCGCGTAGAGGCCCAGCGACGGTATCCCGATCACGGCCGCGAGGCCCAGGCCCTGGAGCAGGTCCTTGCCGGGCCGGGAGAAGTTGAAGCCCAGCTTCCGGAACGCCGAGCCGCCGCCGGCGGCCAGGCCGGCGGGCCGGTGTTCGGTCAGGAAATAGAGCACCAGCAGCACCGGCACAAGGGCGAAGATGATGTCCAGCAGCTGGTAGGTGAGGTCGAAGTATTCGCGGCTGCTTTGCGAGCGGTTCAGCGTCGAGGTGCCCTGCGCCAGCGGCGCCCGGGTCAGTTTGTCCAGCAGCTGCACCACCGAGTACACCGCCGATTGCCCGAGGGAGAGCCCCAGGACGATCCAGACTTCTAGCCGCAGCCGGCGGCGGGAGGGAACCAACATGGTTCTATCTTGCCTGCCGTAGCCGGGAGTTGACTGCACGTGCCTATGCTGGGCCTGTGAGTGCACCCGGGAAAATCTTCATGATCCGGCACGGCCAGTCCGCGGCCAATGCCGACACCTCCATCTACAACCGGGTGCCCGATTACCGGATCCCGCTGACCCCGCTGGGCGTCGAGCAGGCCACGGCCGCGGGCGAACGGCTGCGGCGGGAGCTGGACGGGCAAAAGGTGTGCGTCTACGTCTCCCCCTACCTTCGGGCCTACCAGACGCTCGAGGCACTGCGGCTGGGGTCCCTGACCGAACGCGTGATCGAAGAACCCCGGCTGCGCGAGCAGGACTGGGCGAACTTCCAGATCGCCGACGACATCGAGGACCAGAAGGAGCTCCGCAACGCCTACGGCCACTTCTTCTACCGCTTCCGGGAAGGCGAATCGGGCTCGGACGTCTATGACCGGATCTCCTCGTTTATGGAGACCCTCTACCGGCACTGGTCCAGGCCGGGCTACGCGCCGAACGCCCTGTTCGTCACGCACGGCCTGACCATGCGGCTGTTCTGCATGCGCTGGTTCCACTGGTCGGTGGAGTACTTCGAGTCGCTGAACAACCCGGACAACGCCGAAATCCGCACCCTGTTGCGCACCCGGCAGGGCAAGTACGAACTGGACACGCCGTTCAGCCAGTGGGAGGCCCGCCGGGTGGACGAGACCGTGCTGGACGCCCCGCCGATGTTCTTCTAGGGCCGCCTGGCCGGCTAGGGGCCGCCGGGTCGTCTAGGCGCTGCCCCGGCCGGCTTCAGGGCGATGACCTGGTGGAACTTGCCGCTCTTCGCGTGCTGCTCCGGAGGTTCCTCGGCCCGGACCAGCTCGACGTTCGCCAGGCCCTGGCCGGCCAGGAAACCGGCGAGCTTGGCTGCCACGTCGTGCCATACCTCATCCGGCGCGGTAACGGGCTCCAGTTCAAGCCGGACCCGCAGGGTCGCGGGTCCGGTCTGGACCAGCTGACAGCGGTGCACCCCGGCCGCGTCGTCTATCGGGGCCGTGATGGCCAGCGGCAGGACGCTCACCGTGCCGCCGGCGGCGGTGTCCAAGTGCAGCACGTCGTCGCGCCGGCCGGCCACCCGGACGGCGGGCAGCGGGTTGCCGCATTCGCAGGGTCCGGGCTTGGCAAGGACGGAATCACCCAGGTCGTAGCGGATCAGCGGCTGGACCCGGTTGGCGAGGTTGGTCAGCAGCACCGTGTGGGACGCCGATCCCGGAGGCGTGGACCGGTAGTCCTCCTCCACCGGTTCCAGGATCACCCAGTCGCTGTTGACGTGCAGCCAGCCGCGGGAACAATCCAGGCCGATGAGACTGAACTCCGAGGCGGCGTAGACGTTGTGGACCGCCGTGCCCAGCGATGCTGCGAGGCGCGCCGGATCGCCGGGTGACTCGCCACTGGACTCCACGACCGCCGGGCGGATGTGCAGCCGGCCGGCGTCCTGCTCTTCGGCCAGCAGCTCGAGGGCGCTGGGGTAGCCCACCAGCAGGGCCGGGTCGAAGTCATTTAGCGCCCGTACCAGCACCTCCAGCGGCTGCTGCACGGAGAACAGCCGGTAGGCGCGGCGCCGGGCCCGGCTGCGGCGCCGTTCGGTCTCGAGCCACACGGCACCGGCGAAGTGGCCGCCGCTCCCCACCACGACGGCGGTGCGGATTCCGCGCCGCAGCACGGCCAGGAGCCGGCCGGCGTCCAGGGAGCTCCGGATGGCCCGGATGCCCAGGGCCCGGTAGCAGGCGACGGCGGCGGGGTCGTGCACGAACAGTCCCGGGTGGCCCGTGGTCCCGGAGCTGGTGCAGGCGAAGTACCGGCCGCGGTAGCGGCTGCCGACCAGGGTCGGATCGGCGACGAAGGCCTCCAGATCGGTCCGGGTGACATCAGGGTCGGTCACCCAGTCATCGAAGCGGGCCATCAGCTGCGGTTTGGTGACCGGCGGCAGGTCCCGGAGCGTGACGTCCCCGTGCGTGACGTTCCCGGCTGGGAGCCCGCGGTACAGCTCCCGGTAGAACGGCGAGCTGGTGCGGGCGTGCTCTACCAGCGCGGCCAGCCGCGCATCCCGCCGCAGGGCAAGGGCCCGGGGGCCGCCGCGCTCGGCCCTCAGGAGATCGAGCATGATGCCCAGCTCCCTCACAAACCCCGCCATGGCGTGCCTCCTGTGTGCTGGTGCGTCAGCGGGTGCGGACCCCGGCGCGCCAGACGGCGTGGCTGAGGGGCATCCCCGGCCGGTACGCCAGATGGGTGGCGGACGGGGCGTTGAGCAGCTGCAGGTCCGCCCGGTGCCCGACGGCGACCGAGCCCACCGCCCGCTGGCCGTCGACGTCGTTCCCGGACTCCCGGCCCAGCGCCAGTGCCCCGCCGTAGGTCGCCGCGCGGACGGCTTCGTGCACGCTGAGCCGCATCTGCAGCACGGCGGTGGTGACGCAGAAGGCCATCGAGCTGGTGTAGGAGGTGCCGGGGTTGCAGTTGGACGCGAGGGCCAGCTGGACGCCGGCGTCGAGCAGCTCCCGGGCAGGGGCCAGCGGCTGCCGGGTGGACAGGTCGCAGGCCGGCAGGCAGGTCGCGACCGTTCCCCGTTCGCCCGCACCGGCCGCCGCCTCCCAGCCGGACCAGCTGTCCGCGAGGGCGTGCACGTCCGCGCGGGAGAGGTAGTTCACGTGGTCCACACTGGCGGCCCCGAACTCGACCGCCAGCCGCACCCCGGGGCCTTCGCCCAGCTGGTTGCCGTGCACGCGCAGTCCCAATCCCGCGTCCCGGCAGGCCGTCAGCACGCGGCGGGACTGGTCCTCGTTAAACGCGCCGCGTTCGCAGAAAACATCCGCCCAGCGGACGTAGGGCCGGACTGCGGCGAGCATCGGCCCGCAGACGAGGTCCGTGTACTCCTCCGCGTCCATATCCTCGGGGACCAGGTGCGCGCCAAGGTAGGTGACTTCATCCGCGACGGTGGAGGCGATCCGCGCGCTGCGGGCCTCGTTGTCCACGTCCAGGCCGTAGCCGGTTTTGGTCTCCAGGTAGGTGGTGCCCTGGGCGACCGCTTCGGCGACGCGGCCCAGCGCGAGCCGGGTGAGGTCGAAGTCGCCGGTGGCCCGGGTGGCGCCGGTGGTGACGGCGATGCCGCCGGCGCTGTAGTCCTCCCCCGCCATCCGGGCCTCGAATTCCGCGGTCCGGTCGCCGGCGAAGATCAGATGCGTGTGCGAATCCACCCAGCCGGGCAGCAGCGCGCGGCCGGCGGCGTCGACGGCGTCGTCGGCCGCGGGGGCGTCCGCGGCGGAACCGAGCCAGGCGATGCGTTCGCCCTCGATGACGACGGCCGCGTTCTTCAGGACCCGGTGGTCCGTGTCCTGGGTCATCAGTTCGGCGATGTTGGTGATCAGGGTGCTCATGGGTCCATTCTTCAGCCCCGGATGGACATCCGGGTCGCTGCCAGTGCCGCGGCTGTCCGGGATGCCGGACCGTCGGAGGGAAGCGGCGCGCCCGGGCCTTGTCCGGCGAGGATGAGTTCCGCGGCCAGTTCGGCGATGCCGGAGGAGGTCTGGAAGCCGTAACCACCCTGGCCGGCGAGCCAGAAGAAGCCGGCGGCCTCGGCGTCGAACCCCACCACGGGGATCCCGTCGGCGGCTTCGGTCCGCAGCCCGGTCCAGGCCCGGCGGACGTCACCGATTCCCATCGTGGTCACGGCATTGAGCCGGGTGATCAGCGCCTCGATGTCGCCCGGGTACGGCCGGGCGTCCTCCGGGCCGCTGGGCACGGTCTCGGACGGGGAGATCAGCACCTGCCGCCGCCCGTCCGGCCGGAAGTAGAAACTGCCCGCCGAGGCCACCATGGGGCAGCCCAGCGGGAGGGGATGTTCGACGTCGACGATCGCCGCCGTGCGGCGGTAGGGCTGGAGTCCGAGCTTCTCGACGCCGCTGAGGACCGCGAATTCGTCCGCCCAGGCACCGGCGGCATTGACCACGACGGCGGTCTCGAGCCCCTCCTGCCCGGCCCCGAGCTGCCAGCCGGTGCCGAGCCGCTGCGCCGAGTGGACCTTCGCGCCGGTGATGATGTCCACGCCGCCTTCCACGGCCCGCTCCCGGTGGTCTTCCAGCAGCAGCGACGCGTTGCAGGCGAACGATCCGGAGTCCAGGCCGGCGGCCTCGAAGGAGTCCGGGGTGAGCGCGGGACAGATTTCCAGGGCCTCGGCATGGCTGATCCGGTGCATGAACCCGCTGGCCTGCTGCTGGACGTCCTCCTCGTTGCCGATCAGCATGAACCGCCGCGGCGAGAGCACGGGTTCGGGCCGCGTGCCCTCCTTGGTGCCGATCAGCTCCAGCGTTCGCATGGTCAGTTCCTGGACCACGGGCGGGCCGTAGCTGGGGATCAGCTGCCGGGCCGAGCGCGCCGAGGTGTGGTACCCCAGCGACTGCTCGGCTTCGACCAGGGCCACACTGCATTTGCCGGCGAGGGCGGAGGCCAGGGACAGGCCGGCAATGCCGCCGCCCACGATCACAACATCGTATTTAGCTGACATGCCTCCATCCTTGCACCCGGCAGGAGTCCGCGTCAGTACTTTTCGCCGTGCGGCCGCACCCGTTACGACGCGGCGGCCACCGCCTCGCGGCTGGCCACGAACGCCTGGACGCAGCTTTCGACGTCGTCCGTGCTGTGCGCTGCGGAGAGCTGGACCCGGATGCGGGCGGCCCCTTTGGGCACCACCGGGTAGCTGAAGGCGGTGACGAAGACGCCGTGGCCGAGCATTGCGTCGGCCACCTTGGCCGCCATCACGGCGTCGCCGAACATGACCGGGACAATCGCGTGTTCGCCGTCGAGCAGTTCGAAGCCTTCCTCGGCCATCCGGCGGCGGAACAGTTCCGCGTTGGCGAAGAGCTTGCCGCGCAGTTCGCCGGAGTTCTCCACCAGGTCCAGGGCCTTCAGCGTGGCGGCGACGATGGCCGGGGCCAGTGAGTTGGAGAACAGGTACGGGCGTGCCTTCTGGCGGAGCATGGCGATGACCTCGCGCCGGCCCGAGACGTAGCCGCCGGAGGCTCCGCCGAGGGCCTTGCCGAAGGTGCCGGTGTAGATGTCCACGCGATCCGAGACACCGGCGTGCTCCGGGGTGCCGGCACCGGTGGCGCCCATGAAGCCGACGGCGTGCGAGTCGTCCACCATGACCATGGCGTCATACTTTTCGGCCAGGTCGCAGATCGCCTCGAGCGGGGCGAGGAAGCCGTCCATCGAGAACACGCCGTCGGTGACGATGATCTTGCGGCGGGCCGGGTTCTCCTGCGTGCTGGCCTCAATCAGCCTGGACTCGAGGTCCGCCATGTCCTGGTTGGCGTAGCGGAAGCGCTGGGCCTTGCAGAGCCGGATCCCGTCGATGATCGAGGCGTGGTTCAGGGCGTCGGAGATGACGGCGTCTTCCGGGCCGAAGAGCGACTCGAAGACGCCGCCGTTGGCATCGAAGCAGCTGGAGAACAGGATGGTGTCCTCGGTGCCGAGGAACTTCGACACCCGTTCCTCGAGGGCCAGGTGCAGGTCCTGGGTGCCGCAGATGAAGCGCACGCTGGCCATGCCGAAGCCGCGCTCATCCATGGCATTCTTGGCGGCCGCGATGATCTCGGGGTGGTCCGCGAGGCCAAGGTAGTTGTTGGCGCAGAAGTTCAGCACGTCCGCGCTGCCCTGGCCGAGCTGGCCGGCCTTGATGTGGCTGGCCTGCGGCGAATCGATGTGCCGTTCGGTCTTGAACAGGCCGGCACCGCGGATCTCGTCGAGTTCGTGCTGCAGCTGGTCCTTGATGGCTGAATACATGTGCGCTCCTGTGCGGGGGGTGAATTTTTTGTACGGTACCGGAAACGGGCGGGGCCTAGAAGCCGGTCCAGTCGAGCACGACCTTGCCGCCGACGCCCGCGCGGGCGATCTCGAATCCCTTTTCCCAGTCGCTCGCGGGCAGCGTGTCCGTGACGACGGCGGAGATGTTGGCGTGCAGCACCGGGTTGGAGGAGAGCATGGCACTCATCGCGTACCAGGTCTCGAACATCTCGCGGCCGTAGATGCCCTTCATCGTCAGCATGTGCGTGACCACCTTGGCCCAGTCGATGTCGATGGACTGGCTGGGCAGCCCCAGCATCGCGATCCGGCCGCCGTGGTTCATGTTGTCGATCATCTCAGGCAGCGCCGTGGGGTGGCCGGACATTTCCATGCCGATGTCGAAGCCTTCGCGCATGCCCAGTTCGCGCTGGGCGTCCGTGACGCGCATCTTCGAGACGTCGATTGCGAGGTCGACACCGAGTCTCCGGGCCAGCTCGAGCCGCGGGGCGGAGACGTCGGTGATGGCGATCTTGCGGGCCCCGGCGTGGCGGGCGACGGCGATCGCCATCAGCCCGATGGGTCCGGCACCCGTGATCAGCACGTCTTCGCCGACCAGCGGGAAGCTCAGCGCGGTGTGCACGGCGTTGCCGAACGGGTCGAAGATCGCGCCCAGTTCCGGGGTCACGGACGGGTCGTGGTGGACCCAGACGTTCGTTTCCGGGATCACGACGTACTCGGCGAACGCGCCGTCGCGCTGGACGCCGACGCTGACGGTGTTGATGCACATCTGCTTGCGGCCGGCGCGGCAGTTGCGGCAGATCCCGCAGACGATGTGGCCCTCGCCGGAAACCCGGTCGCCGACCTTGACGTCCAGCACGTCCTCGCCGATCTCCACGACTTCGCCGTAGAACTCGTGGCCGGCGATCAGCGGTGCGTTGATGATGCCCTGCGCCCAGGCGTCCCAGGACTGGATGTGCAGGTCCGTGCCGCAGATTCCGGTGGTCATGACGCGGATCTTGACGTCCCCGGCCCCGGTTTCCGGCTCCGGGCGGTCGACCAGGTCGAATCCCGCATGGGCGCCGGACTTGTAGAGAGCCTTCATGGGCCTGCCTAACTGTGCTGGCCGCTCTTGGATGTGGAGCGGAGGTGTGGGACAACTCACCTCATTAGACCGGGCGGAAAGCATTAGCACAACCGGATTTTTCTCAATCGACGATTTAGATTCTGCTTGTGCATAGGATGGTGGGCATGGAAATCCACCAGCTCGAAATGCTTCGCGAACTTGGCGCCCTGGGCAGCGTCAAGGCCGTCGCCGAAACCCTGCTGGTCACCCCGTCCGCGGTGTCCCAGCAGCTGGC
Organism: uncultured Actinomycetota bacterium; assembly: GCA_963775715.1. GTDB lineage: Bacteria > Actinomycetota > Actinomycetes > Actinomycetales > Micrococcaceae > Arthrobacter. The sequence goes on along the minus strand of CAVZJX010000007.1, from coordinate 200,020 downwards.
CGCCCTGCAGAAGTCCGTCGAGGTTCCGCTGACCCGGAAAGAGGGCCGGAACCTGGTCCTCACCGAGGCCGGCCAGGTGCTCGCCGACGCCGGGGCCGCCGTCGTGAGCGCGATGGCGGACGCGAGGACGGCGATCGGCACCTACCACGGATCGCCGGTGGCGCCGGTGACGCTGAGCGGCTTCCACAGCGCCGGCCAGGCCTTGTTCGCGCCGCTGGCCCGGCTGCTCGCGGAACCCGGGCAGCCGCGGATCCAGCTCTCCGACGAGGACGTTGCGCAGCAGGATTTCCCGGCGCTGACCGCCCGGTATGACCTGGTTCTCGCGCACCGGATGGACCACAGCCCGCGCTGGCCCCAGGAACGGGTGGCGGTGATTCCGCTGGCGCATGAGCCGCTGGATGTGGCACTGCCGGCCGGGCACCGGCTCGCCGGGCAGCGCGCGGTGAGCGCGGACGACGTCGTCGGCGAACCCTGGGTGACCAGCCACGCCGGCTACTCCCCCGCGGATGTGCTCTCCGCGGTCGCCGCGGTGTCCAGCCGGGAGCTGAACATCGTGCACCGGATCAACGACTACTCCACGGTGGCGGCCCTGGTGGCGGCCGGCAGCGTGATCGGGCTGCTGCCGCGGCACACCGCGCGGCCGGTGCTGAACCCGGAGATCGTGCTCAAGCCGCTCGAGGGGATCAGCACGCGGCGCCGGATCGACATCCTGGCCCGGCCGGAGAACCTTAAACGCAGATCGGTCATGATGGTCTGCGAGGCGCTGCAGACCATCATGACCGACTTGGTGGGTGGCGAACCCAAGTAGCTGGCAGATCAGGCCGTTTTGACCGCTCAAAACGGCCTGATCTGCGAGTCAGTTGGGCGGAGCCTAGCCTTCGACGCCGAGGCGCTCGAGGATCAGCTCCTTGACGCGGCCGGCGTCGGCCTGCCCGCGGGTGGCCTTCATGACGGCGCCGACGATTGCGCCGACCGCCTGGAGCTTGCCGGCGCGAATCTTGTCCGCAACGCCGGGCTGCGCGGCGAGGGCCGCGTCGATCGCTTCGAGCAGCGGCCCGTCGTCGGAGACCACGGCGAGGCCGCGCTTCTCGACGATTTCGGCCGGGGTGCCCTCGCCGGCGAGCACGCCGTCGAGGACCTCGGAGGCCATCTTGTTGTTGATCTTGCCGGCCTCGACCATCCGGTTCAGTTCCACGATGGTGGCCGGGTTGACGCCGAGCTGGCCGGGGTCGACGTCGGCGTTCTTGGCGCGCCCGACGATCTCGCCCATCCACCACTTGCGCGCCACGGTGGCGGTCGCGCCGGCGGCGATGGTTTCCTCGATCTCGTCCATCACGCCGGCGTTGACGACGTCGCGGAACTCCAGGTCGGAGTAGCCCCAGTCGGCCTGCAGGCGCTTGCGGCGGGCGGCCGGCGGCTCGGGCAGCGTGGCCCGGAGTTCCTCGACCCACTCGCGCGAGGCCACGATCGGCACCAGGTCCGGTTCCGGGAAGTAGCGATAGTCGTCGGCGTCGGACTTGGGCCGGCCCGAGGTGGTGGAGCGGGTGTCCTCGTGCCAGTGCCGGGTCTCCTGGATGACCGGTTGGCCGGATTCCAGCACGGCGGCGTGCCGCTGGATCTCGTAGCGGACGGCGTGTTCGACGGCGCGCAGCGAGTTGACGTTCTTGGTCTCCGAGCGGATGCCGAAACGTTCGCGGCCGTGCGGGCGGAGCGAGACGTTGGCGTCGCAGCGGACGTTGCCGCGTTCCATCTTCGCGTCCGAGACGCCGAGGTTCTTGACGATCTCGCGGACCGCGGCGACATATGCCTTGGCCAGCTCGGGCGCGCGGCTGCCGGCGCCCTCGATCGGCTTGGTGACGATCTCGACCAGCGGCACGCCCGAGCGGTTGTAGTCCACCAGCGAGTACTCCGCGCCCTGGATGCGGCCGGCGGCGCCGCCCATGTGGGTGAGCTTGCCGGCGTCCTCCTCCATGTGGGCGCGTTCGATCTCGACCCGGAAGACGGTGCCGTCGGAAAGCTCGATGTCCAGGTAGCCGTCGTAGGCGATCGGCTCGTCGTACTGGGAGGTCTGGAAGTTCTTCGGGGTGTCCGGGTAGAAGTAGTTCTTCCGGGCGAAGCGGCAGGACTCGGCGATCTTGCAGTTCAGTGCCAGGCCGATCTTGATCGAGGACTCGATCGCGGTCTTGTTCACCACCGGCAAAACGCCCGGCATGCCGAGGTCCACCTCGTTGACGTTCGTGTTCGGCTCGTCGCCGAAGACGTTCGGCGCGGAGGAGAACATCTTGGTCTTGGTGTTGAGCTCCACGTGGACCTCGAACCCCAGGACCGGGTCGTACTTCTCCATCGCTTCGTCGAAGCTGAGGGTTGCGTCAGTCATTAGTGTGAACCTCCGTGGCTCGCGGGGGCGCCGGCAGCTACCGCCGGTGCCGAATCAGTCGTTGAAGAAGCCGTCAACGAGGGGGCCTTGTCCAGCAAGGGCCCGCCCCACTGCGCCTCGAGCAACGACTCGAGCACGGCGCCGACGCGGTACAGCCGGGCGTCCTGGCGGGCCGGGGCGAGTAGCTGGACGCCCACCGGCAGTCCGTCCTCGTCGGCGAGGCCGCCGGGCAGGGACAGCCCGGGGACCCCTGCCATGTTGGCCGGGATGGTGGCGACGTCGTTGAGGTACATCGCGAGCGGGTCGTTGAGCTTCTCGCCGAGCTTGAACGCCGTGGTGGGCGCCGTCGGGGAGATCAGCACATCGGCCTGGGCGAACGCGGCGTCGAAGTCGCGCTGGATCAGGGTGCGCACCTTCTGGGCCGAGCCGTAGTAGGCGTCGTAGTAGCCGGCGCTCAGCGCGTAGGTGCCCAGGATGACGCGGCGCTTGACCTCGTCGCCGAAGCCGGCGGCGCGGGTGGCGCCCATGACGCGTTCGATGGTCAGCGGGCCCTCTTCGGGCAGCACGCGCAGGCCGAACCGGACGCCGTCGAACTTTGCCAGGTTGGAGGAGGCCTCCGAGGGCATGATCAGGTAGTAGGCGCCCAGGGCGTACTTGAAGTTGGGGCAGGAGACCTCCACGATCTCGGCGCCGGCGCCCTTGAGCAGCTCAAGGGCTTCGTTGAAGCGGTTCTCGACGCCGGCCTGGTAGCCCTCGCCGTGGAGTTCCTTGATGATGCCGATTTTCATGCCCTCGACGTTGCCGGTCCGGGCCGCGGCCACCAGGTCCTCGAGCGGGTCCGGCAGCGAGGTGGAGTCGCGCGGGTCGTGCCCGCCGATCACCTGGTGCAGCAGGGCCGAGTCCAGCACGGTGCGCGAGACCGGGCCGATCTGGTCCAGCGAGGAGGCCATGGCGATCGCACCGTAGCGCGAGACCCCGCCGTAGGTGGGCTTGACGCCGACCGTGCCGGTGACGGCGCCGGGCTGGCGGATGGACCCGCCGGTGTCGGTGCCGAGGGCCAGCGGCGCCTCGAAGGCGGCGACGGCGGCGGCGGAACCGCCGCCGGAGCCGCCGGGGATCCGCTCCAGGTCCCAGGGGTTGTGGGTGGGGCCGAACGCGGAGTGCTCGGTGGAGGAGCCCATCGCGAATTCGTCCAGGTTGGTTTTGCCCAGGATCGGCATCTTGGCGGCGCGGAGGCGTTCCACGACGGTGGCGTCGTAGGGGCTGTGCCAGCCTTCGAGGATCTTCGAGCCGGCGGTGGTGGGCTGGCCGATCGTGACGATCAGGTCCTTGACGGCGATCGGAACGCCGGCGAGCACGTGCAGCGCTTCGGCTGCGGCACCGCCCGCGGCGCGGATCGCGTCCACCTCGGCGGCGACGGCGAGGGCTTCCTCGGCGTTGACGTGCAGGAACGCGTTGACCTGGCCGTCGACGGCGGCGATCCGGTCAAGGTAGGCCTGGGTGACCTCGACGGCGGTCACCTCGCGGGCGGCGAGCTTCCCGGCGAGCGCGGCGGCGGAGAGGCGGATCAGTTCGTTGTTCTCAGTCATGGTCTTAGTCCTCATCCAGGATGGCCGGGACCTTGAAGCGGCCCTCATAGGCGTCGGGGGCGCCGGAAAGTGCCTGTTCGGCGGTGAAGGTGTGGCCCACGACGTCCTCGCGGAACACATTGGTCAGCGGGATCGGGTGGGACGTGGCCGGGACGTCATCACCGGCAGCCTCACTGACGGACTTCACGGATTCGACGATGACGGCAAGTTCGCCGGCCATCCTGTCGAGCTCTTCGGCACTCATCTCGATATGCGCAAGACGCGCGAGATGCGCAACGTCGTCGCGGTTGATCGCAGCCATGGATCTCCCCTGCAAGGTAAGGATTATTTTCCGTCCCAGTCTACGTGTGTTGAGTTGCTGTTACCGTCGGGCGCGAGATGACAGTTCGCGGCAATGTTTTGTGCAAACACTGCCGCGAACTGTCATCTCGCGCGGGTGGTTAGCCGATGCCGATGGCTCCGGTCAGGACGCCGACGCCGAGCATGACCAGGGAGATGACGGCGGTGCGCCACAGGACCTTTTTGTGATGGTCGCCCAGGTCCACCTTGGCGAGGGAAACCAGCAGCAGGATGGCCGGGACCAGCGGGCTCTGCAAGTGGAACGGCTGGCCGGTGATTGAGGCCCGGGCCATGTCGGCGGCGCCGACGCCATAGTGCGCGGCCGTCTCGCTCAGGACCGGCAGGGCGCCGAAGTAGAACGCGTCGTTGCTCATGAAGAACGTCATCGGGATGCTCAGGACGCCGGTGATGACGGCCATGAACGCGCTGGCCGACGACGGCGCCGTCGACATCCAGCTGCGCTACGGCATGACCGCCCGGAGCACCGCTACGGCGTGCCCCCGGGCCCCAAAGGTTGAGGCACTCCGGGCACTCATCGCCCCCGCCACAAGCACCGCGGGGTCACTTCCGGCCCATGAGGGGGTCAGGATGGGCCGGAACTGACCCCGCGCTGTTAGAAGGCCAGGCCGCGGTCCTGCTAGCCGGCCAGGTCGCGGTCCTTGTGGAAGGCGTTGCGGCGGGCGTGTTCGTGGACGCGGTCCAGGACCTCGAGCTGCGACCGGCCTTCGGCGGTGAGCCCGGCAAACCGGGCCGGATCCAGCCCGAGCTCCGGCGCCAGCTGTTCCAGCGTCTGCCAGCCGCCGATCTTGGCCATGACCGCGGACCGCATGAATTCGGATTCCAGGACCAGGGTCATCGGCGACCGGCTGAGCAGCCGGCCGTTGAGCTTCAGCCGGCCGGCGTGTTCCGCCAGCCAGGCCGCGGCCTGGCGGTGCGGGCGCTGTCGGACGCCCAGGTCGTGGAGCAGACCCTGGAGCTGTGCCCGCTCGCGGCGGATTTCCGCCGCCAGGGTGACAAGCCCGCCGTGGATCGGGGTGTCGGTGAAGTCCTTGGCCATCCGTTCGATCCGACCCAGCCCGGCGGTGGCGCCGGTCAGATGGTCCGATAGGTAAAGGCCAAGCAGTTTCTCGTCGATCGTGTCCGGAATGTGCGGGGCCATGGTTCCTCCAGCTGTGTTTGGGCTGTTGCGAGCGTTCGTCAGGGAACGTGTCCTGGGCTCAAACCTACCGGAGCGGGTGCCCGGCGGCACCTGTCCCGGGCTCGGCCGCGCAGCCCGGCGCCTGGCGGACCCCGAAGCCGGCGCTAGAGGTCCAGCCGGTAGACGAGCAGCTTGATGTCCGTGTCCGGGACGAACCAATCACGCTCGGGGACGCGTTGGAAGCCGGTCTTCCGGTACAGCCCGTGGGCGCTTTCCCAGGTCAGCCCGGTGGTCAGTGCCACCCCCGAAATCCCCGGAAGCGACCGGGCGTGCTCAACGATGGCCTGCACCATGGCCTTGCCGGCGCCGCTGCGCTGCACCGCCGGGTCCACCACGAGCATCCGGAATTCCAGCTCGTCGCCGCGGGCGATATCGGCGAAGGGCTCCCCCTTGACGGCCAGCGTTACCGAGCCCACGACCCGGCCGGCGCGCTCGGCGACCCAGATGGTCGCCTCCTCGTGCCGTTGGGCGACCCGCTGGATCTGCTGCATGTATGGGTGGTCCGCATCCGTGAAGTGGCCCGCGGCCAAGTAGGCGTCCCGGGTGATGCGGGCGACGTCGTCGTAGTCGGCCGGAACGGCGGGACGGATCAGGATCTGCGAATTCACCTGTCCATGGTACGGGCGCAGGCGCCGGGCAGGACACCAACGGGCCGCTTCCGTGACCGAACTATCAGGCGCTGCACGCGCCACGCCGCCGCGGCTGGACCGGCGGGGACCGTGCCCCGGCCCGGTTAGGCTGGTGTTATGACGTTGGGGGACGCGGCCGAGCCGCTTGTGCACATTCAAAACTTCCGGATGGACTTCGGTGAGAAGACGGTCATCGAGGACCTGTCTTTCGACGTCCGTGCCGGCGAAACCTTCGGCTTCCTCGGCAGCAACGGTTCCGGGAAAACGACCACGCTCCGGGCGCTCTTGGGGATCTACCAGCCCACCGCCGGGACCCTGCACATCGGCGGCAGGCCCTTCGCCCCGCGCGATGGCTCCCGTCTTGGCTACCTGCCCGAGGAACGCGGTCTCTATAAGAAGGAAGCCGTGCTGGACGTTATGGTCTACTTCGGCCGGCTCAAGGGCCTTGACAAGACCCGCGCGAAGACCTGGTCCCGGGACTACCTGGAACGCGTCGACCTCGCGGACAAGGCCGCCACCCGGCTGGACAAGCTCTCCGGCGGCCAACAGCAGAAAGTCCAGCTGGGCGTGACCATCATGAACGACCCGGAGCTGCTCATCCTGGACGAACCCACGAAGGGTTTCGACCCGGTGAACCGCCGGCTGCTGATGGACATCATCGAAGAACAAAAGCTCGCCGGAGCCACCGTCATCATGGTCACCCACCAGATGGAGGAGGTCGAACGCCTTTGCGACCGGGTCATCCTGCTCAAGGACGGCACCGCGCGCGCCTACGGCACCGTCGCGGACGTCCAGGAACAGTTCGGCGGGACCCTCTACCGGGTCTCCTACGCCGGGCGCCTGCCGTCTTCTAAGCTGTTCGACGTCGCCACGGACACCGGCTCCTCCGCCGAACTCTCACCCCGCCCGGGCGGCGACGAGGCAACGGTGCTGCGCGAACTCGTCGGCAACGGCGTCGCCGTCCGGTCCTTCACCACCGCCCGCACCTCCCTGGAGGAAGTCTTCATCAAGGTTTACGGCGAACACCACGAACTGGCAGAGGCCTGAATCGATGACACAGCAAAAGACCGCCACCCCGCATAGCTCCCCCGCCGCGACGCCGTCGCCCGCACCCAAACTCCCCTTTGCCCGGCACAACCTGGGCACCGTGGTGGAGTTCGAATTCACCCGCACCCTGAAGAAGCGGGGCTTTTGGATCGCCACCCTCGCCATCCCGGTCGTCATTGCGATCGTCTTCGCCCTGGTCTATCTCAGCAACTCCTCCACCGCGGCCAGCGCGGACGCCCAGAAGACGGCGTCGATGTCGTTCAGCTACATGGACGACTCCGGGCTCGTCTCCCCGGAGATCGCAGCCGCCATGGGTGGCCGGAAGGCGGACGACCCGGACAAGGCCCTGCAGGACGTGAAAACCGGGCTGGCTGATGCCTTCTTTGTCTACCCTGCAGAACCGGCAGCGCAGCCGGTCAAGGTTTACGGGGCCGACCAGGGAATCTTCGAGAACAACAAGTACGACGCCGTCGCCAAACAGTTGCTCACCGCTTCCGCCCAGGCCAGGGTCGGTTCACCGCAATTGACGGCCGCTGCCAGTGGTGAGATCAAAACCGATGTCCGGACTTTCAAGGACGGCCAGGAATCCGGCGGGTTCGGGACCGCCGTGCCCCCGCTGGTCTTCCTGGTGATCTTCTACGTCTCGATCATTCTCCTTTCCAACCAGATGCTCAGCAGCACCCTGGAAGAGAAAGAAAACCGCGTCACCGAAATGATCCTGACCACCCTGAACCCCACGACCCTGATCATGGGCAAGGTCGCCGCCCTGTTTATGGTCGGCCTGGTCCAGATCCTCGTGTTCCTGACCCCGATCGCCGCCGGCTTCCTCTTTTTCCGCGACAAGCTTGCCATCCCCGACCTGGACCTCTCCACGCTGACCTTCGAGCCCGGCATCATGTTCGTCGGCCTGTTGCTGCTGCTCGGCGGATTCACCGTCTTCACCGGTGTCCTGGTCGCGATCGGCGCCGTCATGCCCACCACCAAGGACGCGGGTACGATCTTCGGACCCCTCATGGCCCTGATCTTCGTCCCGTTCTACGCGGTCAGCCTGATCATTTCCGATCCCCGCTCCCCCGTGGTCCAGATTTTCACTTATTTCCCGTTATCGGCCCCCGTCACGGCCCTGCTCCGCAATGCGTTCGGCACCCTCAGCCCGCTCGAGTCCGTCGTCGTCATCGCCGAGCTCTTCATCACCGGGTTCCTCATCCTTAGATTGGCCGCACACCTCTTCCGGTACGGGTCCATCCAGTACACGGGCAAGCTTTCGATCGCCGGGACGTTCCGTAAACGGGGCCCGCTCACCGGAAAGTGAACTCCCGCGCCTACCATCGATGCATGACTGATCCGCTTCCACCGTCGGCCGCCGCGCTCTCCGACGTCGAGCGCGTGCTTGTTGGCATCGCGACGAACACTATCGATGCCGCCACCGATGCGGGCCCGGACGAAGACGGTGTACACACCATGGGTGCCGCCGTGAGGGCCTCAGACGGGCGAATTTTCACCGGCGTGAACCTCTACCATTTCACTGGTGGACCCTGCGCTGAACTTGTCGCGTTAGGAGCTGCCCGGGCCGCGGGGGCGACAGAGCTGACGCACATTGTGGCAGTGGGCAACCATGGACGCGGCGTAAAGAGTCCCTGCGGGCGGGACCGCCAAATCCTGGTCGACTACCATCCGCAGATCAGGGTGATCTTGCCCTCACCGGATGGCGACGTGAGCGTTCTCGCCACTGACCTGCTGCCGCTGCGTTTCGACCACCGGGCGGAGCAGGCCTAAGCCAGGGCGCGGCACGCACCGCCGACCGGACCAGCCGGCAGGGCCGTACTGGTCGGGAGGGGGACTCCGGTCAAAGCGGGAACTTGCCGGAGAGCTCCAGGGGGCCCGCGCAGGTCCAGGCGGTGAGCCGTTCCTCGTCGGAGGGGCCGCCGTCGAGCACGCTGGTGAGCCGGGGACGGCGCACCCAGCAGCCGGCCTCCTCCGCGATCAGCGAGCCGGCGGCAAAATCATGTTCGTTCAAGCCGCGTTCGCCGTAGGCGTCGTGGGTGCCGTCCGCGACGAGGCAGAGGTCCAGGGCCGCCGATCCCAGCCGGCGCACATCCGCGAAGCCGTCCATGAGCCCGGCCAGCCCGCTGGCCTGCTCGGCCCGGACCGCGGGATCGTAGCTGAAGCCCGTCGCCAGGATCTGGCCGGTCCGGCCGGGCACCGGCCCGTTCAGCCGGGTGCGCTGCCCGCGCTCCTCCAGCCAGGCGCCGTGGCCGCGGGCGGCGTAGTAGATCCGCCCCAGTGCCGGGGCGTGCACGACGCCGGCCAGCCAGGCGCCGTCGGGGCCGGCCACCGCCACCGAGGTGCCGTAGTAGACGATGTTGCGGATGAAGTTGGTGGTACCGTCGAGCGGGTCAATGGACCAGCGGAAACCGCTCGGGCTCCCGGGCAGGACGGTGCCGCCCTCTTCGCCGGTAATCGTGTCCTCCGGCCGGGCCGTGGTGATGACCGTGCGGACGGCCGCCTCGGAGGCCAGGTCGAAGGAGGTCACCCAGTCCCCCGAGTCGCCCTTGTTGCTGACATCCAGCGCGGCCGCGCTCCGGCCGGCCAGCACCGCCGCGCCGGCCGCGGCTGCTTCCCGGGCCAGGCCGAGGAACGCAGCCGGTGCGGGAAACCCTGCCGGGCCGGAGGTCATTCGGCAGCCTCCCGCTGGTCCTCGCCGTCGTCGGCGTCGGCGCCTCCGTCGGCGTCGGCAGCGTCCCCCAGGCCGGCCGGCCCCTGGGCCAGCAGCGTACGGAAGCCGTCCTCATCCAGGACGGGCAGGCCCAGCTGCTCCGCCTTGTCCAGCTTGGTCCCGGCGTTGTCGCCGGCCACCACGTAGCTGGTGTTCTTGGAAACGGAGCCGGCAGCCTTGCCGCCCCGGACCAGGATCGCTTCCTTGGCCTCATCACGGCTGAACCCGGCCAGGCTGCCGGTGACCACCACGGTCAGGCCCTCCAGCGTGCGCGGGGTGGACTCGTCGCGCTCGTCCTCCATCCGGACGCCGTCCGCCGCCCAGGTGTCCACGATCTCGCGGTGCCAGTCCTCGGCGAACCACTCCTTCAGCGCCACGGCAATCACCGGGCCCACGCCGTCGACGCCGGCAAGTTCTTCCTCGGAGGCCTGCCGGATGGCGTCCATGGTGCCGAACGCGGTGGCCAGGGCCCGCGAGGCCCGCGGCCCCACGTGCCGGATCGACAGCGCCACCAGGACGCGCCAGAGCGGCTGGGCCTTGGCCTTTTCGAGTTCGTTGAAGAGCTTTTCGGTGCTGGCGGTCGGTTTGGACGGGGTCTTGGCCGTGCCCTTGGTGTAGAAGTAAGGCACCAGCTCAAACTCGCCGGTCGCGACGCCTTTGCTGCGCTTCTCGCGGCGGATCCGGACGCCGGCGAGGTCCTCGGGCGTGAGCCGGAACAGGTTCGCCTCGGTGGTCAGGGGCGCGACGTCGGGCTCGGCCGGCTGGGTGAGGGCGATCGCCGCTTCCCAGCCCAGGGCCTCGATGTCGAAGGCACCGCGGCCGGCGAGGTGGAAGACGCGTTCACGCAGCTGCGCCGGGCAGGAGCGGGCGTTGGGGCAGCGGATGTCGACGTCGCCTTCCTTGGCCGGCGCCAGCGGGGTGCCGCAGGCGGGGCATTCGGTGGGCATCACAAAGTCCCGCACCGGCGGGTCCTGGGCGTCGCGGAGGGCCAGGACGGGGCCGACGATTTCCGGGATGACGTCCCCGGCCTTGCGCAGCACCACGATGTCGCCGATTTTGACGCCCTTGGCCTTGACGACTTCCTGGTTGTGCAGCGTGGCCATCTCCACGGTGGAACCGGCCACCTTGACCGGCACCATCACCCCGTAGGGGGTGACGCGGCCGGTGCGGCCCACGTTGACGGCGATATCCAGCAGCTTGGTGTTGACCTCTTCGGGCGGGTACTTATAGGCCACCGCCCAACGCGGTACCCGGGAGGTGTAGCCGAGGGCGCGCTGGGTGGCGAAGTCGTCCACCTTGACCACGATGCCGTCGATCTCGTGGCTGAGGCTGTGCCGTTTGTCGCCGTAGCGCCGGATGAAGTCCAGCACTTCCTTCAGGCCCGGCAGCACCTCGAAGTACGGGCTGGTGGGCAGGCCCCATTCGGCGAGCTGGCGGTAGGTGTCCGACTGGCTGACGGTCTCGAGGCCTTCGCGGGCGCCGATGCCGTGCGCGTACATCTTCAGCGGGCGCTTCGCGGTTTCCGCCGGGTCCTTCTGCCGCAGCGAGCCGGCGGCGGCGTTGCGCGGGTTGGCCAGCGGCGCCTTGCCGGCTTCGATCAGCGCTTCGTTGAAGTCCGCGAACGCCTTGGACGGGATGAAGACCTCGCCGCGGACCTCCATCTCGGCCGGGAAGTTCCCGCCCTGGAGCTGCTGCGGGATTTCCTTGATGGTCAGGACGTTGTGGGTGATGTCTTCACCGGTGAAGCCGTCGCCGCGGGTGGCCGCCCGGATGAGCACGCCGTCGCGGTAGAGCAGGTTTACGGCCAGTCCGTCGATCTTCAGTTCGGTGAGCCACGACGGCGGGTTCCCGCCGTTGCCGAGCTTGGCGACGCCGGCCTCGGCCTTGGCGATCCAGGCCTCCAGCTCATCGAGCGAGAACACGTCCTCAAGGCTGTACATCCGGGTCAGGTGCTCGACGGCGGCGAAGGCGGCGGACACCTCGCCGCCGACCTCCTGGGTGGGCGAATCGTTGGCCACCAGCCCGGGATGCATGGCCTCGATGGTTTCCAACCGCCGGTAGAGTTCGTCGAACTCGGCGTCGGAGATGATCGGGGCGTCCTCCTGGTAGTACGCGAAGCGGTGCTTGCGGACCTCTTCGACGAGTTCTTCGTACTCGGTACGCACGGCCTCGGAGGGGACCAGTTCCCCGTCAGCGCCGCGGGCGTCAGTGTCTGTTGAAGTCTTCCCTGTGCTCACAGACCTATCCTGCCCTAGATCCCCGGCGTTGTCCGGTCAACAGTGAGCCCCCGTCACCCAACTGGCTCGCAGTTGTTGTCGTTTAGGGGGCCCAAAACGACCACAACTGCGAGTCAGTTGGGAGGGGCCGAGGGGACGGTCAGGTGCGGCTCTCGGGCGGCAGGGCAACCTGGAGTTTGCGTACCTTGCCGCGGCCCACGATGTAGCCGCGGCCCGGGATGAAGCCGCCGCTGATCCGGCCCAGCGAGGTGCTGAGCAGGCTGTCGCCCTCGATGTCGCCCGGGTTCAGCAGCAGGCCCCGCCGGCCGGACTTGAACGGCTGCGCCAGCGACCACGCCGAGGACCAGGTGGAGGTCTCGGATTCGCCCACCACCCACTGCTCGGCCTTGATCGACGCCGCAACCAGCCGGCCGATGCCGGACTCGGCCAGGGTGTCGGTGAAGTCGGTCAGGCCCTCGATGAAGATCGCCAGCTTGCCCGGCGTGCCGGTGGCGTAGTCCACCAGTTCGTCGATGGCCCCGTCGACGTCGTCCGCGCCCACCAGCGAGCGGTCCCAAAGCTTCAGTGACGCCGCGGCGGAGCGCCGGGAACCGAGGTAGATCAGTTCCACGCCCGGGTTGGAGCGGCGCAGGGCGTAGGCGAGGGTCACCAGCGCCACGGTGCGGCCGGAGCCCGGCGGCCCGGCCAGCAGCAGCGGACCCTTCGCGAGGATCTCCGCAGGCTGCAGGGTCTCGTCGTCGACGCCGATCACGGGCAGGTCCGGGCTTCCGGCGGGAAGCACGTCCAGGTCCACCGCGTCGGGCAGGCGTTCGATCTGCGGCGCCCGCTCGACGCCCTGGCGCAGCATGGCCTCGCGGAGTTTGTGCACCTCGCGGGCCTGCACGGCCAGGTTGGAATTCCCGCCGAGGACGGCGAGCTGCACTTCCAGACCGCCCAGCAGGCCGCGGCCCGGCGGGGTGCCGGCGCCGAGCACGTCCTTGGGAACGTCCAGGGACAGGTAGTCGTCCTCGGCGGACAGCCGCAGCACCAGCCGGCGCTGGATCGAGGCCAGCAGTGACGCCGGGACCGCGTTGGGCCGGTCGCCGGTGACCACCAGGTGGATGCCGAGCGGGCGGCCGTCGGTGGCCAGTTGCAGGAAAATCTCCCAGAGCGCGGAGAGCTTGCTGTACTCGTAGCCCTCCCGGAACGCGGACATGCCGTCCACCAGCACAAAGATGCGCTTCTCATCCGGCCTGTCCGCCAGCTGCCGGTACTCCACGATCGTGGCGGCGCGGACCTCGGCGTAGCGGGCCGACCGGTCCTCGGCCAGGTCGCGCAGCCAGCGCAGCAGACGGCCGACGCGTTCCGCGTCGTCGCCGTTGATGATCTCCCCGACGTGCGGCAGCTCATCGAGCATTTTCAGGCCCGAGGAGCCGCAGTCGATGCCGTAGACGTTCACCGGACCGCCGCGCGGGGTGACGGCGGCGGCGATCGCGATGCCGCGCAGGGCGGCCGACTTGCCTGAGCCGCCGGTGCCGTAGATGGCCATGTTCCCGTCGCGGTCCGGCTCGTAGAACACGGTCGGCTGGTCCTGGTGCGCGGGGTCGTCGGCCACCCCCAGCAGCAGCCGCTCGTCGGTGCGCGGGTTCGGCAGCCGGGAGAAGTCGTAGGCGGTGGCGAGTTCATCCAGCCAGGGCTTGCGCGGCGGGTCGATGGCGAGCACGTCCGCGGCACTGATGATGTTGGCCGTCATCCGGGCGATGTCGTTCGGCCCGGCGGGTTCCTCCCGCGCCGGCGCCTCGGCGGCCGGCGCTGCCCAGGCGGCGCCGGAACCGAACGCCATTTCGACGACGTCGATCCGCGGCCGTTGCGGCTTCTCCGTGGTCCAGCCGCCGGCGTAGCCGGTCTGGAAGCCCTGGATCCGGCCCGGCCCGGTCTTGGCCGCGCCGCGGCCGGGGATGGCCGGGTCGAAGTACGCCGCGGTGGGCACGCCGAGGATGTCGATCGCGTCGTCTTCGTCGGCCATCCGCAGCGCCACGCGCAGGTTGGTGTTGGCGCGCAGGCTGTCCTTGATGACGCCGGCGGGGCGCTGCGTCGCCAGGATCAGGTGCAGGCCCAGCGAGCGGCCGCGGGCGGCGACGTCGACCACCCCGTCGACGAACTCCGGCACCTCGGTGGCCAGCGCCGCGAATTCGTCCACGACGATCACCAGGTAGGGCGGCGCCTCCGGATCCGCCCGACGCTGCAGTTCGAGCAGGTCCTTGGCCTTCTTGCGGTTCAGCAGCTTTTCGCGGTGATGCAGCTCGGCCCGGAGCGAGGTCAGCGCGCGGCGCACCAGGTGCGGGGACAGGTCCGTGACCAGCCCTACCGTGTGCGGCAGGTGCAGGCAGTCGGCGAACGCGGCGCCGCCCTTGTAGTCCACGAATAGGAAGCTCACCCGGTCCGGGCTGTAGGCCGCGGCCATGCCCATCACCCAGGACTGCAGGAACTCGGACTTGCCGGCACCGGTGGTGCCGCCGACGAGGGCGTGCGGGCCCTCGTTTTTCAGGTCCAGGTAGAGCGGTTCGATGCCCTTGGACCCCACCAGGGCGCGGAGCGTGCCGTTGTCCTTGCGGTTGGGCTTGGCGGTGTTGTGGACGGAGTTGTTCTCGCTCCAGCGGTCCGCGACGGCCTGCGGGTTGTCCAGGAAGTCCTTGCCGATCAGCGCCGCGTAGGACACCGCCCTGGGCAGGTCCGAATCGTCCTCAAGCGGCTTGCCGACGTCGACCACGGGAGCGAGCATGCGCGCCAGCTGGGCGGCGAGCCCGGCGTCGAGGCTTTCGCAGCTGACCGGGAAGGTGTGCCGACCCAGCCGGACCTGCCCGGTGGTGGTGCCGTGTTCGCCGTCGACCGCCATGAAGTCACGGCAGGCCCCCGGGAGCTGCTCGACCGAGGTGGCCACCCAGATGACGTGGACCCCGGAGTCCGGGCCGCGTTCCAGCACCCGGGTGAGCCGTCCGCGGTCCACGGGTGCGTCGTCTTCGACCACCAGCAGCACGGTGGGCAGCTGCGGGCCGGGCACCTCGGCCCCCTCGAGCGTGAGCGCGGGGCGCAGTTCCGGACGCGGTGACTGCGCCGCGGCCTCGCGCTGGTCGATCAGGTCCTCGAGTTTGGAGAGCAGGGCCGATCCGCCGGCCGGGCCGGCGGCGAGGTGGTCGCCGGCGAGCGGGCTGTGCCCGGATCCGGCGTGCGGCAGCCACTGCAGCCACTCCCACCGCTCCTTGGACTGCGCCGAGGTGATGGCGGTGAGCACCACTTCGGCCGGGGAGTGCAGCCCCACCAGCTGCAGCACTATGCCGCGGGCGACGTCGTCGACCAGGCCGCGGGTGCCGGCGAGGCCGAACGCGCCCGCCGTGCGCAGCTGCGAGACGACCGGTACGCCCTCGATGCTGCCGAACTGGGCCATGCAGTCCTGGATCTCGGCCATGTATTCGGGTTCCGTCTCGTTGCTGGGCGGCTCCTCGAACCGGATCCGGGACGGCGCGGTGCCCAGGCCGAAGCGCAGGCCCAGGAAACCGGTGTGCTCGGGCCGGTGGGTCCAGAGCAGCGGGCCGAGCTTGTAGATGGAATCGACGGTGTCGCTGACCGAGGGCGCCTCCTGCAGGCGCACCGAGCGCTCCACCTTCTGCAGCGCGGTGATGTCGGTGCGGAACGCTGCCATGGCCGCGCGGAACGCCTTGAGCTGTTCCTTGCGCTCGCGTTTGGACTGCATCTTCTGGTCCACGTAGTGGCCCACGATGAACAGCGGCATCATCAGCATAAAGACCACCGACATCATGTTCTGCGTGACGGCGAACAGGATGGCGCCCATCATCAGCGGGGCCACCAGCATGATGTACGGGAACGGGTGGTGCTCCTGCCGCTTGGGACCGGCCGGCAGCGTCCGCTTGTGCGGTTCGAAGCGGGGCACCACGCGGGGCGAGCGGTTGAAATTGATCAGGGGGGAGCTTGGCGCGGCGCCCTGGCTGACCCCCAGGGAGACCACGGAGACGGTGGTGTCCCCGAGGGTGACGGTGTCCGAGGAGTTCAGCGTGGCGCGGGTGACCGGCAGGCCGTCCATCAGCAGGCCGTTGGCCGAGTTGGTGTCCACGATCTCCACGGTTTCGCCCACCGTGACGCGGGCGTGCCGCTTTGAGGTCAGCGGGTCGGTCAGCCGGATATCGACGTCGCGGTCCCGGCCGATGTAGCTGGTGCCCGAGGGCAGCGGGAACTCCCGGCCGACGTCGGGGCCGGAGAGCACGCGCAGCGTCGCCGCCGCGGGGCCGCGGTTCGCCCCGGGCACCGCGAACTGCTCGCTGACGCGGGTCAGCGAGACGGTGGAGCCGGAGCGCAGCCCGGATTCGAGCAGGTTGTCCTCCCGGTTCAGGACGCTGCCCTTTGTTCCGCCCGCCGCGAAGGCTTCCTCGATGACCAGGGAGAGGTTCGACGGCGGCTCGGTGCCGCGCCGTGCGGGGTCCGCCGCCCAGAGTTCGGTGGCGATGTCCGCCACCGTGGCGAGTCCGTCGACCGTCACGGCGAGGTCCGTGGCTTCGGCGGGGTCACGGCGCAGGGTTAGCCGGATCCTCATGCGTTGTCATCCCCGCGCTGGGTTTCCAGCAGAGCCAGGTCCGCCGCGGTGACGAGGTGGGAGGTCACGGCGTGTTCCACCAGCCGGGCGCGCCGGTTCGTGGCGAGTTTGCCGCCGCCGCCACGCAGCCCGGCCACGCCGACCCGGTCAAGCTTGTCGCACACGTTGTCCAGCTTTCTGTTGAACCGGGTCAACGCCCAGCCCAGGGTCCGGGCCGCTTCGGCCGAGGAAGGGATGGAGCTGAAGCCGGTTCCCTCGCGGCGGAGCATCGGCTCTGCCAGGGCGACGATCAGGGCCTTCTGGGCGTCGGTGAACACCACCGGGCCGATCGTGGTGTCGCCGCCGCTGTCCTCGCTGCGGGCCTCCTGCCGGAACGCCGGGGTGCGGAGGTGGACGGCGAACTCGTAAGTGGTGGGCCCGGCGGTGAAAATCACGTTCGTCTGGCTGAACACCAGCGGGATCCGGGCACCCGGCGCGAGCCAGGCCTGCATGCCGCCGGAGGCGTCGGCGATCGTGGCGCAGAGCATGCTGCCAACGTTGCTGAGCCACCAGATGCCGTCATACCGGGCGATCTGCAGGAACTGCCGGTGCAGGTACGGGTTGTCGTCCACCTCGAGATCACCCTCGCGGCCGATGCTGAAGATGTCCTCGTCGGATGGCTCGTGCCATTCGCCGCAGAAATCCAACGCCAGATCCCCCATTTGTCCGTCTCTCCTTGTTGGGCGGTAAGCCCGTTTGTTCTTCGGTGTGCGGTGGGCCGGGTTGAGCCGGTCAGGACGGTCCGGCGCAGGCGATGGAGTCCTGCTCCAGCGGCGAGGCCCCGCCGTCCGAACGGACGATCATCACCTGGATGCAGGTCTCCCCCGCCGGGTTCGGTTTCAGCTGCACCCTGGTCCGGGTGGTGGCCTGGAAGTCGCCGTTGCCCTTCGGCGAGTAGGTCCGCCACTTGTAGCTGTCCCCGGGCTTGGGCTGCGGGTTCTTCCAGGAGAACGCCAGTTTCCCGGTACCGTCCGGCTTGCCGGTCAGCCCGGACACGTCCGGGACCGTGCCGTTGTCCAGGGCATCCGCCGGCGGCCTGCTGACCTGCTCGGACGCCGGCGGCGCCGGGTCCGGCCCGGTGGTCCCGGCGATGATCCCGACGACGGCGGCCGTCGCCAGGACAGCGCCGCCCACGATCGAGAGCACCAGGTTGCGGCGGCCGTGGCCGCCCGCCGGTTCGCCCCCGCCGATCCCGGTGCCGGCTGTCCCGAGGCCGGTTTCGGCCGGCGGCACGCTGGGACGGTTGACGGTGGCGGCTATGTCGTCGTCCCTGCCCGGATGCGGCAGGGCAGCCGCGGCGAGGGGCGCACGGGCGGCCGGAACGGCGGCCGGCCGCCGGATCGTTTCCCGGCCGGCGTCCTGGCCCGGCCCCGGGCCGGCCACGGCGGCTGACGCCGGGCCGGACGCCGGGCCGGTGAAGGCCGCCGGGCGGGAGGTCGTCGCGTTGTCCCCCGGGGTGAAGCCCGGTACCCGGGAGGGGAACGTGGGGCCGTGCCCGGTGGCGTCGGGGTCGATCGCGGCGATGCTGCGGACCCGGGTTTCCTCGAAGCCATCGTCCGGGTGCGGTTCGTCGGAGCGGGGCTCTTCCAGGACCTCGAACGGTGTCACGGAGAGATTCAGTTCGGCCTGGATGCGCTGCAGGGCCAGGGCGAACGCGTGGGCGGACGAGTAACGGGACGCCGGCGACTTGGCCATGGCCGTGGCGAGGGCCAGTTCGAGGGACTCGGGCACGTCGGCCCGGCCCAGTTTCGGCAGCGGCAGGTTCGTGATGCGGGAAATCAGCTCGCGCTGGGAGTTGTCCGCTCCCGGCAATACGAACGGGGACCGGCCGGCCAGCAGCGTGTAGAGCGTGGCGCCAAGTGCCCAGACGTCGGCCCGCACGCCGTCGACCTGCCCCTCGGTGAACTGTTCCGGCGGCGACCAGGGGATGGACATGCCCGCGTCCTCGTCCGGGTCGGCGCCCAGGGTGCCGGAGATGCCGAAGTCGGTAAGTGCCGGCCGGTTGTAGTCCGTCACCAGGATGTTCGCCGGCTTGATATCGCGGTGCGCGATGCCGGCGCGGTGCGCGGTTTCGACGGCGGAGCCCACCTGGATGCCCACCGCGAGGACCTCGTCCACGCTGAAGCGCTGGCGGCGGTAGCGCACGTCCAGGCTCGGCCGGGAACAGTACTCCATGGCCAGGTAGGAATGGCCGGCATCGGTGATCTCCGCCTCGAAGATCGTCACGATGTACGGGTGCGAGGACAGCTGCGCCATCAGGTTGGCCTCGGATTCGAAGCGCCGCCTGGCCCCCTCGGCCAACAGGCTCGAGAGCAGCACCTTGACGGCCACCTTGCGGCGCGGCCTGTCCTGTTCGTAGAGGTAGACATCCGAGAAGCCGCCGGAGCCCAGCAGGCTGACGTAGCTGAAGCCGGGGATGGCCGGCGGCGGGGCGGCGGAGCGTTTGGCGTTCACAGGAGCTCCTCGAAACGCAGCTGGATGCCCTCGCCCAGTTCGGCGATGTCGCCGTCGAACAGGATCGCCGTCTCGCCCTGCGCCAGGCGGCGCGGGGCCTGGCCCTCGCGCAGCAGCACGGTGCCGTTGGTGGCCTTGAGGTCGCACAGCATCACGTGCCAGCCCTCAAGCCGGACCTCCAGATGGGAGCGGGAGATGTCGCCGGCGGGACTGGCAACCTGCACGAGTTTGGGCATCACGGCGCCCTGCACCCGGGACACCGAGGGCTGCCGGCCCACGATCAGCGACTGGTCGAGGTCGATCAACTCACCGGTGGAGAGCCGCATCCGGCCCAACCGCGGACGGCGGACCTGGACTCCGTCGCCGGGCAGCGGCTGGCGGCAATAGGCGCAGTGGGCACTCGTGGGCGGGTTCGCATGGCCGTGCGCGCACACCCGGGCGAGCACCATGGGGCCGGTGCCGGAGTCGGCGGCGGACTGCGGAGCGGCACGCGGCCCGGCGGTGCCGGGGGCCAGGGCGCTCTTCATGATCGTCTGGCCGTCGTGGTCGGTGTCCGGGACCGGCTGCGCGGCCGGGGCGTCTGGCGCCTGGTCATGCGCAGCCGGGGGCGGCGGCGGGGCCAACAGCGACGGCGGGGCGGCGGGGCCGGTGCCGCCGGCGGCGGGGCCGGGCCCGGCGGCGGAGTCCGCCCGTCCGGGACCGGTCTGCCAGGGTACGGAGTCGATCAGTCCGGCCGGAATTGCGGGGCGTTCCACCGGCGTAGCCGTCGGTCCTCCCGGGGGGAATGCCCCGGACCGGTCCGTGCGGTTTTCGTCGTCCGCCGGCGCAGCGGCACCGTCTCCGGCCGCCCCGGACGGCCCGGGCGCGGCAGCGGGCGGCACCTCGTCCGGTCCAGGTTCCGCCTCCCCGTCCCGGTCTTCCCGGACGGCGGCGTCCTCGATGCTCCGCATCACCGTCTGTTCCCAGAGGTGGTCGTAGCTGCCGGTGGGCTCCTGTTCGGCGGGTTCGTCTTCCCCGGGCGGCTGCATGGTGCCCTCGAGGTCGGGGCCGGCGGCCAGGTCCGCTGCCGGGTCCTCGTCCGGGAGTTCCACTACGGTGTCCGCGGAGTTGCCGTGGTTGCCCTGCTCGACGGCGATGTCCGCCTCCACGGCGGCCAGCAACTGATCGTCCACCGGCGCGGCGGAGGCCAGGGGCTGCGGCCGGGCCCCGACCGGCGATGCCGCTTCCGGGGCCGGACCCGCAGTACTGCCGGTAGCGGCGATACCGTCCGCGCCGGCAACGGCCGGCCCATACTGCAGCGCCTGGAGCAGGACCACTCCCTCGCCCAGCGGCAGCGCCGCGGGCGGGGCGGCACCGGCGGGGGCCGACGAAGGCGCATCGGCGCCGGGGTCGACCCCGGCGTCGGGAACGGCGACTATGAACCCTGCCACGGCCGCGAAGCGCCGTTCGGTCCACGTGCTGACGTCGCGGCCGCTGAGCGCTACCGCGTCCCCGCCCTCCAGCCGGACATCGAGGTCGATCCCGCCGCGCAGGAACACCTGCAGGGAACCGCCGAACCCGATGATGCCGAACCAGGGCAGCCGTGCGAGCGAACCGCCCGAGGCCGAGGTCACGGCGTCCAGGACCTCATGGATTTCCGGATCCGCGGCCAGCAGGGACCAGAGCGAGTCGACCAGGGCGCGGTCCGTGTCCGGGCGCAGCAGCACCACGGTTCCGGCGCGGGCCACGCCCAGCCAGGTCCCGGGAGTGTATGTGAGGGCGTCCGTGCGGTCAGCGGGCATGGCGCCCCTCGCCGGATCCTGCGCCGTCCTCAAACTCCGCCGGCCCGGCCACGGCGCCGTCGGAACCGACGCCCAGGGCCTCGGTACGCGGCAGGGTGTTTTCGTCATCGGCGTCTTCCGCCGCACGCGGGGCGGTCCGGGAGCCGCCGTCGCCGGTGACGTTGCTGGCGTCCACCACAATGCAGGTGACGTTGTCCCGGCCGCCGCTGCGCAGGGCCGCCTGGATCAACTCGTCCACGGCAACCTGCGGGTCCGGCTCGGCGACCAGGATATCGGCGATCTGCCTGTCGTCGAGCTCGCCGGTGAGGCCGTCCGAGCAGACCAGCATCCGGTCGCCTTCCTCGACCGGCAGCAGCCAATAGTCGGCTTCGGTCTCGTCGCCGGCGCCGAGCGCACGGGTGACCACATGGCGGCGCGGATGCACGGCGGCCTCGGCCGCGGTGATCTCCCCGGCATCGACCAGCTCCTGCACTTCGGAGTGGTCCACGCTGACCTGGCTGAGCTGGCCCTGGCTGAGCCGGTAGGTGCGCGAGTCGCCGATGTTGAGCACCAGCCAGTACGGGATGCCCATTTGTTCGACCACAACGACGCCGGAAAGGGTGGTTCCGGCGCGGGAGCCGGTTTCCTCCCGGATGCCGGCGTCGGCCTGCACAAGGTACTGCTGGACGACGGCGGCGGTGGCGTCCCGCCCGCCGGAGGCGAGCTGGGGGATCTCGGAAAGGGTGCGCACGCAGATGCCGCTGGCGATCTCGCCGGCCTCGTGGCCGCCCATCCCGTCGGCGACCGCGAAGACCGGGTCGGCGGCGATGTAGGAGTCCTCGTTCATTTCGCGGCGCAGGCCGCGGTCCGTGCCGTAGCCGCAGTTGAGCCGCAGGCTGGGGGCGCTGCCCGGAGAGTCGGAGGTGGCGTTGGCGGGGGGAACGGGGGCCGGCTGGGATGTCATGCCTGTCCTAGGTAGAAGGAGCGGTCACCGAAATGCACGGTGGATCCGGGGCGTACGTGGGTGGGTTCCCCGGGCGCCAGTGCGGTGCGGATGCCGTCCGGAGTCGTGACGGCGCTTCCGTTGGTGGAGTTGCGGTCCGTCACCCAGAGGCCGCCGTTTCCGGCGAGCACGTGGAGGTGGGTTTTGGAGATGGAGCGTCCCGGATCGGCGACGGGCAGCAGTTGCACCGATTCCTCGCCGGGGTGGCCCGCCGGGTTGCGGCCGATCAGTATGGCGCGGTCCAGTTCGACTTCCCGGCCGTCGTCGATCCTGATCCGCGGCACTGCCAGGGTGACGGGGACGGAGCCGTCGCCGCGGACCTGGGTGCGGTCGTGGTCCTCGTCGGGGTGCGGGCTGAACGCGTGGCGGTTCACCGGCCGGCTGCGGGAGGCCTCGACCGGCGCGGGGGCCGGGGGCGCCGTCGGCGGCTGCCCGATCCGGGCGCCGGCCACCGGCGAGGGAACCTGCTGTACCGGCGGCAGGTCGAGCGGCGCGAAGCTGTACGGCCCTTGGATCCCGCCGGTGGTGATCGGATTCCGGCCTGCGCCAATGTCGAAAACGAGGGTCTTGGCCGCGGTGTCGTGCCAGCCGCGCAGCCCGCCGTTGCGGTCCCAGGTGTTGGACACCACCACGAGGACCGCCCAGGCCGCGCCCAGCAGGGCGAGGGGGGCCAGGATCGCCAGCGCGGCGTCGAACCACTGAAAGACCGCCACCAAAACCGCGGCCAGGGCGGTCAACAGCACGCCGGCGCCGGTGACCAGGCCGCGGAGGAACACCGCTCCCCCGCCGGGCGCGTAGCCGTCGGCGTCGGCGCTGCGGATCCCGACGATGCGGTTGCCGACGGTGTTCCCGGACCGGGCCTCGACCAGGGCCTGGACCGCCGTGTACACCACCGCGGCGCCGAGGCCCAGGCCGCCGTAGAGGACCAGGGCGGAGGTGTTGTAGATGATGGAGCCGCCACTGCGGGTCTGCGTGATGCCGGCGAGGCCGACCGTAAAGAGCACCGCCAGGACCGCCACCGGTCCGGTCCAGTCCAGTACGGCGGCCCCGAGCCGCTTTCCGGCACCGGCGGGAACCAGCTCAAGCTTGTTCGGCAAAACGGTACCTCCCCCTTGTCCGCGCCGGCTTTGTCCGCCCGGTTCCGGTTCCGGGCCGGGACCGGAGGAACCGCCGCGCCCCGAAGCCGCTACCGGGATAGTACCGGGTGCCGCGTCCGGCCGCCGGGCGCTGCGCGCCGGACGGTTGTTCAGCGGCGCGCTGCAGGAGGTGCAGAACGCGGCGCCCGGGTGGAGCGGCTGCTGGCAGCGCGGGCAGCGCTCGACGTCGTCACTCATGGCTCGTTGCGGTTCTTCCTGGCTGTTTCCTGCGGTTCCCGGTGCGGACCGGCCTCCACTGTACTAGCTGGGGCAGGCCGTTTCCGGCCGGGCAGCGCCGGGCGCAGCCCGCGCAGTTGCAGCGCCGCCCGTGACTCGGCCAGCAGCGAGCGCGGCGAAAAGCGGGCCCGCTGGCGGCGCCAGAAACCCAGCGTTCCGGTCATCTGCTTGAGCGAGCCGTCCACGACCTGCCAATACTCGCGCACCTGGTCCTCGCTGGGCTGGCCCGCGCCGAAGATCGCGGCGTCGGCCCGGTGCGCGAGCTGGGTGGTGGCGGCCCGGCTGGCTGGGAACGCCTCGCCGAGGACGAGGGCGGACTCCCGCCTGGTGGCCCGGCTGTCCACCCCGGCGCCCAGGTCGGTCGCGAGGCTCAGGACCTCGTTCCAGCCGCCGCCGACGCGTTGCGCCGGCTGCCCGTCGGCGAACCGGGCTTTCCGGCGCCGGGCCTTCAGCCACGCGATCAGCAGCAGCGGCAGGGCGAGCACCGCCACCGGTACCAGCGCCGTGCCGATGGCGGTGAGCAGCGGTCCCCAGAACAGCCAGGGGTTGTTCTTCTTCTCGTCGGCGTCGAGCGCGTCCGGCGTCGAATCCGGCGGCAGCTCGGCCGGTTCCTGCGGCGGGGGCGGTGGCTGCAGCACTTGAGGCTTGGGCTTGGACTTGTTTTCCGGGTCCGGCGGGATCGGCACGTTGTCCTTGGGCGGGGTGGGGTCAAAGGACACCCAGCCCACCCGGTCAAAGGCGACCTCGACCCAGGCGTGGACGTCCTTGCCGGTGATCTGCACCTCGCCGGCGCCGTTCTCCGGGCTCTTGGGGTCCGGGTAGAAGCCCATCACCACGCGGGACGGGATGCCCAGGTGGCGCAGCATCAACGACATCGCAACCGCGTACTGTTCGTCGTCGCCGAGCATCTGCTTGGCTGTCAGCAGGCTGCGGATGCGGTAGGCGCTGTGGCCGGAGACGCTGGGCAGCTGCCCGTCGGCGATCAGGCCGTTGCTGAAGGCGCCCTGCTTCTGGAAGTGCGCCTCGATCTGACGCACCCGGTCGATGGCGGTGGGCGCGTCTGCCGCGAGGTCGTTCGCCTGCGACCCGACCACCGGCGGGACCTCGGCCGGGTCCGGCAGCGAGGTTTTGGCGAAGTCGTACTGGGTCAGCTGGCCGTGCTCCAGCATGGCCGGGTCCGCCACCTGGACGCTGTAGGCGTCGCCCTTGCCCAGCCCACGGGTGGTCACGGCGGTGTCCGTGCCGGAGTTGAAGTACAGTCCGGACGCGGCGCCGGAGGGGTCGCGTCCGAAGCTGATGCCGGTGGTTTTGCGGCCGCCGGGGAGGAAGTAGCCCTGGTAGTCCTCGATGGTGATGTCCAGGGTGTAGTTGTTGGTCGGCACGATCCCCGTGGCGTCGGCGATGGTGTTCAGCGACTTCGCATCCCCCACCTTGCTGAAGCTGCCGGAGCCGTTCGGGTCCATGGTGTAGTTGGTGCCGTTGTAGGCATCCAGGGCGGCGAGCCTGACCCGGGCATTTTTAGGCAGGCCCTTGACCAGGAAAAGGTTGTCGTCTTTCTTGTCTTTGACCAAGGTCCGGAAGCTCGCCAGCGGGGTGATGTAGTCCTTGGGATCGAACGGGGGCACGATCGTGTCGCGCAGGACCTTCCGGTCGTTGCCGGCGGCCACCAGCGGGGACGCGACGGCGGTCACCGCGACGGCGACGGCGATCACGGCAGCGGCGGCGCCCGCGCGCCGGAGCCGCGCGGCGCGGGCCGCGGCCCGGTCGGTGCCGGGCCGGTTCACCGAGACCTTGCCGGTGTCGCTGCGGCGCAAGGCGTCCCGGCGGAAGGTGGCCCAGGCGATCGCTGCCACGGTCAGCGAGATGCCGCGTTCGCTGGTGAGGAAACCGGCGTTGGTGCTGAACGCGATGCCGGTGATGAACAGGGCGAGCACCGGCAGCAGCGGCCAGTACGGGCTCTTCAGCCGCCAGGTCAGCAGTCCCGCCGCCAGGGCGGTCAGCAGCGAACTCAGGAACGGGACGATCAGCGTGCCGCCGGCGGTGCCGACCGGCACACCGACGGTGAGCATGTCCTTCCAGGCGAAGATGACCCCGGTCAGCAGGGTCCGCAGCGAGTCCAGGCTGGGCAGCACCACGGCGGTCGCGGCCTGCGGGACGGCCAGGGCGGTGCCGAAGACCAGGTACACGCCCACCGCCAGGGCCGTGGTGATCAGTGCGCCGAGCCGGAAATGGACGTTGGCTGCGGCGGCCGCGAGGCCGAGCAGGATCCCGCCGAAACCGGCCGCCAGGTAGAACGGGTCCCCGCCGAAGCTGGGGCCGAAGCCGAGCACACCGAGGCCGAGCAGCAGGGTGAGGGCGCCGGCGTCGAGCAGGTAGTGCCAAACCGGTCGGCCGCCGAAGCCGGAGCGCCGCGGGGCCGGGGCGGGGTTGCGGGGCCGGAGGCCCGTGGCGGCGCTCATGCGGCCGCCTTCCTCAGCACGATGGCCAGCTCCGAAAGATCGCCCAGGGTGAGCACTGTGAGGTCCGCGATGTTGGCCCGGGCCGGTGTGGCGCCGGCCTGGATCCGGACCGCGAGGCTGCGCACTCCCGGCGGCACGGAGGCGGCGGCAGTGCGCAGCTGGGTGGGCGTGACGTTGCTGCCGACCACAAAGAACACCACGGAGGCGTTGGGAACGGTGTCGGCGAGGGCCCGGGCCAGGTCGACGGCGTTCTTGCGCTGCGGGGCGCCGACAATCCGGGTCATGTCGTCGAGCAGGTTCCGGCCGGTCTCGCAGCGCAGCGGCCCGTGCTGGGTGAGGACGTCGAGGTCGCGTTGCTCACGGATGGCCTGCAGCCCGATCGATGCCGCGGCGGAGACGGCCAGTTCGAATTCCTCCTCGGAGGCATACTCGTCCGTGTTGGTGGACAGCGAGATGGCCAGGTGGGCGCGGCGGGTTTCTTCGAATTGGCGGACCATCAGCGTGTTGGTCCGGGCCGTGGTTTTCCAGTGGATGTGCCGGCGGTCGTCACCCGGGACGTAGTCGCGCAACGCGTGGAAGGAGACGTCGGCGCTGGAAAGGTCGGTGGTGGGCATGCCTTCGAGGTCGCGGATGAAACCGGCGGCGGAGCCGGCCAGCGCCACGGTCCTCGGGTGCACAAAGAGGTCTTCGGGGCCGGTCCAGAGCACCTGGCGGCGGAGCAGGTGCAGCGGGTCGGCACGGACGGAGCGGACCGGTCCCACCACGATCACGGCGCGGCGGGCGGTGGGGATGGTGAACAGGTCCTCGTGGACCTGGCCCGGTTTCATCCGGGGCAGGTGGAAGACTGCGGTGGCCGCACCGACCGGCAGCTCCAGGTCCGCCGGCAGCAGCGGACGCGCGGAGGTGTTGGACACCGCGATGCTGCCCACGGCGCTGTCCCCCACGGCCACCCGGGTCCGGGCAAGGTCCAGCAGCACGCCGTAGGAGGAACGGCCCAGGATGAATCCGACCGCGGTGACGAGCAGCACGAACCCGGCGAATGCGGCGGCCTTGGCCTCCTGCCAGCCGTACGCCTGGCCTGCGGTCCAGAGCAGTACCGAGCCTGCCAGCACGGACCAGCCGAGCACGCTTACCACCGCGACCCCGGGCAGGAGATAGCGGCGAAACACGTCCCGGACGGCGCGGGCCGCGGGGGCGAGCGCCAGGGCGGCCGTGCCGCGGGCTTCCGGCCAGATGGCGGCGGGGTGCAGCCGGGCGGGCCTGCCGGCCCGGGAAAGGGGCTGCTTCAGGCGGTCAGCAAGCCGGGTCAACGGTGTGCCGGTGGACATATGCGGGCCTTTGTTCGTACCTGGGTGCGCGGCTGCGGTGCGCAGCTGCGGTGCTGGACTGGTCGGGGCGTTTAGAGGGCGGCCCGCTGCTGCGGCGCGGCGACGTCGGCGAGCACCCGGGCCAGGACTGCTTCGGCGGTGGCGCCGGAGAACTCCGCCTCGGGATCCATGACCAGGCGGTGGGTCCAGACGACGGCGGCGAGGTCCTTCACATCGTCGGGCAGGACGAAGTTCCGGCCCTGGCCGGCTGCCCACACCTTGGCGGCCCGGACCATGGCGAGAGCGCCGCGCACGGACACGCCGAGGCGGGTTTCCGGGGCGCTGCGGGTCTCCTCGCAGAGCCGGGAGATGTATTCGAGCACCGCGGTGTCCACGTGGGTGGTGGCGGCCAGGTCGGCCATGTCCGCGACGGCCTGGGTGGTGATCACGGCCGTGATCTCCTGGGAACGGTCCTTCAGGTTGGCCCCGCCGAGCAGTTCCACGGTGGAGGCGTGGTCCGGGTAGCCGATGGAGGTCTTGATCAGGAAGCGGTCCAGCTGGGCCTCGGGCAGCCGGTAGGTCCCGGCCTGCTCGATCGGGTTCTGGGTGGCCATCACCATAAAGGGCCGGCCGGCCTGGTAGGTGGCGCCGTCGACGGTGACGCGGGATTCCTCCATGACCTCCAGCAGCGCCGATTGGGTCTTGGGCGAGGCCCGGTTGATTTCGTCGGCCAGGACGATGTTGTTGAAGATCGGGCCCTTGTGGAATTCGAACTTCTGGGTCTTTTGGTCGTAGATGGTCACGCCCGTCACGTCCGAGGGCAGCAGGTCCGGGGTGAACTGGATGCGGTTGTTGGAGCCCTGGACGGTGGCGGCGAGGGCGCGGGCCAGGCTGGTCTTGCCGGTGCCCGGGGCGTCTTCGAAGAGGACGTGGCCCTCGGCGAGCATCGCCGTGAAGGTCAGCCGGATGACGTGGGCCTTTCCCAGCACTGCCTGCCCCACGTTGGCCACGAGTTTTTCAAAGGTGCCGGCAAACCATTCGGCCTGCTCAGTGGTCATCGTCATGCGCTGGTTCCTCTTTCATTCGGGTAACGCGTCAAGGGGTACGCCGGCAGGGTGCTCCCGCGTTGTCCGGCGTTTAGTTTAGGCGGGAAGACGGCGGTCACCGCTTCGGCATTCCCGCCGGCGGGGTGGAGCCGAGGCTCGTGGTGTCGCCCCGTGCGAAGTTGCCGGCGGCGGGGCCGGAGGTCAAGTGGTACCAGAGCCGGCCGGACGAGCCCCAGCGGACGTAGTAGTCCGTCTGGGCGGTGATGCCGGTGTCGAACCATTTGCCCGGGCTGATGCACTGGTCCGGGTTGCTGTTCCGGTAGCTGTCCGTGCCGCTGTTGGGCTCCGTGCAGGTGCGCACCGGGGTGGCGCGGATGGACCAGGAGGTGGGCGGCGGCGGGGTGGGGTCCTTCCCGCTCGTGGCGTTGGCCGAATCAGCCGGTCCGCAGACCACGGTGCAGGCCCGGACCTTAAGGTTCTTGGTGGAGCTCCAGGCGTTGGTGTCCCGGTCGTAGCGGTTGGCCAGGCCCACACCGGTCCAGCCGCCGCCCTCGTAGCTGACCTCGAAGCGCCGGATGGGGCGGCCGTTGGTGGCCGGATTGTTCCAGGTCCAGTGCACCTGCTGGGTGGTGGAACTCTGGCCCGAGAGGACCGGCGCGTTCGGCGGCCCGTACGGGTTGGCTGACCCGATGGCTGCGGCGTCGCCGGAGATGTTGTTCTTCGTCGAGCTGGCGATGATATTGATCGTCACGTCCTGGCCGTTGGGCAGGCCGCCGATCGTAGCGCCACCGGCGGGGATGCCGCCGGTCTTGACCACGCCGCCGGAGGTGGAGGCCCGGTAGCCGTACTGGATTTCGCTGGCCTGCGAGCCGTTGCGCTGCGCCGCGGTGAGCGGGGCGAAGGTGACCTTCAACTGGCCGCTGGTGCCGGTTTCCTTGACCGTCCCGCCGGAGACCCGGCCGGGTTTCCCGGCCGCGCGGATGGCAGCGGAGCGGGCGCTGACGCCGGAAGTGCCGGCCTTGTTCGTGGCCGAGACGGTGAAGGTGTAGTCCGATTCCGAGTTGTCCACGGTGACGTTCTGCGAGGTTCCGGCGACCTTTTGGCTCGCCACCGGGGAACCGCCGCGCAAGGTGGTCAGGGTGTAGGAGGAGACGGCGTCACCGTTATTCTTCGGCGCCGTCCAGTTCACCCGGAGCTGGCTCTGGCTGCCCACCGGCCCGGCGGACGCCGCCGAGGGCGCTGCCGGGGTCGCGGGTTTGCCCGCCGGGGTTTCCGCGGCGGAGTAGGCGCTCCATTCGGACGGTTCCTTGGCGTCGTTGCGGGCCAGGACACGCACTTTGTAGGCCACGCCGTTCTGCAGGCCCTTCCAGACGTAGCTGACCGAGGTCAGGTTCTGCAGCTGGGCGTTTTGCCCCGGCGGCGCCGGGGAGATTTCCAGGTCGTAGGACTTCACCGGGGACCCCTTGGAAGCGGGGGCGGCCCACGCCACCGCGAGCTGCCGGTCGCCGAACTTCAGCGACGGGGCGGCGGGCGTTTCCGGCTTGACGTCCGGGCGCACCTCGGCCGACGCCGGGGACCTTTCGGATTCGCCGACGGCGTTGGTGGCCGTGACCTGGAAGTGGTACTTGGTGTTGTTGGTCAGCCCGTTCAAAGTGCAGGAGTTCGCCGGGCAGTCCTGCCGGAAACCGTTGTCGCCGTAGACCGTGTATTTGGTGACCGGTGATCCGCGGTCCGCGGGTGCCGTCCAGTTCAGCAAGGCGGTGCCGTCGCCGACGCTGGCCGCCTGCGGCGTGGTGGGGGCCCGCGGGCGGTCCCTGACGGTCAGCCGGATCCGGGCGGTGGCCTGGCGGGCCGGGTCCCCGGTCTTGTCGGCGATGGTGTAGGCGACCACCATGGTGCCGGAGAAGCCGGCGGCCGGCGTAACGACGACGTTGCCACCGTCGACGCCGACGTTGCCGGAGCCGGTTTCGGCGGTCGCGGCGACGATCTTCAGCGGGGTTTCCGGGAACGGATTGGCGTCATTGGCCAGCACCGGAACGGTGACCGGTTTGCCTGCCTCGGCGTTGGCCTCGACGTCGTCGTTGGCCACCGGTTTGGGCCGGTTCGAGGCGGTGACGGTGAACCGGTAGGTTGCGGTGGCTTCCAGGCCCCGGGGATCCCTGGCCTTGACCTGCACGGCGCCCTCCGCGCCGGCCTGGCTTCCGTCCCGGGCCGAAAGCTTCAAGGTCTGCCCCTCGATGCCGGCGGTGAATCCGGCGGGGACATCGCCCACCAGGGCGTACTTCATGTTCTGCACGTCCCCGTCGTCCGGGTCAGTGGTCAGCCGGGCCAGGTCGATGCTGGCGGCATCGCCGGTGGGCACGTCCACCTGGCTGCCGAGCAGCTCGGGCGGGTTGTTCCGGTTGGGGTCCGGGAGGACCCGGGTGCGGATGCTGAGCGTGGCCTTGAGTCCGGCCGGATCGTCCGGTCCGGTGCCGTCGGTGACCTCGAAGCTCAGCGAGCCTGGACCGGCGTAGTCTTTGCCGGCCGTGTACTTCAGCGCGGTGCCGTTGCCGGCCACGGGGTCCGAACCGTCGGCGCCGATCAGCTTGATCCGGTCCGTCTGGGTGAGCCGCGGCGTGCGGCCATCGCGCACCTTGACCCATTCCTTCAGGTCGACCGTGACCGACTGCCCGGCGACCACCTCCACGACGTCGTCCTTGGCCAGGGTCGGGACCTGCTGGCCCAGTCCGGGCACCCAGATGATGGCGGTGGATTTCTGTCCGTCGACGTCCTCGACGGTGTACGGGATCAGCTGCGGCTGCTCGGTCAGGTCCACGATCATGTTGCCGTCCGCGCCCGGCCGGGCCGTCTTCGCCTCGGTGCCGACCTTGAGGTTCTCGCCGACGCCGTCGGGGTCCTCGTCATTCTTCAGGACCGGAACGTCGACGGCGGTCTTACCGAGTGTCTGGGCCGAGGTGACCCGGTCGTCGCGGGCGATCGGCGCCTGCAGGGGCACGTTCTTTTGCACCTTGACGGCGACGGCGGCCTGCGCCGTGGCGCCCCGGTCGTCGGCGACCTGGTAGCGGACGTTGACGGTGCCTTCCGTGGGCGGGGCGAGCAGGATGATGCGGCCGCTCTGTTTGCTGACCGTGGCCTGCAGTTCCGGGGCGGCCTCGAGGCCGTTGGTCAGGATCCGGATCGGGTCGCCGTCGGGGTCGGTGTCGTTGCCCGCGGCGTCGACGGCGATCTGCCGGCCGGGCCGCACCGCGACGGCGTCGTCGACGGGGGTGGGTTTCTGGTTGGTCTCCCCGCGCGGGGCGATGCCGACGGTGACGGTGCCGGTGTTGACGGCACCCTGGCGGTCGATGACCTTGTAGCGGAAGGTGTCCGTCCCGGCGCCGTCTCCGGCGGCAGTGAAGTCGATGAAGGTGCTGCCGGCCGTGGCGGTGCCCATCGCGGGGGTGCTGTCGATGCCGGTGAGCTGGACGGAGTCGCCGTCGGGGTCGATTCCGTCCAGTTCCACCGGGATGCGGACCGAGCCGCCGGCCACCACCCGGGCGGTGAGGTTTTTCGGCTGCGGCCGTGAGTTCTCGGCGCCTTCCAGCGGGAGGATGTGGATGGTGACTGCGGCGGCGCTCTTTTGGCCCTGCGGGTCCACCGCGTTGTAGATGGCCCGGACAGTCTTCGGCACGGCGCCGGCGATGAAGCGCAGCGTGTTCTCGGAGACGAAGCTCTTGCCGTCGGCGGCGGGCACGGGCTGCGGCAACACCGGGTCCACGGAGAGTTTGGCGCCCTGCGGGTGGGTGTCGTTGGCGAGCACCGGGATGGTGACGACGTCGCCGGCGCGCACGTTCACTTCGTCGGGTTTGGGCTGCGGGGCCTCGACGACGGCGGGAGCCGGGACGGGGACCACCGAGACGCTGCCGGTGGCCGATTTGCGGCCGTTGGACATGGTGTAGCGGAAGGTGAACGGTTCCTTGCTGCCGCTGATGTCGGTGACCCGCAGCACGGCGTGGTCGATCACGCTGACCGATGCGGTGGCGTCCTTCGGCAGTTGGACGGATTGGAGCACCAGCACTCCCCCGGCCGGGTCCGAGTCGTTTGCGAGCGGGTCCACCAGGACGCTGCCGCCGGCGGGGAGCAGGGCCACGTCGTGCACGGCGACCGGATCTCCGGTGTCCTTGCCGGATTCGACGTCGACCCGGATCAGGCCCTGGGTGCTTTGCGGGCCGTTGCTGGCAAGGTAGGTGAGGTAGACGGGGCCGGGCGTGTCGCTGCGGAAGGTGAAGGTTCCGCCGTCGGTCACGGGGCCCAGCTGGGCGGTGCCGGCCGCCTCGACCTGGGCCAGGCGCAGTGCGCCGCCGTTGGGGTCGACGTCGTTCTTCAGCGGGGAGATGACGAGGTCCTGGCCGACGACGGCGCTGACGTGGTCCGCGTTGACCACGGGCTGCAGCGCTCCGGGGGGCTGGACGTTGACGATCACCTTGCCGGTGCTGGTGGCGCGGCCGTCCCAGACCGTGACGGTCACGGTCTTTTTGCCGGGCGCGGCGCCGGAATCCTGGTAGCTGAGCAGGCCGTCGCGGCGGATTTTGACCTGGTCCTGGTCGTTGTCCGCTTTCGCGTCCAGCAACACCAGGTCGTCGCCGTCGGGGTCGGTCCAGTCCGTGAGGATGTTCTGGCTGACCGCCTTGCCCTGCTCCACCAGCATGGTGGTCGGTTCGCCGCGCTTGAACAGCGGGGGTTTGTTCTCGTCTGGGCCGACGACGTTGAGCGTGATGCTGCCGCCGGCGGAGAGCCCGCGCCCGTCGGCGGCGTTGTAGCCGAAAGTCTCGGTGCCGGGTTCCGCGTCGGCCGGCACGGTGATCTGGAACGCCGTGCCGCCGTAAATGCTCTGCAGGCTGCCGGCCTTGGGACCGTCGCCGGCGAGCGAGGCGGTCAGGACGTCGCCGTCGGGGTCCGAATCGTTGTCCAGCACGGAGAGCACGGTGGTGCGGCCCGGGCGGACGCCGACGGCGTCGGGCTTCGTTTCCGGCGGCCGGTTGGGCTTGGTGCGGTCCGGCAAGATGTTGATGGTGTTGTTGTCCGCCGACTCCTGGTCCTGGTCGTCGGACTGGTTTTTGGGCGGGATGACGTCCTCCCAGTTGTTCACCAGCTGCATGTTCTGGTTCACCAGCCACACGTTCCCGGAATTCACGTCGTTCAACACCACCAGGTCACGGTTCACCCGGAACACGTAGCTCGGCGATGCACTGGCCTTCGGAACAGCGACGTTCTTGTCCTCGGCGTCGTTCGCGCAGTCCCGGACGTACTTGTTCGCCCCGGACCAGGCCGCGTGCACACAACCGCCCAGCTGCACGGGCGCCGCCGGCACCCCCTGCCCGCCAAAGGTCACGGTCTTCGCCGCCGAACCATCCAGCGGCACCTCCAGGAGCGCCTGCCGCGTCGCGACCGCCACCGCATCCGCGCCGGGACCGGGCTGCTGCAGCCGCGCATCCGAAGCATTTTCCAGCGCCAGCTCACGCCCGCCCGGCAGGAACAACTTCCCGGCGCCCGCGTCCAGCACCACCGGGTTGTCCCCCACCACGCTCAGTTGCAGATCCGCCGCGCCCTTAAGCCCTTCCCAGGTGCTGGCCTGCGAATCGGTGGCCCTGCCGTCGGCGTCCACGGCCGTCACCGTCACCTGCCCGGACTTGGGATCCGCACTGTATATCCGGTCATCGGACCCCACCGCCGAGACCAGCCCCGCCGAACCCTTCAGCACCGGCTCGGAATTCTCTTGGTCAAAACCGTTCAGCGTCGACGGCGACAACGCCCACACCGCGCCCCGCGCCGGATCTGTCACCGCAATGACCTCCGACCCGAAACTGACCTCCGCGGAACCCGGCAGCTTCTTGTCCCCGCCCAGCCGCATCTGCGCCGCCGACACCTGGTTCAGCGACGATCCGGCGCTGTCATCGACAAAGACCGTACCCGCGTCCTGCAACACATCAAACGTCGTCGATGCCGGCGTCACCGCACCGTCGAGGACCCGGGATGGATAATTCAGCCGCCCCACCGCGTTCCGGGACTTGGAGACCACCCACACACCGCCGTCGTTCAACTCCACCTCGGCGGTCTTGAAGCCCGGATAAATCACCGCGCCCACCACCAACACCACCGCCGCCACGGCGAAGGAAACGGCGGTGACGAGACGTCGGCGGGTGCTGGCCCCCGGTGCGCGGAAGCGCGGCTTCCGGACACGGGGCAAGGCGGATTGACGTGTCACAGCGTGGTTTTCCTTCGAGGCTTCAGGGCATTTGCGCGGGCGGACCCGGACAGGGCTGCCACTTCCCGCGACAGCCTACCGAACGATCCGCGGCAGCGCGATGGGGAGGCCTGCCCGTCCGGGTGCGTTCCGGGGCCGCCAGTGACGGCTGCTTAATCCAGGACCAGGCCCTTTCCGCTGCCGCGCTGCAGTTCGACCGGGTGGATCTCGCCGAAGCCGCGCACGTTCTCAGCGTCCCGGGGAAGCAACACAAAGCGTTCATCGTGTTCCAGGGCGGCCGCCGTCATCGAGTCCACCAGCACGGTCCCCGGATCAGCCAGCGCCGTCAGGCGCGCGGCGAGGTTCACCGTGGGCCCGTAGATGTCGCCGAGCCGGGACAGGATGCGGCCCCACACCATCGCGACCCGGGCCTGCGGCAGGATTTCGTCCTCGTTGAAGGCCTGCGAGAGGGCCAGCGAGATCTCGGCGCCGGCGGCGGGTGTTTCGGCGATGTAGAGGACTTCATCACCGACCGTCTTGACGAGGCGTCCGCCGCCGACGGAGATGATCTCGGCGCACTTGTTTTCAAAGCGCTGCACCAGCTGGGCGAGCGTCTTTTCGTTCATCCGGCGGGAGAGGCTGGTATAGGAGACCAGATCGGCGAAGCCCACGGCGCGGGCGAGCGGCAGCGGTGCGTCGTCCTCGTCGCCCTCGCGGCCTTCCTCGCTGGAGGCCAGGCCGGCCTCGGCCCGCACGGCCAGGCGCTGCACCCCGGCGTTGAGTTGGCGGCGCCAGGAGTAGACCAGCATTTCCTCGAGCGCGTCGACCAGCGACGGCAGTTCGCTGACCAGCCGTTTGCGGGCCACGGCGTCGGTGACGCCCTGTTTCTGGACCATGTCCTCCACCAGGGCCTCGATCTGCCAGACCACCATGCGGTCCGTCATCTGGCCGATCGCGCGGGTGACCGAGATGGCCGCTTCCTCGGTGAGTTTTCCGGTACGGACCAGGTCGACAATCGTGTTCAGTGCGGTCTGGTCCCGTTCGGTGAACGCCACGTCCTCGTCGCCGAGGTTGGGGAACCCCAGGGCGCGCCAGAGTTTACGGGCGGACAGCAACGATAGCCCGGCGCCGGCGGCTACCTCGCGGCGGCGCAGCTTGCGTTCGCCGCCCAGCAGGCGCTGTTCCAGGGCCTTAGCGGCCAGGCGCTCAGCGGACATGCTGCCGGTGGGCGGTGCTGCCGGCGGCTGCGGGGCGTCGGCGGGGTCTGAGTCAGCGTCGACATCGGGATCGGCGGCGGGGTCTGAGTCGACGGCGATGTCGGCGGCGTCAGCGGAACCGGCGTCGGGGTCGTCAGCGATGTCGGCGGCGTCAGCGGAACCGGAGGTCTCGGCGTCGTCAGCGGAACCGGAGGTCTCGGCGTCGTCCGCGGAGTCAGCGACGGAATCCAACACGGCGGCTTCGAGGGCGGCAGTATCGAGGACCGCTTCCGGAACGTCCGAGGGCTCGGCCGCCAGGAGTCCGGTGTCGTGGTGCACGTGCTCAGCGTTCATCTCTTCCACCTTCTCTCATTTCTCCTGGCCAGCCGCCGGAGCCGTGCATCGTGTCGTCGGGCTCAAGCAGTTCACCCTCGGGCAGTTCGTCCATCGCGTCCAGGATGAAATTCCGGAACGTCATCACCTCGGGGACGTCCGGGATTACCGCACTGGAGGGGTACCCGGTCTCCAAGGATATATTCCCCGAGCGCAAGGACCGTTGGAGCAGCGTCTGCTCGACGACCACATTACGGACGGCGGCCAGCTGTACCTGCGCCTCCCGCCGTCGCAGCATCCCGTAACGGGCCACGAGGCGCCGGCTGGTCAGGATGTAGCGGCTCGCGTGCCAGGTCACCAGCCTGGGCAGGCAGTAGCCCAGCAACACCCACGCCGCCAGGGCCAGGCAGCCGCCGATCAGCCAGGGTGTCCAGTCCGGGGTAACGAGCGGAACCAGCCGCGCCGGACCGCCCTTCAGGATCCAGGCGCAGGCGAAACCCGTGAGGGCAGCCACCAGGACCAGCAGCAGCGCCGGGACAATCAGGGTCCGCGGCTGCGGGCGGGTAACGACAATCACTTGCTCGCCCGGGAGGAGCTCCTTACGCATAGCCGCTTTCGCCGCCGGCCTCGCCGGGAGGGGTCCAGGGGCGCAGGTGCACGACGTCGCCGGCGGTCACCACGTGCTCGTGCCCGGCAGAGTCGACCACGAGCAGGGAGCCATAATCGTCCAGCCGGGTGGCGTGGCCGATGATCTCGTGGTCGCCCGGAAGCTGGGCCCGGACCTGCTTGCCGAGCGTGGTGAGGACATGTTCGACCCGCTTGTGCAGCGACGGACCGCCGGCCAGCCCCGCAGCGGGGTCGCCGTCGGCGTTGCAGAAGCTCCGGTAGAGGACGGCGAAGCGGGAGAGATAGCTCTTGAGCAGCGCGGTCCGGTCCACCGTCGCCGGGTCTTCGAGCAGCACGGATGTGGCCGTGGGCACTGGAAGTTCGGTCTCGGTGAGGGTGACGTTCAGGCCGGTGCCGAGCACCACCGGAGGCACGGCGCCGTCGCCCATCGGGCCAAGCTGCGCGAGGATGCCGGCGATCTTTTTGCCGCGGACCAGGACGTCGTTGGGCCACTTGAGTTCGGCGGGGATTCGTGCGGTCTCCAGCAGCGCTTCCCGCAGTGCGAGGGCGGCCAGCAGCGAGAGCCACGAGTACGTCTGGGTGGGCAGCGGGCGGCCCTCGGCGTTGACCGGACGCAGCACGATCGAGACCGATACCGAGCTGCGGGCCGGCGCCTCCCAGTGCCGTTCCAGCCGCCCGCGGGCGGCGCTCTGGAATTCGGCGGCGAGCACGGACAGATCCGGCCAGGCACCGGGGTCAACGGTTACGCCGCGCAGCAGGTCAGCGTTGGTGGAGCCCGTGGTGTCCACGACGGTCAGCTGCGGGATACCGGCCAGCCGAGAGGAACGCGGAGTCCCTGAGGGAGGCCTGGTCCAGGGGCGGGCGGTCCGGTGTCTCGTGCGCGGCGTGCATGCTTGAATCCTACCGAGTAACCGGCGTCGCGGCGCCGGGCCCAGCGCCGCGGAACGTCCCCACGATTGACCGCAGCCACCGGCGGGTTGAACCGAAACGCCGCGGCACTCCGGCGTCGAACCCGCAAAGGTGGGGAGTTTCGGCGGCGCGGTCCGCTCCCGGGCTCCGCGAAGCCGCCGGAAAACTCAGAGGAAAATGTCAGGAACCAGCTGGTCTTCCGGCGCGCCCAGGCTGTACGGCGCGAAGTCGCTGACGCCGGCGGCAGCCAGCACCTCTTCGTCCGTATAGAAGTTGCCGCTCCAGCTGCCGGACGCGGGGATGGCGTTGCCGGCGGTGAGGATGGCGTGGGCGGCGTCGGCCATGATCTGCGGGCCGCGCGCGCCGCGGACGATCTGCTCGCCGCCGGGCATGTTGCGGATCGCGGCAGTGTCGATCAGGGTGCAGGGCCAGAGCGAGTTGACGTTGACACCGTCCACCTTGAGTTCCTCGGCGAGGCCCAGCGTGGTCAGGCTCATGCCGTACTTGGCCATGGTGTAGGCCAGGTGCAGCCCGGCCCATTTGGGATCCAGGTTCAGCGGCGGGGAGAGGGTCAGGATCTGCCCGGCTCCGGACTCGCGCAGCGCGGGCAGGGCCAGCTTGCTGAGCAGGAAGGTGCCGCGGACGTTGATGTCCTGCATCAGGTCGTAGCGTTTCATGTCCACGGCGTCGGTCTTGGACAAGTCGATCGCGGAGGCGTTGTTGATCACGATGTCAATGCCGCCGAAGCGTTCCACGGCGGCGGCAACCGCGCCGGCGACGTCGTCGTCACTGCGCACGTCCCCGACCAGCGGCAACGCCTGGCCGCCGGCTGCCTCGATCTGCTCCGCGGCCGAGTAGACCGTGCCCTCGAGCTTGGCGTGCGGCTGCCCGGTCTTGGCCAGCAGCACGATGTTGGCACCGTCCCGGGCGGCGCGGGTGGCGATGGCCAGGCCGATGCCGCGGCTGCCCCCGGACATGAGGATGGTCCGGCCCTCAAGGGAACCCGAGGCCCGGTACGGGCCCGGCTGGTGCGGGTGCGGAGAGAGGGCCGAAGCGTCGTTGCTTGAAGTCATGCCAACACTTTAGCCGATGTTACCCGCCAGTAACATACCGGTGGGCGGCGTTGGCGACGCTCCGGCCCACTTCCTCCCGTCCCAGGACCGGAAATCCGCCGCCCTTCCCCGCAGAACCGGGGTCGCCGCCCGGTACGGCGTCCAAGAACCGGGCCAGAACGCAGCCTCCGGAGCCCCGCCGGGCCGGTCCCGGCCCGGGAAGTCCGGCGAGACTCGGAGCGAAAATTGTAGGTTTTCTACAGCGGCGCGGTCGAATACCGTCACTAGACTTGCCATCACGGCCATGTTTTTGTGTGGAATCCACTTAAGCGCCACCGCGGGCCGGCGGCAGTGACCGAACAGCAGCACCGAACTACAACAGAGCCGGAGACACTTGATGAGCCACGATCTGACCACGACCGCGGGAAAGATTGCCGATTTCCGCGACCGCCAGGCCCGTGCCGAACAGCCCTCCGGCCCCGAAGCGATCGAAAAGCAGCACGCGCGCGGCAAGAACACCGCCCGCGAGCGCATCGACCTGCTGCTCGATGCCGGATCGTTCGTCGAATTCGACGCCCTCGCCGTGCACCGCTCCACCGCCTTCGGCATGGAGAAGAAGAAGCCGCTCGGCGACGGCCTGGTCTCCGGCTACGGCACCGTGGACGGCCGCCCGGTGGCCGTCTACAGCCAGGACTTCTCCGTGTACGGCGGTTCGCTGAGCCAGGTCAACGGCGAGAAGATCGTCAAGGTCCAGGAATTCGCGCTGCGCAACGGCTGCCCCGTGGTCGGCATCCTCGACGGCGGCGGCGCCCGCATCCAGGAAGGAGTCGCCTCGCTGGCCATGTTCGCGGACATCTTCCGCAACAACGTCCACGCTTCCGGCGTCGTTCCGCAGATCTCGCTCATCATGGGCCCCTCCGCCGGCGGTGCGGCCTACTCCCCTGCCCTGACCGACTATGTGGTCATGGTGGACAAGACCTCGCACATGTTCATCACCGGCCCGGACGTGATCAAGACCGTCACCGGCGAAGACGTGGACATGGAAACCCTCGGCGGCGCCCGGCAGCACAACGCCAACACCGGCACCTCCACCTACCTCGCCGCCGATGAGGCCGACGCCGTGGAGTTCGTCCGCGAACTGCTGGACTTCCTGCCCTCCAACAACCTGGCAGAGGCGCCCGTACTGGAACACAGCCAGGAACCGGAGCTCGACGACGAGGACCTGGCCCTCGACGCCCTGATCCCGGACTCGGCCAACCAGCCGTACGACATGCGCAAGGTGATCGAACAGATCGTCGACGACGCGCACTTCCTGGAGATGCAGTCGCTCTACGCGCCCAACGTCATCATCGGCTACGGCAGGGTCGAGGGCCACACGGTGGGCATCGTGGCCAACCAGCCGATGCAGTTTGCGGGAACCCTGGACATTGCCGCCTCGGAAAAGGCCGCCCGCTTCGTGCGTAACTGCGACGCCTTCAACATCCCGATCATCACACTGGTGGACGTGCCCGGCTTCCTTCCGGGCAAGGACCAGGAGTTCCAGGGCATCATCCGCCGCGGCGCCAAGCTGCTCTACGCCTACGCCGAGGCCACCGTGCCGAAGCTGACCGTCATCACCCGCAAGGCCTACGGCGGGGCGTACATCGTGATGGGCTCCAAGAAGCTCGGCGCCGACCTCAACCTGGCCTGGCCCACCGCGCAGATCGGCGTCATGGGCGCCCAGGGCGCGGTCAACATCCTGTACCGCCGCGAACTCGCCGCCGTTGCAGAGGCCGGCGGCGACGTCGAGGCCAAGCGCGCCGAGGTCATCCGGCAGTACGAGGAGGAGCTGCTCAACCCGTACCAGGCGGCCCAGCTGGGTTACGTGGACGCCGTGATTGCGCCGTCCGAGACCAGGCTGCAGATCGTCAAGGGCCTGCGCGCCCTCCGGGACAAGCGGGCCAGCCTGCCCGCCAAGAAGCACGGGAACATCCCGCTGTGACGGCCCTGGCAGACCCGGGAAACGGCACCGCCGCCGCTGCGGAACAGCCGGTGCTCGCCGTGGTCAAGGGCGAGCCGACGGCGGAGGAGCTGGCGGCGCTCACCGCCGTTGTACTGTCCCTCGGCAGCGCGGAAACGGCCGCGCCGGAGAAGCCTGCTGCCCGGCACTGGATCCGGCGGCAGCAGCTGCAGCTGGCGCCGAGGCCCGGCCCGGGCTCATGGAAGCGCAGCCGCGGCTAAGAAAAGTTCAGTAACCCTTTCATAACCGCCGCGGCCGGGCTAGTCTCGTTCGGGTGACTACCGAAACAACTGAGAACACCACACCCGACTCCCCGGTTCCGGCGCGCCCGCAGACCGCGATCGACGCCGTCGCCGACGCATTCACGGACACGCTGATCCGGCTCAACCCGAGTTTCGCCACCGAACTCGGCCTGCCCGGCCACGAAACCGAATACCCGGACTTCTCCCCCGCCGGGCACGAGGAGTTCGCCGCCGCGGCGCGCGACACCCTCGCCGCCCTGGAAGGGCTGGAGCCGGCGGACGACGTCGACGCCGTCACCCTCGATGCGATGCGCGAACGCCTCGGCCTGCAGCTGGAAATCCACGAGTCCGGCTGGGACCTGGCCGAGCTGAACAACATTGCCTCCCCGGCCCAGGAGATCCGCGCGATCTTTGACCTGATGCCGATGGACACCGCCGCGCAGTGGGAGCACATCGCCGGCCGCGCGCACAACGTCCCGGCCGCCCTGGACGGCTACATCGACTCGTTGCGCACGGCCAAGGGGGCCGGCAGGGTCGCCGCCGCCCGCCAGGTCCGGATCGTGATCGAACAGACCACCAAGCACGCCGCCGACGACGGGTTCTTCGCCAAGCTGGCCGCGGAAGCCAAGACTGCCGAGGGCCCGCTCCCCGAAGACGTGCAGGCGAGGCTCGACGCGGGGGCCGCCGCCGCCCGCACTGCCTACGCCCGGCTGGCCGGTTTCCTGGAAGCCGAACTGCTCCCGGCGGCACCGGAAAAGGATGCCGTGGGCCGCGAGCGCTACGCCCTGGCCTCGCGCTCCTTCCTGGGCGCCACCGTGGACCTGGAAGAGACCTACGCCTGGGGCGTCCAGGAACTCGACCGCCTGATCGCCGAGCAGGAGCGGGTAGCGGAGCAGATCCGCCCCGGCGCCACGGTCGAAGCGGCCAAGGAGATCCTGAACAACGATCCGTCGCGCCAGCTCCAAGGCACCGACGCGCTCCGGGCCTGGATGCAGGAGCTCTCCGACAAGGCAGTGGCCGACCTCGCGGGCGTGCACTTCGACATCCCGGAGGCGATGAAGACGCTCGAATGCAAGATCGCCCCCACCCAGGAAGGCGGGATCTACTACACGGGACCTTCGGACGACTTCAGCCGTCCGGGCCGCATGTGGTGGTCGGTGCCGCCGGGCGAGGACACCTTCACCACCTGGGCAGAGACCACCACGGTCTACCACGAGGGCGTGCCGGGCCACCACCTGCAGGTCGCCACCGCCACCTACCGGCGGGAACTGCTGAACAAGTGGCGCCGCAACGTGTGCTGGACCTCCGGCCACGGCGAAGGCTGGGCGCTGTACGCCGAGAAGCTCATGCAGGAGCTCGGCTATCTGAAGGATCCGGGCGACCACATGGGCATGCTGGACATGCAGCGCATGCGGGCCGCCCGGGTGGTGTTCGACATCGGCGTGCACCTGGAGTTGGAGGTGCCCGAGCGTTGGGGGTCGGGCACCTGGACTCCGGACGCGGGGTACGAGTTCCTGAAGCAGAACCTCGCCATTAGCGAGGGCCAGCTCAAGTTCGAGTTCACCCGCTACCTCGGCTGGCCGGGGCAGGCGCCGTCGTACAAGGTGGGCCAGCGGCTCTGGGAACAGATCCGCGCCGAGCTTGAATCCCGCCCGGGCTTCGACCTCAAGGCCTTCCACACCAAGGCGCTCAACATGGGCTCCGTGGGTCTGGACACCCTGAAGCGGGCGCTGCTGGCGTAGGGCCCCGCTGTCCCGGAGGCGGCCGTGCAGCGGCACGGCCGCCTCCCCCACCACGGCCGAACGTACACTTCGCGCCCTCCTCTACCGCGCGAACGTACACTTCGGGCCCGGCGCGACCGCGCGAACGTACACTTCGCGCCCGGCACGACCGCGCGAACGTACACTTCGGGCCCGGCACGACCGCGCGAACGTACACTTCGGGCCCGGCGCGGGCCCCAAGGCGAGACAATCGCCACACCGGCGGCTGGAATAACTTCACATAAGGACCGTCTTCCGGCGCCGTTCCGCGGGTTGCGCGGCGGCGGCGGAAACCGGCGAGCGTAACATTTCTCAACATTCGTTCGCCGTGCTAAGGATGCCGGTCCTAGCGTATTTGGGTGACCACTCAGACAAGCACCCCCGCAACCGCAGGAAAGCCCGGTTTCCAGCTGCCCAAATGGGCCGGCTCGTTCGGCTTCCAGATCATCGCCGCCCTGATCGTGGGCCTGGGCCTCGGCCTGCTCGCGAAATACACGGGCAGCACCAAGGCGAACCCCAACGCCCTCGGCGCCACGCTGCAGACCATCGGCTCGAGCTACGTCTCGCTGCTGCAGACCGCCGTCGTGCCGCTCATCTTCACCGCCGTCGTCAGCTCCATCTCGAACCTGCGCGCCGTGTCCAACGCGGCCCGGCTGGCCTGGAACACGCTGCTCTGGTTCGCCATCACCTCGCTAATCGCCGTGCTGATCGGCATGGGCCTCGGTGTCCTGCTGCAACCCGGCGCCGGCACCGGCATCACGAAGCAGGCCGAGTACGCCGGCAAGTCCGGTGACTGGTGGGCCTTCCTGGTCGGGCTGTTCCCGAAGAACTTCCTGGGCCTGGGCGCGAGCACCACCGTCACCGACGGCGTCGCCACCACCGCCGTGAGCTTCAACGTCCTGCAGATTCTCGTGATCGCGATCGCCGTCGGCATTGCCGCGCTCAAGGTGGGGAAGGCCGCCGAGCCGTTCCTGAACCTGAACGCCTCCGCCCTCGCCGTAATCCAGAAGGTCCTCTGGTGGATCATCCGGGTTGCCCCGCTCGGCACCGTCGGCCTGATCGGCAACGCCGTTGCCGTCTACGGGTGGGACACCATCGGCTCGCTCGGCAAGTTCACCTTCGCCATCTACGTCGGCCTCGCCCTCGTACTGTTCGTGGTGTACCCGGTCCTGGTCCGCAGCCACGGCCTGTCCATCAAGCAGTACTTCTCCGGCGTCTGGCCGGCCGTGCAGCTGGCCTTCGTTTCCCGGTCCTCCGTGGGCACGCTGCCGCTGACCCAGCGGGTAGCCGAACGCTCCCTGGGCGTGCCCCGCGCCTACGCCTCGTTTGCCGTGCCGCTGGGAGCCACCACCAAGATGGACGGCTGCGCCGCGATCTACCCGGCCGTGTCCGCGATCTTCGTGGCCCAGTTCTTCGGCATCCAGCTGGACTTCAGCCAGTACCTGCTGATCGCCTTGGTCTCCGTGCTCGGCTCCGCCGCGACCGCAGGCACCACCGGCGCCGTCGTCATGCTGACCCTGACGCTCTCCACGCTGGGACTCCCGCTG
The DNA here is from genome assembly GCA_963775715.1 of uncultured Actinomycetota bacterium. GTDB lineage: Bacteria > Actinomycetota > Actinomycetes > Actinomycetales > Micrococcaceae > Arthrobacter. The sequence continues at coordinate 155,971 of CAVZJX010000007.1, read as the reverse complement.
GCCGGCGTCGGACTCCTGCTGGCGATCGACCCGATCCTGGATATGGGCCGCACTGCGGTCAACGTGGCCGGGCAGGCACTCGTCCCCACGATCGTGGCCAAACGCCAGGGCATCCTCGACGAGACGCTCTACAACGCCCCGCGCAACGGCGACCCGTTCAGCGACGATGTTGTCGACGCCGGCGGCGAGGCCCCCGTTGCCGCCGGCGGCCAGGAGCCTGCGCCGGAACAGCGCGAACTCGCGGAGGCAAGGGCGTAGCCACCGCACCGCGCATAACCAAAAGTAGTCCCCGGGAAGCTCCCGGGGACTACTTTTATGCCTTCCTGGAGCGGGGCGCTTTAGTGGCCGCCTCCGCCGATCACGCCCTTCTCGACGGCCTTGGTGACCGCGTCGGCCTCGGCCCGGGTGAGGGTGCCGTCACTGACGGCCTTGTCCAGCCGCGTCTTCAGCTCGGCGGCGCGGTCCGACTGCTCAGCGGTGCGGAGCTCGGTCAGGGCCGCGGTGACTTTGGCCTCGTCGATACCCAGCGAGGCTGCGAGGGACTTGGCCAGCTCCGCTTCCATCGCGGCGCGGTCCGGCCTGCTTCCCTCCGCCGGCGGCGTGGCGGACTTGTGGGCGTCCCGGAACGCCTTCAGCGCGTCGGTGACCTTGGCTTCATCGACGCCGAGCTTGGCGGCGAGTTCGGACGCCTTCGCACCGGCGAAACCGCCCCGTTCGCCGCCGTGTCCATGGCCATGGCCGCGCATTCCCATGCCCTCGCCCGGAGTTGTGCCGCCGTTCGGGGCGGCGCTGGAGCTGGGGCTGGGGGTCGGCGTCGTCGCGGACGCCATCCCGGCGACTCCGACGCCGGCGCCCAGGGCCAGGGCGGCGGCCGAAATGCCGAGCGTGATTCTCTTCGTACGTGACATGTGCTGTCTCCTGGATCTGCCGTACGGCGACGGCTCCGTTGTCGGCGTCTCGTTCAAGACGTGCCTTCAGTGTGTGCTGCCGGGTTCGGCGGGAGCTGTCCGGAAGCTTTCATCTTGCTGTGAATGCTGCCGGCCGGATCTCGGCGTCGTTCACCGGGGTTGCGGGCTTGCCCGCGGCAGCAGAGTGGTTAGGCTCAGGGCATGCTGATCGTCACCTCGAACGACATCCCCGGCCACCGGATCGACGCCGTCTTCGGCGAAGTCATGGGACTCACGGTCCGCTCTCGCGATGTCGGCGCGCAGGTGGTGGCGGGACTGCGCTCACTGGCCGGCGGCGAGCTGCGCGAGTTGACGCAGGTCCTTTACGAGAGCCGGCAGGAAGTTATGGCGCGGATGGTTGGGGAGGCCGCCCAGCGCGGTGCCAACGCGATTGTCGCGATGCGGTTCGATACCGCCCACATGGCGAACAACTGGACGGAAATCTGCGCATACGGCACGGCGGTCTATGCGATTCCGCTGGGTGAGGGTGAGCCCGGAGCCACCGGACAGTCCGTCCGGCTGGGCCGGACGGCCCCCGGCGCCGGCTAAAGTTGCCCAGAGTGCAAAGATGCACATAGTGTAAGTACATGCCAAATCCTCCGCTTGCCGGACCTGATGAGGGGGCGGCCGCCCCCTCCCGCCGGGAACTGAACAAGGTCGCCACCCGCCAGGCCATCACGGACGCCGCGCTGGGACTGCTCCGTTCCCGGGGGCCCGGAAACTTCACGGTGGAGGACATTGCCGACGCCGCCGGCATCTCCCGCCGCACTTTTTTCAACTACTTCAGCAGCACCGAAGCGGTCGTTGCCTCGGTGACACACGGTTTCCTCGACAAGGCGCTCCAGCAGTTCCGGCTCCGCCCTGCCGGCGAGCCCTTCCTCGAAGCCGCACAGGCGGCGCTGGTTGAACTCGCCGACCCGATGACCATCGCCCCGCTGGCTGAGCTCTACAGCCTCGGCCAATCCAATCCGCAGCTCAACCGGTCCGAACTGGAAGCCTGGGACCACTGCACGGCAGAGATCATCGACGCCGCCCGTGAGCGCTTCACTCCGGAGCCCGGCGTCGAGATCGACGAACTTTACCTTCGCGCCCTGGCCGGCTCCGTCATCGCCTGCGGCAAGGCCGCAATGGATGTCTGGTTTGCCCGCTGCCGTGGTTCCCTGTCCCCTGCATCCCTCTCCGAACTCCGCAAGCTGCTGATCGAGTCCATGGGCCTGCTGGGCTCAGGATTCGCCTCTCCGGCGTCCATCCCGGCCGCCGGCCCCACCGCCGCCCCTTCCCCAGATCGGTTCTGACATGGCTCTGCTGCTCTACCGCCTCGGCAAGTTCTCCTACCGCCATCGCTGGCTCGTCATCTCCCTCTGGCTGGCCGTCATGGTGGCCGTCGGCGGTGCCGCGGCAGCGTTCCACGGCACTCTTTCCAACAATTTCCAGATCCCCGGCACCGAAACCCAGCAGATGGCGGACAAGCTCAAGAAAGAGCTGCCGTCGTCCTCGGGCGGCTCGGCGAGTGTCGTCTTCGAAGCCAACGACGCCCGGTTCAGCCAAGCCGGCAAAGACGCCGTGTCGGCGGCCCTGGCAAAGTTGGAGACCATCCCCGAAGTCCAGGGCACAGTGGACCCGTTCGCCACCCAGGCCCAGCTGGACAAGGCCGCGGCGGACCTCGCCGCCGCCGAGCAAAAGGCCGCCGCGGGCAAGGCCCGGCTGGACAAAGCCGCGGCGGACCTCGCCGCCGGCAAGGAACAACTGGCTGCCGCCGAGCAGAAGATGAACGCAGCAGGGCTTCCGCCCGCGGCGATCGAGGCCCAGCTCGGCCAGCAGAGGGCCGCCCTGGCCGCGGGCCAGGCCAGGCTCGACGCCGGCACCAAGGAACTCGCGGCCGGCGACGCCAAGCTGGCCCTCGGCAAACGCCAGCTCGAAGCATCCCAGGGGCTGCGTTTTGTCTCCGAGGACGGCAAAGCCGCCATCGCCCAGGTCCAGTTCAAGACCTCGATTAACGGCCTCAAGCCCGAGGTGCGGCAGGAGGTCCAGGACATCGTCAAGGAAGTCTCCGCCGCCAACGTGACCGCCCTGCCCAGCAAGGAGATCAGCGAGGACATCTCCGAGATCTTCGGCACCGCCGAAGTCATCGGCATCGCCGTCGCCGCCCTGGTGCTGATCATCATGCTCGGCACTCTCGTCGCAGCCGGGCTCCCGCTGCTGATGGCCATCGTCGGCGTGGCGGTCGGCGTCGGCGGAACCTTCGCGCTCAGCGGCGCCGTGGACATGAGCTCCATTTCGCCGATGCTGGCCCTGATGCTGGGCCTCGCCGTCGGCATCGACTACTCGCTGTTTATCGTCAACCGGCACCGGGGCCAGTTGCTGGCCGGCATGGATCCGGAGGAGTCCGTGGCGCTAGCCACCGGAACGTCCGGCAACGCGGTCCTTTTCGCCGGACTCACGGTGATTATCGCCCTCGCCGCGCTGGTCGTGCCGGGGCTGCCGTTCCTGGCCGTTATGGGTCTGTCCGCCGCCGCCACGGTGGCCGTCGCCGTCGTCGTCGCCCTGACCCTCACCCCGGCCGTGCTGTCCCTGGTGGGCCGCAAACTGGTTTCCAAGCGGGCCTGGGCCAAGGCCGAGCAGCACAATGCCGCTCCCGGCCACGAGACCGAAGACCGCGTCAAGGACGAATACCGCAGCAGCCACGGCTGGGGCGGCGTCGTCACCCGGCATCCCTGGCTGTCGCTGGTCGCCGGCGTACTGCTGCTCGGTGTGGTCGCCCTGCCGGCCAGCCAGCTGCGGCTCGCGCTGCCGGATGCCAGCTCGGAGCCGGTCGCCTCGCAGGCGTTCAAGGCCTACGACGTCACGAAGCGGAGCTTCGGCGAGGGCATGACCGGGCCGATCATCGTCGTCGGCGATTTCCCCGCCGGGCTCAGCGCCGAGGAAGCGCAGGCCAAGCAGTTCGACGTCGCGGATATCCTGCGCAAGACCGACAACGTGACGGCCGCGGTGCCGCTGGCCCTGAGCGAGGACCGCCGGACCGCCGTCTTCCAGGTCCTGCCGAAGGAGGGTCCGGCCAGCGCCAGCACCGTCGACGTCGTCTCGGAACTCCGCGCCGAAAAGTCCAGGATCCAGGACACCACCGGGGTCAGCATCGGCCTCACCGGCCAGACGGCCGGCAACGTGGACGTCTCGACCAAACTCGGCGACGCCCTGCCGCCGTACCTGGCGATCGTCGTCGGGCTCTCCCTGGTCCTGCTGCTGCTGGTGTTCCGTTCCATCGTGGTTCCGCTGCTGGCCACCGGCGGCTTCCTGCTCTCGCTCGCGGCCTCGTTCGGCGGCGTTGTGGCGGTCTACCAGTGGGGCTGGCTGGGGACCGTGTTCGGCGTCGAGAACCCCGGCGCTGTGCTGAGCTTCCTGCCCATCATCCTGATCGGTGTGCTGTTCGGCCTGGCCATGGACTACCAGGTGTTCATCGCCTCCGGCATGCGCGAGTCCTACATGCACGGCGAGACGGCCCGGCACGCGGTCCGCTCCGGCTTCAGCCATGCCGCGGCCGTGGTCACCGCCGCCGCGATCATCATGGTCAGCGTGTTCTCCGGCTTCATCTTCTCGCACCTGAACATGGTCCGGCCACTGGGCTTCGCGATGGCCTTCGGCGTGCTGGTGGACGCCTTCGTGGTTCGCATGACGATCGTCCCGGCCGTGATGTACCTGCTCGGCCGCAAGGCCTGGTGGCTGCCGCGCTGGCTGGACCGCATCCTGCCGGACGTCGACGTCGAGGGCGCCAAGCTGCGCAAGCCCGACGCCGACGGCGGTGCGGCGGCGGACGCCGGCGAGCCCGAACCCGAGGAAGTTGCCGCGCGCTGACCCCCGAAAGCAACGCGGGGTCACATCCCGCCCATTAATCCCCTCCGGATGGGCGCGATGTGACCCCGCGTTGGTTTAACCGGCCAGGCTAGCGATTGCGGTAGTAGTCCTTCCAGATCAAGCGGTGCAGCGGGATTTTCCGCGGCAACGACCTCAGGCCGGGGATGAACGGCACCAGGACCAGCAGTGCTGTCAGTACAAGCATCGTGACGACGACGAGAGCATCGGCATTGGGAGAGGACTTGAACGGCTCCACCTGGTAAAGGAGCGAAAAGAGCCACAGCCAGGACTGCCCAGGGGTGTCGCCGGTCTCGTTCATCACCCCCCACTGGTCGCCGGAGAGGTGCTGGCTTGCTGCAAGATCCGGAAAGTAGCTGCCGTCTCCAAGGAACAGGAGGCTGCGGGTGTAGTCCATGCTGTAGAAATTTCCGCCGCCTTGGAGTACGCCGTCCAGGCTGCCTCCGCGTGCCATGTCCAGCAATGCACCGGTGAGGCCCGGGACCGGGCCATAGTCCCCGGGCGCCACCTTGGCCGGGTCGTTGTCCGGGGCGGCGGCAAGGGCGTCGGAGTAGGCGGCCGCCCAGGCTGAACGCTGCTGCTCCGTGGCGTCCTTCCAAGGTGCCAGGGCCGCCGGTGCCGACGGCAGCGTCGCCAGCGGGGCGATCACGAGGTCATTCGCGGTATCGACGGGAAGGCGGACGCCGGAGAGGCTCTGAAGGTCGACGGAGCCGATCTTCTGCGATGCATCCGGGGCCGCATTGTAGGGCGGGCCGTATCCGGCGGTGTCGCTGGTGCCGGCAAGTTCTTTGGCGGCGGTGCCGACGAAGTCCGCCGGGGCGGCCGTCGCCCACGCCTTGAGGCTGACGCTGGGCTCGTCAGGAGACCCGAAGACGGCGGTGACGCCGAGCATAAGCAGCCCCACCACCACCACTCCGATGGCGAGTTCCTTGAGCAGGTCGTAGTCGCGGACGGCGCCGGTCCAGGGCCTGCCGGCAACGTTTTCCGGTTTGGGACGAGAGCTGCTCTTGTTCCCGGTCATCGCAGCTGCTCCGGTTCTTCCGTGGACACCGGGGCCGCGGCGTCCTTGAAGCCACCACTGCGCAGCTGCGCGTCGGTCTCGGCGGCCTCCAGCGGCGGCACCACACCGTGGACCCGGACCAGCAGGACATGCAGGACCACGACGGCGCCCACCGCCAGCGGAAGCAGGGTGACGTGCCAGACGAAGATCTGTCCGAGGTTGGCGACATTGAACCAGGCGCCCACGCCCACAGCATTGAGTGCATCCTTGGCTTCGAAGGCGATCCACTGGGAATCAAAGTTCGTCTGCAGCAGGTACCCGGTGAAGGCCGCCACGATGGACACGACGAACGAGATGACGCCGGTGATCCAGGTCAGGACCCGGCCCCCGCGCCACGCCGCCATCCAGAACTTCAACCACAAGTGCACCACCATGAACATGAAGAACAGCTCGACGCTCCACAGGTGGGTGCCGTTGATGAAGCTGCCAAGCGAAGAACGGTGATACCACTGGGGTCCGTTCAGCCCCAGCACGACACCGGAAAGGATGATCCAAACCAGCGAAGCGACAGCCCCCATCCCGAAGACGTAGGCCCAGGACATGACATAGCTGGGCTGCTCCTCGGGCAGGAGCTTGTCCGGAGGCAGCTTCCCGAGCATCCACCGGCGCGCTTTGCCGGTCCAGGTATGCGCATCGTCGTCCTGAACCGGCAGGCTATGCGCCGGCTTCGTCCGGGCAGTCACTTCCGCCGCTTCCCGCCGGGAAAAGGAAGGACGAGAGCCAAGACGAACAAAATCAGCATCACTACGATCACCACCAGGTTTCCCAGTTGGATGGTGAAACCGTCCCAGCCAAGATACGTTCCGGCGCCCACCGTGGCGACGCCTGCTGCCAGCCAACCGGCCATGGAATCCTCGATTCTCTGTTGGATCCTGGTTCCACCACACCATGGGCAAAAAACGGCAACCAGAGGCTTTCGCCCCGCCACCTGGCGCACTCGCGGCGCCGCGGTCCATCGGCCCGTCAATTAGGCTGGAGCCGTGACCCGCCTCATTCTTGCCTCCCAGTCCCCCGCCCGCACCAAGCTGCTCAGCAACGCCGGGATCGCCCACGACGTGCTCGTCTCCGATGTCGATGAGGACGCCGTGCAGGCCCGCTACGGCGTGACCGACCCGCACGACACCGCCCTGCTGCTGGCGCGGGCCAAGGCCGAGGCGGTTGCCTCGCTGCCGGAGGCGGACGGTGCCCTGGTGATCGGCTGCGACTCGGTCTTCGAGTTCGACGGCGAGGCCCACGGCAAGCCGTACACCGCCGACGTCGCCAAGGAACGGATGCTCCGGATGAGCGGCGGCATGGGCGTGCTGCACACCGGCCACTGGCTGGTGGACTGCCGGGACACCGACCCGGGCTCGCCGGACGACGGCGCGGGCGCGGGCGCCGGCACGGGCGCGACGCTCGGCGCCGTATCCTCCGCGGAGGTGCACTTCATGGAGATGAGCGAGGCCGAGATCGACACCTACATCGCGACCGGCGAACCCCTCCTGTGCGCCGGGTCCTTCACCATCGACGGGTACGGCGGCGCCTTCATCCGCAAGGTCGACGGCGACCCGCACACCGTCGTCGGGCTCTCCATCTCCACCCTGCGCGGCCTGCTGGGCCAGGCCAAAGTGAATGTCACGGAGCTCTGGACCGGCGGGGCCGCCAACCCGGCCGACATCCGCGCCGAGTGAGCGCGGGGGCAGCACCAACGTCCGCGCCGCGTGAGCCAATTCGCACCACCTTGTAGGAACCCCACAAAGGATCTGCGGTTTACGCGCGGGATCCGCAAGTAATATCGGCGGAACCCTCAAAACCGCGCTAGGCTCCCTGAAGGAAAGAAGGAGACGCCTTGTCAGCAAATTCGGAGCAGTCCGCAACGTCAGTACCCGCCGCCACCACCCCGGGTACCCACCGCCTGAGCAAGGTGCTGGTCGCCAACCGCGGCGAAATCGCCGTGCGCATCATCCGCGCCGCCCGCGATGAAGGCCTCGCCTCCGTGGCCGTCTACGCCGACCCTGACCGCGACGCCCTGCACGTCAAGCTCGCCGACGAGGCCTACGCCCTGGGCGGGACCACCGCCGCCGAGTCCTACCTCGTGATGGACAAACTGATCGAGGCGGCCCAGCGCTCCGGCGCCGACGCCATCCACCCCGGCTACGGTTTCCTCGCCGAGAACGCGGACTTCGCCGCCAAGGTCATTGCCGCCGGCATCACCTGGATCGGCCCCTCCCCCGAGGCCATCTCGGCCCTGGGCGACAAGGTCCAGGCCCGCCACATCGCCGAAAAGGTCGGCGCCCCGCAGGTCCCCGGCACCGCCGACCCGGTCAACTCCGCCGAGGAAATCCTCGACTTCGTCGATAAATTCGGCCTGCCGGTCGCCATCAAGGCCGCGTTCGGCGGCGGCGGACGCGGCATCAAAGTCGCCCGCACCCGCGAGGAAATCCCCGAGCTCTTCGAATCCGCCGTGCGCGAAGCCACCGCGGCGTTCGGCCGCGGCGAGTGCTTCATCGAGCGCTTCCTGGACGCCCCGCGCCACGTCGAGACCCAGTGCCTCGCCGACGCGCACGGCAACGTCGTCGTCGTCTCAACCCGCGACTGCTCGCTGCAGCGCCGCAACCAGAAGCTGGTGGAGGAGGCACCCGCGCCGTTCCTCACCGAGGAGCAGAACCGGCGGCTCTACGAATCGTCCAAGGCCATCCTCAAGGAAGCCGGCTACCTCGGCGCCGGGACCTGCGAATTCCTCGTGGGCCAGGACGGCACCATCTCCTTCCTCGAGGTCAACACCCGCCTCCAGGTGGAGCACTGCGTCTCCGAGGAAGTCACCGGGATCGACCTGGTCCGCGAGCAGTTCCGGCTGGCCCGCGGCGAAGAGCTCGGCTACGGCGACCCCGAGGTCCGCGGCCACTCGATCGAATTCCGCATCACCGGGGAGGACCCGGGCCGGAACTTCATGCCTGCCCCCGGCACCATCACAGGCCTGAAGAACCCGACCGGCCCCGGCGTGCGGATCGACTCCGGTGTGGAGCAGGGCGACGTGATCAGCGGCAACTTCGACTCGATGCTCTCCAAACTGATCGTCACCGGCGCCACCCGCACCCAGGCCCTGCAGCGCTCCCGCCGGGCGCTGGAGGAAATGGTGGTCGAGGGCATCCCGACCGTCATCCCGTTCGACCTCGCCGTTGTCAGCAACCCCGATTTCGCCCCCGCCGAGGGCCCGTTCAAGGTGCACACCCGCTGGATCGAGACGGCCTTCGTCAACGACATCCCCGCATGGATCCCGTCGGGCACCGCGGCTGAAGCGGCCGACGCCGGCGACCGCCAGCGCGTCGTCGTCGAGGTCGGCGGCAAGCGCCTCGAGGTGGTGCTGCCGGCCTCGCTGGGCACCGTTTCCGCCGGCGGCGGCAAGCCTGCCAAGGCCAAGAAACGCTCCCGCGCCGCCGGAACGGCGGCTCCGGCGGGCGGCAACGCCCTGACCTCCCCGATGCAGGGCACCATCGTGAAGGTAGCCGTCGCCGAGGGTGAGCGCGTGGCCGAAGGCGACCTCGTCGTCGTGCTCGAGGCCATGAAGATGGAGCAGCCGCTCACCGCCCACCGCGCCGGCATTGTGATCGGGCTTTCCGCGTCGGCCGGCGAGACGGTTTCGGCGGGCGCCGTCATTGCCATGATCGAGGACGGCGCCGAATAGCGGCGACGCGGCGGCGGGGGCAGACTTAGGTACGTGAAGCCTTTCCTGCTGCTCGCCTCCCGTGCCGAGGACGCCGCCGCCGACGACGAATACCTCGCCTACCTGCGCTACACCGGCCTGGCCGAGGCCCAGCTGCACCGGGTCCGGATGGAGGCCGCGCCGCTGCCCCGGCTGGAGCTTGAGGAGTATTCCGGCGTGATTGTGGGCGGAAGTCCCTTCACCTCCAGCGACCCGGCCGAGCACAAGAGCGACACCCAGCACCGGGTGGAGCGCGAGCTGTTCGCCCTGCTGGACCGGATCGTGGCCGCGGACTTTCCGTTCCTGGGCGCCTGCTACGGCGTCGGCACCCTGGGCCTGCACCAGGGTGCGGTGATCGACCGGACCTACGGCGAGGGGCTCGGCGGCGTCACCGTCAGCATGACCTCCGCGGGGCAGCGCGACCCGCTGCTGCGCGGGTTGCCGGAACGGTTCACGGCGTTTGTGGGGCACAAGGAAGCCTGCACGGTACTGCCCGGCGGCGCGGTGTTGCTGGCGAGCTCCGAGACCTGCCCGGTGCAGATGTTCCGCATCCGGTCCAACCTTTACGCCACCCAGTTCCACCCCGAACTCGACGCCGACGGCCTCACCACCCGGATCGATATCTACCGCCATGCCGGCTATTTTCCGCCCGAGTCCGCCGATGAGCTGATGGCCCAGGCCCGGCAGCACCGTGTCACCGAACCGATGGCCATCCTGCGCAACTTCGTCGAGCGTTACGCCCGGTAGGTTCCGGTCCCGGCCACCGCGACCCCGCCGCCGCCGCGCCCGGCCGCGTCGCCCGGCCGCCGCCGCGCTCCTGCCCGTTCCTGCCCGGCCACCGCCCGCGACACGGAAATGCCCGGCGTGTTCACGGAACACACCGGGCATTTCGGCCAAGAAGTGGGCTGGAGCGTCAGGCCACGTTGTTTTCGTAGTCCACGTCGCGGGTTTCCTTGCTGATAAACAGGGCAATCAGCGTCAGTACGGCCATGGCGGTGAGGTAGACACCCACGAGCACCGGGCTGCCCTTCGCCATTTCCCAGAGCCAGACGGCGATGAACGGAGCGACTGCCGCGCCCAGGATGGACGAGACGTTGTAGCTGACAGCCGAGCCGGTGTAGCGGACGTTGGTCGGGAACAGTTCCGGCAGCAGCGCGCCCATCGGGCCGAAGGTCAGGCCCATCAGCGAGAAGCCGATGATCAGCAGGGCCATGGTGCCGATGAAGCCGCCGCTGAAGAGCGGAACGAACAGCAGGCCGAAGACGAAGATGCCCGCGGTCACGGCGATCAGCATCTTGCGCCGGCCGTACTTTTCGGCCAGCGGGCCGGAGACGAGGGTGAAGATGCCGAAGAACACCACGCCGGCGATCAGCATCCAGAGGAAGTCGTTGCGGGTGAAGCCCAGACCCGGGACGAAGGCGGCGGCTGCCGCGTCGGTCATCGGCTTGCCGGCCTTCTCCGCGGCGGCCCTGGCCGCCTCCAGGGTGGCCGGGCGGGTGCCGTAGGTCAGCGTGAACGTGGTCATCAGGTAGAACAGCACGTAGGTGGCGAGCATGATGAAGGTGCCCAGGATCAGCTGGCGCCAGCTGGTCTTGAACACACGGCCCAGGGGCAGCTTGGCTACCTCGTTGGACTGCAGAACCTTGGTGAAGGCCGGGGTCTCGATCAGCTTGAGCCGGACGTACAGGCCGATAATGACCATCACGGAACTGAGCAGGAACGGCACACGCCAGCCCCACTCGGCGAAGGCCTGCGGTGAGAGCGCGTAGCTGAAGACCAGGAAGATCACGTTGGCGATGATGAAACCGATCGGCGCGCCCAGCTGCGGGAAGGTGCCGTAGATGGCGCGCTTGTTGGCCGGGGCGTTCTCCGTGGCCAGCAGGGCCGCGCCGCTCCATTCGCCGCCGAGGGCCAGACCCTGGGCGAAGCGCATGACTACCAGCAGCGCCGGCGCCCAGAACTCCCAGCCCGGAACCAGTGCGGTGGGCAGGCAGCCGATCAGGAAGGTCGCGATACCCATCGTGAGCAGCGACGCCACCAGGGTTCCCTTGCGGCCGAAGCGGTCACCGAAGTGGCCGAAGACGATCGAGCCGAGCGGCCGGGCAATGAACGCGACGCCGAAGACGGCGAACGAGCTCAGCAGCTGGGTGGTCTCGTTCTGGCCCGGGAAGAAGAGCTTCGGGAAGACCAGGACGGCGGCCGTGGCATAGACATAGAAGTCGTAGAACTCGACGGTGGTGCCGATCAGGCTGGCGACGATGACGCGGCCGCGCGAGTTCACCGGCTTGGCGGACCCGTGCTCCGTCGAAGTGGCAGTGGATGACATGTAGGAACGCTTTCAGGTAGACCGGGCGGCCCGGCGGAGGGCTTCCGGCTAAGGAATGGATATACCCCTAATAATAGCTATTGGCGTCCACCCAATGGACAAATGTTCCACTATTTGGACGCGGCGTGTCGTACGGGCACCCACCGGCCCGAGTCGGTAACGGCCGGCTGTGCGGCCGGTTCAGTACAGAATTGCCTGAATACATGGCAGATGTACTTTGAGTAGATGGAAACGCTGACGCACGCCCCGGTGCTGGCCCGGTTCGGCTACGCGGTCTCCGACCCCACCCGGGCGCGGATTCTGCTGGCTTTGGCGGAGGCAGCCGCGTACCCCTCGGAGCTCGCTGCTTCCCTGGGGGTCTCCCGGCAGAGCATGTCCAACCATCTGACATGCCTTCGGGGCTGCGGCTTGGTACTGGCCGCCCCGGACGGCCGGCGGACCCGCTATGAGCTGGCCGACGCCCGGCTGGGGCGGGCGATCAGGGACCTGCTCGGCGTCGTGCTGGCCGTTGACCCTGCCTGCTGCGCCCCGGACGGGACGTGCCTGGCATGACCGCGGCACTGCAGTCCGCCCCGACCGCCGCCCGCCGGGCCACCCTGAGCCGGCGCATCCGGCTGTTCGCGGCCGCGACAATCACCTACAACATCGCTGAGGCCGTCGTCGCGCTCTGGGCGGGCAACCTGGCGGGCTCCTCCGCCCTCATCGGCTTTGGACTTGATTCGGTGATTGAGGTCGCCTCCGCGGTCGCCCTGACCTGGCAGTTCTCCACCAAAGACCCGGAACAGCGCGAGCACCTGACCCTGCGGATCATCGCGATCTCCTTCTTCGCCCTGGCGCTGTTCGTCTCCGTGGACTCCGTCAGGTCGCTGACCGGAGGCGGCGAGGCGCAGCATTCCACCCCGGGCATCATCATCGCGGCCCTGAGCCTGGCCGTTATGCCCGTCCTGTCCTGGCTGCAACGCCGGGCCGGCCGGGAACTCGGTTCCAGCACCGCGGTGGCAGATTCCAAACAGACGCTGCTGTGCACGTACCTCTCCGCGGTCCTGCTGCTCGGCCTTGTCCTGAACAGCACGCTGGGATGGTGGTGGGCCGACGCCGGCGCGGCGCTGGTCATCGCCGGGATCGCCGTCCGTGAAGGCTTCAACGCCTGGCGGGGGGACCTCTGCTGCTCCGTCCCGCAGGCCGCCGACGCCGACGCCGACTCCGCCGGCTGCTGCGAGGGCTGCGGAGAGCCGGTCCCGAACCGCAAGTAGTCAGGATAGCCACCGCGAGACGGGGCCCGGATCCGGACCATCGTCTCGGCCCTGCTGCTGGTCACCAACTTCGCAAGCTGGATGGCGAACATCTCCTCCTTTTATCCCGCCCTGGGAAAGGGCTGGGCGAGGCGGGTAGCATCAAACAAGAAAAGAGCCTGAGGGGGCAGCGCCACAATGAACCGTCGATTCGCATCTCTAGCACTCACCGCCGCAATCGGCCTGATTCTGGCTGGATGCTCGCAGGCTGCGGGTTTATCGGCCCTGGAGCGTCCCGCCACACCCGCCGATGAGCTTCCGCGTGGGGTTGATTTTGGTCCGGAGAATCACATGGCAAAAGTGCTCCTGGTGGCTGAAGCAAACGGGAAGAAATACTTCCTCGGACAGGATGACCAAGAACTGGGCACCTGCCTCGCCGTTTATCCCGTTGATGACCCCACCGGCTGGCACACCGCGTGCACAGTCGGCGCGACACACCAGGGTCAGATCTTAAACACCTCCGGACCGGATCAAGAATCATCCATTCTTGTCTCGGACGATTACGACACCAAAGAGCTGGAGGCGTCCGGTTGGACTAAAATCCACGACAACATACTGGTCTCCGGTGGCTAAAACCTGCCTCGGGTCGAAGCAACCTGGACTTCTGTGCAATCAAGCCCCGCGTTTTTGACTTCCCGTCGCCAAGGGGCCCTACTCCCCTTGGCGTGGCGGGCGACCGTGCTGACGGGCACGGGCGTGGTGCTGATGGCGGCCTTCACGGTCTTCGGCGGCGCGTTCATCGGCGGTTACGCCATGGAGGGGCCGGGCGGGTCTGCCGGGCTGACGGTGCTCCTGGCGTGGGCGACACCCACGCTGTTCCTCGCGGCCCTCGCCTGGTTCTGGCCGGCGGGGGCCGCTCCCCTGCTGGTTGCACTGACGGCGGCCTTCGTCGCGCTTTGCGTGTGGTTTGCCGTCGATTCGACGACGGCGCGCAGCTTCCAGGAGGCGAACGGGCCGGTGCTCGCTGTCGGCGTCGTCGCACTCGCTTTCCCAGCCGCCGTCCTCGGACTGAAACGGACCGCCCTCGCGGGTTGGCTGCTGCTGGCCCTGGGCGCGCTGCCGCTGCTGATCACGGTACTCGGCAGGTCCGGTCCCATCGCCTCGCTCGCCGCGGCGAGCGTGGTTCCGCTGATCACCGGAATCGTCTTCCTGCTGGCCGCCCGGATGGCCGGGGGCAACTCAACGCCGGACAACGTGCCGGCCGCCGCCGTCTAAGTGCCGGCGGCCGGCGGCAACCCGGCCAGGAAATCCTCAGCGAACCGCCGGACGCCGTCCCACTCGGTATAGACGTAGTCGCGGGACATGTCCGTGTCCGGCGATCCCTGGCCGCTGACGATCCGTTTCATCAGGTGCCGCTTGAGGAAGCCGTACTCGCTGTACAGCAGGGCACCGCCGAACAAGCCAACGTGCGCCGGGTGCCAGCCCGTTTCCTGTTCGAACTTCTCCACGTAGCTTTCCGCGCGCTCCTCGTCCCCGAGCACGGCGAGGCTGACCGAGAACAGCGCCGAGGGCAGCCGTTCCAGCGCGGCCTTGTTGGCGCGGACGAAGTCGGTGACGGCCGCCTCGTGCTTCCCCATGTGGACCGAGGCGCCGACAATGATGCCGTCGCAGTCGTCCGGAAGGACATCGCCCGTGGTCTGAAGATCGGCGGTTCGTGCCTCGTGGCCGTGTTCGCGGATGACGTAGGCGATGTATTCGGCGATCCGGGCGGTCTGGCCCTCCACGGTCCCGAAGGGAAGGTAAATGTTGGCCATGGTCCACTGTGCGGTCGCCGGCCGGCGCCGGGCTAGGGCCGAATGTCACCGGAGGGTCTTGACGGCGACGGCGGCACAGCATGTGATGGACGGGATCGGCCGGTGCGCTTTCGGCGCCGCGGACGGCCGCACTTGAGAGCACCACGCAGCCCCACGATGAAAGGACAGGACATGTCCCTGCTCGACTCCTCCCTCTGGGAGGGCAAGATCTACCTCAACGGCTGGCGCGCCGGCGGAGGCGGAACCGCTGACGCCGTCGAACCAGCCACGGGAGACACGCTGGGCAGCTACGGCGTCGCCTCGGTAGACGACGTCCGCGAGGCGGCCACCGCCGCGGCCAAGGCACAAAAGGAGTGGGCCGCCCGCAACCCGGAGGACCGGGCCGCCGTGCTGCGCCGCGCCGGGCAGCTCTGGGAGGAGCACGCCGTGGAAATCCAGGACTGGATTGTCCGCGAATCCGGCGGCATCCCGCCCAAGGCCGGGCTGGAAACGCACATCGCCGCCAACGAATGCTACGACGCGTCGGCGCTGCCCTCGCTCCCGGCCGGCGACGTGCTCACCTCCAACGAAAACCGCTGGTCCTTCGCCCGGCGCCGGCCGGTGGGCGTGGTTTCGGTGATCGCCCCGTTTAACTTCCCGCTGATCCTTTCGATCCGCGCCGTCGCCCCGGCCCTGGCCCTCGGCAACGCCGTGCTGCTCAAGCCGGACCCGCGCACCGCGGTCTGCGGCGGCGTGACCGTAATGCGGATCTTCGAGGAGGCCGGCCTCCCGCAGGGGCTGCTCTCCCTGCTCCCCGGCGGCGCGGACATCGGCGCCGCCGTCGTCGAAGCCCCCGAGGTCCGGGTGATCGCCTTTACCGGCTCGACGGCGGCCGGCCGCAAGATCGGCGAAACCGCGGGCCGGCTGCTCAAGCGTGCGCACCTTGAGCTCGGCGGCAACAACGCGCTGATCGTGCTGCCCGGCGCCGACCTGGCCAAGGCGGCCTCCGCGGCGGCGTTCGGATCGTTTATGCACCAGGGCCAGATCTGCATGGCGGCCGGCCGGCACATTGTGCACGAGGACATCTACGAGGACTACGTCGCCGCCCTCGCCGAGAAGGCCGGGCACCTGCCGGTGGGCGATCCGAAGAGCGGCACCGTCGCCCTCGGTCCGGTCATCGACGAGCGGCAGCTGCACCGGGTGGACGGGATCGTCCAGGACGCGGTGCAGGCCGGCGCCCGGCTCGCCGCCGGCGGCACCCACGACGGCCGGTTCTACCAGCCCACCGTGCTGGTGGACCTGCAGCAGGACAGCCCGGCGTGGAAGGACGAAATCTTCGGCCCCGTAGCCCCGGTGATGAAGTTCTCCACCCTGGACGAGGCCGTGGCTCTGGCCAACGACAACGAATACGGCCTGTCCATCGGCATCCTGGGCGACGTCGGCATGGCCATGACCATCGCGGACCGGCTCGATTCCGGCAAGGTTCACATCAACGAACAGACCGTCTCTGACGAGGCGAACTCCCCCTTCGGCGGGACGAAGAACTCCGGCAACGGCTCACGGATCGGCGGGCACCACGCCAACATGGAATCCTTCACCGAGATCCAGTGGCTGACTATGCGCCCGGACATCGCACCATACCCGTTCTAGTCGGCTGTCAGTGACGGCGTGATGCGCGGAGGGCCCAACGGCAGTTAGCCATTGGGCCCTCTTGCATTTCAGTTGGACCGGGGAATGCCGGGCGCAGCGCCCGGCAAAATCCGA
Organism: uncultured Actinomycetota bacterium; assembly: GCA_963775715.1. Classification (GTDB taxonomy): domain Bacteria; phylum Actinomycetota; class Actinomycetes; order Actinomycetales; family Micrococcaceae; genus Arthrobacter. The sequence continues at coordinate 139,300 of CAVZJX010000007.1, read as the reverse complement.
CCGCTAACCGGCCTGCTTGGCGGCCTCCTGCGCCCAGAGGAAGAACTTGTTCGTCCCCAGCTCCTCGACCGTGGTAATGCCGAACGCCGCCTTAAAATGCTCCGTCCAGAGCCCCGCGGCCGCTGCCTGACGGTCGCCGTCGCCTACCAAGGCCGCGGCTTCCCTTATTACATGTGGACGTGCAACCGCCGTGCCGCCTCGGAGATGGAACCGCTCAGCGATGGGTAGACGGTGAAGGTGCTGGCGACGTCGTCGACGTGCAGTTTCTGCGTCACCGCCAGGGAGATCGCGAAAATCAGTTCGGAGGCGTTCGGTCCCACCACGACGCCGCCGATCACGGTGCCGGAGCCCTTGCGCGCGAAGATCTTGATGAAGCCGTCCTTGTGGTTGCGCATCTTGGCGCGCGCGTTGCTGCGCAGCGAGAGCTTCACGACGTCGCCCTGGTACTTGCCGGAGTCGATCTCGGCCTCGGAGACGCCCACATTCGCGATCTCGGGCGAGGTGAAGATGTTCGAGGCCACCTGGTGCAGCTTCAGCGGGGTGACGCTGTCGCCGAGGAAGTGCGCGATCGCGATGCGCCCCTGCATCGCCGCGACCGAGGCGAGGGCCAGCACGCCGGTGCAGTCGCCCGCGGCGTAGATGTTCGGCGCGGTGGTGCGGGAGACGCCGTCGACCTTGATGTGGCCGCTTTCGGTCAGCGCGACGCCGGCCTCCTCCAGACCGATCCCGGCGGTGTTCGGGATGGAGCCGACGGCCACCAGGCAGTGACTGCCGGTGACCTTGGAGCCGTCGCCGAGGGTGACCACAACGCCGTCGTCGGTGCGCTCCACCGCCTCGGCGCGGGCCCGGGAGAGCACCTTCACGCCGCGGCGCTCAAAAACGCCCTCCAGGACTTCCGCGGCGTCCGTATCGGAGCCGGGCAGCACCCGGTCGCGGGAGGAAATCAGCGTGACCTTGGAGCCCAGACCGTTGTAGGCGGAGGCGAACTCCGCGCCGGTGACACCGGAACCCACCACGATCAGTTCCTCGGGCAGCTCATCCAGGTTGTAGATCTGCGCCCAGTTCAGGATGCGCTCGCCGTCCGGGCGGGCCGTGGGCAGTTCGCGCGGGTGGGCGCCGACGGCGAGCAGGACCGCGTCGGCCTCGATGGTCTCGGTACCCTCGGCGGTGAGGACCTCGATCGTGTGGTTGTCCAGCATCTTGCCGGAGCCGAGCAGGATCCGGACTCCCTGGCCCTCGAGGCCCTTCTGGATGTCAGCGGACTGCTGCCGGGCCAGGCCGAGCAGACGGTCGTTGATGTGCTTGAGGTCCGCGCGCATCGTCGGGCTGCAGTCACCGCCGTCGAGGTCGAACTTGACCCCCAGCTCGCCGGCCTCGCCCACCCGGGTCATCAGGTCCGCCGTCGCGATCAGCGTCTTGGAGGGAACGACGTCGGTCAGCACCGCGGAGCCGCCGAGTCCGGCGCGCTCAATAATGGTGACCTGCGCTCCCAGTGAGGCGGCGACCATGGCGGCCTCATAGCCGCCGGGCCCTCCGCCAAGAATTGCGATACGGGGTGCACTGAAATCGGGATGCGTAGTCACAATCATCCATTGTCCATCATCCGGACCGGCGCCACCAATAAAGATGCTGGGCTGGGCGGCAGCGGCACGGTAGCTTGTTCCAGTGAGTAATACAGAATTCCTGAACACGGACCCCTTCGACGCCGCCCGCGCCGCCGCCGACTACATCGCCGAAGAAACCGGCGTCGACAACCACGACGTCGCGCTGGTGCTCGGCTCAGGCTGGGGCGACGCCGCCGAGCTGATCGGCGAGACCACCGCCACGCTCTCCGCGGACGAGGTCCCCGGGTTCTCCTCGCCCTCCGTGGTGGGCCACGTCGGGACCATCCGATCGGTGCTGACCCGGGAGGGCAAGCGCGCCCTGGTCCTGGGCGCCCGCACGCACTACTACGAGGGCAAGGGCGTCCGCGCCGTGGTGCACGGCGTGCGCACCGCAGCCGCCGCCGGCTGCAAGACATTGGTGCTGACCAACGGCTGCGGCGGCCTGAACGAGGAGTGGGCGCCGGGCACCCCCGTGCTGATCAGCGACCACATCAACCTCACCGCCACCTCCCCGCTGGAGGGCGCCACCTTCGTGGACCTCACCGACCTGTACTCCTCGCGGATCCGCGGTCTGGCCCGCGAGGTCGACCCCAGCCTGGACGAAGGCGTGTACGCCCAGTTCACCGGCCCGCACTATGAGACCCCGGCCGAGGTGCAGTACGCCAAGCGGATCGGCGCGTCCCTGGTCGGCATGTCCACCGCCCTGGAGGCCATCGCCGGCCGCCATGCCGGCATGGAAGTCTTCGGCATCTCGCTGGTGACCAACCTCGCGGCCGGCATCAGCCCGGTGCCGCTGAGCCACGCCGAGGTCCTTGAGGCCGGCCAGGCCGCGGGCCCGCGCATCTCGAAGCTCCTCGCGGAAATCATCGCCAAGCTCTGACCGGGCACCCGGCCAGGAACTCGGCACCACCAGCGGGGCCGGCCCCTAACCGGGGCCGGCCGTCAACTGCCGGACCGTCTTCTCCCGGTCCCCCGGGAACCGGCGCTCCATCGACTCGGCGATCCCCGCTACGGTCTGACGTGCCAGCGACTGCCGCCAGGCCAGTTCGGCCTGCCGCATGGTCTGGGAGATCAGGCAGCTGCGGGCGAAATTCTCCTGGCGGTCCGGGTCGGGGACCTCGCCCAGGATGGCCTCGCAGCGGAACGCGGGCTCCCGTCCTTCAAGGGCCAGCACCACATCGAGAACGGAAATGTTCTCCGGCCTGCGCGCAAGGAGGAAACCGCCCCGGGGCCCCGACACCGAGGCCAGGATCCCGGCCCGGACCAGGGCCTGGAGCTGCTTGTTCAAGTACGCGGCCGGGAGTCGGTAGAAGGCCGCCAGCCGGGCACTGTTGACCGCCTCGCCCGCCGGCGTCCACGACATGTTGACGCACGAGTGCAACGCCCACTCCACCCCACGGCCCATTCTCATATTCCAGACGCTACGTGTCCGGAAAATCGGGTGTCAATGCGCCGGCGCACCCCCTGCCGCGGTCCTGCGCAGATCTTTCGCTGACGCTGCGCCGGGCCGGCACTTCGCGGCAGTCCCGGCGTGAAACACTGCCGCCACGTGCCAACTCGCGGGCCCGGGAGTGCTTGTCGGAGCGCGCCGGGCCCGGAATTGCCGCTAGTTTGGTACCCATGACGTCTACCGATGCCGCATTGACCGAACTGTTGAGCGACGCCCGCACCTGGGCGGCCCAGGATCCGGATCCGGCCACCGCCGCCGCCCTGACCGAGCTGATCCGCCTCTCCGAGGAGGGCGTCGCGGCGGCCCGCCAGGAGCTGGCCGACAGCTTCAGCGGCACCCTCCAGTTCGGCACCGCCGGCCTTCGGGCGGCCCTCGGCGCCGGCCCAAACCGGATGAACCGCGTCGTCGTGCGCCGCGCCGCGGCCGGTCTCGCCGCTTTCCTCACGCACGCCGTCGCCGCCGCAGCACCCGGGGCCCGGCCCCGCGCCGTCGTCGGCTACGACGCCCGCTACAACTCGGACATTTTCGCCGAAGAAACCGCCGCGATCTTCACCGCCGCCGGCATCGACGCCTTCCTGATGCCCGCTGCGCTGCCCACCCCGCTGCTCGCCTACGCGGTCCGGGCGCTGGACTGCGACGGCGGCGTAATGGTCACAGCCAGCCACAACCCGCCCCAGGACAACGGCTACAAGGTCTACCTTGGCCGGCACGCCGTGGAGGAAAGCGGCCGCGGTGCCCAGATCGTTGCCCCCTACGACGCACAGATCGCCGGGAAGATCGACGCCGTCGGCGCCCTGGACTCGATCGCCCTGGCCGCGGACGGCTGGACCGTGCTGGATCCCGCCATCGCCGCCGACTATGAGGCCGCCGTCGCCGCCCTCGCCGTGCCGGAGCGCTTCCCCGCCCGCGAGCTGAAAATCGTCCTGACTCCCATGCACGGCGTCGGCGGCGAGACGGCCGTGGCCGTACTGAAGGCTGCCGGCTTCACCGACGTCACGCTGGTCGCCGAGCAGGCCGAACCGGACCCCGACTTCCCCACGGTGAACTTCCCCAACCCCGAGGAACCCGGTGCCCTGGACCTCGCGCTGGAAACCGCAGCCAGGGTCGAGGCGGACATTGTCATCGCCAACGACCCCGACGCCGACCGCGCCGCGGTGGCCGCGAAAGACCCGGACACCGGGGCCTGGCGGATGCTCCGCGGCGACGAAGTGGGGGCCCTGCTCGGCGCCCACGTGGTGGCCCGGCTGGCCGGCGCCGCGACCGGGGACGGCGCCCACTCAGGGGACGGCGCCGCAACCGGGGTCTTCGCCAACTCCATCGTTTCCTCCCGGCTGCTGGCACGCATCGCCGCCGCCGCCGGCTACGCCCACGAGGAAACCCTCACCGGGTTCAAGTGGATCGCCCGCGTGCCGGGGCTGCTCTACGGCTACGAGGAGGCGCTGGGCTACTGCGTCGCGCCGTCGCTGGTGCGGGACAAGGACGGGATCTCCGCCGCCGTGCTGATCGCCGAACTCGCCGCCGCCGCAAAGGCCGAGGGCAAGACCATCTTCGACACCCTGGACGAGCTCTACCTGGTGCACGGGCTGCACGCCAGCGACCAGCTCAGCATCCGCGTCGCGGACCTGGGCCTGCTGGACGCAATGATGAACCGGCTGCGGGTCAGCCCGCCGGACTCGTTCGGCGGCTCCGCCGTCGAAACGGCCGCGGACCTGGCCGACGGCAGCGAACAGCTTCCGCCTACCGACGGGCTGCTCTATCTGACGAAGGACGGCAGCCGGGTCATCATCCGCCCCAGCGGCACCGAACCGAAGCTCAAGTGCTACCTCGAGGTGATCCGCAGCGTCGGGTCCGCGGCCGAACTGCCGCAGGCGCGCCTCGAGGCCCGGGCAGCCCTGGACGCCGTGCTGGCCGACGTGCGCGAGGCGCTGGGGCTCTAGAGTTCCACCTCGACGACGCCGTCCGTCACCCGGACGGCGTAAGTGCCCAGGCGCAGGGCCGGGCTGCCGAGGCACTCCCCCAGTGTCGAGGTCGTAGATCTCCTCGTGCAGCTCTCCCGTGAGGCGCTCTCCGAGCTGCTGGAACTGCGCGGCTCCGTGCACGCCCTGTGGACATGACGGTCACTGCGGTCCGCGCTGCCGGACGGGACCCTGGTGGAAACGGTGGTCGAGCGCGGCTACCGGATCCGGGTGTAAACCCACGCGGGGTCACTTAGCGCCCACCCGGCCGCCCTTTATGGGCGCTAAGTGACCCCGCGTTGCTTTGGTACCGGCCGGCGGGAAGGTGTGATCCACGGCATTACCGGCTGGTAACGGTTGGCGAACGGACCGCGAAAATACTGCAACAGGGCGGTAACCTGCTCGAAAAATCGGCCCCCTACGCTGGGGAACATCAAGAACACGGGCCACATCCGGCCCACCAGCGAAAGGGCCAGCACATGTCCGCCACGGAAGCCTCCGCCATCCCCACCGAGTCCGCCGCCTCCCAGGCCCGGCCGCGGATCGTCATCGCCGGCGCCGGTCCGGCGGCGCAGGCGCTGGTCAGCCGGCTCACCCGCACCCCCTTCGCCGGCCGCATCACCGTGCTCAGCAACCGGGACGACGCCCCGGAGGAGCTGCTGGAGCTCGCCGCGCTGCCCCAGGTTTCGGTCCGCTTCGGACAGCCCGCCAGCTTCATCGACGCCGCCGCGCAGCGGGTTACGACCGCGGACGGGCTCGAGTTCAGCTACGACCAGCTGGTGGTCGCGACCGGTTCGGCGCCGGCCGTGCCGCCGATTGCAGGCGCGGGCCGCTGCCTGAGTTACGCCACGATCGATGATGCCACCCGGCTCGGCGACGCCGTCAGGGACGTCACCCGGGTCCTGGGCCGCAGGCCGCTGGGCATCCTGGTGGGCACCGGCACCGCCGCGGGCCAGGCCGAGGCCGTGCTCCGTGCCCGCGGCGTCCGGCCGGTCCGCACCACGCTGCGCCCGACCGCCGTCGTTCCCGCGCTCGCCGGCTCCGCGCTGCCGGCCGCGGGCATCGTCTTCGACGACGGCTCCAGCATGAGCGGGGACCTGGTGGTCTTGGCCGAAGAGCGGATCTCCCGGGACAGCCTCGGCGGCACAGCCGGGCTGGCCATCGCGGCGCAGGGCGGGATTGTGGTGGACCGGAACTGCCGCACCTCGGTGCCCGGGATCTGGGCAATCGGCGACGCGGCGGCCTACGACGGCGTCCGGCTCGGCTTGCTGGTCGCCGCCGGATCCGCCGCCGGTGCCTGCGCCGCCGGGCTGCTCCAGGCGTCCCTGTCCGGACCCCTCGCGCACGCCGCGTGAGGCCCCGGCGCCGGCGTGTCCCGTTGTGGCAAGATGGTGCACTGAGAAGCCACCAGGCACGCCGCGTCAGCAGACCGGACCCGGGATAAACCAGGTCCGGCAGGAAAGGGACCACCATGAGCAACGAAGCCACTACGGCCGCCGGCACCCCCGGCGCCGGCCACGAGGGCAGCGGCATCGCGTCGTACATCGACCACACCCTGCTCAAGCCGGAGGCCAGCGAGGCCGAGGTCCTGAAGGTCTGCGCCGAGGCGGCGGAATACCATTTCAAGTCGGTCTGCGTGAACCCCGTCTGGGTCAAAGCGGTCAAGACCGCGCTCAAGGGTTCCGGCGTGCTGACCTGCTCCGTGGTCGGCTTCCCGCTTGGTGCCACCCCCAGTGACGTCAAGGCCTTCGAGGCCCGCGGCGCGGTGCTCGACGGCGCGGACGAGATCGACATGGTGATCAACATCGCCGCGGCGCGCGCCAATGACAAGGGCGCGCTGGTCGATGACATCCGCGCGGTCGCCGAGTCCGTGCACTCCGGCGGCGCCATCCTGAAGGTCATCATCGAGACCGCCCTGCTCGAGGACGACCAGAAGGTCCTCGCCTGCGAGGCCGCCGTCGAGGCCGGAGCGGACTTCGTGAAGACCTCTACCGGCTTCAACGGCGGCGGCGCAACGGTGGAGGACGTCGCCCTGATGCGCCGTACGGTGGGTCCCGCACTCGGCGTCAAGGCCTCGGGCGGCGTGCGCTCGCTCGCCGACGCGCAGGCTATGATTGCTGCAGGTGCAACACGTATTGGCGCCAGCTCCGGCATCGCGATCGTCAACGGTGAACAGGGTTCATCCGCGTACTGACTGCCCCGCCGCAGCCGCCACAGTTTTACGCCCCGTTGGGGCCGAGGAGGAACGAATGTCCAGCAACACCACCAAACCGCAGGGCGAGAGCAGCCTGGCATCCAGCGTTGTGCTGTTTGTCATCATGATGGCCCTGTTCTTCGGCGCCCTTTACTCCCTGTCCTTCCTCAGCCTGGGCAACCCCTGGCCGATGGCCGCCTGCCTGATCCTGTTCGCCCTCGCGTTCTGGATCCCGCAGACCATCACGGGCCGCTCGGACTCCGCGGGCGAGAGCTGACCGCTCCCCCACCGTGTTCAGCTGAAGCCCCGGTCCGCCGGGGCTTCAGCTCTTTAACGTTGTGCCCTCGTTGTGGCCGGTAACTGCGGTCCGGGGGCACTTCGACACGAACACGCCGCCTTTGCCGGGACCCAACGCTGAAACAGGGCCCAAAGCCGCCCCGGACGGCAGGGCCGGCCTGGTCCCGACAGCTCAGGGGCCCCGGCGCCGGGCCGCGACCCCACCTTTGCGGCCTCCGACGACGTCAACCACCGCGGCAGGGCAATCACTCCCCGGTCCTCGTCGCGCCCAGCATGTGCGGTCCGGGGCCACTTCGACACGAACACGCCGCCCCTACCGGTACCCAACGCTGAAACAGGGCTCAAAGCCGCCCCGGACGGCAGGGCCGGCGTGATCCTGACTACTCAGTCGGCCTGATCCACGGACTACTACTCAGGAGCCCCGGCACGACGCCGGGCCGCGACCCCACCTTTGCGGCCTCCGACGACGTCGACCATCGCGGCAGGGCAATCGCTCCGGGGGCACTTTGACACGGACACGCCGCCTTGCGGAGACCAAAACGTCAAAACGGGGTCCAAAGCCGCCCCGGACGGCAGGGTCGGCGTGATCCTGACTACTCAGCCGGCGTGATCCCGACTACTCAGTCGGCCTGGTCCCGACGGCTCAGGAGCCCCGGCACGACGTCGGGCCGCGTGACCCCGGCGTCCGCCTAGGCCCCGGCCACGACCCCGAACACGCGCTTGAGCAGCGCGGTCCCGAGCGCCAGCGCCGCCGGGAAATGCCCCTTGGCCAGGGCAAGAACGGCGGAGAACATGCCGACCATGGCGTAGGCGCTGACCGGGATCAGCACGAACCATTCCCGCCGCGAGCCGGCCCGGCCCAGCAGCGGAATGGAAAAGGCCCCGTTGGCCTTCCAGACGTCCTTGACCAGCGGCGTCCTGCGCAGGAACTTCGGCGGCTTGATCACCAGCGGCCAGAGCAGCGGCACTCCCCCGGTGGTGATCATGTCCCCGACGATGTGCACGAGCACGCCGGTCAGCATGGACACCGGCAGCCATGACCACTGGTGCGGGGCGAACCAGGTCACCAGCCCGGCCATCACCAGGGCGAAGATCCAGTTGCTGATCCAGCCGTACTTGGGGAACAGTTTCAGGGCTTTCGCGGCGATGTTGATCATGAACATGCACAGCAGCCCGGCGCCCACGGACAGCAGGCCCCAGCCGGTCTGCAGCTGGAGTTGCCCGGCCAGCGCCGCGAGCAGCACAAAGAACGCCGCGCCGAGCACCGAATGGGTGCCCTGCCGGTGGCCGCCGGAGGCGTTTTCGATCCCCACCGCGATCAGGTTCGAGAGCGGCGGCAGGGCGTGCGCCACCGTGGACGAGCGGTGGTCCCAGTCGCAGACCAGCGCCGTTCCCGCTGTCGCCATCCCGCCGATCACGATCCCGGTGGCGTCCAGCGGATACCAGCCCAGCGCGTACGGCCCGGTCGAGGCAATAGCCACCCACGCCGCGGCCCCGGACGCGGCGTGGTGTCCTCCCATCACGGTTAGCCGACCGAGAGCGGGACGTCGGAGAAGATCGCCTCGATCACACCGTTGGCCCAGGCCAGGATCTCGGCGTCCTGCAGGTCGCGGCCGCCGATCCGGGCCGTCTTGGGCTTGGGGATCAGCACCGCGTCCAGCGCTGGCTTGACCTGCGAACCCGGGTACATCCGGGCCAGCCGCATCAGCTTCGACTCGGGCAGCTGCGCGGGCGAGAATTTGATGAAGTTTCCCTGCAGGGCGACGTCGGTGAGGCCGGCCCCGCGGGCGCCGACCCGGAATCGGGCCACAGCGACCAGATTCTGCGCCGGCAGCGGCAGCTCGCCGTAACGGTCCACGAGTTCGGCCTCGACCTCTTCGATCGCCTCGTTGGTCAGCGCGGCGGCGAGCTTCCGGTACGCCTCCAGCCGCAGCCGCTCGCCGGGCACGTAGTCGTGCGGCAGGTGCGCGTTGACCGGCAGTTCGATCTTCATCTCGGCGGCCTTCTCCTCGGCCTCGCCGCGGTAGTCGGCCACGGCCTCTCCGACCAGCCGGATGTACAGGTCGAAGCCGACGCCCTGGATGTGGCCGGACTGTTCGCCGCCGAGCAGGTTGCCGGCGCCCCGGATCTCGAGGTCCTTCATCGCCAGCTGCATGCCGGCGCCGAGTTCGTTGTGCGTCGCGACGGCCTTGAGCCGTTCCAGCGCAACCTCGCCCAGCGGCTTTTCCGAGGGGTAGAGGAAGTAGGCGTAGGCCCGTTCCCGGCCGCGGCCCACGCGCCCGCGCAGCTGGTGCAGCTGGGAGAGGCCGTATTTGTCCGCGCCGTCCACGATCAGGGTGTTTGCGTTGGAGATGTCCAGCCCGGTCTCGATGATGGTGGTGCAGACCAGCACGTCGAAGCGCTTCTCCCAGAAGTCCACGATGATCTGTTCCAGCCGGCTCTCGGACATCTTGCCGTGCGCCACCTCGACGCGCGCCTCGGGCACTAGTTCGCGGATCTTCGCCGCGGTGCGCTCGATCGTGGAGACCCGGTTGTGCACGAAGAAGACCTGCCCCTCGCGCATGAGCTCGCGGCGGACCGCGGCCGAAGTCTGCTTGTCCGTGTACGGGCCCACATAGGTCAGCACCGGGTGCCGTTCCTCCGGCGGGGTGGCCAGCGTGGAGGTTTCCCGGATGCCGGTCAGGGACATTTCCAGGGTGCGCGGGATCGGGGTGGCGCTCATGGCCAGAACATCCACGTTGGTGCGCATCTTCTTCAGCGCCTCCTTGTGTTCGACGCCGAAACGCTGCTCCTCGTCCACGATCACCAGGCCCAGGTCCTTGAACGCGAAGTCCTTGGACAGCAGCCGGTGGGTGCCGATCACCACGTCCACCGCGCCGGTCTTGACGCCCTCGGCGGTCTCTTTGGCCTCCTTGGCACCCTGGAAGCGGGAGAGCGGTTTGACCCGCAGCGGGAAGCCGGAGAAACGTTCGGTGAAGGTCTCGTAGTGCTGCTGCGCCAGCAGCGTGGTGGGCACCAGGACGGCGACCTGCTTGCCGTCCTGGACGGCCTTGAAGGCGGCGCGGACCGCGATCTCGGTCTTGCCGTAGCCGACGTCGCCGGAGACCAGGCGGTCCATCGGGATCTCCCGTTCCATGTCCGCCTTGACCTCGTTGATGGTGGTCAGCTGGTCCGGCGTCTCCACGTACGGGAACGCCTCTTCAAGTTCGCGCTGCCACGGGGTGTCCGGGCCGAACGCGTGGCCGCGGGAGGCCATCCGGGCCGAGTACAGCCGGATTAGTTCGCCGGCGATCTCCTTGACCGCCTTGCGCGCCTTGGACTTGGTGCTGGCCCAGTCCGAACCGCCCATCTTGCTCAGCACCGGGGTGTCGCCGCCGACGTAGCGGGTGACCTGGTCCAGCTGGTCGGTGGGCACGAAGAGCCGGTCCCCGGGGGCGCCGCGCTTGGAGGGCGCGTATTCCAGCACGAGGTACTCGCGCACCCCGTCCCCTCCCCCGGCGACCTTGCGCTGGATCAGCTCCACGAACCGGCCGATGCCGTGCTGTTCGTGGACCACGAAGTCGCCGGCCAGCAGCTGCAGCGGGTCCACGGCGTTGCGCCGTTTGGAGGGCATCTTCCGCATGTCCTTGGTGGAGCCCGCGGAGGTGCGGCCCAGCAGGTCAGCCTCGGTGAGCAGGGCCACCTTGAGTCCGTCCAGGACAAAGCCGCGGCCGACGCAGGCGGTGGTCACCTCGATCAGGCCCGGCTGCGGATCCGCGTCCAGGGACTCGACCCGGGCGCAGGGGATGTCGTTGTCGTGGAAGAGCTCGGCAAGGCGCTGCGCCGGGCCGGGGCCTTCGGTGGCGACGACGATCCGCCACTGCTCCCGGACGTGCGAGCCGATGAAGTCCATCATCTCGGCCACATCGCCCTGGTAGCCGCGCGGTTCGCGGGCGTGCAGGTTCAGCACGTCAATTTCGGGCAGCAGTTCCTCGTCGCTGGCCAGCGAGCTGATCGACCACCAGGACACGCCGTGCGCCAGCGCCGAGGACCGGGTCTCGCCGAGCGAGCGGAAACTCGCCGAGTGCAGCGCCTCCGAGGCCGCCGAACTCAAATCGAGCGGCGCGGCGCCGCCGTCGGAGGCCGTGGACCACGCCGCCTCAAGGAATTCCTCGTTGGTGGCGGCGAGGTCGTGGGCCCGGCTGCGGACCTTCTCGGGTTCGATCACCACCGCGATGGACCCCTCGGGGAACTGGTCCAGGAACGGCACCATGGAATCGACCAGCACCGGGGCCAGGGACTCCATGCCTTCGACGGCGATGCCGCCGGCGATCTTCTCCAGCATGTCCGCCGCTGCCGGCAGCTGGGCCTTCAGTGTCGCGGCCCGGGACATGACCGAGGGGGTGATCAGGATTTCACGGCAGGGCGGTGCGTGCAGTTCCGTGGGGTGGTGGACGCCCGGCGCGGTCAGCGAGCGCTGGTCGGCGACGGCGAACCAGCGCATCTGCTCGACCTCGTCGCCGAAGAACTCGACCCGGATCGGATGGTCCTCGGTGGGTGGAAAGACGTCGAGCATGCCGCCGCGGACGGCGAATTCACCGCGCCGGGTGACCATATCGACCCGGGCGTAGGCGGCGTCGGCAAGGTTCTTCACGACCTCGCCGAAGGGCACGTCCTGGCCCACCGTTAGGGTCACCGGGACCAGGTCGCCGAGGTCGGCCACGATCGGCTGGACGACGGCACGGACCGGGGCGACGACGACGCGCAGGGCGCCGGCCGCGGCCGGGTGGGCGAGCCGGCGCAGCACGGAGAGCCGGCGGCCGACGGTGTCCGAGCGCGGCGAGAGGCGCTCGTGCGGGAGGGTCTCCCAGCTGGGGAATTCGGCGACGGTATCCGCCGGCAGGAAGGCGCCCAGGGCCGCGACCAGGTCCTCCGCCTCGCGGCCGGTGGCGGTGACGGCCAGCACCACCGGGGTCCGGGAGCCGCCGTCGGGCGCAGCCGCGGCGCCGGAGGCCAGGCCGTCCGCCATCTCCGCCAGCAGCGCGGCGCGCAGCCCGGCGGGGGCGCTGATCTGGTAGTCCTCGCTGCGGTCCGCGACCGGCCGCGACGCTCCGGCCTGCACCCGGGCGAAGGTCGCGTCCTCGGCGAGGACACGCCGCAGGCCGGTAAGAGAGGGGCCGGTGAGGCTCATGGCGGAACTCCTGACGTGAAACGGGCAGCAGGCAACACGAATACCCGAAATTCGCATGAATCCCGGGTTCCTCCAGCCTACCGCGCCCCGGCCGCGGCACGGCACCCGGGGCTAAGCTGGCAGGACGGGCACCGGCCGGATCGCGGCAGTCCGGCACGGCCGGCGCCCCGAATGGCTTATGACCCCCGGCGTACGCCCGCGCCGGGATTCCGCTGAGAATCCGACGAGAAGGAGCCACCCATGAACGGCACCCCGCAGGCTTCGGCCAAGACCGTGCTGGTGACCGGCGCCACCGGCTACATCGGCGGCAGGCTGGTCCCCCGGCTGCTCGAGGCCGGGCACCGGGTCAAGGTCCTGGTCCGGACCCCGGCGAAAATCGCCGGCGTGCCGTGGCTCGACGACGTCGAAGTGGTCCAGAGCAGCCTCGACGACGGCGCGGCGCTGCAGGAGGCGCTCGGCGGGATCGACGTGTTCTACTACCTGGTCCACTCGATGGCCGGCGGCGCGGGGTTCGAGGCCAAGGAACAGGCGATGGCACACACCGCGGCACAGGCCGCGGCCGCCGCCGGCGTCGGCCGGATCGTCTACCTCGGCGGGCTGCATCCGTCCGGGGCGGAGCTTTCCACCCATATGCGCTCCCGCGAGGCCGTGGGCAAGGTCTTCCTCGACGGCCCGGTGGACGCCGTCGTGTTCCAGGCCGGCGTGGTGATCGGCTCCGGCTCCGCATCGTTTGAAATGATCCGGCACCTGTCCGAGACGCTGCCGGTGATGCCCGCCCCCAGCTGGGTGCGGAACAGGATCGAGGCCATCGCGGTGCGGGACGTGCTGCACTACCTCGTCGGCGCGGCATCGCTGGAGGGCCCGATCAACCGCACCTTCGACATCGGTTCCCGGCAGGTGCTCAGCTACGCCGGGATGATGAAGGAATACGCCGCCGAGGCCGGACTGCCGCACCGGTGGGTGCTGGCGTTGCCCGTTCCGGCACCGAAACTCGCCGGCATGTGGGTGGCGCTGACCACGCCGATCCCGCTGTCCATGTCGCTGCCGCTGGTGGAGTCCCTGCAGCACGACGCCATCTCCCGCGAGCACGACATCGACGCCTACATCCCGCTGCCCGAGGGCGGGCTCACCCCCTACCGGCGGGCCGTTGCCCTGGCCCTGGGCAGGGAACGGGACGGGCAGGTGGAGACGACGTGGGCGAACGCCGGGGCCGACGCCGATCCGCTGCCCAGCGACCCGGACTGGGCCGGCCACCGCGTGTATGTCGACGAGCGCAGCTACGCCAGCGACGTCGACCCGAAACACGTCTGGACCATCATCGAAGGCATCGGCGGCGGCAACGGGTGGTACTCCATGCCGCTGGCCTGGAGCGTGCGCGGCTGGCTGGACAAGCTCACCGGCGGGGCCGGGCTGGCCCGCGGCCGCCGGCACCCGCACCTGCTCGCCGAGGGCGAGGTGGTTGACTGGTGGCGGGTGGAACGGATCGACCGGGGCAGGCTGCTGCGGCTGCGCGCCGAGATGCGCGCGCCGGGCCGGGCCTGGCTCGAACTTTCGGTCGAACCCGAGGGCACCGGCAGCAAGTACCGGCAGCGGGCGATCTTCTTCCCCAAGGGACTCAGCGGCAAGCTCTACTGGCTCGCGGTGCTGCCGTTCCACAGCCTGATCTTCCCTGCCATGTCCCGGAATATCGCCGCCGCGGCGCAACGCCTCGCAGAGACGGAGACAGCTGCCGGCTCGGAACCGGCGGGACCCACCGCGTAGGATGTTGGAAGCCCGAAACGACCAGTTAGACCCCATGGAGGACCCCAATGGCCCTGAGTGCATCCACCACCCTGCCGCATAGCGTTGAGAGCGTCACGGCAGTTTTCGTCAACGAGGATTTCCTGCGCCACACCAGCGAACTCGTCGGCGGGACCCTGGAATCCTTCGCCGTCGACGGCGACCCCGCCGGCGCGTTCAACACCACGACGGTCCGCACCATCCCCACCACCCGGATGCCCGATCTGGCCCGCAAGTTCGTCGGTGAAAGCCTGAAGGTGACGCAGCTGGAGAGCTGGGGCGCGCCGGAGGCCGACGGTTCGCGGCAGAGCAACATCTCCCTGAAGGTTGCCGGCGCCCCGCTGGACGTCAACGCGGTGCAGCGCCTCGTCGCAGACGGCGGCAGCACCCGGATCGAACTGGAGGGCACCGTCACGTCCTCCGTCCCGCTGCTGGGCGGCAAGATCGCCGACGCGGCCGAGCCGATGGTCGGCAAGGCGCTGAACATCCAGTCCACCCAGGCCCAGGCCTGGCTCGAAAGCCACTAGCCGGTGCAGCTTTCCGCCGCCCTCGCCGTCGTCCTGATTGTGGCCGGCGTCTGGTCCCTCGTGGTCTGGCCGCAGTTCCTGCGCCGGGTCATGAAGGACCCGCGGGCCCGCGACGCCGCCGGCAAAGCCACCCGCTTCCTCACCGTCCACGTCGTGCTGGTCAGCATCTCGATGCTGCTCGGCGCGGCGACGGCGGCGATCGGGATCGTGGCCCTGGCGGGCTGAGCCGGCCACCCCACCCAACTGACCCGCAGTAGTTGTCGTTCTGACCCCTCAAAACGACAACTACTGCGGGTCAGTTGGGTTAGGACGGCGACGGCGGGGCGGGGCTACAATCAGGGAAACGCCCGCCCACTGCCGAAGGGGGATGCCATTGCGGCCCCAGCGCGTGGGCATGTGGGGACTCGCCGTGTACGCTGCGGCGCTGGCCGCGGTCGCCTTCTGGCCCCAGCCGGTGGACCGGCCCGTCGCCGGGCTGCTGCACCGTGCGCTGGCGTGGCTGCACCGGCACGGCGTCGCGGACTGGCTTGACTATGGTGTGGTCGAATCCGCCGCCAACGTGCTGCTGTTCGTGCCGCTGGGGGCCCTCGTGGCCGCGATGAGCCGACGCGGCCACTGGTGGCTCGGCGCGGTTACCGGCCTGCTGACCTCGAGCACCATCGAACTCGCCCAGCTGCTTTTCCTGCCCGCGCGCTATGCCTCGCCCGCCGATGTCCTGGCCAACACCTTAGGCGCCCTTCTGGGCTCCCTGTTCGCGCTGCCGGCGAGGCGGCGCCGGGGTCCGGCGTCGTAAAGATCCGTACTGCCCGGGTTGCCCGGGTTGCGGCGAGCTAGGAAGCGGCGTCCAGGGACGCGACCGCCTGGCTCAGTGCGTCCTCGGCGGCGACCCAGGACAACATGGCGCACTTAACCCGGGCCGCGTAACGGGACACGCCTTCAAACGCTGCCGCATCCCCCAGGATCTCCGGATCGGCCGGGACCTTGCCGCGCGAGCGCAGCACCTCGCGGAAGCTGTCGATCACGCGGTGCAGCTCCTCGGGATCCAGACCCTCGGCGAGGTCCGTCAGGACCGAGGCCGAGGCCATCGAGATCGAGCAGCCCTCCCCGTCCCAGCGCAGTTCGCTGACCTTGCCGGCGGCGACCGAGACCCGCAGCGTGATTTCATCGCCGCAGACCGGGTTGAGCTGGTGCGACTGCCCGCTGCCGGCCCCCGCGGGCACCTCGGCCCCGGCCAGGCCGCTGCCGTGCCGGGCTTTCGAGTGCTCCAGGATGATTTGTTGGTACAGCTGGTCAAGGCTCATGCAGTGCCGTCCTCAGGCTTGGAAGAATCCGCGGACCCCGGCGACAGCGTCGAGGAACGCGTCGACGTCGTCCGTGGTGTTGTACAGGTAGGTGCTGGCCCGGGTGCTAGCCGTGAGCCCGAGCCGACGGTGCAGCGGCTGCGCGCAGTGGTGCCCCACCCGGACGGCGACGCCGCGGCTGTCGAGGAACTGCCCGACGTCGTGCGCGTGCACTCCGGCGACGTCGAACGCGGCCAGTCCGATGCGGTCCTGGCCCGCTGCCGGGCCCAGCACGCGGATCCCGGGGATGGCCTCGAGCCCTTCAACCAGGCGCTGGCCCAGCGTTGCTTCCCAGGCGTGGATCCGGTCCAGGCCGGTTTCGCTCAGGTAGTTGGCGGCCGCGGCCAGCGCCACCGCCTGGGAGATCTTCTGCGTGCCGGCCTCGAAGCGCTGCGGGCTGGGCAGGAAAGCCGCCCGTTCCATCGTCACAGTGGTGATCATGGAGCCGCCGGTCAGGAAAGGCGGCATCGCGTTGAGCAGCTCCGACCGGCCGTACAGGCCGCCGATTCCGGTAGGGCCGAGCATCTTGTGTCCGGAAAAAACGGCGAAGTCCACATCCAGCGCTTTGACGTCGAGAGCCAGGTGCGGGGCGGACTGGCAGGCATCCAGGACCACGAGTGCGCCGGCGGCCCGAGCCAGCGATACCAGCGCGGGCACCGGGTTGATAGTGCCCAGGACGTTGGAGGCGTGGGTGAAGGCCAGGACGCGGGTGCGGCCGCCGATCAGCCGTGCGGCGGCGTCGAGGTCAAGGGTGCCGGCGTCGTCGACCGGGATGAACTTCAGCGTCGCTCCGGTCCGCTGCGCCAACTGCTGCCAGGGAATCAGGTTCGCGTGGTGCTCCATCTCGGTGACCACGATCTCGTCACCGGCGGCGAGCGCGAACCGGTCGGCTTCGGCCGGCGCGCCGGGGAGGGACGCGTTCAGGAAGGAATAGCTGAGCAGGTTCAGGCCCTCGGTGGCGTTGGAGGTCCAGATCAGTTCGTCCGCGTCCGCGCCGATGAAGGCGGCCACGGTCTCGCGCGCATCCTCGAAGGCATCCGTCGCTTCCACGGCGAGGTAGTGCGCGCCGCGGTGCACCGCGGAGTTCCGCTGCTCATAGAATTCCTGCTCCGCTTCCAGCACGCTGAGCGGATTCTGCGAGGTGGCTCCGGAGTCCAGGTAGACAAGCGGGTGCCCGTTGACGGTCCGGTGCAGGATCGGGAAGTCGTTGCGGATCCTGATGACCTCCTCGTTGCCCAGCGCCGCGGCTGAGCTGAGGAGGTGGGCTGGTGTGGCAACCATGGGCAAGAAACTCCTGGATCGGTCTTCGCTGCGCGCGTACCGGCCGGCCCGGAGGCCCGCGCTATTACGTCACACAGATTAGACCTAATTGTCCCACGTTCCGGCATGGCCTGGATGCGGACGCCGCCGCGGGCGGCCCCGGCGCCCGGAAACGCGCAAACGCCCCGCCCGTGGTCCGTAGGACCCTGGACGGGGCGTCGATGCCAATTCAGGTAATGGCCGTGTAGACGCGACGTCCCGTTGTCGCGTCCACCCGTTCCACGTCTTCCAGTGGTGCAGACCGTTTAAAGGGAGCCGGCGGCGGCTGGGGGGAGAGCCTCGGTCTCAGAAGGCTCTGACGCCGCCGGCTCCGTCTGTGGGGTACGGCTGCCGGCTGCGGCACCGTACGGCGTCCGATGAAGGAGTTCGGTTGGCGGGAAGTGCCGACGCTGCCACGGTTGCCCCGGCGGCCCGCAGTCGGACACTTCCCAAGTGTCACCTGTGTTAAGTTCTTTACGCCTAATCTGTGCGCTTCGTTCCTGCGACTGACTCAAGTCAATCGTGAGGGCCCGATCCGCACACGAGTAGGGTTTACCCGACTTCCCCGGCCCCCGGCCGGCCCGCACTACTTGGACATACTCGCGCCGCTGCTGAGTACCGGGCAGGATTCGCAGGCGGCAGCCCGGGGAGCGGCGGCGACGGCGTGGCCCGGGCGAACGGGGACCGCGGCCGGGCTAGGGCTGCTGCAGGTTCTTCTGGATCTCCGTGAGCTCGCTGCGGCGGCTGATGCCGAGCTTGCCGAAAATCCGGTACAGGTGGCCTTCGACGGTCCGCTGCGACACCGTGAGCCTGGCGGCAATTTCCGCATTCGATTCACCGCCTGCCACCAGTTTCACGATCTCAGATTCGCGGGCGGTGAGCGCGGCGTGATGACCGCCGTGGACGATGTTCAACTGGTCCGACATGCCCGCTGCAACCATCCGGTGGTGCACCTTGCGCTGCACCGCCGTCAGCCTCCACTTTTCCGGGTCATTTTCCAACAGGCGCGCCGCCTGCTGGGCGGCTTCGAGCGCCAGCAGCAGATACCCTGCGCTCGACGCGCGGTCACTGACCGTCATGAGTTCGGTCGAATCCGCGGCAGTGACGGCGAGCGCATAGGCACGCAGCAGGCCGGACTCCGGCACGTCGACGGCGGCGCTGCTGGCCGCCAGTGCGGCGGCGGCCGCGGTGTCGCCGCCGCGGAGGGCAATCCGGCGGATATCGGTCTCGACCGCCCGGAGCCCCTGCCGTTGCGCCTCGTCCGCAAGCCGGGACAGTTCACGCCGTGTGCCGGCGGCGTTCTTTCCGGAGGCCTGCTCAGCGGCGGCGCAGTACGCCTCGGACAGCAGCCGCAGCGTTTCCGGCGCCCGGTAGGCGGAGCCGCGGAAGGCCTGCGCGTTTTCCGCGGCTTCGCCCTGACGCCCGACGGCGGAAGCCGCATACGCCGTGAGGGCGCGGGCGAAGGTCAGGAGCTCCCAGGGGTCGGCAATCAGGAGTTCTTCCACTCCAAGCAGCAACTCGGCCAGGCTTTCCGGGATTCGTCCCTGCCGCAGCCGGGAGTAGCCCCGCACCAGGTGCAGCAGCCCGCCGCTGTACAGCAGCCGGGAGGGCATGGTGGAGGAATAGTCGTCCAGCACCGAGGCGAGCTCTTCCCATTCCCCGGCCCGGACCAGGCTCAGGGAGTACCGGGCGAGGATGTCCTCGTGAACGAGCGGAAGGACCAGGCCGTCCTCCCGTGCGGCGTGCCAGGTTTCCCGGCCAAGGGCCAGCCCCTCCAGCACCCGCCCCTGCGCCGTCCAGACCTCGGCGAGCCGGGCCCGCGCCGGAAGCCGGATTTCCGGGTTGCCGGCGGAGGCTGCGACCAGTCCTTGGAGCGCCTCCTGCAGCTCCGCGACCCGGCCCTCCCAGCTCTCCAGCAGAAGGCTGCAGGCCAGGCCGACGGCTGTCGCCGCCCAGGCCGGCTGCCCAGCGCCGCTGGCGCCGGCTTCATCGGCAGCAGCCGGGCCGGCGTCCGGCGTGCGCGGCACCAGCAGGCCCTCCGCAAGGTCTCCGAGCCGGGCAGCCAGCAGCGCAGCCAGGTACGACCGGCGGCCGTAGCCCAGGGGCTGGGCGGCCTCAAGTCGGGCCCCCGCCTCTTCCCGCCGGCCGAGGAGATAGCTGGCGTAGGCCAGCTGGATTTTGGCGTCCGAAAGTGCGGCCTCCCCACGGACCGCGCCCGCGGCGCGGAGCGCGGTCGCTGCGTCCAGGCTGGCGTTGGCCCGGGCCGCGGCCTCGAGCAACTCGGCGTCTGCCGGCTCAGCGCCGGCGTCGAGCGACCAGCGCAACTGGTTCAGGAAGGCATCCGGGTGCGCCGTCCCCGCCCAGGGCAGGGCGAGCAGGCTGGCGCGCAGGCTGGCGCTCCGCCCCGCCGGGACACGGCTTCGGATGACTTCCCCGATCAGCGGGCTGGCTGGCCTGACGATGCGGTCAAGGTCCCTCGAGACGGTGATGATTCCAGCCATTTCAAGGGCGTCGACGGCGCGCGGGTTGCTGAACCGCAGCAGCTGACCCAACGAGAGCGGCCCGGCAAGGGCAACGATCGAGGCGGCGGTTTTCTCCTCCGGGGACATCGCGCGCACCTGGTGGTCCATCAGGTCCGCGGCCGGGACACCGGCAAGATCCGGCGGTGCCAGGAGGAACCACGTCCCGCGGCGCTGTCCGATCGCGCCCGTGGTCCGTGCGTGCTCGATCAGCGACATCAGCAAAAACGGATTGCCTGCCGTCAACTTGGCGAAAAGTTCGCTTACCCACGCAGAGACGTCGGCGCCGAGGACTTGTTCGCAGAGCTGGTGCACCTCGGCCCGGCTGAGCGGCGGAAGGTCAAACTTCGAAATGAGGCCGTCCCCCCAGAGCGCCAGGAATTCCTCGGGGACCAGCGTTCCGGGCCGGCAGGCGGCCAGCAACCGCGCCGCGCCGGTGGCAACAGCCTGCGCGATCAGCTGGGTGGTCCCCCGGTCCAGGTTCTGGGCGTCGTCGATCACGAACAGGGCCAGGGCCGGTTCGGATCGCAGGCTGGCAGTCACCGCGCCGAGCACGGCCGCGTAAGAATCGAGGTCGTGGTCCGGGAGGCCGGCAAGGTAGGGCGCGAGTGCGCCAAAACGGACCGAGGCCAGCGCCGGCGTCGCCGCGAGCCGGATCTTCGTCCCCGGCGCCCGAAGCTCCGCCAGCACCGCCTTGACCACCACGGTCTTCCCCGACCCGGCGCCCCCGATGATCAGCGCCCCTGCCCTGCCCTCGTCCCGGAGGCAATGAACCACGTCCCTGACCACTCCGGACCGGCCGATCAGGGCGGCATCAGTCAGGCTTTCCACGACGGCCCCCTCCCGCCGTCGGCTGGCTCCCTTGCATCGGCTTTGCCACGGTGCCGGTCAGCCGATGCGGGCGCTGGCCGCTGGTGACGAGATGACGTCTTTGAGCTCCGACCGGCTCGCAACATGGAGCTTCGCGTACACCTGGTACAGGTGGCCTTCCACGGTGCGGACGGAGACGTGCATCTGTTCGGCAATCTTGCGGTTCGAGGTTCCGGCCGCGGCCCGGACCGCCACTTCGCATTCCCGGGCGGTCAGCGTCGAGGTGGTCAGCGAGTGCAGACCGTTGCCCGGGCTTCCGAACCTGTCATCAAGGGACTGCTCGGTGCGCTGCGAGATGCGCAGCGCGATCCGGTTCCCGGCTTCGTTGGCGCAATACACGGCCCGGCGGGCCACGTCGCGGGCAAACACCGCGTTTCCGGCGGCGTCGGCATCCTTGGCCACGGCCAGGAGTTGCTCGCTGGCGCCGTCCCGTACCCCGTCAGCCAGGCGCAGGCAGAGCTGGGCGAAATGCCCGGTGACCTGGCCTGCGAGGCCGGCGAGCTTCTGGCAGAGCTGGCGGTCACCGAGCCGGGCGGCGCCGGACAGGAAGAGCAGCGCCATGGCCGGTGCGCCGGCGTCGGCCTCGCTGCTTGCTTCGACGACGAGGGCCCGTGTGGCCACCGCCCGCTGGCCGAGCTCGGCCAACGCACAGAGCTCGAAATAGCGGGTCACCCGCCCCACCAGCCAGGAGCCGTGGCGCTGCTGCTGCGCGGCTTCGCCGAGCAGCAGGCTGGCCTTTTCCTCGTCGCCGGCGAGCCCGGCCGCGTAGGCGCACGCGGCCGTCGCCAGGGCGGAAAGTCCATTCGGGTCCTGGGCCCGGAGCTGCCACATGCCGGCCTCAAGCCGCGGGATGGCGCTTCCAAGTCGGCCGGCGTGCAGATCGATGACACCCTCGCCGATTTCGAACATCCCGCCGAGCCGGGCCTGCGGTTCCGCGGAACCGGCCGCGGCCGAAATGAAGGCGGATGCTTCCCGGAACTTCGCCGAAAGCAGCAGGAGCAGCAGGAAACGCCCCCTGATGTCGCGGACGGTGCGGTCCGCCAAGGGGACGTCCGCCGCGGCAGCCATGATCTGCTTCCCCAGAATCATGGCACCAAGCACATCACCGCTGACGGCCATGGTCTCGCACAGCAGGCTCGCGGTGAGAATGCCGGTTTCGGTGCCCAGGTCGGTCTCGAGGCCGGCCCGGGCAGCCAGGACGTCGTCGTAGCGGCCTTCGAAAACGGCCAGCCGGACCTCGGCAAGGCCCACCTGTGCGCGGGCCTGCTCGAGCACGGACGCATCGTCTGACGGCTGGCCGGAGAGGCGTTCCTGCAACAGCCGGAGCCTGGCCCTGGCGTCGGCAGCGCCGGCCGGGCTGTTGTGGTCGAGTTCGACCCGGAGCAGCTGCAGGCTGACCCACTCCCCCAGCGGATAGTCCGCACCGGCTGAGTCGTCCAGGCCGTGCAGGATGCGCCGCGCGGAGTCCCTGTTGTTTGCGGCGATGTGGGCCTGCACTGTTTCAACCGCCGCGCCGGCGAGCCCGGCGGTGCCCTCAATCTCATGGATGAACCGCAGTGCGGACGTCGGATCCGAGCCGTCGTTTGCCAGATGCGCAGCTGCCAGGGCTGCGTCGGCGCTGATCCGTTCACCGCAGTCCAGCGCCCAGGCGATGTCCGTGGCCCGGCCCGGTTCGGCCTGCTCGGCACCGGAGAGCACGGCGGTGAGCCGGCGCCGAAGTTCCGCGCTGCGCCCCGGCGGGACGACGCTGGCCACGATCGCCGCGGTGACCTCGTTAACTACGCTGACCATGGGCGGGTGGTCGTGGCTGACCTGGATGAGGGCACGCTCCTGCAGGTTGTCCATGTCCTGCGGATTGAAAATTCGCATCAGCGTCTGCAGCGGCACCGCGCCGGCGAGGGCGAGGAGTTCAAAAACGTCGCGCTGGCCGGGGCTGAGCCTGTTCAGCCGGGCCTTGACGACGTCGCGCACTTCGCCGGTCAGGGCAACCGGGCGGCCGTCGAGGATCCAGGCGCCGTCCCGCCGGACCACCGTGCCGATCTTGATCTGTTCCCGGGCCAGCGAGTGGAGGAAAAGGGCGTTACCCCCACTTGCGCTCCAGAGCGCCCGGGCCGCGGCGTGCGAGAAGTGACCGCCGTATTCCTGGTTGAGGGTGGCGGTGGTCTCCGCAAAGTCGAACGGTTCCAGGTCCACCCGGCGGAGCAGGTCATCCTTCCAGAGCCCCATGATGTCGCCGCCAACATGGTGCAGATCAACGCAGGCCGCGAGCAGTGTTACGTGGCCTCCCGCGCTCAGCTGCGCCACCATCATGGAGGACAGGTCATCGAGGTCGTTGGCGTTGTCCACGAACAAGACGACGGCGCGCCCTTGCGCCTTCGCCTGGAGCAGGTGGGTCAGCCCCCGCAGCACCATGAGCGGGTGCTCCAGGTGCGAAGCGTCAAGGTCGTTGAGCAAGACGCTCAACGCACCATACGGCAGCTTTGAGGCGATGGAGCTGCCCCGCACCTGGACGACCAGGTAATTGTCGCCGAGCCGTTCCAGGGCGCGCTGCGCTAGGAAGGACTTCCCGGCGCCGTGGTCACCGACGAGGATGACGCCGCATCCCGCCCCCGATGTCAGCGTCGCGACAATGTCCACGACAGTCTGCTGCCGCGCGAATGGTTCGTCCCGCCGCCCCTGGGACTGCCGTTGTGCCGGTGAAATTGCGTCCGTTGTACCGCTGCCGGCAGGCACGCCGGCTTCTTGCTGAAACATGGGAGAGACCTTCGCAATCAATGTTTGACCAGTGATAGCTCAACGCTAAGCACCTGCCTCTGGAACGGCATCCGTAGGTAGTACTCGATTGCGGACGGGTATGGCCCACGTGGCTACGCGGCTGTACTCGGAAAGGTCCCTGCCGTCCGGGACGCAAACCCAAGTAGTCGTCGGGAGGCCTCAAGTGCCGGGGAGGTGGTGCGCACCGGCAACCCGGGAAACACCTACGCCGGGGCCACGTTCCGGAGCTCATCGCGTCCCCGGATGTTGAGTTTGGCGTAGCTGCGGTAGAGGTGGCCCTCCACCGTCCGGACCGAGACCTGCAGCTCCGCGGCGATCTGGCGGTCGCTGAGGCCGCGCAAGGCCAACGCGACGATGTCCCTCTCGCGGCGGGTCAGGAGTCCCAGGGTGTCGTCCTGGCCGGCGGGTTCCTGCCCCGGCAGGCTGGCGGCACGGTCCCGGCATCGCTGCCGTTGGGTCACTGCCACACGCTCCCGCAGCGTGTCGCCGGCGGCATGGTAGGCGCCGGCGGCGGCGTCGTACGCCAGCGCCGCGAAGCCCCAGAGCTCAGCCTCTTCGCAGTTCTTGGCGGCGTCGTTCAGCAGGGCAGGCTGTTTCGTCGCGAGCGCTGCGGCGTAGCCGCAGACGGCTGCGGCCCGGCGTCCTTCCAGAACCGGTCCCAGTTCGCGCAGCCGCACCGCGGCCTCCATGTCGCCAAGGGCGAGCCTGAAGCAGAGCGCGTCGAACTCCAGGCCTGCCGTGTTGGGGCCGGAGCCGGGCCGGCCCAGCCGGTCCAGCTCCGCCGAGGCATTGCGCCCGTCCAGCCGGGCCTTGCCATAGGCCACCGCCATCTCAGCGATCGTGCGCAGGTACCGGGAAACAGCCGGCCGGGCCGATTCGTAATCGGATAGGAGTTCCGCTGCTTTGTCCCTGGCTCCGATGTCGGCGGCGGCGGCGAAGGCCATCGCCGCGGTCAGCGAAAAAAGTTGCTGCGGGTCGGTGACACGGAGTGCTTCAAGCGCGGCCCGCAGCGTCCGTTTGGCCTCTGCCGCCCTCCCCTGGTAGAGCAGGACGATGCCGGCGGCAGCATGCACGCCGCCACCGAAGGAGATCAGGCTGGGACCAAAGGCGGCCGTGAATCCGCCGAGGGTGCTTTCGGCCGCACGCCAGTTGCCGGCGTGGATCAGCGCGGTGACGGCCCGGACCGCCAGGAAGTCGGAGAGGAAGTACAGCTCGTCGTGCTCGGCTCCCGCCGCATCGAGGGCGGCCGCTGCGGCGGCGTGGGCGCTTTCCGGCCTGCCCTGGACCAACAACCGCTCCGCTTCCAGGGCCAGTTTGAAGGCCCGTTCGAGGCTGCCGGCCGGACGCGTGCCACCGCCGCCGCCCGTCGCGGCGGCCCCTGCCGGGTCTGCGGCTGTATCCGACTCGTCCTCGGCCCCGGCGAGCGCCAGAACCATGCTGCGGATGGTCCGGACCCGGACCTCGACGGCCGTCCTGATGTCGGCGGCGTCGGCGGGGTTCCGCTCCGCCAGCCGCTCACCGGCACGCAGCAGCGCCGTCGCCCGTTCCATAATCCCGGCGGGCGGGTGGCCCAGCGCGGAGAGCACTGCAGCCCACAGCAGCGACCCGGTGAGCAGACTGGACACCGTCTCGCCACGGGCGAAATCCTGCTCCAGGATCTCCAATGCGGCGGCATGGTTCGAGGTGTTGTAGTACGTCCGCGCTATCACCGATCGCGCCGCGATCTGCAGCTCCGGGTCTTTGACCTGGGCAGCAGCCTTGCGGGCCAGTTCGTCTTCGAAGAGCCGGCTCGCAAGCACGGCCGCGCGCAGCAACTGCCGGTCCTCGACCTCGACGCCGCATTCCATTGACCAGCCCACGTGGCGCAGGAGGCCCTCGGCGGAGGCCGGTTCGTGGTCCATCAGCCGCAGCAGGCTCTGCCGGAGCTCAAGGCTGCGGGCAGGGGAGATCAGGTTGCGCAGCGTGTCACTGTAGACCGAATGCCAGAGCCGCAGTTCCGGTTCTGCCGTGTCCGAGACCCGGATCAGCTCCTGTTCGATCAGTCCGGCCACCGTCGCCTGGCCTACCAGCGCCTCAATCAGGCTCCGGGGCACCGGTTCGGCCAGCGCCACGAGGTTCAGTGCCTTCCGTTCCTGCGCCGAGCGCCGGAGCAGCTGGCGGCGCACGACGTCGGTCAGGCGTTCGCCGTGGCTGTTGAGCGGGCCGGCGAGGAGCCACACCCCGTTGCGCTGGAGGAGCGTGCCGTCGCTCTTGGCGTCGTCGACCAGGCAGCTGAGCAACAGTGGATTGCCGGCGGAGGCCTCCCAGAGGACCCCTGCGACGTTGGGCACAATCTGGGGTCCCAGCTCACGCGCCAGAAGCTGGGCGGTTTGCTCCAATGTGAGCGGCCGCAGGTCGTGCCGTTCGGCGATGCCCTCGAACCAGAGCTGCAGGAGCGGCTCCGGCAGGCCGGGCCGCGACGCCGCACCGACGAGCAGTTTTGCCCAGCCGGCTGCGGCAAGCTCCACCAGCACACCGGCCGTCGCATCGTCCAGGTCGTGGGCGTCGTCAACGACCAGCAGCAGCGGCTTCTGGGTCGCGCGCCGCTGCCCGTCGAGATAGCTCCAGAAAGTCCGCAGCACGGCCAGCTGGGACGTGGCCTCCTCGACCGGGAGGTTGACGATGAACGGCGCAAGGACGCCGTACGGCACGTGGCTCAGGGCCGGGCTGCCGTGCAACCGGACCGGCGTCACGTCGCCGCCGAGCTCCGCGGCAACCGCGTCCATCAGGGTCGACTTGCCGATCCCGTGGTCGCCAAGCAGCAGCACTGCGACGTGGGCGCTTCCCCGAAGTGCCTCCACCGCCGAGCTGACATCCGCGGACCGGCCGGCGAGGGTGCCGTTCTGTTCGTCGGCGGGGACCCCCGCGCGTGCCCTAGATGAGCCCAAGCAGATCACTCCGCGACGAAACACCGAGCTTTGTGAATACCTGGTACAAGTGCCCCTCCACCGTCCGAACCGAAATACCCATGTCCTGGGCGATGTCCTTGTTGGTAATCCCGTTCCCGGCAAGGGCCGCGATCTGCCGCTCACGCTCGGTCAGCAGGGGCCCCTTGCCCCGGGGCACGATCGGCAGTGCGGGCACCGACTCCGCCAGGGAGTCCAGCATGGCGTGCGCCGCCGTCGCGCTTCCTGCCTGACCGGCGGCCTTGGCGTATTCGAAGGCAAGGGCCGCGCACCTGGCCTGGACGGCGTCGAGCTCCAGTGCGGCGGCGAGCCCGGCAGCTTCCAGCATGGTGGCGGCATCCTTTTTCCTGCTCCCCACCGCGACCTGCCTGGACAGCTCCGCGAGGGGGCCTTGCCGGAGCGCAGCGATGTCCTCCATGAATTGGAAGTCCTTCACGGTGCCGTTGACGGTGGCGCCGAGCATGCAGATGCCGGCCAGAGTGTAACGGCTGTTCCGGTAGTGCCGTTCGGCGGCGTGCACCAGCCGGTCCTTCGCCTCCGGATCACCCAGCCACCGCGCGGCCATGTCCATGCAGAACTCGGCCGAACTGCTGACGATGAACCGGGCCGGGCCGTCCGCGGACCGCGCACGGTCCAGGTAGACGGTGGCCTGCACCGAGTTGCCCATCTGCGCGTAGGCAAAGGCCGTCGCGGCGTAAGCCTGCCGCAGTGCGTGCAGGCTGGTCCTGACTTCCAGCTGGGCGATGGCGGCCAGCAGCGGGTCCAGGGCCAGGTGGCCGCGGCCCGCGTAAACGTAGGCGAGCCCGACGGCGAGATCGGTGGCGGCACTGCCCGAATGCAGCCCGTGCCCGGCCCGCCCGCTGGCGTCCTTGAGCATGTCGATGCTCTGGCGCCATTGGCCGGAGAGCAGCAGAAGGTGGAAGGCCCGCCAGGCGAAGTTCTCCCGGATCCGCGGAACGTTGGACCATTCGCCCAGTTTCCCGCCAATCTCGCGCATTAGCTCGCGGGCTTCGATTTCCCTGCCGGTCACGCACAGGGCTTCCATCAGGATGATGGAACTGCGGACCCGGTGCACCGGGTCGATGGCATCGGCCTCGACGGTCGCCGCGGCGGCCCGCAGCCGGTCCATCATTGGCTCGTAGTCGCCGATGAATGACAGGTAGTTGAATTCGCACAGGTCCAGGCACAGCACGGCACGGTCCAGCGCCGCCGTCCCGGCCGGCGACCCGCCGCCGCGCAGGTCCTGGACCCTAAGCCGGGCCTGCCGGATGAGCTCGGGGACCTTCCCACTGCGGTCTTCGAGCCACGCCATGCAGTCGGCCTTGGCTGCGGTCAGCTCGGCGAACTCCTCGGGACCGAGCCGGTCGATCTGCGCCTCCGTGACGTCGTCGAGGGTGGCCATCGCCTGCCGGGGCAGCCCCAGCTGCAGGTACGCGGCAGTCTTCTGCAGCTGGCCCTCGGCCCATTCGCCGTCGCCGGGGCCGATGCTGGCGGCGCACTTGAGCGCGAATTTAGGGTCGAACAGGCGGACGGCGGCCTGGGCGGCGGCCAGCGCGTGGGCGGGCGCGAGCTCGGCGTGGCAGTCGTGCGTCCACGCCGCGTAGGCGAGCAGATCCTCGACGGTCAGTTCCGCCAGTTCGTCTTCGCGGTGGCCGGGGACCTTGTCCCGCAGTTCGAGCCGGCGCTCCACGCTGAGCCAGTTCCGGACGATGTCGCCGAGGTACCGGTCCCCCAGCGTGACGAAGTGCTGGTCGGTGCGGTCGACGACGATCTGTCCGGCTTCTTCCATGTCCGCGATCAGGCCCGGCCCGAACATTTTCGCCAGCCGGGGCAGGGACATCGATCGTGCGCAGGAGAGCACCTCGATCACTTCACGCGCCGCCGGGGATTCCCTGGCGTACCGCGCCCTGACGATGTCCTCGAGCGCGGTCTTTCCGTCCAGCACGACCTCGTCGAGCAGGGTCCACACCGACCCGGACAGGACCAGGTTTCCCCGTTCCATCTGCTCGGAGACCACAGCCTGCAGGAGGGTGGGGCTGCCGCCCACCAGCTCATGCAGCTGCGTGGCCAGGGCCGTTGACACACGGTGCCCCAGGGCGGCCTGCAGCACTTCCTGGGTCTCCACCTCGGTCATGTTGGCCAGCCGCACCTCGGCCAGTTGACCGGTAGTGATCAGCCAGTAGAAGTCCGGCGGCAGGTCGGTGGTGCGCTGCACGGTGGCGACGAGCCTGGCCGTGCCGGTCTGCAGCAGGTTCAGCAGCACGCCGGTGCTTTGTTCGTCCAGGGATCCCGCGTTGTCCAGCAGGATCACGCACTCCCGGCCGGCGGCGTCGTTGCGGATCAATGAGGTGATGCCGTGCAGGATCGCGGTGGGCGAACCGAGGGAACTTTGCGGCAGCCGGGCCAGGGTGAAGGCCAGGCAGCCGTACGGCGTGGCGGAACCGGTCCCGGAACTGCGCAGCTGGAGTGTGAAAACATCGGGACCGAAGCCGGCGAGGGCGCTGCGTCCGACGAGGGATTTCCCGACGCCGCGGTCCCCCGTGATGACGACGCCCCTGTTCCCGGGCGCGGACAGGGTATTCCGGACACGCTCGGCATCGGCACCGCGTGCCAGCCCCGACCACGCATGCCTGTTCAGCGGCCCTGCGGCCGCCTGACTTTCAGCCGGTGCCAATGTAGTGGAAACATTCCCCCAGCCCAGCGAATCCCTCGACATCAAGTTTCCTCTTACCGCTCTTCGGACGGCAAAACCGAGACCGTCCGCCTTGAAGTAGCGTAACCCCAACCCCTGACAGGAGAGTAGAGCGATCATAACGGCAAGCCGTGGCGCTTGGAAAGGAAACCGCGTCATGTCCGGGCAGGCGGAGCCCAGGTTACCTCGGGGCGGCAGGGACTGCCGGGCTACTGGGCCTTCGCCGGGTGGAACTTTTGCTGGGCAGGCTGAAGCCCGTCGCGGACGAGTGCTTCGACTGCATCGGCCGCCTCATCGATCAAGAACGGCAGTTCCTTCTTCTCCGGCCCGGCGAAGTCGCGTAACACAAAATCGGCGGTGTCCATCCGACCCGGCGGCCGGCCCACCCCCACTCGGACGCGCAAGTAGTCCTTGGTGGCCAGGGCCTTGGAGATGTCGCGGAGGCCGTTGTGACCGCCCTCCCCGCCGCCGATCTTGAGCCGGACCGTATTAAAGGCAATGTCGATTTCGTCATGCACGGCGATGACGTGATCCGGCTCGATGTCGTAGAACTTGGCCAGCGCAGACACCGGGCCGCCGGAGACGTTCATGTAGCTCAGCGGCTTGGCCAGGACCACGCGCGGCCCGCCAATGCCCAGCCGGCCTTCGAGGACCTGGGCCCGGGATTTGTGCGATTTGAAGCTGCCGCCCACCCGGTGGCCCAGTTCGTCTAAGACCATCTGCCCGACGTTGTGCCGGTTGTGGGCGTACTCGGGCCCCGGGTTGCCGAGGCCGACGATCAGCCAGGTGTCAGTCATGGATTCCATCCTTCTTGGGGCGCCGGAAACGGGCGGAGACGACGGTGGCCGGGCCCCGTCGGGACCCGGCCACCTGAGAAGTTGCCGGAATTACTCGGCAGCAGCCTCGGAGCTCTCTTCCGTTTCCGCGGCTTCGGCGCCCGGGGCAGCCTCTTCGCCGGTCTCTTCCTCGACGGGGATTACGACAGCTTCGGAGATGTTGACGACCAGCGCATCGGCATCGGTCAGCAGCACGGTGCCCTTCGGCAGTTCGACGTCGGAGGCGTGGATGTGCTCGCCGGCGGCGCGGCCTTCAACGCTGACCTCGACGGCGGTGGGCACGTGGGTGGCCTCCGCTTCGAGGGAGATGGTGGTCATTTCGAGGTTGTGGACGTTGCCCGGAGCGACGTCACCGGAGATGTGGACGTTGACGTCGACGGTGACCTTTTCGCCCTGGCGGACGGTCAGCAGGTCGAGGTGCTCGATGATCTGCTTGATCGGGTTGCGCTGGATGTCCTTGACCAGGGCCAGGTGCCGCTCGCCGTTGATGTCCAGGGACAGCAGGGCGTTGGGGGTCCGGACGGCCAGGGTGGTGGCCTTGGCCGGCAGGGTGATGTGCAGCGGCTCAGCGCCGTGGCCGTACACGACGGCGGGGATCAGGTTGGCCATGCGGGCGCGGCGGGCAAAGCCTTTGCCGAATTCGGTGCGTACTTCTGCTGCGAGCTTCTGCTCAGACATGGGTTTCTCCTCTGGTGCTCAGGTTGTTCAGCAAGGGCGGAGGTCTGTCAGCGACCTTCAACGCCGGGCGGCCGGGCCGCCCTTCCGAAGGGAGATTCAGACCCAGTCGATAACGGAGACCAGCTATCCGGCTGGCCACGCACGGTGTCCGTGCCTGGTGTGCCGGGGCTCTCCCTCGCCAAGGTATCGGAACGAGTTTAGCGCGCCGGGGCCCGTTTAACCAAAACGGGACCCGGCACGGGAGTGCCGGGTCCCGCCGGCCGCCGGCCTAGGCCGCCGGCGGTCACGCCGGCTTTTAGGCCGGCTGCCGCCTCAGGCGTTGCCGTCGAAGAGGCTGGTGACGGAGCCGTCGTCGAACACTTCCCGGATGGCCCGGGCGATCAGCGGTGCAATCGACAGCACCGTCAGCTGCGGGAAGTGCTTGCTGGCCGAGATCGGCAGCGTGTTGGTGACCACCACCTCGCGGGCACCGGACTCGGCCAGGCGCTGGGCCGCCGGGTCGGAGAACACGGCGTGGGTGGCGGCGATGATGACGTCCTTGGCGCCGGCGTTCTTGAGCACCTGGACGGCACCGGAGATGGTTCCGCCGGTGTCGATCATGTCATCGATCAGCACGCAGGTGCGGCCCTCGATCTGGCCGACGACGGTCTTGGAGACCGCCTGGTTGGGCACGGTGAGGTCCCGGCTCTTGTGCACGAAGGCCAGCGGGGCGCCGCCGAGGCGTTCGGCCCACTGTTCGGCGACGCGGACGCGCCCGGTGTCCGGGGACACGACCGTGATCTGGTCCGAGCCGACCCGGGTGCGGATGTAGTCCGCCAGTAGCGGGATCGCCATCAGGTGGTCCACCGGGCCGTCGAAGAAGCCCTGGATCTGCGAGGTGTGCAGGTCAACGCTCATGATCCGGTCGGCACCGGCGGTCTTGTACAGATCCGCGACCAGGCGGGCAGAGATCGGCTCGCGGCCGCGGCCCTTCTTGTCCTGGCGGGCGTAGGGGTAGAACGGCGAGACCACCGTGATGCGCTTGGCGGAGGCCCGCTTGAGCGAGTCGATCATGATCAGCTGCTCCATCAGCCAGTTGTTCAGCGGAGCCGGGTGCGCCTGGATCACGAAAGCATCGGTGCCGCGGACGCTCTCACCGGCCCGGACGTAGATTTCGCCGTTGGCAAAGTCGTAGGCATCCAGGGGCAGCAGTTCGGTGCCCAACTCCTTGGCGATCTCCCGCGCCAGCTCAGGGTGTGCGCGCCCGGCGGCAAGCACCAGCTTCTTCTCGCCGTGTGCCGTAATTTCGCTCATGTTTGCTAGCCCTCTTCTGTTGGTGCCGGAGTAGTGGAGGAAGTTGAGGTGGCGCCGGCGGCTTCGGCCAGCGCGGCGGAGATGGAGCCCGGACGGTTGGCCGCGACCCAGCCTTCGGAGTTCCGCTGCTTGGCCAGGGACAGGGCCAGGGCTCCGGCGGGGACGTCGCTGCGGATCACGGCGCCCGCACCGCTGTAGGCGCCGTCGCCGACCTGGACCGGGGCCACGAACACGGTGTTGGAACCGGTCCGGACGCCGGAACCGATCACCGTGCGGTGCTTCTTCTCGCCGTCGTAGTTGGCCGTGATGTTGCCGCAGCCGATGTTGGTGTCCTCGCCGATCTCCGCGTCGCCGGCGTAGCCGAGGTGGGAGAGCTTGGAACCGCGGCCGATCGTGACGTTTTTCGTCTCATAGAAGGCGCCGATTTTCCCGGTCTCGCCCAGGACCGTGCCAGGGCGCAGGTAGGTGAAGGGGCCGACGCTGGCGTTGGCCCCGATGCTGGCGCCGGAACCGTGGGTGCGGACCACCTTGGCGCCTTCCCCGATCCGGACGTCCGTCAGGGTGGTGTCCGGCCCGACGACGGCGTCGCGCGCCACGGTGGTGGCGCCGTGCAGCTGGGTGTTCGGCAGCAGCCGGACGTCCTCGTCGAGGGTGACCGTGGCGTCGATCCAGGTGGTGGCCGGGTCGACGACGGTGACGCCGGCGCGCATCCAGGCCTCGACGATGCGCCGGTTGTGCTCGGCCCCGAGCGCGGCGAGCTGCACGCGGTCATTCGCCCCTTCGACCTGCCAGCGGTCCTCGGTCACGACCGCGGCGACCCGGCCGCCGGCGGCCAGCGCCAGGGCGAGGACATCGGTGAGGTACTTCTCGCCCTGGGCGTTGTCGGTGGTGACGTGCGCCAGGGCGTCGCGCAGCGCGGCGGCGTCGAAGGCATAGATGCCGGAGTTGACCTCGCGAATGGCGCGTTCGGCGTCGCTGGCATCCTTGTGTTCGCGGATGCCGGTCACGGTACCGTCGTCGCCGCGGAGGATACGGCCGTAGCCGGTGGCGTCGTCGAGGACGGCGGTGAGGACGGTGACGGCATTGCCGTCCGCTTCGTGCACGGCGACCAGCTCGGCGAGCAGCTCCCCGGTGAGCAGCGGAACATCGCCGTAGGTGACGACGACGGTGCCGCCCAGCCGCCGGTCAGGGTGCTGGGCGTCGAGGGCCTCGAGGGCGGCTTCGACGGCGCGGCCGGTGCCGGGCACGTCGTCCTGGTCGACGATCAGCGCCTGCGGATCGATCGCGGCGATGTGAGCGGCGACCCGGTCACGTTCGTGGCGGACCACGAGGGCAAGCTCCTGCGGCCGGATGGCGCGGGCCGCGGCGAGGGCGTGGCCCACCAGGGAGCGTCCGCCGATTTCGTGGAGAATCTTGGGGGTACGGGATTTCATCCGGGTACCGGCACCTGCAGCTAGGACAATGACGGCGGCGGGGCCGGTGTTCTCGGGGCTCACGTACGGGCTCTCCTTGCTCAGCGGCCTGACTCAGTGCCACTGCTCGGTCGATCTCGGTTGACCCGTGGGCGACAGCCAGGTTGGTCCACCTCGTTGCCGGCGCCGCGCGGCCGTGCCGTACCGCTCTCCGGTCGCGGCAACGTCTTCATCCTACTGGACTGCCGCCGGCCCCCGCCCGGCCGGACCGCGCCGGTACCGGCCTGCGCCGGGCAAAACCTAGACGGCGGCCGGCCTGTCTTGCCGGCCGCGTACGGCAGTTCCGCCCATAGGACTCGAACCTATACTCCACGGCTCCAAAGGCCGGGGTGCTGCCATTACACCAGAGCGGACCGTGCCACAGCACCAAGCCGGTGGCACAAGAGATAATTCTGCCACGAAGGATGTTGCTCGTGCGACTCCGTGCCCGGGCGGGCGGGACTGCCCTGGGGCATGATGGTGCTGTGAGCAAGAGCGCAGACGTTTCCGGAAACCCGGATTACCGCCCCGGACGGCCGCTGCGGGCTCCGGGCTACATCCCCCGGGCGCGGATGACCGGTCCGCAGCGCCGCAGCCAGCTGATCGGCGTCGGGCGGGCGCTCTTCGCCCTCCGCGGCCTGGACGGCACCACCCTTGAGGAGATCTCCGCTGCAGCCGGGGTCTCGAAGCCGGTCATTTATGAACACTTCGGGTCCAAGGAGGGCCTCTATACCCAGGTGGTGGAATACGAGTTCCGGATTCTGCTCGGCGCGATCAATGACGCGCTCTCCGCTGAGGCCAAGCCGCGCGTGCAGGTCGAACGGGCCGCCCTGGCACTGCTCGGCTACATCGAGGACCGGACCGAGGGTTTCCGCATCCTGACGCGTGCTGCCCCGCCGTCGCAGCCCGAGGGCGCGTTCTCGACCCTGCTCTCGCAGGTGGCGGCCCGGGTGGAATACATTCTGGCCGACGAATTCGCCCGCCGCGGCTTCAGTGCCGCCGACGGCGCCATGTATGCCCAGATGCTCGTGGGCATGGTGGCAATGACTGGTCAGTGGTGGCAGGACCGCCGGACCCCGGACAAACACGACGTCGCCGCACACCTGGTGAACCTGGCCTGGAACGGCCTCACCGGCCTGCAGAAAGACCCCGGTCTCCGGAGCGAAGGCTGACCGGGCCCGCCCCGCAGCACCCCGGGCCCGGCCCCTTCGCTCGCCAGTCCGGACGGACATGCCCGTCCCTTACCGCGGGCGCTGGACATATACCTGTTATGCCCGGTCCCCAGGCCGTGCAGCGGACATGCCCACACGAACTCCCGCAGGACAGGACGAGCATGCCCATCGCTGCGGATGCGGAACGGACATGCCCGGCTCTATCCGCGCCGCGGCCCCGGAACGGGCATGCCCATCCCTGGCGGCGGCGAAGGCACATATAACCAAGCTGCCCATCCCTCGACGGCTGGGCCGGGCATGTCCGGAGACTCAGGCCGGGCGGGACGGGGATGCCCATCCGTGGACGGCTGGGCCGGGCATGTCCGGAGACTCAGGCCGGGCGGGACGGGCATGCCCATCCGTGCAGGCGGGCGACGGGCATGCCCGCTGGGCCAAACCCGCTGGGCCGAGTCCGCCCGGGGGCCTACTCGCCGAGGACCTCGAGGGCCTCCAGCCACTCGAGCTCAAGGGCTTCGCGTTCGACGGCGAGCTCCTGCAGCCTGGTGTTCAGGACGGCGAGCTCGTCGAATTTGGACGCATCCCCGGCCCCGGCGGTCATCTGGGCGTGGATCTTGTCTTCCTGCTGCTGCAGCTTACCGAGCTGCCGGTCAATCCGGTTTTTGGCTTTCCGGGCGTCGCGCTTCTCCGCCTCGGACGGCCCGGCAGCCGCGGGGGCCGCCGCTCCCCCGGCGGACGTCACCGGGTTGCCGCCGCCGGTGATGGTGGAGCCGGCCAGCGCCGACTCGCGCAGCTCGAGGTACTGGTCCACGCCGCGGGGCAGGGCGCGGATCTTGCCGTCGCCCAGCAGGGCCATCTGGTGGTCCGTGACGCGTTCGAGCAGGTAGCGGTCGTGGCTGACGACGACCAGCGTGCCCGGCCAGCCGTCCAGCACATCCTCGACGGCGGCCAGGGTGTCGGTGTCGAGGTCGTTGGTGGGCTCATCGAGCATCAGCACGTTGGGCTCGCCCACGAGCAGGCGCAGGAGCTGGAGGCGCCGCCGTTCCCCGCCGGAGAGATCCTTGACCGGGGTCCACTGCTTCTCGTTGGTGAAACCGAGCTGCTCCACGAGCTGGCCCGCGGTGAATTCCTTGCCGCCGACGTTAAAGGAGCGTTTTTCGCGCTCGATCACTTCAATGACCCGCAGGTCCGAGACGTCGTCGAGTTCCTTGACCTCCTGGGTCAGCACCGCGGTGACCACGGTCTTGCCGCGCTTGACCTTACCGGAGGTGGGTTGGATCTCGCCGTTGAGGAGCTTCAGCAGGGTAGTTTTACCGGCGCCGTTGACGCCGACCAGGCCGAGCCGTTCGCCCGGGGCGAGGCGCAGGGTGATGTTGTCGAAGAGCTTCTGCCCGGCGTCGCCGCCCAGGAAGTCCAGCGAGACGTTCTCGAGGTCCAGCACGTCCTTGCCGAGCCGGGCGGTGGCCATCTTGCTCAGCGCCGTCGAGTCGCGCGGCTCGGGGACGTCCGCGATCAGGGCGTTCGCGGCTTCGATCCGGAACTTCGGCTTCGCCGTCCGCGCCGGAGCGCCGCGGCGCAGCCACGCGAGTTCCTTCTTCACCAGTTGCTGGCGCTTGCCCTCGACAACCGAGGCCATGCGGTCCCGTTCGGCGCGGGCCAGCACATAGGCGGCGTAGCCGCCGTCGAACGGGTCCATCACGCCGTCGTGGATCTCCCAGGTCTTCGTGCAGACCTCATCGAGGAACCAGCGGTCGTGGGTGACGACGAGGAAGGCGCCCTGGTTGGCGCGCCAGCGGGTCTTCAGGTGCCGGGACAGCCAGGCCACGCCCTCGACGTCGAGGTGGTTCGTGGGTTCGTCGAGCATGATGACGTCGTGGTCCTCGATCAGCAGTTTGGCCAGCGCCACACGGCGCTTCTGGCCGCCGGAGAGGGCGTGGACGTTGGCGTGCCAGTCGACGTCGGAGACCAGGCCGCCCATGATTTCGCGGATCCGGGGATTGCGGGCCCACTCGTAGTCGGCCTGGTCCCCGACGATCGCGGCGCCGACAGTGAGGTCGCCGTCGAGCACGTCGCTCTGGTCCAGGTAGCCGATGTTGACCTCGCTGCGTTTGGTCACCCGGCCGGAGTCCGGGGTGGCGCGCATGGCCAGCAGACGCATCAGGGTCGATTTGCCGTCGCCGTTGCGGCCCACCATCCCGATCCGGTCGCCTTCTTCGAGGCCAACGGTAATGCCGTTGAGGACGGTACGGGTTGCATACGAGACCGTAAGGTTCTCGCCGCCGAGCAGGTGTGCCACTGGGAACTGCTTTCTGAGAGAAAAGTACTGACAAGCATCGATGGCCGGGCCGGGAGGACCCGGGTCCGCTGCAAGCGGCGGATAACGGCCAAAAACCTATTAAAGGAGCGTATCGGAGATGATGCGCGCACCGTGCACCGGCCCATGGACTGCCAGGGCGTCGAGGCCGTGGTGGCGCAGTTCCCCGGCGAGCCCCTCGGCCGCGGCCGGGCTGTGCGCCAGCAGCGCCACCGTGGGGCCGGACCCGGAGACGATCCCCGCGATCGCGCCGCACGATTCGCCCAGTCCGAGCACGTCGCGGAGCCCGGGGGCGAGCTCAATGGCGGCCCGCTGCAGGTCGTTGACGAGCACGCGGCTAAGCGCATCGGCGTCGCCGCTGAGAAGCGCGGCCAGGATGCCCGGGTCGACGGCGGTGGGCTCCTCGATCACGGCCCCTTCGACGGCGCGCAGCCGGTCGAGGGTCCGGTACACCTCCGGCGTGGCGAGGCCGAAGTCAGCGGTGACGAGTACCCAGTCCGTCTGCGCCTTGACCAGCGCCGGGGAGAGTTCATCGCCCAGGCCCAGCCCGACGGCGGTCCCTCCAAGCAGGGAGAACGGCACGTCGGCTCCGAGCTCGGCGGCGAGGTGGGCGAGTTCGTCACGCGAGAGTCCGCTGTTCCAGAGCGCGTCGCAGGCCAGCAGGGTGGCCGCGGCGTCGGCGGAGCCTCCGCCCATGCCACCCGCGACCGGGACGCGCTTGGTGATTTCCAGGTGCACGCCGGTGGAATGTTCCGAGACGTCGGTCATGAGGGCCGCGGCCTTGTAAGCGAGGTTGCGTTCGTCGAGCGGGATGTCGACGCCGTCGAGATCCAGGGTGCTGGCCGGGCTGATGCTGACTGTTATCTTGCCGGTGTCCGTGCTGGTGGCGGCGACCTCTTCATAGAGGGAAACCGCCAGGTAAACGCTGGCCACCGAGTGGTAGCCGTCGGGCCGCAGCGGCCCGACATCCAAAGAGACGTTTACCTTGCCGGGCGCCTTCACCCGGACGGTCCTCGCGGAAAAGCGCTCTCCCACTGCGTTCATGGCTCCACGCTATGGCATGGCGGGCCGCCGCTCCAAGAACCGGCCGCCGCCGGGCCGCCGAAAGGGCCCATAGGGCCCCGCAGAGCCGAAAGGGCCCACAGGGCCCCGCAGGGCCGCCGCCGGGACCGGCCCCGGGAGGGCCGGGCGCGCAGGTCCGTCAGCCGCCGGGTTTGGCGCGCGCTTCGGCGATGCGGGCAAAGGCGGTGATGTCCAGCACTTCGCCCCGCGCGGTGGGGTCGACGCCGGCGGCCCGGAGGCAACGCTCGGCTTCGGCCGCGCTTCCGGCCCAGCCGGCCAGCGCGGCCCGCAGGGTCTTGCGCCGTTGGGCAAAGGCCGCATCGATCACAGCGAAAACCTCTTCGCGCGTGGCGGTGGTGGCCGGGGGCTCCCGGCGGGTGAAGGAGACGAGCCCGGAATGGATCTTGGGCGCCGGCCAAAAGACGTTCATCCCGATCACGCCGGCCTTGCGCATGCCGCTGTACCAGGCTGCCTTGACCGAGGGGACGCCGTAGGTCTTGGAGCCGGGGCCGGCCGCGAGCCGGTCCGCCACTTCGTCCTGGACCATGACCAGCCCGTGCCGCAGGGTCGGAAAGTGCTGCAGCAGGTGCAGGACAACCGGGACGGCCACGTTGTAGGGAAGATTGGCGACCAGTGCCGTGGGCTGTACCGGCAGTTCGGTCACCTTCATCGCGTCGGCGAGGACCAAGTGGAAGTCCGGCACGGCGTCGGGACGCCACCGCGCGACGGTGTCGGGGAGCTTGGCGGCGAGGACCGGGTCGATCTCGACGGCGACAACCGACCTGGCGGCGTCCAGCAGGCCCAAGGTCAGCGAGCCGAGTCCCGGGCCCACTTCCAGGACGGTCTCGTCCGCGCTGATGTCCGCGGCGGCGACGATCCGCCGGATGGTGTTGCCGTCGATGACGAAGTTCTGGCCCAGGGTTTTGGTTGGTCGGACCCCGATTTCTTCGGCCAGCCTGCGAATGTCGGTGGCGCCCAGGAGCGGCGCGGGGGCGCCGGGGGGCGGGTTCCCGGCAGGCTCGACGGGGGCGGCGGGGGTCGGGTCAGTCACCTAGGTATCCTATCCCGGCCACGGCGAAGGCCGGCTCCGGAATCCGGAGCCGGCCTTCGGCTGGTGCACCGCGGTCGTGGTCAGCCGCTGCGGAAGCACCATGGTTGTGCCGGCCAGTGGGGCCGGGGCGGTTTTAGCGGGAAGCTGCCCAGCCGCAGCCCCACGGCTGCAGGCCGCGCTGGGCGTAGACCCGGTTGGCGACGGCGATCTGCTGGGCCTTGCTGGCCTGGCTGGCGTTGGGCGCGTAGGCTCCGCCGCCGGAACCAAGCCACGTCCGGACGTCGAACTGGAGCCCGCCGTAGTAGCCGTTGCCGGAGTTGATGGACCAGTTGCCGCCGGACTCGCACTGAGCGATCTTGTCCCACATGCCCACGTTCATCATGGCCGGGGCCGCGGCGCCGGTGTTACCGGAGCCGGTGCTGGCGGAGCCGGTGCTGGCGGCCGCCTCCACCTTCGGCTTTTCCTTGGTACCGATGCTGACCTTCTCCGTGACCGGTTCGCGGGTAACCTTCTGGGCCACCAGCGTCCGGGAGGCGATCCGGCCGTCCACGAGGACCAGTTTGAAGCTCTTGCTGATGCTGCCGGCCACGCCGGGCCGGGTGACTTTCTGTTCGCCCTTGGGCAGGTCCGCATCCTGGGCGGTGAGCGTCTCGAACGGCACGGCTTCGGTGGTGGACGCGGTCTTGGTCACGTCCACGCGGGAAACCTTCACCACCATGTTGTCCACCACCGGGGCGTTGCCGGGCTGGGAGGTGCGGTCGCTGGCACCGAGTTTGACGCCGGCGTCGGCCAGGAGACCGCCTACGGTGGCCTCGGTGGTGGTGGTCTTCTTTGCCTTGCCGTCCGCGACCAGGGTCACTGCCTTCGGCGTCGTGATGCTGACGAAGGAGCCGGAAACGGCCAGCTGCGCGTCCTTCGGCACCGAAATCTCCGAGGCAGGGGCGACGCCGAGCTCCGTGACGAGCCCTTCGACGGTCGGGGACGTGGTCTTGATGGTCCGCTCCGCGCCGTCGAGGTTCACCTTCACGGCCTTGGCGAGGTTGACCTTGATGACGGATCCGTCCTGCACATGCGATTCGGCCGAGGGCGACACCTTGTCCGCCGCCTGCAGCTCGACCTTGGCGCCGCGGACTACCTGTCCGACCGTGCCGCCGAAGGTCTGGACGGAGCTCACTTTTCCGTCGACGTTGAGGGTGACCGTCTTGTTGTTGCCAACGAAGGCCACGAGGCCCACCACGAGGGCCACGAGCACCACCAGCTGGGCGCCGACCTTGACGAAGCTGAGCTTGCCGTCCGATGTGAAGAACTTGACCACGATTGCCCGTATCTTTAGGACCATCCGGGCACGGGGAAAAGCGCCCGCGTTTCCCCGGCGCAAACACCCCAAGGGGAGTTCCGGAGCGACTCCGGATGTTTGCGGAAAACGCGCGCACCGCCACACTTCCAAACGAGAGCGCACACGTGGATTTGCTGCCACGGTGCGCGCCCGGAAGAAGAGAACTTATCCGAAGGCCTTCCCCGACCCCGGCTAATAGTTGACCACTGTAACCGTAGCGTTATAAACCAACCAAGAATTTGTGCATACTCGGTATGTCCCAAGAATTGGTCCCGGGCGGTGGTTTCAGGCCCAGGATCCGTACGCCCGCAAGGTATTTTCGGCCAGCCCGGCGCACAGCTCGGAGAGGTCGCGGCCTGTCAATTCCGCCATGGCCCGGACCGTGTACGGGACCAGGTAACTGGCGTTCGGCCGGCCCCGGTACGGGTGCGGGGTTAGGAACGGCGCGTCTGTCTCCACGAGGACCCGTGCCGGGTCCGCGATGGCCAGGGCCGCGCGCAGGTTTGCCGCGTTTTTGAAGGTAACGGTTCCGGCGAAGGACAGGTACCAGCCCTCGTTATTGCAGGTTCGTGCGAGCTCCTCGCCGCCCGAGAAGCAGTGGAACACCACCCGCTCCGGGGCGCCCTCCTCGCGCAGCACCTGCACCACAGCGTCGTGGGCGTCCCGGTCGTGGATCTGCAGCGTCAGGCCGAGCCGCTTGGCGATGTCGATGTGCCGGCGGAAGGAGTACCGCTGGTGCGCCAGCCCCTCCCCCTCGGTCCGGAAGAAATCCAGTCCGGTCTCGCCGATGGCGCGGACGCGCGGATGGGACGCCAGCGCCTCGATTTCGGCCAGCGCGTCCTCCAGCTCGCCGCGGGCGGCGTACTCCGGGGCGTCGTTGGGGTGGAGCGCGACGGCGCCCAGCAGCCGGGCGTCCTGTTCCACCGCCCGGACGGTGAACCGCGATGATTCCAGGTCGCAGCCCACCTGCACGGCGCCCTGCACCCCGACGGCTTCCGCGGCGTCGAGCGCATCCTTGATGCTGACCGCCGGCCCGTCGTGCGGGAAGCCCTCCGCCGGGAAGTCCAGGTGGGTGTGGTTGTCCATCACCGGGACCGGCAGGGGTTCGGGTGCCGGCGGATACGGCTTCCGGGCGGACGGGCCGCCTGCCCCGTCGCTGCCGGCACGGCGGAAGGGTTCGGGAGTCAACGGATCGCTCATCCCTCCAGCCTAGCGGCGGGCCGGCGCCAGAATTGTCCGGAACTCTCTGTCTGCTTTGTCAGTTGTGTTAGTACGCTGATACCAAGACAGGCCTGCACCAGCGGCGGACCGGCGCTCCGTGCCGCTCCGCCCGGGCCGCACCAGGGCTGAAAGGCTGCCGATGGACTACCACCGACGCACCACCGTGGACGAGGCTCGCTCCGAGCCGCAAGGCTTTGCGGAGGACGCCGCGGTCGCAACCGGGGCCCGGAGACACGGCGGGCCCGGGCTGCCCGCCCCGATGGAAGCCGCGGCGTTCCACGCCGCCAGCGAGCGCATCCTGCGTTCCATCAACACCGTCATCGACGGCAAAGCGGAGGCCGCCAAACTGGCCCTGACGGTGCTTCTTGCCCAGGGCCACCTGTTGCTGGAGGACGTGCCGGGTGTGGGCAAGACCCTGCTGGCGAAAACCCTGGCCCGCACCATCGACTGCTCGGTCAGCCGGATCCAGTTCACGCCGGACCTGCTGCCCTCCGACGTGACCGGGGTGTCGATCTACAACCAGGCCTCCCGCACGTTCGAGTTCCGGCCCGGCGCGGTGTTTGCGAACATCGTCATCGGCGACGAGATCAACCGCGCTTCGGCCAAGACCCAGTCTTCCCTGCTGGAGTGCATGGAGGAGCACCAGGTCACGGTGGACGGGACCTCTTACCGGCTGGACGAACCTTTTATGGTGGTCGCGACCCAGAACCCGATCGAGATGGAGGGCACATACCCGCTCCCCGAGGCGCAGCGGGACCGCTTTATGGCCCGGATCTCGATGGGCTATCCGGACCGGGACGCGGAGATGGAGATGCTCGAGACCCATCAGGCGACGTCCCCGCTGACCAGGGTGACGGCCGTGGTCACCGCGGACGAGGTGGCATCCATGATCGCCACCGTCCAGCAGGTGTACGCGTCCCGTTCGATCAAGGAGTACACCGTCGCACTGGGCCGCGCCACCCGGGAAAGCGCACTGCTCCGGCTGGGTGCGAGCCCCCGCTCCATGCTGCAGCTGCTGCGCGCGGCGAAGGCCACTGCCGCCCTCGAAGGCCGGGACTTCGTCCTCCCGGACGACGTCGTCAGCGTCGCTGAACCGGTACTGGCCCACCGGATCATCCTGGACCGCAAGGCCGCCAGCACCGGGGAGACGCCGCAAAGCGTTATCCGGGCGGTTGTGGCGAAAGTGCCGGTCAGCCAGGACCCCGCCGCGGCGCAGCCCCGCGCCGGCCGCGACAACGGGCGCGTCCCTGGGCGTCCGTCGACCCAGCCGTCGACCCAGCACACCGGCCGCTAGGGGGCTGGCGCGGCCGTGGCGTTGCTGGACCGGTTCCCGACTCACATCTTCAGCTCGCGCGGCTGGGGCCTGCTCGCGGCCGGTGCGCTGTCGCTGCTGGCCGCGCAGGTGATGGGCCGCCGGGACCTGCTGGCACTGGCGCTCCTGCTGCTGGTGCTCCCGCTGTTATCCCTGGCCGGGACCCGCGTCCTCAAACCCCGGTTCCGGGTCTACCGCGAGTTCACCCCGTCCCCGGTGGAGGCGGGCGCGACCACAACGGTGCGGCTGGCGGTGGCCCGCACCGGGTCCGGCTCCGGGCAGGCCCTGATGGAGGAACAACTGCCGCACCGCTTCGGACACTCCCCGGTGTTCCGTTTCCCGGCGCGCACAGCCGCGGCCGGGACCAGCCGCTATGAATACCAGCTGCGCAGCGCCAACCGCGGCCAGTTCCTGATCGGGCCGGTCACCGCCGAATTCAGCGACCCCTTCGGGCTCTCCGTCCACCGCCACGCGATCGACGACGGCGACCTGCTCACGGTGACCCCTGCCGCCGTCGAGCTTCCCGTGACCGGGCTGGCCGGGGCGCGCGGCCACGACGGCGTCACCGCGACCCGGATCCGGGCCAACCCCAGCGACGACGACATTATGACCCGCGAGTACCGGCACGGCGATCCGATGCGCCGGGTGCACTGGGCGGCGACAGCGCGGCACGGCTCCCTGATGGTGCGGCAAGAGGAATCCGTCACCACCCCCGAG
The DNA here is from genome assembly GCA_963775715.1 of uncultured Actinomycetota bacterium. Classification (GTDB taxonomy): domain Bacteria; phylum Actinomycetota; class Actinomycetes; order Actinomycetales; family Micrococcaceae; genus Arthrobacter. The sequence goes on along the minus strand of CAVZJX010000007.1, from coordinate 95,444 downwards.
GCCACGATCATCCTGGACCACCGGCTCCACGCCTACGCCCAGGGGGCCGGCTACGTTACCGGCAACGCCGCGGACGGGCATGAACTGGTGACCAGCGATGCGTTCGAGTGGGCCGTCACCGCCGCCATGTCGATCAGCGCGCACCTCGGCGAGCGCAATTACGCCTTGCGCTGCCTGGACCCCGCAGGCCGGCCGGGCTTCCTGGAGTCGCCCTCGGCGCCGGAGCCGGAGGCGGACGAATACACCGGCGCCGGCGGCCTGCAGTCGATCGCCGAAAGCCTGGCGGCGATCCAGCTCAGCGGTCCCCGGCATTCCGTGGCCGAGGCAGGACCGCAACCATTCGACGACCGGCTGATGGACAAGCTCTCCGCGCACCGGCTGCGGGGGCCGATCCTGGCGGTGCTGGGACGCCTCACGCCGGCCGAGGCGCGTTCGCTCGCGCCGGCGGCCGGCTTTGGCGCAAATGCCTTCGCGATGCTGGTCACCGAGCGCGCGGCTGAGCCGGGCCCGGTCCTGGAGATCCTGCGGCGCGGCGGCTGGCACGCCGTGGCGGTCTCCGCGGCCACCCCGCTTCCGGAGGCATGGGCGGCCTTTGACCAGGGCGGGGCTGCCGCCGCACCGGCCGCCGCCGAGGTGCGGCGCGGCGCCGGAGGCCGGAGATGACCCTGGCGCCGCAACGCAGAGTGTCCCCGGACGCAGCGGCCCACGCGTCGACGTCCCCGGGCGGCGCCGGGCAGCCCGGCACGCCGGGCGGCCGCCCCGGCGCCGAACCCTGGGCCATGGCGGCCGCCGTGGCGCTGGCCGTCGCGGGCGCGGCCCTGGGCCTGAACGGCGTGCTGCGCGGCTGGGCCTGGTACCCGGCGGTACTGACAACGGTGTTCACCGTGGCCCTGGCGATGGCGGGGCTGCGTGCGCTGCGGGTGCCCGGTGTCCTGGCCGGCGCCGGCGGTTTTGTTGCCCTGGCGCTGGTGCTGACCTCCACGTTTTTCCGGCAGCACAGCATCGCCGGGTTCATCCCCTCCGGGGACACCCTGGCCCAGCTTCCTAGGTACTTCCGGCGCGCAAGCGAGACGGTGCTGGGCGAGAGCTCGCCGGTGGCGCCCAATGCCGGAATCGTGCTGCTGGTCTGCGGGGTGCTCGGCCTGGTGGTTATCCTGGTCGACGCCTTGGCGGTGCCGCTTGCACTGCCGGCAACCAGCGGGCTGGGCCTCCTTGCAGTCCTGGTGGTGCCGGCCATGGTGAAACCGCAAAGCGTCGGCTGGCTCGGTTTCGCGGCTGCGGCGGCGGGCTACCTGTTGATCCTGGCCTGCAGCCACTGGTTCCATCCGAACTCCCGGACCCGGGCGGACACCGCCCGCGACCCGGGCCAGCTCAAGCGCGCCACCCTGACCGGCGCGATGGCCCTGGTGCTGACCTTGCTGTTCCAGCTGGCCATACCGGGCTTCGACCAGGGCACTTTCCCGCTGGGTTCGCGGCTGAACCCGTGGGGGCCGGCCAGTGGCCTGAATCCGATGATCAGCCTGGGCAACAACCTGCGCAGCCCCAGCGGCGACGGGCGGATCACCTACGCCACCAGCGCCGCCCAGGCCCCCTACCTGCGTTCCGTCACCGTGGACAGCTTCGACGGCGACGCGTGGTCTCCGGATGACCGGGACGCCAGCCGGCGGCCCGGCACCAGCAGGATGGATCCCGGCGCCGACTCCGCCGTCGAGGAGCAGGCCCGGGTGGTGACGGTCGTCAACGCCGGCCAGTTCACCAGCCCCTATCTGCCGGTCCCCTACGCGCCGCAGACCGTAAGCGGTCTGAGCGGCCGGTGGAGCTGGGATCCGGCGACCCTGAGCATCAAGGGCGTGGACACCAACTCCCGCAACCAGCAGTACGTGGTCACCTCGGTGGCTCCCAAGCTCACCCGGGCGGCGCTGGCCGGGGCCCCCGACCGGGCGCAGGGGGTGTCCGACGTCTTCACCCGGACCCCCGCCAACGTGCCGCAAATTGTCCGGCAAACTGCGGAGGCCGTCACTGCGGGAAGCAGCAGCAACTACGCCAAGGCCATGGCAATCCAGAACTACCTGCGGTCCGCGGAGTTCAGCTATTCGCTCCAGTCGCCGGTCCAGGGCGGCTACGACGGCAACGGGCTGTCCGTGCTGGCAGACTTCCTGGCCCAAAAGAGCGGCTACTGCATCCACTTCTCCTCGGCCATGGCCGTGATGGCACGGCTGGAGGGGATCCCAAGCCGGATTGCCGTGGGCTACGCCCCTGGCCGCACCACCGGCGCGACCGTCTCGGTCGCAGGCCAGGGGGCACTGCCCGAGTACGAAGTCGATGCCCGCGACGCGCACGCCTGGCCCGAACTGTATTTCCAGGGCGTGGGCTGGGTGGCTTTCGAGCCAACACCGTCCCGCGGCGTCGTGCCGGCCTACGCGACCGAGGCGGCGGCGCCCAGCGGCGCCAGCACCAACGAAAACAATGACGGACTGCTCCCCGAGAACGACCCCAAACCCAGTTCCGCTGCCGCCCCGGCACCGCTGCCCGTACCGGCAGCCGGGGACGGCGACGGCTCCGGCAGCGGCCTCGTTCCGTTGCTCTATGGTGCCGGCGGGCTGCTGCTGCTCCTGCTGCTGGCGGCACCCGCACTGGCCCGCGGCGTCCTCCGCCGGGGGCGGCTCAAGGCCTCCGGCACGGGCGCAGCAGGCTCCGCCGCGCCCGCCTGGGCCGAACTACGCGACCTGGCCACGGACTTCCGCGTCCCTCCGGGCAGCAGCGAAACCCCCCGCAACTTCGCGGGACGCCTGCGCGGTTCGGCGGCGCTGGGTGAGCCGGGCGGCGTGGACGCGCCGGCGCACGCGGCCGTGGACGCGCTGACCGCCGATTTTGAACGCCAGCAGTACGGCCGCCCGGACCCGGCCGCCGCGCCGACGGCCCCGGAGACTGGGGCAACTCGCGCGGACGGCACCCCCGCGGGTGCCCCCGCCGCGGCTTACCACTCCGAAGACAGGATCGCCGCGGGTGCCTCCGCCGCAGACAGGATCGCCGTCGTCCACGACGCGTTCCGGGCGCACGCGTCGTGGTGGACCCGGCTCCGTGCCGTCTGGCTGCCGCCCTCACTCACGGCAGGCTGGCGGCGGCCGCCTCGGCCGCGGGGGCCGTCCCGGGAATCCCGGAACGGCTCCGGGGGTGCCGGGAGCGCCGGGGCGGGCGCCGGCCGCCGGCCGCAGGGTGCCGCGGAGACCTGGTCCAGGCTCCGCGGCGCGGCCGCCCGGCTGCGCCGGAACTAGCCGGCGTAGGGGTCGGCGATGCCGATGTACTGGGTGTAGAGGTACTCCTCGATGCCTTCCAGCCCGCCCTCGCGTCCGAGGCCGGACTGCTTCACGCCGCCGAAGGGGGCGGCCGCGTTGGACACCACGCCGGCGTTCAGGCCCAGCATGCCGGTCTCGAGGCGTTCGCCCATCCGGATGCCACGGTTCAGGTCCCTGGTGAACACATAGGCCACCAGGCCGTACTCGGTGTTGTTGGCCAGCCGGACGGCCTCGTCCTCGGTATCGAAGGTGATGATCGGGGCGACGGGGCCGAAGATTTCCTCGGCCAGGATCCGGGTGCCCTCGGTGACGCCCTTGAGGATGGTCGGCTGGTAGAAGTAGCCGGGGCCCTCGACGGCGGCGCCGCCAATCACGGTGACCGCGCCGGCGGAGACCGCGTCGGTGACCAGTTCGTGGACCTTGTCGCGGCTCTTGGCATCGATCAGCGGGCCGACCTTGGACTCCGCCTCGGTGCCCCGGGCCGTCGTCATGTCCGCCATCTTTGCGGCGAACTTCTCCGCGAACTCGTCGGCCACGGACTCGTGCACAATGAACCGGTTGGCCGCGGTGCAGGCCTCGCCCATGTTCCGCAGCTTCGCCAGCATCGCACCGGCGACGGCGGCGTCGACGTCGGCGTCCTCGAAGACGACGAACGGGGCGTTGCCGCCGAGTTCCATCGAGGTCCGCAGCACCGTCTCCGAAGCATCCGAGAGCAGCCGCCGGCCCACTTCGGTGGAGCCGGTGAAGGAGAGCTTGCGGAGCCGTGAATCCTTGATCAGCGGGCCAGTGGTGGCGCCGGCGGTGGAGGTCGGAATCACGTTCAGCACGCCGGCGGGCAGGCCGGCCTCCAGCATGACCGCGGCGAAGAGCTGCGAGGTCAGCGGGGTCAGGTTCGCGGACTTCAGCACCATGGTGCAGCCGGCTGCGACCGCCGGGGCGATCTTGCGCGTGGCCATGGCCAGCGGGAAGTTCCACGGCGTGATCAGCAGGCACGGGCCCACCGGCTTCTTCGTCACCAGCAGCCGGGACTTGCCGTCCGGGGACACCGAGTAGCGGCCGAACGCGCGGACGGCTTCCTCGGAGAACCAGCGCAGGAATTCGGCGCCGTAGGTCACTTCGCCGCGGGCTTCGGCGAGCGGCTTGCCCATTTCCAGGGTCATCAGCAGGGCGAAGTCCTCGGCCCGTTCGGTGACCATGTCGAAGGCACGGCGCAGGATCTCACCGCGTTCGCGCGGCGGGACCTGGGCCCAGGATTCCTGCGCGGCCGCGGCCGCGTCGAGGGCGGCGGCGCCGTCCTCGGGGCCGGCGTCGGCCAGGCTCAGCAGCACCTTGCCGGTGGCCGGGTCCTCGACGTCGAACGTCTTGCCGGACGCGGCCGGGCGCCACTGCCCGTCAATCAGCAGGCCGGTCGGCACGGAGGCCAGCAGTGCGGCCTCACGCTCCGCGGTAACGGTGGGCTGGGCAGTTACAGTCACAATGACTCCCTCGTCAGCAATGGGTTCGGAAAATGTTCTGATCGGCTCCGCGCCGGTGTGCGCCGCGGGGCTGGACTACTGCCACGGTACTGCCGGTTTCTCCGGAGTGTCTACGCTTGCGCGCACTAGGGCATTCCGTTTGTGTTGTGCAGCTGCACAACACAGCGGCGGCCGATGGACCGCGCCCCGGCCCCGGAGCAGGGTGCCCGGGTCAGCGCGCGGCGAGAACCGCGGAATAGAGTTCTCGTTTGCTGACCCTGGCGTCCTCGGCGACGGCGGCAACGGCCTCTTTGAGCCGGATACCCTGGCCGATCAACGTGTTCACCGCGTCCACCAGATCCTCCGGTTTGCCCGGTTCGCGCTCGGGCGCACCGCCGACAACAACGGCGATTTCACCGCGGACCTCGTTGGATTCGGCCCATTCGAGGAGCTCGCGCAGGTTCCCGCGGATGACTTCCTCATAGGTCTTGGTCAGTTCCCGGCAGACGGCCGCGCGGCGCTCGGCGCCGAAGCGGTCATGCAGGGCGCGCAGCATCGGCTCCAGCCGGTGCGGCGCCTCGAAGAAGACCATGGTGCGCCGTTCGGCGTCGAGGTCGGCGAGCCGGGACGCGCGCTCACCGGCCTTGCGCGGCAGGAAACCCTCGAAGCAGAAGCGGTCCGTGGGCAGGCCGGAGAGGGCGAGTGCGGTCAGTACGGCCGAGGGGCCGGGGACGGCGGTGACGGTAAGCCCGGCGGCGACGGCGCCCTCAACCAGGCGGAAGCCGGGATCCGAGACCGAGGGCATTCCGGCGTCGGTCACCATCACCAGGGTTTTCCCGGACCGCACCTGCTCCAGCAGTTCGCCGGTCTTGGCGGCCTCGTTGTGCTCGTGATAGCTGATCACCCGGCCGGCCACCGCGATGCCCAGGCTTTGCACCAGCCGGTGCAGCCGCCGGGTATCTTCCGCGGCCACGATGTCCGCCGTTTCCAGCAGGGCGATCAGCCGCGCAGAGGCGTCCCCGACGTTGCCGATCGGGGTGGCGGCCAGCACGATCCGGCCCGGGCCGGCGGCCGCGCCCGCCGCGGGGCCGGCGTCGGACGCGGCTACGGACGGTGATAGGTCTGGGGAAGTGCTCTGCTCGGGATCCACCCCACCAGCCTACTGCCGCGGAGGGCCGGGGACGCCGGGGACGCCGGCGCGAGGATCACGGCAGCGAAAGGTAGCATGGCAACGTGACGCAGACCCCCATGCGGCCTGCCGAGGCCGGTTCAGCCGCGTCGGTGCCCGCCGACAGCCCGGACAGCCCCCGCCGCCCCGCCCGCGGCCCACACCCGGCCGGCTCCGGCCGCAGCCTCGAGGGGCACCGCTGGATCAGCCGCCCGGGCGAGGCGTTCGCCGTCGCGGCCCTGACGGAGCGGCTGGTCGGTAACCTCCGCAGCTGGCGGGACTACCCGCCCTCACTGCGCCTCTGGTTCTGGCTCATTCCCGCCCTCACCGCCGCCCTCGGCGGGATCCTGCGCTTCGTCCGGCTGGGGACACCGCACAACCTGGTGTTCGACGAGACCTACTACGTCAAAGACGCCTACTCCTTCCTGGTCAGCGGCTACGAGCGGGCCTGGCCGGAAAAGGCCAACGATTCCTTCATCGCCGGCAACCCGGGGGTCCTGCTGGACACTCCGGAGTATGTGGTCCACCCGCCGGTGGGCAAATGGATGATCGCCGGCGGCATGTGGCTCTTCGGCCCGGAAAACCCTTTCGGCTGGCGCTTCGCGGCGGCCCTGACCGGCACCGCGTCGATCTTCCTGATCGCCCTGATCGCGCAGAAGCTGTTCCGCTCGCTTACCCTGGGCGCGGTGGCCGGCGTGCTGCTGGCCGTGGACGGGCATCACCTCGTGATGTCCCGCACCTCGCTGCTGGACATCTTCCTGATGTTCTGGGTCCTCGCCGCGTTCGGCGCGCTGCTGATGGACCGCGACGACGGCCGCCGGCGGCTGGCAGCACGGCTCGGCAGGCAGGCCTCCGCCTCCCCCACCGGAGTGCCCTCCCGGCTACAGCTCGCTGCCGGGCCCTGGCTGGGGATCCGCTGGTGGCGGCTGGCCGCCGGGGCCTGCATGGGCCTGGCGGTCGGCACCAAGTGGTCCGCCCTGTTCTTCCTGGCCGGTTTTGGCCTGCTGACGGTGTTCTGGGACCTCAGCGCGCGGCGGATCGCCGGCGTCCACGGCTGGATCACCGGGGGCATCCTCAAAGACGGCATCGGCGCCTTCCTGAGCATGGTCCCCGTCGCGGGACTGGTCTACCTGGCCACCTGGACCGGCTGGTTCCGCTCCGACAACGCATACTTCCGGCACTGGGCGGAGGCCAACCCCTCGGCCCAATGGGGCTGGCTGCCCGACTCGCTGCGATCACTGGCCCACTACCACCTCGAGGCCTACAAGTTCCATCAGGGCCTGAGCGCGGAACACCCCTACGAGGCGAGCGCCTGGAGCTGGCTGGTGATGGGGCGTCCGACCTCGTTCTTCTACGAGTCGTCCAAGCAGGGCGCGCCGGGCTGCGAGCTGCCCAGCTGCACCTCGGCGATCCTCTCGGTCGGCAACCCGCTGATCTGGTGGAGCGCGGCCGTCTGCCTCGGGGTTCTGCTGTTCTGGTGGGCGGGCCGGCGCGACTGGCGCGCCGGGGCCGTCCTGGCCGGCGTGGGCGCCGGTTACCTGCCCTGGTTCATGTATCCGGAGCGCACCATGTTTTTCTTCTACGCGGTGTCCTTCGAACCGTTCCTGGTGCTCGCCCTGGTGTACTGCCTCGGACTCGTGCTGGGCCGGCGCACGGACCCGCTCTGGCGGCGGCGCTCCGGGTTCTACCTGATTGCGCTGTTCGTCGTCGCGGCGGTGCTGCTCTCCGCCTTCTTCTACCCGATCTGGACGGCGGAGACGATTACCTACCAGGACTGGCGGCTGCGGATGTGGATGCCTTCCTGGATCTAGGGCAGGATAGCTAGCGGGATCCGCGGCCGCCGGGCCGCGGACCGGAACGGGAGACATGGTTGTGAGAGAAGCTAGCACCGCACTGCTCGTCGAGCTGGATCCGGCGAGCAACGTCACGGACCTGCTGCTGGAACAGCACGCCAAAGACCCGGGCCACGCGCTCTACTCCCGCAAGGGCCCGTCCGGCTGGACCGACGTCCCGGCCCAGCAGTTCCTGGACCAGGTCAAGGCGCTGGCCAAGGGGCTGATCGCCGGCGGCCTGGCCCCGGGCGAGACGGTCGCGGTCATGTCCGCCACCCGGTACGAATGGACCGTGGTGGACTTTGCCATCTGGTTCGCCGGCGGCGTCACGGTTCCCATCTACGAGACCTCCTCCGCCGGCCAGGTCGAATGGATCCTGCACGACTCCGCCGCCCGACGGGTCTTCGTCGAAGACCAGGCCAAGGCCGGCCTGGTCCAGGGCGTCCTGGACGGGTCGTCCCTGCTGGCGGGCCGCGTGCTCGGTACCGTCCGAATGGACTACGACGGCGGGGCCCCGAACCTCGCCAGCCTCGCGGCGGCCGGCGGCGGCGTCAGTGATGCCGAACTGGAGCGGCAGCGCTCCGCGGCCGGCCTCGCCGACGTGGCATCCCTGGTCTACACCTCGGGCACCACCGGCCGGCCCAAGGGCTGCGAGATCACCCACGGCAACTTCGCCCTCGTGGCCAAGAACATCGTCCTGTTCCTGCCCGAGATCCTCCGGCAGCCGCGCACCCGGACACTGATGTTCCTTCCACTGGCCCACGTCCTGGCCCGCGCCGTGCAGGTGGTCTGCCTCAGCGCCGGCAGCACCCTGGGCCACACGTCCAATGCCAAGGAACTGCTGGAGGACCTTGGCACGTTCCGGCCGACCTTCCTGCTGGTGGTGCCCAGGATCTTCGAGAAGGTCTACGCTGGGGCGGCGCACAAGGCGGCCGTGGCCGGCAAGGACCGCCTCTTCGAGGCCGCCGCCGCCGCCGCCGTCGCCTACTCCAAAGCCCTTGATGCCGCCGCCCGCGGCGAAGGCGGCGGTCCCGGCTGGTTGCTGCGTGCCAGGCACGCAGTCTTCGACCGGCTGCTGTACCCGAAACTGCGGCAGGCGTTTGGCGGCAGCCTGGGCTACACCGTGTCGGGCGCCAGCCCGCTGAGCTCCCATGACGCGCACTTCTTCCGCGGCGCCGGCGTCCCGGTCCTGGAAGGTTATGGACTCACCGAAACAACGGCTCCGTGCACCGCCAACACCCCCACTCACACCAAGGTGGGCACCGTGGGCATCCCGGTGCCGGGCACCACCATCCGGATCGCCGACGACGGCGAGATCCTGGTCAAGGGCATCGGCGTGTTCAAGGGCTACCACGCCAACGAGGCCGCCAACGCCGAGGCGTTCGTGGACGGCTTCTTCCGGACCGGCGACCTCGGTTCCCTCGATGCGGACGGCTTCCTGACCATCACCGGCCGCAAGAAGGACCTGCTGGTCACCGCGGGCGGAAAGAACGTGGCGCCCGGTCCCTTGGAGGAGAAGATCCGCGAACACCAGCTGGTGGCGCAGGCCGTGGTGGTCGGCGACGGACGGCCGTTTGTGTCGGCCCTGGTGAATCTGGACCCGGAAGGACTGGAGAACTGGTGCGCCGCGCACCGCGTCCCCGTCATGGACGCAACCGAAGCGGCTGCCAACGTGCAGGTCAGGGCAGCCATCCAGGCCGCCGTCGACGAGGCGAACACCCTGGTTTCCAAGGCCGAGTCAATCCGCAGCTTTGTGGTGCTCGACGCCGATTTTACGGTTGAGTCCGGCCACCTGACCCCCTCGCTCAAGCTCAAGCGCGCCGCCGTCGTGCGGGACTTCGAGGGGCAGATCAACCGGATCTACGGCTAGATCGCATAGCGGGACTCAAAAGCGGCCGGCACCATGGGTGCCGGCCGCTTTTGAGTGACCTGCTCAGGCCGGTTTCTGCTCCACGGTTCCGGCACCGGTGTCAGGTCCGTCCGGGCTCTCCGCGGCGCCGTCGCGGGACCGCTTGAATCGGCGGCCCCTGGGGCCCGCCGGCTCCGCGGCGCCGTCGACCGCCGCCCCGGCATCGCCCGCCTCCGCAGCCTTCACCGTGTCCTTCCCGTCCTTCGCGTCCTCTGCGTCCTCTGCGTCCTTCGCGTCCTTCGCGTCCTTGGCATCCGCGCCCCGCGGCGGGAGCCCCCGGCGCTTGCGCGTGGGCCAGGTCAGGATCAGGGTCAGGAGGGCGGCGAGGACGACGAGGGCGCCAATCACAATCCCGGCGTCGACCCAGAATTGTCCGGGGAACAACCGGATCAGGGTGTCCTCGAGGGAGAAGGTCCAGGTGCCGTTGGCGAAGAAGATCCGGTGGAATTCAGTGAAGAACTGCTCCCAACCGAGCACTGCCAGCACCCCCAGGCCGATGATGATCACCAGAGTGACGATCGAGCCGGCGAACAGCCCGCGCCGGACTCCCCCGGTGCTGCGGCGGCGCAGGTAGAGGATGGCTATCAGGCTGAGCAGGGCCAGCAGCGCGCCGGCGCCGAACGCAGAGAGCATAACGAGTTTCACGTCGGCCATGTGGCTGACTTCGCCATCTTTGAACAGCGGCTCTCCGGCGCGGTTGACGAGCTCGCCCAGGTACCGCGGTCCGGACCAGTTGCTCAGGTAGTCGACCGCGTAGGAGCCGTAGGTCATCCGGTCGTCGGTGCTGAAGCCATAGCCGTCTCCCGGGAAGCCCGGACGGTTGTACTCCACCCAGAGGAACAGGGGGCTGGTCACCGCCCTCACGGCCAGAACCAGCAGGATGACCGGGAAGCAGACCGCCAGCAGGACCTGCATCACCCGGGGCGCGACGGGCTTGGCGTTGGCCGCATTTTCACGCTCGGCGTTGCGCCGCTCCACTTCCTCCTGCGGCGGCCGGACCTGCAGCTCCGAGGTGGGCAGCGACTCGTCGAATCGTCCCGTTGCCGCCGTGCCGGTCTTCGCAGCCGGGGCGCCGGCTGCGGCGGACCCGGCCTTCCGCTCGGCGCGGCGGCCCTGGCGTTCGCCCGGGGCGGGGGCCGGCTCCGGAACCACGGGGACGGTACCGCTGGTCCCGGCGTCGGACGCAGTATCGCGGCTCCCCGCGCCCGGCGCGGCGTCTGGGGTTCCCGGCGCGGTGTCGGGGGTTCCCGGCGCAGTGTCGGGGGTGCCGGACCCGGCGTCGGGGGTGCCGGACCCGGCGTCGGGGGTTCCGGACCCGGCGTCGGACCGTTTGGCCGCGGCCGGTTTCATCCACTCAAAAGCAGGCTCGTCGGCGTCGTCGGCAGGGTCCAGGTCCGGATCCTGCCGATTCGGAGGGGTGGGACTTTTTTCCGTCACTGCTGCTCTTCGCTTCCGTCGGCTTCGGCGCAGCCGTGCCTTGGGCCCGGCAGCGCCACATTTCTGTCTCCGAGCCTACCGTCAGGGCCTGAGACCGGACGAGGTGCCACCCCGTGGCCTGCCGGATTCAGCCGGAAATTTCGGCCTAACCGGCGTCCCGGCTGTGCTGGTCGCCGCCGGCGCCGGCGCGGTGGGCCTCCCGCCGGCTCCGGGCGGGTGACGGCCGAGTCGCCGGCGACGGAGCTCGCGGCACACGCCGCTTCCCCGCGCCGCCCGCGACCGGGAGTCAACGCCGGGGGTACTCGGCCCAGGGAATGTTCCAGTCGCCGAAGCCCTCCAGCGGCTCGACCGGCGCCGCCCCCGTGTTGAGTGTCTGCACCACGTCGCCGGTCTTCATGTTGGCGAAAAACCACTGGGCATCCGCCGGGAGCAGGCCGACGCAGCCGTGTGAGACGTTGTATCTGCCCACCGCTCCCCAGGCGGACTCGAGCGCCTGGTGCACATAGACGCCCGACGTCGTCAGCCGGTTGGCGTACTCGACCGTCAGCGGCGGGTAGTAGCCCTTGTCACCGGGCTTGAGACCGATGCTGCCGGCATTGAAATTGGATTTGCGTTCCTGTTCCATGATGACGGCGTAGCCGGAAGGCGAAAGCCAGTCTTCCCCGCCCAGGGTGACCGGGGCCGTCCGCACCAGCCGCCCGTCGAAGTAGACCTTCATGGTCTTGGTGTTATCGTCCACGACGGCGACACGCTGCGGCCCGACCTTGAAGGACACCGGGACGTTCGAATTACCGACCATGCCGTTGCCGAAGTCGACGCCGAACAGGTTCAGGTCCACGCTGATCCGGCTGTTCGCGGCCCAGAAGCGCTCCGGCCGGATCCGGACGCGGCGGTCCGAGTACCAGCGCCAGGCCACGGGCTGGCCGGAGGAGGCCTCGACGGTGACGGCCTCTTCCAGGGCCGCCTTGTTCAGAACGGGCTCGCTGAACACGATCTCGATGGGTTGTCCGGCGCCGATGGTGCTGCCGTTGAGCGGGTACACGGCGGCGTCGGCTTCGTTCGCGGCAGCGACGGTCGCGAAGCTCTGGCGTTTCGCCGTTTCGCGGCCGGCCCGGTCAACGATCGTGAAGCTGTAGCTGTACCGGGTGTCGAATTCCAGCGGCTCCCCGGCCGTCCAGGTGGATCCGTCCGCACTCGTGCTGCCGGGCAGGGGTGCGCCGCCCGCCTCGGGCCGCAGGACCACGTCCCGCACCGACCCGTTGACGGCCTTGACCGACGGGAGGGACGCCGGATTGACGTTGCTGGCACCGTCGGTCGGCGTCACCCCGAGTTCGACCGCCTTAACGACGGCGGCGGCCAGGCCCGGGACGTTGCGCATCGGCGCCGCCGATTCGGAGGGCAGCGCACTGTCCGCCCAGACCGGACCGGTGGCGACGCCGATCCCGCCGGCGCCGATGGCCAGGCAGAGTCCGGCCACGGCGAGCATTTTTCCGGTCTTCGCCGCCGTCTTCCCGGCCGGCTTCAGCCCGGATCCCCCGGACCTCATTGTCTCGGCCATTTTGCGTCCCCCAACGTCCTTATTGCCTGCGCTTTCCAGCCTTGTTCCCGCTGCGGCCCGGGGCCGGATCAGTTTGCGTACTTCTCCCAGGGGATGTTCCAGTCCCCAAAGCCGTCGTCGTTGGCCGCGTACTCGCCGTCGGTGTTGACGACCTGAACGACGTCACCGGTGGTCATGTTGTCAAAGACCCACTTCGCGCCGTCCGGGCCCAGGCCGATGCAGCCGTGCGAGAGGTTGACCTTGCCGATGAACGGCATCGCGGATTCGGTGGCCTGGTGGATGAACTCTCCGCTGGGTGTCAGCCGGGTGGCGTAGTTGACGTCCAGCTGCCCGTAATAGGCCGGGTCGCCCGGCTTCAGCCCGATGGTGGAGGCGTCCATGTGCTCCACCCGGTACTGCTCCATCAGCACAAGGTAGCCGCGCGCCGACGGGAACCGGGTGTCACCCAGGGTGGCCGGCCACTGGCCCACCTGCCGGCCGTTAACCATGGCCGTGAAGGTGTGGGCCTTGGCATCGGCGATCGCGACCTTCTTGTCGCCGATGTGCACCGTGACCTTTTTGTTGAAGTTGCCGATCTGGCCTTTGCCCAGGTCGACGCCGAAGAGCTTGATGTCCATGGTGACGGTGCTGTTGGCGGCCCAGAATTTTTGCGGCCGGTACCGGACCATGGTGTCGCTGAACCAATGGAACTCCCCCGGCTGCCCGGAGGTGGAGCTGATCCTGATCGCCTTCTCGACGGCGTCACGGTTCAGTACGGGCTCGCTGAACGTGAGCTGGAGCGGTTGCGCGACGCCGACCTTCATGCCGTCGAGCGGGTAGATGGCCGCATCGGCCTCGTTCGCGGTGCTCACCGTGGTGAAGCTGCGGGTCGCGTCGGTGGCGCGTCCCGCGCCGTCGACCACGGAGTAGCTGTAACTGTAGCGGGTGTTGAATTTCAGCGGCCCGGTGGCGGCCCAGCGCGCGCCGTCGGCGCTGAGCTTCCCGTCGACGGCGTCGCCTGCATCGCTGGTCAGCGAAGCGCGCTCGATCCGGCCGTTCGCGACTTTCAGGGTGACCGGCGCTGCCGGGTTGACCTGGACGGCGGCGTCGGCGGGCGCGGCCGCAAGCTGGAGCGGCGGCACAACCGGGAACGCCAGCCCCTGGGTGGAGCGCTCCGGCGAACCGGCTTCGGAAGCGAAGGAGGGGTGGGCCAGCGGTCCGGCCGCGGCGAACACGCCGCCACCGGCTGCGAGGGCGCACGCCGCGGCCAGCACGGCGGCTTTCCGGCCGGCGCTCCAGCTCTTCGGGGCAATCACAATACTCGGGTCCTTCCAGAGGTTACCTTGAAAGCATAGGTGAAATTCCGGGGCGGCCCGCCGTCGTCCGCGCCACGATACGGTCACAAAACGGGGCCCCGGACGGCGTACGTCCGGGGCCCCTGCCGCGTCCGGCGCGCTTAGTAGCGGTAGTGCTCCGGCTTGTAGGGGCCGGCGACGTCGAGGTCCAAGTAGGCGGCCTGTTCCTTGGACAATTCGGTCAGTTCGGCGCCAAGGGCGTCCAGGTGCAGCCGGGCCACCTTCTCGTCGAGGACCTTCGGCAGCACGTAGACCTGCTTTTCGTACTCGCGTTCGCCTTCCGGCTGGCCGGCCTTGGTGAACAGCTCGATCTGCGCGATCGTCTGGTTGGCGAAGGAGTTGCTCATCACGAACGAGGGGTGCCCGGTGGCGTTGCCGAGGTTCAGCAGCCGGCCTTCGGACAGCACGATGATGGAGCGCTCTTCCGCAGTCCCGGCGTCGAAGACCCATTCGTGGACCTGCGGCTTGATCTCGACCTTCTTGATCCCGGGAATCCGGGCCAGGCCGGCCATGTCGATCTCGTTGTCGAAGTGGCCGATGTTGCCCACGATGGCCTTGTCCCGCATCCCGGCCATGTGCTCGGCCATGATGACGTCCTTGTTGCCGGTGGTGGTGATGAAGATGTGCCCCTCGGCCAGGACGCTTTCGAGCGTGGCCACCTGGTAGCCGTCCATTGCGGCCTGCAGCGCGCAGATCGGATCGATTTCGGTGACGATCACGCGCGAGCCCTGGCCGCGGAACGCCTCTGCGGCGCCCTTGCCGACGTCGCCGTAGCCGCAGACGACGGCGACCTTGCCGCCCATCAGCACGTCGGTGGCGCGGTTGATGCCGTCCGGCAGCGAGTGGCGGATGCCGTACTTGTTGTCGAACTTGCTCTTGGTGACGGAGTCGTTGACGTTGATCGCCGGGAACAGCAGCTTGCCCTGCTCGGCGAGCTGGTAGAGGCGGTGGACGCCCGTGGTGGTCTCTTCGGTCACGCCGAGCAGGCGCGAACCGATCCGGGTCCACTTCTGCGGGTCCTTCTGCAGCGAGGCACGCAGTACCTCCAGGAAGACCCGGCCTTCGTCGGATTCGTCGTCGGCGGCCGCCGGTACCGTTCCGAGGGCCTCGAATTCCGCACCCTTGTGGACCAGCATGGTGGCGTCGCCGCCGTCATCGAGGATCATGTTCGGGCCCAGGTCCGGGTTGCTGTCCGCGCCGGGCCAGGTCAGGATCTGCTCAGCCGTCCACCAGTATTCCTCGAGCGTCTCACCCTTCCAGGCGAACACCGGAACGCCCTGCGGGTTCTCGACCGTGCCCGCGCCGACCACAACTGCGGCGGCCGCCTCGTTCTGCGTGGAGAAGATGTTGCAGGAGGCCCAGCGGACTTCGGCGCCGAGGGCGGTGAGCGTTTCGATCAGCACCGCCGTCTGGACTGTCATGTGCAGGGAGCCGGCGATCCGGGCCCCCTTCAGCGGCTGGCTGGCACCGAATTCCTCACGCAGGGACATCAGCCCGGGCATCTCGTGCTCGGCGAGGCGGATCTGGTGCCGGCCGGCCTCGGCCAGCGAGATGTCCGCAATTTTGTAATCGAAAGTCATGGGGATCCTTTGTGGTAGCCGGGATGATGCGGGAGGGCTGGAAGTGGTTCGGCGCCGGGGCGCCTGCCGATGGGCGGAGGGACCGTTTTTCCGGCCGCCGGGCTATCCGGCCGCGTGGCGCGGCGCGCTGCCCGGCCGGCCGGCGTCGTGCGGACCGCCGTCGTGCTGGTCGGAGGACGCCGCGGTGGCCGCTGCCAGCAACTCGGGCGGCAGCAGGAGCGGGATGCCGTCCTCGATCATGTAGCGCAGCGTCTGCCCGTCCCGATCCGGGGCCACGGCGACGAGTTCCTCGCCCTCCTGTACCAAGGCCGAGCCCGTCACGGGGCAGCGCAGGATAGACAGCAGTGCGGGACTGATCAGTGGCATGGTGAAGGCTCCCTGGGGGCGGCGCCGCTGGCGCCGGTGGCGTACGGAAATTTCAGTTCCCAGCCTACCGCCAGTTCGCGGCTCAGGAGGGTTCGCGGAGGACGCGCAGGTGCCCGCGGCGGGTTCCTTCGGCGCCGGCCGGCGCTTCGAGCGCCGGGTGCGCGGCCCGTTGTCCCTGCGCGGGCTCGGGCGCGGCGGGCCGGGCCGCGGCTTCGCGGACCGCGTGGGCGAGGGCCAGCAGGTCGTCGGGGCCGGGGCCGGCCGGGGTGGCCGGCATGGCGAGCCGCAGAACTTCCCAGCCCCGCGGCACCGTCAGGGAACCGGCGTGCTGTTCGCAGAGGTCGTAGCAATGCGGCTCGGCGTAGGTGGCCAGCGGCCCGAGAACTGCCGTGGAGTCGGCATAGACGTACGTCAAAGTGGCCACCGCCGAATTGCGGCAGGCAGACCTTGAACACTGACGAATTGCACCCACGACATCACAGACTACTCCCCCGGGCGTCCGCTCCCGCGTATTGAAACGCCCCGGCGCAGCGGCAGCCGACGTTTCTGCCGCGCTCCTGCCCCGTTCCTGTACCGTAACTGCCCGCGGCGCGCACGGGCACCGCCGTCGTCCCGGGCTCCCGACGGCGGCCCGCAGCCTGCTGGCCGGCGGACCGCATATCGCAGAAATCAGGTGCCGGGGCTAGAGTCAAGATATGCAGTCATCGCACCATGATTCCGGCTTTACGGTCCGGTTGGCTGACCCCGGCGCCGGCGGCACCGCCACTGGGAAGAGCTTCCGGCAGCGCCGCAGGAACCGGCACGGCCGCGGCCTGCGCGGCGAGCTGATGCTGCCGGCCCTGCCCGGGTACCGGACGCGTTCGGACCGCTTCGACGACTTCGTCCTGGATTCAGCCCAGCGCCTGCACGATATCTGGGGCAAGCCGCTGGACGGTGTCCGGTTTGCGGTCGAGGAGATCCCGCCCGGCCTTGAAGGGCTCGTGGCCGAAGGCGCCCCGGCACCGATGGGATCCTATGCGCCGGCGACGGCGGCGGACGGACCGGTGATCACGCTCTACCGCCGGGTGGTGGAACAGGCCTGCGGCACCCGCGAGGAGCTTCAGGACCTCGTGCACGACGTGGTCGTGGAGCGCACCGCCGAAATGCTCGGCGTCCCGCCCGAGTCCCTGGACCCCGTGTACCGCCGCCGCTACTAGGCCACCGCGGACCGGCCCTCGGCGCGGGCCGCAACTGCCCGTTCGCGCCTGCTCGGCCGGCGGTTCCGGGCCGCAACTGCCCGTTCGCGCCTGCTAGTAGCCGAGCGTGACCGGGATCTGTTCCTGGCCGGCCGCTCCGGGGAGGACCGGGACGCTCGCGACGTCGGAGCGCCCGCCCTGTTCCAGCAGGACGGCCCCGTAGGCGGCGTCCCCCGACGCCGACACGAGATACCCCACCAGCGGTGATCCGCCGACATCGCCCGGGATCTTGACCGAGGCCGTGGTCCCGCCGGCGATGTCCACCGCGGCCGGGGCGCGGAGCTTACCGTCGGCAGTGATCGGGGTGTAGGAAATCTTGGCACGGCCCTCCGGTGCACCGAACGTCAGATACCGCTCGCCGGTGCGGGGCACCGGCACAAGGTGCTGGCTGCCGAGCCGGACCGAGGACGGCGCCCAGGCGAAGTCCGCGGCCTCCTCGGCCTTCAGCCCGCGGGTGACACGGACCGCCGCGGCGAAGGAAACATCGGAGCTGGCGGCCACCGTGTAATGGCCGGCCGGCAGCCCCGTGAGGGGCACCTCGGTAACCGTGCCCGCCTTCGCGGTGACGACGCCGCCGGGAAGGGCTTTCTGGCCGTCACGCCCGAACAGCTTCACTTCCACAACGGCGTCCGCCGCACCGGGAACGGTGATCTGCAAGGCAGGTTTTGCGTCCCCGAAGCCGGACTTGCCGCCCAGCGCGGCCACGGCGGCGGGATCCTGGAGGTCGATGCCGGAGATGACCTGCCCGGTGGCGGGCGCGGTTCCCGGCGAAATGAAGTCCACGCCGCCCGGGGTCAGCCCGCGCAGGACGCTCTGCTGGATTACGGCCGAGACCGGGCCGCCGGTGCTGCGCACCCGCACGCTCAGCCGCTCCTGCCCGGGCGCCAGCCCGGCGAGGATGATCGACCGGGTGCTGCCGGGGGCCACCAACAGTCCCCGGCTGCCGGGAGCCTGGATGGCGCCCTTGGCGCCGAAGAGTTCCAGGCTCACGGTGGCCGGGGTGCTGGAGGTATTGCTGAGTTTCAGGACGGCGGTCCGGCCGAGGGCGGTGTTCGCGCCGACCAGCCACAGATCGTTGGCCGGCCGCTGGCAGGCGGCCGCAGCCCAGCCGCGGAGGTCCCCGTCGGCGGCCGTATAGCTCATCACGGCTCCGGCGGACGGCTGCCGGTTGCCCTGCGGGTCGGCGCTGAGCACGCTGGCCGCATCGACGCCGCGCTCGGGCACAACACCGGCACGCAACGCGGGGGCGCCCGGGGCCGGAGTCGCGGCCGCGGAGGCCGGCGCCGCCTTGGCGAGCTCCACCAGCGTGCCGCCGGTGAGCTTGGCGAGCCGGCTTGCGGGCAGCACCCCGGCGCTGGAACTCAGGACGAGCGCACTGACGGTGCTCTTGGCGGTGGCCGATTCCGGGCTGAACTGCGGGTCCGTGCCCACCGGCGTGCCCTGGAGCAGCCGGGCCGGGCCGGGGCAAATCCCCACGCTGCCGCCGGCCGGCACCGCGGCCTGCGGTGCCTCGAGCTGCCTGCTGGCAGGCAGCTGCGGCGAGAGTGCCGCCGCCGCCACCAGCCCGCCGCCGGCGGCGACCAAAACCACCGCGGAAAGCACCCCGCCCACCGTGCCGGAGACGTTTTTCAGCCGGGAACCGGACGGGGCCTTTGCCGCCGAGGCGCGGGCTTTTCCGCGCCCGCTCCGGTCCCGCTTTTCCTCTGCGGCAGGGCTCCCCGGCTGCTCGCCGGGCTGCGGCCGTTCCGGCGGCGTAGCGCCCTGGTGGTCGTCATGCATGCTGGTGTTCCTTACGCAAGGAGCCCTCGTCCCTGGAGAGTCCGGTGTTCGGCCGGCGGGCAGGCATGGGAATGGCCAGGAGGACGGTCAGGCCGACGACGACGGCCTGGACGATGCCGGTCCAGAGCGCCCACGGGTTCTCGTAGCGGATGGTTAGCCGGCCGCCCTCGGCCGGCAGGGTGAATGCCTGCGCCCAGTCCGAGGCGGTGGAGGTCAGCCTTCGCCCGTCGAGCCAGGCGCTCCAGCCGGGATCGGCGCGGTCGGCAAGGACCACCAGCCGGCCTTCGGGCCCGGCCGGGACAGAGGCGTCGGCGGCGACCGGGCCGGCCGGGAGCAGCCCGACGGTGCTGCCGGCGCCGTCCACGATCCGGATGCGGTGCGCGACGTCGGCTGCCTTGGCTTCCTGCTGGTTTAGCGGGGTGATCCGCCACAGCCAGCCGCTCTCGGTCCGGCCGACTGCCACGAGTCCGGGTACGGCGTCCATCCGGCTGGCGGTCAGTTCAGCCGAGCTGTCGTTGGCCTCCAGCACCACAAATCCGGCGCCGAGTTGCTCCAGCTGACGCCGCGGGTCCACGCCGTCGCCGGCCACGATGGTGGCCACTGCACTGCGCAGGGAGGCCGCGACCGGGTCCTCGTCGCGCACCGTTTCCCGGCCCGGGCTGCCCAGCACCGGGCGGGCGGAGGCGATCGCGGAGAGGGCATCCAGCCGGGTGCCGTCGCCCCGCATCAGTGCGGCGGCAAAAATGCCGTTTTCCTGGCCGGAAATTACCAGGGTCCGGGTCTGTTCCGGGCCCTCCCCCCGGTCGACCGCCGTCGTCGGGAGCATCCGGGGTTTGGCGGCCTGGACCAGACGCGGGACGCCAAGCGCCCGGTCGTCGGGACGGGCGGCTGCTTCCGGGGATGCGATGCTGCCGGCGGCGGGGGCGTCGTCCGGAGCGGCCGCGGCCGCCGACGGCGGGCCGGACTGCAGCACGTTGTGCGCTGCCCAGGCGGCGAGCCCAGCCAGCGGACCGGCGAGCAGCAGGACAGTGGCGGTGATTGCCGTGCCCCGGACCAGGACCTTGCGGGCCCGCCCGGACGCCGCGGCGGCGTCGGCGGCGTCGACCAGCGCCTCGGCCCCGAGCAGGGCCGCGCCCAGCAGGGCGAAACCTGCGGCTGATACCGCCGGGCCGGTGAAGGGGGTGACCATGACGCCGGCGCCGGTGCCGGTGGCGATGTGTCCGGCCAGCCAGCTGCCGGCCAGCAGCAGCGTCGCCGCGGCCCAGAGGCCGCGGGCCAGCCAGGGCCGCCGGCCGGCGGAACGCCCGCCGGGCAGGAACAAGGACGTGAGCGCCAGCAGCACCACCGGCAGGCCCATCAGCAGTGCCAGCAGCAGCGCCCACGGCACGGCTCCGGGCCCGAAGACGGACAGCCCGGCCAGCCCTGCTCCGGCCTCGAAGCGCAGCGGCTGGCCCAGCGCCTGCTGCCACAGCGGCGCCGGGTCAAAGCCCAGCGGCAGGCCCGGATCCCCGAGCAGGGCCCGCGGCCGGTCCAGGACGGAGAGGGCGAAGGGAAGGAACAAGGCGAGGCTGGGCAGCAGCGACCACCAGAGCGTGCGTCCCCGGCGCCGCAACAGCACACCGCAGAGCACGACGACGGCCACGGCGGGCAGGAACAGCGACGGGGCCGCCGCGGTGACGACCGCCAGCGCCAGCCCGGCCGCGGCCGCCGCGGTCCACGACGGCGTGCCGTTGATCCCGGGCTTGACGGGAGGCTTTTCGGTGAAACGCCGGTCGCCCGGGACCGGCATCGCGTAGCGTCCGCGGCCCGGCACGGACCCGGTGGCGCGCAGCAGGGCCAGGACGAGCAGCGGCATCATCACGTGTGCGACCAAGGCCCCGAGCCGGCCCTGGTTCAGGGCAACCTGGAGGGCGGGGGCGCCGGCCCAGACAAGGGCGGCCGCGAGGCGGAGCCGACGGCGGCGGGTCAGGGCGCCGGCGGCGAACCAGGCCCCCAGGGCCGAGAGCGGCATGGCCAGGACCAGCAGCGCGGCAACGGCGCCGTTGGTGTTGCCGGCGCCCAGGACACCGAGCAGCCAGAGCACGTAGCCGAACGGATCGCCATGGCCCGGCAGCCCGGCGCCGAGTTCGATCCACCAGCCGGAGGCATGGTTCCAGATGTCGGCCAGGCGCGCGGAGGCCGGGATGAGCGCCCCGCCGGTGACGGCGTCGGCCCGGAACAGGCCCAGCAGCCCGATCAGGGACGCCGCGGCGGCCAGCAGCATGGCCAGCAGGGCCCCGTTGCCCACCCAGCCGCGCCTGGTGGTGCCCAGCGCGGCGAAGTCGTCGGTGGAATCGCCGCTGGGGTGCTCGGCGAGCAGCTCGTCGCTGGCGGCATCGTCGCTGGAATCGTCCGAGCCAAGCGCCTCCATCAGCGAACGCCGGTGCGCCCAGACCTCGCGCCGCGGCGTCTGCAGCCCCTTGATGACGGAGCGCCGGATGCGCCGGGTGCGGGCGGCGTTGCGCCGGCCGCGGACCACGGCGGCGGGCCGGCCGAGGGCACCGAGGGTTGCCAGCAGCTGGGAGAAGCCGTGGCCGGGGTCTTTGACGGCGATGCTGAGGACCAGTTTGAAAAGGCTGCCGAGAAGCGCTCCGACGGCGTGCACCGGGACTTTCCAGGCCGCGGCGTGCTTTAGCCGCAGGTGGACCTGCGCCTTGCGCGCCGCCGCCGCGTTGCCCAGGGCGTGCGGCCGGTGCGACACGTGAAACATCCGGGCACTGGGGACCACCACCACCCGGTTGCCGGCGAGCCGGTTGCGCCAGCAAAAATCAACGTCGTCGCCGCTGCCCGGAAGCGCCGGGTCGAATCCGCGGAGGTCTTCCCAGACGTCGCGGCGCACCAGCATCCCCGCGGAGTTCACGGCGAAGGTGTCGCTGCGGCCGTTGTATTGGCCCTGGTCGAGTTCGTCGGCTTCGATCAGGGTCAGGCGCTCGGCCCAGCGGCTGGTGGAAAGCCCGACGTCGATCAGCCGCCGTCCGGCGTGCCAGTCCAGCTGTTTACAGCCTGCCACCGTGACCGAGGGGGCCCGCTCGACGGCGTGCAGCAGTTCGGCGAGCGCCTCGGGAGCCGGCGCGGCGTCGTCGTGCAGCAGCCAGATCCATTCGGCGGAGGCCGTCCCGGCCTCGGTGCCCCAGGGCGCCAGTTCCTTGAGCCCGGCCTGGAGGGCACCGCCCATACCGCTTTTGCCCTGCTCGACGATGGTGACGTTGGCCGTGCCGAGCGCCTGCCGCAGCAGGGCGGCCGAGTGGTCACGGGAACCGGCGTCGATCCCGATGGCAGCGTCCGCCGGGCGCGTTTGCGCGGCCAGCGCCGCCAGGGTCCTGGGGAGATAGTCACCGCCGTTGTGGGCTACCACAACGGCGGTGACTTGTACTTCTTGAAGAATTAGACTGCCCGCTTCCTAAGCCGGCGGCGTTCCCGCTCGGAGAGGCCGCCCCAGATCCCGAAGCGCTCGTCATTGGACAGGGCGTACTCCAGGCACTGCGAACGGACGTTGCACGCACCGCAGACCTTCTTGGCGTCGCGGGTGGAGCCCCCCTTTTCGGGGAAGAAGGCCTCGGGATCGGTCTGCGCGCAGAGCGCGTCGGTCTGCCAGCCGAGTTCGCCTTCGTCATCGAAGTCCTGGCCGGCGGGAAGCCCGATCCACACCGGCTGGGCGGTGGTCCCGGCGTGCTGGGTCCGCAGCTCCATGGGCGGGTCGAGCGGATCAATCTCCTGCTCGGGGTCCCCAGCCAGGAGTGCTTCGTGGGCCGCGAGGAAGGCCGTGGCCTGGTCCTGCAGCGAATCCTGCGTACGTTCGTTGTACCGCTCCGCGGCGTCCGGATCGGCAGGGTCGACATACCAATCGCTCGGCACCCCGCGTGAACGGTATTTTGCCGTCGCCTGGCCGGCAACGACTTCATCTTCATGGATACGCTCTGCAAGCCCCATTGGCGTTCCCTCTCTGATTTTTGCAGCCGCTGCCTGACCCTCGGACACTCGGTTGTGTGCCGCCTGATGCGCATTGGCTTTCGATACCTAATTACACGTGTGTAAGTATCCGGGAGTCAAGCGGCGGCGGAGATAATAATCAATTTCCTGGGCGTAACCGGGGCACGCCACGCCCGGGACTTTTTCCGACCCGGCCCCACGCCGGCGCGGAATTGACAGCCTGCTGAGCACTTTCCTGCGTCCGCGCTGTGGTTTTGCTGTGGTTTTCCTGCGTTTCGGCGCCTGCACCCTCCCCCTCCGCCGTGCGCCCGGCCCCCGCACCCGGCCGGACCGAGACGGAGATCACACACACGGGCCGTGGCAAGATGAAGCCATGACTATCCCGGCGATCGATCTGATGTCAGCCCTGCGTTCCGGCCAGTCCACCTCCCCCCGGCTGACCTGGTACGGGCCCGAGGCGGAACGGGTGGAACTCTCCGGCCGGGTGCTGGACAACTGGGTGGCGAAAACCAGCAACCTGCTCCAGGACGAGCTGGACGCGGAGCCCGGGACACGGCTAAAGCTGGATCTGCCGGCGCATTGGAAGTCGGTGGTGCTGGCGCTGGCCGCCTGGCAGCTGGGCATGGAGGTGGTGCTGGACGCGGCCGAAGCCGAGCTGCTCGCCACCGCGGACCCGGGTCCGGCCGCGGCAGTGGCCGCATTCGACGCCGTTATGGCGGTTGCGCTGCCGGCGCTGGCGATGCGCTGGCCCGGCGGGCTGCCGTCCGGGGTCATCGACTACGCCGCGGAGGTTAGGTCGCACGGCGATTTCTTCATGCCGCACGTTGAACCGGAGGCCGGCCGCCCCGCGGTCCGCAGCGGAGCCGGAACCGTCCACGCGCACGGCGATCTGCTGGCCGCGTTCGCTGCCCCAGCGGGAGCCGAGGGGGACGCGGCCCCGCCGGACGGCGCAGAGCGGGTGCTGGTGCGGGCGGCCGAAGGCCTCGAAGCCGTGCTCGGGCAGTGCCTCGGCGCGTGGCAGCGGGACGGTTCCGTCGTACTGGTCCACCCCGACGTCGCCGTAACCGAGCGGCTGCTCAGCGACGAGCGCGTCAGCCGGAGCTAGGCAGTCGCCCGGGTGGCCCGCCCGCGGCCGCCCGCGACGCGCGCCGGGTCAGCGGCGGCCGGGGCCGGCGCCGGGAGAGTCCGGATCCTGGCCCGGAACCCGGACGGTGTCCTGGCCCTGCGCGTGCCGTTCGATGATTTCGTGGTCGTGCGAGAACTCCGGCTCGTCGTCGAGTTCCTTGTTGAAGACCAGGAACCGGTAGGCGAAGAACCGCACGACGGTGGCGACGAGGATGCCGACGATGCCGGCGGCGAAGAGCATGTTCTTGTCCGTGATGCCCATGCCGTACTTGGCCAGGGCGGTGAGCCCGGTGGAAATGCCGATGCCGATGCCGTTGATGAGGACGAACATCGCGAACTCGCGCAGCACGTTTTCCTGGCGGCGGTGGCGGAAAGTCCAGAACCGGTTCGCGATCCAGGAAAAAATCGTGGCGATGGTCGCGCCGACAAAGCGGGCTTTGGCCTCGCTGTCAGACATCGGGCCGTGCATCAGGTAGTAGGTCAGGCCGTTGTCAATCACAAAGGCAACACCGCCGACGGCGCCGAACTTGGCCACTTCGCGCCAAAACAACGAGGCGAGCCCGCGCGCACGATCTGCAAGTGAGTTAAACATGACCCTCCGTGGCCGCTTGAATCCGTCGGCCAGATGGCCAACGGCCCATTTTAGCGCCGATTGCCGGGTGCACGCCTCCGCACGCCGCCCGCCCGGACGGCCAGGCCGGTCGGAGCGGCCCGGGAATTCCCGCCGTTTCAGCCCGCGGGGCGCGCGGGGGCAGGTTCCGCGCAGGTTTTCGGTAGGCTGGGTGATGTGACTTTTCCAGTAATCGGTGTCGTTGGCGGCGGCCAGCTTGCCCGCATGATGGCCCCGGCCGCGACCGCTCTCGGCTTCGAACTCCGTGTCCTCGCCGAGGCTGAGGACGTTTCCGCCGTCGCTGCCGTGGCCAAGGCCCCCGTCGGCGACTATACGGACCTTGACCATCTGCTCGAGTTCTCCCGCGGGCTGGACGTGCTGACTTTCGACCATGAGCACGTCCCCACCGGACACCTGCGCGCGCTGATTGATGCCGGCGTCAACGTCCACCCGGGCCCCGACGCGCTGGTCAACGCCCAGGACAAGCTGGTCATGCGCGCCGCGGTCGATCGGCTGGAGCTGCCCAATCCGCGCTGGGCCGCCGTCGCCGACGTCGCCGAGCTGGTCGCCTTCGGCGACGACTCCGGCTGGCCCGTGGTCCTGAAAACCCCGCGCGGCGGCTACGACGGGAAGGGCGTGCGGATCCTCGCCTCCGCCCAGGACGCCGCGGACTCTGCCGACTGGTTCGAGGCCATGTCCCCGCTGCTGGCCGAGGCCAAGGTGGACTTCAGCCGTGAGCTCTCGGCGATGGTCGCGCGCACGCCCGACGGCGAATCCCGGGCCTGGCCCGTCGTCCACACCGTCCAGGTCGACGGCGTCTGCGACGAAGTCATTGCCCCGGCCCTGGACATCCCGCTGGAAGTTGCCGCGGCCGCCGAGGACGCCGCCATCCGCATTGCCAACGAACTGGGCGTCACCGGCGTCATGGCCGTGGAAATGTTCGAAACCCCCGGCGTCGGCGCCGGCTTCCTGATCAATGAACTCGCGATGCGGCCGCACAACACCGGCCATTGGACGCAGGACGGTTCAGTCACCAGCCAGTTCGAGCAGCACCTGCGCGCGATCCTGAACCTTCCGCTGGGCGCCACCGACCTGCTTGGGCCGGTGGTGGTGATGAAGAACTTCCTCGGCGGCGCCAACCAGAACCTGTATTCGGCCTACCCCGCGGCCCTCGCCAGCGAACCGGCGGCGAAGGTCCATTGCTACGGCAAGGCCGTGCGGCCGGGCCGGAAAATCGGCCACGTCAACCTCGTCGGCGCCTCCGCCGCCGACGTCGATTCCGTCCGGCAGCGGGCCGGCGCCGTCGCCAACATCATCCGGGACGGACGGGCGCACGCCGGTACCGCCGCAGGCACCCCCGAGGAGAACGCGTGAACCCCAGCACCGACGGCCAAGGCTCCGCGTCCGGGAACTCAGGCAGCGGGACCGCCCCGCTGGTGGGGCTCGTGATGGGCTCCGACTCCGACTGGCCCGTGATGGAAGCCGCCGCCGAGGCGCTGGCCGAATTCGGCATCCCCTTCGAGGCCGACGTCGTTTCGGCCCACCGGATGCCCACCGAAATGATCCGCTACGGGCAGACCGCCCATGAGCGCGGCCTGCGGGTGATCATCGCCGGAGCCGGGGGCGCGGCGCACCTCCCCGGTATGCTCGCCTCCGTGACCCCGCTGCCGGTGATCGGCGTGCCGGTGCCGCTGAAGACCCTGGACGGGATGGACTCGTTGCTCTCCATCGTGCAGATGCCTGCCGGGGTCCCGGTCGCCACGGTTTCAATCGCGGGAGCCCGCAACGCCGGCCTGCTCGCGGTGCGGATGCTGGCCTCGGGGACGGACGCCCTCGCGGAGCAGTTACGGGCCGGGCTGATGGACTTTGCCCGGGAGCTCAACGACACCGCCACCCGGAAGGGCGCGAACCTGCGCAGCAAGGTGGCCGACGTTTTCTCCGACCAGAACAGCGTTCCGCGGGGCGGCCGGTAGGGATTGCACAGATGAGCAAAGGATTCGCCGCTGCGCAGGCCACCCGGCAGCCGCCGCGGGGTGCCCTGACAGACCCGGTCCGCTACCCTTCCGGAGCGGGGGCAGCGGTCCTGGCCCGGCGCGCCTTCCTGCTGGTCCTGATGACCCTGTTTGTTCCCGGCAGCGCCCAGACCGTCGCCGGCGACCGCCGGCTGGGCCGGTTCGCCCTGCGCGTGACCCTCACGGTCTGGGCGCTGGTAGTCGTCGCCGTGGCATTGCTGGTGTTTTCCCGTCCGACGCTGATCAACTTCGTCGCCAACCCGGTTACCTCGTTGCTGCTGGTGATCGTTCTCGCCGCTCTTGCCCTCGGCTGGGCGGCGCTGTTCATCAACACGCTGCGCCTGATCAGACCGGTGCTGCTCAAACCACGGACGCGTGCCGCCGTCGTCCTGGCCCTGGTGCTGGCCATGCTGCTCAGCAGCGGCAGCCTGGGCTACGCGGCGTACCTGCTGAACGTCGGCCGGGACGCCATCGGCACCATTTTCGCCAACGGGCCCGAGATGGAGCCTTCCGAGGGCCGCTACAACTTCCTGATGATGGGCGGCGACGCCGGGGCCGACCGGACCGGACGCCGGCCGGACAGCCTTTCCGTGATCAGCGTGGACGCCAAGACCGGCAAGTCGGCCATCATCTCCATCCCCCGCAACCTGCAGAATGCGCAGTTCAGCGAAGACTCCCCGATGCGGCAGATCTACCCGGACGGTTACGACTGCGGCAACGAATGCCTCATCAACGCCATCAATACCGAGGTCACCAACAAGTACACCGACCTCTACCCCGGTGTGCAGGACCCGGGGGCGCAGGCCACCCTTGAGGCCGTCTCCGGCACTCTCGGGATCAAGGTCCAGGCCTACGTCCTGGTGGACATGGACGGCTTCGCCAAGCTCATCGACGCCATGGGCGGCATCCGGATCAAGGCCGGCGGCTGGGTCCCGATCAGCGGACCGACCATCGACGAAGTGCACGGCATCCACGGCATGCCGCTGGGCTGGATCCCGGCCGGCGACAACAAACTCGACGGCTTCCATGCCCTCTGGTACGGCCGTTCCCGGGAATTTGTCGACGACTACGCCCGCATCGCCCGCCAGCAGTGCGTCCAGCAGGCGATGCTCAAGCAGTTGGACCCCGCGACCCTGCTCGCGAAGTTCGAGGGCATCGTCAAGGCCGGCACCAAGGTGGTCGATTCGAACATCTCCGCCGGCCAGCTCGGCAGTTTCGTGGACCTGGCGATGAAGTCCAAGGGCCAGCCGGTCAGCCGGCTGACGATCGGTCCGCCGGACTTCGACGCGACGTTCCCGACCGTGCCGGACTTCGCCAGGATCCACCAGGCCGTGGACAAGCTCCTTGGCCCGGCGCCCGCCGCGGGGCCCGCCGACGACTCCCTCCGCCGCCCGGCGGCCGGACCAGGCCCGCTCTCCGCCGCCGGTGCGGTGCCAGGGGCGAAGCCCGGCACCCAGCCGGCGCCGTCGCCGTCGTCGTCGGACTTCACCCCGGTGACCACCACGCCCGAGGGCGAACCGATCACCGAGAAAATGCTCAACGACTTCAAGCGCAATGGCGACGAACAGTCCATCCGCAACCTGGTCGCCAGCAACGGCCAGTGCGCCCCGCTCTAGGGCGCGCGCCCGGTCCGCCCGTCCGGCCGGCTCCAGCCCCCGGTTCTCCCCGAGCAGATAGGTATTCCGTGTACGAACTTGAGAACGTCCTCCGGCCTTACGCCTGGGGATCGGCCACCGCGATCGCCGGGCTGCTCGGCCGGCCGGCCTCCGGCGGCCCGGAAGCCGAGTTGTGGATCGGTGCCCACCCGGACTCGCCGTCCCTGGCGATCACCTCAGCGGAGGCCGCCGACGCCGGCGCGTCCGTCGGCGCGTCCGACGGCGGCGCGTCCGACGGCGGCGGCCGGCTGGCCCTGGACGGGCTGATCGCCGGCGACCCGGAGCACTATCTGGGCGCCGGGAGCGTGGCCGAGTTCGGGCCGCGGCTGCCTTTCCTGCTCAAGGTCCTTGCCGCGGAGCATCCGCTCTCGCTGCAGGTACATCCGACCCTGGACCAGGCGCGTGCCGGGTTCGCCCGGGAGGAGGCCGCCGGCGTCGACCGCGGCTCCGCCACGCGCAACTACAAGGACGAGAACCACAAACCGGAAATGATCTTCGCGCTGACCCGGTTCGAGGCGCTCTGCGGCTTCCGGCCCGCAGCGGAGTCCCGGGCAGTGTTCCGGCACCTGGCGGAGTGCTTTGACCACGCCGGCCTGGAGCTGCCGCCGCTGGTTCCGCAGCTCGTCGAGGACCTGGCGCGGCCGGACGAGCCTGCCGCGCTGCGCTCCGCCTTCGAACGGCTGATCGCCGGCGGCGGGGACGTCGCCGCGGCGACGGGCGCCGTCGTCGACGTCCTGGTCTCGGGTGCGCCGCTGGGGGCGCACGGGCCGGAACTGACCACCGTCATGAACCTCCAAAAGGACTACCCCGGGGACCCGGGGGTACTGATCTCGCTGCTGCTGAACCGGATATCGCTTGCGCCCGGTGAGGCCGTGTACCTGCCGGCCGGCAACGTGCACGCCTACCTGCACGGCCTCGGCATCGAGGTGATGGCCTCCTCGGACAACGTGCTCCGCGGCGGACTGACGCCCAAATTCGTCGACGTGCCGGAGCTGCTGGCCACGGTCGCGTTTGAAGCGGTCGGTGTGCCGGCGCTCGACGCCGAGACCACCATGCTCGGCCAGGAACTGTACCGGCCGCCGTTCCGGGAATTCCAGCTTCAACGGGTGGAACTGCGTCCCGGCGCGGCGCCGGTTCCGCTGGCGCAGTCCGGCGCCGCCGTCATCATTGTGGTCTCCGGCGCGGTGCTGCTGGACTCCCCCAAAGGTGACCTTCAGCTGGAGCGCGGCGCTTCGGCTTTCCTCCCGGCCGCCGAGGCGCCGGTCAACGTGCACCCGGTCACCGGTGCCACCGGGCCCGCCGTGGCCTTCGCCGTCACTACCGGAATGATGGGCTGACCCATGGACTACTTCCTGCAGGGCCCGCAGTGGGCCGACGTCCAGCGCGCGCTGGGCCGCACCGTCCACGAGCAGTCCGGGGCGGGCTGGAGCTACCTCGCCGTCGAGGAAAGCAACCCGGCGGGGAAGGTGCTCTACGTCCCCTACGGCCCGCTCGCCGATTCCCTTGCGGCCTTCGACGCCGCCCTGGGGTCCCTGACCGGACTGGCACGCCGGTGCGGGGCGATGCTGGTCCGGCTGGAACCGGTCGACGCCGGTTTCACCGCCGCCGACGCCGGCACTGTGCTGCGCGGTCGCGGCCTGCGTCCGGCCCCGGCGAACCTGCAGCCGGAGCTGAGCTGGATCGTGGACCTGGACCGCGATTTCAAGGACGTCCTGGCGGATATGAAGCCGGTGAACCGCAACCTGTACCGCAACATCCACAAAAAGGGCGTCACCTTCCGCTCCAGCCAGGACCCGGCGGAGGTCTCGGTGCTGCTGAGGTTCCTGCACCTGACCGCGGCCCGGAACGGTTTCAAGCCGCAGAGCGATGACTACCTGGAGCAGGTGGCGAAGTCGCTGATGCCGGCCGGCGCGGCAACCTTGTACATCGCCGAGCTGGAGGGCGAGCCGATCGCGGCGGCGCTGGTCTATGACTCCGCGGACACCCGCACCTATGCGCACGCCGCCCTCGACGACACGCACCGCAAACTCAGCGCCGGCATCCCGCTGCTTGTAACCCTCATGGCGGATGCAAAAGAGAAGGGGCTGAAGCACGTGGACCTCTGGGGCGTGGCCCCGGCGGATGCGCCCGATCACAAGTGGGCCGGGTTCACCGCGTTCAAGAAGTCCTTCGGCGGCCGCGAAATCGCGTACCCGGGGACCTGGGACCTGCCGGTGCAGAAACTCCGCTACGGCGCCTACCAGCTTGCCCGCAAGGCCGCCCAGGCCGGGAAGAAGCTCGCCCGCAGGCTCCGCCCCTAGCGCGAACGTACACTTCCGGCCCCGCCCCTAGCGCGAACGTACACTTCCGGCCCCGCCCCCAGCGCGAACGTACACTTCCGGCCCCGCCCGCCGGGAATTCCGGGGCCGCAAGTGTACGTTCGCGCACGGTGAGTGCTGCGGGGCTGTGGATAACCCGTTTTAGCGGTTGCCGCCGGCGCACACTGGAGCATGGCCCGACTTCCGTTGCCGCCGGAACTGCTTGCCGGCTCGTTCACCGCCCGGGACGCCGACGCCGCGGGTGTCTCGCGTAAACGGACCCGCCGTCCGGACGTCTACCTGCCCTCCCGCGGGATCAGGGTTCCCGCCGACGCCACCGGTGGCACTGCAGCCGCCCTGCGCGCCTTCTCCGCCCTCGACGGCGAATCGACCCTGACGCATCACTCCGGCGGACGGTTCTGGGCCGTGGGCCTGCCCGGCTGGCTCCAGGAAGACTGGCGTATCCATGTGGCCCGTGAACGCGACAGCAGCAAACCGCGAAGGCGGAACGTCGTTGGCCACCGTCTGACCTTTTTGCCGGGGGAAGTGGTGGTTGTGGACGGGGTCCGGGTCACCTCGCCGGCGCGGACCTGGCTGGATCTGGCCGCGATCCTCTCGCCAGACGAGCTGGTCGCGGCCGGTGACTCACTCGTCGTCGCCCACGGTCCGGATTTTCCCGTCCCACGCAGCCCGCTGGCAACGCCAGCCGACCTCGAACGCATCGTCGCGGCCCACCCGGGCATGCGCGGAGTGCGCACCGCCCGCGCCGCGTTGCCGGAAATCCGGGTCGGCGCCGACTCGCCGCAGGAAACAAGAATGCGGTTGATCCTGAGCCGGACCGTTCCCGGTGAACCCGTGCTGAACCACGTCATCCGCAACACATGGAGCCAGGCCTGCGTCTGGCCCGACGCCGCCTACCCCGAGCATCGGATCGCCCTGCAGTACGACGGCGCACACCACGCCGACGCCCGCCAGCAGCAGTCCGATGCCCGACGCAGGGCCATGACGGAAGCCCTCGGTTGGAAGGAAGTCCGGATCTTCAAGGAGGACTTGGAAGGTGAGCGGCCCTTCGTCGTCGAAAAAGTCAGGGCAGCCCTCGGCCGCGGGACTGCCGAGCGGACACTTGGGGCCCCGAACCGGCTGGATTCGGGGCCCCAAGTGTACGTTCGCGCATGGTGAGGGTTAGCTCTTGCGGGCGTAGCCCTCCCACTTGCTGGCCTGGTGCTCACCGTCGACAAACCGGATGGTGCCCGACTTGGAGCGCATCACGATGGACTGGGTGAGGACCTTGTCCTTGGAGTACCGGACACCCTTGAGCAGGTCGCCGTCGGTGATACCGGTGGCGGCGAAGTAGCAGTTGTCGCTGGAGACCAGGTCGTTGGTGGAGAGCACCCGGTCCAGGTCGTGTCCGGCGTCGATCGCCTTCTGCTTCTCCTCGTCGCTGGTGGGCCAGAGCCGGCCCTGGATCACGCCGCCGAGGGACTTGATGGCGCAGGCCGCGACGATGCCTTCCGGGGTTCCGCCGATGCCCATCAGGGCGTCGACGCCGGTCCCGGCACGGGCCGCGGCGATGGCGCCGGCGACGTCGCCGTCCATGATGAACTTCGTCCGGGCTCCGGCCTCGCGGATTTCCTCAACCAGCGGGCGGTGCCGGTCCCGGTCCAGGATCATCACGTTGAGCTGGTTGACCTTGACGCCCTTGGCCTTGGCGATCAGGTGCAGGTTCTGCTTGACCGGCAGACGCAGGTCGACCATGTCGGCCGCCTCCGGGCCGGTGACCAGCTTCTCCATGTAGAAAACGGCCGACGGGTCAAACATGGAGCCGCGCTCGGCGACGGCCAGCACGGCCAGGGCGTTGTTGATGCCGAGGGCGGTCAGCCGGGTTCCGTCGATCGGGTCGACGGCGACGTCGCACTCGGGGCCGGTGCCGTCGCCGACACGCTCGCCGTTGAAGAGCATCGGGGCTTCGTCTTTTTCGCCTTCGCCGATGACCACAACGCCGTTGAAGTGGACGGTCTGCAGGAAGGAACGCATGGCGTCGACGGCGGCGCCGTCGGCCTTGTTCTTGTCGCCGAAACCGACCCAGTGGCCGCCGGCGATGGCCGCGGCTTCGGTGACGCGGACAAGTTCCAGGGCAAGGTTGCGGTCAGGCTCGTCGATGCCGACGGCGAGCGACGGTGAAAGCGTGGAGTACTTCTGGGTCATGGACGCTGGTGACACGTGAACCTCTTCTTCGAGTGGCGATCATTGAACCCGCGGCATCCGGTCTCCGGCGGCCGCGGTGATTCGTCTGTTACCGATCATAGTCGCGGTGGCCTGCATCGGTCATGGAATGACCACACCATGAAACGGCGGGCCGCCGGCCAGGGCCCCGGCGCCGAATGTGTGATCGGCCAGAAATGGGCGACTATAGAGGGGTGAATGAATTGCAGGACACGACGCCCCCGGCCCCCGGATCGCCCGCCGGCGGAGCGGGGCCCGACGGCGCCGACGGGCAGCAGCCGGTCAAGCCCGTTCTCCGCGCCGCCGCGGCGAAGCGGGCCAACGCCTCGGTCATCGGCATGATCATCGCCCTGGTCCTCAGCATCGGTGCTTTCCTGCCGGTGGTGCTGATGAACCCGTCCCCCAAGGGCGACGGCTACCGCCCGGACATCAACGTCAGCGCCATCGCCAAGAACGCCGCGGATGTGGCGGGATTCACACCTGTCGCCGCGGACACCGGCGACACCTTCCGGTCCAATTACGCGCGCTGGGAGTCCGGTGCCGGCAGCGGCGTGGCCACCTGGGAGGTCGGCTACCTGACGCCCAAGGACTCTTTTATCGGCCTGGTCCAGACCCGGCAGGCCAATCCGACCTGGCTGCTGCAGCAGACGAAGAACGCGCCGGTGACCGGGACCCGGAGTGCCGGCGGCCGTGACTGGGAGCTCCGGGACACCGGCAAGGGCGAAAAAAGCATGGTCCTGGACTACCGCGGCACTACGGTGATCCTGTCCGGGCCGGCGCAGCTGGAGGAATTCTCCGTGCTCGCCGCCGCCGTCGTGAAGTCGCTGGAAAGTAACCCGGCGGCGACGGTTTCACCCTCGGCAACCCCCGCCCCGTAAACTACGTTGGGTGACCACTCAACTGACTCCCGCCCTGGCCTGGCGCCGCCTGCAAGAAGGCAACCAGCGCTTCGTTGCCAGCGAATCCTCGCACCCCAACCAGGACGCCTCGCGGCGGTCCTCCCTGGTGGAAAATCAGCATCCGTTCGCCGTGATCTTCGGCTGCGCGGACTCGCGCCTCGCCGCCGAGATCATTTTCGACCTGGGCCTGGGCGACGCTTTCGTCGTCCGCACCGCCGGCCAGGTCATTGATGACGCGGTGCTCGGCTCACTCGAATACAGCATCGGCGTCCTCGGCGTACCGCTGATCGTGGTCCTCGGCCACGACAGCTGCGGCGCAGTCATCGCCACCAAGGACGCGGTGGAAACAGGCCAGATGCCGGCGGGCTTCGTCCGCAGCCTGGTCGAACGCATCACCCCCGCCGTCCTCACCTCGCTGCGGAACGACCAGACCGATGTCAACGACATGGTCGTGGAAAACGTCAAGCAGACCTCGCAGCGCCTGGTGGACAGCTCACGCATCATTTCCGGCGCCGTTGAGAACGGCAGCACCGCCGTCCTCGGCGTGACCTACCGCCTGGCCGAGGGCCGGGCCGACCTGGTCTACGGAATCGGCGAGCTCCAGGACTGAGCCCGGCACGGCCGGTGGCGCCGGTTCACGGTTTTCGAAGCGGCGCCCCGGCCCAATAAGCTAGCCACATGACTTCCACAGCAGATTTGAACACCGAAGATTTCCGCATCGAGCACGACACGATGGGCGAGGTCCGCGTCCCCGTGAACGCCCTGTACCGCGCCCAGACGCAGCGTGCAGTCGAGAACTTCCCGATCTCCGGCAAGACCCTGGAGCGCGCCCACATCGAGGCCCTTGCCCGGGTCAAGAAGGCTGCCGCGCAGGCCAACGCAGAGCTGGGGGTACTCGACGGCGAGCTGGCCCAGGCGATCGCGGATGCCGCCGATGAGGTTGCCGCAGGGAAGTACGACGGCGACTTCCCGATCGACGTCTTCCAGACCGGTTCCGGGACGTCCTCGAACATGAACACCAACGAGGTCCTGGCCGAGCTCGCCTCCCGTGCGCTCAAGGCCGCCGGCAGCGAGAAGGTGGTCCACCCGAACGACCACGTCAATGCCTCGCAGTCCTCCAACGATGTGTTCCCGACCTCGGTCCACGTTGCGGCCACGTCTGCCCTGATCAACGACCTGATCCCGGCCCTGGGCTACCTCGCGGAGTCGCTGGAGCGCAAGGCCGCCGAGTTCAAGGACGTCGTGAAGTCCGGCCGCACCCACCTGATGGACGCCACCCCGGTTACCCTGGGCCAGGAGTTCGGCGGCTACGCCGCGCAGGTCCGCTACGGCATCGAGCGCATCAACGCTTCGCTCCCCCGCGTCGCCGAGGTCCCGCTGGGCGGCACCGCCGTCGGCACCGGCATCAACACCCCGGCCGGCTTCCCGGAGCGCGTCATTGAACTCCTCGCCGCCGACACCGGCCTGCCGCTGACCGAGGCCCGGGACCACTTCGAGGCCCAGGCCAACCGCGACGGCCTGATCGAGGCCTCCAGCCAGCTGCGCAACATTGCCATCTCCTTCATGAAGATCAACAACGACCTGCGCTGGATGGGCTCCGGCCCCAACACCGGCCTGGGTGAAATCGCGATCCCGGACCTGCAGCCCGGTTCCTCGATCATGCCCGGCAAGGTCAACCCGGTCATCTGCGAAGCCTCCATCATGGTCTGCGCCCAGGTCATTGGCAACGACACCGCCATCGCCTGGTCCGGCACCAACGGCGCCTTCGAACTGAACGTCGGCATCCCCGTGATGGCCGCCAACCTGCTCGAATCCGTCCGGCTGCTGGCCAACACCAGCCGCGTCATGGCGGACAAGATGATCGACGGCATCACCGCCAACGTCGAACGCGCCCGCTTCCTCGCCGAGGCCTCGCCGTCGATTGTGACCCCGCTGAACAAGTTCATCGGTTACGAGAACGCCGCCAAGATCGCCAAGAAAGCGGTCGCCGAGGGCCTGACCATCCGCGAAACCGTCGTGGCGATGGGCTTCCTGGAGCGCGGCGAGCTGACCGAGGAACAGCTCGACACCGCCCTCGACGTCATGTCCATGACGCGTCCGCCGCACAAGGCCTAGCCCCCGGGCCGGCACCGGGTATCTCTACTCCGGGCGCGGCGGGCTCAAGGGCCCGACGGCGGCCGGCACCTTCCCTGCGGAAGGTGCCGGCCGCCGTCGTTCTCCCGGCCCTGCTTGAGGTCAGTTCCGGAAGTGCGCCGCGCCGTCCGGGTTCCGGGCCCGTTCGATGGCTTCCAGATGGCCCGGCATCAGCTCGGGGAAGTCTTCGGGGCGGAACCAGCCCACGGCGAGGGATTCGTCGTCGTTCACCCGCGCCTCCCCGGAAACATAGCGGCAGCGGAATACCAGCGTGAGGAAGTGGCAGACGTCGCCGTTGGGGTAGGTGGTGGGTCCCACGGCGTCCACCGAAACGAGCCGTTCGGCGACGGCCACGACGCCGGTCTCTTCCAGGACTTCCCGCAGCAGTCCCGGCGCGGGTTCCTCGCCCGGCTCCAGAATCCCGCTGATCAGGCCCCACTGGCCGTTGTCGGCCCGCTGGCCAAGCAGGACGCGGCCGGCGCCGTCGAACACCACGGCGCGGGCGCCGGGGATCCACAGGCTTTCGTGGCCGATCTTTTCTCGCAGTTTCAGGATGAATTCCGGGGTAGCCATCCCGCCAGCCTAGCCCGCGGGCAGCAGCAGCATCGCGGCCGCGCTCCCGGCCAGCATAAAGGGGCCGAACGGGATGTCCGACTTCAGCGTTCCGCGCCGTGAGACCAGCAGGGCCACGCTCCAGAGCCCGCCGAACAGGAAGGCCGCGAACGTTCCGGCGAAGACGTGGCCCCAGCCGAGAAATCCGAGGTACATCCCCAGCACTCCGGCGAGTTTGACGTCGCCGAAGCCCATCCCCGGCGGATAGGCGGCCCGCAGGAGGAAATAGAAGAGCCAGAGGACAGCACCGCCGGCCACGACCCGGAGCCCCGGAACGCCGAACAGTCCGGCGCCCGCGCCGGTCACCGCGGCGCCGGCCAGGAGCACGCCGGCGACCGCGTAGGAGGGAAAAACAATCCGGTTGGGCAGCAGGTGGTGCCTGACGTCGATGACGGTCAGCCGCGCGGCCATCACCGCGAAGTAGGCACACGCCAGCAGCAGCAGCCAGAAGGCCAGCGGGGCGGCTCCCCCGAGTTCGCCGAGACGATGGATCACCCTCGGATGCTACTGGATACTGCCGTCCGCGCGCCGCTCGCCGCGGGGAGTGTGTGACTGGCGGCCGTGGCGACCCGCCGCTAGGCTTCCGGGATGACTGCGTCCGACTCCTACTGGCCCCCGTTCGCCCTCTCGCTGGCCACGCCCCGCCTGACCCTGCGGCCCATCCGGGATGCGGACATCCCGGCCGCGGTGCAGGCGGCCCTGGGCGGCGTCCACGAGCCCGGCCGCAGCCCGTTCAGCCGGCCCTGGGCGGAGTCCCCGGCCGGGCAGCTCGGTCCGAACATGGCGCAGTGGTACTGGCGCTGCCGCGGAAATATGTCGCCGCAGGAATGGACGCTGCTGCTGGGCATCTGGCACGACGGCGAGTTCGTCGGCTGCCAGGACGTCGCGGCGAAGGACTTCGCGACTCTGAAAACGGTCAGTACCGGCTCCTGGCTCAAACAAAATGTCCAGGGCCGGGGTCTGGGCAAGGAGATGCGCGCCGCCGTCGCGCTGTACGCCTTCGACTGGCTTGGCGCCGAAGTCGCCGAGTCCGAGGCGGCCGCCTGGAACCGGCAGTCCCTGGGCGTCTCCCGGTCCCTTGGCTATGAGCTCAACGGGGTCAGCCGCGCGAACTGGGGCGGCAAGCTCCAGGACGTCCAGGCGGTCCGGCTGACCCCCGCCACCTTCAAACGCCCGGACTGGAGCCTCGAAGTCCAGGGCCACGAACCCACCGCAAAATTCCTGGGGATCCAGCCAAGGCCGGCCTAGATCTCGGCCCCCTCGAGCATGTCCGTGACGAGCGCGGCGATCGGTGAGCGCTCGGACCGGGTGAGGGTGATGTGGCCGAAGAGCGGGTGGCCCTTGAGGGTCTCGACGACGGCGGCGACGCCGTCGTGCCGCCCGACCCGCAGGTTGTCGCGCTGGGCGACGTCGTGCGTCAGTACGATCTTGGAGTTCTGGCCGATCCGGCTCATCACCGTCAGCAGGACGTTCTTCTCCAGGGATTGCGCCTCGTCAACGATCACAAACGCGTCATGCAGCGAGCGTCCGCGGATGTGCGTGAGCGGCATGACCTCGAGCATGCCCCGGTCCATAACCTCCTCGACAACCTCCTGGCTGACCAGCGCGCCGAGGGTGTCGAAGACGGCCTGCGCCCACGGGTTCATTTTCTCGGACTCGGAGCCGGGCAGGTAGCCCAGTTCCTGGCCGCCGACGGCGTAGAGCGGCCGGAAGACGATCACCTTGCGGTGTTCCCGGCGTTCCAGGACGGCTTCGAGGCCGGCGCACAGGGCGAGAGCGGACTTGCCGGTGCCGGCCCGGCCGCCGAGCGAGACGATGCCCACGGACGGGTCCATCAGCAGGTCGATGGCCAGCCGCTGCTCGGCCGAGCGGCCGTGCAGGCCGAACACGTCCCGGTCGCCCTTGACCAGACGGACCTGCTTGTCGGCTCCGACCCGGCCCAGGGCGGAGCCGCGGCCCGAGAGCAGCACCAGGCCCGTGTTCACCGGCATTTCGGCGGCGGCCGGGATGAAGACGGGTTCGTGGCCGTAAAGGGTGGCCACCTCGTCCTCGGCGGCGTCGATCTCGGCGATGCCGGTCCAGCCGGAGTCCTTGACGAGCTCGTTGCGGTATTCGTCGGCGAGCAGGCCCATGGCGGAGGCCTTCACCCGCATCGGCAGGTCCTTGGACACGACGGTCACGTCGCGGCCTTCGTTGGCAAGGTTTTTGGCGACGGCCAGGATCCGGCTGTCATTGTCGCCGCCCCGGAAACCGGCCGGCAGCACCTCGGCGGAGATGTGGTTCATTTCCACCATGAGGGTGCCGCCGTCGCCGCCCAGCGGGATGGCCCGGTCCAGGCCGCCGTGTTCGACGCGGAGATCGTCCAGGAGCCGCAGCGCCTTGCGGGCGAAGTAGCCCAGCTCCGGGTCGTGCCGCTTGCTTTCCAGTTCGGTGATGACGACGATCGGCAGGATCACTTCGTGCTCGGCGAAGCGCAGCAGCGCGCGCGGGTCCGAGAGCAGCACGGAGGTGTCGATCACGTAGCTTCGGACGGCTTCCCGCTCCGCTGTTCCTTCCCCGGAAACAGCAGGACCG
The DNA here is from genome assembly GCA_963775715.1 of uncultured Actinomycetota bacterium. Classification (GTDB taxonomy): domain Bacteria; phylum Actinomycetota; class Actinomycetes; order Actinomycetales; family Micrococcaceae; genus Arthrobacter. Next base: position 56,387 of record CAVZJX010000007.1, on the reverse strand, counting down.
GCCGCGGCGTCGGAATGCGCTGCGCCGGTCCGGAAAGTGGCTCGCGTGGCGCGAGAGGTAGCCTTCTCGCCCTGGTCGGAAATGACGCCGGGCAGTTGTTCAGAAATAGCCACATCGACTCCAGCCCCGGGCCGCCGGCCCGGAATTGTTATTGCTGAGGCGGCTCGGCCCGGAGGCCGGATGCGGCCCCCCATACATCCGGTGCGAACGTCCGCTGCATGTACTGGCCTCCCCGATCAGCGGCGGTTTGCCTGCTGATGGGATTAACGTACGTCCGCGCCGCGTGCATTGCCGGCCTATTTTTCGGCGATTCTTGTGGCGATCAGGTGAAGCCCGGGTTAACCGGGTCAGGAGCCGAAACGGCGCTGCCGGCCGGCGTAGTCGCGCAGGGCGCGGAGGAAGTCCACCTTGCGGAACGCGGGCCAGAGCGCCTCGCAGAAGTAGAACTCGCTATAGGCGCTTTGCCACATCAGGAACCCGGAGAGCCGCTGTTCGCCGGAGGTGCGGATCACCAGGTCCGGGTCGGGCTGGCCGCGGGTATAGAGGAAACGGGAGATGTCGTCGACGCTGAGTTCGTCGGCCAGCTTGCCGATGTCGGCGCCGCGGGCGACGGCGTCGTGCAGCAGTTCGCGGACGGCGTCGACAATCTCCCGGCGGCCGCCGTAGCCGACGGCGACGTTGACGTGGATTTTTTCATGCGCGGGCGTGCGGGCGGTGAGTTTATTCAGCCGTTCGGCGAGGTAGTCCGGCAGCAGTTCCGGGGCGCCCATGGCGTGCACCGAGATGTCGGCGTCCTCATCGAGCCGGTCCAGGGTGTTGGCGATGATGCCCATCAGCAGGTCCAGCTCTTCGCCCGAACGGTTCATGTTGTCCGTGGAGAGCATGTACAGCGTGACCACTTTGATCCCGAGCTCCTGGCACCAGCCAAGGAATTCGTGGATTTTGTCCGCGCCGGCCTGGTGGCCCTGGCTTGTGGGGGCGTTGAATTGCCGCGCCCAACGCCGGTTGCCGTCGACCATGACGCCGATGTGCTTGGGGACGCGCTCCGGGTCGAGGGACCGCTGGAGGCTCCGCTCATAGAAGCCATACAGGAACCCGGGCAGTTCCATCCGGAGATTCACCTGGCTTCCTTTGAGGTCTGGGGCAGTGCATTTCTAGGCTACCCGCCGCGGGCCCCGTCCTGCGTGCACCGCCGGCGCGATTTACGGCCCGACCTTTAGTTACCCACGGGTAACTTACCCGCCCGTAGGTTATTATTGCGGCATGGAGAGCACCAGTCCGGACCCCGGATCCGAGCGGTCCGCGGGCGGCGGAAACAACCCCAAGGGCCTCGAAAATAGCCCGGTGGACGATGCGGCGGTCAGGATCGCCGAACTCCTGATGATCAAGCCGAAATGGCGGGGCTGGATTCATACGGTCACGGCGCCGCTGGCCTTTGCCGCCGGCCTGGTCCTGGTACTCCTGGCCCCCACCACGGAGCTGAAAACCGCCTCGGCGGTCTACGCCTTCACCGGCGTGCTGCTCTTCGGCGTCAGCGCCGTGTACCACCGCGGGAACTGGTCCCCGGGCGTGAAGATGGTGCTGAAGCGGCTGGACCACACGAACATCATGCTGGTGATCGCCGGCAGCTACACCCCGCTGGCGTGGGCGCTCCTGGACCGACCCAAGGCCGTGCTCCTGCTCTGGGTGATCTGGTCCGGCGCCGTGCTCGGGGTCCTCTTCCGGCTGCTGTGGACCCACGCCCCGCGCTGGCTTTATGTGCCGATCTACATCGCCCTGGGCTGCGGTGCCTTGTTCTACCTGCCGGACTTCTTCGCCGCCAGCGTCCCTGCCGCCGTGCTCATCTGCGTCGGCGGCGCCCTCTACATTGCCGGCGCCGTGTTTTACGCGCTGAAGAAGCCGAATTTCAGCTACGAGCATTTCGGCTTCCACGAGCTTTTCCACGCCTTCACGGTCTTCGCTTTTGCCGCGCACTACATTGCGATTGCGATCGCCGTCCTGGGCTGAGCCCGCCGGCGTGCCGAAGGTGGGGAAGCTCCGGCGGGGCGGCAGCGCCGGAGGTGGGGAGACCCCGGGGCGGCCTCAGCCCGGCCGGCCCGCGGCAATCAGTTCCGGGAGCCGGCGCATGTCGTGGAAAACCGTGGTGCCGGGACCTTCCAGCCAGGCCGCCGGGGTCACGCCGCCGGCGTAGGCGAAGACGTGCATCCCCGCGGCCCGCGCCGCCTGCACCCCGGAGACGCTGTCCTCGACGACGGCGCAGCGCTCCGACGCGGTGCCAAGCGTCGCGGCCGCGTGCAGGAAGAGGTCCGGGGCCGGTTTGCCGTTGGCGACCTCGGTCGCGCTGAAGATGCGGCCGGCGAAGCGGTGCAGCAGGCCGGTCCGGCCGAGTGTGCGCTGCATCTTGGCGTGGCTGCCGCTGGAGGCGACGCACTGCGGCAGCCGGAGCCGGTCGAGGGCCTCCTCCACGCCGTCGACGGCCGTGAGGTCCCGTTCGAAGGCCTCGAGGTACCACTGCTGGTATGTGCTGTCCCACCCGTCGGCCAGCTCGATGCCCAGGTGCCGTTCGATGGTGGAGATGAAGTTGGCCTCGCTCTTGCCGACGAAGCGGTGCACGATTTCCTCGATGTCCAGTTCCCAGCCGAGGTCGGCGAGCACCCGCTGGTCCACCCGCACGGAAATCACCTCGGAGTCCACCAGGATGCCGTCGCAGTCGAGAACCAGCAGGTCAAAGGGGGCCGGGGAAGCCGGGGCAGATGTCATTCGGCCATGCTAGCCAGCCGGTCCCGGAGTGCCGCAACAGAACCCGCCGGGAGCCCGCAGACCATGCCGCGACAGAGGTAAACCAGCGGCGACCCGCCGGGCCCGGCCGGGCGTCCGTTCAGCAGGGGCACCGGCGCGTGCGCTACGTCCCCGGCCGGGTCCTGGAGCGCAATCACCAGTCCCGGGCTGGATGAGTGCAGCAGCGCGCGGTGCAGCGCCGCCCGGTCCGGTGTGTCGGGGCCGACGACGGCGGCCTCCACGGGGCCGGCCTGCGCGGCCTGCGCCGTGGCCAGCAGCCAGCCCGCCGCCCTGGGCGCGTTGACGGCCAGCGGCGGCAGCAGGGAGAGGATGTTGGCGGCCATGGCGCGGCGTTCGGGCGATCCGGAGAGGGCCGCGGAGCTCAGCAGCACGCCGGCAAAGGCGGCGGCGCCGCTGGGGGTGGCGTCATCGAACGGATCGGCCCCGGCCAGGCCGCCCTGTGCGTTCGCTACCTGTGGCGATTCCCCGGCCGTGTCGTGCAGGGTCCCGCCGGCGGCGAACCGCGCGCAGGCCGCTGCCAGGACGGCGTCGGCCAGGGCGTACCAGCGGCCGCGGCCGGTGGCGGCGTACAACGCGTACAGGCCCTCGGTGCAGAAGGCGTAGTCTTCCAGCAGGCCGCCGATCCCGCCGGCGGCGCCGTCGTGCGACACCCGCACCAGCCGCCCTGGTTCCGCCCCTTCCCCCGGGGTCCAGTGCACCCGCTCAAGATAGCCGGCGATCCGTTCCGCGGCGTCCAGCAGCTCGGGCCGGTCCAGGACGGCGCCCGCGTCGGCCAGGGCCGCGACGGCGAGCCCGTTCCAGCCCGCCACCACCTTCTCGTCCCGGGCTGGCTGCGGCCGTGCCGCGCGGGCCCGGCGCAGCACGGGCAGCGCCCGGTGCCACAGCCGGAGGTCCGCGCCCTCGAGCGCCCTGCCGGGGTGCAGCGGCGAGCCGGCCTCGGAGACAGTTCCGGTGGCGGGGATGTTCATCAGCCGTGCGATTTCTGCACCGTCGGCCGGTCCCAGCAGCGCGGCCAGTTCCGCGGGGGTCCAGAGGTAGCTGGCGCCCTCGGAGTGCGCCCCGTCCACCACGGTATCGGCATCGAGGGAGGACGCCAGCGCCGCCGGCGCCCCGGCGTCGCCCGGGCCGTCCGGGGCCGACCCGGCCAGTCCCAACGCGGACAGCATCCAGTCTGCGGTGCTTCCGGCGACGGCGGCGGCCTCCGCGGCGGTGAACCCGTCGGCGCCGCCGAGCCGCACCCAGTGGGCATAGCAGCGCAGCAACTGGGCGTTGTCGTAGAGCATCTTCTCGAAGTGCGGAACGGACCAGTCACGCGTGACGGAGTAACGGGCAAAGCCGCCCTCGAGCCGGTCAAACAGGGCCGAACGCGCCATCGCCGCGAGCGTGCGGCCGGCCAGATCCCGGGCCGCCTCCGCGGCATCGGACCCTCCGGCGGCGTGCCGGATCAGGAACTCCAGGACGGCTGAGGGCGGAAATTTGGGGGCGGCGCCGAAGCCGCCCGCGGCATCTTCGGCGCGGGCCAGGGCGCGCACCGCTGCGGACAGGAGTGCCGGGTCCAGCGCGGCCGCCGGCACGTCCAGCCGGACGGCGGAGCCAGTCCGGGCGGCGCCAAGGCCGCGCGCCAGCGTGGCGGCGTTCTGTTCGAGCGCGGCGCGGCGTTCCAGCCAGGCCTCGCTGACGGCCGCCAGCACCTGCCGGAAGGAGGGCCGTCCGGGCATCGGCCGGGGCGGGTAATAGGTTCCGGCGTGGAACGCCCGGCCGTCCGGCAGCAGGAAGACGGACATCGGCCAGCCGCCCTCTCCGCTGATGGCCTGGGTGGCGGCCATGTAGACGGCGTCGACGTCGGGGCGTTCCTCGCGGTCCACCTTCACCGGGACGAAATGGGCGTTCAGGAAGTCCGCGGTGGCCTGGTCTTCGAAGGATTCCCTGGCCATGACATGGCACCAGTGGCAGGCGGCGTAGCCGATCGAGAGAAACACCGGGACGTTCCGGGCAGCGGCGGCGGCGAACGCCGCATCTCCGAAGGGCCGCCAGTGCACCGGGTTGCCGGCGTGCTGGCGGAGATAGGCAGAGGGTTCCCCGCCCAGGGCGTTGATCCCGGACGGCCCGGCGGCAGGGCCGGGGTCAGCGGTTCCCGGGTCCTGCGTCACCGTTGGCTTCCGGCCGGGCATCGGCCGCGCCGGCCTGCGGGCGGGTGCGGTGGTGGTCGGTTTCCGGCGAGGCGCCGCGGTTATCGGCGCCGTCGGCCGGCCAGTCGCCTGCGGCGTCCGGGGCGGCGGCCTGCTCCTCTTCGACCTGCGCACGGTAGCGGACGCGGCGGATTCGCCGCACCATGTCCACAATCAGCAGCGCGGTGAGCACGACGATGAACGCGGTCAGCAGGAAGCCCAGCAGGCCCGGGCTGACCTGGTCCTGGTTAAGCCCCGGGCGCAGCGACGGTGACGGCGCGGGCGCCGGGGATGTCGCCAGGGCGGTGAGCATGGAATGCACGGTGGGAACCTTCTGTGGGGATCGTCTTCTGCGGGCCTTCGACTGCCGCTCTTCTACGCGGCATAGAAGTCCCTGCTGGATCTATCTTAGCCCGGCGAAGAAGTCCGATTCGGGCAGCTCGGAGGGAACCCGGGACTGGATCAGCGAGTAGTCCTCCCACGGCCAGGTCTGCCGCTGCATCGCCGGCGAGACGGCGAAGAAAAAGCCCTCCGGATCGACCTGGGTCCGGTGTGAGCGCAGGGCGTCGTCGCGGGCCTCGAAGAAATCCCCGCACTTGATCTGGGTGGTGGTGGGGTGGGTCGGCGCGGGCGGGGTGTGGCCCTCCGCGTCGGCCTCGAGCCAGGCCGCGAGCCGCTCCGCGTAGGGCGACTGAAGGCCGGCTTCCTCCAGGGCGTAATGCAGGGCGCGGAACCGTTCGGGACTGAACGCCCGGTCGTAGTAGAGCTTGCTCGGCTCCCATGCCGGGCCAGTTCCCGCATACCGTGCCGAGTCGCCGGCGGCCTCGAAGGCTTCCACGGCGACGCGGTGCGCCATGATGTGGTCCGGGTGCGGATAGCCGCCGTTCTCGTCGTAGCTGAGGATGACTTGCGGCTTAAAGCTGCGGACCAGGCGGACCAGCGGCGCGGCGGCCCGCTCCAGCGGCAGGGTCGCGAACGAGCCGACCGGCAGCGGCGGCAGCGGGTCACCCTCGGGCAGGCCGGAGTCGACGAAACCGAGCCAGCGCTGGCGGATCCCCAGGACCCGGGCCGCGTTGTCCATCTCCAGCCGGCGGGCACCCGCCATGTCCCGTTTGGGGTGCGGGGCACTCTCCATGGCCGGGTTCTGGATGTCGCCGCGGGACCCGTCGGTGCAGGTGGCCACCATCACCTCGACCCCGGCGGCGGCGTACATCGCCATGGTCGCGGCGCCCTTGCTGGACTCGTCGTCGGGGTGGGCGTGGACGGCGAGCAGCCGGAGCCGGGAGGACGAACTGGGGGACGCTGTCATCGTGGGACGGTTCCTCTTTCTTCTGCGGGGTCGGTGCTGCGCGGACGGATCAGCGGTACGGACATTCCCCCGCTCGATCCACACTAAACTGGACTGGTGACTTCCGAGGAACAGCCCGCCGCGCCGGCACCTACCAGCCTAGCCAATCGTTACGGCGGGAAAAAGCAGGCACTGGGCGGCAAGGCGAAACGCAACATCCTGATCGCAGCCCTCGCGGCCGGCATCGGCTTTCTGGCCTGGATCTCGACGTCGGCAGCCACCGATGCGGTCAGCTTCAAGGACATCGGCTACAGCACCCCCGACGCCACACTCGCGGAGATCGACTTCCAGGTCACCAAGAACCCGGAAACGGCCGCCAAATGCGCGGTCAAGGCTTTGGACGCGAAGTTCGCCGTCGTCGGCTGGAAGGTCGTGGACATCGGCCCCAACGCCGCCGACGCCGGTCCGGACGGGGGCCGCACCACCGTCCACCGGGTGGAGGTCCGCACCGAATCGCAGTCCGTCTCTTCCGTCGTCGACTCCTGCTGGATCCCGGACGCGGCCAGGTAGGCGTGCCCGCGGACGGCGGCCCGAACCGCGACGAGGCCCGCCGCGCCCGGCGCCGGCATGTAACACGGTGTGATCTGCACCGCTAAGGATTCTTGGGTTTATCCACAGCATTGACTACAATGGATCAATACCTCTGCCCCGCCGAGCTGGTTACTGAGATTCAAAAAGTGGCCACCCTGGCGGGGTCTTTGCTTGTTTGACCAGCTTGTTTGACCACCAAAAGGAGAAGTCCGTGTCGACCACCAACAGCGCAACTGCAGCTTGGCTCACCCAGGAAGCTTTTGACCGCCTGAAGGCAGAGCTGGACCACCTCTCCGGCGCCGGCCGTGCAGACATCGTTCAGAAGATCGAAGCCGCCCGCCAGGAAGGCGACCTCAAGGAGAACGGCGGCTACCACGCGGCCAAAGAAGAGCAGGGCAAGATCGAGGCCCGGATCCGACAGCTGACCGTACTGCTCCGCGATGCGCACGTGGGCGAAGCCCCTGCCGACGACGGAATCGTCGAACCCGGCATGATCGTCATCGCGAAGATCGCGGGCGACGAGGAGACGTTCCTGCTGGGCTCCCGCGAAATCGCCGGGGACTCGGATCTGGATGTCTTCAGCGAGAAGTCGCCGCTGGGCTCGGCCATTGCCGGCCACAAGGAAGGCGACAAGCTCAGCTACACCGCCCCGAACGGCAAGGACATCACGGTGGAGATCATCTCCGCCAAGCCTTACGTCGGCTAAGCGCACCGGTGCCGACGCCGGCCCGCCCCGCAACGGGAGGGCCGGCGTCGGCGTTTAACCGCCACGGGCCGGTGCTGCCCCTAGACTGGCCTGCGCCGGCCCAGCAGCAGCGCCGCGACCACCCCGCCGGCCGCGCCGCCCAGGTGCGCCTGCCAGGAGACGTAGCCGGCCACCGTGGGGAGCACGCCGAAGAGGATGCCGCCGTAGGCCAGGAACAGCACCGCCGAGAGCAGGATCTGGCCCCAGTGGCGGTTGACGAAGCCGCGGACCAGCAGGAAGGCGAAGAGCCCGAACACCAGGCCCGACGCCCCCACCGTGACGTTGACACCGCCGATCAGCCACACCGCAGCGCCCGAACCCAGCCAGCTGGAGGCCAGCGCCGTGGCGAACACCCGCACGCCGGACAGGAAGACCAGGAACCCGAAAATGATCAGCGGGAGCGTATTGGAGAGCAGGTGGGCAAGGCTGGCGTGCAGCAGCGGGAAGGTCAGGATGTCCAGCAGCCCGTCAGCGGAGCGCGGCCGCAGCCCGAAGGTGCCGTTGAGCGAGTGCAGCATCAGGGAATTGACGATTTCGATCGCATAGAGGAGCAGCACGAAGGATCCCACCACCAGCAGGCCCTGCCGGGCCCGGGCCGCCGGCGTGTTGCGGCGCCGCTCCCCTTCGGATGCTTCGAGCAACGTCGCCGCCTAGTGCACCACGATCGGCTGGAAGCCCTCGGCCCGGAGCGCGCCGAGGACCTGCTCGCAGTGCTCGTGGCCCTTGGTTTCCAGGTTGACGGTGATGGAGACGTCGCCCATGCTGATCGAGCCGCCCACCCGGGTGTGGTCCAGGCCGGTCACGTTAGCGTCGTTTTCGGCAATGATCCGGGCAATGGTCGCCAGCGAGCCGGGCCGGTCGTCGAGCATCATCCGCACGGTCATGTAGCGGCCGGCGGCGGAGAGGCCGCGCTGGATGACTTTGAGCATCAGCATCGGGTCGATGTTGCCGCCGGAGAGCACGACGGCGGTGGTGCCGGGATTTTCGATCTTGCCTTCCATCAGGGCGGCGACGCCCACGGCGCCGGCGGGTTCGACGACCATCTTGGCCCGTTCCAGCAGGAAGATCAGCGCCCGGGCCAGTGCGTCCTCGCTGACGGTGACCACGTCATCGACAAGCTCACGGATGATGCTGAAGGGCAGCTGGCCGGGCCGGCCCACGGCGATGCCGTCGGCCATGGTGGACACGCGCTTGAGCGGCACCAGGGCATCCGCGGCGAGCGAGGGCGGGTAGGCGGCGGCATTCTCGGCCTGCACGCCGATGATCCGGATCTCCCGGCCGAGCTCCTTGGCCCTGGCCTTCACGGCCACGGCGACGCCGGCCAGCAGTCCGCCGCCGCCGACGCCCATCAGGATGGTGTCCACGTCGGGAATCTGTTCCAGGATTTCCAGGCCGACGGTGCCCTGCCCGGCGACGACGTCGACGTCGTCGAAGGGGTGCACGAAGACGGCGCCGGTTTCGTCCGCGTAGCGTTTGGCTTCGGCCAGGGCCTCGTCGACGTTGTGGCCGTGCAGCACCACCTCGGCGCCGTGGCTGCGCGTAGCGGCCAGCTTGGGCAGGGCAACGCCCAGCGGCATGTAGATGCGGGCCTTGATGCCGAGGGCCTTCGCCGCGACCGCGACGCCCTGGGCGTGGTTGCCGGCCGAGGCCGCGACGACGCCGCGCCGCTTTTCCTCCTCGGAGAGCTTGGCCATCCGGACGTAGGCGCCGCGGACTTTGAAGGAACCGGCGCGCTGCAGGTTCTCGCACTTGAAGTAGACCTCGCCGCCGGCCATACCGCCCAGGGCCCGGGATGACTCCACGGGAGTGCGCGTAATAATCCCGTCGAGCAGCTTCTGCGCCTCCAGGACATCGTCCAGCGTGACGGGCAGGCTCTCGAGGGTATTCACGAACTAGTCTCCTTCTGGGTTTCCGGCATCGGTGCCAGGGCGGTGGACCTCCCTGGCACCCGGGTCCTCGCCGGCGCCGGCGAGGACAGGGTCTCCCTGCCGGCCCGCGGCTGCCAGCTCTTCATCATGTTCCCACGTTCTGCCCGCAATGTAGCGAATGGCCGAGTTTGCTACGGCGAGGATCGGGACGGAGAACAGGGCACCGGGGATGCCGGCCAGGTAGGACCCGGCGGCCACGGACAGGATGACCGCCACCGGGTGCAGCGACACGGCCTTGCCCATCACCAGCGGCTGCAGGATGTGGCCTTCCAGCTGCTGGACCAGCAGCACAATGCCGATCATGATGAGCGCGTTGACCAGGCCGTTCGCGACCAGGGCGAGCAGCACCGCGATGGCGCCGGTGACGAGCGCGCCGACCAGGGGAATGAAGGAGCCGATGAAGACCAGCACCCCGAGGGGCAGGGCGAGCGGGACGCCGATGATTGCCGCACCCACGCCGATGCCCAGGGCGTCGACGAACGCGACGAACATCTGGATCCGGGTGTAGCTGACCATTGAGGTCCAGCCGCGCCGGCCGGCGCCGTTGACGGCGGGCCGGGCCTTGCGCGGCATCAGCCGGACCAGGAACTTCCAGATGCGTTCGCCTTCGAGCAGGAAGAAAATCGTAACGAACAACGCGATCAGGAGCCCCGCGGCGAAATGCCCGGCGGTGCTGCCGAAGGTCAGGGCGCCGCTGAGGATGCTGCTGCTGTTCTTCTGCAGCGCGTTGGTGGCGTCCTGGACGTAGGTGTCGATCTGCGCGGCCGTCAGGTGCAGCGGCCCCTCGGCGAGCCAGGTCTGGACCTGCTGGACACCCGTGAGCGCCTGGCTCCAAAGCTGGCCGAAGCCGGCGGTGAGCTGGCGGCCAACCAGGGCGAGCGCGCCGGCGATGAGCCCGATGAAGCCCAGCAGGGTGATCGCCACCGCGGCGCCGTTGGGCACCCGGCGCCTGCGCAGCCAGCGGGTGACGGGGCTGAGCAGTCCGGCCAGCAGGGCGGCGACCATCACCGGAATGATCAGGAAGCTGATCTTGCTGAGCAGCCACACCAGCCCGCCGGTGACCAGCAGGATCAGGCCGATCCGCCACGCCCAGGACGCCGCGATCCGCACGCCGTAGGGAACGTCCTCGTCCAGGTCCCGGTCGCTGCGGGGCCGGGGCGCTGCGGCTGGCCCGGCAGCCGGTACCGGCCCGGCCGGCGCGCCCGCGGGAGGCGCGGAAAGCCCGGGGGCGGCGTACCCGGGAAGCTCGGAGTCGGATCGGGGGGTGGCGTCCTCAGCTGGCGTCATAGCCCAATAATTCCCCAGTGCGGCCCACAAGGGAAACGGGCAGCGCCGCCGGGACTGCGGCGGCCCTCGGCGGCCTCTGCCCCGGGACGGGCCGCCGCCGGGCGGGCCCGGCCGGTCAGCTGCCGAGCGCGGCGGTGATCCCCCAGCTCATGGTGAAGGACTCCCCCGGCGGCAGCCAGCGCAGCCCGTCGCCGCTGTTGAAGGCGTTGGCGGGCCCGGTCATGGGTTCAAGGGCGACGGCCGTGGCCCGGCCGGGGAACTGGTCGGTGACGAATACGTGCACATACCGGCACGTCGTGTCCTGCCAGAGGCTGACGCTGCGGCCGTCCGCCGCACGCAGCGTGCTGCGGGCCACCCCGCCGTCGAAGTCCAGGTCAGTGTACGCGCAGTCCAGGTCCAGGTCCCCGGCCCGGCGGCCGGCCCGGAGATCAAAGTCGCCGCCGGCTGCCTCGGTGCTGCGTGGAATCAGCCGGTCGTCGGTGACCAGCCGGGTGCGGCCGCTGACGGTGATGGTGAGGTCCTCGCTGGGCACCTCGCCCAGCCGCAGGTACGGGTGGGCGCCGAGGACGAACGGCGCGGGGTCCTGGGAGTCGTTCACCAGGGTCTGCTCGACCTTGAGGCCCAGCCCGCTATCGAGCTCGTAGCGGACCCGGTGCCGCAGCAGGAAGGGGTACCCGTGCTGGGGGAACACGGGGGCCTCCAGCGTGACCGAGAATTCGGCTTCGTCCACCAGTTCGTAGGCGGCGTTCCGCAGCAGCCCGTGGCTGGCGTTGTTCCTGGCCACCTCGGTGATGTCGAGTTGCTGCTTCTTGCCGTTGAGCTGCCAGGCGCCGTCTTCGACCCGGTTGGCCCACGGGGCAAGCGTGATGCCGGTGGCGCCCGGCGGGATCTCGGCGTCGCCGTAACTCTCGGTCAGCTGGGTACCGGCACGGCTGTAGAGCCGGAGCCCGGCCGCGAGCTCGGTGACCACGGCCAGGGCGTCGCCGCGGCGCAGCTCGTACTGCCGGCCGCTCGCATAGCGCCGGGCGGCGTTGTCCGAGCCTGCAGCGGTGGACGGGTCGGCGGAAGGGGCGGTCCGGGAGGCAGTGAGGTCCATGGGCACCACCGTACCGAACCGCGCGGCGCCCGTACACGGCGGGGCTTTGCCGGAATGTCCGCAAGTCTGATCGAATGAGGGAATGCTCGCCACCCGCACCGCCCAGGGCCGCCGCGCCGACCGCCGCAGGCCGGAGACCTTCGCCCCGCCGTGCACCGCGCTGCCGGCAGGCGGCACCCCGTGAACGTCCCGGCCGGCACCGCTGAGCTGCGGTCACGGTTCGAAGTGGCCTTCGGGGCGGCCGCCGACGGCGTCTGGCAGGCTCCGGGCCGGGTCAACCTGATCGGCGAACACACTGACTACAACGAAGGCTTTGTGCTGCCCTTCGCCATTGACAAGGCGGCCCGGGTGGCCGTCCGGCTCCGGCCCGACAGCACCGTGCGGATGCTGTCCACGTTCGGCAACCAGGGGCTGACGACGGCGGATGCCGCCGATCTGGACCCGGCCGCGGCCCGGGGCTGGACCAAGTACCCGCTCGGTGTGCTCTGGGCCCTGCAGCAGCGCGGCATCGCCGTGCCGGGCCTGGATCTACTGCTCGACTCCGACGTGCCGCGTGGCGCCGGCCTGTCCTCCTCGCACGCGATCGAATGCGCCGTCGTCCTGGCCCTCAACGAGCTCACCGGGGCAGGACTCAGCGTCCAGGACATGGTCCTGGCCACCCAGCGCGCGGAAAACGACTTTGTCGGTGCTCCCACCGGCATCATGGACCAGTCGGCCTCGCTCCGCGGAGCCGCTGGCCGGGCCGTGTTCCTGGACTGCCGGGACCAAAGCGTCCGGCTGGTCCCGTTCGACGCCGAAGCCGCGGGCCTGGTGCTGCTGGTGATTGATACCAAGGTCTCGCACTCGCACGCCGGCGGCGGCTACGCGGCCCGGCGTGCGTCCTGTGAACTGGGCGCGGACGTCCTCGGGGTCGCCGCGTTGCGCGACGTCTCCCTCGCGGACCTTGAGGAGGCCGCCGGGTTGCTGGACACGGAGACGTTCCGCCGGGTCAGGCACGTTGTGACCGAGAACGAGCGGGTGCTGCAGGCCGTGGCGCTGCTCGAGGACGCGGGGCCCCGGTCGATCGGGGCGCTGCTGGATGCTTCGCATGCCTCGATGCGGGACGACTTCGAGATTTCCTGCCCCGAACTGGACCTCGCGGTGGACACCGCCCGCGCCGCGGGAGCCGTCGGCGCCCGGATGACCGGCGGCGGCTTTGGCGGCTCGGCGATCGCCCTCACACCGGTGGATGCGGAGCAGCGGGTGCGCGACGCCGTCGGCCGGGCTTTCGCGCAGGCCGGCTACACCGCCCCGGATATCTTTGCCGTGCGCCCCGCGGCCGGGGCCATGCGCCTGGCATAGCCGGAGCGTAGGCTTTTCGCATGCCCGACGCCGTCATCGTTGCCACTGCCAGAATCCCGATCGGACGCGCCTTCAAAGGCTTGCTCAAGGATGAACAGCCCGACGACCTCGCGGCCGCCAAGGTGGCCGCGGCGCTGGCCCGGATCCCCGCGTTCCCCGCGGCGGACTCCTCCGGCCGCGGCCTGGACGACCTCGACCTGGGCTGAGCCGAGCCCAGCGGCGAAGCCGGCTCCAATATGGCCAAGGTGGTCACTATCCTGGCCGGGTTGGACAACGTCCCGGGTGCCACCATCAACCGTTTCTGCGCCTCCAGCCTGCGAACCCTCTGGATGGCCTTCCACGCCATTAAGGCCGGCGAGGGACACGCCTTTGTATCCGCCGGGGTGGAAGTAGTGTCCCGCTACCGCGACTGGGCCAGTGCCGGGGAGACGGACGCCAGTACCCACAACCCGGCTTGGACGCGACCCGGGCAGCGCACCGCCGCCCGGGTCGCGTCCAATACCCCGTGGTCGGATCCGCGGCCGGGCGGCCGGGCGCCCGATATTTACATCGTCATGGGCCAGACCGCCGAAAACGTGGCGACCAGTTTCGGCATCAGCCGGGCCGACCAGGACTCGTGGGCGGTCCTGAGCCAGAACCGTGCCGAAGCAGCCATCGCGTCCGGATTCTTCGCCCGCGAGATTACGTCCTACACCCGCAGGGGACGGCGTCGTGGTCGACGGGGATGACTCCCCGCGGGCCGGGGTCACCTTCGAGTAGGTCAACGCCCTGCAGCCGGTTTTCCGCAGCGGGGGCACGGTCACGGCCGGCAATGCCTGCCCGCTGAACGACGGGGCGGCCGCCGTCGTGGTGATGAGCGCCGAACGGGCGCATGAACTCGGGCTGGAGCCGCTTGCATGGATCGTCTCCACCGGCGTCAGCGCCCTGTCCCCCGAGCTCATGGGCATGGGCCCGGTCGAGGCGAGCCAGCGGGCCCTGGCACTGGACGGTCTCGGGATCGGTGCCACGGACCTCGTGGAACTCAATAAGGCTTTCGCGGTCCAGGTCGTCGCAAGCGCCAGGGAACTCGGGATCGACCATGACAGGCTCAACGTCCACGGCGGTGCCATCGCGCTGGGGCATCCGTTCGGCATGACCGGCGCGCCGATGACCGCCACCCTGATCAACGGCCTCCGTGAACGCGACGGGACGCTCGGCCTGGCGACGCTGCGCGTGGGCGGCGGCCAGGGCATGGCCGTGGTGCTGGAGCGGCTCAGCTGAACCGTCTCCGGCCACGGCTGCAGGCAACCGCTGGAGCACTCACGAGGAGCACCGCCAAATGGCGGGGCTCCTCGTGAGTGCCTGGTCTCTCATCGGCGGTGCCTCGTCAGCCGCAGCTGAGCCTACGAAATCTCCGGGTCGACGCGCCAGCTTTGGTTCCACCCTGTGCACCAGCCGTCCTGGCCGAAGTACATGGTTTTTGAGGTCCCAGCGGCGATGCTTTCCCATGGCGTGTATTTGTTGCCGGCGAAGATCGGGAATGGCACCAGGTTGTAACACGTGGCTCGAATTCGAATCTGGGCGTTGGACGCAGCGTCGCACCGGATGGACGCCGAGTAAGTCTTGTTGTAGACCGCCGCGTCACAGCTGACGTAGGGCGCCGCACTGGCTGCCTGAACGTTTCCGCCGACCGGAGACAGCGGCCCCAGAACAAAAGCACCAATTGCAAAGAGCGCGAGAACGATTTTGGGTGTTCTCGCCCGAGCGACCTTCTGGACTTTCAGTGCGTTCATGCCATTCCCCATTCATATGGTTGGTGAAGTTACACCCAGCAAAAAATCCATTCGCTGGATGAACAACTCCACCATGGGCAGGGCCGGCTTGTCAAAAGCTGTCAATTGCCGTGTCAACAGGCGTTGAACAAAGTGCGGCTGCCTTCCGCCCAGATCCACGGGCATCCGCGCACGGCTACGCCCCAGCGCAGAACTCCAGGCAACGCAAGAGGGGGCCCTGAATGAACTGGTCCTTTTTTGCCTCAAGGCAGCGTTGCCGCCGCCAGACCTACTCGTCCCCGCGGAGGATTGACAAGAGGCGGATGATTTCGACGTACAGCCACACCAGCGTCACCGTAAGGCCGAAGGCTGCGGTCCAGGAGAAACGCTGCGGGGCGCCACTGCGGACGCCGGCTTCGATGCTCGTGAAGTCCATGATCAAGGAGAAGGCGGCAAGCCCGATCGCCAGCACGCCGATGAAGACGCCGAGCGGGATCCCGAAGATCTCCAGTTTTGTACTGAGGCCGAACGGCTCCTTCACTGCGCCCGTCATCACCATCGCCATGTTGATGAGTGCGAAAACGGCGTAACCGATCATGGCGATCATAAAGAAACGCATGGCTTTCGGCGTGGCCCTGACCTTCCCGCTCCTGAAGAGCAGCAGGGTCACGGTGAAGACGGAGAGCGTGCCGATCACGGCCTGCAGACCGACGCCGGGGAACATGCCGTCGAGGATCCGGGTCAGGCCGCCGAGGAACAAGCCCTCGAGCGCGGCATAGGCCAGGATCAGGGCGGGCGAGGGCTGCTTCTTGAAGGTGTTTACCATGGCCAGGACAAAGCCGCCCAGCGCACCCACGATCATCAGCATGGAGGCCAGGCCCTGCGCCACCACCAGGGTGACGGCCGCACCGGCAATCACGGCGGCGAGGCAGGCCGCGGTCTTCATGATCACGTCGTCAAAGGTCATCCGGCCGCTGTCGGCCGGACCGGCGGCCGGGCGGTTATACAGGTCCTGCAGCTGTTCGTTGCTCATCGCCTGCTGCGCCGGATTCCAGCCGGCCTGGGTCTGGCCGTACTGCGGCTGGCCATACTGGCCCTGCCCGTAGCCGTTCCCGCGTAGCCGTTTTGACCGAACTGGCCCTGGGAGTAGCCCTGCCCGCGGGGGGCCGGCGGCGCCTGGGTGGCTCCACGGAAGTTCTTTCCGTTGAAGATCGGGTTTCCGCCAAGTGCCATTGCTGGTGTCCTCCAGGTAAGGGGGTAGGTGATGATCGGTGGTGAAGGTCGTTACGACTCACGCTACCAATTCACACGCCCGGGAGGCAGGGATAGTTCCCGCCGGTTCCGGCCGCAACGCAACCGTGATCTGTTTGGCACTCCCCCGGTCCTCGGCCTACTCCGGGGACGCCCTGCGGCCAGACAGTTAAGGAAGGGCCGGGAACAACAAAAGTTTTCTTAAGCCGGGCTAAAGCTAATGGCGCCCCCGGCTTCACGGTTGTTACCCGATCGCGACGTTATCCCTGCTCGAAGCGGCAATGGCGGTTCCTTCCTAGCTGTAACATTGGGCCAACAGGGTGACGGACATCACAACGGACGGCTGCTTCGGGCAGCCCGTTCGGTCGCATCGCACCACCGGCCCGTCCCCTGACCGTTCGCAGCGGTTGCAATGGCGCAACCCAGACCATCCCCATGTGGAGGTTTTCAATTTGAGAAGCACACCGAAAGGCCTGTCGCAGAGACGGCGCGGCGGAATGCTGAAAGCTGTGGGGGCCGTTTTCGCCGCCGTGGCCGCGCTTCTGCTCATCGTCGCCCCGGCATCGCAGGCCGCCACCCCCTCGCCGACACCATCCCCGTCGAGCACCACGTTCCAGAACAGCATCAGCGGCTTCCTGCGCGGCGATGACCGCACCCCGCTGAGCGGGGTCGAAATCACGGCCACCGGCGAAGGTTTTACCGGAACAACGAAATCCTCGGAAAACGGCTCCTGGTCAATCGGCGTCCCCACCCAGGGGACCTACGAGGTCAAGCTCAATGAATCCACGATTCCGGACGGCCGCAAACTCGCAGAGGGCCAGGAAAATCCGCGCAAGGTCACGTTCAGCCAGACCTCGAACCTCTCGGTGATCTTCGCCTTCGGCAAGGGCATCGTCGTCCAGCAGCAGGACTTCGGCAAGAACCTGCTTAACCGCCTCGTGGCTGGCCTGAGCTTCGGTTTGCTGCTCGCCCTGGCCTCGGTGGGCCTGTCCCTGATCTTCGGCACCACCGGCCTGACCAACTTCGCGCACGGCGAGATGGTCACCCTCGGCGCGGTCCTGGTGTTCGGCTTCAACGCGATGAACCTGCCATTCTGGCTCTCCATCATTCTGGCGCTTCTGGGCGGCGGCCTGTTCGGCTACGTCCAGGATGCCGGACTCTGGAAGCCGCTGCGGCGCCGCGGCACCGGCCTGGTCCCGATGATGATCGTCAGCATCGGCCTCGCCCTCGCCGTCCGCTACGTGATCCAGTTCTACTTCGGCGGCGCCACCCAGCAGCTGCCCTTCGCGCAGAGCGCGGAAATCCAGATCGGGCCGGTTTCCATCTCGCCCAACAACCTCTGGTCCCTGCTCATCAGCATCGTGGTCATCGCCATTCTCGGCGTCGTGCTGCTCAAGACCCGGCTGGGCAAGGCCACCCGCGCGGTGGCCGACAACCCGGCACTGGCCGCGGCCTCCGGCATCGACGTTGACTCGGTCATCCGGATCGTCTGGGTCACCGGCGGCATGCTCGCCTCGCTCGGCGGCATCCTCTGGGCGTATTACCGTCCCGGCGTCACCTTCGACATGGGCTCCCAGATCCTGCTGCTCATCTTCGCCGGTGTCACCCTCGGCGGCCTCGGCACAGTGTGGGGCGCCCTGCTGGGATCCATCATCGTCGGCATCTTCGTGGAGCTGACCACCGTGTTCGGCCTCGCTGCCGACCTCAAGTACGTGGGAGCCCTGTTCATCATGATTATTGTCCTCTTGTTCCGGCCGCAGGGCATCCTGGGCCGCCGCGAGCGCGTGGGTTAGGAGACAACCATGGACTTCGGATTCATTCTTTCCAGTGCTGCCGGCGAGCTGTTCAGCCCGACGACGGCGGCGTACGCGCTTGCCGCCCTTGGCCTGGCGGTGCACTTCGGCTATTCGGGCCTGTTGAACTTCGGCCAGGCCGGCTTTATGGCGGTGGGGGCCTACGGCTTCGCCATCTCCACCCTGACGTTCCACGTGCCGTTCTTCGTGGGCCTGCTGATCGCGGTCGTTGCCGCGGCCATCTTCGCCTTGCTGCTCGGTATCCCCACACTCCGGCTGCGGGCCGACTACCTGGCGATCGTGACGATCGCCTCGGCGGAAATCGTGCGCTACATCGTGACGACAAACCAGCTGACCGACGTGACCGGTTCGGCCAACGGCCTGGCCGCCTTCGAGGGCGACTTCTACGCGATGAACCCGTTCCCGGACGGGGACTACTTCGGCATGAACAACCGCGACTTCTTTATCCGCGTGGTCGGCTGGGCCCTGGTGATCGTGTGCTGCCTGCTGGTCTGGCTGCTGATGCGCAGCCCCTGGGGCCGGGTCCTCAAGGGCATCCGTGAGGACGAAAATGCGGTCCGCTCACTGGGTAAGAACGTCTACTCCTACAAGATGCAGGCCCTGGTCATCGGCGGCATCCTGGGCGCCCTCGCGGGCATGGTGTTCACCCTCCCCCGCGGCGCGGTGCAGCCGGCCAACTACGGTACGGAACTGACGTTCTTCCTCTACACCTGCCTGCTGCTCGGCGGGCTCGGCACGGTGCTGGGCCCGGTCGTCGGTGCGATGATCTTCTGGGTCGTGCTGTCCCTGACCCAGGGCATCCTCTATGGCCTGATCGAATCGGGCGCTGTCACATGGCTGAACACCGTCCAGGCCGGCCAGCTGCGCTATATCCTCGTCGGCGTCGCACTGATGCTGCTGATGATCTTCAGGCCCCAGGGCGTCTTCGGCAACAAGAAGGAGCTGGCGTTCGCATGAGCATCCACAGCCAAGAACCAGAGGCAGGTGCCGGCACGGCCGGCGCCGCCGAGACCACCGACTACATGACCGACACCAGCCCGATCGCGGCCGGCGAGATCGCTCCGGGCTGCAAGAAGCGCGACCCCATTGTGGTGGCGGAGAACGTCACCCGCAGCTTCGGCGGCGTCAACGCCGTCGACGTCGACTACCTGGAAATCCCGCGGCATAAGATCACGGCCCTGATCGGGCCCAACGGTGCGGGCAAGACCACCCTGTTCAACCTGCTGACCGGCTTCGACACCCCGAACTCGGGCAAGTGGCAGTTCGAGGGGCACAGCCTGGCCGGCGTCTCCTCCTACAAGGTGGCCCGGATGGGCATGGTCCGCACCTTCCAGCTGACCAAGGTCATGGGCAAGCTCACCGTTATGGAGAACATGCGCCTCGGCGCGGCGAACCAGTCCGGCGAGCGGCTCTCCAAGGCGCTCTTCCGGGGGATCTGGGGCGGCCAGGAAAAGAAGATCACCGAGGAAGCCAACGTCCTGCTGACGAAGTTCAAGCTCGACGCCAAGAAAGACGACTACGCCGCCTCGCTCTCCGGCGGGCAGCGCAAGCTCCTCGAAATGGCCCGCTCGTTGATGGTGCGGCCGAAACTGGTGATGCTCGACGAGCCGATGGCCGGCGTCAACCCCGCGCTGACCCAGTCCCTGCTGGACCACATCAAGAATCTCAAGGCCGAGGGCATGACCGTGCTGTTCGTCGAGCACGACATGCACATGGTCCGCCACATCGCCGACTGGGTGGTGGTGATGGCCGAGGGCAAGATCGTGGCCGAGGGGCCGCCCGGCGAGGTCATGAAGAACCCGGCCGTGATCGACGCCTACCTCGGCGCCCACCACGACGTCGACCTTGGTGACTCGGAGGGTGTCCGGGAGCTCGCAGCCGAACTCGAATCCGACCAGGCCTCGATCGTCGGCACCGGGAACGCTGGCATCATCTCCGCGGACGTGCTCAAGTCCGAAACGGACGGGCCCGACGCCGGCGCGGGGCACGGCCGGCACAGCGCCGAGGACCCCCGCCCCGGTCAGCAGCCGAACAGCACAACGAAGGACACAGAATGAGTGCCACGAGAGCGGCGGCGGCCGCAAAGCACGAATACGACGGCGATTCGGTGGTCAAGGTCACCGACCTGGTGGCCGGCTACATCCCGGGCGTGAACATCCTCAACGGCTGCAGCATCGAGGCCCGCAAGGGTGAACTGATCGGCATCATCGGGCCCAACGGCGCCGGCAAGTCGACCCTGCTCAAGGCCATGTTCGGCCTGGTGAAGGTCCACTCCGGCTCGGTCGTGGTCCGCGGCCAGGACATCACCGGGCTCAAGGCCAACAAACTGGTGAGCCGGGGCGTCGGCTTCGTGCCGCAGACGAACAACGTGTTCGCGGCCCTGACCATCGAAGAGAACCTGCAGATGGGCATGTTCCAGCGTCCGAAGGATTTCGCCGAACGGTTCGATTTTGTCGCGGAGCTGTTCCCGGAGCTGGCCAAGCGCCGCGCCCAGCGGGCCGGTTCCCTCTCCGGCGGCGAACGCCAGATGGTGGCCATGGGGCGGGCCCTGATGATGGACCCGGCCGTACTGCTGCTCGACGAGCCGTCTGCCGGCCTCTCCCCGGTCAAACAGGACGAGACGTTCCTGCGGGTGCACGAGATCAACCGGGCCGGCGTCTCCGTCATCATGGTGGAACAGAACGCGCGCCGCTGCCTGCAGATCTGTGACCGCGGCTACGTCCTGGACCAGGGCAAGGACGCGTACACGGGCACCGGACGCGAACTCATGAAGGATCCCAAGGTCATCCAGCTCTACCTGGGCACCCTGGCCGACACCGTCGACTAGGCCGCCGCAGCAAACCCGGGAACCATCCCGGAGGGGCCGTCACCGCACCGGTGGCGGCCCCTCTGCATGTCCGGGCTCCGGAGACAGCCACTTTTGCGCACCGGTTCCGGACCGGCGCACCCCGGATCCGCGCAGCCTTGGTCCGATTCCCTAGCGCTTATCCGCTTCTGCAGCCTCAGGGCGGCGCCGCCGCCGGCCTGGCGAGGGGCGTCACGCAGCGCAGAGCATTGGACCTTCGCCCGGCGCGATGGACAGGTTTCCGGCGGAGAACGGTCCGGTACCGGCCACGAGTCTGCCGGGTGTGACGTGCGGGGACGGTCCTGGCGCACCTCACCCGCACGCAACGAACCCCCGTCCGAAGCGGACGGGGGTTCGTTGGGTGTCGGGGAGACTGCGGCTTTAGAGCTTGCCGAACTCTTCCTTGACGGGCTTGTAGCTGTTGTCATCCTGGAACTCGTAGATGCCGATGTAGGCTTCCGTCGGGTCGCCGGCGTCGGAGAAGGTTACGGGGCCGGACTGGCCGTCGTAGTCAATGTCCTTGCCGTTGCGGAGCAGGGTGACGCAGGAGGCGTAGCTGTTGCACTTCTCGCCGCCTTCGGAGACTGCCTTGAGCTGCTTGGCGATGTCGACGCCCTTGGTGCTCTTGGCTGCCTCGGACGCCAGCGCGAGCAGGTTCACGGCGTCGTAGGACTCGCCTGCGTAGCTGTAATCCTTCAGCGCCGGATCAATCGCAAGGAGCTTCTTCTTGAAGTCGTCCTTGGCGAAGGTGCCCGGGATGGTGCCCTGGGCGCCCTTCAGGGTGCCCGGCTTGAAGTCCTTGCTGTAGTCGGACATGTTGCCGTCCACCATGAAGATCTGGGTGGGCTTGACGCCCTTGCCCGTCATCAGCGGAACGATGCTCTTGGCCTGGTCGAACGTGATCAGGGCGATCGCGTCCGGCTTGGCCGCGAGGACCTTGTCGACCTGGCTGCTGAACTGCGAATCGCCCTCGTTGAAGAGCTCTTCTGCCACGACCTTGCCGCCGGCGGACTCCACCGCGGACTTGACGTTCTTGGCCAGGCCCGTGCCGTAGGCGTCATTCAAAACGATCATGCCGACAGTCTGGGCGCCACAGGTGGCCATGTAGTTGCCGAGGACCTTGCCCTGCAGGACGTCCGAGGGAGCGGTGCGCCAGTAGAGGCCCTTGTCATCCCAAGTGGTGAAGTCCGGCGAGGTGTTGGCCGGCGAGAACTGGATGACGCCGGCACCGGTGATCTGGTTGATGACCGTCTTGGAGACGCCCGAGGAGGCGGCACCAATGATGGCGCTGACGCCCTGGCCCAGCAGCGCGGTGGTGGACTGCGTGGCGATGTCCGTCTTGGTGTCGCCGGAGTCGCGGTGGATGACCTGGACGGGCTTGCCAAGGACGCCGCCGGCGTCGTTGACTTCCTTGATGCCAAGGTTGACGCCCGCGATTTCGGGCGGGCCGAGGAAGGCCAGCGAACCGGTGGTCGGCAGCAGCGAGCCGATCTTGAGCGGGGTCGGCGTGGTGGTCGAGGATGCGGGCACGGAACCTTCCGCGCTGGCCGAGCTGGTGGTCCCGCCGGTTGCGCTCGGGGGCGGGCAGGCGATACCGGCAGCCTGGGCGGATGCCGAACCTGAGCCGGTTGCCGACGGCGTGGACGAGCCGCCACAAGCCGTAGCCAGAAGGGCGACGCCGAGGCTAAGCGCTGTGAGCTTAGCAATGCGCGGCGCCACCTGGGGGAGTGAAGTCATAGAGAAATCTCCTCGATCTAAAGGTGCGAACGGCCTTTGATGCGAAAGATCAGGTGTTCCTGATTTAGATTCAAGCTAATGCAATTTCCGCCTGAACATAAGTGACTACGGTCACATCCTTATAACACTCGTTGCATAGAGGAAATCAGCCCCCGGGAAGGGGCGATGCCGGGCCGGGAGCCCGCAGGGGATTTTTGGTCCCGCGCCGGCAGGCCAGGACCGGTGCGGGCCCGGGTGTGGCGGCGTCACCGGCCATTGGAAAGTGCCCCAGGTGGGACTCGAACCCACAACACGCGGATTTTAAGTCCGCTGCCTCTGCCAATTGGGCTACTGGGGCGCCCGGTCCATGGTATCCCGCCGGGAGCCGCTACGAGGCGGCCGGCGGCACGTCGAAGGGCCCGGCGTAACAGAACGTTCCACTGACGCCGCCGGGCCAGAGGGCGAGCGGCAGCAGCTGGAAGTAGTCGCCCCAAGAAGCGTCGGGTGCCTGGACGCCGAGGGAGGTGGAGGGGACAAAGCCGAATCGGGCGTAGTACTCCGGGCTGCCGAGCAGCGCGATGCCCCGCTCCCCCGCGGCGTTGGCGCGGCTGATGGTTTCCTTCATCAGCGCGGATCCGATCCCGTGCCGCTGCAGCCGCGGCACCACCCCGATCGGGCCCAGTCCCAGCAACTGCAGCTCACCTGCCCAGCCGCGGGTGCTGATGACGTGGCCGACGATCTCGCCGTCGAGCTCGGCGACAATGCTGAACTCCGGCAGGTACTCTCCGCATTCGAACAGCCGCCGCAGCAGCTGGACTTCCTCCGGTTCCCCTTCCACCGGCAGTCCGGTCACCGGCGAGATGGCGAAGGCAGCCGCAGTGAGGGCCAGCAGTGCCGGCCGGTCCGCGGGCTGTTCGTCGCGCAGGACCAGTTCCGGAACCGCCGCCGGCGCTCCGCCCACCGCGGCACGGCTTTTCAGCGACAGTTCGTGGAGGACTTCGAGGGCCCGCTCGGCTTCGGCCACCGGAACCAGCAAATGATCGTGGTGGAAGCCGGCCAGGACGTTGCAGCTGATCTTGGCCTCGGTGAGGGCGGCGCTGACGGCGGCGGTGAGTCCGATGGCCTCCAGCGCCGAATGCACCTGCAGCGTGATCCAGGCCGCCACGAAGTCGTAGTCCAGGCCCAGCGAGTCGGCATCGGCACGGGGCAGCACCACGGTCAGGCCCTCGGCCTCGCGGACGGCGGCGGCGACGTGGCCGGCCAGGGGTTTGCCGTGCGGCCAGAGGGCGTAGACGTACTCGCCCTCGCGGACCACCGGGTGCATCGTCGCCAGCAGGGTGGACAGGTCCTTTTCAGCGGGTGTCATGGCCCAAGTCTAGGCAGGTCGGGCTGCCCTCCGGCCAATCGGGCGGCCAATCGGGCGGCTGGGCGGTCGGCCGGGCCGGCAGTTTGTGGCCGCCGGGGCGCGGCGGCCGGCCCTCCCGTTAACGACGGCGGCGGCCGCTCCCCCGTGAGGGAACGGCCGCCGCCGTCGGGCTGCTGCAGGCTACTTGGCGCTGGCCGTCGCAGTCTCCTTGGCGGGAGCGTCGGCCGGCTTCTCGGCGGCCGGCGCCGGCTTCGGGGCCGGCGTCGCTGCGGCCACAAAAGCGCCGCGGGGGTTGTCGAGGTCCATCAGCTGGGTGGTGTCCCGGCCGAGGAACAGGGTCCAGAACCAGCCGGAGATCACGCGGATTTTGCGCTCCACGGTCGGCATGGCCAGGCCGTGGTAGCCGCGGTGGGCAAGCCAGGCCAACGGGCCCTTCAGGCCGATGCGGCCCAGCAGGTTGATGTTGGCAACGCCCTTCCACTGGCCGAAGCCGGCGACCGCGCCGAGGTTCTTGTGCTTGTAGTCCTTGAGTTCCTTGTCCCACCGGGAGGCCCACAGGTTCTTGGCGAGGCGCTTGGCCTGCCGCAGCGCGTGCTGGGCGTTCGGGACGCAGGTTCCGTCCGGCAGGCCGCTGCCGGTGAGGTCCGGCACGGCCGCAACGTCGCCGGCGGCCCAGGCGTTCTCGATGATGCCCTCGTCGCCGGAAACGCGCAGGTCCGGAAGAACACGGACGCGGCCCCGGGGTTCGAGCGGGAAGTCGGTGGAGCGGACCATCGGGTTGGCCTGAACGCCGGCAGTCCAGACCAGGGTGTCGGACTCGAATTCCTGCGCGGGGGTCTTGTCCGGCAGGTTGATCAGTTTCAGGGAGCCCTCGGCGTTGTCCAGCGAGGTGTTCAGCAGCACCTCGATGCCGCGGCTGCGCAGGTGCTCGACAACCCAGTCGGCCTGCTTGGCGGTGACCTCGGGCATGATGCGGCCCATGGCTTCGACCAGGACGAAGCGGACTTCCTCCTGCTGGACGCGCGGGTTGTTCTTGACCGCGGCGCGGGCCAGGTCTTCCATTTCGGTGAGGCACTCGATGCCGGCAAAGCCGCCGCCGACGACGACGAAGGTGAGGGCACGGGCGCGTTCGGCCGGGTCGGTCATCAGCGAGCCGGCTTCGATCCGCTCGAGGACACTGTTGCGCAGCGCCACGGCTTCCTCGATGGTCTTCAGGCCGATGCCCTTGTCCGCGAGGCCCTTGATCGGGAATGTGCGGGTGATGGCGCCGGCGGCCAGCACGACGTCGAAGTAGGGGATCTCGAAGTTCTCGCCGCCGTCGGCCGGGGCCACCACGGCCGTGCGGTTGGCGTGGTCGATCGAGGTGACGCGGCCCTCGATCAGTTCGGTCTGCTTGAGGTGCCTGCGGTGCGAGACGACGGCGTGCCGGGCCTCGATGTTTCCGCCGGCAACTTCCGGCAGGAACGGCTGGTAGGTCATGTAGGGCAGCGGATCAACGACGGTGACGATGCCACCGGCATTCGCGATCTTCTTCTGCAGTTTGAGGGCTACGTACAGGCCGACGTACCCGCCGCCGACGACGAGTACCCTGGGACGGTCCTGGAGCTGAGGAGTGGATGCCATGGTTCAAGAATACCGTAGTTTGTGAAAACCTTCACTAACTCTCCGGGGTGCCGGTCCGCGGCGGCCCCGCATCGGCGTTGCCGGGGCTGTCCGGCGTTGGGCCGGACCCGGTGTTGCCCCCGGTGTTGCCCGCGGCGTCGGCGGCGGCCCCGGGGCCGCGGAGCGTACGCCGCAACTGCAGGACAGCGGCAGCAATGATGCACAGGAACAGCCCGCCGAAGCCCAGCACCACCATCGCCGGGACGGCGCTGTCCGCCGGTGACGGCGCGACCGCGGCCGGTACGGTGGCCTCGGGCAGGGTCGGCGCCGCGCTCGAGGGGGTGGGGACGGCCGCGGCCGGGGTGCGGACCGGGTTTCCCCGGCGGTGCACCCGGATCCAGTCGGAAATCGTTCCCAGCGGATTGACCTTGGTTTCGGGAACGTCGGCTTTGAGCGCGGCCTCGGCGTCGAGCACGCCGAAGCCGTACAGCGGGTCCTTACCCGGAACGCCGGCGTCCTTGGCCGTGCTGACGATACGGTTGATGACCTGTTTGGCGGGCATTTCGGGCCACTTGGAGCGGATCAGTGCCGCGACCCCGGCGACGATCGGTGTGGCGCCGGAGGTGCCGGCCCACTCGGCGTAGCCGCCGCCGGGCATTCCGCCGACGAGGTCCTCGGCCGGGGCGGCGACACCGATGCTGATGCCCTGGGACGAGGAATCGATGCTGGCGACGCCCTTGCGGTTCAGTCCCGCCACGGTCAGGACCCCGGGAATTGTTGCCGGGGCGCCCACCTGGATGTTGCCGCCGACGCGGTTGCCCGCCGCGCAGACAATGACCACGTCCTTCTGCTCCGCATACAGGAATGCCGCGTCCCAGCTTTGCGGCCACTCCGGCGACGTGCTGCCGAGCGAGATGTTGATGACCTGGGCGCCGTGGTCGACCGCCCAGCGGACGGCTTCGGGGATCTGGTCCTGGTCGCTCTTGCCGCCGGGGTTGGCCGACCCCAGCCAGGTGGACACGGACAGGATCTCGGCCTCGGGGGCGACGCCGACGATTCCGTCCTTGCCGACCGCCGGTGAGTCCGAGGGGCTGGGGCTGGGGCTGGGGCTGGCGGTGGATTTCGAGGGCTGGTGTCCGCGGCCGGCCAGCATGGTTGCGACGAGGGTGCCGTGCTCGGGTTTGGCGCCGATGCTCTTCAGCCCGTCTGCGCCGCCGGCGCCGGACACGTCCGTGCCGCCGGCCAGCACGCCTTTGAGGTCCGGATGTTTGCCGTCCACGCCGCTGTCGATCACGGCGACCTTGACGTTGGCGCCTTTGGACACTTCCCAGGCTTTTTTGATCCCGGAGCCGGCCAGCCAGTATTCCTTGTCCCGGGTGCTGTCGGCGTGGGCGGCCGGAGCAGCCGAGAGGGCGCCGGCAAAGCTGCCGCAGGCAAGGGCCAGGGCCATCAATGCGGAGGCGGTCCGTCGGTGCCGGGCTGTTGCTCTGGTCATTCGGGTCCAATCGGCGGTATTTCTGCGGGCGCCACCGAGCCGCGGCGCGGCAGTCGGTGGGGGGCTGCCCGCACCCGGGCCCGCCTCTGCCGGGCGGCGCCGGTGCGGGCGCGGAACTAGCTGATGCTCAGGGCAATCCCGTCAAGAATATCGTGTTCACTGGTGAGGGCAGTGCTGATGCGGCCGTCTGTGACGTCCGCCATGCGTTCCAGGACGCGGCGCCAGACCAGGCCGCCGGCGCCGATCACGTCCACCCGACCAGGGTGCATGTAGGGCAGGGCGGCACGTTCTTCCCGGGTCATTTCCAGCAGCGAGGTACACGCTTCACCGGCGGTCGCCAGGTCCAGTTCCGTGCCGTGGATGGCCGCCGGGGAGTATTCGGGCAGCTTCAGCGCGTGGGCGGTGATGGTGGTGACCGATCCGGCGACGCCGATCACGGCCGTGGCACGGCCGAGGGGAACGGTCAGGGCCGCCTGGTCGATGGCGGCGTCGACGTCGGCCTCCGCCGCGCTGATCTGCCCCGCCGTCGGCGGGTCGTCCTGCAAGTGCCGTTCGGTCATCCGGACGCACCCGACGTCGACCGATTTCGCGGCGATCACGCCGTTGGCGTCGCCGAGCACGAATTCGGTGCTGCCGCCGCCGAGGTCGACCACCAGTACCGGGTCGGTGCCGCGTGAGGGCAGCACGCTGCTGGCGCCCGCGAAGGACAGCGCAGCCTCCTCGTCGCCGCTGATCACTTCGGGTTCGACACCGAGCAGCTCGCGGACTCCGTCGATGAAGACCTGACGGTTGCGGGCATCCCGGGTGGCCGAGGTGGCGACGAACCGGACCTTCCCGGCACCGTGGCGGCGGATCAGTTCGGCGTAGTCGCGGGTGGCCGCCAGCGTGCGGTCCAGCGCCTCCTGCGCGAATTCCCCGGTCGCATCGACGCCCTGGCCAAGCCGGACGACGCGCATTTCACGGACGACGTCGGTGAGTTTCGGCGCGCTGCCGGCGGCGGCGCCGCCGGCGGCAGTTCCGACGTCGGCGATGAGCAGGCGGATGGAGTTGGTGCCGCAGTCGATGGCGGCGACGCGGCTCACTGGCCGGCTCCGGCGGTGTCGTCGGCCGTGTCAGCAGCGCGGGACTTCCGCACCGGCGCGGGCCGGCCGACGATGTCCGGCAGGCCCTGCGGTCCGTGCCGGCTCAGGTCCCGGGAGGGGGCCTCCCCGCCGGTGTCCCAGGCCCCGTCGCAGTAGCACCGCTCCGGGGTCCACCACTCGCTGATGGCGGCGACGGCCTCGTCACCGAGCGGATTGACGCCGGGCCCGGCGGCCAGCGAGTGTCCCACCAGGACGTGCAGGCACTTCACTCGGGTGGGCATGCCGCCAGCGGAGATCCCGTCGATTTCCGGGACGGCCCCGATCCCGGAGCGGACGCCGATCTCCGCCCGGGACTGCAGGTACGCCTCGTGCGCGGCGCGGTAATCCGCGGCCAGGCTGGCGTCTGCCCCGAGCCGGTCGTTCATCTCGTTCATCAGCCCGGCTGCCTCAAGCCGGGACACGGCGGAGGTGATGACCGGGTGGGTGAGGTAGAAGGTGGTGGGGAACGGTGTCCCGTTGCTCAGCCGCGGCGAGGTGGCCGCCACGAGCGGGTTGCCGCAGACGCAGCGGGCCGGGATCTCGACGACGTCCCGCACCGGACGGCCCAGCTGGCGGCTGAGCACATCCAGGTCGCGGGCCGAGGGCCGGCGCGAACCGGCCGGCTCCTTCGCGGTCGCTGCGCCGGGTTCCCCTGGCTGGGACTCGTCCACTTGGTTCTCGTCCACTGGCGCGGCACCTTCCTGCCCTGTTGGGATAACCGGGGTGCGGTGATCCGGCGGCGGGCGCCGCTCCTAGTCTGTTGCCGATCGCCGGATCGATTCCCACAGGGAATCCACCCAGGGCAGATTGGCCGGGTTTTGTGCTGAACTTGCGGCGGAGCCGGCTGCGGAGGACGCGGCGGGCAGATCGCTGCCGTAGACCCAGTAGCCGGTTTCGCCGGGCATAACCATGTTAATGCGGTCGCGGGCCTGCTGCTTCACGTAGTTCGGGTCCTGCCAGCGGGAGACCTCGCGTTTGAGGTCTGCCTGTTTGGCCTGCTTGGCCGAGATGTCGGCCTCCAGCTCCGCGATCTCGGTACGTTTTTCGAGGAAGATCCGGACGGTGGGGGCCAGCATGATGGTGATGGCGATCATCACGACGCCGAGGGCCAGCAGCCGGCCGGAGAACGCCTTGGCCGGTACCGGGTCCTGCCCGTCGGCGGGTCCGGGCTGCCCGGTTCCGGTTCCCGCTCCCCCGCGTCCGGCGGCCGGAGCGGCAGCCCCCGCAGTCTTGGTGCCGGACGCCGTCTTGGTGCCGGGCGCCGTCGTTGCGCCGGACGCCGTCGTTGTGCCGGACGGGGTCGCACCCGCTGGCCCGCGGCGCCCCGTCCCCGGCGTCGTCTCGGCCGGCGTTCCGGGGTGCTGGACGGCGGTCCGGCCGACCGGACCGGCACCGTGGCGGATACCGCCGAAGTCCGCGCGGATGACGTCGCCGCCGTCGTCCGGTTCCGCCCGCCTCAAGTCCACAGACTTTGGGGCGGCAGCAGCTGCCCGGGGAACCTTGGGACGGCGGGTTGCCATGTCACTCCTTCGAACAGGCCAAAATGATCCGGCCAAAAAGAACCGGCCAAAACAGAACCGGTGGCCATGGTCTTTCCACCATAGCCACCGGTTCCTGGTTTTTGCGGGTACTAGCCCTTGAAACGCGGGAACGCGCTGCGCCCGGCGTACCGTGCGGCGTCGTCGAGTTCCTCTTCGATCCGCAGCAGCTGGTTGTACTTGGCGACGCGCTCGGACCGGGCCGGGGCGCCGGTCTTGATCTGCCCCGCGTTGGTGGCCACGGCGATGTCGGCAATCGTGGTGTCCTCGGTTTCGCCGGAGCGGTGCGAGGTGATCGTCGTGTAGCCGGCGCGCTGGGCCAGGGACACGGCGTCGAGCGTCTCGGTCAGCGAACCGATCTGGTTGACCTTCACCAGCAGCGAGTTGGCCGTCTTCGAATCGATGCCGGTCTGCAGGCGCTCCGGGTTCGTGACGAACAGGTCGTCACCCACGATCTGGACCTTGTCGCCGATCGAGTCGGTGAGGGTCTTCCAGCCCTCCCAGTCGTTCTCATCCAGCGGATCCTCGATGGAGACCAGCGGGTAGTCGGCCACGAGTTCGGCGTAGTAGGCGCTCATCTCGACGGAGCTGAGGGTCTTGCCTTCGAACTGGTAGGAGCCGTCCTTGAAGAACTCGGAGGAGGCGACGTCCAGGGCCAGGGCGATGTCCTTGCCCGGGGTGTAGCCGGCGTTCTTGATGGCTTCCTGGATCAGGTCCAGCGCGGCGCGGTTGGACGGCAGGTTCGGGGCGAAGCCGCCCTCGTCGCCGAGGCCGGTAGCCAGGCCCTTGGACTGCAGCACGGCCTTGAGCGCGTGGTAAACCTCAACGCCCCAGCGCAGTCCCTCGGAGAAGGTTTCGGCGCCGAGCGGGACGACCATGAATTCCTGGATGTCCACGTCGGAGTCGGCGTGCGAGCCACCGTTGAGGATGTTCATCAGCGGCACCGGCAGGACGTGCGCGTTGGGGCCGCCCAGGTACTTGTAGAGCGGCAGGTCGGCGGAAGCTGCTGCGGCGTTGGCGACGGCGAGCGAGACGCCCAGGATCGCGTTGGCGCCCAGCTTGCTCTTGTTGGCGGTGCCGTCCAGGTCGATCATCGACTGGTCGATGCTGCGCTGGTCGGTGGCGTCGAAGCCGATGAGGGCCGGGGCGATCTGGTCGATGACCGCGTCGACGGCCTTCTGGACGCCCTTGCCGAGGTAACGGCCCTTGTCGCCGTCGCGGAGTTCCACGGCCTCGTGTTCGCCGGTGGAGGCGCCGGAGGGAACTGCGGCGCGGCCGATCTGGCCGTCGGAGAGCAGAACTTCAACTTCTACGGTCGGGTTGCCGCGGGAATCGAGGATCTCGCGGGCGTGGATGGCATCGATAAGCGCCATGAATATGCTCCTTTGGGTGAAGCGATTTGCTGGGAATCTGGTTGCTGGAAACTTAGCGGTGGATCAAGCTGGAAACCGACGTCCTCGTCGCCCCCTAGCCTAGTCGAGAGTGGGATAAGTTACGGAAAGCTTCCAGCCCCCGGACTCGGGGCTGCCGCCGCTCCGCCGGCCGCGGTGTCCTGGAAGCGGCGGTTGGCTCCGCGCAGGGCGCGTTCGGCGTCGAGGCCGTTGCGGCGGGCGGCCGCGACGAGGCCGAACAGCAGCTCGCCGAGCTCCTCTTCCGTCGCGGGCACGGCGGGGGTCGTTGCGGTTGCCGCGGCGTCCTCGGGTACGGGCACGACGCCGGCGGCCACCGCGGCCAGGCCGGCGCGTTCGGCCCGGTCCAAGAGTTTTTGCGCCCGGGCCAGCGCGGGCAGCGCGGCGGGGACCCCCTCGAAGGCGTGGCCCCGGCCGGGCTTCTCGGCCTTCTTGACCGCATCCCACGTCAGCACGATCTCCTGGACCGTGGCCGGGAAGGCGTCCTGCAGGGTGCCGTCGGCGCGGAAGACGTGCGGGTTCCGCCGGATCATCTTCTCCCGCAAGCCACGGGCGACGTCGTCGAAGGTGAAGGCACCGCGCTCCTCGGCGAGCCGGGCATGCAGCACCACCTGCAGCAGGACGTCACCGAGTTCGGCCGCCAGCTCGGCGTCGCCGCTGCCGGCCTCAATCGTTTCCGCCACCTCGTGCGCCTCCTCGAGGAGGTATTCGACAAGCGATTCGTGGCTCAGGGCACCCATCCAGGGGCAGTGGGAGCGCAGCGCGGCGATGGTCCCCACCAGCTCCCCCACCTCGCACGCCGGAGCGGGCCCGGTCTCCGGAGCCGGCCCCGGCGTGCGCGGAGTGTCCTGATTAGCCAAGGTCGGCGTAGGCCTCGTTGATGTATTCGACCAGCGCTTCCTTTTCCTCCAGCGGCAGGAACGCGGCTTCGGCGGCGTTCAGGGTCAGCTCGAGCAGGTCGTCCAGGTCGTAGTCGAAGGTCTCCACCAGCAGCTCGAACTCGTCGGTGAGCGTGACGTTGCTCATCAGCCGGTTGTCCGTGTTGATCGTGACGTTGAAGCCCAGCTGGTAGAGCATGTCCACCGGGTGGCTTTCGATGCCCTCACCGAAGCCGGCAACAGCGCCGGTCTGCAGGTTCGAGGACGGGCAGATTTCCAGGGCGATGCCGCGGTCGCGGACCCAGCTGGCGAGCTCGCCCAGGGTCACGAGGCCGATCTTGTCGTCCACTTCGTCGCTCTCGGTGCCACCGGCGGGCGCCGCGCCGGCGTCGTCGGCGTCCTCGAACTCGACGGTGACGTCTTCGGCGATGCGCACGCCGTGGCCCAGGCGCAGGGCGCGTCCGTCGACCAGGGCGGACTGGATGCTTTCCAGGCCGGCAGCCTCGCCGGCGTGGATCGTGGCCGGGAAATTGTGCTGGGCGAGGTAGGTGAAGGCGTCCTTGAAGCGGGAGGGCAGGAAACCGTCCTCGGCCCCGGCGATGTCGAAGCCAACGGCGCCCTTGTAGCGGTGGCGGACGGCCAGTTCGGCGATTTCCTGGCCGCGGTCGGCGTGCCGCATGGCGGTGATCAGCTGGCCGACCTGGATGTCGCGGCCGGTCTCGGCAACGGCGTCGACGCCGGCATCGAGGCCGGCCTGGACGGCTTCCACGACCTCATCCAGGGACAGGCCCTGCTGCAGGTGCTGTTCCGGCGCCCAGCGCACTTCGCCGTACACCACGCCGTCGTCGGCGAGGTCCTCGACGAATTCCTTGGCGACGCGGAACAGGCCCTCCTTGGTCTGCATCACGGCGATGGTGTGGTCGAACGTTTCGAGGTAGCGCACCAGCGAGCCGGAGTCGGCGGATTCGCGGAACCACTCCCCCAACGCGACCGGGTCGGTGGAGGGCAGCGTGTGGCCAGCCTTTTCGGCGAGTTCAATGATGGTGGCCGGGCGCAGCCCGCCGTCCAGGTGGTCGTGAAGGGAGACCTTGGGGAGGCCCTTCAGGTCGAATTCGAGGTCAGGGGCAGCGTCAAGATTAGTCTCAGTCACGTTCCAACCATAGGGTCGGACGGCGCCGCGCGCTACTTGCGGGACGGGCCGGTCTGCTGGGAGCGGGCGCTGAGCACGGGCTCGGACGCCGCCGCGCCGGTCTGCCCGGCCGGAGGGGTGTCGTCGGCTGCGCTGCCGCCGCCGTCGGCCGGCTCATCGTGCCGGGCCAGCCGCTTGTGCCACCAGCGCAGCGCGTGGTCGACGAGGACCCCCAGCACGATCGCGAAAACGACGGCGATCCCGGCGCTCAGGAGCGGGTTGTGGTGCAGCCAGGGGAAGGAACTGGCCAGCAGGCCGATGCCGAGCGAATAAGCCACCCACGTGAGGCAGGCGAAGGCATCCAGGAAGAAGAACTTGCGGTGCGGGAACCCGGTGCTTCCTGCGACGTAGTTGACGGCGACCCTGCCCCAGGGGATGTAGCGGGCGGTGAAGATCAGCACGGCACCGCGCTTTTCCAGTTCATACCGGGCCCAGGCGAAGACGCGCTGGACCTTGGGCCGGCGCATCCAGCGGAACCGTTCGATGCCGATTTTGCTGCCCAGCAGGTAGGCCATGTTGTCGCCGGCGATGGCGCCGACCAGTGCCGTCAGGCCGAGGATCCACAGGTTCGGTTCGCCGCTGGTCCGCGAATACGCGGCCAGGGCCACGATCAGCGTCTCGCTCGGGACCACCATCGCGAACCCGTCAACAAAAAAGAACACCAGCAGGAGGGGATAGATCCACCACTGGCCGGCGGCATGGAGTACAGCCTCATTGATGAACTCCACGCGTGCTGTGCTCCTAGAAAGCTGAGGGGTGCGGACGAAACCCGGGACGGACAAAAATATACGTGCATAGGCATACGGCACTGGCGTGACGCGAATCGCACCTAAGTGTCCCACGGGCGGGGCATCCGGCGCTACGCGTCCGCCGCTGATTCCGCCGTCGGCGTGGACCGGACCGCAGCCGGACTAGCCGTCAGCTGGCGGTACGGCCTTGTCCTCGCTCCGGAGGTCCGCCGGCGCCCGCCCGCGCACCTTGCCTAGGAGCAGGTCGATCCCAATTCCGAGGATGATTGCGCAGATGATGGCGATGGTGGCACCCAGCAGGTGGTTTTCCTCGAACCACTGGCCGAAGAACAATCCGATCGCAACCGAGTATCCGGCCCACAGCAGCGCCGACAGCACGGTCAGCCCGACGAAGCGGGTGCGCGGGTAGTTGGTGGCGCCGGCGGTGAGGTTGACGGCCACCCGGCCGATCGGCACAAAGCGGGCAACCATGATCAGCGAGGCCGGCCGTTTGCGCAGTTCGCGGCCGGCCCAGAGGAATGCCCGCTGGGCCCGGTACCCGCGCATCCACGCCCAGCGTCCGGTTCCGGTGGCCCGGCCGATCAGGTAGGCGACGTTATCCCCGGAGAACGCGCCGGCGGCTGCCACGCCGGCCAGCAGGAGCGGGTTGGGCACCTGCGCGGAGGCGGCGACGGCGGCCAGCCCGACCACAACCGATTCGCTGGGGACGGGCGGGAAAAAGCCGTCAATCAGGCAGCACGCAAACACCAGGACCAGGACCCAGGGTTGGCCTGCGGCTGCCAGGATGAAGTCGTTGATTGCCTGCACGGTTTCCTAACGCACGGCGGTGCCCGGTTTCTCCCGGAATGCTGTGTTGCCAGTGTACTGCCCGGTCCCGGCCGGCCCCTGGGCGGTGGTTGCTCTCTCACTTATGGTCCCTGGGCCAGGGGGTTAAGGACCATAAGTGAGAGCATCCGGGGCTTAGATCCGGCGGGGGTTAGGCGATGCGGTCGATGATGAGCTGCTGCGCCGGACGGGATCCTTCGGGGGCGATCACGGCGGCGTGCTCCAGGGCGTCCTTGGCCCGGTCGAATTTCTCCGGCGTATCCGTCAGCAGGGTCATCAGCGGCTCACCGGCACGGACCGTGGCGCCCGGCTTGGCGTGCATCCGCACCCCGGCGCCGGCCTGGACCTGGTCCTCCTTGCGGGCCCGCCCGGCCCCCAGGCGCCAGGCGGCGACACCGACGGCCATCGCATCGAGCTCCACCAGCACACCGTCGGCCGGCGCGTAGATCGTCTCGGATTCCTTGGCCACCGGCAGCGCGGCGCGCGGGTCGCCGCCCTGCGCTTCGATCATCCGGTTCCAGACGTCCATGGCGCGGCCATCCTTGAGCGCGGCGCGCGGATCGGCGTCGTGCACCCCCGCGCAGGCCAGCATCTCTTCGGCCAGCCGGACGGTAAGTTCGACGACGTCCTCCGGGCCTCCGCCGGCCAGGACCTCCACGGATTCCTCGACCTCGATCGCGTTGCCGGCGGTAAGGCCCAGGGGCGTGTTCATGTTGGTCAGCAGCGCCACCGTGTTGACACCGGCGTCCTTGCCCAGAGCCACCATGGTCTCGGCCAGTTCCCGGGCACGCGCCTCGTCCTTCATAAAGGCGCCGCTGCCCACCTTGACGTCCAGGACCAGCGAACCGGTGCCCTCGGCGATCTTCTTACTCATGATCGAGGACGCGATCAGCGGAATGGCCTCGACCGTACCGGTCACGTCGCGCAGTGCGTAGAGCTTTTTGTCGGCCGGGGCCAGGCCGGCGCCGGCCGCGCAGATAACGGCTCCGACGTCCTGCAGCTGGGCCAGCATCTCCTCGTTGCTCAGCGCCGCACGCCAGCCGGGGATGGACTCGAGCTTGTCCAGGGTGCCGCCGGTGTGGCCGAGGCCGCGGCCGGAGAGCTGCGGCACGGCGACGCCGAACACGGCCACGAGCGGGGCCAGCGGGAGGGTGATCTTGTCCCCCACACCGCCGGTGGAGTGCTTGTCCGAGGTCGCCTTCACGCCGCCGTCGGGCCGGCGCAGGCTGGAGAAGTCCATCCGCTCGCCGGAGGCGATCATCGCCGCGGTCCAGCGCGAAATCTCGGCACGGTCCATGCCGTTGAGCAGGATGGCCATGTTCAGGGCGGCCATCTGTTCGTCGGCGATGGCGCCGCGGGTGTAGGCATCGATTGTCCAGTCGATCTGGGCGGCGCTGAGCACGCCTTTGTCCCGCTTGATGCGGATGATGTCGACGGCGTCGAACGCCTCGGTGTTGTGGGTTGGCTGTGTCACCGGGTTTCCTCCAGGTGTTGGGGGCCAAATGCGTCGGGCAGCACCTGGTCCATCGTCTTGATGCCCTGAGTGGTCATGAGTTCCATGTCCGGGGCCCGGAATTCGTAGAGCAGTTGCCGGCAGCGCCCGCACGGCATCAGCACATTGCCGTCCGCGTCGACGCAGTAGAAGGCGCGCAGCGCGCCGCCGCCGGTCATGTGCAGGTTGCCGACCAGCGCGCACTCGGCGCACAGCGTGAGCCCGTAGCTGGCGTTTTCGACGTTGCAGCCGCTGACGATCCGGCCGTCGGCGGTGAGGGCCGCGGCCCCCACCGCGAACTTCGAATACGGCGCATAGGCGTTCTTCATGGCCGCGACGGCGGCCGCTTCAAGCGCCGCCCAGTCGACGCCGGAGGCCGGGGCCCCGGCGTCGTTCGTGGAGTCTGCCATCATCAGCCCTTCACGTACGGGATGCCGCTGGCCGCCGGCGGGCGGGAGCGTCCGACCAGTCCGGCGACGGCGAGTACCGTCACCAGGTACGGCAGCATCGCCATGAACTGGCTCGGCACCGGGGTGCCGATGATCGTCACAATGCTTTGCAGGTTGTCGGCGAAGCCGAACAGCAACGCGGCGAAGAAGGCGCCGATCGGGTTCCAGCGGCCGAAGATCAGCGCGGCCAGGGCGATGAAGCCGCGCCCGCCGGAGATCTCCTTGGTGAAGCTGTCGATCGCGACAAGGGTGAAGAAGCTGCCGCCGATCCCGGCGATGGCGCCGCCGAGGGTGACGTTCCAGAAACGGGTTGCGTTGACCTTGATGCCCATGGTGTCGGCGGCCTGGGGGTGCTCGCCGACGGCGCGGACGCGCAGGCCCCACTTGGTCTTGAACAGCCCCACCCAGACCACGATCACGGCGATGTACATCAGGTAGCCGATCAGGGACTGCTTGAAAAGGATCGGCCCGATCAGCGGGATGTCGCCGAGGACCGGGATGGTGATCGGGTCCAGGTGCGCCGGGGAGTTGAATTTCTCCTTGTCCGCCTGCATGACGGTGCTGAACAGGAAGCCGGTCACGCCGGAGACCAGGACGTTGAGCACCACGCCGACAATGATCTGGTTCACCACGTATTTGATGCTGAACAGCGCCAGGACCATCGAGACGAGCGCGCCCGCGACGGCCGCCGCGAGCAGGCCCAGGAAGGGGTTGTGCGTGAGCGTGGCGATGATCGCGGCCGTGAAGGCACCGCCCAGCAGCTGGCCTTCGATCGCGATGTTTACGACGCCGACGCGTTCGCAGAGCACCCCGGAGAGGGAGCCGAACACCAGCGGCACCGCCAGCGTCACGGACCCGGCGATCAGCCCCGCGAGGGAGATGCTCGTGGTGCGGGCCCCGCCGACCACCCAGATCAGGAACGCGGCGACGAACAGCACGATGAAGGCGACCGTGACCCAGCCGGGAACCCGGCGGTCCCGGGTCTTGAGGACGACGGCGTACGCGGCCAGCGCCAGCATGGCCACGGAGAGGACGACGCCGCCGAGGAACGCCGGAATTTCCAGGGCCGGCAACTGGAAGAAGTCGCTGCCGGTGGAAATCCCGAACTTTGCGGTCTGGTGCGGCCCCATCAGGCCGAAGAAGACGAAGCCCACGACGGCGAGCACGGCCAGGGTGACCGGGAGCTTCCAGGTCACCGGTTTTGCGGTCACGGCGGTGGCGTGCTGCTTGGCTTCGGGAGCGTCGCCGTCGCGGGGCGCCGGCTGCGGTTTCCCCGGCTGGGGCGACGTTGCTGTTGTGCTCATGCTGCTACTCCGGTGGTTGCGGCCTTCTTGGACTTGGCGGCCGGGGATGACTTCTTCTTGCGCGGGTTCAGGCCGAACACCGCGCGGACCAGCGGCGGTGCGGCGATGAAGAGCACGATCAGTGACTGGACGACCAGCACAATGTCGATCGGGGTTCCGGTCTGGATCTGCATCTGGACGGCTCCGGCGCGGAAGGCGCCGAACAGCAGGCCCGCGGCGAAAGTGCCCCACGGCGTCGAACGTCCCAGCAGTGCGACCGTGATGGCATCAAATCCGTAGGTGGCCGCGACGCCGTCGGTGAGGACCTTTTCGGTGCCGGCCACCTGCGCGACGCCGGACATGCCGGCGAGGGCGCCCGCGATGGCCATCACCAGGATGGTGGCGCGCGGCACGTTGATGCCGGCGGTCAGGGCCGCTTTCGGGTTGGCGCCGACCGCGCGGAATTCAAAGCCGATCGTGGAGCGGTTCAGCACCCACCAGACGAAGACGGTTGCCGCGATGGCCAGGAGGAAGCCCAGGTGCAGCCGGTATTGGGTGCCCAGGATCTGCGGGTAGACGGCGCTGGGGTCCAGGATCGGCGAGATCGGGTTCGTCTCGCCGGGCCGCTGGAACGCCGGCGTGTTGAGCAGGTAGCGCAGGAAGTACAGCGCGATGTAGTTGAACATGATCGTCAGGATCACCTCGTGGGCGCCGGTGCGGGCCTTGAGGAACCCGACCAGGCCGGCCCAGAGCGCACCGCCGAGGATGCCGGCCACCAGGACCAGCAGCAGGTGCAGGCCCATCGGCAGGTGCAGCGCGAAGCCGACCCAGGACGCGAGGATGCCGGCCATGATGATCTGGCCCTGGGCGCCGATGTTGAACAGGCCGGCGCGGAACGCCAGGGCGACGCCCAGGCCGGCGGTGATCAGCGGCGTGGCGATGGTGAGGGTTTCCATCAGCGGGGCGAACTGCCCGGCCGCACCGCTGCCGCGTGGGTTGAACACGGAGCCCTGGAAGAGGGCCACGTAGGACCGGGTGGCCGCGGACCAGACAGCGGAGAAGAAGTCGCTGGGCCGGGCGAAGAGGTAGCCCGCTGCCGCGCTGACCGTCTTGTCGGTGCTGGCGATCAGCAAACCGCCGAGGATGAGGGCGAGCAGTACGGCGAGCACGGAGACCATGCCGCTGCCGGTGAAAATTTTCCGGAGCACCGAGTCGGGCCCGCCCGGGACGCCGCCGCTCTGGGCGGAGGCCGGAACGGCGGAGGGCCGCAGCGCTCCCCCGGCGGTGTCCAGTGCGGTTTCTTCGGCGGCGGGGTCGGACGCGGCGGGAGACTCGGCGCCGGACGCGGCGGGAGACTCGGCGCCGGACGCGGCGGGGTCAGGATATTCCGGGCTTTCTGCCGGATCCGGTTCGGCCGCGTGGCGGGGCCGGTTGGTGTCAGTCATGGTGCTCTCCTACGGCGCCGGAGCGGGTCTCCTGCGCGGGCTGGGCGGCGGGCACCGGGGCAGCGGCCGCGGTTGCCGGGGTCTGGGTGGTGTCGGCGTGGGCTTCGTCGGGCGACAGCCCGGCCATCATGAGGCCGAGGACGTCGCGTCCGGTGCCGGCGGGCACGATGCCTACCAGCCGGCCCTTGTACAGCACGGCGATCCGGTCGGCCAGTTCGATGACTTCGTCGAGTTCGGTGGAGATGATCATGACCGGGGTGCCATGGTCGCGCTCCGCCACGATCCGCTTATGCAGGAACTCGATGGAGCCGACGTCGACGCCGCGGGTCGGCTGGGACGCGATGAACAGGCGCAGCGGCCGGGACAGCTCGCGCGCCATGACCACCTTTTGCTGGTTGCCGCCGGACAGGGTTCCCGCGGCGAGTGAGCCGGACGGGGTGCGCACGTCAAACTCGTCGATCCGGGTCTTCGCGTTCTCGAGCACCTTGGCCGGGCTCATGCTGATGCCCTTGGCGAACGGTTCCTGGTCGTAGCGGTCCAGGATCAGGTTCTCCGCGATGGAGAACGTCCCGATCAGCCCGTCCACCGAGCGGTCCTCGGGAACGAAGCCGACGCCGGCCTTCAGCACGTCCTTGACGCTGCGGCCCAGGAGTTCCTCGCCGTCGAGCAGGATGGAGCCGTGGACCCGGTCCTGCAGGCCGAGGATGGCCTCGGTCAGTTCGGTCTGGCCGTTGCCCTGGACGCCGGCGACGGCGAGGATCTCGCCGCGGGCGATGTCGAAGCTGATGCCGTCCACGACGTGCTGGCCGCTGGGCGCGATCACGGTGAGGTCCTTGACCTGGAACGTCGTCTCCTGCGGCTTGGCCGGGGCCTTGTCCAGGGTCAGGTTGACGGCGCGGCCCACCATCATCGAGGCGAGTTCCGTCGTCGACGCCGTGGGGCTGGCCGTGCCGACGACCTTGCCGCGCCGGATCACCGTGATGGTGTCCGAGACGGCTTTGACCTCGCGGAGCTTGTGCGAGATGAAGACGATCGAGGTGCCGTGGCTCTTGAGCTGGCGCATGATGTCCAGCAGCTCGTCGGTGTCCTGCGGGGTCAGCACGGCGGTGGGCTCGTCGAGGATGAGCACCTTGGCGTCGCGGACCAGCGCCTTGATGATTTCCACCCGCTGCTGCACGCCGACCGGCAGGTCCTCGATCAGCGCGTCGGGATCGACGTCGAACCCGTACCTGTCCGAGATCTCCTTGATCTTCCGGCGGGTGTCATCGAGGTTGAGGAACCCGCCGGCCTTGGTGGTTTCCGCCCCGAGGGCGACGTTCTCGGCGACGGTGAAGACCGGAACGAGCATAAAGTGCTGGTGCACCATGCCGATGCCGGCAGCCATGGCGTCCCCGGGGCCGCGGAAGCTGACCGGCTTGTCGTCGACGAGGATTTCGCCGTCGGTGGGCTCATAGAGCCCGTACAGGACGTTCATCAGCGTCGACTTGCCGGCGCCGTTCTCGCCGAGCAGACAGTGGATCTGCCCGGGTTCAACGACCACATCGATGTGGTCGTTGGCTACCAGGGAGCCGAAGCGTTTGGTGATCCCCTTGAGTTCAAGTTTCAAAACTCTGACCAATCTCGAAGTATTTCCGGGCCATGGCCCGGACGCGGGTGTCAGGCTGCAGAACCAGCCTAGTGCCTGCCGCCTTGGCGCAGGCGGGGGTGACGCAACGAAAAGCGCCACAGCCCGTGCGGTCTGGGACCGTCCGGGCCGTGGCGCTTGAGCTAACGGAAGTTACGCCTTCGGGCTCGCTGCGGATTCAACCTTCAGCTTGCCGTCGGCGATGTCCTTCTTGATCTGGTCCAGCTCCGACTTCAGTTCCGCCGGAACCTGGGAATCCAGATCGTGGAACGGAGCCAGCTGCACGCCGTCGTTCGCGAGGGTGCCCACGTACGGCGTGTTGGTGAACTTGCCGTCCTTGTCTTCCTTCACAACGGTCTCCACGGCCTCGCCCATCTGCTTCATGACCGAGGAGAGCATGATGTCCTTGTAATCCGGGGCGGTGAGGAAGCCGTCCGAGTCAACCCAGATGAGCTTGACGTCCTTGCCGGCGGCCTTCGCTTCCTTCAGCGCGGCGCCGGCACCCTTGCCGACCGGGCCGGCGACGGGCATTACGATGTCGGCACCCTGGTCCAGGAAGTTCTGGGTGAACTGCTTGCCCTTGTCCTGCTTCTCGAAGTCGCCGGTGAAGGAGCCGTCCTGCTTGGCCTTGTCCCAGCCAAGAACCTTGACGTTCTTGCCCTTCTTCTCGTTGTAGTACTTCACGCCGTCGGCGTAGCCGTCCATGAAGATGGTGACGGTGGGGATCTTGATGCCGCCGAAGGTCGCCACGGTGCCGGTCTTGGTGGTGCCGGCGGCGAGGTAGCCGGCCAGGAACGCGGCCTGGGCCGTGTCGTAGATGATCGGCTTGACGTTCTCGATCGGCTTGTCGTAGCCGAAGTCGATGATCGCGAAGTGCTTGTCGGGGTTCGCCGTGGCCTGGGCCTTGGTGGCGTCGCCGAGCAGGAAGCCGACCGTGATGGTCAGGTCGCAGCCGGCGGTGACCATGGCGCGCAGGTTCGGCTCGAAGTCGTTGTTGGTCTTGGACTCGACCTGGTTGACCTTGATGCCGAGGTCCTTTTCGGTCTTCTTCAGGCCCTCGTAGGAGGACTGGTTGAACGACTGGTCGTCGAATCCACCGGAGTCGGACACGATGCAGCCCGTGTAGTCGCTGGCGGTTGCGCTGGCGCTGCTGCTGGCCGTCGGGGCCGCACCGCAACCGGTGAGCAGCAGTGCTGCCGCACCCGCGGTGGCGACGCCGGCCATTGAACCGCGCTTAAAGTTGGCGCGCAGTGAGTTCTTCAAAGTTCCTCCAGGAAGAAAGAGATAGGCGCTACGACGGAAGTCCAATGAGTGTCTGCTTCCGGTTTTCCCCCGAAACACTGTTGTCACTGACGGATTCGCAGCACTGCGCCGAGGCGCACTGATGCAAGCTACTTTAGTGTCATGGAACACGTCCAGTAACACACTTCACAGTCGTTTCGCAGATCGTTGAGAACTTGTTACCAACAAGTACCGCCCGTCCCCCCTCCCCCTGCGCGAACGTACACTTGAGGCCCCGGATCCGCGCGGATCCGGGGCCTCAAGTGTACGTTCGCGCTCTGCGGCGGGGCCGCCGGATGCGCGCGCTGCGGCGGGGCGGTTAGATGCGGACGAGCATCTTTCCGGTGTTGGCGCCGTCGAGCAGATCCATGAAGGCCTGCGGCGCGTTTTCCAGGCCGTCCACCACGGTCTCGTCGTAGCGGACCGTACCGTCAGCCAGCCAGCCGGACACGGCCTCGACAAATTCGGCCATGTGCTGCCAGTAGCCGCCGACCAGGAAGCCCTTGAGCGTCAGCTGCTTGCCGATGGCCTGCATCAGGTTCCGCGGGGCCGGCGTCGGTTCGGTGGCGTTGTACTGCGCAATCGCGCCGCACATGGCCACCCGTCCGCCGACCGTGAGGGCCGACAACGCAGCCTCGAGGTGTTCGCCGCCAACGTTGTCGAAGTAGACATCGATGCCGCGCTCACCGGCCGCCGCGGCAAGCTGCTCGGCCACGGGTCCGTCGTGGTAGTTGAACGCCGCGTCGAATCCCAGCTCCAGCAGCCGGGCCACCTTTTCCGGCGAGCCGGCGCTGCCGATGACGCGCGAGGCGCCCATGGCCTTGGCGATCTGTCCCACCAGCGAACCCACGGCACCGGCCGCACCGGAGACGAAGACGACCTCGCCGGCCTTGAATTCCGCGACCTTGAGCAGGCCCGCCCAGGCCGTGAGGCCGGTCATGCCCAGCGCGCCGAGGAACGCGGACGCCGGGGCAAGGTCCGTGCGGATCGGCGACGCCGCGGCGGCGTCGAGGACCGCGTATTCGCGCCAGCCCAGGGAGTGGACGACGGCGTCGCCCACTTTGCGCTCGGCCGAGCGGCTCGCGATGACCTCGCCGACGGCGCCGCCCTCCATCGCGTGGTCCAGCCGGAAAGGCGCCGAGTAGGACTTCACGTCGTTCATCCGGCCGCGCATGTAGGGGTCGACCGAGATGTACTGGTTGCGGACCAGGATCTGGCCTTCCTGCAACTCCGGCAGCGCGGACTCGGCGAGGCGGAAATTCTCCGGCACGGGGCGGCCGTGCGGGCGGGAGGCCAGCTGGATTTCGCGGGTAGCGGCGGGCAGGGTGGTGTTCTCGGTTTGGGTGCTCATGCTGCGACCTCCAGGATTTTGATGTCTACGGTGATGTTGCCGCGGGTGGCGTTCGAATAGGGGCAGATCTGGTGCGCCTTGGCCACGAGGGACTCGGCGGTCTGCCGGTCCACGGCGGGCAGGGCGATCTCAAGTTCAGCGGCGAGGCCGTAACCGGCTCCCTCTGCCAGCGCGCCGAAGTGGATTTTGGCCGCGACCGCCGAATCCGTCAGGTCGGCCCGCTCCTTGCGGCCCACCAGGCGCAGCGCCGAATGGAAGCAGGCTGCGTAGCCGGCGGCGAAAAGCTGCTCGGGGTTGGTGCCTTCCCCGCTGCCGCCCAGTTCAACGGGGCTGGCGAGATTGACACTGAGTTTGCCGTCGCTGGTCTGCGCCGTACCGTCGCGCCCTTCGCCGGAGGCCAGCGCTTCAGCTGTGTAGAGGGTCTTCATGGGATTCCGATCTGTTGGGACGTAGGTTTGGGGGCGGCGACGGCGCTCAGTGGCCGGCCTGCAGGGCGGCAGTGAGCCGGCCGAGCGTCTCGCGGAGCTGGTCCAGCTCGTCGGCGGAGAGTCCGGCCGCGTCGGCCAGCCGCTGCGGGATTCCGGCGGCGCGGGCGCTGAGGTTCACTCCGGCGCCGGTGAGGAAGACCTCGACCCGCCGCTCATCTTCGGCGGACCGCCGTCGTTCCACAAAGCCGAGCGATTCGAGCCGCTTCAGCAGCGGCGAGAGGGTGCCGGAGTCCAGCCCGAGTTCTGCACCCAGTTCGCGGACACTGCGGGGCTGGTCCTCCCAGAGCACCATCATCACGAGGTACTGCGGGTAGGTCAGGCCCAGCTCGTCGAGCATCGGCCGGTAGGCGGCGGTGGCGGCGCGCGAGGCCGAATACATGGCAAAGCACACCTGGCGGTTTAGCCGGGGCGCATCCAGCGGAACGTTTTCACTCACCTAAAAAAGGTAGCTCACAATTCAATTGTGCACAACTCAAGCCCACCGCAGGAGTGGCCGAACGTACACTTGCGGCCCCCAAACGAGCGGTTTTGGGGGCCGCAAGT
Source organism: uncultured Actinomycetota bacterium (assembly GCA_963775715.1). Classification (GTDB taxonomy): domain Bacteria; phylum Actinomycetota; class Actinomycetes; order Actinomycetales; family Micrococcaceae; genus Arthrobacter. The sequence goes on along the minus strand of CAVZJX010000007.1, from coordinate 11,639 downwards.
GTACGTTCGCGCTGGGGCGGGGGCCGCAAGTGTACGTTCGCGCAGGGGTGGGGCCGCAAGTGTACGTTCGCGCTGGGGTGGGGTTAGAGGTCGCGGAGGGTGCGCAGGGCCGCCGCCGTGAGCACCCGGATCCCGAGGCCCAGGGCCCGTTCGTCCAGGATGTAGTCGCCGCGGTGCAGGTCGTACTCCTCGCCGCCGGGGGTCTTGGTGCCGAGGCGCATCATGGCACCGGGCAGGTCGGCCAGGAACCAAGCGAAGTCCTCGCCGCCCATCGACTGCGGGGTCAGCACCACGGAGCTCTCGCCGATTTCGGCCCGGGCGGCCGCCTCGATCAGGGCGGTCTCGTGCTCGGAGTTCACCACCGGCGGCACCCCGCGGGTGTGCTCCAGGTGCACGTCGACGCCGTAGGGCGCGGCGATCTGCTGCACGACCTCGTCGAGGATCTCCCCGGCGCTGTGCCAGGCGTCCCGGTCCAGGCAGCGCATGGTGCCGGCCATGTAGCCGCTCGCGGGAATGGCATTCGGCGCGGAACCGGCAGAAATGTGGCCCCAGACCACGGACACGCCGCTGCGCACGTCGACGCGGCGGGACAGCACCGCCGGGACGTTGACGGCGATCTGCGCCAGGGCGAAGACGAGTTCCTCGGTCAGGTGCGGGCGCGAGGTGTGCCCGCCCCGGCCGGTGAGCTCGATTTTGATGGTGTCCGACGCCGAGGTGATGGCACCGATCCGGGTGCCGATCTTGCCGACCTCGATCCGGGGGTCGCAGTGCAGCGCCAGAATCCGGGGCACGCCTTCAAGCACACCCTGTTCGATGCAGGCGTGGGCCCCGCCGGGCATGGTCTCCTCGGCCGGCTGGAAGATGATCCGCACGGTGCCGCCCAGCGGCGAGGACTCATGCATCTGCTGCAGCACCAAGGCAATGCCCAGCATCGTGGTGGTGTGCACGTCGTGGCCGCAGGCGTGCGTCACGCCGTGGTTCTTGGAGGCGAACGGCAGCCCGGTTTCCTCGATAATCGGCAGGGCGTCGATGTCGCCGCGCAGCGCGGTGGCGATCGGCCCCTCGCCGACATCCACGGTGAGCCCGGTACCCTCGAGCCGGCGCGGCTTCAGGCCGGCGGCCTCGAGCCGCTGCGCCAGCTTGTCCGTGGTGCGGAACTCCTTGAAGGACAGCTCCGGGTGCGCATGCAGGTCGCGGCGGAAGGCTGTCAGCTCCGGCAGGAGCGGCTCCAGCCACGGCCCCACGAGAGTGGTCGGCTCAGCTTCAGTAGTGTAATTACGCACACAATCACTGTAGCGAGAGTCGGAAAAATAGCGGCATCGCCGACGGCGGGTTACGGCCGACGCCGGGCGGCTAAAGCACGTCCGTGTCGCCGCTGGCCTTCAGCGCGTCCACCGCCGCCTTGACCCGCTGCGAGTTCGCCTTGGTGGTCACCAGCAGCGCATCCGGGGTGTCCACGATCACCACGTCCTTGATGCCGATCAGGGCGATCACCCGTTTGGTGTCGGTGACCACCACGCCGCTGGCGTTTTCGGTAAAGACCCGGGCGCCGGCCCCGATCACGGTGACGTCGTCGACTTCCTTGGCGCTGTTGAGCCGGCCCACGGAGGCGAAGTCCCCGACGTCGTCCCAGCGGAAGGTGCCGGGCACGACGGCGACGTCCCCGGCCGCCGCTGCGGGCTCGGCCACCGCGTAGTCGATGGCGATCTTGGGCAGGGTCGGCCAGACGCGGGCGGTGACCTCATCGCGCAGCGGAGTGTCCCAGGCCTTCGCGATTTCCTGCAGCCCGGCGAAAAGCTCCGGCTGGTTGGCTTCAAGGTGCTTAAGCATCAGCGATACCGGCGCGACGAACATGCCGGCGTTCCAGACGTACTCGCCACTGTCGACGTACTGCTGGGCGACGTCCTCGCTGGGCTTTTCGACAAACTCGACGACGGTGTGGGCGCTCGGGGCGCCGGGCACACTGAGCTTCTCGCCGGCCCGGATGTAGCCGAAGCCGGTGGACGGGTGCGTCGGCTTGATGCCGATGGTGACGATCTTGCCCGAGGCCGCGGTGTGGACCGCCTCGCGGACGGCGTCCTGGAACAACGCGTCCGGGCTGATGACCTGGTCGGCGGCGAAGGAGCCCATGATGGTGTCCGGGTCGCGCTCGTGCAGGATGGCCGCGGCGAGGCCGATGGCCGCCCCCGAATCTTTGGGTTCGCTCTCCAGCACCAGGTCCGCCTCGCCCACCTCGGGCAGCTGGCGGCACACGGCCTCCCGGTGCGCGGCGCCGGTAACCACCAGCACGCGGCTGCCGGCCAGGGGCTCAAGCCGGTCATAGGTGGCGCGCAGCAACGTGCTGCCCGATCCGGTGAGGTCGTGCAGGAACTTGGGCGCGGCGGCCCGGGACAGCGGCCAGAGCCGGGTGCCCACACCGCCGGCCGGAATCACCGCAATAAAACGGTCCAGCGGGGAATCATCCGCGGCGGCCCGGGGCGAGTCCTGGCTGGCCATATTCTCTGTAGTCATCACGGCTACTTTAGCCGAACGCCGTCGTCGCACCCCGGAACCGGCACCCCCGGCGCCCGGGGTGCAGCCGGCGGCGACCGGCCGCCGCCGCCCGCCGAATGTGGCGTTCGTCTCAAAACCGGCCAAAAACCGCGCCGGGCGCCGTCACCGGCGACCGCCTGAATTGAATAAGCTGTAAGCGAAGCCTAGATTTAGGCTTGAGCTTACGAGTGCTCTCGCAGCAGGCGTTCCCCCCGCGTGGATCCCATGCCAGCGCCGCTGTGTTGCAGGGAGGTTTATTCAGTGCCGACAAAACCAGCTGGCACCTTGTACCGCGGCCGTGAAGGCATGTGGTCCTGGGTTGGACACCGCGTTACCGGTGTAGTGATCTTTTTCTTCTTGTTGGTCCACGTGCTGGACACCTCATTGGTGCGTGTGTCCCCCGAGGCCTACACCGCCGTGATCGGCGCCTACAAGAACCCCCTAATGGCCCTGGGTGAAACGGGCCTCGTCGCAGCGATCGTGTTCCACGCCTTCAACGGCCTGCGGATCATCGCCGTCGACTTCTGGAAGAAGGGCGCCAAGTACCAGCGCCAGATGCTGTGGGCCGTCCTGGCCCTCTGGGTCGTCGTAATGGTCGGCTTCTCCATCCGCCACCTGTCCCTCGCCCTCGGAGGTCACTAAGCCATGAGTGCAACTGAGATCAAGAGCCCCCGCAGCCCGCAGCCGGGCGGCGCCAGGATCGCTCCGCAGTACCGCCGCAGCGGCTCCTCCAAGGGCAACTTCGAAATGCTGGCATGGCTCTTCATGCGGCTTTCCGGCGTCGTCCTTGTGGTCCTCATCTTCGGCCACCTGACCGTCAACCTGCTGGTGGGCGAAGGCATCCACGCGATCGACTTCGGCTTCGTAGCCGGCAAGTGGGCCGACCCGTTCTGGCAGGTCTGGGACCTGGCCATGCTGTGGCTCGCAATGCTGCACGGCACCAACGGTGTCCGCACCATCATCAACGACTACGCCGAAAAGGACGCGACGCGCCTCTGGCTGAAGATCGTGCTCTACGCGGCTGCTGCGGCCATCATCATCCTGGGCACCCTGGTGATCTTCACCTTCAACCCGTGCCCCGTGGTCAACGGCGTGCAGCTGCCCGGCGGGTTCTGCCCCGCTCCGTAGCGGCCCGGTCCCCCGGGCGTTGATCCTTTCCTGCCCCCGGGCGGCGTGAGGATCACGAGATTTCACCGCGCAGGCTCCGCCGGCGGTGTTTTACAGCGAATTTTGAGAGAAAGAGCATCTGGTATGCAGGTCCATAAGTACGACGTCGTCATCGTCGGTGCCGGTGGCGCTGGCATGCGCGCAGCGATCGAATCCGGTCAGCGCGCGCGAACAGCGGTACTGACCAAGCTTTATCCCACGCGCTCCCACACCGGCGCGGCCCAGGGCGGTATGTGCGCAGCCCTGGCCAACGTCGAGGAAGATAACTGGGAATGGCACACCTTCGACACCATCAAGGGCGGCGACTACCTGGTGGACCAGGACGCCGCCGAGGTCATGGCGAAGGAAGCGATCGACGCCGTCCTGGACCTTGAGAAGATGGGGCTGCCGTTCAACCGCACGCCCGAGGGCCGGATCGACCAGCGCCGCTTCGGCGGCCACACCCGCGACCACGGCAAGGCCCCGGTCCGCCGGGCCTGCTACGCCGCGGACCGCACCGGCCACATGATCCTGCAGACGCTGTACCAAAACTGCGTCAAGCACAACGTTGAGTTCTACAACGAGTACTACGTGCTGGACCTGCTGACCGTCGAAGAGGACGCGGTCCGCGAGGACGGTACCCCGTACAAGCAGAAGCGCGTCGCCGGCGTCGTCTCCTACGACCTCGCCTCCGGTGAGCTGCACGTCTTCCAGGCCAAGTCCGTCGTGTTCGCCTCCGGCGGCGCCGGCAAGGTCTTCAAGACCACCTCCAACGCCCACACCCTGACCGGCGACGGCATGGGCATCGCATTCCGCCGCGGCATCCCGCTGGAGGACATGGAGTTCTTCCAGTTCCACCCGACCGGCCTGGCCGGCCTGGGCATCCTGCTCTCCGAAGCCGCCCGCGGCGAGGGTGCGATCCTGCGCAACTCCGAGGGTGAGCGCTTCATGGAGCGCTACGCCCCCACCATCAAGGACCTCGCCCCGCGCGACATCGTGGCCCGTTCCATGGCCAACGAAGTCCGTGAAGGCCGCGGCTGCGGCCCGAACAAGGACTACGTCCTGCTGGACCTGACCCACCTGGAGCCGGCGCACATCGACGCCAAGCTGCCGGACATCACCGAGTTCGCCCGCACCTACCTGGGTGTGGAACCGTACACGGAACCGGTCCCGGTCTTCCCGACGGCGCACTACGCCATGGGCGGCATCCCCACCAACATCAGCGCCGAGGTGCTGCAGGACAACGACACCGTGGTCCCGGGCCTCTACGCCGCCGGCGAGGTCGCCTGCGTCTCGGTGCACGGCTCCAACCGGCTGGGCACCAACTCGCTGCTGGACATCAACGTCTTCGGCAAGCGCGCCGGCATCGCCGCCGCGGAATACGCCAAGACCGCCGACTTCGTGGAACTGCCCGCGGATCCGGAGGCGTACACGCTGGACCTGCTCGAGCACGTCCGCACCGCGGACGGCACCGAAAAGGTGGCGGCGATCCGCAAGGAACTCCAGGACACCATGGACGCGAACATGCAGGTGTTCCGCACCGCCGAGACCCTGAACCAGGTCCTGAAGGACATCGCGTCCTTCGAGGAGCGGTACCAGCGGATCAGCGTCCAGGACAAGGGCAAGCGGTTCAACCTGGACCTGCTCGAGGCCGTGGAGCTGGGCTTCCTGCTCGAGCTGGCCAAGGTCATGACCGTGGCTGCCCTGCACCGCGAGGAATCCCGCGGCGGCCACTTCCGCGAGGACTTCCCCGAGCGCGACGACGAAAAATTCATGAAGCACTCCATGGCGTACAAGGATGACCACGCCCCGGCGGACGGTTCCGCCGAGTCGATCGCCGGCATCCGGCTTGCCACCAAACCGGTGGTCTTTACGCGCTACGAGCCGATGGTGAGGAAGTACTAAGATGACTGCTGAACTCGCGGAGCCAGCCTCCAAAATCGAACTGCCCGCCGGCGTCGGCGGCGGCGGGGACATCCCGTCTTTCGACGTTCACCTGAAGGTGCGCCGCTACAACCCGGAGGTCTCGGACGAGTCCACCTGGGATGACTTCCACGTCACCATGTACGGCACCGACCGCGTCCTGGACGCGCTGCACAAGGTCAAGTGGGAAATCGACGGCAGCGTCTCCTTCCGCCGGTCCTGTGCCCACGGCGTCTGCGGTTCGGATGCGATGCGCATCAACGGCCGCAACCGCCTGGCCTGCAAGACCCTGCTGAAGGACCTGGACACCACCAAGCCCATCACGGTCGAGCCGATCAAGGGCCTGCCGGTGGAGAAGGACCTGATCGTGGACATGGAGCCGTTCTTCCAGTCCTTCCGCGAAGTCATGCCCTTCCTGATCAACCGGGGCCACGAGCCCACCAAGGAACGCCTGCAGTCGGCCGAGGACCGCGAGCGGTTCGATGACACCACCAAGTGCATCCTGTGCGCCGCGTGCACCTCGTCCTGCCCGGTGTTCTGGACCGACGGCCAGTACTTCGGCCCGGCCGCGATCGTGAACGCGCACCGCTTCATCTTCGATTCCCGGGATGATGCCGGCGACATGCGCCTGGAGATCCTCAACGACAAGGAAGGCGTGTGGCGCTGCCGCACCACCTTCAACTGCACCGAGGCGTGCCCGCGCGGCATCCAGGTCACCCAGGCCATTGCCGAGGTCAAGCAGGCCATCCTGGCCCGCAAGGCCTGACCACCGCTTCACCCGAGCACCCCGCGGTACGCTCAGCACCAACGACGACGGCGCCTCCCACCTTCCGGTGGGGGCGCCGCCGTCGTATACCCCCACTACCCGAAAGGGGACGTAAGTGTCCCGCTCCGAAAAAGTCTCCTTCGAAGGATCCACCGGCGAGCTGCTCTCCGGGATCATTGACCTCCCCGAGGGGCCGGTGAAGGGCTGGGGCGTGTTTTCGCACGGCTTTACGCTGGGCAAGGACAGCCCCTCGGCTTCCCGGATGTGCAAGGCGCTGGCGGACAACGGGGTGGGCATGCTCCGCTTCGACAACCTCGGACTCGGCGAGTCCGCGGGCCTCTGGGCGGAGGGCTCGTTCAGCCACAAGGTCGCCGACACCGTCAAGGCGGCCGAATACATGCGCGGCTCCGGCCGGGCCGTGTCGCTGCTGGTGGGGCACTCCTTCGGCGGCGCCGCGGTGCTGGCGGCGGCCGGGAGCATCCCGGAACTCGACGCCGTCGCCACCGTGGGCGCCCCGTTCTCGCCCAAGCACGTCGCGCACGTCTTCGACGCCGCGCTGGACCGGATTCTCAGCGAGGGCAGCGCCGAAGTGGACCTGGGCGGCAAACGCGTGGAGATCCGCCGGCATTTCGTCGAGGACCTCGCAAACGCGGACCTGACCGACTGCATCCGCCGGCTGCACAAGCCCCTGATGGTGCTGCACTCCCCCACCGACAACACCGTGGGCATCGAGAACGCCAGCAGCATCTTCCAGACCGCCAGGCACCCGCGCAGCTTTGTCTCACTCGAGGGCTCGGACCACCTGCTCACCGGCAAGGGCCAGGCGGCCCGCGCGGCGAAGATTATCTCGGCGTGGGCCGACCAGTACCTCGACGCCGGAAACTAGCCGGCAGGCGGCGGCGCTTCGGCGGCTCCGCCGGGGTTTTCCCCGGCTGCACCTGGCGGGCGCCCCAGCCGGTGGTCCGGTGGGCCGGTTCCCGGTTCAGGTCCTCTTCCCGGACCGCCGCCCACGAAGCACTGATCAGGTAGACCTGGCTGACCAGGTTGAACCAGATCAGCAGGCCGATGATGATGGCGAACGGCGCCAGGATGGGGTTCCGTCCGGCGCTGGCCAGCAGCTGGGTGCTGAAGATCTGGAGCACCGTGGTGCCCGCCGCGGCCAGGAGCGTCCCTTCCAGGAGTGAGCGGGCGGCCAGTTTGAGCCCCGCGGCGAACCGGAACATGATCAAAGCGGTGCCCCAGCCGAGGAGCAGCGGCACCAGGATTTTGATCGACGTCGTCAGGGGTCCGGCCAGCAGCGGATCAAGGTGCAGCTGCTCGCTCACCCACCCGGCCGCCGTGCCGAACGCCAGCGAGGCGGCCGCGCTGACCAGCAGCGCCACCCCGAGCAGCAGGAGCGTGCCGGCGTCGCGCAGGATCTGCAGGACCGGGTTGATTCCCCGCGGACCGAGCCGCATCATGCCGCGCACGCCGTCCCGGATCCCGCTGATCCAGCCAAGGGCGGTGAAGACCGTCACCACGGCGGCGATGACGGCCGCCCAGCCCAGGCCGGAGGGGTTCAGCAGCTCATAGGGGTCGACCAGCCCGTCGCCGCCGTTGAGTTTCAGGAGGCCCGGCGCGGCCTTGGACACGCTCTTGATGGTCTGGTCCAGCAGGGCCGACTGGCCGCTCAGGACGAGGCCGGCCAGGGAGAGTCCGGTGGCGAGCAGGCCCGTGATGGAGAAGAACATCCTGAAACCGATGCCGGCGCTCAGCAGCGGGCCGTGCTGCAGGTTGTAGTGCTGGAAGGCCCGCATCGGACGGAGCGTGTTGAGCCGGGCGAGCAGCCACTGCACCATCGCCAGCGGGGCGGCCAGCGGACTCCCGGAGCCGCGCCGGGCCTTGCCCCAGTCCACCCGTTTCCGGATCACTTCCAGTTTCAGCCGCGCCAGCTCGGTGGGAAGCGGCGCGTCAGCGGCTGCCTGCTGCGCCGGCCGCGCCTCGGTGGTCGTCAGGTTCGGTGCCAAAGTTGAGCTCTTCCCGTAGCTGCCAGATGCCGTTGTCATCGTGCTCGTAAAGTCCCATGCTAGCCACCGGGAAGCTGGCCCTGTAATCCCTGAGCACCGTTTCGGCCTCATCCAGGCTTTCCGGGGCCACGTCGTGGGCGACGGTGACGTGCGGGTGGTAGGCAAAGGGCAGTTCACGGTCCAGCGGGCCGGTCTGGAGCCGGCGGTGCAGGTTCACGCACTCACCAAAGCCGTCTTCGACATTCAGGAAGACGACCGGGGACACCGGCCGGAACGAACCGGTGCCCGCGATCGTCACGGTGAACGGCTCCTGCCCGCGGGCCACGGCGCGGACGTGGCGCCGGGCGGCCTCCCAGTCCCGTGTCATCGTGGTGGTCACCAGGGTGATGTGCGCCGGGATGGTCGCCGCCATGGGGTCGCCGAAGGAGGCACGCCAGCGCTGCAGCTCCTCGGCGATTTCGGGCGGGAAGCCGAGGATGACGCCGATGCTGATGCCCTCCTCCGCGGCCGGCCCGGCGCCCGGCGCCGCACTCCGGTGGGGTGCGGCGCCGGGCGCCTTCCGCGCGCCGCGAAGGCCGGCGCGCCCGGTGTCGTCGGCGGTGACTCTGCTGGCGGAGGACATCGCGCTAGTGGACTCCCCGTGCTCCGGCGTACGGCAGGAACCCGACCTTGGCGTAAACATCCCGCAGGGTCGCCGCGGCGACCTCCCGGGCCTTGTCCGCGCCGAGGGCCAGCAGGCGGTCAAGCTCCGCAGGGTCATTCAGCAGTTCAGTGGCCCGGACGCGGATCGGTGTCAGGTGCTCGGTGACCACCTCGGCCAGGTCCACCTTAAGATGGCCGTACATCTTGCCCTGGTACGCGGCGACCAGGTGCTCCACGCTCTGGCCGCTGATGGCCGAGTAGATCGTCAGCAGGTTCGAGACGCCCGGTTTGTTCTCGCGGTCGAAGCGGATCTCGGTTTCCGCGTCGGTGACGGCCGATTTGATCCGCTTGGCGATGGTTTTGGGATCATCGAGCAGGTTGATCAGTCCGGCCGGTGATTCCGCAGACTTGGACATCTTCGCCGTCGGGTTCTGCAGGTCATAGATTTTCGCCGATTCCTTCTGGATGAAGGGCTGCGGCACCGTGAACGTCTCACCGAAGCGGGAGTTGAAGCGCTGCGCGAGGTCGCGGCTCAGCTCCACGTGCTGGCGCTGGTCCTCCCCCACCGGCACGCCCTGCGGCTGGTACAGCAGGATGTCCGCGGCCTGCAGGATCGGGTAGGTGAAGAGTCCGACGCTGGCCTGGTCCGAGCCCTGCTTCAGGGCCTTGTCCTTGAACTGGGTCATCCGGGACGCCTCACCGAAACCGGTAATGCAGTTAAGCACCCAGGCCAGCTGGGCGTGTTCGGGGACCTGCGACTGGACGAACAGCGTGCACTTATCGACGTCCACGCCGCCGGCAATGTACTGCGCGGCGGTGACCCTGGTGCGGCGGGCCAGTTCGGCCGGATCCTGCGGCACCGTGATGGCGTGCAGGTCCGGGATGAAGAAGACGGCGTCGTATTCGTCCTGCATCCTGACCCAGTTGACCAGGGCGCCCAGGTAGTTGCCCAGGTGCAGCGAGTCGGCGGAGGGTTGCATGCCGGAGAGGATGCGGTTCCTGGCGCCGGCGGCCGCAGGGGCCGGCGCGGCGGGTGAATCGGCAGTCCCGGGTGCGGCGGCGTCGAGGGCCGGCGCGGTGGAAGGAGAGGTCATGGGAGAAACCTTAGGGCTAGAGCCGGTAGTCCACTACCAGCGGGGCATGGTCGGAGAAGCGTGTATCCCAGGACGGCGCCCGGTCGACAACTGCTGACACCGCTGCGGCGGCGAGAGCGGGCGTGGCCATGTGGTAATCAATGCGCCAGCCGGTGTCGTTGTCGAAGGCCTGTCCCCGTTGCGACCACCAAGTGTAGGGGCCGTCGACGTTACCCGCCAGGCCCCTGTGAACATCCTTCCAGCCGATTTCCTCGCCGAAGAAGCGGTCAAAGTAGGCCCGCTCCTCGGGCAGGAAGCCGGCACGTTTGACGTTGCCCTTCCAGTTTTTGATGTCCAGCTCGGTGTGGCCGACGTTGAGGTCTCCCACCACCAGGGCGTGGTCACTGTGCTTGGCCAGTTCCGGCAGCCGGGTGGACATCACGTCCAGGAAGCGGAACTTGTCGTCCTGCTTCGGGGTGCCGGCCTCGCCGGAGTGCACGTAGGCGCTCGCGACGGTCAGCTGCGAGGCCTGGCCCGCGGCGTCGCGGACAATGTAATCCGCCTCGACCCAACGGCCGCTCGTGGCGAAGTAGTCCTCGCCGATGCCGCTGCGCGTGGCGACCGGCTCGGTCCGCGAAGCGATCGCGACGCCGGCCCTGCCTTTGGCTTCAGCCTCGGCGTGCAGGATGTGCCAGCCCTCGCCGAGCAGTTCACGGACGATCGCGTCGGGCGCGCGTACTTCCTGCAGGCAAAGAATATCCACCTCCCGCGGCGCCAGCCACTCGGCCATGCCCTTCTTGTAGGCGGCGCGGAGTCCGTTGACGTTGACCGATGCGATACGAAGGTGGTCCTTCTTCAATGCCGAGCTCACCCGCTCCACTCTAGTCGATGATGGTTCCGCGGACCGGCTCGTCGGGGCCGTCCGCGGTCTTGATCATGTCCCGGGCGTTGGTGGCCGTGATCTCGATGGTTTCGAGTGCGCGGCGGATGGTGTCCTCGTCGGCTGCGCCGCCCTTGGCGCGCTCCTGCTCCACCACCCGGACCTGGACCTGGACGATCTTGAAGGAGTGGTCCAGCTTCATGTCGCGCAGGTCATCGGCCTCGCGGCGGTCGCCGACCAGCCGGGTGCCGCCGTGGTCTGCGCTGCCCGATGACGGCGCCCGGCCGACGGCGGAGTTGAACGCGTTTTGCGCCTCGTTCAATCTGGCGCCGGCTTTCTTGGCGGCCCGCTGGATGCTGAACACCACGAAGGCTGCCAGCGCCAGCCAGAAGGCGGCGATGACCGCGACAACCCAGCCCACGACGTCGTTCTGGTTCGCCGCGAAGATCACGGCCACCAGGAACGCGATGATGAAGACCGTCATCCCGAGTCCGCTGAGACGGAACATCGGGAATTTTCCGGCGGCGGCGTTAAACGCGGAGGGTTTGGCAGAAGGGTTGTCCAGAGATCGCATGCGCCCATTATCGCAAACCGGCCGCACCCCGGGCATCGCTTCCACCCCGGGCGAACGGGGCCCGGTCCCAACTGGCTGGCAGTAATTGGCGTTATGG
>CAVZJX010000006.1:0-5006 GCA_963775715.1 uncultured Actinomycetota bacterium | reverse complement strand
TTCCCGCGCCACTTCTTTGTAGGCGGCGGATATTTCAGGACGGAAGTCCGGCTCCGGTGCACCGGCCTGGGCCAGGGCCCACTCCGGACGGCTGCCGGTCAGCGCCCACGCCGCCTGCACCCCAGCTCCGCGGGCAACATACTCCCCCGGGCTGGGCACAGTGACCGGAAGGTCGAAAACCTGTGCCGCGATGTGCTGGACGGCCGGGTTCTGCACCGCTCCGCCGATCAGGCGCAGCCGCTCAGCGCGGTATCCCAGCGCCAGCAGGGCGTCCAGGCCACCGGACAAGCCGCACAGCATTCCTTCAATCGCCGCGCGTGCCAGGTTCTGGCGCGTGGTGGATTCGATACTCAGGCCGTGAAGGCTCGCCTTGGCATAGGGCAGATTGGGAGTCCGCTCACCCTCAAAGTAGGGAATGAGGACAACACCGCCGGCTCCGGGCTCCGCGTCCAAGGCCAGCTCGGCCAATTGGTCAAAGTCCACGGCGAGCACCCCGGCCACCGAGCTTAGGACACGGGCAGCATTCAAGGTCACCGCGATCGGCAGAAAAGCGCCGCCGGCGTCGGCAAAGCCCGCCACGGTGCCGGTGTCGTCGGGGTGAAGCTCGACCGCTACGGCAAACACAGTTCCGCTGGTGCCCACCGAGACCACAACATCCCCGGGGCCGGCACCCAGGCCCAGCGCGGCAGCCGCGTTGTCACCTGCCCCTGCGCCAACGAGGATGTCGTGTCCTCCGCCGTCGTCGGTTTCAAAAACCCTGGAGGGGCCGAAACACCGGGGATGAAGTTTTCCCGCCGGCGCTTGGGGACCAAGGACCCGCGGAAGAATAACCGAACCGCCCACGGCTGCCTGGTCTGACGTGCCAGCCTCACGGGCTTCACGGCCGAACGCCGTTTTGAACAGGTCCAGATCATAGGTTCCGGTCCCCGGACTCCAGTAGCCCGTGCCGCTCGCGTCCGAGCGGTCGGTGGTGAGCTGTTCCAGGTCAGGGCCTAGCGGGCTGCCGCCGGCAGGACCGTAGCCGCGCAGCCGCCAGGTCAGCCAGTCATGCGGCAGTGCGACGGCAGCCACCCGGCCGGCGATGGCGGGCTCGTGGTCGCGCACCCAGCGGACCTTGGTAACCGTGAAGGAGGCAACGGGTACCAGGCCGGTCCGGCGCGCGAAGGCCTCCGCCCCCACTTCTTCGGTAAGGACGGCGGCAGCATCGGCAGAGCGGGTGTCATTCCAGAGCAGAGCAGGCCGCAGGACATTCCCGTCCCGGTCCAGCAGCACCATACCGTGCTGCTGGCCCCCTACCGAAAGCGCTTCGACTCCGGCGAGCCCGCCGGCACCTTCAAGTGCTTCGGACAAGGCCTGCCACCAGCAGTCGGGATGGACCTCCGTGCCGTCGGGATGGCCCGCACGGCCCTCCCGGACTAATGCGCCGGTGTGCGCGTCGAGGATGACGACTTTGCAGCTCTGGGTCGAGGAGTCGACCCCGGCAACCAGCGCCATCGGATCAGCGGGCGCCGAGCAGGTGTTCGATGAACAACTGCTGGAGCTTCACGAAGCCGAAGCCTTTGCCGCCGAAGTAAGCGTCGGCGTCGAACTCCTCGTAGGCGGACCTGTCTGCGAGAAGCTGCTCGTAGCCTTCGCCGGGGTTCAGAGTGGGCTCGTTGATCTCCGAGACGCGGGACGCCTCCAGGGCTGCCTGGACCTCCGGGTCCGAACGGAAGGCCTTGGCGCGTTCCTTGAGCAGCAGGTAGGTCTGCATGTTGGCGGCAGCGGAGTCCCATACCCCGCTGATGTCCTCGGTGCGGCTGGGCTTGTAGTCGAAGTGGCGCGGGCCGTCGTAGGCGGGGCCGCCGTCGGGGCCGCCGTTTTCGAGCAGGTCCACGAGGGAGAATGCATTCTGCAGATCGCCGTGGCCGAAGACCAAGTCCTGGTCGAACTTGATGCTGCGCTGGCCGTTGAGGTCGATGTGGAAGAGCTTGCCCTGGTACAGCGCCTGGGCGATGCCGTGGGTGAAGTTCAGGCCCGCCATCTGCTCGTGGCCGGTTTCGGGGTTGATACCCACCAGTTCGGGGCGTTCAAGCGTTTCGATGAAGGCCAGGGCGTGGCCCAGGGTCGGCAGCAGGATGTCCCCGCGCGGTTCGTTGGGTTTGGGCTCGATCGCGAACCGGATGTTGTAGCCCTTGTCGGTGACGTAGTCGCCCAGCAGGTTGACGGCCTCGCGGTAGCGTTCCAGGGCACCCCGGATGTCCTTGGCGGCGTCGTATTCGCTGCCTTCACGGCCGCCCCACATGACAAAGGTCTCGGCGCCGAGCTCGGCGGCGAGGTCGATGTTTTCCAGGACCTTGCGGAGTGCGAAGCGGCGTACGCCCCGGTCATTGCTGGTAAAGCCGCCGTCCTTGAACACGGGGTGGCTGAACAGGTTGGTTGTGATCATGGGGACCACCATGCCCGTGGACTTCAGGGCCCCGGTCAGGCGGTCAATCTCCCGCTGTCGGTCAGCCGCGGAGCAGCCGAACGGGAACAGGTCGTTGTCGTGGAAGGTGATGCCGTAGGCGCCCAGGTCGCTCAGCCGGTTGACCGCTTCCACCGTGTCAAGCGGCGGCCTCGTGGCGGAGCCGAACTGGTCCTGCGCTTCCCAGCCCACCGTCCAAAGGCCGAAAGAGAACTTGTCTTCACGCGTGGGCTGAATCGTCATTGCGTACTCCGAACGTTGGTAGCGTCGTTTCCCGGTGTGCACCGAAAGCGACATCCTCTAATTGTTTCGTAACCCAACATATTATGGATTGCTGTGATGTCAAGCACATGACAGGATTGAGATGCAGCCACCCTTGGGCCAATCTGGGCATTGGGCCGTCTCTGTGATTTTATGTTTTAGAGAACACCAAATGAAGTCAATCAACCAAAGGACAAGCCGTGGATCAGCTGGCGAGGGACCTCAACTGGGCGGGAAACCTCAGCTACACCGCCCCCGCAATTGCCCATCCGGCCACAGTGGAAGAGTTGCAGGAGCTCGTGGCCCGCGCCGCCCGCGTACGGGCCCTGGGCTCACGCCACTCGTTCAACGACATTGCAGATTCGTCCGGCACGCTGATGGTCCTTGACCGCATGGAATCCGGCATCAGCGTTGACCCGGGAAACATGACGGTAACGGTCAGCGGCGGCACGCGTTACGGCACACTGGCGGCCGAGCTGGAGCGCCGGGGCTTCGCCCTGCACAACCTCGCTTCCCTGCCACACATCTCAGTGGCCGGCGCCGTGGCGACGGCAACACATGGATCCGGGGACGGCAACCGGAATCTGGCCGCCGCCGTCACCGGCCTGGAGATTGTCACCGCCGACGGCGGCATTCTCAGGGCCAACCGCGGCGACGCCGACTTTGACGGCATGGTGGTGGGGCTGGGCGCCCTGGGCATTGTCAGCCGGCTGACCCTGGACATCGAGCCGAGCTATCAGGTCAGTCAGTTTGTATACGAAAACCTTGGCTGGGACTTGGTACTTGAGAACTTCGACGCAGTCTCGTCGTCGGCCTACAGCGTCAGCCTGTTCACCGACTGGAGCGGGCCGACCATCGCCCAGGCGTGGCTCAAACGCCGGGACGGCGATTCCGGCCTGCCGGGCCTCGGTTCCGGATTTTTCGGCGGAACCCCGGCCACCGGGGCACGGCACCCCTTACCGGGCGTACCGGGAAGCAGCTGCACCCAGCAATTGGGAGTGCCGGGGCCCTGGTCGGACCGGCTGGCCCACTTCCGGATGGAGTTCAACCCGAGCAAAGGTGACGAACTGCAGAGCGAGTACCTCATTCCACGCCGGCACGCGGCGGACGCCCTGCAAACCATGCGCCGCCTTTCGGACGTCATCACCCCGCTGCTGCTCGTCGGGGAAATCCGCACCGTCGCACGGGACAACCTGTGGCTCAGCCCGAACTTCGGCCGCGATGGCATCGGCCTGCACTTCACGTGGCGCCAGGATCAGCCTGCCGTCGAAGCGGTTCTTTCCCTCATCGAGGCGGAGCTCTCGCCGTTCGCGGCCCGCCCGCACTGGGGCAAATTGTTCCGCGCAAACGCCTCCGAGCTTGCGCCGCAGTACCCGCACTTCGGCGACTTCATCGCCTTGGCAAACCGGCTGGACCCGGCCGGGAAGTTCCGCAACAGCTTCCTGGCGCGCACCGTGTTCGGCAACTGATACGGTCACCATGATGCCCTCAGCTACTCGGCGCCCCGTCAGGTCCCCGGCGTCCACCGCGGAACACCCGCCCACAACCCCCGAAGCGGACCCCTCGCGGCGGAACAACCTTGCCCTGCTCATGGCCCTGGTCCACCACCACGGTGTGCTGAGCCGCGCGCAACTCACGAGGCGGACGGGGCTGAACAGGTCAACCGTGGGCACCCTGATCGGCCAGCTGGTGGCGTGGGGACTCGTCTACGAATCGGCTCCCTCCGGCGAAGCCCAGGTGGGCCGGCCCAGCCCCGAGGTCCACCCCAGCACGTCAACCGCGGCGCTGGCCGTGTACCCGGAAATCGATGCGGTCACCATCGGCTTGGTCAGCCTGGGCGGGAAGGTCGTCCAGAAGATCCGGTTCGCCACCGAGCGGATCCCCACCGCCAAAGAAGCTGTAAATATTGCCACCGCGGTGATCGAAGGCATGCGCTCGGAACTGCACGCTTCCTACCGGATCACGGGAATCGGAATGGCGGTGCCGGGCCTGGTCGACCGCGCGGACGGCGTCGTCCGGCACGCGCCCCACCTGGGATGGCGTAACGAGCCGGTGGCAAGAATGCTGAGTGAAGCCACCGGCTACCCCTGCCAGGCGGCCAACGATGCCTCCCTGGCGGCCGAAGCCGAGATCACGTTCGGGGCCGGCGCCGGGCGGGAGAACCTTGTCTATCTCAACGGCGGTGCCAGCGGCATCGGCGGAGGGGTTATCGCAGGCGGCGTCCTTCTCCAGGGCGCATCCGGCCACGCCGGCGAGCTCGGCCACACCTTCGTCCGGACCTCAGGGAAGGCCTGCCATT
>CAVZJX010000005.1:0-122645 GCA_963775715.1 uncultured Actinomycetota bacterium | reverse complement strand
GTAGCAGCCTTCGAACTTCAGGATGCGCGCGCGCCCGGTCGCCGCGCGCGCCACGCGCAGCGCGGACATCACCGCCTCGGTGCCGGACGAGACGAAGCGCAGCCGCTCGACCCACGGCAGCCGCGACGCGATCCACTCGGCCAGATCCAGCGAGTACGGTTCGCACGCGCCGAACGACCACCCGTCGTCGATCGCCTCGTGCGCGACCCGGGCGACGTCCGGATCCGCGTGGCCGAGGATCAGCGGCCCGAAGCTCTGGCAGAAATCGATGTACCAGTTGCCGTCCACGTCCTCGAGCCGCGCACCACGGCCGCGCGCGAAGAACACCGGCGTGCCGCCGACGCCGCGGAACGCGCGCACCGGACTGTGCACGCCGCCCGGCGTCACGCGCTGCGCGCGCTCGAAGAGCGCCGCCGCCGGCGCCGAGGCGCTGGTCTTGGCATTCACCGGCCGAGTCCCAGCCGCGTCGCCTGCCGGGCGCCGTAAGTAATGATGTAGGCCGCGCCCGCGCGACGCAGCACCCACCACGTTTCCATCAGCGCCGCATCGAAGTTCGTGAGGCCGCGCTCGGCGAGCAGCACCAGGCTCGCGTACTCGCCGCTCACCTGATACGCGCCGACGGCCTTCCCCGTCGCCTCGGCAATCGGCGCAATGAGATCGATCGACGTCATGCCCGGCTTCACCATCAGCAGGTCGGCGCCTTCCTCGGCGCAGCGGAGGCTCGAGGCGATGGCGTCCGCCGCGCGCGGACGTCGATCTGGTAGTGCCGGCGGTCGCCGAACTGCGGCGCCGAGTCGGCGGCCTCGCGGAACGGTCCGTACATCTGGCTCGCGAACTTGGTGCTGTAGCTCATCACGGGCACCCGCTCGAGGCCCGCGCTGTCGAGCGCCGCGCGCAGATGTCCGGTGCGGCCGTCCATCATGTCGCTCGGGCTCACGCCGTCGGCGCCCGCCTCCGCCACATCCACCGCCATCCGGCCCAGCGCGTCGAGCGTCGGCGCCAGGTCGATCCGTCCGTCATCATCCAGAATCGCGCAGTGGCCGTGCTCGGTGGACGAGCACAGGCAGATGTCCACCCACAGGCACAGCGAGTCGCCGAAGCGCGTCTTGATGGCGGCCGTCGCGCGCCGCGCGTGATCGAACCGCAGCGGCGACCCGCCCTTGCTCGATGGCACCGCGAACAGCAGGAAGTGCCGCACGCCGGCATCAACATCGCGCGCCATGCGGTCGAGCGCGTCCGCCTCCGACAGCCGGGCATTGTCGCCGAGCCCGGAGATCGGCTCGGCTCGGCCCAGCCCTTCGACGATGAAGATCGGCTGGATCAGTTGATCGACAGAAAACCGGGTCTCGGCCAGCAGGTCGCGCATGTGCGGCGACTGCCGGAGCCGCAGCCTCGACCAGGCAGCACGGGTGGAAGCAGCCACAGGCATGTGAACCTCATGATGGAGCCGCGGGTCTTCAGACCCGGGGAACCGCGGCGGGCTGAAGCCCGCCGCCTACGACCCGCGCGCCGCCGACGACCCGCCGCCGCCGACGACCCGCCGCCGCCGACGACCCGCGCGCCGCCGACGACCCGCCCGCCGCCCACGACCCGCCCGCCGCCTACGGCCGGCGGATCTCTCTCAGCCAATCATCGTAATCGAGCCACACCTGCTCGCGCCCGGTTTCACCGAGCGCCTCGCGGACGACGCGCGACGTGCGGCCGGGGCCGACGCCGTGCCAGCCGCGCGCGATCCCCGGGAACCGCGCCAGCGCCTCGCGGAAGAGCGTGCCGCTGGCCCAGAAGAAGTGCGTGCGCGACGCGAGGTCGTCCGGCAGCGGATCGCGGACGACGTAGGTCGCCAGCGCCGAGGGATCGGCATCCGCGGCCGCCCGGTGCGTCAGCCTGAGCCACTGAATCGTGCGCCCGGCCAGCGTGTCGAGGCCGGGACTCTCGGCGTCGCCGAGCCCATCCGCGCAGCCGTGCACCCAGATCCCGCGCTCCGCGAGCCGTTGCCAGGTGCGTGTACCCGCGACGTACACGAGCCGATCGGGCCCGAGGCTCCAGTTCGACGGCAGCGCCTCGGCGCGCGCCACCCAGTAGCCGCGGTCGTCCTGTGGCTGGGCGACGTCCAGCGGTTGACGCTCGCCGCGTTTGCGCTCGTTCGGACGAGGCCAGATGCGGTCTTCCGGCGCGTGAGGTACCTGGACCGAGCCGCCGGCGGCGCGCACCAGCGCCCACATCTCGTCCTGTCTAGGGGCCCGGCCGGCCTTCGTCGACCGGCCCCGCACGCTGGTGACCTGGCCGTAGTCGCGCGCGAGCACCGTCGCGCCGAGGGCCTCATGGCAGCCGCCGCCGTAGTCGGCGAGCACGTCGCGCTCGCGGAGCACCGCGAGCCGCGTCGGCGCGTGCGAGATCGCGCGCAGTCGTTCGAGCACGGCCGCGTTGGTGGCCATCGCTTCGACGGCCACCGCGCCCTGCGCCGGCGCGCCCGGCACTTCGCGAATCGGCAGCACCATCCAGCGGCAGCTATCCAGCAGGCCGCGAATCCGCGCGGCCGCCTCCTCGAACGGCGGTCCGAATCCCAGCAGCCGATCCAGCGCCGCCTTCGCCACGACCAGCGCGTCGGCCTCGTCCACGCGATCGACGAGCTTCTGCAGGCGCGTCGGGATGTTGCCGCGCACCGGGACGAAGTCGAGCCGCTCGACGCGCCAGGGCAGCAGCGCCGGCAGCGACTGCTGCAGCAGCCAGCTCCGTCGCGGCGACGACGACAGGATGCGCAGCCCCGGCGGCCCGGCGTCGACCACGTCGCCCCGCACGACGAGCACGTCGCGCGAATCGGCGCGTTCGAGCGTGGCCGCCACCACGTGCCCGGGCTTCAACTCGAGCGGCAGGTCCTTCCAGGAGTGCACGACCATGTCGGCGTCGCCCGACGCGAGCGCGTCGGACAGGTCGGCCGTGAACGCGCCCTTGTCGGGCATCGCGGCCAGCGGCGTCACGCCGTCGCGGTCACCGGCCGACGTGCGCGTGCGGTACACGATTTCATCCTGCGGCCAGCGCGCGGTGAGCGCACGTCCGACGAGCAGGGCCTGGAGTTTCGCGAGGTCGCTCGATCGGCTGAGCAGGGTCAGGCGCACAAGTCGTCCCAGCCGAACGGCCGCAGCTCGTCCCGCATCTCGAAGCGGCGACTGCGGGCCACGATGTCGGCTCGGGCGGCTTCTACGCGCGTGACGGCAAAGCGGTTGGATTCGTGCATGAGGGTGAACAGGTCCTGCAGCGTCACGACCCGCGCAGGCACAGAGAGAGGATCCACGGCCTCGCCGCGCAAGTCAATCACGCACGTCACGTGCGGATACCGCGCGGCCAGCCGGTTGACGACGTCGGAGGGAACGGGAGCGGCGATGATGATGGCCGCAGGCGCCGACGACCCGGAAAAGTCGTCCATCGCGTCGAGCAGGCGATACGTCACGCCCCCGGCGCCGGCATCGCCGCTCCGTCCCCACTGATCGATCGTCCGGCCGTTCTCGTTCAGGAACGGCAGGACTTCGGCGGCCAGCTTGCCCGTGCCGACGAGCACCGCCTGCCCGCAGCTCGAGAGATAGCGGCGCACGGCGCTGCCATACGACCGCGACCCGAGGCCCTGCAGGTGCTGCGTGCGAATCTCGCGCGCGTCGGTCAGCAGCCGCTGGCCGAGCCTGTTCAGCCAGCCGTGGTCGCGGCCCAGCTCGGCGAGGAACGCCTTGAACTGCCCCATGACCTGCGTCTCGCCCAGCATCGGCGACTGGAGCCCGCAGAGGATCTCGAGGAGCATCCGGTAGGCCTCACCCTCGACCATCCGGCGACCGCCGGCCGCCGGGAGGGCGTCGCCCTCGACGTCGCTGAACGCGACCTCGCGCAGGCACGTCCGCCAGCGCGGAAATCCGCCCTCCAGCGGGGGCCCCTGCGGGTCACGGTTCAGGATCGCGAGCGCCATGCTTCACAGATGTTATGAAGTCGCGAAACGGGAAGTGTCACGGTTTTGTCCGGGCGGTTGGAGGCCCGAAAAAACCCCGGTAGGCTGGCTCCGACATGGGCGAAATGCCCCGGATTGCCGTGGTCCTTCTGCAACTGGGCACCCCCGACGCCCCGACCCCGGCGGCGCTCCGGCGGTACCTGGCGGAGTTCCTGTCGGACCGCCGGGTCGTCGACCTGCCGCGGGCCATCTGGTGGCCCATCCTGCACGGCGTCATCCTGCGGACCCGGCCGAAGCAGTCGGCGGCGCTGTATCGCAAGGTCTGGACGCCCGGGGGCTCCCCGCTGGCCCGGATCACCGCGGCGCAGGCCGCAGGACTCGAGCGCTGCCTCAACACCTGCACCGGCTCGCGCGTGCGCGTGGCCTGGGCGATGCGCTACGGCAACCCGTCAATTGCCCATGTCACGTCGGAGCTGGCGCGCAACGGCATCGATCGGATTCTGGCGTTCCCCATGTATCCGCAGTACGCCGGCGCGACGACCGGGTCGAGCCTGGAGAAGCTCTTCGCGGTGACCGGCGCCGCGCGCGTCGTGCCGTCGATCCGCGTCGTGCCGCCGTACTTCGACGACCCCGGCTACATCAGCGCGCTCGCGGCCGTCGCCCGCCAGGCCCTGGCCGCACGGACGGGCCGGTCGATCGGCTCGTCTTCAGTTTTCACGGCCTGCCGAAGCGCTACGCGGACGAGGGCGATCCGTATCCGTCGCACTGCCGCACGACGGCGGAACGGCTCGCCAGGGCGCTCGACCTGCCCGCCGAACAGACGAAGCTCGTGTTCCAGTCGCGGTTCGGCCGCGAGCAATGGCTGCAGCCGTACGCGGACGCGACGATTGAGGCGGCCGGCCGCGCCGGCGAGCGCATCGCGGTGATGTGTCCCGGCTTCACGGCCGACTGCCTCGAGACGCTCGAGGAGATCGCCCTCCGCGGCGCCGAGCAGTATCACCACGGCGGCGGTGCCGCGACCGGCTACTCGGCGGTTCCGTGTCTCAACACGCACGGCGCGTGGACCGACGCGATGTCGGCCATCGCGCGCCGCGAACTGGCCGGATGGATGTGAACCCTGGCGTTCGAACACCAGGGCCCGCCCGCATGGCCCCGCAAGGCTCGGCGACCGGCCCGGGAATCCGGAAATGAAGCCGGACATGGCCCGGGGCTCCATCCATGACCCGGGGCTCCATTTTCATCGGATTGTTGCGACGCCGGGTTTCACGAGGGCGAACCGCTCGAAGACGGCCGGATTGTGGCCGGGGACGACGAGCCGGGGGGACGCGGCGAGCGAGAGCATGCGCTGCTGCGCGGCCAGGTTCGACGCGGCATCGAGCGTCTGCGCAATCGCGAGGTGCTTCTCGAGGTTCTCGTAGAGGTAGGCGTTGTCGTCATTTCATGATGGGCAAAGAACACATCGGAGACGCAGTCCACATCATCTGCGACGACACGTCCATCATGTTCTTCGGCCCCCAAGGCACCGAGATCATCAGCCATCCCAGACCGCCCCAAGGAACCCCCTACGTCGGCAACGGCAAGCCCTCAGGCATCGCCGCCGACCCGGCAGGAGCCCGCCGAAAACGAACCCGCTACCCACGCCGCACCGACACCCGGAAGACCCCGCCGCCGGAAGTGTCCACGAAGTCCTGAGACATCAACCGTCCACGATGTCCTGAGACATGAAGTGTCTACATGGTCCTGAGACATGACAGACGCCCAGAACGACAACTACTGCGAGCCAGTTAGGTGGGAACCACGGTTTACTTCAGGAACAAACGGCGCAACCGGCCGGTGGTGAGGGCGACGCCGAGCACGATCATGATCAGGTAGTAACCGATGTGCACCGCGGTGGCGGGGCTGAAGACGCCGACGCTGATCTGGCGGAGCAACTCCACCCCGTGCCACAGCGGCATGGCCTGGATCAGCCACTGGATCCACTGCGGGTACACGGAGAGCGGGTAGAAGGTGGCGCTGAAGAGGAACATCGGCAGCATCACGAAGTTGATCCAGTCCATCTGCTGGAAGGTCTTCATGAAGCTGGTGATGCCCATGCCGAAGCTGGCAAAACCGAAGGCGATCAGTACCGAGGCCGGGATCATCAGGATGGCCCAGGGCGTGGTGATCAGGCCCATCACGCCCATTACCGCGGTGAAGCCGGTGGCGTACATGAGTCCGCGGAGCAGCGCGAGGAAGATTTCGCCCATCGCGACGTCGATCGGTCCGAGAGAGGTGTAGAGCATGCCCTGGTAGAGCTTGGCGAAGTTCATCTTGAAGAAGACGTTCCAGGTGGAGTCGTAGACCGCGCCGTTCATCGCGGACACCGCCAGCAGCGCCGGCGCAATGTAGGCGGCGTACGAGATCTGCTGCCCGCCGGGGCCCTGCACCTCGCCGACGATCGCGCCCAGGCCCACCCCCATGGAGATCAGGTAGAGCACCGGTTCGAAGAACCCGGAGAGCATGACCATCCAGTTGCTGCTCTTGGTGGCCATCAGCCCGCGGGCGACGACGGCGCGCACGTTCCGGGAGTAGAGCGGGCCGAAATGGCGGTCGCGGGCGGCTTCGGTGACACTCCGGCCATCGGCGTCGTAGTGTCCGGCAAGCACGCTCATGATGCCATCCTTTTAGCGAACTGGCGCCGGGTCAGGACCCAGCCGAGCACGGCAAGGCCGACCAGGAAAACGACGTGGACAAGGGTCAGCAGCGGCGCTTCCGCGTAGCCGTAACTGAAGACACGGCCCAGCTCGGTGCCGTGCCAGATCGGCGAGATCCAGCCGATCCAGCGCACCGCCAACGGCAGTGTGTCCAGCGGGAAGAAGGTCCCGGAGAAGAGGAACAGCGGCATCACGATGAAGCGCATCACCATGGCGAACTGTCCCTTGTCATTCTTGATGGTGGCGGCGTAGGCCATCAGCGGCAGGCCGAAGGACAACCCGGCCAGCGTGGCCACGAGGATCGAGATCCAGCCCCAGCCGGACGGGGACGCCCCGAACAGTGCCACGACGCCGAAGTAGATGGCAGACTGCAGCACGAACCGCACCGTCACGGCGATGATCTGCCCGGCCGCAATCTGCTCCGGGGTCAGCGGCGAGGCGTGCGGGCCGTAGTAGACCCGGCGCCATTTGAAGCCGTCCATCACCGGGAAGGTGAACTCGTTCGCCGCGGTCATCACCGCGCTGGAGATCAGCAGCGCGGGGGCGATGAACGCCAGGTAGCTGACGCCGCCGAAGGCCGCCGTGGAGTTGGTGTCCACCAGCGTGGCCAGGCCGACGCCCATGGCGAAGAGGTAGGCCACCGGCTGGCCGACCCCGTACATGACGATGGTCCAGCCGTAGCCCTTCATGACGCGCAGGACCTGCTCCGCGTAGTAGAACGCGCCCCAGCGGCGGGCGCGGGCGGCCGAGACGGCCGGCGGATGCGCGCGCAGGGCGGGCGCCGCCGTCGTGCCCGCCGCGTTAATCGCGTCAGTCAACGAGGCTCCGTCCGGTCAGGCGCAGGAAGACGTCCTCCAGCGAGGAACGGCGCACCAGCGAGGTGACCGGGTGCAGCCCCCGGCCGGAGACCTGCTCGAGGGCAGCCTCGCCGTCGTGGGCGTAGATCAGCACGCGGTCCGGGAGGGTCTCGATCCGTTCGCCGATGCCTTCCAGTTCGGCGCCGACCGTGGCATTGCGTTCGGAGCCGAAGCGCAGCTCAAGGACTTCGCGGGTGGAGTATTCGCGGATCAGGCTGGCCGGGGACCCTTCGGCCATGATCCTGCCCTTGTCCACCACGATCAGGCGGTCGCAGAGCTGCTCCGCCTCGTCCATGTAGTGGGTGGTCAGGATCAGGGTGACGCCTTGTTCCTTGAGCCGGAACAGCCGGTCCCAGAGGATGTGGCGGGCCTGCGGGTCGAGGCCGGTGGTGGGTTCGTCCAGGAGCAGGATTTGGGGTTCGTTGATCAGCGACCGGGCGATCGTGAGGCGCCGCTTCATGCCGCCGGAGAGGGCATCCACCTTGGATTTGGCCTTGTCGGTCAGCTGCGCGAATTCCAGCAGCTCGTCCGCCTTGGGCTTGAGGTAGCTCATCGGCAGGCCGAAGTAGCGGCCGTAGACCAGCAGGTTGTCGCGGACCTTCAGTTCCTCGTCCAGGTTGTCCTGCTGCGGCACCACGCCCAGGTGGGCGCGGACCTCCGGGCCGTGCTGTTCCGGGTCCAGTCCCATGATGCTCAGGCTGCCGGAGGTGCGCTGCGAGACGCCGCCGATCATCTTCATGGTGGTGGACTTGCCGGCGCCGTTCGGACCGAGCAGCCCGAAGGCTTCGCCGGCGGGCACGCGGAAGGAGATGCCGTCGACGGCGGTGACCTCGCCGTAGCTTTTGGTGAGGTTTTCGGCGGTGATGACGTACCGGGGTTCGCCGGTTTCGGCGGGATTGCTCACAGGAGACTCTTTTGACACAAGTTCAGACACTCGGAACACGGTAGTCGATTCCGGCAAACTATGAAAGAGTCTTTTCGTAAAAAAGTCCAGACATTTGCCATTCCGCCCAAGTAGCTCGCAGCAGAGGTCGTTTTGCGGGCCCAAAACGGCCTCTGCTGCGAGCCAGTTGGGTCAGAACGCGGGGCTGTGTCCGCTCGCCAGCTGGCGTTCGGCGGTCTCCACCACGTTGGCCAGCAGCATGGCCCGGGTCATCGGCCCCACTCCCCCGGGGTTGGGCGAGAGCCAGGCGGCGACGTCGGCCGCGGCCGGCTCCACGTCCCCGGTGACCACGGCCTTGCCGGAACCGTCGTCGACCCGGCTGACGCCGACGTCGAGCACAATCGCACCCGGCTTCAGGTCGGCGGCCTTGATCATGTGCGGCTGTCCGGCGGCGGCGATCACGACGTCGGCCTGCCGGATTTCGGCGGGCAGGTCCGCGGTGCCGGTGTGGGCCAGGATGACGGTGGCGTTGACGTCCTTGCGGGTCAGCAGCAGGCCCACGGGACGGCCGATCGTGACGCCGCGGCCCACCACCAGGACGCGTTTGCCCTTGAGGTCGATGCCGTGCCGGGTCAGCAGTTCCACGCAGCCCTTGGGCGTGCAGGGCAGCGGGGACTTCATGGGTCCGCTGACGTTCGCCACGAGCCGGCCCAGGTTCATCGGGTGCAGGCCGTCGGCGTCCTTCTCCGGATCCATCGCCTCCAGGATGACGTCCTGGTCGATGTGCGCCGGCAGCGGCAGCTGGACGATGTAGCCGGTGCACTCCGGATTCTCGTTCAGCTCCCGGACCACGGCCAGGAGCTCCTCCTGGCTGGTGTCCTCCGGCAGGTCGCGGCGGATCGAGGTGATGCCGACCTCGGCGCAGTCCTTGTGCTTGCCGCCCACGTACCAGGTGCTGCCCGGGTCGGAGCCGACCAGGATGGTGCCCAGGCCCGGGACGATGCCCTTGGCTTTCAGGACGGCGACGCGTTCGGTCAGTTCGGCCTTGATCGTGGCGGCGGTGGCCTTGCCGTCGAGGATCCGGGCGGTGTGGGAAGTTACGGAGTCGGTGGCGGTCATCGGATCACCACTGCTCGTGCTGCGGGTACAGCGGGAAGTCTGCGGCGAGCTTGTCCACGCGTGCCTGCAGCGCCTCGACGTCGGCGCCGGAACCGGCTTTGAGCGCGGTGGCGATGATCTCGGCGACCTCGGTGAATTCCTCGGCGCCGAAGCCGCGGGTGGCCAGCGCCGGGGTGCCGATCCGCAGGCCGGAGGTGACCATCGGCGGGCGGGGGTCGAACGGGACGGCGTTGCGGTTGACGGTGATGCCCACCGAGTGCAGGAGGTCCTCGGCCTGCTGGCCGTCCAGCTGGGAGTTGCGCAGGTCCACCAGGACCAGGTGCACGTCCGTGCCGCCGGTGAGGACGGAGACGCCGGCGTCGGCGACGTCGGAGGCGTTCAGGCGGTCAGCGATGATCCGCGCGCCTTCCAGGACACGCTCCTGGCGCTCCTTGAATTCCTCGGTGCCGGCGATCTTGAAGGCCACCGCCTTGGCGGCGATGACGTGCATAAGCGGGCCGCCCTGCTGGCCGGGGAAGACGTTGGAGTTGATCTTCTTGGCCCACTCCTGCTTGGCCAGGATCACGCCCGAACGCGGACCGGCGAGGGTCTTGTGCACGGTGGAGGTGACGACGTCGGAGTGCGGCACCGGGCTGGGGTGCAGCCCGGCGGCCACCAGGCCGGCGAAGTGCGCCATGTCGGTCCACAGCAGGGCACCGACCTCGTCGGCGATGGAGCGGAAGGCGGCGAAGTCGAGGTGCCGCGGGTAGGCGGACCAGCCGGCGATGATGACCCGGGGCTTCTCGGCGAGCGCCTGTTCGCGGAGCTTATCCATGTCGATCCGGAAGCTGTCCTCCTCGACCTGGTATGCGGCGACGTCGTAGAGCTTGCCGGAGAAGTTCAGTTTCATGCCGTGGGTCAGGTGGCCGCCGTGGGCCAGCGAGAGGCCCAGGATCTTATCCCCGGGGGTGATCATGGCGGACAGCGCGGCGGCGTTGGCCTGCGCGCCGGAGTGCGGCTGGACGTTGGCGAAGTCGGCGCCGAAGAGCGCCTTGACGCGGTCGATCGCAAGCTGCTCCGCGACGTCGACGTACTCGCAGCCGCCGTAGTAGCGGCGGCCCGGGTAGCCTTCGGCGTACTTGTTGGTCAGGACGGATCCCTGGGCCTCCATCACCGCGCGCGGCGCGAAGTTCTCGGAGGCAATCATTTCCAGGGTGCCGCGCTGGCGGCCGAGCTCCTGGTCCAGGACGGCGGCGATTTCGGGGTCGAGGTCAGCGAGCGGCTGGTTGCTCACGGCTGCTGAGGAAAGGCGTACGGAAGTGGTCACGAAGAACTCCTGGCTTGGCAACGGTCACTGCTTAAAGGTCAGGTTACCGGCTGTCCCGCCGACCCGCCGCTAAATTACGGACCCCGGAACGGGGCCGCGGGGCGGCTCCGGCACCCGCTGTGGGCGCCGTCGGGCGGCACCCGCTGTGGGCGCCGTCGCGCGGCACCCGCTGTGGGCGCCGTCGGGCGGGCGGCAGCGTGGCTGCCGGCCGGAAAACGTGACCCTCGGCCCAGGCGTACGATCCGTGGTCTGCGTGCGTGCCGCTCCCTGGTGGTTACCCACCCAACGCCAGTTGCGACAACCCAAGCCTA
Source organism: uncultured Actinomycetota bacterium (assembly GCA_963775715.1). Lineage (GTDB taxonomy): Bacteria > Actinomycetota > Actinomycetes > Actinomycetales > Micrococcaceae > Arthrobacter. Next base: position 111,545 of record CAVZJX010000005.1, on the reverse strand, counting down.
TCCCAGCCGCGGGTAGGCTGTCTTGGTGACTGACGACCGGCTGACCGCCTCCTACATCCTGACCCTTTCCTGCCCGGACCGCCCCGGGATCGTGCACGCCGTCGCCGGCGCCCTTCTGGTGGCGGGCTGCAATATTACGGACTCGCAGCAGTACGGCAGCCAGGGCACCGGGACCTTCTTCATGCGGGTGGAGGCGACGACGGCGGCCCCGGCGGCGGAACTGCACGCCGCACTGGAACCCGTGGCGCAGGCATTCGGCATGCAGTGGAGCCTCAACCCCGCCGGCCGGAAGCTGCGCACCCTGCTGATGGCGAGCACCTCCGCGCACTGCCTCAACGACCTGCTGTTCCTGCAGCGCTCCGGCACGCTGCCGATCGAGATCCCGGCGATTGTCTCCAACCACCGGGACCTCGCGGGCCTGGCCGAGTTCTACTCCATCCCCTTCCACCACATTCCGGTGACCAAGGACACCAAGGTCGAGGCCGAGGACGCGCTGCGCAAGCTGATGGCCGAGCACGACGTCGAACTCACGGTGCTGGCCCGGTACATGCAGATCCTCTCCGACGAGCTCTGCACGGAGCTGACCGGCAAGGCCATCAACATCCACCATTCCTTCCTGCCCTCCTTCAAGGGCGCCAAGCCCTACCACCAGGCGCACGCCCGCGGCGTCAAACTCATCGGCGCCACCGCGCACTACGTCACCGCCGCCCTGGACGAGGGGCCGATCATCGAACAGGAAGTGATCCGGGTCGACCACCGGCGCACCGCCGAGCAGTTTGTCCAGATGGGCCGCGACGTCGAGGGCCGCACGCTTGCGCAGGCCGTGCAGTGGCACGCGGAGCACCGGGTGCTGCTGGACGGGAACCGGACCGTGGTCTTCAGCTGAGGCCCGCCTTCGGTCCGGCAGCGTCGCCTGCTTGTTTTCCGCTCAACGGCGCCCTTAACTGGAGCCATGGCAACAACGCGGCAGGACGATCTCGCCGGTTTCATCGCCCTGCTCAAAGACGAGAACCGGCACGGTGCGCTGGGGCTGGACTGCGGGCCGGGCGCAGAGGGGCTCCTCTTTGTCCGGGCCGGGATCCACTTCACCGGGGTTGATCCCTCGGAGGAGAACATCCACGCCGCCCGGGCCCGTGGGCTCTCGGCGTCGGTCGCGGCCGGCCGGGCGCTGCCCTTTGCCGACGGCGCGTTTTCCGCTGTCTGGGCGGTGGACGCCCTGGCGGGACTTCCCCCCGCGGAACGGGACGACGTCGTCCGCGAGCTCAGGCGCGTGGCGGCACCGGGCGCGCCGATCGCCGTCGTCCTCCCTGACCCCGGGCTCGCGCCCGAAGATCCAGGCCTCGGCCCCGGCTTCGCGGTCCTCCGTTCCCCCGGCTAGTCCCCACCACCCGACGCTCCCTCACATCCAGCCCCCTCCCACCCGACGCTCCCTCACATCCAGCCCCCTCCCACCCGACGCTCCCTCACATCCAGCCCCCTCCCACCCGACGCTCCCTCACATCCAGCCCCCTCCCACCCTCCGGCATCGACGGCGGGAGGGTCCGTCTGCATGCCGCCGGAACTGCGGGAGCGTCCGTCTTTTAGCCACCGGAACTGCGGGAGGGTCCGATTTTTGGCTACCGGATCTGAGGGAGGGTCAGTTCGGGCGGCGGACGCTGCGCATATAGCCGCCCAGGAATCCGCCCACGATCAGCAGCACGGCGCCGGCCCGGGCCAGGTTCACGCCGAGCCGGTGGCGGTCCCTGCGCCGGGCGCGCCAGGACGCCAGGAACGTCAGCGTCGCCGCGAGGTTGGCGGCGGCGTGGACGACGCCGACGCGCCGCGTGGCGGGGTCTGCCCGCGCCCACTCGGCCCAGCCGCTGAGGCCGGTCGGCGCAGCAGCGAGCACGCCCAGGCCCACCAGCCGGCGGGCCGCGCGGCGGCTGCCGTCGTCGGGAAACAGGTCCAGGAAGACCGCCATGAACCACGCGCCGAACGGCAGATCGGTCAGAATGACGTGCGGCGGGATGCCGGTCGCGTCGCCGTGGAAGAACCGCCGGAGCCCGGGGCGGGCGATCAGCCGGGCGGCCAGCGGCTCCGCGGTCCGGACGGCCGGGTCGAGCACCTCGGCGCCCTCCAGCCGGTTCATCACCTGCAGGAACATCTCGGCCACCTCCAGGGGGTGTGCGTGCGGATGGCCCCGATCCTACTCGGCGCCGCCCGGGCCGCAAGGGGCCGGTGTCCTAGGCTGGAGCCATGACTCCCGTATACGCTTTCGCCGGGAACACCCCGGCCGTCCACGACTCCGCCTTCGTTGCCCCGACCGCCTCGGTGATCGGCAGGGCCACGCTGGCCGAGAACTCCAGCGCTTTCTACGGTGTCTCGGTCAGGGCCGACACTGCCGCCATCACGGTGGGCGCCGGCAGCAACCTGCAGGACAACGTTGTGCTGCACGCGGATCCGGGCTTCCCCTGCACCGTCGGGGCCCGGGTCAGTGTCGGCCACAGCGCCGTCGTCCACGGCTGCACGGTCGAGGACGACTGCCTGATCGGCATGAGCGCCACCATCCTCAACGGCGCGGTAATCGGCGCCGGCTCGCTGGTGGCCGCCGGCGCCGTCGTCCTGGAAGGCACCGTCATCCCGCCGCGTTCCCTGGTGGCCGGGGTGCCGGCCAAGGTCCGCCGGGAGCTGAGCGACGAGGAGTTCGAGGGCGTCAAGCACAACGCCGCCCACTACCAGGAACTCGCCCGTGCCCACCGCGAGCTGCACGGCTGACACCCGCCCGCCGCCTACCCGCCGGTCCGCCGCCTACCCGCCGCCTTGAGAGGCCACCTGCAGAGGCCGAACGGACACTTAAGGCCCCGGAAAACGCTGGTTCCGGGGGCCGCAAGTGTACGTTCGCGCCCGGGGCGGGGCCGCAAGTGTACGTTCGCGCCGTAGGAGGGCGGGCCGGGCGGGGCGGGGTCAGTCCAGCGGGATCGGGCCCAGCTCGGACAGCAGGTCGCCGGGGCCCGGGTTCCCCGCGGCGGCCCGGCCGCCGAGATGGTTGAGCACGCCCCAGACGGCGTTCAGCCCGGTGGTGACGGCCCCTTCGGCCCAGCCTGCGGTGAACGAGACGTCGTCGCCGGCCAGGAAGATCCCGCGCTGTTCTGACGGCAGCCCGTCCTGCTTGAAATGCGTGAAGAGCCGCTGCTGGTAGCGGTAGTGCCCCGGCAGGTTGGCCTTGAACGCGCCCATGAAGTTCGGGTCGGCTTCCCACGATACTGTGATGGGCTGTCCCACGATGTGGCTGGCGATGTCGACGCCGGGGTAGATCTGTTCCAGCGAGTGCAGCATCAGCTCGACCCGTTGCTCCGCGTCGAGCGCCAGCCACTTCAGCGCGTCGTCGTTCCAGGTGTAGGACAGCAGGATCACTGCGGGCTGGTCCGGGCCGTTGTCCAGCAGGTACGTGGCCCGGTTCAGCCGGTCGGTCAGCGTCATGGAGAGCACTTCCCGGCCGGTCTGCGGGTCGGTGTCCTTCCAGAACGGCCGGTCCACCATAACGAAGGTCTTGGAGGACTGCATGTAGTGCGAGCGTTCGATCGCCGTCCACAACGGGGCCGGGAACAGGGACTCGTCGGTATGGATGCGGGTCGAGAGCAGCCAGGACTGGCAGGTGGTCACCACCGCCGGGTACGCGGCCTCGCGGCCCCAGCGTTCCCGGACCCGGAAGTCGCCGTCGCCGTCGCGGGCGATGCGTTCGACGGCGCCCCGCGGGGCTCCCGCGTGCAGCGAGGCCAGGGAGGTGCCCTCGGGCCAGTGCGCCATGCCCGAGGGCGCGTGCTCCCACAGCGCCTCCGGGAGCCTTTGCGCGCCGCCCTCGATCATCCGGTGCTGGTCGTCGGCGTCGGTGTAGACCACCCGAAGAATTTCGAGGATGGAATTGGGGAAGTCGGTGTCCCAGCCGCCGGTGCCGAACCCCACCTGGCCGAAGGCCTCGCGGTGGTCGAAACCGGCCTCCCGGAAGGAGGCACTGCCGGCGATAAAGCCGTAGAACGTCTGCTCGTCCAGTTCGGGGAGCAGCGCATTCCACAGGTCCTTGATCCGGGCCGTATCCCGGCCCCGGATGGCCTCCTGCATCTCGGCGAACGCGGCGCCGTCGTTCACCGCCGCCTTCCATGCCTCGGCGACCTCGAGGAAGAACGGCGGCAGGTCCGCGGCCGTTTCGGCGTAGTACTTCTGCCCGGCGAGTTCGATCACGGTGCTGGAGGTCGCCGGCGCCAGCGGATTGGGGAACTCCTGCGTCCGGAGCCCGAGAAGATCCACATAGTGGTAAAAAGCCTTGCCGGACACCGGGAAGCGCATGCCGCCGAGGTCCGCGACCACGCCCGGCGCGGACGGGAAACTGGCTGTCCGCAGCCGTCCGCCGATCCGGTCGGCTTCGTAGACTACGGGCCGGAGGCCCAGCTTCATGAGTTCATATGCGGTCACCAGCCCGGACAGGCCGGCACCGACGACGGCGACCTCGGTCCCGTGGAGTTCGGGCGGCACCGCGCCCAGTCCGTCGGGGTGGGCCAGGTAGTGGTCGTAGCTGAACGGGAAGTCCGGGTTCAGCATGGTGATGGGCGCAGCAGCCGTCCGGCGGTCAGCCGAACCTGCATCGGGTCCGGGCGGCGGGAGTTCGGTGGCGGTGGTCATGAGATCTAGGCCTTCGCTTCCTGGGACGGGCTGGGGTTGACGGGTTCGCGGGCTGATAGTTCACGATATTCCTCGTGGCTCAGGGCGGCCACCCTGGAGTTCCTGCGGCCGTAGCCGAAGTACGCCGCCAGGCCCACCAGCATCCAGACGCCGAAGACCGCCCAGGTCTCGGCGCCCAGGTTGGCCATAAGGTAGGCGCACATGAGTGCGCCGAGCACCGGCGCCACCGGAAAGAGCGGGACCCGGAAGCTGCGTTTGAGCTCCGGCCGGGCGCGGCGCAGGTAAATGACAGCCACGTTGACCAGCGCAAACGCAAACAGGGTGCCGATGCTGGTGGCGTCCGCGAGGGCGCCGAGCGGCACGAGTCCTGCGGTCAGCGCGACGGCGGTGCCGACCATCAGCGTCCCGGCGACCGGCGTGCCGGTCCGGGCCGAGACCCGGCCGAACACCTTGGGAACGAGGCCATCGCGGGACATCGACAAGAGGATCCGGGTCTGCCCGTACAGGACGGTCAGCACGATGCTGGCAATCGCGAGCACGGCGCCGACGGCGAAGACGACACCCACCCACGGCTGGCCGGTGATTTCCTCGAGGATCTTCACCAGCGCCGCCTCGGTGCCGTCGAACCAGCCCCACGGTCGGGCGCCGATCGCGGCGACAGCCACGAGGACGTAAATGCTGGTGACAATCAGCATGGAGAGCAGGATGGCCCGCGGCAGGTCGCGCTTGGGATCGCGGGCCTCCTCGCCGGCGGTCGAGGCAGCATCGAAGCCGATGTACGAGAAAAAGACCCGGGAGGCGGCCGCGGACACCCCGGCGGCGCCCATCGGCAGCAGCGGCTCAAAGTGCCCGCCGTCGAACGCCGTAAAGGCCACCGCGCAGAAAAACAGCAGGATGCCCACCTTGACCAGGACAATCGAGGTGTTGATCCAGGCGCTTTCCTTGGCGCCGCGGACCAGGAGCAGCATGGCCAGGACCACAATGACGATGGCCGGGACGTTCAGCAGGCCGCCGGCTCCCGGCGGCTGCGCGGCGGCATCCGGCAGGGCGAGGCCGAACACCGCCAGTGCCTCGTTGACGTACTGGCCGGCGCCGACGGCGACGGCGGCCACGGAGACGGCGTATTCAAGCACCAGGCACCAGCCGCAGATCCAGGCCATGCCCTCGCCCATGGTGGCGTAGGTGTAGGAGTAGCTGGACCCCGCCGCGGGCACCATGCCCGCCATTTCCGCGTAGGACACGGCGGACAGCAAGGCCGCCAGCCCGGCAATGGCAAAGGAGATCCAGATGGCCGGGCCGGCCAGCGGAACAGATTCCCCGAGGATCACCAGGATGCCGGTGCCGAGCGTGGCCCCGACACTGATCATCGTCAACTGCAGCACGCCGAAGCTGCGGACCAGCCGGGTGCCGCCATGGCCGGTTTCGGCTTCGCGGACCAGCTGACCGATCGGCTTGCGGCGCAGCAGCTGGGCGGCCAGCCCGGGCCGGGCGGCGGCCGCCGGCGGGCGTTCCCCGAGCAGAGTGGGCGCAGTCATCATTGACGTCCTTAATCTTCAGAAGTGGTCGGTGTCCCCTGACCCACACTAGGGCTGTGAGCCACCTCTCACGCTTGTGCAAAATGACCTATAGAATGCTCTCATGAGACTAAATGCCCCAGTAACGACGGAGGCTTCCGGCGCCTCCGCGGGTCCCCGCTGTGGCGGCTGAGGCACCCGAGCAGCTCGGTTTCGTCACGCTGGCACAGTTCCTCCGCCAGCTCCCGGCGCTTGAGATCCTGCACGACGCCGGCAACGCGGACGGGCGCCTGCGCTGGGTCGAGCCGAGCGAGCTGGACGACCCGACCCCCTACCTGCTCGACGGCGAGTTCCTGCTCACGGCAGGCCTGCCCTTCACCGGCGACGGCGGCGGGGACGCGGCCGTCGATGCGTACGTGCACCGGCTGGTGCGGGCCCGCGTCGGCGCACTCGGCTTCGGCCTGGAACCCTACTTCGAGACTGTGCCGGCGAACGTACTCCGGGCCTGCCGCCGGCACGGCCTGACCCTGGTCTCCGTTCCCGGGGACCTTCCGTTCGGCGCACTGGGGCTCGAGTTCGCCCGGCTCCTTGAATCGGACAACGCCAGGACGTTCCGCCAGCTGGCCGACACCAACCGGCAGCTCATGCGGGCGGTCTTGTCGGCGCGCCCCGAGCATGAGCTCCTCGCTGCCCTGGTGCAGCGCGTCCCGGTCTGGGCCCTGCTTTTCGGCGCCGACGGACGGGTGCGCGCCCGCGGATCCGCGGGCGACGCCGGGCCACGGCCCCCCGGGCCCCCAGCCGGCGTTGACCCCGCTGCCTTGGGGCCGCTGCTGGCCCGGCTGCTCTCGGGCAGCGGCCCCCGGGTGGAGACGGAGTCATTCGACGCCGCCGGCTCGTCGCTGGTCTTCGGCCACCCGCTGCGCAGCACCCGGGACGCCAACCTCGGCGCGCTGGTGATCGGGACTGACGCACCCCTGACCCCGGCGCAGAACAGCGTCGTCTCCACCGCCGTCGGGCTGCTGGAACTGCTGGTCCGCCAGCGCACCAGCGGGTCCCTGGCCCCGAGCCAGCTCGCGACGGCGCTGCTGCTGCACCCGGAGACCGTGTCGTCCGGACCCGCCCGGCACGTCACCGGCATGAAGGACCTGCTGGCACAGAGTGTTTCGTCCACGCGCTCCGGCCCGCTGCGCGTCGTCCTGGGCCTGCGGCCGGCCGGCACCACGGGCAGCCCTTCCGCCCCGGACGCGCCGCGCCGCACCGGCGAAGGGCCCGTGCGGCAACTGCTCGAGTGGCGCCGGCTTTTCGACACCAAACTGGTGGAACTGACCGACTACGGTTTCGCCGCCATCACCCGGCTCAAGGTCGACGACGCCCTTCTCGCCGAGGTGGAACAGCTCGGCTGGCGCCTCGTGATCGGCGCCCGCACCGAATTCGAGGACCTGGCCGGCGCCTACCGGCGCGCCTCCGCGCTCCGGCCCAGGGCGCTGGCGGGCCGCCGCAGCGTGCGGGCGGACGAGGTGGACTGGTCGGTGGCGGGCCTGCTCGGACCCGAGGCCGGAAGCCTGCTCGCCGCTCGCCTGCTGGGGCCCGTGCTCGCGCTCGAACCGGAACGCCGGGACAGCCTGCTCGGCGTCCTGCGGGCATGGCTCGATGAGAACGGGAGCTGGGACGCCACCGCGAAGGCCACGGGCCTGCACCGCAACAGCGTCCGCCGGCAGATCGGAATCACCGCCGAGCTTCTTGGCCTTGACCTGAATCGGGCCCAGGCCCGGGCGGAGCTGTGGATCGCACTGCAGTACGAGGGCGGCCCGGAAGCGGCGGCCGCTCAGACGCCCCAGGAACCGTAGAGGTCCGGGCGGCGGTCACGAAGGTAGGACACGGCGTCGTCCACACCTGCTTCACCGTCCGGTGTGTCCGCCGCGGCGCCCGCCCCGGCCGCCTCGGCCACCCCGGCCACCTCGGCCACCTCGGCCAGGAGCAGTTCCGCACCGGATCCGGCCTCCGCCGTGACCGAGCCGTCGGCGGCGGCCACGATGCTGCCCCCGCGGAACTCGTAGCCTGCCTCCGTTCCCGTGTGGTTGGCGTAAGCCACCGCCATCTGGTTTTCCAGCGCCCTGGCCCGGACCAGGATCTTCGGCACGGCCTCAAAGCCGCCCGCGAGCGCCGTCGGTACCAGCAGCAGCTCCGCGCCACGCAGCGCGGCGGCCCGCGCGGACTCGGGGAACTCGATGTCATAGCAAATGACCAGGGAGGTCTTGACGCCGTGGAAATCCACGACGCCGGGCGGCTCGGCGGCCGGCGCAAACGCGGACCGCTCGTCCGGGCCGAACAGGTGCACTTTCCCGTAGCTGAGCAGCTCCTGGCCCGACTCGTCCACGAGCGTGGCGGAGATGTGCCACGCTCCTGCGGGGGTGGGGGCCGGCAGGCTGTAGACCAGGCCGATGCGGTGCCGCTTCGCGATGCCGGCCAGGGCGTCCCGGAGCGCCGGCAGCGTAGCCGGATCAAACTCCGCCCGCACCCGGTGCGGCGCATAGCCGACGGGAAAGAGTTCCGGCGTGAGCAGCAGTTGCGCCCCGGCGGCAGCGGCCGCACGGGCCGCTTCCTCCACCGCGTCACAGTTCGCCGCCACATCCAGCACGGCAGCATTTGCCTGCATCAGGGCCAGCAGCACCTTTACCACCTCGACTTTGATCGGCTACGCCGCGGGACCGCCGCGGGCTCTCTGCTCCAGAGTAGACCGGGCCGGCAGAACCTGCGCTTGTGCACTTCCGCCCGGCGGACGGACTGGCGGGTCGGAACGTCCCGGCGGTCCCGCCCCGCGGCCGGCGCGGGGCCGCAAGTGTCCGTTCGCGCCCCAGGGCGGGGCCGCAACTGTACGTTCGCGCCCCACGGCGGGGCCGCAACTGTACGTTCGCGCCCCCGGCGGGGCCGCAACTGTACGTTCGCGCCCGTGGGGGCGGGCGACACGCGAGGCGGCGGTATTGCGTTAACTTCTTGACTACAAGGCAGGGATGGGGCACTCTTCTTTGCATGCCCTCACCAACGCGCTCAACGAGGAGCCGCACCAAAAACCCCGGGTCGCAATCCGCGCTTCGGCATCTGAACCAGCAGCGGATCATCGAATGCCTGCTGGCCGGGCCGTCCACCCAGGCGGAGCTGGCCCGGCAGACCGGCCTTTCCACGGCCACGGTCTCGAACATCGTCAAAATCATGCAGGACGCCGGCCTGGCGTCCACCGAGCCGACCACCAGCTCGGGCCGCCGCGCCCTGAACGTCCGGCTCAACAGCAACGGCGCCGTCGCCGTCGGCATCGACTTCGGCCGCCGGCACCTGCGGGTGGTCCTCGCCTCGCTCAGCTACCACGTACTGGCCGAGGAATCGGTCCTGCTGCCGCTGGGCCACCACGCCGAGGAAGGCATCACCGCGGCCGTCGGCGTGCTGGACCGGCTGCTGGCCGGAAGCGGCGTGGAACGCAGCGCACTGGTGGGCGCCGGCGTCGGGATTCCCGGCCCCATCGACCGCCGCACCGGCACCGTCGCGCAGGGCGCCATCCTGCCCGAGTGGGTGGGCATCAACATTCTGCAACGCCTCGAAGAAGCGCTGGACCTGCCGGTCTTTGTGGACAACGACGCCAATCTGGGCGCCCTGTCCGAGGTCACCTGGGGCCCGCACACCGGGGTCAGCAACCTGCTCTTTTTGAAGATCGGCTCCGGCATCGGCGCCGGGCTGATCCTCAACGGCATGCCGTACTACGGCAACGTCGGCATCACCGGCGAAATCGGCCACGCCACCATCCATGAGCACGGCCTGGTCTGCCGCTGCGGCAACCGCGGCTGCCTGGAAACCATCGCCTCGACCACCACCATGATCGAGCTCCTGGGCCGCGGCGAGGACAAGCCGCTGACCCCCGAGGACATCGTGCGCAAGGCCCTGGCCCGCGACTCGGCAACCCTGCGGGTGATCGACGACGCCGGACTCGCCGCCGGCCGCGCGCTGGGCAACGTCGCGAACCTGATCAACCCCGAGGTGATCGTGGTCGGCGGACCGCTGGCCGGGCTGGGCGAGCTGCTCCTGGACCCGATCCGGCGGGGCCTGGTGCGCCACGCGGTGCCGGTCATCGGCGAGACCACGACCCTGACGATGTCCTCGCTCGGCGACCGGGCCGAGGCTCTCGGCGCCACCGCCCTGGTCTTCCAACACGCCGGAATACGGCGAAACTAAAGCAGCCGTTATCAGGCCGTTGCGTTAAAGACTTGACGACAACGGCGTGATCCAGTTTACTTTTCCATCAGACGGCCCTGCGGTTTGCAGGGGCGGACAACGAAGTCATGCATTGGAGGCGTAAGGGCAGATGACGTCCCTCAACACGCACAGCGATCCGGTAATCCTCGAGATGCGCTCCATCACCAAAGAGTTCCCCGGCGTTAAAGCTTTGGCCGAGGTGAACCTGCGGGTGAAGGCCGGCGAGATCCACGCCATCTGCGGTGAAAACGGCGCCGGCAAATCCACCCTGATGAAGGTCCTCTCGGGCGTGTACCCCTACGGCAGCTACACCGGCGACATCGTCTACCAGAGCGAAGTCCAGCAGTTCAAGGACATCCGGGCCAGCGAGCACGCCGGCATTGTCATCATCCACCAGGAGCTGGCACTGATCCCGGAGCTCTCCATCATGGAGAACATCTTCCTGGGCAACGAGCCCACCAGGCGCGGGATGATCAACTGGGCCGAGGCCCGTACCCGCTCCACCGAGCTGCTCGCCCGGGTGGGCCTGCGCGAAGACCCGGACACCCCGGTCAAGGAAATCGGCGTCGGCAAGCAGCAGCTGGTCGAAATCGCCAAGGCGCTGAACAAGAAGGTCAAGCTCCTCATCCTCGACGAGCCCACCGCTGCGCTGAACGAATCCGATTCCCAGCATCTGCTGGACCTGATCCTGGGCCTGAAGGGCCGGGGCATCACCTCGATCATCATTTCGCACAAGCTGAACGAGATCGAGCAAATCGCGGACTCCATCACGATCATCCGCGACGGCAAGTCGATCGAGACCCTGGATGTGAAGGCCGACGGCGTCGACGAGGACCGCATCATCAAGGGCATGGTCGGCCGGACCCTGGAGTCCCGGTTCCCTGACCACGAGCCCAAGATCGGTGAGACATTCTTCGAGGTCAAGAACTGGAACGTGGGCCACCCGCAGATCCAGGACCGCCTGGTCTGCAAAAACTCCAGCTTCTTTGTCCGCCGCGGCGAGATCGTCGGCTTTGCCGGCCTGATGGGCGCCGGGCGCACCGAACTGGCCCGCTCTCTTTTCGGCCGCTCCTACGGCCGGTTCATTTCCGGGGAGGTCTACAAGGACGGCAAGGAACTGCACCTCAAGTCGGTGAAACAGGCGATCGACGCCGGCCTCGGTTACGTCACCGAGGACCGCAAGTCCCTGGGCCTGAACCTGCTGGACGACATTAAGGCCACCACGGTCTCGGCGGCGTTGAAAAAAATCAGCAAGCACAATGTCGTTGACGCCGACAAGGAATTCACCGTCGCCGAGCAGTACCGCAAGTCGCTGCGCACCAAGACGCCGTCGGTGGAGGAAGGCGTGGCCAAGCTCTCCGGCGGCAACCAGCAGAAGGTGGTGCTGGCGAAGTGGATGTTCACCGACCCGGACCTGCTGATCCTGGACGAGCCGACCCGCGGCATCGACGTCGGCGCCAAGTACGAGATTTACGGCATCATCCAGCAGCTCGCCAACCAGGGAAAGGGCGTCATCGTGATCTCCTCGGAACTTCCCGAGCTGCTCGGGCTCTCCGACCGCATCTACACCATCTTCGAAGGCGCCATCACCGGCGTGCTGAACAAAAACGAAGCCAGCCAGGAAAGCCTCATGAAACTCATGACGTCCGCCCGCACGGCCGCCTGACCCACGTGATTTCACGAACATTCCGGACCCAAGGATTTAAACCATGAACGCGCTCAAGAAGCTCTTTGGCGGCAACACCCGCCAATTCGGCATGATCTTCGCCCTGGTTGCGCTGATCGTGTTCTTCCAAATCGCCACCGGGGGTAACACTCTCACCTCGGGCAACGTCATCAACCTCTTCAACGGCAACTCCTACATCCTGATCCTTGCGATCGGCATGGTTCTGGTGATCATCGCCGGCCACATCGACCTCTCGGTGGGCTCCGTCGCCGCGTTCGTCGGCGTCAGCGTCGCCCTGATGATCCGCGACTGGGGGATCCCCTGGTACCTCGGCATTCTGTTCGGCCTGCTGCTCGGCGCCTTGATTGGCGCCTGGCAGGGCTTCTGGACCGCCTACGTGGGCATCCCGGCCTTCATCGTCACGCTGGCCGGCATGCTGCTCTTCCGCGGCTTCAATCAGTTCGTCGGCAAGTCCAACACGATCCCGGTCCCGGCCGACTTCCAGTACATCGGCTCCGGCTACCTGCCCGAGGTCGGCCCGTCAACCGGCTATAACAACCTCACGCTTCTGCTGGGCCTCGCCGGTGTTGCTTTCGTCATCATCAGCGAGATCCGGTCACGCCGGAAGGCGGTAGCCTTGGGCGCCGATGTCCCCGAGTCCTGGGTGATGATCCTCAAGCTTGTCCTGATCTGCGGCGCCATCCTCTACGCGACCTACCTGTTCGCGACCGGCCGGCCCGGCACGTCGTTCCCGATCCCGGGCCTGATCCTGGCCCTCCTGGTCCTGGTCTACGGCTTCATCTCCTCCAAGACCATCGTCGGCCGCCACGTCTACGCCGTCGGCGGCAACCGCCATGCCGCTGAGCTCTCCGGCGTGCAGTCCAAGAAGGTCAACTTCCTGGTCATGATGAACATGTCCATCCTGGCCGGCCTGGCCGGCATGATCTTCGTCGGCCGCTCCACGGCCTCGGGCCCGTTCGACGGCGTCGGCTGGGAACTCGATGCCATCGCCGCCGTCTTCATCGGCGGCGCCGCGGTGACCGGCGGCGTCGGCACCGTGATCGGCTCGATTGTCGGTGGCCTCGTGATGGCCGTGCTGAACAACGGCCTGCAGCTGCTCGGCGTCGGCGCCGACCTCACCCAGATCATCAAGGGCCTGGTGCTCCTGATCGCCGTCGCCTTCGACGTCTACAACAAGTCCCAGGGCAAGCGGTCGATCATCGGCCTGATGATGAAGAACTTCGGCCGCAGCAGCGAAAACAAGGCCGACGAAACCACCTCCACCAAAGAGGTCATTGCCAAGGAGTCCTGACCGGATTCCTGGCCCCAGAACCCCCGATTCTCCGAACACCATCTAAAGAAAGTGAACCAAGCAATGCAACTGATTGGTAAAGCAGGAAAGGCAGCAGCAATCGCTGCTATTGCGGCACTGGCGCTGACAGCCTGCGGCCGTTCCGACAGCGGAACTTCCGGTGGCGCGAGCGGCGGCGGCGAGGCGTTCCCGAAGGACTCCTCGATCGGCGTCGCGCTCCCCCAGAAGACCAGTGAAAACTGGGTGCTGGCAGAGAAGCTGTTCAACGACGGCCTCACCGGTGCCGGTTTCAAGGCGGATGTGCAGTTCGCCAACGGCGGCGTCTCGGAACAGCAGAACCAGATCAGCGCCATGGTCACCAAGGGTGCCAAGGTCATCATCGTGGGCGCTATCGACGGCGCCCAGCTGGGCACCCAGCTCAAGCAGGCCAAGGACGCCGGCGCAACCATCATCGCGTACGACCGTCTTCTGCTGAACACCCCGAACGTTGACTACTACGTGGCGTACGACAACTTCAAGGTCGGCAAGCTGCAGGGCCAGGCCCTGCTGGACGGCATGAAGGCCAAGAAGCCGTCCGGTCCGTACAACATCGAACTGTTCGCCGGGTCCCCCGACGACGCCAACGCGAAGGTCTTCTTCGACGGCGCCATGAGCGTCCTGAAGCCGAAGATCGACGACGGCACCCTCGTGGTCAAGTCGGGCCAGAAGTCGTTTGAACAGGCAGTAACCCAGGGCTGGAAGGCCGAGAACGCCCAGCGCCGTATGGACACCCTGCTCGCCGGCACCTACGGCAGCGCCACGCTGGACGGCGTGCTGTCCCCGAACGACACCCTGGCCCGCGCGATCCTGACCTCGGTCAAGGCCGCCGGCAAGCCGCTGCCGGTCGTCACCGGGCAGGACTCCGAGGTTGAGTCCGTCAAGTCCATCATGGCGGGCGAGCAGTACTCCACCATCAACAAGGACACCCGCAAGCTCGTTGAGCACGCGATCACCATGGTCAAGGACATCCAGGCCGGCAAGACGCCTGAGATCAACGATGACAAGTCCTACAACAACGGGGTCAAGACCGTTCCGGCCTACCTGCTGGAGCCGGTCATCGTGACCAAGGAGAACGTCAAGACCGCTTACGTCGACGATCCGGTACTCGGCCCGATCACCAAGTAGCCTGACGCTCCAACAACAGGGCCCCGGTTCCCCCGCAAGGGAGGACCGGGGCCCTTTTTGGTGCCCGGGTACCGCTGTCGGCAGTTCCGGGTCGACGGCGGCGACGACGGCGAGGGCGACGGCGGGCGACTGCGGCGCCGGCGGGGGCGACGGCGACGGCGACGGCGGAGACTGCGGCCGCCGTCACAGCAGATCCACAGCTCCGAACGGATATATACACAGCGGCCCATACAAGGGTGGGACCACGCGCCGGCCATCCCGTCCGGCCGGAGATCCCTAGGAGTACCGTGAGCGTCCTTGCCCGAAGTGTCGGCAATGCCTTTCGAAACAAGGTCAGGACCGCCGCCGTCGTGGCCGTCCTGGCCGTCGCCATCGGCCTTGCGCTGTCCATGCTCGTCGCAAACCAGGCCGTCGCCGGCAAAGTCGCCGAACTGAATGCCTCGGTCGGCACCGTGCTGACGGTGAATCCGGCCGGCGGCCAGGGTTTCGAAGGTGGCGGCGAGCCGTTGACCGCCGCGCAAGCGGTGACGGCAGCGGCCGTGCCGAACGTCGCCAGCGTCGTCGGCACGAAGACACTCCGCCTCCGGAACACGGCCGCAACCGCCCAGACGGGCGGCCCCGGCGGAGCCGGCGGCCAGTCCGCCACCTCCGTCCCGACCAGCCTCACGGCAGCCGTGGACGCCGGGACGCTGGGCAACCGCAACCAGTCCTCCGGCGGCACCACGGGCAGCGCCACGCAGGGGGCACGCACGTTCTCGCTGCCGGTGACCGCGACCGGCATCGGGGCCCAAGTGGACTCCACCGGCAAGGCCCTGGAACTGACCCAGGGCACGGGCCTGGGCAATTACGGCGCCGCCTCCACCGGCGCGCTGCTCGGCACCACCCTGGCCGAGAAGAACAACCTCAAGGTGGGGTCGACGTTCACCATCGCGGACAAGACCTTCACGGTCCGCGGCTTGTTCGACGCCGGCACCGCGTTCGGCAACAACGCCCTGTACCTGACCCTGCCGACGGCCCAGACCCTCGCGGCGCTGCCGGGTGAACTCTCCAGCATGATCGTCACCGTCAACAGCATGGAGAACGTCGACGCGGCCAAGACCGCCCTGCAGTCCGCGCTCGGCGCCGATAAGGCCGACGTCAGCCAGGGCCAGCGCAACCTGCAGACCGCGGTCAGCTCGCTGGACAGCGTCAAGAACATCTCCTTCATCGCCTTTGCCGCCGCGCTGGCAACGGCGGGACTGATCATCCTGCTGATCATGGTCATGCTGGTCCGCGAGCGCCGCCGCGAAATCGGCGTCCTGAAAGCCATCGGCGCCCCCAACCGCACCGTCGGGCTGCAGTTCGTGCTCGAGGCCCTGGTGCTCGTGGCGCTCGGCAGCGCCGTGGGCGCCGTCGTCGCCTCCCTTGCCAGCGGCAGCATTGCCTCCGCGTTGATCAGCTCCAACGGCACGGGCACGGCAGCCGCCGCAAGGCGTGGCGGGCCCGGCGGCTTCCCGGGGGGCTTCCCCGGCGGGAACCCGTTCGGCGGAGCCAACCAGCTGCTGACCTCGGTGACCGCGTCCGCCTCGCCCGGCGTTATCGCCGCGGGCATCGCGGCGGTGTTCGGCGTCGCCATCATCGGGGCGCTGGTCCCGGCCCTGCTTACCGCCCGCATCCGTCCCATCGAAGTCCTCCGGGGAGAATAGCCATGATTGAAGTCAAGAACCTGGTCCGTACCTTCAAGTCCGGGGACCGCACCATCACGCCGGTCAACGGCGTCAGCTTCGAACTCGAACAGGGCACCCTCGCCTCGATCGTGGGCAAGAGCGGCAGCGGCAAGAGCACCCTCCTGTCCTTGCTCGGAGCCCTCGACAAGCCCACCAGCGGCGACGTACTGGTGGACGGGGTCAGCCTGGCCGGCATGCCCGACGGGAAGCTGACCAGGTACCGGCGCCGGGACATCGGTTTCGTCTTCCAGCAGTTCAACCTCATCCCGAATCTGTCCGCGGTGGACAACGTGATGCTGCCGATGGAGTTCGCCGGTGTCCGCAAGGCCGCCCGGCTGGGGCGCGCCCGGGAACTGCTCGGGCAGGTGCAGCTGGACCCGGACAAGCACGTCCGGCGGATCAACCGTCTCTCCGGCGGCGAGCAGCAGCGGGTGGCGATCGCCCGGGCGCTGGCCAACGAGCCCAAGCTGATCCTGGCCGACGAGCCCACCGGCAACCTGGACGAGCAGACCGGGGAGCACATCATCGACCTGCTCAGCGCCCTCCGCCGGGACCACCACACCACGATCCTCGTCGTCACGCACGACCGCGCCCTGGCGAACAAGACGGACCGGCGCTTCCGGCTCCAGCAGGGCAGGCTCACGGAGGAGACCGCCCGGGACCGCGCGACGTCGGGCACCGCCGTGTAACGGTGCCCGGGTGAGAGGATGGCAGCATGACTGCCCCCATTGCCAGGCCCTGGCTGTCCAGCCAACCCGATACGGATCCGCGAACCGCCACCGGCGCCAGGCTGCGCTGGGGTGTCATCGCCACCGGCGGGATCGCGGCCGCCGTGACCCGGGACCTGGAGCTGCTCTCCGACGCGGACCTGTACGCGGTGAGCTCGCGCAGCCAGGACGCGGCCGACGCGTTCGCGGTTGACTACGGTTTCGCGCGGTCCTTCGGCGACCGGGACGGCGTGGCCGGCTACGAGCGGCTGCTCGCCGACGACGCCGTCGACGTCGTCTATGTCGCCACGCCGCACGCCCACCACCACAGGATCGTCCTGGCGGCGCTGCAGGCCGGCAAGCACGTGCTGTGCGAGAAAGCGCTCACTGTCAACGCCCGGGAAGCCTCCGAGCTTGTGGACCTAGCGCGGGAGCGGGGCCTGTTCCTGATGGAAGCCATGTGGAGCAGGTTCCTGCCCGGCATGCAGCGGGCCTTCGACATCGCCGCCTCCGGCGAGATCGGCGAGGTCAAGTGGGTGGGCGCGGACCTGGGGTTCCCGGCCCCCTACTCCCCCACGTCCAGGCTCTGGGCACCGCGGGACGGCGGCGGTGCCCTGCTGGACATCACCATCTATCCGCTGCTGTGGGCGCTTGGCACGCTGGGGTTCCCGCAGGCGGTCAGTGCCACCGGCTGGGTCAACGACGACGGCGTGGACGCCCAGAACGCGTTGACGCTCGGCTACCACCACGGCGCGCAGGCACAACTGACGTCGTCGCTCCTGGCCCACGGCCCGCGCACCGCCACCGTCGCCGGCAGCCAGGGTTTCCTGCAGAGCCTGGGGTCGGTCAACAACCCCAAGGAGCTCGTGGTCCGGGTCGGCTTCGACGACCCGCGCACCGAGCGGTTCGACGTTGTGGGGCGCGGCTACACCTACGAACTCAGGGAGGTCACCCGCTGCATCCAGCAGGGCCTCACGGAGAGCCCGGTCATGCCGCTGGAGGACTCGCTGAACACCATGCGGCTGTTCGACGGCGTCCGCGCCCAGCTCGGGGTGAGCTACCCGAACGACGTGCGCTGAGACCGGCCACCCCTGCCCGGGAAAGCAGACTTAGCGGCTGCTCTGGACTCGTCCCGGCCCCCGGACTTACGCTGTAGACCAATCGTCGAATCGTTTCGGGGAGGTGTTTTGCGCATGGAATTTGCAGCAAATCCTCCCCGCGCGCGCCCCTTCCCGGCCCGCCGCTACCTGCAACGGGCGCTCCTGGCCCTGGGAGCGGGGTTGGCCTGGCTGGCCCTCTCCGCGGCACCGGCCACCGCCGGGGAAATCACGGCCTCCGGCGCGCTTCCGGCGACCCCCGCCGCCGTCGGTACCATGATCCAGCTGCCCCGGGCCGACGATCCATTGGCACCCAGCACGCCGGCCCAGCCGGTGCCCTCCCCCGTTGCCGAGCCCGCCACTCCGCCGGTGGTTGTTGCGCCGGCCGTTGTTGTCCCGGTCGTTGTTCCGGCTCCCGTTGTTCCGGCTCCCGTTGTTGCGCCCGCGCCGGTTGTTGCACCGGTGGATGTTGTTCCGGTGGTTCCGGCTCCCGCGCCCGTTGTGGCCCCGGTCGTTCCGGCGCCCGCTGTGGCCCCGGTCGTTGTTCCGGCTCCCGTTGTTGCTCCGGTTGAGGCCGGCCCCGTGGATCCCCCGGCACCGGCGCCGGCAACACCGCTGCCGGTGCTGCCCCTCGAGCCGGTAGCGCAGGTGGATCAGGTTGCACCGGCGCTGGAACCTTCCGTTCCCGTGTCCCCCACTACGCCGCCGGTGACCGTTCCGCAGCCCGCCGCGCAACCGGAACCTGACCAGCAGGTCCCCGAACCGGCTGCCACCGTTCCGCCGGCAGCCGCGCCGGCGGCCGAACCCGGCCCCGGAACCGGGCCCGACGTTCCGGGCGCGGTTCCCGGTGCGGGCACCGGGCCCCTCCCGGCTGAGCAGCCTGTTCCCGAGCCAACAGTCCCGGCAGCCGAACCTGCGCCGGTCACCGCCACGCCGTCGACGCCTGCGTCGCCGGACGCGGTGACCGCGACGGCTCCCGGTCCGGCCGCCACCGAGGCCCCCGGCACGGCAGCCGGCCAGGGCCACGGGAACGTGAAAGCCCCGGTAAGTCTCCCGCAGCGCAACGCAGTACCGCCTGCCTCGCCGGCGGCCGGTACTGCCCGGGCG
The DNA here is from genome assembly GCA_963775715.1 of uncultured Actinomycetota bacterium. Taxonomy (GTDB): domain Bacteria; phylum Actinomycetota; class Actinomycetes; order Actinomycetales; family Micrococcaceae; genus Arthrobacter. The sequence goes on along the minus strand of CAVZJX010000005.1, from coordinate 92,374 downwards.
CTGGGCGCTCGTAGCGAGGCGCGGCCGCCGCTCCTGGCCGGCTCCGTGGACCGCCCGGCCACTCCGACCACCTACCTTGCATCCCTGGCCCTGCCCGAACCGGGCCCGGCCGCCGGGCCGCCGGATCATCGGGCCAGCGGAAATCCGGCCCCGGCCAGCCCCGGCTCCTCGGGCGGGAACTCTCCTGCCGCGCCGGCCGGCGGCGACGGGCCCCGCCCGCGCGGCGGCGACACCGGGCTGCCGGCGCCCAACGCCCTCCCCGCGTCCCCCGGGTCAGCTTCGAGCGGAGGTTCCACCTCCAGCGGGCCATCCGGGGCTGCCGCGTGGACACCCGGCGCGTTCCTCCTCGTCCCCCCGACGGGCACCGACCCCATCAGCGGCCCGTTGCAGCACGTACACCCTGCTGTCGCCGCTGATCCCGGGTCTTCTCCTGACTGACCGGGCCGTCCTCTGCCATTTTTCTGCGCAGAGCACGGTCCTTCGGGCTGCCATGTGCACCCGCCGCCAGTCATTCAGGAGATTTCCCCATGGACCCCACCGTCCGCGTCCGGCTTACCGCCACCCCTGCTTCGCCCCGGCGCACCGTCTCAGCGTCGGCGGCGGGGGCGGGCGCAGCGCCGCACGCCTTCCCGCAACCTAGCCACGCACCGGTCGGAGCTCCGGACGCGGGACGCCCGCCCTAACGCGGGCGCTCCCGTCCAGGTCCACTGCCGCCGGAGCGAAGTCGTTGGGTCCGCTGGGGGATTCAACGGCCTCGCAGGCTCCGGCGGCCAACCGTTTTCCTTCGCGCGAAAGGGGGAACCGCCGCCCTTGATGAGAATTGAACGCCCCGCCGGTGCGACAACCCGATACCCGCACCCGTATTATTCTTTAGGAACGCCATCGCGGCGCCGAAAAATTAGACGGGGAACTGATTCGTGAACGCTTCGCCGAGCAAGGCCACGGCCGAGGTGTTGGGCGGCCGCTACCGTCTGGGCGAGGTGATCGGCCGTGGCGGCATGGCGTCCGTCTACTCGGCCCGGGACGAGAACCTCGGCCGGGACGTAGCCCTCAAGCTATTCGCGCCGCAGTCCGCGGACGCCGACGAGCTCAAACGCCAGCAGGCCGAGATCGAGCTTCTGGCCACGCTGAACCATCCGAGCCTGGTGACGCTTTTCGACGCCGGCACGGACACCCGGATCCCGGACGAACCCCGGCCCTTCTTGACCATGGAACTGGTCGAAGGCCAGGATTTGCGCAGCCGGATCCGGCACAGCCCGGTGCCGCTCGATGAGCTTGCCGTCATCGGCGCGGGCCTCGCGGATGCTTTGGCCTACGTCCACTCCCTCGGCATCATCCACCGCGACATCAAACCGGCCAACGTCCTGCTGGTCCAGGTCAGGGCCGGGGAACCGTTGCGGCCCAAGCTGACCGACTTCGGCATCGCCAGAATCGTCGACGGAACCCGGCTCACCGCTACCGGGACGATGGTGGGCACCGCGGCCTACCTGAGCCCGGAACAGGCGCGCGGCGCCTACATGGGCCCGGCCAGCGACATCTATTCGCTCGGCCTGGTGCTGCTTGAATGCCTCACGGGTGCCGTGGAGTACCCGGGGAGCGCTGTCGAGTCGGCGGTGGCCCGGCTGCACCGCGCCCCGGTGGTGCCCGACGGCGTGCCGGCCGAATGGGCGCAGTTGATCCGTGCCATGACCGCACTGGACCCCCTGGACCGGCCCGCCGCCGTCGAACTCGAGGTGGCACTGCGCCAGGCCCTGGTGTCCCCCGGGTCCCTGCCGGGCCTGCTGGCCGAGGAGCGGACCCGGGTGCTGCCTGCCCCGCCCGCCCGGCCGCCGCGCTCGGCTTCCACGCCGGGCCTCCAGGCCGGGGAACTGCACCCTGCGGACAATCCGCCGGCTTCCCTGCACCGCACCGCGCAGGACACGGCGCCCAATACCGCCCGGGAGACAGCGCCGGCAGCCCCGGCAGAACCTGCCCCGGGCGGGTCCGGTCCGGAAGCAGGCACGGCACCCCGGGCACCCCGGCGGGACACCCCGGCCCCGGGCCCCGCACGGAAACGCCGCCCCGGCCGGTCGGCCGCAACGCCGGGACCGTTCGCCCGGTTCCGTAAGTCACGCCGCCGCACCAAGACCGCCGTCGCCGTGGGCCTCGCCGTTCTCCTGCTGGCCGCTGCCGTTATGTTCGCCGTGACACTCGCCGCGCCGCCAACGGACGCCGTCGTGCCCTACCCCTCCGTCACCGGCACCCTGGGGGATCATCTGAAGCAGCTGCAAGAGAGCGTCCAGCCATGAGCCACCGCAACCCTCGTTGGCACGCCGCCCTGGCAGGTCCGCTGGCAGCGGCAGCCCTGCTCGCGGGCTCCCTGTCCGGCTGTGCCCCGTCCCCCGATCTGGACAGCAGCACCGCCCGCCAGCTCCAGGCACAGGTGTTGACCGTTACCGAGGCCGCGGCCGCCGATGACACGGCGGGGGCGCTGAAACAGCTGGAGGAGCTGCAGGGCAGGCTCGACGCGGCGGCAGCAGACGGGCAGGTGTCCTTCAAACGGCACCAAAGCATCACCGCCGCCATGAATGCCGTCCGCGCGGACCTCACCGCAAAACAGGCTGCCGCCGCCAAGGCCGCACGGGATGCCGCGGCGGCCAAGCAGGCCGCCGCGGACAAGGCTGCCGCCGCTGCCAAGGCTGCGGCTGCCGCCAAAGCCGAAGCCGCGGCCAAAGCCGCAGCGGCCGCCAAGGCTGCCTCCGTCGCGCAGGCACCCGCTGTGGCGCCTGCACCGGCGCCGGCTCCGGTGAACCACGGGCCGGGCGGCAAAGCCAAGGGCAAGGACAAAGGCAAAGACAAAGGCAAAGGCAAGGGCTAACGCCCCACCCGCTGCCCGGCCGGCAGCGCTTATCCCTGCCCCTTTACGCGCCGGCGGCCGGTACGCCCGCGGCCGGGAACCGGTCCCAGACCCGGTGCGCCGCCAGCAGCGACGTCAGCTGCGGGACCACTTCCGTAGGCCCCTCCCCCACAGCGAGGCCGGCGGCATCCCGCGGGATGCTTGCCGCGTCGAGGCAGCTGCCGGCGTCTCCCCAGCCCCCGATTGCCTTGGAGTGCCGGAACAGTTCGCCGAGGAGCAGGACCAGCCGCGGGTCGACAGCGGCGCCCGGTTCGCCCGCCTTCGCATCCCGGCCCGGCGACGCGTCCTGCGCAGGGGCGCCCGATCCCGCCACCAGGACGGCATCGAATTCGGTGGAGCGCGCGGTGAGGTAGGTCCGCTGGACCGGGATCCCGTCATCGGGCCCGCCGAGGAAACCGCCCGACGGGGCAATCACCAGCGGAACGATACCGGCCTGGTCGAGAGCCTCCCGGGCAGCCTGCACAGAATCCAGGTCGCTGTCCACGTCCGCAACGATGCCAACGACGCGCCCTGCCACCGGCCAGCTGCCGCCCAGCTGGGAAACCGCAGGGCTCGGAGCCGCGTCCGCAACCTCCGTGCTGGCTTCCGGCGCGTCCATTCCCAGTCCCGCCGCCACCGCCGCGCACAGTCCGGCGTCGATGTTGGCCAGTGCCAGCAGCTGCCGCTCACGGACCGCCTGCTCGCGGCATTTGCCCAATTCAAACGTGTACGCCTGGATGACGTGGTCCTGCTCCACGGGGGCCAGGCTGCGGAAGAAAAGACGCGCCTGGCTGTAGTGATCTTCGAAGGAGGCGGGCGACTTGCGTTCTTTCACCGCCGCGGCGAGTTCCTCCGGCACGTCGATGAAGGCGCCGACGTCGGCCCCGGCCATAAAGGGGCAGCCGCCGTCGAGCGAATTCGGGTGGTACGGCGCGGCTCCGCCGTGGACCGCGGTCTGGTGCATCCCGTCGCGGAGCATGTCATTGACCGGGGCATGCGGGCGGTTGATCGGCAACTGGCTGAAGTTCGGCCCGCCGAGCCGGCTGATCTGGGTGTCGATGTAGGAGAAAAGCCGGACCTGCAGCAGCGGGTCGTTCGTCACGTCAATACCGGGCACCAGGTGGCCGGGGTGGAAGGCGACCTGCTCGGTTTCGGCGAAGTAGTTCACCGGGTTGGCGTTCAGGGTCATCAGGCCGATCGGCTGTACCGGGGCCAGTTCCTCGGGCACGAACTTAGTGGGGTCCAGCAGGTCGATGCCCTCGAAAAATTCCTCGTCGGTGTCCGGGAAAACCTGTACGCCCAGCTCCCATTCCGGAAAGGCTCCGGCCTCGATGGCGTCGGCGAGGTCCCGCCGGTGGAAATCAGGGTCCATCCCGTTAATGAGCTGGGCTTCTTCCCAGACCAGCGAGTGCACCCCCTGTTTTGGCTTCCAGTGGAACTTGACCAGGCTGGTCTCGCCCTCGGCGTTGACGAAGCGGAAGGTGTGCACCCCGAAGCCCTCCATGGTGCGGAAAGAGCGCGGCAGGGCCCGGTCGGACATGTTCCACATGGTGTGCGCCTGCGCCTCGGTGTGCAGCGAGACGAAGTCCCAGAACGTGTCGTGCGCGCTCTGGGCCTGCGGGATTTCGCGGTCCGGGTGCGGCTTGCCGGCGTGGATGATGTCCGGGAACTTGATGCCGTCCTGGATGAAGAACACCGGGATGTTGTTTCCAACGAGATCGAAGGTTCCTTCATCGGTATAGAACTTCGTGGCGAAGCCGCGGGTGTCACGGACCGTGTCCGCGGATCCCCGGGACCCTAGCACGGTGGAGAAGCGGACGAAGACCGGCGTCTCGACATCCTTGGACAGGAACCCGGCGCGGCTGATTTTCGCGGCCGTTCCGTAGGAACGAAAGACCCCGTGGGCGCCGGCCCCGCGGGCGTGGACGACGCGCTCCGGGATCCTCTCGTGGTCGAAGTGGGTGATCTTTTCCCGTAGGTGATGGTCCTGCAACAACACCGGGCCGCGGCGGCCGGCTTTCAGGGAGTGGTCCGTGTCCGTCAGTCGGAGCCCCTGCGCGGTAGTCAGGTACGGGCCGGACTGCGCGCGCGAATGGACCGGAGCGCCCGTCGGGGTGCCCGTCGGGGACACGGCCTCGGGACCCTGCTGATCCGGTTTGGGCGGCAGCGGTTCGCGGGGTGCGGTGGGTTCCTTCACGCTCGGCGGCTCGGCAGAGACGGCGCCGGGGATGTTGATGTTGCTCTCTTCGCGCACGGTATCGCTCCTCAAGGTAGGCAGTCCTAGCCCGGCCGGCCGGGGGCAGACGGCACCCCGCAACCGAAACTAAGCTTACTTAGCACCCTAGGTGAGTAGGTGCCGGGAGACAACCGCTGTCCGGCGACTTTCGCTGGCCGTCGGATCCGGCTAGCTTGGTCAGTCAGGCAGGAACAGGCCTGACCCCGTCCCAAGGAGCGAAAACAAGCATGGCAACAGTGCAGGAATCCATCGCTGTGAATGTCCCCCTCAGCCAGGCCTACAACCAGTGGACCCAGTTCGAGGATTTTCCGCAGTTCATGAGCGGCGTCGACGCCGTCCGGCAGCTGGACGCCACGACGGTCCATTTCCAGACCAGCATCGGCGGGGTCAAGCGCGAGTACGATGCCCGGATCACCAGCCAGGATCCGGACCGCCAGGTCTCCTGGGAGAGCCTGGAGAGCCCCCGCAACGCCGGCACCGTGCGCTTTAGTGAGCTGGGACCTGCGGAAACCACGGTCGAGGTCGAACTGAGCTGGGAGCCCGACTCCGCCGCGGAAAAAATCGGCGCAGCGGTGGGGCTGGACTCCCGGCAGGTGGCTGCGGACCTGCAACGGTTCAAGAAGTTCATCGAGGGCCGCGACTTCGAGACCGGAGCCTGGCGTGAGCGGGTCAACAGCAGTGAACCGGGCGGACAGCCCGGCGGCCTCACCCCGGTCACGGACCCGGACTATGACGTGCTGGGAACGGGTGCGCCGCTGGACGCGGACCCGGACCTGGCCACGGAGCCCGCCAGCGCGCCGGGCGCCGACCAGGGGACCGACCGCCGGGTCTCTGACCGCTGAGCCGGCAGTCCGCGGCTGCGCGGACGACGGCGGGGCCCGCCGTCGTCGTCCGGGTGGTTAAACGCCGAACGGCGCACCGGGAACCCCCGGTGCGCCGTTTGCGTGTTGCGGATCAGCCCAGCAGTGACAGCACTTCGCTGAACTTGGCCGAGGGCCGCATCACGGCGGAGGCCTTGGCGTCGTCCGGGCGGTAGTAGCCGCCGATGTCCGCCGGGGTGCCCTGCACGGAGAGCAGCTCGCCCACGATGGTCTCCTCGTTGGCGGCCAGGGCGTCCGAGACGGCGGCGAAAGCGGCAGCCAGTTCGGCGTCGTCGTCCTGGCGGGCCAGCTCGTCGGCCCAGAACTTGGCCAGGTAGAAGTGGCTGCCGCGGTTGTCCAGCTCGCCGGCCTTGCGCTTGGGCGACTTGTTCTCCAGCAGGAACGTGCCGGTGGCGCGGTCCAGGGTGTCAGCGAGGACCTGCGCGCGGGCGTTGCCGGTGGAGGTGGCGAGGTGCTCGAAGCTCACGGCGAGGGCCAGGAACTCACCGAGGCTGTCCCAGCGCAGGTGGTTTTCCTTGAGCAGCTGCTGGACGTGCTTCGGGGCGGAACCGCCGGCGCCGGTCTCGAAGAGGCCGCCGCCGTTGATCAGCGGAACGATGGAGAGCATCTTGGCGCTGGTGCCGAGCTCGAGGATCGGGAACAGGTCCGTGAGGTAGTCGCGGAGCACGTTGCCGGTGACCGAGATGGTGTCCTCGCCCTTGCGCAGGCGTTCCAGGGTGAAGGCGGTGGCCTCGTCCGGGGACATGATTTCCAGCTGCAGGCCCTCGGTGTCGTGGTCCTTGAGGTATTCCTCGACCTTGGCGATCATCCGGGCGTCGTGGGCGCGGCTCTTGTCCAGCCAGAACACGGCCGGGGTGGCGGAGGCGCGGGCGCGGGTGACGGCGAGTTTGACCCAGTCGCGGATCGGCACGTCCTTGGTCTGGCAGGCGCGCCAGATGTCACCCGGGGCGACCTGGTGTTCGATCAGCACGGTGCCGGCGTCGTCGATGACCTGGACGGTGCCGGCGGACTGGATCTCGAAGGTCTTGTCGTGGCTGCCGTATTCTTCGGCGGCCTGGGCCATCAGGCCGACGTTCGGGACGGTGCCCATGGTGGTCGGGTCGAAGGCGCCGTTGGCGCGGCAGTCGTCGACGACGACCTGGTAGATGCCGGCGTAGCTGCTGTCCGGCAGGACGGCGAGGGTGTCGGCCTCCTGGCCGTCGCGGCCCCACATGTGGCCGGAGCTGCGGATCATCGCCGGCATCGAGGCGTCCACGATCACGTCCGAGGGGACGTGCAGGTTGGTGATGCCCTTGTCCGAGTCGACCATGGCCAGCTCGGGGCCGTCGTTGAGGCCCTTCTGGATGGCCGCTTCGACGTCGCCGCGAATCTCCTCGGGGAGGTCCTCGAGGCCGTTGAGGATGGAGGCGAGGCCGTTGTTCGGGCTCAGGCCCGCAGCGGCGATCTGCTCGCCGTAGCTGGCGAAGAGATCCGCGAAGTAGGCCTTGACCACGTGGCCGAAGATGATCGGGTCCGAGACCTTCATCATGGTGGCTTTCAGGTGCGCGGAGAAGAGCACGCCTTCTTCCTTGGCCCGGGCAACCTGGGCCTTCAGGAACGCGTCGAGGGCGGCGGCGCGCATCACGGTGCCGTCGATGACTTCGCCGGCCAGCACCGGGAAGGCCCGCTTGAGGACCTTGACCGTGCCGTCTTCCTTGACCAGCTGGATCTTGAGGCTGGTGTCCGCCTCGATGACCACGGACTTCTCGTTGGAACGGAAGTCGTCGGCGTCCATGTGCGCGACGTTGGTTTTGGACTCCGGGGTCCAGGCGCCCATGGTGTGCGGGTTCTTGCGGGCGTAGTTCTTGACCGAGAGCGGCGCGCGGCGGTCGGAGTTGCCTTCGCGGAGGACCGGGTTGACGGCGGAGCCCTTGATCTTGTCGTAGCGGGAGCGGATGTCCGTCTCTTCGTCCGAGGCGGGGTTGTCCGGGTAGTCCGGGAGGGCGTAGCCCTGGCCCTGGAGCTCGGCGACGGCGGCCTTCAGCTGCGGCACGGAGGCGCTGATGTTGGGCAGCTTGATGATGTTGGCCTCGGGCTTCTTGGCCAGCTCTCCCAGTTCGGCGAGGGCGTCGCTGACGCGCTGCTCTTCGGTGAGGTAGTCGCCGAAGACGGCGATGATGCGGCCGGCCAGCGAAATGTCGCGGGTCTCCACTTCCACACCGGCCGTCGAGGCGAATGCCTCGACAATCGGCAAGAACGAATAGGTAGCCAGCATCGGCGCTTCGTCGGTGTGGGTATAGATAATCTTGGCCATTGCTCGGGCGTCTCCCTGAAAGTCTGCGGATATCCGGAAATCTTGTGTTAGCTCAACGGCTCTAACTTACCCGAGGTGGCCGCCCCGGCGCCCATCCGGGGCCGCCGACGGCGGTCCTGTGACGCGGGAGCCTGCTGTAACACTGCGGAAATCTTGCGTGACAAATGTTGACAAGTGGCTTTACCGGCTCGTCACGATGACGTAGTTTCGTACCCATCACAGCGGCCCGCGGGCCGCCCGTTATCGCTTCCGGTTAGGACACCCATGAGAACACCCAAGACTCTGGCCACCAGCCTCCTCAGCCTCTCCGCCGCGACCCTGCTGGCGGTTTGTGCAGCCGGGGCGGCCACCGCCTCGCCCGCCGCCGGACAGGCCGGGAAGTCGCCGCAGGTGGCCAGCCATGCCGTTGACGGTTCGCGGGCCGCCGACTACTGGACGCCGGAGCGCATGAAGGCCGCCATCCCCGGCGACGTACTGGCGGACAAGGCCCTGGCCCGCGGCAACAAGTCCCCGGCAGCCACCGTGGCGAAGGGGTCGAGCACGCAGATTTCGGGCAGGGCCGCGAGGGGCAAGACCACCTTGCACGCCGCCGAATCGCCGGTGTCCAACATAGGCAAGGTGTTTTTCACCATGGCCGGCAGCAACTATGTCTGCTCGGGCAACTCGGTGAGCGCGGCCAACAGGAGCACCGTCTCGACGGCCGGGCACTGCGTCAATGAGGGCCCGGGGGCGTTCGCCACGAACTTCGTCTTCGTTCCGGCCTACCTCAACGGTGCCGCTCCCTATGGCAAGTGGGCCGCCAAGGCGCTGTACACCACCACCCAGTGGAGCTCGGCCGGTGACATGCAGTACGACACCGGGTTCGCCGTCGTGTCCCCGCTGAACGGACAGAACCTCTCCGACGTCGTCGGCTCCTCCGGCGTGCAGTTCAACGCCGCCCGCGGCCTCACCTACAAGTCCTTCGGCTACCCCGCCGCGTCGCCGTTCGACGGCCAGTCGCTGGTCAGCTGCACCGGCCCGGCGTCGGATGACCCGAACAACCCGCAGTTCAACGCCCAGGGCATCCCCTGCGACATGACCGGCGGCTCCTCCGGCGGCCCCTGGTTCATTGGCACCAGCTCCTCCGGGTACCAGAACTCCATCAACAGCTACGGCTACGGCACCCGCTCCACCGTGATGTACGGACCCTACTGGGGCTCGGTCATCCAGCAGGCCTACAGCACCGCCGCCGCTTCCTAAGCCCTCATCCCCCCGGAAAGACCCACCCCTAGGAAAGGAAAAAGGCAACGCGGGGTCACTTGCCGCCCCTCCCCCTCGACAGGGCGGCAACGGGCCCCGCGTTGCTGTGTGGGCGGCAGGCTGCTCGCGCGCTGTTACCTCCACCGGACATGCTCTCCGCACGGCCCGGGAACTGGACATAATCCCCATACGCCCAGCCCTGGCAGTGAGGGATGGGCATGTCCCACCGGCCCCGGGGCTTGTCCCCACCGTTGGCCGCGAAGGATGGGCATGTCCAGCGGCTCGGCTTCTGCCGCTGTCCAGCCAATGAGCCCCTGGCCCGTCGGGGAACTCCCTATGCCCGCGGCCCCGGCCGGCCCAGGACCGCTTCGCGGGTGGTCTCCAGAGCCTCCAGCGTCGCCCGGTAGCTCAGCCGCGCCACGCTCACGAACAGGCAGTCCACCACGGAGAGCTGGGCGATCCGGGAGACCATAGCGCCGGATCGGAATGCCGTCTCCCGCACCACGGTGAACAGGCTGAGGTCTGCTTCCTGGACGATCGGCGAGGCAGCCACGTTGCTGACCGCAACCGTCGTAGCTCCCGAGGCTCTCGCCCGGCGGAGGAACTCGAGCGTTTCCCGGGTCCGGCCGCTGTGCGAAAAGGCTATCGCCACATCTTCCGGCCCCATCAGGGACGCCCCCATCAGCGCGTCGTGCTGGTCGCGGAACGACGTCGCCTGCCGGCGGATTCGAAAGAGCTTATAGCGGAGGTCGTCCGCGACGATAGCCCCGGCGCCCACTCCATAGACCAGCGTGTGCGGCGCGGCATTAATCTTTTCCGCGACAGCGCCCAGAATGTCGAGGTCCAGGCCATCCAGGGTTTCCTGGATGCCCATGGTTTCGGTGTATCGGACTTTTGCGACGGCGTCTGCGAGTGAGTCCTCCGGCCGGATGTCTTCGCCGAAATTCTTGCCCTCCGTCCCGATGCCGTGCTCGCGACCGATTTCGGTGGCGAGCGCAAGTCGGAGCTGGACGTAGCCGCTGAACCCGATGGCGCGGCAGAACCGCACCACGGATGGTTCCGAGGTGCTGCACATCGCGGCGAGCTCAGAGATGGTCAGTCCCAGTACGACGCCCGGGTCAGCGACGATCACCTCGGCAACGCGCCTTGCGGCGGGCGCCAGCGAGGGCATCAAGGAATGAATGGTGGACTGGATACTCACGTACGGCTCCCTCGGGCTCTTGCCCTGTCCTGCGGTCCCCTGGGCGCAGGCCACCCGGGGTTCTCGGATTCTATGTTCTGGCAAGCGTCCGGCCATCGACCGGCGTGACCATGACGGCCGCAAATGTCAGGGTCTGCACCTTGGGCACCGCCTCGGGGGTCATCGACAGTTCGCATTTAAGGCCACCACGTGTGCCGGGAATCATCCATTCGAGCCTCGCCGCCGTCACGCTGACGCCGCGGATACCGGCGTCGTGCCGCAGCGGTCCCACCGCTGCGAGCGCCCGCTGGAGACCGTGGCGTCGGTCCCCCATCGCTTCATCCAGCTCCATGTTTTCGGCGAAGACCGAGCGCGCCAGGTCCTCATCCCACGATTCCACCAGGCGTTCGACGACGCAGCGCGCCGCCAGCGTTTCCGGCCAGGGCGTCACTCCGCTCCGCCCCGGCTGTCCGGACGCCGGTGCCGCGGGTTCGCCGGCCGGCGCCGCCGGCTTCCCGGCAGAGTGAGCCGGCAGTTCCCCGGCGAGCACTTCGCGGACCAGGGCGCCGACTTTCGCGTAGCTGGCATTCTCGAACCCGACGACGGCGGTCCCGCTCGCGGGGTGCCATGTCATGTGTGAACTGAACCCGGGATAGCCGCCGGAATGGCTGATGACCCTTCCGAGGGAAGGATCTTCCAGAACCCGGAGCCCGAAGCCGTAACCCCCGACGCCGGCCGCGCCGGTCTGCCCGGCAGCGCTTGTCCCGGCGTCGACGAGGGCTTCCGGGCCGGCGTACCGGTGCAGCTGCTGCATTTCCCGGCGGCTCGACCGGCTCAGCGGCGCCCCGGACGGTTCGGGCGCGCCGGTGAAACCGTCGGCCAGCCACTCCGCCCAGTGGCCCAGGTCCGTGAGGGTGCTGAAGAGCCCACCGATGGCCGAGAACGCGCCGGGCCCGCTGAACGGCTGCCGTTCCCATCCCCCGCCGCGCCGGCAGTACCCCTCTGCCACTCCCCCGGGGGCGCGGACTCGTGCGTCGAAGCCGGTGCCGGACAGTCCCAGGGGTTCCAGGAGCTCCTGCCGGACAACCTCGGTGTAGCCGCGCCCGTCAACCGCGGTAATGACCGCCCCGAGCATGGCATAACCCAGGTTCGAGTATTCGTAGTCCGTTCCAGGCGTCCTGACCAGCCGCACCCCCGTTCCGAGCAGCTCCTCGAAACCGGCGCCGGACATGGCCTCCTGCCGGTCGGCCCAGGGGTCGTCGGTGGGGAGCCCGCCGGACATGGTCAGGAGCATCCGCAGCGTCAGCGGACCGTTGGGCATGTCCCCTCCGGGACCGATCAGCCGCAGATAGGGCAGATGCGTGGAGACCTCGCTGTCGAGGTCCAGGAGGCCGCGGTCACGCAGAATCAGGAGGGCGGCCGCGGTGAATGACTTGGTGCAGGACGCGATCCGGAATGCCGTGGTGGGCTGCGGCGGACGGCCGGCACCGTCAATGCTGCCGCGCAGGATGGTGGCCCGCAGCTGACCGCCGGTGAAGACTCCGACGGCGAGCGCCGGCGCCGTGCCGGCAGCGATCCTTTCCGCCACCAGGGCTTCAAGGCGGCCACCTGCCCCGGCGGCACCCCCGGCGGCCCGCTCTTCCGCGCCGGCAGCCGGCCGGGCACTCACACATTCTCCAGGAAGTCCCGCAGAATGAGCTGCCCGCTGCGAACGCTCGCCACCGGGACCCGCTCGTCCACGCCGTGCACGCCGTCCACGGTCCGCCCCCCGGGGTCGGCACCCAGCGGCGCAAAACCGAAGCAGGAAATCCCCAGCGGCGCGAAGGCCTTCGCGTCCGTCCCGCCGCCCATGCAGTACGGCACGACGACGGCGGCGGGGTCGTGCCGCAGCAGGGCCTGCCGCATTGACTCGAACCAGTGCGAGTCGGCGTCCGATTGGGTGGGCAGCTGGTGCGACAGGAACTCCCGTGTGATCCCGGGCCCCAGCAGCGCATCGATCGTCTGCATGGTGGCCGCCTCGGTCCCCGGCAGGCAGCGGATGTCGATGTCGGCCTCGGCGACGCCGGGGACGACGTTGACCTTATAGCCGGCGCGCAACACGGTGGGGGTGGAGGAGCAGCGGACGGTCACCCCGGCCACGGTGCCCGCAGGCCCCATGGCCTCGATCGCCAGCGCCACGCCGGCCTCGGTCTCCAGCTCGGCGCCGTGCCCCAGCGCCGCGCAGGTCTGCTCAATGTAAGCACGCACGGCCGGGGTGAGGGTCAGCGGCCAGCGGTGTTTACCGACCCTCTCGAGCCCGGAAATCAGGGTCTTGACGGCGTTTGCCGGTACCGGGCGGGACCCGTGGCCGGAATTGCCTTCCGCGCGGACCCGGATGTGCAGGGTGCCGCGCTCCGCCACCGCCACCGGGTACAGCCGCACCGACGCGCCGTCGGCGGCGGTGAGCAGCGTGGCGTGGCCCCCGGACTCACCGATGGCGGCCCCGATACCGTCGAACAGTTCGGGGTGTTCCGCCACCAGCCAGAGCGCCCCGTAATCGCCCTTATCTTCCTCATCTGCCACGAAGGCCACCACGATGTCACGCGGCGGCCGGATCCCCGCCGCCGACCACTGCAGCAGCGTTGCGAGGGTCATGGCCACCATGTCCTTCATGTCGGAGGCGCCCCGGCCGTAGATGTAGCCGCCCTCGATCTCGCCGGAGAACGGGTCCCGGCCCCACTGCTCCGGCTCGGCCGGCACGACATCGAGGTGGGCGTGCACCAGCAGGCCCGGCCGGGACCGGTCCGTTCCCGCCACCCGCACCACCACCGAGGCGCGCTCCGGGGAGGGACCCAGCAGGAGGGGGCTGTAGCCGGCGTCCTCGAGCAGCGAAAAAATAAACTCCGCACATTCCCTTTCGCCGGCGCTTTTGCCTTCGCCGTGGTTGGTGGTGTCGAAGCGGATCAGCTGCGCGCACAGCTCGGCTGCGTCAACGAGCGGCACAACAGCCTCCGCTGCCTGCGGAGCGGTGCTTGGCGCATTCATGGTCACGGTTGGGTCTCCCTGGATGGTTTTCTTCTCGTCTCGGCTATAGGGTGAGCGTAAGTGAATTGCATCACACAATCCAATCCGGTAATTCATTTACATGCTGGTTACATCCGCGACACACGATGTGGATACCTTGAAGCCGTCCCCGGCCCTGCCGGGATGCGGCGCCAGCCGCCACCAGAAGCACTGACCAGCGCTCCATGCTGATCACTGAACCACATAGGGGAACGCGATGACACCGACTCGGACCGCGACAGCACCAACACCACCGCCGCGACGCAAAACTCTTTCCGGAGTGCGCCTCCCGGCGCTCCTGGCCGCCGCCGTCGTCGCCCTGGCCCCGGCCGTCATGACGGCGCCGACGGCGACGGCGTCAAACAGCCCGGCCGGCACCACCCTCAAACTGGCCCTGACCGGCGATATTGACTCGCTCAACCCTTTCAAGGCGATCCTCGCCAGCAGCACCGGCATCCTCGCCCTGGAGTACCAGTCGCTGGTGGCCTACGGGCCGAAGAACAACGAAGACGTCCCCAGCATGGCGGACAAGTGGGAGACCTCCACCGACGGCAAGGTCTGGACGTTCCACCTTCCCAAGGACCGCAAGTGGTCTGACGGCCAGCCGATCACGGCCAACGACGGCGCCTGGACCTTCAAGGCCATCCAGACGAACGACGAGCTGAAGCAAGCCAACGGCTCACTCCTGTCCTCCGTCGAATCGGTGGAAGCCAAGGACGACGAAACCCTTGTCATCACGCTGAAGGCACCGCAGGCCCCCAACCCGGGCACCCAGCTGCCGATCATGCCCGAACACGTCTGGTCCAAGGTCGAGAACCCGGCCACGTTCACCAACGACAAGGATTCTGTGGGCTCCGGCCCCTTCACGGTCTCCAGCTACGACAAGGCCGCGGGTGTGACGATGAAGTCCAACCCGTACTACTGGCAGGGCAAGGCCAAGATCGACGGCATCACTTATGCGCCGTACAAGAACAGCGACGCCGCCGTCCAGGCCCTCAAGACCGGCGAAGTGGACCTCATCAGCGGCCTGACCCCGGCCCAGTTCAAGGCCCTGCAGGACCAACCCGGTATCACCACCAACGCCGGCACCGGCCGCCGCTACCAGGCGATCGGCATCAACCCCGGCACGCAGACCCCCGACAACACCCCCATCGGCGACGGCAGCCCCGCGCTGCACGACGTCGAACTGCGCCGCGCGATCGTGATGGCGATCGACAACAAGACCCTGCTCGATAAAGTCCTCCAGGGCCTCGGCCAGGAGGCCACCGGCGAGGTTCCGCTCGCCTACCCGCAGTACAACTGGGACGCCACGGACCTGCCGCTGAAGTACAACCCCAAGGGCGCCAACGAGCTGCTCGACAAGGCCGGCTATACCAAGGGCGCCGACGGGATCCGCCTGGACAAGTCCGGGAAGCCGCTCAAGTTGCGCCTGATGGGCCGCAACACCGATCCCACCCACCAGCAGATGGCCGACTACGTCAAGCCGTGGCTGAAGGAAATCGGCATCGACGTCACCACGGTGATGAAGTCCTCCGCCCAGGTCAACGATGACTCCACGGTGGGCAACTACGACCTCTACTTCACCGGCTGGGGCATGGGTCCGGACCCGGACTTCCAGCTCTCGATCAACACCTGCGCCTCCCGGCCCAATGCGGACGGCACCGGGGCGACCTCGGAAAACAACTACTGCTCCCCCGAGTTCGACGCCCTCTTCAAGAAGCAGCACGAGGAACTCGACCAGGCCAAGCGCAGCGCCCTGGTCAAGCAGGGCCAGGAAATGATCTACAACGCCGCCGTTAACGACGTGATGTACTACGCCAACACGCTTGAGGCGTACCGGTCGGACAAGTTCGAGCCGTTCGTCACCCAGCCGGAAAAGGGCGGCGTAATCACGGGCCAGAACGGTCCGTGGGGCTACTACAGCGCCACTCCCGTCGGCACGAACAACGGCACCAACCAGGCTTCCGCAGGCATGAACCCGGCCGCGGTGGTCATTCCCGTCGTCGTCCTCCTGGCCCTGGCAGCCGGCGGATTTGTGCTCTACCGCCGCCGCAGCGCGACTGCAGGAGACCGCGAGTAAGCATGGAATCAACGCTCAGTGAACCCGTCCTCGGAGGGGCAGTGCCCGCTCCGGCCGCCCCTCCCGGCGGGGGCCCGGCCAAAGACACCGACGAACCCCGGCGCGGCAGCTCCTGGCTGCGCTACCTAGGCGCCAAAGCCGGCGGCGCGGCGGTGTCCCTGGTCATGGTGGTCCTCCTCGGCTTCTTCGCCTTCCGCATCCTGCCGGGCGACCCGGTCCGTTCGCTGGCGGACGGCCGTCAGGTCACACCGGAGCAGATGGACATCCTGCGCCGGCAGTACGGCCTGGACCAGCCGCTCCCGGCGCAGTTCTGGCGGTACCTGACCGACCTGTTCCAGGGCAAACTGGGCGATTCCTACACCTACAACCGGCCGGTGATGGAGCTGATCCTGGACCGGATCGGCCCCACCCTGCTGCTCACCGGCACCGCCGCCGCGCTGTCCGTCGTCCTGGGTCTCTGGCTCGGGCAGCGGGCAGCGTGGCGGCGCGGCAGCCGCTTCGACAAGAGCCAGACCGGCCTTGCCCTGATCTTCTGGTCCGTCCCCACCTTTTGGCTGGGACTGCTAATGCTTCTGGTCTTCGCCGGCGGCCTGCACTGGTTCCCGACCGGCGGCATGGTCACGGCGGGCGCCCGGCCCACCGGCATCGAGTACGCCTGGGATGTGGCCCGGCATATGGTCCTGCCGGTCCTGACCATGGTGGCCGTCGTCTATGCCCAGTACCTCATGGTGATGCGGGCCTCCCTGCTGGAGGAAATGAGCTCCGACTACCTCGTCACCGCCCGGGCCAAGGGCCTGCGTGAGGACGACGTGCGGCGCAAACACGCTGTCCCCAACGCCCTGCTGCCGACCGTGACCCTGATTTTCCTGACCCTCGGCGGCCTGGTGGGCGGGGCTGTGACGGTCGAAACCGTCTTCTCCTGGCCAGGCCTGGGCTACCTGACCTTCCAGGCCCTGTCCGCCCCGGACTTCCCACTGCTGCAGGGAACCTTCGTTGTCTTCTCCTCGATTGTGATCATCATGAATTTCTTCGCCGACATCGTTTACCGCCTCCTCGACCCCCGGCTGCGTGCATCATGAGCACCGCCACGAAGAGGGCCACGAACACCCGGCGCAGTGTGGCCAGCGCCCGGCGGGTCCAGCGCCTCCGCGAGGTCTGGGCGGAGTTTGCCGCCAACCGCGCGGGGCTGATCGGGCTCGCGCTGCTGTGCGTGGTAATCCTGCTGGCCTTCCTGGCCCCTGTCCTGGCGCCGGAGGAAACCCTTAACGTCACCCGGATCACCTCGGCCCAGAACGAGCCCCCTACCTGGGCGAACCCGCTGGGCACCGACCCCGCTGGCCGGTCGATCCTGGCGATGCTGGTCTGGGGCGCCCGGATCTCGCTGCTGGTCGGCTTCGCAGCCACCGCCGTGTCCATGCTGATCGGCACCGTGGTGGGCATGGCCGCCGGGCACTTCACCGGCGTCACCCAGGGCGTGCTGATGCGTGTTATCGACTTCTTCCTGGTGGTCCCCAGCCTGGTCCTGGCGATTGTGCTGTCCTCGGTGATCGGCCCCGGGGTGGCCACGATTGTGATCGCCATCGGCATCACCTCCTGGGCCGGCACCGCCCGTCTGGTCCGCTCCCAGACCCTCAGTGTGGAGTCCCGCGCCTACATTGAGCGCAGCTGGGCGCTCGGCGCCTCCGATGCGCATATCATCGGCAAACACGTGCTGCCCGCCGTGATGCCGCTGGTCCTGGCCAACACCACCCTTACCGTCGGCTCGGCCATCATCGCCGAATCCACGCTGTCCTTCCTCGGCATGGGAGACCCCGGGCAAATCTCCTGGGGCTCCATGCTGAAGGCCGCCCTGGATACCGGCGCCGCCACCGGCGGCTACTGGTGGTTCGTCCTGAGCCCCGGCATCGCCATCGTCCTCGTCGTGCTGTGCTTCACCCTTGTGGGCCGCGCCTTCGAGTCAGTCATCAACCCCACCCTGAGAGGCCGCTAATGCCGCGTCTTGAATTCAAGGACCTCCGCGTCACCTACGCCAGCCAGGGCGAGTCCGGCCCCCGCACCCTGACGGCGGTCGACGGCGTCAACCTCGTCGTCGAGCCCGGCTCCACACTGGGCCTGGCCGGCGAATCCGGCTGCGGCAAATCCACCCTGGCGATGTCCGTGCTCCGGCTGCTGCCCGCCAACGCGAAGGTCGAAGGCAGCATCCTGCTGGGCGAGGAAAACGTCCCGGACCTGAGCTGGGGCCGGCTGCGCACCGTCCGCTGGACCGAGGCCTCCATCGTGTTCCAGGGCGCCATGCACTCCCTGAACCCGGTCCGCAAGGTCCGGGACCAGATCGCCGAGGCCCTCCGCATCCACGGCAAGGCACTGCCCTACAAGGACGACGCCGCCCGGGATGCCCGGGTGGCCGAGCTGCTCGAACTCGTGGACCTCTCACCGGCCAAGGGGGCCTCCTACCCGCACGAGCTTTCCGGCGGGCAGAAGCAGCGCGTCATGATTGCCATGGCCCTGGCCTGCGACCCGGAACTGATCATCGCCGACGAACCGACCACCGCCCTGGACGTCATTGTGCAGGCCCAGGTCCTGGACGTCCTGACCGCGCTGGTGGCCTCCCGCGGGCTGTCCCTGATCATGATCAGCCATGACCTTTCCGTCCTGGCCGCCACCTGCGAGCGGATCGTCGTCATGCAGCAGGGCAAGATCGTGGAGGACGGACCCTCCGCGGACGTCATGCGCAATCCGCAGCACCCGCACACCCGGGACCTGGCCGCCGCGTTCCCGCTGATCGGCGACCCGGCGTCCCGGCTCCGGCTGCCCAACTACACGGCGCCGGACGCACCCGCCGCGACGCCGGCGGAAAAGGCCGGCCCCTTCACGTCCCCGGATCCGGCGGACGTGGTGCTCGAGGCCCGTGACCTGTCGGTAACGTTCGCCGGCCGGGGCGGCAACGTCAAGGCGGTGGACTCGGTGAACCTCAGCTGCGGGCGCGGCGAAATCGTGGCGCTTGTGGGGCAGTCCGGCTCCGGCAAGACGACCCTGGCCCGCACCATGCTGGCCCTGCAGCGGCCGACCTCGGGCGAGGTATTGTTCGAGGGAAAGGCCCTCTCCGCCAACCGGAAGGCCCTCAAGGACTACCGGCGCAGCGTCCAGTTCGTGCTGCAGGACCCGTCCGCGGCGCTGAACCCGAAGCATTCGGTCTACGAGGCCGTCGCCGAGGGCCCCCGGCTGCACAAGCTGCCCGGCAACGAGCGGGAGATGGTCGAAACGGCGCTGCGGAAAGCGGAACTGAACCCGCCGGCGCGCTTCCTCGCGGCCATCCCGCAGGAGCTCTCCGGCGGCCAGCGCCAGCGCGTCGTCATTGCCGGCGCCCTGGCCCTGGACCCGGAATTCCTGGTGGCCGACGAGCCCGTGGCAAGCCTGGACGCCTCCGTGCGCGCCGAGATCCTGGCCCTGCTCCTGCGGCTGCGCTGCGAACTGGGCCTCGGGGCCCTGGTCATCACCCACGACCTTGGCCTGGCCTGGAATATCGCCGACCGGGTCGTGGTGATGTTCGAAGGCCGGATCGTCGAGGAGGGACGGGTCGAGGACGTGCTGCTGAACCCGCAGCACGAATACACCAGGAAGCTGCTCAGCGTGGTGCCTACCAACAACGTGGTGGAGGACGACGCCAGCGTCGCGATCGGGGCCGGGTCATGACGGCACCGCGGGGCATGACCCCCGCCCCGGGAACCGTCCCGGCCCTGGCACCGCTGCGGCCAGGCGACCGTGTGGCGCTCGTGGCGAGCTCGGGCCCGCCGCTGCCGGCCATGCTGGAGCGGTCCGTGGCGCTGCTGGAATCGTGGGGGCTGGTGCCCGTGCCCGGGGAGAACCTCCGCGCCATGCACCCCCGCGCTGCCTACCTCGCCGGCGGGGACGCCCAGCGCGCGGCCGATCTGCAGGCCGCCTGGTGTGATCCGACAGTGTCGGCCGTTTTCGTAATCCGCGGCGGCTACGGCGCGGTGCGCCTGCTGGACCTGCTCGACGTCGACAAGCTCCGCGCCGCCGCCCCGAAGCCGCTGTTCGGCTCCTCCGACGTCACGGGGATCCACGAGTTCTGGGCCGAACGGCTGGAGACGCCCACCTGGTTCACGCCGATGCTCGCCACCGGCGCGCTGCTCGATGACCCCGCGGCGACCGCGGGCCTGAAGCAGGCTGTGTTCGAACCGTTCGCCGGCCGCCGTTACACGGCGGACGCGGCCGAGACGCTCGTGCCCGGCACCGCCGAAGGCCTCCTGACCGGCGGGAACCTGAGCCTGCTCGCCATGACCCTCGGCGCCCGCGGCCGGCCGCCGGTGAACAACACCGGCCGGATCGGCCTGCTCGAGGACGTCACGGAAGCGCCCTACAAGATTGACGGGATGCTCCACTCGTTGCTGCGGGCCGGCTGGTTTGACGGGCTGGCCGGACTGGCTCTGGGGTCCTGGCAGGACTGCGGGGATCTGGCCGAGGTCAAGGACCTCTGCGTCGAACTGCTCGCCCCGCTGGGGATCCCGCTGGTCTGGGAGCTCGGGTTCGGCCACGGCCCCGCGGCGCACAGCATTCCGCTCGGCGTCCCTGCCACCCTGCACGCGCCCGACGCCGGCCGCCCCAGCCTGGTGCTCGGCTGATGGCCCGGCTCGACCGGCTCTCCGCCGAGCTCCGGCGCCTGCTCGACGCCGCGGTGGCGGAGGGCATCGCGCCGTCGGCGGTCTGCGCCGTCGCGGTTGGCGGCGAACGGCTGCCCGTGATTACGGCCGGGGATGCCGTGCGCTTCGGCGGCGACGGCGACGAACTCCCGGCCGAACAGCGCACCGCGGCCGGCGCCGGGACGTTCTATGACCTCGCCTCCGTCACCAAGGTCTTCACCGCAGTCACCGCGCTGGCCCTGGTCGACAGCGGTGCCATGTCCCTGGACGAGGCCGTGCCGGCGCCGGTGGGCCAGGCCGGGGTGACGCTGCGCCATCTCCTCACCCACACCTCGGGGCTGCCCGGGACGTGGCAGGGCTGGCGCGCCCCGCTGGCCGCCGGAGTGCCGTTTGACCGGCACGCCCTGATCGCGGACCTGCTCGCCCTGCAGCCCGCGCACCCGCCGGGGACACACTTTGAGTATTCCTGCGCCGGGTTCAACACCATCATGGTCCTTGCCGAGAACGCCACCGGAGAGTCCTGGCCGGAGCTGGTCGCCGAGCATGTCCTCGCCAAGCTGGCCCCGGACGCCGGACTGGTGTTCTTCCCGGACCCCGCCCGCAGCGCCGCCACCGAATACCAGCCCGAGCACGGCCGCGGCATGGTCCGCGGCGCCGTGCACGACGAGGCGGCCTGGTCGCTCGGCGGCCCCAGCGGCAACGCCGGGCTGTTCGGCACGGCGTCGGCACTGCTGGGCTTCGGCGAGGCGCTGCGGGCCGGCCTGCCCGGCATCCTCTCCCCCGCCACGGCAGAGGCCATGTGGGCGGACCAGCTCCCGGCGGTGCTGGGCGGCTACCTGCCGACCTCCGGCGCCGAGTACGGCCACGGTCTTGGACTGCGGATCGGGCAGGCGGCGTGGATGGGTTCCGCCGGTGCCCGCGGCCACAACGGGTTCACCGGCACCTCGCTGCTGGTGGACCGCGACGCCGGCATCAGCGTCGCCCTGCTGAGCAACCGGGTCCATCCCAGCCGCGAGCTCTCCGATTTCCAGCCCGTCCGCTTGGCCGTGTCCCGCGCGGTCTACTCCGCCCTCAGCTAGGAGCACCCCGTGCCCGTCCGTTCCGACTACAGCGACGGTGTCCCCGCCATCGCCTACTGCCTCACCGCGATGGACGGCACCGTCCTGGCCCAGCGGGATGCGGACCTGCCCTTCTACTCCGCAAGCACTATCAAGCTCGGCGTGCTGGCGGCAGTCATCCGGGCGGTGGAACGCGGCGCCCTGGACCTGGAGCAGCCGGTCCGCGCCGCGCACACCTTCGCCTCCGGCGCCGGCGGCGGGGAGAGCTTCAGCTTTGAGCCCGGGGAACGCGACGCCGGCATGCCCGCGCCCGGGACCGCCATGCCGTTGCGCGCCGTGCTGCGGCGCATGATCGCGGTCTCCTCGAATGAGGCCACCAATCTCGCTGTGCAGCTCGTCGGGCTGCCGGCGGTCAACGCGGCGCTGGCCGCCTGCGGCGCCGGCTCGTCCCGGATGGAGCGGCTGATCGGGGACATTCCGGCGCTGCGGGCCGGGCTGAGCCACCAGGTCACGGCCCGGGACCTGACCGCCGTCGTCCGGGCGATCGTCACCGGCGCCGTCGCCGGGCCCGGGCTGACCGGGCTGATGACGGAGTGGCTCGTCGAGCAGGAATACGCCGATCTCGGGGCGGAACTGGACGCCGCCGGGGCGGACGTCGTCTGGGGCAGCAAGTCCGGCTGGGTCACCGGAATCCAGCACGACGTCGCGTTCGCCGCCCCGCGCGGCGGCCCGCTCAGCGCCGGCTATGTGCTGGCGGTCTGCACCCGCGGTTACGCCGAACAGGACGCGCTGCCCGCCATCCGGTCGATCTCACGGCTGGCCTGGGAACTGCACGGGGCAAAGGTGCCGGGGCAGAAACCTTAGCTGAGGCCGCTAATGCCGAGTCCGGGTGCCGCGGCAAGCCGGATGGTCCGCCCGGTGTAGCCGGCGCCGCCGGTGACGGGGGACGCCGCCAGCCAGAGTCCGCCGTCGAGGTCCTGTGCCGTGGACCGGTCAGCGCCGGCCGGGAGCAACGAGGCCAGGGAAGCTGCGGCGGCAATCCCCACCGGGCTCTCCAGCATGCAGCCGATCACCACTCCCAGGCCCTCGGCCCGGGCGCGCTCCAGCAGCCTGCGGCCATGGCGCAGCCCGCCGGATTTGGCCAGTTTGATATTGATCAGGGGCGCGGCCCGGTACTCCAGCAGCCGGTCCAGGTCCCCGAGCGTCCACAGGCTTTCGTCGGCCATCACAGGGGTGTCGACGGCGGCGCTGACCTGCGCGAGGGAGGCCCAGTCGCCGGCCGGTACGGGCTGTTCCGCGAGTTCGATGCCCAGGCCCGCGTCCTCCAGGTCGCGGATGGTCCGGATGGCCGTTCCGGCGTCGAACGCCTGGTTCGCGTCAATCCGCAGCACCATGTCCGGGCCCGCAGCCGCCCGGACGGCCCGCAGCGAGGCGAGCACGTCCATCCGGGCATCCAGTTTGACCTTCAGGCAGCGGAAGCCGCCGGCCGCGTGCGCCGCCGCCTTCGCGGCCAGTTCCGCCGGCGGCGCCACGGAGAGCGTCATGTCCGTCTCCACAGTGGCCGCGGGGGCTGCCGGCGACGCGGAGCCCGCGGCGCCGGACGCGGAGCCCGCGCCGACGGCAAGATAGGCGCCGAGCGTCAGCCCGAGCTGCTGGGCGGCCAGATCATGCAGGGCACAGTCGACCGCCATCCGGGCCGCAGCCGGCTCGCTGCTGTGTTCCAGGCCGGTCAGGAGCCCGTCGAAGTCCTCGGCGGCGGGCCCGGCCGTCCCGTTTCCTGCCGTGCCGCTGCTCCGGCCCAGCACCAGGGCGGCCAGCGGGCCTTCGATGCTGGCCACCGCCTGCTCGGTGGAGAGCCGGGTGACCCGGCTGATCGGCGCCTCACCCCAGCCGCTCCGGCCATCGGAATCGACGGCCTGCACCAGCACCGCCTCAAGCTCCGTCGCGCTGCGGACCGCGGTGGTAAAGTGCCCCACCAGCGGCACGCGGACGCGGTGGACACGCAACTCTCTCAGCCTGGCCATCCGGCTCCCCCTGCCCTGTTGGTTCGGCTTAGTGGAAGAAGTGCCGGGCGCCGGTGAAGTACATCGTGATCCCGGCGGCGTTGGCCGCGGCGATGACTTCCTCGTCCCTAACGGATCCGCCGGGCTGCACAACGGCGCGGACGCCGGCGTCGATCAGGATCTGCAGGCCGTCGGCGAACGGGAAGAACGCGTCCGAGGCCGCGACCGCACCGCGGGCACGCTCGGGCGCGCCGGAGGCATCGGCGTTGGACGCCCCGCCGGCGCCCTCCACATCCGAGCTCACGGTCACGCCCAGCGTGTTGGCCCGCTCGACCGCCAGCCGGCAGGAGTCGAGCCGGTTGACCTGGCCCATGCCGATGCCGACGGCGGCACCGTCGGCGGCCAGCAGGATCGCGTTCGACTTGGCCGCACGGCACGCGGTCCACGCGAAGGCCAGGTCCGCCAGGGTGTCGGCGTCGGCGGCCTCGCCCGCGGCGAGGGTCCAGTTGGCCGGGTTGTCGCCGTCGGCGTCGACCTTGTCCGTGGCCTGGACCAGCATGCCGCCGGAGACCTGGCGGAACTCGGTCGGATAACGGCCGTAGCCCTCCGGCAGGGCCAGCAGGCGGATGTTCTTCTTCTTGGACAGGATCTCCACGGCCTCGTCCTCAAAGCCCGGGGCGATGACGACCTCGGTGAAGATGCCGGCCACGGTCCGGGCCATGCCGGCGGTGACGGTCCGGTTGGCCGCGATGACGCCGCCGAACGCGGAAACCGGGTCGCAGGCGTGGGCCTTGGCGTGCGCGTCGGCGATCGGGTCCGCGGCGGACGCGGAGCCCACGGCCACACCGCACGGGTTGGCGTGCTTGACGACCGCGACGGCGGGCCCGGCGAAGTCGAACGCGGCGCGCAGGGCGGCGTCGGCGTCGACGAAGTTGTTATAGCTCATCGCCTTGCCGTGCAGCTGGTCGGCCTGGGCGATGCCGGCCGGGGCGGCCTTGTCCACATACAGCGCCGCCTGCTGGTGCGGGTTCTCGCCGTAGCGCAGCACCTCGGAGCGTTCCAGGGCCAGGCCGGCGTACGCGGGCCAGTCGATCACGCCGTCGCCGTCCTCGTCGAGGAACTGGCTGGCAGTCCAGGTCGCCACGGCGGTGTCGTAGCTCGCGGTGTGCGCGAACGCCTTGGCCGCGAGCCGCCGTCGGGCCTTCAGGTCAAACCCGCCGGACGCGGCAGCCTGGACCACGGAGCCGTACGACGCCGGGTCCACCACGATCGTGACGGCGGCGTGGTTCTTCGCGGCCGACCGGACCATCGCGGGGCCGCCGATGTCGATCTGCTCGACGACGTCGTCCTGCGCGGCGCCCGACTTCACGGTCTCCACGAACGGGTAGAGGTTGACCACGACGAGGTCGAACGGCTCGATCGCCATGTCCTCGAGGGTCTGCATGTGCGCCGGGACGCGGCGGTCGGCGAGGATGCCGCCGTGCACGCGCGGGTGCAGGGTCTTGACGCGGCCGTCCAGCATTTCCGGGGAGCCGGTGACTTCCTCGACCTCCTGCACCGGAATCCCGGCCGCGGCGATCTTCTTGGCGGTGGAGCCCGTGGAGACGATCTTGACGCCGGCCTCGTGCAGGCCCCTCGCGAGCTCCTCCAGACCGGTCTTGTCGTAGACCGAGATCAGGGCCCGGCGGATGGGAACACGGTCGATGGATACACGATCAGGCTGCGCAAAGCTCACAAAAGTCTCCGTCTTATATCGCGGCGCGGCCGCGGGTGGTGGGGATGCGGCCAGTTTATCGCGTCCCGGCTCTCTGTCTTCCCGCCGGGTGGCCGCGCGCCGGAGTGTGAAGCGGCCCGCGGACCGCGCCCGGCACGTAGGATTTTCCCAGGAGGCCGAAATGAATACGTACACCACTGTGCCCAGCGGCGAACAGGTGGTCCAGGAACTGCCGTGGCGGTGGAAGGTCCAGGGCCGGATCTTCCTGATCGGCGGTCTCGGCTTCATGTTTGACGCCTGGGACGTCACACTCAACGGCATCCTCATCCCGCTGCTGTCCAAGCACTGGTCCCTGAGCCCGGGCGACGCGGCCTGGATCGGGACGGCAAACCTGATCGGCATGGCCCTGGGCGCGTTTGTCTGGGGCACCATCGCGGACACGATCGGCCGCAAAAAGGCCTTCACCGCCACCTTGCTG
This sequence comes from uncultured Actinomycetota bacterium, assembly GCA_963775715.1. Lineage (GTDB taxonomy): Bacteria > Actinomycetota > Actinomycetes > Actinomycetales > Micrococcaceae > Arthrobacter. The sequence continues at coordinate 66,634 of CAVZJX010000005.1, read as the reverse complement.
ATCTTCTCGATCTTCACGGTGCTGGGCGCTTTCTCCCCCGACTTCCTCTGGTTCGTGGCGTTCCGGTTCCTGGCCGGCTTCGGGCTGGGCGGCTGCATCCCGGTGGACTACGCACTGGTCGGCGAGTTCACGCCCCGCCGGCAGCGCGGCAGGGTGCTCACCGCGATGGACGGCTGGTGGCCGATCGGGGCGGCACTGTGCGGGTTCGTCTCGGCCGGACTGATCGCCGCGTTCGCCGACTGGCGGCTGACCATGCTGGTCATGGTGCTGCCGGCGCTGCTGGTCTTCTGGATCCGCCGCAGCGTCCCGGAGTCGCCGCTGTTCCTGATCCGCAAGGGCCGCCGGGAGGAAGCCGCCAGGGTCATCGACGAGCTGGTCGCGGCCACCGGCGCCGAGGCCCGGGTTTACAGCCTGCCCGAGCCCCAGGACGCGCCGCGGCTCTCCGCCGGCAGCGCCTGGACCCAGCTGCGCGCGCTCTGGCAGTTCAACTGGAAGATCACGACGGCGGCGTGGGCCTTGTTCTTTTCCATCCTGCTGGTCTACTACCTGTCGCTGACCTGGATGCCGCGGATCCTGATCGGCGCCGGCTTCGAGGAGTACAAGGCGTTCCTCACCACCGCGTCGATGGCCGCCGTCGGGCTCCTGGGCGTGGTGGTCGCCGCACTGCTGGTGGAGCGGGCGGGCCGCAAGTGGATCCTGGCCGTGACCGGCCCGCTGTCGGCGCTGACCCTGGTGATCGTCGCCGTCGTTGTGGACATCCCGACGGCGGCCGTGTTCTGGCTGCTGCTGTTCGGCTTCGTGGTGCAGGTGGCCATTCCGGTGCTCTACGCCTACGTCTCCGAGCTCTACCCGACCGAACTGCGCGGTTCGGGCTTCGGCTGGGCTTCGACGTTTTCCCGGCTCGGCGCCGGGTTCGGCCCGCTCGTGTTCGCCGCGTTCCTCTGGCCGGAGCTGGGGCTGGCGACGTCATTCGCCCTGGCCGGCGGCCTGGTGCTGGTCTCGGTACTCTGGATGGCGTTCTTCGCCCCGGAGACCAAGCAGCGCCGGCTGGAATAGCTCCCCCACGGGCCCGCCGGCCCGCCAGCCCAAGTGACTGGCAGCAGGGGACGTTCTGAGCCTTCAAAACGTCCCCTGCTGCCAGTTACTTGGGTTGCCATCCGCGGCCGGTGAGCGCGGCACGGACCTTCGCGACGGCGGCGCGTGCGTCGTCCTCCATGTGCCGTCTCGAGATCCGCACCAGGATCCAGCCGGCGCTACTGAAGTCCTCTTCCCGCGTGATGTCGCGGACCACCTGTGCAGTCTCGGAATGCCCATCGCCCTCGTACTCGACGGCAACCTTGCACTCCGGATAGGCGAGGTCCGGCTGGCGTAGGACGCCGGGGCGCAGGGCCGTGGGCAGGTTCAGCTTCGGCTCCGGCAGTCCAGCACGGCACAGCGCGAGCCGGAGCCTGGTTTCAGGGGCGGAATCCGCGCCGATCCGGGCCTGCTGCAAAGCGAGGCGGGCCTTTCGAATGCCGGGTGTGCCCTTGTGCCTGTCCAGCATCTCGGCCAGCTCCGCCGGGCTGGCATACGGATCCACCCGGGCTTCAAACTGCGGCCGCGGACGGCGCAGCAGGTGGTCCGCCACCACGGTAAGTTCGTCCACACTCATCTTCCGGGCACAGTCCAACCACGTCCTGGTCCGTGAGGTCACCAGAACGCCGTCGACGGTGGTGATTTCGTCGGCGAAGAACTGCCCAACGTGGCCGATAACACCCCTGCGCCGCGGTATGGCCATTGAGTCCGGCCGGGAAATATGGATACCCGGAGCGTCTGAGCCCGGCAGGAAACCAGGGAATTCCCAGATCAAGAAAGCCGTCGCATGGGAGGCTGCCGAAAATTGCGTTACCAAGGTCAGCGGCCGGGCACGAAGCTTCACTGCGATGGGACCGGCGGGCGGCGTCCGAATCCCGCGGCTCGGTACGTGCAGCGAACGATGCTTGAGCCGGCGCCGGCTGACACCGGCGTCGGCGGCCTCTCGCACGGTAAACGGCGCCTCGCCAAGCGGCGCCGGGAGCGCCCGGGGTGTTTTCATCCACCCATCGTCGCAAAACTCCGTTGCGTCCCGGAGAGTTATCCACAGGCCTCGGCCCATGCACCCAACTGACTCACAGCAGGGGCCGTTTTGAGCCCCCAGAACGGCCCGTGCTGCTAGTCAGCTGGGTTAGTCGGCGGCGGCGGCGAGCGAGGCCAGCGTCGACACCAGCAGCCGCCGCTCCACCGTCTTGATCCGCTCGTGCAGGGTCTCTTCGGTGTCGTTGTCCGCCACGGCGACGGCTTCCTGGGCGATGATGGGCCCGGTGTCGACGCCGGCGTCCGCCCAGTGCACCGTGCACCCGGTGACTTTCACGCCGTAGGCCAGCGCGTCGCGAACGCCGTGCGCGCCGGGGAAGGCCGGCAGCAGGGCCGGATGGGTGTTCAGGTACCTGCCGCCGAACGCGTCGATGAAGTCCGCGCTGACGATCCGCATGAACCCGGAGGACACCACAACGTCGGGCCGGTACGCGGCAACGGCGTCGGTGAGCGCGGCGTTCCAGGCGGCACGGTCCGGGTAGGCCTTGAAGTCCACCACGAAGGTCGGGATCCCTGCGTCCGCGGAGCGTTCCACCCCGTAGGTGCCGGGCCGGTCCGCGCCGACGGCGGCAAGCTCCACGTCCAGTTCGCCGGCCTTGACGGCGTCGATGACGGCCTGGAGGTTGGAGCCGGTGCCGGAGACGAGGACAACAATGCGCATGGCCTTAGCTTATGGGGCCGCTCGCGTAGGCTTGAAAACATGAACCCGACCGACGAACGCCCGCAGGGACAGAATCCGCGCAGCGAGGCGGCCAAGGCATCGCTGCTCCGGACGCACATCCTGTTCCGCACGTTCATCGTGGTGGTGCTCGGGTCGTTCTTCGTTTTCCAGCTGGACGTCAACTACCTCTGGCTGACCGCGATCCTCACCGCGGCCGGCCTGGTGCTCGGCGTCGTGCTGATCGTGCGTGCGGCAAAGCTCAAGGAATCGCGCCTGGTGCTGTTCGGGACCATCTCCGGCCTGGTGGTTTCGGCAGTGATGGTGTTGATGGTTGTGGCCTCAGCGGTGTTCTTCAACCAGATCCGTGACTACCAGCAATGCGCCCGCCACGCGCTCACCGAGCAGGCCGCGTCGGCCTGCCGGGCGGAACTGCAGAAGTCGCTGCCGGCACAGCTGCGGTAGCCCGGCGCGGTCAGTCGGCCCCGACGGCGGGTGCCAGCTCCGCCTCGTGCAGCTTCTGCCGGCGTTCCAGCCAGGGGCCGGCCGCGTAGCCGATCACGACCCCGACGCCGGTCTCCACCGCTACGAACAGCGCGGTCGCCAGCGGGTCCGGGCCGATGTCCGTGAGCCGGCCGATGCCCGCCGAACCCCGCGCCAGCCAGGCCAGTGCCGCCGCGAGGAGCCCGGCTACGGCCCCGACCATGGCGCCGAGGACCAGCGTGGACACGGCGGCGGTGAACCATCGGGCCTTGACCTTGATGGAGAGCCACTCATCGAAGTGGTTCTCGCCCTCGCGCAGGAACCACCAGCCCGCCAGCAGCCCGGCGAGAGCCGGCACCACGAGGGCCACGAAACCGTAGTCCAGCGTCCCCGCCGGCAGTGCCGCGAACACCGGGATGGAGGGCAGCGGCCCGACGGCGGTGCCCAGCGCCCCGGCCTGGGAGCCGGCGCCAAGGGCGAACCCGGAACCGGAGACCCAGGCGAGGGCGAACACGACCAGGTTGGGCAGGTAGCCCAGCTGCGCGATGGTGAGCGCCGCGCCGCCCACCGGGCCGGGGTCGAGCGCTTCATAGACGGCGATAACGAGGTTCCAGTGGATGAGCAGGTCCACCGCGAGCAGCGCCGCGGCCATCGCCAGGCTGGCCATCGCCGCCACAAAACCGGCCTTGACCGCTGACCCCAGATAGGAGCCGGCCCAGCGGGAGTGCTGGCTGGTGCGGGCGAGCCAGGCGACGGCGTCGACGCCGATCAGCCGGCTCCAGGAGCCGGCCTCCCGGCGGGCGCCGATCACCATGCCGACGGCGAAGGGAATCAGCGGGATGAGCGAGGCGGACCAGAGGCCGACGCCGACGTCGGCGGAGCGGCAGACAAAGCCGGTGGCGAATCCGAATGCGCTGTACATCAACCAGGAGCCCAGCAGCGCCTGCCAGAGCTGGTCGGTGTAGGAGGCCCGGGCCAGCCGCCGCCCCGCGCGCCAGGCGAGCAGGAACGGAATCAGTGTCAGACCGAGCGGGACCAGCGACAGGATGCCGGATTCGGCACGGCCCGCGGTGCCGGTGCCGACGGTTTCGAGCAGCAGGGGAACACCATGGATCAGCAGCCAGGCCTGGCCGGCCAGGCGGGCAAGGAATTCGAACCCGCCCTGCTGGAAGCCGGCGGTCGCCCACACCGCCAGGATCGGGACGACCACCGCGAGCGCCGAGATCACGGCGGCCTGCGCGGATTCCAGCGCGCCCTGCAGCCATAGGGGCATCGGGAGGCCACGGTTTCCGGTCTGATCAGCGCGCAGTTTCATCGTGTTCCATGGTGCCACGCGCGGGGCCCGGCGCCGGGTTCCGACAGGCTCCCGGTCCCGGAATTCCGCCCGGCGGGGCGGCGGGTTCGGCAGCGGCAGCGCAGGACGGCGGCGGCAGCGGGGGCCCGGCGGGCGGCGCTTTTTCGGCTACCCGGCCGTAAAATTTTAAGTGTCCGCAATCAGTGGTTGGAGGCAGAAAATGACTACCGCATCCCCACATGCGCACGGCGTACATTTCGGACGGACGGATGTCCAAAACGTCGGCATGGGTGTGGGTATTGTCCTAATTGTCGTGGGTGTCCTCGGGTTCATTCCGGGCATCACCACGCAGTACAGCGAGCTGAAGTTCCTCGGACCCGATTCCGGGGCCTTGTTCCTTGGCCTGTTCCAGGTGTCCATGCTGCTGAACATCGTTCAGCTCGCCATCGGCGCCACCGGCTGGGCCATGTCCCGGAACGGGATGGGAGCCCGGAACTTCCTGATGGGTTTCGGCCTGCTGTACATCGTCTTTAGCGTTTACGGGCTGATCGTCGGCGTGGGCTCGGCGGCCAATTTCCTGTCGTTCAACACCATGGACAACTGGACCCACATGGTGCTGGGCGTGGCAATGATTGGCGCCGGCTGGCTGCTTTCGAGGCATCTGGCCGATGACGCACAAACCCGGTAAGCGAACACCGGGAAAAGGGAGCCGCGGATGAGGACCGATTCTCAGTAATCCAACGAATTCGTACTACCTGCTGGTGCGGGGGCCTCAAGCTACATGGGTGTCCGCACCAGCTTTCTCTTGCCCGGGCTGCGGCCCGGAACTTTAAGTACGACGCCGGGTTCCCGGCCCGGTTCCCCTCGGGCCGCCGTCGGGGTTCTCTGGAACGGCCCGCGCCGCCTCCCACGGCCGGGCCGCCGTCGGGGTTCTCTGGAACGGCCCGCGCCGCCTCCCACGGCCGGGCCGCCGTCGGGGTTCTCTGGAACGGCCCGCGCCGCGTCCCACGGCCGGGCCGCCGTCGGGGTTTCGGCGCCGTTCAGCCGGCCGTTCCGCCAAATGCTGGACTTATTCGGCGGGGTCGGCCCAGACTGGCCTCAAACGCCGATGTGAAAGGGTTCCCATGCCGGACTTTTCAGCTTTTATCCCGTTCCTCGCGATCCTCGCCGGAGTGCTCGTCGCCGTCGCCGTCGTCTGGGTGGCGGTGAAGCTGATGTGGAAGGTGGCCGAACCCAACGAGGCCCTGATCATTTCCGGCCTGACCCGCGGAACCCTGGAGACGCGGGATGGCATGGACTTCAAAATCGTCACCGGCAAGGGGGCCTTGGTGTTTCCCGGGCTGCAGACGGTGCGGGCGCTGTCCCTGACCTTGAACGAGACCGAACTCAAGGTCTCCTGTGTGACCTCGCAGGGCATCCAGGTCATTGTCGAGGGTGTGGTGATCTACAAGATCGGCGACGCCCCGCCGTTCATCGCGAACGCCGCACGCCGGTTCCTCGGCCAGCAGCCGAAGATGCAGAGCCAGGTCTACAACGTTTTCGAAGGACACCTGCGCTCCATCATCGGCAGCATGACCGTGGAGGAAATCATCCGCGAGCGCGACAAGCTCGGCTCGCAGGTCCGCAGCGCCAGCGGCGTGGAGATGGAAAAGCTCGGCCTGGTGGTGGATTCGCTCCAGATTAAAGACCTGCAGGACCCCACCGGCTACATCCAGAACATCGCCAAACCGCATATCGCCCAGGTGAAGATGGAGGCGCGGATCGCCGAGGCCACCCGGAACCGTGAGGCGGCCGAGCGCGAAGCGGAGGCGGCCGCGCAGATCGCCGACGCCCAGAGCCTGTCCGCGATCAAACAGTCGGAGGCGCAGGCCAACGCCGAACGGGCCCGGGCCAACGCCGCCCAGGCCGGTCCGCTGGCCGAGGCCACCGCCCGGCAGCAGGTGGTGGTGCAGGAGACCGAGGTGGCCAAACTTGAGGCGGACCGCGAGGAACAGAAACTGCAGACGAGCATCCGCAAACCGGCCGACGCCAAGGCCTACGCCAAACGCACCGAGGCCGAGGGGCAGAAATCAGCCGACATCAGCGCCGCCGAGGCGCTGGCCCGACGCACCGAACTCGAAGCGCAGGCCAACGCCCGGCGCACCGAGCTTCAGGCGCAGGCGAACGCGACGGCGGCGGCCGCCGCCGCGGGGGCCACGCGTGTCACCGGCGAAGCGGAGGCCGCCGCTACCAAGGCGCGCGGTGACGCCGCGGCGTCGGCCATCAAGGCCAAAGCGCTGGCCGAAGCCGACGGCATCAAGGCCCGCGGCGAGGCCCTGGGCACCAACCAGGACGCGGTCATTTCGCAGCAGCTGGCTGAGAACATGCCGGCGATCGTCGCGGCGGCCGCCGAGCCGTTCGCGCATGTGGGCCAGATGACCGTCCTCAACGGCGGGGAAGGCATCAACCGGATGGTCGGGGGCATCCTGGCCCAGGTCGGCGACTACCTCCCGGCCCTGCGGACCTCGTTGAAGGACGGCCGGCAGCCAGCCAAGCAGCCGAAAGCCCCGGATGCCTAGAAACGTCGACCGCAGCCTGACCGGCCGGATCGGGCGGGTCACCGGACGCGTGGCGCCCGGCACCATCGGCGAGGTGATGCTGCCGTTCCGGGGCGGGACGGCCGCCTTCCACGCCCATCCGTTCGACAAAGCGAGCACCTTCGCCGTCGGGGACGAAGTTCTGGTGATCTACTACGAGCCGCCGCAAACCGTCTATGTGGATGAACTCCCGGATGTGCTGAAGAAGGACTTCCTCGGTTAAGCCGGGGCGCCCGGGGAACCGCCACGCCTGGATGCCGGCTCCGGCTGGCGTAACTGGAGGGGGCAGATAACCCTCCTGATGTTCCTGTGACACAGGTGGCTCCAAGCTGCGACAGGTTGTGCCGGCCTTGTCCGCGGTACCTTCGCCCATTTGCCAGAGATGGCCGCTCGAGGGACTGCCCAAGCGGCCATCTGTGGCAAATGGGCGCTACCGGCTGGCCGCCGGACGTCGCCGGCCGCGCCACCGGACGTCGCCGGCCCGCCTCCCCCGCCTCCCGACGTCGCCGGCCGCGCCTCCCGACGTCGCCGGCCCGCCCGACGCGGCTTCCGGCCGCGCGCCACCTCTGTTAACCCAGTCTTCCCCCGCGCGCCACACCGGCGACCCCGCCACGTCAGCCGGCGCGGCCACGCTGGAGGCGTGAGGATTGCACTAGTCGCCGAATCATTCCTGCCGCAGATGAACGGAGTCACGCACTCCATCCTGAGGGTCCTGGAGCATCTGGAATCCCGGGGCGACGAGGTGCTGGTGATCGCGCCTTCCGCCCAGGACACCGGGGTGCCAGGCGGCATCCACGGTGCGCGGGTCCACCGGCTGCCGTCCGTTCCGCTGGCCGGCTATTCGAACGTGCGGGTGGCGCTGGGCGGTGTGGCCCGGGTCAAGCGCATCCTTGCCGACTACGCCCCCGACGTCGTCCACCTCGCCTCACCGTTCGTGCTCGGCTGGCGGGCAGCCCAGGCCGCGCACCAGCTCGGCATCCCCAGCGTCGCGATCTACCAGACCGAGGTCCCCGGCTACGCGGCGCGCTACGGCGTCCCGTTCCTGGAGAACTGGGCCTGGAACCGGGTGGAGCAGATCCACCTGCTCGCCACCCGCACCCTGGTCCCCTCCACCTTCGCGCTCAACCAGTTCCTCGGCCGCGGCATCCCGCGGGTCCAGATGTGGCGGCGCGGCGTGGACACCGGGCGGTTCCACCCGGAGAAGCGCGACGACGCGTGGCGGGCCTCCGTGGCGCCCGGCGGCGAGCGCATCATCGGCTACGTCGGCCGGCTCGCGGTCGAAAAACAGGTCGAGGACCTGGCCGTGCTCGCCGACGTGCCCGGCACCCGGCTGGTGATCGTCGGCGGCGGCCCGCAGCGGGAAGTCCTCGAAGCCGCGCTCCCGGCAGCCGTATTCACCGGCTTCCTGGGCGGCGAGGACCTCGCCCGGGCCGTCGCGTCCTTCGACCTGTTCGTCCATCCCGGCGAGTTCGAAACGTTCTGCCAGACCATCCAGGAGGCCATGGCCTCGGGTGTGCCGGTGGTCGCCACAGGGCGCGGCGGGCCGCTGGACCTGGTGGAGAATTCCCGGACCGGCTGGCTCTACGAACCGGGCGATCTGGCCGCGCTGCGGTCCCGGGTGGCGGATCTGACCGGCGACGACGCCAAGCGCCGTGCCTTCGGCGCTGCGGCCCACGCCTCGGTCCAGGGCCGGACCTGGCAGGCGCTGGGCGAGGAACTGGTGCGGCACTACGAATCGGTTGTAGCAGGCGCCGCAGGGGCCGGGCAGCACCGCCCCGGGCGTGCCAGGCGGGGAGCCACCCGGTCCGGGCCGGCCCGCATCCCCGCCAGCCCCGGGCCGGCCCGCACCCCCGCCAGCCGAGGAGCCACCAGCCCCGGGCCGGCCAGCCACACCCCAGCCAGCCGAGGAGCCGCCCTGTGAAGATTTCCGTGATCGGCTGCGGCTACCTCGGCGCGGTACATGCCGCCACCCTGGCCTCGATGGGGCACACGGTCGTGGGCATCGACGTTGACGCCGCCAAGGTGGCCCAGCTGGACCGCGGCACCGCCCCTTTCTACGAGCCCGGCCTGGACGAACTGCTGCGCGACGGCCGCGCCAACGGCCGGCTCGCCTTCTCCACCCGCTTCGCCGACACCGCCGACGCGGAACTGCACTTCCTCTGCGTCGGAACACCGCAGTCCAAGACCTCCGACGGCGCCGACCTGGGCTATCTGGTCGCCGCCGTCGACGCCCTGCTCCCCTTCCTGGCGCCGCACGCCGCCGTCGTGGGCAAGTCCACCGTTCCGGTGGGAACAGTGGACATGCTCCGCGGTGTGCTCGCCGGCCGGCCCGATGTCCTCCTCGGCTGGAACCCCGAGTTCCTGCGCCAGGGCACGGCGGTCAAGGACTCCCTGGTACCGGACCGGCTGGTGTACGGGGTGCCCGGCGGCGCCGACCCGGCCACGCAACCGCAGCGCGCCCGGGGGACGATGAGCGACGGCGCGGCCGTCACCGCCGCCCTGGACACGGTGTACGCGCCGCTGCTCCGCGCCGGCATTCCCCGGCTGACCTGCAACTTCGCGACGGCGGAGCTGATCAAGTCCGCGTCGAACGCCTACCTTGCCACCAAGCTGAGCTTCATCAACGCGATGGCCGAACTTTGCGAGGCCGCCGGCGCCGACGTGACGGAACTGGGCGAGGCGATGGGCCTGGACCCGCGGATCGGCGGCCGGTACCTGCACGCGGGGCTCGGTTTCGGCGGCGGCTGCCTGCCCAAGGACATCCGCTCGCTCCGGGTGCAGGCGGCGGCGCTGGGTGTGGACTCGGTGGACACCTGGATGGCAGCCGTGGATGCGATCAACACCGGCCAGCGCTGCCGCACGGTGGAGGCCGCCCGCGAGCTCTGCGGCGGCCAGCTGGGCGGCCGGCGTGTCACCGTGCTTGGGGCGGCGTTCAAGCCGGACACCGACGACATCCGGGACTCTCCCGCCCTGGACGTGGCGCAGCAGCTGGCGGACGCCGGCGCGCATGTCACCGTCACGGACCCCGCCGCGATCAATAACGCCTGGCTGCGCCACCCGCAGCTGCGCTTCGAGGTTTCCGCCGAGCAGGCGCTCGACGGCGCGGAACTGGTGCTCCTGCTGACCGAATGGGACACCTACCGCGCCCTCTCGCCGGAGGCGGCCGGGAACCTGGTCCGGCGCCGGACGGTGCTGGACGCGCGCAACGCGCTCGACGCCGCCGCGTGGACGGCCGCGGGCTGGACCGTGCGGGGGCTGGGACGGGCCGACGCCGGGCGCCTCCGGGCCGCGCCGTTGCCGGCGGCCTCGGAGACCGCAACCCCGGGGGTCCCCGGCGGCACCGCCTGACCGCCGGTCACCGCCCCCGGAACTACCCAGGGGGTCACGCCCCGAAGCGCCGTGCCTGTGCCGTGGCGTCCCGCACGCGCTGCGCCCCCTATGATTTCTGAGGGGAGGATTCAGCATGCACCAACATTGGTCTCAGATTTGTCCGGGTACGGCCGCGTGAGCACGTCAACGCGCGTCGAAGAGGACGCCCGGCTGCGCGAAGCCATGTCCCTGCTCTCGGCCACCCTGGAATCCACGGCGGACGGCATCCTGGTGGTCAGCGCCGCGGGCCGGATCTCCTCCGTCAACAACCAGTTCCTCGCCATGTGGAACGTCGCCCGTGAGCTGGTCGACACCGGCGACGACGAAGCCGTGATGGGCTCGGTCCTGGGCCAGCTGGCGGACCCCGAACAGTTCCTGGCCAAGGTCACCGCCCTCTACTCCGAGCCGGAGGCCGAGAGCCACGACGTGCTGCAGTTCCGCGACGGGCGCGTTTTCGAACGGTACTCCCGGGCGCAGAAGGTCGGCGACAAAGTGGTGGGCCGGGTCTGGAGTTTCCGCGACGTGACGGCGGCCCGGCAGGCCCAGGACCAGATCAGCCGGGCATTGGCGGACCTCGCCGCCCAGGCCGGCCAGCTGAAAGCCCTCGCGTTCCAGGATCCACTGACCGGCCTTTCCAACCGGCAGCTGTTCAACGACCGGCTCGGCCACGCCCTCGCCGGCCCCTACGGAACCGCCGTCGACGTCCTGCTGCTGGACCTGGACGATTTCAAGGAAGTCAATGACGTCCACGGCCACCATGCCGGGGACCAAATGCTGATCGAGGTGGGCCGCCGGCTGCGCGCCTGCGTCCGCCCCAGCGACGTTGTAGCACGGCTGGGCGGCGACGAGTTCGTGGTCCTGCTGGTCGGCTCGCTCGACGCCGACGCTGCCGCCGCGCGGATTGTCGAATCGCTGAAACTGCCGGTCTGGATCGACGGCACCATGCTGCGGCCCAGCCTGAGCCTGGGCCTGGCTTCGATCAGCGAAGACGCCGTCGACGCCTCCGAGCTGCTCCGCCGCGCCGACATCGCCATGTACGCGGCCAAGACCGCCGGCAAGAACCGCTACCTGCGTTTCCGGCCGGAAATGATGACCGCCCTGCTCGAGCGGACGGACCTCGAAGCGGGGCTGCGGTCCGCCGTGGACAGCGGCGAAATCGCCGTGCATTACCAGCCCATCGTCTCGTCCCGGCTGGGCACCGTCGTCAAGGTCGAGGCGCTGGCCCGCTGGGAACGGGACGGTGTCCTGGTCCCGCCGCAGCAGTTCATCCCCGCCGCCGAACGCAGCGGCCTGATCGTGGACATCGGCACCGAGGTGCTGGTGCGAGGGTGCACCGAGCTGAAGACCTGGCTGGCCGGGGACCCCACCCGCTCGCTGGCCGTCAATGTCTCCGGCGTGCAGCTGCAGGCGGGCAACTTCCCGGAGCTGTTGTTCTCGACGGCGGGTGCCTGCGGGGTGGATCCGCGCCAGCTGGTCGTTGAGGTCACCGAAAGTGTTTTCTTCGACGACGACTGCCAGGTCCGGCGCCAGCTCATCGAGCTCCGCGAGGCCGGCGTCCGGGTGGCGCTCGATGATTTCGGCACCGGCTACTCCTCGCTGGGGCGGCTGCAGGATTTGCCGGTGGACACCTTGAAGGTGGACCAGTCCTTCGTCGCCCTGATCCGCACCGGCACCGAGCGCCTGCCCATCCTGAACTGCATGATCAGCATGGCCCACGGCCTGGGGCTGACCGTCACCGCCGAGGGGGTCGAGACCCGCGAACAGGCCGAATACCTGATGGAGCGCGGCTGCGATTCGCTGCAAGGGTTCCTGTTTTCCCGGCCCCGGACCGCGGCCGAACTCCCGGCCGCGCTCTCGGCGTCGGCCCAAACCGCCGCCGCCCTGCGCAGCGACACTGGCGCGCAAACGCACCCGGTGCTGTGATTTGGGTCTCATGGCCCTATGATGCTTGAAGTTTAATCGTCACCGCCCTGCCGGTGGCTTCGAGTACCGAACGCCCGGGGGCTGGCATCGACGTGGAACAAGGATTGGCCGAAACCCTGCTGACGCAGGGTCCTGACGCGTTGGTGCTGCTCAGCACCGAGGGAACCATCTCTTTCCTCAACCCCGCGGCCGAGCGCCTGTTCGGCTACACCCGGGACCAACTGGCCGGCGCCCCGTACAGCCAGCTGCTGGTGGAGGACGAACGCGGCGGGTTCCTGCGTGTCCTTGGCCGCCTCGGCCGCGCCGGGACGTACGGGACCAACCCTTTCCCCGCCGTCGGGCTGCACCGGAATGGCGGCGAGATCCCGCTGGAACTGACCTGCTCGCTCGTCACGACCGGGACGGAAACGTCGATGGCCGTGGCTGTCCGCAACGTCGCCCACCGGCAGGACCACGACGCCGGCCGCCGCCAGGCCATCTCCTTGCTGGACGCTACGCTGCAGACCACGGCGGACGGCATCATGGTCGTCTCCAACACCGGCCAGGTCACCGGGGTGAACGAACAGTATCTGCGGCTGTGGGGCATGCCGCGGGAGGTCCTTGCCGAGGACGACGCGTCGGCCGTGGTCAGATTCATCGCGACCCGGCTGCTGGACCCCGAGGCGTTCAAGGCCAAAGTGGCCCACCTCTACGCCAATCACGAGCTGCACAGCCACGACCTGCTCGAATTCCAGGACGGCCGCACGGTGGAACTGTATTCGCGCCCGCAGAAGGTCGCCGACGAGGTGGTGGGCCGGATCTGGAATTTCCGTGACGTCACCTCGCGCACCATGGCCGAGGACCAGGCCCGGCGCGCGCTGGAAGAGCTGGCCCAGCAGGCGGACCAGCTCAAGGCGCTGGCCTTCCAGGATCCGCTCACCGGGCTGGCCAACCGCATGCTGTTCAACGAACGTGCCGCCGCCGCGCTGGAGTCCCCCGGCCCCGTGGCGGTGCTGCTGCTGGACCTGGACGACTTCAAGGAAGTGAACGACATCCTGGGCCACCACGCCGGGGACCAGATGCTGGTGGAGGTCTCCCGCCGGCTGCAGGCCTGTGTGGGTCCGCACGGCACCGTGGCACGGCTGGGCGGTGACGAATTCGTGGTGCTGCTGGTCGGCTGCAACGACTCGGACGGGGTGGCGCAGCGGATTGTGGGCACGCTGAACGCCCCGGTCTCGATCGAGGGCACCCTGATGCGTCCGGGCCTGAGCCTGGGCGTGGCGACCCGCAGCACAGAAAGCATGTCCTCTTCCGAGCTCCTGCGGCAGGCGGACGTGGCCATGTACGCCGCGAAGGAAGCCGGCAAGAACTGCTACGTGCACTTCGAGCCCCAGATGCTGGCCACCCTGCTGGAACGCACCCAGCTGACCGCCGGGCTGCGCCGCGCCGTCGAACTGGGCGAGATCACCGTCTTCTACCAGCCCGTCATCTCCACGAACCGGCGGGAGGTGGTCCAGTTCGAGGCCCTGGCCCGCTGGAAACGCGACGGAGTGATCCTGGCTCCGGACACCTTCATCCAGACGGCTGAGCGCAGCGGCCTGATCCGGGACATCGGCACCGAGGTGCTCCGGCAGAGCTGCACCGCGCTGCAGTCCTGGCTGGCCGCCGATCCGGGTCGGACCCTGGCGGTGAACGTCTCCGGCGTGCAGCTGCAGCACAAGGACTTCGCCGAACGGGTGCTGGATATCGCCGCGTGGAGCCGCGTCGATCCGCACCAGCTGGTCCTCGAGGTCACCGAGAGCGTCTTCTTCGACGCCGCCTGCCACGTGATCCAACAGCTGAGCAGCCTGCGGTCGGCGGGAATCCGGGTGGCGCTGGACGACTTCGGGACCGGCTATTCCTCGCTGGGCCGGTTGCAGGAGCTTCCCGTGGACGCGGTGAAGATCGACAAGTCGTTTGTCTCCATGCTGCACACCGGCGAGGAGCGGCTGCCGATCCTGACCTCGATGATCCACATGGCGCACAGCCTGGGCCTGCGGGTGACGGCCGAGGGCATCGAGACACCCGCCCAGGCCCGGTACCTGATGGATCACGAGTGCGACGCCCTGCAGGGCTACTTTTTCTCCCGGCCGGCGCCGGAGGAACGCCTGGCGGCGGCCGTGGCGCAGGCGGGGACCGCCCTTGAGTCGCTGCCCGAAGCCGCCCCGGCGCTCTGAGCGGGGCGGCGCCGGGCCCGGCCTGAGAGTGCTGCGCGGGACCGGGTGTCAGGCCGGGTGTCTGGCCCGGTGTCTGGCCGGCCGGACGACACATTCGGCGGGTTTCCCATTCACGGCCGGAAGGGCGCGGAACTGTGCTACCAAGCACATATGATTTCAGCAGGTCCGGCCCGCGTCGAACCCGCCCGGGTTCCCGGCCGGGTCACCGCGGCGGGCCACCATCGACAGATCCATCGCTTTTGGGGGCAGCACACACTATGGACGCAGCGTTCGCACACACGGTGCTGGAGCACAGCCCCGACGCCCTTCTCCTGCTGGCCCCCGACGGGTCCATCACCTTCCTGAACGCCGCCGCGGAGCAGCTGTTCGGCTACCCCCGGGCACAGCTGCTGGGCGCCGACTACAGCCTGCTGCTGGCCGAGACCTCCCGCGAGGACTTCCACCAGGTCCTGACCGGACTGGCCGCCGGGCGGCCGGCGGCGGCCGGGTCCCCGGGTGCGGCGGGGCGTCCGGACCAACTCCCCTTCGCCGGTGCGGGCCGCCGTGGCGACGCCTCAGAGTTCCCGCTCGAAATCACCTGCGCCCTGCTGCCTCCCGCGCCGGGCACAGCCGGCACGGGAGGCACGGCCGGCGCACCGGGCACCGTCGCGGTGGCGGTGCGCCCCGCCGTCGCCGGCCAGCGCCGTCCGGCCGCGGCGGGTGCGCCGGGAACCGGCGCCTCCCAGCCCGCGTCTGCGCAGCCAGCCTCTGCCCCGGCCGCCTCGGCGCCTCCCGCGGCTGCGCACGGCGGCGCCGCGGCTGACACTGCGCCGGCAGCGCCCCGCCGTCGTACATTCAGCACACTCGAAGCCGAACTGGTACCGGGCACCACCGGTGTCCTCCCCCGGCTCAGCGCCGCCGAGCAGGACGACCAGCTCAAGGCTGCCGTGCTGCGCGACACCCTGACCGGGCTGCCCAACGGAACCCTGTTCAACGAACGGCTCGCCGCGGCGCTGCGCCGGCCGGACCCGGTGGACGTGCTGCTGATCAACGTGGACGACTTCAGGAGCTACAACGACATGCTGGGCCGCTCCGCCGCGGACGAGCTGCTGGTGGAAGTGGCCAGCCGGCTGCGCAACTGCGTCCGGCCGCACGACACGGTCGCCCGGCTGGGCGGGGATGAATTCGTGGTGCTGCTGACCGAATGCCTCAACGCCGGGGCCGTGGCCAAGCGGATCTCGGAGTCGCTCTACGTGCCGGCGCGGATCGGCGGCTCGCTGGTGCGGCCCGCCGTCAGCATGGGCCTGGCCGCCAGGACACCGCAGACGCACGACGGCGCGGAGCTGCTGCGGCAGGCGGACTCGGCGATGTCGGCGGCCAAGGCGGCCGGGAAGAACACCTGGCTGCAGTTCCGGCCGGAGATGCTCAACACCGCCGTGCACACGGGGCAGGGCGAGACCGGGCTGCGCCAGGCCGTGGAGCTGGGCCAGATCTCGGTCCACTACCAGCCGGTGGTATCCCCCGGGCTCGGCGCCGTGGTGCAGTTCGAGGCGTTCGCGCGCTGGGAGCGGCACGGGAAACTCGTGCCGCCCAACCAGTTCCTGCCGGTGGCCGAACAGAGCGGGCTGATCCGCGAGATCGGCGATGAGGTCATGCGCCGGGCCTGCGCCGAGATCCGGCCCTGGCTGGCCGGGGACGCGGCGTACAGCGTGGCCGTGAACGTCTCCGGCCTGCAGTTCCAGCACCGCGACTTCGCCACGGACGTGCTGGCGATCGTGGCCTCCACCGGGGTGGACCCGCGCCAGCTGATGCTCGAGCTGACCGAGAGCGTGTTCTTCGACGCCGACTCGGACGTGCTCCGCCAGCTGGCGCAGCTGCGCGAGGCCGGGGTCCGGATCGCGATGGACGACTTCGGCACGGGCTACTCGACGCTGGGCCGGCTCAAGGAACTGCCGCTGGACAAGGTGAAGATTGACCGGTCGTTCGTGGCGATGATCAAGACCGGCAAGGAGCACCTGCCGTTCTTCCGGACCATGATCAACGCCGCCCAGGAGCTCGGCCTGAAGGTCACGGCCGAGGGCATCGAGACCCCGGCACAGGCCAAGTACCTGATGGACCTGGGCTGCGACTCGCTCCAGGGCTACCTGTTCGCCAAGCCGGCCCCGGCCAGCGACCTGGCCGGCACCATGGAAAGCGCCCTGACCGCGATCGACACGGTCGAAGCCGCCGGCTGATACCGGTGCGCTGATACCGGTGCGCTGATACCGGTGCGCGGATACCGGTGCGCGGCGCCACCCGGAGCTCCGCGGACCGACGGCCGCACCGGGGCTGACGTTCCCGCCCAGTTCCCGGCCCCCGCACCCCGCCGGCAGACCGGTGCGCCGCGGACTGGCGCGGGTTGGCGCGGATTCCGCCCGGTGCCCGTCCGAGGAAGTGGGCTGGAACGTCGGCGGCGGCCGCCATGAAGACGATTTGGACACGAAGAAGGGCCCCGGCCACCGGCCGGGACCCTTACATCAGCGCTTGGCTCAGCGCTTTTCGCAGGCGATGCCGTCGTTGTCACGGTCCAGGTCGTGTTCGCCCCGGTGCCGCAGCCCGGCGCCGTCGTTGTAGCCGTACAGCGTGGTGTCCACACGGAAGGTGGTGACCCGCTTGCCGGTGGTCTTGTCCCGGGCGCCCTTGCGGCCGACGCCGTGCGGGTAGACCTTGTTCAGCTCCGTGCAGTTCTTGTACGACTTCGGCGCCGGCGCGGCGGATGCGGGCACGGCCGTGCCGCTCAGGACGACGGCGCTGGCCGCCAGCGAGGCAATCATCAGTTTCTTCAGACGCACCTTCGGGCACTCCCCCATTCGAAGCCCTCGGCCGCGTGTCGGCGAGGTCAGGGAAATGCTATCCCACAAGTGGGCCGCCCCGGACGACCGTCAGGGCCGGGGATCGAGCTTGTCGGAGGGCTGCGCGACCATGCCAGCGCTGCGCTCCCACAGTTCGCGGGCCAGCCCCGCATCGTAGGCCTGCTTGTTGGCCTTCGCCAGCTTCCGTTTGGCGTAGTACGCGCCGGACACCCAGTCGTGCCCCGGTACGGCGTTGGCGAGCCAGACCAGGGTATCGGCGCCTTGCTCCGGGGTGAGCATGAACCGCTTGAGGAACGACTTGTAGGCCACGCGCATCGGGCTGGTCGAATCGGCCGCGAAGTTGGTCGCGACGCCGCCCGGGTGGAAGGCCGCCGTCGAGATTCCGGCTGCGTTGTAGCGGTTGTGGAGTTCGGCGGTGAAGAGGATGTTCGCCAGCTTCGCGTTGCCGTACGCGCGGTTGGTGGAATAGCTGCGGGCTGCGTCGAGGTCGTTGATGTCGAACCTGGCGAAGATGGAGTTCGCGACGCTCGAGGTATTGATGACCGTGGCCTTGCTGGCGGTGAGCAGGTCCATCAACTCGGTGGTCAGCAGGAACGGGGCCAGATGGTTGATCTGGAAGGTCTTTTCGTGGCCGTCGACGGTGAGCTCGCGGTCGCCCATGATCCCGCCGGCGTTGTTGGCCAGCACGTCGATCTGGGGGTACTTGTCCCGCAGCTCCGCGGCGAGCCGGCGCACCTGGGCCAGCTCGGCGAAGTCGGCCACAAAATGGTCGGCCCCGGCCTCCTGCGCGACTTTTCGGGTCTTCTCCGCGGAACGCCCGACGACGACGACGTTCTCGCCTTGCGCTGCCAGCGTGCGGGCCGCGGACGCGCCGATGCCGTCGCTGGCGCCGGTGATAACGATGGTCCGTGCAGTCATTGGGTGTCTCCAGAGCTTGATGGTTGGGCCTACTCAAGGGTAAACAACGCTCGGGGGCCCTCCGGCGTTCCGCCGCCCGGGCCGTGCCACCGGCGTGTTCCGCCACGGACCGGCGCAGCGCCGCCCGGGCCGGTCAGCCGGAGCTGATCTGCATGTCCTTCCACCAGCGGGTTGTGACGGCGATGCCGAGCAGCGACACCAGGACGCAGAGGAGCAGCTGGAGCGGGTTGACGGCCTCGGCGGCCGCCGCACCGCCCATACCCATCCACAGCCCCGGCGCGGCGTAGGGAAACCACGCGCCCGCCCCGAACGCCGTCAGCACCTGGCTGGCGACCACCAGCAGCACCAGCGCCCCGACGCCGGGAAGGTAGCCGCGGGCCAGGCTGGCAACGACGGCGAGCGGGCAGGCCAGCAGGGCAGCCAGGGCACCGGCGGCCCACGCCTTGGCCGCGAACGCCAGGTCCACCGGTGTCGGCCAGCCCAGGCCGATGAGGGCCCCGGCAAGCAGGGCCACCGCGACGCTGACCAGGCAGAGCAGCAGGGCCCACAGCAGAATCACGGTGAATTTCGCGTAGGCGAGCCGCCGCCGGCTGACCGGCAGGGCGAACAGGCAGGCCTGGGTCTTGTCGGTGAACTCGCGCCCGAAGCACCAACACACCACAAAACCGATTCCGACCAGCCCTCCGACCGAGAGCAGCATCCCGACCATCGCCAGATACCCGGCCCAGCCTGCGCCCGTCATCATGGCCGCTGCCTTGAGCCCGATCTGGCTGGAACCGTCGGTGGTGGCGGCGACCATAAAGGCCGCCGCAAGCAGCGGCAGGGCTCCACCGATGAGCGCGGAGACGACCCGCACCACGGGCGCCCGGCGGAATTTCAGTGCCTCAAACTCGGTGGCCGGCCGGGAAGTGCTTAGCATTGTTGCTGGTCCATTCCCTGTGTCTCCGACTCCAGGACCAGGTCGAAGAAACGGCGTTCCAGATCCACCGTCCCCGGCTGCAGGGCGCCGATGATCCTTCCCCGGTGAAGCACGCTGATCCTGTCGGCCATTCGTGAGACTTCGTCCAGGTGATGGCTGGACACCAGGATGGCGGTCCCCCTCTCCCGGCACGCGTCCTGGAGCAGCCGCCGGAGCACGATAACGCCGCGGGGGTCCAGTGCGTTGGTCGGTTCGTCCAGCACGAGGACGTCCGGGGCATGGACGAGGGCGGCCGCCAGCCCGACCCGCTGCCGGTTGCCAAGCGACAGCGTCCCGGCGCGCCGGTCGGCAAACGGGTCCACGCCGAGCTCGGTCATGGCGCGTGCGGCCGCCGCACCGGCCGCGCTCCGGCCCATCCCGTGCAGCCTGGCGGAGCAGTAGACGTTTTCGCGCACGGTCAGTTCCGGGTATGCGAACGGGGTCTCCAGCATCTGCCCCACCCCGGCCCAGACCTGCCGGCCCGCGGCGGCTACCGGCGCCCCTGCCAGGAGGGCAGTGCCGGTGTCCGGCTTGAGCATCCCCAGCAGGATCCGCATCAGGGTCGTTTTCCCCGCCCCGTTCAGCCCCACCAGGGCGTGGATCTCGGACGGTTCCACGCTCAGGGATACATCGTCCAGGACGGTTATCCCGCCCAGGGCCTTCGATACCCGCTCCGCCCTAATGGTCGCGCGGGCCCTCACGGGGTGTCCCGCCCGGACGCACCGGCTGCGCCCATCAGGGCCAAGGCGGTTGTTATACGTTCCGGCAGGCTTTGCCCGTCCGGTGCCGCTGCCCAGTCCAGCAGGGCAGCCGTCACGGCGCCCAGGCAGGCGCCTGCGGCTACCCGGGCTTCGAGCCGGCCCACCCCGGTCCCGGCCAGGGCCTGCACGATCAGGTCCTCGGTTCTGCGGTTGTTCTCCCAGACCCCGGCGGCCAGCCGCGGATGTCCCGCGATCAGCCCGATCTTTGCCCTGGCCGCGTCCCCGGCCGGGGCGGGCAACGCCTCCCACGCGGCGAGCAGGCCCCGCCGGACCCGTTCCAGCGCCGTGAGTCCGGGTTCCTGGCGGGCGACGAGGTCCGCGATCACCGGGTCGTAGGGGTCGTCGAAGACGACGGCGTCCTTCGTCGGGAAATAGCGGAAGAAGGTCATCTGCGAGACGCCGGCGGCGTCCGCGATCTGGGCGACGGTTGTCTCGTCGAAACCCTGTCGAACGAAGAGTTCCATGGCCTGCTCCTGCAGGAGCGCCTTCGTTGCCTCAGCCTTGCCCATAGCCAAAACGTTAGTCGCTAACATTTTGGCGTGTCAAGCATCGCGGGCCCACCCGGGCGCCGGCGCAGGCCCCGGAGAGACGGGTGGTTTTGTGGGTTAAAGGGCTCAGGCCCCGACACGTGGTGTCGGGGCCTGGCTGTAATGGTTGTCCGGCGGTGACCTACTCTCCCACACCCTCCCGGGTGCAGTACCATCGGCGCTGTGGGTCTTAGCTTCCGGGTTCGGAATGGGACCGGGCGTTTCCCCCACGCTATGACCGCCGTAACCCTTGCTCCGCGCCCCGGGCCGGTGAGGGTCCTGGGGTGGGAAATCTGGTGGTTACAACATGTGGTGTTGTATTCAGTTTGTTTTGGTTCGCCGAACAACGGGTTTGTTGTTTGGGAACCACATAGTGGACGCAAGCAGTCTTGTTTCTTTGTACCCTTCTTCATGGTGTGAACGTCTTTTGAATCCGTTCACGGAGAAGAGTGTGTGGTGTAAGTTATCGGCCTATTAGTACCGGTCAGCTTCACGAGTCGTTAGTCCTCGCTTCCACATCCGGCCTATCAACCCAGTGGTCTGGCTGGGGGCCTCTCACACGCAAGGTGTATGGAAATCTCATCTCGAAGCGAGCTTCCCGCTTAGATGCTTTCAGCGGTTATCCCATCCGAACGTAGCTAATCAGCGGTGCACTTGGCAGTACAACTGACACACCAGAGGTTCGTCCGTCCCGGTCCTCTCGTACTAAGGACAGCCCTTCTCAAATTTCCTGCGCGCGCAGCGGATAGGGACCGAACTGTCTCACGACGTTCTAAACCCAGCTCGCGTACCGCTTTAATGGGCGAACAGCCCAACCCTTGGGACCTACTCCAGCCCCAGGATGCGACGAGCCGACATCGAGGTGCCAAACCATGCCGTCGATATGGACTCTTGGGCAAGATCAGCCTGTTATCCCCGAGGTACCTTTTATCCGTTGAGCGACGGCCATTCCACAATGTACCGCCGGATCACTAGTCCCGACTTTCGTCCCTGCTCGAGATGTCTCTCTCACAGTCAAGCTCCCTTGTGCACTTACACTCGACACCTGATTGCCAACCAGGCTGAGGGAACCTTTGGGCGCCTCCGTTACTTTTTAGGAGGCAACCGCCCCAGTTAAACTACCCATCAGGCACTGTCCCTGACCCGGATTACGGGCCGAAGTTAGATGTCCAAAGTGACCAGAGTGGTATTTCAACGATGACTCCACCCGAACTGGCGTCCGGGCTTCAACGTCTCCCACCTATCCTACACAAGCCACTCCGAACACCAATACCAAACTATAGTAAAGGTCTCGGGGTCTTTCCGTCCTGCTGCGCGTAACGAGCATCTTTACTCGTACTGCAATTTCGCCGAGTTTATGGTTGAGACAGCGGGGAAGTCGTTACTCCATTCGTGCAGGTCGGAACTTACCCGACAAGGAATTTCGCTACCTTAGGATGGTTATAGTTACCACCGCCGTTTACTGGGGCTTAAATTCTCAGCTTCGCCTTGCGGCTAACCGGTCCTCTTAACCTTCCAGCACCGGGCAGGAGTCAGTCCGTATACATCGTCTTGCGACTTCGCACGGACCTGTGTTTTTAGTAAACAGTCGCTTCCCCCTGGTCTCTGCGGCCCCTGCACGCTCCGGACAGCACGTGTCCATCACGATAGGGGCCCCCCTTCTCCCGAAGTTACGGGGGCATTTTGCCGAGTTCCTTAACCATAATTCTCTCGATCGCCTTAGTATTCTCTACCTGATCACCTGTGTCGGTTTGGGGTACGGGCGGCTAAAACCTCGCGTCGATGCTTTTCTCGGCAGCATAGGATCACCGGATCCCCCCATACGGGGGTCCCATCGGGTCTCAGGCATCATGAACGGCGGATTTGCCTACCGTTCGCCCTACATCCTTAGACCGGGGCAACCATCGCCCGGCCCGGCTACCTTCCTGCGTCACACCTGTTAATACGCTTGCCTCCCAGGATTCGGTCCCGCGCTCCACCAAAACCCTCCACCCACAAGGGGTGTCGGGCAGGTCTCGGGCGGTTAGTATCCCCTGTTCAGCATGGGCGGTTTTTCGCCGGTACGGGAATATCAACCCGTTGTCCATCGACTACGCCTGTCGGCCTCGCCTTAGGTCCCGACTTACCCAGGGCAGATTAGCTTGACCCTGGAACCCTTGATCATTCGGCGGACGGGTTTCTCACCCGTCTTTCGCTACTCATGCCTGCATTCTCACTCGTGTAGGCTCCACCGCTGGTTTACACCGCGACTTCACCGCCCACACGACGCTCCCCTACCCATCCAGACGCCTGAACCACAAGGGCTTAGCACATATCTGAATGCCACAACTTCGGCGGTGTACTTGAGCCCCGCTACATTGTCGGCGCGGAATCACTTGACCAGTGAGCTATTACGCACTCTTTTAAGGATGGCTGCTTCTAAGCCAACCTCCTGGTTGTCTTCGCAACTCCACATCCTTTCCCACTTAGCACACGCTTAGGGGCCTTAGTTGGTGGTCTGGGCTGTTTCCCTCTCGACTATGAAGCTTATCCCCCACAGTCTCACTGCTGCGCTCTCACTTACCGGCATTCGGAGTTTGGCTGACGTCAGTAACCTTGTAGGGCCCATTAGCCATCCAGTAGCTCTACCTCCGGTAAGAAACACGCAACGCTGCACCTAAATGCATTTCGGGGAGAACCAGCTATCACGAAGTTTGATTGGCCTTTCACCCCTACCCACAGCTCATCCCCTCCATTTTCAACTGAAGTGGGTTCGGTCCTCCACGACGTCTTACCGTCGCTTCAACCTGGCCATGGGTAGATCACTTCGCTTCGGGTCTAGATCACGCCACTGCAACGCCCTGTTCAGACTCGCTTTCGCTACGGCTTCCCCACACGGGTTAACCTCGCGACGTAACACTAACTCGCAGGCTCATTCTTCAAAAGGCACGCCGTCACCACAACACAGCAAGCTGTGATGGCTCCGACGGATTGTAAGCACACGGTTTCAGGTACTGTTTCACTCCCCTCCCGGGGTACTTTTCACCTTTCCCTCACGGTACTGGTCCGCTATCGGTCATTAGGGAGTATTTAGGCTTATCAGGTGGTCCTGACAGATTCACACGGGATTTCTCGGGCCCCGTGCTACTCGGGATACTTCCCAGGCGGCATGCCACATTTCGGTTACGGGACTCACACCCTCTCTGGCCGGCCTTTCAAGACCGTTCACCTATGCACATACATCACACCCCACTGTCCCGGCAGAGACAGAACGGAAAGTCCCACAACCCCGACCATGCAACGCCCGCCGGCTATTCACACATGGAACGGTTTAGCCTGATCCGCGTTCGCTCGCCACTACTAACGGAATCACTATTGTTTTCTCTTCCTGCGGGTACTGAGATGTTTCACTTCCCCGCGTTCCCTCCACGCACCCTATGTGTTCAGATGCGGGTCACCAGATCACTCGCGCGTCTGGCGGGGTTTCCCCATTCGGACACCCTGGGATCACAGTCCGGTTATCGACTCCCCCAGGCTTATCGCAGATTCCTACGTCCTTCTTCGGCTCCTAATGCCAAGGCATCCACCGTGTGCTCTTAAAAACTTGACCACAAAAGATCAAGGAGTAATTTCGAGAGAACCACAGAAACCACCCCCACACCCAAAGGCGCAAGGACAGATCCAGGTTCATATTCTTGGAAATTGCTTCTTATAAAAGATGCTCGCGTCCACTATGTAGTTCTCAAACAACAACCCCGTACCACACACCCCACACACCCAAACAGTGCACGAAACGTCGCAGCCGGGAAACCAGAAACACAAGTCCCACACCCCGCACCCCGAAACACCCTCCCAAAGGAAGACACCCGGGCCACCGGCCATGGTCCTGTTGTCTCAGGACCCAACAGTGTGCCAAACACGAAACCGCACCAACCCCGCCCCCGCCGTTCCAGGACCACACAACCTCCACAAAGGAAACTGCGCATCCGTACTGGGCAAGGACAAAACCATGCGGCCGCTATCCGTTGATATTCCACCCGTGAGCACCCGCCGCAGAACAAACGTCTGCGCAACGGGCGTTACTCCTGACAACACCACCACACAAACACAGTGGCTTGGCGGGGTTGTTGTAGGTGCTCCTTAGAAAGGAGGTGATCCAGCCGCACCTTCCGGTACGGCTACCTTGTTACGACTTAGTCCCAATCGCCAGTCCCACCTTCGACAGCTCCCTCCCACAAGGGGTTAGGCCACCGGCTTCGGGTGTTACCAACTTTCGTGACTTGACGGGCGGTGTGTACAAGGCCCGGGAACGTATTCACCGCAGCGTTGCTGATCTGCGATTACTAGCGACTCCGACTTCATGGGGTCGAGTTGCAGACCCCAATCCGAACTGAGACCGGCTTTTTGGGATTAGCTCCACCTCACAGTATCGCAACCCTTTGTACCGGCCATTGTAGCATGCGTGAAGCCCAAGACATAAGGGGCATGATGATTTGACGTCGTCCCCACCTTCCTCCGAGTTGACCCCGGCAGTCTCCCATGAGTCCCCGCCATAACGCGCTGGCAACATGGAACGAGGGTTGCGCTCGTTGCGGGACTTAACCCAACATCTCACGACACGAGCTGACGACAACCATGCACCACCTGTAAACCGGCCACAAGTGGGGGACCTGTTTCCAGGTCTTACCGGTTCATGTCAAGCCTTGGTAAGGTTCTTCGCGTTGCATCGAATTAATCCGCATGCTCCGCCGCTTGTGCGGGCCCCCGTCAATTCCTTTGAGTTTTAGCCTTGCGGCCGTACTCCCCAGGCGGGGCACTTAATGCGTTAGCTACGGCGCGGAAAACGTGGAATGTCCCCCACACCTAGTGCCCAACGTTTACGGCATGGACTACCAGGGTATCTAATCCTGTTCGCTCCCCATGCTTTCGCTCCTCAGCGTCAGTTAATGCCCAGAGACCTGCCTTCGCCATCGGTGTTCCTCCTGATATCTGCGCATTTCACCGCTACACCAGGAATTCCAGTCTCCCCTACATCACTCTAGTCTGCCCGTACCCACCGCAGATCCGGAGTTGAGCCCCGGACTTTCACGGCAGACGCGACAAACCGCCTACGAGCTCTTTACGCCCAATAATTCCGGATAACGCTTGCGCCCTACGTATTACCGCGGCTGCTGGCACGTAGTTAGCCGGCGCTTCTTCTGCAGGTACCGTCACTTTCGCTTCTTCCCTACTGAAAGAGGTTTACAACCCGAAGGCCGTCATCCCTCACGCGGCGTCGCTGCATCAGGCTTGCGCCCATTGTGCAATATTCCCCACTGCTGCCTCCCGTAGGAGTCTGGGCCGTGTCTCAGTCCCAGTGTGGCCGGTCACCCTCTCAGGCCGGCTACCCGTCGTCGCCTTGGTGAGCCATTACCTCACCAACAAGCTGATAGGCCGCGAGTCCATCCAAAACCACAAAAAGCTTTCCACCCCCCACCATGCGATGAGGAGTCATATCCGGTATTAGACCCAGTTTCCCAGGCTTATCCCAGAGTTAAGGGCAGGTTACTCACGTGTTACTCACCCGTTCGCCACTAATCCCCGGTGCAAGCACCGGATCATCGTTCGACTTGCATGTGTTAAGCACGCCGCCAGCGTTCATCCTGAGCCAGGATCAAACTCTCCGTTGAAGAACAGACACAGCACGCACCCCCGGGAAAACGGGAACAACGCACTGCACAAAATTTGAAACCAGCTGTAAAAACCAGACCCAACCACGGGGTGGCAGGCCCGGCAAAACAACCAATCCATTACAATAAATTGGTATCAACAAACTTGGCACACTATTGAGTTCTCAAACAACAGACACACCCGGCACCACCACAACCTCAGCCATGGATCGCTCCGGAGCAACTTTTCAAACTTACCCGAGTCCGTGACACTTTGCAAACCCGCGTTTTCCGCGACTCACAAACCCACGAACGGGTCCCCACCCATCCACAGCGCGCAAAATCCGCACCATTTCCAGGCCGTTTATCAAGGGGGTCGGTCGCTATCTTTCCGCTTCAGCGGCGGCGACTCGAACTACTTTACACACGAACCCGACCCGGAACAAATCAGCCCCCACAGGCCCCTCCCCGGGTCACAAGCCCCGGAAATCCGCGGATTTCGGCCGCCGCAGCGGACCCGGGACGGCCAGTCGGCCCGCGTCGGGCTTTTGTGGAGTGGGTCACAGTCCCGTCGCGACACGAGCCCCGGACCGGACGGAGCTTGTGCCCCGTCCGGTTCGACCCTCCAGGGGGCCCGCCGACCTTACACCCACCCCAGCCGCACGGGCTCTCATGGGCCGGTGGGCCCCGCCGGCCTTACGGTGCCTCCAAGCTCACGGATCCTCCGGTGCCGGCGGGGCCGCCTTCGCCCGCCCCGCTGCCCCGGAAGGTGAAAGCAGGCCGATCAGGCCGTCGATTTCCGCCCCGGCCACGGCCGGGTGGCGGAAGTGCTGGTGCGGTTCGATGACGTAGTGCGTCCGGCGCCCGTCCCTCGTCCGGTGCAGGTAGCCGGTGTCCTCGAGGTCTTTGAGGATCTGCAGGGTCGAGCGTGTGGTGATGCCGACCCTGGCGGCGATGTCGGCGACGCGGGCTTGCGGGTCCGCCGCGGCCGCCAACAGGACGTGCCCGTGGTTGGTGAGGAAGGTCCAGGCGGGCCGCGCGGGCGGGGGCAGAGGGGGTTGGGAGTGGTCGTTCACGCGCGCTCGCTCTCTGCAGGCGCGTGCGGGTTAACGCCGGGCTCCCCTGCGTGGGGATCCCCCGCGCCGGTGACCCCGCCGTCACGCTCCCCTGCGCGGGGCGCTCCCGGGCCGGGCTCCCCGCCGTCACGCTCCCCTGCGCGGGGCGCTCCCGCGCCGGGCTCCCCGTCCGTGCTCCCCTGCGCCGGGGTCCCCGGCATCCCGGCCGCCCGCCGTCGTGGTCTTGCCGCCAACACGGCCCCGCCGCCACAGCGGTTCCAGCTCCGCCTGTTCCGCCGCCGTCGCCGTCCCGAACGGGGCGTGCGCCGGCCCCGCCGGCGCCTTGCGCTCCTGGCCGCGGGTGGCCCAGAGGCTCGCACCGATGGACACCCCGAGGATTGTCGCGATGACGCCGAGGGACAGCGGGGTGGGGATGTAAAAGATGTCGATCTTGAGCAGCATCTTGATGCCGACCCAGATCAGGACGAGCGCCAGGCCGATCTTGAGGTAGATGAACCGGTGGATCAGGTCGGCGAGCAGGAAGTACATGGCACGGAGGCCAAGGATCGCAAAGGCGTTGGCCGTGAAGACCAGGAACACCTCGTCCGTGACGGCGAAGATCGCCGGGATCGAATCGACGGCGAAGATGATGTCCGTGACCTCGACCAGGGCCAGGACAGCCAGCAGCGGGGTGGCCAGCACCAGGCCGTTTTTGCGGACCAGGAATTTCTGCCCGTGGAACTTGTCGGTCATGGGCACGTACCGGCGGAAGAGCTTCAGCGCCCGCGATTTCTCCGGTTCGGGGTGGTCGTTGCGCTGGCGGATCATCCGGTAGCCGGTGAAGAGCAGGAACGCGGCGAAGAAGTAGAGCACCCACCCGGCGCTGGCGATGATGACGGAGCCCGCCGCGATGAAGACGCCGCGGAAGACCAGGGCACCGAGGACGCCCAAGAACAGCACCCGGTGCTGGTACTCGCGGGGGACGGCGAAATACGTGAAGATGATCGCCCAGATAAAGACGTTGTCCACCGCCAGGGACTTCTCGATCAAGTACCCGGCGAAGTACTGCTGGCCGAACTCGGCCCCGTACAGCTGCCACACCAGCACGCCGAAGCCGACGCCGAACGCGACCCAGACGGCGGACCACAGCGCCGCTTCACGGACGCCGATGACATGCGCTTTGCGGTGCGCGAAGAGGTCCACCGCCAGCATCAGGACGATCACGCCAAGGACGGCCAACCAGGCCCAAAAAGGAACATTCATCAGGGGGCACCCGCTTCCAGTCAGTCAACACCAACCGGAGGTCTTTCCCGGCCCAGGGGGCCTGCCCGCCGGGCCGCGCAGGGGCGGCCGTACTGACGACGGGACATTTCCGGGGATACTCCCCTCCACAAAATAAGTGAAGCACACTTCACCTATGCCGGCAAGGGTCGGCAATGGGCGCCCGCCCCGCCCGGCTGCCGCCCAACGGGGCCAGGCACCGCCCCTCGAGCTAGCGGTCCCCCAGCAGCGCCTGGACCTGGAGCAGGAACTTCAGGCCGCCGTCGGACAGTTCCCGGTCCAGGAGCCGGAAGCGTTGCCCGGGCACCGTGAGCTGAAGGCAGCCCAGGGACTGCCGTACCGTGCGGTCGATGTCCCAGACCCACTCCGCCGGGATCGGGTCACCGGAACGGGTGACGAATCCCGTGGCCTCAAGCGCGCTGATGATGACATCGTCGCGGAAGACGTAGGAGGGCTCGGACCCCTGGACGAGCCAGTGCGCTGCCAGCCGGGTCATGAGTTTCACGGCGTCGTGCTGCGGGGCGCCGATGGTCTGGACCAGGTAGTCCCACAGCTTGTCCGGTTCGGCCAGGCCGAGCTTGCCCATCGACCCGAGCAGCAGCCTGCCGTTGCGCTTGCGCAGCAGTTTCCACTTGAGCAGGTGCAGCCGGAGGTCGAGCACGCCGGGTGCGTTGACCTCCCGGTTGGCCTTGCCCGCGATGTCGTCGATCCAGCCGAGCTCCTCCAGCGTGCGGCGGACCATGGCCGGTTTGAGGTAGCCGTCCTTCGTCAGTTCCAGCCCCTCCCCCGCGGCGTTTTCCAGCAGCCAGACGACCGGCCGTAACACGGCGTCCCGCTCCGCCGGGGTGACCGGCTGCGGCCAGAGCTGAAGGCTGAGGCGGTGGAGGCCCCGGTTCACGGCGTCGACGTCAAAAGCGCCGACGTCGAACCTGGACGCCCGCTCGCCGGTGACCTCGTAGAACCAGGTGGCGGCGTCGTGGTGTTCCGGGTGTTTCCCGTTCGCGAGCACCTCGGCCAGGTGCCGGTACCCGCCCGTCCCGCCGGAGTCCTCCACCGGCCCGCGGCTGGCACCCTCCACGCAGCTGATACTTCCCTCCGGGACCTGCGCAGGCCCCAGAAGTTCCACCGTGTGCAGCCAGGAATCACCAAAGTCGTATTCATACTCGAACGGCTCGGGTCCCTTGCCTGCGGCGTCCAGCAGTTCAAAGAGCACGACGCCGGACGCCGGCTCGGCGCCGCTGTCCTCCACCGCGTCGTCGGGGCCGGCGATGATCCGCCCGTTGCCTTGGCGGTCAACGCAGCGGATGCCGTAGAGGTGCTGGTTGCGCCAGCCGAAGGCCCGTTGAATTGCCTCGTGGAACTGCGGAACGGTGATGGTCTCCGGGACGAGGAGGCGCCGCCAGATCTCCGGTTCGGTGTCCTGGATGCTGATCCGGAGGTCGAAGGCGGGGACGTGGGGCGGGAGGCTGGGGTCCGCGGGCTGCATGCCGGCCATTGTGCCAGAGAAGCAAGGCCAACTCGCGGACTGGCATCAGCGCTCGGCCCGGCGCAGGCCCTGCGGCCGGCGGCCACACCGGTGCCATACTCAGGGGGTGACGACGTCGTACGTCTTTCGTGGCGAGGTCTAGCACTATCCCGGGCGGGCGGGCTGGCACTTCATCACGGTCGACGCACGTTGCATCCACTCCCCCGATCTGGCTAGGGTAATTACTAAGCATGCTTAGCGTGTTGTTGGATCCACCCGCCGTCGCTGCCCGGTCATCACCAAAGACCGGGCGGAACGCAATTATCCGGAGGAGAACCATGACTGACCAGTACACGTTCAGGAACCCCGTCACGGCGTACGAGCAGATTGAGCCGCCGGAGCAGAGCCAGCCCGAACCGGGCCTGGACGCCAAGATGACGCCCAAGGCGGACCTCGGCGAGGAGACCTACCGCGGCACCGGCCGGCTGGAAGGCCGCAAGGCGCTCATCACCGGGGCGGACTCGGGAATCGGCGCCGCGACGGCGATCGCGTTCGCCCGGGAGGGCGCCGACGTCGTGATGTCCTACCTCCCCGAGGAGGAGCAAGACGCCGCCCGGATCGCGGAACTGATCGAGAAGGCCGGCCGCAAGGCGGTCAAGGTACCGGGCGACCTGAAGGACTCGGCGGTGTGCCGGGACCTCGTGGAGACGGCCGTGCGCGAGCTCGGCGGCCTGGACATCCTGGTCAACAACGCCGGCAAGCAGGTGGCGCAGAAGGCCCTCGCCGACATCGAGGACGTCCAGTTCGACCACACGTACAAGACCAACGTGTACGCGATGTTCTGGCTGACCAAGGAGGCGCTGCCGCACCTGCCGGCCGGGTCGAGCATCATCAACACCACCTCGATCCAGGCCTACAGCCCCTCGGAGACGCTGGTGGACTACGCCTCCACCAAGGGCGCGATCAACAACTTCACCAAGGGCCTGGCCCAGCAGCTCGCGCCGAAGGGCATCCGCGTCAACGCCGTGGCGCCCGGGCCGATCTGGACCCCGCTGCAGCCCAGCGGCGGCCAGCCCACCGAGGACCTGCCGGAGTTCGGCAAGGAGACTCCGCTGGGCCGCGCCGGCCAGCCGGCCGAACTCGCCCCGGCGTACGTGTTCCTCGCCTCGGCCGAGTCCAGCTACGTGATCGGCGAGACGCTGAACGTCAACGGCGGCATGCCGACGCCGTAGGCACCTCATCCGCTAACGCCAGTGGGCCCCTCCCGGACTTCCCGGGAGGGGCCCACTCGTGTTTCGCGGCGCTCCCCGCTCCCCCGCTACCGCTGCGGCTGCAGCGCCTTACTCCACAGCACGGCCCCGTTGGCGTTGCGCAGGCTGACGGTGAAGACGTCGTCGGCGCCCAGGTCCACGTGGCCGAAGTACTGGCTCTCGCCGCTGCGCGGGGATTCGTTGGCGTAGGCGCCGGCCTTGAAGAACGCCACCTCCGGGCCGAAGGTGCCGTCCAGGGCGTTCGGGCCGAAGCTGCCGGCATTGATGGGCCCCGCCACGAATTCCCAGAACGGGTCGAAGTCGGTGAACGCCGCGCGCTCCGGCGAGTAGTGGTGTGCGGCGCAGTAGTGCACGTCGGCGGTCAGCCAGACCACGTTCTTAACCCGGTTGCGCTTGAACGCCGAGAGCACCCCGGCGAGCTCGAGCTCCTTGCCCAAGGGGGCGCCGGGGTCGCGGTTGGAGAGCGATTCCTGGTTGACGGGGCCGTCCGGGACCACCAGCCCCAGCGGTAGGTCGTTGGCGATGACCTTCCAGGTGGCCTTGGACTTGCTCACCTCGCGGATCAGCCAGTCGGCCTGCTCCTGGCCCAGGATGTGGGTCAGCTGCGTTTCCTTGCCGAGCGTGTTGGGGTCCTTGTAGCTGCGCATGTCCAGGCAGAAGATCTCCAGCTGCGGGCCGCGGCTGATCTTGCGGTAGATCCGGGCGGGTTCGAAGCCGGTGCCGCCGGCGCTGACGCCCGCGATCGGCTGGTACTCCTGCCAGGCCTGCCGGCCGCGGGCGGCGAGCACGTCCACGCGGCGCTCGGTGTAGCGGGTATCGGTGAGGATCTGGCCCGGGTACCAGTTGTTGTGCGTCTCGTGGTCGTCCCACTGGGCAATCACCGGGACCTCCGCGTAGAGGGCGCGGATGTTCTTGTCCATCATGTTGTAGCGGTGCCGGCCGCGGTACTCGTTGAGCGTTTCAGCCACCTTGGAGACTTCCTCGGTGACGAGGTTGCGCCAGACCTGGCCGTCGGGTTCGGTCACCTGCGCGCTGATGGGCCCGTCGGCGTAGATCGTGTCGCCGGAGTGGATGAAGAAGTCCGGCGAGGTGGCGTGCATGGCCGCGTAGCCGCGCATCCCGCCGATCTCCTCGTTGATGCCCCAGCCCTGCCCTGCGGTGTCGCCGCTCCAGACGAAGCTTTGGCCGCGGGCGGCGCGGCCGCTGCGCAGCAGCCCGGTCTTCGGGGCGGTGCTGAAGGAGCCCTGCGCGGTTTCGCCGGCGTTGCCGTCGGCGTCCTCGAAGTGCAGGCTCACGGCGAAGCGGGTACCGGCGGGCAGGTGTTCGGCGTTGATTTTGGCGGTGAAGTCGGTCGCCTCGGACGCGGCGCTCCCCCGCAGCACGCGCCGGAAGGCGCGGCCGCCGCGGAGCGGGGACCCGTCGTCGTCGACGGCCAGCAGGTTCGCCACCAGCCGGCCGGGGCCCGATGCGCGGGACCACAGCACGCCGGAGCCGGTGGTGACGTCGCCGGTGGCGATGCCCGACGGCAGGGTCAGGCGGTTGCGGACCAGGGCGACGCCGGCGGGCCGGGCGGCGCTGGCCGCTCCGGCCGTTGCGGGGACGACGGCGGCGGCACCGGCTGCGGCCAGGGCACCTTTGAGGACATTTCGGCGGCTGAAATCAGTCATGGCTTCATCCTTGACCGCCCGCGTAAACCGTCGGTGGCGGGGGTGTGAACAGCGCCGGGCCAGTGGATGCCCCTACCGCTAGTGGCCTACCGGAGCCAGAGCTCGGGCGGGAAGGCCCGGGCTCGCGACTCTCTGAGGCGGCCGACGTCGGGCGGTAGTCCGAGTCCGGGACCCGCGCCGGCCGGCTCACCGGGCGCCACCCGGGTTAACAAAAAAGCAGGGCCCGTCCGAAGACGGGCCCTGCTCGAAACCTAACGGTCCCGGATCTCTAGGAAATTAGAGAGCCTGGATGTTGGTAGCCTGGGGACCCTTGGGGCCCTGCTCGGTTTCGAAGGAGACCTTCTGGTTCTCTTCGAGGGAGCGGAAGCCGGAGGAGTTGATCGCGGAGTAGTGCGCGAAAACGTCCTGCGAGGAGTCATCGGGGGAAATGAAGCCGAAGCCCTTTTCAGCGTTAAACCATTTGACGGTACCAGTAGCCATTATTTTTGTCCTTCGTGAAGGTGGAGGAACTGTCCCGACTTTCGGGTCCTCCGGTGTGGGGTGCTCAAAACCGCTGCTTCAGAAGAACACGGACTTTCGACCGCGCGTACTGCCTGAACTACGAACTGCATAAACACAACAACAGGATCAACACTACAGGAGTTTTACCGGACCGATTACCACAGGTCACAGTCGCCGGTTGGCGGCCGCCGCCCGCCGGCAGGAGGCGGGCGCCGGATCAGCTCCGGCGCGGCGGCCATGGAGCCCAGCTGCCGGCGAGGCGGCGCAGGCTGCGCTCCGCCGCTTCGAGCCGGGCGGGGTCTGTAGTGCCGGGTTCGCCGCGGCCGCTTTCCGACCCGGAGCCGTCGACGGCGGTTACTGCGTACTCGCTCCACCGGTTCCGGCCTACCGGGTAGCGTTCGCTGTAGCCGCCGGCGGCGACGGCCATCACCAGCCGTTCCAACCGGTCCGCGGCCGTCGCGGCGGTTTCGTCGCAGGCGTCGCAGCCGCAGGCAGGGAACGGGAAGTCGTGCAGCGCCCCGGCGTGGACCAGGACCCCCGGGTAGCCGGTGAGCACAAAGGTCAGGGCTGCCGCGCCGGGGCCCTGCGGCGTCACCCTGACCGCGCGCCGGACGTCGGTGGCTTCCCGCAGCAAATCGCGGGAATGGACTGGATCCTCGTCGATGTCCACGTC
Organism: uncultured Actinomycetota bacterium; assembly: GCA_963775715.1. GTDB lineage: Bacteria > Actinomycetota > Actinomycetes > Actinomycetales > Micrococcaceae > Arthrobacter. The sequence goes on along the minus strand of CAVZJX010000005.1, from coordinate 32,489 downwards.
GTACACGGCCGCCAGGTAGCTGATCAGGGCCTCGGCGACGTCGTGCAGTCCGGCGAACCGCTCGGGGTGGCTGTCGACCCCATAGGAGTCGGCGGCGGGGCCGTCGGGACCCCAGCGCCGCCCGTAACGGTAGGGCTCCCCCGCGGCGGAGTGGTAGGTCGGCTCCGGCAGCGGCGGGCGGAGGTACCGCACGGGGCCCGCCGGCGGGGGCACCGGGACCGGGCGGGGACCCGGTGGGGGGTCCGGCTCTGCCTGGGCCCAGTCGGACAGCATGGAGAGGAGTCGCCGTACCGCTTCGTCGTCGGCGGTGCGCAACGCCTCGAGCAGGCGGCCGGGCTCGAAACTCGTCTGCCGGTTGCCCGCGGTGGCGGGCGCACCTTCATAGGTGGTCCAGCGCGCGTCCGGCCGCAGGCGGATGATGGCGTTCCCGGTAAAGATGGCCGCGGCGTCCCGGAGGCCGTCGTCGCGCGCCAGCTCGGCGCCGGACGCGCGGAGGAAGGCGATAAGACGGCCGGGGTCGCCCGCCAGCTCGTCGGCCCGCTGGCCGCGGCGGGCACAGAACTCAACGAACGGTATGTAGCCGGCCGCGTGCCGGACCGGAGCCGGCCGGCCGGTGTCCTGCCGGTAAATGGCGGTGCCGCGCGGCATTGGCGCCGGCAGCGCGGCCGGCAACCCGTCGAAGCAGTCCTCTGCTGTCCCCATGCCGGTATCCTAGTCCGCCGGCCCGGCGGGCTTACCGGTGTCCCGACGTCGCGTCGGCCATCTTCCGGACGGGCGGGGCCTCCGGGGTTTCCGCTCGCGCTCCCCGGCCCAGCCGCCGCTCCACCGCGCGGCCCGCGGCCGTGGAGAGCCGCTGGGCCGGGAGCTCCACGTAGCGGTAGAACAGCGCGGCCACGGCGAACGAGGCAACGGCGGACACGGCGAGCGCCAGCGGCAGCGAGACCGGGCGCAGCAGCGTGACGCCGGCGAGGATGATCGGCAGGTGCACCAGGTAGAGGCTGAAGGAGATGCGGCCCAGCCACTGCACGACGGCGGCGTCCCCCAGCTTCTTGGCAGGGGCGGTCAGCAGGAAGACCAGGACGATCAGCGTCGCTCCGACGGTGATGAGGGCCTCCACGCCCTTGACGGGCTTGGCCGGGCTGATCCACTCCGCGTTGGCCAGGAAGAGGCCGGCGGCGGCTATGGGGAGCCAGATCAAGCGGGGCCAGGGCGCGGCGAGCGCGCGGATCCGGTCCCGCTCGACACCGAGGACCGCGCCGATGGCAAAGATGGGCAGATAGATCAGCCACTGCACCTGCAGCACCGCGCCCACCCCGGCGAGGGCGATAATCAGGGCGAGCTTCAGGTGCCAGAGGCGCCGCCAGCGGAGGGCGAAGAAGACGTAGAGCGGGAGCAGGAGGGAGAAGAGGACCTCCCAGCGCAGCGTCCACAGCGGGGTGTTGACGGTGCTGGCGCCAAGCAGGAGCAGCCCGTCCTTGGCTGCCCGCCCCAGGCCGGCGTCCACCACGTACATGTCCGCCCAGGTACTTTGCAGCGGCGAGGCCGTGCGGGGAACCAGGGCGATCAGCGTAACGGCCAGGCCCAGCGCCGCCCAGGCCGGCAGGTAGAGCCGCAGCAGCCGCTTGGCGTAGTACGGTCCCCAGCCCTTGCTGCGGCCCGGCGTCGTAAACGGCAGGATCAGGACGAAGCCGGAGAGCACAAAGAAGACGTGGACCGCGGGGGTGCCGTTCCAGAGCAGGTGCAGCGGGGAGAACACCGCCCACATGCCCGCGCCGTCGAGGGGCGCGGAGCGGTTCTCGAACACCGCGTCGCCGATTCCGGGGACCGTGGAGAGCAGATGGCACGCGACCACTATCAGGGCGGCGAGCCCGCGGAGGCCGTCCAATTGGGTGACTCGGGTGCTTCCAGGCTGTTTCGACATCAGCCCTATGTTATCAGTTCGTTACATTTGAGTGGGAGTGGCAGCGCGTCAGGACCGCGTGGACGGCCCGCTGTCTGGGACCTACCGCCAGCGCCAAACGCGGCATATCCTGCAGAAAGACCCGTCCCTGATCAGCAGCATCCCGGAGGCACACCATGGAAATGCCCAAAGCGTCCGACGCCGACAAGGAGCACTTCCGCTCGCTGCTGCCCGAGACTCCCGGGGTGGTGGTCAAGCCGATGTTCGGCAACCTCGGGGCGTTCGTGAACGGCAACATGTTCGCCGGCCTGTTCGGCCCCACCGTCGGCGTGAAGCTCTCCGCGGCGGACAAGGAGACCCTCGAAAGTACCGAGCGGACCGTCCCGTTCGGGCCGGCCGAGCGGCCGATGGGCGGCTACACCGGCTTGCCGGAGATCTGGAACGGCGAGGGCGACGGCGATCAGGCCCGCGCCAGGGCCTGGGTGGAGAAGGCGTTCGAGCACGTGGCCGGACTGCCGCCGAAAGCGCCCAAGGCTGCCGAAGGCCCCCAGAAGCGCCGAAGCAGTAGCCATGCCCTCCCCCGGCGCAGGACCAGTCCAGGACATCGACACCCTGGTGATCGGCGCGGGGCAGGCCGGCCTGGCCACCAGCTACTGGCTGAGCCGGCACGGCGTCGAGCATCAACTGCTGGAGCGGCGGGCCGAACTGGGCGGCGCCTGGCAGGACCGCTGGGACTCGTTCTACCTGAACACCCCGAACTTTTCGTTCCTGCTGCCGGAGCTGAGCTACGACGGTCCCGAGCCGGACGCCTTCCTCCCCCGGGACGAGGTGATCGGGCTCTTCCGGACTACGCCGCGCGGATCAAGGCGCCGGTCCGGCTCGGCACGGAGGTGACCCGGGTCGGCGTCGTCGACGGCGGCTTCATGGTCGAGACCAGTCAGGGCCGCTGGCAGGCTCGGAACGTGGTCCTCGCGAACGGCGCCTTCCAGCGTCCGCGGATCCCGGCGTCGGCCGCGTCCCTGCCGGCCCACGTCCGCCAGCTGCACAGCCACGACTACCGCAACGCGCGGCAGCTTCCCGACGGCGCCGTGCTGGTGGTGGGCACCGGGCAGTCCGGCGGCCAGATCACCGAGGACCTGCTCGACGCCGGCCGGGAGGTCCACCTGTCCGTCTCGAGCTGCCCCGAGGCTCCGCGGCGGTACCGCGGCCAGGATGTTTTCTACTGGATCCTGCAGCTCAACCTTCACGGCCCCGCGTTCGGCATCAACGGCCTCCAGGCGGACCAGCTGCCCTCACCGGCCGCGCGCTTCATGTGCAACCCGTTGATCTCCGGCAACGGCGGCGGCCACAGCATCCACCTGCGGAACCTCGGCCGCCGCGGCGTCCGCCTGCACGGCCGCTTCGAGGGAGCGGACGACGTCGGCCTCGTCTTCAGCGATGACCTCCCCGCACGCCTGGCCCTGGTGGAGGCGGGGTTCGGTGCGCGGCTGGGGCGGATGGCCGACGCCTACATCGCCGCGGCCGGCATCGACGCCCCGCCGGCAGAGCCCGCGCCGGCGGACGACTGGCTGCCGGCAGACTCGGGGGCGCGGCTCGACCTGGAGGCCGAGGGCGTCACCTCGGTCATCTGGTGCACCGGCTACGGCCTGGACTTCGGCTTCCTTGACGTGCCGGTGCTCGACGAGTGGAACTACCCGCGGCACAGCCGCGGCGTCACCGAGGTCCCGGGACTCTACGCCGTGGGCCTGCCCTGGCTCACCAAGCACCTGTCCGCCACGCTGTCCGTGGTGGGCGACGACGCGGAGTTCGTGGCGGGGCACATCGCGGGGCGGTGACGCGGGGGGCGTGCTACCTCCGGGAGACCCCCGGTAAGGCGGCGCAAACCTGCGCCCGAAGCTCGGCGTCCCGGAAGGCCTGGTCCCAGTCGTCCTTGTCACCGGCGACGAACCACCGCCGCTGGACCGACCACCGGGGCAGATAGGCCGGTGCCGGCGCCGGGCTCGGGACGGCGCTCGGGACGGCTGGAGCCTTGTGGTGGAGCTTGGCTGCCGGGGCGGCCCGCGGGGCGGCGCGGTGCCGGGTGCGTAGATGTTTGACGATCGCCATGGTCACGGCCAGGGCGAGGACGAACAACCACGTTGCCGCGATCACGTAAACCACCACTGCCAGGAATAACAGGAACCCAAGAATTCGTGCCATGGCAGCATTGTTCCAATCAAGACCCGAGATGGGAACACCCGACTGTTACCCAGCCCAGAAGCTCTGCGACGAACCAGCTTCAAGCTGTGCCATGGGGGCTCGGAGCCGCGCAACCCGCAGCGTTGCCGGGTACCGCATATTCCCGGCGCAACGCACCAAGCTCCAGCCGCTACGGATGCACCAGCACCTTCACGGCCGTGTCCTTGTGGTTGATGAGGGTGTCGAAGCCCTGCTCCACGAGGTCCTCCAGCGCGATCCGGCCGGTGATGAACGGCTTGAGGTCCACCTTGCCCTCCTGCACCATCTTGATGACCGCGGGATGGTCCCGGACGTAGGCGATGGTGCCGCGCAGGTCGATCTCCTTGAGCACCAGCTTCTGCATGTCCACGGTGGCGGGCGCGCCCCAGATGGACACGTTGACCACCACACCGGCGGGCCGGACGGCGTCGAGCATGGTGTCCAGCACCGCGTTCACGCCGGCGCATTCGAAGGCGACGTCCGCGCCGGTCCCGCCGGTGAGTTCCCGCACCCGGGCCGGGACGTTCTCCTGGCTGGGGTCCAGCACATGGTCCGCCACCCCGCTGGAGGCGGCCTTTTCCTTCCGCGCCTGGGTCAGTTCGCTGATGATCGTGGTGACGCCCATGCCCTTGAGGACGGCCGCGGTCAGCAGCCCGATGGGGCCCGAGCCGCCCACCAGGGCCACGTCGCCGGCCTTGGCGCCGCTGCGCGCCACCGCGTGGTGGGCCACGGAGAGCGGCTCGATCAGCGCCGCCTCGTCCAGCGGGATGTCGCCGATGGGGTGCACCCACCGCTGGTCCACCACGATCTTTTCGCTGAGCCCGCCGCCGCCGCCGGAGAGCCCGATGAAGCCCATCTGCCGGCACAGGTGGTAGCTGCCGGCCTGGCACATGTCGCAGTCGCCGTCCACAAAATACGGTTCGACGACGACGTTGTCCCCCACCGCGAGCCCCTCCACCCCGTCGCCGACCTCGGAGACGGTCCCGGAGAACTCGTGCCCCAGGGTCACCGGCGACTCCTCGTGCGAGAGCGGGTGCGGATGCCCGGGTGCCGGGCAGAAGATGGGGCCTTCCAGGAATTCGTGCAGGTCCGTGCCGCAGATCCCGCACCACGCGACGTCGATCTTCACCGCGCCGGCCCGGAGCTCCGGCTCGGGGATGTCCTCGATCCGGATGTCCTTGCGGCCATGGAAACGTGCTGCCTTCATGATGGTCCTTCCGTTCGGTGGATGCGGCGCCCTTTATGACGTCCGGGCCTGCGGGGGCCCGGGCACCCTGCTGATCCTCCCACTGTCCCTGCGGGATCGTTAGGGACTACGGACCCTGAACGGCGGGTGCTTGCGAGGGCGTCTACGGCAGCCCGGACAGTTTGTCTGTCGCGAGCGGTACGATCTGTTGCATTGGCCGCACAGCAGCACGGCCGGAACTCATTTGGGGGAATGAACCGATGGTGGAACTGAAGCGCATCTACTGGAGCCGGCAGGGTCTGCGTCTCGCTTACGCGGCTGTGGTTGTGTGGTTAGCCGTCTCTGTAGTCCTGGCGCTGATGCCGAAGGGGAAAGTCGCCGCAGGCAACAGCGCCTCAACCGTCAGCGGCGTCCTTCGCAGCTTTGTCGACAGCGTTCTGGCCGCGGTTACTCTCCCGGGGCTGTTCCTCGTGGTTCTGATCATTGTCGCGGCGGTCGTCCACGCCCGGGACGTTCGACGCCGGGACCCGGCCCGGCGTTTCAGCCGCCAGCAGCGCAGGGAGGGCATGGCGCGGGCCGGCGGCCAGTGCGAGATGGAGGCTGGGTTCGGGCGTCGGTGCGCGCGGCCCGCTGAACATGGCGACCACTTCTTCCCGTGGTCCAAGGGCGGATCCACCACCCTGCAGAACTTCGTCGCCGCCTGCGCTAGATGCAACCGGGCGAAAGGCGCGAGGGTTCCCTCACCCGGTCAGCAGGCACGAATAGAACGACGACGGCGAGAGTACGTTACGCCGTCCGGTTACGTCAGCGTCGGCGCTCGTCAGCCGCTGTCTTGAGCGTCGCGAGTCGAGAAGAAAGCGGCTCCCTGAGCTCCTACCGCTCAGCAGAGGGTTCGCTGGAACACCGGCTCGGCCACTGCCCCACTGGAACCCGGATCCTGCATCCAAGAATCAGCGTCTGAGACACCTCCCAGCGGCCGCAAAAGTCGCAGGAACTAGCCGCTGCCGCCAGGCGCAGATCTTCGCCGCCGTCGTCGTCGTTACAGGTAGTCCCCGGCGCGTTCGCGGGCGATTTCGAGCAGCGTGGAATGGAAGGCGACCTCTGCCGGGGCGTAGACCTTGTCCTGGCGCTGGGCCAGCAGCACCCGCCGCAGGGGCGCGGCGGAGCCGAGGCTGATGACCCGGACGTCCGGGTGCTGCAGGGCCACGGCGGTCTTCGGCACCATGGCCACGCCCATGCCGACGCTCACCATCGCCTGCGCTTCCTGGTAGTCGTTGGCCAGGAAGCCGATGGTCGGTTCGAACCCGGCCTCATGGGCGGAGCGCTGCAGCACTTCGACGACGGGGTGCGCCTCGGCCCGCACGATCCACGATTCCTTGCGGAGCTCCTCCATCCGGATCTCGTCGCGGTCGGCCAGCGGATGGCTGCGGGACACCAGCAGGACCGTGCTTTCCTGGAAAACCTCCGTGATCCGGATGGAATCGTCGTGAAAGCGGTTCCAGGGGTAGTCCCAGAGCAGGCACAGCCCGGTCACTCCGGACTGCAGGTCGCTCACCAGGTCATCGAAGCGCGCGCTGCGGAGGGACAGGCCGATGGCCGGGTACCTCTTCTTGAAGGCCCGGATGACCACCGGCAGGAACGAGCCGGCGAGCGTCGGAAACGTGCCAACAGTCAGCGAGCCCCGCTTGAGGCCGGCGATCTGGTCCAGGTCGGACTGGGCGGCCCGCATCTGCCCGATGACCTTGCGCGCGTGCCCGGCAAGCACCTGGCCCGCCTCGGTGGGCACCACTCCGCGGGAGCGGCGGTTCAGCAGCGGCTGCCCGACTTCCTGCTCGAGCTTCCGCAGCTGCTGCGAGACGGCGGAGGGCGTGTACATCATCAGCTCGGCCGCGGCGGTGATCGATCCCTGCTCCACCACCTCCACCAGCAAGGCAAGGCGCCGAATGTCGAACAATTCCTGGTCAGGATCGTTAAGCAACGCTTTACCCTTCTGTTGAATCCGTTAATTCTATACATCCACCGCCCGGTTGCGCGGGAGAAAGCCGGCGGTTTCCGACGGCGGTGCCGCCTGAGGCGGGCATCCTACGGACTGCTAGCGACAGTGAATTAAGCATCGCTACACTCCCTTGCAGATATCCAACCTTGTCTTCATTTGTGATCTGGATCAATCTCGAATCAAGCCCTTGAACACCATTGAGGCAGATCGAAGCAGAACCGAAGCTAGGAACAGACCATGAAGATCGAAGCGGAGTGGATGCGCGGAGGCACCAGCAAATGCTGGGTCTTCGAAACCGGCCAGCTGGATGAAACCGGGACCAGCCCGGACGTGCTGCTGCCCCGGCTGTTCGGCAGCCCCGACCACCGGCAGATCGACGGGGTGGGCGGCGCCACCTCCACCACCAGCAAGGCGATGATCCTGCACCGCCCCGCCGACGCCGGCGTCGACGTCGAATTCACCTTCGCCCAGGTGGGCATCGAGGAGGCCGCCGTGGACTGGGGCAGCAACTGCGGCAACTGCTCCGCCGTCGTCGGCCTGTACGCGATCGAAAAGGGCTGGGTGGTCCCCGACCGGCGACGTCACCCGGATCGTCACCCGGAACACCAACACCGGCCAGGTCATCATCCAGCGGGTGTCGACGCCGGCCGGCGCCCTGCCGATCGTCCCGCAGGCCGAGATGCCCGGCGTCCCGTTCCCCGGCTACCGGGTGGGGCTCGGCTTCCTGGACCCGGCCGGCAAGACCACCGGCCGGCTGCTTCCCACCGGATCAGCCACGGACACCATCGTCGCCGGCGGGACCCGCTGGACCGTCTCCATGGTCGACGCCGGAGCGCCGGTCGTCATGCTGCGCGCCGAGGACCTGGGCCTGGACCCGGAGCGCCACGGCAGCTGGACCGCCGGGCTGGAACTGCAGCTGGACACCCTGGAACACATCCGGCGCCAGGCAGCCGTGCGGATGGGTCTCGCAGCGACTCCCGGCGACGCCGCCCGCGCCGTCCCCAAGGTCGCCGTCGTCGCCGCCCCGGCGCGCGTCCGACGCCGAGTCCGACGTCGCCGTCGTCATGCTCTCGATGGGCAAGCCGCACCCGGCCCTGGCCATCACCGGAAGCATCGCCCTGACCCTCGCGGCCCGCACCCCGGGCACGCTGCTGGCCGACATCACCGGCGGCACCGCCGGCCCCACCCTGCGGCTGCGCACCCCGGCCGGGGTGATCGAAACCTGGAGCGAGGAACGGGACGGGCAACTGCTCGTCGGCGTCGACCGCACCGCCCGCACCATCGCCACCACCACCATCCACCTTCCCGAGGCCCTCGGCACCGCCGTCGACGCCTCCTTTGCCAGCGCTACTCGATGAGGAGAAAGCATCATGACTAACATCGCAGAAAAGACTGCAGAAGAAACCGCAGAAGAGACGGACAGACCGCGTACAGACCGCCCCCGGCGACACCCGCGTCGAGCCCTCCCGGCGTCCCGACCGCCGCCGCCGTATCCTGCTGGTGACGGTAGCCGCGATCGCTGTCCTGGGTCTGGTCGCCCTCCTGTTCGGAGGTGGCCTCTTCAACCCCGCGGCCGCCTCTGAATCGGAGCCGACCATGACCGCCACCCAGATCATCCCGCTCGTCATCCTCGTGGTGATGTTCGTCGTCGCCACCAAATGGCCGCTGAACATCGGCGTCATGGGGCTGGTGGCGTCCTTCGGCGTCGGCTATTTCATGCTCGGCATGAGCGACAAGGAAATCCTGGAGGACTTCCCGGCCAGCATCGTCCTGACGATCATCGGCGTGACCTACTTCTTCAGCATGGCGCAGCGGAACGGGTCGATCGACATCATCGTCCAGACCTGCGTGCGGCTGGTCCGGGGCAAGACCATGCTGCTGCCCTGGGTGTTCTTCCTCCTGGCCGCGGCGCTGACGGCGCTGGGCACCTTCTCCCCCGCCGCGGTGGCGCTGCTGGCCCCGGCGGCCCTGGGCCTGGCGTACGAGTCGCGCATCCACCCGGTCCTGATGGGCGCCTTCGTGATCAACGGCGCCCACGCCGGCGGCTTCTCCCCGCTGTCCGTCGCCGGCGTGCTGGTGCACGACATCGCGCTGAAGAACGGCTTCCCCATCTCGCAGGGCGCGCTCTTCCTGGCCAGCTTCGCGCTGAACTTCATCCTGTCCGCGCTGACCATCGTGCTGTTCGGCCTGCTGGGCAAGCTGCGTGACAAGCACGCCAACGAGTACGCCGGCCTGGAGACGCCCCGCACCGGCCGCCCGAGCGGCCAGCAGCTCTTCACCCTGGTCCTGATCGCCGCGATCCTGGTCTGCACGCTGGGCTTCCACATGCCGATCGGCTTCGTGGCCCTCTCCGCCGGCCTGCTGCTGGCGTTCGTCAACATCAAGGAACACAAGACGTTCATCGGCGGCGTGTCCTGGTCCACCGTGCTGCTGGTGGCCGGCATGATCACCTACGTCTCGCTGCTCCAGCACGTGGGCGTCATCGACACCCTCGCCGAGATGGCCCTGGCGCTGGGCGCGCCGCTGCTGATCGCCCTGGTCCTCTGCTACGTCATCGGCGTCGGCTCCGCCTTCGCGTCCTCGACGGCGCTGCTCACCGCGTTCATCCCGATGGCCGGCCCGCTGCTGGCCACCAGCTCGCTCAGCGCCTCCGGCACCGTCGCGGCCCTGGCCATCGCGGCCACCGTGGTGGACGTCTCCCCCTTCTCCACCGACGGCGCCCTGGTGGTGGCCAACGCCCGCGACAACGACCGCCAGCGCGTCTACCGCCAGCTCATGATGTACGCCGGCGGTGTGGTCCTGGTGGCTCCGGCGCTGGCCTGGGCGCTGCTGGTGCCGACCGGGGTTATGTAGGCGCGACTCTTGTTACGGGCCAAAGGCAGGCCGGCTTTCACAGCCGGCCTGCCTTTTGGCTTGTCGCGACCTGTGCAGCTTTGCTCGTCTCACGGCGGCGGCAGCAGCACCACTTGCGGGACGTCGGCCGCAGGGGCGTCCGCCTGCACGGCTGCCTGAGGGAGCGGACGACGGCGGCCTCGTCTTCAGCGATGACCTCCCCGCACGCGTCGCCCTGGTGGCGGCGGGCACCGCGAGCGGTGAGGCGGATGGCCGACGCCTACACCGCCGCGGCAGGCATCGACGCCCCGCCCGCAAACCTCATGCCGGCGGACGACTGGCTGCCTGCAGGCTCGGGGGCGCGGCTCAATCTGGATGCCGAGGGTTCCACGTCGGTGGTCTGGTCCATCGGCTACGGCTTGGACTTAGGCTTACTCGACGTGCCGCTGCTCGACGAGTGGGGCTACGCGCGGCACACCAGAGGCGTCACCAAGGTCCGGGAGCGCTCTTCCCTAAGGCCGGAGCACCTTCGCCGCGCTCACATCGTGGGCGGTGATGCGGAGTTCGTGGCGGGGTACACCACGGGGCGGTGACTCCTACGCAATCGGCGACCGCAAGTAAATACTTCCTAGGGGCGCAAGCGTCATAGGTACCTCGACAAGACACCAGCGAGCCTATCTCCCGTAGTCACCAGCCAGGCAACGAGTTCTTGCGACTGTGCGTCGTCCAGGAAATCACCGGGACGACTGATAATGAGTTTGGATGCCTTGCGGTCGGGCTTGTCATCCCATTCGAGGACGGACCCGAGGTCTGCTTCGATGGCGTCGCGCTGGGCCAACAACTTCGCGTAAAGCTCTTTGTCGTGGTTGATCCAGAAGAGGGCGGTGACAGTCTTCTTCTGGGAGTTGGCCTGAAGGGAGATCACGCCACGGGAGTCTCCTATGCTGACGTCATACCAGTGCTGTGGGAGGGGCTTGCGCCAAGATTCAATGTTGGTCGCGTTTGCAACGCCGTGGGCCCTTACGCGCCCGAAAAATTCAAGCTGGGCGTCCTGCAAGGACGTCCGGCTGCCGGCTTTGGCTTGGGGCTTGATCTTCTTGCGGCGCGCGGAGAGCGCGTCCTCGTCTACGTCTAGGCCGGCGGCCTCCGCGAGTTCTTCTGCACCCATGAACTGCTCAGGATCCGCATGGCCTTGCGCATCGAACCGGAGGCCCTCCGTCTTCAAGGACCAGGCGTGGGTCATCGTTGCGGCCGGGTTCGATCCAGCCGAAACCAGGTGAGATCGTCCCGCCGCTCTGCAAGACTCTCCAAGCGTTGGCCATTGGGTAGTTCGCAATAATCGCCGCCAGCGGCTGGGCCCAGGTGCCGGCCACGATCGCGACGTCGCCGTACGAAGTCCAACGCCCTGCCGGGATCTCGGCGACGATCGCAGCAACTTGGCTGCGCAGCGCTGAGGGCTCGTCGCCGACTGCGATGATGCTCTCGTCCGGTCCCGGCCACAGCTCGATGATCTTCTCTGCTAATTCAGTGCTACGGACACTGATCTCCTCGACGCCCCAGGTGGCGTGCGCAGCAATTGATTGGTTAAGCGATACGCCGCTCTTGGCCAACATCTCGCGCTTCACTTCGAACGGTTTGTTGCTGAGCTCACTGTTGTAGCCACTCAGAGTCAGGTTTCCGAGCGTATGAACGACCCGCTCGTGTTCGTAGTCGATGTCCGCATCGGCGCCGAAGCCCATCGCGAACGCCTTGCGCACGGAAACAGTCATGGTCTGCGGCAACACATGCTCAATGGTCAGATGCCTAGGGTCGAGCTCGACGATCTCCTTCGGGCGGTACGCCTCTTCGAGCCACTGCAGGATGAGCTTTTTTTGTGCTCCGCGGCCCTGCCAGTAAAACGCGATCGTCTTGGCAGCCTCGCGAACCTGGAGGTCGGTCGCGAAATGCTTGCGGCCTCGGGACAGGTACTCGCGCAGCGCGACGTCAATGCGGGCCGCATCACTGATCGCACCTACCGCCTGCAGCAGCGTTCGGTTCAGATTTGCGGTGGCGCGCCCGATCACTATGCGCCGCACAAAATACGACTCCAGGTACGTCAGCGCGCGCACAACCTCATCGTCAGCCGCGGTGCCGGCAGCACGTCGGGCGAGGATCTGCATCACCACCGGATACGCGGTCGTCGAGCCCCAAGCTTTGATCCTGGTGAGGCGACGGCGAATCTCAGGGTGCTTCTCCCCCACAGGCTTGAGAATCGTCGCGAGCACGTCACCCAGCTTGGCTATACGGATTACCTCAGCTTCGAGCTCGTCGACGCTCCGGAGTCTCTCGAGCCGACGTTGTTGTCCGACATAGGTATCTGACTGCTTCGCACGCTCGTCGCGCTGAGCGAGGTCGAGCCAGAACAACAGCTCGAGGTTCTCAGAATCAAGCTTCCTCTCCAGTGGAAGCCAAATGTTCTCGTAGACCGTCTCTGCGCGATCACCGAGGCGCATGAACAAATAGTTCTTGAGCAGGTCGCTCTGCGTCAGGCGGAGGCCGGTATTGTTCAGCGACTCAAAGATGCGGTGCGCGTTGTCGGAGGGCTCGGCCGTGACGACGACAAGCGCCAGACCGCGGACGACAGCGGCTTCGAGCAGCTCCAAGTTACGTGGATCGTCCGGGTCGCCGGCCGCGGCGATCTTGGAGCGGAAGAACCGGTAGGCAGCGCCGACGGCATCCTCGCCGCCAGCGTGTGGCGCACGATTGAGTACCGCCATATAGGCAGGCCGGTCTGTCTGGGTCGGCATGACTTTGAGCGGCTTTCCGCTGTCGAAGACATTGACCAGGTACTGCGCGTCGATTCCGTTAGCGCGCTCGGAATGCCCCGCTTCAACCAGGTGATCACGGAGCGCAGCCAGAAGGAGCGTGAGGGTGGTCAGGCGCTGCTGACCGTCGACGACGAGGAACTTGTTGATCCCGATAGCGCCAAAATCAGGACTGCTCGCCAGCACGAGAGAGCCGATGAAGTGGGAGGACGTCGGGTCGTCTCCGATAGTGCGTTCCAGCTCAACGACGTCTGACCACAGCTGGTCGAGCTGCTTCTTCCCCCAGGAGTACACGCGTTGATAGAGCGGAATCTGGTACTGCTTCTTGCCTTCTAGAACACCCGCAAGCGTCCCGTTCTCCGCCCTAACCACACGCGCCTCCTCTGGATCTCAGTGGCGGTGGAACCGCCTGCCACCGTTACAGGGTAACGGCGAGTCTGGAGTTTCCTAAGTGGCAGAAGAGTTCGAGGCCCGAGAATTCACCGGAGACAGGCACGCAGCCGTCGCGATTCTACATGCCCTGGATTGAGCCAGCCGAAGCCCGGTGCCCCCTGATTTCAACGGGCTCGAGCAGGTACCAGCCGCTACGAATGCACCAGCACCTTCACGCCGTGTCCTTGTGGTTGATGAGGGTGTCGAAGCCCTGCTCCACGAGGTCGTCCAGCGCGATCCTGCCGGTGATGAACGGTTTGAGGTCCACTTTGCCCTCCTGCACCATCTTGATGACCGCGGGATGGTCCCGGACGTAGGCGATGGTGCCGCGCAGGTCGATCTCCGTGAGCACCAGCTTCTGCATGTCCACGGTGGCCGGCGCGCCCCAGATGGACACGTCGACCACCACACCGGCGGGCCGGACGGCGTCGAGCATGGTGTCCAGCACCGCGTTCACGCCTGTGCATTCGAAGGCGACGTCGGCGACGGTGCCGCCGGCGCCCATGCCGTTGAGGACGGCCGCCGTCAGCAGCCCGATGGGGCCCGAGCCACCCACCAGGGCGACGCCGCCGGGCTTGGCACCGCTGCTCGCCCACCGCGTGGCGCGCGACGGAAAGCGGCTCGACCCCGGCCGTCCTGTTGGCAAGGAATTGGCGAACTTAACTATTGGCGCCTCCGACCAGTCAACAAACCTTCCGGTCCACCCCGACGTTCAACGTCGGATGGCCGGCCTGCAGCGTCCGGCAAGCCGCGACGGCCTCACACCGCACCGGAATGACCAACGGCGCTGTGTCGAAGGCTCCCATCGGCAAGAAGAAACCCTCGTATACGCAAATGAGCCGAGCAAGAGTAAGGGCTCTTTCGAAGATTTCCGAGGGCTATCAGCACCTTCGATCGTCACGGGTCAGTCTCAATCGAGGGCATGGAGACGTGCTTCCACTGCGCGCAATGCATTCTGTTCCGGAGCACGGACCGAAAGCACCACTCCGACCATCAAGTTTATCGAAGTTGAATCGATCCGGCTTCACGTTCGATTGGCCTTCGGACCTGCGGGCGCCATGCCGGTGACGTCCACATCGGCACAGCTGCTCGGCACCGGTGGACTTGAATGCAGGGTGCGCCCACGAGCAGGGTGGGGGCTCAGCTCCTCAGCCCCGCACTGCAGCCCGGAACGGCCCAGGGGGCTGGAGAATTACTTGCGCTATGCAGAGCGAGCGACTCTGCGTAACGTCGATTATGGGCTTAGAGATGCGGGCCCCGGAAGGAGGTAACTACTGCGCGAACCCACGAGGATCGGGCGCTTGGTCGCCTCCAACGTTGAATGACACCGGAGCTCTAAACTGTGACTGGTGGTAACTCAATTCGACGAAAGAAGGCTTGATGGCCCCGGTAGATGCTCAGATCCACAGCGTGGGGGCAACGATCTCGGACACGATCGACGCCTTGGCACACGACCGCGGGCTTCTGTCGAGGAATGTCATCAAGCAGTTGCGGGACCTGGTTGAGGCCGTGGCTGTCCGCCTCCACAAGGGAGACGGCAGCATCGAGTTCCACTACGACTTGACCCACGAGGCAATCGAGTGGGTAGGGTCCACCGGCAAGCAGACCAGCTTCATCTACCGGTTCCACAGGCTGCTTCAAATGAGCGCCTCCCACTACTCCTTCGATGCCGACACTGCTGAGCGGTTGATGCTCAAGTACTACGAGTACCTACTCCGCATTCGGACGCTGCTGCACGAACAGTGCAGCATGGAGATCTTGGGAAATCTGGAGAAGTTTCCGATCGACCTCGATCCAGCGTTGAGCCTCTATCACCAGAAGATCGCCGAGCGGATTACGGCGGCCCACGCGCTCCCGGCCGAGCAGGGCAACAGGAACCGGTACTACGTCAATAAGGTTCGTCCGTTCTTCACGGGTGGTCGGATCCTTTACGAGGTTATCTTCTCGACCATCTCGGACCGCCGGAACAAGTTCGACCGCATCATCGCCTTCACGGACATCGATATGACCGACAAGTACGCGGCGCAGCTGCGCATCCTGACCGACGAGATCGAGGTGCTTGGACAGCGGATGCCAATCGTGATCATCCGTTCTTGGGACGTCTCCATCCGACCGTGCGAGCTCAACAACTTCGCCCGGATCTTTGGTTTGTCAACCACCACGAACTCCGGCAGCTCCGAGTACCTGCGGCTGATGGACTTCCTCACTGATAGGTCGGCTAGCCTTCTTGATCTGATGCACATGAGCGAGGCCCGCTATACCCACATCAAGAGCGTGGTGACTCAGCGGATTCAGAAGCCACAGATCTTCCCAGCTCTCGATGCAGCCCGCGAACTTGTGAGGGAAGACAAGCCTGGAAGCAACGTTGTTCGTTACCTGCTGCTCTCCATGACGAACCGGGTCATTAAGGACCAGTTCGAATCTGAGCCGCACCGCTGGCTGTCAGGACTTCGACTGGCGCCGGGCTGCAGTCCGTTCGATGACATGCCGTTTTGCGCTATGCCAAAGAAGCACGTTCCACACTTCGGTGACTTGATGGCCAGCCTTGACGCACGCGGCCGTAAGCACGAATTCTTGGCCCGCCGAATCAGGAACAACGTCGAACGGCACGGCACGCTTTACACGCCGGTGGGCGACGTCGAAGACCTTGGTGACGTGGACGACCTGATCACTGTGCACAACCGGACGATTCCGCCGACGCCTCGCCATGCGGCCCGGATCATCGAGAAGGATAAGGGCCATGTCTTCATGCACGGATATGAGGACAGTACGGTCGAAATCATCGAGAAGCTCCAAGAGTATGCGGCATCGGGCGTGAACGGCTACGAGGCCGCCGTGAAGCGGTGGCTCGGTGAGACCCAACATGGGATCGACGACGACGCGAAGCGCGACGCGCTGAAATCCCTCTTCTCCAAGTCCAAGGTTGCCCTCATCTACGGCGCTGCTGGCACGGGCAAATCCACGATGGTCGGTCACATCGCCAGCCACTTCAGCGACAAGAGCATGCTCTTCCTGGCTCACACGCACTCCGCCAAGGACAACCTGGAGCGCAAGGTCGGCACTCAAAGGTCCGTGTTCCGTACAATCAAGAGCCATCTCTGGCAATACGATGCCCAGGAGTACGACGTCCTCATCATTGATGAGTGCAGCATCGTGAGCAATGAAGACCTCCTAGAAGTCCTGAAGAAGACCGACTTCAAGCTGCTGGTGCTGGTCGGTGACGTTTTCCAGATCGCGTCGATCCAGTTTGGCAACTGGTTCAACATCATCCGGGACTTCGTGCCCACGACCTCCGTGTTCGAGCTCACTAAGCCTCATCGGACGGACGACAAGGCACTGCTTGACTTCTGGTCCAAGGTTCGCCACCTCCACGACGGCATCGAGGAAATGATCGCCCACAACGGCTACGCCACGGACTTGAATGAGTCCATTTTCGAAACGCGGCACAACGGTGAGATCATCCTCTGCCTGAACTACGACGGCCTCTACGGAATCAACAACATCAACCGATTCCGACAGAGTGCCAACCCCGGCAAGGCAGTGGTTTGGGGTGTCAACACTTACAAGGTCGGGGATCCTGTGCTATTCAACGACTCCGAGCGTTTCAAGCCTTTCATCTACAACAACTTGAAGGGCCGCATAGTAGACATCGTGGTCTACGAGGACCACATCCAGTTCGACGTGTGGCTGGACCGTACCGTCACTGAACTGGATGCGGACGGAGAGGACCTGCGCTACGTCGCGGAGTCCACAGTCAGCTTCGACGTGTTCATGCAGGGCAGCACCGATGAGGACGACGAGACGGCCTACACCTCGGTGCCATTCCAGGTCGCCTATGCCGTTTCGATTCACAAGGCACAGGGCCTCGAGTACGTCTCGGTAAAGGTAGTAATCACCGCGACCAACGAGGACGACATCTCTCACAACATCTTCTACACGGCCATTACAAGGGCACGCGAACACCTCAAGATCTTCTGGTCCGCAGAAACCCAGAAAGCCGTTCTTGAAAAGCTGGAGCACAGTCGGAGCGGCAGGGATGTCGCCCTACTTAAAGCTCGACGGGGGGTTGTCCCACTTCGATGAGGCCCAGCCTTACGCCTAAAAATCGCTATGACTGCCTATAAGCGGCAATAGCCGGTGACCATCTTGGTACAAGGGTGGTTTCGCCGACGCTGCTGGTGTGGTTTGGCCCCGTCGGACGTGGCGGATGCAAACAACCTGACCAGTGTCGCCTCGAGGCCGCTTGCATCAGAACACCGCACCCGAAGGCGAACCTCTTCCGAGCCGGCACCGTGGCAAGATGACACCCATCATGGACAGGCAGTTGCGGCGCGCTCCTGACGCGGAATGGGTGTTGATGTACCGGCTCGGGCTGAGCCGGAAACGCATCGCTGAGCTGGTGCGCGCCGAACCCGCCACCGTCGGTTACCACCTGGTCATCGCGCGCCGCCAGGACCCGGGGCTCGAGGCGGCACATCTGGCTGCCGCCGGCACCAAAGCCGGCCCCTCCCCCGCGGACCTTGCCCGCATGGAAGAGATCATCGCCTGGATCAAGGCCGAAGGCCGGCTCCCCCGGGACCGCTCCGAGGACAAAGGTGAACGGTCGATGGCCCGGTGGCTCTCCGACCGCCGGCGCGAAGCAGCCGACGGCACCTTTCACCCGGCTTACCGTGACGGCCTCGCCCAGGTCCCCGGGTGGGACGAAAATCCCAGGGCAGCCGCGGACGAAGCACGATGGCACGACCGGCTCGCCCAGCTCGCGGACTTCCGCGCCGAAGGCAACGACTGGCCCCGCCACCACCACTACGCCTCAGAGCGGGAACACACCCTCGGGGTGTGGATCCACACCCAGCGGCAAAAACACCGTAACGGCGATCTCGATGGTGAAAAGATTCGTCTCCTGGACAACGCTATTCCCGGCTGGCAGACCGGACGGACCCGCGGCCGCCGCCCGCCCGGCAGGTGAGCGCGGGTTCGCGCCGTGCCGGCAGGCTCCCCGTGAACATTCAGCCGTCCGCTACACCCTTGAGGCGCTGCAGTCGCCCATCTTGCAGAGCCGGGGCCTCAACCTGGAAGCCTTGATTAGCGAAGAGACTTCCACATCCCGAGGCGAAGGACCGCGGTTCGGACGTCCGGCCACGACAGCGTGCCCTTCCGCCGGGTTGTGGCGTAACGTCGAAGGACCGGCCGGTGACGTCTCGGACATTAGTGTGGAGCTCGGCGGTCATCCGCCGGGATGAAATGATGAACAGGAATTTGGGAGACCCGACCAGTCGTGACGGTAACAGCAGCTGAAACAATCATGAACAGACCTGCGGGCGTCCCGTTAACCGCGGGCGGCACTCCCTAGCCGTCGGCTACGCCGGCCGCGTGTGGGCGGTAGCGGCAGACCGGCAGCGTTGGCTCACGAGGGGTTCCTGGAGTCTCAGGGAACCGTGCCTGTCGGTGTGGGAAACGTCGTGGACATCGAGCACTGGCAGCTTTAGATTGGCCTCGGAGCTCCGCCTCGGCGCTGCGGACCTTCGCGCTGCGCCGTGACCCAATCTCCAGTGGCTCGTGCAGTCCGTAACATGCAGCTGACTCCGACGATTCAGGTGAAGCCCACGACTACGGACTTCACGGCCTCCGCAACGTCATCCGAAGAGACTATCCAGAGAGCCCTACCGTTAGGATCTTTGGATTTGTAGCTTGCGCCTGCAGGGGCAACGAGCCAGCCCGACTTGGGTTCGGTGGTTAACGATGGACGATCCCTAAGGTATCCCAGGAGCTGTGAAAAGCCGGAACTTAGATAGGAGCCGGAGTCTGATGCCTTCAGTTCGAGGATGATCACTCGAACTGAAGTGCCGGCTTCAACTAGTTCGATGACAATATCTGGTCGGTTCCCCCCGTTGGACATTTTGTAATGCTTCAAAGCATCCCCTAGTTCGGAGGGGGCGCTGGAGGGCGGCCACGACTGATACCAAAGCCTAACTTCATGGTCACCGTTGATGCCGGAAGAGTGCAGATGGGCCGCGTCCACTTTCACCGAATTGCCGCGTTTTTCCTACTCGTTCACAGAACTCGCCAAGAGCACGGGTGATTCTCATCAGTACGGCTATCTCGAACAGTTTCCAGTCTTGACTCGGCTCGAAAAATCTTTCGCTCAGTGCCTTCACGACGTCTTCAGCTGAGGGTGCAACCAGGATCTGTTGCAGATAGCGGGCGGCGTTTGTAACCCTTGTTCGATAAAATCCCATCCGATCTGCTCTAAGCCGGGTATACGACTCGTTACCTGGCCAGGCAGAAGGCACGCCTTCCAGCCAAGCTGTTTGCCGAGCTTTTCGAACTGTTCCGGTCATGGTCCGGATTTCCTCACCCCATAGCCCGGCTTTCCGCACGCCGGCCGGGACCGCTAGGCTGCCTCGCTCTTCAACCGTACGAAGCACCCATGCTAGAGCGCGATTCTCCGGAATATCGAAAATGCGATTGGCTGGTCGGGTAACCCAAATGTCTCCCAGAGGGCTCGCTGTCGCGCGATGGCGTGCAGTTGCGGCCCAGTCGATGCCCGATGTAACCGTACGACCTGCGATCCGCGGGCGTACCGAAGAAGTCAAAGGACGGCGAACGCCGGATGGAAGGTCGGATACAAGCTCCCTAACAGGAGAGGAAAGCATGATGTGTACCGCCAATACACGTTGGAGAGCTGACTTCGGCAAGTTCAGAAGCTCTCCAGCCGCAGCGAGGAGCCCTCCACGCTCATCTGCGGCTGCACTGAGGAAGGCGGGTAAAAGGGACTGGACCTCGGACAGCATTACCGCGCGAAGCGCTGGATCCATGCTGCTGTCGATCTTGCTCAAGACAGGGCGACTTCACGCAGCGCGTTTTCCAGGCTTTTCCGCGCTGGTACGTCCTCTTTGCCCAAGACGGAATCTATTATTTTGAGAAGGTCCGTTCCCGACGCGAGCGGTTGTCCCTCGTACTGGGGGGCGACCAACAACCGCACTGCTGTCAGAACAGCTTCACGATCGTCTTCAAACGTCGGCTGGCCGCTTGCGGTCTCAGTCAACCCCTCCACGATTAGCTGCGCGTAGTCGCGCCCAATTGCCGGTCCGATCAAAACGGGACCATTGACAATAGCCATTGCCTGGTCAACAAAATTTGAAGTGTCATCACGTCCGAGAGCGTCGAACCAGCGCTCGAATAGCGTCCGGTAATCGGCTTCAATCGGGACGGGTATATCGATAACAGCAAACCGGCGCAGGAAAGCAAAGGAGAGTCGAAACAGACTGGCCTTATCAGAAACGTTGAGCGTGCCGATCAGCCTCCATGATGGTGTGATCGCATAGCTACCCTCAGAAGTTCCAGAAGTCTCCGCCCATTTAATTGTGATGGGCTTGCCGTCCGCGCTTGCGTATGGCAGCACCGACGTTCGGCCGACACTTCCTTCCCCGCCTGACAGCACGGTGAACAGTGGACCAAAGGCCTTGTCTATATCGGCGCGGTTGATTTCATCAATAATCAGCCAGCCGGCCGTACTGAGGGAACGCAGGACGACTCCAGGCACGAAGTTAAGTCCTTGGCCGTCGGGCAGGTAGCCGCCGATGGTATCGAAGGTGGTCCAGTCTGCCGTCGCGGTGGTCACGTCGTAGTTGGTGCGCACAACTGCGCGGCAAAGTGCTTCCGCAAGGGTAGTCTTGCCTGTGCCGGGAGGCCCCCCAAGGAGCAAATGCTTCCCTGCTCGCATGGAGGCAACGGCGGCAGCTACTACGCTGCGTTCGATGGAAAAACCGTCTGGGAGCTCGGCCAGTACGGCTTCTACCGACAAACCGAGCAAGGCTGCCGCCGCATCGTTGTCTTCGACGGGCGGTTCAACCGCGATTGCAGTTGGGGCGCCAGCAGGCAGCGGGCGTTTGGCCAGCTCTATAGCCTGTGTGACTACTCTGCTGAGGTTGCGATAGTCGTAGAAGACGCCAAAGTTATCTACAGGCTTCACCTTCTTATCTGAGCTAATAAATCCAATTAGCTCGTCAGTTGCTGCTATGGCCGGATCTGGATTGAACGGGTCTGCTTCAGTGGATTTCCGCTGAGCGTCAATGAGTAGTGCTTGGATATCTTCTGGACTCCGACGAATGGGCTGCAGCGGAACGTTGAACTGTCCTCTGGCGTCCGCAGTCACGAGGCCGGGCATAATAGCCCGTGTGACCAGGAAAGCCTGATCGCCCTCGCGGGGGCTACGCTCAGCTTCCTTGAGGAGGTCTGCCGCTACTTCGGGCGTTTGGGCAGCGACCAAGGAGAATCTGCGATAGAGACTGTCTTCATCCGCGGACGGCCCAGTCGCCGAGCGGACGCCCGGCACGAGCGCGCGGGAGACTTCTTGAACAGCACGGGCAGGGACAGACCCCTTGAACTGAGAAGCGACAGCATCGTTAAGTTGGCGCAGCCTTAGGAACTCATCTGATGGCAGCGCTTTTAGCAGATCCTCCGTCTGAATCTGCACGATGACCCAGCTTTCGCCGCCTATCATTCGATCATGGGCAGCTCCCGCTACTTTCAATATGTACGGAACGGATCCTGCGACGGCGGCATATTCACGGAGCAACTCGTCGGAGTTGCCGAGCGATAGGTCGGCACAAATTGCAGTCAACGACAAGAGCTCGCTGTCACCGTGCGTGGGCGACGGCACTGAATAGCGGGAGCACCTGATCCCCGGCTGACATGCGCCGAAGGGAGTCTCCTGCTCTTCCAACTTGGGCAGCCAACAGCCCCGCCTTAGTGAAGGCGAAGGATTGGGCGTTCGAAAACACAGCATAGTCAGTCACGGTAAGAGCTACCGGACTTATCAGTAGCCAAACTCACCTCACGACGCGCCGAAGGAGTGTCGCTGCCAGCACCTAAGCTTGGATTGTGACCCCTCCTCAACCCCCCGCCCCAGACTGGGTTACGTATTCGTCTCCCAGTCACAACAACCCCTTAGTTCCGCGCGTGGAGCGTTTAGGCCGGGTTATCCGTGCTACTGCCAGCCAAATCCAGGCAGATATCAGTTTGCCCTTCCGCGATCTATACGGCCCGTCGCGGCCAGGCCTTGGGTTCACACTGTCGCCCGACGATGAGAGCCGGCGCGCGGCATGGGCACTTATGGGGGAATGGTTGGTTGCTGCTTCGGTCGGGGCGCCTACGCGGCTGACGGATTGGACGCAGTACATGATTGGTTCTGGAGTGGGAGTGGTCGCACACTCGGATCCATTCCGAACGTTTCAGTTGCCATCGACGCAGACAACATAGTTGAACTGCGCGCGCTGTTGCCCTACCTCCTCGACCCAATGGCGGCTGCGACCCGTCGAGATATATTGGCCTCTGAAAGCTCCATTGAAGAGCGCCGAGCACGGAAGGCCAGCGGCTCGTCCCCACTACACCCCTGGCGACGTCGCTCACCTGATGGTTCAGCGAGTACTCTCGGCAGGTCAGACCTCAGAACAACATCTGTGGCTTGATCCCGACATGGCAGCTGGCGTGTTCCTCCGCGCAGTGCTGTCGGCCATCAGTGACCAGTCTGGCGCCCGACAGCGCATCTATGGAGTAGACCTTGATCCATTCGCGGCCGAGGCTGCCTCATTCGTCCTGACCGCTGAAGATCTCATACGTCATAGGGGCGGGAAGGCTCCCTGGGAGCGATGGCATCGCTTCCGCCGAAACTTCGCCACCGGTGATGCGCTGCTGATCGAGACGAAGTCCGCATCGACGCAACCAACATTTGACTTTGAATCAGAGGTAAGTCGGCCTCAAGATGGTCACCCCCTCGGCAGTTTCGGTCCATGGCGTCTGGAGTCGGCCTTTCCAGAGGTTGAGGGCAAGGGCTTTGCGCGTGTAGTGGCAAATCCTCCCTACGCGCCGCTGCAACCAGCCGAGGCTAATTTTCATATTCCCAACATCCACCCGGTAACCGGGCCGGGCGCCAAGCAAGACATCTCAGCAGTATTCGCCGAGCTATGTTCAAATCTGCTACCAAGCGATGGTGCCTTAGCCATCGTTCTACCCCTTTCGGTGGTCTCGTCGACCAGAGCGCCTTTTCCTGCCCTGAGGCAGCATCTCTCGAACCAGTCGGGATGGCTGGAGATGCTCTCCTTCGATCGCGTGCCAGACGCCCTGTTCGGAGACGATATAAAGACGCGAAACGCGATCATTCACTTGGACAAGGCTGCTCCGCGCCGGCTCACGTCCAGTCCGCTCTACCGATGGACCAGTCGGACCCGGCAAGCAGCCCTGAGCAATATCCCAGTGGCGTCCGTTGAGGGCCTCCACGATGTGCCCCACACAATTCCGAAGATCGGCTCCGATTGGGAGCATGATCTCTTCAGTGCATGCGCAAGTGAGTCACGCAGCCTGGAGAGCTGGCAAAAGCGCCGCCAACTACTACCTCTTGAGCGGGTCACTGGAGCTATATCTGACGAACACTCCGGCGTACTGGCCCTTGCTCCCACCGCCTACAACTTCTTAGGGGTGGTGCGGGAGCCCTACCGGGCCGTAACCGAAGGACACGACTCCCAGAATAGTTTTTCAATTCTGCACTTTGACTCCGAGCTACACGCATCGGCTGCCTACGCCTTGCTCAGCAGCCGTCTTGCGTTTTGGATGTGGCATGTCACAGGTGACGGCTTCCACGTCACCAATGCCCTGCATCGCCGAATCCCGGCCCCTAACGGCGATACGGTACGCTTGGGAAGACTTGCCGATCTGGGCGACAAGCTGTGGAAGGCCGCACTGCCTTCCCCTGTCGTCAGTACCAATCGGGGCCGCACCACCGTGGCATTTCCAACCTGGACCCATACCCAATTGATTGACGAGATCGACGCTGAGGTTGGGGCTTTCATTGGTGTTGACTATGGGGCGCGACTGACGGCATGGCACAAACAACTTGTCGTTGTCGACCTCGAATCTGAGCGACGCAACTTGATCGGAAAGAAGACACCTTGAGCTTGGTTGTAACCCGGGAGCAGAAGGATGGGAGCGCCATCACCAAAGAGGAGTGGCGCGAGTACACCAAGACTGTGTGGAGCATCGCTAACACGTCTGACCCGGAGCATCCTGCCGTATTTCCCCCGGAAATTCCGCGGCGGTTGATCAAACTGTTTAGTTTCATCGAAGAAACGGTACTTGACCCCTTCGGGGGCACCGGCACGACTGGTCGAGTCGCCGCCGAGCTAAATAGGCGCGGCGTCTGCGTCGACCAAAGCGAGGTTTATGTCGATCGGATGCTTCGGGATAAGGCGCTGCTCAATGACTCCGGCCATCTGTTCGAACCCACACAGGGCGACGCCCGCAAGCTCGACTTTGAAGACAACTCTATAGGCCTGGCCATCACAAGCCCGCCCTACTGGAACAAGGCGGACTACGGAGACGGCGCCAACAACCTCGGCAATGTCGAGGGCTACCTCGAATTCGTAGAGTCCCTGCGTCCGGCATTCGCGGAAGTCTTCGAGAGTGCTCCACCTGGCCGCAAGTTTTGCGTCAACACCGCAAACGTCAACCAGCACACGGAGCATGGCCTACTGACATTCCCTCTGGCGACCGACCTCGTAATCCTCCTGCGTGAGTTGGGCTTCGTACTCGTGAACGAGATCATCTGGAATAAGGACGGCACTGGGGGCAAGTGGGGCTCCGCAAACGGACAACGTCCGATATTCGGAAGTTACCCTCACCCGCCCAATTTTCTCTTCAAGAACGTGCACGAATACATCATCATTGTGGCCAAACCACCCGCAAAGAAGTCAACCGGCAAAACCGTCCAGCCCTACGACGAAATTATGAGGGTTCCCCAACAGGTAACATGACCCTATGACTGGGGGAATTCCTAAATTCACTTACTGGCACAGAGATGTGCCTCGTCGCTCAAGTACCTGGTGCCGGAGTCCGCTGGCACCAGGTACATTTCAACCTCGACGTTGCCCGCCAATTCTTAGGCCTCCAACGCGGTGACGACCGTTCTATTACACTCGAGCGGCTTTCCTCCCATGGCCGCGTGGTCCAGCGTACGAGCCGCCAGCTTGTCCTTCCCGAATCCACGGAAATGCCCGCATCGAGTTCTCGTTCGGCCCTGCTACTCAATACCCGTCTCAGGGGCGTCCCCTCGTGGTTGTAGTTGAATCTGGTTATCTGACCTACCGCTATCGGACACTCATGCCTGGCGAGACGGGCCACGACCTGATTTCGAGCCTGCTGTCAGCTGGTCCTAGCATCGGCAGAGGCCTCCTGCGTCGGATAGTCACGCTGGACGAACTAGAAATGTACTGGCCGAATTCTGCTCTGCGCGGCGGCGTGTAGCCCGAACCGCTTGTGCCCCCTTGCACGCACGGGCTATCGCTGACTTCCTGGGTGACAGCGCAGTCATAGTCGGCTAGAGCCTGTCGATCCAAGTGTCCTGTTCACGGTCGTCCCAATAGAGCGAGTGATCTTGCGTTCACCCTTAGAACTTTGCGTTATGGACGTTAAAACTCGGCACCTAAACTGCATACAGCTCACGCAAAGATGTGACATCACGAAAAATGACTGAGTTGATCATAGCTTTCCGCTCTTCTTGCTCGGTGACACCTGCTTTGTCGAAAGCCTCCCGAATCTGCTGAACCTGTTCCGGGCGTATAGGCAGTTCCTGAAGAGCTCTCGCAGGTGGTTCAGGGGAGATATCAAAGAGTCCTGGTTCATCAGTCACGGGAGACAATCTTACAGAGCGCCGCCGACGGCAGGCCTCGGGCATGCCATCTCCCGATGTCGGTGGCTACCCCTACTCTGTCGCTATGACGAAAGCCACGAAAATATGCTCCCTGTGCCACGGCAGAGCAGGTCAGCCTGAACCCGGTTGGTGGATGTGCAACGACTGCGGCGGATCTGGCCCGTCGGCAAGAGTCCGGTTGCGCTGCTCCGCAAAGCCCGAGCCCGCGCACGTGGATGACCATGCCAGACCTTGTCGGAGAAAAACCCATGGTCGTGTATCCGCTGCGCCGCGCCGGCTGCTCCCCCGTCGCCGACGGTGCCTACATGCTCAGTGTGGCGCCTACGTGCGTGCCGCCGCGCCGGTCGGGCTGGCTGGCTTCGGCGGCAGCGACGTATCCTCAGGCCGGCCGGGCCATTCGACCGGCTTCGTTCTCGGCACCGATTCTGGCTAGGCGTGGACAGTTGCCCGTCGGCGGCGCCACGCCCTGGGGCTACGATCTTGTATCTATGTGCACCAGCCTCGACTCCTGCAGGGTGGACAACCTCGACGATCGACGGCAGCTAGATACTAAGTCGATCCCCCGCCCGTACGACTATGCGTCGGGATGTCGGATGTCCCTCTTCACTGCGCCACCGCAGCCGCCGTGGCAAACACATCCGCCGGCATCGGCCGGTGCAGCTTCCAGGTGATCGCGATCGGCTTCTCCCCCGAGTGCTGCACATAGTCCACCTGGCCAAGGCACGTGTACGGAACGGTCAGCCCGGTCTCGTCCTCTGACGTGTCCCGCGTGAAGATCAGGATCTTCGAGCCGTGCGAGGCCCGGTCCAGGTACCGCTTGCCCGTCGGGCTTCCGGGCGAAGTCGCGTTCTGCGATTCCCAGTGGAACAGCTCCGGGCTGATGGCGTAGTCCTTGTACATGGTGGTGGCCGAGTGCTTCTTGTCGTCCTTGTTGAGCGTGACGAAGAAGGCGTCCGTGGACGTCGCAGGGCACCAGGCCACACCCTCACGGTGCTGGACATTCTTGCCGAGCTCCAGCGACCCGTACTGCAGCGCCGCCAGAATCTCCTCGCGCCGGTAGGTCGCGTGCGAGAGCAGCGGAACGTGCTGCAGCCCCGCGCCGAGGCCCTTGGCGGCATGCTTGGACGCGGCCACGCCGAGCTTCACGACCTGGCGGATCTCGCTGCAGACAAACTGGTAGCCGCGCAGGTAGTCCAGGCCGGCGTCGTACGACTGGAAACCGCCGCCGTCGTCCCAGAGCGTGTAGAAGAGCATGCGGGCGAACGTCTGCTCCCGCATGCCGAGCTCCGCGTAGCGGGGCGCGTCGGCGCCGACGAGCATCGAGTAGGCCTCGGCGCGTTCCGGATCATCCACGTGGATCAGCGCGGCCATCCGGCCGAGGAGCTTCTTCTCGTCGGCGTCGGAGAGCTCCCGGATCCTGCCGCTGAGGACCGTCTCCAGCGGCGAGAACCCTTCGATCAGCCCGGCCTGGCGCAGGTAGCCGGTCCACGAATCCTTGGTGGACCGGTAGATCGACTTCACGTCGTTCCCGGACCGCTCCAGATAGGCCTCCAGCTCCGTCTCCGCGTACGAGGCGATGTCCCGGACCAGCTGGGCACGGTTGAACCGCAGCTGCGCCTTGATGTTGTCCAGCACGACTTTCTGCGCCACCCGGTCCAGCACGATCTGCGAGCCCGACGGCAGGTAGGGGAACTCGTCCTCGACAGCCTTTTCCAGCTCCTTGCGCCCGTACCCGGTGAGCGCCCGGTAGCGCAGGTCGAAGCGGAACTCGCGGCGCTGCTGGCCGATGAAGTCCATGACGGTCAGCACCGCCTTGCCCTCGGCACGGCGCAGCCCGCGCCCCAGCTGCTGGAGGAAGATCGTGGCGCTCTGCGTGGGCCGGAGCATCAGGATGGTGTCCACCTGCGGCAGGTCCAGGCCTTCGTTGAAGAGGTCGACGGCGAAGATGCAGTTGATCTCGCGTGCGGCGAGCCGCTTCAGCGCCGCCGCGCGGTCGGCGTCGTCGGTGCTGCCGTCGACGGCGACGGAGGCGATGCCGGCGCGGTTGAAGACCTCGGCCATGTAGTGGGCGTGCTGGACCGAGACGCAGAAGCCGATGGCCCGCATCTGCTCGGTGCTGGTGACCTTGTCGCGGAGTTCGCGGATCACCTTGGCGGCGCGGGCGTCGTTGCCGGTGTAGAGGTTGTTCAGCTGCGCGGTGTCGTAGTTGCCGCGCTTCCATTCCAGCTGGCTGAGGTCGACGTCGTCCGAGACGCCGAAGTAGTGGAACGGCACCAGCAGATCGGCGTCCAGGGCGTCCCAGAGGCGCAGTTCGCTGGCGGTGCGGCCGTCGAAGAACTGCTGGGCGACGTCGACGCCGTCGCCGCGTTCCGGCGTCGCGGTCAGCCCGAGGAGCTGCTGCGGCTGCAGGTGGTCCAGCAGCCGGCGGTAGGTGGGCGCCATGGCGTGGTGGAACTCATCGATGACGACGACGTCGAAGAAGTCCGGTTCCAGCTGTTCGATGCCGAGGGAGGACAGCGACTGGACGGAGGCGAAGATGTGCTTCCACTGCTGCGGGTTTGTGCTCCCCGACGTAGAGTTCGCCGAAGGCGCCGTCCTGCATGACGTCACGGTAGGTGCGCATGGCCTGCTTGAGGATTTCCTGGCGGTGGGCGACGAAGAGCAGCTTGAGCTCGCGGCCGGCCGCTTCGCAGAGCCGCTTGTAGTCCAGCGCGGCGATGACGGTCTTGCCGGTGCCGGTGGCGGCGACCAGGAGATTGTGGTTGAAGCCCTTGAGCCGCTCGGCTTCCAGGTCTTCGAGCATCTCCTCCTGGTGCAGGAAGGGCTGGACCTCCAGGCCGGTGCTGCGCCGGGGATGGCCGTCCGCCGGCCGCCGTTGCGTTCCAGCGCGGCGTCCAGCTTTTCGCCGTCGCGTTCCGGATCGTAGCTTTGGAAGGCGCGCTGCG
Source organism: uncultured Actinomycetota bacterium (assembly GCA_963775715.1). Taxonomy (GTDB): domain Bacteria; phylum Actinomycetota; class Actinomycetes; order Actinomycetales; family Micrococcaceae; genus Arthrobacter. The sequence goes on along the minus strand of CAVZJX010000005.1, from coordinate 3,474 downwards.
CCCAGTAGCTGTCGAAGGTGACCTCGAACTTCTGCAGCAGTGCGGGCGTGCCGACGGAGCTGAGCCTGACGTTCCATTCCAGGCCGTCCAGCAGCGCAGCCTGGCTGAGGTTGGAGCTGCCGACGTAGGCGGTGTCGAAGCCGGAGTCCCGGCGGAACAGCCAGGCCTTGGCGTGGAGGCGGGTGGCCTGGGTTTCGTAGCTGATCTTCACTTCGGCGCCGTACCGGTGGACGAGTTCGTCGATGGCGCGGCGTTCTGTGGCGCCCATGTAGGTGGTGGTGATGACCCGGAGTTTGGCGCCGCGTTCCTTGAGCTGTTCGAGGGCTGGTTCGAGGAGCCGGAGGCCGGTCCAGCGGACGAAGGCGCAGAGCAGGTCGACGGTGTTGGCGGATTCGATCTCGGTCCTGAGTTCCGCGGCGAGGTTCGGATCGTCCTTGCTGTTGGTGAGTAGGGCGGAGTCGCTCAGCTTGGTGGTGGGGCGGCGCAGGTTGCGGCGTTTGAGCGTGTCCGGGCGGTGGAGGGACTGGAGCTGGGTGGGGCCGGGGGCGATGCGGTCTCCGGTGTTCAGTTCCTGGAGGAGCTTGTTCGCGAGGGCGACGCGGTCGGCGGGTTTGGCTGCGGCGCAGGGCCCGCCGGACCGCGTCTGCTACGTGGCGGGAGAGGACGTCCGGGGAGTCTTCGTCCTCTATGTCCGCGAAGACCGGCTGCAGTTCTGCCTCCCGTTCAGCAGGTTCCCAGAGTGCATCCGTGCTGAGAAGTTCGTACAAGCCCTCGGGCAGCCGCTCCGCTGCCACTCCCCCAATGGAATTAGTCACTGCGCCAGGGTATTGTCGGGACCGAGAACAGCAATTTCTGCAGTGCAATGTCGGCAGCTCGATGTCGGGGCTGCCAAACGTGCGCCTTGAGCATGGATTCCTCATTGTACATCACAGCCCGAGGGTTTCTCGGCTTCTAAGACTTTGCCCAAAAGGGTTCCCGTTTGATGGCCCGGCGGGCTAGGCGTGTATGTCGTTGTGCTGGACACGAAGCGAGTGGAGTGGACCTAACCCGGAAGAGAACGGGAGGCACGGTGAGGTAATGCAACCCGAGACTCGACCAGACTTTGCCGATTACTAGGTCAGGGCGGGTCGCACTGCAGCATGGAATAGATCAGCCGTGTCAATTTGACTTGCAGGTTTCAGCTGCAACCGGCCTCTACTGTCCCATCACTCCGGACTATAGACTCTGCGGCCAGCATGGACTTCCAGATCTCAGGCATTGACATGGCAACGAGCTTGAGGCGCCGGAACGAATCCGATGAAAGCCAACGAAGGATGTTAACCTCCGTTACAGACTGATCGAATCGAAACTGCGCATCACTTTGCGCAATCTCATCGAGCGCTTCTTTCAGCTTTCGCCTGGCATCCTGCGAATAGTGAGTCATGAGATTCCGGCATTCACGGAGTATCTTGTATCGCAACTGAGTTTCTAAAGTAACCGAACTGAGCTCTGCCTCGGCCGCCGGAGACAACCATCCTCCCTGAGCTTGAAACACCCTCTGATCCCAGAATTTTGTCGAGATCCATATCTGTCAGGCCCACTTCTAGGTCGGGCGGGCTTGCCTCCAGCGCAGTCCGCTGTCGGCGGTTCAGTCCGGAACCGTTCGCAAGTCGCCGCTGCACCGAAGCCTCGTCGAGGAGGATCATACCTCGAAGCCAGTTTCGACGGTCGACTTCAAAGGAACCCGCGTATTCTCGAAGGAATGCGGCGATTTTCTGGTCCTTTGACGAGATGGCGGTGGTTTCCGCCAACTCCCCCAATCTTGCATTCATATCTTCACGAACAGCATGCAGCATCTGCGCACTAATGCTTCGCTCACCACGCCACTGTGGAGCGCTGACGTGGTGAGACGATGCAGCCACATCGGAGACAGACCGAGCAGCAGAGCTCCCAAGACTTGTACTTGCCCCTTAGACTCTCAGCAGCGGGCGGGGGCGCCACCTTCGCGATGCTCCCGTCGCCTCCCAGGCGTCGTGAGTCTGTCATAGCTTGTGGAACTGTTGGTCGAGCGTCTCTCGGAGAAATAGCGGGTCAGGGCTTCGTCGTAATCGCCCTCAGTGAAGAGCAAAGAACCTCGGCCTCGTCCGCCCGAACTGGGGACCAACCCCAATGACGCCATCGCATCATTCCAGTAGCCACCCCCAATGCGCTTCATCACCGTCTGGGCGTCTGCTGGCCAGGGATGCGACTTGGCCGCTCCTGAGTGTAGAGAACCTAATTCAACTCGGAGCCTGTCATGTCACGGAAGCTTTGGTTATCGACGTTGGCTCCGAAAGCGCCTTTTCCCTTGCTTCGGCGATGACGCCCAAGAACCTCGGACGCTTTCTCCGTCGTTAATCCACGCACCGTAAGTGCAGCAACCAGGTCTTGCGATTCGTCCAGGTCCAGCGTGATCAACGCTACGGCAGGATCGCCCGTGAGTCCTAGGGCAAGGCCCACGACGTACCAGACACCATCTTCTAGCACTGAGTCCTTAAAATACTGTGCGTCTTTTACCTTCGTGAAGGAAAGCCGACTACGGTCCATAGCATCCCGGATGGTCGCACTCGGAATGCAAGGATAGTTTAATCTGGAATCTATCGATTACTTCTTGCTTCGATGCCCCAGCTTGAGCAAGGGAATAGACACTTGGACCGTGGACTTCCCAGAAGCTTGAAACCTCAGAGGAGTTTGCACTCGCTCGCAGTCGCCTCCTGGCGCCCCGAATCTCGGCAACGTTTAACTCTCCCTTGGCCGCCAAAATTTGCTGCACTCGGGCGCGAGTTAGTCCTGTGTCGTCCGCAATAGCCTGCATAGTTTTGGCTTCACGGTAGGAATCCACTATCCTGCGATCCCGGATGTTACGGTCGGCTTGCTTCGACGTCACTTAGGCCCCCAATAAATTGATAACACTACCACCCCGGGATACTATCTGGATACTTTCCCCATCGGGCGACACGATCGGCGGCCCGCGGCATCGCTATTGTCATCCAGGCTTTCTAACTCGTGGATCCGCGGGCTGTACCTCATGCCAATTGGCGCCGCGCAAAATATAACGCGCTTTGCTCGACTGGCCCGTTGCAGCAACTCCCAGGCCTCCGTCCGGGACCACGTTCACAAAGGAGGAACGGTAGTCCCATCCGCGAAAGTCACCTGGCATGCCGATGTCTCCCGGTCATAGTTTCCCCGGGTTGCAGCGGACTGGTCGTCTACTCGGACGCAACGCATCAACGCGTCAAGAACGCCGTCAAGGGCACGCGGCTGCAGACCCCAGTGATCGGGCTCCTCGCCCCCATACTCTCGCACGCACGCGCCTCCCCGTTCGTGCAGCGCCCCGGGAAGCCCTCCCGGACGACGAGCAGGCAGCCTTCGACGCACCCCGTCTCCCGGCCAATTTCCGCTCACCACGCCAAACTCGTCACAACACGACAGAAGGGCGCGCCCGGCCGAAGCCGG
>CAVZJX010000004.1:0-535191 GCA_963775715.1 uncultured Actinomycetota bacterium | reverse complement strand
AGCATGACCCGGGACACAAAGGTCGCCGTCATCACCGGGGCCGCCAGCGGGATTGGCCGGGCGCTCGCCGTCCACTACGCCCACCGCGGCGTGCATGCGGTGATCGGAACCTTCCCCGGTGATCCGCACGACCCGGAAGAAACGCTGCGCCTGGTGAAAGACGCAGGCGGCCAGGCGGTGATCCATGAGGTGGATGTCCGCAGCACCCCGTCCGTTGATGCGTTCGCCGAACGCGCCGTCGAGGAATACGGCCGGCTGGACTACGCTGTGGCGAACGCCGGAATCCTGCGCAACTCGCCCCTGGGCGAGATGACCGACGAACGTTGGGACGACATGCTCGACGTCGACCTCACCGGTGTGCTGCGGACCCTGCGTGCCGGTTCCACGAGGATGACCGACGGCGGGGCGATGGTTGCGGTTTCCTCAATTGCCGGGGGCGTCTACGGCTGGGAGGAACATGCCCACTACGCGGCCGCCAAGGCGGGCGTGCTCGGGCTCGTCCGTAGCGTGGCCGCCGAGCTGGGACCGCGCGGCATCCGCGCCAACGCCGTCATCCCGGGCCTTATTGAAACTCCGCAATCCCTGGATCCGGTGAACTCGCTCGGGCCCGAGGGGCTAAAGCGGGCCGGGCAGGACATTCCGTGGGGCAGGGTCGGCCGGCCCGAGGAGGTCGCCAGCGTGATCGGCTTCCTGACCTCCGATGACGCCGTCTACGTCACCGGCCAGTCGCTGATAGTCGACGGCGGCCTCACCATCAAGATGCGGGCCTGAGAATCCCTGGAAGGAACGAATGAACAACACTGACACCTCCCCTGTCGGGCCGGGCCGGTCCGTAGTGGTGACGGGCGGGGCCAGCGGCATCGGCAGGGCCATCGCCGAGGCTTTCAGCGCTAACGGTGACAGGGTGGTCATCCTGGACCGGTCAGGCGCCGCAGGAACCGTCACCGTCGACGTCTCGGACGAAGCGAGCGTGAAGGCCGCCTTCGCTGCTGCACGGGAACAACTGGGCAGGATCGACATCCTCGTCAACAGCGCGGGCCTGCTGACCGAGTCACGGCTGGAGGACATGACCCTGGCCATGTGGAACGAGACGATTTCCGTTGACCTGACGGGCGTCTTCCTCTGCTGCCGGGAGGTGGTGGGGGAGATGCGGCAGCAGAAGTGGGGCCGCATCATCAATATCGCCTCCCAGCTGGCCATCAAGGGCGGAACCGGGCTCAGCCACTACAGTGCCGCCAAGGCCGGGGTAGTGGGTCTGACCAAGGCTTTGGCCCTGGAAACCGCCGGCGACAACGTGCTGGTCAACAGCATCGCCCCTGGGCCGATAGAGACTCCGCTCGTCGACGGGATCTCCGAGGACTGGAAAGCGGCGAAGCGTGCCGAGCTTCCGCTGGGGCGCTTCGGGACCCCGGCGGAGGTGGCACCCGCAGCGCTGCTGCTGGCCAGCGACCCCGGCGGGAACCTCTTTGTGGGGCAAACCCTCGGCCCCAATTCCGGCGACGTTATGCCATAGGGAGGAAAGATCAATGTGCGGTGCCTGCGGACGAACGGTTGTGCCCGATCCCATCCTCGGCCCGGTCCGAACGATGCGGCAACACCTGATTGTCGCGGCCACGGTCAACGGAATCTGCCAGGGCCTGCCGGGCGCCCCCAGGGTGACAGCCACCAGGGGGGGTGGCTGGTGGCGAGACCCACAGGTGCCACTGAGGCCGTAACGACGGTGGAAATGCTGTGGACTTCAGTGCTGCGGGGCCACCCGGGCGCAGGGTCGTCGGATCTGCGTGACCTCCTGGCCCATACGGCCGCCGAGGGCATTCCTTTGCGCGTCTTACGACTCGGCATCGGCTTGTTGGATCAACTGGCCCGGCAGGGGACATCGGGGCAGGCCGACAGATCACTGCCCGCCGCCGGCGTCGGGGATGCCTTGGTTCAGTTCCCTCGGACGGGCACAGGAAGACGACCTACACTTGCGGGGTCCGCGAGGAACCCGGAGAAGGCCAGTTCCGCGGCGCCGATCATCATGAGATCGGAGCCGAGCCCCGCACGGTAAATCCCCACGTGCTCGGCTGGCCCATCCAAAGCCTGTGTCCGCAGCCGGGACTCCAGTCCGCCGTTCGAGAGCGCGTGCAGCACGCCCAGAAACCCGTCCAGCACAATCACATCGGGGTCAAAGATGTTGACGGCGTTCCGGAGCGCTATCGCCAGGTATTCCAACTGGCGGGTGACTTCCTCGGCTGTCTGGGGGCTGTTGCTATTCCGAAGAGCCTCTTCCAGCCGGGCGGTTTCTACGCCGACAAGCCCGGCCGTTTCGAGGAGCCCTGCCTGGGACACCTCGGTTTCCAGACACCCGGTGGCTCCGCAAGTGTTCCGCGGTGGACGCCGGGGACCTGACGGGGCGCCGAGTAGCTGAGGGCATAATGGTGACCGTATCCTGCTGTGGCGCGACTGGCAGGTGAGGTAGCGCTCCTCCGCTGAGGTAGCGCTCATCCATCGGCTGCAGGGTGAACCCGGGGATCCGTTTCAACTCGACGTCTCGGCCCGGTACAAACTGGAGCCTGACTCCGGGCTGGTGGAGCTAAGAGCCGAGAACTCGGGCCGGTCGAGCGCACCCTACGGCTGCGGTTCCCACCCCTATCTCACCACCGGCGGGGAGGACATCTCCGACTGCGAGCTGAGCTTCCCAGGCGGCAAGGTACTCCTGACCGATGAACAGCTCCGGCCGACGGACCTGGCCGCCTCAGCCAGTCGATTTTCGGTCCGTCGCCTTATCCCCTGGGAATCATCGCATTGAGCCTGATTGCCAGCGCATACATCGGCGAGATCTTCCGCGCCGGCATTCAAAGTGTCGACAAGGGCCAGGGCGAAGCCTGCCGGGCCCTGGGCATGAGCTATGCAAAATCCATGGCGCTCGTGGTCGTCCCGCAGGGCGTCCGCCGCGTCCTGCCGGCGCTGGTGAACCAGTTCATCGCGATCGTCAAGGATTCCTCTCTGGTCTACTTCCTGGGCATGCTGATCTCCGAACGCGAACTGTTCCGTGTGGGCCAGGACGCCGCCGTACTCACCGGCAACCTCTCACCGCTGGTCCTGGCTGGCATCTTCTACCTGGTGATCACGGTGCCCCTAACCCACCTCGTCAACTACTTTGACAACCGCTTCCGCACCGGCCGCCGCCGGCCCGCTGCCCCCAATAGCGGGCTCCAGGAAGTCAAAGAACTCGCCGCGGCTTCACCGCTGTCCAACGGGAGCAACACATGAGCCTCGCAAGCAACACCGCCAGCAGCAACATCGCGTCCGACATCGAGACCTTCCACGGTTCCAGCCTCGAGTTGCAGAACATCACCATGGCCTACGGTGAAATCGAGGTACTCCGCAACGTCAGCCTCAACGTCGCGCCGGGTACTACCACCTGCATCATCGGGCCCTCCGGCTCCGGCAAGTCCACCCTGCTCCGCGGGGTCAACCGGCTGCACGAACCCAAAAGCGGGGACGTGCTCCTGGCCGGCGAGAGTGCCCTGCAGGTCAAACCGGATCTGCTGCGGGCCCGCATCGGCATGGTCTTCCAGCACTTCAACCTCTTCCCGGACCATACCGCCCTCGAAAACGTTGCGCTTGCGCTGTGGAGCGTCAAGGGCATGCCCAAGGCCGAAGCGCGGGAACGTGCCCGCCGCCGCCTTGCCGAAGTGGGCCTGGCCGAGCGAGCCGACCACCGGCCCCGGGACCTCTCCGGCGGACAGCAGCAGCGCGTCGCCATCGCCCGCGCCCTGGCCATGGAACCGGAGGTCATGCTCTTCGACGAGGCCACCAGCGCGCTGGATCCGGAACTGGTCAAGGGCGTGCTGACCCTCATGGCGGGACTGGGCCGCCGCGGCATGACCATGCTGGTGGTCACGCACGAGATGGGCTTCGCCCGCAAGGTCGCTGACCAGGTCGTCTTTATGGACGAAGGCGAAGTCGTCGAATCCGGTACCCCCGCCCAGCTCTTTGACAACCCGCAAAGCGAACGACTCCAGCGGTTCCTGTCGGAGGTGCTGTGATGGGCGTCGGTTCAGCGGACCGGGTTCGCACCGCCGTCGTCGGCTTCGGCGTCTCCGGCAGGGTCTTCCACGCGCCGCTGATCGCAGCCCATCCCGGATACTCGCTGGACGTGATTGTCACAGCGGATCAGCCCCGCGCCGCGGAGGCGGCAAGACTCCACCCGCATACCCGGATTGTCCCGACGCCGGAGGCGCTGTTCGACGTCGCGGGCGACCTCGACCTGGTTGTCCTCGGGACGCCCCCGCAAACCCACTACGACCTCGCGGCAGCGGCCATGGACCGCGGACTGCACGTGGTGGTGGACAAACCGTTCGTCACCAGCCGGGCCCAGGGCGAAGCACTCATCACCCGGGCGTCCAACGCCGGCGTGCAGCTCACGGTCTTTCAGAACCGGCGCTGGGACGCCGACTTCCTTACGCTTCAGGATCTGGTCCGGGGAGGGGCACTGGGCGAGGTGCGCAGCTTCGAGTCGCGCTTTGAATGGTGGCGGCCGGACGGTTTCGGAAACTGGCGTGACACTGCGGCGGCGTCTGACGGCGGTGGCATCCTCAACGACCTGGGCGCCCACCTGATTGACCAGGCCATCCAGCTGTTCGGGCCCGTGGCGGAGAGTTACGCGGAGACCTCGAACCACGGGCGCCAGGATGGCGCCGACACTGAGGCATTTGTGTCGCTACTGCACGCATCCGGAGTCCGGTCACGGCTCTGGATGAACGGCATGGCGGCCCGGGTCGGCCCGAGGTTCCATGTACTGGGCTCCGGGGCCGGCTACACCAAGCAGGGGCTGGACAGCCAGGAAGCCGCCCTGGCGGACGGCATGTCGCCGTCGAACCCGGCCTACGGTGTCGAGCCCGAGGGCTCTTGGGGGGTCCTCGGCGTCGACGGAGCCTCCGAGGCCGTGCCTGCCCGGCACGGCGCCTACCCCGAGTTCTACACCCGGCTGGCCGCGGCGCTCCGGGGGGAGGGCCGGCTGCCGGTCGACCCCAAGGAGTCGCTCGAGGTCCTGAGGGTTATCGAAAACCTCCGCGCTTTCGCCTAGCCATACCTCGCGCCGCCCGGACAGGGCCCGCGCGAAATTTCAAGCACCCGTTATGCATAGAAAGGAAGACCCATGTCCTCCACGCCCTCAACTAAACGCGTCGCCGTCATTGGCGGCGGCATCCTCGGCGTCTCCACCGCCGTCCACCTGCTCCGCGAAGGCGCCTCGGTGATCCTCCTGAGCGAACACGGCCTGGCCAGCGAGGCCACCGGCCGCTCGTTGTCCTGGCTGAACTCCGCCGGAGCAACGTTCCACCCCGTACCACCAGCTCCGGGTCGCCGGCGTGGACCGCTACCGGACCCTCTTCGCGGCGGATCCGGACCGGGACTGGCTGCAGTTCGGCGGCGGCCTCATGTGGCACGCCGCGGGACAGCAGGCCGCCACCGACGCCCGCCATGACTACGAGACGTCCATCGGCTACAACTCCAAACTCCTGGCCCCCGGACAGCTCTCTTCAGCCGTTCCCGGCGTTGACCCGGCCGCCGTGCCCGAGGGTGCCATCTTCAACCCCGGCGAGGGGTGGGTCAGCCTGCCCGAACTGGTGGAGTTCCTGATGGAGGAGTTCCACGAGCTGGGCGGGGAACTGGTACTCCATGCCGGCAAGGTCTCCGTCACGGTCGCTGCCGGGCGGGCAAGCGGCGTGGAGACGGCCGCCGGCGACACCTACGCCGCGGACGCTATCCTGGTGGCGTGCGGCGCCGCGACGCCCGCCGTCGTCGCACCCCTGGGCGTCGACATCCCTAACGGTTCCCCGGTCTCCATGCTGGTGCTGACCAAGCCCGTGGACCACGGACTGAAGGCCGTGCTGAACACCCCGCGGGCAGCCGTGCGGCCGAACCCCGGAAACGCCCTGGCCCTGGACCACGACTGGTATGAAGAACACATCACCGAACACACCGACGGTTCCTTCAGCATCCCCGACGACGTGGTCCAGGAACTTGCTGATGAAGCGTCCAAGCTGATCGCCGGACACCCCGAGCTCAAGCCGGCCTCCTGGAAGATCGGCTATAAACCGATCCCGGGCGACGGGGAGCCGGTCCTCGGCGAACTCGGACAGGTGCCCGGCTGTTTTGTGGCCTTCACCCATTCGGGGGCAACGCTCGGCCTCATTGCCGGCGAACTCCTTGCGGGTGAGATCGTGACCGGGAAGAAGCACCCGATGCTGGCCAGCTTCCGGCCCGGCCGGTTCTCCTGACCGGCACGCGCAGGCAGGGCTTCAAGGCGGCCCCGCCTGCGCGGGTCCTTCCTGTGCCGGACCGGGTTGAACCACTGGCGCCTCAGACCGGTCCCGCAAGCGCCTTCTGCGGCGGGGTGCGGCGCCGAATCCCGCGGGTGGGCCGCCAGGAGGAAACCAGGGCGAAGGCGAGGAGCAATTCCGCTATGTCGCCGGCGTAATACATCAACTCGCCTGCCAAGCGCAGTTCCCCGGCAGGCGCCGGAACCTGGACGAACAATCCCGCATACAGAAGCTGGGAAACCACCGCATGACCGGCTATGGCCACGCCCAGCAACACCAGCCGTGCAGGAACGGAGGGGCGGGCGGGCGCCGGATCCGGCCCCGCAACGACCCAGGCGAACAAATAACCGGCCGCCAGGAAATGCATATGTATGAGGGTGTGCAGTGCCGGTTCCCGGGAAGCGGCCGCATACAGGGGAGTGAAGTACAGGGCCGCGAGGCCGCCCAGATTGAGCGTCAGCGCGGTCACCGGGTGGGCCAGCACATGCGCCGGTGCGGATCGGAGGATCCGTCCGATGCGTTTCCCCTGCCGCCGGGGCACGGACCGGAGCACCAGGGTCACCGGTGCGCCGAGGACCAGCCCGAGCGGCGCATACATGCCGATCAGCAAGTGCTGGTACATGTGGGCGGGAAGCCGGCCTTCGGCAAAGGGGGACGCCGCCGGCGTCAGCCCTAGGCCCAACAGCACCACACCGCCCAAGAAGGCCACGGTGCGCCACCGGTTCCAGCCTTTGGGCTCCCTTCCCCGGCCGCGGGCCAGCAAGAGGTACCCCAGCGCCAGGATCCCGAGCAAGATCAAGGGAAGTGCGCCGCCGAAGCCGGCAGAAGGCTGCGGCACGTGTCCACCGTGGGTCGGTGTCATGGCAGAGGCCGGCCTTCAGCGCCGGTGAGGTCCACCCTGGTGCCGCTGCGTTGCATCCACCAGCCCCCGGCAATCAGTGCGGCCCCGAGGACCAGGAACAGGACATCAGCCAGTGTCTGGTACTCGCCGCTAATCACGTGATGGATGCCCAGGATCTGGTGGTCAACAAGGCCCTCGACCAAGTTGAAGACGCCCCAGCCAAGCACGATCCAGCCCCATAGCACCCGGGACGCCCAGACCCGGCCGCGGGAGCCGAGGACCCGTGAGTACAGCATCCCGAGCCCCACCAGCACCGCCAACCACGTGAACGTGTGGAACAGGCCGTCCCAGAGGGTGTTCATCTGCAGGCCGTGTACCGTCGTCACGGGATAGGAACCAATATCCACGTTGGCGGTGTCCGAACTGGAGAGCATGTGGTGCCACTGCAGCACCTGATGCAACAGGATTCCGTCGACGAAGCCGCCCAGGCCGATACCAAGAATCGTGCCGGGGAGTCCGATTCCCCCGTATGCGGTTGTCGCGCGTCCGTGATTGACATTGGATGTGCTGGCCATGGTTGCTCCAATCCCTGCCTGACGCCGGCTACAGATAAACAGTAGGCTTAGTGTTTTGCCTGGGGCAAGGGATAGCAAGGCATACATCGTTACGGCCTCGGGCGCCCTCGGAATAGCGCAGACGCTGCCCCGCAGACACCACGACGACGGCGGGAACCTCCCGCCGTCGTCGTGGTGTTCTGCTCTAAGGTGCTGCTAGGCGGAGGCCGAATCCAGGTTGGCCGCGCCGTGGTTCAGGCTCAGCGTGAAGGTGTTGGGGCCGCTGGCGTGCACCGCGATGTTGGATTTTGCGGTGTTGTGCCGGACGGAGAGGTCCTGGACCAGGGCGTCCAGTTCGTGGTGCATCGTGGAGCGGTCCACGAGCTTGTGGGTGACAGTGCTGGCAGTTTCAAACGTCATTGTTCAGTGCTTCCATTTCTGAATCCGGGTGTCCGGCTGCCGCACCGATGCGGAGCCGCCGTAGGCCAGCCCGGGAACGCCGGAGACCGTGGCGGCTCGGCGAGCTCACCGGTTTGGCCTCATTGCGTCCACCAGGATGGTGCCCCTGCCTCGCTTCGGACGCGCAGCGTCAAAACGGGGAGCGGGGCTGTGCACGCGGGGGAGTTAACGCCCCAGCGTGCCCATTTATGATGCACAACGGCGGACGGCCAGCTCAAGCCAGGCGGCGATTATTGCAGGTGAGACTGATCACAGCCGGACGGGCGGACGTCCCCGGCGCCCAGGCGCCGATGGTGACGACGGCGCATCCATGCGGAGCGCCGTCGTTCTCCTGGCCGGTCGGCCACTGCACTCGACGGCCCGGTGCGTGCATCACATCTAGAGCCAGGGAGCGCAGGATGACAACGAAGTGAACGTGTCGCGCTCGCGGACCGGCACGTTCCGCCCAGTAGTCTTCACCCCATGACCCCGGTACTTCCCCTTACATTCTGTGCGCTGCTCGGCCTTCTTGCCGTATTCCAGCTGCTGCTCATCGCCGGGCTTCCCCTGGGCCGGTTCGCCTGGGGAGGCCAGCACGCGGTGCTCCCCGGCCGGCTCCGGGTCGGCAGCGCGGTTGCAACCATGGTCTACGCGGTTTTTGCCGGCGTGGCACTGGAGCGCGCCGGGCTGATCTCGATCCTGCCGGAGCCGTTTATTGCCGTGGTTGCGATGTGGGTGATTGCGGCCTATCTGGTGCTCAGCGTGCTTCCCAACCTTGTGTCCAAGAGCAGGCATGAACGGCTGCTCATGACCCCGGTGTCCCTCGTGTTGGCAGGGTTGGCGATCGCTACCGCGTTGGGCTGATGCCGCATCCCCGCATTCGGGAGGTAAAGTGCACTTCCAGTGCAGTATGATGCACTGATGGATAAGAGCACAACCGACCTCGCGGCGGCAATCGGTGCGCGCGTGAAGCAGGAACGGCAGTCACGGGGCTGGACGCTGGACCACCTGGCCGAGGCTGCCGGGGTGAGCCGCCGCATGGTGGTCAACGTCGAGCAGGGAGCCGCCAACCCCAGCGTGGGCACCCTGCTGCGGATCAGCGACGCCCTCGGCGTGGGGCTGCCGGCGCTGGTCGAATCCCCGCAGCCCAAACCGGTGAAGGTCACCCGGAGCGGCGAGGGCGCGGCACTGTGGACCGGGGACTCCGGCGGCTTCGGGGTGCTGGTGGCCGGCACCGAACCGCCCGATGTGGTGGAACTCTGGGACTGGACACTCGCGCCGGGGGAGCAGCATGCAAGCGAGGCGCACTCCACCGGCACCAAGGAGCTCCTCCAGGTGCAACAGGGCGCGGTCACCGTGGTGGCCGCAGGCCAGCCGGTCACCTTGAAGGCCGGAGACGCGGTCACGTTCCCTGGCGACGCGGCCCATTCCTACGCCAACCCGGGCACCGAGCCGGCGCGATTCTCCCTGGCGGTCTTCGAGCCGGGCGTAGGGGCCGGGCACCGGCCGGAGCGTCCGATGCGTGACGCCGCGGTTCCCGGTGAATTCCTCGGCGGCGTCCGCGGAACCGGAGAGGCCAGATGAGAACACGTTCCCCGTTCAACGTGCCCGTGCCGCCGTGGGGACTGGCCGTTGCAGCCATGCTTTCGGTGCAGCTCGGCTCCGCCCTGTCCCTGGACCTGGTAGCGGCCCTTGGCGCGGGCGGAACTGCCTGGCTCCGGCTTAGCCTCGGGGCGCTCATCCTGCTGGCAGTCGCCCGGCCTCCGCTGCGCACCGTCCGCCGCCGGGATGTCCCGACGCTGATCGCCCTGGGCGTCGCGACCGGCCTGATGTCCATGGCCTTCCTCGCCGCGATCGAGCACATTCCGCTCGGGACCGCCGTCGCGATCGAATTCCTCGGCCCATTGACCGTCGCCGCCGTGCGCAGCCACAACGGCCGGGCGCTGATCTGGCCCGCGGTCGCGCTTCTGGGGGTCATTCTGCTCACCCAGCCCTGGCAGAGCGGCTTTAGCCCGGTCGGCGTGGGGTTCGCCGCGCTCGCGGCCCTCGCCTGGGCCGCCTACATCGTGCTCACCCAGCGGATCGGTGACCGCTTCACCGGTATCGGAACACTCTCGCTCACGGTGCCCATTGCCGCGGTGACAGCAGCAGCCGTCGGCATCCCGCAGGCCGCCGGCCACCTCACGTTCGGGACGCTGGCCGCCGCGGCCGGGCTGGCCCTCCTGCTGCCCGTCCTGCCGTTCGCGTTGGAGATGCTGGCCCTGCGCAGGATGACACCGACGGCGTTCGGGACGCTGATGGCCCTCGAGCCGGCCCTCGGCGTCCTGCTCGGGCTGCTCGTTCTGCACCAGCAACCCTCCGCCATCCAGACCGTCGGCATTCTGCTTGTCATCCTCGCTGGCGCCGCCGCGCAACGCGGTGGCCGACGCCGGCCAAAGCCCCGTAAGGAGTTGGAACAATGTTCACCGGCGTGAGTGCCTTCCCCCTGACCCCGCTGACCAACGACGCGGTTGACGAGATGGCCTTCGGCCGCCTGGTCGACCGGCTGGCGGCGGCGGAGGTGGACTCCATTACCGCCCTCGGATCCACCGGTTCCTACGCCTACCTCAGCGGCCGGGAGCGGGCCCGCGTTGCCCGCCTCGCCGTCGAACATGCCGGCGGGACGCCGGTGTTCATCGGTGTCGGTGCGCTGCGGACCTCCGAGGTGCTCGCGAACGCCGAACAGGCAGAGCAGGCCGGGGCGTCCGGTCTCCTCCTCGCCCCGATGAGTTACCAGCCGCTCACCGACGACGACGCCTTCGAACTGTTCCGCACCGTGACCGCCAAGTCAGCGCTGCCCGTCATCGTCTACGACAACCCGGGCACCACCCACTTCACCTTCACGACCGAACTCTACGGACGCATCGCGGAGCTGCCCGGTATCGCGTCCATCAAGATCCCCGGGGTACCGGCCGATCCCGAACAGGCGCAGGCAAGGGTCCGGGAAATCCGGGCGGTCGTCCCGGCACACGTGACCATCGGTGTTTCCGGCGACGCGACGGCCGCCACCGGCCTGGCCGCAGGCTGCGATGCCTGGTACTCGGTCATCGGCGGCACCCTGCCGGCCCTGGCCCTGCAGATCGCCGGGGCCGTCCGAGGAGGTCGGACGGCGGAGGCTCTCGCCGAATCCACCCGGCTCTCACCGCTGTGGCAGCTCTTTGCCGAGTTCGGCGGGAGCCTGCGGGTGGTCGCGGCCTTGGCCGAGCAGTTGGGGCTGGCCCCGCGGAACTGCCTGCCGCTGCCGATCAGGGGACTGGACGCCGTGCAGCGGGCCCGCGTCGCCGCAGTCGCCGCCCGGCTGGGCCTCGACCGGTAGCGGCCGGGCCCCGCTGCCTACTTCTTTTTGGCCGAAGCAGTGGCCGTCGGGGAGGGGCTTGCCGTGGCAGAAGCGGAGGCCGCGGGCGAAGCCGTGTTCGCCGGCGTGGCCAGCTGGGCCGGAGTGAGTTTCATCCACGGCGAGTCAGGGGCACCCTCGAGCGTGGCCTGCGGGCTGTCCGTCTGCGTCCACCACTTGGCTTCGAAGGCGTAGCCGTCGAACAGGATCCGGGAGCCGCGCTGGTAGACCGTCTTGGCGGACCACTCGGGGTAGGTTCCAGCCGGGATGGTGGTCCGGGGGCTGGGACGGTCTCCGGGCAGGACCGGGCCGATCAGCTTCCACGGGGCCGCAGCGCCCTGCACGACGGGGTTGTCCGGGCGGTCGCCCTGTGTCCACCACTTGGCCTCGTAGACGTTAGCCTGCCACACGATCCGGTCGCCTGCCACGTAACGTCCCGTCTCGTTCCAGACCGGGTACGGGCTGGTGGAGGGATCGTCGGTGACCGTGGCGGTCGGGCTGGCCGAAGCCGGTGTGGCCCGCGCCTGCGCGGACTTCGTCGGGATGACGTCGGCGCCCAGGACGGTGGAGAAGAACGCGTCGCCCTGTTTGATGCCGCTGCAGCTGTCGGAGACCTTGGTGATGTCCGGGTAGTTGCTGCCGCAGGTCCGGTCACGGTTGAGCGACCACATGGAGACCCGGCCGACACCCTTGGCCTTGGCGTAGGCGTTCAGCGACGCCGCGTCGTCGAGGGTGAAGATCTCGCCGGCCACGTCGTTCTGGCCGATCATCGGGGTGAGGCCGAGCTTGCGCCAGGCCGTGTCCGAGCCGAGGTCCTCGCCGTTCTGGCGGAAAAGCGACTGCAGCTGGGTGTGGGCGGCATCCGCCGCGGAGGCGGACGCCGCGTACATGGACTGGCCGGCCTGCTTGCTCGCCCCATAGTCCATGGTCATGATGTTCACGCCGGCCAGTTCGACGCCGGAGCGCAGCGTGCGGGCGACCAGGTCCCGTCCCGTCTGGGTGAGTCCGGCAGGGTCCGCCGGCAGGGTCAGCCACACAGCGAGGTTTTTGCCGCTGTCTTTGCGGTCCTGCTGGAGGGCTGCCACGGCCTTCGCACGCCGGTCGACGGAGGCAGTGTCATCCAGCGCCGATCCCTCGACGTCGAGGTCGATTGACGTTAGGTCGTAGCGCTCCACGACTTCCCGGTACGCTGCGGTGAGTTTGGACTGGTCCGTGCACCCCACAGCCAGTTCCGTATTGATCTGCCCGCCGAAGGAGACAGCCACGTTCCCGCCGACCTGCCGCAGCCGTGCAATCCGGCGGTCCAGGTCCAGATCCGACTCGGCCTGGGCGAGGCCGTACGCGGCGCCCCACGACGGCGTGCAGGGGTCCTGCTTGTCCGAAACGATGAACGAGAGGACGACGCCCCTGGCCTCAGCGGTGCTCGGGGACTCAAACGCGAACCTCGGCGTGGCCGTCACGTCCACGTATCCGGAAAACACCGAGGGAATGGAGGACGCGGCATTGGCGTCCTGGAATGAGCGGAGCCCCAGGTACGAGCCGCCGGTGAGGGCAACGAGGACCAATACGAGGATTCCAAGCCGCAACTTGGAGAGGCGGCGCCCGGGAAAGCGGTTCGACACAGAAGTACCCCAATGCTTGTCATGAGTCGTGCTGCAACCCCCGCCCACGCTGATTCGCGGCCAAAGATCCTGCCGCCGCCGGGTCAGTTGGCCCGGGGACAAGATTTTTGGGGTCTTGCGCTTAGTATAAGGGCAGGTCACGCCCCAAATTGACGGGGAATGCGGCCTGCCGTGTGTCCGCTGGGGGTGCACATGATGTGGATGGGGATGCATGTCTGACCTCTTGGCCGTTCCGCGGCCCGAAGATACTTCCGCCGACGACCAGGCGACAAAGAGCCGCAGGCGCCAATGGGGCGCCGAGCGGCGCTCGGAACCGCTGGCCATCGTGCACCCGGAACCGTCGCGCCGGAAAATCATTCTCGGCCGGGTGGCCATCGTCGTTACGGTGCTCGCCTGGGCGGCCTATGTTGTGACCACCGTCCTCAGGGCGCTGATCGACGACCCCACGGCAGGGTTCAGGTTCCGCGCCGAGGCTGTTTCCTATGTCGTCGTCGTAACATTCCTGACTTTTTCGGCTCTGATGTACCTGCTTGCCCGGCAGGGCGCCCTGAACCGCTTCCGGGACCACCGCAGGGTTCCGCGCGGCGAGCTTGACCGCCACTTCGCCGATTACACGGACGGGGTGACGGTCCTCATCCCCTCCTACGCGGAAGAACCACAGGTAGTCCGGGCCACACTCTGGTCCGCGGCGCTGCAGGAGTTCCCGGACCTGTCCGTGGTGCTCCTGCTCGATGACCCGCCGTCGCCCACGGATCCCGACGACCAGGAGCGCCTGCAGGCAACACGGGACCTCGCCGCCAACATCACCCGGACCCTCAAAGAGCCCGCCTCCCGTGTCAATGCCGCGCTGGAGGCCTTCAACCGGCGTGCCGGCGACGGGCGGCACGACGCCGAGCTGCCCATCCTGATCGAGGAATACGAGTACGCCGCCGGCTGGCTCGAGGGCATGGCGGAGGCGGAGCAGGTCGAGGACCACGTCGATGAATTCTTCGTTGATCTGGTGCTCATGGGCCTGGCCCGCGAGCTGCGCCTGGTCCTGACCGCCCTCTACGCGGCCAACGCCCAGGGCGCCGCGCCGGAACCGGACCGCATCCGGGAGCTGTACGCCAGGCTGACCTGGATCTTCAACGCCCGCGTCTCGACCTTTGAACGCAAGAAATATGTGAGCCTGTCGCACGAAGCGAACAAGGCCATGAACCTGAACTCCTACCTCAGCCTGATGGGACAGCGCTGGCGCAAGGAGCAGACCGCCGACGGGACGGTGCTGCGGCCTGCGGTCAAGACCGCCGACGACGATCTGGTGATCGCGGACAGCACCTATGTCCTGACGCTCGACGCCGATTCGCTGCTGCTGCGGGACTACTGCCTGCGCCTGGTCCACTTCCTCGAGTCGCCCGGCAACGAACGGGTGGCCGTTACCCAGACGCCGTACTCATCATTCCGCGGCGCACCGACGCGCATCGAACGCGTCGCCGGCGCGACCACTGACCTGCAGCACATCCAGCACCAGGGAATGACCCGGTACGGTGCCACGTTCTGGGTGGGTGCCAACGCCGTGATCCGCAAGATTGCCCTGGAGGACATCGTGGAGGTCACCTCCGAGGGCGGCTTCGAGGTGCGGACCTACATCCAGGACCGGACCGTCATTGAGGACACCGAATCCAGCGTCGACCTCGGCCGTGAGGGCTGGGACCTGGTCAACTACCCGGAGCGGCTCAGCTACAGTGCCACGCCCCCGGACTTCGGCTCGCTCGTGGTGCAGCGCCGCCGCTGGGCCAACGGCGGACTGCTGATCCTGCCCAAGCTGTGGGACACCATCCGGCACCGCCGGGGCCTGGACATGGATGTCCGCGCCCGCGAAATCATGCTCCGCGTCAACTACATGGCGTCCCTGACCTGGGCCAGCTTCGGACTGCTCTTCCTGCTGGCCTACCCGTACGACAGCCGTCTCCTGAGCCCGCTGGTCTTCGCCGCCGCGCTGCCGTACTTCCTGGCCATGGGCAGCGACCTGCGCGAGTCCGGCCACCGCTTCAGCGACATTTTCCGGATCTACGGGTTCAACCTGGTGCTGATGCCGGTCAACCTCGCCGGCGTCCTGAAATCGCTGCAGCAGGCGCTGACCGGGGACAAGATCCCGTTCGCGCGTACCCCGAAGGTCAAGGACCGGACGGCCGCGCCGGCGCTGTACGTGATTGCGCCGTACGCGATTGTGGCGTTCTCGCTGTTCACGGCCTGGCGTGATGTTGCGCAGCAGAACTGGACCAACGCGGTGTTCGCGGCGTTCAACGCGGTCATGGCGGCCTACGCCATCCGCGCCTACATCGGGATCAGGAACTCGATCGTGGACATCTTCCTCGGCGTGCTGAACTGGCTTTACGTCAAGCCGAAACAGCCCGCGCCCGCCCCGCCGCAGATCCTGCCGAAGGCTCCCGAGGAGATCGACTGGGCATCCATCCTCTACCACGGAGACCGCCGCCTCAACCGCGACCTGCGCGGCAAGAAGGACCGGCGCAAACGCGCCGGGTTGCGCTGATTGACGGGATTCTGCCCGGACCGTGCCGTGTTGCCGCCGATCACGGCGCGGCCGGGCCTAGACTTGGCCGGATGATGCCAGAACCACTC
The DNA here is from genome assembly GCA_963775715.1 of uncultured Actinomycetota bacterium. Taxonomy (GTDB): domain Bacteria; phylum Actinomycetota; class Actinomycetes; order Actinomycetales; family Micrococcaceae; genus Arthrobacter. The sequence goes on along the minus strand of CAVZJX010000004.1, from coordinate 519,430 downwards.
CTCGCTGCCGACGGGAAGAACTCCCTGCAGGTCAGGGACGGCATTCTCGAGTCGGTCTGGACACCCGGTTCGTTCGTCGACGTCGACGACGCGCGCGATGCCATGCGCGCCACGGCGCTGATCGGCGAGGGCAGGCAGCTGCCGATGCTCTCCGTTATGACCGACGTCGAGATCAGCGCCGCGGCCCGGTACGAGTTCGCCAAGTCGGTGGACGTGGTGGCCATCGCGGTGCTGGGATCCAGTGCGGTGGACCGTGTGGTGGCCGCCGCCACCAGCCGGGACACCCGGTACCCGCACGAATTCTTCACCTCCCGGGCGGACGCCGTCACGTGGCTGAAGAACTTCCTCACCGCACCGGAGGCTGCTGACGTCCCCGCGCAGCCCCCCGCCGTCGTAAGCCCCTAGGCTGCTCCCGGCCGGACTGCTACTGTCCGGGGAGGAGGGGCAGGCCCTGTCCCGGTAGCGAGGGAAGCAGCATGACCGTTGCCGAAATCCAGGTGGACCAGCGCGTGATCGGGATCGACTCACGGCGCTTCGCCTCGGTGGAGAAGGCGCTGGTGGAGCTGATCACGAACAGCGACGACAGCTACGCCCGGCTGGAAACGACCGGCGCCGGGGCCAGCGGCCGAATCCACATCCGCTACGAACGGCACCTCACCGGGGCCGTGCTCTCCGTCAGCGACCAGGCCGAAGGCATGTCCTTCGAACAGGCCAGCCGGATCCTCAGCTACGGCGGGGCGCACAGCCCGCTGGCCCGCGGCGAGGGGGACGGCCGGGGCTACTTCGGCCGTGGCCTCAAGCAGGCGATCTTCGGCCTGGGCCATGGCTGGATCGAGACCGTCCAGGCCGGCCGGTTCACCCGGATCGACGTTTTCCGCGGCCAGAACGGCGGCTACCTTTACGACGACGGCGGCGAGGACCGCCGCGCCTTCCCGGCCGACTACGCCCGGCTTGGCATCGACGAAGACCCGGCCGCCGGTGGCACCCGGGTCAGCGTCGTCGTCGATAATCCCCGCGTCCGGATCAGCCAGTACAGCACCCTGCTGCAGTCGCTGTCGGACAACTTTTACCTGCGGGCGGTGCTGGACCGGCGGTCGGTGGAGCTGGACCAGGGGCAGCCGGGTTCGGGTGAGCACCGGACGGTGCCGGTCCGGTACCGCGAACCGCCGGCGGAGCTGCTGCTCGGCCCGGACGAGCCGGGCAACGTCAGCTTCGAGGGCCGGGCGTATCCCTTCACCCTGACCCTGAAGCGCGCCACCGACACCGAGCTGGCCCTCAAGGGCGACGAACGTACCAACGGCCTGGTTGTCCTTTCCGGGAAAGCTGCCCTGGACTGCCAGCTGTTCGCATTCGAAAACCAGGTGGGGACCGAGTACCTCTTCGGCACCGTGTCCTGTGACGCCCTGACCGGCATGCTGGGCCTCGGCCGGGCGATCATCAGCGACGAGCGGGAGGGGCTGAACCTCCGGGACCCCTTTGTGGCGGAGTTCGCCGCAGCTGTCAGCCGGATGGTTGCCGGCGCCGTGACCGCCGAGAAGGAAAAACTCACGCACCTGGAGCGCGCCACCACCTCGGGCCGCACCGCCGAAATGATCGAGCAGCTGCTGCAGCACATGAACGAGGCCGCCGTCGTCGACCTTGGCCTGGAAACGGCACCGTCGACCGGGGCCGGCGACGGGGACAGTGCCGCGTCGGGGGAGCAGGCGGCGGCGCTGCGCTTCACTACCCCCTTCTACTACCGGCCGCCGGGGCATCCGTTCCACGTGGCCCTGTTGCTGGACCCGCCGCAGCTGCCCGACGGCGGGACGCTCAGCTTCGAGCTGGAGCTGCCGGCCTCGATGCGGATCGAGCCGGCGCCGGTCTCCGTCGCCGTCGCGGGCCTGGGCGGGACCAGCCGGCTGGAATGGGCGGTGACCGGGGGGCAGTCCGGCGACCGGGGTCAGCTCACCGCCCGCGCAGGCGACTACTGGGCGCTGTCCGAAATCGTGATCGCCGACCACGCCTCGCGGCATGGCGCCGACCAGCCGCCGCACCCGGGGGCGGCCGTCGCCGCCGGCCATCCGGCGATGCGCCGGGACACCCGCCGCCCCAGCCGGGACCACGGCGTCGACCTGTTCACCGGCTACGACTTCCGCAGCCTGCACAACAGCGCGGACCGTGCCGTGTACAGTCCGGCGGAACGCAAGGTCATCATCAACACCGCCGCGCCCACGGTCCAGCTGTACGTCGACGGCCGTGGACGGTTCCGTGACTCCGCCCGGCTGCTGCTGGCCGAACTTTTCCTGGACGTGATCGCGGATGAACTGGCCCGGCGCCGCATGGAGCAACACGGCAGCGCCGGCGACCTCGAAGCGTTCCGGGCCGCGAAGCGGGACATTGTCCGCCGCTACGGCAGCGACATCCACCGCACGTTCCTCGGCTGAGGCAGGGCATTGACACCGCCATCTTGCAGGCCTATTCTACAACCAAATGGTTGTAGATCAGTTAGGTGACGCAGCGACGGACCGTCTGTTCCAGGCGTTCGCCGACACCACCCGCCGAGACATCATGCGGCGGGTGACGGTAGGGGAATACTCGGTCTCCGGCCTCGCCGCGCTCTATGCCATGAGTTTTGCCGCCGTCCAGAAGCACGTGGCAGTACTGGAACGTGCTTCGCTCGTGACCAAGGAAAAGCGCGGGAGGGAGCAGATCGTGCGGGCCAACCACGACGGGCTGCAAAGGGCCCGCGGCCTGCTCGATGAGTATGAGGTGATCTGGCGGGAGCGCGCCGGGCGCATCGCGGACCTGCTCGCCGAACCAGCGACTGGCCGGCACTCCACCGGCAGGACAGAAACCAAAGAAGCAGAAGATGGGAAGGGTTCGACATGACAGTCATCAGTTCAGTCAAGAATCTCGAGGCACTCAGCCTCAGCATCGTTGCGGAGTTCGACGCCGGCGTCGACCGCGTCTGGCAGATCTGGGAAGACCCGCGCCAGCTCGAGCGCTGGTGGGGGCCGCCCACCTGGCCGGCCACCTTCGAAAAGCACGACTTCGTCCCGGGCGGCGAGGCGAGCTACTACATGACCGGCCCGGACGGGGAGAAAGCCCGCGGCTGGTGGCGGTTCGTCACTATCGACGCCCCGCGCGGCCTGGAGTTCGACGACGGGTTCGCGGACGACAATGGCGACCCGGTGGCCGAGCTGGGCACCATCCGCGGCGTCGTAACGCTGGAACCGATCGGCGGCCGCACCCGGATGACCGTCCTGTCCACCTTCGAAACGGAGGAGCAGATGGAGAAGATCGTCGCCATGGGCATGGAAGAAGGCATGAAGGGCGCCCTGGGCCAGGTCGACGCGATCCTGGCCGAGCACGCCCACGCCTGAGCGGCATCGCCCCCTGCCCCTGCGGCCGCCCCCTGCCCCTGCGGCTGCGGCCGCGGCGCGGGGGCGCGTGCTTAGTTGTGTACTGCGGCGTACAGGTTCAGGCTGGCTGAGAAGACCAGCCACGAGACGTACGGCAGCATCAGGACCCCCGCCGTCGTGCTGATCGGGCCGAAATGCAACACCGCGACGGTCGCGATTACGACGTGGGCCGCGATGACCAGCAGCGCCAGCCACAGGGCGGCTGCGCCCAACACCGGATAGAGGCCGAAGAACATCAGCGGCCACGCCAAATTCAGCAGGAGCAACCCGCCGTAGGCGCGAAGCGCGTCCCGGCGCGGGAAGAGCTGCTGGCGCCACACCAGCCATGCCGCCGTCGCCATGGCCGCATACAAAACCAGCCACGCCGAACCGAACATCCACCCCGGCGGAGTCCATGGCGCCTTGTCCGCCGCCGCATACCAGTCGCCGTTCATCCTGATCGGCAGGGAGCCCAGCAGCGACACGGCCCACGACGCGGCCAGGAAACCGAGCAGGGCGGCCATTTGCCTGCGCAGGGGGCGGGCGGCGGGGGCAATAATGCCCGGGGCGCTTTGTTCAACGTTCAAGAGCACTGACTCACTGTGAACAATTACAGCTGCCCGCGTCAAACCGCGGCATCCAGCGGCCTTGCCACCCCGCGGGAAATCCAGGATTATCGGGTCCGCGCGGACGCGGACTGTCATAAGCTGGCGCTGTCAGGATCGGGCACCTTCGGAGGAACATTATGGGCAACGACGCTTCATGGCAGGAAACCATCACGCCGGCCCGTTTTGCCGGCCAGACCGTCATCGTCACGGGCGCCGGTTCCGGCATCGGCCTGGCGACCGCGCTGCGTGTGGCGAAGGAGGGCGGCCGGGTCGTCGCGGCCGACATCAGCCAGGAACGGCTGGATGACCTGGTGGCCGCGAACGCGGGGCTGGACATAGTGCCGGTGGCCGGTGACATCTCCGCCGAGGAGACCGTGGCCGCCGTGGTCTCCGCTGCTGGCGGCCGCGTGGACGCGCTGGCAAACGTCGCGGGCATCATGGACAACTTCGCCCCGGTCCACGAGGTAGACGACGCAATTTGGGAGCGGGTCTTCCGGGTCAACGTGACCGCGCTGATGCGTCTGACCCGGGCCGTGGTCCCGCTGATGCTTCAGGCAGGCGCCGGGTCCGTGGTCAACGTCGCATCCGAGGCCGGGCTGCGCGGATCCGCCGCCGGCGCCGCCTACACCGCGTCCAAGCACGCCGTCGTCGGGCTGACCAAAAACTCCGCCGTGATGTACGGGCCGCAGGGCCTGCGCTTCAACGCAGTCGCGCCCGGGGCGACGCTCACCAACATCGTCGCGGACTGGGGGTCCAAGCTCGCCGCCGAGCGGCTCGGCCCGCTGATGGGCGCCAACATCCCGGTCCCCGCCACCGCGGCGCAGCTGGCGGCCTCGATCACCTTCCTGCTCAGCGACGACGGCACCAACGTCAACGGCGCGGTCCTGGCCTCCGACGGCGGCTGGTCCGCGCTGTAGGTTCCTCTAGACGCTCCCTCAGGTTCGGGGGAAATCTGGAGGACGCTCCCTCAGATCAGCTGAGGGAGCGTTGGCGGTGTTGCTGCGACAGCTGAGGGAGCGTTGGCGGAAAAGCCGCCAAAAGTGAGGGAGCGTCGTGATTCGCTCCGGCCCGCAGTTCGCGAAATGATGTGGGCATGGAGCACACTGACCAGCAGCCCTGGGTGAAGAACTACCAGCCGGGGGTCCCGGCCGAGATCGAACTGCCCACCGAGTCGCTCGTGGCGATGCTGGAGCGGTCCGTGGCCGAGGCCGGCAGTGCCCCGGCGCTGGAATTCTTCGGCCGCCGGACCAGCTACGCCGAACTCGGCGAACAGGTGGACCGGGCCGCCGAGGGCCTGCGCCGGCTCGGTGTCCGCGCCGGCGACCGGGTGGCGCTGGTCCTGCCGAACTGCCCGCAGCACGTCGTCGCCTTCTACGCGGTGCTTCGCCTGGGCGCCGTCGTCGTCGAACACAACCCGCTGTACACCTCGCGCGAGCTGCGGCACCAGTTCGAGGACCACCAGGCCCGGGTGGTGATCGCCTGGGACAAGGCCGCGGCCGCGGTCCGCGAGTTCCCGGCCGACATTGAAATCGACCACGTGGTCTCGGTGAACCTGCTGGAGGCGTTCCCCGCGGCCAAGCGCCTCGCGCTGAGCCTGCCGGTGAAAAAACTGCGGGAAACGCGTGCCTCACTGACAGCCCCCGCACCGGGCACCATGCCGTGGAAGGAGCTTCTGGGCCACGGCCGGATCGACCCTGCCCACCCGCGCCCCACGGTCAAGGACCTCGCCGCGATCCAGTACACCTCGGGCACCACCGGCCGGCCGAAGGGCGCCATGCTCACGCACTTCAACCTGTACTCCAATGCCCTGCAGGGCGAGGCCTGGATGGCCGGTGCCGAGTACCGCAAGGAAATCTTCTACGCGATCCTGCCGATGTTCCACGCCTTCGGCATGACCCTCTATCTGACCTACGGCATCCGCAAGCAGGGCCTGCTGGTTCTTTTCCCCAAATTCGACCCGGACCTGATCCTGGACGCGATGAAGAAGTCGCCGGCCACGGTCTACTGCGCGGTCCCGCCGATCTACGAGCGCACCGCCATGGCCGCGAAGGAGAAGGGCATCTCGCTACGCTCCTGCAAGTACTGCATCTCCGGCGCCATGAACCTGCCGGACCACGTGGTGGAACTCTGGGAGTCAGTCTCCGGCGGCCTGCTGGTGGAGGGCTACGGCATGACCGAATCCTCCCCGGTGGCGCTCGGCAACCCCTTCCATCCCACCCGCCGCACCGGCACCATCGGGGTGCCGTTCCCGTCGACCCTGATGAAGGTGGTCGACGTCGATGATCCCTCCGTGGAGGTCCCGCAGGGCCAGCCTGGCGAGCTGCTGATCAAGGGCCCGCAGGTCTTCCAGGGCTACTGGAACAACCCGGAGGAAACCGCAAAAACCCTCACCCCGGACGGCTGGCTGCGGACCGGCGACGTGGTCACGGTCGACGAGGACGGTTTCACCACGGTGGTGGACCGGGCCAAGGAACTGATCATCACCGGCGGCTTCAACGTCTCGCCCACCGAGGTGGAAGCCGTGCTGCGCCTGCACCCGGACGTCCGGGACGCCGCCGTGGTGGGCAAGCCGCTGGAGCGCGGCGGCGAACTGGTGGTGGCCGCCGTCGAACTTGAACCCGGCACCGCGCTGGACGAGGACGCACTGCGCGCCTATTGCCGCGAGCACCTCGCCGGCTACAAGGTCCCGCGCCGGATCGTCCCGGTCCCGGACCTGCCCCGTTCCATGCTCGGCAAGATCCTGCGCAAGCAGGTCCGGGACCAGGTCCTGCCGGGGCTGTAGGGATGGACGGCGCCGCGCTCGACTTCATCACCGGCGTCCCCCGCGCCGGGAACCTCGACGTGTCCTGGATCCACGGCTCGGAGTCCGCCAAGCACAACACGGACCAGGACATCCAGGTCCACGCCTACGACGAGCACACCTTTGTCCTGCGGCAGAACATGGCGGTCAATTACGAGGCGCCGTTCATGTTCCTGCTGTTCGGCGCCAGCCGCGCCGTGCTGATCGACACCGGCGCCACGGCCGAAGCGGAGTTCTTCCCGCTGCGCCGCGTCGTCGACGGCGTCATCGATGCCTGGCTGGCCGCACACCCCCGGGAGGACTACGGGCTGCTGGTCCTGCACACCCATCCGCATGGCGACCATGTTGCGGGGGATGCCCAGTTCGCGGACCGGCCCGGCACGCTCGTGGTGGGTGCCGGGAAGCGCAACGCATGGGAGTTCTTCGGGTTCGACGACGACGGCGGCGCGGGCGGGTCGGTGGCAAGGGTGGACCTGGGCGGCCGCGTCCTGGAATGCTGGCCCAGCCCCGGGCACCACAGCGCCGCCGTCACGTTCTACGATGCATACACCGGCATCCTGTTCACCGGAGACACCGTCTACCCCGGCCGCCTCTATGTACATGACTGGCCGGCGTTTGTCCGCACCATCGACCGGCTGATCCAATTCTGCGCCGCGCACCCCGTCAGCCATGTCCTTGGCTGCCACATCGAAATGTCGCGGGCTCCCGGCGTCGACTATCCGATCTACACCACGTACCAGCCGGAAGAACTGCCGCTGCAGTTGGCGCCGGCGCACCTCGCGGACCTCCGCCGGGCCATCGACGTCGTGGACGGATGCCCGGGCCGGCATGTGTTCCCCAGCTTCGTGATCTGCCTGGAGGACTGAAACGCCGGCGCGAGATGACACTTCACGGCAGTGTTTCGGCGCGACACTGCCGCGAACTATCATCTCGACGCTGAGACGGCCCGGCCCGGCCCGGCCCTGCCCGGTTGCTCCGAGGGCGCGCCTTTCGCGGCCTGCCGGATTTGCGGATACTGGAACCCTGATTCCGACAACCGGGAAGGACGGTGGCTCATGGGCGACGCGGGGCGTTCGGCGTTCCGGCGCCGGGTGGAACGGGCGGCCGAGCTGCGCTCCATCCGGGCCACCGGCAGCACGGTCCAGGAGAATGACGAGCTCGCCGCCGCGGAGGAGGAACTGCGTCAGAAGCGGGCCAAGGTGGACGACGCTGCGAAAGCCGAGTACCTGATCCGTGACGCCATGGCGCAGGGCAAGTTCGACAACCTCAAGTACGCGGGCAAGCCAATCCCGGGGCTCGGCGAGGTCTACGACCCTGACTGGTGGGTGAAGGGCCTGCTGCAGCGGGAAAATATCACCGGCCTTGGCCCGACGGCGATCCTGCTCCGCGGCGAGGACGCCGGACTCGATGCCCGGCTTGACGCCCAGTTCACGGAAAAGCAGGTGCGGGACATCCTGGCGGACTTCAACGCCCGCGTGATCGACGCCCGGCGGCAGCTCCAGGGCGGCCCACCGGTGATCACCAAGACCCGCGACGCCGACGCCGAGGTGGCACTCTGGCGGGAACGGCGGGCCGCGGCCGCCGCCGCCGTGACCCCGCCCGAACCGGGGCCCAAGCTGCCGTGGTGGCGCAGGCTACTAGCCCGCGCGAGGTGACAGTTCACGGCAGTGTCCAGCTCGGACACTGCCGTGAACTGTCACCTCGGCGGGTCAGTGCGCGGGGATGGTGCGCGGGGCCTTCGCGAGATTCTCCCGCAGTTCCGCCGCGTTCTGCCGGGCGCCGTAGGCGGGCCGGTCCCGTTCCACCCGCCAGCTCTCGGAGAGCGGGCCAACGTTGACGGTGTCGAAGCCGAATTCGTCATAGAACCGGGTCACGAGCTCCGCCGCCTCCGGGAAATCGCTCGCCGTGGCCAGCGCACGGCGGTTTTCCGTGCCGGCAGGGGCGCCGTCGGTGGTGATCTGCGTGTACATGATGTGGTTGAAGCCCTTGGCCACCTTGGATCCGGGCAGGTGCTCCTGGAGCAGCCCCGAGGTGGTGGCCTCGCCGTCGTCCAGCGCCGGGAACCTGCCGTCGCGCTCCCAGTAGTAATTGTTCGTATCGATCACAATCTTGCCGGCCAGCGGCTCTGCCGGGATGTCCTTGATGCTCTTCAGCGGGACGGTGACGACGGCGAAATCGCCTGCCGCCGCAGCCTCGGCGACCGTGGCCGCGCGGGCGTGCGGGCCAAGTTCGCCGGCCAGGTCCGCCAGCGTTTCCGGACCCCGCGAGTTGCTGATCACGACGTCGTAGCCCAGCTCCACTGCCTTGCGGGCGAGCTGGCTGCCAATGTGTCCTGCACCGATGATTCCAATAGTTGTCATATCCGGGCTAACCGGATAGCGGCCGCGGATATTTCAGGGGTGCAGCCAGCCCTGCTCGAAGTCCGGATGCTCGTAGTAGGGGAGTGCCAGGGCCTGCAGGGAGCGTTCCATCCAGTCCAGCGATCGCGGCGCCCAGTGGGTCTCCTGGAGGGAATCGCTGACCATCGCGGCCAGTGCCGACTGCCGGGCGGCCTCGACGACGCCGATCAGCCGCCGCTTTGCCTCGCATTCGAGCAGCAGTCGCTGCTCGTACCATTCGCCGGATTTGGACACGGTCCGGTCCCTTAGCAGGGTCCGGGCCGCTGCCTCGTCCTCGGAAATGCGCTCGGACAAAAACTCGACAATGTCCACAAACCGAGGGTACGCGCGGCGGGCGGGCTTGGCATCACCCCAGCAGGTCGTCGGCGGGGCAGCGCCGGCGTCGGCCTGGGCCCGGCCCGTCCCGATGGGGAGGGGCTGCTCAGGGTTCGGTGCGGTCGGCGTCGAACCCGGCCAGCAGACGCCGCGAAGCCGTGTCCATGTGCGCCCGCATGGCCCCCGTGACGGCGGCTTCGTCCCGGGATTGCAGGGCGCGGAAGATCTCCCAGTGCTCGGCCAGGGCGGCCGCGGCGTGCCCCTTTTCGGTGAGGGCACGGTCCACCCAGATCCGCAGCAGCGAGCGGATGCTCTGCAGGAGTTCTTGCAGGACCTGGTTGCCGGAGGCCTCGGCGATCTCGCGGTGGAAGGCGGCGTCGGCTTCCACGAAGGCGGCGAGGTCGTCGAGGCTGGACTCCATGGTGGCGAGGTTGGTCTGCATCCTCTCGAGGGCCTCGTCCGTGATCCGCAGGGCGGCGAGCTGTCCGGCCTGGACCTCGAGGCCGCCGCGCAATTCCACCAGTTCCCGGGTGCGGGGAGCGCCCAGCATGAGTCCCCAGCTCAATGTCCGGGGTAATAGTTCGGAAATGCCGTCGCGGAGGTACGTCCCGGAGCCGGGACGGACGATGACAATTCCCAGGATTTCCAAGGCCGCGAGCGCTTCGCGGACCGCCGAACGGCCGACCCCGAGGGAGGCTGCCAGCTGGCGTTCGGCCGGGAGCCGCGTGCCGACCGCGATGTCGCCGCTGGTGAAGTAGCCCAGGAGGCGCTCCGCAACTTCGGACACAACCGAGCCTTGCTCCATGGAACCCAGGGCGGCACTGATCTTGGCCGACGAAGCGGCGGAGTTAGCGGACACGTTCAAAGCGTAACAACCGCAGGACGGCCCCGACGCACCGTGTGGTTTAAGAAATAACATGTCAACCGGTTGACCAATTTGGCGTAAACGGTTTATGGTTTTAATCACACGCTTAGTCGGAGCCTGGCCAGCCGTCCGGGACTACGCGTAGAGACCAATCCCGTAGCTTCCAGCGCAGGACGCGACAGGATCCCGACATTTAGGAGTCAATGTGGACACCACGCAATCAGTGGTCGAAAGATCCGCCATCAAGAAGGTGGCGCTCCGGCTTGTGCCGTTCGTCGCCCTTATGTTCTTCATCAACTATCTGGACCGCACGGCGATCTCTTTCGCCGGACCCAACGGCATGAATTCGGATCTCGGGCTCTCCGCGGCCCAGTTCGGCTTCGCCTCCGGAGTCTTCTTCATCGGCTACATCCTGCTGGAAGTCCCCAGCAACCTGGCCCTGCACAAGTTCGGCGCCCGCCGCTGGCTGGCGCGCATCATGGTCAGCTGGGGCATCGTCTCCGCTGCTCTTCACCTGGGTGTGGCAACGTCGACCAGCTCTTTATCCTGCGCTTTATCCTTGGTGTGGCCGAGGCCGGCTTCTTCCCCGGCGCCATCCTGTTCCTCAGCCTCTGGGTACCGTGCCGCGCACCGCAGCAAGATCCTGGCCCTGTTCTACTTGGCCCAGCCGCTGACCACGGTGATCGGGGCGCCGCTGGCCGGCTGCGCTCATCCAGCAGCACGGACTGTTCTTCGGCCTTGAGGGCTGGCGCTTCATGTTCTTCGGCGTAGGCCATCCCCGCCATCCTGATCGGCATCATCGCCTGGTTCTACCTTTTGGCCGATTCCCCGGCCAAATGCCAAATGGCTGACCGCGGAGGAAAAGACCTGGCTGACCGGTGCGCTGGAAAAGGAAAAGAGCGAAACGGCCGCGGGCAACAAGCACGTCAGCGTCCGCACTCGTCTTCGGCAACGGCCGGGTCTGGATGCTCTCCCTGATCTACTTCGGCTTCATCTACGGCCTCTACGCCCTCGGTGTTCTTCCTTCCCACCATCATCGCGGGCTTCGAAGGCTGCTCTACGGCACCAAGTTTGACGTCTTCCAGAAGGGCCTGATCACGGCCATTCCGTACCTCCCGGCAGCGTTTGCCCTGTACTTCTGGTCTCAAGGACGCCACGCAAGTCGCGGCGTCCGGACCTGGCACATCGCGGTCCCGGCCCTCGCAGGTGTGACTCAGCATCCCGATGGCACTGTTTGCCGGCTCGCCGGCCGCGACGATCGCGGTCATCACCATCACGGCCATGTCCATCTTTGCGGCGCTGCCGAACTTCTGGACCGTTCCCCACCCAGTTCCTCACCGGTGCCGCCGCAGCGGCCGGCATTGCCCTGATCAACACCGTGGGCAACCTGGCCGGCTTCAGCGCGGGATACATCACGGGCAGTGGCTCAAGGACTGGACCGGCAGCTACACGGTGCCCATGTTCGTGGTGGGCGGGTTCATGATCCTCTCCGCCATCCTCATGGTGCTCCTCGCCCGCCGCGGTGCGCCGAACGCAGCCACCGCCCCAGTGCAGGCAGCAACGGCCGAAGAGTCCGCCTCCGCGCACTAACCCCGGGGCGCGCCCCACCGGGGCGTTCCAGCAACAGACCGGTGCCCGCCGCGTGCCCCCAGGCCGCGGCGGGCACCAACCCAAAGCTTTTTTCTCCAGGAGTACCCATGACCCGCCTGTTCAATGACCCCGCAGAGTTCGCTGAAGAAATGATCGACGGTTTCGTCGCCTCCCACAGCCGCTGGGTCCGGCGCGTCTCCGGCGGCGTTGTCCGCAACACCCAAAGCACGCCCGGAACGCCGGTCTCTCTTGTAGATCGGCGGCGGCTCCGGACACTACCCGGCCTTCGCCGGTCTGGTCGGCCAGAGCCTCGCCCACGGCGCCGCGATGGGCAACCTGTTCGCCTCCCCGTCCGCTCAGCAGGTCTACAACGTCGCGAAAGCCGCCGGCAACGGCGGCGGTGTCCTCCTGGGCTACGGCAACTACGCGGGGGACGTCCTGCACTTCAACCAAGCGCAGGAGCGCCTGCGTCGCGGAGGGCATTGACTGCCGCAGCATCGCCGTCACCGATGACGTTTCCTCTCGCTCCGCTGGCCGATCCGCTCGAAGCGACGCGGGATTGCCGGCGACCTCACCGTCTTCAAAGTAGGCGGCCGCCGGCGCGGAAGCAGGCCGCACCCTGTACCAGGTAGATGTGAGATCGCCGCCCGCGCCAACCACCGCACCCGTTCCTTCGGCGTCGCCTTCAGCGGCTGCACCCTGCCCGGCGCGGACCACCCGCTGTTCTCGGTCCCCTACCGGACGGATGGCCGTGGGCATGGGCATCCACGGCGAGCCCGGCATCGGCGAAACCGACGTCCCCACCGCGGACGGACTCGCCGAGCTGCTCGTCGGCAAACTCCTCACCGAAGATCCCCGACGACGTCGCCGCCGGCACCGCCGCGGCGGGACGCCGGGTGGTCCCCATCCTCAACGGCCTGGGCATGCGCAAATACGAGGAACTGTTCGTGGTCTACCGCCGCGTCGCCCAGCTCCTCGCGGAGGCAGGGCTGGACATCGTCGATCCCTCAGGTGGGCGAACTCGTCACCAGCTTCGACATGGCCGGCACCTCGTTGACGCTCTTCTGGCTCGATGACGAACTTGAGTCCCTGTGGAACGCGCCCGCCGACGCTCCGGCGTTCCGCCTGCGGCACCGTCACGGCCGCCGCACTGGATCCCGACACCGCGGTCGAATCCGCCGGCGTCGAACGGTCCCTCCCGGTTGCCTCGGACTCCTCCCGGGCCGGAGCGCGTCGGATTCTCGCGGCGCTGGGGGCGGCCAAGTACGTGGTGGACGCCAATGCCGAGGAGCTCGGCAGGATCTACGCGGTTGCCGGCGACGGCGACCACTGGATCGGAATGGAGCGCTGAGTCAGGGGCGCCGTCGACGCCGCAGCGGACGCCGTCGCTCGCGGAGCCGGGGCGGCTAACACGCTGCACATCGCCGGCGATGCATGGGCCGACAAAGCGGGCGGCACCTCCGGCGCGCTGTGGGGATTGATGCTCCGCAGTGTCGGTGACGCGCTCGGGGACGCGGCCACGCCCTACGCCGCCGCCATCGCCGCCGGTGTGGCGCAGGTCGCCGCCGCGGTCATGGAATTCGGCAAGGCACAACCGGGCTACAAGACTCTGGTGTACGTGCTGGTTCCCTTCCGTGACGATGCTCGCCCGGGGAGTGAACAACGGCCTCAACCTCTACCTGGCCTGTGGCGCCGCGGCCAGCACCGCGCAGCGCGCCGCCGAAGACACCGCCCAGTTGCTGCCGCTGATGTGCCGCGCCCGCCCGCACGCCGAGCGCAGCCTCGGCACCGCGGACGCCGGTGCCGTCTCCATGGCCCTGATTGTACGAGCCATCCACAACACACTCTCCGAGGTATACAAAGTTAGGGAAAACGCATGAGCCCCAAACTGCGCCTGGTCATCTGGTCCGACGACGCCGCTTCTACTACAAGGAAGCTCTGAAGGCCTACCTTGAATCCAACTCGCTGGTCGAGTCCGTCCGCTACTTGTGTGTCTACGCCACTAGCCACACACTCCTATCCGTCGGTTGCCATCTCCGCCGCTGAACTGGTGGCCTCCGGCGAGGCAGATCGCGCGCTCCTGGATGCGGCACGGCCTCGGCGTGGCCATCGCGGCCAACAAAGTCCCCGGGGTCCGGCCGTCACCGCCCACGAGAGTTTCTCGGTTGAGCGGGCCGTCCTCAGCAATAACGCCCAGGTACTGCCTTCGGCCAGCGCGTCGTCTGGCTGTTACTGTCTCGCCTACTGTCCCTGGAGTGGTTGACGTACATGTTTGACGAGGGCTGTGTTCTGCTGACAAGGTAACCCTTATCAAGGACTACGAGGATGTCATTGCTTCGCGTTAGGCTCGGTGCTCTCGGAGCGGTGATCTGCGTTTGCCTCAAGATGTACTTCGGCTACGGTCGCACGCTCTAGTCTGCCACGACGTCTCCGCCGTCTCCCTCTCCCACCTCGCCGTGCAGCGCTGCGAGATCGAGGTGTTCGTGCTGCCTGCACTGCCGTCGCTGCCCGAAGCGGTGCGGATACTCTGATCCGCCGTAGCCGGAGCCATCGCCCAGTACATCTTCTGGTAAGACGAAGAGGCATTCATTGGCGCGGTGTTCGGTCGCACCTTCGCCGAGCTTGGCGGTCGCTACGCCGAGATCGGACACGCGGCGGCGCCGTATCTTCGGGGAGGATGACGGACTATCGGCCTGAAGACGGCGCGCTTATCGCTAGGGCTTACCCGGTGCTCTGCGTTGGGGAGTCGCAGCAGTGCTCCGTGCAGTAAGCCATCCTTCAGTGCATCGCTGAGATCTACGCCGCCCTCTACTGCGCTCAGTCCTTGTCCCCTTCCGTTCGTACCATCTTGTCCTACTATTCTCAATGAGCCATCTGCGCTTCGCAGCTCGTTATCTCGTATTACATCAGCGCCGTTAGCTCCGTCTTGTATGCGCACTTGCGCTCCTTTCCCTTCCAGTCCTACAGTCTTGTCATTTAGGCGGTAGCGCCGTACCTGGCCTCATCAGCTAACTCTACGACGCCGTCTCCGTTCTCTTCCTTTGTCTCTTCTCTCACTACTCACAATCGCTCTATACCATCCTGTACTATACAGCCGCCCTACCGGCTTTCTGCAGCCCGTCGGAGCCCGGCCATGAGCTCGTACACTGGCCCGCAGCCCGGCACTGTCTCGCGCATCGGCCTGAGCAGCTATGCCTTCTTCTGGCAGCTCTCTGACCGGGTGAGTGCGCCCCTGTACCTCCACGGGGCACTGTCAGCATCTGCAGCCCTGTGCGTTGACCTCTTCCAGATCTGCGATTACGCGCCGCTCGAATCCATGACGGACGCGGAACTTTCCTCTGTCCTTGACACTGCCTATGCCCAGTGGATATCCCTGTAGCTCGGCACCAAGGGCATCCGCCCGTGCACCTGCGAGAGTTCCTGCGTATCGCGGGTATCCTGGGTGCACCCCTGCTGCGTACCATGTTCTACGTCCCGGGCCATACGCCTTACGCTGACGAAGCCGTGGCCATTTTCGCCGAGGTCCTCCCTGTATTCCGGTACGCCGGGGTGAAAATCGCAGTGGAGACCTATGAACAGGTCCCTACCGCGCGCGTCCTGTAGGTCATCAAGCGGGTGTACAGCGACCACCTCTGCATCTGCAGCGATCCGTCCTACACCGTGCGGCCTTGGAACCCCGCGTGAGGTGATCTACGCCATCTCACCCTACGTCCTGTACATGCACATCAAAGACTTTGCGTTTAGCCGCAAGGAGAGATGGTCGGATTCACGTACTCCGGCGCGCCCCTCTGCGAAGGCCTCCTGGACTATGCCTACATGGCCAGGAAGCTGCAGCCCAAAGAAAGAAATATCAACCAGATCATCGAGCACTGGCTGCCGTGGCAGTACTCTGAAGCGGAGACCATCCGCCTCGAAAGGCAGTGGATCCAGCAAAGCCTCGATTTCCTAAGGAGTAACTGAAATGTCAGCAGAACAATTGAACGTCGCCGTCGTCGGAGCCGGGGGCAAGATGGGGCTGCGCGTTTCAGCCTACCTCCAGAAGAGTGCC
Organism: uncultured Actinomycetota bacterium; assembly: GCA_963775715.1. GTDB lineage: Bacteria > Actinomycetota > Actinomycetes > Actinomycetales > Micrococcaceae > Arthrobacter. Next base: position 503,425 of record CAVZJX010000004.1, on the reverse strand, counting down.
CACACCGTTTTCTACAGCGAAAATTCGCCGGCCTTCCAGGAACGCGTCCGCGCCGAAGGCCGGGAGATCAGCAGCACCGAGTACGCCATCAAGGACGCCGACGTCGTGATCCTCGCCGTCCCGGACACCGTCCTGGGCATCGTGTCCCAGGGCGTGGTCCCGCAGATGAAGACGGGCTCCATCCTCCTCACCCTCGACCCGGCCGCCGCCTACGCCGGCCTGCTGGCCAAGCGCGACGACGTCGTCCATGCCGTGGCCCACCCCTGCCACCCCTCGGTCTTCCTGGAACGCACCACCAAGGAAGAATGGGCCGACACCTTCGGCGGCCAGGGCGCACCCCAGAACGTAGTCGCCGCGATCGACGAGGACGCCAGCGAAGCCGCCCGGGCTGCGGCGGAGGCCACCATCAAGGTCATCTACGCCCCCGTCATCGAGGTCCACTGGGTCACCGTGAAGCAGCTCGCCATCCTCGAGCCGACCCTTGTAGAGACCGTGGCCTGCATGATCTGACTCTGCTCAAAGAAGCCCTGCACGAGACCGTCCACACCGCCGGAGTCCCCGAGGAAGCCGCCAAGGCGATGCTCTTCGGGCACGTGCAGATCGCCCTCACCAACGCCCTGCGCGGCTCCAACCCGTTCTCCGAGGCGTGCGAAATCGCGATCCAGTACGGCAAGGACACCATCATCAAGGACGACTGGAAGAAAATCTTCGACGACTCCGAGCTCGACTTCGTGATCGCCAAGATGCTGAAGCTCGAACCCGCCGCCCAGCGCTAACGCGGCCCTAACCAGGTCGGCTAGTAAAGGGTGGGGCGGCGTTCTCCGGGACGCCGCCCCACTGCGTGCCACCCCCGCAACTGCCAGAAGAACGAACGGAACACTACAAAATGAACACCAGCACCGCCATCATTCCCGGGATTCCCGGCGCCCAAGAGCAAGAACTGTCATGGACCAGCGTTGACGACCGTGCGGTGGATACCGTCCGGGTGTTGGCCGCGGACGCGGTGGAGAAGGTCGGGAACGGCCACCCCGGCACGGCAATGAGCCTGGCGCCGGCGGCGTATCTGCTCTTCCAGAAGTTGATGCGGCATGATCCGGCGAATCCGGAGTGGCTGGGCCGGGACCGGTTCGTCCTGTCGCCGGGGCACACGTCCCTGACGTTGTATATCCAGCTTTTCCTTTCCGGTTACGGGCTGGAGTTGAAGGATCTGGAGGCGCTGCGGACCTGGGGGTCGCTGACCCCTGGGCACCCGGAGTATAAGCACACCAAGGGTGTGGAGATCACGACCGGGCCGCTCGGCCAGGGGCTGGCGTCCGCGGTCGGCTTCGCGTACTCGCAGCGGCGGATGCGCGGCCTGTTCGACGCCGAGGCTCCCGCCGGTGAGTCCCCGTTTGACCACACGGTCTGGGTGATCGCCTCCGACGGCGACCTGCAGGAAGGCGTCACGAGCGAGGCGTCCTCGCTGGCCGGGCACCAGGAGCTCGGCAACCTCGTGGTGATCTACGACGAGAACCACATCAGCATCGAGGACGACACCGACGTGGCGTTCACCGAGGACGTCCTGGCCCGGTACTCCGCGTACGGCTGGCACACCCAGCGGGTCGACTGGACCCGGACCGGCGAGTACAAAGAAGACATCGCCGAACTGCACGCCGCCCTGCTCGCCGCGAAGGCCGAGACGGGCAAACCCTCGATCATTTCGCTGCGGACCATCATCGGCTGGCCGGCACCGAAGAAGCAGAACACCGGCAAGATCCACGGCTCGGCCCTGGGCGCGGAGGAAGTCGCCGGCCTGAAGCAGGTCCTGGGCTTCGACCCGGAGCTCTCCTTCCAGGTCGAGGACGAGGTCCTGGCCCACACCCGCGAGGCCCGGGACCGCGGCGCCGCTGCCCGGTCCGCGTGGCAGGACGGCTTCGAGGCGTGGCAGTCGGCCAACCCGGAAGCGGCGGCCCTGCTCGAACGCGTCGAGGCCCGGAAGCTCCCGGCCGACCTCGACGCCTCCCTGCCGGTCTTCGAAGCCGGCAAGGACGTCTCCACCCGCGCCGCGTCCGGGAAGGTCCTGAACGCGATCGGCCCGGCCCTGCCCGAACTCTGGGGCGGCTCCGCGGACCTGGCCGAATCGAACAACACCACCATCGAAGGCTCGCCCTCGTTCATCCCGTCCTCCCGGCAGACCGAGGCCTGGAAAGGCAATCCGTACGGCCGGGTGCTGCACTTCGGCATCCGCGAACATGCCGCGGCGTCGATCGTGAACGGGATCAGCCTGGCCGGGCCCACCCGGGCGTTCTCCGGCACGTTCCTGATCTTCTCCGACTACCAGCGCCCGGCCATCCGGCTCGGCGCCCTGATGGGCGTCCCGTCCCTGTACGTCTGGACGCACGACTCGATCGGCCTCGGCGAGGACGGACCCACCCACCAGCCGGTCGAACAGCTCGCCTCGCTCCGGGCCGTTCCGGGACTGGACGTGGTCCGCCCGGGAGACGCGAACGAGGTCGCCGCGGCCTGGAAGGTGATGCTGGAGAACCACGAAAACCCGGCCGGCATCGTGCTGACCAGGCAGAACATCCCCACCTGGGACCGCGGCACCGGCGAGGCCGAGGGCGACACGTTCGCCTCCACCGCCGGCGTCGCACGCGGCGGCTACGTCCTGGCCGAAGCCTCCAAAAACGGCTCGACCGTCGAGGCGCAGGTCATCCTGATCGGAACCGGTTCCGAGGTCCAGCTCGCCGTGGCCGCCCGCGAGGCACTGCAGGCCGAGGGCATCCCGGCCCGGGTCGTGTCCATGCCGTGCGTGGAATGGTTCAACAAGCAGGACCCCGCCTACCGCGAGGCCGTGCTTCCCGCCTCCGTCAAGGCCCGCGTCTCCGTTGAAGCCGGCCTCGCGCTGGGCTGGAAGGAATTCGTCGGCGACGCCGGCCGTTCCATCAGCCTGGAGCACTTCGGCGCCTCCGCCGACTACAAGCGCCTGTTCCAGGAATTCGGCATCACCGCCGAGGCTGTGACCGCCGCCGCGAAGGAATCCCTCGCAGGCCTCAACGCCTGAGGGTACGCGCGCCGGGCGGCTTTGGCTTCACCCCAGCAGGTCGTCCTCGTAGCACCAGCGCCAGTCCTCGCCCGGCTCGGCGCTGCGCATGACCGGATGGCCGGTCGCCTCGAAGTGCTTGGACGCGTGCGTGCCCGCGGAGGAATCGCAGCAGCCCACGTTCCCGCAGGCCAGGCACATCCGGAGGTGCACCGGCGTCGTACCTTCCCGGCGGCAGTCCGCGCAGAAGGGGTCGCCCGGGACCTCCCGGTCCGGGGCGGATTCGAGGTGGTCGCAGGCCCCGCCGGGGTGCGCGATCCCCTCGCCGCCGCCCTCGGCGGCGGTGTCCAGCTCGTCGAGGGAAACGTCCAGCATCGACTCCTCGACATCGAGCCGTTCGAGCACCTCGCTGAGGACCTCGTGGGCGTACTCGCCGCCGCGCCGCAGTTCCAGCACCTTGGCCCGTTCCGCGTCCAGCATGGCCAGCCGCAGCTGTGCGTAGCGCTGGCTGGGGGTCGCGGCCTCCGACGTCGGCCGGCCAAGCCGCTCCCAGGCCGCCAGCCCGCGCTCCTGGGTCCGCCGCTTCAGCATCGCCACGACCTCCGGCGGGTCGTTGGGGGTGCGCAGTTCCTGCAGCCGCTCCACCCCGGCCGCGGTGGCCAGCTGCATCAGGGAGGCCTGGTTCAGGGCGTCCTCGCGCTGGTCCGGTCCCTGGACCCGGAGCAGCCGGACCAGCGGCGGCAGGGTAAAGCCCTGCAGCGTGAGCGTCCCGCCGACCACCACCATGGCGGCCAGGATCAGCACGGACCGGTGCTCCAGGTCCGCAGGCAGCACCAGCACCGCGGCCAGCGTTACCACCCCGCGCATCCCCGCCCAGGACACGATGGCGGCGAACTGCCACGGCGGCGCCGGGTCGTTGCGGCGGACCGCGGGGATCAGCCGCGGCAGGTAGGTGGCCGGGAACACCCACACCGGCCGGAGCACCAGCACCGCCAGCAGGATCACCGCGCACCCGGCCCAGATCCGTCCGGCGCCGAGCGAGTCGTCCTGGACGCCGATGATGATGGTGCGGACCTGCAGCCCGATCAGCAGGAACACCGAATTTTCCAGCAGGAACTGCACGGTGTTCCAATTGCTGCGCTGGCTTAGCCGCGCGGCACCGTTGGGCATCGACGGCGCCTTGGTTCCCATCACCAGCCCGGTCACGACGACGGCGAGGACGCCGGAGGCGTGGATCGCCTCGGCCGGCAGGTATGCGACGAACGGTGCCATCAACGACGTCGTGGTGTTGATGGCGACGTTGCGGATCCGTTTGCGGAGCTCGGTCAGCACGTAGGCCGCCGCCGCGCCGACCACCAGGCCGCCGCCGGCCGCTAACAGGAAATTACCGGCGATGCCTGCCACTGAAACGGACCCGGCGATCGCCGCGATGGCGGCACGCAGGCAGACCAGCGCGGTGGCATCGTTGACCAGGGACTCGCCCTCGAGGATGGTCACGATCCGGCGGGGCATGCCCACTTTCCGGGCGATCGCCGTCGCGGCGACGGCGTCGGGCGGTGCGAGGACGGCGCCGAGGGCAATCGCCGCGGCCAGCGGGATTTCCGGGAACAGCCACCAGACGACGAAGCCGACGGCCAGGGTGCCGAAGATGACGTAGCCCACCGAGAGCAGCCCGATGGCGCGGCGGTTGGAACCGAAGTCGAACAGGGACGTCCGCAGTGCGGCCGCGTAGAGCAGCGGCGGCAGCAGTCCGACGAGGACCAGCTCCGGGTTCAGGTCAATGGTCGGGACAAAAGGGAGGAAGGAGCCCGCGACGCCGAAGAGCACCAGCAGCAAGGGAACGGAAATGTTGAGTTTCCGGCCCAGTGCGCTGCCGGCGCAAACAACGGCCACGAGAACCAGCAGTCCGAGGGCGAGTTCCATGAAGCCATTCTGTCAGGCGTTTGCGGCCGGGCTTCGTGCCCGCCGTGGCGTTACGCGAAGCTGTCAGCCTTCGCGCGCGGCGGCTGGCCGTGCGGCGCGGAGGCGCCGGCCGGTACGGCGGAGGCGCCGACCGGTACGGCGGAGGGTACGGCCGGTACGGCGGAGGATACGGCGGCGTGCGGCGCGGAGGCGCCGACCGGCATCGGCCGGGCCGGAGTCTGGTGGTGGGTGTGAACATGGTGGCCGAACGGGTTGAAGCGGCTGTGCGCCAGGCCGTCGAACTCGTAGGCGGTTTCGGCGTGCTCCGAGCGGTCCACGCCGGCCAGCTCGGCCTCGTGGCTGACGCGGAAGCCCATGGTCTTGTGGATCGCGAGTCCGACCACCGCCGTCGCCAGCCCGGACAGGGTGACGGTGATCAGCACGGCGACGGTCTGGGCGATCAGCTGATGCAGTCCGCCGCCGTAAAAGAGGCCGCCGGCCGCCCCGTCGGCCGGCAGGGCGATGAAGCCGAGCGCCAGCGTTCCGATCAGCCCGCCGCCTAAGTGGACGCCGACGACGTCGAGCGAGTCGTCGAAGCCGAACTTGTACTTCAGGTCCACGAAAACGCAGCATGCCGCGCCGGCCGCCAGGCCAAGGCCGACGGCGGCCAGCGGGCTGACGTTGGCGCAGGACGGGGTGATTGCCACGAGCCCCGCCACCACGCCGGACGCCGCGCCCAGCGAGGTGGGGTGGCCGTGGCGGATCTTCTCGACCACGAGCCAGCCCAGCATCGCAGCCGCCGGAGCCGCGAGGGTGTTGACCCAGATCAGACCGGCCTGTTCCGCCGTCGTGGCCGCGCCGGCGTTGAATCCGAACCAGCCGAACCAGAGGATGCCGGCGCCCAGCATGACGAACGGGATGTTGTGCGGGCGGTGTGCCGGATCCTTGCCGAAACCGTGGCGGTTGCCCAGGATCAGCACCAGCACCAGGGCGGCCGTCCCGGAACTGATCTCGACGACGATGCCGCCGGCGAAGTCGATCACCTGGCCGAAGAGGGAGCTTACGGCCCCGCCCGGGCTCATCAGGCCGCCGCCCCAGACCATAAACGCCAGCGGGCAATACACCAGGGTGATCCAGACCGGCACGAAGAGCGCCCACGCGGTGAATTTGGCCCGGTCGGCGATGGCGCCGCTGATCAGGGCGACGGTGATGATCGCGAACGTTGCACTGAAGCCTGCCTTGAGCAGTTCCGGGGAACCCAACAGCCGGGCCAGTCCGACGTCGGCGAAGGGATTGCCGAAAACGCCCAGGACGCCCGTGCCGGTGGTCATCGAATAACCCCACAGCACCCAGACGACACCGACGATGCCGGCGGAGACGAAGCTCATCATGATCATGTTCAGTGAGGCTTTTGCCCTGGTCATGCCGCCGTAAAAGAGGCCGAGGGCCGGGGTCATAAGCAACACGAGGGCCGCTGAGACCATGATCCAGACGTTTCCCGCGGTGAGTTCCACCTGCGTGTCCCTTCTCAACAAATTCGCTGTACCGGGACACCCCGCCGCCGGTCCCCAACCGGGTTCAATCCTCGCGGCGTCGTGTTTCAGGCAGTCGGGAACTACGTTGCGGGCACGTTACAGGAATCGCCGTTTCGTGAAGGTCGCGTGTCGGGTGTGTTTCCGGCATGTAAACGGCGGCTATCCGGCCCGGGAACCACCCCGGCGGACCGGCGCCGGCCCCTTGAGCCTGGGACGCGTGCGTTCCTGCCCAGTTCCTCGGCCTTGGGCGGGGCCCGGGCCGCGCCGCTCCGCGGGTTCGCGCCGCTGAACCGGGCCGGGCGGGGCAAGAAGTGGGCAGGAGCGTCGCCGCCGCACCGAGCCGGGTCAGAGCGCGGCTGAACCGGGCCGGGCGGGGCAAGAAGTGGGCAGGAGCGTCGCCGCCGCGCCGAGCCCGGTCAGAGCCGCCGGATCTGGGCCAGGTAGCCGTAGTATTTCGTGCCGGCCGGCCGGAGCGGATCTCCGATGAAGCCGAAGTCCTCGTGCCGGTTGTTGTAGGCCGCGGCGATGTCCAGGAACTGCTCGGTGACCTCCGCGCCGGACCCTTCGCAGGTCCCGTTGCCGATGCACAGGGCCACCGCCCCCGCCACGGCGGGGCTGGCGAAGCTGGTGCCGTGGTTCACCCCGTAGCCGCCCGGCACGGTGGACAGGACACACACCCCAGGTGCCGCGACCGTGTGCCGCCGGTCCTTGGCGTTGACGGCGAAGTTCGAGAAGAACGCCGGCCGGTCGTCCAGCTGGCCGAGGCGGCGCCAGTCATCGCGGCCGCACAGGCTGGGCGCCAGGCCGTCTGGTTTCCCGTCAAAGTCGGCCATGGCCGTCGCGGTGAGAACCTCGTGGTAGGCCGCCGGCACGGTTCCGGCGAAGTCCGCGGCCGAGTTCCCGGCGGCGACCGCGTAGGCCACGCCGGCCCGGACGGAGCGGCAAATCGCGTAATGCATCGGGTCCGTGCCCTTGCCGCAGCGGGCCGTGTCGGAACCCGGGCCGCCGATGCTGATGTTGGCGACGGCGATGTCATTGTCCTCGTTGTCGTCCTTATGCGTTGAGGTCACCCAGTCAATCGCGCAGATCAGACTCTCCTCGGTGATCGACCCGGTGTCCGAGACGACCCGGACGGACCAGAGCGGGGTGCCCGGCGCCGCCCCGATGATGCCGGATCCGTTGTTGCGGGCCCCGATGACGCCCGCCACCGATGTCCCGTGGCCGAGCACATCAACCGGCGTCACCTCGACCGGTTTGCCCGACGTGCAGTCAATCCCGCCCTTGACGTTCAGGTCAGGGTGCTTGCCGTCGATGCCGCTGTCGATGACCGCGACGTTGACGCCCGAGCCCTCGTCATTGCCGGCGCCGGCGCGGACCGCATCCCGGGCTTCCTCCGGATCCCCGCCCATCCGCTGCCACCACAAGGGCGCCACCTCGGTGTTGGGGGCCTTGGGTTCCTCGGGCTCGTCGAAGTGCCGGCCGAGGGTTACGAAATCAACGCTTGGATCGGCGGCGAGCTTCCTGGCCTGGGCCGCCGTCATCGCCCCGGAGTAGCCGAGCACGGCGCTCCGGTAGACGTTGGCGGCCCGGAACCCGAACTTCGCCTGTTGCGCGGCGGCCAGGGCGCCGGCGTCCCCGGCGCCGTCCTTGAGGACGACGATATAGCTCTGCGCAGGATCGGCGGGCGGCGCGGCGGCCGAGGGAACGGCGGCGGCGATTCCGCCGCCGGTGGCAAGCGCGAGCGCCGCCAGTGAGCCGACGAGACGGGGCCGCACGCGGTCGGGCGGGGCAGAAGCCGCCCCGTACCGGGGCCGGCGACCGGGATCCACGAATGTTTGCTGCAGATGTGGAAAGAGTTTGCGGACAGTGTTAAACATCGTGGCCTCCCAGTAAGCATGGCGCTTTTCGAGTGCCCCCCGTGCATATGGTAGGCCCTGCGGCGCGGAAAGATCAGGGGCAATCGGACCCGGGGGACGGCCGCGGCGGTGCCGTAGGTCGGTCCAGCGGGATTTCCAGGCACCCTGCATCGGCGTTCCAGCTGCTCCCGGTACCCAGGTCCGCGCAGAGCCGCGCCATCCGGGCCGTACTCTCCGGAGCGCCCCGCCCGGCCAGCCGGGCCTGGAAAGTCGGCGATAACGGTGGGATAGAGGCGCAGCCGCCGAGGCGTCCCGCCGTCGGTCTCCACCAGGAAGACGAAGGAAAAGTCATTGCGCTCCCGCGGATCCACGGCATAGTCATCGACGAAGTCGCCGGTGCCGTACATGACCGGCCGGCCCCGGTACACCTCGACGCCACGGAAGACATGCGGCGAATGCCCGAACACGACGTCGGCGCCCGCATCGACCAGCCGCCGGGCCATCGCCCGGTGTTCCGGCGGCGGATCGGTACCCCAGTTGCCGCCCCAGTGCGCCGACACGACGAGGAGCCCGACGCGCGGCCGGGTCCGCCGCAGCAGGTCCAGGAGCTCGTCGAGGCGGCTGCCCCGGCCGGCGGCGGGGACGTAGTGGACGCCGGGCGAGCCGGGGGAGGCCTCCCAGCCCGGCTCGTTGTCGGTGAATGCCACGACCCCGACCGCTGTCCCGGCCGCCCGCAGGACGGCCGGCCGCCGGGCCGTATCAGCATCCGTTCCCGCGCCGGTGTGCAGGATCCCGTGCCGGTCCAGTGCAGGCAGCATTTCCCGCAGCGCCTCCGGTCCATAGTCGAGCACGTGGTTGTTGGCCAGGGAGACCACATCGATCCGCGCGGCGGCCAGGCTGCGGGCGTTTTTCAGGTCGCTGCGGAACGTGAAAACCTTGCCCGGTTGCGGCTTCCCGCCGTCGGCCAGCACGCATTCGAGGTTGGCGATCCGCAGGTCCGCCCGCTGCAGGACTGCCAGGGTGTCGCCCCACGGGTAGGCCGGGCCGGCGCTCCTGAGGCGTTCGTTGACCAGCCGGCCGAGCATAACGTCGCCCAGAAATGCGATCTGCATGGCACCAGCATGGACCGGCTTGCCGGCCGGCGAAAGGACGACGGCGGAGCGTCCCGCTGGCCCGGCCGGCGACCGGACGGCGTACGGTGGGTCAGCGTGCTGCGGCGCCGCGCGACCGTCCGGTTTTGGGTGGCGCGGCGGCGAAGTGGTGCCCCAGGGCAACGGAGGCGGACTTCGCCGACGCCGACACCGCGGGACCCAGGCGCCCGACGTCGGCCACGGTCACCCGCTGCGTGGGGAAGCCGAGACCTAGCACCCCGGCGAGCTCGCCCGTGTGGTCAAAGACCGGGGCGCTGATGGAACCCACGTCACTGTTTCGCTCGCCAAAGGCGGCATAGAACCCCTGCGCGCGCGCCTGCTCGACCTGTTCGTCCAGCTCGGTCCAGCTGCCGGGGGTGTTCGGGGTGAACCGTGTCAGCTCGATGCCTGCGAGCGCCTCGCGTGCGCCGGGGTCGAAGGCGAGGAAAATCTTGCCCGGCGCGCCGGCATGGATCGGCATGACCTGTCCGACGCGGAACGGGCGCATCACCACGTGGCGGGTCTCGGCGACCGCAACCACGGTGCGGAAGGCGCCGTCCCGGATGTAGAGGCAGGCTGTTTCGCCGGTGTCGTCGCGCAGCTGCTGCAGGATCGGACGCACAATGCGCACGATGTCCAGTCCGAAGGTGCCGGGGCTGGCCCACCGGACCAGGCGCAGGCCGATCCGGTAGCGGTCGCCGTCGCGGTCAAGGAATCCCTCACGGACCATGTTCTGCACCAGGCGCTGGCAGGTGCTGGTGGGCAGCCCGGTCTGGCGAGCAATCTGCGCCAGGGTGGGGTCCGGTTCCTCCAGCGAGAAGCAGTTGAGGATTTCTGTCACTTTGCCCAGCACGAGCAAAGGAGTCGACCCGGTGCCCTGTTCTCTTGCCAACGCGCTGGTTTCCTTTGTTCTGGGCGGGTCCCGCCGGGCGCCCGTAGTGCTCAACACCGAGCTCAGCACCGGCGCGGGAGAACCCGTCAAGGCTATTGACATCAGACTAACATTTCCCGCAGGATGGGTCACGCACTCACAATGTGGGTTACAACGGACGCGTACAACGACTTGGAGAACAGCCTGTGAGCACACAACGGGGCCCGGAAGATGCCGGACCGGCACGGCCGTCCGCCGGCTCGTCCAGAATCGGCCTGATCGTTCCCAGCTCAAACACCACGATGGAGACAGAGCTTCCGGAACTCTTCCGCCGGCAGGGCGAGGCGACCGGCCACCGGTACACCTTCCACTCCGCCCGGGCGGCCCTGAAGAACGTGACGCCGGACGAGCTCGCCGCCATGGTGGCGAAGGCCGCCGACTGCGCCGCGTCCGTCTCCGACGCCGACGTCGACGTCATCGCCTACGCGTGCCTGGTCGCGGTGATGGCCCAGGGCCCCGGCGCCCATGCCGGCTCCGAGGAGGTGATTGCGCGGGCCGCGGAGGCCAACGCCCATCCCGCGGCGGTCACCAGCAGCGCCGGCGCACTGGTCCGCACCCTGCAGCACATGGGGGCCCGCCGGGTCGCGATGGTGACGCCGTACCTGCCGGAGCTGACCCGGACGGTCAGCGACTACATCGAGGGCGCGGGCATCACCGTGCAGGACGTGATCGGCCTCTCGGTGGCCGACAACCTGGAAGTGGGCCGGCTCGACCCGCTCGCGCTGCCGGGCATCGTGCGCCGGCTCAACACGGAAGGGGTGGACGCCGTCGTCCTCTCCGCCTGTGTGCAGATGCCGTCGCTGGCGTCGGTCCAGACGGTCGAGGACGCACTCGGCCTGCCTGTCATCACGGCAGCGACGGCCACCACCTACGAGATCCTCACGGCACTGGGTCATACCCCTGCCATCCAGGGCGCGGGGCGCCTGCTGGCGGGGCGCCTGCCGGCCGCCGCCGCGCAAGCCGGCGCCGCGGTTCCCGCCTGAGATTCCACCGCAGCACCACGGCAAGATCCCAAGGGGCGCAAGCCCTTAACGTCAATACAACGGAGTGATGATGACAACCCAAGCAGTGACCCGGGAGCAGGCGGCACGCCGCGCGACCGTTGCCAGCGTCGTGGGCACCACGATCGAGTGGTACGACTTTTTCCTTTACGGCACCGCTGCCGCCCTGGTCTTCCCGCAGCTGTTCTTTCCCGGCCAGTCCGCGTTCGCCGGAGTCCTCGCCGCGTTCGGCACCCAGTTCGTGGGCTTCGTGGCCCGGCCCGTCGGTGCCGCGATCTTCGGCCACTACGGGGACCGCATCGGCCGCAAAACCACGCTGATGGTCACCCTGTTCCTGATGGCCTTCGGCACCGTGCTGATCGGCTTCCTGCCCACCTACCAGGCCATCGGTGTCGCGGCCCCGATCCTGCTCACCCTGCTGCGGGTCATCCAGGGCATCGGCGTCGGCGGCGAATGGGGCGGCTCGGTACTGCTAAGCATGGAATGGGGCCACCAGGGCCGCCGGGGCTTCTCCGCCAGCTGGCCGCAGATCGGCGTGCCGCTCGGCCTGGTCCTCTCGACCGGCGTCGTCCGGATCACCTCCGGCATCACGGGCACCGAAGGGTTTGCCTCCTTCGGCTGGCGCATCCCGTTCATCATCAGCATCCTGCTGATCGGCGTGGGCCTGTTCGTCCGGCTGCGCGTGATCGAGAGCCCCGAGTTCGAGGCTGTCCGCAAGTCCAACAAGATCGTCCGGAACCCGCTGATGGAGGTCATCAGGCGCCAGCCGAAGGAAATCCTGCTCTCGGCGCTGGTCCGCATGTCCGAACAGGCACCGTTCTACCTGTTCATCACCTTCGTGATCACCTACGCGGTCAAGCACCTGAAGCTGAGCAGCAACTCAATCCTGGACGACACGCTGATCGCGGCCGCGCTGGGGCTGGTCAGCGTGCCGTTCTTCGGCTGGCTCTCCGACCGCTTCGGCCGACGCCGGGTGTACGGCGTGGGCATCGTGCTGACAGCCCTGTTCGCGTTCCCCTACTTCGCGTTGCTGGACACCCGGGAGCCCTTCATCGTGGGCGTGGCGATCATCGTGAGCCTGATCCTGCATGACATCCAATACGGCCCGCAGGCGGCCCTCATCGCGGAAAGCTTCGACGCCGACATCCGTTACACCGGCGCGGGCCTGGGCTACCAGCTGGCCAGCGTCGTCGCCGGCGGCCCCGCGCCGCTGATCGCCGCCGCACTGCTGGCCCAGTACGGCAACTCGACGGCGATCGCGCTCTACATCATCGCCTGCTGCATTATCGCGATGCTGGCGCTGATCTTCCTGCCCAAGGCGGCCCACCGCTTCGAAGCAAGCCCCGCGGCCAAGGCGGAAGCGGCGGTATGAGCCTGACGCAGGCGGGCGCCGCCCCCGAGCAGACAACGGACGACGCCGGTCCGGCCGCTGCCCCGCAGCCGGCCGGCCCGCCGGGCCCGCTGAAGGACCTCCTGGTCCTGGACCTGAGCCGGATCCTCTCCGGACCCTTCGCCACCATGACCCTGGCGGACCTCGGGGCCGACGTGGTCAAGATCGAACAGCCCGGCCAGGGCGACGACACCCGCCAGTGGGGACCGCCGTTCCAGGGCGAGGAAGCCGCCTACTTCCTCTCCGTCAACCGGAACAAGCGCAGCCTGGCCGTGGACCTCAAATCGCCCGAGGGCCTGGCCGCGGTCCGGCGCCTGGCCCTGAAGGCCGACGTGCTGGTCGAGAACTTCCGGCCGGGCACGGCGGCCCGGCTCGGCCTCGGCTACGAGGAGCTCGCCCGGGACAACCCCGGCCTGGTTTACGCCTCGATCAGCGGCTACGGCCAGACCGGGCCCGACGCCCTGCGCCCGGGCTATGACGCGATCGCCCAGGCGCGCAGCGGCATCATGAGCGTCACCGGCGAGGCCGACGGCCCGCCCGTGCGGGTCGGGGTCAGCAGTGCCGACCTCGTCGCCGGCATGTGGGCGACCATCGGCGTGCTCGCCGCCCTGCATGAGAAGCAGCGCACCGGCCACGGACAGTGGGTGGACATCAGCCTGCTCGACGGATCGGTTTCCTGGCTGACGTACGTCTCCAGCGGCTACTTCGCCAGCGGGGACGTCCCCAAGCGCTACGGCTCGGCCCATCCGACGATCGCGCCCTACCAGGCGTTTCCCACCTCGGACGGCTTCGTGATGGTCGCCGTCGGCAACGACGGGCTCTGGCGGCGCTTCGCCGCCGCGCTCGGGGACGAGGGGCTCGCCGGCGACCCGCTCTACGCCACGAACCCCTCGCGGGTGGCGCACCGGGGCACCCTGGTTCCCCGGATCGAGGCGGTCCTGCGCACGCGCAGCACCGATGACTGGGTGCGGACCCTGGACGAGGCCGGCGTCCCCGTCGGACCGATCCAGACCGTCGACGAGGCCCTGGCCGACCCGCAGGTCGTTGCCCGGGGCATGGTGGCCGAGCTGGAGCACCCGACGGCAGGGCCGATGAAGGTGGTGGGCTGTCCGGTGCGCCTGACGCGCACTCCGGCGTCCGTACGCACCGCGCCGCCGCTGCTGGGCCAGCACACCGACGACGTCCTGGCCAGCCTCGGCATGGACGCGCCCTCCATCGCCGAGCTCCGCCGTTCGGGTGCGGTCCAGTGACAGCGGGGCAGCAGACGATGGAGGCGGTAACCGTCGAATGCCCGGGCCCGGTGGCCACCATCACGGTCGGAAGCGGTGAGCGCTTCAACGCGATGGGGGCGGCCGGATGGCGGTCCCTCGGGGACGCCGCCCGGTCGCTGGCCGGCCGCGAGCTGCGCGCCGTCGTCATCCGCGGCAGGGGCGGCACCTTCTGCTCGGGCTCGGACCTGCGCGAATGGGAACATGCCGGCGCCGCAGACGTGCGGGAGATTTTCGCCACGATCGAATGGGCGCTGCAACAGGTCGAAGACCTGCCGGTGCCGACCGTGGCCCTCGTCGAGGGCGTGGCGACCGGGGCAGGCTGCCAGCTGGCCCTGGCCTGCGACCTGCAGCTGATGGCCTGGTCGGCCCGGATCGGCATGCCCATCGCCCGACTCGGGATCCTGGTCCCGCCCTCGTTCGCGAACCGGATGAGCCTGCGGATCGGCCCCTCCCGCACCAAGGACCTGCTCTACCGCGGGACCCTGCTCGAGGCGCCCGAGGCGCACGCCATCGGCCTGGTCAGCTCCTGCGTCGCGGACGGCGGAACCGAGCAGGAGCTGGAGGGGCTGCTCGCGCTCTGGCAGGAGCACTCAGCGGGCTCGCTCAGGGCGGCCAAAGCCGCTGTCGACACCGGCCTCGCGCCGGTGTCCCAGCCCGCCCGCGCCCTGCCTGTAGGGCCGGCCGCGGACCCGGACGAGTTCGCGTGGCGGGTACAGGCGTTCCTGCACCGCAAGGGTTAGCCCGGCTCAGCCGTTGTAGCCCTCCACCTGGGTCGCCGGCCGCGCCTCGGCGTCGTCCGGGTTCTCCCCGTACTGCCGCTTGGCGCGCCGTTGGCGCAGCAGGTCCCAGCACTGGTCCAGGTCTTCCTCAAGCTGCCGGAGCCGGAGCCGGTCGGGAACATGGTCGTGGTCGGCGCTCGCGGACTCCGCCTGCTCGCGGAGTTCCCGCTCCTCATCCACGAGTGAGGTGATGCGCTGGAGAATATCCCGTTCGTCCATGGCGTCCTACTTCCTGAAGTTCCGAAGCTGTGGTCACCGCCAGCGTAACCACAGCTTCGGGCCGTGGCCAGAGGCTTGGCGCCGCGCGGGCGCCGGACTGCCCGCGATATGGTCAGCTTGCTTATTATTTTGCTGCTTCCTAGAGTTGACGGTGTAAGGCACCAATCTCTCCGCGTGGGACCCCGGCCGCCGGACGGCCGCCGGACCCTCGCGCTGGACAGAGGAGGACACATGTCGGAACACAACATTGCAGGCAAGAAGGTCGCGTTTCTGCTGACCGACGGCGTGGAGCAGGTCGAGCTGACCAGCCCGTGGAACGCGGTCAAGGAAGCCGGCGGGGAGCCCACCCTCGTGGCGCCGAAGAGCGGAAAGCTGCAGGGCTTCGACGGCACCGACAAGGACCAGACCTTCGACGTGGACCTCACCGTGGACCAGGCAAACGCTGCGGACTTCCACGCCCTGGTCATTCCCGGCGGCGTCGTCAACGCTGACCATCTGCGTGCGGACAAGGGCGCCCAGGCCTTCGCCCGCGGGTTCTTCGAACAGCACAAGCCGGTCGCCTCGATCTGCCACGGCCCGTGGCTGCTGATCGACGCCGGCGTCGTCAACGGCCGGAACCTGACCTCGTACTACACGCTGGAGACGGACCTCAAGAACGCCGGCGCCAACTGGTCCGACGAGGAAGTGGTTGTCGACCAGGGCCTGGTGACCAGCCGGAACCCGGATGACCTGCCGGCCTTCAACGACAAACTGCTGGAAGAGATCGCCGAGGGCGAGCACGCCGGCCAGACCGCCTAGCCAGCCGCCGCGCACTGCCCGGGGGCCGAGGCCCCCGGGCAGTGCCGGACCCCTTATCCGCGACCCTATGAACCGGGGCCGGTTTGGGGCAGGATATGGCTGTAACCAGCGCAGCCCCGGGCCCTTCCCCCGGGCCGTACCGCGCCACCCGCTATCGAGGAGTCCCGGCTATGACTACGCTCAACCCCTATCTCGGCTTCCGCGACAACGCCAGGGAAGCCATGAGCTTCTACCAGTCCGTGTTCGGCGGCGAACTGAACATGAGCACCTTCGCCGAATTCCAGGCCAGCGAAGACCCGGCCGAGCAGGACAAGATCATGCATGCCATGCTGACAGGCGCGAAGGGGCTGGTGCTGATGGGCGCCGACACGCCCAACAGCATGGACTACACCCCCGGCAACAACTTCTCGGTCTCCCTCAGCGGAACCGACGAAACCGAACTTCGCGGCTACTGGGACAAGCTGTCCGACGGCGGGAGTGTCACCATGCCGCTGGAGCAGGCCCCGTGGGGGGACACCTTCGGGATGTGCAAGGACAAGTTCGGGGTGGACTGGCTCGTCAACATCACCCCGGCCGCCGGCTAACAGCGCTGGCCCGGCCGCGGCTCAGTCCGGGCTGGTGTCGGTGGTGAGTCCGCGGTCGTCGGCGGCCTTTTCGTCGTCTTCTTCGGCGGGCCCGGGAACCGTGTGCGCGTCGCCTTCCCCGGCTGCGTGGCCCTCCTGGGCTGCGCTGCCCTCCTGGGTTGCGCTGCCCTGCTGGGTTGCGCTGCCCTGCGCGGCGCCCGACGACGGCGTTCCCGCCGCGGTGTCTTCCTCTCGAGGGACGGGTCTTCCGCCCTGTTCCACCCCGTCGCTGACGATGTCTTCCGGTTCACTCGGCTTGCTGCTCATGCGTGTCTCCGATGTGTGCCTGTCCGGGCTGCGCCCCCGGCCTCCACTCCAAAGTACAGGCGTGCCGGATCGTCGTACAGGCCCGCGCGCAGCCTCTGGCGCGCCGCGGGAGACGGTACTAAGGTCTCGCCATGGACCAGGACCCTGTGGCAACAAACCCCGGCTTGTACCGCGTGGTATTCGAAAACGATCGGGTGCGCGTACTTGAGTACACGGACCGGCCGGGGGAGAAGACCGTCGAACATGCACATCCCGACAGCGTCATGATCACGCTCACCGGCTTTCGCCGCAGGCTGTCGGCGCACGGCCGGGAGGCCGACGTCGAACTTCCCGCCGGGCTGGCGCGGTGGCTGCCGGCACAGACCCACGCCGGCGAGAACACCGGCGACACCGAGACCCACGCGATCTTCGTCGAACTCAAGGAACCGGCGGAAGGCGCGGGCGGCGGCGCGGAGGACGGCGCGGGCGGCGGCGACGAGCCGCTCGGCCCCGCCGCCAGCTAACGGCACCAGGCCCTCGCGCCGTTTCGACGGTTCCCCGCGCAGACGATGCTGCGTACCGTCGAGGGCGCAGGGAAGCGTCTAAACGGCTCGAGTGGGCAGCGGGCTCCGGCCCGTCCGGACCCAGCGAGAACAGCGACCTGTCAGTATGCTTACTGGACGCCGAACAGAAACGAGATCCACCATGAGCAGGCCCGTGCGCATCGAGGTCGAGGCCGCCGGCCACGTGGGCCACGTCTTCGCCTCGCGCCGCGCCGCCGGAGCGAAAGCGGCGGCCGCCGTCGTGCTCATCCACGGGATCGGCGTCTCGCACCGCTACCTGCAGCGCCTGCACGCTCAACTGGCTGAATCCGCGGACACCTATTCGATCGACCTGCCGGGCTTCGGTGCCACCCCGACGCCGGAGCACACGCTTGGCATCGCGGAGCAAGCCACCTACATCCTGGGCGCCATGGAACAACTCGGCGTGCTGGAGTTCGTGGCCGTGGGGCACTCGATGGGCGCGCAGTTCGCCGTCGAGGCCGCACGGCAGCAACCGACGCGGTTGGCGCAGCTGGTGCTGATGGGGCCGGTGGTCAACGACCGGCGGCGCAGCGTGGCGCAGCAGGCCCTGGCCCTCGGCCGCGACTGTTTGTTCTTCGAGAGCCCGTCCTCGAATGCCCTGGTCCTGACCGACTACTTCCGCTGCGGACTCAGCTGGTACCTCAAGAACCTGCGGATCATGCTGGACTACCGCATCGAAGAGCGGATCACCGGCGTCGCCGTCCCGGTCCTGGTGCTGCGGGGGGCCAACGACCCGGTGGCGCCGGCGGACTGGTGCCGCCGGCTGGCAGGGCTGGCACCCGCGGCGCAGTTCCTGGAGGTGCAGGGCACCGGCCATGTCGTGCAGCACAACCGCGCCGTGGAGGTCGCCGCGGCTGTCCTCGCCTTCGCCGGCCGTCGGGCCGACAAGACCGAAGCACCGAAAGGATTCACCGCGTGAGCACGCTGGCGCGGAACGCGCGGTGGTGGGTCCGGGACTATGTCTACGCCGCCGGCCGGCAGCTGCGCAGCGCCGTATCCCGGGTCAGCCCCGCCGAGTTCCTCAGCGGAACCGGACGGCCCGTCGTCGTGATTCCCGGCATTTACGAGGACTGGCGCTTCATGCTGCCGTTGATCCGGGAGCTGCATGGCGCCGGGCACCCGGTGCACGTCGTGACCGTGCTGCAGCGCAACCGGCTGGCCGTCCCGAAGGCCGCGGCCTTGATCGCCGCTCACCTCCGCCGGCTGGACCTTAGGGACGCGGTGATCGTGGCGCACAGCAAGGGCGGACTGATCGGCAAGTACGCCATGATGTCGCTGGACCCGGACCGCCGGGTCAGCCGGATGGTGGCCGTGTGCTCCCCGTTCCTGGGCTCCCGGTACGCGAGCTACATGCTGCTGCCGAGCCTGCGGGCCTTGTCGCCGCGCAGTGCCGTGACCCTGCAGCTTTCCCGGGAACAAAGCGTCAACGAGCGCATCACCTCCGTCTACGGCCTCTTCGATCCGCACATTCCGGAGGGCAGCGCGCTTCCCGGGGCGCGGAACGTCCGGCTGGACACGGGCGGCCACTTCCGGATCCTGGCCCACGAGGACACCATCGCCGTCGTGCTGGCAGAAGCGGACGCACCGGGACCGCCTTGAGGCCGGGCCGGCGCAGGGACGCCGGGCGCGCAACACCGGGGATCGGCGGTCCGGGACCGCCGGTTCCGGGCGCCTAGTACTCGAAGTGGGTCCGAGCCGGGCCCTGGCCCAGCCCGTCCACGATCGCGGCGGCAACCGTGTGGAGCTTGACGTTGCGGGCACTGGAGGCCGCCCTGAGCAGCTCGAACGCCTCCGCCTGGCTGCAACGGTTCTGCGCCATGATGATGCCCACCGCGACGTCGATCGCGGTGCGGGTCTCCAGCGTGGCCTTGAGGTCATCGGCTGTCTCGCTGAAGTGCGCGAAGCGCACGGCCAGGCCGAGCGCCATTGAGGTCTGGCTGACAAAGATGCTCGCCAGCTCCCGCGCGTGCTCGTCGAAGCGGTGCGGCCGGTGCGAATACACGTTCAGCGCCGCACGGGTGTCGCCGTCGAGCTGGAACGGGACGGCGAGAATGGAGCGGACGCCTTGTTCGCGGACCCTGGCGGCCCACTGCGGCCAGCGCTGGTCCGTCTCGAGGTCGGCGATGTGCACCGTCTCCTGTTCACGCGAGGCCGTGACGCAGGGCCCGTCGCCGAAGGCGTACTGGATTTCGTCCATGGCCTGCGCGGCCGGGCTGCTGCTGGCCGCGGTCGCGGCTTTCCGCTGCCGGAGCAGGGTGATGCCGCAGAGAATCTCGTCGCCGGGCCGGGAAAGGCTGCGCGCCGAGGCCCGGGCCAGCTCGCCAAGGAATTCCTCCACGTCGGCGCTGTTGAGCACCAGCCGATGCAGGTGCTCGTTGATCGATGTTGCAGTCGTCTCGCTTGCCACTATCCCTTGATGCCGTTTCGCTCAGGTCGAACCGACCCGGCGTCGCGACGCTCCTGGCCTGGATCTTGGCGGGGTAGCGGCAGCAAAGCCGGATCGAAGAACTATCCAACGGCCTTCTGCTAAACCGTACCGAAAAAAATTATATACAGGACTTTGCCAGCATTTTGCCGGCGGATTCGCCGGGCCGGGTACCGCTTACCGGCGCCGTCTCAGGCCGCGCCGCGGACCTCCCCGGCTGGATCTCGGCGGGCCCTCCTCACGGTCTAGGATTCCCGGACGACGGCGACGTAGTCTTGGCGGTACCTTCAGGTAGCCGGACGGAGTCTGTATGCCACAGCTCGAACAACGGGAACCAGCCGCTCCGCCCGTGGCCATCGCCGACGCCGCCCGCAGCGAGCCGGCCGCCGTGCTCGTACGGCTCGGATCGGGCCCGGGCGGTCTGGCCGAAGCGGAGGCCGGCGAGCGGCTCGTGGTCCTCGGACCCAACGCGGTCCGGACGCATGCGGCGAGCGGCTGGTCGGTGCTGGGCCGGCAGTTCCGCAGCCCCATCCTGGTCCTGCTGCTGGTCACCGCGGGGCTCTCACTCTCCCTCGGGGACGCCACCAACTCGGTCGTGATCGGCGTGATCCTGCTGGTAAGTGTGGGACTCGGGTTCAGCAACGAGTTCCGGGCCGAACGGGCGGCCGAAGCGCTGCACTCACGCGTCACGCACACCGCCGTCGTGCTCCGCGGCGGCACCGCCCGCGAGGTGGACGTCACCGCATTGGTGCCCGGCGACGTCGTACAACTGGGCTTGGGCGCCATCGTCCCGGCCGACCTGCGCCTGCTGGCGGCCAAGGACCTGCTTTGCGACGAGAGCATCCTGACCGGGGAGTCGCTGCCGGTCGGCAAGGATCCTGCCCCCGTGGCCGGTGGCGCGGCACTGGCGGACCTGTCCTCCTGCCTGTTCATGGGCACGGTGATCCAGTCCGGAAGCTGCACCGGGGTGGTGGTGGCCACCGGCGGACGGGCGGAATTTGGCCGGATCGCCCTTGGCCTGGGCGAACGCCAGCCGCAGACCGAATTCCAGCTCGGGCTCAAGCGGTTCTCCTTCCTGCTGCTGCAGGTGGCCGTCGTGCTGACGTCGCTCATTTTCGTTGCCAATCTGCTCCTCCAGCGCCCCATTATCGAATCGCTGCTCTTCTCCCTGGCCATCGCCGTCGGGATCACCCCGCAGCTGCTGCCCGCCGTCGTCAGCACGAGCCTCGCCACGGGCACCCGGCAGCTGGCCAGGCGCAAGGTGCTGGTCAAACGGCTGGTCTGCATCGAGGACCTCGGCGACATGGACATCCTGGTCACGGACAAGACCGGAACGCTCACGGAGGGCCGAATCAGCTTCACCGCAGCCCTCCCGGTGGCCCCCGGAATGTCCGCGGACCAGCTGTTTGGCCTGGGGCTGCTCGCCACCGAGGCGGACTACCCGGGGGCGAAGCGTTCCGTCGTCGGGCTGAACCCGCTGGACGCCGCGCTCTGGGAGTCGCCGGGCGCCGCGGCGTTCGACCCCTCGCGCTTTGAACGGCTCGACGTGATCGACTTTGACCACCAGCGGCGTCGGACCAGCGTGCTGATCCGCGACTCCGGCGGGCCCGCCCGGATTATCACCAAGGGCTCGCCGGAGGACGTCCTGGCATTGTGCGGCCCCACCCCGGACAGCGTGCTGCGACTTCTCGATGAACAGTTCGACGCCGGTTCCCGCGTGGTGGCCGTGGCCACCCGGGGCGCCGCCGGCATGGAAGACTTGTCGCCGGCCGACGAGGCCGACCTGGTCCTGGCCGGGTTCCTGGTCTTCCTCGACCGGCCCAAGGCCAACGCGCGGGAGTCCCTGGACCGGCTGGAGGCGCTGGGCATCACCGTCAAGATCGCTACCGGGGACAACGCCAAGGTGGCCGAGCGGGTCTGTGACGACCTCGGCGTGCTCTCCGGCGGGACCATCACCGGCGCCGAGGCTGAGGCCATGTCCGATCCGGAGCTGAGCGCCGCCGCGCGCGAGGCCAGCATCTTCGCCCGCGTCTCCCCGGAGCAGAAGGCGCGGATCATCCGGCTGTTGCGGCAGAGCGGCGGCGCCGTCGGGTTCATGGGCGACGGCGTCAACGATGCGCTCGCGCTGCACAAGGCCGACATCGGCATCTCGGTGGACAGCGCCACCGACGTCGCCAAGGACGCCGCCGACGTCGTCCTGCTGGACAAGGACCTCGGGGTGCTGGCCGACGGTGTTATGGAAGGCCGCCGGATCTTTGCGAACACGATTAAATACGTGCTGATGGGGACCTCCAGCAACTTCGGGAACATGTTCAGCGCCGCCACGGCGTCCGTGGTGCTCAGCTTCCTGCCGATGCTGCCGGGACAGATCCTGCTCAACAATCTGCTCTACGACACCGGCCAGCTGGCCATCCCGGGCGACCGGGTGGACAAAGAGCAGCTGCTGGCCCCGGCGCACTGGAACATCGCCTTCATCCGCCGGTTCATGTTTCTGTTCGGTCCCATCAGTTCGGTGTTCGACTTCGCGACCTTCGCCCTGATGCTCGTGATTTTCGACGCCGGGCCGGGGGAGTTCCGGGCGGGCTGGTTCATCGAGTCCATCGCGACCCAGACGCTGATCATCTTCGCGATCCGGACCCGCCGGGTGCCCTTCCTGCGCAGCCGCCCGTCCCTGGGACTGCTTGGCGCCTCGCTGGGCGTGGTGGCCCTGGGCGTCTTCCTCCCGCTCTCACCGCTGGCGTCCGTGCTTGGCTTCGATCCGTTGCCGGTGCCGTTCTTCCTGGCCTTGCTGGGCATGACGGTGGTGTACCTGGTGCTGGTGGAACTGGCCAAGCAGTGGTTCTTCGCCAGGGCGGCCCAGCAGCCCGCCGCCCCCGCACTGCCGAGGGTCCGGCGCCGGGGCAGGGACCACCATGTGGCCCGCCGCGCCGCACGCTTCAGCACCACGGACGCGGCCGCGCGGCACGCCCGCCGGTCCCCGCTGGCGCCCCGTCGGGGCCGCCCGGCCCGGCCGGCCCGGTCTGCCCGGCGGAATCACAACCGGGTATAAGGGCCCTCGCATCCCCGAAAGTCCTGACGGATAGTGGGAAGGAGCGGCCACCTGGTCCGATGCCCGGCCTGGGGGCGCATCGCAGGGCATGTCCGGCGGCCGGTCCGATTGGAAAGCCAGGACGATGAGCATTTTTGAAGACAGGGTTGACGCCGGCCGGCAGCTGGGGCGTCGGCTGGCGGATCTGCGGGGCCAGGACGTCGTGGTGCTGGGCCTTCCCCGCGGGGGCGTCCCGGTCGCGTTCGAGGTTGCCGCCGCCCTCGATGCGCCCCTGGACGTGATTGTGGTCAGGAAGCTCGGGCTGCCCTACCAGCCCGAACTGGCGATGGGGGCGATCGGCGAGGGCGGTGCCAGGGTGCTCGAAGAGCATGTGCTCGCGCAGTCGAGGGTCAGCGAGCAGGAACTGCAGGCGGTCGAGGACCGGGAACGGGCGGTGCTCGAGAACCGGGTGGCGCGGTTCCGGAAGGGCCGCGGCCGCCAGGACCTGACCGGGCGCATTGCGGTGATCGTCGACGACGGGATCGCCACCGGGTCCACCGCCCGGGTTGCCTGCCGGATCGCCCGGAAGCTTGGCGCCGCGCGCGTGGTCCTGGCCGTGCCGGTGGCGCCGGCCGACACCCTGGCAGGCCTGAGCGAACCCGACGAGGTGGTCTGTCTGGCCACGCCGCGGCACTTTTCCGCCGTCGGTTACCACTACCGGGACTTCTCACCCACCGAGGACGACGAGGTGATCCAGCTGCTTGACGCCGCCGCCCGGCGGCTGAAGGATTCGCCGCGGCCCTCCGAAACGGCGTCCGGGTTCGAGGACCCCGGGGAGTTCGAGGAGGAAGTGGAGATCCCGTCCCGGGGCGTCCGGCTCCAGGGCCACCTGCACCTGCCCGTGCCGGCCCGCGCCGTGGTGGTCTTCGCGCACGGGAGCGGCAGCAGCCGGCACAGCCCGCGGAACCGCTTCGTCGCCAGCGTGCTCCAGCGCGCCGGGCTGGGGACGCTGCTGCTGGACCTGCTTACCCCGGCGGAGGAACGCAACCGCGCCAACGTCTTCGACATTGAGCTGCTGGCGCGCAGGCTGTCCTCGGCCACCGACTGGCTTGGCAGCCGGGAGGACACCGCGGCCTGCGCCGTCGGCTATTTCGGCGCCAGTACCGGGGCCGGGGCGGCACTGTGGTCCGCCTCCGAACCGGCGGCCCGGATCGCCGCCATCGTATCCCGCGGGGGACGCCCCGACCTGGCCGGGCCGCGGCTGTCAGCGGTGCGTGCGCCCACGCTGCTGATCGTTGGCAGCTTCGACTACGAGGTGCTCGAGCTCAACCGCAAGGCCAAGGCCATGATGCGGTGCCCCAGCCAGCTGGCTATCGTCCAGGGCGCCACCCACCTGTTCGAGGAACCCGGTACGCTGGCCGCGGCAGCCATTCTCGCCCGGGACTGGTTTGCCAAAAACCTGCTGACCGTGCCCGAACCGACCCGCCAGGAGTGATCCATGAGCTACACGTACACCGCCGCCGTCCCGCTGAGCTGGGCCGACGCCGTCGAGCAGACCCGCGCCGCGCTCGCCTCACAGGGCTTCGGGATCCTCTCCGAAATCAATGTCCGGGACACCTTCGCGGCCAAGCTTGGCGAAGACAGCGCGCAGGCCCTGGGCGACTATGTGATTCTGGGCGCCTGCAACCCCCAGCTGGCGAGCCGGGCACTGGCGGCGGAACCGACGATGGGCGCCCTGTTGCCGTGCAATGTGGTGGTCCGCCGCGGACCCGGGGCCGCTGAGACCACGGTCGACGCGATCGATCCGCAGACCATGGTGCAGCTCAGCGACAGCCCAGCGGTCCGTGAGGTGGCAGAGGATGCCGGCACCCGGCTCCGCGCGGCGATGGCCCAGCTGGCGGGGGAAGCCTAGGCCGCGGGCGCCCACAAATCCGCCGTAGTTGCCCCTCTGGGGGCCCATCGCGACAACAACTGCGAGCGGGTTGGGACGGACTCCGGCTTCCCGGGGTCCGCCGCGGCGTTCCTGCCCGGTTCTTCCGGTCCGCGACCGGGGCGAGCCGCGGCCCCGCCCGGAACCGGGTCCCGGGTGCGGTCCGGGCGCCCAAACAACTGGGCGGGAACGCGTCGATCAGGTCTCCGGCGTCACTCGCTGTGCCCCTGGTCACGGCTCATCTGGCCCTCCGCCGGCGGCGTTTCACCGGGCGGGACGCCCCCGCCTGGCTCCAGCCCGGTGATTTTGCCGTCGAGCGGATCCGGATTGGGCGAGGCGCCGGGGTCGTCCGCCGCGCCGTCTCCGCGCTGCGTGGCACTCGGCGCGTTCTGCGGACGCGCGGAGCCGCCACCCGGTTTTGGCGGATCGGGGTTGGCCGGGTCATTCTCCGGATGGTACGTGCTCATGGTTATGCCTTCCTTAGTTTGGGGAACTCCGGACGCTTAATAAGCATGCTGATTATCCTAGCCGCCCGAACCCGGATCCGGCCATGAAGGTGAAAAGAGACCGCGAGGATTTCCTAGGCGCCGTGCGCCTTGTGCCCGTTGCGGCGGCTCCGGTAGGCGTACACCAGCAGGGCGAGCCCGGCCAGGATCATGACGGCGGGGACAGCGAAGTCCGCCACGACCAGCAGCGCCAGGGCCTGGAAAGCGAAGATCGCTCCCAGGACGGCGAGGACGGCGGCCGGGACCAGCGGCCAGTTCATCCGGGCCGGGGGACCGGCCGTCCTGACCGGGACGAGGGAAACCAGGCCGAAGGTGGCCGCGAGGCCCAGGAATAACACGGCGGGGACGGGTGGGCCCTGCAGGTCCTGCGGCAGCGCAACGACGGCCGCCAGCGTGAGCATCACCCCGGCGGGGATCAAGGCCCACCAGTTGGCCCGTTCGCGCAGGTAGACCGCGGCGAATCCGGCGGCCATGAACAGGAACAGGAAGGCTGCGCCCGCGCTTCCGTCCATAAACTGCGTGGCGGTGATGACCGCGGCCAGGCCCAGGAAGACCGAGCCGGGGATCGCGGCCCACCAGTTCACCCGGCTGCGGATGAAGAGGGACAGGAACACCACCCCGACCGCGGCAAAGATCAGCGCCGGCAGGTAGGCGACGCTCTCCACAATGCCGAGCCGGTCCAAGAGCAGCAGCAGTCCGACCGCCATCAGGACAACGCCGGCGATGATGCTGGCCCGTGCCGATTTCACCCGGCGCCTCCCGGCCGGCGACGCCTGCCGGCCGCGGGGACGCCGGCTGCGGGGATGCCGGCGCTCCACCCGGGAACGGATGCCCAGGAGCATGCGGCGCTCCATCAGGAACTGCAGCGGTTCGAGCACCACGCGCAGCGGAATGCCCAACGGCAGCGGTGCGTAGTTGTAGCGGGTCCGGGAAATCAGCCGGGTGCTGCGGGCACCCAGTGGCTGCAGCACAAAAGTCCAGCCCACTTCCAGGCGCGGACCGGCCGTCCGCGGTCCGTCACCCGCGATCCTTGCGGTCACCTGTCCGGTGCGCGGGTCCAGCGGGCCGCCCAGGGCCAGCACCGCCTCCGGTTCGAGCCGACGGACCGGGACGCCGCCGCCGGGGGACAAGGGAATAGTGTCGCCGACGTCGAGCCGCTGAAACTCCGGGAGAATCCGGTCAGCACTGTGCATCTTGAGGCCCACCGCATTTTCCAGGATGTCGTAGCTGTACATGCCACCCCGCCCCGAACCGAGCTGAACGAGCCAGGGCCACACCACGGCGGGCGGCGCGGCGATGCTGACGGCCCGCGTGCTCTGCATGCGCGGGGCGGGGACCAGTTCGTCGCCCGGCAACGGGCCGGCAGCCTCCTGCGCGGTCGCTCCCCAGCGCAACAGCCGCGGCCGGACGCCGAGGACATAGCCTGCTGCTGCGGCGGCGGCAGCCAGCGCCGCCAGCGGCCCCATCGATCTGGCCCCGGACGGCGGGCGGCGCGCGGCCCGTGCCGTTCCTCGGATCATTCGCCGGGCTTGCCTGCGCCGGCCTCCTGGCCGACCACCAGCACCGGGCAATGGGCGTGCGCCGCGCAGGCACCGCTGACCGACCCCATGACCTGGGCCAGGAAGCCGCCCCGCCCGCGCCGGCCGACCACCAGGAGCTGCGCATCCTTGCTCTCCTCGACCAGCACCTTGGCCGGCGGCCCGAACCTCACGCTCCTGCTGAGATTCTTCGGCCGGGAATCACCGAAAGCCCGGTCCAGCGACTCGTCCATCAGGCGCTTCGCGGTCTCTTCGAGCTCCTCCGCGGAGGCGGTGCGCTCCTCAGGCAGATGCGAGGCGAGGAAGAAATCCGAGGTGCCCAGGCAGGTGATGACTTCCAACGGGGCGTCCAGGCTGTCGGCCATGCGTCCGGCGAACCGGAGCGCCGTGGTTGAAAACTCGGAGCCGTCCACGCCCACGACTATCCGCTGATCTGCGCTCATGGCACCCACCCTGCCCCGGCCGCCCCGGGGTGCCTAGGGCCAAAGGTCACCGCGCGGGTCGCGCTACCCGGGGCGTGCGCCGCGGCACGGTCCGTTCTAGGGTGGGGGAAGGCAGCCGCCCCGAGTAACGAGGAGACCCCGATGAGAATTGCAGTAACCGGAGGAAGCGGAAAGCTTGGCAGGCATGTGGTCCGCAGGCTCAACGACGACGGCCACGAGGTCACCAACCTGGACCAGGCGGGCGAGCGCGCGACCGGGTTCACCCGCGTGGACCTGCGCAACTACGGGCAGGTCGTGGACGTCATCCTGGGCCTGGACGACCGGCATGCAGGATTCGACGCGATCGTGCACCTGGCGGCCATCCCGGCACCCGGCCTTGCCCCGGACGCCGCAACGTTCGAGAACAACATGCAGGCCACCTACAACGTGTTCCAGGCCGCGCGCCGGGCCGGCATTAAGAAAATCGTCTACGCCTCCAGCGAGACGGTGCTGGGACTGCCGTTCGACGTCGACCCGCCCTACATTCCCGTGGACGAGGAGTATCCCGCCCGGCCGGAGAGCACCTATTCGCTGGTCAAGCACCTCGAGGAGCAGATGGCCATCCAGCTGACCCGCTGGGACCCCGAACTAAGCATCACCGGCCTGCGGTTCTCCAACGTGATGGACCCGGAGGACTACGAGGAGTTCCCGTCCTTCGACGCCGATGCAAGCCTGCGCAAGTGGAACCTGTGGGGCTACATTGACGGCCGCGACGGCGCGCAGGCCGTGGCGCGGGCGCTGGAGCACGGCGGGCCCGGCTTTGAGGCCTTTATCATCGCCAACCATGACACCGTCATGAGCCGCCCCAGCAGCGAACTGGCCGCCGAGGTCTTCCCCGACGTCAAGGTGGTCAAGGAGCTCGGCGAACACGAGACCATGCTCTCGATCGACAAGGCCAAGCGCCTCCTCGGCTACGCCCCGGAGCACAGCTGGCGGAACTACCACTCGAACCGTACGACGCCGACCGAGGACTAAGGCGCCCCAGCCAATCCATCGACCACTGAGGAGTTCCATGCACTACCGCACCCTGGGCAACAGCGGCGCTGTTGTCTCCAGCTACGCGCTGGGCACCATGACCTTTGGCGCCGAGGCCACCGAGGAGCAGTCCCGCGCCATCCTTGACGCCTACTTCGAGGCCGGCGGAAACTTCATCGACACCGCCGACGTCTACAGCTCGGGGGTGTCGGAGGAAATCGTCGGCAGGTGGCTCGCCGACCGGCCGGAGGTCCGGGACCGGGCCGTCGTGGCCACCAAGGGACGGTTCCCGATGGGCCAGGCGCCCAACGACGTCGGGACCTCCCGCCGCCACCTGGTCCGGGCCCTGGATGACTCGCTGCGCCGGCTCGGCGTCGAGCAGATCGATCTCTACCAGCTGCACGCCTGGGACCCGGTGACACCGCTGGAGGAGACCCTCCGGTTCCTGCACGACGCCGTGTCCAGCGGCAAGATCGCCTACTACGGATTCTCCAACTTCCTGGGCTGGCAGCTGACCAAGGCCGTCCATCTGGCGAAAGCCCACGGCTGGAGCGCCCCGGTGACCCTGCAGCCGCAGTACAGCCTGTTGGTCCGCGAAATCGAGTCGGAGATTGTCCCGGCATCGCTCGACGCCGGCATCGGCCTGCTGCCCTGGTCGCCGCTGGGCGGGGGCTGGCTCTCCGGCAAGTACAAGCGGGACCAGCCGCCCGCCGGCGCGACCCGGCTCGGCGAAAATCCGAAACGCGGGATGGAGGCGTGGGAGGCCCGCAACGGGGATCCGCGGACCTGGGACATCCTTGCCGAGGTGCAGGAAACGGCGGGCCGGCACGGCGTCAGCCCGTCCCAGGTGGCGCTGGCCTGGCTGGCGGACCGGCCCGCGGTCACCTCGGTGATCCTGGGGGCCCGGAGCGTCGAGCAGCTGGCCGACAACCTCGCGGCCGGCGATCTGCAGCTCACGGCGGCCGAAACGGAGCGGCTGACCGAGGCCAGCGAGCCCCGCGTCGGCGTCTACCCTTACGGGCCGATGGCGCAGGAGCAGCGCAGCCGGAAACTTCAGGGCGGCCGCTAACGGGGCAACGCGGGGTCGCTTCGAGCCCATTCCGGGGTCCAACATGGGCCGAATCTGACCCCGCGTGTGGGTGAGGGGCTAGGCGCCGGAGCCGTCCTGGTGGCTGGACCAGATATCGCCGATTTCCTCGGTGGACTGCTCCACGATCCGGCGCATGGCCGCGTGGGCGGTGTCCGGCTCGCCGCGCTGGATGGCGCTGGCCACGTCCACGTGCAGCTGGAGCGCCTCATGCTGGGGCAGGTGCGGCATCAGGCCGTGCTCGGTGCGCCCGGTGAGGACCTCGGCGACCAGATTGTGCAGCTGGGAAAACATCGGGTTGCCCGAGGCCCGCAGCACGGCGGCGTGGAATTCGATGTCGAGCCGCAGGAATTCATCCTGGTTGCCGCGCTGGCCCGCGGCCCAGAGCCGGGCGGCCTGGGCGACCAGGTCGCTGCCGGTGTCCCAGGAGGCGCGGTCGGCGGCCAGCCGGGCGGCCTGCGGCTCGATGGCGCCGCGGAGTTCGTTCAGGGCACGCAGCTGGTCGACCCGTCTCGAGGAGGCCAGCCGCCAGCGGATCACCTGGGGGTCGTAGAGGTTCCAGCATTCCTCCGGCTGCACCACGGTGCCGAGCCGGCGCCTCGATGCGAGCATGCCCATCGAGGAGAGGACCCGGGTGGCCTCGCGCACCACCGACCGCGAGACGCCGTGCTGCGCCTCGAGTTCGTCCAGACGGAGGATCGAGTTCGCAGCCAGGCTCCCCTCGGCGATGGCGAGCCCCAGGTTCTGGACGAGCACGGAGTGCAGGTCTGCCGGGGACGCCGCCTTTGGGGTTTGCATGAATAAATCATACGGGTGGGCGCAAGGGGTTGTTTAAGTCTGCTTTATTTCTCTAAGATCGCTGCAGAGCAGATGTAAAGATGCATCAGCGGGTGGCTGGAACGATCCGGCCCTGAAGACAAGGGAGTCGTAATGAAGCGACGTTCAGTTGTGAAGTACGCGGCCGTGGCCGCGGCACTATCGCTTGGCCTCACGGCCTGCGGTGGTGCCGGAGGCGGCGACGCAAAGGCCTCCGGCACGGTCCGGGTGACCCTCGCCAACCACGTGTGGACCGAAGGCATCAAGGCAGCCATTCCGGAGTTCGAAAAGTCCACCGGCCTCAAGGTTGAACTCACCCAGCTCGGCGAGGACCAGCTGTCGGATCAGTACAACGTCAAGCTCAACGCCGGCAGCGACGAGATCGACGTCATGATGTACCGCCCGCTGCAGGAGGGCAAGCTGTTCGCCAAGAACGGCTACCTCGCCGACCTGACGTCCAAGGTTTCCGCCGACGCAAACTGGGACTGGAAGGACTACCAGGAGGGCCCGGTCAAGGCCAGCACGGTTGACGGCAAGGTCGTCGGCGTCCCGATCATCACCGAACGCGAAGTCCTCTACTACCGCAAGGACCTGCTGCAGAAAGCCGGCCTCCAGGTCCCCAAGACCATGGACGAGCTCCAGGCCGCCGCGAAGAAGATCGCCGCAGCCAACCCGGACACCGCCGGCTTCGTGGCACGCACGGCCAAGTCCGCCGCGGTCACCCAGTTCTCCAGCTTCCTGTACAGCTTCGGCGGCGACTTCACCGACGAAAGCGGCAAGTCCGCCATCGGCAGCGACGAGGCCAAGAAGGCCTACTCCTTCTACGGCGGCCTGATCAAGAACTACGGCCCCAAGAACGTCAGCACCGACATGAGCTGGCCCGAGGCGATGGCCATCTTCACCCAGGGCAAGGCAGCCTTCTACACCGAGGCCGATTCGCTCTACAAGAACGCCACCGACCCGGCCAAGTCCAAGGTCGCGGACAAGGTCGGCTTCGCCGCACTGCCCGCCGGCCCGGCCGGTTCCAAGCCGTACAACATCCCGTCCTGGGGCCTGGCGATCAACCAGGCCTCCGGCAACCAGGAGAACGCCTGGAAGTTCATCCAGTGGGCTACCAGCAAGGACCGCACCATGGCTGCGCAGAAGGCCGGCGTCCCCGGTCCGCGTGCCTCGGTCTGGGCTGACCCGGCCGGAACCTCCACCTACCCGAAGGACCTGGCCGAGGCCATCGCCACCAGCGCCAAGAACGGCGTCGGCCACGACCGCCCTGAGGTCGTCACCGTGGGCCGGGCCCGGGAAATCGTCGGCGAGCCGATCGTTGCCAGCATCACCGGCGCCGACGCCTCGGCCGCCGCGGATTCCGCCAACGGTGCCTTCCAGAAGTTCCTGGACGGCGAAAAGAAGTAGCGCGCCGCGTCCTGCGCGAACCGCTCCACGCATCAACGCCCGGCGGGGCGGCTGCTCCGCCGCCCCGCCGGGCCACGCTCGTCACTTCACCCCCAACTCCTTAGGGAACCATGTCTGTACTGAACACCTCCCGCGGCGGTTCGTCCCGGAACGCAGTCCGCTCACCGGCCCGCGCGACCGGCCCGCGGGACAACTTCTCCGCCTGGGCCAACCGGCACCGTAAGTGGCTTTTCGCCGCGCCGGCCATGATCTTCGTCGGCGTCCTGATCATTTTCCCGCTGGCGTGGACGCTGTACCTGAGCCTCACCGACTCGCAGGGCTCGGTCCGCGCCGCATCGGACTTTGTCGGCCTGAAGAACTACCTGACAGTGCTCTCCGACCTCGATCGCTTCTGGCCCGCCGTCGGCCGCACGCTCTCCTTCACCGGCATCGCCCTGGTGTGCGAGGTCGTCCTGGGTATGGGCATCGCGCTGCTGCTGTGGCGTCCCTTCCGCGGCGAAAAATGGGTCCGGGTCGCCATCCTGCTGCCGCTTGTCGCCACCCCCGTTGCCGTCGGCATGATGTGGCGGCTGATCTTTGACCCGAACATCGGGTTCGCCAACCAGCTGCTCGGCCTGGTCGGCATCCCGGCGCAGCCCTGGCTGGCCGGACAGGACACCGCCCTGGGCACCACGATCTTTATCGACGTCTGGCAGTGGACCCCGATGGTGGTGCTGATCCTCCTCGCCGGACTGACCTCGCTCTCCGAAGAGCCGGACGAGGCCGCGCGGATGGACGGCGCCAACGCCTTCCAGCGCTTCTTTTTCATCACCCTGCCGCTCATGATGCCGACCGTGATCGTCGCGATCCTGCTGCGCGGCATTGACGCCCTGAAGACCTTCGACATCCTCTACGCCACCAAGGGCAAAGGCGGCGGTTCGTTCCACGAGGTGGAAACCCTCAACGTCTACGCCTACGGGCTGAGCTTCGACTACAACCAGTACGGCCTCTCCTCCGCGGTGCTGATCCTGTTCTTCATGATCATCATCGGCACCATGTGGCTGCTGACCATGCGCAAGAAAGCGGTAAGCAAATGACCGTCCTGCACCAAGACACCCAGTCCCGGACCTCCGCCCGCCCGGCCCCCGCCGCGCGCCGCCGCAAGCCGCTGGGCACCCGCGCTTACAAGGTCTTCCGGGTCGCCGCGCTGATCGTGGTGGTGCTGTTCCTGCTCGCCCCGCTGTTCTGGATGCTGCTGGCATCCTTCAAGACCAATGTGGACATCTACGACACTGCCAAGTCGTTCGTCTTCACTCCCACCGGCGAGAACTACGCCAATGTGCTGGACCGGAACAACTACTTCATCTTCATCTTCAACAGCTTCTGGGTCGCCTTCGTCTCCACCGCGTTGTCGCTGGTCCTGGGTGTGCCCGCGGCCTACGCGATGAGCCGCTTCACCATGCACCGGTCGGCCCTCGTGGTGCTGATGGCCCGCGTGATCCCGGGCGTCTCGCTGCTGGTGCCCTGGTACTACGTCTTCTCCAACCTGAAGATGGTGGGCGGGTTCGAGGTGCTGATCCTCAGCCACATGTTCGTCGCACTGCCGCTGATCGTCTACATCATGATGAGCTACTTCGATTCGATGCCGCTGGAGCTGGAGGAATCGGCCCAGGTGGACGGGCTCACCCCGATCGGCGCGTTCCGCCGCATCACCCTGCCGCTGTCCGTCGCCGGTGTCGCCACCGCCGGGATCCTGTCCTTCATCTTCTCGTGGAACAACTTCATGTTCGCCCTGGTGCTCTCCGGCTCCAAGACCAAAACCCTGCCGGTGGCGATCTTCGACTTCGTCTCCTACGCCAGCATCGACTGGGGCGGGCTGATGGCGGCCGCCACCGTGGTCACCATCCCGATCATGATCATTGCGCTCTTCACGCAGAAATACATCGTCTCCGGCCTCACCGCCGGCGCGACCAAGGGCTAGGGCAGCAGATGACACGCATCAGCAGGATTGAAACCTTCCTCGTCGCGCCGCGCTGGCTCTTCGTCCGGATCGAGACCGACAGCGGGATCGTCGGCTGGGGCGAGGCCAGCTGCGAGGGCCGCAGCGAAACGGTGCGCACCGCCGTCGAACAGCTCTCCGAGCTGCTGATCGGCAACGACGCGCTGCGGATCGAGGACCACTGGCAGGTCATGACCAAGGGCTCCTTCTACCGCGGCGGACCCATCCTCGCCAGCGCCGTCTCCGGCCTGGACCAGGCGCTCTGGGACATCGCCGGCAAGCACTTCAACACCCCGGTGCACCAGCTGCTGGGCGGCCACGTCCGGGACCGGATCCGGATGTACGGCTGGGTGGGCGGCGACGAACCCAACGAGGTCGCCGACCAGATCAGTGCCCAGCTGGAAGTCGGGCTGACCGCGGTGAAGATGAACGCCAGCGGCCGGATGAGCCCGCTCGCCTCGGTGGCGGAGCTCGACGGCGTCGTCCGCCGGGTCGCTGCCGCCCGCGAGGTGCTCGGCGACCACCGCGACGTCGCCGTGGACTTCCACGGCCGCTTCAGCCTGGCCAACGCCCGCCGGGTCGCGCCGCTGCTGGAACCCTACCGGCCGTTCTTCCTCGAAGAGCCCGTGGTCCCGGAAAACACGCACCTGCTCCGGGAGTTCACCTCTTCGACCACGACGCCGGTCTCCACCGGGGAGCGGCTCTACAGCCGGCAGGAATTCCTGCCCGCGCTGCAGGCCGGCATCGCCGTGGCCCAGCCGGACCTCTCGCACGCCGGCGGTATCACCGAGGTCCGCAAGATCGCCTCGCTCGCCGAAATCTATGAGGTCCAGCTGGCCCCGCACTGCCCGCTCGGACCGCTGGCGCTGGCCGCCTGCCTGCAGGTGGGGTTTGCGACGCCCAACTTCCTGATCCAGGAACAGAGCATCGGCATCCACTACAACCAGGGCGCCGAGGTCCTGGACTACGTGGTGGACAAGAGCCCGCTGAAATTCGTCGACGGCCATATCGAACGGCTGACCGGGCCGGGCCTTGGCATCGAGATCGACGAGGCCGTGGTCCGGGCCGCGGACAAGCGCGGCCACGCCTGGCGCGGGCCGGTCTGGCGGCACCCCGACGGCGCTTTCGCAGAATGGTGAACAACATGAGTACCGAACTGACCCCCGAACACCTGCTGGCCGGAATCCGCGACACCCGCCTGGTGGCGATCGTGCGCGGCTCCGACGGCGGAGCCGCGGCCGCCGCGGCCCTCGCGGCGATGGAAGAAGGCTTCCGCTACGTCGAGATCGCCCTGACCACCCCGGACGCGCTGGCGGCGATCCGGACGGTCCGGGCCGCCGCGCCGGACGGCTGCTTTGTCGGTGCGGGCACCGTCCTCACCGCCGCGGATGTGGACGACGTCGCCGAGGCGGGCGGACAGTTCATGGTGACGCCCTCGCTGGCGACCTCCATCCAGGAATCCGCCCGGCTCGGAATCCCCGTCCTGGCCGGGGCGCTGACCCCGAGCGAGGCCTACGAGGCGATGAACCGCGGGGCCACCGCGGTGAAACTGTTCCCGGCCTCCATCGGCGGCCCGGGCTACCTGAAGGCACTCCGCGACCCCTTCCCCGGCATCCCGTTCATCGCCGTGGGCGGCGTCGGGCTCGACGATGCCCCCAAGTACTGGGAGGCCGGCGCGATCGCCGTCGGGCTCGGCGGCCCGCTGTTCGGCGATGCGGGCTCGGGCGGCGACCTTGCCCCGATGCGCGAGCGGGCCCGCGCCTTCGTCGGCCTGGCATCCGGGTACGGCCGGCGGAGCGTCCCGGAGCCGGCACGGTGACCGTCGACCTGCTCACCCTGGGCGAAGCGATGGTCTCGCTGCGGTCCGCCGGGCCGCTGTCCGCCGGCGGCAGCCTGGGCATGCACGTGGCCGGCGCCGAATCGAACGTCGCCGTCGGCGCCGCCCGGCTGGGCCACCGTGTCGCGTGGGCCGGCGTCGTCGGCGCGGACCCGCACGGTGAATTCATCCTGCGGCAGCTGCGGAGCGAGGGCATCGCGGTGCAGCACCGGGTGGATGCCGCCCGCGCCACCGGGGTGATGTTCCTGGAGCGGCGCACCGCGGACATCAGCCGTGCCTTCTACTACCGGGCAGGCTCCGCCGGTTCCACGATCAGCCGCGAGGACGTGGACCGCGCCTTCGCCGCCGGCCCGCGCGTGCTGCACCTGACCGGCGTCACCGCCGCCCTCAGCCCGGAAGCCCGGCGCGCCGTCGAGTATGCGGCCGCGCGCGGGGCAGCCGAGGGCCTGGTGGTGTCCCTTGACGTCAACTACCGCAGTAAACTGTGGTCCCGCGACGAGGCCCGCGCCGTCCTCACCCCGCTCGCCCGGCACGCCAGCATCCTGATTGCCTCCGACGACGAACTTGGTCTGGTCGCCGGCGCGGCCGCCTCAGGCGCGGGCGCCGGCGGGACGGAGGCCGCGGAACTGGCCATGGCCGCCGAACTGCTGGACCGCGGCGTCCGGGAAGTCGTCGTCAAGCGCGGCGCCGCCGGTGCCGGCGTGCACACCGCCGACGGCCGCCGCGAGACGCCGGCAGTTCCGGTAACCAGCGTCGACACCGTCGGTGCCGGCGACGCCTTCACCGCCGGGTACCTTTCCGCCCTGCTCGACGGCGGCGACGTCGCCGAACGCCTGCGGCGCGGCACCCTCGCCGGCGCCTTCGCCGTCAGCACCGCCGGCGACTGCGAAGGCCTGCCCACCGCTGCCGAACTGGCGCTGCTCGGCGCCGCCCCGGACGGAAGCACCCAGCGCTAGGAGCGCGCCCGCCGCTTCCCGGACCCCCAACTCCCACCGCCCCCAAAAAACCGAAAGCCTGGACCTGCCGTGAAAATCATTGCCGCTGAAGTCTTCGTGACCAGCCCTTCCCGCAACTTCGTCACCTTGCGGATTACTACGGAGGACGGTGTGACGGGCATTGGTGATGCGACCTTGAACGGGCGTGAGCTGGCCGTGGCCGCGTATTTGAAGGAGCACGTCGCGCAGTTGTTGATCGGCAAGGATCCGCACCGGATCGAGGACACCTGGCAGTTCCTGTACCGGTCCTCGTACTGGCGCCGGGGCCCGGTGACGATGGCGGCGATCGCCGCCGTGGACATGGCGCTGTGGGACATCAAGGGCAAGCTGGCCGGGATGCCGGTCTACCAGCTTTTGGGCGGGGCGTCGCGGAACGGGCTGCGCGCCTACGGGCACGCCTCCGGCGCGGACCTGGAGTCGTTGTTCGATTCGGTCCGTGAGCACCTGGAGCTCGGATACAAGTCGATCCGGATCCAGACCGCGGTGCCCGGGATCAAGGCCGTATACGGCGTCGCGGCGCAGGCGCAGGCCTCGGGGGAGCGGTACGACTACGAACCGGCCGGCCGCGGCGCGTTCCCGCAGGAGGAGGACTGGGACACCCGGGCCTACCTGCGCCACCTGCCCACCGTGTTCGAGGCGGTGCGCAACGAGTTCGGCCCCGAACTTCCGTTGCTGCACGACGGGCATCACCGGATGACCCCGATCCAGGCCGCGAAGCTGGGCAAGGCGCTGGAGCCTTATGACCTGTTCTGGCTTGAGGACTGCACCCCGGCCGAGAACCAGGAAGCGCTGCGCCTGGTCCGGTCCCACACCACCACCCCGCTGGCGATCGGCGAAATTTTCAACACCGTGTATGACTACCAGAGCATCATCAAGGAACAGCTGATTGACTACGTCAGGGCCGCGTCCACGCACTTTGGCGGGATCAGCCCGCTGAAGAAGGTCATGGACTTCGCCGCGCAGTACCAGATCAAGTCCGGCTTCCACGGCCCCACCGATATTTCCCCGGTCGGGTTCGCCGCGCAGCTGCACGTGGGCCTGGCGATCCACAACTACGGCATCCAGGAATACATGCAGCACTCGGAGGCGACCAACGAGGTCTTCGAGCAGTCGATGACGTTCGTGGACGGTTACCTGCACCCGGGCGAGACGCCCGGCATCGGCGTCGAATTCAACGCCGAAGCCGCCGCCGCCTACCCCTACCAGCAGGCCTACCTGCCCTACAACCGCCTCGTCGACGGCACGGTCCACGACTGGTGATGACCGGCTGACCAAAAAGGTCCCGGGCGCCGGGTCGATGCCCGGCCGCCCGGGACCTGGTCTATTTAAGCCGCAGGCGGCGCAGCATCCCGCCGCGCGGCCGGTCTAGCGGATGACTTCCCGGGTCATTCCAAAGGGGACCTGGTCCGAGAGTGCCGCCGTGTAGTGACCGGGCTTGTGCCGGGTCAGCAGGATGCCCTGCGTGCCGGTGAGCATGGCTACCCGCTGCAGTCCGAGCACCGCGTCGTTGAGCCGGTCATCGAGCAACCGACCGTTGTCGACCTGGATCTCGATGCATTCGCTTGCTGTCGTCATGGCACTGTCTTTCCTGGAGGAGGTGCCGCGGCGTCCGACGGCTGAAGCGAGGATAACGTCTGATTTAAATGTGAGTCAACTCACCACGCGGGCGGATCCCGCGGCGAGCGACGCCGGGGCGGACCCGAGCAGTTCCAGGGCGCCGGAATGGGCCTTCCTGACTTCGGGCGACCCGCGAGGGGCGAAGCTGCCGGCGCTCCCGCGGAGCCGGAAGCGGGATAGGGTTCACGATGGAAATGTCGACACACACTGCAGAGGCGGATACGGGAATGGCAGAGCAGAAGACCGGGGAATCGTCCGGCTGGTGGCAGGTCTTCCATGACAAGTTCGTGGTGGAGGAGCGCTACATGGGCGCGGATGCCCGCCGCAACCTTTACCGGATCGCCGTCGGGCTGATGGTGGTCGGCGTCGTGTTCTTCACCTTCATCCTTGTCAGCGTGCTGCAGCACACCGGCATCAGCGCAGTTGACGAGCCGGTCCGCTCCGGACTCGTGGCGCTGCGCGGGGAGCCCGCCACGACCATCATGATCTTCCTGGCCATCTTCTTCGGCCCCATCGGGCTGCCGATCATCATCCTCGTGTTCACCGTGGCCTGGGGTCTTTTGGCCAAGCACGCCTGGCGGCCGATCGTGCTGGCCGCCGCCATGCTGACCGGCGTCATCCTGGCCCAGATCATCGGCCGGACGGTCGGCCGGCAGCGCCCGCCGGTGGACCTTATGCTATTCGGCGCAGACCATACGTTCTCCTTCCCCTCCGGGCATGTCCTGGGTGCGTGCGACTTCCTGCTGGTCACGACGTTCCTGATCTTTTCCCGCCGCAAGAACCCGAAGGCCGCCGTCGCGGGCTTCGCTGTGGCCTGCATCGGAATCGTCTTCGCCGCTTTGAGCCGGCTCTACCTCGGCTACCACTGGACCACCGACGCCCTTGCCTCGCTGTCCATCTCCTTGGTGGTCCTTGGTGGCGTAATCCTGCTGGACACCTGGCGCACGGCCCGGATCCCGGGGGAACGGGTCACCGGCGAGCTGTCCAAGCAGGAAACCGGCCAGGAGTAACGCCGGTAGTCGCGGGGCGCGCTGCCGGTCAGCGCGCCCCGCGCCGTTTAAGCTCCGCCCGGAGCCAGTCGTTGGCCGCCTCCAGCTCCAGTACCTTGGCGACCCCTGCGAGGTTCAGGCCCTCCTGGAGCAGTTCCCCGATCCGGCGCAACACCGCCAGGTCCGTGTCGCTGTACTGGCGTGTGCCGCCCGCGGTGCGGTCCGGCGTCAGCAGACCCCTCCGCTCGTACAGCCGGATGTTCTGCGCTCCGGTGCCGACCAGTTCCGCCACCACGGAGATCGCATAGACCCCGACGTCGGCCGTCCGTTCCGCCATCGCGCATCTCCTTTCGTGTCCCGGAAAATCCTCTTGCATCAGTCTGGCACCGGTGCTATAAAAAATCTATATCGGCCACCATAGATCGTGGGAGGCTGGATACCCGGAAAGCAGTCACAACGCTCGTATGAAGGAGTGGGAAATGATGTTGATGCGTACGGACCCGTTCCGCGACCTGGACCGGATCAGCCAGCAGGTGTTTGGAACGGCGGCACGGCCCGCAGCCATGCCGATGGACGCGTGGCAGGAGGACGGCGAGTTCGTCGTCGCGTTCGATCTTCCCGGCGTCAACGTTGACTCGGTGGACCTCGACATCGAGCGCAACGTCCTGACGGTCAAGGCCGAACGCCGCGACCCGGCGCAGCCCAATGTGGAGCTGATTGCCTCGGAGCGGCCGCGCGGAGTCTTCAGCCGCCAGCTCATCCTTGGCGACACGCTGGACACCGAGAAAGTCAGGGCGAGCTACGCCGACGGCGTCCTGACCCTCCGCATTCCGGTGCTGGAGCGCGCCAAGCCGCGGAAGATCGAAATTACCCACACACAGGACAAGATGCAGGAAATCGGGAAGTGAGCGACGTCGGGGCCTGCGCGGTCCCGCTGCCATCCGCTGCGGGACCCGGCAGGGCCGGCGCCGCCGGCCCGTCCTGGGCCCCGCGTCCACGGCCCGCACCGGCGGGCGCCGATCCGTCCGGCAGGGGGTGATGTGATGAACCGCGACCCGCGTGGTTTCTACGCCGCTTTGCACGTCGCCCCGGATGCAACGCCGGCGGAGATCCATCGGTCTTTCCGCGCACTGATGCGCCGCAGCCACCCCGACGTCGAAGCATCCGCCCGGACGCCGGCCGGTGGCGGCACCGGTGGCGGTGAGGAAGTGCGGCGCATCCTCGAGTCGTTTGCGGTCCTGCGGAGTCCGGAGGCGCGGGCGGCCTATGACGCGGCCGCCCGGCCTGCCCGGCCAGCGGGCGGCGCCGGCGGCAGGGACATTCCGGTACGCCACCACAGCGACCGGCAGCCGGTCCTGCGCGTCACCCCGGTGCGCTGGGAGCGCGGTCCGGAATAACACCGCCCGGCTGCCGCGCCGCAGCGGGCGGATGACTACACGAAGGAGCACAACCATGAGTGCATGGCGGCGTTACGATTCGCACCTGATCCCGGCGTTCCACGAACGGTTCGAGGAGCGCTGGGGAGAGGGGACGGCCCCGTTCCTCGACCCAGAAGCCCATGAACTGCCCCTCCCGCGCGCCCAGTGGATCAATGCGGACACCGGCGCTGCCCTGGCGGTGGTTCCCATCTGGGCCGCCGACGACAGCCAGCACCGGTCGTTCGGGGTGTTTTACCTGCCCCCGGCCGGGGACATCTGGGTGCTGCGTCCCGGCTTCACCGATTACCTCGAACCGGCTGCGGAGGACGCCGCGCAGCTGGTGAGCCTGCGGAACGACGCCTTCAAAAAGGCCGTGGCGCATGCCAAGGAATTCGTTTTCGGCCCGGAAACGGATACCTATTGAGATGCTTGATCCGCCCCGCGGGGCCTAAAATCAATCAACCACCAGCGCAACTGCATAGGGGACCCGCCACATGAACGCTTCCGCCCGAGATCTGGCCGCCCTGCTGCCGGCCGCCTTCACCATGGGCGTGGCGACCGCCGCCTTTCAGATCGAGGGGGCGCTGGACGAGGACGGGCGCGGGCCTTCGGGATGGGACATGTTCGCGGCCAAGCCCGGTTCGATCGTCAATGACCACAGTCCCGCCATGGCCTGCGACCATTACCACCGGATGCCCGAAGACGTGGCGCTGATGAAGGAACTCGGGATCGACTCGTACCGGTTCTCGCTGTCCTGGCCGCGCATCCAGCCCGGCGGCAGCGGCCCGGTCAATCCCAAGGGGCTGGACTTCTACGACCGGCTGATCGACCTGCTGCTGGCCAATGGCATCTCGCCGATGGCGACGCTGTACCACTGGGACACCCCGCTGGAGCTGGACGAGGCCGGTGGCTGGATGAACCGGGACACCGCCTACCGCCTCGGCGAGTTCGCCGCCATCGCCGCCGCGGCCTACGGCGACCGGGTGGCCCGCTGGGTAACCATCAACGAACCGGCCACCGTGAGCGCCAACGGCTACATGCTGGGCGTGCACTCCCCGGGCGAAGCGCACATGCTCAAGGCCCTCCCCAGCGTCCACCACCAGCTGCTCGGCCACGGGCTGGCGATGCAGGCCCTGCGCGCAGCGAAGGTGCCCGGCGAGATCGGCCTGACCAACGTCTACTCGCCGATGGTCCCTGCCTCCGGCAACCCGCTGGACAAGGTCAGTGCCGGGCTCATGGACATGGCCCAGAACAGGCTGTACGCGGACCCGGTGCTGCTGGGCAAATACCCGGACGCCATCAGGGCCGCCACCTTCTTCTCCTCCTTCAGCCCCTCCAACGAAGACATGGAGCTGATCTCCCAGCCCCTGGACTTTTACGGACTCAACTACTACATGCCCACCCGGGTGGCCGCCGGGCCGGGCGAGGGCACCGTGCCCAAGGGCATGGCCGAGGCCATGGGCAACGACCTGGACGGCGGAGGATCACCGACCCCGTTCCACGTCCAGAGCTTCCCGGACACCGAGATCACCGCCTACGGCTGGCCGATCAAGCCGGACTACATGGCCGTCGCGCTCGCCGAAATGGCCGAACGCTACCCGGACCTGCCGCCGGTCTACATCACCGAGGGCGGCGCCAGCTTCGAGGACCTGGAGATCCACGACGCCGAGGGCCGGCTGATCGTCCCCGACGAGCGCCGCGTGCGGTACCTCGCCGAGCACATCCAGGCCGCGATTGAAGCGACCTCCCCCGGCGGCGCCGCCGAGTCGATCGAGCTGCGCGGCTACTACGTGTGGTCGCTCATGGACAATTTTGAATGGTCCGCCGGCTACAAACAGCAGTTCGGCCTGCTGCACGTGGACCGGGAGACCATGGTCCGCACGCCGAAGGCCTCCTACTACTGGATCCGGGAGCTCATGGCGGCCCGGAAAAGGGACGCCGCGGAATCCGTGAGCACCCCCGCGGCCGCGGACAGCTAGAGAATGTCCAGCTCCTGCAGGCGCTTGGCCATCCCCGCGCCGTCGGGCGAATAGACCCAGGGGACCTCGGACCCGGCATGGTCCCCGTTTTCGGAGTGCCCGCCGGCCAGCACGGCCTCGCCGGCGGACAGCTGGCGGATGCCGATCGCGGCCACCCGGTCCGCATGGTCGCGGGCGAACTGCGAGTAAATGGCCTCGTCATGCTGGCCGTTGTCGCCGAACAGCAGCCAGCGCATGTCGGGGAACTCCGTGGCCAGCAGTTCCAGGTTCCGCCGCTTGTGGTCCTGGCCGCTGCGGAACCAGCGGTCATGGGTCAGACCCCAGTCGGTCAGCAGCAGGGTCCCCGGCGGGTACATGTTGCGGACAATGAACCGCGCCAGGGTCGGGGCGGCGTTCCACGGCCCGGTGGACAGGTAGATCACGGGCGCGTCCGGGTGCTCCACCAGCAGCCGGTCCATCAGGACCGCCATGCCCGGGGTCGCCATCCGGGCCCGTTCGTTGAGCACGAAGGTGTTCCAGAGGGCCAGGAACGGCCGGGGCAGGGCCGTGACCATAATCGTGTCGTCAATGTCGGAGACGATGCCCAAGGTGGTCTCCGGGGAGATGACGTAGATCCTGGCTTCGGAGGGTTCGGTCCCTTCGGCGCGCAGCACGGCGGTGTGCCAGCCCGGCGTGAGCGGCACCCGGACGACCGTGTCCACGAGGCCGCCGCGGTCCGCGTGCACGCGGGTGGTGA
Source organism: uncultured Actinomycetota bacterium (assembly GCA_963775715.1). Taxonomy (GTDB): domain Bacteria; phylum Actinomycetota; class Actinomycetes; order Actinomycetales; family Micrococcaceae; genus Arthrobacter. The sequence goes on along the minus strand of CAVZJX010000004.1, from coordinate 460,395 downwards.
CGCCGCCGATCTCGATGTCGACCTCGACGAACTGGATCGGTACGGAGGTGAAGGCGCGCCAGCCGCGGATGTTCTGGTTGCCGTTCTCGGCCGCCAGTGCGGCCCGGCTGCCGGGGGCCGGTTTGCTGGTGAGGACCACACGGCCGAGGACCCGGACCCACTCGGTGGAGCCGTAGCCCTGGTAGGCGATGGTCTGCGGCGTGAACTTCCAGCGCCTGGCCGCCTTCAGGCGCAGATGGTTGACCGTGTCGGAGACCCAGTGGGCCAGCCGGAAAGCCTGGCTGCCGGAGATTTTCCTGCCCCGGGGCGGTACCTGCGCGGATTCCTGCGACGCCAATTCCATACCTCCACTCTCCCACAGCGGTGCTCCGGGCGCCGCCCGGACCGGCGCTCAGGCCCCCAGTAGTTCACGCAGTTTGAACGCGTTGCGCACGGCGTTGCCGCCGCCGTCGTTGTTGAAATAGGCGAAGACATCCTTGCCGGAGCCCTGCCATTCGCGGATCCGGTCCGCCCACCAGCCCAGCTCCTGGTCGGAATAGGAGCCGGCATAGAGGTGGTCCCGGTCGGGCCCGTGCAGCCGGACGTAGACGAAGGGTGCGGTGGCGCGCAGGATGCAGGGGAGCCGCGCGCCGCTCATCACACAGTAGGCGGCGCCGTGCCGTTCCAGCAGTTCGTACACGGCCGGGTGCTCCCAGCTGGGGTGGCGGAACTCCACGCTCACCCGGACCCAGTCCGGCAGTGCGGCGAGGAAGTAGTCCAGCCGGGCGTCGTCGCGGGCGAAATCCGGCGGCAGCTGGGCCAGCAGCACGGCGCGTTTGTCGCCCAGTACGTGCCAGCACCGCGTGATCCGCTCCGCCCACACCTCCGGGCCGTAGAGTTTCTTGCCGTGGCTCAGGCCCCGCGGTGCTTTGACGGACATCAGGAAGCCTGCCGGCAGCCGGCGCTGCCAGCCGGCAAAGGAACTTTCCCGCGGCCAGCGGTAAAAGCTGGCGTTCAGCTCCACCGTCGTGAACTGCGACGCGTAGCGGACCAGCCGGTCCCGCGCCGGCAGTCCCGGCGGGTAGAGCACGTTCTCCCAGTGGTCGTAGCTCCAGCCGCTGGTTCCGACCCGCGCCGCACCGCCGTCGTGTTGGCCGCGCGGACCGCCGTCGTGTTGCGCCCAGGAATCCGGCATGCATGGATCGTAGCGCGGCGAGCGTCCCCGGCCCACCCCGGGCCGGCGTCTTCGTCCGGCCGCCGGGTGATGTGGCACGCTAAGAGCCATGGCACGCATCGAGGATTACGCAATGGTCGGCGACCTGAACACCGCAGCTTTGATCAGCACGGAGGGTTCCATTGACTGGCTCTGCCTGCCCCGCTTCGACTCGCCGGCCTGTTTCAACGCCCTACTGGACAGCCCCAAGGCCGGCCGCTGGCTGCTCGCACCGGAGGCCGGCGGCGAGTGCACCCGGCGGCGCTACCGCGGCGACACCCTCATCCTGGAAACCGAATGGGAAACCGAGGACGGCGCGGTCAGAATCGTCGACTTCATGTCGCCCCGGGACGGGGCGGCGGACATTGTGCGGATCGTGGAGGGTGTCCGCGGCAGCGTCCGGATGCGCGGCGAGCTGGCCCTGCGGTTCGACTACGGCCACATCGTGCCCTGGGTCCGCCGGGACGAGCACGGCATCCACGCCGTGGCCGGCCCCGACGCCGCCTATCTGGTCACCGACGCGCCGCTGCGGGGCGAACACATGCAGACCGTCAGCGACTTCACCGTCACCGCCGGGCAGCGCGTGCCCTTCGTGCTGACCTGGACACCCAGCCACCTCGGCCGGCCGCGGACGGTGGACCCCTACGTCGTCCTTGACGCCACCGAGTCCTTCTGGCGGGAGTGGTCGGCCAAATGCCGCGTCACCGGCCCCTACCGTGACGCGGTGCTGCGCTCGCTGATCACCCTCAAAGCGCTGACCTTTGCCCCGACCGGCGGCATCGCGGCGGCCGTGACGACTTCCCTGCCGGAGGAAATCGGCGGGGAGCGCAACTGGGACTACCGCTACTGCTGGCTGCGCGACGCGACCCTGACACTGCAGGCCCTGCTCGAATCCGGGTACTCCGAGGAGGCCGCCGCCTGGCGGGACTGGCTGCTGCGCGCGGTGGCCGGAGATCCCGCGGACCTGCAGATCATGTACGGCCTGCACGGGGAGCGCAGGCTGCCGGAACTGACGCTGGACTGGCTGGCCGGCTATGAGGGGTCGACGCCGGTGCGGGTCGGCAACGGTGCCGCCGGGCAATTACAGCTCGACGTCTGGGGCGAGGTGCTGGACTGCCTGGCCCTGACCCGGACCTCGCTGCTGCTGGACGGCGACGACTCCTGGGACGTGCAGGTGGCGCTGATGGAGCACCTGGAGACGGCGTGGGACCAGCCGGACAACGGGTTATGGGAAATCCGCGGCCCGCGCCGCCACTTCACCCACTCGAAGGTGATGGCCTGGGTGGCTGCGGACCGGATGGTCAAGGGGGTGCGGGATTCCGGCCTCCCCGGCCCCGCGGACCGCTGGGAAGCGCTTCGCGACACGATCCACGCCGACGTCATGGCCAACGGCTTCGACCCCGCACGCAACACCTTCGTGCAGTCCTACGGGCGGCCGGAGCTGGACGCCAGCCTGCTGCTGATCCCGCGGGTGGGCTTCCTGGCCCCCGATGACCCGCGGGTGATCGGCACCATCGAGGCCGTGCAGCGCGAACTCAGCCACGACGGTTTTGTGCTGCGCTACCGCCCCGAGCAAAGTGACGACGGCGTCTCCGGCGGCGAAGGCGTCTTCCTCGCGTGTTCCTTCTGGCTGGTCGAGGCGCTGCTCGGCGCCGGCCGGCGCCGCGAGGCGCGGGAGCTGTTCGAGCGGCTGCTGGCGCTGCGCAACGACGTCGGGCTGCTCAGTGAGGAGTGGGACGTCCATGCGGCCCGGCAGCTGGGGAACACACCGCAGGCGTTCAGCCACTTCGCGCTGGTCCGGAGCGCCCTGCAGTTGCAGGAGGGCGAGGGCTGACGGCCCGCCCCGGCGGTGCCTGCGGCCGGATCCGGACTTTCCTCCAGAGCTTAGATAAGTATACTTACTAATATCCCTGCACGGGGAGTCAGGATTGTAAGGAGTATGCAATGGCTGGATATTTCGAGCTCGTGGATGCGCCCGACGGCGGTTACCGGATTCGGATGATTGACGCTGCCGGCGGCCTGATGGCCGTCTCGGTCACTTTCCCCACAAAGAGGGCGGCCGTGGCCGGCATTGCCCAGGCGCGGGAAATCGCCGGCACCGGCCTGATCCGTGACCGCAGCGGCGACGGGGAATCCGCGGTGATGGCCTCGCTGGCGAAGCGGCGCACCGGCGGCGGCGCAGGGCGGGGTTCCTCGCTCTCCGGCGGCACCCTGGCGGCCTCCAAACGCACCCGCGCCCATCACTGATATGCAGCCCGAGTTGAAGCCCGCAGGGCAGCACCAGGCCGCGGTCCTGTTCGACGTCGACGGGACCCTGGTCGATTCGTCCTATCTCCACACGCTCGCCTGGTGGCAGGCGTTCCGGCAGGCCGGCTACGACGTTCCGATGGCGAGCATCCACCGCTCGGTCGGAATGGGCGGAGACCGGATCCTGGACCACCTGCTGCCCGCGGGCCGGGACACGGCAGGCGATGACACCATCATGAGCTCGCACGCGGCGGTGTTCTCCACCTACTGGCCCGCGCTGCGCCGGCTTGACGGCGCCCGGGAGCTGCTGGCGCAATGCTTCGACTCCGGTCTCGCCGTTGCCCTCGCCTCCTCGGCCCGGGACCGCGACCTGGCGATGCTCCGCGCCACCATCGACGCCGACGCCTACATCCACGCCGCGACCAGCTCGGCCGACGCCAAGGAAAGCAAACCCGCGCCGGATATCCTGGCCGCCGCGCTGCACGCCGTCGGCGTCCCCGCCGGGAACGCCGTGTACGTCGGCGACGCCGTCTGGGACATCTACGCGGCCGGCAAGCTGGACATCCCCGCCATCGGGTTGACCTGCGGCGGCACCAGCGAAGCCGAACTCCGGGACGCCGGCGCCGTCGAAGTCTATGAGAGCCCGCGGGCCCTGCTGGACAACCTCGCCGGCAGCGCCATCGGCCAGCTGGCCGCCCGCGCCCGCGGCTGACGCCGGCGGGCCGCCCGCCGCATCCCCATCCCCTGGACTTATCCAAATGTTCCCTCGAGACAGCGACCGAAAGGCGAGAACATGAAGGCACTAACTTGGCAGGGCAAACGCTCTGTGAGCGTAGAAGAAGTCCCCGATCCGGTCATTCAGGAACCCACCGACGCGATCGTGCGGATCACCTCGACGGCGATCTGCGGCTCCGACCTGCACCTGTACGAGGTTCTTGGGCCCTACATGCACAAGGGCGACATCATCGGCCACGAGCCGATGGGCGTGGTCGTGGAGGTCGGCAGCGCCGTGACGAACCTGGCCAAGGGCGATCGGGTGGTGATTCCGTTCAACATTTCCTGCGGCCATTGCTTTATGTGCACCATGGGGCTGCAGTCCCAGTGCGAGACGACCCAGGTCAAGGAAAAGGAGTCCGGTGCCTCGCTCTTCGGATTCTCCGAGCTGTACGGCTCGGTTCCGGGCGGCCAGGCGGAGTACCTGCGGGTGCCGCACGCCGACTACGGGCCCATCAAGGTGGGTTCGGACCTGCCGGATGAGCGTTACCTCTTCCTCTCGGACATCCTCCCGACCGCCTGGCAGGGCGTGAAGTACGCGGACGCACCCGAGGGCGGCACCCTCGCCGTGATGGGCCTCGGACCGGTGGGGCAGTTCGCCTCCCGGATCGGCAAGCACTTCGGCCTGCGCGTCATCGGCGTGGATCCCGTGCCGGAACGCCGCGCGATGGCGGAACGGCACGGCGTCGAGACCCTTGACTACTCCAAAGACGTGGCCGACGAGCTGCGTTCCATGACCCAGGGCCGGGGCGCCGATTCGGTGGTGGATGCGGTCGGGATGGAAGCCCACGACTCGCCCGTGGCGTCGTTTGCCCAGCACGCGGCCGGGCTGCTGCCGGACAAACTGGCGCAGAAAGCCTTCGAGACCGTCGGGGTGGACCGGGTGTCCGCCCTGCACACGGCGCTGGACGCGGTGCGGCGCGGCGGCACTGTCTCGCTGAGCGGCGTCTACGGCGGCACGGCGACCCCGATGCCGCTGATGCACATGTTCGACAAGCAGATCCAGCTGCGGATGGGCCAGTGCAACGTGCGGCGCTGGACCGATGACCTGCTGCCGCTGGTGGAGGCCGACGCCGATCCGCTGGGCGTTATGGACCTCGTAACGCACCAGGCCAGCCTGGACGAAGCCCCGGCGATGTACGAGAAGTTCCAGAAGAAGCAGGACGGCTGCATCAAGGTGGTGCTCAAGCCCTAGCCGGTCCGAACAGCCGCGGCCGCCTCAGCGGGCGGGATGCTTCCTTTTCCAGAGTTTCAGGAAGGCCCGTTCCGAGGCGGCCGCCAGGCTTTCCTCCCGGGCATGCAGCCGGCCGTAGCTGAAGCCGTTTTCCCCGCTGCGCAGCGCCCGGCCGCCCAGCTCGGCCAGCCGGGCCCGGGCCACCACGCTGTCCTGGTGCAGGCCCAGGATCCGCTGGATCCGGCGCGCCCACTTCGCCGAGCGCTTCGCGCGCCGGCGCAGCTTTTTGCCGGACTTTTTTGTGCCGGCGGCGTTCTTGCCGGTCGCGCTCCGGGCAGCGGCTTTCGGCAACGACGCGGCCAGCTCGGCGGAGTACCGCAGGCGCTTTGCGGCCTTCCGGACCTCGTGCAGGCCGGCGTCGCGCCCCGCCCCGCCGTCGTCCGCCGGCGGCAGCGACGCGACGGCGCGCTCCAACCGCCGCAGGTCCCTGGCGACCAGCCGGCCGATGCCCGTACCGGCAGGCCGGGACGCCGCGGGCGACTGCGGCGCTTCGGCGAGGAAGCGGTCGAGGCCGGCCAGCAGGTCTTGGTACCGGCCGCTTTCCAGCGCCGCCAGGGCCGCTTCGAATCCGACGGCGGCCAACGCCTCCAGTTCCTCGTCGATCCGGCGGGCGGCCGGGCCGAAGCGCAGCTCCTCGGGCTCCTCGGCGAGGAGTACGCTGAGCCGGGCATGGACCACTTCCGGGTCGCGGGCGCCGCCGAGGACGCCGGAGAGCCAGCGCAGTTCGGCGCGGAGGCGCTCCACGGCCGCGTCTTCAAACAATGCCCGGCCCGACGCCAGCAGCGAGCGGAGGCGGCGGGCCGCAACACGCATCTGATGGACGGCTTCGGGCTGCCGGTCCCGGACTCCCGGGGCGTACCGGCGCAGCTCGTCCAGCTGCTGTGCCAGGTAGGCCAGCAGGACCTCGCCCGCGGTGGTTGCCACGCTTCACTCTACGTCCTGCTTGCCGGGCCAGCGGGCTGTGCCAGTTGGCAGATCGCGGCAATGTTTACGCCGAACACTGCCGCGACGTGTCATCTCGGCATAGGCTGTCCGGGACCGGAACCCGCACCGACATACCAGGAGTCCGCATGACGCACCAGCAGCACCCGGGCAGAGTCGCCGTGGTCACGGGAGCCGGTTCGGGGATCGGGCGGGCGGTGGCGCGGCTGATGCTCGCCGAAGGCTACCGGGTGGTCCTGGCCGGCCGGCGGGAGGAAGCGCTGCTGGAAACCGGCGCCGGACACGCCCAGGCGCTTGCCGTTGCCTGCGACGTGACCCGGACCGACGACGTCGAACGGCTCTTCGCAAGCGCGCTGGCGCGCTGGGGACGGGTGGACGTGCTGTTCAACAATGCCGGTGTGTTCGGCCCTGCGGCGTCTGTGGATGAGATCAGTGTCGCGGACTGGGAGGCCACCCTCGCTGTGAACCTGACCGGATCCATGCTTTGCGCCGCTGCCGCGGTCCGGGCGATGAAGGCGCAGTCCCCGCAGGGCGGCCGGATCATCAACAACGGCTCCATTGCCGCGCACTCGCCCCGGCCCAACACCGTGGCCTACACGGTCACCAAGCACGCTGTCACCGGGCTGACCAAGAGCATCGATCTGGACGGGCGCGGCTTCGGGATCAGCTGCGGGCAGATCGACATCGGCAACGCCGCCACGGAACTGATGGACGAGATCGGCGTCGGCGACGGCGCCCTCCAGGCGGACGGCAGCCGCCGGGCGGAGCCCACGTTCCCGGTGCAGGACGCGGCCCGCGCGGTGCTGCTGATGGCGGGGATGCCCGCCTCCGCCAGCGTCGGGTCGCTCGTGATTACCGCCGCCGGGATGCCCTTCATCGGCCGCGGCTGACGGCGGCTGCCGGGCCGCGGGCTGCGGGTTCGTCACCGCGCAGGCAGGCCGCGGGTCCTAGAGCGGCAGCAGCCCGGACAGGTCCGCCCGCAGCCCCGACGCCGCCACCTTCCCGGCGCCGACGGCATCCGCCCAGCTCAACCGGCCGCTGACCATCGCCAGCCAGGTGGCGGCGTCGCACTCGATGACGTTCGGGGGAGTACCGCGGGTGTGCCGGGGGCCCTCGACGCACTGGGTCACGCCGAATGGCGGGACGCGGACCTCCACCGAGTTGCCCGGGGCCCGGGCGGTGACTTCTTCGAGGGAGTAGCGCACCGCCGTCGCGAGCGTGCTGCGGGGGACCGGCGGGGGCCCGGGACTTTCGGCGCCCGGGCTCCCGGCTCCCGCGGTCTCGGAGCCCGACGCCGCGCTGGCGTCCCGCCAGGCGGCCAGCGCCGCGCGGCCTTCCTCCACCGGAATCCGGCGCCGTTGAACAGCCACGGACCTAGTCCAGCAGCGCCGAGACGGCGTGGCCGAGGCGGATCTTGCCCACCGGCCGGCCGCCCCCGAGCACCGGGTCGACGACCTTTTCCAGCACGCTGGAGACCTCCGGGATTTCCACGGCGCCGGCGGCGGCGAGCAGGGTCAGGCCCACCAGGGTCGTGGCGCGGATGTTGCCGTCGAGGACCTTGAGCGCAACCGAGACGCCCTGCGGGGTGGCCATCACCAGCACGCCCTCGGCGCCGATCTTGGCGATGATCCCGAGTTCGTCCATCACGATCGTGTTGGCCTGGCCCCGGCCCTGTACCGCCCACGGGTAATCCAGCATGGACGTGGCGATCGTGGCCGCGCGCGCGTTGGAACTGTTGTCGCCGGGAGCCTTCGCCAGGCGGGAGAAGGCGCGGGCCAGGCCGGTCAGGGAGACGGCGGCCACCGGGGCGCCGCAGCCGTCGATGCCGAGGTGGGCGATCGGCTCGCCGCAGTATTCCTCGATCACGGCGCGGATGCGCTGCTGCAGCGGGTGGTTCGGTTCGAGGTAGCTGTGCGTGTCCCAGCCGTTTTCCGTGCAGGCCCAGAGAAAGGCGGCGTGCTTACCGGAGCAGTTGAACGCCAGCCGGGATTTTCCGCGTTCGGTCTGCACCAGCCAGGTCCGGGCCGTCTCGTCCTCGGGCCAGGCCGCGGGGCACTGGAGCTGGTCTTCCTTGACACCGGCCGCCTTGAGCATGCCCTCCACCACATCCATGTGGTCGAGGGACCCGACGTGGCTGCCGCAGGCGATCGCGACCTGCGCGCCGCGCAGCGGAACGCCGGACTGCATGGAGGCCAGGGCCTGGAACGGCTTGAGCGTGGACCGCGCGAAGATCGGGGTGGTGATGTCCCCGAGTTCGGTGACGACCTTCCCGTCCGCGGACAGCACGACGGCGGAGCCGATGTGGCGGGACTCGATGAAACCGCTGCGTTCCACGACTGCCAGTTCGACGGCGGACTCAACAGTGAAGGTGGCATGCGAATTCGAAGGCATGCTGCCAGTCTATGGTGCGCGGCCCGCCCAGCCCGGTTACTCCACGGTGACCATCACCGATTGCCAGCCCGAAGCGCCGTCGGGCACCGGGTCGGCGCGCTTGTCCGTCTGGACCTCGCCGGTCCCGTCGGTGGCGCGGACCTTGATGTAGTGCGGACCCGGCGCGGCCTCCCAGTCGAAGGACCACTGCCGCCAGGTCACCACCGAGGCTTCGGCGGCCAGCACGGCCTCGGTCCACGGTCCGTCGTCGATCTGGACCTCGACCTTGTTGATGCCGCGGGTCTGGGCCCAGGCGGTCCCGCCGAGAGCGACCTTGCCGGCCGGAACCGTGGCGAAGGACTTGGGGACTTCCATCCGGGCCATGGTCTTGATCGGGCCGCGCTCGGACCAGCCGCGCTGGGTCCAATAGGCCTTGTTGTCCGCGAACCGGGTCACTTCCAGGTCCACCACCCACTTGGTGGCCGAGACGAAGCCGTAGAGCCCCGGAACCACCATGCGCACCGGGTAGCCGTGCTCGAGCGGAAGGGCCTCACCGTTCATGCCGATCGCCAGCATCGCGTCGCGGTCGTCCTGCAGCACCTCCAGCGGCGTGGAGGCGCTGAAGCCGTCGACCGAGGTGGAGAGCACCATGTCCGCGCCGTCCTTGGGCCGGGCCATCTTCAGGACGTCACGGATGGGCATGCCCAGCCATTTGGCGTTGCCGGCCAGGTTGCCGCCGACCGGGTTGGACACGCAGGTCAGGGAGACGTGGGACTCAATCAGCCGGGCATCGAGCAGGTCCTGGAAACTAAGCCGCACTTCCTGTTCGACCATGCCGTGGATCCGCAGTTCCCAGGACTGGGCATCGACCTCGGGCACGCTGAGGGCGGTGTCGATCCGGTAGAAGTCTTTGTTCGGGGTCAGCCACGGGGTGACGCCGGGGGTTTTGGACTGCACACCGGCGGGCACGGCCGCGGCCGCTTTCGCCGGGGCGGGCAGCTGCAGCGCTTCGCGGGCCTGGGCGATGTTGCTGCGGGCGGCGCTCAGCAGCCGTCCGCCCGTGGCCGCCGCGGCGGCCGCGACCGCGGTGATCCCGCTCGCCGCGAAGAAGCTGCGGCGGCTGGTGGCCGGCCGGTCCGGCTCGTCGGCGCCAAGATCCGAGGCAACCTCCGGCCAGGTGCGCATCCGCCACAGCCGGGTAACGAGGAACCGCAGCACGACCAGGCCCGCAGCGGTGCCGATCAGGGAAGGGACGGCGTCGAGCGGTTTCACGCTGGCCCGCGTCACAACGCTGGCCACGATCACCGCACCCATCAGCAGCACGCCGGCCACGCCCAGGGCCCACTTGCGGTAGGCGACGATCCCCAGGACACACGCGAGCAGCAGAATGGTCACGCCCATGCCCACGAACAGGGCGGCCTTGTCATTGGTGCCGAATGTTGCGATGGCGAAGTCCTTCATCCACGGCGGTGTGAAGTCGATAAAGGTCGAGCCCAGGGCGATTAACGGCGTCGCCCGGGCCGTGAAAAACGCACCGATCAGTTCGGCGACGGCCAGGACGACGGCGGCCGAGACCACCCCGGCCAGCGCGGCGAGGGCGGTGGGTCCTGACAGCAGCGCGGGCCGCTTCCTGCGCTGCGTGCTGGTTCCGGGCTTCCGGCTGCTGGGCGTTGTCATACAGGATGTTCGGAGCGGCGGGGCCCGCGGATTGATCCGAGCCCCGCCGGACATGCCCGTTCCCTAATCCGAGCCCCGCCGGGCATGCCCGTTCCTTGATCCGAGCCCCGCCGCACATGCCCGTTCTCTGGCCCGAGGACTGGACATATGCGTGTTATGTCCAGTGGCCGCGGCCGACGCCGGGCATGTCCGGTGGGCCGCCTCGCGTTCGACGTCGGGCATGCCCGTTCCCTGGCCCGAGGACTGGACATATGCGTGTTATGTCCAGTGGCCGCGGCCGACGCCGGGCATGTCCGGTGGGCCGCCTCGCGTTCGACGTCGGGCATGCCCGTTCTCTGGCCCGAGGACTGGACATATGCGTGTTATGTCCAGTGGCCGCGGCCGACGCCGGGCATGTCCGGTGGGCCGCCCCGCGTTCGACGTCGGGCATGCCCGTTCCCTGGCCCGAGGACTGGACATATGCGTGTTATGTCCAGTGGCCGCGGCCGACGCCGGGCATGTCCGGTGGGCGCCCCGCGTTCGACGTCGGGCATGCCCGTTCTCTGGCCCGAGGACTGGACATATGCGTGTTATGTCCCGTGGCCGCGGCCGACGCCGGGCATGTCCGGTGGGGCGCCCCGCGTCCGACGCCGGCATGCCCCGTCCATGCCGGCGCGGACGGGCATGCCCAGCGGGCAGGCCGGCGGCGGTCACAGCTTAGGAGCCTGCCGGGTCCACAAAGTACCCTTGGGAACTGTGAAGGTACTTGTCATCGGCCCCGGCGGCCGCGAACACGCCATTGTCCGCTCCTTGCTCGCCGACCCGAATGTTTCCGAGGTCCACGCGGCCCCGGGCAACGCCGGCATCAGCAAGCTGGTCCCCACACACGCCATCGATGCGAACAACCCCGACGCCGTCGCCGCGCTGGCCACCAGGCTCGCCGTCGACCTCGTGGTCGTCGGACCGGAAGCCCCGCTCGCTGCGGGCGTCGCCGACGCGGTCCGCGACGCCGGAATCCCGGTCTTCGGTCCCAGCAAGGCCGCCGCCCAGCTCGAGGCGTCCAAGGCATTCGCCAAGGAAGTCATGGCCGAGGCCGGGGTGCCCACCGCCATGGCCCGCGTGGCGTCCAACCCCGAGGAGGCGGCCGACGCACTCGACACCTTCGGCGCCCCCTACGTCGTGAAGGATGACGGGCTCGCCGCGGGCAAGGGCGTCGTCGTCACCCGCAACCGGGACGAGGCGCTGGCCCATGCGCAAAGCTGCTTCGACGCCGGCGGGACCGTCGTGATCGAGGAATTCCTCGACGGCCCCGAGGTCTCCGTGTTCGTCCTGTGCGACGGCAGCACCACCGTGGCGCTGTCCCCGGCGCAGGACTTCAAGCGCATCTTCGACAACGACGAGGGCCCCAACACCGGCGGCATGGGCGCCTACACTCCGCTGGACTGGGCCCCCGAAGGCCTCGTCCAGGAAGTCATCGACCGGGTCGCGCAGCCCACCATCAACCAGATGGCCCACCGCGGCACCCCGTTCGTCGGCGTTCTCTTCGTCGGGCTTGCCCTGACCTCGCGGGGCACCCGCGTCATCGAATTCAACGTCCGCTTCGGCGACCCGGAAACCCAGGCGGTCCTGGCCCGGCTCAAGACGCCCCTCGGCGGCCTGCTGATGGCCGCCGCGAAGGGCGAACTGGACAAGGTCCAGCCGCTGCGCTGGTCCCGGGAGTCCGCGGTCGCCGTCGTCGTCGCCGCCGAAAACTATCCCGGCACCCCCCGCACCGGGGACCGGATCCGCGGCCTCAAGAAGGTCGAATCGATCGAGGGCGTGCACGTCATCCACGCCGGCACCAAGCTGGACGACGAGGGCAAGGTCGTCTCCGCGGGCGGCCGCGTCCTCGCCGTCGTGGCGCTCGGCACGGACCTGGTGGAGGCCCGGGAACGGGCGTACGACGGCGTCGAACTCGTCCAACTCGACGGCGGACAGTTCCGCACCGACGTCGGCGGCAAGGCCGCCCGCGGTGAAATCAAGGTGACGGCGCCCGGCACCGCCGCGGCCGTTGCTGCCTCGAAAGCGAAGGCCTGAGCATGAACGCCACCGAACCCGCCACGCCCGCAGGCGGCCTGGACACCGAGACGCTGGACCTGCCCGGCTGGCGGCACGTCTACTCCGGCAAGGTCCGCGACCTGTACGTCCCGGCCGACGCCGACATCACCGACCGCATCGGCCGCGAGTGCGTCCTGGTGGTCGCCAGCGATCGGATCAGCGCCTACGACCACGTCCTGGCCAGCGAAATCCCGGACAAGGGCCGGATCCTCACCCAGCTGAGCCTGTGGTGGTTCGAACAGTTGGGGGTGGAGCACCACGTGCTGGCGTCCACGGTCGACGGCGGCGTCCCCGCCGCGGTCGAGGGCCGCGCCATGATCTGCAAGAAGCTCGACATGTTCCCGGTGGAATGCATCGCCCGCGGCTACCTGACCGGTTCCGGCCTGGTCGAATACCGGCAGTCGGGCACAGTGTGCAGCATCCCGCTCCCGGCCGGCCTGGTGGATGGTTCCCGGCTCGAGACGGCCATCTTCACGCCGTCCGCGAAGGCCGAGGTGGGCGAACACGACGAAAACATCACCTACGACGCCGTCGTCGGTCTGGTGGGCGAGGATATCGCCGGTCGGCTCCGCGAGCTGACCCTGGAGATCTACACCAAGGCCGAGGAGATCGCCCGCGGCCGCGGCATCATCCTGGCCGACACCAAGGTGGAGTTCGGCATCGACGCCGCGACCGGCGTCATCACGCTCGGCGACGAGGTCCTGACCCCGGACTCCTCGCGGTTCTGGGACGCCGCCACCTACGAGCCGGGCCGCGCGCAGCCTTCCTATGACAAGCAGTACGTCCGGGACTGGCTGACCTCGTCCGAATCGGGCTGGGACAAGTCCTCCGACGCGCCGCCCCCGGCCCTGCCGGCCGACGTCGTCGCCCGCACCCGGAGCCGCTACGTAGAGGCGTTCGAGCTGCTGACCGGCCGGGCCTTCGCCTAGCCGTTCGGCCGGGCATTCCGCCGGAGCCGGGCACTCCGCCTGGCTACCGGCGCTAGGCCTGGCTACCTGCGGCGGCGGCCGCTTCGGCGCGGCGCTGGGCCAGCCGGATCTCCAGCACGGCATCCATCGCCTGCTGGACCCGGTCCGAGGCGCCGGCCGCGCTGAATTCCTGCTGGGCTTCGGCCAGGAAGACGAGGGCCTCCTCGGCTTCGCCGGCGGCCTTCAGGGCCTTGCCCAGCAGCAGGGAGACCTCCCCGGCCGTGTGCTTGGCCAGCACATCCCGCTCGGCATGGATTTCGCGCAGTTTCTGCACGGCGCCCACGATATCGCCGGTGAGATACAGCCAGCGCGCCCGGATGAAGGCCACCTCGAGCCGGTCCGTTTTGTTCCCGCCCACAATCGAAAGGGCCAGTTCGGCGCGTTCGATCGAGGACAGGGTTTCCGGTTCGACGATCCCGGAGGACAGGCGCACAGCGGCGGAGGCCTTGTTGAACCTGGCCCAGAGGTCGATGTCGTTCGCCGGGGAAAGCAGTTTGGAGGCCTTTTCGTGGTACTTGATGCCCTCGGCGTAGTCGTGCCGCATGAACGCCACGTTGCCGATGACCCAGGCGACCTCGCCGGCCAGCTGGGAGATTGACTGATCATCCATCTGGTCGTTCATGTCCTGGCAATACTTCCAGGCTTCGTCGAGCCGGCCGCTTTCGGCGAGGGCCCCGATCAGGGCCCGCAGCGCGCCGATGATCAGGGTGGACCCCCTGGGCAGTTGCTCACAGAGCCGCACGGCCTCCTGGGCGTGCTCGACGGCGACCGACAGCTGTCCCTGTCCCTGGGCTGCCGCCGCGAGCATCTGCTGGGCCCGCACGCCGAGTCCGGCGGATTCGGCGGCCATCGGATGATCCAACAGCCGCTGCACAACGGCCTTGCACTCGGCCCACATGCCCTGCTTTATGAGGCACTCGGCCTGCATGTAGGTCATATTCCACCAGGCGCTGGTGTTCTTACCCTCAAGCGCGATCTGGGCGGCTGCCGCGGCATGGACCGCAGCCAGCGGATAGTCGCGCAGGTCCCAGGCCTGCCGGGCGTAGAGGCCGGCGAGCACGTACTCGGCGTCGCTGACCGACACGGGCTGGCTCCAGGCTTCCAGCGCCTTGGGCGCGAGCTCCAGCCGGCGGGCGAGCTCCTCGATGACATCCGCGGTCGGTTCGCGGCGGCCGGTCTCCAGCAACGAGATGTAGCTCGGCGAAAACAGGTCCTTACCGAGCTCCGCCTGCGTGAGTCCACGCTCCAGCCGTTCCGCGCGGAGTTTTTCCCCGAATCCGTTCCCCACGGATACCACCTCATTCCGGACACTTCATGTACTAAATGCTTGACAGCCTCTGTGGAAAACATTTTACAATGTATGTCAACAAGGGTAGTGCTGACTTGGTAACGACTACGACTCAAAATTGAGGAACTCTATGTTGAAGAAGATCGCAGCCGGCGCGGTACTCGCAGGCGCCCTGGCTTTCTCCGCAGCGGCCCCGGCCGTTTTGTCCGCAGGTTCCATCGCCGATACCACCAACGTCACCGCCGTGGGCAACTGGCCCGACCCGATGCGGGTGGCCTCGGCCGTCGGCAACTGGCCCGACCCGATGACCTTTTCCACCAACGTCGGCAACTGGCCCGACCCGATGTAGACCATTCTCCGAGACAGCCCCGGGACCTCCGCTGGGAGGGCCGGGGCTGTTTTGCGTCCGTTACCGTCAGCCGGTACTGAGTACGTGCCTTTCGCGGGGTCGAAAAGGGGTGGCTCTTGACTAGCCGGCGGGGGTTGGGGGCGATCCCGGAAATGAAAAGAGGGCCTTCCGGTGGAAGGCCCTCTTTTGATTGGTCGGGATGACAGGATTTGAACCTGCGACCTCGTCGTCCCGAACGACGCGCGCTACCAAGCTGCGCCACATCCCGATCCGTTACTTCAAAAGCAACTTCACAAGAGTATCCGATGAGGGCCCCGGATGCGAAATCGGCGGGACGGCCGACGCCGTCGTCCGTCCCGCCCGGGGGGCGGAGTCAGACGAGCGAGTCTTTCCACGCCCCGTGCAGTTTGGCGAAGCGGCCGCCGCCGCCGATCAGCTCGGCCGGCGTGCCGTCCTCCACCACGCGGCCGTCGTGGACCACCAGTACCCGGTCTGCGGTCTCCACGGTGGAGAGCCGGTGCGCGATGATCAGGGCCGTGCGGGCCGCCTCGCGGGCGCCGCCCGCCTCGCCGGTGCCCGCGTCGCCGGCGCCGCGCAGCAGGCTCGCCAGTCCCGCCTGGACCATCCGCTCGGAGGGGATGTCCAGCGAGGACGTGGCTTCGTCGAGGATCAGGACGGCGGGCCGGGCCAGGAAGGCCCGGGCGAAGCTGATCAGCTGGCGCTGCCCGGCGGAGACCCGGCCGCCGCGCTTGTTGACATCCGTGTCGTAGCCGTCCGGCAGCGCGGTGATGAAGCCGTGCGCGCCCACGGCTTTCGCCGCGTCCTCGACCTCGGCCCGGGAGGCCTCCGGCCGGCCCAGCGCGATGTTGTCCGCCACGGATCCGCTGAAGAGGAAAGCCTCCTGGGTGACCATCACGACGTTCCGGCGCAGGTCCGCCGTCGTCAGCTCCCGCAGGTCGACGCCGTCGAGCGTCAACGAACCGGAGGAGACGTCGTAGAAGCGCGCGATCAGCTTGGCGAGCGTCGACTTGCCGGCGCCGGTCTGGCCCACCAGGGCGACCGTCTGGCCGGCGGGGATGTTCAGGTCCATGGCGGGGATGATGACCGGGCCGTCGCCGTAACGGAACTCGACGTTGCGGAAATCGATGCTGCCCCGGGCCTCGGGCAGCGCCACGGGGTGCTTCGGCGGCCGGACGGTGGGCACCTCTTCCAGCAGCCCGGAGACCTTCTCCAGCGCCGCCTGGGCACTTTGGAAGGAGTTGTAGAACATGGCCATCTGGTCCACCGGCTGGAAGAAGCGCTTCGTGGAGAGGATCAGGGCCAGCAGCACACCGACGGCGAGGTCTCCGGACAGGACCCGGAATCCGCCGGAGAGCAGGACGACGGCGACGCAGACGTTCCCGATCAGCACCAGGCCGGGCTGGAAGACGCCGTTGAGGTTGATGGAGCGGACGGTGACCTTGCGGTAGTCCTCGGCGAGTTCCGCGTAGCGTTCGGCGTTCCGGCGCTCCTTGCGGAAGGCCTTGACGGCGCGGATACCGGTCATGGTCTCGACGAAGTGCACAATCAGGCGGGCCGAGACAACGCGGGATTCACGGAACGCGATCTGCGAGTGCTTCTGGTACCAGCGGGCCAGGAAGTACATCGGCACGCCGGCGGCGAGCACCAGCAGCCCGCTGCGCCAGTCCAGGGCGAACAGGGTGACGGCGGTGAAGATCATAAACAGCATCCCGGAGGCGAGGGAGCTTACCCCCGAGTCCAGGAGCTCGCGCAGGGCCTCAAGGTCCGAGGTCTGCCGGGCGATGATCCGGCCGGAGGTGTACTTTTCGTGGAACTCCAGGCTCAGCCGCTGGGTCTGCCGGAAGACCCGTACGCGCAGGTCCAGCAGCATCGCCTGGCTGAGCCGCGCCGTCGAGGTCACGTACAGGGCGGTCAGCCCGGCGGTCGCCACCGCGGCCGCGAGGTAGGCGGCGCCGGCCAGCACCAGCGGGACGTTGTCCCCGGCGCGAAGGGCCGGCAGGGCGCGGTCAATGCCGAACGCGATCAGCGCCGGTCCCGCCACCCGGGCGGCCTGGGAGAGTACGACGGCGGCGATGGTCAGCCAGAAACGCAGCCGGACGGGGCGGATCAGCGAGCCGAGCAACGTCAGCGAGCGGCGCCGGAGGGCAGCGCTCTCGGACTTGGACAGGTGGGCGTTGTCCTCGTTCGCGGTTCCGAAGGTGGTTGCGCTCATCGGGACAGCTCCTCGGCTTCGAGTTCGGAGAGTTCGGAATCGAGGTCCCGGGGCTCCGGATCCAGGCTGGCGATCACGTAGCGGTAGTGGCTGTTCTGCGCGAGCAGCTCCGTGTGGGTGCCGACGGCGGTGATCCGGCCGTCCTCCAGCAGGGCCACCCGGTCGGCCAGGGCCACGGTGGAGGGCCGGTGGGCCACGATCAGGGTGGTGGTCTCCGCGAGCACCTCGCGCAGCCGCGCCTCGACGAGCTCCTCGGTGTTGACATCCAGGGCCGAGAGCGGGTCGTCCAGCACCAGCACCGTCGGGCGGGCGGCGATGGCCCGGGCCAGGGCGATCCGCTGCCGCTGGCCGCCGGACAGGCTCAGCCCCTCCTCGCCGATCAGCGTGTCAAGGCCCTGCGGCAGGGAGTAGGCGAAGTGGGCCTGGGCGGTGTCCAGCGCCTCGGTCAACAGCTGCTCCCGCCGCTCGGCCGGCTCACGGGCCGGGACACCGAGCAGCACGTTGTCACGCACGGAGCTGGAGAACAGGGTGGTGTCCTCGAATGCGACGGCGACCACGCTGCGCAGTTCCTGCACGCTGAACTCGCGCAGATCCACGCCGTCGATCGTGACCGAGCCGGCGGTGACCTCGAACAGCCGCGGGACCAGCTGCAGCAGCGCGCTCTTGCCGCTGCCGGTGATGCCCACCAGGGCCATGGTCTCGCCGGGCCGGATGTCCAGGCAAATGTCCTTGAGGATCGGGTTCTCCGGGGCGTCCTCGAACGCGAAGGTGGCGTTGTGGAAGCCCAGGGCGCCGGTGAGCTCGGCCGGGCGCCGCGGCTCCGTCGGGTCCGTGATGGTGTTGACCGAGTCCATCACCTCGAAGTGCCGGTCCACGGCGGTCTTGGCGGTGAGCGCCATGGCCAGCAGCATGCCGCAGACCTCCACCGGCGCGGCAATCACTGCGGCGGTCGCGAAGAACGCGACGAGCGCTCCGATGCTCAGCTCGCCGGCGGCCGCGAGCATCACGCCGACGACGAGTCCGGCGCCGAGCGCCAGTTCCGGCAGCAGCGTCACAACGAGGCTGAAGGTTGCCAGGTGCTTGGCCTTCTCGATCTCAGTCTCGCGCAGCTCCTGGGCCTGGCCGTTGAAGTTTTCCAGCGCCTCGCGGCTGCGTCCGAAGGCCTTGAGCACGCGGATGCCGTGGACGGATTCCTCGACCGTGGTGGCGAGATCCCCGGCCTGGTCCTGGCTGCGGCGTGCCACCTTGCTGAACCGGGTCCTGAACCGGAAGCCGAAGATCATGATCGGCACGGCGGCGGCCAGGAAGATCAGCGCCAGCTGCCAGCTCATGGAGAACATCACGACGACGCCGATCACCACGGTCAGCGTGGTGACCACAAGCATGATCGCCCCGAACGCCATCCAGCGCCGGAGGAAGTTCAGGTCCGTCATGGCGCGGGAGAGCAGCTGGCCGGAACCCCAGCGGTCATGGAAGGACACCGTGAGGTCCTGCAAGTGGCCATAGAGGGAGACCCGCATCCGGGTTTCCACCGTGGTGGCCGGGTTGATGACGAACTGGCGGCGCAGCGCCACCAGCCCGGCCTCGGCAATGCCCAGCAGCAGGATCACCGCCGAGGCGATCCAGACGGCCTGGCTGTCGCCGCCGGGCTTCAGCCAGTCGTTGACGAGCACCCGCAGGACCTGCGGGATGGCGAGGGCGACGAGGCTGGCCAGCAGGGCGGACAGCAGGCCCAGGACCAGCCGCGGCATGATCGGGCGCACGTGCGGGTAAAGACGGCTAATTGAGGAGAAGAACGGGGTTTGCTTGGCCATGCCTGCTTCTTGGGGGCAACTGCGGGGGTGAATTACGCAACTGGATGTAGTTTCCTGTAGCAACTACCCTAGGCCATCCCGTGACCGGGTTCACAGGATTCCGGGCCGTTTCCGGATCTGGCCCAGTAATTATGTTCCGCAATGGCCCGACATGCCCCTCCTGTGCCCGGCCGGTTGGACATGCTCGTTTGCGGCGACTCGACTCCGCCGGACATGCCCGTCCGCAGCTGTAAGGCGTGGGCATAATGCCGTTATGTCCATTGTTCCGGGCCCGGGAAGGGCATGTCCCGCGGGGAAGGTGGCGCGGCGCTGCCCGGCATGAACACGGAAGCCGCCGGGCCGGGCGCGCCTCGGCCCGGTCCGCGGTGGGCTACTGGCGGGCAGTCAGCGTGAGCAGGACGGCCTCGGGTTTGCAGGCGATCCGGACCGGGGCAAAGCGCGAGGTGCCGATGCCGCCCGAGACGTTGACCGGCGTCGTGCGTCCCTTGCTTTCCCAGTTGTGCAGCCCCTTGGCCCGCCAGGTCGGCAGGTCGCAGTTGGCCACCAGCGCGCCGTAGCCCGGCACGCAGATCTGGCCGCCGTGGGTGTGCCCGGCCAGCAGCAGGTCCGCGGCGTCCTCGGTGAAGTGGTCCAGGACGCGCTGGTAGGGCGCGTGCGCGACGGCGATCCGCAGGTGCGGTTTGGCGTCCTGGCCCTTGGTGCCGCGGGGCCAGCCGGCGTAGCGCTCCAGGCGCAGGTGCGGATCGTCCACGCCGGAGAAGTCCACCCGCAGGCCCCGGATCACCAGCGACTGGCAGCGGTTGGTCAGGTCAACCCAGCCGCCCATTCCGAAGCCGGCCCGTAGCCTCGGCCAGTCCAGCTTGACGGGATCCGGCTGGGACCCGGAGGGCCCGATCAGGTACGAGGCGGGGTTCTTCAGGGTCGGGGCGAAGTAGTCATTGGAGCCGGGGACAAATACGCCCTGGAATTCCATCAGCGGCCGCAGCGCCTCCAGCACGGGTTCGATGGCTTTGACATGGCTGAGGTTGTCGCCGGTGTTCACCACCAGGTCCGGCGCCAGGGCGGCGAGGGACTGCAGCCAGGCGGCCTTGCGGTGCTGGCCGGGGACGAAGTGGATGTCACTCAGGTGCAGCACCCGCAGCGGGCCGAACCCCGGCGGCAGGATCGGGAGGGTTTCCTCCCGGAGCACGAACTGGTTCTTCTCCCACAGGCCGTAGCCGGTGGCGGCGGCGCCCGCGAGGGCACCGAGGGCCGTGGTTACGGCAAAGCCGCGCCCGATGCTTCGGGCGCGGCTTGCCAGGCTGGTTCCCGGGGCCATCGTTACTTCTTTCCGTTCCCGGGCTTGGTCGGTTCGGGCGACGGGGCGGCCTTCTGCTTAGCCGGGGCCGGGGCCGGGGCCTGGTTGTTGTTGGCGTTGTTGTTGGCGTTGCCGTTGTTGTTGGCGTTGCCGTTGTCGTTGGTGTTCGTGTTCCCGTTGTTTTGCGTGCCGGACTCGGTGTTCGGCCGCTGGTACGGCGTGGGTCCGTACAGGAGGTTCGACGGCGGCGCGGGGAAGGGCTCGGTGCCGTGCGAGGGGGCGATCTCGGTCATGAACTTCGAGAACATCGGCCCGGCGATCATGTAGCCGTCGATCCCCTGGTAGAACTGGCCGTTGATCGTGACGTTCTGTCCGGAGCGGCTCTGGTTTTCGAGCGGGTCGCCGAACCAGGCGGCCGTGGCGAGTCCGGTGGTGTGGCCGACCACCCAGGTGGAGTTGTTGTCGTTCGAGGTGCCGGTCTTGGCCGCGATCGGGAAGTTGGTCACCGTGGAAATCCGCGGCTGGATCAGCGAGCCGGAGCCGCGGTTCAGGACTTCCTGCAGCGCGTAGTTCACGCCGCGCGCGACTTCCGGTTTGAGGGCATCTCGGCAGTCGGGGCCCTGGGCGGGAAGCTTGGCGCCGGTCGCGTCTGTTACCGAGGTGATGGCCATCGGCGCGCAGTACCGGCCGTCGTTGGCGAAGGTGGCGAACGCGCTGGCCATGGTCAGCGGGGACGTCTGGGTGGAACCCAGCAGGTTCGGCAGTACCGACATGTCGACCTTCGGGTGCGGTTCCAGGATCTTGCCGGTGTCCTTCTCGACCTCCGGCAGGCCGGAATGGATGCCGACGGCGTCGACGATCCGTTGGATGCCGCAGAAGTCGAGCTGCGCGGCGGACGCGAAGGTGACCGTGTTGATCGAGTTGTACAGGCCCTTGAGGACCGTCATCGGGCGGTAGTAGCCCTGTTCCGCGTTCTGCAGGTCGTTGGTAGCGTTCCCGCCGGCGTTCTTCTCGGCGGTGCTGTACGCGCCGACGGTGGTGCCGCAGGAGTTCCGCCAGGGGAACCCGGTGCGGTATTCGCGCACCGAGCCGTCCACCACGGTGTTCATCGACTTGCCCTCGTCCAGCCACTCGGCGAAGGTGAAGGGTTTCATGGTGGAGCCCGGCTGGAAGCCGCCGACGCCGTTGAGGTCGTTGCCTTTGTCGTCAAGCTTGTCGACATTGAAATTCAGTTCGGTGTCGAACTTCCCCTTGGCTGGCAGGAAGGAGGTGTTCTGGGCCATGTTGGTGATCTTGCCCGTGCCCGGTTCGACGGAGACCAGGGAGGCCCCCCACTTGTCGGGGTTCGCGCCGGTGGCGGCGTCGACCTGCGTCTGGGCGGCCTTCTGGGCCTTCGGATCCAGGGTGGTCTTGATGGTCAGGCCGCCGCGGAATATCTTCCGCTCGCGTTCCTTCGGGTCGGCGCCGTAGGCGGGGTTGTTGAGCAGGAGGTGGAGCACGTAGTCGCAGAAGTACGGGGCGGTGGGGGAATACGCGCAGCCCTGGCGCGGCTGGGTGACCTTGGTCTTGACCGGGGTGGCCACGGCGGCGTCGTACTGCGCCTTCTTGATCTTGCCTTGATCGAGCATGGCCTTGAGCACGAGGTTGCGGCGGGCCTTGGCGTTGTCCGGGTTGGTAATCGGGTCGTAGAACGAGGGGCTGTTGACGACGCCGGCGAGGAGCGCGGCCTGCGGCAGGGTCAGGTCCTTGGCGGAGGTGCTGAAGAAGAACCGGGACGCCGCTTCGATCCCGTAGGCGTCACGGTTGAAGAAGACGATGTTGAGGTAGCCTTCGAGGATTTGCTCCTTGGTGAACTTCTTCTCCAGCGCGATCGCGAGCTTCATCTCGCGCAGCTTGTCGCCGACGCCCTTGTTGACGCCGTTGAGCAGGACCTGGTCGCTCTTGCCCTCGGATTCCAGTGAGGAGTTGATGACGTTGTTCACGTATTGCTGGGTGATGGTCGAGGCGCCCTGCTTATTGCCCCGGGCGGTGGCGACCAGTGCACGGAGGATACCGGTGGTGTCCACGCCGCCGTGTTCGTAGAAGCGGCTGTCCTCGATGGCGATCACCGCGTCCTTGATGAACGGCGACATCTGATCCAGCGAGACACGGGTGCGGTTCTCTTTGTAGAGGGTGGCGATGACGCTGCCGTCGGCGGCCAGGATCGTGGTCGACTGGCTCGGCGGTTCAACCTTCAGTTCGGCCGGCAGCGCGTCGAAGAACTTGATCGAACCGCTCGCGGCATTGCCGGAAACGGCGGCCGCGGGGACCAGGAGCCCCGCCACCAGGACACCACAAATAGCGCTCACGCCCAGGAAAAGGACCAGCTTTCCGAGGGTGGTGGCCGTGTCGAATATAGGGTTCTTACCAGTCGCCATGTTTTCCACTTTACCGGCAAGGACTAGGCTTTACTTCATGACCAAATGGGAGTACGCCACGATTCCGCTCATTATCCACGCGACGAAGCAGATCCTCGACCAGTGGGGAGACGACGGGTGGGAGCTCGTCCAGGTGGTTCCGGGCCCCGACGGGAACGGCCTGGTTGCCTACCTGAAGCGGGAGAAGCAGTAGCCATGAGCAGCCCTGAAACCGCGGCGCCCGCCACCGCTTCGAACCCCGCCGCCGCGCCGGCTGGTGCGGTCGACACCGGCGCGTCGTCCGCCGTCGAACAGCGCCTCGCCGAACTCGGCCTGGCACTTCCGGAGGTCGCCGCGCCGGTGGCCGCCTATGTCCCGGCCGTGATCTCGGGCAACCATGTCTACACCTCCGGCCAGCTTCCGTTTATTAACGGCAAACTCGAAGCCACCGGCAAGGTTTCCGCCGGGACCGAGGGAACCTCGAATGAGCCCACCGTGTCCCCGGAAGCGGCCAAACGCTACGCCGAGGTCTGCGTTGTCAACGCCCTGGCCGCGGTGAAAAGCGTCATCGGCGACCTCGACCGCATCACCCGCATCGTCAAGGTGGTCGGCTTCGTTTCCTCCGACCCCTCGTTCACCGGCCAGCCCGGCGTCATCAACGGTGCCTCCGAGCTGCTGGGCAAGGTCCTGGGTGACGCCGGCCAGCACGCCCGTTCCGCCGTCGGCGTCGCCGTCCTGCCGCTCGACTCTCCGGTCGAGGTCGAACTGATCGCTGAATTCGCCTAGAAGGCCGGTCGTTTTCCTTGCCGCACTTAGCACGACGCCTGTTTGTCCTTCCCCCGGAACTTGAGGGGGCGGCCCGCAGTTGGCTCGACCACGGCGAACGGACCCCCCGCGCGCCCCGCTTTGCCTCGTCAGTGGTCCTCTTGCGCGATTCGCCGACCGGCCTGGAGGCCTGGCTGGGCTACCGGCCCGGCTCCTCGCCGCTGGGCGTGCTCGCCTTCCCGGGCGGCTCGCTTGAGGCGTCCGACGACGACGCGGTGCCCTGGCTGGGTCCGTCCCCGCAGTGGTGGGCTGAGCAGATGGGCACCGCCGACGTCGGGCTGGCCCGCCGGCACGTGGTCGGCGCAATCCGGGAGCTGTTCGAGGAAACCGGCGTGCTGCTGGCCGGTCCGGACCTGTCCACCACCGTGGAGGGAACGTCCACGCCCGAGTGGATGCGCGCCCGGGAGGCCGTGGCGGATCAGGAGAAGTCGTTCACGGATGTGCTCGCCAAGCGGGGACTCTCGGTCCGGACCGACCTGCTGAAACCGTTGGTGAACTGGCTCAGCCCGGACTTCGCGCACCGCCGCTTCAACACCCGCTACTTTGCAGCGACCATTCCGCTGAACCAGCAGCCCTCGCTGCTGGCCAGCAAGGGCATCTGGGCGCGCTGGGTCTGCGTCCGCAAGGTCATCGCCGACCGCGGCACCACCGCTCTGGGTGATGAAGTGGGCCAGCCGAACACCGTGGGCCTGACGCTCGGCCAGCTTTTGGTGCCCGGCTCGGAGATCATGCTGGAGAAAATGGCCGCCGCGAACGGCTGCATCGCCTACCTCAGCTACAAGCGCAAGGCGCACGCCTACCAGCCGGCCCTCGTTGAGGAGGACGGCAGGCTTATGCTCGAGGTCGAAGCCGCCAAGACCGTCGCCGGGGAACCCCAGCGCGAACGCTAGTCCGGCGGCGCCGTCCGGGCATGCCCGTCCCCCCTCGCAGCCAGTGGACATAGCGGTGTTATGCCCATTCTTGGCGGCGGCGAATGGACATGTCCGTCGGCGGGTTCCGCGGAGAGTGGACATGTCCCTCGGGAACCTCTGCCGCGGATGGACATGTCCGTCGGGAACCTCTGCCGGGGACGGGCATGTCCGGCCCCTGCGCCGGGCAATGGGCATAACCGTATTATGCCCAGTCCCGGCCGGCCAGGACGGGCATGTCCGGCGGGATTGGAGGGCTCAGACGCCGAAGGCCGGCCCGTGAAACCGGGCCGGCCTTCGGCGGAATGAGAACGTACTGCGCAGCGCCTAGCGGGAGCGCTGGCGGAGGCGCTGCATGTCCAGGATCACGACGGCGCGGGCCTCCAGGCGCAGCCAGCCGCGCTGGACGAACTCCGCGAGGGCCTTGTTGACGGTCTCGCGGGAAGCGCCGACCAGCTGGGCCAGTTCCTCCTGGGTGAGTTCGTGGGCGACCAGGACGCCGTCGGTCGCGGGCCGGCCGAAGCGGTCGGCGAGGTCCAGCAGTGCCTTGGCCACACGGCCGGGGACGTCGGAGAAGACGAGGTCCGAAAGCGAATCGTTGGTGCGGCGCAGCCGCCGGGCGAGGGCCTGCAGCAGCTGGGCCGAGACCTCCGGGCGGGTGCGAAGCAGCGCGTTGAGGCTCTCGTTTTTGAGTCCAGCCAGGCGGGTTTCGGAGACGGCCGTGGCCGTGGCCGTGCGGGGGCTCGGGTCGAACAGCGCCATCTCGCCGAACAATTCGCCCGGGCCAAGGATGGCGAGCAGGGACTCGCGGCCGTCAGGGGAGGTGCGGCCGAGCTTCACTTTGCCGGAGACGATGAAGTAGAGCTGGTCACCCTGGTCGCCTTCCCGGAAAACCGAGGCTCCGCGTGAGAGGTCCACCTCGGTGAGTTCGTCCGTCAGCAGACGGAACGCCTCGTCGTCGAGCGTGGCGAAAAGGGGCGCGCGGCGCAATACCTCGATATCCATGAAATCTCCTGACTTACTGTGTCGGCTGGGGCGCTTCCGCCATTGTTTCAGAATTTTTGGGCTTCTGTGACGTACTTGGCACCGAAACGCGCGAAACGGCGGGCGCATGAGGGCCGGCGCTGGGGCGGACACCCCACAAACTGTCAGCCGCCGCCGGTAGAATGAACTTCTTACCAAGTCACTAAGGAGCCCCGGTGTTCGGCTTGACCATCCTGGACCTGGCGTTGATACTGACGCTTTTGTCCTACCTGATCTATGGGCTGCGCAACGGCTTCCTGGTGACACTGGGCGGCATCGTCGGCTTCGCGGCGGGAGCCGTCGCTGCGTTCGTGTCGGTGCCGATCGTCAGTGACCTTGTGGACGATCCCGGCTGGCGGCTGACCGCGATCATCGCCGCGGCCGTGCTGCTGATCATGGTGGGGCACGGGCTGGGCACCATGATCGGCCGGCGTATCCGCAGCGTCGTCAGGATCAGTCCGCTCCGGCTGGCCGACCGGGTCGTCGGCGGCGGCGTCAACCTCGCCGTATCGGCGCTTGTGATGTCCATGCTGGCGTTCAGCATCAGCGCCCTTGGCGTCCCTTTCGTGTCCCAGCAGCTGGCTGCCTCCAAAGTCATCGGGTTCATCGACGGCGTCACCCCCACCCCGGTGAAGGCCTCCATGGCCCAGCTGCGCTCCGCGGTGATCGGCGACGGGATCCCCACCCTGTTCGAAGGCGTCGGCGGCCGGCCCGTGCCGGTCCCGGATGCCAGTACCGACACCCCCGCGCTGAACAAGGCGGCCGCCTCCGTGCTGAAGATCGCGGGAACCGCCTACCAGTGCGGGCAGAACCAGACCGGCACCGGTTTTGTGGTCTCGGCCGGCCGGGTCGTGACGAACGCCCACGTGGTGGCGGGCGTCCCGGAACCCGTGGTGCAGGTCCCCGGCGGCGGGGCGCTCCCGGGCCGGGTGGTCTACTTCGACAGCCGGCACGACCTCGCGGTCCTGGCGGTGGACGGGCTGCGGGCCGCGCCGCTGCCGCTGGGCCGCAACCTGCCCTCCGGCAGCCCGGCGGCGTTTGCGGGGTACCCGCACGGCGGTCCGTTCCAGTCCAAGCCGGCGACGGTGCGGGACATCACCACGGTCCTGGTCCCGGACATTTACGGCAACAACGCCGCCGCCGAGGACGTTTACCGCCTGGCCGGCGACGTGCAGCCGGGCAACTCGGGCGGCCCGCTGCTGAGCATGGACGGGAAAGTTACCGGCGTGGTGTTCGCGAAGTCCACGTCCGAACCCTCGCTTGGCTTCGCCATCACCATGAACGACCTCGACCCGGTCGCCGCCCGGGCACCCGGGCTGGGCAACACCGTCTCGCCCGGCCAGTGCATCAAGAAATAACCCGCGGCCAACCGCTTCAGCCGGGGGCAGGTTCAATCCACTCGAGGCTCTGGCCGTGCGGGCCGGCGATGGCCACGGGCAGCCCGTCCTCCAGCACCAGGAAGCGGCCCCGGAGGCGGGAGTCGTCCATCTCCGGAACCACACTTGACCCGTCGGCCTGCAGGATGACCGTGTGGCCCTCGTTCGAGATCCAATGGCAGCCGCGGTCCGCGGCCAGCTGTGCGATGGTGTCGCGGAAGCGTTCGCGGCCGGCCGCGTCAAGGTACGCCATGACGGCGCTGTGGAAGACCACCAGGGCGGCGTCGGCGGGCGCCTGCTCCGCCAATGCGCCGAGCTGGTAGTTGAGGTCCCCCGCGACCAGCCGCGGCGGGTCGGACTGGGCGAGGGCGATCGCCTGCCGCAGCCGTTCGCGGCGGAAGTCCTGTTCGGGCCAGACCAGCGCCTCCAGCCAGGCGACGTCGTCGGGGTTGCGGACGTCAAGGGGATTCAGGTCGATCCCGGCCCGCCACGCCACCGCGGGCAGAGCCGCAGGCAGCGGTACCGGCCCGGCCGTGGCGCAGCGCAGCACCGGGTAGCTGCCCGGCGGGGCGCCGGCCGGCGCCAAACGGGTCACGTCTCCGGCGCCGGCGTCGAACTCGTAGCCGTAGCGGTCCGGGAACAGCGCCAGCCCGGCCGAGGCGCCGACCTCGATAAGGGCCAGGGGACGTGCCTCCGCGGCAGCGATCCGGCCCAGGGATGGAAGCAGGGCGGCGCAGCGCCCGGTCTCGTTCGTCTGCGTGGACCGGGAGAGGACAATCCGCGAGACCTCGTCCCAGTGGCCGTCCAGGAACCTGCGGAACTCCGGGTAGGGGCCGATTCCGGCGCCGAGGAAGCGGGCAGCGGCCAGCATCAGCAGCGGCTGGCGCTTGGCGTGCGGCCAGTCGTCAATCCGCCGGATGAGTTCCGGATCATCCGCGATGCCCGACGACCAGGCGGCGTAGCAGGCGGAATTGCCGGGTGCGTCGACGGTGCCGAAGTGCCGGTACCAGTCGGCGGTTCGCGAAGGCTCCGGCGCGGCGGGCATGCTCAGCCCCGGCCGGTGTCCAGATCGGCGAGATATTCGACGGCGAACCGGTATCCGAGGATGCCCGCGCCGGCAATGACGGCCTTGCTGACGTCCGACAGGTAGGAATGCTGCCGGAATTTTTCCCGGGCGTGCACGTTCGTGATGTGGACCTCGACGGCGGGCAGTTGCACCGCCGTGATCGCGTCCCGGATCGCCACCGAAGTGTGCGTGTAGGCGCCGGCATTCAGGACGATCCCCGCCGCCTTTCCCCGGGCGGCGTGGATGGCGTCCACCAGCGCCCCCTCATGGTTGGACTGGAAGCATTCGACGTCGAAGCCTTGCGCCGCTCCGGCGTCCTTGGCGAGCTGTTCGACGTCGGCCAGGGTGGCGGTTCCGTACTTATCCGGTTCGCGGGTGCCGAGCAGGTTCAGGTTGGGTCCGTTCAGGACCAGGATGGTGCCGCGGCGGGCAGCCGGGGGAGTGGCTTCGCTCATGCCTGCCAATCTACCGCGTTGTCCCCGTCCGCGGGCCGATGTTTCCCGCGACGTTACTCAACCGGCCGGCGGCCGGCCGATCGCGAGGCGCTCCATCCGCCGCAGCGCCAGGGCGCAGACCGGCAGGTAGGCAGGCGCCCACCACGGCACGGTGAAGGTGACGAGGCAGCCGGCGCCGCACGGGACGACCCGGTGGCCGGTGGCGGGGATCCCGGCGACCGACCAGGACCAGTACCGGCCGGCCTCGAACGCTGTCACCGTGTAGGGCAGCGCCGGGCCCAGGACGGTGCGGACCTTGCCGCGGCTGCCGAGGCCGAAACCCGCCGGCCCGAGGCATCGAGACCCGCCGGCCAGGCGTCCGCCGACGGTCCGGGGCCCGCCGGGGCCGGTTCGGCCGCAACAATGGACGGTCCCCAGGCCGGCCATTCTCCGGTGTCAGTGAGCAGTGTCCATACCGCCTCCGCTGGGGCGGCGACGCGGCGCGAAACGGAGAACCTCACCGCGGGCGGCCCAGCACCGCCTGGGCGGCACGGTGGCCGCTGACCAGCGCGCCCTGGATCGAGGCCGTCTCCCGGTGGTCGCCGCAGATGATCAGCCCGGCCGTGCCCGCACCGGGTTGCTGCGGCCGCAACGGCGGCAGCTGGGCGGGCAGCGCGTGCGGGATTTCGTGGCGCGCCAGCAGTTCCCAGCCGGACGCCGGGGCACCGAACAGGTCCGCGGCGTGGCGGCGGACCGCGCTATCGCTCGGAGCGGGGCGGCCGGGGCCGAACAGGGCGGAGGCCTGGATCAGGTGCCGCCCGGCGGGCGCGTAGCTCGGGGCGGCGTTGGAAATAACCGCTGCGTTGACCAGCGGCCCCCCTGAGGGGACGCGGCCGTCAACGTGGAGCATGTCCGCCTCGCTGGGCGCTGAATCGGCGGCGAACCATTGGGTGAGCACCCCTTTCATGACCGGCGGGGCCGTGCCGGTCAGCCTGGCGGCGTCGACCGGGTCGGCGGCGAGCACGACGTGCCGGGCGCGGATCGCCGAATCCGTTGCGGCGACCAAGGCTCCGTCCCCGGCCCAGGCGATCGACTCGACCCGGGTGGAGGTGCGGACCGGCACGCCGAGGGCGTCGGCAAGCTGCCGCGGCAGTGCCTGCATGCCCTCGCGCGGCAGTCCGGGGACACCGGCGGCGAAGACGCGCACCAGCTCCAAAACGAAGTCGTTGGAGGTGCTTCCCTCGTCCTCCAGCAACACGCCGGCGAGGAACCGTTCCACCACGGTGCGGAGCGCGCCCGAGCTGCGGGCCCGGTCCAGGGCCGCCCGCACGGCCACGTCCGGGCCGTGCGGGCGCAGGCGTCCGGCGAACGCCGGGGCGGCCCAGCGCAGCAACCCTGCGACGGAACGGGGGCTGAGCAGTCCGCTGCGCAGGGTCGCCGGGATCTGGCCCGGCGCGCGCAGCGGGTGGGCCAGGACCGCCACGGAGTCCGGCCGCCGGACCCTGATGCCGGCGCCGAATCCCTGGAGGCCGAGGGCGTCGACGTCGACCCAGCGGCGGACGGCGGGGTAGGCGGGATTGAGCACCTGGAAGCCGTGGTCCACCAGGAACCCGTCGACCCGGTCCGTCCGGATCCGGCCACCGACCGCATCGGAGGCTTCCCAGACCAGCACTTCGCGGCCGGCGGCCTCCAGCTCCCGGGCGCACTGCAGCCCGGCCAGTCCGGCGCCGACCACCAGCACCTCGCACGACTCCGTCACGGCTGCTCCGTGACGGCGCGTGCGGCCGTGCCCGGTTCCCGGCTCACTTCTTCAGGGAGCTGGCGATCTGTGCCATCACGGTGTTGTCGGCGAGCGTGGTGGCGTCGCCGACCTCGCGGCCCTCCGCGACGTCCTTGAGCAGGCGGCGCATGATCTTCCCGGAGCGGGTCTTGGGCAGTTCGGGCACGATCAGGATGGTCCTCGGTTTGGCGATCGGCCCGATCTCCTTGCTCACGTGGTTGCGGAGCTCCTGCACCATCGCCTCACCCGAATCCACAGCGTCCCCGCGCAGGATCACGAACGCCACGACGGCCTGGCCGGTGGTCTCGTCCGCCGCGCCCACGACGGCGGCTTCGGCCACGGCCGGGTGGGACACGAGGGCGGATTCGATCTCCGCGGTGGAGAGCCGGTGGCCGGAGATGTTCATCACGTCGTCCACCCGGCCGAGCAGCCAGATGTCGCCGTCGTCGTCTTTCTTGGCCCCGTCGCCGGCGAAGTACATCGTTTCGAACCGGGACCAGTACGTTTCCTTGAACCGTTCCGGGTCGCCCCAGATGCCGCGCAGCATGGCCGGCCACGGCTCCCGGATCACGAGGTAGCCGCCGGCGCCGTTGGGCACGGACTCGCCGGCTTCATCCACGACGTCCACGGCGATGCCAGGCAACGGAACCTGGGCGGAGCCGGGCTTGGTGGCGGTGACGCCGGGGAGCGGCGCGATCATCTGCGCACCGGTCTCGGTCTGCCACCAGGTGTCCACGATCGGGGCGGGGTGTTCCTTCTTTTCCCCGTTCTTCCCGGCGTTGGCGCCGATGACCTCGCGGTACCACATCCACGCCTCGGGGTTGATGGGTTCACCCACCGAACCCAGGACACGGATGGAGGACAGGTCCGACCTCGCCGGGATCTCCTTGCCCCACTTCATGAAGGTCCGGATCGCGGTGGGGGCGGTGTAGAGGATGGAGACCTTGTACTTCTCCACGATTTCCCACCAGCGGCCCTGGTGCGGGGAGTCGGGGGTGCCCTCGTAGATCACCTGCGTGGCGCCGTTGATGAGCGGGGCGTAGGCGACGTAGGAGTGCCCGGTGATCCAGCCGACGTCGGCGGTGCACCAGTAGACATCCGTTTCCGGGTGCAGGTCGAAGACCGCCTTGTGCGTGTAGGCGCCCTGGGTGAGGTAGCCGCCAGTGGTGTGCAGGATGCCCTTGGGCTTGCCGGTGGTGCCGGAGGTGTACAGGATGAACAGCGGGTGTTCGGCGTCGTGGCCGACGGCGGTGTGCTCGGCGGAGGCGGCCTCAACGGTGTCGGCCCACCAGTGGTCCCGGCCCTCGTGCCAGTCCACATCCTGGCCGTTGCGCTTGACCACCACGACGTTCTGGACGGTGTGCCCGGAACCGTCACCCTCATGGGCCAGCGCCTCGTCGACGGCGTGCTTGAGCGAGCTGGGCTTGCCGCGGCGGTAGGTGCCGTCGGCGGTGACCACGAGTTTGGCCTCGGCGTCGTCGATCCTGGACCGCAGCGCTTCGGCGGAGAAGCCGCCGAAGACGACGGAGTGGATGGCGCCGATCCGGGCACAGGCCAGGAGGGTGATGACGGCCTCGGGAATCATCGGCAGGTACACGGCGACCCGGTCGCCCTTGGCCACGCCGAGGGACTCGAACGCGTTCGCGGCCTTCTTGACCTCTTCGGTGAGCTGCGCGTAGGTGTAGCTGCGGGTGTCGCCGGGTTCGCCCTCGAAGTAGATGGCAACCCGGTCCCCGTTGCCGGCCTCCACATGCCGGTCCAGGGCGTTGTACGCGGCGTTGATCTCGCCGCCGACGAACCATTTGGCGAACGGCGGGTTGGACCAGTCCAGGGTCTGGGTGAAGTCCTTGCTCCAGCTCAGCAGGCCGCGGGCCTGCTTGGCCCAGAAGGCCGGCCGGTCGGCGTCGGCCTCGGCGTAGTCCGCGGCGGTGACCACGGCGTTGGCGGCGAACTCGGCCGAAGGTGCGAACTTGCGGTTCTCCTGCGACAGGTTTTCGAAGGCATCGCCCTGCCGGGGCGCCTGTGTTGTCGTGGAGCCGGGGGTCTGCTGGGACATGGTGAACCTCATCATTCATCGATCCGTGCTGCACGGCCCGTCCGCTGAGCCGCGGCGCCGCGCCGCCTGCGCGGCGTCCGGCATCGGCTGGTCACGGACGTGCCGCAAGAGCTGTTCCGTAATACACACTAACCCTTGGCCCCGACAGAACGTGCGCCCCGTCACACGGGGAGCCGTGAGCGGTGTTTATTTCGCGCCCAGTGGTCCGCGCCCTGAGGTTCCGAGCACGGTCCGGCCGGTGCTGATGCCCGTTTACGCGCAGGGCGAAAGGGCCCCTGCGCCCACACCGGAGGAGCCGCGGTCCGGCTAGTGATCGGACCCCCACTTGGCTAGGCTGAGATGAAGTTGTGACATCCGATGGGGGCGACGGGACCACGGTCCTGTCCTGCCTGCCGTTAGGCGGCGCTGTCCAGGGTGCGGCCACGCTAAGGAGAACAGAATGAACGAGCAAAGCAACGGGCAGTCCCACGCGCCCGCCCGCACCGAGGCACAGGCCGGGCCGACGCAGACGGGCGGCCAAGGGAACCATCCCCGCTTCACGGTCGATAAGCCGAACCCCAAGAACAACGAAGCCGTTCTGGGGCCCTTCACGGTCCGCGACCTCACCGTGTTCGGCTCCACGCTGCTTCTGTTCGTCGCCTCCCTGATCCCGATGTTCGCCAGCCGCTACAACCTCTGGAACCTTGGCAGCCTTTTCTTCCTGGGCCTCGGCGTGCTGTTGCCGCTGATCGTCACCGCCCTGTTCGTTGCCCGCCGGGTCAGCCCGGGCGCGAGGATCCGGATCGGCTCCCTTTCAATCGACCAGTTCGCTTCCGTTGTGGCCTCCTTCAGCCTGGCCTTCTTTTTCCTGGCAACCGCCGGCGCGTTTGTGCCCAGCCTCCTGCTCGGCCTGGTGGGAGCGCTGGGACTCTTCACCGCGACCGTTCTGGCGCGGCTGATCCCCCACCTCGCCGGTGATTTCCTGCACCGCTCCGAGGCCCCGGCGCACGTTGTAGCCCGGGACGCCGCCGAGCCGGTCCGTAAGCCGCGCCCGCCCAAACCGGCCAAACCCGCCGGCGACTCGGCGGGCGCCAAGACCGGCAGCAGCTCCCTGGCCGGCTGGGCCAGGAAGATCGCGCCGGGCAAGCCGGCCGGCCCTGCCGGCAACGCGGCGCAGGACCGGGACGCCGCCGGTGCCCGGGACGCCGCCGGCGCCCAGGGCGCCGCGGCCGGTGCCGCAGCCGACCCGGCAGGGGTAGCCGGGGCCGCGGGCTCCGGCTTCACCCGCCCGGCGGCCACCGAGCCGGCCACCCAGGCGCACGGCGTCGTCCCCGCCGCCGCGGCGCCGGCCGACACACCGTCGGGCACGCCTGCCGCCGCCGCACCCGCGGCCCCGGCCGGCGAGAGCGCCCCCGCGGGTGAGACGGCGCCGTCGGGGTCGGCGCAGGACCACAGGTCCCCGGCCGTACAGGAAGCGCCGCGTTCCCCCGGCGGTCCGGCAGCGCAGGGCGCGCAGGCCGCGGACGACACCCAAGCCGCCGCGGTGCCGGCTGCGGAGGCCACCCAGCCCGCCGCCCAGGCCGGGGCGACGTCCGCGGTGCCGACGACCGCGGGCCACGAGACTCCCACCGCACTCACCCCGCAGGTCCGGACGCAGGAACCGATCGGCGCCACCGTGGACCCGGCGGACCGGCCCGAATCCGCCCAGGCCCGCCCGGCGTATGAGGCCTTCTGGTTTGCCGTCCCGCAGGCCCGCACCGCGATGGATGAGCGCAGCGGCGCCCCCGCGTTCGTCGTCGAACCCGGAGGCTGGGTCCTGGCCCTTGAGGACCGCGGCCACGAGTTCCTGGTCCAGCACACTGACGGCAGGGTCGGCGTGCTCCGCGACCTCAGCAGCATCGAACGCGGCTAGCCCGGCCGTGGCCACAGCACCCGGCAGCGCTGACGCCCGCAGCACCGAACCCGGCGTCGTGAAGTCCGGCGTCGGCAGGATGCGGCCGCGGGCCGGCGCGGAGACCCTGCTGGGGCTCAAGCGCCGCGCCCGCCGGATCAACAAGGAACTGGCGCAGCAATATCCATACGCCCACGCCGAACTGGACTTCCGGAGCCCGTTCGAACTGGTGGTCGCCACGGTGCTCTCGGCCCAGACCACCGACGTACTGGTCAACCAGGTCACGCCGCTGCTATTTGCCCGGTACCCGGATGCCCGCAGCATGGCCGAGGCCGAAACCGCGGACGTGGAGGCCATCATCAAACCGACCGGGTTCTTCCGGGCCAAAACGCGGAACCTGATGGCGCTGTGCAGCAAGCTCGTCGATGACTACGACGGCGAGGTGCCGGGCCGGTTGGAGGACCTGGTCAAACTGCCCGGCGTCGGGCGGAAAACCGCCAACGTTGTCCTCGGCAACGCCTTCGGCGTCCCGGGCATCACCGTGGATACCCACTTCGGCCGGCTGGCCCGCCGCTTCGGCTGGACCGATTCCGATGACCCGGTGCGGATTGAGGCCGATGTCGCCGAGCTGTTCGAACCCAGGGACTGGACCATGCTCTCGCACCGGGTCGTCTTCCACGGCCGCCGCGTCTGCCATTCCCGCAAGCCCGCCTGCGGTGCCTGTGCCGTGGCGAACTGGTGCCCCAGCTACGGGGCGGGGGAGACCGACCCCGAGAAGGCCCGCAAGCTCCTCAAGTACGAGCTCGCCCCGGGGCAGGAGGAGCTGCTGGCGCAGTTGCTGGCCGAAACCGACCGTGCCGCGGAGATCCGGATGGAATCACAGCGGAGGCCCCGGTGACCGCCCGGCAGGACCTGATCGATCTGGTGGCCGCGGTCGATGCCGGAACGGCGCCCTCGCCGGATCCGCGCTGGCGTGAACTCGTGGTCGAGCCGGGCGAACGCGTCCGCCGTGCGGCCGTGCTGATGCTGTTCGGTTCCCTGGATGATGTCCCTGCGACGTCGGTGAAGCTGCTGGCACCGGCGGATCTGGATGTCCTGCTGCTGCAGCGTGCGCAGACCCTCGACGACCACCCGGGGCAGGTGGCCTTTCCCGGCGGCGGCATCGACCCCGGCGAGTCCGTGATTGAGGCTGCGCTGCGCGAGGCCGAAGAGGAGACCGGGCTGGACCCGCGGGGCGTGGAGGTCCTCGGTGCCATGCCCGAGCTGGCACTGCCCCGCGGGAATTTCCTGGTCACCCCGGTCCTCGGCTGGTGGGCGAGCCAGTCGCCGGTCCGGGTCGTCGACTACGGTGAGTCGTCGCAGGTCTTCCGCGTCCCCGTCCGTGATCTGCTCGACCCCGACAACCGGGTCATGGCGACCGTCAGCCGCGCCGGCCAGACGTTCCACAGCCCGGCTTTCACCGTCAACGGCGTGGTGGTGTGGGGTTTTACCGGGATGATCCTCAACCAGCTCTTCGACCAGCTAGGCTGGGCAGTTCCCTGGGACCGACGCCGCCTCCACGGAATTGACGCGTAGCGGCAGCCCTTAGGCCAACGTGGCGGCGGCGCCGGCGGGCCCGGCGGCTGTTGCCGGGGCGGACCGGTCAACCACCAGCCCGGTTGCGGCGTTTTCGCGCACCGCGGTGATGCCGGCCGCTGCACCCTTGATGCTGTTGAAAAGCGGTGAGACAGCAACCACTGTCCCGTCCGGTGCCGTCAGCTTGAAGAAATACGACTCGTCTCCGGCCGCTGCAATTTCGAATACGCCAGCCACTCTGCTGCCTTCCCGGTCCCCGCTGTGGTGCACTGCGCCGGCGGATTTGGGCGGGACCGCCGCCGGCATTTTTGAGCGTAACGGGGCGCCCGGAGTCGGTGCAACGCTACCGGCGGGTACGTTACTCCGGGTGTCCGGTCCGGGCCGGCGCCTTCCCGGGGGCATTCCCGGGGGCGTTCATTTGGCGTGGTCGTAGGAGTCGACGACGGCGACGCTTACCGGGAATTCCACCGGGATCCTGCCGAACAGCAGCTCCTTGGCGGCAGCCGCGGATTCCTCGATGGCCGCGATGCAGGCATCGACGGCCTCCGCCGGGCAATGGACCATCACCTCGTCGTGCAGGAAGAAGACGAGCTCACCGGCCGGGGATCCCTCCGCGCGCAGGGCCCGCAGCCGCCGTCGCAGTTCCGCCAGCCAGCAGGCGGCCCAGTCCGCGGCGGAACCCTGCACCACGAAGTTGCGGGTGAACCGTCCGCGTGAACGGGCCAGGGACTCGGCCCGGCGCTGCTCCTCCGCGGTGGCGGACTGCTGGCTGCGCCGCCACCCTTCCGAGGGCGGCGGGCTGCTGCGGCCCAGCCGGGACGTGACGGTCTTACCCGCCTCGCCCTCCCGGGCGGCCTGCTCCACGTAACCGACGGCGCGCGGGTAGGTGCGGGTCAGCTGCGGCATCAGCCGCCCGGATTCACCGGTCGTGGCGCCGTAGATGGCGCCCAGCAGCGCGACCTTGGCTTTGGCGCGGTCGCCGCCGAAGCCCTGCGCGGCGATGCCGGCGTAGAGGTCCTTGCCCCGGGCCGCCTCGGCCATCATGGAGTCCTGGGCCAGCGCCACCAGCACCCGGGGTTCAAGCTGCGAGGCGTCGGCGACGATCAGTTTGTGGCCCGGGTCGGCGTGCACCGCGCCGCGGATCTGGCGCGGGATCTGCAGCGCCCCGCCGCCGCGGGAGGCCCAGCGCCCGGAGACGACGCCGCCCACCACGTATTCGGGCTGGAAGCGGCCGGCCGTGACCCAGGCGTCGAGCCAGGCCCAGCCGTTGGCGGCGTGCAGCCGGGCAAGCTTCTTGTACGCCAGCAGCGGTTCGATCGCCGGGTGGGTTGATTCCTTCAGTTCCCACTGCCGGGTGCTCTTGACCTCAATCCCGTTCCGGTGCAGGGCGCGCATCAGTTCCTGCGGGGAGTCCGGGTTCAGCGCCGGGGACTGCAGCAGGCGGCGGAGCTCGGCAGTCAAAGCCTCCAGTTTGGCCGGGCGGCGGCCCTGCGGCGGACGCGGGCCGAGGTAGTCCGCGAGGATCCGCTCGTGCAGCTCCTCCCGCCAGGGCACGCCGGTGTGCTGCATCTCGGCCGCAATCATGGCGGCGGCGGATTCGGCGGCGAGCAGCAGCTGGAGCCGCTGCTTGCGGCGGTCCCCGTCGGCGGCCACACCGGCCAGGGCTTCCTGCTGCGCGGCGTATTCGGCGCGGAGCTCCTCGGGGGTGTGCTTCGGGGCGGCGCGGAGTCCGGGGTCCTCAAACAGGGCGCCCTGGTCCGCGGGCGGGGGAGGCGGCTGCAGCGTCCGCGGCGGCTGCTGGACGTCGTCGTCCTGGGTCAGCTTCTCCGCGTTCCGGGCGTATTCGGTGTGCGCGGTGAACTCCGAGTGGGCCAGGATGGTGCCGCACAGGGTCAGGTCGTAGCAGCGTTCCAGCTCGATTCCGGCGGCCAGCAGGGCCGGGTACCAGTCCTGCGTCCGGTGCCAGATCCAGCGTGGCCGCTGCTGTTCCAGCTGGCGGACGACGGCGGGCAGTTCCGCGCTGCTGACCAGGCGCGGTTCCGGGGCGGCCGGATCGGGGGCGCCCAGCGGGCTGAGGCGTTGCAGGGCTGCGCCGTCGGCGTGGGCGGCGAGCAGCAGATGCATAGGCTCAATTCTGCCCTGTCCTCTGTGCCCCGAGCGCCCCGCGGCCGCGGGCGGGACTGCGGTCGTTTTCCACATAGCCGGCGACGGCGGGCCCATCCGGGGCCGGCGGCGCGCAAGGTGGTGGCATGAGTAAACACCAGCGTCCCGACCCCGTGACCGGTCTGCCTGTGGCCAGGGCCGGGCCCGGGCCATGGCTGCCCGACGGGGCAGCGGAGACGCTGCTGGTCAGCGGGTCCGAGGTTTTGTGCGGCGAGGTGGAGCGGATCGTCGCCGCGGCGGGGCGCCGGCTGAGTCTGGCACGGGACGCCGCCGAGGCCGCTCCCTACTGGGACTCGGCGGCGGCGGTGCTCGTCGGCAGCGACGTTCCGGAACTGCCGCCCCGGCGCCGGGCGCCGGCGGTGGTGGTGGGGCTGAACGGTGAGGGGGACAGGCTGTGGCAGCTGGCCGCCGACTTGGGGGCCGAACGCGTCGCCGTGCTGCCCGAAGGCGGCCCGTGGCTGGCCGAATTCCTCAGCCGCTCGCACTCCCCGGACCCCGGCGGGCACGTCCTCGGGGTGGTCGGCGGCTGCGGCGGCGCCGGGGCCACCACGGGGGCAATTTGGCTGGCCCGCGCCGCTGCGGAAGCCGGTGTGCGGGCCCTTCTGATCGACGGGGACCCCTGGGGCGGCGGACTTGAACTGGCCCTTGCCGCCGAAGACGAGCCCGGGCTCCGCTGGCCCGACCTCGCCGAGGCCAGCGGGAGCATCGACCCCGGACAGCTTCACGAGGCGCTGCCCGTGACGGGCGGGTTCTCCTTCCTGTCCTGGCCGGGCAGCCGGGAACGGCCCAAGGCCCTTGACATGGCCGCCGTCGCGGGTGTGC
Organism: uncultured Actinomycetota bacterium; assembly: GCA_963775715.1. Taxonomy (GTDB): domain Bacteria; phylum Actinomycetota; class Actinomycetes; order Actinomycetales; family Micrococcaceae; genus Arthrobacter. The sequence goes on along the minus strand of CAVZJX010000004.1, from coordinate 421,640 downwards.
TCGACGCCGCCCGGCGCGGCTACGAGCTGGTGGTGCTGGACATCGGCCGCGGACGTGACGCGTTGCGGACCTTCGCGTGGGAGTGCGACCGCATCATCGTCTTCCTTCCCGCCCAGCTCCGGGCTGCGGTGGCATCGGCCCGGCTGGTGTCGGAGCTTCCTCCCGTCGATACCGCGCTGGTGATCCGGACGCTGCCGGGCGCCGCGGTCGAGCCCCCGCTCATTGCACAGGCGGTGGGCCTCCCGGTGCGGGCCATCATGCCCGAGGTCCGCGGGACGGCGGCGGCCACGGAACGCGGGCGGCTCCTCGAAGCCGGCGGACGGCGCAACGTGCGGCGCTTTACGGAGAGCATTCTGAGCTTCGACGCGGACGGGACGCCGTGAGCGCGCACCTGGCGGGAGAACCGCCCGACGAGGACGGCGCACGGTTCCGCAGGCAGCTTCGCCCGCTCCCACGGCGGCTGGACTCGCAGCTGCTCGAAGCGGTCCGGGAGTCTGTCATGGCCGACGCCGGCCCGGTCACCCCGTCCAGGGTGGCCGCGGCGGTGCAGGCCAGCGGCAGACTCCTCGGCACCGCCGGCGCCCTGGCCGCAGCCGAGAGCATCAGCGCCGAACTGAACGGGCTCGGACCGCTGCAGCCGCTGACCCGGGACCCTTTGGTGACGGACATCTTCGTCAACGGCCCGGGTTCGGTGTGGCTGGACCGGGGCCGCGGACTCGAACGCGCACCGGCCGCCTTTGCCGATGAAGCCGAGGTCCGAGCGCTGGCGGCCCGGCTGGTGGCCGCCGGCGGGCGGCGGCTGGATGACAGCTCGCCCTGCGTGGACGTCAGGCTCGAGGGCGGGTACCGGGTCCATGCCGTGTTGCCGCCCATCTCTACGGCGGGAACCCTGCTAAGTGTCCGGATCCGCCGCGGGGCGGTCTTCTCCCTGGACGAGCTCGGCCGCGGCGGCATGTTCGGTCCGGCGATTCAGGACGTTCTCGCCCGGATGGTGGCACGCCGCCTGAGCTTCCTGCTCAGCGGGGCGACGGGGTCGGGGAAGACGACGCTGCTCGCCACCCTGCTCGGCCTTTGCGAACCCGGTGAGCGGCTCGTCCTGATCGAGGACGCCGCGGAACTGAATCCCGCGCACCCGCACGTGGTGTCCCTGGAGTCCCGCCACAGCAACCTCGAAGGCAGCGGCACCGTTGATCTCGGTGAGCTGGTCCGGCAGGCCCTGCGAATGCGGCCCGACCGGCTGGTCGTGGGCGAATGCCGGGGTCCCGAGGTCCGGGAGCTCCTGTCCGCGATGAACACCGGGCATACCGGCGCCGGCGGCACCATTCACGCCAACACCGCAGCCGCGGTTCCGGCCAGGCTGACAGCACTCGGCGCGCTCGCGGGGATGAACCCGGACGCGGTCCGGCTGCAGGCCGCCAGCGCCCTGGACGCCGTGGTGCATTTGGACCGAACCCGGGCCGGGCGGCGGGTGGCCTCCATCGGACTGATCCGGGAAGCCAGGGCCGGCCTTGCCGTGGCCGTGGCCCTCGAAGCGGCCGGCAGCGGGGTCCGCGCCGGGCCCGCCTGGCCGGAGCTCGCGGACCGCCTGGGCCTGGACCCGGCTGCGGCGCCCGACACAGCCGGGCCCGGCACCGCGTCCGGTCCGCCATGATGTCCGTGCTGGCCGGGATTCTTGCCCTGGCGGTGTGGCTCCTGCTTGTCCCGGCGGGTGCTGCCGGGCGCCGGTTACGGCGGATCCTGCCCGGCCCCTCTGCGCGGGCGGGGCAGGACCGGGCCTTCCAAGGTCAGCGCGGCCGGTGGCGGCACGGCTTCCGGCCGTGGCAGCGAAAGGACAGTTCCGGCACGGAAGTAGCGCTGGCCGTAATCGTTCAGCAGCTGGCGGCCTTGCTGAAGGGCGGCCGCTCCGCGGCGCGGCTGTGGGACGAGCTCTGGCTGGTCTACGGCGGCGATCGGAGCCCGGCGGAGCGCCCGGTCCCCGCCGTGGGGCGCAACCCTGGCCCGCCGCGGGCCACCCTGGGTGAGGCGTCGCGGGAGATCCTGGCCGCGGCCCGCTCCGCTGCCCGGACCGGAGCGCCGGTGGCAGAGGCCATCCGGAAGGCTGCCGCAGGGGACGACCGCAAAGCCGCCCGCCGCGCACCAGACCGAAGGGAACGGGAAATCTGGGTCCAGCTCGCGGCGTGCTTTGACGTCGCGGGGGCCAGCGGCTGTCCGCTGGCGGAGGTCCTGGCGCGGTTCGCCGCCCATCTGGAAGCCGAGAGCGATGCGGAAGCGGCGCGGCAGACCGCCCTGGCCGGGCCCCGGGCCACCGTCCGGATCCTGACCTGGCTGCCTTTCGTGGGACTCGGGCTGGGGCTCCTGCTCGGCATCGATCCGTTTGCCCTGCTGCTGGGCACCCCGTCCGGCGTGGCAGTTCTCGTTGCGGGGCTTGCCTTGACCGCCGCCGGCCGGATCTGGTCGGCCCGCCTTGTCCGGGCCGCCGCCGGGCCGCAGTGGTGATCCCGCAGCCCGCCGGTCTGGCCGTTGCTGCCCTGCTGGCCGCCGCCGCGGCCTTCGCGCTCGCCGGCCGCGGCCGTCCGGCCCTGCGGTGGCGGCAGCTCCTGCGGCGGCCGCCCGGAGGGGCGGACAGAGAGGCCGACAGGGAGGTGCGGGACACCGACGGTGCAGGACCAGTACCGGCCCCGGCCGACGCCGGACTCCGGGACCCGGCCATGATGCTGGAACTGATCGGTGCCATGCTGGACGCCGGATCCGGGCTGGGCAGGTCGCTTGAAGTGATCGCCGCCCGCGCCGCTCCCGGACTCGCCCGCCCGCTGGGACCGGTCGTGTCCGCCCTCGCAATCGGCGCCGACTGGGAGACGGCCTGGCGCAGTTCGTCGGCCGTCCCCGCCCAGCTGATGACCCTGCGGGACGAGCTCGGCTTCGCCGCGCTGACCGGTGCGCCGTCGTCGGCCATCCTGTATGCGCAGGCTGCGCGGCTGCGGCGCCAGCGTTTCCGGGCTGCGGAACAGAGAGCCGCAGCGCTGGGCGTGAGGCTGGTCATCCCGCTGGGGCTGTGCTCACTGCCCGCCTTCGTCTGCCTGGGCATTGTTCCGGTCCTGCTCGCGATGCTGCCGTAGGCCGCCGGGGACCCACCACCGGTCCTCCACAGCCGGACTTTTCCACTTGGACAAACTCCTGCCTTAAAGGCCCGGGGCGGCGGCGGGACAGTGGAAGCAGCCGGCCACCGCGCCGGAACCCGTCGAGAGGAAAGCCCATGACATCCCATCGAACCGTCCCCTCCGGCCCCGCCGGTTCCGCCGATTCCGGCGGACCCGGCGCCCCCGGTGTCCCCGCCGCCGAGGAGGCGGCCCAGGACGGCACCGCGGAGGTGCTGGAAATTTACCCGGGCGCCCGGCAGGACCCGCCGGTGCAGGGCGGCCACCCGCCGGTCCGGAGACGCATGAAGTTCCCCGGCTCCGAGACCGGGATGGCGACTGCCGAATACGCCATCGCCACCCTGGCGGCCGTCAGCTTCGCGGGTCTGCTTGTCCTGATCATGCGCAGCGATGAGGTCCGGGGGTTCCTTTTGAACCTCATACGCACCGCGCTGGCGCTGCCGTGAGTGGGCCAGGCGGGGGCGCCGGTGCCTCCCGCGGTGCCGTGACAGCCGAGTTTGCGGTTGCGCTTCCGGCCGTGGTGCTGCTGCTGGGCCTGTTGCTGGCCGGGTCGGCTGCGGGGCTGTCGCAGCTTCGGCTCGAAGAAGCCGCGCGGGCTGGCGCGAGGGCGTTGGCGCGCGGTGAGGATGCCGGCTCCGTGGGCGGGATCGTTCGCCGGCTCGCAGGGGACTCCGCGCAGACAGCAGTCTCCGCGGACGGCGTCTGGCTCAGCGTCACCGTGTCCGGGGCCGTCAACGGCGTGGTACATCCGCTGGTCCCGTGGACCCTCACGGCGAAGGCCTGGGCCCGGCGGGAATCCACAGGCGCCGCCGAGGCCGGCATTTCCGGGACGGTACCGCCTGGCCTGGGCCGGCCGGCATGACGCCGACCCTGGAGCGGAACCCGGAACTCGGCGCCGGCAGCGTTCTCGCGCTCGGCCTCGGGATGGTGCTGCTGCTGGCGATGACCGCCGTGATCTTGCTCGGCCAGGCGGCTGTTGCCGCGTCGAAGGCGGCAACCGCTGCGGATCTGGCGGCACTTGCGGCGGCGGACGCAAAGCGCGGACTCTCAGCAGGCGAGCCCTGTGCCGTCGCCGCAGAAGTTGCCGGCCGCCACGGTGCGCGCCTGGCCGGGTGCTTGGTGGAGGCCGGCGACATCGTCCAGGTTCGTACGGAAGTCCGCTCCGGCACGGTCTTCGGTCCCGGCGCTGGGCTCGCGAGGGCCGGGCCGCCGGACAGCGGCAGCCGACAGGCAGCGACCGGCGGCGGGTAGGTGCCGGCCTAGCCCAAAATGGGGCCCGCGGACCCCGCGGCGGCAGCATCCTCCTCCGCGGCCGGGCCGCCCATGAGGTCCGTGGCGTCGGCCAGCAGCATCTCGATCAGTGTGACGGCGGCGTCCTTGTCCAGCGGGTTGTTTTTGTTGCCGCATTTGGGGGACTGGACGCAGGACGGGCAGCCCGACTCGCATTCGCAGGCCTTGATCGCGTCGCGGGTCGCGGCGAGCCAAACCCGTGCCTTGTCGTAACCGCGCTCGGCGAAGCCGGCTCCGCCGGGGTGGCCGTCATAGACGAAAATCGTGGGGACCCCCGTGTCGGCGTGGATGGCCGTGGACACCCCGCCGATGTCCCACCGGTCGCTGGACGCCACCAGCGGCAGCAGCCCGATCGCGGCATGTTCGGCCGCGTGTAGGGCGCCGGGGAACTGAGCTTCGATCAGACCGGCGCCGGTCAGGGAGCGGTTGTCCATCACGAACCAGACCGCCTTGGTGAACAGGTCCCGCGCCCCCAGCTGGAGCGGTTCCTCGCCGAGGACCTCGTTGGAAATCAGCGCCTTGCGCTGGAAGGAGACCACCTGCGTTGTTACTTTCACGTCACCGAAGTGCACCTCTACATCACCCCACCGGGTGGTGCGCAGCGTCTCAAGGACCTCAATCTGGGTTACGTCGCGCGCTGTCGTGTAGTAGTCGGGGTTGGCCCGCCGCACCACGACGCAGTGTTCGTCCTCGTTCAGGTTCTCGACGACGTAGCTCTCGCCCTGGTGGACGTAGACGGCACCGGTGTGCGCCTGGTAGTGGGTCTGGGGCGAGTCCATGGTGCCGAGCAGGGAGCCGGTGTCGGCCTCCACAATGCTCACCGGCCCGCCGCCGTCGGCCCGCAGGTTTACCATGGCCGCAGCGCTCTGGGGGTGGGTCCAGAACCAGCCGGCCGGACGTTTGCGCAGGTACCCCTGGGTCACCAGCTGGTCCAGAAGCTTCCGGGCTGTCGGGCCGAACAGGTCAAGCTCCGCGTGGCCCAGCGGCAGTTCCGCCGCGGCGGCGCACAGGTGCGGTCCGAGGACATAGGGGTTGGAGGGGTCGAACACCGTGGCTTCCACGGAGACGTCGAAGATCGCCTCCGGGTGGTTCACCAGGTAGGTGTCGAGGGGATCATCGCTTGCCACGAACGCGGCCAGGGCATCCTGCCCGGCCCGGCCGGCCCGGCCGATCTGCTGGAACAGCGACGCTCGGGTGCCGGGCCAGCCGGCCACCAGGACCGCGTCGAGGCCCGAGATGTCGATCCCCAGTTCCAGCGCGGAGGTACTGGAGACGCCCAGCAGCTCGCCGGAACGCAATGCCTTTTCGAGGGCACGCCGCTCCTCCGGCAGGTAGCCGGAACGGTAGGCCGCGATCCGCTGCGGCAGGCTGGGATCCACCTCGTCCAGCAGGCGTTTCGTGATGGATGCGATGGTCTCGGCGCCGCGCCTGGACTTGATGAACGCGATGGTCCGGATCCGGGCGGAGACCAGATTGGCCAGCAGTTCCGAGGTCTCTGCTACGGCGGTCCGGCGTTCCTTGGCCCCGTTTTCGCCGCGCAGCTCGGTCAACGCGGGTTCCCAGAACGCCACAGTTGTCGCACCGTGCGGCGAGCAGTCCTCGGACACGGCCCGGACCGGGGCGCCGATGAGCCGGCCGAAGGAGGTTCCGGGATCGGACGCCGTGGCCGAAGCGGCGATGAACACAGGACCGGGGTGGGCGGCGCCGGGGCTGTAGTAGGCACAGATCCGCCGCAGCCGGCGCATCAGGTTGGCCACATGGGAACCGAACACGCCCCGGTAGCTGTGCGCCTCGTCCACGATCACGTAGCGCAGCCGGCGGAAAAAGCGCGCCCACCAGGCGTGGTTGGGCAGGATCCCGAAGTGCAGCATGTCGGGATTGGCGAGAATGACGTTGGCATGGTCGCGGATCCACCGGCGGGACGCCGGGTCGGTGTCGCCGTCGTAGGTTTCAGCACGGACCGTAGGGAGCTTGAGCGAGCGGATGGCGGCCAGCTGGTCGGCGGCCAGCGCCTTGGTGGGGGAGAGATAGAGCGCGACGGCGCCGTCGTCGTGGATCCTGCCGGGATCGGCCAGGACCCGCAGCTCGGAGCGGTGGACCGCGTCCAGCGCCGGCAGCTGGTAGGCCAGGGACTTGCCGGACGCGGTGCCGGTGGCAATGACCACGTGCTCGCCGGAGTGGGCGAGCTCGGCCGCCTGCACCTGGTGGCGGTAGGGCTCGTGGATGCCCAGCGAGCCGTAGGCCTGCACCAGGTCCGGGTGGGTCCACACCGGCCACGGCTCATTGACCGCTTTCCGGGCCGGAATCGTGCGCACGTGCCTCAACTGCTCCGGATCCGGGCCGCGGCCCAGCAACGGGATCAAGGACTCGTGGGGATTCACACCAACATTGTTTCACCCGGGCTCAAATCGCCCGGCCCGGCCAGCGGGGGAACCGGTGTGCCGCCGGGATCAACCCACGGAGAGGTCGGTGCCCTCGTCGGAGGAGGAGAGCATCAGCACATGGCACACCGTGGTCCAGCCCAGGTGCGAGTACAGCTGCTGGCCGTCGAGGGAGGCCAGCAGCAGGCCGCCTTCGACATCGTGTTCGAATGTCTGTGCGGCCAGCGCCCGCATAATGAAACTGCCCAAACCGCGCCGCTGGAAGCCCGGCTCCGTGACAATCTTGTCGAAGACGGCCGTATGGTCTGCCACAAACACCTGCCCGCTGGCGGCAACCTCCTCGCCGGCATAGACGACGGCGTGGTGGACGCCCCGCTCGGTCGAGGGCGCCCACCGGAGGTCATCGTCCGGAAGCCAGGGGTCCTCGGCGTCCTGGGTCTGCATGTCCACGATCATCATGGTCTGCGTCGCGGAGGTGACGTTCAGTCCGTTCCGTTCGGCCAGGGCGGTGTAGCGAGCGACATCATCGGTGAAGATCGTGAGGATCCGGGCCGGGACCTCCACGGTCTTGGCGGCCAGGTCCGCGAACTCCGAGTCCGAGGGATCGTTGGCGAAGTATTCCCACTCATGTGTCGTGTCCGCCCGCAGCGCCGCAGGGAAGCGGCCCTCCCTGCGCGTCTGGTACCCGCGGCAGCCGGCCCACCCGGCGACCCAGACCTCGAGGAGGTGGGTAGTGTCGTCAACCATGGCGTCAAGGCTCATGAGATGAGCGTAAGCCAGCCCCGCTGCAAGCAACAGGGGCCGGGTCCGGTGACAGGGCTTGCTTACCCAATTGTGACAATGGGCTGGGTCCGGGTCCTCTGGCCCCGGGGGACCGGCCGTCGCGGAGCCCGGGACGCGCACGAACTTCTGCGCCGGAGCCTCGCGGGGCGGGCAGCCGCAGCAGCTGAGCGGATGGCGCCGGTGCGGCGTTTTGCCCGGCCCAGTACGCTTAAATGCGTGGCTCTGAACAAAATTGTGCTCTTTTACGGCTTCACCCCGGTCGCAGACCCGGACGCCGTCCGGCTCTGGCAGCGCGCCCTCTGCGAAAAGCTCGGGCTGACCGGCCGGATCATCATCTCCAGGGACGGCATCAACGCGACCGTCGGCGGGGAGATCGGCTCCGTCAAGCAGTACGTCAAGACAACCCGCGAATACAAGGGCTTCCGCGGCATCGACGTGAAATGGTCCGACGGCGGCGCCGCCGACTTCCCCCGGCTGAGTGTTAAGGTCCGCGACGAGATCGTCTCCTTCGGCGCCCCCGGGGAGCTAAAGGTGGATGAACACGGCGTCGTCGGCGGCGGGACCCACCTCGCACCGGAGGAACTGCACCGGCTGGTGGATGCCAAGAAAGAGGCCGGGGACGACGTCGTGTTCTTCGACGGACGCAACGGCTTCGAAGCGCAGATCGGCCGGTTCAAGGACGCCGTCGTGCCCGACGTCGCAACGACCCAGGACTTCATCAAAGAACTCGACTCGGGCAAGTACGACGCACTCAAGGACAAACCGGTCGTCACCTACTGCACCGGCGGCATCCGCTGCGAGGTCCTCTCCAGCCTGATGGTCAACCGCGGCTTCAAAGAGGTCTACCAGCTCGACGGCGGGATCGTCCGCTACGGGGAGGCATTCAAGGACCAGGGGCTGTGGGAAGGCTCGCTCTACGTGTTCGACAAGCGGATGCACCTGGAATTCAGCGGGGAGGCCAAAACCATCGGCCAGTGCGTGCGGTGTTCCGCACCGACGAGCAAGTTTGAGAACTGCTCCAACCCGAGCTGCCGAACCCTGACCCTGTACTGCGCCGGCTGCGCTTCCGACCCGGCGACCCTGCGCTGCCCGGACGGCTGCACCGTCTGAGCCGCGCCGCCTGAGCCCGAACCAGCGCCCCGCCGGAACGGGACGCCGCCCCGGCGGGGCGTCACACTCCCTGCCTGCGCGGCCCTAGATCCGGCTCACGCGGTAGGCGAAGTTCGCCGGCGCGCGGGACTCGATCCGGACCCGCAGCACCGCGTCCTCGTCGAGCTGGACCACGTTGACCCGCGAGTGGCCGCACCGCAGGCTCAAGTCCACCAGCACGTCCCCCTTGTCGCGGATGGTGAAGGAAACCCGCCGGGTGCTCCGGCAGACAAGCGTCAGCGCGTAGGTCCCGCTGGGCAGTTGCGTGGTGCTCTCATGCCGTGTCTCGTCTGCGTCGAGCAGCCCGGAGGCGGTGTGGAACACCTGGCCCCCGGCCTCCGGCAGTGCCTCGGCCAGCCATTGATCGAGCTCCGCACCGGTTACCGGCCGGTTGGTGCTGGGGTCCGCGGGGAGCGCGGCGTCGGTGAACGTGGCCGTCGGTGGCGACGCGTCCGCGGTGAGGCGGCCGTCGTCGTACTGATACTCGCAAGCGGTCAGCGCCGCGGGGCAGGCCAGCAGGCCGGCCAGCGCGACGGCGGCGAACGCGGCGCGGGACCGCTGCGGCCGGGGTGCCAGCGCGGTGGGCATAGTCCGACTCTAGGCCGGTCCCCGACGCTGTACCAGAGCCTGCCGTACCCGAGTCTGCGGCGCTGCCGGCAGTACCGGAACGCGGCAAAGCAGAGTCCGCTCGGCAGGGCAGGGCAGGTCCGGCTAAGCCAGGGACTGCGAGTCCCGGCGTGTGCCTAGCTCGGTGTCCGGCGCTCCAGCCGGAAGCCGGCCGCGGCTCCGGGCCCGGTCGAGCCCGGGGTGAACTGGACCGTGGTCTGCCCGGGCCCGAGCGCCACGGACGCCTCGACGACGCGGCCGCACTCGATGTTGAGCTGCAACCTGGTCCCGTTCCGGCGGGCAGCCTGCGAGACCGTGAGCAACACGGCCGGCGCGCCGGCGCAGGCCGCAGCCACGGTATAGGCGCCCGTGGGCGTGGCCGGTGCTGTCTGGCGGGAGCCGACGCCGCCCACACCCCACATCAGGGCGCCGGCGGGCGGAACGCCCAGGAGTCGCTGGACCTCGGCTGTATGTCCCGCCTCCCTGGCCACCAACGCCGGGTCGTAGGCCGGCAGCGACGGCCCCGGTGCGGCGGACCGGGCCGAGGGGCCAGCATCGGGGGCCCGGAGGCCGACGTCGTCCGTGACCTCGCAGCCGCACAGTGCCGGCACCGAGAGCGCCAGCCCGATCAGCAGCGCTGCGGCCTTCGGCCAGCCCCGTGTAGCAACCATCCCCCGAGCCTAGCGGCAGCGCCGGCTGCCGCAGGCCAGGTCAGGCAGCGGCGACGAGCTGGTACGCGAAAATAAGCGGGGCGTCCACGCTGGAGGCACTGATCTTCAGCGTGCCGGCTGCGGGGACTTTGATCCTGGCCGTCTCCCGGCTGCCGTTGCAGGCGGCGCCGGCCTCCGTCAGCGCCCTGCCCTCAAGGGACACCGCGAAGAATTCCTTGCCGCCGCCGTCGCACGTCATGGTCAGGGTGTACGTGCCCGCGGGAACGGCAGCTTCCTTGGCCACCGGGTCGCGGTTCAGGATCTTGCCGGCGTCCGAAAGGACGCTGCCGCCGGCCGAGGGCAGGGCGGTGGCCCTCCACGCGTCCACATCGGCGGATTCGATCGAGCCGGCGGGGGAACATGCGGACGCCGCGAGCACGACGGCGGCACCGGCCGCTGCGGCGAAGAGGCGCCGGACGGCGCGCGGGCGGGGCGGCAGCGGTGGAGCGGAAAGCATGACTCCAACTTACCCCGCCGGGGCGCCTGCCCGGCACCGGTGCCCGCCTGGCGCAGCGGCCGCCGGCGCCCCGGCCGCCAGCGCCGGGCGGCCGCTGGACCGCCAACGAGCGGCGGCGAAATCCCAATACCGCGCCCGTCGCTCTTGACCTTGACGTCGCGTCAAGCTTTAGGCTCGGATGGAACCCGCAACCGTAGAGGAGCCACCGCCATGGACTGGTCTGTGCAGCAGATCGCCAGGATCGCCGGGACAACCAGCCGGACCCTGCGCCACTACGACGCCCTCGGTCTGCTCAAGCCGAGCAGGACCGGGGCGAACGGTTACCGCTACTACGACCAGGCCGGGTTGCTCCGGCTGCAGCGCATCCTGCTCCTGCGGGAACTGGGGCTGGGGCTGCCGGCGGTCGCCACGGTCCTCGCCGGCGAGCGGACGACGGACGACGCGCTCGCCGGCCACCTCCAGTGGTTGCGGCAGGAACAAATCAGGCTGGACCGGCAGATCGCCTCGGTCCAGCACACCATCGATGCAGTCAGGGCAGGAAAGGAAATCATGGCGGAAGAGATGTTTGACGGCTTCGACCACACCCGTTACCGCGATGAGGTGGAGCAACGCTGGGGCAAGGCCGCCTACACGAAAAGCGACACATGGTGGCGCAGCCTGGACGCCGAGGAGAAGGACGCCTGGAAACTGCGCTCCAAGCAGCTGGCCGAGGACTGGACTGCCGCGGCGGCGTCGGGGGCTGCCGCCGACGGCCCGGTGGCCCGGGAGCTGGCCAGGCGCCAGGTGGAATGGCTCACTGCCGTCCCGGGGACCCCGGCCGGGGACTCCGCGGGGCGCAACGGGAACCTGCAGGGCTATCTGACCGGACTCGGAGAGATGTACGTGGCGGACCCGCGCTTTGCCGCCAACTACGGCGGGGCCGCGGGGGCGGCCTTCGTCAGGGACGCGCTGGTCGCCTACGCGCAGGCCCACCTCCACGGCTGACGTGCCGCCAAGCAGGGCGCGCCGCGCCTAAACTTGTCCGGTGACCCCCTCAACGCATTTCACGGCCGGCAACACCCCCGACGCCCCGCGCAGCGACCTCCCGGACCTGCTCGGATCCCTGGCCGCGGACCTGCGCCGGATCGGCTACACCGTCGACGGTGTCGCCGCACTCCTCGGCCCGGCCGCGCACAGCGCCCTGGACCGGGACCAGCTCATCCCCGCGCTGCTTGTCACCGAGGCCGCCCTGCGGCCGGAACACACGGAGCCGACGACGGCGGCGCTGGCCGCCGTCGTCCGCTTCTGGCTGCTGGCCGAGCCGCAGCGGACCGCAACGCTCGACGCCGCCCTGCCCGCCGTACGCACGGAGGGCCTGCTGGAACTGGGCCTCGCGGAGCCGGCGACGGAAGGCCTGGTCCGGGCCAAGGTGGATCTGCGGCCGTACGGCTGGGAGGGGGACGGCACCCAGGGGGAAGACCCGGTAGGCGGCGGGGCCGAGCTGTGGGTGGCCAGCGACCTGGCCGCGCACCAGAGCCCGGGCGTGCTGCGCCACGACCACGTGCTGGGAATCGGCCAGGCCTCAACCACCCTCGTCCAGGTCACCGCCCGGCGGCACGTGGCCCGCGCCCTGGATCTCGGCACCGGCTGCGGCATCCAGACCTTCCACCTCCTGCACCACGCCGAACACGTCACCGCCACGGACATTTCCGCGAGGGCCCTGGCGTTCACCCGGTTCAACCTGGTGCTCAACGCCGCCGCGCTGCACCTGGACCCCGCCGATCTGGAGCCGCGGGTGAGCCTGCGGCAGGGCTCCCTGCTCGATCCGGTGGTGGGGGAAGAGTTCGAGCTGGTGGTCTCCAATCCGCCGTTCGTCATTACCCCGCGCGGCGCCGGCGAGAGCGCCGCGGACCAGTTCACCTACCGCGACGGCGGCCTGCCGGGGGACGATATCGTCGCCGCGCTGGTCCGGGACCTCCCCTCGGTCCTCGCCCCGGGCGGAACCGCCCAGCTGCTGGGCAACTGGGAGATCCCGGCGGGCGCCGACTGGGCGGAGCGGCCGCAGCGCTGGGCGGCCCGGGACCTGGATGCCTGGTTCATCCAGCGCGAGCAGGTCGGCCCGGAACAGTACGCCGAGACCTGGCTCCAGGACGCCTCGGAGGCCCGCGACCGGCGGCTGTACCAGGACTCCTATGCCGCCTACCTGGCTGACTTCGCGTCCCGCAACGTCGCGGCTATCGGCTTCGGAATGATCTGGCTGCGGCGGCCGGCCGCGGGCTCACCGGTACTCAGGCGCTTTGAGGAGATCGGCTACCCCATCGAACAGCCCGTCGGCCCGCACCTCGCGGCTGGCGTCGAACGTGCCGACTGGCTCGCCGCCCACGACCTGGCGGCCGCGCACCTGCTGGTCGCCGACGATGTCACCGAGGAACGCCACCAGCGCCCCGGGGCCGAACACCCCGGCGTGATCCTGCTGCGCCAGGGCGCCGGACTCCGCCGCACCAACCTGCTCAGCACCGAATTGGCCGGCTTTGTTTCAGCGTGCGACGGCGAGCTCGCCGTCGGGCAGATCATCGGCGCCCTTGACGCCCTGCTGGGCGGCTACGAGGGATACGACGCCGGGGCCTTTCGCCAGGGGCTCCTCGACGAGGTGGGTAACCTGGTGCGTGACGGATTCCTGCTCCCCGCCTGAGGCGGACGGCGCCGGCACGGCGGACGGCGCCGGCGGCTGGGACGGCACCGGCAGCGGGGCGCCTTCGCGGCCGAAGCGGGGCAGCACGTAGGCGGCCACGGCCAGGGCAACGAGCACGCCGCCGGCGCCGGTGGCCAGGAAACTGAGCCGGATCGGCAGCAGCGCGCCGAGCAGGCCGCCGATGGCCAGGGCGGCGATGGACACAGCCCGGGTCATCCCGCCGATGATCGCCATCGCCTGCCCGCGGCCGTGCTCGGGGATGCGCAGGATCGCGATGGCGCCGAAGCACGCGTTCAGGGCGCCGCAGGCGGCGCCCATCGCCGTGTACGCCACAAAGAGCAGCCCCACCGTGGGCACCAGCCCCATGATGCCCAGGAACGCCGAGGTCAGCGTCATCGAGGCGAGGAGCACCCGCAGCCGCGCCTGAGGCGTCGTAATCCGGCCCGCCAGTGCGGCGCCCGCCGCCATTCCGAGGCCAAAGGCCGCCGCGAGCAGCCCGTATTCGGTCTCGCTGGCACCGAGTTCGCCCCGCGCCAGGAACACTTCCAGCACGTTGGTCGCTTCGCCGACGACGATGAAGAACAACGCCCCGAGTACCAGGGCCCAGACCAGGCGGTCCCGCCGGATCAGGCGCAGGCCGTCCAGCAGCGCCGGCGCCGGCCGGCCGGCCAGTTCGGCCGCCGTGCCGCGCCGGGTACGGATCAGCAGGGACCCGGCGCCCATGGCCAGGTAACACACGCTGGCGACGGCGAAAACCAGCCCGGAGCCGCCCCAGCCGCTGAGCAGTCCGCCGGCGGCCGGGCCGGCCATACCGGCGATCATGATGGTGGCCTGCATGGTGCCCATCGCCCTGGGGGTCCGCTCCTCGCCGACGATCCGGGGCAGCAGCGCCTGCCAGGTCGGGCCGGCGACGGCCTGCGCCGCGTCCAGGAGGAACGTGAGGGCGAAAAGAACGGCGATGTGGTTGTCCAGGTACTGCAGGGCAATTCCCATCCCGGCCACTGCTGCTGCGCTGACGGCCGAGGATACGGCCGCGAGGGTGCGGGAGTCCCGGGTGTCGGCGAGCCGGCCCGCCCACGGTGCCAGGAGGACCAGGGGCAGCGCCGAGCAGAGCAGGTAGCCCGCCACCAGCCAGGGCCCGGTGACCTGCGTGGCCCCGGTTGCGGAGGCGTTCTGCAGGTGCAGCATAATGCTGACCACGACGGCGCCCATGCCGGCGGTGGCGAGGAAGCGGGAGCTGCTGGCCAGCAGGAAGTCCCGGTTGCGCCAGAGCGAGGAGGCGCCGGAGAACGCGGTCGTTTTATGAAGTAGTTGTTTCATAATCAGCAAAGTACTCCGCCGGCACTTCCAGTGTCAAGCATTTCTTTCAGAGTTTGGCCGGCCTCGGTAGACTGGGAGCGTGAATGCAGAAACCCCCCGGCCGGCACCTTCCGCTGAAACCTCCGCCCCGGCCGCCAGGCGGCGGCCGCGTCCCGAAAAAAAGGTCGAGATCACCGACCCGAAGGCGATCCGGGCGCTGGCCCACGCCGCACGGCTCGAGGTGATTTCCGAACTGTATTCCACCCAGGTCAGCCGCACCGCCACCGAGCTGGCGGCCCAGACCGGGCTCACACCGAGCGCCATGAGCTACCACCTGCGCGCGCTGCAGAAATGGGGCATTGTGGAGCCTGCCCCCACGGCCGGTGATGCGCGGGAACGCCGTTGGAAAGCCGCCGGCACCGACTTCACGATCAACTCGGGCGGGGGAGTGGCGAGCCCGGAGTTTGCCGTCCTGGATCTGGAGCTGGACGCGTACCGCCGGCGCGTCAACGCCTACGCCCTGGCGCGGGATGAGCTGCGCCGGCGCGGCGACGCCTCCGACGGGCCCTCCTCGGTGGTGCTGGCCAGCAACCTGCTCTACCTGACGCCGGCGCAGCGCGCGGAGCTGAACAACCGGCTCTTCGATCTGCTGAAGGATTACGAGCTCGAGGATCCGGACCAGGTCCCCGACGGGGCGGTGCGGATGGCCACGATGTGGTCGATGATTCCGGATGACCGCGGCGGCGCCGCAAAAGCCTGACGGCGGCCGGGACTGTCCGTCGCCGCCGCCCGCCAGGCTGCTAGACCCTCAGTGCTGGCCCAGGCTTCCGCCCGCCGGCGGGATAGCTCCGGGTTCGTGTTCCGTGCGTGCCTCCCTGTCGGCCGTGCTGGCGGTGTCGCCCAGGGCGGTTCCGTCGGATTCCCCTTCGGCATCAATGAGGCCGTTCGTCTGGTCGAACGGTTTCCCGGCCGGCCGTGCCGTTATCTCGTCCCCGGCGACGGCCGGCTCCTGGCCGGGTCCGTCGTCGGGGGCGGGGTCCTCGCCGGGGAAGACGCTTCCCGAGGTTCCGGTAGGGGGCACGGCAGTGGAGGGCCTCGCGGCGTCTCTGGGGGCCGGCCCGCCGCCATCGTCGGTCCGGCCGGTGGCGGCGGCGACGCCCGCGGCGGCCGCGGCAGCGAGCCCGACCCCGGCAATTACCTTGCCGGAGACACCGGCCTTGCCACCGTCCCCGCGCGAGCCTGCGGCGGCTTCGACGCCGGGCGTTCCGCCCGGTGCGCCTTCGCCGACCGTTCCCCGCCATGCGCCTGTCGCGTAGCCCTCGTCTTCGATGAAGGACTTGAACCGGTTCAGGTCGTTCTCAGCTTGTTTCTCCACGACGTTCAGTTTGTCGCCGACCTTTTCCACGGTGCCCTCGGGCTCGTAGTCGAGGGAAAGCTGCACGGAGGTCTGCCCTCCGCCGAGGTCCTCAAACATGACCGCCCCCGCATTCGTGGCCCCTTCGGTCGCGGCCCAGGCAACCTTCCGGTCGGGGACCTGCTCCAGGATCCTTGCCTCCCACTGCCGGCGGACCCCGGCTATTTCGGCGGTCCACTCGAGCCGGTCATCGCTGATGTGCCTGACACTCTTGACCCCACTCATGAAGTGCGGAAATTCCTCGAACTGGGTCCACTGGTTATAGGCCACGCTCACGGGAACGTTGACCAGAATACGCTTTTCAACTGTGGTGCTCACGGTGTCTCCTTCGATTGGATCGGGATCGACAGCCAATGACGTAGTCATCAGCATGCTTACTATATCCGGCGGGTAGGACCCCGGCCAGAGGCATTTTCCCAGCGCGCAGGCCTCCGGGGCGGTCAGCCCTTGCGGCCCTCGGTGGCGACGCCCTCGATGAAATGCCGCTGCCCGAAGGCGAAGAGGATAAGCATCGGCAGGGTGATGAGGAGGGTGGCCACCATAACGAACTGGTAGTCGCCCTGGCCGCCGTTGGTGGGGCTGTATTTGGTCATGGCATAGGCGATCCCGAGGGGCGCCGTGAACCCCTCAACCGAGCCGGCGTTGAGGTAAATGAGCGCGGACTGCAGGTTGTTCCAGCTCGCCTGGAACTCGAAGATGAAGATCACCACCAGGGAAGGAATCGACAACGGCAGGGCGATCCGGCGGAAGAGCCCGAAGTAACTGGCGCCGTCGATCCGCGCGGCCTCGAAGAGTTCACGCGGAAGCCCGAGGAAGAACTGCCGTTGCAGGAAGATGTAAAAAGCCGAACCGAACAAATTCATCCCGAAGAGCGGAATCCAGGTGCCGAGGACTCCAAGGTTCTTCCAGATCAGATACTGCGGAACCATGGTCACAGCGCCGGGCAGCATCATTGTGGCCAGCACCAGACCGAAAAGGAAGTTGCGTCCCGGGAACCGGAAATAGGCGAAACCGAAAGCCACCATAGCGCTGGAGACGGTGACCAGGGAGGCCGCCAGGACGGCGATCATGAAGCTGTTGGCCACCCAGTGGACCAGGGGGAGTTGATCCCAGACCTGGACGTAGTTTTGCGGCGAAAAAGTCCGCGGTACCAAGGCATTGTCGAAGACCTCTGCCCGGGGTTTCAGGCTGGCGGCGATCAGCCACGCAAGCGGGTAAAGGAACGCGCAGCTGATTGCGGTAAGGGCCGTCCATAGGAGCAACCGTGCCGCCTTGCCCCGCGGGGTGCGGACTTTCCGCCGCTGGGAGTTTGCGCTTTGCGCCGTCGAGGAAGGTCCGGCGCCCTGGAGTCTTTTGCCCGCCGGCTGGGTTCGTGTAGTTGCCATCAGCGTTTCTCTCCCTCGTAGTAGACGAACCTGTTCCCGATTTTCACCTGAAGGAGGCTGATGAGCAGGATCAGTACGAACAGGACCCAGGCCATCGCCGATGCGAACCCGAAGTTGAACTCCCGGAACGCCTGCTGGAACAGATAGATGCCGTAAAACAGCGATGCCTCCGGGGATGTGCTGGTCTGATCGCGCCAAAAAAGGAGATAGGCCTGGTCGAAGACCTGGAGCGCGGCGATCGTCAGCACGATGACGTTGAAAAAGATAGCCCCGGAAATCATGGGCACCGTTATATAGAAGAACTTCCGCACCGGCCCGGCGCCGTCCAGGGCCGCCACTTCATATAGGTCCTTGGGGACACTCTTGAGCGCGGCGAGGAAGATGACCATGGTTCCGCTGACCCCCCACAGGGTCATCAGCACAATCGACGGCTTTACCCAGGCCGGATCAATGAGCCACTGCGGCCCCGCTATGCCGAAGAAACCAAGGGCCTGGTTGATGGCCCCGGTGTTGCCGTTCAGTAGTAACAGGAACACCGCTGCGGTTGCGACCGACGGTGTCATCTTCGGCAGGTAGTACACGGTGCGGAAGAACCCCGCGCCGCGTCCCACCCGGTTCAGCAGGAGGGCCAGCCCCAAGGCAACACAGATTTCCAAAGGTACCGCCATAATGGCATAAAACAGCGTGTTGGCCAGTGAAACGGCAACCTTCGGATCCTCGAAGAGCAGTGCGTAATTCGTGGTTCCGGCGGGCCTGGCCACGTTGGTGGCGAGGTTGTAGCGGCTGAAGGAAATCACCAGGCTGTAGACCATGGCGCCGAGCATAAAAACCACAAAGCCGACGATCCACGGGCTGATAAACAGGTAACCCGCCAGCGCCTCCCGCCGGTTGTATTTCTTCCGTGCAGCGGCCCGCTTCTGCGACCCGTTGCGCGAACTGAGCGTCGCCGCCGTTCCTGATGACGTTCTTTCCACTGCTGGCACCCCGTTCCCAAACATTACGCCGCAGGGCACTTCCCGGCCCCGGCGCGGCCCCCCGGGCGCCTTGCGCGGCCCGGCGGCTTACGCTAGCTTTCAAATTAGCAAGCTTACTTACGGTTTGACAGTTAAAAGTGGCGGCGTTCCGCGGGAAATCCCGGTGCCGCCTGCCTATGGAGATTCGGGAGGACGCAGATGCGTATCGGCGAAAAAGGCCTGGCGGTCCTGGCGGTGGCCGTCCTGGGGTTGACGGGGTGCGGAGGGGGCAATTCATCCGCGTCCGACACCGTTGACTTCAAGAAGGACGCTTCGGGGGAGCTGAAGGCCTGGGCCTTCGACAACGCCGATGACGTCGGCAAGGCCCGGCTGAAGTACGCCGCCGAACAGATGCCGGACGTCAAGATCACCATGGACCAGACGCCGTTTGATGCGCAGAAATTCACCACCCGTGCGGCCAGCGGCGACGTGCCGGATGTGGTGCAGATGGACCGGGCATTTGTGGCCACCTATGCTGCCCAGGGCCTCATCAAGCCGTTGGACGGATGCTTCAAGGCACACGACATGGACCCCGGCAAACAGTTCTACCCCGCCGTCACCCAGCAGGTGACGTACCAGGACAAAGTTTGGGCGGTGCCGCAGTTTTACCAGCCGGCCGCCGTCATCCTAAACCAGGATGTCCTCCAGTCGGCCGGGGTTCCGGCCGCAGACATTGACACCTCGGACAAGAAGAAGTTGTTGGATGCCATCGGCAAAGCCTACAAATCCAGCGGAGGAAACCCGGTCACGCTTGGCTTTGACCCGGTCGCCGGCGGCCAGGCCGAGTTGTGGATCCTGGGACAGGGCGGCCGCTTGATGGACGACAAGGGTGCGCCGGCCCTGGATGACCCGGCCAACATCGAGGCGTTGACCTTCCTGAAGGAAATCTATGACGCCCAGGGCGGCTACGCGAAGGCCAAGAGTTTCAGCGACTCGTTCGACACCTTCGGCAAGGACAACCAGTTCGTCAAAAATCAGGTCGGGGCCCAGGTCGACGCCCAGTGGTACGTCAATGTCCTTGCGCCCTACTCCAAGGCGCTGAAGATCTCCGCCGTGCCGTTCAAGGACAAGGATGGCAAGCCGTTCACCGTTGCCGGCGGGACTTCGTTCGTCATTCCTGCCGGGGCCAAGAATGCCGACGCCGCGTGCGCCTGGATGACCGCCCTGGTCAAGGACGATGCCTGGTCAGCGGCCGGCGCGGCCCGCGCCGAGAAAGTGTCCTCCACGCCCGGCGGCATCAACACCGGACTCTTCACTGGCTCGCCCTCGGCGGACAAGTTGATCCGGGAGAAGTTCGTCAAGCCCAGCGGAAATCCCGGCTTCGACGAAACCATCGCGACCTACTATGACGTCCTCCCAGCGGGGAAGTCCCTTGGGGCCTCTCCTGCAGGTCAGGCAATCAAGACCGAGGTGAACAACGCCATCGCCTCCGCCCTGCTTGGCACCAAGACGCCGGATAAAGCCCTCGCCGATGCGCAGGCCGCGGCGAAGCGGGCCTACGACCGGTCCGGCTCGTGAGCTGAGGCGGCGCAGTCCGGCGCATCGCGGGCTGACCGGCCTGGTCGGGTCAGCCCGCGTCAGCCCGCGTCAGGGCGCGTCCGCAGGTTTGGTGCCAAGGAGCAGATTCAGGCCCCAGCCCGCGGCCGTAATCAGGAGCACGGCCGCGGCCATGGAGAGCAGCTGCGGCGGCGCACTGAGGATTCCCAGGCTGACGATCAGGGTGGTCGCACCGGCCGGCGGGTGCGGCCGGCGCAGTAGGGTCAACGCCAGCGTGGTGAGCGCGACAGACAGCGCCCCGGCTGCGACATGGGCGACGGTAAGTCCCGCAGACGGGGCAGGCGGGCTGTTCTGCAGGCCGAAGGCATAAAGGCAGAGCACGCCCATGACCAGGCCGGTAAGGTGCCCGATCAGCGTGTTGGCAGGCCGGGACGCTGGTTGATCCGGGGACTCGAAGAAAAGCATGACCGTGGGCCCGAGGCTTGGAAAGAGCCAGGGGAGGTGCAGCCCGACGCCTGCCGCACCGGCCAGGGCAAGCACTACGAGGGAAAGCACGGCGGCGTAGGCGGCGGGCCCGAGGGTGGTGCGGCCCGACTCAAGCCGCTTCAGCAGGGACGGCGTCATCGGCATGGACGGTTACCTTCCGCTTCGTGGCCCTCAGCGCGCGACGATGAGGGCTTGGGGCGCTGCCTGCTTCATGCGGGTTTGCAGCCAGCGCAGCTGAACGGAGGTCTCGCCGTCGCACTGCTCCACGATCCCAAGTAGCTCGCGGTCCCGGAGAGCCGACCCGGCCTGTTTCACCATGGTCCAGGTGACATCGACCAGGCTGGCCAGCAGGTAGAGGTCCTGCAGGTCCCGTAGCAGGCCCACCGGTCCCTCACGGGTGGAGGAGAGCCCCTCGGCGTGCAGGCGTTCTGGTTCATCGTCGGACTGCGCCTCCCCGTAACGCTGCACGACCGGCCGCAGCAGGCGGCCGTGTTCCTCGCACTGCTGCGCCAGGGTGTGGCATAGAAAGTGCACGTCGGGTTCGGTGCCGTGGCCCGCCGCGACCTGGCGGAAGGATTCTGCGAGCGTGCTTTCGGCCTGGTGCAGCATACCCAGGTAGATGTTCAGGTTCACGGCCGGCCTCCCTGTCCGTTGCGGGTGATGGCGTCGGGGAATCGTGGCGGCGGCACGGCCTCAAGCCGTTCCGTGGCTTCGGCGTGGCCGCCGCCGGCGGTGGGCCGTATCCGCTTTTGCCCGACCGCGGGGCGGGACGCCGTGGTGGTCGGTGCCGGCGCGGGCCCGTCGCCGTCACCGATCTTTTCCACCTTGACGGCCGCGTTCTTGAAGACGGGCTGTTTCGAGACCGGGTCCCACTCGGTAAGGGTCAGTTCGTTTGCGGCGGTCGGGTGTTCGCCGGGCGTGCCGCTTGCGTCCCAGTATCCGTAGTGGAACGGTGCGAAAACGGTGCCGCCCCGGATGTCGCTGATACGGGCCGGAACCTCGATCCGGCCCCGCCGCGACGTCACCCGGACGAGGTCGCCCTCGCGTATCCCCAGCCGCCCGGCGTCGTCCGGCCCCAGCTCCACCCAGGCGCTGGGCGCGGCGTCCGTCAGCGGCCGGGAGCGTCCGGTCTTGGTCCGGGTGTGGAAATGGTATGCCGTCCGGCCAGTGGTGTACCGCATCGGGTACTGGCCGTCCGGTTCCTCGTGCGGCGGGTGGTAGCCGGCGGTCTTCAGGACAGCCTTGCCGGACGGCACGCTGGCGCGGAACGATTCGGCTCCCACGGTGGCGCCGGTCAACAGGTCGTGTCCGTAGCTTTCGCAGTAGCCAGGGTCGGTGGGGAAGATGCCGTCGGCATAGAGCCGGTCGCGGCCGTCCGGGTTTTCCTCGTTGCACGGCCAGGGGATGCCGCTGCCACCCCGGAGCCGGTCGTAGCTGATGCCGCTGTAATCGCAGGGACGGCCGCGGGAGCATTCGCGCCAGGCGTCAAAGCCGTCCTGGGGGCCGGTCCAGGGGAGGAGCGGTGCGCCCTGCAGAGTACTGAACTCCATCCGGCGGGCATAGTCGAGGAAGATGTCCAGGTCACTGCGCGCCTCTCCGGGCGGCTCCACGGCCTTCTCCGAGAGGTGCACGATGCGGTTTACATTGGTGAAGGTCCCCGTCTTTTCGCCCCAGGCCGCGGCGGGCAGTACGACGTCGGCGGCCTGGGCAGTCTCGGTCAAGTACAGGTCCTGCACGACCAGGAACAGGTCAGGCTTGGCCAGGATGTCCCGGATCCGGGGCAGGTCCGGCATGGACACCGCAGGATTGGTCGCGGATATCCAGAGGAAATCGATTGAACCTTGTTCGGCGTAGCGGAAGATCTGCATCGCATGGGTCGGCGGCGCCCAGTGCGGAATAACCAGGGGATCCACGTCCCACAGCTCGGCAAGTTCCTGGATATGCTCCGGATTCTCCCAGTTCCGGAAGCCGGGCAGGTCCCCGTCCGCGCCGCACTCGCGGTTGTTCTGCGCGGTTGGCTGCCCGTTCATCTGCAGGATGCCGCACCCGGGTTGGCCGAGCAGCCCGCGTAACAGGTGGAGGTTGTTGACCTGGCAGGAAGCGGCCGTGGCCTGCGCTGACTGGTAAAAACCCTGCAGGACCGTGGACAGCACGCGGGCCGAGGTGCCGAAGATGCGGGCGGCTTCCCTGATGTCCGCGGCGGCCACGTCACAGACCGCCGCCGCGGCTTCCGCCGTCCAGGGCTCGACGGCGGCCTTCAGCTCGTCGAGTCCCACGGTGTGTGCCTGCACATAATCCGTGTCGACCCAGCCGTTCGCCAGGATCTCGCGGACCAGGGCATTCATCAGTGCGAGGTTGGTGCCGGGTCGGACGGCGAGGTGGACGTCCGCGTGCCTGGCCACCTCCGTATCTCGCGGATCCACGCAGACGACCTTGGGCCGGTCGGGCCCGGCGATGCGGTCCAGTACCCGGGTCCACAGCACGGTCTGCGTCTCGGCCATGTTGTGGCCATACAGGAAGATCGCGTCACAGCCGTCAATGTCGGTGTAGGATCCCGGCTGCCCGTCGGCGCCGAAGGACTCCTTCATCGCGGCCGCGGCCGTAGCGGTGCACAGCCGGGTGTTGCCGTCCATGTGCGGGGTGCCGATACCGGCCTTCCCGATGACGGCGAGGGCGTAGTACTCCTCAAGGAACAGTTGGCCGCTGGTATAAAACCCGTGGCTGAGCGGGCCCCGCTCTTGGAGCAGCGACTTGCTTCGTTCGGTAATACGGTTCATGGCCGTGTCCCAGTCGCATTCCACGAGTTTGCCGTTCTCGCGGATCAGGGGTCGACGGAGCCGGTCCTGGTGGGACACTCCCTGCCAGCTGGCGAACAGGCCCTTGGGTCCGAGGCGGCCGTGATTGACCAGGTCGCCGGCGCGGCCCCGGATACCGACCATCGCACCGTCCTTGACGGCGATGTCGCATGCGCAGCCATTGCTGCAAAGGACGCACGCGGACTGGACCCAGCGGTCCACGTCCTCCTCCGCGACGCCGTCGCGCAGCGCCTGGTCCACCCGTACCGGCCATAGTCCGCCTCGGGCGTACGGCGTCCTCGTGCCCCAAATTTCGGCGATCCGGTCAACCATGGTCGTTCCCCTTTTCCTGCTTGGTCCGTGGGTCGGGTGTCTGGGTAGTTGCCTGCGTCAAGCTTTATCAGCTTGCTGCGATGCAGTTCAAGGCCCGGGGGCGGACAGCCGGGTGGAGGCATCGGCTCCCTGGAGTCACCCCGCCCGTGCGTCAGTATCCGGGACGTCGGTCCTTGACCGGGCTCGGCTATTGTCCGATGTGCGCGGCAGGCTATGGACAGCGTTTCCCTTTGGCCGTAAGTTGAGGAGGGCCTGAGCACCCTCCGGGGGACGGGCCTTTGCGGCGGGTGCACGTCCGCGAAGTTCAGCCACTGATGCAGCGCGGTGGAACCCGATTGCACCCGCGGAAACGAGCCTGTCATGGCCACCTCGCATTTTGAACGATTCCTCCTCGACGCCACCGTGCCGGACGAGACGTGCCGCCCGCTGGGGCCGGACTGCCTCTACGGCCTCTACGTCAGCTGGTGCATGCTCCACAGCATCACTCCGGCGGCGGACCGTGAATTCCGGGCGGCCATGGGCCGCCGCGGCGTGGACGTGCACCACAACCGGCGGCGGATGGTCGGGCCGGCCGCCGCCGACTACCTGTTGGCCACATACCCCCCGACCGCCTGACCGCCCGCCGCTTCGACAGCCGGGAGGCGTCGATTTGGGGCCCGGATGCGCGGGAATCTGCAAAATATGGTGAACTAGGCGGGTATGGGCGCATCTGCCCGAGCAACCTTTTTCTGTAGGAGCACCGTGCCAAGCAAGGCCCCCACCGGCAAGAAACTCGTGATCGTGGAGTCTCCCGCCAAGAGCAAGACCATCGCCAAATACCTGGGCGACGGCTTCATTGTCGAGGCCTCGATCGGTCACATCCGCGACCTCCCGCAGCCTTCGGAGCTTCCCGCGGAACTGAAGAAAACCCCGCTGGGCAAGTTCGCCGTCGACGTCGAACACGATTTCAAGCCCTACTACGTGGTGTCTCCGGACAAGAAGAAAAAGGTCGCCGAACTCAAGGCACAGCTCAAGGGTGCCGACGCGCTCTACCTCGCAACCGATGGGGACCGCGAGGGCGAGGCCATCGCGTGGCACCTGCTGGAAGTCCTCAAGCCCAAGGTTCCTGTCTACCGGATGACCTTCGGCGAAATCACCAAGGAAGCCATCCACCGCGCCATGGACAACCTGCGCGACGTCGACCAGGACCTGGTGGACGCGCAGGAAACCCGCCGGGTGCTTGACCGCCTTTACGGCTACGAGATCTCCCCGGTGCTGTGGCGCAAGGTGGCCCGCGGGCTGTCCGCCGGACGGGTGCAGTCCGTCGTGACCCGCATGGTGGTGGATCGCGAACGCGAACGGATGGCCTTCAAAGCCGCGTCCTACTGGGACCTGACCGGCCAGTTCGGCGCCGGTTCGGGGTCCGCCTCTTTCAAGGCCAAGCTGGCGTCCCTCGATGGCGCCAAGGTCGCCAGCGGCCGGGACTTTAACGACAACGGCGAGCTGACCTCCCGCGGCGTGGTCCACCTGGACGAGGAACTCGCCGGTGCGCTCGCCGCCGGCCTGCAGACGGCGGACTTCCGGGTCCGTTCGGTCGATACCAAGCCCTACACGCGCCGCCCCACGGCGCCGTTCACGACGTCGACGCTGCAACAGGAGGCCGGCCGCAAACTGCGTTTCTCCTCCAAGAGCACGATGCAGGTGGCCCAGCGGCTTTACGAAAACGGCTACATCACCTATATGCGTACCGACTCGAACGCGCTGAGCAACGAGGCCATCACCGCCGCGCGGCGACAGGCCTCCGAGCTGTACGGCCCGGAGTACGTCCCGGCCTCACCGCGCGTTTACGCCGGCAAGGCCGCCAACGCCCAGGAAGCGCACGAGGCCATCCGGCCCGCCGGTGACTCCTTCCGCACCCCGGCCCAGGTGGCCAAGCTGCTCTCCGGCGACGAGTTCCGGCTCTACGAACTGATCTGGAAGCGGACCGTGGCCTCCCAGATGGCCGATGCGAAGGGCTCCACCGCGACCATCCGGCTCGGCGCCGTCACCGTCGGCGGCGCGGCCGCCGGCCGGGACGCCGAGTTCTCCGCTTCCGGCACCGTCATCACCTTCCCAGGGTTCCTCGCCGCCTACGAAGAGGGCAAGGACGAGAGCCGCGGGGACGAAGATTCCGAGGAAGGCCGCCGGCTGCCCAACGTGGCCAAGGACGACGCCCTGACCGCGTCGGAGATTGTCGCCGTCGGACACGAGACCTCGCCGCCGCCGCGCTATACCGAAGCCTCCCTGACCGCGGAGCTGGAAAAGAAGGGCATCGGCCGCCCGTCGACCTACGCCTCCACGATCTCCACCATCCAGGACCGCGGGTACGTCCGGAAGCAGGGGTCCGCGCTGGTGCCGAGCTGGATCGCGTTTTCCGTGGTCCGGCTGCTTGAACAGCACTTCCACGACTACGTGGACTACGACTTCACGGCCGACATGGAAGCCGACCTGGATAAGATCGCCAACGGCCAGGAAGCCGGGCCCGCCTGGCTCAAGCACTTCTACTTCGGCGAGGACTCCGAGCCCGGCCTGCTGAGCATCGTCAACAACCTTGGCGAGATCGACGCCCGCGAAATCAACTCCATCCCGATCACCGACGGCATTACGCTGCGCGTCGGCAAGTTCGGCCCGTACCTGGAAAGCTCCGTCCCCACCGTGGACCCGAAGACCGGCGAAGTGGTCGAGTCCGCCCGCGCGAACGTCCCCGAGGACCTTGCCCCGGACGAACTCACCGCGGCGAAGGCGGTCGAGCTGATGGAGACCGCTGCCCCCGAGGAACGCGTCCTGGGCGCGGATCCGCATACCGGGCACACCGTTGTGGCCAAGAACGGCCGGTACGGTGCCTACGTCACCGAGGTCATCCCTGAGATGACCGAGGAACAGCTCGCCAACCAGCCCGTCGAGTATTACAAGAACGGCAAGCCGAAGCCGCCGAAGAAGCCCGTCAAGGCCAAACCGCGCACCGGTTCGCTGTTCGCCTCGATGAGCGTGGACACCGTCACCCTGGACGAGGCCCTGCAGCTGATGAGCCTGCCGCGCGTGCTCGGCCAGGACGCCGAAGGCAACCCCATCACCGTGCAGAACGGCCGCTTCGGCCCGTATCTGAAGAAGGGGACGGACTCCCGCTCGATCGGTTCGGAGGAGGAAATCTTCACCATCACGCTGGAACAGGCGCTGGAGATCTACTCGCAGCCGAAGCAGCGCGGCGCCCGCGCCGCGGTGCCGCCGCTGGCGGAGTTCGGCCCGGACCCGGTCTCGGAGAAAAACATCGTGGTGAAGGAGGGCCGCTTCGGCCCGTACATCACCGACGGCGTCACCAACATCACCGTGCCGCGCAGCACTGCGATCGAGGAGCTGACCCGGGAACAGGCCGTCGAGCTGCTCGCCGAGAAGCGCGCCAAGGGCCCGGTCAAGCGCACGACGACCCGCAAGGCCCCGGCCCGCAAAGCAGCGGCCAAGAAATAGGGGACGCCGCCGGACGGGTCCGCAACCGCGAATTGCGGACCCGGGCGCATCGTGATCGAGTAGGGGAATGACTGAACAGCCAGAACCCATGGATCTCCAGCCGCTCAACGACCTCGAAGAGAAGCTCGCGCGGGGGGAACAGCCGGATGCCAACCCGGTGGATGTCATCCTCTCTTTCCTCAACAACGAGGTTTACATCGTCAGCTCCGACACGATCGACGGCCCCGATGCCCAGGTGGAGCCCCTGGTACTCGCCAACGCCGCCGGCGAGCCCGTCCTGGCGGTGTTCTCGCACCCCAGCCGCGTGGCGGAGCAGTACCTCGCCGCAGCGCCCAACGTGCTCGGCACCCAGGGCTCGGCCATCATCGGCAACCTCGGCGAGCAGCTGGGCATGGTGATCAATCCGGGCGCCGTCTACGGCTTCGAAATTGATCCGGAGGGCGTGGCCAATATCCGCCGCGACTTCAAGCCCTCCGACGAGGAGCCGGAAGCGGAGCAGGACGGCGCCCAGGCCTAGCAGCCGGAGGCCCGGCCGGTCCCGTTAGGTCGGCCGGCCCCCCGGGGGAATAATGGCAGCATGCGGCTAGGCGTCCTCGATATCGGGTCCAACACTGTCCATCTCCTGCTGGTGGACGCCCACCCGGGCGCGCGCCCGGTGCCGTTCGCCTCGCATAAGCGCCCGCTCTCCCTCGTGCAGTTCCTCGAACCGGACGGCAGCATCAACGACGCCGGCCAGCATGAGCTGACTGAGTTCGTCCTCGAAGCCTGGGAGTTCGCTGCGAAACACAAAGCCGAGGACCTGCTGGCGTTCTGCACCTCGGCGATCCGGGAGGCCACCAACGGTCCCGACGTGCTGGCCCGCGTCAAAGACGAAACCACCGTAACGCTGCGGGAACTGACCGGCAGCGAAGAGGCCTCGATGACGTTCTTCGCCGTGCGCCGCTGGTACGGCTGGGGCGCTGGACCAATCCTGAACCTCGACATCGGCGGAGGCTCCTTCGAAATGGCCTACGGCGAAGACGAACTCCCCGAACTTGCGACGTCGGTCCCGCTGGGGGCCAGCCGACTTACGCGGGACTGGCTGCAGGAGGACCCGCCCTCGGCCAAAAGCGTCAAGGAATTGCGCCGCTACATCCGGGCCACCCTGAAGCCGGCCGTGCGCGACGTCGGCAGGCTGGGCAAAGCCAACCACGTGGCCGGAACCTCCAAGACCTTCCGGTCGCTGGCCCGGATCGCCGGGGCGGCGCCCAGCGGCGCCGGACCGTACGTCAAACGGGAACTGTTCGCGACGGACCTGGGCCTGTGGGCGCAGCGCATCTCTGCCATGGAGGTGGAGGACCGGCTGAACCTTCCCGGTGTTTCCGAAGCCCGCGCGCCCCAGCTTCTGGCGGGTGCGCTGGTGGCGGAAGCGGCCTTGGAAATGTTTGAGTTCCCGAGCCTGGAGATCTGCCCCTGGGCCCTGCGCGAGGGTCTGATCCTGCGCCGCCTGGACCAGCTCATCTTCGAAGGGCCGTTGCAGCCCGCGCCCCACGTGACCCGGGCCGAAGAGCCCGCCCAGGTGCAGGCCCCGGACGCTGTGCTCGGGGCGGGCTAGCAAGCTGTTCGCCACCCGCTGGCCCGCCACCCGGGCTCGGGGTGTCGATCCGGGCGCCCGCTGTTCGTCTAAAGGGTGAAGGACCGGGAAAGGCCCGGTCCCGTCGTCAGGGAGGCAGCACCATGACACAGTTCCTGCTCAGCCTTTACCAGCCCGTCGGCCCGGCTCCCGCGCCGGACGTGCTGGAACCCATCATGCAGGCCCTCGAGGCACTGAACCGTGAAATGAAGGCCGCCGGTGTCTGGGTCTTCGCCGCGGGCCTGCACCCCACCGGCACCGCCACGGTGGTCCGGCAGCAGGGCACCGGAATGCTGGTCACGGACGGTCCGTTCGCGGAGGCGAAAGAGCACCTCGGCGGGTTCACCGTCATCGAGGCGCCGGACCTCGACGCCGCCCTCGGCTGGGCCGGCCGGCTGGCCCGCGCCGCCACCCTACCCATTGAAGTGCGGCCGATCCTGCACCAGGACCCGCCGGCTTAACGGAAAGGCACCGGGGCCTGCAGCGGGAAAATGGGGGAAAACCCGCTGCAGACCACCGGTGCCGGGCAGACATCCGCATGACTGCCTATCATCACTCGCACCCTCAATGAGGCAGTTCCTACGTTATTCGCGGAGTTTGGGAGCAAGCTGCGCCGAGGATGTGAGCTGGCTGTGAATCGCGGCGGGCTGCAATGATGGAGGCATGAGCAACCGAATCGCATTCCTGGGCTGTGGGTCAATGAACGAGGCAATCATGGGCGGCATGATCGCCGGGGGCACGGACCCCGCGGACATCGTCGCCACGGTCCGGCGGCCCGAGCGGGCCGCCGAGCTGGCCGAGCGGCACCACGGCATCACCGCTATCGCCGGAGACGAGGAACCCGAGAACAACACCCAGGCCGCCACCGGCGCCGCCGTCGTGGTGCTGGGCGTGAAGCCCGTGGGAATTGCGGCGCTTGCCCGGGAGATCAGCGGTTCCCTCTCGCCGGACACCATCGTGGTCAGTGTCGCGGCCGCGGTGTCGCTGGAGCAGCTGGAAGCGGCGCTCCCGGAGGGCCAGCCGGTGATCCGCTCCATGCCGAACACCCCCGCGAAGCTGGGCCGCGGCGTCGTCTCGGTCTCTGCCGGAAAGCACTGCTCGCCGGAGCAGCTGCAGCAGGCCAAGGACATCTTCGCCGCCGTCGGCACCGTCGTTGAGATTCCGGAGGCCCAGGTGGACGCGCTGGCCGCAATCAGCGGCTCCGGTCCGGCGTACGCCTTCTACCTCGCCGAGGCGATGGCCGCCGCCGGCGTCGAGCTGGGCCTGGACGCCGGGCTCGCCCTGCTGCTGGCGCGCGAGACGGTCGCCGGGGCCGGTCTTATGCTCGCCGAGCCGGGCGCCGACCCCGCCGCGCTGCGCAAGGCTGTCACGAGCCCCAACGGCACCACGGAGCGGGCCATCGCCACCTTCGATGAGCGCGGCCTCCCGGCGATCATCGCCGCCGGCGCCCGGGCCGCCGCCGAGCGGGCCGCGGAAATCACCGGGCAGCTGGGCTAGGGGCGCGCCGCGAACCGTTCCAGCAGGTCCACGTGGCCGGAAACGATGAGCATGTCCCGCGCGGACACCTTGGTTTCGGGCCGGGCGTAGGTGAAATCCTCGCCCGGGGACTTCACGCCCACGATCGTGACGCCGTACTTGGACCGGACCTTGGACTCGTCCAGGGTGAAGCCCACGGTTTCCCGCGGCGGGTACATCTTGACGATCGCGAAGTCGTCGTCGAACTCGATGAAGTCCAGCATCCGGCCGGAGACCAGGTGCGCGGCTCGGACGCCGGCGTCAGCCTCCGGGTAGATGACGTGGTTGGCGCCGATCCGGGTGAGGATCTTGCCGTGCGAGGGCGTGATCGCCTTGACCCAGAGGTGCTCGATACCGAGGTCCACGAGATTGACGGTGATCAGCACCGAGGACTCGATTGAGGTGCCCACGCCGACGACGGCGGAGCTGAACTCCTGCGCGCCGAGCTGGCGGAGGGCATCGATATTGGTCGCATCCGCCTCCACCACGTGCGTCAGGACGCTGGCCCACTTCTGCACCAGGTTCCGGTCGCGTTCGATCGCCAGCACTTCACGGCCCTGTTTGACCAGCTGCTCTGCGGTGGACGCACCGAAACGGCCCAGCCCGATCACCAGCACGGGCGCGTTGTGGGCGGGGCGGTTGACGGCGCCTGAGGAACTAGCCAATGATCGGTCTCTCTTCCGGGTAGTGGTACAGCTGGCTGCGCTGGCGCAGGGCCAGCCCAGCGGCGAGGGTGACGGTGCCGACACGGCCGGCAAACATCAGGATGGTCAGGACGTAGACCCCCGCCGGCGGCAGCTCGGCGCTGAGGTTGGTGCTCAGGCCGACGGTAGCGAAGGCGGATATCGTTTCGAACAGCACCCGGTCCAGGGAGGCGCCGCTGATCTGCAGGAGCAGCAGCGCGGAAACCGCCACCAGGGTGGCGCCGGCGACGATGACCGAGATGGCCACCCGCATGGTTCCTTGCGGGATGGTGCGGCCGTAAATTTTCACGTCCGCGTCGCCGCGTGCCTCGGCGATGATGGCCAGGAACATCACCGCAATGGTGGTGACCTTGATGCCGCCCGCCGTCGAGGCCGAGCCGCCGCCGGCGAACATCAGCGCATCGGTGAGCAGCATCGTGGTGGAGTCCATCTGGTTCTGGTCGACGAGGTTAAAGCCGCCGGAACGGGTCATCACGGAGGCGAAAAGCGAATGGGTGATCTTGTCACCCAAACTCATGCTGCCGATGGTGCGCAGGTTCTCCCACTCCATCAGCCCCCACAACACCGTTCCCGCGGCCAGCAGGATCAGCGAGACCTGGATGGTGAGCTTGGTGTGCAGATTCCACTTCCTGAAGTTCAGGCCGTTCTGCTGCAGCACCATCACGACCGGGAAGCCTAGGCTGCCCAGGAAGACGCCGACCATCAGCGGGATGAGGATCCACAGGTCCGTCTCATAGGGGACGATGCCGTCCGAATGCGGCGTGAAACCCGCATTGTTAAAAGCGGAAATTGCGTAGAACATGCCGTGCCACACGGCCCGGCCCGGGGTTTCGCCCAGCGTCAGGAACCGTGGAATCAGGGCCGTCGCCAGCACCGCCTCGATCACGACCGACGTGGCGATGACGATCCGCAGCAGGGTGCCCACCTCGCCAAGGCGGCCGGCGTTGTTCATGGCCTCCTGGGCGATCAGCTTGCCCCGGACACCCAGCTTTTTGCTGACGACCAGTGCCAGCAGCGACGCCAGGGTCAGCGTGCCGAGGCCGCCGACGAAGATGCCGACCAGGATGACGAGCTGGCCGAAGAAAGACCAGTGCACCGCGGTGGAGACCACGGTCAGCCCGGTCACACAGACGGCGGAAACGGCGGTGAACAGGGCCTGGTGCAGCGGGGTCGCGTGCCCCGTCGCGGAGGATACCGGCAGGGTCAACAGGGTGGTGAAGATCAGGACGACGACGGCGAAAGCGGAAATGGCCAGCCGCGCCGGGGAGGTGTTGGCGATGTCGTCAACGAAGTCGCGCAGCCGGGTGAAGATCCACAGCCCCTCACGCTCCGGCTGACCGGGGTGCCAGCTGCCCGGGCTGGGTGACCTCGACTGGCTTTGCGTCATGTGGGGCTTGTCCTCGGTTGAAACGGCGTCCTTCAGTAGTAAACCACTATATTCCGCGCCGGGGCGGGGGATCGGGGCGTTGCGCTCCGGTAGCCTGTGATTGATGACCTTCCTGCCCGGACTCGCCCAGACCGCACTGCCGACGACGGTGGTGTGGGACTCGGCCATGACGGCGTACAACTTCGGCCACAGCCACCCGATGGCCCCGGAGCGGATGGAACTCACGGCGCGGCTGGCCCGCAGCCTCGGGCTGCTGGAGCTGGACCACGTGACGGTCTCGGCTCCCTGGGTGGCCACCGACGAGGAGCTGGCCACCGTGCACAGCGCGGACTATGTCGCCGCCGTGCGCCGGGTCAGTGCTGACCCGGACACCCCGGACCTGGGCCGCGGCCTCGGCACCGAGGACGACCCGGCTTTCGCCGGCATGCACGAGGCGAGCGCCCGGCTGGCCGGCGGGTCTTTGCTGGCCGCCGCCGCGGTCCTGGACGGCAGCGCGGTCCGGGTGGTGAACTTCGGCGGCGGCATGCACCACGCCTCGCGGGAGCGGGCGAGCGGGTTCTGCATCTACAACGACGCCGCACTGGCCATCCAGCGGCTGCTCGACGGCGGTGTGCAGCGGGTTGCCTACGTCGACGTCGACGCGCACCACGGCGACGGAACGCAGAGCATCTTCTGGGACGACCCGCGGGTGCTGACGATTTCCCTGCATGAGACCGGCCTGACGCTTTTCCCGGGCACCGGTTTCGCCAACGAAATCGGCGGCCCGAACGCCCAGGGCAGCGCGGTCAACGTGGCGCTGCCGGCCGGTACCGGGGACGCCGGCTGGCTGCGGGCCTTCCATGCGATCGTTCCGCAGCTCGTGGGCGCTTTCGGCCCCGAGGTCATCGTCAGCCAGCACGGGTGCGATTCGCACCGGCTGGATCCGCTGACACACCTGAATATCAGCGTCGACGGCCAGCGCGAGGCCGCCACCGCGATCGGGAACCTTGCGGCCCGGTACTGCGAGAACCGCTGGATCTCCACCGGCGGCGGCGGGTACAACGTGATTACCGTGGTTCCGCGCTCCTGGAGCCACCTGATCGCCGTCGCGGCCGGCCGGCCGGTCCCGCTGAGCGCCCCGGTGCCCGAGGACTGGCGGGAGTACGTTCGGGAGGTGTATGGCGCCAAGTACGGCGTTGAACCGCCCACGGAAATGGGGGACGGCGTCGACCTTTGGTGGCGTTCCTGGGAGGTCGGCTTCGACCCGAACGATGCGGTGGACCGCACGGTGATGGCCACCCGCAAGGAAGTCTTCCCGCTCTACGGGCTGGATCCCTGGTTCGACTAGGCCGCCGCTGCCGGACGCCGGGGCGGTTGCAATCAGTGGATGCCATCTGGCGTATATGTCGCTAGGGTGGAGGGCATGGTGACAGACGACGTATTTGCCGTCATTGCTGAGGCGACCCGGCGGGACATCCTCGTGTCCCTCCGCAAGGGGGACAAGGCAGTGGGCGAGCTGGTCCAGGAGCTCGAGGCCAGCCAGCCCACCATTTCCAAGCACCTGAAGGTCCTGCGGGAGGCGGACCTGGTCAGCATGCGCGCCCAAGGGCAGAAGCGCTACTACGCCCTGAACCCGAAACCGCTGGCCGGCATCGCCAGCTGGCTGGAGACGTTCGACGTCGGCCGTCCCGCCGGGGCGCCCGCACCCGCGCAGCCGGCCGCGGCGCAGCCCCCTGTTCCCGAGGCCCCGGCAGCGGACAGCCTTGCCGCCGCCGTCACCGGGCCGGCCGCGCCCGCGCCGCTGGAACTCACCGCGGACAGCGCCCTGAGCCCCGCCGTCGCCATCCCGGTCGGCACCGCCGGGGAAGACAAACGGCCGCAGCAGATCGGCCGGACCGTGGGCCGCGCCGCCACCCGCGCGGCCGACCTGCTGGCGAACCTGCCGAAGTTCGGCCGCAGGAAATAGCCCCAACCAACTCGCAGTAGTTGTCGTTTTGAGCCCTGAAAACGACAACTAATGCGAGCTACCTGGGCCGGGGCGGGCTACCTGGCGAGCAGCCGGACGTGGTCGGGGGTGAGTTCGGAGATCCGGCTGACGCCCAGCAGCGCCATGGTGCGGCGCATATCGGACTCCAGGATCTCGATGGCCCGGTCCACGCCGGCCCGGCCGCCGGCCATCAGCCCGTACAGGTAGGCGCGGCCGATCAGGGTGAAGTCCGCGCCCTGGGCCAGCGCTGCGATGATGTCCGCGCCGCTCATGATGCCGGTGTCCAGGATGACCGCCGCGTCGCTGTTGTCCGCTTTGAGTGCCGCGGACACGCCGGGGAGCAGGTGGAACGGGATCGGGGCGCGGTCCAGCTGGCGCCCGCCGTGGTTGGAAAGCACGACGCCGTCCGCCCCGTGGTCAACGACCTTCCGGGCGTCGTCGACGGTCTGGATGCCCTTGACGACGAGTTTCCCCTTCCACGTCTCGCGCAGCCAGTCGAGGTCCCCGAATGTCAGGGTGGGGTCGAACATGGAGTTGATCAAATCCGCCACGGTTCCGGTGTAGCGCGAGAGGGACGCGAAGGTCAGCGGCTCGTGGGTGAGGAAGTTGAACCACCAGGCCGGCCGGTAGGAGGCGTCCAGCACGGTCTTCAGCGTCAGTGCCGGCGGGATGGTCATGCCGTTGCGGACGTCGCGGAGGCGGGCGCCCGCGACGGCGGTGTCCACGGTCACCATCAGGGTGTCGTTGCCCGCCTTCGCCGCGCGTTCGATCAGTTCCAGGGAGCGGTCCCGGTCCGTCCAGAGGTAGAGCTGGAACCAGTTGCGTCCGTCCGGGGCTGCGGCCGCCACGTCTTCGATCGACGCCGTGCCCATGGTGGAGAGCGTGTAGGGAATGCCGGCTGCCGCCGCGGCCCGGGAGCCGGCGTACTCGCCCTCGGACTGCATCATCCTGGTGAAGCCGGTGGGAGCGATGCCCACCGGCAGCCGGGACGCCTTACCCAGGATGTGGGTGCCGAGGTCCACGCTGGAGACGTCGCGCAGGATGCCCGGGCGGAATTCGATGTCCAGGAAAGCCTCACGGGCCCGGTGCAGGGTGATCTCGGCTTCGGCCGCCCCGTCGGTGTAGTCGAACGGCGCCTTGGGCGTGCGCCGCTTGGCCATGTCGCGCAGGTCCCAGATGGTGCTCGCTCGGCGCAGCCTCGCCTCGCGGCTGAACTCCGGTTTCTTGAACTGCATCAGCGGCGCGAGATCCGCGTACTTCGGCACGCGGCGGCGGAGGGCGGCCGGCAGGGTTTCCATGCCGCTGCCCGGTGCGGCGGCGGGAGTACCGCCGCGGTGCCCCTGGACGGCCGTGTCCGCCGGCGTGGTCGGGGCCTCGGGGTTGCCGGGATCGATGGTCTGCGTCATTGCTGCCTCCGGTGCGTCTCGTCACAGTCTGTGGTCCAACCACACTCTAAGGGACAGCGTCGGAATGTTACGCCGCCGCTTTGCCCTCCGGCCGCTGACGGGGCTAGGGTCGGTGGCATGACTAACCGTTGGTATGCGTATTTTTCGTTGGCTCTGGAGGGGCCCGCGTCTAACTGACACGCATCCAACTTTCCTTCAGAGCCAACAGGGCAGAGATTATTCTCTGCCCTTCGCCATTTCCCGGCGGGTTCTGACCAGGGCCCGCTCCGCACCCCGGAACAGGACCAAAACATGAGCATCGAAGCAGCCCCCGACCGCCAGCAGTGCACCTCGAACCTGCGGGTCAGCGAATTCACCGCGCTGCCCACCCCGCAGGAGATGATTGCCGAACTCCCGCTGGACGCCCGGGGCTCCGACGTCGTCGGCCGCGGCCGGGACGAGGTCCGCGCGATCATGGACGGCGTCGACGACCGGCTCCTGGTGATCGTTGGCCCGTGCTCCATCCACGACCCCAAGGCCGGGCTCGAATACGCCCGGCGGCTCGTCAGCCAGGCCGAAAAGCACCGCGAGGACCTGCTGATCGTCATGCGCACCTACTTCGAAAAGCCGCGCACCACGGTGGGCTGGAAAGGCCTGATCAACGACCCGCGGCTCGACGGCAGCCACGACATCGCCGCCGGCCTGCGCGCCGCCCGGACCTTCCTGCGCCAGGTGACCGCACTGGGATTGCCCACGGCCACGGAATTCCTGGAACCGATTAGCCCGCAGTACATGGCGGACCTCGTCGCCTGGGGTGCCATCGGGGCGCGTACGACGGAAAGCCAGATCCACCGGCAGCTCGCCTCTGGCCTCTCCATGCCGATCGGCTTCAAAAACGGGACCGACGGAGGCCTGCAGGTGGCGCTCGATGCCTGCAGCGCCGCGGGTGCGGCGCAGGCGTTCCTCGGGATCGACGGCGACGGGCGGGCCGCCCTGGTCAGCACGGCCGGAAACCCGGACACCCACGTCATCCTGCGCGGCGGCAGCGACGGGCCTAACTTCTCCGCCGCCGACGTCGAAGCCGCCTCCGCACGCCTCGCTGCCCGGCAGCTGAACCCGCGGCTGATCGTGGATGCGAGCCACGCCAACAGCGGCAAAAACCATCACCGGCAGGCGGAAGTCGCACTGGAGATCGGGGCCCAGCTGGAACAGGGTGCCGGCTCGGCGCCGGCCATCGCCGGCATCATGCTGGAGAGTTTCCTGGTCGGCGGAGCGCAGTCCCTGGACGTCGCCGACCATGCCGCGGGAACGGACGAGCTGGTGTACGGCCAGAGCGTGACCGATGCCTGCATGGACTGGGACGTGACGGCGTCGGTCCTGGGCCAGCTCGCGGCGTCTTCCCGTGCCCGGCGGACGCGGGGTTGAGGCTGGCGCCGCCCGGGCGCGCTGCGGGAATCCTGCGGAAATCCTTCACGGATTCCTGCGGAAACCTTTCACATTGGCACCATGAACCCCTAGAGTATCTAGCACATGGTTGTTTGATGGCTCAGCATCGGCACACCGCCATGTCGTTCAGACGGGGCAGCCGTTCGCTTGAGCAAAAGGAATAAGGGAAATGTCTTCGGAGGCCAACTTCTCCAACGCGCGCTTTCTCACTGTGGCCGAGGTCGCGGAGGTCATGCGGGTGTCGAAAATGACCGTGTATCGCCTGGTGCACTCCGGCGAAATGCCGGCGGTTCGCTTTGGCCGCTCCTATCGGGTGCCGGAAAACGCCGTCGAACAGTACCTCAAGGGTGCCGTCGTCGACGGGCGCACCGAGACGGCCTGAGTCTTCAGCCGTCGTGCCGGGCCCTCGCAGACCCGCCCGCGGGCCTGCGGTCGTGGTGCGCCCCGGATAGGCGGTACCCTGTTAAGGAACGTTTAACGTCATTGTAAGAACCTGTCAGTTGTTCAGTCTGCTGCTTAGCGCGCGGACCCTTACCAACGGGCAGGTACTGCATCTAGCCGGTAAGGAACTTTCGTGGGTTCAGTTATTAAGAAGCGTCGCAAGCGTATGGCCAAGAAGAAGCACCGCAAGCTGCTTCGCAAGACGCGCCACCAGCGTCGTAATAAGAAGTAGAGATACTTCGCACAGCGTAAATGCCCGTTGCCTTCTGGCGGCGGGCATTTTCTTTGCCCGGGCGGTTTCAGACGGAGGGGACTGGTCCGGAGAGCGCGGCGGTTTCGGAAAAGCGCGGCGGTTCCGGACGGATGCACCCCGGATCCGGGCCGCGCCGGTCCGAAAGCGTAGCGGAAACCGGCCCGGCCCGCAGGCGCTTAGACCGTGGGGCCCCGGAAGCGGGAAAAGCCCCGCCAGAGGCCGTAGATGGCGCCGCCGACGGTGGCCGCCTTCAGGCCCAGGGTGGCGGCCCGGCGGCCGGAGCGGAAGTCGTAGACCGGCCAGTTGTGTTCCCGGGCGTGCCGGCGCAGCCGGGCATCTGGATTGATGGCCACCGGGTGCCCCACCATGCTGAGCAGCGGAATGTCGTTGTGCGAGTCGCTGTAGGCCCAGCAGCGGTTGAGGTCCAGGCCTTGCGCCTCCGCCACGCCGCGGACCGCGACCGCCTTGGCCGGACCGTGCAGGATCTCGCCGACGAGCCGCCCGGTGTAGGTTCCGTCGCTGATCTCGCCCACGGTGCCGAGGGCCCCGGTAAGGCCCAGCCTTGTCGAAATTACCGTGGCCACCTCGATCGGCGTCGCCGTCACCAGCCAGACCCTGCGGCCGACGCGGAGGTGTTGTTCGGCCAGCGCCTTGGTGCCCGGCCAGATCCGGGACTCGATCATCTCGTCGTAGACTTCCTCGCCGAGGGCCTCGATGTCCTGCACCGTGAAGCCCGAGGCCAGGCTCAGGGCGGTGTCGCGGACGGCATGCACGTCGTCGATGTTTTCACCGCGGAACACGAACATCAGCTGCTTCCAGGCGAAACCGGCCGCCTGCGGAATGGTGAACGCACCGCGCTGGTACATTTTCCGCGCCACGTGGAACAGGCTGGCGCCGCGCATGAGGGTATTGTCGACGTCGAAAAAGGCGGCCTCGCCGTCCTGCGATGACGCAGCCGGCCGCGTAGCCACCGCGACGTACTTCTCCTCGGGCATGCCACGAGTCTAGTCAATGCGGGCGGATCCCACGCGCAGCGCGCTCCCCGCCGCACCGCCGGCCCGGAAACGCCGGGCGCGTCGACGCCGGGCCCGGCGCCGGGCTACCGTGGAACCATGGCCAAACCCGCGCTCCGCCCCGAAGTTGTGCTGATCACCAAGGCTGACTGCCACCTGTGCGCGGACGCACGCGACGCCGTCGGTCGCGTCACCGGCGCGCTGGGGCTGACCTGGTCCGAGCGGTCCATCGACGACGACGACAGCCTGCGCGAGCGATATGCCGAGGAGATCCCGGTGCTGCTGGTGGACGGGGTCCAGCGGGATTTCTGGCGGATCGACGAGGCGCGGCTGGCCCGCACGCTGCGGCGCGCCTTAGGCCAGGACGCCTGAGCCCCCCGGGGCGGCGACCCGCGGGCCCCGTGACTGCTGCTTTGTGGCCCGGTCTGAGGGGGCTCTAGAGTGGAGTCACAACGCGACGCAATGGAGCAGATAGTGACCTCGCTGGATTCCTCTCCCGACGCCCTGCCCGGGGCAGCCGGACCTGCCGCCAAGCAGATCCCGCCCGCGGCCGTGGCCCGGCTGACGCTCTATCTGCGCGCCCTGACCACCCTTTTGGCCGAAGGTGTGGATCGGGTTTCTTCAGAGTCGCTGGCGGAAGCGTCGGGGGTCAGTTCGTCCACTCTGCGCAAAGACCTTTCGTACGTCGGCTCGTACGGGACGCGCGGAGTGGGCTATGAGGTCCAGTACCTGAACCGCCATATTGCCGCCGCGCTGGGTCTGACGCACGACTGGAAAGTCGCGATCGTCGGCGCGGGCAACCTTGGTAAGGCCCTCGCCCGCTACGGGGGCTTTGAATCCCGGGGCTTTGACATCGTGGCAATCTTCGACGCCGACCAGATGGTCGTCGGCAGCGAGGTGGGCTGGCTGCGGGTGAGTGACGCCGCGGACCTCGAACCGGTGTTGCGCCGAACCGGGGCCAATATGGTGGTGCTGGCGCTGCCGGCCGCAGTGGCGCAGAGCGTCTGCGACCGGGTGGTGGCCGCCGGCGTCCGGAGCATCCTGAGCTTTGCCCCGGTCATGCTGCAGGTTCCTCCCGGGGTCAACCTGCGCAAGGTGGACATGGCCACCGAACTGCAGATCCTCGCCTACCACGCACAGAGGGCGCAGGATCCGGAAGAGGCCGACTAGTTCCAGCCGGCACGTCCGGTTCCCGCGCCCTCTGTCACGGGCCTATTTTCAGCGGCCGTAGGGCTTCTGCGCGTACGGGTTGCTGAACGGCGGCCGCTTCTGGAAGTACGGGGAGACCGTCGGCAGGTAGGTGATGACGATGCCGGCAACGCCCAGGACGACGGCCAGGGTGCCCAAACTCAGCGGGAAGAGGCTGAGGAGGGACAAGGCGGCGAAGACGGTGCCCAGGATCCGTGCCCAGTTTTTGCCCTTGCGTACGTTGATCGCGACGAGGGCGTAAAGCCCGGCGCTGATGACCGCAAACACCACCACGGTGCCGACGATGGCGCCCTTGATGTCTTCGAACCTGATATCCGCGCCGCTTCCGGCCATCTGCTGCTCAAACATGTCCCGCATCGCGGGGGAGTCCAGGGTCCCGATCGCCAGCATCAGCGACAGCACCCAGACCACGCCGGACGCGATCAGCAGCCAGAAGGCCAGGTCGAGCCGCGCCGGCCTGGCACCTGTGCCGCCGGCGGGGGCCTCCGACGGGTACTGCGCGTAGGGCGACTGGCCGTACTGGCCCGGGGCCTGGCCGTAGCCCGGTGCCTGCTGCTGGCCGTAGGGGCCCTGGCCGTACTGCGGGTTCTGCTGGCCGTATTGGGGGGCGTTCTGGCCGTAGGCTGGCGGGTTTTGGCCGTAGCCTGGAGCCTGCTGGCCGTATTGCGGCGCCTGCTGGCCGTAGGCCGGCGGGTTCTGGCCGTAGCCCGGTGCCTGCTGGCCGTAAGCCGGCGGCTGGTCGGAGCCCGGCGCCTGCTGGCCGTAAGCCGGCGGCTGGTCGGAGCCCGGATTCTGCTGGCCGTAAGCCGGCGGCTGGTCGGAGCCCGGATTCTGCTGGCCGTACTGGGG
Organism: uncultured Actinomycetota bacterium; assembly: GCA_963775715.1. Classification (GTDB taxonomy): domain Bacteria; phylum Actinomycetota; class Actinomycetes; order Actinomycetales; family Micrococcaceae; genus Arthrobacter. The sequence continues at coordinate 380,953 of CAVZJX010000004.1, read as the reverse complement.
GGCGTTGTGGTCATACGCCGGGGGCTGTTTGCCCGGCTCGGGTCCGTCCGGACCGGAAGGCTCGACTGGCGGGTTACTCATGGCGGTCCTTTGCATGTTGTCGACGGATAGGCCGGGACCAAGTATCAACCCTGCCCCCAGCGTGGTTTAACTCCACCGTACCCCGCGGCTGCAACGCTTTGGGCCATTGTGCCGCGGTATTCCCGGCGAACTTTTCGGCGATCATTCCGGCGCCGGCGGCGCCGGCGGATCCGTGCTCAGGGAGGCGGCCCGCCGGAGAGCTCCGGGCCGCGGTCCGCGGCTAGCTGCGAGCCCGCAAGGCGTCGAACCAGCCCTGAGATTTCGGCAGCCACATCAGCGCTGTTGCCACCAGGCTGATGAGAAAACCCGGCCAGCTGCCGCCACCGGCGACGCGGAGGCTGAGCAAGGCAAGCAGCAGGCTGACCCCGGCGGCGATGGTGAGCGCGAACCGGGCCCACTCCCAGCCCTCCTTCATCTTCATCGCCAGTGTGACCTGCGCCCAGGCCAACGCGACGGACAGCAGCACGAGCAACAGCAGCAGGATGCCTGCCAGCGGTGAGACGATGAAGAGGACAAGGGTGCCGAAGAGCCCGATCACACCGGCAAGTATGCCCAGCAGGCCGCCAATCACCCAGACCCAGTACGAGATTTTCAACGCGGTGGGCATGGCGGGAACCTGGAAGATCCCGGAATAGCCGCCCGCGGGCATGGCCTGCCTGAAGGTCCGCGGCCGGTCAGCGGGCCATTTGAACCGGAATCCGCCGCCCGGCCCCGGCTGGCCCGGGCCGCCCGGCGGAACGCTGTCCGGTTGCGGCGGCGGGGCACCTGGCTGTGGTGGCTCGGGGACATCGCCGGCATTGCTCATGGATTTCACTCTAGACCGCGCACCGGGTGGTTCCCAGCGGCACCACGACGCAGCGCGGCGGGTTGCGGCGAAGCGCCTGGGAGCCGCCCGGGAGCTGGCCGGACGCGACCCGGAGCGGGGTTCCGGCCGTGGCCTGGATCCAGACGCCGGATTAGCCGAACACCCCGCCCCGTCCGGGGACGGTGCGGGGTGTTCAACGGGTCCCGTGTGCCGCGCCGGGCCCGCATGGCCCGGCTTCGGAACCTAGGCTGCGGGGGCGATGAAGGCCAGTTCGAGGTTGATGGCAACCTTGTCGCTGACCAGCACGCCGCCGGCTTCGAGGACTGCGTTCCAGGTCAGGCCGAAGTCCTTGCGGCTGATCGTGGTCTCGGCCGTCAGGCCGGCGCGGGTGTTGCCGAAGGGGTCAACGGCCACGCCGTTGAGTTCGGTTTCAAGAGCCACTGCGCGGGTGATGCCCTTGATGGTCAGGTCGCCCTGGAGTTCGTAGGCGTCGCCCTTGGGGACGATGGCGTTGGAGACGAAGGAGATCTCCGGGAACTTCTCCACGTCGAAGAAGTCTTCGCCGCGGACGTGGCCGTCGCGGTTGGCGTCGCCGGAGTCGAAGCTTGCGGTCTTGATGGTCGCGTTCACCTTGGAGTCGGTCACGTTTTCGGCGAGGTCCAGGGTTGCGTCGGCGTCCTTGAACTGGCCGCGGACCTTGCTGATGCCTGCGTGGCGAACAGTGAAGCCAATCTCGCTGTGCGAGGCGTCGAGGGTCCAGGTGCCGGTGGTGATGTTGGTGGGAAGTGCCATGGTGGTTCTCCTTGAGTCGGGTGGATCGTGCTGATGGTGGTCTGATCGTCGGCCGCGGCTTCGTTTGTTGAAGTCTCAACTAACTGCTTCACCCAGTATAAACATGCATTTGCATCTTTTATTCCGGGCCAGGGAACATTTCCCAAAAAGTTTCAGTTCTACTTCCCGTAGAAGATTTCGTCATTGCCCCTGCCCTTTGAGAAACTGGTACACATGCCACAAGCCACTGTTCATTTGCTCCGCCACGGCGAGGTCCACAATCCGGAGGGCGTCCTGTACGGCAGGCTGCCCGAGTTCCACCTCTCCGAACTGGGGCGGCAGATGGCCGTGATGCTGGCCGAGCACTTCAATGAACGCGCGGCGCAGGGGGCGAAAATCGTGCATCTTGCGGCGTCGCCACTGACCCGCGCGCAGGAAACGGCGGAACCAATCTCCCAGGCACTCGGTCTCGACATAACCACCGAGGAACGGATCGTCGAGGCCGCGAACTACTTCCAGGGCCTCCAGGTCTCCAAGGCCGAAATCTTCAAGCCCAAGCACTGGCCGATGCTGCGTAACCCGCTCCGGCCGTCCTGGGGCGAACCCTACAAGGAGCAGGCCGCACGGGTGACCGCCGCGGTGCAGGACGCGCGCCGGCGGGCCATCGAACTGGGCGGCGACGGCGCCGAGGCGATCCTGGTCAGCCATCAGCTGCCCATCTGGGCCACCCGGCTCAGCGCCGAGGGCCGGCCCTTGTGGCATGACCCGCGCAAGCGCGAATGCACGCTCACCTCCGTGACCTCCCTGGTGTTTGACGACGACGGGACGCTGCTGCGCGTTGACTACAGCGAGCCTGCCGCCGTCCTGCTGCCCGGTGCCTCCAGCACTCCGGGGGCATGAGCATGTTCGATGGCGACCCGCGGCCCTCCCGCCGCAGCATGCTCACCGCCGGCGGCGCAGCGCTGGCCGTAGTGCTCGGGCTCTCCGGATGCGCCCAGGAGGACGACCTCGCCAAGCAGGCACGAGCCGGGGACAACAAGAACTACGTCGCCGGCGACGGCTCGGTGACCGAATTCGCCGTCGCCGACCGGAAAAAGCCGGCCGACATCAAGGGGACGCTGTTCGACGGAACTGCCGTAACGGCGTCGGAGTTCCAAGGCAAGGTGACAGTGCTGAACTTCTGGTTCGCCGCCTGCGCGCCGTGCCGGGTGGAGGCGCCGTCGCTGGAGGCCCTGCACCAGGAGTTCAAGGGCCAGGGCGTGCAGTTTTTCGGCGTCAACCTGCGTGATGAGAAGCCTACGGCGGAAGCGTTCGAGAAGACCTTCAACCTGACCTACCCGAGCTTCAACGACAAGGACGGCGCCGTCCTGCTGGCCGTCTCCGGCCTGGTCCCGCCCGGCGCGGTCCCGACCACCCTGGTCCTGGACAAACAGGGCCGCGTTGCCGCCCGGGTCCTCGGAGAAATCCAGAAGGGGACCCTCAAGTCCCTCATCGCCGCCGCAGTGGCCGAGTAGGCGGCCGTGAACAGCCCCTTCGCCGAAGCCATCCTGAGCGGTTCGCTGCTGCTGGCCATCCCGGTGGCGCTCCTGGCCGGACTTGTCTCCTTCCTGTCCCCGTGCGTGCTGCCGCTGGTGCCCGGCTACCTCGGCTACGTCACTGGGCTGACCGGCGTCGACCTGCAGAAGCAAAAGCGCGGCCGCATGCTGGCGGGAATCGGGCTGTTCGTCCTCGGCTTTTCGGTGATCTTCGTACTCCTTGGCGGGGCTTTCGGCCAGCTGGGTTCGCTGATCACCGGCTCGCAGAACGCCTGGATCACCCAGCTGCTGGGTGTGCTGGTGATCGGGATGGGCATCGTGTTCATGGGCGGCTTCTCCTGGCTTCAGCGCGACGCGAAGATCCATGCCAAGCCGCCGGCCGGGTTGTGGGGGGCGCCGCTGCTGGGCATCACCTTCGGCCTGGGCTGGGCGCCCTGCATCGGACCCACCTACTCGGCCGTCCAGCTGTTGAGCCTGTCCGGCGGATCCTCCGCGGCGAAGGGCGCCCTCCTGGCCTTCGTGTATAGCCTTGGGCTGGGCATCCCGTTCCTCCTGATTGCCCTGGCCGTGCGCCGTGGCATCGGGGTGCTCTCCTTCTTCCGCAAGCACCGGCTTGCCATCCAGCGCACCGGCGGCGGGATCCTGATCGTGCTGGGCGTGCTGATGGCCAGCGGTGTCTGGGGGGCCTGGGTGTCCGGGCTGCAGTACTGGTTCCAAACCGATGTGAAATTGCCGATCTGATGAGCGAGCGAGTGAACGAAGAGAAGAATTCCCCGGCCACCGGCGCCCGCGCCAAACCTGGCCCGTCCGAGGCGCCTGAGACGCCCAGGGCGTCCGTGTCCGCCGTCAAGGCGGAGGCTGTCCTGCCCTCGCTCGGGCCGATGGGCATGCTCCGCTGGGCCTGGACGCAGCTGACCAGCATGCGCACGGCACTGTTCCTGCTCCTGCTGCTCGCCGTCGCCGCCGTGCCCGGCTCGTTGTTCCCACAGCGGCCAGCGAATCCGGCGGTGGTCACCCAGTACATCAAGGACCATCCGGATTACGGCAAACTCCTGGATTCGCTGCAGCTCTACGATGTGTATTCCTCGGCGTGGTTCTCCGCCATCTACATCCTGCTGTTCATCTCGCTGATCGGCTGCGTGGTGCCGCGCGCGATCGTGCACTACAAGGCCATGCGCTCCCAGCCCCCGCGCACCCCGGCCCGACTGTCCCGGCTGCCCGAATACGGCACACTCGCGGTGCCCGCCGACGGTGGGGTCCCGGCGTCGCGCGCCATCGACGACGCCGCAGCGCTGCTGAAGAAACGCGGCTACCGGGTGGACATCCGGGACCGCGACGGCGGCAGGCCCTCGCTTGGCGCGGAACGGGGCCTTTTCAAAGAAGTCGGCAACCTGGTGTTCCACACCGCCCTGATCGGGGTGCTGGTGTCCGTCGCGGCCGGCGGGCTCTTCGGCTACAGCGGGCAGCGGATCCTGGTCGAGGGGGACACCTTCGTGAACACCCTGGTGGGCTACGACCAGTTCAGCCCGGGAACCAATTTCCAAAGCAGCCAGCTCGAGCCGTACTCCATCCAGCTCGACAAGTTCCATATCACCTTCGACCGTGAATCCAAGGGCAAGTTCGGCCAGCCCATCGACTTCAAAGCAGATGTGACCACCAAGGAGAACCCGGACGCGCCCGCCAAGAAGGAGGTGCTGAAGGTCAACGACCCGCTCAGCCTCGGCGGCACCAGCGTCTACCTGACCGGCAACGGGTACGCCCCGGTGGTCACGGTCCGCGACGGCGCGGGCAACATTGCCATGCAGGGTCCCGTGGTGGCCAAGCTGCAGGGTGACAACTACTACTCGTCGGTGGTCATCAAGGTCCCTGACGCCAAGCCGGATCAGCTGGCCTTCGCCGGCTTCTTCCTGCCCACCGCATTCATCACCAAGGACGGAGTGTCCTTCAGCGGTGACCCGGAACTGTTCAACCCGCAGCTGACCCTCAACTCCTACTACGGGGACCTGGGGCTGGACAGCGGCTCGCCGCAGAACGTGTTCGAGCTGGATGTGAAAAAACTGACCCCGCTCAACGCCCGCAACCTGCCCACCAAGGGCATCGTCTTGACGCCGGGGACTACGCACACGCTGCCCGACGGCAAGGGCACCATCAGTTTTGACGGCGTGAAGCGCTACGTCGGCGTGGACATCCACCACAACCCCGGCCAGGGCTACGCACTCCTCTTCGCGCTGCTCGCCGTCGCGGGCCTGGTCACCTCGCTGTACGTGAACCGCCGCCGCGTCTGGGTCCGCGCCGAAACGGACCCGGACGGCCGGACCATGGTGGAATACGGCCTCCTGGCGCGCGGCGAAGACCACCGGCTCGCGGGGGAAGCCGCCGCCATCCGGGCCCTGCTCTCCGCCGCGTGGCCGCTGGAGGACGGCCCGGAAGAGTCCCCGCAGGACGATTCGGGATCCGATTCCCAGCCTCTTCCCAGCGCCAAGGCGGATAATGACCGGGCGGACACCCGGCTGCCCGGCACCGGCGCCGACAGCGCCTCGCCGGAGCACCCCGCAGCAGACTTCATCCAGTCCACAGCAGGCTCTACCGAGTCAAAGAAGGATCAGTAATGTTCCCCATCAACGAAACCATGGGCCAGTACAGCGAGCTCTTTATGCTGCTCGCGGCCGGTACCTACACGATCGCCTTCATCGCCTTCGCCTGGGACCTGGCCAAGAGCAGCAAGACCCTGCGCGCGGTGGACTTGAAGGCCGCAGAGCTGAGTGCCGCCCAGCCGGCCCGCGTCCCGGTGGGTGCCGGCGTCGGGGCCTCCTCGGCTGGCCTGGACCGGTCCGACGCGGATGTCAGCGGCCCGGTCGGCCGGGCAGAGCGTCCGACGTCGTCGGTCTCGGGCAGCCAGGGCGGCGGCGCCGGAGTGACGGCCGACGGCGGCATGCGCTACGGCGGGGAACGCCGGGTCCCCGCCCGGGTCGCCGTCGCCCTCGCCGCACTGGGCGCGGCCATCCACGCGGCCGGTGTCATCACCCGCGGCTTCGGATCGGGCCGTGTGCCGTGGGGCAACATGTACGAGTTCCTGACCACGGGCGCGTTCGTGGCGGTGGCGGTCTTCCTGCTGGTGCTGATCCGCCGGGACCTGAGGTTCCTGGGCACCTTCGTGATCGGCCTGGCCATCATCATGCTGGTTGCGGCGTCGGTCGCGTTCTGGACGCCGGTCGGACACCTCGTGCCCGCGCTGCAGAGCTACTGGTTGCTCATCCACGTTTCCATCGCCGTGCTCTCCTCGGCCCTGTTCACCCTGACCTTCGCGATGTCGGCGCTGCAGTTGGTCCAGTCACACCGACAGAAGACCCTCGCCGCCGGGGGTGCCGACAAGCTCGGCTTCATGCGCCTGGTCCCGAATGCCCTCAGCCTGGAGAACCTCTCCTACCGGATCAACGCGATTGCCTTCGTCGGCTGGACGTTTACGCTGATGTTCGGTGCCATCTGGGCCGAGAAGGCCTGGGGCCGTTTCTGGGGCTGGGACACCAAGGAAGTCTGGACGTTCGTGATCTGGGTCGTCTACGCCGGCTACCTGCACGCCCGGGCCACCCGCGGCTGGACCGGTACGCGCGCAGCCTGGCTCTCGATCGTGGGCTACCTGTGCGTGGTCTTCAACTTCACCATCGTCAACCAGTTCTTCAACGGGCTGCACTCCTACTCTGGGCTGTAGGGGCCGCGCCGGAACGTCGGCACGCCCCGGCTGGTGAATGGCCGCCAAGCTTCGCGCTTGGCGGCCATTTCATGTCTGTTGGTCGCCGCTGGCGCACCGGGTCCCGCTCGGATCCCGGCTGAAGTCCGGACCGGTGGCCCCGGCTGAAGTCCGGACCGGTGGCCCCGGCTGAAGTCCGGACCGGTGGCCCCGGCTGAAGTCCGGACCGGTGGCCCCGGCTGAGGTGCGGGCCGGGTTGGCGGCGCGGGACCGCGAATCGGCCATCGACTTGCCGAAGATGGCCGCCTGAGGGACCGGCCAAGCGGCCATTTCCGTCAGATGGCCGCCGGGTTGGCGGGACTGGGACCGCCGTGTCGGCCCGGTCCGGCCGGCAACGCCTCCTAGAGCTGCTCCTGGGGCGCGTCGAGCCCCGCTGACACGCAACCAGTCCCAGGATGCGCCGGGACAGCGCCAGCGCGCTGCCCACCCGAGGCTCAGCACACCGCACACCCGAGGCTCAGCCCGCACACCGCACACCCGGCGTCGTCGACTTGCCGAAGATGGCCGTTTGAGGGACCGGTCAAGCGGCCATTTCCGTCAGATGGCCGCAGGCCTGACGCCGGCGGGAGCGGGACGTGGCCTGGGCTTCCGACCCTGGCGGGGCTTCCAACCGCGTTCCGCCAACGCCGCCCGCACCCTGGTGACCGCGGTGGGCTCCATGCCGGGAGCAAAGGGTCGCAGATCCCATTGAGTTAGGACAACTACCCGCCATCCGGCATCCCTCGCGTTCTCGTCCCGGAAGATGTCGCTGCGGCGCTGGGCCGGGTCGGCATGGTGCCCGCCGTCGTACTGGATCGCAATCTTCTCCGCACGATAGGACAGGTCCGGATCCTGGATCCAGCCGCCGGTCTCGTCAAAGATTGGGACGTTGATGCGTGGTTCAGGCAGCCCGTGGCGGATGAGGAGCAGCCGAAGCTCGGTCTCTTTGGGCGAGTCCGTGCCGGCGCGCAGCAGCGCCCGGGCCCGAATCGCGTTGCGGTTGCCGGGTTTCCCCTTTTTACCGGCGAGATAAGCATCGAGCTGATTGAGCGTAGCCAGGGGGTGCCTCCGCCGGAGCAGGAAGTCGCCGGCGGTCACCAGATCATCGAGGTCGAGCATGCCGGCGAGGTCGAACCACGTACGAAGTGCCGATGTGCAGCGAACCCTGGTGCCGTGCACGATCTCCTGAGGTTCGAGGGACTGCTGATGGCCGACGACGTTCTTGCGCCGCACGGCGCGTTGGTCGGGCTGGACTGTCAGATGAACGACGACGGCGCGGGCCAAGGAAGCGGGCAGAGGGAAGCCCCAGAGAACGGCCGCGGATAAGTGGCTTACCACCGCGCCGGTTACGGCCGTCAAGGCTTGAGCCCGCTCCAGCAGGGTATCCCGGCTCGTGGCAACGGTGCGCACGCCATGGCAGGGAACGCTCAGATCCCGGGCGCGCGTTCGACGCCGGCTCAGCCCCGCCGCGCGGGCTTCGGCCACGGTGAACGGCCCAACTCTAAGCTGCGGGGGAAGCTGGCTGGGATTCGGCATAAGGGAATTCTGCACCCGACCGGAACCGCTCTTGCCGTTATCCACAGGGAAGGCAGCATGTGGGGGAGTAGTGGGCGGCGCGGGCGCGGGGTCGACGCGGAGTACCTACGACGGCGGTTTGCCGGAAACGGCCGCCCAGGGGCTGATCACGCGGCCATTTATGGCAAACGGATGCGGAAGGCGGCACGGGCCGGGGGAACGCTGAAGGCGGCAAGCGCCGGCGGGATGCGGAAGGCGGCACGGGCCGGGGGAACGCTGAAGGCGGCAAGCGCAGGGGCCAAGGATGCAGGTGCGGGTCGCCAGCTCAGGGTGAGGCTGGCCGCCTTGGCGCGGCGGGAGGACGCAAGGTCGAAGGTGGCTCCAGGAGGCTACTTGACCTCGTCCGTGCCCTGCGTGGGGTCGCCGCTGCCGTGGGTTTCGTCGGATGCCGGGCCCTGGACTTCCCCGTGGCCGTTGCCGAGCCTGCGCTCTTTGGCGTCGAGTTCGTCCTTGAGCTTCTTGAGCCGATCGGCTTCCGCTTGGTTGCGCCGGCGCAGCTCCAGGTTGCGAAGGAAATCGGGATCATCATCCGGGGCGGTCGGATGGCGATAGCTGGCCGGGGCTGAGGCCTCGCCGCGGGGCCGGCCGATCAGGAACCACAGCACCGCGCCAACAACCGGGAGGAGAATCTGGACGACGATCCAGGCCGGCTTGGAAATGCCCCTGACCAGGCGCGCATCTGTCCTGATCAGGTCGATCAGTCCGTAGACAAAAACGACCAGTACAACGATAGGTACCACAACACGGAGCATAGCTTCAGTTTAGCCTCCGCACGGGATTCCGGCGGCGGGCAGCTAGCGGGGACGGCCAGCTTCCGCGCCGGCGCCCGACCTTGCTGCGGGACCCCGCCCAGCCGGTAACGCTAAACTGGGAGCGTGGCTTTCCTGAAATACTCCCTTATCCGGCTGGCGCTGTTCGTACCGTTGTTTGCACTGTTCGTGTACCTGCGGCTGGGCTGGTTGCTGGCTGCCCTCTGCGCCGGAATGATGGCCTTTGCCATCAGTTTTCTGTTTTTCCAGAAGCAGCGCGACGCGGCCACGGCCTCGATCCACGACCGCTTCTCCGGCAAAGCCAAGCCGCTGCGCAGCGCCGGCGAGGTCGACGACGCCAACGCAGAGGACAGTTTGGTGGACGAACATCCCGACGTCACGGTGCGCACCGACAGCCGGCCGAAGGATTCCTAAGCCCCGGCGTGGCGACGCCGCTCCGGATCCGGGGTGAGAGCACCGCCGGGGCCTACTGAAGGGCCAGGCAGAACGCGGCGGACCCTGCAAAACCCGGCAGCCAGGCTGAAAGCCGTGGTCCCTAGAAACCCCGGCTCAGCACCAGGCCAAGGGAGAACAGCACGGCGTAGCCGAGATTGATCAGGCCGGTCTGCTTCAGCACCGGGATCAGGCTCTTGCGGCGCCGCCCCGCGATCATCAGCCAGGACGGCATCAGGATGGCCGGGATGAGCAACAGCACAATCAGCATCCACGGCCGCCCGGGTGCCAGCACGATCACCAGCAGGATCGCCACGGCGAGCATCAGCACGTAGCTCTCCCGGGCGTGCTTGTCGCCGAGCCGCACAGCGAGGGTCTTCTTTCCGGCCGCCCGGTCGGTGGGGATGTCGCGGACATTGTTGGCCATGAGCAGCGCGTCGGCGATGAGGCCGGTGCCGATCGCGCCGATGATGGATGCGAGGCTGAGTTGGCCGGCCTGCGTGTAGGTGGTGCCAAGCGTGGCCACGAGTCCGAAGAACACAAACACAAACAGGTCTCCCAGGCCCATGTACCCGTAGGGATTCTTGCCGCCGGTGTAACCCCACGCGGCCAGGACGCAGCCGACGCCCACCAGAAGCAACCACCAGGCCTGAGTAATAATCACCAGGATCAGCCCGAACAGCATCGCCAGGCCGAACGCGGCGAATGCGGCCCTTTTGACGTGCCCGGGTTCGGCGATGCCGGAACCGACCAGCCGGAGCGGACCCACCCGGTCCTGGTCGGTGCCGCGGATTCCGTCCGAGTAGTCGTTCGCGAAGTTCACGCCGACCTGCAGCAGCAGCGCCACCATGGCGGCCAGCAAGGCGTTCACCGGACGGAAGGCACCCAGCTCGTAGGCGGCTGCGGACCCGATGAGTACCGGGGCTATTGCGGCCGGCAGGGTGCGCAGACGGGCGCCTTGGATCCATTGTGCGGCTGTGGCCACGTTCAGTACCTCTTGATCTGGTGGGGAATCCGGGGTGAAGCTTTTCTATTTTCCCTGATGCCGGGCGTCCAGCCGAACGGTCATGCCCAGCCGGTCCGGTTTGCCGTTGGGAAGCATCAGCAGGTCCTGGGCGGTGAGGATTGTTTTCGGGGCCAGAGCCCCGGCCAGCGGCCCCACGCCGGCGGCCAACAGCGCGGTAAACTCGTCGGCCGCCCCGGGGGAACGGTCCGCGAGCACCACATAGGCTGCCAGCGCCTGGCCCCATTCGGCGGACGGCACCCCGGCAACGAACGCCGCCCGCACGCCGTCGAGCCGCTCCAGCTCCGCCTGCACGTGGGCGGCGGACACTTTGACGCCGCCGGTGATGACGACGTCGTCCGCCCGACCCAGCACTGTCAGCGCACCGTCAGCGGACAGTGTGCCCAGATCGCTGGTGCGGTACCAGCGGACCCCGCCGTCTTCGGCGAAGGCCGCGGACGTGAGGTCGGGCTCGCCCAGGTAGCCGGCGGCGACGGTGGCGCCGCCCAGCAGGATGCGGCCGTCGTCAGCCACGCGGACCTCGACGCCTTCCAGCGGCACGCCGTCGTACACGCAGCCGCCGCAGGTCTCCGCCGAGCCGTAGGTGGCCACCACCCGGAGGCCCGCGTCGCGGGCCGCCGCGAGCAGTTCCGCCGAGGCCGGGCCGCCGCCGAGCAGGATTGCGTTGAAGCGCCGCAAAACGGCCAGGGTCTGAGCCGAAGGCGCCTCGAGCAGCCGCTGCAGCTGGGTGGGAACGAGCGAGGTGAAACGGATCTTGTCGGTCAGTTCCAGCGCCGCGGCCGTGAAGGCCTCGGGTGTGAACCCGTCGGAGAGGTCCATCACCCAGGGCCGGGTGCCGGCGAAGAGCGACCGGACCAGCACCTGCACGCCGGCCACGTACTGCACCGGCAGTGCCAGCAGCCACTGGCCCTCACCCTGGAGCGCCATCGCGGTGGCCATCGAGGAGGCGGCGAGGGCGTCCACCGTGAGGACCGTGGCCTTGGGCGTTCCGGTGGAGCCGGAAGTGCGGACCACGACGGCGGCGTCCTCGAAGCCGGGGGTGTCGACCAGGCCGACGACGGGGGACCCGTCGGGCCCGGCGGACAGCTCGACGGCGGGACCCTCGCCGCGGAGGGCGGCGGCAAGGGCTGCGAGGGCGGGTTCCAGGTTCACCGCTCCGGTAGTCATGGCGGAAACCTTAGAAGTAGTAGGGGAACGTGGACCAGTCCGGATCGCGTTTCTCCAGGAAGGCCTCTTTGCCCTCCACCGCCTCGTCCGTCATGTAGGCCAGCCGCGTCGCCTCGCCGGCGAACACCTGCTGGCCGGCCAGGCCGTCGTCGGCGAGGTTGAAGGCGAACTTGAGCATCCGGAGGGCCTGCGGGGACTGCCGCGCGATGTCCGCGGCGTATTCGAGCGCCACTTCTTCGAGCCGTTCGTGGTCCACGGCCTCGTTCACCGCGCCCATCCGGACCATGTCGTCAGCAGAGTATTCGCGGGCCAGGAAGAAGATTTCGCGGGCGGCCTTCTGCCCGATCTGACGGGCCAGCAGCGCCGAGCCGTAGCCGGCGTCGAAACTTCCCACCGTCGCGTCGGTCTGCTTGAATTTCCCGTGCTGCCGGGAGGCGATGGTGAGATCGGAGACCACGTGCAGCGAGTGCCCGCCGCCGGCCGCCCAGCCGTTCACGACGGCGATGACCACCTTGGGCATGGTGCGCATCAGCCGCTGGACCTCAAGGATGTGCAGCCGGCCGGCACGGGCCGGGTCGATGCTCTCCCTGGTCTCTCCCTCGGCGTAGCGGTAACCGTCCCGGCCGCGGATCCGCTGGTCCCCGCCGGAGCAGAAGGAGTGGCCACCGTCCTTGGCGGAGGGGCCGTTGCCGGTCAGCAGGACCGTGGCAACATCCGGGGTCATCCGGGCGTGGTCCATGGCCCGGTAGAGCTCGTCCACGGTGCCGGGCCGGAACGCGTTGCGGACCTCGGGCCGGTTGAACGCGACCCGGACGGTCGGCAGGTCCCGGACGATGCTGCCGTCCGCCGCGCGCTCCACCTGCCGGTGGTAGGTCAGGTCTTGCAGGTCGTCGAAGCCGGACACGGTGCGCCAGCGGGCGGGGTCGAAGACGTCGGATACCTTGGCGGGAATTTCGTTGCTCACAGTCCGAGTCTAGTAATCGGCTCAGCTGATGCAGAACTCGTTGCCCTCCGGGTCGGCCATCGTGTGCCAGGAATGCGGGCCCTCGTTCGCGGTCCACAGGTAGGTGGCGCCGCGGGCTTCGAGGGCCGCACGGACCTCGTCCTTGTCCGCGCCGGCGAGGTTGATATCCCAGTGGACCCGGTTTTTGACCGTCTTCGCCTCCGGTGCGGTCTGGAAAAGGATCCGCCGGGTGGCTGGCTTGGCGTCGAGGTCGTCCGGAGGCCGGATTGCGGCCCCTGCGATCCAGACGAGCCTCCCATGGTGCAGCGTGGTCTCCGCGTCCGTGGCGAAACCCTGCTCGATCATGGAGCGGATGAAGCCTTCGTCCTGCGGCTCCACGGCCCATTCCAGGGTTTCGGCCCACCAGTCGGCGAGACCGTGCGGATCGATGCAGTCGACAGCGATCTGGATGTTCAGTGCCATGGGAAGAACCTACGACGACGGCGCCCGCGGCGCTAGGTGCCGCGGAGAACTTTCCGCCGCCACCGGGCTTTGGCTCCGGGGCTACTGCAGTTGTTCGAGGACTTCCGGCGGGATGGCGTAGATAAAGACGACGGCCAGGAGGTTCTTGGCGGCATGGACGAAATAGGAAAACATCACGTTGTTGCCGGTCCACACATAGACGAACACGAGGGTGGCGCCCAGGGCGAGGTAGGGCATCAGCACGGGAAGTGTCAGCGCCTCCTGGCCCACGATGTGCAGGGCCGCAAACAGCAGCACCGACAGGCCGCAGCAGAGCCAGAAGTTGATTTTCCGGCCCAGTTTGCCGATCAGCAGGTGCCGGAAGATGTACTCCTCGACGAAAGGTCCAACGACCACCAGCAACGGCACCATCAGCCAGGCCGGTACCTGCTGCATCAGGGCCTGCAGCCCGGCCTGGTTGGCGGAGGTCTGCGGCGGCCCGGTAAGGGCCACCAGCACGGCGGTCAGGATCATCGCGGCCACGACCGTCAGCGGCACCGTCAGCACCGTGAACCAGGGCCTGGTGGCGAGGACACGAAGGTCCCGGCGCACGACCCGCCGCGCCGCGGCCAGGGCGAGTACACCGATGGCCCCGTAGAAAACCAGGTTGACCGCATAGGACGCCACGGCCGGATTGGGCGAGAGCTGCAACAGGAGCGGGCCCAGCACCCCTGAGGCCGTTGCGAAGAGCACGGCCACCGCCGTGTAGGTCCCCGCCGCCACGAAGTCCAACCGGGAAAAGGCGTAGAGTTCCGGACGCGGTGCGGGAGGTTGACGGAGAGCGGTGCCCATAGCACCACCCTAGCCGTCCGGCCCGGCAAGGCCGGTGCCAGGCCCGCGCGAACCCGAGAAAACGGCCGACGCCCGGGCCGAGGGCGCCGGGCGTCAGCCGCGTGGTGCTGTCTGTTGTGGTGCTTCGCTGCCGGTCTGCTACCGGAACAGCGACCCGTAGGTTCCCATCAGAATCCGGTCGCCCGGGGTGGACTTGCGGAGGTAGTCGACCACGGCCCAGTCGTCCAGGGAGATGCAGCCCGCCGTCGGAATCTTCTTCATGTGCAGGAAGATCGCGAAGCCGGCATTCTGGACGATGTTCGGGCGGTTGTAATTGATGACCACACCCTGGCGGTAGTAGCCCAGGCTGGCGAACCACCACATGTTTTCGTCGTAGCCGACCCAGGAGGACGACTCGTGGTACTTGTTGTACGTCGCCGTCCAGGGGTTACCGCCCCAGCGCGAACGGGGGTTGAGCGTGCGGTACGGCAGCTTGGTTCCGGGGTTGCCCAGGCCGAACGCCTCCGTCACGGAAAACGAGCCGGTGGGGGAGAACAGGTTCCGGGTCGGACCGGACGGCACTCCCGGCGGCTTGAACCCCGAGGCGCCGACGTAACCGTCGGTCCGCCAGTCCTGCACGTACGTCCCGGCCACGCTCCTGCAATACATGTTGGTCGCGTGGGATTGTCCGTAGCCCGAGGTCCAGGTGATCAGGACACGGTTCGCCCCGTAGGTGGGGTACTTGGACTGGCCATTGTTGAGCTTGTGGCACTCCGACATCGCGTACATCCGGGACCCGGTGGATCCGGACCACGTGATGTCCCCGTGCTGGTAGGACTGGGCGCACGATCCGCCGGAGCAGTGTTCACTGCCGATCGGATAGCCCAGCGAGCCGCCGGGGCCGCCGGATGCGATGTACTTGCTAACGATGCCCCGGCCGGCAATCCACGCGCCGGTTGCGGGGGACCAATAAATGCTGCCGCCCTGGAAGCGCTGCACGCAGCCCCGGGCGGGCTGTCCGCACTGTTCGTCGGTGAGCGGGAAACGGAGCATGCCGCGCGAGGCCCCGGCGGCGGTCCAGCGGCTGCCGATGCCGCCGCGGACTACGTGCGCCCCGCTGGGGCCGGACCAGTAGATACTGCCGCCCTGGAAGCGCTGCACGCAGCCGGCACCGGGCAGGCCGCAGGCCTCATCGGTGAGCGGGTAGCCCAGCACCCCGTCCTGCGCCCTGGTGGTTTCCCAACGGCCCCGGATACCGCCCCAGACGACGTGGCCGCCGACGCCGGGAGCCCAGTAGATGGGGCCCCTGCTGAACTGCTGGACGCAGCCGGAGGCCCTCAACCCGCAGGTTTCGGCCGCGACGGGGAGCCCCAGGACGGCTTCGCCGCCGGCTGCCACCCAGCGGCTGCCGATGCCGCTCCGGCTGGAGAACTCGACCAGTCGTGTCCCCGTCCAGGCCAGAACCTTGCCGCCGGAGAACTTCTGGATTGTGCCGCCGGAGACCTTGGCTTCGTCCGTGACGGGATAGCCGTAGACCTTGAGGGCACCCTTGGCATGCCACCGCGGGCCGGCGTGGCCGGCCTTGCGCAGGACCGTGTGGGCGCCCGTGGCTTTGGCCCAGAAGATGGATCCGCCCTCGAACGCCTGGCTGCAGACCCCGGCTGAGCAGCTCTGGTCGGCCGTCGGCGCACCGAGGACGCCGGCGGCGCCCTTCAGCGCTGCCCATTTTTCGCCGATGGGTCCCTGTACGACGGCGGCCGGTGGCGCCGGCTCTTCAGTCGGCTCCTCACTCGGAGCCGGCGTTTCAGCGGGGGCCGGCGTTTCCGTCGGGGTTGGATCGGCTGCGGGCGCCGTCGCCTCACCGGTCGGTTCCGTCGCCGCGGTCCGCTCGGCGGTGGGTTTCGCTGTCGCCGTCGCCGTCGCCGTCGCCGTCGCCGTCGCTGTCGCCGTCGCCGCGCCCGTTGCCGGGGTGGCGGAGGTGAGCCCGGTCGGGCCGGCCTGGCCGGTAGGAGCCGCCGTCGGGTTGCCCGTGGGCGCCGGTGTGGCGGCGGTACCGGCGGCGGGCCCGGCAAAGGCGGGGGCGGACGCCAGCGGGCCGGCCGTGAGTCCCAGGACCAGCGCTGCTGCGAGTACTAGCTTTTTCATGGGGCATCCTCCACGGAGACAACCTGATTGCAGCTGCCGCTGCCGGTTTTGGTCTTGGCAAAATTCGGTGCCGCGATGGCGGCGGACTTGCCGGCCGCCACTGTTTCGGTGATCAGGGTGTGTCCGGCCACCGCGGGGCCCACGGTGACAGCTATCGCCACGGTGAAGACCCTGGTTTTGTCGCCGCCGTTGACGAGGGTCCCGGTGAAGGACCACGACCCGTCAGCCGTTGCGGTGCAGGTGTGCTGCTGCAGGGCCTCGGGGGCGTTCAGCGAAGTGGACACATCGGCCGGTTCGGACGTTTCCGGCGCCGATGATCCTGAAGCCGAGGGTGCCGGTGCCGCTGTTGTGCTCCCGGTGGGCTGGTTCGGGGCGGGGCCGCCGCTCGAACATCCGGCAAGCACGACAAGCAGCGCGGCAGGTAGTAGCGCTCGGTGTTTCATAGTTCCCCCAAACTCACGGCGTCCCCGCCATGGCCTGCAGTGGCGTTGCAGGCGCACCGGCCGGGAAGTCCCGTCGGTGTGCCAAGGGTAATGGATTCCGGCCCGTTGGGGGCCCGTGACCTGTACTTTTGCGCGAAAACATGGCTTTTACTGCGGTTCCCCGGCGGTGTGTCCCCGTACGGCGGCCCCGCGGTAAACGGCCCCGGTGTAGCCCCCGTCACGGTGCGGCCGCGGGAGCTAGTAGTATTGACGTGCCGCGCGACGCTGCGACCCACTGTGAGTTTCGGTCCATGCCCCCTGCCCTGCGGGAGGCTTGATGGCCCGCCCTCGAGCTCTGAGGACCCGCCTCCCCGTCCCGGCGACACCCCGACCTACAAGGAACAGTTGTGCCACAAAGTACTTCCTCAGACGTAAAGAGCGCGCCGGCGCAAACCGCCGTCGTCGACTCGACCCTCAGCGCCGAGGGCTACAAGAAGTCCCTCAGCGGCCGCCAGGTCACCATGATCGCCATGGGCGGCGCCATCGGCGTCGGACTCTTTATGGGTGCCGGAGGGCGCCTGGCCTCCACCGGCCCCGCCCTGGTTTTCTCCTACGCCATCGCCGGCGTCATCGCCTACCTGCTGATGCGCGCCCTGGGCGAACTCATCATGTACCGGCAGACCTCCGGGTCGTTCGTCAGCTACGCCGGCGAAATGTTCGGCCGGAAGGGCGCCTACCTGTCCGGCTGGATGTACTTCATCAACTGGGCCATGACCGGCATCGCCGAGCTCATCGCGATCGGGCTCTACTTCCAGTTCTTCTTCCCGAACGTGCCGGTGGAACTGACAGCCATCGCGGCGCTGCTGCTCCTAGTCGGGGTGAACCTGCTGAGCGTCAAGGCGTTCGGCGAATTCGAATTCTGGGCCTCGGTCCTGAAGGTCGCCGCCATCCTGATCTTCCTGGCCGTCGGCACCTTCATGGTGGTCACCAACGCCAAGGTCGGCGACGGCCACGCCTCGGTGAACAACCTCTTCGCGGCCGACGGCGGCATGTTCCCCAAGGGCGCCCTGGTGATGATCCTGGTGCTGAACGCCGTGATCTTCGCCTACAACGCCATCGAATTGGTCGGCATTACCGCCGGCGAGATGGAGGACCCGGCCAAGGAGGTTCCGAAGGCGATCCGCGCCGTCGTGATCCGCATCGTCGTGTTCTACGTCGGTTCCGTCACCCTGCTGGCCATGCTGCTGCCCTCGGACCAGTACAAGGCCGGCACCTCGCCGTTCGTCACCGTCTTCGGGCAGATGGGGCTGCCGTGGATGGGCGATGTGATGAACATGATCGTCATCACCGCCGCACTGTCCTCCTGCAACTCCGGGCTGTACTCGATCGGGCGGATCTTCCGCACCATGGCCAACAACGGGCATGCCCCGCAGTGGCTGACCCGGATGTCCAAGAGCCACGTGCCCTACGCCGCGATCCTCGCGATCGGCACGGTCTACCTCGCCGGGATCCTGCTCAACATCTGGCTGGGCGGCTCGCACGCCTTCGACCTTGCACTGAACACCGCCTCGATCGGCGTCATCTTCACCTGGGCCTCGATCTTCGCCAGCCAGATCGCACTGCGGAAGACCAAGGGCAACGCCTCGTCCCTGCCCATGCCCGGGTCCCCCTGGACCAGCTGGGCCGGGCTCGTGGCGCTGCTGGTCATCACGGTACTGATCGGGTTCGACACCATGACCAGCAAGTCCGGCGAGGTCTTCCCGCTGGGACTCTGGACGCTGGCAACCATCCCGTTCTTCGCGGTGGTGCTCTGGCTCGGCTGGCAGAGGGTCAAGAACAACGCACCCAAGAGCGAACTCTTCAGCTAGCCGGCGGGTGGGGCCGGCCCGGGCAGCCACGCCGGCTTCCCGCCCCGCCTGACCGGCGCGAACGTACACTTGAGGCCCCGAATCCACAGCGATCCGGGGCCTCAAGTGTACGTTCGCGCTAGCCCTTCAGGTGCCGGGCGAAGTGGTCCTCGATCCGGCGCCAGGCCTCGGGGGCGGACTGCGGGTCGGGCCCGATGCCCATCACGCGGAACAGCGGGCGCAGCGGCCTTGGGCCCGCCTCGGCATCATTGAGGAACGCGTGGCCTGCCGTCCCGAATTCCTTGACGTCATGCTCGACGCCGAGCCGCTCAAGGACGGCGGAAAGCTTCGCGGCCGCCCCGGGCAGGGTGCGGTCCCGCGCGCCGAAGTTCGCAACGACGGGGCACGCCCCGGCCAGCGCCGTGTCCGGTTCCTTCGGCAGCCTGCCGTAGTTGACCGCAGCGGCGTCGTAGCCGTCATTGGCCAGCAGAAGGGCGAACCCGCCGCCCATGCAGAAGCCGATGACGCCGATCTTTCCAGTCGTCCGGCCGGAGTCCAGCAGCCAGGCCCTGGCGGTGGAAAGGTCCGTGAACGCGCGCCCCTCGCCCGCCGCCATGGAACGCATGGTCGAGACGAGGCAGCGGCGGGGTCCGCCGTCGCTGAACAGGTCCACGGCCAGGGTCAGGTAGCCTGCCGCGGCCATCCGCTGCGCGTGCCGGACGGTGATGCCGTCGAGGCCGAAGGCCTCGTGGATCATCAGCACGGCCGGGAATGGTCCCTCCCCGGCAGGTTCCGCGAGGTAGCCGAGCAGCCGGGACGAGCCGCCGGCGGCGATGCTGGCCTCGGAGAGGTCCACGTTGTGCAACCCGGTGCCGTTTGCTTCGTCACCGCGGGCGGGGATCCTGGCCATGTGCGCTCCTGGGTCGATGGGTTGGCCAGCCGGTCACGTGTCCGGTGCCGTGTCCTGACAGTGTCGCATCCGGGCACAAAAAACGGCGCCGGACATCCCCCAAAGGAATGTCCGACGCCGCCGGTCTGCAGGACTAGTCGCGCTTGGCGGCGTCCTTGACGTTCTCGCCGACCTTCTTCGCGTCGGCGACGACCTGGTCCTTCTGGCCTTCGGCCTTCAGGCTGTCATTGTCCGTGGCGTCTCCGGTAGCTTCCTTGGCCTTGCCGCCGAGGTGCTCCGCTTCGTTCTGAATCTTGTCTCCGATACCCATGGTGTGCTCCACCTTTCGTTTCCGGTTGAAATTCAACGCAGTTTCACCATAACACGAAGCATGCTTACTAATTCAAGTCCTGCTGCGCATTCGTCCGGCCGGCGGCAGAAATTTTGAGCTGCGCCCGGCTAGGCTCGTTCCATGGAGTTCAAGGCATCGACCAAAGTCACGGCCCCGAGACTCACTCCGCTCCGGCTGGCGGACCTTGCAGACGACCCGGCGCCGGATTTCCGGCGGGGGGAACGCTACGACGGCGTCCGGTACAGCCGCGTGGACGCTGACGGGCTGGAGCTCAGCGGCACCGACTTCGTCGAGTGCGAGTTCAACGGCGCCTCCTTCAATGAGACCCAGCTGCGCGGGGCAGGCTTCCGCGACTGCGTCCTGGCGGAGGTCTACGCCCCGGTGTTCATGGCGGCGCGCTCCAGCCTGCGCGACGTCGAAATCCGCAACCCCCGCTGGGGGTCCGCGGAACTCTACGAGAGCGGCTGGCAGTCCGTGCGGATCGACGGCGGCAAGCTGGACTACGTGAACCTCCGCGGCTCCAAGCTGACCGACGTGCAAATCAGCGACTGCATCATCAACGAACTGGACCTGGGCTCCTGCACGGCCACCCGGGTCGCGCTGCGGAACTGCACCATCGGCAGCCTGGACCTCAGCGGCGCCCGGCTCAAGGACGTCGACCTGCGCGGCACTGAGTTCCGCTCGCTCAGTGGCCTCGGCAGCCTCGCCGGGCTGGTGGTCGACGGCGACCAGCTCACCCTGCTGGCACCGCTGCTGGCCGCCCACCTGGGCATCACCGTGGCCTGAGTCCCCGCCGCGTCATCCGGGACTGCCCCGGTTGACCCCCTTGCCCGGCCGTGTAATCTTTATAGAACGAACGGTCGGTAAATTACTTTGCGGCCGGCCCTGCTCCCTTGGTGAAGGATGTTCTCATGGTCGAGGCTTTTCTTGTTGGCGGTGCCCGCACTCCGGTGGGCCGGTACGGCGGCGCGTTGTCCGCGGTCCGTCCGGATGACCTCGCGGCGCTGGTGGTCAGGGAAGCCGTGGCCCGCGCCGGCGTCGACCCGGACGCCATCGACGAGGTCATCCTGGGCAACGCCAACGGCGCCGGCGAGGAAAACCGCAACGTCGCCCGGATGGCCACGCTCCTGGCCGGGCTTCCGCTCCACATCCCCGGCATCACCGTCAACCGGCTCTGCGCCTCCGGCCTTAGCGCGATCATCATGGCGAGCCAGATGATCAAGTCCGGTGCCGCGGACATCGTGATCGCCGGCGGCGTCGAATCGATGAGCCGGGCACCCTGGGTGCAGGAAAAGCCGCAGACCGCCTTCGCCAAGCCCGGCCAGATCTTCGACACCTCGATCGGCTGGCGCTTCGCCAACCCGCTGTTCCAAAAGGGCGAGCTCTCCCGCGACGGCAAGATGACCTACTCCATGCCGGAAACCGCCGAGGAAGTCGCCCGGGTGGACGGGATCTCCCGCGAGGACGCCGACGCGTTCGCCGTCCGTTCACACGAACGTGCCCTCGCCGCGATTGCCGCCGGCCGCTTCGCCGACGAAATCGTTCCCGTCACCGTCAAGACCCGCAAGGGCGAGACCGTCGTGGACACCGACGAAGGTCCCCGGGCCGGGACCAGCATGGACGTGCTGGCCGGCCTGCGCCCCGTCGTCGCGGGCGGCTCCGTGGTCACCGCCGGCAACTCCTCCACCCTCAACGACGGCGCCTCCGCGATCATCATCGCCTCCGAGGCAGCCATCCAGAAGCTCGGCCTCACCCCGCGGGCCCGGATCATCGACGGCGCCTCCGCCGGCTGTGAGCCGGAGATCATGGGCATCGGACCGGTCCCCGCCACACAGAAGGTCCTCGCCCGGACAGGCCTCGGCGTCGGTGACCTCGGCGCCGTCGAACTCAATGAGGCCTTCGCCACCCAGTCACTGGCCAGCATGCGCCGGCTCGGCCTGGATCCGGAGATCGTCAACCGCGACGGCGGCGCGATCTCGCTGGGGCACCCGCTCGGCTCGTCCGGCTCCCGGATTGCCATCACCCTGCTGGGCCGGATGGAGCGCGAGGACGCCCGGATCGGCCTCGCCACCATGTGCATCGGCGTGGGGCAGGGCACCGCGATGCTGCTGGAGCGCGTCTAGTGGCGGCCCCCGACGCCGGGTTCGACAGCACAGGCTTCGCGACGCTGCTGGTCGAGGAACGCCCGGACCGGCTCGTGGTGCTGCTCAACCGGCCGCAGGTCCGCAACGCGATCGACCAGCAGATGGTCGATGAGCTCCACCGCGTCTGCGGTTACCTGGAACAGACGCCCAAGGTCCTGATCCTCGCGGGCACGGAGGGCGTCTTCGCCTCCGGCGCCGACATCGGCCAGCTGCGCGAGCGCCGCCGCGACGACGCGCTGCAGGGTATCAACTCCACCATCTTCGTCCGGATCGCCAAGCTGCCGATGCCGGTCATCGCCGCCCTCGACGGCTTCTGCCTTGGCGGCGGCGCCGAACTGGCCTACGCCGCCGACTTCCGGATCGGCACCCCCGGGGTCCGCATCGGCAACCCGGAAACCGGCCTCGGCATCCTGGCCGCGGCCGGGGCCAGCTGGCGGCTCAAGGAGCTGGTGGGGGAGCCCGTGGCCAAGGACATCCTCCTGGCCGGCGCCGTGCTCCGGGCCGACCGCGCGCTCGCGGTCGGGCTTATCACCGAGATCCACGAACCCGGCCAGCTGATGGACGCCGCCCACGCGCTGGCGGACCGGATCGCGAAGCAGGACCCGCTCGCGGTTCGGATCACCAAGTCCGTGTTCCATGCCCCGGCCGAGGCGCACCCGATGATCGACCAGCTGGCGCAGGGCATCCTCTTCGAGTCGCAGGCGAAGTTCGACCGCATGCAGGCTTTCTTGGATAAGAAGTCGGCGAAGAATAAGGCTGCGGCACCAGCCGTCACGTCAGAGAGCACGTCAGACCAGGCACCAGAGCGGAAGAAGTAGCGATGACCAACCCCACACACCCCGTGTCCCTGCCCGACGGCGGCCTCCCGCGCGCCGTGGGGGTTCTCGGCGGCGGCCGGATGGGTGCCGGGATCGCCCACGCCTTCCTGATCAACGGCGCCGACGTCCTTGTTGTGGAACGCGACGGGGAGGCTGCAGAAGCTGCCCGCGAGCGGGTGGAGTCGGCGGCAGCCAAGAGCATCGAGCGCGGCGCCACCGACGGCAACCTGGACGAAATGGTCTCCCGGCTGGCTGTCACCGTGGACTACGACGATTTCAAGGACCGCCAGCTTGTGATCGAGGCCGTCCCGGAGGACTGGGACCTGAAGGTCGCCTCGCTGCGCGCCATCGAGGAAAGGCTTGCCGGGGACTCCTACCTGGCCTCGAACACCTCGTCGCTCTCGGTCAACGGGCTGGCCCGCGAACTGAAGCGCCCGCAGAACTTCCTGGGCCTGCACTTCTTCAACCCCGTCCCCGCGTCCACCCTGATCGAGGTGGTGCTGGGCGAACAGACTTCGGAGGCCCTGGCCCGGGACGCCCGCGGCTGGGTCGGGGCGTTGGGCAAGACCGCCGTCGTCGTCAACGACGCCCCGGGCTTCGCCTCGTCACGGCTGGGCGTGGCAATTGCCCTCGAGGCGATGCGCATGGTCGAAGAAGGCGTCGCCTCGGCCGAGGACATCGACAACGCGATGGTCCTGGGCTACAAGCACCCCACCGGCCCGCTGCGCACCACCGACATCGTTGGCCTGGACGTCCGGCTCGGCATCGCCGAATACCTTGCCTCCACGCTGGGTGAGCGCTTCGCGCCGCCGCAGATCCTCCGCGACAAGGTGGCCCGCGGCGAACTCGGTCGAAAGACCGGTAAAGGCTTCTTCGACTGGACAGCCTGACCCGACGGAACGGCTGCCGGCTCCGGCCGCCCTGCGACCCCCGGCTACCCTGCGGCCTTGGCGTCGAGTGTCTTTTTCATCCCGTCCATGGCGGGACCGGCCAGTGACTGGAACGCCGGCTTCACAAACGGCTCGGCGATCCTGCGCCATCCTTTGAGCTGGAATTCGGCCGTGTAGCGGACCTCGGATCCGGTCCCGGAAGGCCTGACAGCAATGGTGTCCACGGAGATGACGGTCTTGTTCTCGCCGCGGAGCTTGATGAGGCTGCCGGCGAGCTCCACGACCTCGTACACCAGCGTCTGGCGCTTGCCACGGAACTCTGCTTCGGCACGGTAGCGGTGCCCCACCGCGACCGGTCCCGCGGAGAGCCTCTCGACCACCGGCGTTCCCGGATCCCACTCCGGAGTGTGCTCAAAAGCCGAGAGGTACGCGAAAGCCTCGCCGGCTTCCAGTGCGGATTGGACCGTGCCGGTGACTGTGATCATGGGCCCAGCCTACCCAGAAGTCGCGGCGCCGCCAGTGCATCGTGCGCGCCCGCCCTCCCACCCGGGCCGACGGCGGCTCGAGGCCTTTAGGATGGTGCGGTGACTACCCCGGCACCGCCCCGCATCGAACCGATCACCCTCACCGGACAGCAGGTGGTGCTGGAACCGCTGAGCCGGGACCACCATGACGGCCTGGTCGACGCGGTCCGGGACGGCGGTCTGTGGCACCTCTGGTACACGAACGTGCCGGCCCCCGACGCCATGGCGGCCGAAATCGACCGGCGCCTGGCCCTGCAGCAGGCCGGGTCGATGCTGCCGTTCACCACCCGGCTGCTCGACCCGGCCACCGGCGGGCCCGGGCGGGTGATCGGCATGACCACCTACATGAACATCGACGCCGCCACGCCCCGCGTGGAGATCGGGTCGACCTGGAACGCGGCCTCCGCGCACGGCAGCGGCAGCAACCCGGACTCCAAACTGCTGCTGCTCCGGCACGCCTTCGAAACCCTGGGCTGCCCGGCCGTCGAATTCCGCACCCACTGGCTCAACCACCAGTCCCGGGAGGCGATCGCCCGGCTGGGCGCCAAACAGGACGGCGTCCTGCGCAGCCACAGCCGGACGGCCGACGGCGTCCTGCGCGACACGGTGGTGTTCTCCATCCTCGAGCACGAATGGCCGATGGTCCGCGCCGGCCTGGAGTTCCGGCTGGCGCGGCGACGCTAGGGAACCGCGTACGTGCACCCCGGCGGCGCCAACGGTGCACAGCGGACCCGGTTGCGGATATCCTGCGTGAATCCTGCCCTGTGGATCCGAGGGGGATCCGTGTGCTTAGCTGTCGGGATGATGTTTCCGGCCGCACCGGGCAGCCCGGCCCCGGGGATGGGGTACCCCGGCTCCGTGGGCTGGGACGGGGCGGTCAACGCCTGGCACGTCGCCGGCGACGTTTACCGGATGGGGCGCCGCGAATGGCTCACGGAGGACGGCTGGCGGCAGGCGTACGACGGCGGCATCCGGACAGTGATCGACCTCCGGAACCCGGACGAGATCCGCCGCCGCGAAACCGATCCGCCGCTCAACGGGTCGGCCATGGAACGGTTCGACGTCGTGAACACGCCCACCGAAGACCCGGCCAACAGCGAATTCCGGGCGCTTTGCGTTCCGTACCTGAATGACCCCGCGTCCTATGCCGACAACGCCAGGATCTTCCCGGAGAAGCTCGCCCGGGTTTTCAAAGCCCTGGCTGTGGTGCCCGGCGGCGTCGTGATCCACTGCTCGGCCGGCCGGGACAGAAGCGGGATGATCGCGGCCATGCTGCAGGACCTCGCCGGGGCGGGGGAAGACGCCATCGCTGTGTCCTATGAACGCGCCGTTCGGGGCATCAACGAATTCCATCGGGTCGCCGCGGTCCCGCATCCCTACGAGCGCCATCTTCCCGAAGCTGTCCTCGGACCGCTGATCAGACGACGCCAGGAGAGCCTGCTGCAGTTCCTGCGGGACCTCAAGACTGCCGCATTTTTGGGCCACAATGGCGTAACGGAACAGGAGTTGACTGCCGTCCGCGCCAAACTCGGAGGCTAAAGTAACCGGGTGAAGACTCCTAGATACGCGCCGGCGCTGCGCCTCGCGGCCGCGGCCGCCGTCGCGCTCGCAGGAACGTCCGTCGCTGTGCCCGCCCTGGCGGAGGCCGGTTCGCCCGCGCCGTCTGGAACGGCAACGCCGGCCCCGGCCGGCTCGGTGCCTGCACCGGAGGCCTCCCCGGCCGCGACGGCGGCAGCTGCGGCGCAGCAGGGCATCAGCGACGCCGGACTCGCCGAGGCGGTGCGGCGGGATCTGGGTATGACCCTGCAGCAATTCAACGACGCCGGCGCGCAGGCCAAGCGGGCCGCTGACGCTGTCCCCACCCTCCGGAGCCTCCCTGGCTACGTCGGGATCAGGTTGCAGGACGGTAAAACCGTCGTGGCCGGCTCCGGTGCGGCGCTTCAGGCCCGGATCGACGAACTGAATGCTGCCGGCCCGGACGAATTCACCCTGCAAACTCCCGCGCCGGTACCCCCCGTTAGGGCAACCCCCGTCCCGGCAAGCCCCGCCGCCGGGGACTGCTGAGCGGGCCAATTCGGACGGGGGCGCCCCGGCGGCCGCGGACCTTGTGGCCGGCAGCGCCGAACAGCTGTTCGAGGCCTACCTGCGGGAGGTCGGGCCCGGCGGCCTGCAGGCCGTCGCCTACGCCGACGGGCACTTCATCATCCGCACCGGCGGCATCAACACCCCCGAGGCGGCGGCTACGGAAGCCCCCGCTCCGGGCAGCCCGGCTCAGGCCGCGCTGCCCGCTCCCGGAAAAATCTCACCGGCCGATTTTGTGTCCCGGTACGCAAACGTGGAGCTTGAAAAGGGCAGCCCCATCAAGACCGAGGAGGACGTCTTCGGCGGCCAGGGCTACGTCGTGGACAGCATGACCATTTGCTCGGCAGGGTTCGCGGCCTTCGACCCGGCCGGCCTGCCGCTGCTGCTGACGGCCGGGCACTGCGCCGAGGACGGGACGGCAGCCAACGCCGACGTCGAGCCCGCCACCGCAGCACCCGCCGGCGGCGCCACGACCGGGCTGCCAGCCATCCTGAAACGCCTGGGGACGTTCGGATTCAGCCAGTTCGGCGGCCCGAACAACTCGCCCATCACGGGATCGGAGGCAAACCCGGGCAATATCGGCACCGACATTGCCGTCATCAAGGGCGTGCGGCCGGGGATCAACCTCGAACCCTCCGCCCTCACCTGGGCCAATATGGCCCACCCGGAACGGACCTCCGTCAAAATCATCGGCACCACTTCCCCGTACCAAGGCCAGGCTGTCTGCCGGTCCGGCCGCACCGAAGGCTGGTCCTGCGGCACCGTGGCGGAGACGGGCATCTACGTCGCTGCCGGACGCCCCGCCTCGGGCACCAGCTGCACCGACGTCGGCGGCCTGACGGTCAGCCCCTGCGACCTGCGCGCTTTCAAGGGCTTCCTGTCCTACGACGTCCAGTCCGGCGGGGGTGACTCCGGCGGTCCGTGGATCAGCGGCAACTTCGCGGTGGGAACGCACTCCGCCGGAGAGCCGCAGGGCGCGCCGCAAAACTTTGCCGTCGCCACGACGCTGGAAGACGCGCTGGGCTACGTTCCCGGCCCGGTCCGGCTTCAGCTCTTCTTGAACAAACCCGAACTCGCGGGAATCCCGGCGGCCGGCACGGTCGCCCCGGGAAGCGTCATCCGGGGGCAGGTGCCGGCCGCCCCCGCGTCCGGCGTTGCCTCCGGCTCGAAGGTCCGGCTGGCCAGGGCCGGTCAGAGTCCGGTCGAGGTTCCCGTGGACGCGGCGGGCCGCTGGTCCTTCCGGGCCCCGGCCGAGGCAGGATCCTTCGCGTTCACCGCCGAGACCGTCAACGGCTACAGCCGGTCGGGAACCGCAACGTTCAGCATCGATGTCTCCGGGCTGGCAGCGCCGATCATAACTGCCCCCGCGGCCGGAGCCACAGTGCCCGCCCTGGACCGGATTGAGGGCACGGGCCGGCCCGGCAGTACCGTGACCATTTCGGGGGACGCCTCGGGTTCCGCGACGGTCGGACCCGACGGGCACTGGAGCGTCTCCGTCGGCGGCCAGCGCACCTACGGCAAACTCTCGGTCTCCGCGGTTCAGGGCTCAACCGGCCAGCCCGACAGCCCGGCGGCCGGCCTCATGGTGAAAGTTCGCCCCCCGGCGCCTGAGCTGGCACGGGACTGGCAGGGTGCCGCGTTCGGCCAGGATTCGCTCCCGGAGGCCATTTCCGGTTCGGGCGTCGACGGCGCCGAGATCAACGTCCTGGTCGACGGCGTGGCGGCCGGGTCAGCGCGAACCGGCGGCGCCGGGGCCGGGACGAAGGCGGTGTTGCCCTCCCTGGCCCCGCGGGTTCACGTGGCTGATGGCCGCTGGAGCGTGCCGTTCCCGGGAGGGCTGGCCAGCGGGGAACACACCCTGGAGGTCTCGCAGTCAGTGGACGGAGTCGCATCGAAGCGGCTGGACCTGGCCTTCTCTATTGGCGCTGTAGCCGTGGCCGGGCCGAGCGCTACGGCCGTTCCCGCCGCATCGGCAGGATCCGGCGCCGGCACACTGAGCCAGCCGGCCGGCGCCGTGCGCAAGGGCGCCGGATTCCCGGCGGGCGACCCTGGCGCGGGGGATCGGGCCGCGGGGGACTCCGGTACAGGGGATCCCGTCGCGGATGCGGTCAAACCGGCCGAGCCACCCGCTGCGCCGGCCTCCGGCCCCGTCGCGGACGCGGTCAAACCGGCGGAGCCACCCGCCGCGGCGGCTTCCGGCCCCGCTGCGGCGGCTGAGGGCCCCGCTGCGCCCGCGGACGCAGCGGCGGTGCCGCCCGCGCCCACCGTCGTGGCAGGGCCCGGCCAGCTGCCCAATACCGGAGCCGGCTCACTTCTGCCACTGGCAGGCCTCGCCGGCGGCGCTGTCCTGCTGGGCGTCTTCCTCCTGCTGGGCGCCCGCCTGGCGGCGCGGCGCCGTCGGCTCGGCTAGCCGAACCTGCGGGCGGGACCCAGGGTGCCCGCCCGCAGGGGTTCTAGCCGGAGTCGGCGACGTAGCTGGGGATGCCCACCACGGCCGGCACCATCCCGTCAGTGGCCGCCGTGGCCCCGCCACTTCGCCGAGTCGACCACCTGGACCGCAACGCCGAGGGTGCCGTCGGAAAGGCTGCCCCAGGCGTACACAATCGTGTTCTTGCCCGCGGTGACTGGAATGTCCGCCGGGCCGATCAGGGGTTTGGTGGTCCCCGCGGCCGCCACCGAGGCCGATACCTTCCCGGCCTTCAGCGTCAGCACTTCCTGGTCCGGATTGGCCAGGTCCTCGATGACCGCAGTCTTGCCGGCGAGGACGTCGACGGCCGGCGCCGCCGCGACGTGCCGGACCGTCAGCTTTCCCTCGCCGCGGGGGCTGGGCGAGGTGTCGTTCTTGAACAGGGTGGCGGTGGGGTCTCCGTCCTCATCCAGGTGGGCCACGGCGGTGTAGTTCCGGCCCTCCCTGAGCTTGACCTCGACCGGGCCGATCACCGCGTCGTCGGCGCTCTTGGCGTCGGCGGCCGTGACGGCAATCTTGTAGCTGCCGCCTTCGAGCTTCAGCGGGCCCGCGAGCTTGCCGGGTTTGAAGTCGTCCAGGGCCAGCTTGCCGTTCACCCACACGTCCACGGTTAGGCCGGGGACGCCGTGCAGGACGGACAGGAAGGCATCGTTGCCGTGGTGCCTGCCGTCGTCGTGCTTCCCGCCGGCCTGGGCCGGGGCGGCGAATGCGAGGGCGGCGACCAGCGAGACTGCGCCGGCGGCATAAACGGTTTTGCGCATTTCGAACTCCTCATTGAGTTGCCCGGATTCGGGCGGTGATTTGCTTACACCGTTACTACCGGCCGGGAACCCGTTTTAGATGCAGCCGGTCGGAACTTTGACTGAAACGCTCAGCCCTTGCGGTCCAGCAGCAGGTTGGTGATCCGCAGGGTGCACAGCCGGTCGCCTGCCGCATTGGTGATCAGCACCTCGTGGGTGGTCAGCGTCCCGCCCAGATGGATGGGGGTCGCCGTGATGGTGATCAGCCCCTCGCGGGCCGACTTGTGGTGGGTGGCGGAGACGTCGACGCCGACGGCGGTCTTGCCCAGGGTGCTGGCGTGGATGACCGCTGCCCAGGAGCCCACCGCCTCCCCGACCGCCAGCGAGGCCCCGCCGTGCAGCAGCCCGAAGGACTGTCGGTTGCCTTCCACCGGCATGGTCGCCACCACACGTTCCACCGACTGCTCGACGATCTTGACCCCCATCTTCTCGTCGAGTTCGCCGAGGGTGATCTTCCACGGCTCGGTAGCGCGGGGCTCGGGCGTCATAGCGTCTCCTGGGGTGCGTTGGCTTGTTGCGGGCGGGCAGGTGCTGCCGATTCCAGTGTTCCCGGCGGCCGGATACTAGTGTGCCGCAGGACTCCTTCATGTACTGTAGACATATTACCGAACGGACGGTCAGTAATGCGCTGGCCGTGTTGATCTTGCCCCGCGTTGGAAGGACCCGTCAACGATGACCACCACTGCAACAGCTCCGGAACCCTCAGTGGGCACCGTCGAGATCGTCCCCAGCTTCATCCGGAATGCGTGGTGGACTCCGGACGCTGCCGCCGCCTCCGCTGCCGCCCCTGTCCTGGACGCCAGCACCGGCGAGCTCCTGGCCCGGGTGAGCACCGAGGGACTCGACCTTGCCGCCGTCGTCGACTACGGACGCACCACCGGCCAGGCCGAACTGGGCAAGCTGACCTTCCACCAGCGTGCCCTCAAACTCAAGGAACTGGCCCAGTACCTCAACGGCCGCCGCGAGGAGTTCTACGCACTCTCCGCGCAGACCGGCGCCACCAAGATCGACTCGATGATCGACATTGACGGCGGCATCGGCGTGCTCTTCACCTTCGGCTCCAAGGGCCGCCGCGAACTGCCCAACGCCCAGGTGGTGGTGGACGGGCCCATGGAGATCCTGTCGAAGGACGGCTCCTTCGCCGGCGAACATATCTACACCCGGATCCCGGGCGTCGCCGTGCAGATCAACGCCTTCAACTTCCCGGTCTGGGGCATGCTGGAAAAGCTCGCGCCCGCGTTCCTTGCCGGTGTCCCCACCATCGTCAAGCCCGCCACCCCCACCGGCTACGTCGCCGCGGCCGTGGTCAAGGCGATCGACGAATCCGGCATCCTGCCCCAGGGGTCGCTGCAGCTGGTCTCCGGCTCCGTGCGCACCCTGCTGGACCACCTCGACTACCGCGACCTGGTGGCCTTCACCGGTTCCGCGTCCACCGCCAACACGCTCAAGTCCCACCCCAACGTGGTCAAGGGCGGGGTACGCTTCACCTCAGAAACCGACTCGCTCAACGCCGCCATCCTGGGCCCGGACGCCGTCAAGGGCACCCCGGAGTTTGATGCCTTCATCAAGTCCCTCGTCACCGAGATGACGGCCAAGGCCGGCCAGAAATGCACCTCCATCCGCCGCGCGATCGTGCCGCAGGAACTGGTGTCCGACGTCGTCGCCGCCGTCGGGGAGCGGATCACCGAACGCGTCGTCCTCGGGGATCCCCGCGCCGAGGGCGTCACCATGGGCGCCCTCGCCTCCCGGGAGCAGCTCGCCGACGTGCGGGCAGCGGTCCAGTCCATGCTCGACGCCGGCGGCGAACTCGCCTACGGCACCCTCGACTCGCCCAAGGTCACCAGCGCGGACGGAAGCGTCGGCGTCGTCGAAGAAGGCGCGTTCATGTCCCCGGTGCTGCTGAGCTGGGCCGATCCGGAAGCCGAGGAGGTCCACTCGCTCGAGGCCTTCGGCCCGGTCTCCTCGGTGATCGGCTACACGGACCTGGCCGACGCCGTCCGTCTCGCCGCCCGCGGCGGCGGCTCGCTGGTCGCCTCGGTCTGCACCAACGATCCGGCGGTGGCCCGTGAACTCGTCACCGGGATCGCCGCCCACCACGGCCGCGTCCTGATGCTCAACCGCGAGGACGCCCGCAGCTCCACCGGCCACGGCTCCCCGGTCCCGCACCTGGTCCACGGCGGCCCCGGCCGCGCCGGCGGCGGCGAGGAACTGGGCGGCATCCGCTCGGTCATGCACCACATGCAGCGCACCGCCATCCAGGGCTCGCCCAACATGCTCACGGCCGTCACCGGGGTCTGGCACACCGGCGCGGACCGCAACTACACGCTCGACACCGAGGGCCAGCACCCGTTCCGGAAGTCCCTGGCGACGCTGCACGTCGGCGACGCCATCCGCTCGGAGCTGCGTGAGGTCTCGCTGGAGGAGATCACCAAGTTCGCGAACACCACCGGCGACACCTTCTATGCGCACACGAACCAGGAAGCCGCGGAGGCCAACCCGTTCTTCCCCGGCATCGTGGCGCACGGCTACCTGCTGCTGGCCTGGGGCGCCGGGCTGTTCGTGGAGCCCGCACCGGGCCCGGTGCTGGCCAATTACGGCCTGGAGAACCTGCGCTTCATCACCCCGGTGGCGGCCGGCGACTCCATCAGGGTCACCCTGACGGCCAAGAAGATCACCCCGCGCGAGACCGACGAGTACGGCGAGGTGGCCTGGGACGCCGTCCTGACCAACCAGAACGACGAAATCGTGGCCACCTATGACGTGCTGACCCTCGTCGAGAAGTAACCCCATCCCGACGCTCCCTCAGGTCCGGCGCGTTCCTGCGTGACGCTCCCTCAGGTGTGGTGGCTTCCTGCGTGACGCTCCCTCAGGTGTGGTGGCTTCCAACGTGACGCTCCCTCCACTTGTGAGGGAGCGTCTGCGGTGGGGTGCGGAATTGGCGGGCTCTTTCCGCCCTGCTCCGGCGTAAAATCGTGCTCGTAGGAGGTGGCGAAATGTCCCTAGTACTGAGCAAAGCCACTACAGTCCTGCCAGTCGATGACGCTAGCGCGTGCCCGGCATTTCTACGCGGACACCCTGGGGCTCCCGCACCGCGGCGTGGCAGACGACGGAAGTGAAATGTTCGGCTCAGAAGGCGGCCCGATGCTGCAGCTGATGCCAGTGAAGGATGGGAAGCACTCGGAGCACACCACGCTGAGCTTCGAAGTCAGCGAGATCGAGCGCACCGTCAGGGAGATGGAAGCCAGGGGCGTTATGTTCCAGGACTACGACCTTCCCGGCCTCAAGACCGAGAACCACATTTGCACGACGGATTCCGAGAAATGCGCCTGGTTCTTGGACTCTGAGCACAACATTCTCTGCGTGCACGAGAATCTCCCCGGGACGGCCGACTACCAGCTCTAACGGGCGGCGAACTGCCTGTGGAAACTGAAGAATGGCACCCTGCCCACAGGGTGCCATTCTTGGTTCTGCGGCCTCGCGCATAGGGTCCGCGCGTCGTCGGCAGCGTTCCGGGGGCACATTGACGCGGGAGCGCCGGGGTTCGACGCCGAACCGCCTGCCGCGGCGGCCAAAGCGCCCCCGGACGGCAAGCCTGCCGCTCGGGGCGTCGCTTGGGGATCAAACTGACTCGATCCTGCCCGGCCTGGCTCTGCTCCCGTCGGCCTCGATGTTGCTGCACATGGGCTGGTTCGCGGCCGTGAACGGGTTTCCCGGCCTTGCAGGGGCACGTTGACACGGACCCGCCGGTTGTTGAGGGCGGAAGCTCCCGCCGGGGCCGTCAAACTGCCCCGGCACGGTCCGGGCGACGGGCCCGTCAATGGCGTCCCCGCGCCTCGCCGTGCACCGCAGCGCGATCCGCGGGGGCGTCGTCAGGCCTTGCTGGGAACGTGCAGGCCGTGGAAGGCCATGGTGATGACGTCGTCGGCCAGCTTCTCCGGGGAGAGCGACCCGCCGGGCTTGTACCACTCGACGATCGAGTTGATCGTGCCGAACAGCAGCCGCGTCACGGTGCGCGGGTCGATGTCCTGGCGCAGCGAACCCTCGTCGCGGGCCGCCGAAATCAGGGCCGCCACCTTGTGGTCGAAGGCGCGCCGGCGTTCCAGGGCGTCGCGTTCGATCTCGGTGTTGCCGCGCAGCCGCAACAACAGCGTGACGAACGGCAGCCGCTCCACCAGGACCGAGATAGTCTCGCGGACCACGAATTCGAGCCGGGCGTCGGCCGAGCCGGACTGCGCCTCGGGCCGGTCCAGGATCGCTTCGAGACCGCCCAGGGCGTGGTCAAGGGCAAGCTTGAGCAGATCGCCCTTGGACGGGACGTGGTGGTAGATCGCTGACTTGGAGATGCCCAGGTTCTCGGCGAGGATGCCCATCGAGGTGGCGTCATAGCCGTGGCGGTTGAAGACGTCGACGGCGATCAGCAGCACCGACTGCTGGTCATAGCCGGGGCGGCCGCGCTTGGTGGTGGTAGCTGTGCTGGGCATACTCGCTAGTTTCTCATGAACGGTCGGTCGGGCCGGCAGCCGAAGCCCCTGGGGGAGGCGGCTGCCGGCCCGTCCCGGACGAGCAGGGCCGGTCAGCCCTTGGGGCGCATGTCGTAGATCCGGCGCAGCTTGCCGTTGGAACGTTCCAGCGAACCGGGGTCGACGACGTCGACGGTGCAGGAGGAGCCGACGTGGATCTTGATCTGCTGCTGCAGCACCCTTGCCGCGGCCGCGCTGCCCTCGGCCGTGACGGCCTCACGGCGTTCAATCTTGACGGTTAACCGGTCCATCCGTTGGCCCTCCGGACGGGTGAGCTCCAGCTGGAAGTGCGGGCTGAGCTCGGGGATGCGCAGCGCAATTTCCTCGATCTGCGAGGGGAACAGGTTCACCCCGCGCAGGATGATCATGTCGTCGCTGCGGCCGGTGATGCGTCCCATGCGCCGGTGCGCCGGACGGGCGGTGCCGGGCAGCAGCCGGGTGAGGTCCTTGGTGCGGTACCGGATAATCGGCAGGGCTTCCTTGGTGAGTGAGGTGAACACCAGCTCGCCGGGCTCCCCGTCCCCGAGCACCACGGACGGGTCGAAGGCGTCGATGATCTCGGGGCGGAAGTGGTCCTCCCAGATGTGGCTGCCGTCCTGGGTCTCCACGGCCTCGCCGGCGACGCCGGGCCCCATGACCTCGGAGAGGCCGTAGATGTCGCAGGCCTTGATGTTCATCATGACTTCGAGCTCGTGCCGCATTTCCTCGGTCCACGGTTCGGCGCCGAGCACGGCGTACTTGAGCGAGGTGGAGGCCGGGTCGATGCCCTGCTTCATCATGGCGTCAGCGATGGTCAGCAGGTAGGTCGGGGTGGCCAGGATCGCGTCCGGTTTGAAATCCTGGATCAGCGTGATCTGGCGTTCGGTCTGGCCGCCGGAGATCGGGATGACGGTGCAGCCCAGGGCTTCGGCGCCGCCGTGGGCGCCCAGGCCGCCGGTGAACAGCCCGTAGCCGTAAGCGTTGTGAACCTTCATGCCCGGCCGGACGCCGGAGGCGCGCAGCGACCGGGCGACGAGCTTGGCCCAGTCGGCGAGGTCCTTCTTGGTGTAGCCGACCACGGTGGCGCGGCCGGTGGTGCCGGAGCTCGCATGGATCCGGGCCACCTCATGCTGCGGCACCGCGAACATGCCGAACGGGTACTCGAGCCTGAGGTCTTCCTTGGTGGTGAACGGGAACTTCCCCAGGTCCGAGAGCTCGCGGAGGTCCGTGGGGTGTACACCGGCCTCATCGAATTTGCGCTTGTACAGGGGAACCCGGTCGTAGGCGTAGGCCACGGTGTGCTGCAGGCGGCTCAGTTGCAGGGCCTCGAGCTCGTCGCGGGAGATGGTTTCTTCGCGGTCCAGGACGGCGTCGCTGGTGGCGAGGGCAGATTCGGCGGTGGGGGTAGTCATCTGGATCCTACGTTTCTATTTCTTGGAGATGGTGCGGCTGCGGCCGCGGAACTCGGCGATGAGTTCACCCGGGGCGGCCCCGGAGGGAAGCCCGCCCGGGAGTATGGTGGCCGCGGCCGCGGGGGAATCCGCCTGGGCCTGCGCGGTGCCGGGGTCGGCGGCGTAGATCTGGATGTCGTACAGGCCGCTGCGGCCGGTGCTGGCGCGGCGGTTCGCGACGGCGGTCAGGACCTGGCCGCGGAAGGCCGGCTTGATGAAGTTG
The DNA here is from genome assembly GCA_963775715.1 of uncultured Actinomycetota bacterium. Classification (GTDB taxonomy): domain Bacteria; phylum Actinomycetota; class Actinomycetes; order Actinomycetales; family Micrococcaceae; genus Arthrobacter. The sequence continues at coordinate 345,277 of CAVZJX010000004.1, read as the reverse complement.
ATGTCGACGCCGGAGGCGACGGTGATGCTGTTCTCCTCGCCGGGCGCCGGCTTCATCGGGTTGCAGGCGAGGGCGAACGCGGTGTCGCCGAAGGCGAAGATCATCCCGCCGTGGGCCATGCCGAAGCCGTTGAGCATTTCCTGGCGGAGCGGCATCCGGATGGTGGCGTGGCCGTCGTCGAGCGCGAGCACCTCAATGCCCATCCACTCGGAGGCGTAATCGTCTTTCAGGACGGGGTGGGTGTCACCGGAAATCGTCAGTTCAGCCATGCGTCGTTGCCTCCAGCTTTATTTACCGAATGTTCATTAGGTAATCCCATCCGGGTGCCCGCTGTCAAGGGGTGTAAGTATGCTGGGACGCATGGCCAAAGGAATATATGTCAGCGCGACGACGCCGGGATCCGGGAAGTCCCTTATTGCCCTGGGCCTGGCGGACACGCTGCACCGGCACGCGGACCGCATCGGCTTCTTCAAGCCCGTGGTCCACGGCCGGGCGGACGCGGACCCGATGGTCGCGCTGATGAAGTCCCGTTTCGACCTCGACGATGACCGCTGCCGCAGCGGGCTGACCTTCGCCGAAGTCCGGGCCCTGCTGGCGGAAGGCAAACGGGAGGAAATCGACTCCCGCTGCGTGGAGATCTTCGCGGAGATGGCCCGGCACTGCGACGTGGTGATCATTGAAGGCACGGACCTGACCGGCCAGGACGCCGCCGTCGAGTTTGACCTCAACGCCCGGTTGGCCAACAACCTCGCGGCGCCGATGGTCGCCGTCGTCGGGGCGAGGGGCCGCACGGTGGCCGAAACGGCGGACGCCGTCGAAGTCGCCCGCAAGGAACTCCTCGCCGAGCGGTGCTCGCTGCTGGCGATTATGGTCAACCGCGCCGCCCCCGGCGACCTGGAGGCGATCGCCGCCGCGGTCCGCCCGGGCGCGTCGGGGCGGCCGGTATACGTCTTCCCGGAGCTGGAGGACATCGCGCGGCCCACCACCGGTGAGGTTGCCGCCGCGCTGGGCCTTGGCCAGGTGGCCGGCCTGCCGGACCTGGAGCGCGATGTGCACTCGGTGAAGGTGGCGGCCATGAACGTGGCCAACTTCCTGCATGTGCTCGACGACGGCGCGCTGGTGATCGTTCCGGGCGACCGGGCGGACGTGCTTGTGGCCTGCCTCGCGTCTTCGTTCTCGCCGGAGTTCCCGGTGCCGTCGGCGCTGATCCTGACCGGCGGGCTGGCCCCGGACCCGACCATTTATTCGCTGCTGGCGCAAGCGCCGTTTCCGATCTTCGCCGCCCCGGACGACACGTACGTGACCGCCAAACGGGTCTCGGAAGTGCGCAGCGAAATCTGGTCCGGCCACCGCCGCAAGGTGGCCTCCGCGCTGGGCCTGTGGGCCAAGCGGGTCGACGAGGCGGAACTGCTGGAGCGGCTGCACCTGCCCCGGCCGGAGCGGATGACCCCGCTGCGGTTCCTGCATGACCTGATCGAACGGGCCCGCTCGCAGCGCCGCCACATCGTACTGCCGGAGGGCACCGACGTCCGGATCCTTCGGGCCGCGGAAATCCTGCACCGCCGGGATGTCTGCGAGCTCACCGTGCTGGGCCGCGAGGCGGATGTCCGCGAACTCGCGGCCACGCAGGGGATCGACCTCGCCGGGATCAACATCGTGGACCCGGCCACCTCCGCGCTGCGCGAAGGCTTCGCGGAAAAGTACGCGGAGCTGCGCGCGCACAAGGGCGTGGACCTGGCGAAAGCCCTCGAAGTGATGCAGGACGAGAGCTACTTCGGCACCATGATGGTCCAGCTCGGCGTGGTCGACGGCATGGTCTCCGGAGCCGCGCACACCACGGCGCACACCATCCGGCCGGCGCTCGAGTTCGTGAAGACCCGCGAAGGCGTCAAAATCGTCTCCTCGGTCTTCCTGATGCTGATGCCGGACCGGGTGCTGGTTTACGGCGACTGCGCTGTCAACCCCGAGCCCAACGTGGAACAGCTCGCGGACATCGCCCTGGCCTCGGCCGAAACCGCGGCGCAGTTCGGCGTCGAGCCGCGCGTGGCGATGCTTTCGTACTCAACCGGCGGCTCCGGCGCCGGCGAGGCGGTCGACGCGGTCCGGCAGGCCACCGAACTCGTCCGGTCCCGGCGCCCTGACCTCGCCGTCGAGGGCCCCATCCAGTACGACGCCGCCGTCGACGCCGCCATCGCCGCCTCCAAAATGCCCGGTTCCTCGGTGGCCGGGCAGGCAACCGTGTTCATCTTCCCGGACCTGAACACCGGCAACAACACCTACAAGGCGGTCCAGCAGTCCTCCGGCGCGGTCGCCGTCGGGCCCGTGCTGCAGGGCCTGCGGAAGCCGGTCAATGACCTCTCGCGCGGCTGCACGGTGGACGACATCCTGAACACCGTCGCCATCACCGCGATCCAGGCCCAGTCGGTCCAACCGGCCCCCGCGCAGCCCGCCGAACAGCCCGTCGACGCCAAGGCTTAGGAGGCCCCATGCTCGTGCTCGTCATCAACTCCGGCTCGTCCTCGCTCAAGTACCAGGTCCGCGACGTCGAGGCGGGCAGCGTCCTTGCCGAGGGACTGGTCGAGAAGATCGGCATGGGCAACGGCGGTGGCGGCGACGGCGGGATCGAGGGCCCGCGCGACCATGCGGAGGCGCTGGAAAAGGTGGACGGGGCGATCCACGAGGCGCTGGGCGACCGCCCGCTCGACGCCGTCGGCCACCGGGTGGTGCACGGCGGCGAACGGTTCGCCGAGCCGGTGTTGGTCAACAACGAAATCACCCGGGCCATCGAGCGGCTGAACCCGCTGGCTCCGCTGCACAACCCGGCCAACGTGCTCGGCATCCGCGCGATCGCGAAGAAGTGGCCCGAGCTGCCGCAGGTGGCCGTGTTCGACACCGCCTTCCACCGCACCCTGCCCGAACACGCCTGGCGCTATGCGGTGCCGGATGAGCTGTACACGAACCACGGCATCCGGCGCTACGGTTTCCACGGCACCTCGCACGAATACGTGGCGCACCGGGCAGCGGCCCTGCTGGACGTGCCGGTGGAGGAGTTCGACGCCGTGATCGCCCATCTGGGCAACGGCGCCTCGGTCACCGCCATCCGCGGCGGTGCGTCCATCGATACGTCCATGGGGTTCACGCCGCTCGAAGGCCTGGTGATGGGCACCCGCTCGGGCGACCTGGATCCCTCGATCCTGGTGTTCCTGGCCCGTGCCGGCTGGTCCGCCGAGGACCTGGATTCGATGCTCAACCGCCAGTCCGGGCTCAAGGGCCTCGCGGGCAATAACGACATGCGCTCGGTCGTCGAAGCGGCCGAAGCAGGCGACTCCCGAGCCGCCATGGCGCTCGCCGTGGCGTCCTACCGGCTGGCGAAGTACATCGGCGGCTACCACGTGGCCGTGGGGGGCGCGAAGGCCTTGGTCTTCACCGCCGGGATCGGCGAGAACTCGCACCAGTTCCGCCGCCTCGTGGCCGAACGGTTGGGCGCGCTCGGGGTGGAGCTCGACACCGCGCTGAACCGGGAGCGGTCCAAGGAACCCCGGGTTATTTCGACGCCGGAATCCGCACTGCCGGTGCTGGTGGTGCCGACAGACGAGGAACGCGCGATCGCGGAGGCGACGGCCGCCGTCGTAGCCCACTCCTCTGCCGCGCCGCAGCGGCCCAACTAGCTCGCAGTAGTTGTCGTTTTGAACGCTCAATACGACAACTACTGCCAGTCAGTGGGGCGGGTAGCCTTGGTGGGATGACCGAACTGAACCTTCCGCTCCGCACCCGGCGGCTGGTGCTGCGCCGCTTCGAGGCCGGGGACCTGGACGCCTTCCACGCCTACCACTCGCTGCCCGAGACGGCCCGGTTCCTGCCGCGGGAGGCCAAGAGCTACACCCAGTCGATGGAAACGGTCGGCCGGTACGCCAACTTTGTCTTCGAGAAGGAGGGCGACTGGGTGGCTTTGGCCGTTGAGGCTGCGGACTCGCCCGGGCTGCTCGGCGAGGTGGTGCTTAAGTGGCTGCCGGGCTGCGGGCAGGCCGAGGTCGGCTGGAGCCTGGCGCCGTCGGCCCGGGGGAAAGGGTACGCGGCGGAGGCCGCCGCCGCGATGCTGAAACTGGGCTTCGAAGACCTGGGGTTCCACCGCATCGACGCCAAGCTGGACGCCCTGAACACCGCGTCCGCTGCGCTCTGCGAGCGGCTCGGCATGCGGCTGGAATCCACCCAGGTGGACAAGTGGCATTACAAGGGCCAGTGGGCCACCGAAGTGGTTTACGCGATGCTCGCCGAGGAATGGCGGTCCCGCGGGCGGGCGGTCCCGCGGGCAACCGGCCCGGATCGCCCGTGGACCGCTCCGTAAACGGCCCTTGTGAAGGACCAGGAGCGCGGTTACGGGGCAACCGGCGGGGGTTAGCCGGCCGGGGCTCCTCGATTTGCCACAGATGGCCGCGCCGGGGAGTCCCGGAGCGGCCATCTGTGGCAAGTCGCGCCTCCTGCGGCCCAGTCCTGCGGCCGCAGTCCTGCGCCTCAGTCCTGCGGCCCAGTCCCGCGGGGCAGCCTAGGGTGCCGGGGGAGTGGCCGTCGGGTCGGCCGACCCGGTGGCCGGGGCCGGTGCAGTGGCCGTGCCGGCGGACTCCGAGGGCTGCGGGGCCGGCGCCGCCGTGGACGCGGCGGGGGTGGCGGCCGGGGAGGTAGCGGCCGCCCCGGGAGCCGTGGACGCGGCGGGGGTGGGGGCCGGGGAGGTAGCGGCCGCACCGGGAGCCGTGGGGGCGGCCGTCGCGGGGGTGGCCCCGGGCGTCGCGGTCGGGCTGGCTCCGGGTGAAGCTCCGGTCGTGGCAGAGTCCGACCGGTCAGCAGCACCGGGGGAGGCGCTCGGATCGCTCTTGATGACCTCCGCGATCTGGTCCTTGAATCCACTCAGCTTGCCCTGGATCTCCGAGAGCGGGACGTTCTGCAGGTTCCGGCCGTACTCCGCAATCTGCCGCCACAGCTCGCTGAGCTTGGCCATGCCCTCCGTGCTCAACGGCCCGTCGAGCGTGAGGACCAGCTGGCTGGCCAAGGCGTAGGTGAGGCACCGGACGCAGTTGTAATTCGCCGCGGTGGAGAGGTTCTCCGGAACGATCACGTCGCTCTGGCCTACAACCAGCACCACCTGGAAGCCCACCGCGACGGCGGCGCAGTCCTTGCAGTCGGCGAAGGCGTACGCCTCGTTCCGGTTGCGGACGTCCTCGCCGTCGTCGGCCCAGACCAGGGCGAAGGCGACGTCGTAGACCACGGAACCGTCCGTGGTGTTGACCGCCAGGGACTGGTTGCCGCCGTCCTCGGGCAGGGCCGGTTTGTCGAAGGGGAAGACCCAGGAGGGCGCCGCCGTCGTGCTTCCCGATCCGCCCGCAGGGGCGGAACCCTCCCGCGGCACCAGCACCATACTGAGCTGCGGGTCCTCACGCGTGGGCTTCTTGGCGCCTTGGGGCCAGAGCGCCACGGTCCGGCCCGCCCGGCCTTCCTGTAGCTGGCCTGCCGACGACGCCGGGAACACGGCGGTGGTGACGTCGCCGAGGGTGCCGCGCTCGTACGGCTGCACCGGCCGGTACGTCTCCGCGCCGGGCCACCAGGCCCAGGCCAGCCCCGCAGTGACGGCCACGACGGCGGCCATTGCCGCGCCGCGCTGCAGCGTCTTGCCACGGGTCTTTTGCCACAGCCCCGTGATGAGCTGCCGTCCCAGCCGCAGCAGAATGTAGAAGATCCCCAGCACCGGCAGCCCGATGCAGATGATCGCCAGGGCGCGGACGGCGGAGTCGGCGAAGTCGCCGGATGCGGCACTGTGCGAGAGCATCGCCTGCTGCTGCGCCGCGTTGGCCCAGGCTGTGCCGAGGATCCGCGGCAGGGCAATGACCATCGAGGCCAGACTGAAGACCAGCAGGGGAACGGTGACAAGCACCCAGACGGTGACGACGGCCCGAGCCCAGGGCTTGAGCAGCCGGGCTTCGGGATCCGTTTTGCGCCAGGGGACCAGCGCCAGCAGGGTCGGTTTGATCCGCTGGAACAGGTCCGGAACGCCGGTGGCGTCGGCCAGGATGTGGTAGCCGTCGAAACGGACCATCGGCATCAGCTGCCGGACCATCTGCAGGATCTGGGTGACGACCACCAGCAGCAGCGCGTCAAAGCCGGTGGCCCACCAGATGCCCATGATGGCCACGGCCACGATGGCGTTGAAGTACAGGCCGCCGACGTCGGTGCGGAGGCGCCCGGCGCGTCCCAGCCGGTAGGAATCGGTGACGTCGGTATAGAACGCCGGCCACATCAGGTACAGGCCGGTGCCCATGGCGCCGGGCGTGGCACCGCCGCGCCGGGCCGCCGCGGCGTGGCCGAATTCGTGGAAGCCGGCCGACAACACGGTGACGACCAGGATCAGCAGGACCAGGCCGGGATTGGCGAAGGCCTCGTGGGTGGCCGAGGCAAGGCCCTTGACCATCAGCACCCACCAGCAGGTCGCGAGGAAGGCTGCCGTCACCGTCACGACGATCAGGGGGTTGAACAGCGCGGCGAACGGCGCAGTGATCTTCCGTGTGCGCTCCGGATCGGTCACGGAATACCGGAAGCGCATGCCCAGCAGCGGGTTGGACTTCCTGACTTCCGGCTGCGATCCGTCGGCCAGCCGCAGCAGGCCCAGCGGGAGCAGCTGGGTCTCGATCAGCGTCTGGACGTTGCCGGCACTGACCTCTTTGCCGAATTGGCGGCCCGCCAGCTCGGCGATCTCCTCAAGTCCGCGGCGTCCGTCCACGGCTTCGAGCACAAGGTAGAGCAGCCGCGTCAGCTGCAGGGCCTGGCCGTCTGCGCGCCGGACCAGCGACGGCGCCTGCTTGTAACCGGAGCCCTTCGTTTCGCCCAGCAGCTGGACGCCGTCGGCCAGCGCCGGCGGCGGCAGGGTTCCGGCGGCCGCGGACGACGCCGTCGCGGACGACGCCGGGCGGGCGGCGTCCGGCGTCGACGGCGCGACAGGTCGCGCGTCCGGAGGGCCGTCCTGCCCGGACGGCCCTCCGTGAACGGTGCTCATCTAGCTGCTACTGCTTCAGGTCGGACTGCTGGTCGGCCGAAGCCGTGGCATCGCCGTGGATGTCCTGGTTGATGATGGCGTCCTGCTGGGAAACAGCGAAGGCGTTGCTGTCGATGGAGCCGATGTTGGCGCCGACGGCGGCGTCGATCGGCGCGGCCACGTTGGCGTTGGCGGCCACCGCACCGTTGATCGGTGCCGCGATGCCGGCGTTGGCGTCCAGGTTGACGTCGACATTGAGCAGGTTGCCGTTCAAGGCGCCTGCGGCTCCGGCGGCGGCGGTTCCGGCCGCGTCCGTTGCGGCGCCCAGGTCCGGAGCCGTACCGTCCGGCAGGACACCGCCCGCGGCGTCGGTGGCGCCGCCGGCATCGACGGCGCCCGAGAGGTCGCCGGAGGCCGGATCGGCGGCCCGTGGCCGCCGGGTCGGTCGTGGCTCCGGCATCCGTACCGGCACCCTGGTCAAGGACGCTGTCCTGGGTGGAGTCGGCGGTCGCATCGCCGGTGACACCCTGGTTGATGATGGTGCCCTGGTCTGAGAGAGCCTGCGACTCCGAACCGGCGGAGAGGACGTTGGCCGATGCCGCCGCGTCAATCGGGGCCGCGACGTTGGCGTTGGCGGCGACGCCGAGGTCGATCGGGGCCGCTGCCTCAATGCCCAGGTTCAGGTCGGCGTTCAGGTCCAGTACGGACGCGACTTCCTTGTCCGGCAGCGCGGTGGCGCTCTCGGACATCAATTCTTCATCGGACAGGCCGCTCACTGCGGGTTCGGTACTCACGATTGATTCCTTTTCCGGCACGGCCGCTGCTGCCCCCAGTGAGCAGTGTCTCCACCGACGCGCCTAATGCAGATCAATAGTAAGCATGATGATCAATTTTGGGTACCCGGCGGGGCTAGCGGAGCCCGGCGCCGGGCAGCAGCTTCGTCGCGCCGAGGGAGTCCGCGACGAAGGCGTAGTCCCAGGCGCGTTCCTTCCACTGCACGTAACGGCCGGAGGCGCCGCCGTGGCCGCCCTCCATTTCGATCTTCATCACGATCGACTCGCTGCCGGTGTTGAGTTCACGCAGCCGCTGCACCCACTTGGCGGGCTCCACGTAGAGCACCCGTGTGTCGTTAAAGGAGGTGACCGCGGCGATTTTGGGGTACGCCGCCGCCCGGACGTTCTCGTAGGGGGTGTAGGACTTCATGTACGCGTACACCTCCGGGTCCGTGATCGGGTTGCCCCATTCCTCCCATTCCAGCGCGGAGAGCGGCAGTTCCGGGTCCAGGATGGTGGTCAGCGCGTCCACGAAGGGCACCGCCGCCACAATCGCGGCGTACTTTTCCGGTGCCAGGTTGGCCACCGCACCCATCAGCAGGCCGCCGGCGGAACCGCCCATGGCAGCGATCCGGTCGGGTGCGACCCAGCCGGAGCCGGCCAGCCAGTCGGTGGCCGCGATAAAGTCCGTGAAGGTGTTCTTCTTGTGCAGCTTTTTGCCGTCGTCGTACCAGTGCCGGCCCAGCTCTCCGCCGCCGCGGATGTGGGCGATGACGAACACGATGCCGCGGTCCAGCAGGGACAGCCGGGGGATTCCGAATCCCGGGTCCATGCTCATTTCGTAGGAGCCGTAGCCGTAGACCAGCCCGGCCGCCGACGCGTCCTGCGCCACAGAGGCGTGCCGGAGCACCGAGAGCGGGATGCGGGTCCCGTCGGCCGCCACCGCCCATTCCCGGGTGGCAACGTAGTCGGCGGACGAGTAGCCGCCCAGCACCGGGCTTTCCTTGCGCAGCAGCAACTCGCCGGCGGGCTGCTCCGCCGTCGGGAGGACAAAGTCGTACACGCGCGACGGCGTGAAGTAGGAGGTGTAGCCCATCCGGATCACCGGGGCCTCATAGTCGGACCCGGCCACCCCTGCCGTGTACAGCTCCTCGTCGAAAGCCGGCTCCACCGGGGCGGCCTGGTCCGCGGTGCCGAGGCCGGCCAGCGGCAGGACCTGCACCCGTTCGATCGTGTCCTTGCGGACGGACAGCACCAGGTGGGTCGAGGTGACGCCGGCGCCGTTGACCCGCACCTCGTCGGAGTGCGCGACGACGGTCCGCCACTGCTGCTCGGGCAGCGGCCTGGCGAGTTCGGCCGGGTCCACGAGCGAGACCATCGAGTTGATGGCGTCCTTGTTGTGGGTCAGCAGGATGGTTTCCTGCCCGGCGCCCGAGGCATCGGTCAGCAGGAACGGCTCCGCCTCGTACAGGATGCGCTCGTCGCGGGAGATGACCGTGGTCAGGCCGGCATCGGGGCCATCGAAACGCAGCAGCCGGGTCTCGCTGAACTCGGAGCAGCCGATCCCGAGGACCAGGTGACGGCGGTCCGCGGAGAGCTCGAAGCCGAGCCACATGGCGACGTCGTCCTCCTGGTAGATCAGCTCGTCCTCGCTGACGGGCGTGCCGAGGACGTGGGACTTCACCTGGTACGGGCGCCAGGAGGAGTCCACCACGGTGTAGAAGATCCGGCTGCCGTCGGGGGAGAAGCAGAGGCCGTAGAAGACGTTCTCAATCACGTCCGGCAGCAGTTCGCCGGTGCGCAGGTCCTTGATGCGCAGGGTGAACCGTTCGTCGCCGGCGTTGTCCACGGCATAGGCGTACAGGTTCCCGTCGATGGTCACGGCGGAGCCGCCGACGGCGAAGAACGGTTTGCCCTCGGCTTCCGCGTTGCCGTCCAGGAGCACTTCCTCGCCGGGAATGTCGACGCCGACCTCTACGGCGGGCGGGGTCCAGTCCGCCACCGGGTCGCCGCTGTCCTCGGCCCGGACGCGGCACTGGATGCCATATTCCTTGCCCTCGACCGACCGGGTGTAGTACCACCAGCCGTCCTTGCGGTTCGGGACCGAGAGGTCGGTCTCCTGCGTGCGGCCCTTGATCTCCTGGAAGATGGCTTCGCGCAGCGGCTCCTGGTGGGCGGTCACGGCTTCCTGGTAGGCGTTTTCGGCTTTGAGGAGTTCCACGACCTCGGCGGATTCCTTGTCCCGCAGCCATTCGTAGTTGTCCTCGAAGACGTCACCGTGGTGGGTGCGGGGGGAGGGAACCTTTTTGGCGACGGGCGGCTGCGGGGCGGTCGGCACGGGGGTCTGCGTCATGGACCCAATCTACCGAACCGCCCGAGAAGGTCAGTTTCCGTTTTGCAGTTTGTGCGCGGCCACGTAGCTGCCGAGCGTGTTGGCGCGCAGCGCGGCCGCGATTTCCGCGGTTGCCGCGGGGTCCTGGAGCACGATGGACTGTCCGTCGTCGCTGGTTCCGTCGCCCGCCGTCGGGAGGGTGAAAAACACCCCGCCGCCGGCCGGCGTGCTGCGGAAGCTGACGGTGAGGCGGGCCAGGGCGTCGAGGGTGGGGGCGGGGACCGCGGTAATGCGCGGCAGCACCGTGGCGGCCAGCCTGCGCGCGGCGGTGCGGTCCGCGGCGCCCTGCTTGACGGCTTTCGCCAGCACGGCTTTGAGGAAGTTCTGCTGGTTGCGCACGCGCTGGTAGTCGCCGTCGACGAAGGCCTTGCGCTCGCGGACGAAGACCAGGGCCCGGGCCCCGTTGAGCCGGTTGACTCCGGCCGGAAAGCTGACCCCGGGGGCGAACGTCGAACTGAACGGCACTGTGACGTTGACGTCGACGCCGCCGACGGCATCGGTCAGGGCGGCGAAGGTCTGGAAGTCGACCATGACCGTGTAGTTGATGCGCTGGCCGAGCAGGGATTCGACCGTTTTCGTCACCAGCGGGATCCCGCCCAGTTGCAGGCTCGCGTTGATCTTCGCTTCGCCGTGTCCGGGGACGGTGACCCATAAATCGCGCATCAGGGAGATGCCGTACACCTGCTGCCGGTTCGCGGGGAGGTGGATGAACACGAGGGTGTCCGCGCGCTGGTCGGAGGCTTTGCCCGCCGTGGCAGCGGCTCGTTGGTCGACCCGGCTGTCGCTGCCGATCAGGAGGATGTTCAGGGCCGTCGGCGGCGGCTCCGGCGTGGGGGTCGGCGTGGGGCTCGGCGCCGCGCTGGCACGCTGCGCGGTCGACGGCGCCGGGGCGGCCCGCGGCGGCGGCGGCGCCAGCAGGACGACGACGGCGGCGGCCAGGCCGGCGGTCAACAGCAGGCCCAGCGCAATGAACAGGATCCGACGGCGCCGCGGGCCGGCCGGGCCCGGGCCCGCGGGCTTTCCTGCCGGCGGTTCCGGCGCTTCAGGCGAGACCATGAGCGGACCATACCACCGGTAACGGAGGCGGGATACTGCCACCATCCCGGAAGCGGCTCCCGCCGTCGTCGGGTGCTTGACGCGCTTCCCGCCTTCCGCATATCCTGAACGAACGGTCGGTAATTATTTATCGGAAATTCTTAGGAGCAACCATGGCATCGCAGACCCTGCAGTCAGTGCCCGCCGAGCCATCGCCGGCGCGGCACGAAGCGCGGCACGAAATGAGCCCCGAGGACGCGGCCCGCCGTGACGCCGAAGGGCAGGCCTACTTCGACAAGGTCATGGCGGAGGATTCCCGGATCGAGCCCCGCGACTGGATGCCGCCGGCCTACCGGAAGACCCTGCTGCGCCAGATCTCCCAGCACGCGCACTCGGAAATCATCGGCATGCAGCCCGAAGCCAACTGGATCACCCGCGCCCCGAGCCTCAAGCGCAAGTCCATTCTGATGGCCAAGGTCCAGGACGAGGCCGGCCACGGCCTCTACCTTTACTCGGCCGCCGAGACCCTCGGCCAGCCGCGCGATCAAATGATGCAGGACCTGATGGATGGCAAGGCCAAGTACTCCTCGATCTTCAATTACCCGGCACGGACCTGGGCGGACATGGGCGCGATCGGCTGGATGGTCGACGGCGCCGCGATCGCCAACCAGGTGCCGCTCTGCCGGGCCTCTTTCGGCCCCTACGGCCGGGCGATGGTCCGCGTCTGCAAGGAGGAATCCTTCCACCAGCGGCAGGGCTTCGAAATCCTGCTCGAGCTCTCCAACGGCACCCCGGAGCAGAAGCAGATGGCCCAGGACGCGGTGAACCGCTGGTACGCCCCGGCGCTGATGATGTTCGGCCCGCCGGATGACGATTCGCCCAACTCCAAGCAGTCCATGGCCTGGAACATCAAGCGTTTCAGCAACGACGAGCTCCGCAACCGGTTCGTCGGGATGATGATGGAGCAGGTCAAGGTCCTGGGACTTACGCTGCCGGATAAGGACATCCGCTTTAACGAGGAAACCAAAAAGTGGGAGCACGGGCCCCTGGACTGGGACGAATTCCACGAGGTCCTGGCCGGCCGCGGCCCCTGCAACGCCCAGCGCCTGGAACGGCGCCGCGAAGCCCACCAGAACGGCGCCTGGGTCCGTGAAGCGGCGGCCGCGTACGCGGCAAAGCAGGCAAAGAAGCACGCAGAGAAGGAAGTCGCATGACCACCGAACCCCACGCCGGCAACGTCTGGCCCATCTGGGAAGTCTTCGTCCGCTCCAGCCGCGGCCTCTCCCACGTCCACGCCGGCTCCCTGCACGCCCCGGACGCGGCCATGGCGCTGCGGAACGCGCGGGATCTCTACACCCGCCGCAACGAGGGCGTCTCCATCTGGGTGGTCCCCGCGGACGCCATCGCCTCGTCCGACCCGGACGCCAAAGGCTCTTTCTTCGAGTCGCCGCAGGGCAAGGACTACCGGCACGCGACGTACTACACCAAGAGCGAGGGCGTGAAGCACCTGTGAGCACTCCCGAAGCAACCACGCAAGCAGCGGACGACGGCGGCCACGGCAACATTTCCGTCGGCGTCGCCGGAGCAGGTGCCGGCGGGGACGGCGGGGCCAGCGCCACCCGCATCACCCCGGGCAACGCCCTCCGGCCCGAGGACATCGCCCTGGCCGTCAGCCGCGGAACCGCCACCCCCGGCGAGGACGCAGCCGAGCTGGCCCTGCGGCTGGGCGATGACGCCCTGGTCCTGGCCCAGCGCCTGGGCCACTGGATTTCCCGCGCACCGGAGCTCGAAGAGGACATCGCCCTGGGCAACATCGCCCTGGACCAGCTGGGCCACGCCCGGTCCTTCCTCAGCTACGCCGGCGGCCTGGACGGACGCAGCGAGGATGACCTCGCCTACTTCCGTCGCGAGCACGAGTTCCGTTCGTTGGAGCTGTTCGAACAGCCCAACGGCGACTTCGCGCTGACCATTGCCCGGCAGTTCGTCGTCAGCTACTACCAGTTCGAGCTGTACCGCCGGCTGGCGGACTCCGCCGATGCCACGCTCGCCGGCATTGCCGCGAAGGCTGTCAAGGAGGTGGACTACCACCGCGACCACAGCGCCCAGTGGGTCCTCCGCCTGGCACTCGGCACGGACGAATCACGGGCCAAAATGATCCACGCCTTCAAGGTCATCTGGCCCTACGTCGACGAGCTGTTCCGCGACGACGAGCTCACCGGCCGGCTCAGCGAGGCCGGCACCGCCGTCCAGCCTTCCAGCCTGCGCGCGGACTTCGACCGGCTCACCGGCGAGGTGCTTGCCGAGGCTGAGCTTGAGGTGCCGCACGTCCAGCCGGCCCCCGGCGGCGGACGCCGCGGACTCCACTCCGAGCACCTGGGCTACCTCCTCGCCGAAATGCAGGTCCTGGCCCGCGAATTCCCCGGAGCGAGCTGGTAAGCATGCCGGAAATGTATGTCAGCCACCCGACGGCAGCCGGCAACGCGGCCGGCGGCCGGAAGAGCGCGGAGCAAAAAGCCTGGGAGCTCGCCGCAACGGTCTGCGATCCGGAGATCCCGGTCCTCACCATCGAGGACCTCGGAATCCTGCGCGACGTCCGGGTGACGCGGGAACCGGACGCCGACGACGGCGGCATGGTTCCCGCGGTGCAGATCACCATCACCCCCACGTATTCCGGCTGTCCGGCCATGGATGCGATCCGCGACGACCTCACCGCGGCGTTCAACCGGGAGGGCTACCCGCGCGTCGACGTCGAACTGGTGCTCTCCCCGGCGTGGACCACGGACTGGATGAGCGAGGCCGGCAAGGCGAAGCTGGAGGAGTACGGGATCGCGCCGCCGTCGGGCCGCTCAGCGGCCGCACGGCACGCCGGCCCGGTCCGGCTCTCCCTGGCCGTCAAATGCCCGCAGTGCTCCTCGCTGAACACCAAGGAACTCACCCGCTTCGGCTCCACCTCCTGCAAGGCGCTCTACGTCTGCCAGGACTGCAAGGAACCGTTCGACTACTTCAAAGTTTTGTAAGGAACAGGTGCTCCCATGACTGTTGTCCGCCAGACCGCCGCCGAAACGGCCACGGCCACCGGCCGCCGTCGTGCGTCCTTCCATCCCCTGACCGTGGACGAGGTGCGCCGCCTCACCGACGACGCGATTGAGGTCAGCTTCGGCGTGCCGCCCGAACTGGCGGGACAGTTCGACTACCTCCCGGGGCAGTACGTCGCCTTGCGGACCACCCTGCCGGACGAGTCGGGCGAACCGCACGAGGTGCGCCGCAGCTACTCGATCTGCGCCGAGCCGCGCAGCTTCGCCGACGGCAGCAGCGAGATCCGCGTCGCGATCAAGAAGGACCTGGGCGGTCTGTTTTCCACCTGGGCCAACGCCGAACTCAAGGCCGGCGACGTGCTGGATGTGATGAGCCCGATGGGCGCGTTCGTCTCCAAGCACGGGCGGGACGGCAAAGAGCAGAACCTGATGACCTCCATGAACGATCCGGAACAGCTGGCCGGGGAGCCCGGCAGCTTCGTGGCCATCGCCGCCGGATCGGGGATCACCCCGGTGATCGCCATCGCCCGCACGCTGCTCGCCGCCCACCCGGAGACGCGTTTCGACCTGGTCTACGCCAACAAGGCCGCGATGGACGTGATGTTCCTCGAGGAACTCGCCGACCTCAAGGACAAGTACCCGTCCCGGCTCGCCCTGCACCATGTGCTCTCCCGCGAGCAGCGGATCGCCCCGCTGCTCAGCGGCCGGATCGATGCCGAGAAGCTGCAGGCGCTGCTGGGCACCGCCATCCACAGCGACGACGTCGACGAGTGGTTCCTCTGCGGGCCCTTCGAACTCGTCCAGCTGTGCCGGGACACCCTCGCGGCCCGCGGTGTGAAGCCGGAGCACGTCCGTTTCGAGCTGTTCACCTCCGGCAAACCGGACCGCCCCGAGGGCAACATCGGCCGGCCGGTCGTCGCCGACGGCTCCAAGGAGACGTACAAGATCACCTTCAAGCTCGACGGCCTGCAGGGCGAGGTCGCCAGCCCGACGCATGCGCGCGAATCGATCCTCAACGCGGCCCTGCGGGTCCGTCCGGACGTCCCCTTTGCCTGTGCCGGCGGCGTCTGCGGCACCTGCCGCGCCAAGGTCGTGGCAGGCTCGGTCACGATGGACGAGAACTACGCGCTGGAGCAGGACGAACTGGACAAGGGCTACGTGCTCACCTGCCAGTCCCACCCCACCACCCCTGAGGTCAGCGTCGACTTCGACGTCTGAGCCCGTCCGCCGAGCTTTTCCGCCCGAATCCCAGGAGCCGCATGATTTCCCTGACCATCGCCGACGGCATCGCCGAGGTCGTCCTGAACGCACCGCAGAAGCTGAACTCACTCAACGAGCAGGCCCTGCGGGATTTGGCGCAGGCGTACGACGACGCCGCGGACGCCGCCTCCCGCGGCGAAGTCCGGGCCCTGCTGCTGCGCGGCGAAGGCCGCGCCTTCTGTGCCGGCCGGGACATCGCCGGGGTCACCCCGGAGAGCGACGACGCCCGGGCGTACCTGGGCGGGCTGGTCCAGCCGCTGTTGCAGAAAATGAGTTCCTTCCCGGCCCCCACGTTCGCCGCCGCGCAGGGGGCCTGCCTGGGGGTGGGGCTGGGGCTGTTGCTGGCCACCGACGTGGTCTACGTCGCGGATACTGCGAAGTTCGGCTCGCCGTTCGCCAAGCTTGGGGCCACCCTGGACTCCGGCGGGCACTGGTACTTCACCGAACGCCTGGGCATGCACCGCACCCTGGACCTGATCTACACCGCCGAGCTCATGAGCGGCGCCGAGGCGGTGGCGCAGGGGCTGTTCAGCCGGGCCATGCCCGCCGAGGAGCTGCTGGAGGCCACCCGGAGCATCGTCGCCGGGGTGGCCGCCGGCGCCACCGGGGCATTCACCGCCAGCAAGGAGCTTGTGGCGCACATCCGGGACCAGCGGCTGGGTCTCTGGGATTCGATGGCGGAGGAAAACGAGGAGCAGGCCCGGCTGTGCAAGAGCGATGATTACGCCGAGGGGTTCCGGGCCTTCCAGGAAAAACGCACACCGGTTTTCCGGGGCAACCGCTAGACTGCCCCCATGACATTGGGGAAATCAATAACAAAAGCCGTCATTCCTGCTGCCGGCCTGGGCACCCGCTTCCTGCCGGCAACGAAGGCGATGCCGAAGGAAATGCTGCCCGTGGTGGACCGGCCGGCAATCCAGTACGTCGTCGAGGAAGCCGTCAAGGCAGGGCTGGACGACATTCTGATGATTACGGGGCGCACCAAACGTGCCCTGGAGGACCACTTCGACCGTGAGCCCGGGCTTGAGCGGACGCTGGAGGCCAAAGGTGACACGGAGCGCCTCGCCGCGGTCCACGAGGCCTCCAACCTCGGGCCCATCCACTATGTCCGGCAGGGCGAAGCGAGGGGCCTGGGGCACGCGGTGCTGTGCGCCAGCCAGCACGTTGGCGACGATCCGTTCGCCGTCCTCCTGGGCGATGACCTGATCGATGAAGCGGAGGACCTGCTGACCACCATGATGGAGGTGCAGCAGAGGACCGGCGGATCCGTGATTGCACTCATCGAGGTGGACCCTGCCCAGATCAGCGCCTACGGATGCGCGGACGTCACTGCCATCGAGGGCGAGAGCTACGTCCGGGTCAACAGCCTCGTGGAGAAGCCGTCCGTCAGTGAAGCCCCGTCCAACCTGGCCGTGATCGGCCGGTACGTGCTGCACCCGTCCGTCTTCGGCGTCCTGGAGACCACCGCGCCGGGCCGCGGCGGCGAGATCCAGCTGACCGATGCGCTGCAGACCCTGGCCGCCGGCGAAGGCGAGGGCTCCGGCGTGTACGGCGTGGTCTTCAAGGGCCGCCGCTACGATACCGGCGACAAGCTCAGCTACCTCAAGGCCGTGATCACCATCGCCTCGGAGCGCGTCGAGTTCGGCGAAGAGCTCAAGACCTGGCTCAAGGGCTTCATCAACTAACCACAGCGCGAACGTACACTTGCGGCCCCAAGGGAAGCGCGAACGTACACTTGCGGCCCCCAAGGGAAGCGCGAACGTACACTTGCGGCCCCAAGCGAAGCGCGAACGTACACTTGCGGCCCCCGGGAGCTCCCCGGCAGGGGCCGGAAGTGTACGTTCGCGCTTGGCTGGAGGCGGGCCGGGCCCTACCGGGTGTCCAGGTCCTCGAACACGAGGAAAGTCTGCGTGTCCAGGACCCCTGGCATGGACTGCAGCTGGTCGAAGATCACCCGGCGCAGGTCCACGTTGTCCACGGCGCGGACCAGCAGGATGACGTCGAAATCCCCGCCCACCAGGGCGATGTGGTGCACCTCGGGAATGGCGCGGAGCAGTTCCCGCAGCTCCCGCCAGGAGTGCTGGCGCACCTTGAGGGTGACGTAGGCGGATGATTTCAGCCCTGCCTTGATCGGATCCACCAGCGCCGTGAACTTCGTGAGGACCCCTTCGCCGGTCAGCCGGGCAATCCGCGTGTAGGCATGCGCGCGGGAAATATGCACGTTCTCCGCCACCTGGGTCACGGACATCCGTCCGTCCCGGGTCAACTCCGCGATGATATTCCGGTCAACCTCATCCAGCGGTACGGCCTGCTCCGCCTCGGTCCCTGCCATTCGTCTACAACCCCCGGTGGTAATCCAGCTCACACTTACAATTCGTCTACAAGAATAAGGCAATTTGCGGGACATCTCCATGATTTTGTCCCGGGGTGGATACGAAACATTCCCCGGGACCATACTGGGAGCGAATAATGGCTACAGAAGGACGGACCAATGACGATCTCCGCGGACCACCCTGCGCAGCATCCCGCCACCCGGCAGGCCTCTCCGGGCGGTGAGGCGGACGACGCCGCCAGCACGGCCGTGCGCAAGTTCGGCATCACGGTCGAGGACTACATGCTGCCGGCCCGGCACCCGATCCAGATCGTCGGCCCGGACGGCGCGCCGAACGCGCAAACCGAGCAGGGAGCGCAGCCCGGCCACGAGTACAGCCTCCCCGGAGACGCCGAACTGATGGCCGCCTACGAGCAGCTCGTCGTCGGACGCCGCGTCAACGACCAGAACTCCGCGCTGGTCCGGCAGGGCCGGATGGCTGTCTACCCCTCCAGCCACGGCCAGGAAGCCTGCCAGGTCGCAGCCGCGCTCTGCCTCTCCGACGGCGACTGGATCTTCCCGACCTACCGCGACTCGGTGGCCGTGATGGCCCGCGGTGTCGACCCGGTGCAGACCATGACGCTGTTCCGCGGCGACTGGCACGGCGGCTACGACCCGGCCCAGCACAAGGTCGGCATCCAGTGCACACCGCTGACCACCCAGCTGCTCCACGCCGTCGGCGTCGCCCACGCGGCCAAGCTGCGCGGTGAGGACACCGTCGTCCTGGCCATGTGCGGCGACGGCGCCACCAGCGAAGGCGACTTCCACGAGGCGCTGAACTTCGCCGCTGTGTTCCACCTCCCGGTGGTCTTCTTCGTCCAGAACAACCAGTACGCGATCTCCGTGCCGCTGGCGCACCAGTCGGTGGCGCCGTCGCTCGCGCACAAGGCGGTCGGTTACGGCATGGCCGGTGAGCGCGTGGACGGCAATGACATCGTCGCGCTCCTCGCCGTGCTGGGCCGGGCCGTGAAGCTGGCCCGCGAGGGCTCCGGCCCGCTCCTGGTGGAAGCACACACCTACCGGATGCAGGCCCACACCAACGCCGACGACGCCACCCGCTACCGCCAGGACAGCGAAGTGGCCGAGTGGGTGGCCAAGGATCCGCTGAGCCGGATGAAGACGTACCTGACCGACCGCGGACTGCTCGACGACGACGGCGCCGCCAGGATCGCTGCGAGGGCTGAAACGGTCGCCGGCCAGTTGCGCGACGGCCTCGGCGAAGACGTCCCCGTGGACCCGCAGGACCTCTTCAAGTACGTTTTCTCCACCCCGACCCCGCAGCTGAAGGAACAGTCCGCCATGCTCGCCGATGAACTGGCCCGCGACACCGCCTCCGCCATGACCTCCGAGGAGTCCGCACGATGAGCCCCACCGTCACCACCTCCTCCGAGGCGAACGGCAATGTCAGCGCTGCCACGGCCCGGGCGGCCGCCAAGGCCGCGGCAGAAACCGAAAAAACCGGACCACAGACCATCACCCTGGCCAAGGCGCTGAACACGGCCATGGCCGACGCGATGCACGCCGATGAATCGGTCCTGGTCTTCGGCGAGGACGTCGGAATGCTCGGCGGCGTCTTCCGCATTACGGACGGACTCACCAAAACCTTCGGCCAGGGCCGCTGCTTCGACACCCCGCTGGCGGAGTCCGGCATCGTGGGCATGGCGGTGGGCATGGCCATGAACGGCATGCGCCCGGTCATCGAGATGCAGTTCGACGCGTTCGCCTACCCGGCCTTTGAACAGATCGTCAGCCACGTCGCCAAGATGCACAACCGCACCAAAGGCACCGTGAAGCTGCCCATCGTCATCCGCGTCCCGTACGCCGGCGGCATCGGGGGAGTGGAGCACCACTGCGACTCCTCCGAGGCCTACTACGCCCACACCGCGGGCCTGAAGGTCTTCACCCCGGCCACCGTCGCGGACGGCTACCGGATGCTCCGCGAGGCCATCGACTCGGACGACCCGGTGATGTTCATGGAGCCCAAAAAACTGTACTGGTCCAAGGACCAGGTGGACCTCGAGGCGCTGCGGGCCGAGCACGCCGCGAATACCGAGCGCGGAACCTCCTCCGAAGGCCGCGCCGCCGTCGCCCGGCCCGGCACCGACGCCACGCTGATCGCCTACGGCCCGTCCGTTCCGACGGCGCTCGCCGCAGCGGCAGCCGCCGCCGAGGAGGGCCGTTCGCTCGAGGTGATCGACGTCCGCTCGATCGTGCCGTTCGACGACGAGACGGTCAGCGCCTCGGTGCGCAAGACCGGCCGCGCCGTCGTGATCGCCGAGGCCCACGGCTTCGCCTCCGTGGCCTCCGAAATCGTGGCCCGGGTCCAGGAACGCTGCTTCCACCACCTCGCCGCGCCGATCCGCCGTGTCACCGGCTTCGACGTGCCCTACCCGGCGCCGAAACTCGAGCACTACTACCTGCCCGGCGTGGACCGCATCCTCGACGCCGTTGACGACCTCCAGTGGGAAGACTGACCATGAGCGAACCCAAAGTATTCCTCCTCCCGGACCTTGGCGAGGGCCTGACCGAAGCCGAACTCGTCAATTGGCTCGTAGCCGTGGGCGACGAGATCCGCGTCGACCAGCCGATCGCCGAGGTGGAGACGGCCAAGTCCATGGTCGAGGTCCCTTCCCCGTACGCCGGCACCGTCGCCGTGCTGCACGGCGAGCCCGGCCAGACGCTCGACGTCGGGAAGCCGCTGATTTCTGTGATGCCGGCTGGTTCCGCTGTTTCGGGTGCGGCCGCCGCAGGCAATGCCGCCCCCGCCCCTTCGCCGGACAGCATTGCTGCAAGCAGCATGCCGTCCGGCTCCGGAAGGCCCGATGCCACTCCCGGGGCGGCATTGCCTGCGGCGGCTGGGACTGCGGTTATGTCACCTTCTACGGATGCTGACTCGCCGGCTGCCGCCGCTGCCGAGGCGTACCGCGAGGAGGAGAAGGCCGGGTCCGGGAACGTGCTGATCGGGTACGGCACGCCGGGCGGGCATGGGGTGGCCCGGCGGACGCGGGCTCCGAAGCGGGCCGCGGCGGCTTTCCAGAGCTCGGAGGCCGAGCAGGCAGCGGACAATCTGTTGCTGATGCGGACCCGGGTTCCCGGGAAGCTGGGGGCCGTTATTTCGCCGCTGGTCCGGCGGATGGCCCGGGACCATGGAGTTGATTTGGGGGAACTCCAGGGCTCCGGAACCAGCGGGCTGATCATGCGGCGGGACGTTGAGGCCGCGATCAAACCCGCGCACGTCGAAACCCCGGCCCCGGCAAACCCCCCGGCCCCGGCAAACCCCCCGGCCGGGGAAACCGATGCCCGGACCGGGCTCGGGGTCGCCGGGCGCACGCCGGTGCGCGGCGTGCGCAAGGCCGTGGCCGCGAACATGAGCCGCAGCCGCTCCGAGATTCCCGAGGCCACCGTGTGGGTGGACGTGGACGCCACGGCGCTCGTGGAGCTGCGTGCGGCCTTGAAGAAGGCCGATCCGCACCACACCCCGGGACTGCTGGCCTTCATCGCCCGCTTCGTTACCGCCGGGCTCAGCAAGTTCCCGGAACTGAACACCCGGATCGTCACCACCGAGGACGCCACCGGCGGGGCCAGCCAGGAAATTGTCGCGTTCGACGGCGTCAACCTGGGTTTCGCGGCCCAGACAGATCGCGGACTGATGGTCCCCTCGGTGCGCAACGCGGACAAACTCAGCGCCCGCGAACTGGACGCCGAGATCCGCCGGCTGACCGCCGTCGTCCGCGACGGCAAAGCGACGCCGGCCGAACTGGGCAGCGGCACGTTCACGCTGAACAACTACGGTGTCTTCGGCGTCGACGGCTCCGCGGCGATCATCAACCACCCCGAGGTAGGAATCCTCGGCGTCGGCCGCATCATCGACAAGCCCTGGGTGGTTAACGGGGAGCTCGCCGTCCGCAAGGTCACCGAGCTGACGCTCACCTTCGACCACCGGGTGTGCGACGGCGGGACCGCAGGCGGGTTCCTGCGGTACGTGGCCGACGCGATCGAGAACCCGGGGTCCGTGCTGGCAGACCTCTAAGGCGCGGTGGGTAGAATCGAGCCCTGAACATCGCACCAACCATGCCGGCGGAACGCCGGACTACGGAGATTTCATGTCACGATGGCTCGAGGTCGGCCAGGGCAACTACGTGCTGACCACCCAAGGATCCCTGCTCAACACCGGATTGGTCGTGGGCGCCGAGCGCGCCATGGTGATCGATACCGGCGGCGGGCCCCGGCAGGGCCGGGAGATCCTGGCCGCGGTGCGGGAAAAGACGCAGCTGCCGCTGGTGGTGGTCAACACGCATGCCCACTACGACCACTTCTTCGGCAACGCGGTTTTCGCCGACGACGGCGTGACCGAGTTCTGGGGGCACGAGAACTGTGCGGCCGAGATCGAGGAGAACGGGGACTCCCAGCGACACTTCGTGGCCGCGGCGGAACCGGAAATGGCGGCCGGCGAGGGCACTGCGGTGGAGCTGGTGGTCCCCAACGCGATCGTCAAGGACCAGCCGGTCCTGGTGGACCTCGGCGGGCAGAGCGCAACCCTCTTCTACCTGGGCCGCGGGCACACCGACGGCGACCTGCTCGTGGGCACCGGCACGACCCTGTTCGCCGGCGACCTGGTGGAACAAGGGGCGCACCCGTCATTCGAGGACTCTTTCCCGGAGGAATGGGCCGATGCCCTGCGGCACATCTCCGCGTTGCGGCACCGCTACGAGTTCCTGATCCCGGGCCACGGGGAACCCTGCAGCGACCAGTTCGTCAAGACCATGGCCAACACCATGAGCACCGCGGTGCGGCAGGCGACCCAGGCCACCCGCGAGACCCCGAACGACGCCACCAAGGCCATCCCGATCCTGCCGTACGGCCCGGAGCAGTCCCGGTGGTTCATCAGGCGCCTGCGGGAGACCAGGGCGCATCATTAGGCCCCGCGGGGCCGGTCCCGGACCGGCCCGGGTTCCGGCTGAAGCTAAGGGTGCGCACGACTGCGCCTAGACTTGGACTTTGGAAGAAGTCACAACAAGCGCCGCAGCGTGCTCCGCGGTGAGTCCTGGGGGAGAAACCAAGAGATGCCCGAATCGGTGGAAGACAACTCAGCTGCCACTGCTGAAAACTCAGGCCAGCCTGAACTCCGCCGTCGCCGCGACCTGCGTCGTGCCGACGGTGGTGACCCAGCTGTCCGGACAGGAACCATGCCGGTCGTCAATCCCCGCAACCCTCCCGCGGAAGCCCCCGCCCGTCCGTCCGCGACGCGCAGCAGCTCGTGGGCCGCGGCGGCCGAGGCCGCCGATGAACGCTTCGGGCCCGCCACGGGTGCCACGCCGGTGATCAACCAGGTTCCGGCCGCGCCGGAGCCGCCGGCGGCCCCGCCGACGTCGGCGTCCCCCTCAAGGTCCGCGGCGCCCTCGACAGCGGGGACCCAGCCGGCGTCGTCGTCCGCCGCCCCGCCGGTGCCGTCAGCGCCAGCCCCGGCCGGCGGGGGTGCGCCGGATCAGGCCGGCCCCGCCGTGCCCCCGCAGCCCACCCGGGCCACCCGTTCCGCGAGCAGGGCCGCGGCCCTGGCCGATGCGCCCATGCCGGATTTCATCAGCTCGCCGGGTCTCTTTGTCCGGGAACAAAAGCCCCGTCCGGTCGGTGGCCTCCGCGGCGCCCTGTACAAGCTCAGCGGCGGCAGCCTGAACCTGGGGCCGAGCGCCCGGCAACGCGAAGAGGACGAGCTCGCCCGCCGGATCTCCCGCCAGCTCCAGGGCAGCTACAACACCGCGGTGCTGAGCCTCAAGGGCGGCATCGGCAAGACCTCCACCACGGTGGGCGTCGGATTGACCCTGGCCGAATACCGCGGCGACCCGCCGTGCGCCATCGACGCCAACCCGGACTCGGGCGATCTCGTCGAACGCGCACTTGGCGAAGGGATCTACCAGCAGCAGGCCCCCCGGACCATCAGCGACCTGCTTCGCAATGTCGAGTCGATCGACTCGCTCACCGCCCTGGCCCGTTACATGCACCACGCCGGCCGGCTGCACCTGATCGCCGGGGAACAGGATCCGGAGGTCTCCGACTCGCTCACCGCGGAAGAGTACCTGCGCATCCGCAAGCTGGTTTCGGGCTACTACTCGGTGGCCCTGACCGACTGCGGCACCGGCGTCACGCACAACGCCATGAGCGGGATCCTTCAGTCCGCGGACAACCTGATCATCGCCGCGGGATACGCGGTCAGCGGTGCCAAGCGGGCCCGGAGCACCCTGCACTGGCTTGCGGACCACGGCTACGCGGAACTGGCGCGGAACGCCGTCGTGGTCATCACCGACAAGGACGAAGTCTCCTCCCGGGTGGACAAGGACGCGATCGAAGACCATCTATCCGGGATCTGCCGCCAGCTGATCGCGGTACCGCACGACCGCGGGGTGGCCGACGGCGACCTCGTCACCCTCGATGCGCTTCGCCCCGATACCCGCCGGGCCTACCGGGAAATTGCCGCCGCAATCGTGGATGGCTATGTCTAGGAACTACATTTAGGCCATGAGCAAGTACGCCGGAGACGCCGCTGCGGTCCAACTGCAGGACCTTATTGTCGGGAGCGAAAATGTCGAGGACTTCCTCGATGGCCTCGCGGAATTTTCTGCCGCTGTTCTGAGCCAGTCGGCGGGCAGCGATATCGAATGCGGTGTGACGCTGCAGCGCCGGAAAAAGACCATGACCGTGGCTGGCAGCAGCAGTAACGCCGTGGTGCTGGACCGGATCGAGCAAAGACTGGGTGGCGGTCCCTGCATCGAGGCGCTACGGATCAAGGAACTGGTGCTCCTGGCCGACGTGGACACGGATCCGCGCTGGCCCGAGTACCAGGCGCAACTCGCCGACCACGGCTGCTACAGCACCCTCGGGGTCCCGCTGGAGATCGGCGACGACTCGGCGGCCGCGCTGAACTTCTTCGCCCCCGCGACCGGTGTGTTCACCGCAGGCGTGGTGGCCGAAGCCGCCGGATTCGCCGACCTCGCCGGCCGTGCGCTGCGCCTTGCCGTCCGCCTCGGCACCGCCCAAGGCCGGGCCGAGGACCTGCAGGCGGCAATGGAACACCGAACCGCGATCGACCTGGCCTGCGGCGTGGTGATGGCACAGAACCGGTGCTCGCAGGAGGACGCGATGCGGATCCTCGCCCGGGTCTCCAGCAACCGCAACCAGAAGCTCCGGGCCGTGGCGGCCGACATCCTCAAAAACGTCACCGGCGAGGACATCCAAACGCACTTCGAGGCCTGACCGGCCGCGGTAGCGGCCCCGCCTGACCGGCCGCGGTAGCGGCCCCGCCTGACCGGGCCCCGCCGCCTGGACCTAGGATGAAGGGGATGACCACCACACGCCCCGCCGACTTCAGCCTCCGCAGCATCGCCATCCCCGCCTTCGGCCCCGCGCTCCTGTTCAGCATCGGCGAGGGCGCGATCCTGCCCGTGGTGGCGCTTTCGGCGCGGGATCTCGGCGCGTCCGTCGCGGTCGCGGCGCTGGTCGTGACCCTGATCGGGCTCGGCTCCTGGTTCTTCAACCTGCCGGCCTCGCTCATCACGCTGAAGTTCGGCGAAAGATGGGCGATCGTGGGGGCGGCCGCCGGGAGCGCCGCCGCCCTCGCCGGAGCAGCCTTTGCCCCGCTGGTCCCGAACGGCATCTGGCTGCTGGCCGCCGCGATGGTGGTCGTCGGCATGGCAGCGAGCGTCTTCAGCCTGGCCCGGCAGAAGTACCTCACCGAGGCGGTGCCCGTCATCCTCCGTGCGCGGGCGCTCTCCACCCTGGGCGGGGTCAACCGGATCGGCATCTTCATCGGTCCCTTCCTCGGGGCCGCGGTGATGCAGCTCGGCGGCATCCCCGCCGCCTACTGGGCAGGTGCGGCGGCGATGGCCGCAGCGGCGGGCCTGTCCGTCACCATCCCCGACCTCGTAGCGCCGGAGAGCCCGGCGGGTGGCACACCGGTTCCGGCGCCAACCTTGCGCAGCGTGGCAGTCTCGCACGCCGGAGTGTTCCTGAGCGTGGGCACAGGGGTCCTGCTGCTCAGCGCGCTGCGTGCCTCCCGCCAGGTGGTCATCCCGCTGTGGGCCGACCACCTGGGGATGGACGCGACGCAGGCTTCCGTCATCTACGGCATCTCCGGGGCCATCGACATGCTGGTCTTCTACCCCGCCGGCAGACTGATGGACCGCAAGGGCCGCCAGTGGGTGGCGGTGCCATCCACGTTGATCATGGGTACCGCCATGTTGCTGATTCCGCTCAGCACCGGTTTCGCCGGCCTGTTGCTCGCCGCGCTCCTGATCGGATTCGGCAACGGCATCAGTTCCGGGCTGAATATGACGCTCGGCGCCGATTTCTCGCCGGACCGCGGCCGCGGCCAGTTCCTCGGCATCTGGCGGTTCATGGCCGACGCCGGCGCCACCGGCGGCCCGGTGCTGCTTTCCGGCATCACCGCCGCAGCGTCACTGGGGGCCGGCGTGGGCGCCACCGGCGTGCTCGGGTTCGCCGCCGCCGCGGTCTTTGCCATCACCATTCCCCGGCTCAGGCACCGCCGGAACTACTGACGGTTCCGGAACACGCCGGACCACCTGGCTGACCACGTGCGCCGCGTCCCGGCCCACGCCGCCGATCAGGCCAGAGGTGAGGGAGTACTGGAATGGCAGTCCGACGAAATACAGCCCCGGCGTGCCGGGGACGGCGCCCCGGATCGTCTCCGGCCACCCGGACGGCGCGAATTCCAGGCCGTGGACCCAGCCGAGGTCCGGGCGGTACCCGGTGGCCCAGATGACGGTCCGCACTTGCGCGGAGCCGCCGCCGTCGAAAACCGGATCGCCGTCCGCGGCGCCGGCCACCCGGGGCACCCGGACCACGCCGGCTCGGTCAAGGTCCCTGGTCGAGATCCGGATCAACGGCGCGCCGCGCTGGTGGAAGGTCGCCGCAACCTTGCGTCCGATCGGTGTGCGTAATGTCAGGACGGAATGGATGAGCCGCCAGTACACCCCGCCGGCGTAGTGCAGGACGGGGTCCGGAATATGCGGGGTGGGCCGGCCGGAAAGCAGGACCTTATGTCCGGCCGAGAGCTCCAGGGCTATTTCCGCGCCGGAGGTTCCCGCCCCCACCACCAGCACGTCGCCGGCCGGGATGTCCGCCGGACCGCGGTACTGCGAGCTGTGGAGCTGGAAGGTGGCCGGACCCAGTCCCGAGGCGGCGTCCGGAATGCGGGGAAAGGCAGTTGCGCCCGCCGCCACGATGACGTTCCGCGCCCGGACAGTGCCGTCCGTGGTTTCGACGGCGAAGCCCGAGCCGTCGGGGGCAACGCGCGCCGCCCGGATGCCCGTCCGCACGGGCAGCCGGAAGTGTGAGGCGTAGTCCTCAAGGTAGGCGGCGAACTCGTCCTTGCCCGGGAATGTGTCCGGTTCCGCCGGGAACGGCAGGCCGGGGAGGCCGTCGTGCCGGGCCGGGGTGAAGAGGTGCAGCGAGTCCCAGCGCCGCCGCCAGGCCTCGCCCAGCTGCGGCGATTCCTCGAGGATCTCGAACCGGAGCCTCGTCCGGGCCAGGTGGTAGCCGGCGGCCAGTCCCGCCTGGCCGGCTCCGATTACCACCACGTCGAGCTGCTGATTGTCCTGGTTCATCGCCGCCGCCTCCTCGCTGGGGCTTCCCTTCGCTTATCACTAGAATACCGTTCCAGTGAATGGAGCGATAGTCTAAATTCATGCAGAAAGTCACCCGACGGCAGATCCAGGCGGCCGGCACCCGGGACGTCATCGTGGAGGCGGCCGGACGGCTGTTTGCCGCCGACGGCTACGCCCAGACCACCATCGACGGGATCGCTGCCGCCAGCGGAGTGGCCGTCCAGACCGTCTATAACTCCGTGGGCAACAAGGCGGCGCTGCTCTCGGCGGTGCTGGACCGGGCGGCCGCCGGGCCAGGGGCGCAGGCCGGCGTGCTGGACCTGATGCGGGAGCGGACCAGGCAGGCCCCCGACTTCGAGACCCTGGTTGGCGTACTGGCGGACTGGTTTGTCGAAGTCCATCCACGCACGGCCGGAATCAACGCCGTCATCGCCCGGGCTGCCGCGCTGGACGACACCGCCGCGCAGCTCCAGACGGACCGCGGGCAGCAGCGGCTCCGCCGTTACGAGGAGGCTGCTGCGGCGGCCAGGGCGCGCGGCGGCCTTGGATCCGGAATGTCCGACGCCGAGGGGGCAGCAGCCATTTGGTCGCTGGGGCACCCGCAGACCTACCGGGCCCTGGTGCTCGACGCCGGCTGGCCGGTGACGGCCTACCGGGAATGGCTGGCCAAGGCCCTGGCCGGGACGCTGGCCTAAGGAACGGGCTCAGGCCGCCGGGACGGCCCGCCGCCGCGCCGCGTGGCCGAACAGCCAGACCCCGGCGACAGTCGCAAGATACCCGGTGATGACAATCAACGAGGTGCCGGCCCAGAAATAATTGGTGGTGCTGTCCTCCTGCTCCGGTCCCGGTGCGATCTTCAGCAGCGAATAGGCGGCGACGGCGGCGGAGGCGAGGCCCACCAGCACCGGGAGGAGCACCCACAGCCGGGCCGAGGCCCAATGGCGGTTGTAGCCGTCCCAGACATTCCACCGGGCCCCGGTGCGCATGATCAGCCATCCTGCGGGCAGCATGAAGGCCCCCACCACCAGGAAAGCGGCCACCACATCGGCGGGCCGGTGCCACTGGTTAATGAGCGTTGACACCCCAGTGGCGACGGCGAAGCTGCCGCCCAGGAAACCGGTCAGCGGACGCCATCGCGGCGGGACCATCAGGAACACCGCGGCCGCCGCAGAGGCCGCCAGGGTGGTGTGGCCGGAAGGGAGGGAATTGAACTCCAGCGTTTCAATCCCGCGGAACGGCCGCACGGGCACCAGGTGCTTCAGGAGTTGGGTGGCGACGTTGGCCCCGACGGCGGCCGTGACGGCGATGCCGGCGGCGGCCCAGCGGCGGCGCTTCACCGTGACGACCAGGACCACCACCGAGGCGATCAATACCGACAGGGCCGGAAGCCAGTCAAGGAGCTGGTTGCTGGCCTTTCCTGCCGCGCCATGGATCTCGACGGCTTCGACCAGGGCGGATTCGTCGATGAACTGGCCGGTGGTGGTGCGCACGAAGAAGTAGTAGGTCGCGGCGAGCGCGGCGGCACAGCCGATAGTGCCCAGCAGGAAGAGGAAACCACTGCCTTTGCCGGGGCCGCCAGGCTCCGCTCCGTACCGCCGCGTGCCGCTAATCTGCCGAAAAGTCATCGCCTACAGGTTCCCACAGAACACTGCACGCCGTCTGAGGGCTGGCTGGAAGGCCCACCGGCGAAGACCGCGGGTAGAGTACATCCATGCCCACCAGCGCCGACCGACCGACACCTTCCGGCGCCGCCTCCGGCGCGGACGGCAGCTTGAACGACAGCCCGGGCAGCAGCCCGAGCCAGCCCCTGAACCCCGGCGGCGTGGAGGAACTGCTGGACCTCGCCCGCGTGGTCACCCTGCCGATGCGGGTCAAGTTCCGCGGCATCACCCAGCGCGAGGCGCTGCTGCTCCCCGGCCCGCTCGGCTGGGCGGAGTTCGGCCCCTTCCCCGAGTACGGGGATGTCGAGGCCTCCCGCTGGCTCGCCGCCGCCATCGAGGCCGGCTGGCACGGGTTCCCGGAACCGCGGCGGACCAGCATCCCGATTAACGCCACGGTGCCGGCGGTTGCCGCGGACCGGGTCCCGGAGATCCTGGCCCGCTTCGGCCGGGTGGACGCCGTCAAGATCAAGGTCGCCGAGCCCGGCCAGACCCTTGGCGACGACACCGCCCGGGTGGCCGCCGTCCGCGCCGCCCTGCCCGAGGCCGCCATCCGCGTGGATGCCAACGGCGGCTGGGGCGTCCCGGAGGCCGTCGCGGCGCTGGCCCGGCTGGCCGACGTCGGACTGGAATACGCCGAACAACCGGTGCCGGACATCACCGGCCTGGCGGAAGTGCGGCGTCGGCTCCGGGCGGCGGGCGTCCCCGTGCTGATCGCCGCGGACGAGAGCGTGCGCAAAGAAGAGGACCCGCTCAAGGTTGCCCGCGCCGGTGCCGCGGACCTGGTCGTGGTCAAGGTCGCGCCCCTCGGGGGAGTGCGGCGCGCCCTGGACATCGTGGCGAAGGCCGGCCTGCCCGCCGTCGTCAGTTCCGCCCTGGACACCTCGGTAGGGATCCGCGCCGGGCTGGCGCTCGCTGCCGCCCTGCCCGACCTCCCCTACGCCTGCGGACTCGGCACGGTGTCGCTGCTCGCCGCGGACGTCACCGCCGACTCCCTGGTCCCCGACGACGGCGCCATCCGGCTCCGCGATGTCGCCGTCGATTCGGCGCTGCTGGCGGAATACGCCGCGCCGCCGGAGCGCAGGGACTGGTGGCTGGATCGGCTCCGGCGCGTGCACGCCGTGCTCACCGCTTCGGCTGCCCCGTAACAGCCCCTTCCGGCCTCCAAGCGGCGGTTACGGCGCAGCCGGTGGGTTAAGCGGGGACCTGGAGCGTTCACCGGCTTTTCACCTCGGCGACGGCTCCGCGTAGCCCGCCGCTGGCAGGGTGGCGGGGACGCATCCCTCTGCTTTGGAAGGCCCCACCATGTCTGTCTCCTCCGGACGCAAGTTCACCCTGCTGCCCATGCTGGGCCACACCAAGGGCAAGCGCAGCCCCGTGACCTGCGCGCTCAAGTGCGACAACGCCTGCTCCGGCGAGGTCTGCAACAGCAGCTCCAACGACTACTTCCGCGACATCGCCTCCGCCACGATGTCCCGCCGCTCCGCCCTCGGCTTCGGCGCCGCCGGTGCGCTCGCCGTCGTCTTCGGCAACGCCGTGACCACCGCGGACCCGGCAGCCGCCGCCGGCCCCGGGCTGGCCGGCGCCGCGAAAAAGGGCTTCGGAAAGTCCAAGCTGCGCTTCACCGCGATCGCCCCGGTGGACGCCGCCGTCGACGCCTTCACCGTGCCGGCCGGCTACAGCTGGCAGCCGATCATCCGCTGGGGCGACCCGCTCTTCAACGATGCGCCGGCATTCGACGTGGACCGCCAAAGCGCCGCCGCGCAGGCCCGCCAGTTCGGCTACAACAACGACTACACCGACATCCTGCCGCTCGATGCCAAGGGCCGCCGGGCCGTGCTCTTCACCAACCACGAGTACACCAACGAGAACATCATGCTCCCCGCAGGTTTCGACGCCGCCGAGGCCCGTGCCATCGGCCGCGCCGCCCACGGGCTCACCGTCGTCGAACTGGAACGCAAGAACAAGAACCAGCCGTGGCGGTACGTCCAGGGTGCCCCGCTGAACCGCCGCTACCTCAGCGACACCAGCTACGAACTCACCGGCCCGGCCGCCGGCTCCGCCCTCGTCCGCACCGCCGCCGACCCGGCCGGCCGGACCATCAGGGGCACCCTGGGCAACTGCTCGGGCGGCACCACCCCGTGGGGCACCATCCTCTCCGGCGAGGAGAACTTCAACGGCTACTTCGTCTCCGCCGGAACCTCCGCCGCGGACAAGCGCTACGGCCTCACCAGCAAGCCCACCGCCCGCCAGTGGGAACTCGACGACCCCCGCTTCGACACCCGCAACCCCGGCTACGCCAACGAAAGCAACCGCTTCGGCTGGATCGTGGAGGTCGACCCGCAGGACCCGACGTCGACGCCGAAGAAGCACTCCGCGATGGGCCGCTTCAAGCACGAGGGCGCCAACGTGATCGTGGCGTCCTCCGGGCACGTCGTCGCCTACATGGGGGACGACGAGCGCTTCGACTACCTCTACAAGTTCGTCTCCAGGGACGAGTACCGTCCCGGGACGACGGCGGCCGACCGCCGGCACAACATGACGCTGCTCTCCGAGGGCGACCTCTACGTCGCCAGGTTCAGCGGCGACTCCCCGGCCGCCGAAATCGACGGCTCCGGCAAGCTCCCCGCCGACGGCGCGTTCGACGGCGCCGGCGAATGGCTCCCGCTGGTAGTGGGCGGCAAGTCCATGGTGTCCGGAATGTCGGTCGAGGAAGTCCTGGTCTACACCCGCCTCGCCGCGGACAAGGTCGGCCCCACCAAGATGGACCGCTGCGAGGACGTCCAGCCGAGCCTGCACACGGGCAAGGTCTACGTGGCCTGCACCAACAACACGGACCGCGGCAAGGCCGGCAAGGAGGGTGCCACCGAAGTCAACCCGCGCACCCTGAACCGCGACGGCCACATCGTGGAAATCACCGAGACCGGGGACCAGACCTCCACCACGTTCACCTGGAACCTGCTGATGGTCTGCGGCGACCCGGCCAAGAACACCTCCGCGTACTTTGCCGGCTTCCCGGCCGAGAAGGTCTCGCCGATCTCCTGCCCGGACAACCTGGCCTTCGACTCGGTCGGCAACCTCTGGATCTCCACCGACGGCGCGCCCTCGACCACCGGCTACGCCGACGGGCTCTTCAAGGTCACCCTGGACGGGCCGGAGCGGGGCCGCGTCGAGCAGTTCCTTGCGGTGCCGCGCGACGCCGAGACCTGCGGGCCGATCGTCCACGATGAGGAACGGCACGTGTTTGTCGCGGTGCAGCACCCGGGCGAGGACGGCAGCTTCGAGGCGCAGAATTCCGCGTTCCCGGACTACGTCGCCGCCGGCTCGGCACCCAAGCCGGGCCAGGCACGGGTTCCGCGGCCCTCCGTGGTCCAGGTCTTCCGCGCCGGCGACTGACCCTCCGCCACCGGCCCCACGAACGCTCTCTCACGTTTGGCGGGTTTCAGATTGACGCTCCCTCACCTCCCGCATTCGACAGCGAATGGTGAGGGAGCGTTTTGCGTTGGGCGGCGGGTTCTGCGGGAGCGTTGGTTGGTGGGCGGCAGGATCTGCGGGAGCGGCGGAACTGATAATTTGGGCAGTGTGAATAATCCGGCCGAATTGGTAGTCCCCAGAGTCCAGGCAGCTATTGCCACCGCGTTCGGCGACGAGTACCGGCAGGCGGACCCGGTGATCCGGCCTTCGCAGTTCGCCGACATCCAGATCAACGCCGCTATGGCGCTGGCCCGGAAGGTGGGCCTGCCGCCGCGCGACGCCGCGGCCCGCATCGTGGACGCCCTGGACCTGGACGGCGTCTGCAGCCTGGTGGAGATTTCCGGGCCGGGCTTCATCAACCTCACCTTCGACGGCACCTGGATCGAGGAACTGCTCAACGCGCCCGAGCCCGTCGGAGGAGCCGCGCGGCGGGTGCCGCCGCACCGCGCCGTCGTCGACTACTCCTCGCCGAACGTGGCCAAGGAAATGCACGTCGGACATCTGCGCACCACCGTGGTGGGGGACAGCATCGTGCGCGTGCTCGAGGCGCTGGGTCACACGGTGATCCGGCAGAACCACATCGGCGACTGGGGCACCCCGTTCGGCATGCTGATCGAACACTGGCTTGAGGTGGGGGAGGACTCGCCGGAGGCGGCCCTGCTGGTCGATGATCCGAGTGCCTTCTACCAGGCCGCCCGGGCCAAATTTGACGCCTCCGCGGCGGACCCGGACGGCTTCGCCACCCGCGCCCGGCTCCGCGTGGTGGCGCTGCAGGGCGGGGATCCGGAAACCTTCGCCGTCTGGCAGCGGCTCGTGGCCCAGTCCAAGCGGTACTTCAACGCCATCTACTCGATGCTCGGCATCAGCCTCACCGACGACCACATCGCCGGTGAAAGCTCCTACGACGCGCATCTGGCACAGCTGTGCCAGGAACTTGAGGAGCGCGGCATCGCCCGGATCAGCGAGGGCGCGCTGTGCACCTTCCCGGCCGGGTTCACCGGGCGCGACGGCGATCCGCTGCCGCTGATCATCCGCAAGTCCGACGGCGGCTACGGTTACGGCACCACCGACCTCGCCACCATCCGGTACCGGGTCCGCGAACTTGCCGCGGACCGGGTGCTGTACGTCGTGGGCGCGCCGCAGAACGTGCACCTGCGGATGGTGATGGCCACGGCCCGCGACGCCGGCTGGCTCCCGGACACGGTGGAGGCCACCCACGTCCAGATCGGCAACGTGCTCGGCGAAGACGGCAAGATCCTCAAATCCCGTGCCGGCAATCCGGTCAAGCTGATGGCCCTGCTGCAGGAAGCCGTGGACCGGGCCAGAGCCGTGATCGACGCCAGCCGTCCCGAGCTCAGCGACGCCGAGCGTGCGGTCACGGCCCGGCAGGTGGGCATCGGCGCGGTCAAATATGCCGACCTCTCCACCGGCCACGACACCGAATACGTCTTCGACTTCGACCGGATGCTCGCCCTCACCGGCAACACCGGCCCGTACGTGCAGTACGCCGCCGCCCGGATCCGTTCCATCCTGCGCAAGGCCGGGGCGCTGGAGCAGTACGTCGACGGTGCCGCCTTTGCCGCCGCTTTCGGCGCCGTCGCCGCACCCGGGGCCGGCGGCGGGGCACCCGCGGCAACGATCGCCGTCGTCGAACCCGCCGAACGGGCGCTGGCCCTGCACCTGCTCGAATACGGCGCAACGTTGCAGAAGGTGGGCGAACTGCTCGAACCGCACCGGCTCTGCGCCTACCTGTTCGAGCTTGCCCAGCTGTTCACCTCCTTCTACGACCAGTGCCCGGTGCTCAAAGCCGATGAAACGGTCCGCGAGTCGCGGCTGGCCCTGTGCGGGCTGGTCCTGCGGCGGCTCTCCAGCGGCCTGGACCTGCTGGGTATTGAGACGCCGGAGAACATGTGAGTGCGGACGCACAGCCGGCCGGCCCGGCCGCGGCGGGCGGCCTCGGGGCAGTCGAGGCGGCCCGGATGGCCGTCGCGGCCTTGCTGGGAGCCGGGGTGCGTTACGTTGTGGTGGCCCCGGGGTCCCGCTCGGCGCCGATGGCCTACGCCCTGGCCGAAGCCGACGCCGCCGGCCGGGTGGAGCTGCTGGTCCGGATCGATGAACGAGACGCCGGGTTCACCGCCCTGGGCCTGGCCTTGGCCACCGGCGCGCCCGCGGCGGTGCTGACCACCTCAGGCACCGCCGTCGGGAACCTGATGCCGGCGGTGATGGAAGCCAACCACGCCGCCGTGCCGCTGGTGGTGCTCTCGGCCGACCGGCCCGAGGAACTCCGCGGCACCGGCGCCAACCAGACCACGGTGCAGCCGGACCTGTTCGGTGAGCATGTCCGTTTCGCCGCCGATGTGCCGGCGGGGGAGAACCCGCTCCGGGCCGTCGAAACCGCCCTGAGCGCGGCCACCGGAGCGTTCGAGGAGATCCCGCCCGGGCCGGTGCAGCTGAACCTCGCCTTCCGCGACCCGCTGGTACCGGCCGCCGCCGACGCGCTCGGCGAGGACTCCGGCCGCCGGACCCACCAGGCGGCGCGGCAGCCGCTGGCGCTGGACTTCCCGTCCGCCTCCGCCGGGTTGCCCGTGCGCCGGACGGTGGTTCTCGCCGGGCACGACGCCGGCCCCGTCGCCGAGGCGTTCGCCCGCGCCCATGGCCTGCCGTTGCTCGCGGAGCCGTCCTCCAATGCCCGGTTTGGGCCGAACGCCGTGGGCCCCTACCGGCTGCTGCTGGAACACTTCGGGCCGGATTCCGGCCAGCCGATCGAACGCGTGGTGCTCTTCGGACGCCCCACCCTCTCGCGGCCGGTGTCGGCGCTGCTGGCCCGTGCCGACATCCCGTCCGCGCTCTACCAGCCTGTCCCGGTCGCCTGGTACGAGCCGGGCCGCCGCACCGAACTGCCGCTTGAGACCTTGGCGGACCTGGCCGAATTCGCCGGCAGGGGCACGGCAGCGTGGCTGGATGCGTGGCTGCTGGCCGGAGCCGCCGCCCAGCACGCCCTGGACCAGGCGCTGGCCGGCGCCGCCTCGGGACCCGCCGTGGGCGCCCTGGTCTGGGAACACACCCGCGGCCAGCTCGTCCTGGGTTCCTCGAACGGGATCCGCGACGTTGACCTCGCCGGCGCCCCGCCGCAGGAGCCGCAGGCCACTGTCTTTGCCAACCGGGGGCTGGCCGGGATCGACGGCACGCTCGCCACCGCCACGGGAATCGCCGTCGGCGGCCGGCAGGAGACCACCGTCCTGTTGGGCGACGTGACCTTCCTGCACGACGCCGGCGGGCTGCTGCTGGGCGCCGGCGAATCCGTGCCGGCGCTGCGGATCGTGGTCCTCAACGACGCCGGCGGGGCCATTTTCGGGCTGCTGGAGCACGGCGCCGTTGAGCAGTCCGGCCGCTACGGCACCGCCGTCGAACGCCTCTTCGGCACCCCGCACACGGTGGACCTCGCCGCCCTGGCCGCCGCCTACGGGGTCGCGCACCGCCGGGTCGGCACAACAGCGGATCTCGCCGCGGCGCTGGCCGAACCCGTGGAGGGCCGCAGCATTATCGAAGTGCGCACGGACCGCCACCGCCTGCGGGACCTGCACGGCCGGATCCGCGCCGCCGTCGCCGCCGCCGTGGCCGGGGTCCTGGGCGGGTAGCCGATACCCGGGCCGGGCAGCGGCGGGCCGGGGCCGGGCGGGCGGGAAGCCGGCGCGACGCTCCTGCCCGGTTCTCCGGCCGGAAGCGCCGCACAATCTGCCGACACGCCGGGTTTCCGGGGTGTCGGAGCGACCCGCGCGGGAAGAACCGGGCAGGAACGCGACGGGCTGGCCCTCTCCGGTGGCATCGGCGCCGGCCCGCCCCGGTTGGTCGGCTCCGCCGGCTGGGCACTGCTCCGCCCCGCCACCCGATTCCGCTACAAAACCGGACAGCCGCTACGTGGATCCACGTAGCGGCTGTCCGGAATCGGCGCGAAGAGTCTCCGGTTAGAGCACCCGGCTCAGGAATTCCTGGGTGCGGGCGTGCTGCGGGTTGGACAGCACCTCGCGGGGATCGCCGGATTCGACGACGACGCCGCCGTCCATGAAGGTCAGCCGGTCGCCCACCTCCCGGGCGAAGCCGATCTCGTGGGTCACCACGATCATGGTCATGCCGGACTTGGCGAGATCCTGCATAACGTTCAGCACGTCACCGACCAGTTCGGGATCCAAGGCGGAGGTGGGCTCATCAAAGAGCATCAACTCGGGGTCCATGGCCAGGGCGCGGGCGATTGCCACCCGCTGCTGCTGTCCGCCGGAGAGCTGCGAGGGGTAGTGGCCGGCCCGGTCTGCCAGGCCCACCCGATCCAGCAATTCCAACGCCCGCTTCCGGGCAGCGACTTTCGACTGGCCCTTGACCTGCACCGGTGCTTCCATGATGTTCTGCAGCGCGGTCTTGTGCGGGAACAGGTTGAAGCGCTGGAACACCATGCCGATCTCGCGGCGCTGGGCGGCGATTTCCTTGGTCTTCAGATCGTGCAGGCGGCCGTTGACTTCCCGGTAGCCGATCAGCTCGCCGCCCACGGAGATCCGTCCGGCGCTGATGGTTTCCAGCAGGTTTACGCAGCGCAGCATGGTGGACTTGCCGGAACCGGAGGGCCCGATCACCACGGAGACTTCGCCCTGGTTGACGGTCAGGTCGATGCCGCGGAGCACGTGGTGCTGGCCGTAGAACTTGTGCAGGCCTTCGATCTTGACCAGCGGCTTTTCTGCGGTGATGGTCATCGTGCACTCTCCTCGGGGAAGTCCGTCTCGATCGAGCGCTGGACATCGGCG
Organism: uncultured Actinomycetota bacterium; assembly: GCA_963775715.1. Classification (GTDB taxonomy): domain Bacteria; phylum Actinomycetota; class Actinomycetes; order Actinomycetales; family Micrococcaceae; genus Arthrobacter. Next base: position 307,851 of record CAVZJX010000004.1, on the reverse strand, counting down.
CCGCCGCCCGCGGCCTTGGCGGCGCCCGGGTTCACCGTCGCCGGGGCCAGGTTGTCGACGCCCTTGCCGTAGTAAGCCTCAATGAAGTGCTGGCCGACCATGAGGATGCTCGTGATGACCAGGTACCAGATGGCTGCCACGATGAGCAGCGGCACCGGCAAGTACGTCCGGTTGGCGAGCGTGTTGGTGGCGAACGTCAGGTCCAGGGTGAACGGCACAGCCAGCACCAGCGAGGTGGTCTTGAGCATGCCGATGGTCTCGTTGCCCGTGGGGGGAACGATGACGCGCATGGCTTGTGGCAGGATGATGCGCCACATGATCTTGGTCTTGCCCATGCCCAGCGCTTCGGCCGCCTCCATCTGGCCGCGATCCACGGATTTCAGGCCGGCCCGGAAGATCTCGGCAAGGTACGCGGATTCGTTGAGGCCGAGACCCAAAATGGCGGCCACGGTGGTGGTAACGATGACGCTGGTGTCCACGCTGAAGAGCTCCGGTCCAAACGGAACGCCGGCACTGAGCTTCGGGTAGAGCACCGAGATCAGGCCCCAGAAAACCAGCTGCGTGTAGACCGGGGTGCCGCGGAAGAACCAGACCCAAACCCAGCTGGACCAGCGGAAGACCGGGTTGTCGGACTGCCGCATGAAGGCCAGCAGGATCGCCAGGACAATGGCCAGGACCATGGAGGCCGCAGTCAGAAGCAGGGTCCAGCCGACGCCTTGGACAACCTTCACGTCCAAAATGTAGGTCCCGACGATATCCCACCGGAAGTTGCTATTGGTGACCAGTGACTGCAGGAACGCGGCGAGGAAGCCGAGGATGATCACCGCGCTGAGCCACCGGCCCGGGTGCCGCACCGGGACCGCCTTGTTCAGTACCGGTGCGGCGCTGTCCTGCTCGCTTTTCATGGCTGTGCTTGTTGAGTGGCCGGGAAGACTCAAGAGCCGGCCGTCGGGTTGACCTCGGACTTGGTGATGGCGCCGTCAGCGGCGCCCCAGCCCTCAAGGATCTTCTTGTAGGAGCCGTCTTCCATCAGCTTGGTGACGGTCTTCTGGACCAGTTCGGCCAGTGCGGTGTCGGATTTCGCCACGGCGATGCCCTGGGGTGCGGCGTCATAGACATCGCCCAGCTTTTCCAGCTTGCCGTTGGTCTGGGTGATGGCATAGCCGGTGATGGGGGAGTCTGCTGCCATGGCGTCGATGCTGCCGTTGACCAGGCGGGTGGTGATATCGGTCTGGTTCTTGAGCGTCACGACGTCGATCGGCTTCTTGCCTGCGGCGGTGCACTTCTTGTTGCGGCCGGAAACGTCGGGATCTTCCTGGATGGTGCCGGTCTGCACGCCGACGGACTTTCCGCACAGGTCATCCAGGGAAACGTTCTTCGGATTGCCCTTCTGCACTGCCCAGGCCGTGCCGGCCTGGTAGTAGCTGACCATGTTCACGGCACCGAGCCGCTCCTTATTAATGGTGAAGGAGGAGATTCCCAGATCGTACTTGGGACCCAGCGCGGGCAGGATGCCGGTGAATTCCGCGGTCTGCACCTGGACCTTGAGCCCCAGGGTCGCACCGATTGCCTTAGCGATGTCGACGTCGTAGCCCACCGCCGTCTGGCCGTCGGTGCCGAGGGATTCCGCCGGAGCGTAGCTGGTGTCCGAGCCTACGGTCAGGGTGCCCTTGGACTTGATCTTCGCCGGGACCATGGCCGCCAGTGACTCGTCCTTCTGGACGGTGGTGGGGTCGAAGCTTGCGGACGCTGCGCCGGACGGGGCGGCCGCGCCTCCGGTGCCCGTCTCCGAGGCGTTGGTGCAGCCGGTCAGGGCCAGGGCTCCGACGGCAAGCAGTGCGGCGGCCTTGAACGTGGAGGTACTCAGGATCGAACGGGAGATCTGCATTTTTCTTACCTTTTGTTGCAGGGGATGCGAAAACTAAGTCGGGAAATAGTGTATCGCCGAACAAGAGATGTACGTCACAGAAAACTTAGTTTCACTATTGGATAACTAACCGACGCCGAAATGCAAGGCCGCCAGTCGGCCGTCTGTCTGTAATCCCGGACCTTTGGCGGGTGCCGGCGGCGCGGCCCGCGCCCGCTCAGCTGTTGATGCCGAGGGATTCGAGCATCGGGCGGAACTTGGCCCAGGTCTCGGCGAGCTCGGCTTCGGGCACGGACCCCTCCACGACGCCGCAGCCGGCGTAGAGCCGGGCCGTGTCCGGCCCCTCGATCACCGCGCCGCGCAGCGCGATGCCCCACTCGCCGTTGCCGGCGGCGTCGAGCCAGCCGACCGGACCCGCGTAGGGGCCGCGGTCCAGGTGTTCGAGTTTGCGGATCAGCGCTCCGGCCACCGTGGTGGGGGTGCCGCAGACGGCGGCGGTGGGGTGCAGGGCATTGATCAGCGCCAGGCTGGTGGGTACATGGCCCTCAACCTCGGCCAGTTCAGCCTTCACATCCGAGGCCAGATGCCAGACGTTGGGCAGTTCCAGGATGAACGGCTCGCTGTGCGCGTTCATGGCTTCGGAGAAGGGCGCCAGCTGGGTGGTGAGGGACGCGATGGCAATGTCGTGTTCATGCCGCTGTTTTTCCGAACCGGCCAGTACCCGCTCGGCAAACTCCAGCGGCGAGCCGGCCATGCCCTCGGCGTCGCGCCGGTCCAGGGTTCCGGCGAGGACGCGGGCCTGCGCGGTGCGCCCCTCGACCTGGATCAGCATCTCCGGGGTCGAGCCCACCAGGCCGTCGACCCCGTAGGTCCAGCACTCGCGGTAGCGGACGGCGAGCTCGCGCAGGATGTCCGCGGCGCTCACTCCGTCGGGCACGGTGGCGACGATGTCGCGGGCCAGCACCAGTTTCTCCAGCGCCCCGGTGCGGATTTCGGCGACGCCCTCGGCGACGGCGGCCATCCAGTCCGCTTCGCTGAGCGAGCCGGTGCTGAGTTTGGCCTCCCGGGTTGCCGGCCGGCCCGACGGCGACGGCGACGACGGCGCGGCTCCGGCCGCGGCGTCGGCCACTGGGGCGGGAGCGCTGCCTGCCGGGTCCAGCCAGCGCCGCAAGGCCGCCCGGGCGCCCGCTTCGGTGAGATCGCCGTCGTCGAACGTCAACTGGGTCAGCCACGCCCTGCCGTCCCGCAGCCCCACCACGATCTCGGGAACGATCAGCCGGGAGGCATGCGCGGAAACCTTGGAGAAGGCGAAGGAGCCGAAAGCCACCGGACCGGTGCCGGGGCAGCCGACGGCGTCAGTGACGTCCGCTTCAAGGACCAGGTGCCGCCACCAGATGTCCGCCTCGAGGAACCGCTCGGGGCCGGTGGCGGTGAACCGGGCCACTTCGCCGAAGCCGACCAGTCCGGCCTCGCGGCGGGTCCAGCAGAGCACGTCGTCACGGACCAGAAACGACGGCAGCCCCCCGGGGAACGAATCTGCATCGAGGGGGACTGTCAGGGTCCTGATAATTCTGTTGCGCAACGTGCTCGTCATGATGGGATAACACTACTCCCGCCGCGCGCCGCGCCCCGGCCGGGCCCGCGGTTAGGGGGTGGGTCGAAGATTTGAGACAATAACGGGGTGAACCGAGCATCCTTGGATAAGCGTCCGGACGAAGTAGCCACGATGTTTGACGACGTGGCCCCCAAATACGACGTCGTCAACGATGTCCTCTCGATGGGGCAGACGCGCCGCTGGCGCCGCATCGTCGTCGAAGCCATGGATGTCAAGGCCGGCCAGCGCGTGCTGGACCTGGCCGCGGGGACCGGCACCTCCAGTGAGCCGTATGCCGACGCCGGCATCGACGTGGTGGCCTGCGACTTCTCCCTGGGCATGCTCAAGGTCGGCAAGCGCCGCCGCCCCGACATCGACTTCATCGCCGGTGACGCCACCCGCCTGCCCTTCGCGGACAACACCTTCGACGCCAGCACCATCTCCTTCGGGCTGCGCAACGTCAACGAACCGAAGAAGGCCCTCGCCGAGATGCTCCGGGTCACCAAGCCCGGCGGCCGGCTGGTCATCGCCGAGTTCTCCCAGCCCGTGGTGCCGCTCTGGCGGACCATGTACACCGAGTACCTGATGCGCGCGCTGCCCGCCATCGCCGTGAAGGTCTCCTCCAACCCGGACGCCTACGTCTACCTCGCCGAATCCATCCGCGCCTGGCCGGACCAGGACCACCTGGCCGCCTGGCTGCAGGAAGCAGGCTGGGAGTCCGTTACCTACCGCAACCTCAGCGGCGGCATCGTCGCGGTCCACCGCGCCCAGAAGCCCGGATCCGCCGACGGAGCCGCAGCCGACCCGGCCGCCGGGGCGAGGGCGCTGGCGAACCACACCGGCCCCGTGGCCAAGCTGCGCCGCAACATCACCCGGCCCGAGCGTTAGCTGGCAGCTGCCGTGAAAGTACTGATCGTCGGGGCAGGTCCGGCCGGATCCACCGCAGCGTTCTACCTTGCCCAGGCCGGGATTGATGTCACGGTGCTGGAAAAGACCAGCTTCCCGCGCGAGAAAGTCTGCGGCGACGGCCTCACCCCGCGCGCCGTCCGCGAAATCCAGAAGCTCGGCCTGCCGCACCCCGAATCCGAGGGCTGGCGGCGGAACAAGGGCCTGCGGCTGATCGCGGGCGGGCGCACCATCGAACTTCCCTGGCCGGAGGTCGCCGACTTCCCCCAGTACGGCCTGATCCGCACCCGCCTCGGCTTCGACGAGGAGCTGGCCCGGCACGCCGAGGCCGCGGGCGCCGTCGTCCTGGAACGGCACAGCGTCACCGAGGCGCTGCGCTCCGGGGACGGCCGGGTTACCGGCGTCCGCGCCGCGCTGTTGGACGACGCCGGCCGCAAGACCGGTGAAACGCGGGACTTCACCGCCGACGTCGTGCTCGCCGCGGACGGGAACTCCACCCGCACCGCCGTCTCGCTCGGCATCCGGAAACGCGACGACCGGCCGCTGGGTGTGGCGGTGCGCACCTACTTCACCAGCCCGCGGCACGACGACGACTGGATGGAAGGCTGGCTGGAGCTCCCCGGTAACGATGGCAAGCTGCTGCCCGGGTACGGCTGGGTCTTCGGCGTCGGGGACGGCACCTCGAATGTGGGCCTCGGGATCCTGAACTCCTCCAAGGAGTTCGGCAAGCTGGACTACAAGCAGGTGCTGCGCGAATGGACCGCCGGGATGCCCGCGGAGTGGGGCTTCACCCCGGAAAACCAGGTCGGCGAGATCCGCGGCGCGGCGCTGCCGATGGGGTTCAACCGCACCCCCCACTACGCGCCCGGCGTGCTGCTGCTGGGCGACGCCGGCGGCATGGTCTCCCCGTTCAACGGGGAGGGCATCTCCTACGCCATGGAGTCCGCCCGCTTCGCGGCCGAATACATCGTCGACACCGCGGCGCGTTCCGCCGCCGCAGGCTGGAGCGCCGCCGACGCCGACGCGCGGCTGGCCGGATACGCGGACTTCGTCCGGGACCAGTGGGGCTCGCACTTCACCCTGGGGCGGGCCTTTGCCGCCGTGATCGGCAAACCGGCGGTGATGAAACTGGCGCTCCGGACGGGCATGCCCATCCCTGTGCTGATGAAATTCGTCGTCCGGCTGCTGGCCAACCTGACCGACCCTTCGGCCAGGGGGATCGAGGACCGGATGATCCGCATCCTGGAGGCCCTCGTCCCGGCGACCTCCAACACCGGGCCCGCTCCAGACTCAAATCCGCGGATTCCGCAACAAAAAGTTAGGGTTAACCCGTGACCAACTCTGCAGACCAAAGCTGGACGCATGCCGGACACGGCCTGCCGGGCGCCGAACCCAGCCTCAACACCACCGCCATCGCCACCGGCCTCCAGCTGCCGGCCGGGTTCGCGGCGATCGCCGGTGACCCGGAACTCGGACCGGCCATCACCACCAACCTGGCGCGCGTCGAGAAGAAGCTGCGCGAGGCCATCGCGAATTCGGATCCGCTGGCGGACGCAACCTCGCGCCATCTGGTCGAGGCCGGCGGCAAGCGGATCCGGCCGCTGCTGACCCTGCTCTGTGCCCACCTGGGGGACGCCTCGCTGCCGGCGGTGGTGCAGGCCGCCGTCGTCGTCGAACTGACCCACCTGGCCACGCTCTACCACGATGACGTGATGGACTCGGCCCCGTTCCGCCGCGGCGCCCCCACCGCGCACGAGGTGTGGGGTAACTCCGTGGCCGTCCTGACCGGGGACCTCATCTTCGCCCGGGCCTCGATCCTGGTCTCCGAGCTGGGTTCACGAGCGCTCGGCATCCAGGCCCGCACTTTCGAACGGCTCTGCCTCGGGCAGCTGCACGAGACCGTCGGCCCGCGCCCGGACGAGGACCCGGTTGAGCACTACCTGTCCGTGATAGCGGACAAGACCGGTTCGCTGGTGGCCGCGTCCGGCCAGCTCGGCGCGATCTTCTCCGGCGCGGACGAATCCTACGAGGCGCTGCTGGTCGAATACGGCGAGAAGGTCGGCGTCGCCTTCCAGCTCGCCGACGACGTCATCGACGTCACCGGCGTCAAGGTCAAATCCGGCAAGTCCCCGGGGACCGACCTGCGCGAGGGCGTGCCCACCTTGCCCGTGCTGCTGTTGCGCAAGGCCGCGGCCGACGGCGACCAGTCCGCCGTCGAGCTCCTGACCCTGATTGACGGTGACCTCAGCTCGGACGAGGCCCTGGCGGCCGCCGTTGCCGGGCTGCGAGAGCACCCCGTCACTGCCGAGTCCTGGACGGTGGCGCGCGCCTGGGCGGCCGAAGCTGTCGCAGCCCTCGCCCCGCTGCCCGAGGGAGTGGTCAAGGATTCGCTCACCAGCTTCGCCCACGCCGTGGTGGACCGCAGCAGCTAGGGGGTTCCGGCGGAACATTCCCGCCCCCGGGGTGCCGAGACCTTAAACGGAATGGCCCCGGTTCTTCACAACGTTTCGAGTCGTCCGTTGTGCGGAACCGGGGCCATTTCTCCGTTCGCATCAGATCCACCGGAGGCATTTAGTGAACCCATGAACAAGCATATGACAGGCCTGTCATATTGTCCAGCTATTCTGTAAATGCGCTGTAATGCCCCCGTCCTCGTGGCGGCGGCGGCGGCGGTGGCGGCGGCGCGGCGTTGCGTTGCGGGGGCACTTCGAGGCGAGGCGTGAAGGGGCGCACTGGCGCAGGCGGCGTGTCCGCGCCAATGTGCCCCTCGTTCGGAGCGGGTTTGTCCACATGGGGCAACCCCGGTGGGCCCAGCCGGCTGTCCTGAGCGCACAGTGGCGCCATGAACATTGTCATATTCCTGGCCTCGTGGGGCGGGCCGGCCACCACTGCGCAGTTAGCCCGGGCCGGCTTCAGCCGCCACCGCGTTGCCAAGGCCATCGACAGCGGTGTCGTGGTGAGAATCCGCCGCGGGTCCTACGCGTTGCCGCAGGACGCCGGTATTTACCGGTCGGCGCGGGAGTTGGCCGGCTTACTGACCTGCATATCGGCTGCCCCGACCTACGGCCTCTGGATCCTCCGGCCGGACCGGCGTCTCCACCTGTGTGTCGGCCACCGACCCACGCCGCCTGGCTCCGTGGCGCATGGCCGCAGCCGACATCCCCGGCACCCCCGTCTCCCCGTGGCCGGGCTGGCCGACGTACTGATCCATGCCGTGCACTGCCTGCCGGAACTGGAGGCGCTCGTTATGGTCCAGTGCGCAGTGGGACGGGGCGACATCAGTCTGGCGTTTCTTCGGGCGAAGCTGGCGGGCAACCGGAACGCCCGCGCCAGGTCGGTGCTGGATCTTGTCATTCCCCGGGCCGACTCGCTGCTGGAGGTTCTGGCCAACACCGTCTTCCTCAGGGCCGGGCTGCATGTGCGGCGGCATGTCCAGATCCCCGGGGTGGGCGAAGTGGACTTCCTCGTTGAGGGCTGCCTTGTCGTCGAAACCGACGGCGAAACCCACCTGGAACCGCGGCAGGTAAAGAAGGACCGGAAGCGCAACAATGCGACCGTGGTTGGCGGCTATCTCCTGCTGAGGTTCGGCTATGACGACGTCGTCCATCACCCGGCGCGGATGGTCTCCGAGGTCAAGGCCGTGCTGGAGTTGTGGCGCTCGGGTGCCTTCCGGCCGTGATGCCTGGTTCGCGGCGACGTTCCGGGGCTACTTTGAAGGCTGAGGGGTGGTTCCCGGTCCCAAGCGGCGGCGTGCCTGAGTCAATGTGCCCCCGGACGGCCGTGGCAGCAGCGAGAGGCGGCGGCCCGGGGATGGGCCTAGTCCTAGTCTTCGTCGTTGAAGGCCCACTCGAACATGTCGAAGACGAACTCCGAGAAGGTGCCCTCCTCGGACTTCCACTGGCCCCGGGCGTTGTTGCGCCGGTACACGATGGGATCCGGAACGCTGAGGTCGCCGACCCGGAAGCCCCAGGTGAACTGTTCTTCCTCGTCTTCGAGGAACATCAGGAAGCCTTCGTCGTCGACTTCCAATTCCTCGGGGTCCCAGAAGTAGTGGTAGGCCTCCATGAGGTCCTCGCACCCGCCGAGGGCGAGATAGAACTCCCGCAGGACCAGCGGGATCTGGAACTGATGCTCGGCGAGGGCCGCATCCAGCTCCTCCGCCGGCAGCCCGTCCTCTTCCTGCCATTCGTCTTCGAGATACTTCGGAACAAGCGCGCGGAACTTCTCGAGGAACATGTCAGTCATGCATTTATCCTAGCTAATCCCGGGGGCCACTTTCGGACGCATCCAGGTCCCGCCGGTGCCAGCCGCGGACCGCCAGCGGCACGTACCAGTGCCGCCGCCAGGCCGTGACGCGGAAGACGAAAACGAGGGTCGCCACGGCACTGGCCGTGAGCGCGTTGAAGGCGCCGGTGACGGAGAGCGCCACCGTCAGTGTGGCCCCGGCGAACGCGGGCAGTGCGTAGATGTCCCGGGAGTCGAAAAGCTCGGGCACCTCATTGGCGGTGATGTCGCGCAGCAGGCCGCCGCCTACCGCGGTCGTGACCCCCAGCAGGACGGCGGCCACCGGGTGCATGCCCGAGGCGAGCGCCTTCAATGCGCCCGTGATGCAAAACAAGGCCAGGCCGCCGGCGTCGAACAGGACCAGCAGCGACGTGAAGCGCTGGACACTGGAAAACAGGAAATACACCAGCACCATGGCCAGCAGCGGGGGAGCGAGGTAAGCGGGGTTGGTGAAGGCTGCCGGCGGCCCCGCGTTGATGATGATGTCGCGGATGACGCCGCCGCCCAGGCTGACCACACACGCCAGCAGCAGGGAGCCGACAATGTCGAACTGCTTCCGTGCTGCGAGCAAGGACCCGGAGACCGCGAAAAAGAAGACGCCGGCCAGGTCCAGCCAGACCATAACGAGGCTAAAGGAAAAGGTCACGAAGCGTCCCGGTCGGTTGCAAGGGGGCGGATGGGGCGGCTCCAAGGTTACGCTAACGCCTATGAACAGCCCCATCCTGATCGCCTGCGCCCACGGCACTTCCAACTCCCGGGGTGCCGCGGAGGTAGACGCGCTGCGGGCCGGGATCGCCGCGCTGCGTCCCGGACTTGATGTCCGCGAGGCCTACGTCGACGTCCAGGACCCCGAGCTTCCGGCGGTTGTGGCGGGGCTCCCTGCAGGGGCCGACGCCGTCGTGGTGCCGCTGCTGCTTAGCGTGGGCTACCACGTCACGGTGGACATCGCCCGGGCCGTGAAGAGCCGGCCCGGTACCCTTGCGGCCGCGCCGCTCGGCCCCGATCCGCGGCTCGCGGCGCTGCTGGATGCCCGGCTGCGTGAGGCGGGCGTGACAGACAACGACGCCGTGATCCTCGCCGCTGCGGGTTCCTCCGACGCCACCGCGGCGGAAAACGTCGAGGAACTCGCCGGCCAGTTGCGCGCGCTGCGCTCCAACCGAATCGTCGCCGCCTACGGCGCCTCCGCCACGCCGTCGGTCCCGGAAGCGGTGGCCATGCTCCGTGAAGAGGCCGCCGGGGGCGCGGGCGCCGGACGGTCCGCGGGGGCGGTGGACCTGGGTGGCCGCGTGGCCATTGCCTCCTACCTGCTCGCCCCGGGCTTCTTCCACGACCAGCTCGCCAAGGCCGGCGCCGACCTGGTCACGGCGCCGCTGCTGCCCGGCCCGGTGCTCGCCGAAATCGCCCTGGACCGCTACGACGCCGCCCTCGCCGCCCGGGCTTCATGACGAATTGTTGCCCCGGGTGACCCCGGGTTTCTGACCCGTTGTGGCGCCCTTGAGGCCGCCCCTACGCTCGATCCATGACTGATACAGCTCTAGCCGGAGCGTCCCCGGAGCAGGCTGCCGCAGGCCGCGCCAACCGCCCAGGACGCCCCGCAGCCAAGCCGCACGGGCAGTGGAAAGTGGACGGCACCGCCCCGCTGAACGCCAACGAAACCTGGAAACAGGAAGACAACGGCCTGAACGTGCGCGAGCGGATCGAGTCGGTCTATGCCAAGCACGGCTTCGACTCGATCGACGGCACCGACCTGCACGGACGCTTCCGCTGGTGGGGCCTCTACACCCAGCGCAAGCCCGGGATCGACGGCGGCAAGACCGCCACGCTCGAGCCGCACGAGCTCGAGGACAAGTACTTCATGCTCCGGGTCAGGATCGACGGCGGAGCCCTCACCACCGAGCAGCTGCGCGTCATCGGCCAGATCTCGGTCGACTTCGCCCGCGGCTCGGCCGACCTCACCGACCGCCAGAACATCCAGCTGCACTGGATCCGGGTCGAGGACGTCCCGGAAATCTGGCGCCGCCTCGAAGCGGTGGACCTGTCCACCACGGAAGCCTGCGGCGACGTTCCCCGCGTCATTCTCGGCTCCCCGGTGGCCGGCATCGCCAAGGACGAGATCATCGACCCAACCCCGCTGATCCACGAGCTCGCCGAGCGGTTCATCGGCGACCCGGAGCTGGCCAACCTGCCGCGCAAATTCAAGACCGCCATCACCGGCCACCCCAGCCAGGACGTGGTGCACGAGATCAACGACGTCGCCCTGGTGGGCCTGGTCCACCCCGACCTCGGCACCGGCTATGACCTCTGGGTGGGCGGCGCGCTCTCCACGAACCCCATGCTGGGCAAGCGGCTCGGCGCCTTCGTCCGCCCCGACCAGGCCGCCGACGTCTGGCTCGGCGTCACCAGCATCTTCCGCGACTACGGCTACCGGCGGATGCGCACCAAGGCCCGGCTGAAGTTCCTGCTGGCCGACTGGGGGCCGGTGAAGTTCCGCCAGGTCCTCGAGGACGAATACCTCGGCTACAAGCTCGACGACGGCCCCGCCGCACCCAAGCCCGCCACGCCGGGCGACCACATCGGCGTGCACGAGCAGAAGGACGGCAGGTTCTTCATCGGCGCCACCCCGCTGGCCGGCCGGCTCTCCGGCAGCCAGCTGGTGAAATTGGCCGACACCCTGGAGGCCCGCGGCTCGCAGCGGCTGCGCACCACCCCGCACCAGAAGCTCGTGGTCCTCGACGTGCCCAAGGAGGAGGTGGAACCGCTGGTGGCCGAACTCGACGCCCTGGGCCTCTCCGCCCGGCCGTCCGTGTTCCGCCGCGGCACCATCGCCTGCACCGGGATCGAATACTGCAAGCTCGCCATCGTCGAAACCAAGGTCACGGCCGCCACCGCCGTCGCCGAGCTGGAGCGCCGCCTGGCCGACCTGGTCGAGTCCAGGCAGCTCCCGCAGGCGCTCTCCCTGCACATCAACGGCTGCCCCAACTCCTGCGCCCGGATCCAGACCGCGGACATCGGCCTGAAGGGCATGATGCTTCCCACGCCCGACGGCGGCCCCACCCCGGGCTTCCAGGTCCACCTCGGCGGCGGACTGGCGTCGGACAGCCGCGAGGAGGCAGGCCTGGGCCGGACGGTGCGCGGTCTGAAGGTCACGGCCGAAGACCTTCCCGACTACGTGGAGCGCGTGGTGCGGAAGTTCGTCGCGGATCGCTCCGAGGGCCAGAGCTTCGCCGAGTGGGCGTTCGCCGCCGACGAGGGTGACCTGCAGTGAATCCCCAACCGCTTCCCAACCTCGCAAGTCCCAACTCGCTCCCCGTCCTCGCAGGCTCGGACCGGGGCCCTCGCGAGTCGGGGCCCACGGCCGGGGACCCCGGCGGTCGTGGCCCCTCACTGCGGACCCACGACGAGCTGAAGGCCCTTGCCGAAGCCGGCGCCGCCGAGCTCGGCTGGGACGCCCCCGCCCACGAGGTGATCGCCTGGGTGGCGCGCAACTTCGGGCTGCCCGCCGTCGCCGTCGCCTGCTCCATGGCCGACGCCGTCCTCCCGGCGCTCGTCGCGGACCAGGTCCCCGGCGTCGACGTGCTCTTCCTCGACACCGGCTACCACTTCCCGGAAACCTACGCCACACGTGATGAAGTGGCCGCGAGCCTGCGCGTCAACGTCGTGGACGTGCTGCCGGAGACCACCGTGGAACAGCAGGACCGGCTCCTCGGCAAAGACCTCTTCGCCCGCGACGCCGCCCAGTGCTGCGCGCTGCGCAAAGTGGCACCGCTACGCCGCACCCTGGCCGGCTACGAAGTCTGGTTCACCGGGGTCCGCCGCGACGAGGCCCCCACCCGCACCAACACCCCGCTGGTCGGCTGGGACGACGCCAACGGCCTGGTCAAGGTAAACCCGGTCGCGGCCTGGAGCTTCGACCAGTTGGTGGAGTACTCCGACGCCAACCTTCTCCCCGTCAACCCGCTGCTTTCACAGGGCTACCCGTCCATTGGCTGCCAGCCCTGCACCCGCAAGGTAGCGCCCGGAGATGACCCCCGCGCCGGACGCTGGGCAGGAACCGACAAGACAGAATGCGGACTACACGTATGAGCACTCAAGTCACCAACGAGGACCTGGAGCTGTCCGGGGCGGCAGTCGGCGTCTCAGCGCCAGCCCGCCTCTCCAGCCTGGACACGCTGGAGTCCGAGGCGATCCATATCATCCGGGAGGTGGTGGCCGAGTTTGAGAGGCCGGCGCTGCTGTTTTCCGGCGGCAAGGACTCCGTGGTGATGCTGCACCTGGCCACCAAGGCGTTTTGGCCGGGGAAGGTGCCGTTCCCGGTGCTGCATGTGGACACCGGGCACAACTTCCCCGAGGTCATCGAGTTCCGCGACCGGACGGTGGAGCGGCTGGGGCTGAAGCTCGTCGTCGGGTCCGTCCAGGAGTTCATCGATTCCGGCGAGCTGGCCGAGCGTGCCGACGGGACCCGGAACCCGTTGCAGACCGTGCCGCTGCTGGACGCGATCGGCCGCAACAGGTTCGACGCGGTCTTCGGCGGCGGCCGCCGTGACGAGGACAAGGCCCGGGCCAAGGAACGGATCCTGAGCCTGCGCGACGAGTTCGGCCAGTGGGACCCGCGCAACCAGCGGCCCGAGCTCTGGAACCTGTACAACGGCCGGCACACCGTGGGCCAGCACGTCCGGGCCTTCCCGATCAGCAACTGGACCGAGCTGGACGTGTGGCGCTACATCGAACGCGAGAACATCGAGCTGCCGGGCCTCTACTACGCGCACGAGCGCGAAGTCTTCGCCCGCGACGGCATGTGGCGCGCGGTCGGCGAGGTCTCCCGGCCGCGCGAGGACGAGCAGGTGATCACCAAAACCGTCCGCTACCGGACCGTCGGCGACATGTCCTGCACCGGCGCCGTCGAATCGGCGGCCGCCACGGTGCACGACGTCGTGATCGAAGTCGCCGCCTCCACCATCACCGAACGTGGCGCCACCCGGGCCGATGACCGCATCTCCGAGGCCGCCATGGAAGACCGCAAGAAGGACGGCTATTTCTGATGAGCACCACCGCAACCTTGCCTGAGGCCCCCGCCGGAAGCCTGCAGCTCTCGTCCGCCTCACTGTTCCGCTTCGCGACCGCCGGCTCGGTCGATGACGGCAAGTCCACCCTGGTGGGACGGCTGCTGCACGACTCCAAGGCGATCCTTGCCGACCAGCTCGACGCCGTCGCCCGCAGCTCCGCAGACCGCGGCTTCGGCGGGCCCGGCGCGGCCGAAAGCCCCGACGGGAAACAGCGGATAGACCTGGCCCTGCTCACCGACGGCCTGCGCGCCGAACGGGAACAGGGCATCACCATCGACGTCGCCTACCGCTACTTCGCCACGGACCGGCGCAGCTTCATCCTCGCGGACTGCCCCGGGCACGTGCAGTACACCAAGAACACGGTGACCGGCGCCTCCACCGCGGATGCCGTCGTCGTGCTCATCGACGCCCGCAAGGGTGTCCTGGAGCAGACCCGCCGGCACCTCTCCGTGCTGCAGCTGCTGCGCGTGGCGCACGTAATCGTCGCGGTGAACAAGATCGACCTCGTGGACTTCAGCGAGGACGTGTTCCGCGGGATCGAAGCCGACGTGCAGCGGGTGGGCCGCGAGCTCGGGCTGGGCCGTGAAGATTCAAATGCAGGCGGAACCGCTGACCTTTTTGTCATTCCTGTTTCCGCGCTCGACGGCGACAACGTCGTGGACCGCTCGGCCCGCACCCCCTGGTACCAGGGTCCGGCGCTGCTGGAGGTCCTCGAGACGCTGCCCGCCGCCGACGAACTCGAAAGCCACCTGGAGAGTTTCCGTTTCCCCGTCCAGCTGGTCGTCCGGCCGCAGGGTGCGCTGGCCCCCGACGCCGTCGCCGGTGGCCTTGAGCCCGAAGCCTTCCGTGACTACCGGGCCTACGCCGGCCAGATTACCGAAGGATCCGTCCGGCTGGGGGACAGGGTCAGTGTCCTCACCCCCGGCCAGGCCCCCCGCACCACCACGGTCACCGGGATCGACTTCGCCGGCCGCGAGCTCACCGAAGCCATGGCGCCGCAATCGGTGGCGCTGCGGCTCGCGGACGAGTTCGACGTCGCCCGCGGCGACACGATCGCCGCGGCCGGGACAATCCGGGAGGCGTCGGCGGACCTGTACGCCGCGTTGTGCTGGCTCTCCCCGAAACCGCTCCGCGAGGGCGCGAAGGTGCTGGTCAAGCACGGCACCCGCACGGTCCAGGCCCTGGTCCGGAACGTGAGCGGAAAGCTGGACCTGGCCAGCTTCCGGCTTGAGCCATCGTCCACGCTGGAGCTGAACGACATCGGCCACGCCCAGGTCCGGCTCTCGGCGCCGCTGCCGCTGGAAAGCTACCTGCGCCACCGCCGGACCGGGGCGTTCCTGGTGATCGACCCGCAGGACGGGAACACCCTGGCCGCCGGGCTCGTCAGGGACCACCCGGGGGACCACGAGGACGAGCGCTACTCGATCTGAATGGTCCGGGGCGCCGGCCGCCGGCCGGGGCGCCGGGCCGGCAGCCGGGGCGCCGGTTCCGCCGGCCGGCTTGCGGGAACCATGGCTGAAAAGCGCGGTCTTGGATACCCTGCTGGTGAGAGGCTCTGCGCGATGGTCTTAGGGGGACCCGTTGGGAGAACATGACTCCGTTGTTGCCAGCTCCCTGGCGGAATACAACAGGCTGTTGCCCCGGCTGAACGCGGCATCCGTGGCGATCGGGGACGCCATCGGCGCCAGGCTCCGCGACGACGGCCTCAACCACCACACCGTCCAGGCCAGGGTCAAGGACCTCGCTTCGGTGAAAGAAAAGCTGGATCGGCTCACCGCTGACGGCAGGTTCAAATATGAACGCGGCCTCGAGCAGCTCACCGATCTCATCGGCGTCCGCATCATCACGTTCCTCGAACCCGACATCGCCGACGTGGCCACCGCCCTGAAAGGGCAGTTCAGCTGCCGCGAGGACGACGATAAGACCAGCTCCCAGCGGCGCAACGGCCAGATCGGTTACGCCGGCCGGCACCTTATTCTCGAAATCCCGCCGGGCACCGGACCCATGGGCTGCCAGCAGTTCGTCGGGGAGCGCTTCGAGGTCCAGATCCGGACAGTGCTGCAGCACGCGTGGGCCGCCTTCGAACACGACATCCGCTATAAGGGCCTCGCCGAGGCCAACGCGGAAGTGGACCGGGCATTCACCATGGCGTCGACCCTCATCGAGCTCGCGGACGCCCAGTTTTCGGCCATCAACGACATCGTCAAACGCCGCCAGGCCGAAAGCACCGCCGAATTCGCCGCCAATCCCGCCACCGATCTGACCGGGGACATCCTGCACGACATGCTCGGGCGGCTGCTGTCCGAGCACCCCAGGAGCCAGGCCTGGCAGTACGGCTGGCTGGGCGATGTCCTGGCGGCCAACGGGGTGCGGACGGCGGCCGACGCCGAGCGGCTCTTCGGGGCCGCCGACTGGTCCGGGGTGGCCCGGAGAATGGACTACAAGTTCCCGGCCGGCCACGTCCGGATCGCCGACGACTTCCTGCTGAAGACGTGGGGCCCGGACTATATTGCCCGCACCAAGAACCTGGGCGGCGACCCCAAACGGGAAGCCAAACTGAGATACCGGCTGGAGCGTCTGCAGGACTGACCCGCCCTTCAGCCCGGTCCCGCCCTCCAACCGGGAACCGTCAGCTGCCCAGAACCGTCAGCTGCCCGGCGGCCGGTAGCTGATTTCCCCCGCCTTCGCGAGCGCTTCCAGCGTTTCGTCGACCGTCAGCAGCACCGTCGTCTCGAAGGAGCTCAGCGCGCCGCCTCCGCTGATCGCGAGCGCAACGGCGGCCATCGAAACGTTGTCCGGAGCCTCCCACAGGTTGTAGCCGTCATGGGAGCCAAAGGCATACCAGAAGCCGTGGAGCTTCCCGCCTACCGATTCGATATACGCCTGGGCGGCCTTCCTTCGGTCTTCCGGCTTGCTGGTCAGTCGCGCCCAGGTCTCGGGTGTATAGCTGAACTTCGACAGATAGAGAGGCATTGCCGCGTCCTTTCCTGCATGCGTCGGGTAAGTCAAGAATGGCAGCCGGGCACCCGGGTAGCAATGGGACCCGGGACGGCGCTTCAGGCCTGTGGTTCGGGCCGGCCACACCGCCCCGAAGGGTCCCAATGTGACGCTGCATGAACGCGCGTGACCCCGGGTTTCCGGGCCATTGAACGCCGTTCGCGGCCCTCCCTATGGTGAAGCAATGACAAGTCCCCAGCCCGGAATGACCCGCATCGAGGCGGGCGGGAGCAACCGGCCCGGGCACAGGCCTGCCGTCGAGGTCCTGGCCGCATTCGGCCTCGTGCTGCTGATCGCCGCCGGTGCCGTGGCGGCGTCGGCGATTCCCCGTGAGACCGCAGCCCAGGCAGCGCCGTCCGGCCCGGCGGCAGCACTGAGGCTGGGCTATTTCGGCAACATCACCCACGCGCCCGCCCTCGTGGGCGTCAACAAAGGGTTTATCGCCGGGCACCTCGGCCGGACCAGGCTCAGCACCCAGGTCTTCAATGCCGGCCCTGCCGCGATCGAGGCCCTGAACGCCGGGGCCATCGACGCCGCGTACATCGGCCCCGGCCCGGCGGTCAATGCGTTTGTCAAGAGCAACGGGGAATCCATCCGCATCATCGCCGGGGCGGCCTCGGGCGGGGCCCAGTTTGTGGTCAGGCCGGAGATCACCGCGGCCACGGACCTGGCAGGCAAGACGTTCGCCAGCCCGCAGCTGGGCGGAACCCAGGATGTGGCGCTCCGGGCCTGGCTCGGGAAGCGCGGCTACCGGACGGCCCCGGGTGCTGGCGGCGACGTGACGATCAACCCGACCGAGAACGCCCAGACGCTGAGGCTGTTCCAGGACGGCCGGCTCGACGGCGCCTGGCTGCCGGAACCCTGGGCCTCCCGGCTTGTGCTGCAGGCCGGGGCGAAGCTGCTCGTCGACGAAAAAGACCTGTGGGACAAGGGCGACTTCGTCACCACCGTGCTGGTCGTCAATACGAAATTCGCCGCCGAGCACCCCGACACCGTGAAGTCGCTGCTCAAGGGCCACCTCGAGGCCGTTGACTGGCTCAGGACAGCCCCGGCGGCCACGAAGGCCGGCGTCCTCAATGCGGCACTGAAGGATGCCGGCGGCGCCCCGCTGCCCGCCGGCGTCGTAGCCCGCTCACTGAAGAACATCGTCTTCACCACCGACCCGCTCGCCGGCACCTACCGGAGGCTGCTCCAGGACGGCGTCGAGGCCGGCACTACCAGGCCGGCGGACATCAGCGGCATTTTCGACCTCACAGCCCTCAACTCGGTGTCCGCGACGAGGACCTCAGCGCAGGGACTCGGCAAGGACTAGCACCGCCGCCCCGGCCACCACATGTTAGGACCTGACCATGCCAGTCGTACTGGAAAACCTCGGCAAACGCTTCGGCGACGGCGCCCCGGTGCTGGAGGGCATCACCGCCAGTATCGGGCAGGGCGAGTTCGTCGCCCTGCTGGGTGCCTCCGGCTGCGGAAAGTCCACCCTGCTCAACATCATCGCCGGCCTCGAAGCGCCGACGTCGGGGGCGCTTGAGGTCCCCAGCGACGGCGCGGCGTTTATGTTCCAAGATGCGGCCCTGTTTCCCTGGCTCACCGCCCGGGAAAACATCGAACTGGCCCTCAAACTCCGGGGGATGCGTAAAGCCGAACGCAGGGTCCAGGCCGACGGTCTTCTGGACCTGGTGCATCTGGGCGGGGCGGGGGAGAAGCGCCCGCACGAACTCTCCGGCGGCATGCGCCAACGGGTGGCCCTGGCACGGTCCCTGGCCCAGGACCGGCAGCTGCTCCTGATGGACGAGCCGTTCGCCGCGCTGGACGCGATCACCCGCGACCTGCTGCACGACGAGCTGGAGCGGATCTGGCAAGAAACCGGCCGTACCATCGTCTTCGTCACACACAACGTAGGCGAAGCCGTCCGGCTGGGCCAGCGTGTGCTGCTGCTCTCCTCCCGGCCGGGGCGCGTGGTTCAGGAGTGGCGGGTGTCTGGGGAACACCGCACCGACGCCGGCCTGGCCGGACAGCTGACCGGCGTCATCACCGCCCGGCTTCGCGAGGAGATCCGCCGCCATGCCCACTAGCCAAACCCCGCTGACCGACGACCGGGCTGCAACCCGGACGATGCACGCCGCCCCGCACCGCTCACCGGCACACCCGACGGACCTCGGCGAACTGGAAGCCGGACTCGATTCGCTCCAGTCCGATGCCGTCCGCACGGCCCGCATCGACTGGGGCCGGATCCTGCTGCCCGTGGCCGCGCTCGCCGTCCTCATCCTTGCCTGGCAGGCATATGTCTGGCTTGGCATCAAACGCCGGGACCTGGTCCCGGCACCGCTGGATGTCCTCGGCCAGCTGGGCAGCCTCTGGAACAGCGGCGAACTGGCCGAAGCCGTTTGGACCTCGCTGCAGCGCGGTGCCGCGGGGTTCCTGGTCAGCGTTGCCATCGCGACGCCGGCCGGGCTGCTGCTGGCCCAGGTCGCGCCGCTCCGCCGGGCCTTTGGACCGCTGATTGCGGGTCTTCAGGTGCTGCCCTCGGTGGCCTGGGTGCCGGCGGCCATCATCTGGTTCGGCCTGAGCGACGCCACCGTCTACTTTGTGGTGCTGATGGGCGCCGTCCCCTCGATCATCAACGGGCTGATCTCCGGCGTCGACCAGATCCCCCCGCAGTACCGCCGCGTCGGCACGGTCCTGGGCGCCACCCGGCTGCAGTTGGCGCTGCAGGTTGTCCTCCCGGCGGCGTTGCCGGGCTATCTGGGCGGGCTTAAACAGGGCTGGGCCTTTTCCTGGCGGTCGCTGATGGCGGCCGAAATCATCACCGTGGGCGGCAGCATGGGCTTCGGCCTCGGTTCCATGCTGAACCAGGGCCGCGACCTCGCCGACATGACCGTGGTGCTGGCCGCCATCCTGCTGATCCTCGCCGCCGGCATCCTGGTCGAACTGCTGGTCTTCGCCCCGGTCGAAAAGCGGCTGCTCCGCCGTCGGGGCCTGCTCGCCGGCAGCACCCGCTAACGCCCCGGCCACCTCCCCGGCAACGCGGGGTCACCTACGGCCCATAAACCCCGGCTTTATGGGCCGTAGGTGACCCCGCGTTGCTGTTGTTTACGGCGGCGGCCGGGCCTACACTCGCGGCTATAGGCGGGCAAACGGCCGGCCGAACCCAATTCCAAGGAGACAGCCGTGGCACCACAATTTGGCGTGCTGGCACTGGTCGAAGCCAAGGCGGGGAAGGAGCAGGAGGTCTGGGATTTCCTCAACGGCGGCCGCGAGATCGTGCTCAGCGAACCCGGCACCCGGACCTGGTACGCCTTCCGGGTCAATGCCAACACTTTCGGCATTTTTGACACGTTCGACACCGAGGAAGACCGGCAGGCGCACCTTGACGGCGCCATTCCCGCGGCCCTCGGCCAACACGGACCGGTGCTGCTCGCCGGGGACCCGGACATCAGACTGGTCGAGCTCATCGCGGTGAAATAGCGGGCGCGCAAAGCGTGAGGTTACCTCCCGTTACCCTGCATGAACGGGTGTTTCCGCGCCGTTGTTCCCCTTCCGGACGCCGCCCTATCGTCGATGCATGGCAATTCAGGACATCTACCCCACGGCGCTGCGACTGCTCGGCCGCCCCGTGCTGGTCGTCGGCGGCGGACCCGTCGCCACGCGCCGCGCCAAAGGACTGCTCGACGCCGGCGCACGCGTGACCGTCGTCGCGCCCCTTGCCTGCCCGGCCCTGGATGGCCTGGCCGACGCCGGGCTCCTCGACTGGCGGCCCCGCCCCTACCGCAGCTCCGACGTCGACGGCGCCTGGTTCGTCCAGACCGCCACCGGGGATGCCGAAGTGGATGCCCGGGTCGCCGCCGACGCCGAGGCGGGCCGCGTCTGGTGCGTCAACGCCTCCGACCACGAAGCCTCCGCCGCCTGGACGCCCGCCGTCGCCGTCGTCGACGACGTCAAGATCGCCGTCAACGCCGGGGGAGACCCCCGGCGTGCCATGGCGCTGCGCGATGCCGTCGCCACCGCCCTGGCCGCCGGGGACCTGCCGCTGCGCCGGCACCGAGTTCCCGGCGCGTGCGCAGCGGCCGCCGGCACGGTGGCGCTCGTGGGCGGCGGTCCGGGCGACGCCGGGCTCATCACCGTGCGCGGACGGCGGCTGCTGGGCCAGGCCGACGTCGTCGTCGCCGACCGGCTCGGCCCCCGCGAACTGCTCAACGAACTCGCCCCCGACGTCCGCGTGATCGAGGTCGGCAAGACCCCCGGCCATCACCCGGTCCCGCAGGCGGAAATCAACCGGATCCTCGTGGACGAAGCCCGCGCCGGCCACCGGGTGGTCCGGCTCAAGGGCGGGGACCCCTATGTGTTGGGCCGAGGCGGCGAGGAAGCCGAGTTCTGCCGGCAGCACGGCGTCGAGGTGGAAGTCGTCCCCGGCGTGACCTCGGCGGTCTCAGTCCCCGCCGCCGCCGGCATCCCGGTCACGCACCGCGGCCTCGCCAAGGGCTTCAGCGTGGTCACCGGCCACGAAGAGCTCGCCGAAGTGCCCGCCCGCGCCGACCACACCGTGATCCTGCTCATGGGCGTGGGGCAGTTGCGCGAATCTGCGGCCTCGCTCGAACGCGCCGGTTTGCCAGCCGCGACGCCTGTTGGCATCGTAGAGAATGGATACCTGCCCAACCAGCGGGTGACCATCGGAACGCTCGGGACCATCGCGGACCAGGCCGAGGCCGCAGGCGTTGCGAATCCTGCCGTGATCGTGATCGGCGACGTGGTCCGCGTCAGCCCTTTTGCGCCGTCGCACTTCAAGACCGCGGACTACAGCACTACGTCCCCGAACGCCCCGCGCGTGGCCGCCCGTTAGCTTCACCCGCACTACCCAACTAGCTCGCAGTTGTTGTCGTTTTGAGCCCCCATAACGACAACAACTGCGAGTCAGTTGGGACGGAACGAACCAAAGGAACACAGCCGTGTCAACGAACACCTCCGTAGGAACCGCCGCCCGCCCGCTGCGCGTCGCCGTCGTCGGCTCCGGCCCCGCCGGCGTCTACGCCGCGGATCTCCTGACCAAGAGCGAGGCCGTCAAGTCCGGCGAGCTCAGCGTCAGCATCGACCTGTTCGACCGCTACCCGGCGCCCTACGGCCTGATCCGGTACGGCGTGGCCCCCGACCACCCGCGGATCAAGGGCATCGTCAACGCCCTGCACAAGGTCCTGGACCGCGGCGACATCCGCTTCTTCGGCAACGTCGACTACGGCACGGACCTCACGCTCGAGGACCTGCGCACACACTACGACGCCGTCATCTTCGCCACCGGCGCCATCAAGGACGCGGACCTGAACATCCCGGGCATCGAGCTCGAGGGCTCCTACGGCGGCGCCGACTTCGTCTCCTGGTACGACGGGCACCCGGACGTGCCCCGCGACTGGCCGCTGGAGGCCAAGGAGATCGCCGTGATCGGCAACGGCAACGTCGCCCTGGACGTGGCCCGGATGCTCTCCAAACACGCCGATGACCTGCTGGTCTCCGAAATCCCGGACAACGTGTACCGGGCGCTGAAGGACTCCCCGGTCACGGACGTGCACGTTTTCGGCCGCCGCGGCCCCGCCCAGGTGAAGTTCACCCCGCTGGAACTGCGCGAACTATCCCACTCCAAGGACGTCGACATCATCCTCTACGCCGAGGACTTCGAGTTCGACGCCGAATCGGACCGCCAGATCCAGAGCAACAACCAGACCAAGACCATGGTGGGCACGCTCACCAACTGGATCGCCGAACAGCCCGAGGACCTCTCCGAGCTCACCGCCTCCCGCCGGCTGCACCTGCACTTCCTGCACAGTCCGGTCGAGGTGTACGGGGACAGCACCGGCGATGCCGGCGCCCCGGGCCGCGTCGCCGGCATCAAGTTTGAGCGCACCGAACTGGACGGCACCGGGAACGCCCGCGGCACCGGCGAGTTCATCGACTACCCGGTCCAGGCCGTCTACCGCGCCATCGGCTACTTCGGGTCCGCGCTGCCCGAGGTCGAGTTCGACCACAGCAAGGGTGTTGTCCCGAACGACGGCGGCCGTGTCCTGGACGCCGCCGGCACCCCTGTGCCGGGCGTCTACGCGACCGGCTGGATCAAGCGCGGGCCGGTGGGCCTGATCGGCCACACCAAGGGCGACGCCCTGGAAACCGTGACCTGCCTGCTGGAGGACCGCGCAAACCTGCCGGCGGCCGCGGCGCCGGCGCCCGGGGCGGTCACGGACCTGCTGGAAAACCGGGGCGTGCAGTACACCAGCTGGGAAGGCTGGCTGGCCCTGGACGCGCACGAGCGGGCCCTCGGCGAGGAGGCCAGCGCCGCTCCGGGCAGCGTGCAGCGCGAGCGCATCAAGGTGGTCTCCCGCGGGGAGATGGTCGAGATCTCCCGCGGCGCCGCCGTCGAGGTATAGCTCCTCCCGCACAGCAACGCGGGGTCACTTCGCGCCCATAATCCCCTCCGGGATGGGCGCGAAGTGACCCCGCGTTGTTTGGAAACAGCGCATTTCCGGCGGGTAGTCAGTAGGCTTACCGTCATGGACAGCGCGAGGCACCCAGGAAGCGGCCGATGAGGCTCCGGCACAGCAACGCGTCCGGCCGCGGCTACCGCCGGGTTCCCGCCGGGACCGGCTTCAGCTACAAGGACCTGGACGGCTCAACCCTGCCGCCCGGACCGGTGCGGGACCGGCTGGAGGGCATCGGGATCCCGCCGGCGTGGACCGACGTCTGGATCGCGCCCTTCGAAAACGGGCACATCCAGGCCACCGGGGTCGACGCCGTGGGCCGCCGCCAGTACATTTACCACCCCAGCTGGCGGGAACGGAAAGACCGGCTGAAGTTTGACCGTTCGCTCCAGCTCGCCGAAACCCTGCCGTCCGCGCGCCGGCTGGTGACCCTCGACCTGCGCTCCGACGGCCTGACCCGGGAGCGTGTGCTCGCCGCCGCCTTCCGGATGCTGGACAGCGGATCGCTGCGCGTGGGCTCCGAGCGCTACACCAACGAGAACGGCAGCCACGGCCTGGCCACCCTGCTCTGCGCCCACGTCAAGGTACGCAAGGACGAGCTGCGGCTCAGCTTCCCGGCCAAGAGCGGCAAGACCTGGGAGTCCCGGATCGACGACGCCGACCTCGCCGCCGTCGTCCGCTCGCTCAAGCGCCGCGGCGGAAACGCCCGGCTGCTCGCGTACAAAAACGGCCGGCGCTGGCATCCGGTCACCAGCGCGGAGATCAACGACTACGTGAAGGAGCGCACCGGCGGGGACTTCACGGCGAAGGATTTCCGCACCCTCCGCGGCACCGTGGCGGCGGCCGCCAGCCTGGCCCGGAGCGGCCCGCAGGCCAAGGTGTCGGCCAGGAAACGCGCCGTGAGCCGGGCGATGGTCGACGCCGCGGCGGTGCTGGGCAACACGCCGTCGATCGCCCGGAAAAGTTATGTCGATCCGCGCCTGCTGGACCACTTCGCGGCGGGGGAAACCATCGACCCGAAGCGGCTGGACGCGGCTGAATCGGAGATCCGCGCCCTGCTCTACCAAGAGGGCGCGGTGGTCCCGCTGCGCTGACCGGCCGGCGCCCGGGGGTTCAGAACTCGGCGTTGATGAACCCGATAATGATCGCCGTCCACCAGCAGGCCTGCGAGATGGCCAGGCAGAGGAGCAGATGGACCCGTTGCCCCGTGGCCAGTCCCTGGAACGTGGTGTCCGCCGGCAGATGGGCCAGCCGCCGCATCAGCGGGATGAGCATGATGCCGTTCAGGGTCAACACCAGGACGGCCGCCAGCTTGACGTCCGTCATCGGATTGGCCAGGCGCGGGTTCAGGAACACGCCCGTGGCCAGCATGCCGGCGAGTCCGCCCCAGATCAGCGGGGTGGCGGCGGCGTCGAGCCGGATGATCTCGGCCAGTTTGCGCCGCCCGAGCAGCCACAGGAGGCCGTGCCAGTCGACCAGGATGATGGTGCCGAACGACACGACCAGCGACAGGACGTGCAACACGTCGGCGACGTTGTGCTCATAGCCGCCGACCCGGACCAGTGCGGACATGGAGACCGAGAGCAGCCAGACCGACGCCGCCGCTGCGGACAGTGCGACAACCAGCCGCCGTGTGGACCGTTCGGATTCACGGCGGCGCCGCGCCGTGCGCCTGCTGACCGGGACGTAGCTCATGGCAATTCCTTGTAGAACCGCCCCGCCGTTGAGCGGATGGCGCCACCAGAAAGCGGGCCGGGTAAACGGTTCGGGGATAGCTAAAACGATATCCCCCGCCCGGACCGGCAACAAGGCTCAATTGCGGGGCTACATCCGTCCGAACCGTGCCCGAACCAGGGCGAAGACCCCGTAGGCGATGAATCCGGCGCCGATGGCCAGCAGCAGGTACGGCCCGAAAGGGTGGTGCTGCAGGGCCTTGAGGCTGCCGTCCAGCCCGGTGGACGAGCGCGGATCATCTGTCACCGCGGCCACCACGAACAGCAGCCCGGTGAGCACCAGCGCCAGCCCCTTGGCCACATGGCCGGCCACGCCCAGGCCGCTGATGAGGTGCCCCCGGTGCGTGCCCTCGAAGTGCCGCAGCTCCTCCTTGAATTTCTTGCCCAGTCCCTTGACGATGAAGTAGATGCCGATCCCGCTGACGGTCAGGCCCAGGCCGATCAGCAGCGGCGCGCCCAGCGGCCGGTTCATCAGCGCCTGGCTGAACGCCGCGGTGGAGTCGCCGGAGTCGCTGCGGACGCCGACGGCGAAGCTTGCGAAGGTGAACCCGATACTGCCGTAGGCGATGGACAGGAAGCCGGAAGAAACCAGTTTGCCGAGCCGTTGACCGCGGGGCAGATGCCGGGCCCGCAAGGTGGCCTCACTCAGCTGCCACAGGGCGAGCCCTGCGCAGCCCACGGCACCGGACCACATCACGGCGGGCCCCCAGGGATTGGCGGCGAGTTGCGCGATGGCGCCGGTTGGTTCGGCCTCGCCCCTCGCGCCCAGCACCAGCGCGACGGCGATCGCTCCGATCACGATGTGGAGCAGCGCCATCACGGCGAAGCCCCAGCGCGCGACAAGGTCCAGCACCCTGCTGTTGGAGGCTGCCTCCGCGGCGTCGGCAGCCTCGCCGAGACCGCCTTCCGCCGCCGGCGCTGCCTGGCCGCCCGGCGGGTCCGAGCTCAACCTTCGTCCTCCATGACCACGAGCTTACGCGCCGCGGCGCCACATCCCTGGGGCGTGCCCGGCGGGCCCCCGGACTACCATCTTGTTGGTAAGTGTGCTTAGTATGTCGGGGGTGCAGGCCGCCAACCGGCCGCACCGTTCCGGATTCGATTTCATACGATAGGAAGCTCACCATGGCAGGTAATCTTGTTGCCCGATCCATCCACGACCTGACCGCCGGCGCGTGGTTCGGTGGCTCGCTGATGGGCGCCATCGGGCTGAACGGCGCGGCAGCGGAAGCCAAGGACCCTTCCGAGCGGACCCGTCTGTCCAGCCTCGGCTGGAAGAAGTGGGCCCCTTTCCAGACGGCAGCCTTCGGCGCGCACTTCCTCTCCGGCCTCGCCATTATGTGGGAGAACAAGGGCCGGATGACCAAGCAGGACGGGGTGACCCGGCTGAGCATCTACAAGTCCGTCGTTACCCTGGCCGGGGCCGCCGTGAGCCTGTACGCCGGGATGCAGGGCGCCAAGGTCGACAAGCTCGCCGCCGAGGGCGCCCAGGGCGCCACCGAGCCCAAGCCGGGCGCCTCGGAGGAACTCCGCTCCGCCCAGCAGCAGCTGAAGGCCCTGCAGTGGGCCATCCCGGTCTTCGCCGGCTGGGTGATCGTCTTGGGCGCCAAGCACGGCGAAATGCAGCGCCCGAAGAACGTCTTCAAGGGCCTCTCCCGCTAGACCACACAGCAACGCGGGGTCACATCGCGCCCATAACGGCACCACGGGCGGGCGCGCTGTGACCCCGCGTTGCTGTGTTCCGGAGGGGAACCTGGGTCAGCGCGGGTGGCGGGCGCTGAGCCGCTGCACGGCCAGGGCCAGCCAGAGCTGCACCCGGTCCGCGGTCTGGGCCGGGTCGTAGCCGGTCAGTTCGGTGATCTGCGCCAGCCGGTAGCGGACCGTGTTGCGGTGCAGGGTGAGTTCCTCGGCCACGGCCGCAACGGACCCGTTGTTGCCCAGGTAGCTCTCCAGCGTGGTCAGCAGCTCGGCGCCGTGCGCGGCGTCGAAGCTGCGCAACGGGTTCAGTGATTCGTTGGCCATGTCCGCCAGCGGAACGTCCTCGCTGGCCAGCAGCAGCGAGGTCAGGCTCAGCCGCTCCGGCTCGTTGACGGGCAGGCCGCGGCTCGCCGCGTCCCGGGCCTCGAAGTAGCTCCAGCGCAGGCCGTTTGGCTTGGTATACGCCCCGCCGATGCCGATCGTGGCATGGATGCCCGCCTCCGCGAGGTGGTCGCTGAGGCTCCGGGCCAGGGCGCTGGCGCCGCTGCCGTCGTCGGGCACCAGCACCACGAGGTCCTTGCCGACGACGGCGGTCACCGCCGCGGCCAGCGGCTGCGGCAGCGACGAGCTGCCCAGCTGCTTGGCGTGGGCCGCCGATTCCGCCAGCAGCACTACATTCTTGCGGGTGCTGTTGACGCCGATGCCGGCGAGGCGCCGGGTGGCTTCGGTGGGTTCGAGGGTTCCGTGGATGACGTCCTCGAGCACCTGCCCCGCCAGGGCGCGCTGGGACTGGCGCTGCTTGACCATGTTGTTGAGTTCGACACTGATCAGGTTCTGTGCGTAGCCGATGATTCCCGAGTCCTCGAACGGGTGCCGCACCCACAGGGTGCAGGCGTCCCGGCGCCCGGTGGGAACCGGGTAGGAGGCCCAGCCGTCCGCGTTGGGGGAGGGGGCGCCGGAGGCACTGTTGTAGAGCTGCGCGGTGAACTGCGTCAGCACGATCTCGGTGCGGAGCATGGCCCCGAGGTGCTTGAGCAGCTCGGCGAGCCCGCCGCCGGTCAGCAAGGCCCGGGCCAGGACCTGGTGGCCGGCGATCAGCCGCTCGAGTTTGGCGTAGTGGTCCGCGGACTGCGCATCGGCCACCAGCTTGCCGATCGCGATAAACGGTGTCTCGTAGGGCACCTCCACCACCGGCAGGCCCCAGCGGTTTGCCTCGGCAATCAGGGCCGGCGGAACCGCCTCGTGCGTCAGCCCGATCCCAAAGCCGATGCCCACCGCGCCGGCCCGTTGGACCTGGCGGACGAAGCGGCGCTGGTCGGGGGCGGTCCGCAGCCGCATCCCGGTGGTCAGAACCAGTTCGCCGCCGTTGAGGAAGCGCTGCGGGTCCTCCTGCTCGGTCACCGCCACCCAGTGGATGTCCTGGTGCCAGGTGGTCTCCGCAAGGCCCGCCTTCAGCAGTTTGAGGGACGGGACCCCCAGCAGGGCTGCAAGAGAAATTGCCATGCCAACAGGATAACCGGGCGCTGGTCAACCGCACTAAACCCCCGCAGGTTCGGTGTGCAGCTGCCTATTCCCTGGCTGGTGCGCCTGGCATAGGCTCGGAGCAGTCGCAGATCCCCTCCGCCCTGCCTTCCGGGCCAGCACGAAAGAGGTTGTACACCGTGGTTCAAACCTTGCAGAACTTCATCAACGGCGAGTTCGTTACCCCCGCCGGCAGCGCAGTGCTGGATATTGTCAATCCGGCCACCGGCGAAGTCGTGGCCAAGTCGCCGGTCTCGGTGCAGGCCGACGTCGACGCGGCCATGGCCGCGGCGAAGGACGCCTTCGCCAGCTGGAAGCACGTCACCCCCGGCCAGCGCCAGCTGATGCTGCTCAAGCTCGCCGACGCCGTCGAGGCCAACAGCGACGAACTCGTCGAGGCCCAGCACCGCAACACCGGCCAGGTCCGCTCCCTGATCGCCGCCGAGGAAGTCGCCGCCGGCGCTGACCAGCTCCGGTTCTTCGCCGGGGCCGCCCGGATCATGGAAGGCAAGTCCGCCGGCGAGTACTTCGAGGGCCACACCTCCTACGTGCGCCGCGAACCGATCGGCGTCGTCGCGCAGGTCGCCCCGTGGAACTACCCGTTCCTGATGGCCATCTGGAAGATCGGCCCGGCCCTCGCGGCCGGCAACACCGTCGTGCTCAAGCCCTCCGACACCACGCCGGAGTCCACCCTCGTCCTGGCGCGCCTGGCCGGCGAAATCTTCCCGGCCGGCGTGCTCAACGTCGTCCTCGGCACCGGCGAGACCGGCGCCCTGATGGTGGAGCACAAGGTCCCGGGCCTGGTCTCCATCACCGGCTCGGTCCGCGCCGGCATCGCCGTCGCCTCCGGCGCCGCCAAGGGCCTCAAGCGCGCCCACCTGGAACTCGGCGGCAAGGCCCCCGCGATCGTGTTCAAGGACGCGGACATCAAGAAGAGCGCCGCGGCCATCGCCGAGTTCGCCTTCTTCAACGCCGGCCAGGACTGCACGGCCATCACCCGGGTCCTGGTCGAGGATTCCGTGCACGACGACGTCGTGGCCGCCATGGTGGAACACACCAAGACGCTGCATACCGGCTCGCAGAACGACGAGGACAACTACTTCGGGCCGCTGAACAACGTCAACCACTTCAACGCGGTCAGCTCCGTCGTCGAAAACCTGCCGGCGAACTGCAGGATCGAGACCGGCGGCCACCGCGCAGGGGACAAGGGGTTCTTCTTCGAACCCACCATCGTCACCGGCGCCAAGCAGACCGACGACATCGTCCAGAAGGAAACGTTCGGCCCTGTCATCACGGTGCAGAAATTCAGTACCGAGGCCGAGGCGGTCGAACTGGCCAACGACGTCGACTACGCCCTCGCCTCCAGCGTCTGGACCACGGACCACGGCACGGCCATGCGGGTCAGCCGGGACCTGGATTTCGGTGCAGTCTGGATCAACACCCACATCCTGCTCACCGCCGAGATGCCGCACGGCGGCTTCAAGCAGTCCGGCTACGGCAAGGACCTGTCCATGTACGGCGTTGAGGACTACACCCGGATCAAGCACGTCATGAGCGCGCTCGACGCGTAGCGCCGGCCCTGCCGCCCCTCCACACCTAGAAAGGCTTCCCATGACCACCACAGCAAACGACATCACCTACCGGCTCGAGCAGAAGCGCCGCGTCCAGGCCGACTTCCCGGGCCCCAAGTCCGTGGCCCTGACCGAGCGCCGCAAGGCGGTCGTCGCGTCCGGCGTCGCCTCCAGCGTCCCGGTCTATGTTGCCGACGCCGACGGCGGCATCATCCAGGACGTCGACGGCAACTCCTTCATCGACCTCGGCTCCGGCATCGCCGTCACGAGCGTCGGCGCCTCCGACCCCGCCGTCGTCGGGGCCGTCAAGGAAGCCGCCGAGCACTTCACCCATACCTGCTTTATGGTCACCCCCTACGAGGGGTACGTCGCCGTCGCCGAGCAGCTGAACCGGCTCACCCCGGGCGACCACGAGAAGCGCACGGTGCTGTTCAACTCCGGGGCCGAGGCTGTGGAGAACGCGGTGAAGGTGGCCCGGCTCGCCACCGGCCGGGACGCCGTCGTCGCCTTCGACCACGCCTACCACGGCCGCACCAACCTCACCATGGCCCTGACCGCCAAGGCGATGCCGTACAAGACCAACTTCGGTCCCTTTGCGCCCGAGGTCTACCGGATGCCGATGAGCTACCCGTTCCGTGAGGAAAACCCGGAGATCACCGGCGCCGAGGCCGCCAAGCGGGCCATCAGCATGATCGAGAAGCAGATCGGCGGCGAGTCGGTCGCCGCGATCATCATCGAACCCATCCAGGGCGAGGGCGGCTTCATCGTCCCGGCCGAGGGCTTCCTGCCGGCGCTGGCCGCCTGGGCGAAGGACAAGGGCATCGTCTTCATCGCCGACGAGGTCCAGTCCGGGTTCTGCCGCACCGGTGAATGGTTCGCCGTCAACCACGAAGGCGTCGTCCCGGACATCGTCACGATGGCCAAGGGCATCGCCGGCGGCATGCCGCTCTCGGCCATCACCGGCCGCGCCGATCTCCTCGACGCTGTCCACCCGGGCGGCCTCGGCGGCACCTACGGCGGCAACCCGGTGGCCTGTGCCGCGGCGCTGGCCGCGATCGGCTCGATGGAGCAGTACGACCTGAACGCCCGGGCCCGCCACATCGAGGAACTGGCCACCGGCAAGCTGCGCGAGCTCGCGGCGGAACTCGGTCAGGGGTCCGTCGTCGGGGACATCCGCGGACGCGGAGCGATGCTCGCCGTCGAACTGGTCCAGGCCGGATCCAAGGAGCCGAACCCGGAACTGACCAAGGCCGTTGCCGCCGCCTGCCTGAAGGAGGGTGTCATCATCCTCACCTGCGGTACCTACGGCAACGTGATCCGCCTGCTGCCCCCGCTCGTGATCAGCGACGGGCTGCTGCTGGACGGCCTCGAGGTCCTCGCCGCGGCGATCCGCGCGCACGCGTAGTCGCCGTCCGGGCCGGCCCGGAGGACGCCAGGAAGAGCCGCGGCCCGGGAGGTCCGCGGCTCTTCGGCGTTGCTGACGCCTGCCTACTTCAGGGAGCTGGCGTCGAGCTGGATGGCCACCACATACAGGTGCCGGCCCTGTTCGATCTTCTCGACTTCGTAGACCCGCACCTTCGTTGTGGGCGCGGAGGTGCCCGGACGGCCGACGCCGATGCCGTAACTGAGGACCCCCTCGAAGTCGCCGGCCGGGGCGTAACTGGTGAGCGCCCGGTAACCGATCGAGGGAGCGGGGCTGCTCTTGACGGTGCTGGCCGTACCGTCGGCCGTGTGCGCCTGGGCGCCGCGGAAAGCAACTTTCAGGATGGCTCCGGTGCCGGGCATCGGCACGGGCAGGCCGCTGCCGTCGGCGAGCAACTCGGGCACGAACGAGATGTCGTAGCTCGGAAACGCGCCGTTGAAGCGGAAGCTCAACTGGTCATACGGCGGGGTGTCCGACGGGTGCTGCCCGGCGCCGATCGTGTACAGGGCCGGCAGCGGCTCCGCCGGCGGGGGCGCCAGCGGAACGGGATTCCGGTGCGTGGTTTGGAACGGTGCCGCCGCCGACGGCGAAGCCCAGTCGTGGGTTACCGTCGAGGAGATCACGCCGTCGCCGTTTTGCGGGGCGCCGGTCTCGTCGGAGTCCGGGGGCGGGGTCGCCGGCGCTGACGGGGTCGCCGGCGGCGCCGTCGTCGACGGCGTAGCCGGCATCGAGGTCGCGGAGCTGCTGGCTGTTGCCGTCTCGGAGGCCGTGCCGGTTCCGGGAGGCGGCGGCGGAGAGGACGTGCAGCCGGTCAGCGCGAGCAGGAACGCCAACAGCCCCAGCCCGGTGGTTTTCGCCGCGAACGCTTGGTTCCTGGTCCCGCTCATGGTGAGCTCCCCTCCACGGCTTCAGCGTAGCCGCGGGCGGGGGCGCGCCGCAGGGCCAAAAGTCACCCACATTTCCGCACACCGCTGGGCTAGAGTCGTTCCTACCACTGCAGGAACGCAGACCGGCCGCCGTCGCCCGGAACCCCGGAGCCAAGCTGGATTCTGCCCCAGACCCATAAGGGGTTCTTACATGCGATACGTAGTTGGCTACACCCCCAACGAACGCGGCGCCGACGCCGTCGCCCTGGCCTCGGCCATGGCCCGCGCGCAGGGCGCCCACCTGGACCTGGTCCACGTGGTGGACCGGAATACCCCCTATGTCGCGCTGAACCCGCAGGGAAACCGCGTCAGCGCCGCGGAGCAGTCCGTGCTCACGGCCGAGCGGCAGGGCCTGTCCCTGGTCCCGGAAGGGCTGGAGGCCCGGTTCCATGTGCGCCAGGCGGATTCCTTCGCCGCGGGCCTTATTGACGCCGCGAAGGAATACCGCGCCGGCCTGATCGTGGTGGGTGCCGCGAACAGCGGCCTGTTCAAGCGCTACAGCGTCGGCAGCGTCGCCAACGCCCTCCTGCACGCCTCCCCGGTGCCGGTGGCGCTGGCCCCCCGCGGTTACCGGCACACGGAGCCGATCACCCGGCTGACACTCGCCGTCGGGCAGCGCACCGGGGCGGAGGCCGCGATCGACGTCGCGATCGAGTCTGCCGGGCGTCGCGGGGTGCCGCTGCGGCTGGTCTCACTCGTGGAACTCGACGCCGAGGGCGGCGGCGGCGAAAACGTCAACGCCGCGCACGTCCACGCCAACACCGTGCTCAAGGCTGCGGCCGCGCGCCTGCCGGAAGGGCACCACGTCAGCGTCGAAGTCGCCCATGGCCGGACCATCGAGGAGGCCATCGATGACCTCGAATGGGATGATGCGGAGATTCTGATCGTCGGCTCATCCCGGCTGGCCGAGAAGAACAAGCTCTTCCTCGGGAGCACGGCCAACAAGGTGCTCCGCGCCCTGCCGGTCCCCATGGTCGTGGTGCCGCGCGACTACGTCCGCATCGACACCAGCCCCGGGGACTAACCCCGGGCGCGAACGTACACTTGCGGCCCGCTCCCCGGGCGCGAACGTACACTTCCGCGGCCCCGAACCGGTCGCCCGGCGGGGCCGCAAGTGTACGTTCGCGCTAAGCGGGGGAGGGGGAGGTCAGGCGGCGGCGCGGGCCAGCCGGCGGGTGACGGAGTTCTTCCGGGCGGTCCGCAGCATGTCCGCCGTCAGCAGCAGCAGCGCGAGCCAGACTACGCCGAAGCCGATCCAGCGCTCCGGGGTCATGGCCTCCTTGAACACCACCAGTGCAACGATGAATTGCAGCACGGGGGCGAAGTACTGCAGCAGACCGATGGTCGTCATCGGCAGCCGGCGTGCGGAGGCACCGAAGAGCAGCAGCGGGACGGCGGTGATGACGCCGGAAGCTGCGAGCAGCCAGAAGTGCCCGGTACCGTTGGTGGCCAGCGTGGCGGCACCGGTGAGGGCCAGGACGACCATGGCGGCGCCGGCGATCGGGGCCAGCACAATCGTTTCCACCGAGAGGCTGGTCAGGGCGTCCACCCGCGGACCCACGCGTTTTTTGACGAATCCGTAGAGGCCGAAACTGAACGCCAGGGTCAGCGCAATCCACGGCAGCTTGCCATAGGAGTAGGTCAGTACGCCCACCGCCACGAAACCGACCCCCACGGCGGTCCACTGCAACGGCCGCAGCCTCTCCTTCAGGACAAAGACGCCGAGCAGGACGGATACCAGCGGGTTGATGAAGTAGCCCAGCGAGGTTTCGACAGCCTGGCCGGTGGTCACCCCGTAGGTGTAGGTCAGCCAGTTCACCGCGATCAGGCCGGCGGCGAGGGCGAGCGGGCCGATGACGGTGCGGTTCCGGAACGCGGCGCCGAGGACACGCCAGGATCGGGTGATGGTCAGCAGCAGCGCGCAGAACAGCAGGGACCAGACGACCCGGTTGGCCACAATTTCGACGGCGCTGGCCGGCTGCAGGACGAAGAAGTACAGCGGGAGCAGCCCCCACAGCCCGTACGCGCCGACGCCGAACAGGATTCCCGCCGTCGTGTCCTTGTCCACCGCCTTGAGCTGCGGGGCTGCCCGCCCGGCCGGCCCGGGTGTGCCGCCGGACCCGGTGCCGGCAGCGGATGCAGGGCCACCGGTTGCCCCCGCGGGGGCGGCGGCGCCCGGGGAGGTCAGGGCGGCGGGGGCGGGGGATCCGTCGGAGATAGGCACAAGATCAACAACACCACCCCCGGCGCGCCTATTCCTGCCGCGGGCTCCGCCGCCAGCGGAGCCCGCGGTCCCGGTCCACAGTGTTCTCCCCCACCCGGGGACCCGCGCCGTTGATCGGACATTTAGAATGGGGGACTGTGCGCTGTATCTGCAGGCGCACCCGCCACGAATCAGAAGGGCTTCCGGTGTCCAACTCGGCCGTCATTCCGTCCAAACGTCCCCTCCGCGTTGCGATCGTCGGCGCCGGACCGGCCGGCGTCTACGCCGCGGACATCCTGACCAAGTCCAACGGGGTCAAAGACGGCGACTTCGAGGTCAGCATCGACCTGTTCGAGGCCTACCCGGCGCCCTACGGCCTGATCCGCTACGGCGTGGCGCCGGACCACCCGCGGATCAAGGGCATTGTCAACGCCCTGCACAAGGTCCTGGACCGCGGCGACATCCGTTTCCTCGGCAACGTCAGCTACGGCCGGGATCTGACCCTGCACGACTTCCGCGCCTTCTACGACGCAGTGATCTTCGCGACGGGTGCCATCAAGGACGCGGACCTGGACATCCCCGGGGTCAACCTCGACGGTTCGTTCGGCGGCGCCGACTTCGTCTCCTGGTACGACGGCCACCCCGACGTGCCCCGCGACTGGCCGCTGGAGGCCAAGGAAATCGCCGTGATCGGCAACGGCAACGTGGCCCTGGACGTAGCCCGGATGCTGGTCAAGCATGCCGACGACCTGCTAGTTACCGAGATTCCGGACAACGTTTACCAGGCGCTCAAGAACTCGCCCGTCACCGACGTGCACGTCTTCGGCCGCCGGGGCCCCGCCCAGGTGAAGTTCACGCCGTTGGAGCTGCGCGAACTCAGCCACGCCAACGATGTGGACATCGTGCTCTACCCGGAGGATTTCGACTTCGATGAGGCCTCCGATGAGGCCATCCGGACCAACAACCAGATCAAGACCATGGTCAACACCCTGGGCAACTGGCTGGTCGAGGAACACGCCGAGGCCGAGGAACCGTCCTCCCGCCGGCTGCACCTGCACTTCCTGCACAACCCGGTGGAGATCCACGACGACGCCGCGAACCCGGGCAAGGTGGCGGGCATAAAGTTCGAGCGGATGCGGCTCGACGGCACCGGCAACGTCAAGGGAACCGGGGAGTTCGTCGACTATCCGGTCCAGGCTGTCTACCGCGCCATCGGCTACCACGGGTCCCCGCTGGCCGAGCTGGAGTACGACGCCCGGCGCGGGGTTGTCCCCAATGAGGGCGGCCGGGTGCTCGACGCCGAGGGCACGCCGGTGCCCGGCATCTACGCCACCGGCTGGATCAAGCGCGGGCCGGTTGGCCTGATCGGCCACACCAAGGGCGATGCGCTGGAAACCATCGGTTTCCTGCTCGAGGATCGGCTGACCCTGCCGCCGGCAGAGAACCCGGATCCGCAGGCCATCATCGATCTGCTTAACGAACGCGGCATCGAGTTCACCACCTGGGAAGGGTGGAACAGGCTGGACGCGCATGAACTTGCGCTGGGTGCGGCGTGGTCTGCCTCCGGTTCGGCCGACGGCGTCGTCCGCGAACGCATCAAGGTTGTGCCGCGGGACGAAATGATCCGGATTTCCCGGGACTGACCCGGTTCGAAGCGCAAAATACCCACTGAGGCGCAAAAGTGTCCGCGCACCGGGTTTTTCGGCAGCCGGCCGGCGGGCATTGGGACGCCGCGGGGCCGTCGGCGCATCCTCTGGCGGGGCTTCGGAACGCCCCGTACACTCGATGAAACGGCGCTGCCCCCGGCACGCCGTCGTGCGCCGAAGAGGTGCCGTCAGGTAGGAGTTCAATGAGGAATCCGGTCGAGCAGGCAGCCCCGCGCGGTCGCGGGTACGGCCCGAACGCGGAGCTGCGCCAGCAGCATGCCCGGGCTGGACACGAACAGATCGGTGCCCTCGAGCTGGCCCGGGAGCAACTGCCCGGGCTCCGCAGCCTGATCCGGGAATCCTGGCAGCGCTCCGCGCAATTGCACGCCAACCCGGACAACCCCGAAGCCCCGCTGGCCATGGACCGCGAGGAGCTTGAGGAATACCGCCGGCAACACCCGCTGGCGGCGATCATGCCCGTGATCCACAAACTCCTGGTCCTGCCCAGCCACGACAGCGGCATGCTGGTGGCCGTCGGGGACGAGGTGGGCCGGCTGCTCTGGGTCGAGGGGGATCCCGCCATGCAGCGCCGTGCCGAGGGGATGATGTTCGTTCCGGGCGCCGACTGGTCGGAAGCTACCGTGGGCACCAGCGCGCCGGGCACTGCACTGGCCCTCGGCCGGGGCATCCAGATCGCCGGGGCCGAGCACTACAAGCGCTCAGTGCACCCGTGGAGTTGCACGGCCGTGCCGTTCCACGATCCTGATTCCGGCGCCCTGCTGGGCGTCGTTGACATCACCGGCACCGAATCCGCCGTGGCGCCGCACACCCTGTCCCTCGTCGAGGCGACCGTCGCGGCCGCGCAGGCGCACCTCCGGGTGGAGCGGCTTCAGCTCGCTGCCGCCCGGCACCGGCCGCCGGTTCGACGGCGGATCCCGGCCGCCGGCGCGGGGGCCGCCGGGGCGCCGGCCGCCGGCGCGCCGGGCGCTGCGGCCCGGACCGCCGGGACAAGCCAGCGCGGGTCCGGCAGCCTGTACCGCAACAGCCTGCAACTGCTCGGCCGCGACCAAGCCGTGCTGAGCCTCGACGGCCGCACAGTCACGCTGTCCGCCCGGCACAGCGAAATCCTGGCCCTGCTCAGCACCCACCCGGAAGGGCTCACCGCGGAGGAGCTCAGCGCGCTGCTCTACCCCCGGGATGGCTCCACCACTACGCTGCGCGCCGAAATGGTTCGCCTGCGCAAGGTCCTGCAACAGCTCAATCCCGACGCCGTCCCCGAGTCCCGGCCCTACCGGCTGCCGGTGGATCTGGTGCCTGACTCCGGCCAGGTCCTCAGCTGCCTGCAGCGCGGCGCCCACCGGATCGCGTTGGAAATCTACCGCGGCGCGGTCCTGCCGCGCTCCGAGGCACCCGGCATCACCGGGCTCCGCCGCCGGGTCTCGTCCCTGCTGCGTGAGGCCGTGCTGACCGACGGCAGCGCCGAATCACTACTGAGATACGCCGAGCTGCCCGAGGCGCGCGACGACGTCGGGGTCCGTACCGCCGCGCTGAAGCTGCTGCCGCCGCGCTCGCCCAGGCGCGCCGCCGTCGTCGCGGACCTTGAGCGGCTCGAAGCGGAGCTCACCGCCTGAGTCCCCGGCGGGCCGTGCCGCTCGAAACCGGCGTCTCTATGCGGACAGCCGCGAGACAGGCCGGCGTGCCGCCGGTCGGGAGCACGAAGGGCTCCAGCATCCGCCCTGACCGCTGAGCCCGTCCGGATCGCGGACCCGGCCCTGCACGCCGCGCTCGCCCGGGAACGGCGGGCACGGAAGTCCCCGCCGGCGTCGTCTGCACCGGCGGGGACTGCCGACCGTCGCTAGCTGGTGTGCTCGGCCCAGAGGTCGTCGAAGCTGACGGTCAGCGGGTTCGGTGTTCCGGTGGTGCTGAGGTAGCTGTAAATGCCGATGCCACCGGCGCTCTGCAGCGCGGCCGTGTTGTCGGTCGTGCTCAGCTGCCAGTTCGCCGGTTCCGCGGTACCCGCCTTCCAGACTTTTGCCCGGATGGTGGTTGGTGCGGTTCCGGTGACCTGCAGCCGGAACTGGAGCCGGTCTCCGGAATTGAACGTCAGGCCGGACACCGTTGCGGCGCTGATGTTCGTATTCGTGCTGCGCGTGAGATGCAGGCTCACCCTGCCGGCGGAATTGACCACCACCCGCGCACCATAGGTTTCTGCACCCACCCGGCGGCCGATCAGGCCGGTGTAGATGCTGCTGGCGGCCGGCCGGTTGAAGCTGATCGTGGCCCGCACCTCCGTATCGGTGGAGGAAACGCCGTCAAGGTATGCGTAGCGGTTGGATGCGGCCGGGCTGGCGATCGTGGCCGCGCTGCCGTTGACGGCGAAGTTCGACGCCGTCCCGGACAGTGTCCAGGGCCCTCCCGTTTCCGCCGTCCCCAGGCCACCGTTGACTGTGCGGGTAAACGTGTCCTGGGCCAGGACACCGCCCGCCGGCGGCGCGGTGACTGTCACCGAGTGGCTGACCGTACCCTTGGCGCCGCCGTTATCGGTCACGGTCAGCGTGACCGCGTAGGTCCCGGCGGCAGCATAGGTATGGTTCGCCGTCACCGAAGTCCCGCTCCCGCCGTCACCGAAGTCCCAGGCGTACGAGGCGATCGTCCCGTCCGAGTCTGTTGAACCGGCCCCGTTCACATTCGCCGTCAACCCGCTCACCCCACTCGTGAACGCCGCAACAGGCGCCACATTCGACGGCGGCGGCGTGGATCCGGTTTCGCCGGCCCAGAGGTCGTCGAAGCTGACGGTAAGCGGGTTCGGTGTTCCGGTGGTGCTGAGGTAGCTGTAAATGCCGATGCCACCGGCGCTCTGCAGCGCGGCCGTGTTGTCGGTCGTGCTCAGCTGCCAGTTCGCCGGTTCCGCGGTACCCGCCTTCCAGACTTTTGCCCGGATGGTGGTTGGTGCGGTTCCGGTGACCTGCAGCCGGAACTGGAGCCGGTCTCCGGAATTGAACGTCAGTCCGGACACCGTTGCGGCACTGATGTTCGTATTCGTACTGCGCGTGAGATGCAGGCTCACCCTGCCGGCGGAATTGACGACCACCCGCGCACCGTAGCTGGCCGCCCCCACCCGGCGGCCGATCAGGCCGGTGTAGATGCTGCTGGCGGCCGGCCGGTTGAAGCTGATCGTGGCCCGCACCTCCGTATCGGTGGAGGAAACGCCGTCAAGGTATGCGTAGCGGTTGGATGCGGCCGGGCTGGCGATCGTGGCCGCGCTGCCGTTGACGGCGAAGTTCGACGCCGTCCCGGACAGTGTCCAGGGCCCTCCCGTTTCCGCCGTCCCCAGGCCACCGTTGACTGTGCGGGTAAACGTGTCCTGGGCCAGGACACCGCCCGCCGGCGGCGCGGTGACTGTCACCGAGTGGCTGACCGTACCCTTGGCGCCGCCGTTATCGGTCACGGTCAGCGTGACCGCGTAGGTCCCGGCGGCAGCATAGGTATGGCTCGCCGTCACCGATGTCCCGGTCCCGCCGTCACCGAAGTCCCAGGCGTACGAGGCGATCGTCCCGTCCGAGTCTGTCGAACCGGCCCCGTTCACATTCGCCGTCAACCCGCTCACCCCACTCGTGAACGCCGCAACAGGCGCCACATTCGACGGCGGCGTCCCCTTCGTGTTGGCCAAGCCCGGTGTGCCGCCGGTGGTGGACGCCGCGGTCCAGTTCGAAGCAACCGCGTTGTCCGCCGTCGGTGAGGTCAACTCCAGCGAGGGGCCGGTACCGTCTGCCGCCGCTGGCCATGGCGGCTGGTTCGAGTAGGTGACGGAGTCCACCACCCGGCTGCCGGCGCGTAACACAATGGCCTCGCCGCCGTCGTCGAGGGTACCTGTGAACGTGCCGCCCACAAAGCGGTTGGCCCCGGGGTAGGCCAGTCGGAACGCTTTGTCATTCGCCACGAATACCACCCGTCCGCCGGCTGGAATCACCGTACCGGGCTGGATCTTCAGGCCGACCGCGTCGATCGTCCAGCCGGAGATATCCACAGCCGTGCTGCCGGGGTTTGCCAGCTCGATGTACTCCCCGCCGCTTCCGGCCGGGTGGTACTGGATCTCGTTGACCACGACACTCGCGTCGGCTGCCTGAGTGGTGGGCACGGGCAGCCCCGGGCCGGTGTTGCCGTTGATCGCATTGCGGCGATCAGCCAGCCCTCTTAGGAAAGCGGTCCGAGCCCCCGCCGGACTGTAGCCGCCCCACTTTGCGTAGTCCAGGTTCCAGTCCGGGGTGGTCTGGGCCGAGATCGCATCCCACTGTGCCTCATACTGCCCGGCAGGAAGGAACTGGTCCGCCAGGGTGCGCAGCCGCCGGTAGAACATGTCCTTGATCTCCGGGTAGCCCAGCATGGCTTGCGTGAAATTGTTGGAAGTATCAGGGGTCAGGAACAGGCCCTTGCCATCCGAGGAGGCAGTGGTGAAGATCCAGTTCAGATCCCACTGCCACATCTCCCACCGGCCGGTTCCGTCGGTGTCCCGCGCCAGCCACCAGTTGTACCAGCCGCTGTCCTGATGCCGGATGATCGAATTGATCGCCATATAGTTGACCAGCTCGGGAATGTTCACATTCTGGTAGATCCAGGCCTGCTGCGCCGCTG
This sequence comes from uncultured Actinomycetota bacterium, assembly GCA_963775715.1. GTDB lineage: Bacteria > Actinomycetota > Actinomycetes > Actinomycetales > Micrococcaceae > Arthrobacter. Next base: position 267,329 of record CAVZJX010000004.1, on the reverse strand, counting down.
AGGGCGAGGCGTCGACCGCATTGGACAGGGTCCAGACGTCGGAGAAGTCCTCGTCCTTGCGGGTCTTCTTGTCCAGCCAACCCTTGGCTTCGAGCGCGGCCGGCGACGACGTTGCGCCCACGCTGCCGCCCCCGCCCTTGTAGATCGACCAGCTGGATACGCCCTGGTCGTCCCGCCAGCGGCCGTCCTCGGTCTCCATGATCCGGCCCAGGCTCCAGAAGGTGCCGTTGCGCTGCGTGCGCACCGGGAGGATGTTCAGGGACCGGTCGCCGCCTGCCTTCACGGTCGCCCAGCCGACGTCGGCGAAGTTGTCGGAGTAGTTCTGGAGTGCAAATTCGTCCAGCGGATAGGGCAGTTTGCCGCCAAGATCGAAGACGTATCCCTTGGGCAGTTCGACCTTCCAGTTCACCTTCGTGTTGCTGCGGGAAGAATTGCCGCGAACACTCATCAGTGCCCCGTCAACGACTTGGCCGTTGTAGGACCAGACAGCCGCCCCCTGGTAATCGTCGTAGCGGTGGTTGGCCAGAATGTCGTTGTACACGGCGTCATCCATGAACCATTCGATGACAGGAAGCGTGCTGCTGACCGCGGAGTTCAGGACGACCACGCCGCGGTAACGCGCCGAGTCACCGGGCAACGGTTCCGAGTAGGCGGTGCTGCCCGCGGAGGCGTCGATCCGGTAGCGGATCAGGCTGCCCGTGGCCTGACCCGGGATGGTGCCGGAATACACGCCGTCTCCCGCCCCGCCGGGGCTGGCCGCGTCATCAAGGAACGGAGCCACCACGTCCGAGCCGAACATCACCTTGTAGGTGAGCTGAGCCGTGGAGCCGGGCCGGAGCCGGGCCGAGACGGTAACCGGCTGACCGGCGGCCGGGCGTGCCGGGGTCGCCTTGAGTTCGGCGACGACCGGAGCCTGCGCGGTCCCGTCGATCGAATTTTTGGCCCCGGGGGTTCCTGCCGCGGTGAGGCTTGGGCCCCAGCTGTCGGGCAATGAGTTGTCCAAGGTCAGGTCGCGCAGTTCGAGGGTGGGGCCGGTCCCGTCAGGCGTGGAGGGCCAGGGCGCGACATCCGCGTAGGTGACAGTGTCCACAACGTTCAGCGCTGCGTCGACCAGTGTGACCGTTTCTCCGCCGTTGCTGAGGTTGCCCCCATAGACGGCGTCCGGGGCGAACCCGTGAGTTGTCTGGAACTGGCCGGCATCCTTGGCAACCACAAAGTAGCCGTTGGCGGGCACCACGGTGCCCGCAGCGAAGACAGCCGTAACGCCTGCGGTGAAGGACCATCCCGAAATGTCCAGCGGAGCGCCGGATGTGTTGGTCAGCTCCAAAAAGTCGTCGGTATCCAAATCCGATCCCGAATGGTAATTCAACTCGGAGATCACCATCCCGTCCGACGTCGCCGCAGTCGCCGGGAGGGCCTGCGAGACCACGAAGGTGCCCGCCATCGCCGACGCCAATGAAACGGCCGACGCGATGCGGAAGCCTTTTCCTATCGCTCTTGTTGCTATTTTTACCACCATGCCGAGAGCCCCCTCAAAGAAGGTATGAGCGTCGTGGCGAGCAATGGACGCCCACGCCGCAACAGCATGCGGCGTCACGCTGAGTATCGAAGTGGGCTCCGGCGGAGTCCATAGGTACTCAGGCGCCCGGGGTAAGTACTTGAGGGCGTATGCCCATTCCGGTGCCGGGACCACCCCGCCGGCAGCGTTGCAACCTGCTCGCAACCTCCCTGTTCCTAGGCTTGTCCCAGCGGCGGCCGCAGCGACCCTGGCCGCTCCCGCCACCATCTTGCACAGCAAAGGAGCTAGCAATGACTGTCTATGCACAGCCCGGTACCGAGGGCTCGAAGGTCACCTTCAAGGACCGCTACGAGAACTGGATCGGCGGCGAGTGGGTTGCCCCGGTCAAGGGCCAATACTTCGAAAACATCACCCCGGTAACGGGCAAGGCGTTCTGCGAGGTCGCCCGCGGCACCGCCGAGGACATCGAGCTGGCCCTGGACGCCGCACACAAGATCGCCCCGTCGTGGGGGAAGACCTCCGTCGCCGAGCGCGCCGCCATCCTGAACAAGATCGCCGACCGGATCGATGAGAACACCGAGATGCTCGCGGTCGCCGAGTCCTGGGACAACGGCAAGCCGATCCGCGAAACTCTCAACGCCGACATCCCGCTCGCCGCGGACCACTTCCGTTACTTCGCCTCCGCGGTCCGTGCGCAGGAGGGCCGGCTGTCCCAGCTCGACGACGACACCACCGCCTACCACTACCATGAGCCGCTCGGCGTCGTCGGACAGATCATCCCGTGGAACTTCCCCATCCTGATGGCCGTCTGGAAGCTGGCCCCCGCGCTCGCCGCCGGCAACGCGGTCGTCCTCAAACCGGCCGAGCAGACCCCGTCCTCGATCCTGGTCTTGATGGAACTCATCAGCGACCTGCTGCCGGCCGGCGTCGTCAACGTCGTCAACGGCTTCGGCGTCGAGGCCGGCAAGCCCCTGGCCTCCAGCCCGCGGATCCGCAAGATCGCGTTCACCGGTGAGACCACCACCGGCCGCCTGATCAGCCAGTACGCATCCCAGAACCTGATCCCGGTCACCCTGGAACTCGGCGGCAAGAGCCCCAACATCTTCTTCAACGACGTCGCGGACAACAACGACGCGTTCTACGACAAGGCCCTCGAAGGCTTCACGCTCTTCGCCTTCAACCAGGGCGAGGTCTGCACCTGCCCGTCCCGGGCCCTGGTCCAGGACGGCATCTACGACTCATTTATGGCCGACGCGCTGGCCCGCACCCAGAAGATTATCCAGGGCAACCCGCTGGACACCGACACGCAGCTCGGCGCCCAGGCCTCCAACGACCAGCTCGAGAAGATCCTCTCCTACATCGACATCGGCAAGCAGGAGGGTGCCAAGGCACTCACCGGCGGTGCCCGCGCCGAACTGTCCGGCGACCTCGCCGGCGGCTACTACGTGCAGCCGACCATCTTCGAGGGGCACAACAAGATGCGGATCTTCCAGGAGGAGATCTTCGGCCCGGTGGTCTCGGTGACCCGCTTCAGCGACTACAACGACGCCATGGGCATCGCCAACGACACCCTCTACGGCCTCGGCGCCGGCGTCTGGTCCCGCAACGGCAACGTCGCCTACCGCGCCGGCCGGGAGATCCAGGCCGGCCGGGTGTGGGTCAACAACTACCACGCCTACCCGGCAGGTGCCGCGTTCGGCGGGTACAAGTCCTCAGGCATCGGCCGTGAGAACCACGCCATGATGCTGGACCACTACCAGCAGACCAAGAACCTGCTGGTCAGCTACAACGAAAACAAGCTCGGCTTCTTCTAGGCCGGTGCGGCGGGGCGGACCGGGCCGGTCCGCCCCGCCTTCCCGCAACCAACCCCCGCCAGGAGGAACCACGATGACCGAAACCAGGCTCGATGCCGCCGTTACCCTGGCCGGCGAGGACTTCTCCCGGGTGGCGCTCAGCCCCGCGGCAGTGGCGCTGCTGCGCCAGCTCCGACTCCAGCACGGTCCGCTGATGTTCCACCAGTCCGGCGGCTGCTGCGACGGTTCCTCGCCGATGTGCTACCCGGCGGGGGAGTTTATGACCGGCGACTCGGACGTGCTGCTGGGAGTGTTCGACATCTCGGACGGGCCGGAACCCGAGCCTCTGGAGTTCTGGATGTCCAGGGAACAGTTCAACTACTGGAGCCACACTCACCTGACGGTCGATGTTGTGCCGGGACGTGGAAGCGGATTCTCGGTCGAGGCCCCCGAGGGGAAGCGCTTCCTGATCCGCTCCACGCTGATGGACTGGCCCGTTTGAGCCGCCGGCCGGTTTGATCCGCCGAGCCGATGAGCGCGAACGTACACTTGGGGCCCTCCCCGCGGGGGCCGGAAGTGTACGTTCGCGCTTACGGGCGGGGCCGGAAGTGTACGTTCGCGCTGCCGGGCGTCTCACCATGTGGGATTAAAGCGGCCGTCCAGTGGATGGACACTAATATTAATAGGTCTGTTTCCAACCAGCTACCGAGATTTTGGACATTCCTATGAACCTTTTCCGGACCAAATCCATCGAGCAGTCGATCGCCGACGCTGATGAACCCGGACGCAAGCTGAAACGCTCGCTCAGCACCTGGGATCTGATGATCATGGGCGTCGCCGTTGCAGTCGGCGCCGGTATCTTCTCGGTCGGCGCCAAGGCTGCCGCGAACTTCGCCGGCCCTGCGGTCACCGTCTCCTTCGCGATCGCCGCCGTCACCTGCGCCTTGGCGATCATGTGCTACGCCGAGTTCGCCACCGCCATCCCGGTGGCCGGCTCCGCATACGTCTTCACCTACGCAACCATGGGCGAAGTGCTCGCCTGGATCATCGGCTGGAACCTGATTCTCGAGCTCTTCACTGCCGCGGCGGTGATCGCCAAGTACTGGGGCATTTACCTGAGCAAGGTCTTCGCCCTGATGGGCCTTGACGTGCCGCCCTCGATCTCCGTGGCCGGCGTGGACCTCTTCTGGGGCGCCTTCCTGATCGTCGCCGTGTTTACGGTCCTGCTGGTCCTGGGCACCAAGCTGTCGGCCCGCGTCGGGAACGTCTTCACCCTGATCAAGATTGCCGTTGTGCTCTTCGTGATCGTCGTCGGCTTCAGCTACGTCAAGTTTGAGAACTACGCACCGTTCGTCCCCGCCTCCGAGCCCACCGGCGGCACCGGCGCCGCCGACGTGCTCAAGCAGTCCTTCTTTGGCTTCCTCACCGGCGCGGCCCCGGCCCAGTACGGAACGCTGGGCATCTTCGCCGGCGCTGCCCTCGTCTTTTTCGCCTTCATCGGCTTCGACGTCGTCGCCACCTCCGCCGAAGAGGTCAAGAACCCGCAGAAGACACTGCCGCGCGGCATCTTCGGCGGTCTCGCGATCGTCACCGTGCTCTACATCCTGGTCTCGCTCGCCCTGACCGGCATGGTTTCCTACACAAAGCTGGCCGAGGCGGACAACCCGACCCTGACCACCGCCTTCGAAGCCGTGGGGAACACCGACGCGGCCAAGGTCATCGCCTTCGGCTCGCTCATCGGCCTCACCACGGTGATCATGGTGCTGCTGATGGGTCTCTCCCGTGTGGTCCTGGCCATGAGCCGCGACGGTCTGCTGCCGCGCTCGCTTTCCAAGACCTCCACCATCCGGGCGACCCCGGCACGACTGCAGATCATCTGCGGGTCGGCCGTAGCTGTTGTGGCCGGGGTGACGAAGGTTGACCTGCTTGAGGAAATGATCAACATCGGCACGCTCTCGGCCTTCGTGATGGTCAGCCTCGGCATCCTGGTGCTGCGGCGCAAGCGCCCGGACCTCAAACCGGCCTTCCGCGTGCCGTTCGGCAAGGTGCTCCCGGTCGTCTCGGCGGTCCTGTGCCTGTACCTGATGACCAACCTGGCCGTGGAAACCTGGATCTTCTTCGCCATCTGGCTGGTTATTGGCATCGCGATCTACTTTGCCTACGGCCAGCGCCACTCCCGGCTGAACGAGAAGTTCGCCGAGGCCCGGGCCGCGGTCAACGGCCCGGCTGCCGAGCCTGCCGCCGGCCCGGCCGCCGAGCCTGCCGCCGGCCCGGCCGCCGAGCCTGCCGCCGGCGGGGACAGGGACGCGTTCACGCGCTCCTAGCCACGCCCTCGACCACCGACGCGGGGTCACTTACGGCCCGTCCGGCCTGCCCGGACCGGCCGCAAGTGACCCCGCGTTGCTGTGCGCGGGAGGGTCCGGATCAGCCCCCGGTCCGGCGCGGGACCCCGCCTTGGGCAAGATGCCGAGCGGTGTGCTGGCGTGCGGCTATGACTGACCGATCTTGCCGGCAGCCTCGGCGCCGGAGTAAACACCACCGGCAGCGGCGGAACCCGGCAGAGATATCGCCGACCACCTTGATATCACTTCTCAGTAACGAAGCTCCCGCTGTGGGCGTCATCACAGTATGGTGGAAGTAGTCGTTATTTTGAACGTTTGTTCGATAGGCGAACATCGGGGCTGGGGCGTGATATTCCCGCAGCCAATGCGCACATAGGAGTGAACATGAAACGTCGTATTATCACCGTGCTGGCGGCCGCCTCGGTCCTTGCACTCTCGGCCTGCGGCAGCGGATCACCGAGTTCCACCGGAGGCAGCAATGCGTCCGGCGGCGCCACGGGCGGAGGTGACCTCACGAAGGTGAGCGTGGGCGTGATCCCGATCGTGGACTGTGCTCCCATCTATTTGGGAAGCAAGCAGGGCTTCTTCAAGGAGGAAGGAATCCAGCTGGACATCCAGACCGCCACCGGGGGTGCGGCGATCGTTCCCGGGGTGGTCAGCGGCAGCTTCGACTTCGCCTTCTCGAACCTGATCTCCGTCATGGTGGCCAAGGACAAGGGCCTCGATCTGAAATTCGTCGCCAACGGCGCCTCGACCACGGGTGAGCAGGGCAAGGACATCGGCGGCGTCGTCGTCCCCGCCGGTTCCCCCATCAGCTCCCCGAAGGATCTCGCCGGCAAGACCGTGTCAGTGAACAACCTTTCCAACATCGGGGACACCACGGTGAAGTCAGCCATTGAAAAGGCCGGCGGAGACCCCTCGAACGTGAAGTTCGTGGAGGTCGCCTTCCCGGATGCTCCGGCGGCACTGGCCAATAAGCAGGTCGACGCGGCCTGGATCCTTGAACCCTTCCTGTCCAAGGCCGTTGCCGAGGGCGGCAAGATCATTTCCTCGAACTTCGTGGAGATGAGCCCCGAACTGGACATTGCCGGCTACTTCACCAAGGCGGAGACCATCAAGGACAAGGCCGAGCTGACCCAGAAGTTCACCCGGGCCATGAACAAGTCCCTTGAATACGCCCAGAGCCACCCGCAGGAGGTCCGCGATATCGTCGGCACCTACACCAAGATCGACGAAGCCACCCGGGCCAAGATGGTCCTGCCGCGCTACCGCGTGGAGTTCAACAAGGATGCGTTCAAGACCCTCGGCGACGCTGCCGCCAAATACGGCACCCTGACGAAGGCTCCGAACGCCGGCGACCTCCTCCCGTGAGTCCCGTGAGTCCCGTGAGTTCCGTGACATCCGGCGCCCCGGCGTCCGGCGGGCCCGCCTCCGGAGCGGGGCGGGACCGCCATTCCGGCCGCAGGCTCCCAATGAAGCAGCTGCTCGGCGTGGTCGGGATTCTCGGGTTCCTGGCCACCTGGGAGCTCATTCCACGGCTGGGCATCATCGACGGCCGCTACCTGCCGCCGGCCAGCGAGGTCATTGCGGCCCTGGCCGTCGACTTCGGCCTGTCGGCGTTCTGGGTTTCGGTCGGTGAAACCATGACGGCCTGGTTCCTGGGCCTTGTCATCGCCGTCGTCCTGGCCGTGCTGCTGGGCTTCATCATCGGCTCCAGCGGCTTCCTGCGGAAGGCCACGAATTCCACCGTGGAGTTCCTGCGCCCGATCCCATCCGTCGCGCTGATCCCGCTGGCCGTGCTGCTCTTCGGCGTGAAAATTGAGTCTTCGCTGATGCTGATCACCTATGCCGCCTTCTGGCAGGTCCTGATTCAGGTGCTTTACGGGGTGGCCGACGTCGATATGGTCGCCAGCAATACCGCGAGGACCTACGGCCTGGGGTGGATGGCGCGGATACGCTACGTCGTGTTCCCCACGGCTCTGCCCTATTTGATGACCGGTGTCCGGCTCGCGGCCACCGTGGCGCTGGTCCTGGCCATAACGGCAGAACTTGTGATCGGGTCGCCGGGGCTCGGCCGTGAGATAGCCCTGGCGCAATCCGGCGGCGCGATCTCCGGGATGTACGCCCTGGTGCTCGCCACCGGCCTGATAGGCGTGCTGATCAACGTCCTGATGCGGTTCATCGAAAAGAAGACCCTGTCCTGGCATTCCTCCGTCCGCTCTGAGGTGATGGTATGAAAGCGCTGAAAACTGCGGCCTACCTGCTCGCGCTTCCGGCGGTGCTGGTCCTGACCTGGTGGGCCTCGACCCTCGGATCGGTCAACTTCTTCGTGCCCACCCCGGCGGCTCTGGCCAACAAGTTCGTCGAGGTCTGGTTCGGCCCCCGCTTCTTCTCGGACGTGCTGCCCAGCGTCGCCCGGCTCCTGATCGGCGTGGTGGCGGCGATCGTGATCGGTGTCGTGGGCGGAGTGCTGATCGGCTCGGTCAAATGGCTCCGGGCGTTGCTCGAACCCACCCTCGAGTTCTTCCGCGCCATCCCGCCGCCCGTTTTGGTCCCGGTCCTGATCCTGCTGATGGGCATCACCGACTCCATGAAGATTGCCGTCATCATCTCCGGCTGTGTCTGGCCGGTCCTGCTGAACACCATCGAAGGCGTCCGCGCCGTGGACGGGGTCCTTTCGGATTCGGCCCACACATACGGCATCGACGGCTGGGCCCGGGTGCGGTACCTCGTGCTGCCCTCGGCCAGCCCGCAGATCCTTGCGGGCGTGCGCCAGTCGCTGTCGCTCGGGTTGATCCTGATGGTCATTTCCGAAATGTTTGCCTCGTCCTCGGGGCTTGGCTTCACCATCGTCCAGTTCCAGCGCTCGTTCGCCATCCCGGAAATGTGGTCCGGCATCGTGGTGCTGGGCCTGCTGGGCGTGGCGATGTCATTCATCTTCCAGTGGGCCGAGCGGAACATCCTGCGCTGGTACCACGGCCAGAAAGAGGTAGAAAATGCAGCCTGACACCACTCCGGCCCCGTCCGGGACGATCCCGCCTGAATCGATGCTCTCCGTCCGCGGCCTGAAGAAGGTCTACCAGACCGACGGCGGCGACATCGAGGCGGTTCGGAACCTGACCTTCGATCTACGGGCCGGTGAGCTTGCCTGCCTGGTCGGCCCCTCCGGCTCCGGCAAGACCACGCTGCTCAAATGCATCTCGGGCCTGATGGCCCCCACCGAGGGCGAAGTCCTCCTCGACGGCAAGCAGGTGTCCGGGCCCCCGAAGAAGATGGCCGTGGTGTTCCAGGAGTACGGCCGTTCGCTGTTCCCCTGGATGCGGGTCCGGGACAACGTCGAGCTGCCGCTGAAGAACCAGGGCGTGCCCAAGGCCGAACGCGACCGGCTCGTCGACGATGCCCTCGAGGCGGTGGGCCTGGCGCACGTGCCGCGTTCCTACCCCTGGCAGCTCTCCGGCGGCATGCAGCAGCGTGTGGCGATTGCCCGTGCGATCGCGTACCAGCCGGAGGTCCTCCTGATGGACGAACCCTTCGCTGCCGTGGACGCCCAGACCCGCGCCGACCTTGAAGACCTGATCCGGACGGTGTGGAAGAAGCTGGGCGTGACGGTGCTTTTCGTGACCCACGACATCGATGAATCCGTCTACCTCGGCGAGCGGGTCATCATCCTCTCCAGCTCCCCGACGGTGGTGCAGGAGGACATCGTGATCGATCTGCCGGCGGAACGCGACCAGCTCGAGACCCGTTCGCTGCCGCGCTTCACGGAGCTCCGGCACCACGTTTACGAGCAGATCCAGCTGGCCAAGAAGGGCCACCGGCCCGCGGCTGCCGGAACGCCGTCGGCGGCTCCCGCAGCAACGCCTGCGCCGGCTGGCCCGACGGCGGCCTCCGGCGCCGGCGGCGCCTAGCCTCCCTGCCGGTCCGGGCACCTGCGGCAATGTAGGGGATTTCCGCTAAGGAAGCGGACCAGCGCACCCCGGATCCGGGGCGCGCTGGTCCGCACGGAGCGCGGGTATCCGGAAGCGCCGCGAAAATGCACCGCTACGCCCGCCACGGCGCGGTCAGCCGCACGCCGTGATCCTGTACAGGGTGCGGCCGCCGGAGGACGCGACCTTTTCGAAGCCGCGGCCGGTGGGCACGTTGTAGAACCCGGGCCAGCGCTGCAGGTCGGCACTTCCGTGGGACGCGCCCGGAGTGTCCTCATAGAAGTGCGTGGCGCCAACCTTGCGCAAGGCCGCGCAGACCGACTTGTCCGTCGCGAGCCGGTTGAACCGGGTGCGGAGCAGCTCCTTGGCGGCACTCCCCGCCGTCGGGGCGCCCAACTGCGTGTACACCACGTGCCGTCCGGTCAGGGCATAAAAGTACGTCTCGCCGTTGAACGGGTCCCCGATCACCACGGCGTCCGCCGGAAGCATCGTGCCGGCCCGCTGGATGAAGTCCTGCTCACCGCTCGAGAGGACGCCGGCGCCGGGTTTGCCGGAGAGCAGGTAGTTCTGTGCGGCCACGGCCACCCGGTCCGCGGACCGGTAGTTCCCGGACACCGCGTAGCTGCCGTAGGTTACGACGGCGACGGACAGGGCGACGAGGACCACCGGGAGAGGCCACCGGCCGCCAATCCGGGCGGCCGGGAACCGCGCCGACAGGGCACGCTGCGCGGCCCGTGCCAGGACCGCGACGGCCAGGGCCGCCAGCACGCTGCCGCTCATTGCGATGAACGGGGCGATCCGCTGTGTGTCCTTGTACCAGACGCCGGTCAGCCAGCGCAGCGGTGTTTCGGGTCCGGCGGCGAGGACATAGAGCGCCGCAAAGGCCAGCCAGGCGACGGTGAGCGGCCGCGCTTCCCGGATGAAGACAGCCATGGCGGCGCCCAGGATCACCAGGATCCCCACGGCGAAGTTGAAATCATCCGGGGCGGGCGGGGACAGGGCGGGAAACCGCGGAAGGTCGAAGAACGCCAGCAGCAGCGAATCCGGAACCTGGGCCCGCACCGCCCGCGGGTAGGCCATCACACCGGCCAGCAGCCGGGAGTTGGCCAGCACCGTGAAGGCGGCCGCGGCGGCAATTACCGCGGCGCCGACCGCCGCGGCGGCACTCCCGGGGCGGCGCCGTGCGCCCCGCACCAGGGACGGCAGGATGTGCGCCGCCACGAATGGCAGGGCGGCAACTGCGGTGGCAAATACGGCGCTCGGATGCGCCGCGGCACAGCCGCCGAGGACCGCTGCCAGGACCGCGGCCAGGACGACATACTCCCGGGCCGGCGTGCCGGCCCGCCCCGCGGAGGTCAGGCGCCGCAGAACCAGGACGCCCAGGGCCAGGGCGGCCGGGACCAGGGCGGTGGCAAGCCCGTTCGGCCACTGGCCGCTTCGGAGCAACTGGGAGTAGGGAAAGCTGACAAACGAGGCCGCGAACACCGGCGTCAGCGCCCACGCCAGCGGGTGCCGCGGCAGGACCGCGGTGGCCAGGAACGTCAGGCCGAGAGGCCAGATCATGCCACCGATGACGATCGAGGACAGATTGGCCGTCTCCGCCACGCTGCCAGGCACCAGCGACACCACGCTGTGCCAGCCCGCGGGGTAATACGTGCCCGAACCGAAGACCGGTGCCACACCCCACGGCGTGGCACTGCCGGACTCCTGGATCCACCGCAACACGTTCAGGTGGAAGATCGGGTCCCAGCCCTGCGACGCCGCCGCCGGGTCGCCGATCCCCCGGAGCAGCGCCAGGCAGGTCACCGCCGAACCGATCACCACGCCCGCGCCGACGGCCAGGTTCACCGGCCAGCGCAGCGGTGCAGGCCACAGGCTGGACTTAAGGGTGAACCGCCTCCCCACGAACCAGGCGGCCAGGACCGGCGGAACGGCACTCAGGGCGGCCGCGGCGGGGCCCCACGGCACCCCCACGGCGTCGGCCGCCAGGCTTCCGGCGAGGAAGATCAGTAAGGTGACGGCCGGGCTGAGGGCAACGGCCGCCGGCCAGCCCGGTTTCAGCGGCAGGAGCACCAGCAGGCCCGGCAGGAAGAACGCGGTGATAAGGAGAACTACGGTCAGGGCGTGCGGGAGCAGCCCGGGAAGCCAAGTCAGCATGGGTGCGTCAGCGCACTCCGGACCGGATCTTGTTTTTCAGGGAAACGCCCATGGTTTTGTTGAAAAGCTTGGCGGCCCCGGCGGTCAGGGATCCGCCCTGGCCGGAGAGCGCCGGGTAGAGCGTTTCGGCTTCGGTGCGTTTCTGTTCGAGCAGTGCGGGCAGTTTCGCCGCCAGCTGGCCGGGGTGTTCGGGCATGGCCGGGCTTTCCTCGCCGAGGGCCAGTGACCAGCCGCTCCCCAGGGCGGCGACGGATTCGTGCTTGACGTCGTAGTAGCCTTTTTTCACGCCGACGGCGATGCCGCGGGCACCCGCGGCGGCGGCCAGCAGGTGCAGGTGGAAGCGGGAGGTGACCCAGGTCTGTTGTGCGGAGAGCGGCAGGCCTTCGGTCCAGACGCGGGAGAAGGGGATGAACCGGGTCTCGGGGATGCGGTCGGCGAGGCGTTCGTAGGCGGCGTGGTCGACGCCGGGGATCGCTTCGACGTAGTAGGCCTTGATTCCCCGGCGGCCGGCGAGTTCGACCTGGGTGCGGGCGAGGTCGACGGCGGCCTGGAAGCGTCCGGGGTCGGCCAGGTCGCTCTGGATGCAGACGTAGAGCCCGGCGGGAGCGTTGTTCCGGCCGAGTTCCCCAGCGATGCCGAGGAAGGCGTCGTCCAGGCCAAGGTCCAGGCCGTGGCCGGCAGCGCTGGGTTCGTCCCGGGCTTTGGCGTGGTGGAATCCCTGGAAGAGGGGTGTCGGGGTGTCGTCCGCCGGGAGTGCCGGCATCAGGCCCTGCCCGGTGGCGTAGAGCCGGGCGCCGGTGGTTTCGCTGACCGCGCGCATGCCCTCGAGGAGGCCGGTGTGGGCGGGCCAGGTGTTGTTGATGTAGCCGCCGCCGATCAGGTGCAGTGATTCGGCTTCGCGGAGTTTGAGGATGCCCAGGTCGTAGGCGGGGGTGCCGAAGTTCGTGACGCGTTCGCGGATGGTTTTGGCTGCGGCGTCGGCGGGGAGGTCGGCGGTGTCGTGGACCAGGCGCCAGAGGGTGTTGGTGATCCGGAGCCGGGGGTGCAGGCCTTCGAACAGGACCTGGGCCATGCCCGGTTGGGGGCAGTCGAGCCAAACATCGGCGTCGGGCCGGGCCGCGGCCAGGTGCTTGAGCCATGCGGCGGCAATAAATTCGTCGCCGAAGTTGGGGTGGCCGGAAGTGCCGACCAGGTAAATGATTCCGGAATTCACTCAACAGACTATAGTGGCGCGCCCGCGTCCCGGGCGAACAGAAACACCCCGCCACGGAGGAACCGCGGCGGGGTGTTCTTGTCTGCAGGCGGAACTAGCCGATCTTGTTGGCAGCCTCGGCGTCCGAGGTGGCAGCAGCGGCGGCGGCACCCAGGTTGGCGCGCAGCTTTGCGCCGAGGTCGGTGTCGACGTTGGTCCAGTACTGGATCGCGCGTTCCTTGATGTCGGCGTTCTTCACGCCGCCCACCGCGCCGGTGAGGGTCTCCAGCAGGCGGGCCTTGGCACCGTCGTCGAACACCTCGCGGTAGAGCGTGCCGGCCTGGCCGAAGTCGCCGTCCTCGGCGTGCAGGGAGTGCGCGGAGAGCGTCAGCTCGCCGTCGTTCTCCCAGCCGCCGGCCGGGTTCTGCGGTTCCACGGCGGCCGGGCCGCCGAAGGAGTTCGGCGCGTACACCGGGGCCGAAGGGGCATTGAAGTGGTACCGTGCCGCGCCGTCCTGGCTGTAATTGTTGACCTGGCTCTTGGGCAGGTTCACCGGCAGCTGGGCGTGGTTGGTGCCCACGCGGTAGCGGTGCGCGTCGGCGTAGGAGAAGATGCGGGCCTGCAGCATCTTGTCCGGGGACGCGGCGATGCCCGGCACGAAGTTCGACGGCGCGAAGGTGGCCTGCTCGATCTGCGCGAAGTAGTTCTCCGGGTTCTTGTTCAGTTCCATGGTGCCGACCTTGATCAGCGGGTAGTCGCTGTGCGGCCAGACCTTGGTCAGGTCGAACGGGTTGAACCGGTAGGTCTTGGCGTCCTCGTAGGGCATCACCTGGACGTGCAGGTCCCAGGAGGGGAAGTTGCCCGCGGCGATGTTCTCGGAGAGATCGCGGATGTAGAAGTCCGCGTCCGCGCCGGCCAGTTCCTCTGCTTCGTCGCCCGTCAGGGACTTGACGCCCTGGTTGGACTTGAAGTGGTACTTGACCCAGAAGCGCTCGCCCTCGGCGTTGATCCACTGGTAGGTGTGCGAGCCGTAGCCCTGCATCTCACGCCAGGAGGCCGGCAGGCCGCGGTCGCCCATCAGCCAGGTGACCTGGTGGGCGGACTCGGGGGAGAGGGTCCAGAAGTCCCACTGCATGTCCGCGTCGCGCAGGTGAGTGCCCGGCAGGCGCTTCTGGCTGTGGATGAAGTCGGGGAACTTGATGCCGTCGCGGATGAAGAACACCGGGGTGTTGTTGCCGACCAGGTCGTAGTTGCCCTCGGTGGTGTAGAACTTCACGGAGAATCCGCGCGGGTCGCGCAGGGTGTCCGCGGAGCCTGCCTCGCCGGCGACGGAGGAGAAGCGGATGAGCATGTCCGTTTCGGTGCCCGGCTGGAACAGGGCTGCCTTGGTGTACTTGGAGACGTCCTCGGTGGTCGTGAAGGTGCCGAACGCGCCGCCGCCCTTGGCGTGCACAACACGCTCCGGCACACGCTCGCGGTTGAACTGGGCCAGCTTCTCGATCAGGTAGTGATCGGTCAGGATGATCGCGCCGTCGGCGCCGACGGTCTGGGAATGGGCATCGGACGTGACCGGGGCACCGGACTGTGTCGTGGACACCGCGGGCGCAGAGATGTTCTGAGTCATCGTTCTCCTATTTCTTGTTTGTACTTAATTACGTTCGGAGGGAAGCTGTTGGGTCTGCTGGCAGTCCGCGCAGATGCCCTGGTAGAGGACATCGGCGATCTGGATGGTCATCGGCCTGGCGTCCTCGTCCCAGTGCGGGGTGAGGCACGGCGCGTGGCCGACGGCGCATTCGACGTCCTCGACGCGGCCGCAGCTGATGCAGACGGCGTGGTGGTGGTTGTCGCCCACCCGCGTCTCGTACAGCGCGGGGGAATGCGGAGGCTCGAAGCGCCGCAGCATCTGCAGTTCGGTCAGGTCTCCGAGCACCACGTAGACGGACTGGGCGGTGAGCTCGGGCAGGTCTTCGCGGGCTGCGGCCAGGATGCCGTCCGCCGGCGAATGCGGATGGCGCTCGACGGCGGCCAGCACGGCCAGCCGCTGCTTGGTCACCCGGCGGCCGTGGGCGCGCAGGGCTGCGGACCATGCCTCGCTGCCGCCCACGAAATCCGTCATGGCCCCATTCAAGCACCTATTTTTAGTAGTTCACAATAAGGCGTGGCTAACTCCACCCGGCACCGCACTAGAGTTGCCGGGTGGGGAAATTTCTGGCGGACATCACGCCCGTGCGCGAAAGTCCGGCGTTCCGCCGGCTGTGGCTGGGATCCGCGGCTTCGGCGCTGGGCAGCCAGCTCACGCTGGTTGCGGTGAGCCTCGAGGTGTACCGGCTCACCCAGGACAGCGTCTATGTGGGCCTGCTGAGCATCTTCGCCCTGGTGCCGCTGGTGTTCGGCGGCCTGCTCGGCGGCTCCATCGCGGACGCGCACGACCGGCGCCGGGTCGCGCTGCTCGCGTCGGCGGTGCTGTGGCTGACCACCGCAGGCCTCGCCCTCCAGGCCTGGCTGCAGCTGGGGAACGTCTGGCTGTTGTATGTCCTGGTTGCGGTGCAGAGCGGCGCGCAGGCCATCAACCAGCCGGCACGCAGCGCCATGATCCCGGTGCTGGTCCGCAAGGAACTGCTGCCCGCCGCCAACGCCCTGAGCATGATGAGCTTCGGCCTGACCATGACCGCCGGGCCTTTGCTGGCCGGCGTGCTGGTCGCGACCATCGGCTTCGCCTGGACCTACACCATTGACGTGGCCAGCTTCGCGTTCGTCGTCTGGGCCCTCCTGAGGCTGCCGCCGATGCCGCCGGGGGAACAGTCGCACCGCGCGGGCCTGCGTTCGGTCGTGGAGGGCTTCCGCTTCCTTGGCACGCGGCCCAACCTGCGGATGACCTTCGTGATTGACCTTGTCGCGATGATCCTGGCCCAGCCGCGGGCCCTGCTGCCGGCCATCGGCGCGCTGATGATCGGCGGCGGTGAAGCCACGGTCGGCGTGCTGCTGGCCTCGACCGCCGTCGGCGCGTTCCTGGCCGGGCTCTTTTCCGGACCGCTCGGGGCGGTCCGGGCGCAAGGGGCCGCG
The DNA here is from genome assembly GCA_963775715.1 of uncultured Actinomycetota bacterium. Classification (GTDB taxonomy): domain Bacteria; phylum Actinomycetota; class Actinomycetes; order Actinomycetales; family Micrococcaceae; genus Arthrobacter. Next base: position 251,337 of record CAVZJX010000004.1, on the reverse strand, counting down.
GTGGTCTGGTCGGTCATGGGCTGGGGCGCCTCCATCGCGGGGCTCGGGCTCGTCGTTGTGCTCGCCGGCCGGTCCGGCGCCGACGGCGTGACCGTGTGGCTGGTGCCCGCTGCCGTGTGCTGCGCGCTCGCCGGCATCGCCGACTCGATCAGCGCCGTCTTCCGCACCACCATCCTGCAATCCGCCACCCCGGACCACCTGCGCGGCCGCCTGCAGGGTGTGTTCGTCGTGGTGGTTGCCGGCGGCCCCCGGGTCGGGGACATGTTGGCCGGCGGCGCGACTAAGCTGCTCAGTGAGGGCTGGGTCCTGCTGGCCGGCGGCCTGCTTTGCGCGGCAGTGGCCTGGCTCGTGGCCCGCTGGCAGTCCGGGTTCCTCAAGTACGACGCGCGGAACCCGGTTCCCTAGCGGTTCGTTTCTCAAGTGGGTGTTCCGTGGGAACACCCCGCACGGCGTTATGGCTTGGGAGGATCAGTGCACAACCATCACAACGGCCTGAAGACGGCAGCCCTGTTCGGTGTGCTCTGGGCCGTGCTGCTCGGACTGGGCGCACTGATTGGAACCGGCATGCGCAGCGCGGCGCCGATCTGGATCATGGCGCTGATCGGCGTCGGCACCACTGCCTACGGATACTGGAACAGCGACAAGATCGCCATCCGGTCCATGCAGGCGTACCCGGTGACCGAGGCCGAGGCGCCGCAGCTGTACCAGATCGTCCGGGAGCTCTCGGCCCGCGCCAGCCAGCCGATGCCCCGGATCTTCATTTCGCCGACGCTGGCTCCAAACGCTTTCGCGACCGGCCGGAACCCGCAAAATGCGGCAGTGTGCTGCACGCAGGGCATCCTGCAGCTGCTGGACGCCCGCGAGCTTCGCGGGGTGCTCGGCCACGAACTGATGCATGTCTACAACCGGGACATCCTGACCTCTTCGGTGGCCGCCGCCGTCGCCGGGGTGATCACTTCAGTAGGCCAGATGCTGCTGTTCTTCGGCGGCGGCGACCGCCGCAACGGCAATCCGCTCGCCCTGCTCGCGATGGCCCTGCTGGCGCCGTTCGCCGCCTCGCTGATCCAGATGGCCATTTCCCGCACCCGGGAGTACGACGCCGACGAAGACGGCTCGGCGCTGACCGGCGACCCGCTGGCGCTGGCCTCAGCGCTGCGCAAGATCGAACAGGGGGTGCAGCTGGCCCCGTTGCCGCAGGACCAGCGGCTGGTGAACGCCTCGCACCTGATGATCGCCAACCCGTTCCGAGGCGGCGGGCTGGCCCGGATGTTCTCCACGCACCCGCCGATGGCCGAGCGCATCGGTCGGCTGGAACGGATGGCGGGGCGGCCGCGCGGCTAGGCACAAAGAAGCCGGGCCCCGGCGTCGGTGATGACGCTGAAGCCCGGCCGGTGCTGCCCTGCTAGCTGCGGAAGTTCACGAACTGCAAGTCGGCCTCGTCGAAACCCTTGAGCAGGTTCATGGTTTCCTGGAGGTCGTCCCGGGACTTGGACGTCACCCGGAGCTCATCGCCCTGGATCTGGGACTTGACGGACTTCGGGCCCTCGTCGCGGATCAGCTTGTTGATCTTTTTCGCCAGATCCTGCGCGATGCCCTCCTTGATGGTGGCCTCGAGCCGGAATTCCTTGCCGGAGGGGTAGGGCTCGCCCGTGTCGAGGGACTTCAGGGAGATGCCGCGGCGGATCAGCTTGGACTGCAGCACATCCAGAACAGCCAGCACCCGCTCCTCGGAGTTGGCCTTCATCAGGATCTTCTCGCCGCTGAAGTCAACCTCCGCGCCGACGCCCTTAAAGTCGTAACGCTGCGCCAGTTCCTTCTGGGCCTGGTTCAGCGCATTGGCGACCTCCTGCTTGTCGACCTTGCTGACGACGTCGAATGTGGATTCGCCTGCCATGACTGTCCTCCTGATGGTTGTCCGGACGCCCTGCTTAAGGGCGCTGTTTTCTGCATTCCAGCCTAGTACGGATGCGGTGGATGTGAAGGTGCCCGGCGCCGGCCGGCCCTCACAGTCGGCTCAAAGCTGAACCTAGGGGGGAACGAAGCTTGCTCCGGAAGAGTTGTTTCCGTTGGAAGAGCCGCTCGAAAGGCAAGACACATGAACCGCAAGGCCATCCGCTCCGTCACCAGCACCACCGCCGCCGCGGCGGGTTCCATCACGACGGCGGTGACCTCCGTCGCCGCCGCGGCGCTGGCGGCCTCCATCATCCTCAGCCCGGCGGCTGAGGCTTCCGCCCGCCTCGATGGAGTGCACGATGATCTGGCCCGCGCGGTCCAGCTGAACCAGGTCACCGCGGAGCAGGCCGCGAAATTCGAGGCCAGACTCGCCGGCCGGATCCGCGACGAGGCCTGATTTTCCGGGCTCTTCGGGGCCGCGAGGGGCCGATTCGATTCTTCGGCGGAAGTTCTGTAAAGTTGTCTTGCCCGCGGTTGCTGGAAGCGGAACGGACTGGAAACAGGCGTTCCGGAGACTGAAGCCGCGAGTGATCTTCTTTTGAAGTTCGGCAGATTACCCGAGCGGCCAAAGGGGGCTGACTGTAAATCAGCTGGCAACGCCTACGGGGGTTCGAATCCCTCATCTGCCACCCTCGAAAAGCCTCCGGAACCGATCGGTTCCGGAGGCTTTTCATTTCCTCCCGTCCGCTGCTCCGTCGGCGCCCTTTTGAGGGCCACAACGGCCGTTGCGGGGCAGCCGATGGGCCGGCCCGGGTCATTTAACCTTCCGGAACGTGGCCGTCGTCACGTTTGGGGCCTCGAGCCGCTACGCTGTGGCAGGAGGAGGAACCACATGGAATTGATCCTGGCTGGCGGCAAGGGAACGCTCGGCCTGGCGGAGGACGGAATTCTTCGGCTGGCCTGGGCGTCCGGCACCGCGCTGGATGCGGCGGACGCCGTCGAATCCGTCCTGGCCGTTTCGAAGATCAGCGCCGGCCGGATGCTGCCGCTGCTGATCGATATCAGCGATGTCAAGCTGACGGCCGGGGCCCGCAACCACTATCTGGAGAGCCGCTTCGTTTCCTCCGTGGCACTGGTTGGCGAATCAAACGTGGACCGGGTGGTCGCGGCGTGGATGCGCCGCGGAAATGAATGCCCGCAGCGTTACTTCACCTCCAGGGCCGAAGCCGTGGGGTGGCTGCTGGGGCTCGCCGCCAGCGACGGATCGCGAAGCGTGCCCGGCTGACCCGTCCGGGGAGCCGCAGCAGCCTGAATTTTCCGCCGCTGCCTGGCCGCCGAATCGGCCGATTTGGCATTACTGCGGAGTAAGGTTAGGCCGTTGACCGTATAAAGCCTTAGGAGCTGAAATGAAGTCGTTTGCATGTGGTGACGTTGTGCCCGGTTGCGAAGCCCGCTGGGTCTGCAGCACGGACGACGAAATTCTGGTCCGCGTCGGCGCCCATGCCGCGTCCGTGCATGGTTTGACCGATCTGTCCGCCGAACTTGTCGAGTCGGTGCACAAAGCCATCCACCCGGTTAGTTGATTCCTGCGGCGGGCGGCCTGCAGCCCGCGGGCGGCGCGCCGGACTGGGAAGCGCTGTTGGCCTCGGCCTGCCGGGGTGAGGGGCTCGCGGCGGCCTATCAGCCCATTATCGACACCGTCCGCGGAGCGGTCGTTGGCTACGAAGCCCTCGCCCGGTTCCCCGGCTACGCCGAGAAGAACCCTGAAGTGTGGTTCGCCGCGGCCCGTGAACACGGCAAAGCCGCCGAGCTCGAGTCGGCCGCGCTGCGAACCGCGCTGAGAGCCCGTGCAGCGCTGCCGGCCAACAGCTTCCTGACCCTCAACGTGTCGCCGGAACTGCTCACGTCCGAGAGCGTCCGCAGCGTCTGGCGCGACGAAGGCGGCCTGGGCGGACTGATCGTCGAACTGACGGAGCAGACACCCATCGACTCCTACGTGGAACTGGAACCGGACCTCAACCAGCTGCGCGCCGCCGGCGCACTGATTGCCGTCGACGACGCCGGGGCCGGCTACGCGGGGTTGCGCCACCTGCTTGCGCTGCGGCCGGCCATGATCAAGGTAGACCGCGCGCTGGTCCAGGACGTCGACCGCGACGAGGCCAAGCGCGCGCTGATTGGAATGCTCGGCGCCTTTGCGAGCCGCGTTGATGCGTGGATCCTGGCCGAGGGCGTGGAACGGGCCGGGGAGCTCGATGCGCTTGTTTCGTTGGGCGTCCCGCTGGTACAGGGCTACTACCTCGCACGACCCGCTCCGCCCTGGGCCGGCATCGATCTTGACCTCGCGCACCGCCTGGCCAGCACCCGTCCGGTGGCTGACAAAACGGTGATCCGCGACGTCGTCGAGCCGGCGCCGACGGCCACGAGTGTCGCCCAGGCGGCCGAGGTGTTCGCGGCCGACCCGGCGCTGGAAGCCGTCGTACTGCTCAGCGAGCACCTCCGCCCGGTCGCGGTGCTGGACGCCGGGGCCTCCGTGCTGGGGGTGGTGAGCCCGGGGATGCGCGTGAACCTTGATACCCCGCTCAGCCAGGCGCTGGCCCGTGCCATGACGCGGCCGAAGGACCAAAGGTTCGACTCACTCCTGGTGACGGACAACGCGGGACGCTTCGCCGGTGTCGCCCCGATGGAGCGGATGATCATTGCCGTGGCCGGGACCCGGGAGCAGGCCGAAGACGGCGCCGGCGACGGAGCCGCAGGGAAGCCGTAAGGTGCGGCCCCGATCCCGTGCGCCGAGGCGGCTGCTCAGCGGTCCTTCGGCAGGAGCCTGAAGGAGTACTGCCCGTCGCCGCCCGCCGGCGCCATCCTCAGATCGGCGCCCTCCGAGGGCAGCCACAGCTCGGTGTTGAGGGTCTCGCCGCACGGTACGGCCTCTTCGGCCAGGGCCTCGGAGCCGTTCCAGCTTTGGATGGACAGCCGCACCGATGACGTCCCGCGGCACGCGAAGTCCAGTTCGTAGTGGCCGGGAGGGGCGGACAGCCCGAAACTGGTCGGGGCCGTGGAGCTCGCGGAGCCTCTGATTTCGCCGGGAATTGAAGGGCCCAGAACTGCCTCTGCCCATGCGCTGGCCTCGAAATTTTCGCGAAGCGACTGGTCCGCGTTGGGCTCGATCTTCATCCCGGCGACGCCGTCCTCGAGCCCGTAGAGCGCCGTGACGCGTACCATAAGCGCGCCTCCGGAGTGGCGGAGGAACGATTCGCGGCGCTCGCCGCACGGGTAGTCCCAGGCCTCCGGGAGCGCTTCCCCGCGGACCATTTTGACTTCGAGGCGGCTGGCCCCGGAGCAGGCCGTCGTCAGCAGGTAGTCACCGGCGGGAAGCTCTCCGGTCCAGTCGGCCGTCCGGCCGGTGGCATAGGGGAGGCCGGCGGCTGGAGGCGGCCCCGCGAGCTGATGCATCAGGTCGGCCAGGAACAGCGCCTGATTGGCCGAGGGGGTGGCGGCGGGCTCGGCCCGGGCCGGTTCGTCCGGACTGTACTCGCAGGCAGCCAGCGGCAGGAGCAGGACCAGCAGCAACGCCTTTGCGCGCAGAACCCGCGCCCCCCACAGAGCCGACATGCCCCGAGTCTAACCGCTGGCCGTGCCGCCCTCGGCGGCAGGGTTGACTACGGTGCAAGGATTGGGGCATGTCCTTCTTCGATGACCTGCCTACCCCGCCGCAGCGGCCGCGGATGCCCAGGCATATTCCGCCCGTCTGGGCCGCTCCGCCGTCGGATGAGCTGCCAGCGGTCGTCTCCGTCGGCCAGTTCCTTCAGCGCACTCCGACACTGGTGATGGCGATCAAGAGCGTCGAGGTGTTTACAACCGGGTGCGTAATCGAGCTGGTCTGGACGGTGCGCCGGGGGAGCGAGACCGACACGGAATGGGCACTGGTGACGGAACAGTGCTTCAACCGGCCGGCTTTCCGCCACGGGGCCAGGGACGACGGCGACGGCGGGCTCCGCTTCGGCGTCGGGTACCCGGACGGGCGGAAGGCCTCGGAAAACGGCATGCGCCCCTGGAGCCCCGAGGAGGCCGGCCCCGACGGGCCGGTGATCATGCCGGCCGGGGGCGGCGGCGGGGCAGGCAGCGACGAAGAGCTGAGCTACTCCGCCAAGTTCTGGGTCTGGCCGCTGTCCTCGGGCGGAGACCTGCAGGTGGTGGCGCGGTGGCCAGAGCGCGGCATGAACGAATGCTCGGTCCCGGTCAGCGGCGAGGCGCTCGCGGCCGCCGCCGGGGGGATCCGGAAATTTTGGGATTGATGACCGAGGACTTGGACGCGCTGGCGGCCGACCTGCCCGGGGACGTCCGCATCAGGCTGCTCCGCGGGGCCGACGCCGAGCGGCTGGGTGCCGCCTACCGGCGGAACCGGGGCCACCTTGCACCCTGGGAGCCGGTCCGGACCCCGGAGTTCTTCACCACGGAGGGCCAGCGTGCCAATATTGCGGGCAGGCTCGGCATGTTCGCCGCCGGCACCGGCGTTCCGTGGGTCCTGCTGGCCGGAGACCGGGCCGTGGGCACGATGACGTTGAGCGGGATCGTGCGGGGCCCCTTCCTCAGCGCTAATCTCGGGTACTGGGTGGACGGGGAACTGACCGGCCGGGGTGTCGGTTCGGCCGCCGTCGTCCACGTCCTGGAGGCGTCCCGCGGCAGCCTGGGCTGAGGCAAGTGCAAGACTCTGACAGTGACTGACGAATCCTTCGGTGCCCTGCACCACGTTGAGCTGTGGGTCCCGGACCTGGCACGGGCCCGGGACGAATGGGGCTGGCTGCTGGGCGTACTCGGCTACGGGCAGTACCAGGACTGGGCCCGCGGGCGGAGCTGGCGGCGCGGGCCAACATACATCGTCGTCGAAGAATCCCCGGACCTGAGCGGCCGGACCCACCACCGCACCGCGCCCGGGCTGAACCACCTGGCCTTCCGGGCCGGGACGCAGGAGCACGTGGACGCGCTGGCGGCGGATGCCCCCGCCCACGGCTGGTCCGAGCTGTTCCCGGAGCGGTATCCGCACGCCGGCGGCCCCGGCCACTACGCCGCCTACCTGGTGAACTCGGACGGCTTCGAAGTTGAGCTGGTCGGCTCGGACTGACCAGGGTCCGGGCGGGTACCGTGATATCCATGAGCATCATCCTGGTGGGCGGCGGCCCCGATACCGTGACCACACCGGTGGTCTTCGACCGCTTCGTGAAGGATGTACGGAACCGCGTGGGGGACCGGCCGCCCCGGATCGCCGTGGTGCTGTTCGACCGCGAGGGCAGCTCGGAGTATTTCCTCCCCGCCTACCTGGAGCCGCTGCGGAGCCGCATGCCCTGCCAGCTGATGCCGGTGCTGCTGCGCACCAATGAGCCTGCAGTTCCGGGCGCATTCGACGACGTCGACGCGATCGTCGTCGGCGGCGGCCGCACCCCCGACTACCTCGAAGGCCTCACCGGCGCCGCGGCCGCCATCCGCGCCGGGGTCGCGGCGGGCGCCCCCTACCTGGGGTTCTCCGCTGGTGCGATGATCGCGCCGAGCCGGGCGCTGGTCGGCGGCTACCGGATCCGCGGCGTCGAGGTGTGTGCGGAGGAATGCTCCGAAGGCCTCGACGAACTCGATATCCGCGACGGGCTGGGCCTGGTGCCGTTCGCCGTCGACGTCCACACCGCGCAGGCCGGCACCCTGAGCCGGGCCGTCGGAGCGGTGACGGAGGGCCTTGTCCACCGGGCAGTGGCGGTGGACGAGAACACCGCGCTGGTGCTGCGGCACGCAGACCTCGAAGACCTTGAGGTGATCGGCGCCGGGAATTGCTGGTCGATCCGCGGCTCCGGCCGCAAGGCCACGGTCGCTGTCATCTCCGCAGGCTGACCAGCCCGCCCCCTATCAACCGTCGGGCAGGGCGCGGGTCCTTGGCACTCATGTTACTGACGGGTAACATGATCCGCATGCACCTGCTGCTCCGCACCCTCATCCTGCTCCTCAAGTCCGCCCGGCGCTCGCCGCTGAGCATCTGGGACGCCTCGTCGCTGCCGCTGCGGGTCCTGCCGACGGATATTGACATCGCGATGCATGTCAACAACGGCATGTATTTCTCCCTGATGGACCTGGGCCGGTTCGACCTGATGGCGCGCAGCGGGACCTGGAAGGCCATGCGCCGGCGCGGATGGACGCCGGTGGTGGCGGGGGAGACCATCGCCTTTCGCCGGTCCCTGCAGCTGTGGCAGCAGTACACGATCGAGACCAAGGTCATCGGCCTGGATGAGAAGGCCATCTACTTCGAGCAGCGCATGGTGGTGGACGGCGACATCTACGCCCGCGCCCACATCGCCACCCGGCTGGTCAGCAAGGGCAAGCCGGTCAGCCAGGAAGAGATTCTCCGAGAATTCGGGGCGCCGCCGGCGGACCTGGAGCTCCCGGGCTGGATCCACGAGTGGCGGGAAACGAATGCGCTGCCGGGGGCCCGGCGCGCCGCCCCGCACGTCTGGGCCTAGCCTGGCGGCGGATGTGCCGACAGCGAAACGCAGGGGACAATCGCCGGCGCCTCGCGTACCGTTGACCCATGGCTACCGTAGATATTACAGGTGAACAGTTCGCATCGACCGTCGAGGACAACGACATTGTCCTCGTAGATTTCTGGGCCGAATGGTGCGGCCCGTGCAAGCAGTTCGGCCCGACGTACTCGGCCGTTTCAGAGAAGCACCCCGACGTCGTCTTCTCCAAGGTCGATACCGAGGCGGAGCAGCAGCTCGCTGCCGAGGCCGGCATCACCTCGATCCCGACCCTGATGGCCTTCCGCGAAAAGGTGCTGGTGTTTTCCCAGCCCGGCGCACTGAATGCCCAGCAGCTGGAGCAGGTGGTCGACGCCGTCAAGGCCCTGGACATGGAGGAAGTCCACGCGCACGTGGCCCGCTCCCAGGCCGAGGCCGCGGCATCCCCGCAGGACGGCTCCCAGATCCCGGACGCCTAATCCGGCCCCAGAACAACCTAAAAACAACGCGGGGTCACTCCGCGCCCGTCCCGTAAGGGATTATGGGCGCGAGGTGACCCCGCGTTTTTGCGCCCGCAAACCCGCCCCAGTTTTGCCGGGCGGGTTGCGGGCGGCTGCCGGGCGTTTTAGAGCTTTTCGAGCCTGACGGGCTCGGCCAGCAGCGCACTCAGGGACTCGTTCAGGTCCTGGACCGCGGTGCCCTTCGAGTGCTTGTCCAGGTCTGCCTGGGAGGCCCACCGCTCGGTCAGCACCAGCTTGTCCTCGCTCGCCTCGGTCAGCTCGTAGCGGATGCAGCCGGGTTCGTTGACGACCTCGTCGATCGCGATGTCCAGGGCAAGCTTCACGCGGAAGAACTCGCCCTCGTTGGGGATGAAAGTGGCCTGCAGGTCAATGGGTTCGCTCATGGCCTTCACCCTACCGGGCGGCTGCACCGGCGTCGGAAGATGACCCAAAGATTTCCTTGGACTTCCATGCTTTCCTCTTCTCATGCCGCCGGGCTGTTGGTAGCGTCACACCATGCTTGCGTACACAGCCGGGGACACTGACGTTCCGCTGATCGATGAAACCATCGGCGACCACTTCGAGCGGATCGTCGCCCGGTTCCCCTACCACGATGCGTTGATCGAGGCGGCGGCGGTCCCCGGCGGGGAGGCTCGGCGGTGGAGCTACACGAAGATGAACGACGACGTCGACCGGCTGGCCCGTGCGCTGCTTGCCCTCGGCGTCGCGACCGGGGACCGGGTGGGGATCTGGAGCCCGAACTGCGCCGAATGGACCCTGCTGCAGTACGCCACCGCGAAAATCGGGGCGATCCTGGTCAACGTCAACCCGGCCTACCGCAGCCACGAGCTGGAATTCGTGGTCAAGCAGAACGGCATGCGGATGCTGGTGGCCGCGCCGTCGGATAAGAACAGCGACTACACCGGCATGGCCCGGCAGGCGCTGGCGGCATGCCCGGAGCTGCACGAACTGGTCTTCCTGCCCGACGCCGGCGTGCCCGGCCTCGCCGCGGGGGTCCCGGAAAGCGGCGCGGAACAAAGCTACGCGGAACTGTTGCGGCGCGCCGACGACGTCGCGCATTCCGCCCTGAAGCAGCGGATGGCCCAACTCGGTCCCCACGACGCGATCAACCTCCAGTACACCTCCGGCACCACCGGCTTTCCCAAGGGCGCGACCCTGACGCACCACAACCTGCTCAACAACGGATACTCCATCGGTGAACTGCTGGACTACACCGAACACGACCGGGTGGTGCTGCCGGTGCCGTTCTACCACTGCTTCGGCATGGTGATCGGCAACCTTGCCGCCCTCAGCCACGGCGCTGCCACCATCATTCCCGGCCGCGGCTTCTCGCCGGCCGCCGCGCTGGAGGCCGTCCAGGATTTCGGCGGGACCTCGCTCTACGGCGTGCCGACCATGTTCATCGCCGAACTCGCCCTGCCGGACTTCGCCTCCTACGACCTCTCCACCCTGCGCACCGGCGTGATGGCCGGTTCGCTGTGCCCCATCGAAGTCATGAACCGGGTGATTTCGGACATGAACATGCGCGACGTGGCCATCTGCTACGGCATGACGGAGACCTCCCCGGTCTCCACCATGACCCGCGGCACGGACACCATGGACCAGCGCACGCAGACCGTGGGCCGGACCATGCCGCACCTGGAGAGCCAGATCGTCGACCCGATGACCGGAGCCGTGCTGCAGCGCGGCGGGATCGGCGAACTGTGCACCCGCGGCTACTCCGTGATGCAGGGCTACTGGGACCAGCCGGACAAGACCGCCGAGGCCATCGACGCCGAAGGCTGGATGCACACCGGCGACCTGGCGCGCATGGACGAGGACGGTTACATCGTGATCGAGGGCCGGATCAAGGACATGGTCATCCGCGGCGGCGAAAATATCTATCCGCGCGAGATCGAGGAATTCCTCTACACCCACCCGGACATCCAGGACGTGCAGGTCATCGGCGTTCCGGATGCCACCTACGGCGAGGAACTGATGGCCTGCGTAATCCTCAAGCCTGGCGCCGCGCCGCTGGACGCCGCGGCACTGGCCGGTTTCTGCCGCGGCAAACTGGCGCACTACAAAATCCCGCGCTACGTGGACGTCCGGGAAACCTTCCCGATGACCGTGTCCGGCAAGGTCCGCAAGGTGGACATGCGCCAGGAGGCCGTGGCCAGGCTGCACCTCTGACAGCAACGCGGGGTCACTGGCTGCGGTGGCACGCCTCCGTACGGGGGCACTTTGGTGAGGTGTTCGGCGTCGGATTCCCTGGGTTGACGGCGTGGCCGTGTCAAAGTGCCCCCGGAGCGCCACAGACCAGGCAGCAGCTCTGACGGCACCGCGGGATCAGTGGCTGCGGTGGTCCTGGATGGTCATCCGCGGACCGAAGACCGGTTTCCGGAAACCGCTGAGCCCGATCATCCGCACCACCCGCTGCCGATGCCCGGCCCAGGGCGCCAGCAGCCGCAGCATGCCGGCGTCGTCGGTCCGCCGGCCGGTCAGGGCGGCGCCGACATAGGCGGCCAGATGGTAGTCGCCCACCGCGATCGAATCCGGGCAGCCGTGGGTTCGCTGCACCACTTCAGCCGCTGTCCAGACACCGATCCCGGGCAGGGTCTGCAGCCTGGCTGCCGCATCGGCCGCCGGCAGCGCAGCCAGCCGTTCCAGCGCGGCGGCAGAGCGCAGCGCCCGCATGACCGTGTCCGAGCGTTGCGGGCCCACCCCGGCTTTGTGCCATTCCCAGGACGGGATCCGCAGCCACTGTTCGGGCGTGGGCTGGACCATAAGGTTGGCGGGGGCCACGGTGCCGGCCCCGGGCGCGGCAGTCCCGAAGCGGTACATCAGGTAGCGGTAGCCGCGGCGCGCCTCAATCACCGTGACTTTCTGCTCAAGCACCGTGGGCACCAGCGCGTCGATCATCCGGCCGGTGGCGGGCAGCCGGACGGCGGGGTTCCGGCGCCGCGCCTCGACGACGATCCGCGGCAGCGTCGCGTGGAAGGACGGGGCATCGAAGCCCGTCCAGTCATCGTCGCGGCCCAGCAGGCGCGGCACGGCATCGATTGCCAAGGCCGCCCCGGGGCCCCAGGCGAGCGCCTCGATCCACGGCGCGGAGGCCGGGCCGGCGGCGGCCAGGCGCAGCGTGGCCGGACCGGACGCCGTCGTGAACGCCATCCAGAATCCGTCCGGGGTGACCCGGATGGACGGGTCGCCGTGCCCCCGCCGGAGGGTGCCGAGGCTCTGCAGCAGGTCGAGGGGGCCGCCAGGGTGCCAGCGCAGCGAGGCATCCGCCGCGCCGGACGCGCCGGCGGGGAGCTCTGCGGTGGTCATCCGAACATGTTCCCATGCCGGGCCGACGGCGGGCACATCCCGGCCTTCCCGCAGTGGGGCCGCAGGTCCCTTATCGGCCGTGCCGGTGTGGGACTAGACTCCGGCTGTGGCGCCGATTGCCCGCCCGGGCCGCGGGCCGCTTCAAGGGTCAGGAGAGTGTGATGGCTGGTGGCGTAGTGCACTTCGAACTCCCCGCGGACGACCAGAACCGTGCGCGGGAGTTCTACAGTTCAGTCTTTGGTTGGGATTTCCAGGTCATGCCGGAGATGGAATACAGCCTGGCGATGACCACCCCGATGGATGAGCAGGGACGGCCCGCCGTCTCCGGGTCCATTAACGGCGGACTGTTCCGCCGCGGCGACCTCACGGCCCCGGTGGTGACGGTCGACGTCGACGACATCGACGAGGCGCTGGCGCAGATCGCGGCCCGGGGCGGGGCGGTCCACCGCGGCAAAATGGAAGTGCCGGGGTCCGGGTGGAATGCGTATTTCACGGATACCGAGGGCAACATCGTGGGGCTGTGGCAGAACGCGGCCCCGGCGGACCCGGCCGCAGCCGGCGGGACCACCGGTGAGGCAGCCAGCGACGCCGGCACAACCGCGGGGAACGACCTGGGGGCCTGACGCCGGATCAGTGCATGCCCGTGGCGAGCCACAGCGCCACGACCGCGAGGGGGACGGTCAGGACGACGGCGGCGAGGCCGGCCAGCGCGAACCCTCCCCAGCGGATGTCCACGTTGAGGGCCCGCAGCCGCTCGTGCCAGAGCAGCGTCGCCAGCGACGCCCACGGGGTCACCAGCGGGCCCAGATTCACACCGACCAGCAGGGCCGCAAGCCGCACGGGTGAGCCGCCCACCGGTTCCAGCACCAGGTAGGCCGGCAGGTTGTTGACCGCGTTCGCCGCCCCCGCGCCGAGCCCGGCCAGCTGCAGCAGCGACGGCAGGCTCTCCCCGGAGCCGGCGACCCCGGCCAGGACGCCCGTCAGCCCGTTGGCATGCAGGGCCTCCACCACCATAAACAGCCCGACGGTGAGCATCAGCGGACGCCACGGAACCATCGACCAGCGCAGGCTGGACCGGCGGCGCCACAGGAACAACCCCAGCAGGACCGCCGCGGCCGCGGCCGCGGGAAGGTAGACCGGGATCCCGGAGACCAGCGCCGGCAGCAGGAGCAGCATCACGCAGGCCGAGGCATAGAGCAGCACCCGGTCCCGCGCGCGGTGGACCGGCTGCGGGCCGTAAGTGCCCCGCAGATCCTTCCGGAAAGCCAGCCAGAGCAGCACCAGGGGGAGCAGGATCCCCGCCAGCGCCGGTGCCCAGAGCAGGGAGGCGAACCCGGCCGGGCTGAGGCCCAGCCGGGACTGGGCCAACAGGTTGCTCAGGTTGGACACGGGCAGCAGCAGCGAGGCCGTGTTGGCCAGCCAAATGGTGGTCAGGGCGAACGGCAACGGCGGGATCCGGGCGTGCACCGCCAGGAGTACGACGACGGGGGTGACCAGCACCGCCGTCGTGTCCAGGGACAGGAACACGGTGGAAACGCAGGCCAGCGCAATCACCAGCAGCCAGAGCAGCAGGACCCGGCCGCGGCCCAGCGCCGCCAGCCGGTCCGTGACCGCGCGGAAGAGCCCGGCGTCGTCCACCAGTTCTGTCACCAGTGACATCGCCAGCACGAAGCACAGCACGGGTACCGTGCGCCCGGTGAGCTCCTCGAAGGCCGGCCACGGCAGCACCCCGGCTGCCAGGGCAAGGGCGCCGGCCAGGAGGATGCCGCCGGGGACCAGGTAGCTCCGCAGCGCCGTCCGCCAGGTCTTTCGGTTCACCGCCCAATCCTCGCACCCTCAGGGCAGCCCCGGCGGCGCGGCGTCCCCGCGGGTCCGCAGACGGTAACTTTGTACCTATGAAGTACGCCCAGTCCGTCCTGGACCTCATCGGCCACACGCCGCTCGTCAAGCTCAACCACGTCACCGACGGCATCGCCGCCACGGTCCTGGTGAAGCTCGAATACCTGAACCCCGGCGGTTCCATCAAGGACCGCATCGCGGCCAAAATGATTGACGAGGCGGAGCGCAGCGGCAAGCTCCGGCCCGGCGGCACCATTGTGGAGCCGACCTCCGGCAACACCGGGGTGGGCCTGGCCCTCGTGGCGCAGCAGAAGGGTTACCGCTGCATCTTCGTGGTCCCGGACAAGGTCGGCGAGGACAAGCGCGCCGTGCTGCGGGCCTACGGAGCGGAAGTCGTGGTCACTCCCACCGCCGTCGCCCCGGACAGCCCCCAGAGCTACTACGGCGTCTCGGACCGCCTGGTCACCGAGATTCCCGGTGCGTACAAGCCGGACCAGTTCTCCAACCCGGCCGCGCCGGCCAGCCACTACGAATCCACCGGCCCGGAGATCTGGAACGACACCGACGGCAAAATCACGCACTGCGTGATCGGTGCCGGCACCGGCGGCACCATCACCGGCACCGGCCGCTACCTCAAAGAGGTCTCCGCGGACCGGCCCGCGTCCGACGGCGGCGTGGTGCGGATTGTCGGGGCCGACCCGGCAGGCTCGGTTTATTCCGGCGGCACCGGCCGGCCGTACTTCGTTGAGGGCGTCGGCGAGGACATGTGGCCGGCCAACTACGACAAGGCCGTCCCGGACCAGGTCATCGCCGTCAGCGATGCCGACTCCTTCGCCATGACCCGCCGGCTGGCCCGGGAGGAGGGCCTGCTCGTGGGCGGGTCCTCGGGCATGGCCGTCGTCGCCGCGCTGCAGGCGGCCAAAGACCTGCCGGCGGACGCCGTCGTCGTCGTGGTCCTGCCCGACTCCGGCCGCGGCTACCTGGCGAAAATCTTCAACGACCAGTGGATGCGCTCCTACGGCTTCCTCGCCGCCGGCGACGAAGCCTCGGTGGGGGAAGTGCTCAAGGCCAAGACCGGCGAGCTGCCGGACCTGGTGCACATCCACCCGAACGAGTCCGTCCGCGACGTCATTAACATCATGAACGAGTACGGCGTCTCGCACATCCCCGTGCTCTCCCAGGAGCCTCCCGTAGTGATGGGCGAGGTGCTCGGCGCCGTCGACGAACGCACCCTGACCGCCAAGCTCTTCCGCGGCGAGGCCAGCCTCACCGACAAGATCTCCGAACACATGGAGTCCCGGCTGCCCGTGATCGGCTCGCTCGAATCGATCTCCACCGCCCGTGAACTCCTCTCCGACACCGACACCCTGATGGTGACCTTCGTCGGTGCTCCGGTGGGGATCCTGACCCGCCACGACCTCCTCGCCTACCTCAGCAACTGACCAGTTCAAGGAGTCCCATGTCCCAGCCAGAAAGCTCTTCCGCGACGAACACCGGCTTCAACACCCGCGCCGTGCATGCCGGCCAGGCCTTCGAGCCGCGCACCGGCGCCGTGGTGCCTCCGCTGCACTTCTCCTCCACCTACGCCCAGGAAGCGATCGGCGTGCTGCGCTCCGGCTACGAGTACGGCCGCGGCGGCAACCCCACCCGCGACGCGCTGCAGGAACAGCTTGCCGCGCTGGAGGGCGGCTCGCACGCGTTCTCCTTCAGCTCGGGCCTTGCCGCCGAGGACTCGATGATCCGTGCCCTGACCCGGCCCGGGGACCACATTGTGCTCGGCAACGACGCCTACGGCGGCACGTACCGGCTGATCAGCCGCGTGCTGGGCGCGTGGGGGATCGGAAACACCCCGGTGGACATGGCCGATCCGGCCGCGGTGGCCACGGCCGTGGCGGCCGGCGGATCGCGGCCGGCGGCAAAACCCAGCTGGTCTGGGTGGAGACGCCGTCGAACCCGATGATGAAGATCACCGACATCGCGGCGCTCGCCAAGGTGGCGCACGACGCCGGCGCCCTCCTCGTGGTGGACAACACCTTCGCCTCGCCCTACCTGCAGAACCCGCTGGCGCTCGGCGCCGACGTCGTCGTGCACTCCACCACGAAGTACATCGGCGGGCACTCCGACGTCGTCGGCGGCGCAATCGTCGTCAACGACCCGGAACTGGCCGAGAAGATCGGCTTCGTGCAGTTCGCCGTCGGCGCCGTGTCCGGGCCGATGGATGCCTTCCTCACCACCCGCGGGCTGAAGACCCTCGGCGTGCGGATGGACCGGCACAGCGACAACGCCCAGGCCGTGGCCGAGTGGCTGCTCCAGCGCCCTGAGGTGGAGGCCGTGCTGTACCCGGGCCTGCCCTCGCACCCCGGCCACGAGCTGGCGAAGAAGCAGATGAAGAAGTTCGGCGGCATGATCTCCGTGCAGTTCAAGGGCGGCGAGGCCGCGGCGCGCAAGGTGGCCGAGTCCACCTCGGTGTTCACGCTGGCCGAATCCCTGGGCGGCATCGAATCCCTGATGAACTACCCCTCCGAGATGACGCACGCCTCGGTCAAGGGCACCGAGCTGGCGGTCCCGGAGAACCTGATCCGGCTCTCCTGCGGGATCGAGGACGTCGAGGACCTGATCGCGGACCTCGAGCAGGCCCTCGCACGCATTGAGACGGGCAGCTAGCCTCCGGTGACCGTCACTTCCCGGGCAGCCCGTTCCACCACCCGCGGCTGGATCGCGACGGCGGCCGGCGCGGCCGCCGTCGTCGCCGCCCTGGTGGTGCTGTATTCGGCCTACATTCCGCTGCTGAACGACTTCGAGGTCTATTTCTACGGCGGAAACCGGGTGCTGCAGGCCGGGGAGACCGGGGTGAATGAGCTGTATGCCCCGCGGGAGGGGCTGCCGTTCACCTACCCGCCGTTCGCCGCGCTGGTCTTCGCCGCCGTCGCCAGCCTTGGCCAGGGGGCCGGCGGCCTGGTGTTCACCGCTACCGCGCTGCTCGGTGCCGCCGTCGTGTCCGCCTGGCTGACCCGGCACTACTTCGGGCTGGGCCGCTGGCGCGACGCCGCCGCGGACTGGCGGTTCCGGGCCGTGGCGCTCGCCGGGACCGCGGCGGTCCTGCTGATGGGCCCGTGGCGGGACACCTTCGACTTCGGCCAGATCAACATCATCCTGATGGGCCTGATCCTGGCCGACTTCGCACTCTACGGAAAATCCCGGGCGGGGGAGTTGCGCTGGCCGGCGGGACTGCTGATCGGCCTGGCCGCCGGGATCAAGCTGACCCCGCTCGCGTTCGGGCTGTACTTCCTGGTCCGCCGCGACTTCAAGGCCCTCGGCTGGATGGCCGCCGGGTTCTTCGGCTCGATCGCGCTCGCCTGGACCGTGCTGCCCACGGCCTCGCTGACGTTCTGGACCAAGATCCTGCCGGACACCGGTCGGATCGGCGGCCCGGGCTATGTGGACAACCTCTCGGTCAAGGGCCTGCTGCTGCACCTGGGCCTGCCGGATTCGGCACCGACGTCCGTGGTGTGGCTGGTGCTTTCGCTTGCCCTGGCCGCCGTGACCGCAGCCGTGATCAAGTGGGCCGTCGCAGCGGACGAGAACTTCGTCGCCGTGTCCGCCACCGCGCTGCTGATGCTGCTGATCAGCCCGGTGTCCTGGTCGCACCACTGGGTCTGGATGGCCGTGGCGCTGCCGTGCATGGGTTTCGCGATCCACCGGGTCCCCTCGCGCAACGGCGGGATGCGGCTGGCCGGGTGGATCATCGTCGCCGCCTCCGCCGTCGCTTTCTACCTGACGCCCAAGTACCTCGCGGTGCTGGCCGGCGCGCACGAGTGGGGCAAGGGCCCGACCACCCAATGGCAGCTCACCCTCGCCAGCCTCGGCGTGCTCTGCGGTATCGCGATGCTGGTGTACTGGGCGCTGGCCTACCGTCCGTCCCGCGCCGCCCTCCGCCCCCGCCCCTGAGCGCGAACGTACACTTGCGGCCCCGCCCCTGAGCGCGAACGTACACTTGCGGCCCCTTTCCCGGCGGGGAACGGGGCCCGCAAGTGTACGCTCGCGCAACCGGACGGTGTCCCGGCGGGGAACGGGGCCGCGTGCAAGCTCGCGCAACCGGACGGTGCCGCCGGTGCGGGTGCCGGGTGCCGGGCGCCGAGGCAAGGCTGCCTCCGGCACCGGTCCCGGCCTAGGCGGGAGGCTAGGCTGGGCGGCATGGTTTCTACTCCGACAACGCCCGCAGCCCCGGACACCCAGGCAACGCCCGCCGGCCCGGACCCTGCAGCCGTGCCGGCGCAGCGCAAAACGGCGCTCGTCACCGGCGTCGGGAGGCTCGCCGGCATCGGCGCCGGCATTGCGCGGCGGCTCGCCGCCGACGGCTGGGACCTGGCGCTCAGCTACTGGCAGGACTACGACGCGCGGATGCCCTGGGGTGTCCAGCCGGACGACGTCGAACGCCTCACCGCCGAGCTGCAGGCGACCGGCGCCGCCGTGGTGGCGGTGCCCGCCGACTTTGAGGATCCGCTGGCCGTGGACCGGCTGATGGCCACCGTGGCGGACGAGGCCGGGACGCTGCAGGGGCTCGTCCTGAGCCATGCGGAGTCCGTGGACTCGGGCCTCCTCGACACGTCCCTGGCGAGCTTCGACCGCCACTTCGCCGTCAACACCCGTGCCAGCTGGCAGCTGATTGCGTCCTTTGCCCGGCAGGCACCGGCCGACGGCGGCGCGATCGTTGCGCTGACCAGTGACCACACCGCGTTCAACCTGCCCTACGGGGCGTCCAAAGGGGCCCTGGACCGGATCGTGATTGCGGCGGCCCGGGAACTGGGCCCGCTGGGGATCAGCGCCAACGTACTCAACCCCGGGCCGGTGGACACCGGCTGGATGGACGGGCAGCTTCGCGAGGACCTGACCCGGCAGCACCCCGGCGGACGGCTCGGCACCCCCGCGGACATAGCCGGGACGGTGGCGTTCCTGCTGTCGCCCGAGGGGCGTTGGATGTCGGGCCAGCTGGTCAAGGCCGACGGCGGATTCTCTGCCTGAGCCCCGGGGCGGCGCGTCCTCACCGCCCGCACCCTCACCGCACAAGCTCGGTCAGGGAAGCCTGCGGGCGGGAAACCATGCCGGCCGCTAACGGAAGGCCGCCAGCCCCGTGATGTGCTGGCCCAGAACCAGGGTGTGCACCTCGTCGGTACCCTCATACGTGCGCACCGACTCAAGGTTGGCGGCGTGCCGCAGCGGCGAGTAGTCGAGCGTGATGCCGTTTCCGCCCAGAATGGTGCGGGCCTCGCGCGCTATGCCGATGGCCTCGCGTACGTTGTTTAACTTTGCCAGCGAGATCTGCTCCGGGCGGAGCTTCCCGGCGTCCTTGAGCCGGCCCAGTTGCAGCGCTACCAGCGTGCCTTTCTGGATTTCCAGCAACATGTTCACCAGCTTCTCCTGGGTCAGCTGGTACCCGGCCAGCGGCCTGCCGAACTGCAGCCGCTCCCGGGCGTACCGCAGCGCGGCCTCGTAGGAGTCCCGGGCGGCACCCATGGCGCCCCACGCAATTCCGTACCGTGCCTCGTTCAGGCAGCTGAACGGCCCGCGCAGGCCGTGGGCGGCGGGCAACACAGCCTCGGCCCCCAGCCGGACGTTGTCAAACACGACATCGCACTGGATCGAAGCGCGCATGGAGAGTTTCCGCCCGATCGGTGTCGCGGTGACCCCCGGCGTGCCGGCCGGGACGAGGAAGCCGCGCACGCCGTCGTCGGTCATGGCCCACACCACCATGACATCCGCTACGGAGGCGAGCCCGATCCAGCGCTTGGCGCCGTCCAGGATCCAGCCGGCCTCGTCGCCGGTCCCGTCCCGTCGGGCGTAAGTCTGCATGGCGGCCGGGTCCGAGCCTGCGGTGGGCTCGGTTAGGGCGAAGCAGCCGATCACTTCGCCCGCGGCCATCCGGGGAAGCCATTCCTGCTTGTGCTCCTCCGAACCCCAGAGATGGATGGCAGTCATGGCCAGGGAACCCTGCACCGAGACGAAAGTCCGGATACCCGAATCGCCCGCCTCGAGTTCCATCGCGGCCAGTCCGTATTCGACGGCGGAGCGGCCCGGGCAGCCGTAACCCTCCAGCTGCATGCCGAGCACGCCGAGCTCCCCCAGTTCCGGCGCCAGTTCGAGCGGGAAGACGCCGTCGTCGTACCAGGCGGCGATGCCGGGCCGGATCCGCTGGCGGGTGAAATCCCGGATTCTCTCCCGGACCGCCAGTTCCTCGACGCTCAGCAGGGAATCAAGCGACAGGACATCGGACACATCTGCTCCTCCAACATGGCTCATGCGAGCATCCTATGTTCTGGTGCGGCCCCGGCCCCGGCGTTCCCGCCCACTTCTTAACGGCCCCGGGGCAGGATCGCGGCCGGACACGCCGGTGGCTCCGGCGTGCCGCGGCCTGCTGCGTGCTGGAACCGGGCTGGAGCGCTGCTCCGCCGCCCGCCGGGGGCAGCAGGCCTACACTGGTGCCATGAACACCGCATCCGTGCTCGCCGTCTGCCGGGTCCACCAGCTGCTGGGCGACGAGGGCCGGCTGGGCGTGACCGCCATCGACAAGCGTCCCGTCGACGGGCCCGTGAGAGTGCACCGCCTCGGGCTCCGCGGCGACATCCAGGCCGACCGGCTGGACCACGGCGGCGAAGACCAGGCGCTGTACGCCTACTCCCAGGCCGACGCCGACTACTGGGCCGCGGAGCTCGGCCGTGATATCCCGCCCGGGTTTTTCGGCGAGAACCTGCGGGTCGCCGGCCTCGATGCCACCAACGCGGTGGTTGGCGAACGCTGGAAGATCGGTCTCGACGTCGAAGTTGAGGTCACGTCCCCGCGACGGCCGTGCGGGACCTTCCAGCGGCGGATGGACGAACCGCACTGGGTGAAGCGCTTCACCGAGGCCGGCCGGGTGGGTACGTACCTGCGCGTGGTGCGCGTCGGCAGCATCCAAGCCGGAGACCACATCCATCGGCTCTACGTCCCGGACCACGGCGTGACCGTCGGCCAATGGTTTTCCGACCCCACGGTCGAAGCCATGGATGCGCTGCGGGACGCCGACGCCGACGGCCTGATCAGGCTGCAGCCGGAGTACCAAATCGAGTTCGACAAGCTGCAGGCACGCGCGGGGGAGTAGCGGCACCGGAACCGCGGCTCCCACCCGAGTGCCAGTCGGACCAGCCGGTCCGCCGTGTGCGGAACGTCACCGCCGCCGCCGGGCCCCTGCATTGGCGTCGACGCAGTCACATGCCCTACACTTGAAATATCCCCCACTCCGGAAATCCCTTATTCCTGCCCAATTTTTGAGGCAGGACTGGCAAGTGTTGGGGCCCGCAAATGTGATGCGGGCATTTTCATAGGGAGAGCCGGCTAAAGAAAACGCTGTACAGACTGCTGGGATAGCAGCCAAGAGTTGCAGCGGGAAGTCCTGCCACGGGATTGCGAAAGCGCCGGGCTTCTATGTGACCGGCCGGTCAACGTCTGCCCGGCCACTTACGTCACGCGTACTGCGGCTCCGCTCACCTCGGGTTGTGCCGCCTGGCCCCTATGGATGAGGAAGATTCCCCTATGCCCGAAAATCAGCAGAACTCCGTCGACACCGAAAACACCCCGGCCGACGTCGAGACCACCGAAGCGGCTGCTCCCGGCGCCGTCGAAAGCGCCGCCGGCACCAGCCCCGAAAAGGCCGAAACCAGCGGCGACGACGAAACCGGCCTCCGCTTCGTCGATCTCGGCATCGATGCCCGCGTCCTTGCCGCCCTGCAGGACGTCGGCTACGAGAAGCCGTCCCCGATCCAGGCAGCCACCATCCCGGTGCTGCTCGAGGGCCGCGACGTCGTGGGCCTGGCCCAGACCGGCACCGGTAAGACTGCAGCATTCGCAGTACCGGCGCTGACCCGGCTGGCCGAGCTCCACGACCTGAACGGCCCGTCCCGCAAGACGCAGGCCCTGGTGTTGGCCCCGACCCGTGAGCTTGCGCTTCAGGTCGCCGAGGCCTTCACCTCCTACGCCAAGCACATTGACGACTTCACCGTCTTGCCGGTCTACGGCGGCTCCGCCTACGGCCCGCAGTTGGCCGGCCTGCGCCGCGGTGCCCAAGTTGTTGTCGGTACCCCCGGCCGTGTGATCGACCACATCGCCAAGGGTTCCCTGGACCTGTCCGAACTCCAGTACCTCGTGCTGGACGAGGCCGACGAGATGCTGCGGATGGGCTTCGCCGATGACGTGGAGCAGATCTTCCAGCAGACCCCCGAGGGTCGCCAGGTTGCACTGTTCTCCGCCACCATGCCGAGCCAGATCCGCCGGCTGTCCAAGCAGTACCTGAACAACCCGGCCGAGATCCAGGTCAAGTCCAAGACCACCACCGGCGCCAACACCCGCCAGCGGTACCTGCAGGTCATGGGCCCGCACAAGCTCGATGCGCTGACCCGCATCCTCGAGGTCGAAGAGTTCGACGGCGTCATCGCCTTCGTCCGCACCAAGATGGCCACCGAGGACCTGGCCGACAAGCTGCGCTCGCGCGGCTTCCAGGCCGCCGCCATCAACGGCGACATCCCGCAGCAGCAGCGTGAGCGTACGGTTGAGGCCCTGAAGGAAGGCCGGATCGACATCCTCGTCGCCACCGACGTCGCCGCCCGCGGCCTGGACGTCGAGCGCATCAGCCACGTGATCAACTACGACATCCCGCACGACACCGAGTCCTACGTGCACCGCATCGGCCGCACCGGCCGCGCGGGCCGCTCCGGCGACGCCGTGCTGTTCATGACGCCGCGGGAAAAGTACCTGCTGCGTTCCATCGAGAAGGCCACCCGCCAGCCGGTGGAGCAGATGCACCTGCCCACCGCCGAGACGGTCAACACCCTCCGCCTGGGCAAGTTCGCCGAGAAGATCACCGAGACCCTCGAGTCCGAAGACGTTGCGGCGTTCCGCGATCTGATTGCCTCGTACGAGGAAGAGCACAACGTTCCGGCCGCCGAGATCGCCGCAGCTCTGGCGGTCATGGCCCAGGGCGGCCAGCCGCTCCTGGTCAAGGAACTGCCGGCAGCTCCGGAATACCAGAAGCGCGAGCGCTCCAAGGACGGCTTCGGCTCCCGTGGTCCGACCCGCACCCTGACCGAGGGCAACGCCACCTACCGGATCGCCGTCGGACGCCGCCAGCGCGTCATGCCGGGTTCCATCGTGGGCGCCATCGCCAACGAGGGCGGGATTTCCTCCGCCCAGATCGGCGGCATCGACATCCGTTCGGACCACTCCCTGGTGGAGCTCCCGGCCGACCTGAGCCCCGAGCAGCTGCGGGCCCTGTCCCGCACCCGGATCGGCGGCGAACTGATCCACCTCGAACTGGACAACGGCCGCAAGCCCTCCGGCGACCGCGGCGCCTACCAGGGCAACCGCGGCGGGGACCGCGGCGGCTACTCCGGCGGCAGCGGCAACTTTAAGGGCAACGGCGGCTTCAAGCGCGAATTCCGGAAGAACGACGGCGAGCGTTCCTCCGCGGACCGCGGCGGCCGCTCCTTCAGCGACCGCAACGAGCGCGGCGTCGGGTCCGACACCCGCAAGCCCCGCCACGAGGGCGGCTTCAAGCCCCGCAACAAGTGGTAACCGCTAGTTCCTAGGCACCCGAACGGGCCGGCTCTGTTGAGCCGGCCCGTTCGGCGTTAAGCCGCTGGATCCGCTCTATCCGCGGGCGCGGCCGACGGCGGACGTTGGCTTGGTCACATCGCCGGGCCGCGGCGCTCCGGACAGCCCCTCCCGGGGCGTCCCGGAGCCCCGGATAGCCCCGGAACCGCGGGGGTTTCGCGCGGGTTTCGCCGGGAGGGGCGGGCCGGGCGGGCCGATTTGTTGGGAGCCGAATCTTCCGGTAGAGTATTTACTCGTTGCCCCCCTAGCTCAGTGGTAGAGCGCGTTCTTGGTAAGAACGAGGTCACCGGATCGATTCCGGTGGGGGGCTCTGAATGAGGGCCTGTGTCAAGGCGGTTTTGACCGGCTTGACGCAGGTTTTTCTCATTCGTGGCGGTGTAGCTCAGTTGGTTAGAGCGCACGACTCATAATCGTGAGGTCGGGAGATCGAGCCTCCCCACCGCTACAGAATGACCCCGCAGGCCAGGCCTGCGGGGTCCTTTTGTCTTAACCCGCCGGTGCCGACCCACTTACGGGGGTGAGCGGCCCACCGATGGTCTGTCCAAGCGCTGAAAACCGCCATAAGTGAGGGAGCAAGGGATGCGGAGGGCGGCTCCGATGGGCCACAATGGGACGATGACAAAAATCGCGATCATCGGCGGCCACGGCAAAGTGGCTATGGAACTGTCCGGCATTCTGTCGAAAGAAGGAGCCAGCGTAACCTCCATCGTCCGGAACGCGGACCACAGCGACGATGTGGCGGCCACCGGCGCCACCCCGCTGGTCCTGGATGTGGAGAAGTCCACGACGGCGGAGCTCGCTGCGGCGCTGCAGGATCATGACGCTGTGGTCTGGTCGGCGGGGGCCGGCGGAGGCAGCCCCGAACGTACCTACGCCGTGGACCGGGACGCCGCCATCCGCTCGATGGACGCAGCGGCCCAGGCAGGCGTCCGGCGCTACGTGATGGTCTCCTACCTCGGCGCCGGGCCGGACCACGGCGTGCCCGAGGACAACGGCTTCCACGCATACGCCGAGGCCAAGGCCGCCGCGGACGCCCACCTGCGGGCCAGCGGCCTGGAGTGGACCATCCTGGGTCCCGGATCCCTGACCGACGGTCCCGGCAACGGGCTTCTCGACGTCGACCCCGCGGACACGTCGGACGGCACCGACACCTCGCGCTCCAACGTGGCCAGGGTCGCCGCCGCGGTGTTGGGCCGACCGGAGACTGCGGGCCGGACCATCGAGTTCCGGGACGGGACGACGCCGCTCGCCGACGCCCTGTAACCCAACCGGGCCGCGGCGGCCCCCGCCTCCCGCTAGGGTGCGGGGGCCGTCGGCGCAGTGATGGGGCCCGCCCCGGCGGCGATCGTAACCGGGACCAGTGAGCCCACGGAACATTGGTCCCCACTAGCGGAGCCCTGCTTGCCACGGTGGCGGCAGGTGCCGCCTGGCTTCGGGCCCGGCGTCGGAATCCCCTGCAATCGCCGTCGGCGCCATGGTGGCGACCCCGGACCCGGTGGCGGTTGACTCCATTGCCGGACGGGCACGCATGCGGAGCTGCCCCGGCGGTTGGCGTCAACCGTCGGGAGGTGTCCCTATGCTTTTAGTCAAGCTGCTTGGGGAGTCTTTTCTTGGTAGAGGGTTCCGTTTTCAGCATGGCGAAGATGACGTCGCAGCGGGCGCCGGGCAAGGCAGATGACGGCAGCGTTGTGTTTCTTCCCTTCGGCGCGTTTGCGCTCGTCGTAGGCCTTCGAGGGCGGGTCGTGGCAGGAGGCTATCCATGCGGACCGGAAGAGTGCGTTCTTGAGTTCTTTGTTGCCGGAGCGGGCAGGGAATTCCCCGCGGATGGATGTCCCGGAACGGCGGGTGACCGCTGCGATTCCGGCGTAGGCGGCGAGATGGCCGGCGGTTTTGAAGCTGCCTGCGTCGCCGATGGTCAGGTGTAGCGTTGCTGCGGTCTTGATGCCGACTCCCGGCATGGACATCAAGACCTGGGAAAGAGGGAAGTCGTCCAGGAGCTTTTCGACCTCTTCGGCCACGATGGTCCGCTGGTGTTTGAGTTCCTTGATCTGGGCGGCGACGCGCGGGATGACGAGTTCAACGGCGTCGGTTCCGGCGACGGTTACCGTCTGCTCGCCCAGGGCGGCGAACACGGCGTCGATGAGCGCGGTCGGGTCTTTGCGGCTGTGGTTGCGGGCCCAGCGCAGCACGTTCCCTCGTCCGGCGGTGCGAAGACTGGTCGGGCCGGCATATTTGATCAGCAGCTCCAAGACCAGGGGACGGGTCAGGACGGTGCCGGGAAAGGGGCGCTCGAGGGCCGGGAAGATCTGCAGCAGCAGGGACCGGAGCCGGTTGATCGCCCGCGTGCATTCGTGGGTCAGATCCGTATCAAACCCGGAGAACACCTTCAGCGCCGAGAGCACCTCGCTGTCACGATCGACCGCGCGCAGGGTGTGCGGCATCGCCCGGGCCGTCTCGGCGATGATGAACGCGTCACGGGCATCAGTCTTCGATTTCCCGGGATACAGGTCCGCCGCTTTGCGCATCGCCAGGCCCGTCAGATAGGCGACTTCACAGCCACAGTCCCGGGCCACTGCTATCGGCAGGGCCCCGATCGTGTTCGGCTGGTCCACGATCATCAGCACGTTTCCATGCTGCTGCAGCGTCAAGAAAAGCTCCCGCAGCCGGGCTTCGTCCTGCGGCAGCGGCCTATCAAAGAGACGTTCGCCGGCGCGGTTCAGCGCGGTGGCGTGGTGGGCGCCCTTGCCAACATCGAGGCCGCAGTAAACGTCGAATCCCTCATCCATACCGGCGCTCCTTTGCACCACTATATGGCCGCAGTCACGACACCCGCTGCCGGCACCCACGTTACAAAGAGACCTGGGCGCTACCGTCCGGCCTTGTCCCTATCAGCGGTCAGCAAGTGCCTCCGAACCCGGCGACAACACCCCCGGATCATCAGTGACAGGGCGAGAAAGTCATACCGGGTCCAGCGACCACGTCCCCGGCGCTCGAGGACCCAATAAATGTAGTGGGACCTGGGGGATATTACTGGATGCAAACCCTAATTGACCGAACGGCACCGCTGCCGCAGCTGTTATTCCGGACGACGGTTGTCACTTCCGGACGACGGTTACACCCGAAGAATCGTATGTCATCGTGCCGCCTTCGAACGGTACCGTCCGATAGCCGGTGAATGCGACGGCGGTTCCGAGCGGGTAGCCGATGCCGGCTTGCCAGCCTGCTTGCCGCCAAGCGCTCCAGTATGGCTCGCCAACCATGTTGGCGCCGGTCGCGGCGGTGTAGTAGCTGTTGGCGCGTTCGAACGACTGGAAACAACCGCCCCCGTAGAGTCCGCACTTAACCGGCCCTGTGGGGTAACCCACACCCTTTTGCCAGCCGGCGTCGCGCCAGGCGTTCCAGTAGGCGCCGGTGACGGCGTGGGCGCCCGTCTTGGGGGTGTAGTAGATGTTGGCTTTTTCGAAGGGCTGGTAGCAGCCTCCGCCGTACAGTGCGCAGCTTGGCGGCCCCTTCGGGTAGCCGATGCCGGCTTGCCAGCGGGCGTCGCGCCAGGCGTTCCAGTAGGCGCCGGTGACGGCGTGGGCGCCCGTCTTGGGGGTGTAGTAGATGTTGGCTTTTTCGAAGGGCTGGTAGCAGCCTCCGCCGTACAGTGCGCAGCTTGGCGGCCCCTTCGGGTAGCCGATGCCGGCTTGCCAGCGGGCGTCGCGCCAGGCGTTCCAGTAGGCGCCGGTGACGGCGTGGGCGCCCGTCTTGGGGGTGTAGTAGATGTTGGCTTTTTCGAAGGGCTGGTAGCAGCCTCCGCCGTACAGTGCGCAGCTTGGCGGCCCCTTCGGGTAGCCGATGCCGGCTTGCCAGCGGGCGTCGCGCCAGGCGTTCCAGTAGGCGCCGGTGACGGCGTGGGCGCCCGTCTTGGGGGTGTAGTAGATGTTGGCTTTTTCGAAGGGCTGGTAGCAGCCTCCGCCGTACAATCCGCAAGTCTCGGTGCCGATGGGGTAGCCGATGCCGGCTTGCCAGCGGGCGTCGCGCCAGGCATTCCAGTAGGCGCCGGTGACGGCGTAGGCGCCCGTCTTGGGGGTGTAGTAGATGTTGGCTTTTTCGAAGGGCTGGTAGCAGCCTCCGCCGTACAATCCGCAAGTCTCGGTGCCGATGGGGTAGCCGATGCCGGCTTGCCAGCCGGCATCGCGCCAGGCATTCCAGTAGGCGCCGGTGACGGCGTAGGCGCCCGTCTTGGGGGTGTAGTAGATGTTGGCTTTTTCGAAGGGCTGGTAGCAGCCTCCGCCGTACAATCCGCAAGTCTCGGTGCCAATGGGGTAGCCGATGCCGGCTTGCCAGCCGGCATCCTTCCAAGCGGCCATGTAAGGGGTCTTTACCGCATGGGTCCCGACACCCGGAGTGCCGTAGACAACGCCCCGCTGGAAAGTCTGATGGCAGGTGGTCGAAGTTGCCGTGCCGAAGGGGCAGGTAACGCTGCTGGTGGAATAGCCGAGGCCGGCCTCGCCGCCAGCTTCCAGCCAAGCGTCGCGAAAGGCCCCGGTAACGGCAGGGGGCGGGGTGACGGTGATGGAGGCGGCCGTTGCGGAGATGCCGTCAATGTGGACCCTGGTGCCGGCGTGTGTCGTGAACGTCTGTCCGGACTGCCAGGCCTGCCGGGGGTTGTAGTAGCCGGCGAACGGCCGGGAGTCGGGCAGCAGGATCAACGAGCCCGCCCCCAGCTGCTGGACAATCTTGACGCCGCTGTTGAGGTAGACGGCCTTGGCCGTGTCGTAGCTGACCGGCAGCCGTAGTTCGAGGAAGTAGACCTCGCCGCTGACGGCATCCCTGAACTTGACAGCCCGCCGTGCGGCGGTGCCGGCCCAGGCCGTCAGGGAAATCTTCTTCACATCGGTGACCGTCCCGGCGTCGACGATTTCATCGCCGCGCCCGAAGCCGCCGTAGGCCCACAGGGTGGAGCTGATCGTGGGCTGGGAGGTCTGGGAGACGCCCATCAGGTCCAGGCTGTCGCCGTACTCGCGGATGCTGCAGCTGGAATCCGCGAAGGTACCGTCCGCGTTGGTGGCGACGTCCTGGGCGCCGCTGCCGCACTGCAGGCTGTTGGCGTGCATGAGGCCCAGCACGTGGCCAAATTCGTGGGTCAGCACGCTGTTGGTCAGAGATGCCGGCAGCGGCATGATGACCCGGCCGCTGGTGCCCTGGTAGCTCCAGCCGGCACCATAGGCTCCGTCCGAGAGCGTGGGGCTGGAGACGAATACGACGAGGGCGGTGTAGGGGTTCGGGGACCAGCCGATTTCGTTGGAAATCGTGTTCATCATGTCCGGGTAGCGCTGGCCGGAGGTCGCCTTGCTGGTGCGCTTCTCCACTTTCGTCACCGTCATCGACAACCGCCCGTTGGACATGGTCTTCCAGTAGTTGCTGCTGGTAGCGATGGAGGCCTTCGCGGCCGTCTCCGAGATCTCGGCCTTCCGGTCCGCCAGCTGGACCAGGACCAGTCGCACTTTAATGTCGCCCGAGCGGGCCAGCGAGTACGACTCGGTGTTCAGCCGGGCGGCCCCGGCGGGCGCGCCCTTCCTGCCCGCCGGCGGCGGGTTCTCGAAGGTGTGCGCGATGTACGGCTGCTCGGAGCCTTGCACCGGGAGCGACTCGATCGTGGTCAGCGACGGCGCGGCGCCGGCACTTGGGGCCGGCTGGGGCGTCGACGCGGCCGGCGCCGGAACCTTCGCCGTTGCGGCGGGGGTTGCGGCGGGGGTCCCGGTAGGGCCGGTTCCGTTGCCGTTGCCGTTGCCGTGCCGGCCGTCGTTGGGGCTGCCGTCGCCGCAGCAGCGGCGGCCGCCGTGCCACCCGTCGCCGCCGGGGCAGCCGTGGCCGTCGGGGTCGGTTCGGCGAAGGCCGGCACCACTCCGGTAGCCGGGACCGAGGCGAAGGCTAGGACCAGCGCGGCAAGCAACGCAGTCTTCATCCGAAAAGAGTTCACGTTTTAGCTTTCATGAGACCGCCGCCCGGCCGACGGGTCAGCTGGGCGGCCGCAAGTGACCAGAGTGACGCCAGTCTACGGATGGGATAGCGCAATATCAGTAAACCTGCGGGAAACTTTCGACTTGGGTGCCCAATCGTTGCCGAATCTTGAGCAACCGGATG
Organism: uncultured Actinomycetota bacterium; assembly: GCA_963775715.1. GTDB lineage: Bacteria > Actinomycetota > Actinomycetes > Actinomycetales > Micrococcaceae > Arthrobacter. The sequence goes on along the minus strand of CAVZJX010000004.1, from coordinate 221,510 downwards.
CGGGAAGACGCGGCCGCCGGGGGCGCGATCAGTCCGCCAGTTCCAGTTCCAGCGCATTCGCCTCAACGAAATCCAGCGCATGCCGGATGGCGCCGGCGGTCACGATCGTGTCGCCCAGCGGTGAGACCGTCACCCGCGGGGGAGTGGCGGTGAAACGCGGCAGCGCGGCGGTGATTCCGGGCAGCAGCGCGCCGGCGGAACCGGCGACGGCGCCGCCGATCACCACCTGCTCCGGGTTGATCAGGCTGGCGATTGCGGCGATGACCCGGGCCATCCGCTCCGCGAGCCGGTCCAGGATCGCGAGGGCGGCGCGGTTCCCGGCTGCGGCGTCCTCAAACACCCGGCGGGCGCCCGGTTCGCCGCCGGCCGTGGGTCCGCCCTCCGCCGCCTGCCATTGCCGGGCCAGGCTGGCGATGCCGTCGCTGGAACCGACGCCCTCCACCATGTCCAGGAATCCCATTTCGCCTGCGCCGCCGCCGCGGCCATGCAGCAGCCGCCCGGATTCCAGGATGCCCGCGCCGAGGCGCTCGCCGGCCAGCAGCACAACCAGGTCATCCACGCCGGCGCCGGACCCGCGCCAGCGTTCGCCAAGGGCGGCCAGGTTGGCGTCGTTCTCCAGCAGTACGGTCCAGCCATGCAGGTCCAGCAGCGCCGAACGGAGTCCGACGTCGAACAGGCTCCAGAAGTGCTGGGCGGACAGCACGTTGCCGCCGCGGTCCACCGGGGCGGCGATGCCCGCTCCCACGGCCAGGACCTTGGCCGGGGACTCCCCGGCCGCTGCCAGGGCCTGCCGGCAGGCGCGGTCGACGACGCTGATGCGTTCCGCAGCCGGAATGTCGGCGGCGCGGAAGCTTCCGCTGGCGCGCCCCAGGACCGTGCCCCGCAGGTCGGCGACGGCGGCGGTGGTGGTGGCGGCCCCGATGTCCAGGCCGAGGACCACGCCGGCCCGCGCCCGGAGTTCGAACCGGCGCGCCGGCCGGCCTTTCTGCGGAATGCCGGCGGGCGGGGTGTCCTTCCGGGGCGCTTCCAGTTCACGGATCCAGCCGCGCCGGATCAGGTCCTCGCAGACAGCGATCACCGAGGCCCGGGTCAGTCCGGTGCGCGCCATCAGGTCCGTGCCGGTGGCCACCTCGGTGCTGCGAACGGCGGCGAGCACGGCCTGGGCGTTGACCCGGCGCAGCAATTGGGGCGTGGCGGCGCCCGGCGGCTTCGGAATCTTGACCTCCCCGTGAATGCTGACCCATAATTGAACAGGTAATAGATTTAGCTTGTATCTAAATTATCAGATCCGCTCCAATAACCGAGCCGCTGGTCCCGGACACCGTTGGGACCGAACACCGCACTCATCAGGCACCATCCCCGGCCCCGAAGGATTCACCTTGTCGAACACCGCCACGCTGGCAACCCTGTCCGGTTCCGATTCCGCCGCCGACCCCAACTGGTGGCGCCAGGCATCCGTGTACCAGATCTACCCGCGCAGCTTCGCGGACTCGAACGGGGACGGGCTTGGTGACATCAAGGGCATCACCGCCAAGGTCCCGTATCTGAAGGAACTTGGGATCGACGCCGTCTGGCTCTCCCCGTTTTACCCCTCGGCGCTCGCCGACGGCGGCTACGACGTCGACGACTACCGCGACGTGGACCCCAAGCTCGGCACGCTGGAGGACTTCGATGAAATGTCCGCCGCGCTGCACGCCGCCGGCATCAAGCTCATCGCGGACATCGTCCCGAACCACTCCTCCAACCGGCACGTCTGGTTCCAGGAGGCCCTCGCGTCGCCGAAGGGTTCGGCCGCCCGCGAGCGCTATATCTTCCGGGATGGCAAGGGCGAGAACGGCGAACTCCCGCCCTCGGACTGGGAATCCGTGTTCGGCGGCCCGGCCTGGGAGCGCATCACCGAACCGGACGGCACCCCCGGCCAGTGGTACATGCACATCTTTGCCAAGGAGCAGCCGGACCTGAACTGGTCCAACCGGGAAATCCGCGACGACTTCCTCAAAACCCTGCGCTTCTGGTCCGACCGCGGCGTGGACGGCTTCCGCGTCGACGTTGCGCACGCCCTGACCAAAGACCTCACAGAACCGCTGCTGTCCAAGGTCGAGCTGAGCGAGGCCAACACCGGCACCGACGGCTTCCTCGACGGCTCGCACCCGTTCTGGGACCGCGATGAGGTGCACGAGATCTACGTCGAATGGCGTGAGGTCTTCAACGAGTACAACCCGCCGCGCACCGCCGTCGCCGAGGCCTGGGTGCACGCGTCCCGCCGCGCCCGCTACGCCAGCCCGGAGGGCCTGGGCCAGGCCTTCAACTTCGACCTCCTGCAGGCCGATTTCGACGCCGACGAGTTCCGCGAAATCATCACCCGCAACCTCGCCGAGGCCACCGAGTCCGGCGCCTCCTCCACCTGGGTGTTCTCCAACCACGACGTCGTCCGGCACGCCACCCGGTACGGCCTGCCCAAGGGCGGCGGTAAGCATGCCAAGGGCCAGGACGGCAAGGGCTGGCTGCTCGCCGGAGCCCCGGCCGGGGAGCTCGACGCCGAACTGGGCCTGCGCCGTGCCCGCGCCGCCACCTTGCTGATGCTGGCGCTGCCCGGCTCGGCCTACCTGTACCAGGGCGAAGAGCTGGGCCTGCAGGAAGTCGCTGAGATCCCGGACGCCGAACGCCAGGACCCTACCTTCTTCCGCAACAAGGGCGTCGAGATCGGCCGCGACGGCTGCCGCGTGCCGCTGCCCTGGTCCCCGGAAGGTGCCTCCTTCGGCTTCGGCGACGGCGGCGCCCACCTGCCGCAGCCGGAATGGTTCAGCCGCTACGCCGTCGCGGCCCAGGACGGGGTGGAAGGGTCCACGCTGGAGTTCTACCGGAAGGCCCTGAAGCTCCGCGGCGAACTGCAGACATCCGAGGACCTCGAATGGCTGGAAGCCGGCAGCGCCGACGTGCTGCACTTCCGCAGGCATGGCGGCTGGCAGTCCGTCACCAACTTCGGCGACGACGCCGTCGAACTCCCCGCCGGCGAGGTGCTGGCCAGCAGCGGCCCGCTGGACGGGAAGATGCTCCCGGGCAACACCACCGTCTGGCTGCGGTGAGCTTCCCGCGCCGGGAGTCCGCCGGGCTCCCGGCCCGGGCGGGGCATCCCGGGCAGGAACCGATCCCGGCCCAGGAGCTGATCTACGGCTGCATGGGCCTGGGTGGCAGCTGGTCGGCGGAGCCGTACTCGTCCGCGGACGTGGACCAGGCGGCCGCCGCCGTCGGGGCCGCCCTCGAGGCCGGCATCACCCTGTTCGACCACGCCGACATTTACCGCAACGGCAAGGCCGAGGCGGTCTTTGGCGAGGTGCTGGCGCAGACGCCCGACTTGCGGGAGCGGATCCGGCTGCAGACCAAGTGCGGCATCCGGCTGGGCGAGCAGGGCCTCGACGCGTACTACGACCTCAGCCGGGAGGGCATCCTCGAACGCGTCAACGCCAGCCTGGCCCGGCTGCGGACCGACTACGTGGACGTGCTGATGCTGCACCGCCCGGACCCGCTGCTGGACCCGGCCGAGGCGGCCTCCGCCGTCGGGCAGCTGATGGCCGAGGGCAAGGTCCGCGCGGTGGGCGTGTCCAACATGTCGGCCCCCCAGATCGAACTGCTGCAGGACCGGCTCGAGGTGCCGGTGGTGGCCAACCAGCTGGAGATGAGCCTCTCCGCGAGGGCCTGGCTGGAAAGCACCGTCCTGGTCAACCACGCCGAGGGTACCGACTACAGCTTCCCGCACGGCACGGTCGAGCACTGCGTCCGGCGCGGCATTACCCTGCAGGCGTACGGGGCGCTGTCCCGCGGGCTCTACACCGGGGCGCCGGCGGTAACGCCAAGCGCCGCGGAGGAGGCCACGGCGGCCCTGGTGGCCGAGATGGCCGCGGCGAAGGGCGCCACGGGCGAGGCGGTGCTGCTGGGCTGGCTGATGAAGCACCCGGCCGGCATCGCCCCCGTGATCGGCACCGCCAAGCCGGACCGGATCCGTGCCTGCGCCGGTGCCTCCGACGTGGCCGCGGCCATGACGAGGGCCGAGTGGTACCGGCTCTGGATCACGGCCCGCGGCAGCAACATCCCCTAAGCAAGCAGGCCCGGCCCTGCGTCGAACCCCGCCCAACTGGCTCGCAGTTGTTGACGTTTTGAGCCCCCAAAACGTCAACAACTGCGAGCCAGTTGGGGCCGGGAGGTGATTTTGGTCGTATTGGTCGCCCCAAACCGGGGTCTTACTTGGCGGCAGGCGTGCCCGGGCGGATAGCGTAGAGGCATGACCTCTACCACCACCGCCGGGATTGTCCGGCCCCAGCGCAACGTCCCGGCCGAGATTGCCCGTTCCTGGCTGCTGGTCAACGCCATGAAGCCGGAACTCTTCGCCCCATCGGCGGAGTCCCGCGCGGACGCCATCATCCTGGATATCGAAGATGCGGTGGATCCCTCGCAAAAGGATGCCGCCCGCGAACACGTCGTGGACTGGCTGACCGCGGGCGGCAGCGCCTGGGTCCGGATCAACGACGCCACCAGCCCTTTCTGGGCCGATGACCTGGCCGGCCTGCGCGGCACCCCGGGGCTGCTGGGGGTCATGCTCGCCAAGACCGAGTCCGCGGACCAGGTCACCGAGAGCTTCCACCGCATGGACGGCAAGACTCCGGTCATCCCGCTGGTCGAGTCGGCCGTGGGCATCGAGGAAGCCAACCACATTGCCAAGGCGCAGGGCGCCTTCCGGCTGGCGTTCGGTTCCGGCGATTTCCGCCGCGACACCGGCATGGCCGCGACCCCGGAAGCGATGGCCTACCCGCGGGCCAAGCTCGTCGTCGCCAGCCGCGTCGGCAACTTGCCGGGCCCCATCGACGGCCCCACCGTCGGCACCAACCACCCGATCCTGCGCGAGCAGACCGGGATCACGGTGATGATGGGCATGACCGGCAAGCTCTGCCTCGCGATCGACCAGACCCCGGTCATCAACGAGGTCATCAGCCCCACGCCCTCCGACGTCGCCTGGGCCACCGACTTCATGGCCGACTTCGAGGCCAACGGCCGCGTCATCCGCGACGGCTCCGATCTGCCCCGCCTGGGCCGGGCCGAGAAAATCATGAAACTCGCGGTAGCCTTCGGGGTGCAGCCGGCCCTGTAGCCGGTTCCCCCAACCACCGAGGAGACCCCGTGGCCGATACCCGTTATCTGGTTCACGGGGTCTTTTGGGATGGTCCCGCGCCGGGTCCCGGCCAGCCCGACGCCGGCCGCGCCGTCCTGCGTCTGCAGGACGGCGCGGGTGCGGTCACCGATGTAGCGCTGGACGCCGGGTCACGGCTCGGTTTCCGGTCCGCCGGCAGGGGCAGGCACTGCCTGGGCCACCACAAGGTGCACGGCCCCGCGGACCGGGACCACGTCCTCTGCCCGGAGCGGGCCCCGGCCGAGCAGGGGACCCAGTGCGGCCCCTGTTTCGCCGTCGACGACTCACGGCTGATCCACGACTTCCACCGCGGCGGCCGGGTCCCTCCCGGATTGCGCGCCTACCTGATGCAGCCGCACTGGCTCTACGTCGCCTCGTTCGCCAACGGCGCCAGCAAGGTGGGCACCGCCGCGCAGCTGCGCAAGTGGCACCGGCTCGCGGAGCAGGGCGCGGTCGTGGCCCGCTATGTCGCCCGGGCCGGGGATGGGCGGGTGGTCAGGATCCTGGAGGACCTGGTGACGCGCGACGCCGGGCTGCCGCAGGCGGTCCGGTCGACGGCGAAAGTCGCCGGGCTCACGGACCCTCGGCCCGCGGCGGAACTGGAGTCCGAGAACAGCAGGCTCGCGGACCGGGTCCGGGACCTGCTGCACGGTGCCGGCATCGACGCCGGCACCGGGACGGGCGGTTACCAGGTCGTCGACGAACGGTGGCTGCGGCCCGGCCTGGCCGACGCGGTGTGCGCCCCCGCGGTCCGGCACGCCTATCCGCACGATCTCGGCTCGGACGCCCACGGCTTCCGCATCGCCGGACTGAGCGGCGGCGTGGCGCTGGCACGCCTGGCCGGCTCCGACCTCGACTTCATCGTTAACCTGGGCGGGCTGAAAGCGAGGGCCATCGACCTGGGGGAGCACCGCTCCGAGGTCCCGGCGGTCCAGGAAGCGCTTTTCTGAGACGGCAGACGCCACCGGCGGCCCACCGTAGACTGGCAGGGTGCTGAACGAATTCTGGGCCACCGCGACAACCACCTATAAGGCGATCGTTTTCAGTGCCATGGGACTGATCGCCGCCGGCATTGTGCTCAACCTGGTCGGCAACACCACCGGCAACCAGGGCCTGGCCCTCGGCTCGCTGGCCGTCATCGGCCTGGGCCTCATCCTGCACATCGCCGGCATCGTGGTCCGCGGCCAGACCATCCGGAGAAACCTCAAGCGCTAGCGGCGGCATTCCGCAGCACATGGCTGCGGGCATGCTCCACGGCCTCCGGCAAGTTGGCGAACAAGTGCTTGTGGTGCCGCAGGGACCGGACCACGCCCACATTGGTCACCAGGTCCAGGTGCTGCGGCTGGATGCCCTTGAGCAGCACCGTGACGCCGCGCAGCTCCAGCGCCGAGACGACGTCAACCAGCGTGTGGGCCCCGGTCGCGTCGAGCATCCGCACCTGCGAGAGCCGGATGATCGCGACCTGGATGTCCTTGACCTGGCTGATTTCCTGCAGCACCCGCTCCGCGGCGCCGAAGAACATGGCCCCGTCCAGCCGGAGGATGGCGATGTGCCCGTCCCCGGGCGCGGGCGGGCCCGGGATGTCCTCGCGCTGCACCCCGCTGAGCGAGGCGAACTTGCGCAGCGTGAACACCGCGGCGGCCACCAGGCCGATCTCAATCGCCACGATCAGGTCGAACGCCACCGTGATCAGCGCGGTCAGGACAAAGACGAACGCATCGGCCCGGGTGGAGCGCAGCACCGCCACCACGGTCTGCCGCGAGACCATCCGGGTGGCCGTGACCATCAGGATCCCGGCCAGCACCGCCAGCGGAATCCTGCCCACCAGCCCCGCCGCCAGGTAGATGATGGCCAGCAGCACCAGGGCATGCACGATCGCCGCGAGCCGGGTTTTCGCCCCGGAACGGACGTTGACGGCGGTCCGGGCGATCGCGCCCGTGGCCGGCATGCCGCCGAAGAGCCCCGCCGCCACCGAGGCCAGCCCCTGGCCGGTAAGTTCGCGGTCCGGGCTGTAGGTTCCGGTGGGCCGTCCGTCGGGACCGACCATGCCGGCGGCCACCCGGGCGGACAGCAGCGACTCGATAGCCGCGAGCGTGGCAATGGACACCGCGGGCATGAACAACCCGCCCAGGGACGCCGGGTCCAGTGACGGCAGGGACGGCGCGGCCAGGGAATGCGGCAGCGCGCCGATCCGGGGGATCTTCAGGTCCAGCAGTTCGGCGGCCACGGTGGCCAGCAGCACGGCGGCCAGGCTGGCCGGGACGGCCTTGGTGAACCGGGGCAGCAGGAACATCACGGCGGCGACGCCGGCCACCACGGCCAGGGTCTGCAGCACGGCGGGCGCGGTGGCCGTGGCCGCGCTCTCGACGGCGGCCAGCAGGGTGTTGTGGCCCGGCACGCCCTCGGTGCCGGTGGCCATCGGCACCTGCTGCAGGAAGATGATGGCGGCGATGCCGAGGGTGAACCCCTCCACGACGGGCCAAGGGATGAACGCGACGGCCCGGCCCAGGCCGCTGATGCCGAGGAGGATGACCAGCAGCCCGGCCAGCATGGAGACCAGGGCGATGCTGCCGACGCCGTGCGTGGCGACCACGGGGGCCAGGACCACCACCATGGCGCCGGTCGGCCCGGAGACCTGGACGTGGGAGCCGCCCATGATAGCGGCGACCAGCCCGGCGACCACCGCCGTAATGAGCCCGGCCTCGGCGCCCACCCCGGAGCTGACCCCGAATGCGAGTGCCAGCGGGAGGGCCACAATGCCCACGGTGATGCCGGAGAGCAGATCGGTCCGCCAGGACCTGCGTAGCCCGTCATAGTCGCTTCGGGAAGGCAGGAACCTGGTCAGGTAGCCCCGGGCGCCGCGGACCGTTGCAGCGGCGGTCATGAGCCGGACGCCTGGCGGGGCGTGGCCGGGAGTTCCTGCGCCAGCCGCAGTTGTTCGCCCGATTCGGCGAGGCTGTCCAGCAGGAAGATCCGGGCAATGGCCAGCAGCTCCGCGATCTTCGGGTGGGCCAGCCGGTAGGTTACGGCGTTCGCGCTCCGGACCGAGGTCACCACGCGGTGCCGGCGGAGCGTGGCCAAATGCTGTGACAGATGCGAGGCCTCCAGGCCCGTCTCGGCCAGCAGGTAGCTGACCGGGGCCGCCGTGTCCGGGGCCGCCGCCAGCAGTTCCAGCACCCGGATCCGGGCCGGGTGCGCGAGGGCCTTGAACAGGTTGGCCTTGATCTCGTACAAGGGGGTCTGCGCTGCGGGAATCATTGCGGTCCTGCGCTTTCTCGGCCCGCAGCCGGATCGTCTACCGCCACGGATTGCTGGATTGATGTTTCCATCATATCGCTGGTCCGCAAGTCCCGCCGTCGGAGGTAATGGAAAAGGCGCCCGGAAGCAGGGCGCTAGGCTGGAACCATGACTATCAATCCGGATCTGCAGGGCCGCAGTTACCCTGCCGCAGAGGTGTACGACGTCGGCCGCGAGAAGATCCGCGAGTTCGCGCGCGCGGTCAAAGCCGCCCACCCCGCCCACTTCGACGTGGACGCCGCGAAGGCCCTGGGCCACAGCGACCTCGTGGCCCCGCCCACCTTCGCGATCATCGTCGCGCAGCGCGCGGACGCCCAGCTGATCGAGGACCCGGATTCCGGCATCGACTTCTCCCGCGTGGTCCACGCCGACCAGCGCTTCGTCCACCACCGCCCGATCATCGCCGGGGACCGGCTGGTCGCCGAACTGCACGTCGACGGCGTCCGCGCCATGGGGGGAGGCGCCATGATCACCACCCGCGCCGAGATCTTCGCCCTCGCCGGCGGCGAGTCCGGCACCGAGCCCGGTGCCGGGCCGCGCGAAGCCGTCGCCACCACCACCTCGTCCATCCTGGTCCGCGGAGAGGGACAGTAGCCATGAGCCCTACACTTTCAGAACTCACCGTCGGCCAGGATCTCGGCAGCCGCAGCATTGAGGTCACCCGCACAGACCTCGTCAAGTACGCCGGCGCCTCCGGTGACTTCAACCCGATCCACTGGAACGGGGCCTTCGCCACGGGCGTCGGCCTGCCCGGCGTGATTGCCCACGGCATGTTCACCATGGGCGCCGCGGTCCAGCTCGTGACCGACTGGGCCGGCGACCCGGCCGCCGTCGTCGACTTCCAGACCCGCTTCAGCAAGCCCGTCCCCGTCGCCGACACCACGGGCACCCCGGATGCCGGTGCGGTGATCGAGGTCAGTGCCGCCATTGGCGCGCTCGACGCCGACGCGGGCACCGCCCGGGTGGACCTCACTGTCGTCGCGGGCGGGCAAAAGGTCCTAATGAAAGCCCAGGCCCTCGTCAGGCTGGGCTGACCGCATGATGCTGCCGTGAGGGTGCGCGTGGCCCAGGCCGCGGAGGTCACCCGGTGGCGCAACGCCGTCGTCGCGGCCTATGCCTTCAGCGGCGTTGCCTTCGCCAGCTGGGTGTCCCGGCTGCCGGCCATCCGCGACGGGCTGGACCTCACGCCCGGGAACGTCGGCCTGCTGCTGCTGTGCATGACGCTGGGCTCGTTCGTCTCGGTGTCCGCGTCCGGGCTGATCGTGCTGCGCTTCGGCTCCAAGCAGACCATCCGGATCGGCAGCATCATGGTCGGCTGCGGCCTGGTCCTTGCCGGGTTCGGCACCTCGGTCCTGGCCAATCCGCTGGCCGTCGCCGCAGGGCTCGTCGTGGTTGGTCTCGGCACGGCCAGCTGGAACACCGCCTCCAACGTCGAAGGCGCCGCCGTCGAACGCGCGGTGCGGCGGCACATCATGCCGCGGCTGCATGGCGCGTTCAGCCTGGGCACGGTCGCGGGGGCCGGCGCGGGCGCCTGGGCTGCCGGCGCCGGCGTTCCGGTCTTCTGGCACCTGGCTGCCGTCGGCCTCCTGGTCGCCGGTTCCGTGGCCACGGCCGCCCGCTGGTTCCGTGCGGACATCACGCCGGCGGAGGCGGCACCGGAGTTCACCCCGGCCGGGCCGGACACCTTTGAGGATCCCTCCACCGGTCCGTTGCCTATCATCAGCCAGGCCACGCCGGGGCCGGAAGTGCCGCTGGATAACAAGCGGCAGATCGCGCAGGCCTGGCGGGACCGCAGGACCCTGTTGCTCGGTGTCCTGGTCCTGGGGCTTGCCCTCGCCGAGGGGGCGGCCGGAGACTGGGTGGCCCTGGCGCTCGCCGACGGCCACGGCCAGTCCGACGCCGCCGGTGCCGCCGGTTACGGCCTCTTCGTCACTTTCATGACCGTGGGCCGCTTCGCCGGCACCCTCGTCCTGGACCGCTACGGCCGGGTCCCGGTGATGCGCTGGTGTGCTGCGCTTGCCGTGGCGGGGCTGGGTTTGTTCGTCTTCGCGCCGGTGCCCTGGCTGGCCTACGCGGCGCTGGCCGTCTGGGGCCTGGGCGCCTCGCTGGGCTTCCCGGTGGGCATGTCCGCGGCCGCCGACGACCCCATCCGGGCCGCCGCGCGCGTCTCGGTCGTGTCCACCGTCGGCTACGGGGCGTTCCTCTGCGGGCCGCCGCTTTTAGGTCTGCTGGCCGAGCATGTCGGCATCCTGCACTCGCTGCTGGCAGTCATGGTGATGCTGGTGGCCAGCTTCCTGCTTTCCCCGGTGGCGGCGCCGCTGGCCCAGCCGGACGGCGCCCCCGCGGCGCACGGCTGACCCACCGGAGCCGCCGCCGGGAGCCGCCGGGCCCTATCCGGGAGCCGGGCCGGGCGCTACGATTTAGGGAACGGTCCGTTTTCTATTTCAGGGGACGCCATGGTGCCAGGCACGCCGAATCCGGCAGTCAGAACCGCGCTGCCGGCCATCCTGCTCGTCATGTTCCTGGGCGCGCTTGACCAGACGGTCATGGCATCGGCCCTTTCGACTATCGCCGGCGAACTGCACGCCCTGGACCGGATGCCCGCCATCCTCACCGCCTACCTGGCCGCAGCCACGGCCGGCATGCCGCTGACCGGAAAGCTCGGGGACCGCTACGGGCGCAAGCGGGTCCTGACCGGGTCGCTTCTGCTGTTCATCGCGGGCGCGGCCCTCAGCGGCGCGGCGCAGTCCCTTGGCGAACTCATGGCCTTCCGCGCGGTGCAGGGCCTTGGCGGCGGCGGCCTGATGATCGGGGCCCAGTCCGTGATCGGCGAGCTGGTCAGCCCGCGGGAACGCGGGCGCTACCTGGGCTACGTGGGAGCGGCGTACTTGCTCGCCATTGTCGCCGGGCCGCTGGCCGGGGGCGCCGTCGTCGACAACTTTTCCTGGCGGTGGATCTTCTACGCCTACCTGCCGCTGGGCACCCTCGCCCTGGTCCTGGTGTCCCGTTCCCTGCGGCTGCCGCCCCCCGAACCCGGCCCCGCGGTGGACTACGTCGGCGCCACCCTGTTGTCCCTGGCCATCGTGGCGGCGGTCCTGCTCAGCACCGGGGCGGTCTACGCCGGCCCCGGATGGCTGCCCCCGCTGCTGTGGGCAACGGCAGCGCTCGCCGTCGGGGGCTGGCTCGCCGCGTCACGGCACGCCAGCGAGCCGATCATCAGCCCGTCGCTGTTCCGGGACCCGGCGTTCACGATTCCCGCCGCGATCAGCTTCCTGATCGGTTTCGCCCTCTTCGCCGCCGTGAGTTTCCTGCCGACATTTCTCCAGATTGCCCTCGGCATGTCCGCCACTGCCTCGGGATTGATGCTGATCGCGCTCATGGGCGGCCTGCTGGTCACCACGGTGCTCTCCGGAGGGCTGATCAGGCGCTCGGGGCGATACCGCGCGTACCCGATCCTTGGGACCGCCCTGGCCGCTGCGGGCATGATCCTGTTCAGCATGCTCAGCGCCGCCAGCGGCATCCCGGCCGTGCTGCTGGCCGCAGTCCTGCTCGGCCTTGGCGTCGGCCTGGTGATGCAGGTCATGATCCTCGTCGTGCAGAACGCCGTCGAACAGCGGAACCTCGGTTCCGCCACCGCCGTCGTCATCTTCCTCCGACAGATGGGCAGTACCGTCGGCGTGTCGCTGCTCGGGTCACTGATTGCCGCGCGGTTCGCTGCCAATGTCCCGGCGGGACTCACCGGGCGGCTCGGGGACGATCTCAACTCCCTGACCCCGCGGGCCATGGACGCCCTCCCCGCCGCGGACCGGAAGGCCGTCGGCGCAGCTTTCGGCAGTGCACTGCCACCCGTCTTCCGCTACGCGGCGGCACTGCTGGCGGTGGCCTTTGTCCTCGCGCTGTTCCTGCCCGATCGGGAACTGCGGACGACGGCGTATGCGGATGCAGCCGCCGCTGTCGCCGGAACCGTCCCGGCCCCGGCGACGGGTCCGGCAGCCGGTCCAGCAGCCGGTCCAGCGGCGGGGGCAGGACCGGAGGTTGCTCGGGGTGGGGCACACGGTTCCGCGCCGGACCAATCAGGCAGCGGCGGCAACTCCGGGCCACCGGCTCCGGGGAAGGAAGGTAGATCGTCATGACCACGACGCGGCCAGAACCAGAGCGCCCCCGGACCCGGGTGCTGCTGGGAAACCTGGCGGATTTCCGCCGCTCGGACGTTGCCCTGGCCGGAGGCAAGGGGGCCAACCTTGGCGAGCTGGTGCAGGCGCACTTTCCGGTACCGCCCGGGTTCGTGGTGACCACGGCGGCCTACGAACGGACGCTCGGGGAGTCCGGGCTGGGCAGCACACTGGCGGCAATGTTCGACGCCGGGGCCGGGGGCGAGGCGCTCCGGGCAGCCGTTGCGGCCGTGCAGCTGCCCGGCGCCCTGCGCCGGGGGATCACCGACGCCTGGCGGGAACTGGGCGGCGGACCCGTCGCCGTCCGCTCCAGCGCCACGGCGGAGGACCTGCCCGGGGCGGCCTTCGCCGGCCAGCAGGACACGTTCCTCAACGTCACGGGGGAGGATGCCCTCCTCACCGCGGTGGTCGCCTGCTGGGCCTCGCTGTGGACAGACCGGGCGATCGAATACCGTGCGCAGCGCAATATCCGCCCGCAGGAGGTATCGATCGCCGTCATCGTCCAGTCCATGATTCCGGCGGACGTCGCCGGTGTCATGTTCACCGCGGACCCCGTCACCGGAATGCGGGACCGCGTCGTCATCGACGCCGCGGCCGGCCTGGGCGAAGCCGTGGTCTCCGGACGGGTAACGCCCGAACACTACGTACTCGACTCCCGTGGCCGCCTGCGGCAGTGGTCCCCGGGCGGGTACGAGACGGTCATCCGCGCCGTCGCGGGCGGCGGCACGACGGAATCCGCCGCCGCCAGGGGGACCGGGCCGCTGCTTACCCGCAGGCAGCTGGGCCGGCTGGCCGGAATCGCACGAAAGGCGGCCGTCCGTTTCGGCGCCCCGCAGGACCTTGAGTGGGCCGTCGCGGAGGGCCAGGTGCGGCTGCTGCAGTCCCGGCCGATGACGGCCCTGCCGCCCGAACCGCCCCGGTTGCACCGCGTCCAGAAACTGATCGGTCCGATGCTGATCGAGATGTTCCAGTCGCGCCCGTATCCGCTGGACGTTTCCGGATGGCTGGCCCAGGGGATTCTGCCGATGCTCGAACGCCTGGCCGGCAGCCTCGGCGCCCGCTTTCCGCCCGTCCAGGCCATCCTCCCGGAGGAGGACGGCGTCGTCCGGTCGCTGGTGCCGCCGGTGCCGCGGCCTACCCCAGCCGTCCTGGCCGCGCCCTTTTCCCTGGCGGCCCGCGCACGCCGGTTCAAGCTCGCCGACTGGGAAGCGGACCCGCGGCTGGCGCAATACCTTGATACCATCGACACGCTCAACCGCGCCGACCCCGCCGGCCTGGGCTGGCAGCCGCTCCTCGCCCAGGCCCGGGCCGCCTGCCAGTCGCTGCGGCCCATGATTGATGTCAGGCTCGACTATCTGCCCGGGATGGCGGCGGCCCAGGTGAAACTGCGGCTGATCCTGCTGTTGCTGGGAAAGCGCCGGCTGGCTCCGGCCTTGATCGCAGGAGCCGAGACCCACACCAGCCAGGCGAACCGGGAGCTGGACCGGCTGGCGGTGCGCGTGCGGGCCGACGCCGGCCTGCGGGCCCTCTTTGAACGGCTGGACGGGGCAGAGCTGCTGCACGGCGTCACCGCGGCCCCCGGGCAGTCGGAGTTCCGCCAGGCCCTCCAAAGGTTCCTGCGGGACTACGGACACCGCGAGACCGTGAGCGTGACGCTCAGCTCCTCGCCCACCTGGGCGGAATCCCCCGCGATTGTCCTCGACATGGTCAAGGTCCTCACCTCCGACCAGGGCCGCACCGCCGACCAGACGGGGGACGCCCTCCGGGAGTTGATAGCCGATCCGCGCCTCCGCCACGGCCGGGTGCAACCCCGGGTCCTGAAAGCAGTCCACGCTGCCCGCGCCGGGATAGCGTTCCGGGAAGACACCCACTTCCAGATGACGCGGGCCCTGCCGCCGCTGCGCAGGGCCCTGCTGGAGGCCGGTGAGCGGCTCCGGCGGGCCGGGGTCCTGGACCGGGCGGACGATGTCTTCCATCTGCGCTTCGAGGAGCTGGCGGCCATCCCCGACGCTGGCACCATGTCCGCTGCGGAGCGGGACCGGCTCCGGGCCACGGTTGCCGCCCGTGCCGCCAAACGCCGCGAACTGGCCGGCGTCCCGATGCTGGACCTCGATGTTCTCTTCGCGGACCGTGTTCCGGACGAACAGGCGCTTGTCACCGGGACCGGCGCTTCCCGGGGCGTCGCCACCGGGCCGGTGCGCGTCATCCGCGGACCCGCGGAGTTCGGCACGCTGCGCCCGGGCGACGTTCTCGTCTGCCCGTACACCAACCCCGCCTGGACTCCTTTGTTCCAACGCGCCGCGGCCGTCGTGGTCGATGCCGGCGGGCCGGCATCGCACGCGGCCATCGTCGCCCGCGAGTACGGCATCCCCGCCGTCATGGGAACCCGGAACGGCACGACGGTCCTCGCCGGCCGGGGCCCGGTCACCGTCGATGGCACCGCCGGGTGCGTGCGGACGGCGGCGGAGCGTGACTGAGGCGACCGGCACGGCGCCGGCCGCCTCCGCAGCGGCGCGGCCCCAGGACCACCGCACGGGCCACAGGCGCCGGGGCAGGGCCCTGCAGGACGCCATCTTTGCTGCGGTGCTGGCCGAGATCGCCGAGTCAGGCTACGCGGCCCTGACGATGGACCGCATCGCAGACCGTGCCCGCACCGGCAAGGCCTCGCTGTACCGGAGATGGCCCGGCCTGGTTCCCCTGGTCATGGACGCCGCCTACCACGAGCTGCCGGGCGCGACGCCGCCCCCGGATACCGGCGAGCTCCGCGAAGACCTGCTGACCGTCATGCGGTTGACGGCCCGACAGATGGACGGCCCGGCTGGCCTCGCGATCCGGGGCCTGCTCGGGGCGTCGTTGCAGGATCCCTCGGTAGCGGCAGAGCTCCGGGAACACAGCCGCGGCAACGGAGCCCGGGTCATCCGTGACATTGTCGCCCGGGCGGCAGCGCGCGGCGAGCTCGACCCGGCCATGCTGACGGACCGCAGGATCGAGGCCGGCCCGGCCCTGCTCCGCGACCGACTGATCTTCACGGAGGGCCCGGTCACCGAGGACTATCTGGCCTCGACCGTCGATGAGGTGATCCTGCCCCTGCTCGGCATCGGCGGGGACGGCGGGCGGAACCCGGCTAGGCTGGAGGGGTGACCCAGACACAACTTTCCGCCCTGACCACGGCCGGCGTCGGCGGCCCCGCCGCCAACTATGTCGAGGCCCGCACCGAGGCGGAGATCATCGACGCCGTCCGTGCGGCCGACGCCGCCGGCGAGCCCCTGCTGATCATCGGCGGCGGCTCGAACCTGCTGGTCGCCGATGACGGGTTCCCGGGCACCGTCCTGAAGATCGCGTCGTCGGGGTTCACCGTCAACGCCGAGGACTCGTGCGGCGGCGTGGCCGTCGTGGTCCAGGCCGGGCACAACTGGGACGCCCTGGTCGAACACGCCGTCAAGCATGCCTGGTCCGGCCTCGAGGCCTTGTCCGGGATCCCGGGGGCGACCGGGGCCACGCCGGTTCAGAATGTCGGTGCATACGGCGCCGACGTTTCCCAGACGATCGCCGCTGTGCGCACCTGGGACAGGGAACGCAACGCCGTGCAGACCTTCACGAATTCGGAGCTGAAGTTCGGCTACCGCGATTCCATCCTCAAACAGGCCACGGTCGGCGGGTCCCCGCGCTATGTGGTCCTCACCGTGGAATTCCAGCTGCCGCTGGGCCGGATGAGCGCGCCGATCCGCTACGCCGAACTGGCCCGGGTCCTCGGCGTCGAGGCCGGCCAGCGGGCCTACTCCAATGACGTCCGCCGCGAGGTGCTCCGGCTCAGGGCGTCCAAGGGCATGGTCCTGGACCCGGCCGACCGGGATACCTATTCCACCGGGTCCTTTTTCACGAACCCCATCGTCGCGGCGGAGGTCGCGGCGAAACTGCCCGACGACGCCCCCCGCTACCCGGGCGGCTCCGACGGCCTGGTCAAGCTCTCCGCCGCCTGGCTGATCGACCGGGCCGGCTACGGCAAGGGCTTCGGGCTGGACCCCGGCAGCGTCTCCGGCGGCCGCGCCTCGCTCTCCACCAAGCACACCCTGGCCATCACCAACCGCGGTGGTGCCAGCGCGGCGGACCTGCTGGCGGTTGCCCGGGAAGTACGCCGCGGCGTCCTCGAACGGTTTGGCATCGAACTGCGCCCGGAGCCGCTGCTGATCGGCGTCGAGCTTTAGCGCAGCGTTGCCTGCCACTCGGCCGGTGCAGCTGCGCGGAGTTCTGAAGCGGAGGCCGCCAATGCGTTGGCCCACCCGGAAGCTGCCATCGTCGGGTAGAAGAGTGCCGAGGCGAGGCTGGTGGGCCGCAGCGGGCCGAGGGCGCCGGTGAACGCCAGCAACATGGCTGTCCCGGAGATCAAAGCGCCCAGCACGGTCAGTCCCACCAACACCTGAACGGCGCGCGGCTGGAGGCGCCAGTCGCGCAGCAGCCGCACTCTGCCTTCCGCTCCGATCGCTGCGCGGCCTCCCAGCGCTGATACCGCGTAGCCGCCCGCAAGCCCCAAGGTGCCGACGGCCAGGTACGGTTCCGCGTCCCGGCCCGACGCCTGCGTAAGCAGCGCCCCGACCATGGCGGCTGTGCCGGCGGCCACAGCCAGGGTTGC
The DNA here is from genome assembly GCA_963775715.1 of uncultured Actinomycetota bacterium. Classification (GTDB taxonomy): domain Bacteria; phylum Actinomycetota; class Actinomycetes; order Actinomycetales; family Micrococcaceae; genus Arthrobacter. Next base: position 204,229 of record CAVZJX010000004.1, on the reverse strand, counting down.
CAGCATCATCCAGCGCGTCCGGCCTCGGTCCAAACCCTTCAGTAAACTCCCCACAGTCATGGGACCAGCCTAGCCGGCCGTCGTCCAGGGCCGCGGGCGCTAATTCCGGCTGTGGCGGGGGGTGACCTTGCTGAAAAGCATGAAGGTGAAACCGGAGGCCGCGGCGCCGAGCAGGAAGACCTGGCAGAACGCGACGGACTGGGCGCTTGGCCCGCTGCGCAGCAGGAGACCCGCGCAGGCGAATGCCACCGCGCCGGCCAGCAGCGCGAGCGAGCCGAGCAGGAAGCTCTGCACCGTGGCGGGGAACTCCGCACCGGGATCGAGCTCAAGCTCGCGCCGCTCGCCGTCCGGCAGTGCCGGGGTCCGCGGCTGGAACGTCGCCGCGGTCACGAAGCTGGCCACCGCGATCACCATGCACACGGCGGAGACGGCCTGGAACGTTGTCATCATGGGGGAGAGGCGGGTGCCGCTGGCGATGGCGACGGCGAGGCCTGCCGCCATGCCGGCCGCGCTGGAGGCCCAGCCCAGCAGGGCCAGCCTCCTGCACACGGGCCGCAGCCGCGGCCACACATCAGCCAAAGTCATGCATCCACCTTAAGTAATCCGGCTGGGCGCTGGCTGGGAGGGCGCCGTGCGGCAACCGGTCAGTCCCGCGACACACCGGGCTGTCGTGCCCGGGCCCTAGGATGTTCCCATGGCAGCAGTGGTGCGCGCGCGTCTGGACCGGGGCGTTATGGGCCGGCTGCGCCTGGCCTCGCAGGGGCTGTCCGGCCCGGGATTCGGCTCCGTGCCAGCCGCTGTCCGGTCGATGACGGCCATGCAGGCGCAGGACCTGCAGGCCTCGCTGTGGGCGGTGGGGCAGCGCGTCCGGGGCTCCCGCGTGTCCGATGTCCGCGCGGCGCTGGATGCCGGCGAGGTGGTCCGGTCCTGGCCGATGCGCGGCACCCTGCATCTGCTCGCGCCGGAGGACCTGAGGTGGGTCCTGGACATCACGTCCGGCCGGCTGATCAAAGGCCTCGCCGGCCGGCACCGCGAACTTGGTATCTCGGCTGCGGACATCGACGCCGCCGCGGAGGCGGCGCTGCTGCGGGTCTCCGGCGGGCCCGCTGCCAGCCGGGCGGAGCTGTTCCGGGCCTTTGAACAATCCGGCCAGCCCACCGCCGGCCAGCGCGGCATCCATCTGCTCGGCATCCTGTGCCAGTTAGGGCTGCTGGTGCAGGGCCCGCTGGCCGGAAACCAGCAGCTGATGGTGGCCTTTGACGACTGGATCAAGGACTCGCGGCGGCTGGGCCGGGAGGAAGGGATCGCCGAATGGCTGCTGCGCTACCTGTGCAGCCACGGCCCCGCCACCGAGCGGGACTTTGCGTGGTGGTCCGGCATTCCGGTGACGGAAACCCGCGCGGCGCTGGCCGCAGTGCGGGAGAAGCTGGTGGAGCTGGAATTTGAGGGGACAACCTACTGGCTCTCCCCGCAGAGCGCGGCCCTGCTCGACGGCGGCGTCCCCGGCCAGCGCAGCGTGCTGGCGCTGCCGGCCTTCGACGAGTTCCTCCTGGGCTACACCGACCGGTCCATCGCGCTGCCCGCGGAGCACGCGGACAAGATCGTCCCCGGCGGCAACGGGGTGTTCAAGAAGACCATCGTCGCCGGCGGCACCGTCGTCGGGACCTGGACGGCACCGGGGAACGGGCGGGGCGGCGCCGTCATCCCCGAACCGTTCGACGACGTCAACGGACTGCGGCCTGCGGCCCGGAAATCCTTTGAGCTGCAGGCCGCCAAGTACCGGCGGTTCCTGGGGCTGAAAGCCCCGGACGGTGCCTAAAGTGTGCCGGTGGCGATCTTCAGCATGCGCCGCAGCGGCTCCGCGGCACCCCAAAGGAGCTGGTCGCCGACGGTGAAGGCGCTGATGTATTCCGGGCCCATCTCCATCTTGCGGATGCGGCCCACCGGGATGTCCAGGGTGCCGGAGGCCGCCACGGGGGTGAGGTCCGCCATCGATGCCTCCTTGGTATTGGGCACCACGGTGGCCCATTCGTTGTCCGCGTCCAGGAGCTTCTCGATCTCGGCCACGGAGAGGTCTTCGCGGAGCTTGAGCGTGAGTGCCTGGGAGTGTGAGCGCATGGCGCCGATCCGCACGCACAGCCCGTCCATGATGACGCGGTCCGCGCCGGTGGTGCCCAGGATCTTGTTGGTCTCCACCCCGGCCTTCCACTCTTCCTTGGACTGGCCGTTGCCAAGGTCCGCGTCGATCCAGGGGATCAGTGAGCCGGCCAGCGGCACACCGAACTGGGTCGCGTCGATGTCGGTGCGCTGGTGCGCGAGGACCTTGCGGTCGATCTCGAGGATGGCCGACGCCGGGTCGTCCAGTTCGCTGCTGACCTCGGCGTTAAGAGTGCCGAACTGGCTCAGCAGTTCGCGCATGTGCCGGGCGCCGCCGCCGGAGGCGGCCTGGTAGGTCATGGAGGTGCCCCATTCGACGAGGCCGTTCTTGAACAGGCCGCCGAGCCCCATCAGCATGCAGGAGACTGTACAGTTGCCGCCGATGTAGTCCTTGACGCCGCCGGAGAGGCCGGCGTCGATGACGTCACGGTTGATCGGGTCCAGCACGATGATCGAGTCGTCGTTCATCCGGAGGGTGGAGGCGGCGTCGATCCAGAGGCCGTCCCAGCCGCGGCTGCGCAGTTCGCCGTGGACCCGCTTGGTGTAGTCGCCGCCCTGGGCGGTCACGATGATCGGCAGCTTCGCCAGGGTCTCGACGTCGAACGCGTCCTCAAGCTTGCCGGCAGCGCCCGCCGCCGCGCCGGCGATGGCCGGGGTGGCACCTCCGGCGTTCGAGGTGGAGAAGAAGACCGGGTTGATGTTGGCGAAGTCGCCCTCGTCCTGCATGCGCTGCATCAGGACGGAGCCGACCATGCCACGCCAACCGACCAGTCCGACGGACGGGGTAGCTGCTGTAGTCATTGGGCCAGTTTAGACTTTGCGGCGGCCCGGCCGCAGTCGGTTACGTCACGCGGACGCCCGCCGGACGCGGCAGGGGCTACTCGACCGGCCGCGGCAGCTTGCGGGCCTTACGCAGCTTCTCCGCCTTGCGTTCCTTGAGGTAGCCGGCCCAGCCGGCGAAGAGCGGAAAGAGGACCAGCAAGTACATCCACCAGATCTCGCCCATGATGTGCCATTGGTCGGTCACTGCCATCTGGACGACGCCGTACAGCATCAGTCCGAACAGGGCGGTCATCAGCAGGGACAGGAAAAGCAAACCGCCGGACGACTTCACCGGCTTGATGACTCCGAGGCCGTCGTCCTTCCGGACCCCGTACTCGTCGTCGGTGTAGCTGACGATCTCGCCGTTCTCGGCCAGGCGGTGCTTCACGGGCGTCTCTGGGGGCGGCGGCGGTGTGTAGCCGGGCTCCTGCGGCATGTCCCGGTTACGCCTCGCCACGGGATTCCTTGATCGCGCCCAACAGCCCGGCATCGTCCAGCGGGGCGCTCTCGGCCACCTCGTCGGTGGCGAAATCCGGCACGCCGGTGGTCCAGGAGTCGCCGTCGCGGCGGATGAGCAGGTGCTTTTCGTCCTGGAGCGTCTTGAACACCAGGTAGGCCGTGCCTCCCGGGTGTTCATCGACGTGCTGTCGGAGCACCCGCAGGGTCGCCTCCGCGGAGCCGATGGTGGGGTCCTGGGCGAAGGCGAACCAGGTGCCCAGGGCCCTGGGCTGCAGCATTAGGGAGACCTCCGGGGCCTCGAGCAGCACCACGTTGTCCATGCTCTCCTCGGTCAGCAGGGACAACTCGGTCCAGCGCGTGGCGTGGCCCAGGGCGGTCGCGACGGCGGCGGCGACCCCCTTGACGCCGAGTTCGTTGTCGTCGCCGACGACGGCGAGGTCCCGGGCCAGCAGGGAGGAAGCGCCCGCCGTGTTCAGCGTGGAGTCTTCCACGAGCTCCTCGGCCCGGAAGACGCTGACGGAGCGGTCACGGCCCGGGCCCTCGAAGACGTTGAGGAGGTAGGCGAGCTCTCCCACGCCAAAGCCAATGACGTCGACGCCGAGGCGCGGTTCCTGGGTCATCTCGTGCTGGACGGTCATCTGGGTCTCCTAATCTCCGAAGCCGAAGAACTTGGCCACGGACTTTCCTGCATCTTTGACGTTATCGGCGGTGTCGCTGACGAACTTGCCGGGATCCTTCACGGCGTTGACGATGCCTTCCCCGACGTTCTTGCCCACGCTGGTGACGGTGTCCCAGTTTTCGTAGACCGCGATCCCCACGCTCGCGACCTGGCAGACGGTCCCGGCCGGTGGCGGCAGGAAGCAGCCGACGCCGAGCACGGCCTTGCCCGCGCTGAAGGCGCCGTCCTTGATGTCGCCGTCTGCAAAGCTCTTGACGGAGTCGAAGGTGTTGAAGCCGACCCCGGCCCAGCCCAGCCCGCGCGCGATGCCGGATTTGCCGAGCCATTCGAGGCTGGTTCCCTTGCCCAGCCAGGGTTTCTCCGCCACCAGGCCGCCGAGCTTGTCCAGCGGCTTGACGAAGTTATTGAGGTTTTTCAGCGACGCGGCGTCCGAGGCCTTGTCGATGGCGTTGAGGGTGCGGCTTGCCTTGGAGGAGTCTTTGAGTAGCCCCTCGAGGGTCTTGTTCCCCGCAGTGGTCTGCCAGAGGTTGCGCATCTCGAAGCCCGGGCCACCCAGCCGGTGCCGGCCCCTGGTGAAGAGCGCCTTGGCCAGGCCCTCGCGCTGGTTCTTCAGCACCCAGCCGTACTGGCCGACGGTCTTGGCCAAGGTGAGCGGGGTCTTGATGTTTTTCTGGATCCCCATGAAGTTCCGAAGAATGCCGACCCCGGCAGCCCCGCCCAGGAGGGCCCAGTTCCCCGGCGAACCCGGCGCACCCGGAATTGCCGGGCCGCCGCCGGAGCCGGGCGCGGCGTTGCTGGCTTTCTCCTGCTCCTCGGCGTGGGTCATCAGCCGCTTGGATTCCTCCTTGAGGGCCCGTGCGGTCTGCTGGATCAGGGCTCGGTGGCTGCCGTTCCACTCAGACTTGAACCGGGCGCCGTCGGCACCCTTCCAGGAGGTGTTGTTGTTGATGGCCGTCGTCAGAGCCGTCGACTGCTGCAGCAGCGTTTCCGATGTCCTGCCGAAGTTTTGCGCGAGCATGCGCAGCTGGGCGACGTCGGCGCCCCACACGTTACCTGCCATAGTGGCACCCCCCTTTACGGGCAACAGCCTAACGGGCTGTAGCCGAGACCGATGACTTCCCGGCCGAAGAATCTGACCGGCCCCAATCTAGCCGTGCCGCCGGGATACCGCGATGGGGTGATCTCCCCATCCCGACCGGGTGCCGCCGGCCGGTGCCGTTACTGTCCGTCGGGTTCGGCCAGCAGGGCGCTCTTGCGCCGGCGCAGGGCCCATACGGCGCCAAAGGCGAACACCTGGGTGACGATCACGAGCACGATCGCGCCGGCGATCTTGTTCCCGCCCAGGATCATGGTCAGTCCCACGATCGCGGACAGGAGGGCCAGCAGGGGCAGGAGCATGTAGCCGAGGACGAACAGGGTTTCGGGCCTGCGCAGCATTACTTGGCCTCCGTCCGGCGCCAGAGGGTGATGCGGTAGCGGGTGCCGTTCGCGGCGGTCAGCCAGCCGTCGGCCGGGAGGCCGGCTTCCGCGGTCCAGTCGTACCCCAGTTCGGGGGCGAAGGTGTCGCCCTCGGTGGTGGTGTCGATCGTGGTGACGACGGCGACGTCGGCGAGGTCCAGGGAGTGGGTAAAGATCTCGCCGCCGCCGATGATCCAGACCATTTCCGAACCCGGTGCGAACTGGGATTCCAGGAGGGCGTCGTCGAGCGATGCGACCGCGAGGGCGCCTTCGGCCGCGGGCGTCCCGCCCCAGCCTTCCTGCCGGGTGATGACGATGTTGGTGCGGCCCGGCAGGGGCCGGTACTTGTCCGGGAAGGAGTCCCAGGTTTTGCGTCCCATGATGACGGGATGCCCCGTCGTGAGCCGACTGAAGTGCGCCATGTCCTCGGGCAGGTGCCAGGGCATGGAGCCGGCCTGGCCGATGACGCCGGTGCTGGTTTGCGCCCACACCAGTCCGAGCCCGGTGAGGCTGCCTTGGAGCTGTTCGGTGAAATGGGTGGGTTCCGTGGGGTTGGACGTCTCGTCGCTCATACGGCTATCGGGGCCTTAATCGTTGGATGGTGCTGGTATCCGACCACCTCGAAGTCCTCGAGCGTGTAGTCGAAGATGGACTCCGGCTTGCGGGTGATCCTCAGCTGCGGATATTCGTAGGGTTCCCGGCCCAGCTGCGTGCGGACCTGGTCCAGGTGGTTGTCGTAGATGTGCACGTCGCCGCCGGTCCAGACGAACTCGCCCGGTTCCAGCCCGGTCTGCTGGGCCAGCATGCAGGTCAGCAGGGCGTAGGAGGCGATGTTGAAGGGGACGCCGAGGAAGGTGTCCGCGGAGCGCTGGTACAGCTGGCAGGAGAGTTTGCCGTCCGCGACGTAGAACTGGAAGAAGGCGTGGCACGGTGGCAGGGCCATGTTTTTAAGCTCGGCCACGTTCCACGCCGAGACGATGTGGCGGCGCGAGTCCGGGTTGCTTTTGAGGTTGTCCACCAATTCGGCGATCTGGTCGATGTGGCCGCCGTCGGGGGTGGGCCAGGACCGCCACTGGACACCGTAGACCGGGCCCAGTTCGCCGTCGGCGTCGGCCCATTCGTTCCAGATGGTGACGCCCTGGTCCTGCATCCACTTCACGTTGCTGTCCCCGCGCAGGAACCAGAGCAGCTCCACGGCTACGGATTTGAAGTGGACGCGTTTGGTGGTGATGAGCGGGAAGCTTGTGCCCAGGTCGAAGCGGAGCTGCCTGCCGAACACGCTCCGGGTGCCCGTCCCGGTGCGGTCCGATTTGTGCGTGCCGTGTTCCAGGACATCGCGCAGCAGGTCTTCATAGGGCGTTGGGATGCTCACGCTCCCAGTCTACTGAGAACTCGCTGCGGGTTTTTATTCGTTGCGCCCGCTGAGCCTGGTCCGCACGAGTGCCAGGAGTGCGCCGTCGTCCAAACCGGCCCGCCGGCCGGCAGCGACAAAGCGGTCGGCGGCGCGGGTCACCTCTGCGCTGACGGACGTCGACGCCGGATCGCCGGCCCCGTCCCGGCTGGCAGACGATGCGGACGCGGCGGCAACCACGGTTCCGTTGCGGCGCCCGGTCGTGATCAGGGCAGCCTGCTCAAGTTCCTTGTAGGCGCGGGCCACGGTTCCGGCGGCAATGCCGAGGTCCGCGGCGAGGCTCCGCACCGTGGGCAGCCGGGTTGCCGGCGGGAGCGCCCCGATGGCGATCAAGGAGGCGATCTGCGCGCGGATCTGCTCGTACGGCGGCGTGGCGGAGCCCAGGTTGACGGAGATTCCCGCGGTCATGCCGCGGGCTCGCGGTCCAGCCGCGGCGCGGGGCCGGCAGGCGTGCGGTCCCGGCCGGCCACCGGGATGACGGCGATGATGGTGGCCGTGGTGCCGAGGACCGCGCCGGCCAGGGTGGCCGGCCACCAAGTCCCGGCGGAGGGAGTGAATGGTTCCCCGAACGACGAGGCGGCGAAAACGGCTGCCCACGCCGGGCCCTGGGCCAGCAGGAGCACCGCGGCGTGGGCGGTGAACATGGCGGCCAGGGTCCGTACCGCCCGGCGGACCGTGATCGCGCGCAGCGCCGCATCCGCGCCCGCGGGAAGGTCCGGCACACCCCGCCGACGTCTGGCCGCAAGGAAGGCCGGCAGCGAGGCGGCCGCCCCGCCGGCCGCGAGGAGGGCCGGGGGAACCCAGTCCGGCGCGCCGTAGAGCCGCTCCTGGCCGGCCGCGGTGACTGCCAGGGCCAGTACGAAAGTCAGCAGGGCCAGCGCTGCGGTGGTCAGCAGGGCCGGGCCAACCGGCTGCCGCGGCCAGTTGCGTGGCGCCGAAGGAATGCCGTAGTTGCGCTGCAGGAGCAGCTCGCCGGCGGCGATGACGGCCAGCATTGCGGTCGCCATCAGGGAAACGACGCCGGATACCGCGGTGCCCGCCGCGGCGGCCCCAAGTCCGCGGACGATGAACACGCCGGCCAGCAGCGGCACCGCGGCGGCCAGCCCCAGCAGCGGGCCCAGCGAGGAGACCAGCCGGACGGCGGGGTGCCGGCCGCCGGACTGAAGTCCGGCGACCGGCCGGTTTCCAGCGCCCAGTCCCGCGGCCGCAATCCGCGGCGGCCCCCACACCCACATCACCAGGAGGACGGCCATCCCGGCCGGCGCGGCGGGATTGGTCCAGGAGGAAACGCCGTCGGCAGGGTCGGGGCGCGCGGCAAAGTTGCCGGCGATGACACCCAGGCCGGCGGCCACCGTGGCGACGGTCCGCAGCAGCCGGTTCATGGCGATGGTGCGCAGTACTGCGTTGTCGGCGGCGTCGAGGGCCTCCAGCTGGCGGCGGCTGGCGATCAGCCACAGCACCAGCCAGGTTCCGACGGCCAGGAAAGCCAAGGCGCTGCCCAGCCAGCCGGCCAGTTCCGGTCCCGGAATCCGGCCGTCGGCGCCGCCGGTCTGCCGCGTGTACGGTCCGTCCATCACCGTCGAGGCTGCGACGGCGCCAAACCCCGGAAGACCGGCGCTCCACGCAATGACGGACCCGGCGGCGGCGAAGATGACCGCTGTGACCGCGGCCAGCCGGCGTGGCAGGAAGTCGCGGATCCGCCGGACCGACAGCACGGTCTGCCGCCGCGTCCGGCGCGGCCCCGGATAGCTGACCTGGCCGAGGGCGTGCACACCCAGGCAGCCCAGGATCGGCCATACCAGCGCCGGCAGGATGGTCTCGGGGGTGGTCAGGGTGGCGCCGGCGGACGGGTTGGCCGGAATGATGCCCAGGTTCATCGCGCCCTGGAGCGAGCTGGCCAGCCAGCCGATGACGCCCACCCACAGCGCGTGATCGGACACCGACGACGGTGAGGTGCCGCTGGTAGGCGCCCACACCACCCACCGGAGCACGACATACACCAGCACGGCGGCAACGATCGGGCCGAGCAACAGCATCGACGGATAGTAGAACTGGCCCGGCATGAAATCCCCCAAAGATCCCGCAATTATGTACCAAGTGTTTGATACAAACTACGACGGAGGCCCCCCGGGGTCAAGAACCCTAGTCGTCGAAGGGGCGGAACCGCTCCACAGCCACGACCTTGCCCTTGCTGTGCGAAACGTGGCAGACGACGATTTCGCCGGGGGAGAGGTAGGGATCCGCGGACGGCAACAGGGCCCGCGTCCGGGAGTTCATGTGTTCGCCCAGTTGCGCGAAGACCGTCGGCAGCGCCGGGCGGTGCGTGCACAGCGCCACGGCCCGCCCCTTGTCGAACAGGGACTCCACGACGTTGGCGGTCTTGTGCGGGCTGCGGCCGTGCAGGTGCTCCGTGAGCGATTCATGCAGTTTGACCTTCGCGTCCACGGCCTTGGCGTAGGGGCGACGGTGGCTACGCAGCGGAGCCACGGACTCGTCACCACACGGGGCGGACTCCACGCCTGCAGCAGCCGCCCCACCGCCTGGGCCTGGCGCGTCCCGGTGGCAGCCAGCGGACGGTCCCCCTCCGCCTTGGACCAGGACGAACGCGGTTTGGCCTTGGCATGGCGCAGTACCAGCAGCGGCCAAGTATCAAGTTCACCGCGGGCGTGGGCTGACTCCAGATGCTCCAGCGGCGCGCGGTCGCCGGGGTTGCTGAGCAGCCCGGCCGCCTTCTCCGGCGCGCACCACATCACGCTGTCCACCTCTTTGCCGTCGGGGCGCAGCGGGGCGCCGTCGACGTCGACCGCCCAATAATGCACTATCTTCAGGCCCGCGGCTACATGGTAGTGGATCGGCGGCAGCGGGATGCCGAGGGGCGCCTTGAGGCCGATTTCTTCTTCCACCTCGCGGGCAGCGCATTCGGGAACGGTTTCGCCCGGATCAAGCTTGCCCTTGGGCCAGGACCAGTCGTCATACCGGGGGCGGTGGATCAGGAGGACCTCAAGCTTGTCCTTTTTGATGCGCCAGGGCAGGGCGCCGGCCGCTACGACGGCGATCGGCTCGCCGGGATGGTCGGTCTGGTCCGCGACCAGTGAATCGCTGCTCACTGCCCGGGCCCTAGCGCAGGCTCGCCGAGCGCTGCCGCGAACGCGAGGCCAGCAGCCATGACTGGACATCCTGCAGGGCGGTGCCGTCTTCGGCAAGGTGGTGGCGGACCCATTCGCCGCTACTGTCCAGGTGCCAGCTGGCCGTCGCCGGATCCATGTACCGGCGGAGCATGTCCAGCACGTAGGTGGTGTCGTCTCCGCTGCTGAGCTGCACGAGGGCCTCCACGCGCCGGTCCAGGTTGCGGTGCATCATGTCCGCCGAGCCGATGTAGACCACCGGATCGCCGGCGTTGGCGAACGCGAAAACGCGGGAGTGTTCCAGGAACCGGCCCAGCACGGAGCGCACCGTGATGTTCTCGCTGAGGCCCGGGACGCCCGGGCGCAGGGAGCAGATGCCGCGCACGATCACGTCGACCTGCACCCCGGCCTGGGACGCGCGGTAGAGGGAATCGATGATGGCTTCGTCCACCATCGAGTTCACCTTGATCTGGACCCGGGCCGCGATCCCGGCCCGGGCGTTGCGGATTTCCGTTTCAATCCGGTCGATCAGCCCCGAGCGCACCGACCGGGGCGCGACCAGCAGCCGCTTGAAAGTGGACTTCGGGGCGTAGCCCGAAAGCTGGTTGAAAAGCTTGGACAGGTCTTCCCCCACCTGCTCGTTAGCCGTCAGCAGCCCGAGGTCCTCGTAGTAGCGTGCGGTGCGCGGGTGGTAGTTGCCGGTGCCGATGTGGCAGTACCGGCGCAGCCCGTCCACTTCCTGGCGGACCACAAGAGAGAGCTTGCAGTGGGTCTTGAGGCCCACGATGCCGTACACCACGTGCACGCCGGCCTGCTCCAGCTTCCGGGCCCAGGAGATGTTGGCCTGCTCGTCGAACCGGGCCTTGATCTCCACCAGGGCCAGGACCTGCTTGCCGGCCTCCGCGGCGTCGATCAGGGCATCGACGATGGGCGAGTCACCCGAGGTGCGGTACAGGGTCTGCTTGATGGCCTGCACCTTCGGGTCCGCGGCGGCCTGCTCGAGGAAGGCCTGGACGGAGGTGGAGAACGAATCGTACGGGTGGTGCAGCAGGATGTCGCGCCGCCGCATTGCGGCAAAGACGTTCGCCGCCTTGGCGGTTTCGGATTCGTTGAGGTGGCGGGAGGTGTGCGGCACATGCTTGGGATAGTGCAGGTCGGCACGGTCGATTCCCGCGATGACCGAGAGCCCGCGCAGGTCCAGCGGGGCCGGGACGGAGTAAACCTCGGACTCCTCCACACCGAGTTCGCGGATCAATAGGGCCCGGATGTTGGGGTTGATGTCGTTGGTGACCTCGAGCCGGACCGGCGGCCCGAAGCGGCGGCGCAGCAGTTCCTTCTCCAGCGCCTGCAGCAGGTTCTCGGCGTCGTCCTCTTCGACCTCGACGTCCTCGTTGCGGGTGACGCGGAAGGTGTGGTGCTCCAGTACCTCCATCCCGGCGAAGAGCTGGTCCAGGTGGACGGCAATGACTTCCTCGAGCGCGATGAAGCGGGCCACCCGCCCCGGCACGGAGCCGGCGCGCGGGCCGTCAATTGAGATCAGCCGCGGCAGCTGGTCAGGGACCTTGACCCGGGCGAAGAGCTCCTTGTCGCTGACCGGGTTGCGCACCACCACGGCCAGGTTCAGGGAGAGCCCGGAAATGTAAGGGAACGGGTGCGCGGGGTCGACAGCCAGCGGGGTCAGGATCGGGAAGACCTTCTCCGCGAACATGGCGCTGAGCTGGTCCTTGGCCTGGTCGTCCAGCTCCTCCCAGTGCATCAGGTGGATGTGTTCGTAGGCCAGGGCGGGGCGGATCTGCTCGGCGTAGACCTGGGCGTGCCGCTGCTGCAGCCGGTGCGCGGCGTCGCCGATCTGCTCGAGCACCTGCATCGGGCTCAGCCCGGCGGGGGAGGGCACCGCAAGCCCGGTGGCGATGCGGCGCTTGAGCCCGGCGACGCGGACCATAAAGAACTCGTCCAGGTTGGAGGCGAAGATGGAGAGGAAGCTGACGCGTTCCAGCAGGTACAGGTTGGGATCTTCGGCGAGCTCCAGGACTCGGGCGTTAAAGGCCAGCCAGCTCAGCTCCCGGTCCAGGAACCGGTCCGGGCTGATGTCGCCTTCCGGTTCCAGGTTGGGGGCGAACTCGGGGATGTCTATCCGGTCCTGGGTGGCGCGCGAGGCGGGCACTTCGGAGGAGCCGAACCGCGCACGTGCGGGACGGGCAGCCTTACCCGGCGTAGCGGTTTCAGACGTGGCTGTCCGGGCAGATTCCCGTTGCATGGGCTCTCCTAATGCTGATTTAGCTTCAACCTTACAAGTATCCGGCGCCGGATGAGCCCGGCGGACGGCCGCCGCGGCCCGCCGTCGGCCGGGGCCGCTACTGCCCCTGCCGCGGGGCGTACATGACGTCCATGTCCCAGCGTGAAAAACCGAGCCGACGGTACAGTGCGACGGCCGGGATGTTGTCGGCGTCGACGTAGAGCATCACGGCGCGCAGGCCCTGCCGCTGCAGGTGCTTGATGCCGGCGACGGTGAGGGCCTTGCCCAACCCGGTGCCCTGCGCTTCGGGGGCGACGCCGACGACGTACACCTCACCGATCGCGGGGTGCTCGCCGTGCCGCGGGTGCACCTTGGTCCAATGGAAGCCTAGGATCCGGCCGGCGGCGTCGACGGCGAGCAGGAATCCGGCAGGATCAAACCAGGGCTCGGCGATCCGGGCGTCAAGGTCGGCCCGGCTCATGTTCCCTTGTTCGGGGTGGTGGGCGAACGCGGCCCGGTTCACCGCGAGCAGGGCTTCCTCATCCTGGCCCGGGACGAAGCTGCGCAGCGCGACGGCCTCCGGGAGGGCGACCTCGGGCAGTTCCGAGGCGCCGGTCGCGAGCCGCATCTTCCACAACTCGCGCACCGGTGCGTACCCGTAGCGGGCGGCCAGGTCCGCGGCGGCTTCGTGGTTGCCGTGCGACCAGGCCTTCAGGCCGGTGAAGCCGCGGACCTTTTGCAGTTCGCCGACGAGCCGGTCCGCGACGCCCTGGTTTCGGTAGCTCGGGTGCACGGCGACTTCCAGCACCCCGGTCCCATCCGGTTCCTCGACGACGACGGCGACCCCGGCCAGGTCGTTGCCTCGGGCCCGGCTGACGCTTCCGCCGGGCCGGCCGGGTCCGGCCGCCTCCGGCGAATAGTCAGGGGCGTAGAGCGCCAGGGCCAGGATGCCGTGCGGGCTTGCGGCGGATGCGCGGAGCGTCACCAGGGTCTGCTCGGACAGCGGAGGGTTGCCGTCCGACTCCTCGGCTGCGGCCACCAGGGCCTTAACGTCCAGCAGGAGCTGTTCGTCGACGGCTCCCTGCAGGGTGAGTACGGGCCAGTTCTCCGGATGCGCGGGACTCATGGTGCAAGGCTATACGCCGCCGGGCCGCCGGCGCTCCGAAACCGGGCGGATTTGATGCATCCGTCCGGGGCACGTATAGTCGGTAACTCATCCGGCGGACAGTTCGAAAAGCTTCGAACCGCGGCCGCCACGGATGTGAGGGGGATCCACCACTGGGGTGGCCTCGATACGTTCGACCCGTATGTCCTCCACTGCAGCGAAAGAAAGCCCCGGACCGCCAAGTCCGGGGCTTTTTCGTGGGCGGACAGCGCCGGTGCCGGGCGCGCGCGGGGTTAGCGGAACCCGGCCGCTAGGTGTTGACCGGGCCGCCGTTTCGACGGTTCCCTGCGTGCTCGACGCTCGGAATCGTCGAGCACGCAGGGAACCGTCGAAACGGGGACTGGTGGCGTGCGTTTAAGCCTCGGTGAGTTCCTCGTCCGGCTGCCGGACCAGGGTCAGCCGGTACCCGACGTTCCGGACGGTGCTGATCAGGTTTTCGTGGTCGGCGCCGAGTTTCGCCCGGAGCCGCCGGACGTGGACGTCCACGGTCCGGGTGCCGCCGTAGTAGTCGTAGCCCCACACCTCGGTGAGCAGCTGCTGGCGGGTGAAGACCCGGCCGGGGTGCTGGGCCAGGTACTTGAGCAGTTCGAATTCCTTGAACGTCAGGTTCAAGACCGCTCCGTTGACCCGTGCCGTGTAGCTCGCCTCATCGATCACGACGCCGGCCGCCCGGATCTCCGTCGGGGTGTCGTCGGCATCCGGCAGTGCACGCGCGACGCCGAGGCGGATGCGCGCTTCCACTTCAGCGGGCCCTGCGGATTCCAGCAGGATGTCGTCGACGGCCCAGGCGGAGGAGACGGCGGCCATCCCGCCCTCGGTGAGGATCAGCATCAGCGGCGCGCTGAGCCCGGTCGCCTTCAGCAGCTGGGTGAGGGAGCGGGCGCCGACGAGGTCCTTGCGGGCGTCGAGGAGGACGATGTCGCACGGATCGGTGTCGAGCAGGGCTGTCGGCTCGGCGGGAAGTATGTGCACGCGGTGGTTGAGCAGTTCCAGCGCAGGAAGAACCTCCACCGATGACCCGGTGCTGTTCGTCAGTAGCAGGATGTGCGACATGGTTCCTCCAAGGGGTGTCCGCGCATCGTTGGGCGTCTGAACCGGGCTTACACCGGCCGGTACTGGACTTCCCGACGGTGCCCTGCCTGCGGCTGCCGGAGGAAGCGTAACCAGGCTTTGAGTATACCCAAACGGGCCCCGGCGGACACGGTTCCGCGGACCCTTCGCGGTTCTTTTGCGACACAAAACGTTCACATAGGGCAGGATTGATCCGTCAGGGCCTGCCGCTCCGGCGGAGTCGAGCAGGCCGAGTAAGGTCCGCAGTGAGCGAAGGTGCAGGTTGTTCGTGGCGAAGTTGATCGTGGGGGACCGCGTGGGGTGTGCCCCGGCGGGGCGCGCCGTGGGAGGACTGCTGTGAGATCGCGAAGCGTAGGGGTCATCGGCCTGGCAGGGCTCGCGGCGATTGTGGCCGGAGCGTATTCGACGCCGGAGGCCCTGCTGGCGGTCGCCGCCGTCACCGCCGCCTTCGTCGGTATCGGCTGGCCCCATTTCCTCGGCATCCCTGCTAAAAAGACCCTCGCCGTCCTCATTGGGCTGCCCGGAATCGGCTCAGCCGTCGCGGCCACCTACCTGCCAGCCCCCGGCTTCCTGAACTGGACACCCGCCTTTGTCGCCGCGGGGGTGATGGCGATCTTTGTGATGCAGCTGATCCGCGGCACCGGCCAGGCCCAGCGCCTGGAATCCACCCTGGGCTCCAGCGCCGGTGTCCTGCTCTCCTGCCTCGGCGCCGGCTGGATTGCCTGCTCGCGTTTCAACGGGGTGAAGGAAATGCTGCTGATCGCGGCCATCAGCGCGGCGATCGCCCTGATGGCGGGCCTGATCCGCTGGCCGGACCGGATCGTCGCGCCGCTCGGCATCGTCGGGGCGGGGCTCGCCGGTCCGCTCGCCGGCCTCGTGTTTTCCGACATCGCCGTGCTGCCGGCCGCGCTGGTCGGGATCGCCGTCGGCGCCGTCCTGGTCAGTTTCCGGCGGCTGGTGATCATCCGCGGCTCGTCGCTGAACCTGGCCGCGGTGCTGGGCATGGGCCTCGGACCCGTCTCCGCGGTGGGTTCGCTGGCGTACTTCATCGACAAACTACTCCTCCACTAAAGCGTTAGGATGGCATCATGTCCGTACTTGCATTTGAAATCTTCTTCCTTGTCCTGCTCGGAATCGCCAGCCTTTCCATGGCGTGGTTTGCCGGCTTTGTCGTGTACCGGCTGTTCAAGGGCCAGAAGTAGTCCCGCCCCTGCACCGTCCAGAACCCGTAGTTTCCCGAGGTAGCTGCTGTGCCGATTGAAATTCCTACCGATCTGACACCCGAAATTGTTCCGCTGTCCTGGCTCATTGGTGAGTGGGAGGGCCGCGGCCGGCTGGGCGCAGGGGAAGAGGATTCGGAGCACTTCCTCCAACACGTCTCCTTTACCCACAACGGCCTGCCGTACCTGCAGTACCGGGCCGAATCGTGGCTGACCGACGATGAGGGAACCAAACTCCGCCCGCTGACCGTGGAGACCGGATTCTGGGCCCTCGAACGCAAACAGCGCGAGGAAGACGGCGGCCCCGGGCTGATCCCGGCCGACATCGTCCCCGTACTCAAGAGCGCCGACGAAGTCGAGGAACTGCGCAACAGCGACGGCGGGTTCGACATCTCCGTCTCCATCGCCCACCCGGGCGGAATCTCCGAGCTGTACTACGGCCAGATCAAGGGCCCGCAGATCCAGCTCAGCACCGACATGGTGATGCGCGGCAGCCACTCCAAGGAATACACCGCGGCAACGCGCATTTTCGGCCTGGTCGACGGCCAGCTGCTCTGGCGCTGGGACGTCGCCGCCGGCAAGGGTTCGACGCCGGGAGCTGGTCTGGAGGCGCACGCTTCGGCCATCCTTGGCAAAGTCGGCTGAACCGCAAGTCCGGACAGAACCCGGGGTCTCACTGAATTTCCGTTGTCCGCAACGACCGCAGGGAGCACCACAGTGAACGACACAGCAACAGGCACCGCACCCGGCAAGCCCGCAAGCTACAACGACCTCAAGGCGGTCTTCTTCAACGGCACGCTGAAGAAATCCCCGGACACCTCCAACACCCAGGGCCTGATCGAGATCAGCCGCGGGATCATGGAGAAGCAGGGCGTCACCACCCGGGTCATCCGGACGGTGGACCACGACATCGCCAGCGGCGTCTACCCTGACATGCGCGAACACGGCTGGGCCGCCGACGACTGGCCCGCGCTCTACCCGGCCGTGCGGGAAGCGGACATTGTGGTCGTCGCCGGCCCGATCTGGCTGGGCGACAACTCCTCGCAGACCAAAAAACTGATCGAGCGGCTCTACGCACACTCCGGCGAGCTCAATGCCCGCGGCCAGTGGGCGTTCTACCCGAAAGTGGGCGGCTGCCTCATCACCGGTAACGAGGACGGCATCAAACACTGCGCCATGAACGTGCTTTACAGCCTCCAGCACATCGGCTTCACCATCCCGCCGCAGGCCGACGCCGGCTGGATCGGCGCCGTCGGCCCCGGGCCCAGCTACCTGGACGAAGGCTCCGGCGGCCCGGAAAGCGACTTCACCAACCGCAACACCACCTTCATGACCTGGAACCTGCTGCACCTGGCCCGGCTGCTCAAGGACGCCGGCGGCATCCCCGCTTACGGCAACCTGCCCCAGGAGTGGAAAGCCGGGACCCGATTCGACTTCGAAAATCCGGAATACCGCTAAGCGCTGAGGACTTCTACTTCATATGATTACCAAAAGCCCCCTGCTGTCGCGCCCGGGCGCCGTGGAAGCGGCCGGCCCGGACGCCGGCGTCGCCGCCCACTACGGCGAACCGCTGCGGGAGCAGCGCGCCCTGGCCGCCGGCACCGCCGTCGTCGATCTCTCCCAGCGCGGGGTCGTCACGGTAACCGGACCGGACCGGCTGAGCTGGCTCAACACCCTGTCCTCCCAGCAGCTCACCGCGCTGCCGCCCGGCCAGTCCACCGAACTGCTGCTGCTCAGCGTGCAGGGCAGGATCGAATTCGACGCGCGGGTGCTCGACGACGGCGAAACCACGTGGCTGCTCGTGGAGGCAGCCGAGGCCGCTCCGCTGGCCGACTGGCTCACCCGGATGAAATTCATGCTCCGTGTCGAGATCGCCGACGTGTCCGCGGAGTGGGCGGTGCTGGGCAGCACCCGGCCGGTCCCGGAATGGGCCGGACTCCGGGTCTGGGAGGACCCGTGGCCGCACGTCGGCGCGGGCGGCTACTCCTACGCCGTGGTCGGCGAGGACGCCCACCCGGGCCGGGAGCGTCCTTGGTTCGAATACCTGGTCCCTGCCGCCGAGCTTGAGGCCAGGGTAGGGGACCGGCCGCTGGCCGGAACCCTGGCGGCCGAGGCGCTCAGGATCGCCGCGTGGCGCCCCCGCTGGGGTGCCGAGACCGACGACAAGACCATCCCACACGAACTGGACCTGCTGCGCACCGCCGTGCACCTGGCGAAGGGCTGCTACAAAGGGCAGGAAACCGTCGCCCGGGTGCACAACCTGGGCCATCCGCCGCGGCGGCTGGTGTTCCTCCAGCTGGACGGCTCGCAGCACACCCTGCCCGCCGCCGGGAGCGACGTGCACGCAGGCACCCGCAAGGTCGGTACGGTGACGTCCGTGGGCCAGCACTACGAAATGGGCCCCGTGGCCCTGGCCGTCATCAAACGCTCGGTGGCGCCCGACGAGGTACTGACCGTGATGGACGGCGAGGAACCCTACACCGCCGCCCAGGAACTGATCGTGGCCCCCGACGCGGGGCAGGTCGTGGGGCGGCAGACCGGCTTCCTGCGGGGGACCCGGTGAACGGCGGCCCGGAGGCGACGGCTTCGCCGGCGCCCGACGACGAGACGCTCGCCCTGGCCCACGCCCTGTTCGACGCCGCCCGGCAGGGCGAGACCGGCCTGCTCGGCGGCTACCTCGAGGCGGGGGCGCCCGCCACGCTGACCAATGCGTCGGGGGACTCGCTGTTGATGCTGGCCGCCTACCACGGCCACGCGGAGGCTGTGCGGCTGGTCCTGGCGCACGGCGGCGACGCCAACACGGCCAACGACCGCGGCCAGACGCCGCTGGCCGGTGCCGTGTTCAAAGGCTATGTGGACGTGGCGAAGGTGCTGCTGGAGGCCGGAGCGGATCCCGACGCCGGGACGCCCTCGGCGCGGGCGGCCGCACAGATGTTCGAGCGGAAAGACATCCTGGACCTGCTGGACTGAGTTCTTCCGGGGGCCGGACGTCCCCAGGGCGCCCTGCATGGCTGGCGCCCTAATAGTCCATGTGGAATAATTCTTGTGGAATAACAGCCGCGGCTTACCGCGGCATGGCAGGCGAGCGTGCAAAGGACAGAGGGAGATGGTCCGAACCACACCGTTGACACCCCTGGGTGTCGCCGCTCTTTCCCTCCTGGTGGAAGAGCCCATGCATCCCTACGAGATGTACCAGCTTCTGATGGCCCGGCACGAAGACCGGCTCGTGAAGGTCCGCCCGGGAACGCTGTATCACGCGGTCGGACGGCTCGAGGACCAGGGCCTGGTCGCCGCGGCAGGGACAGACCGCGAGGGCAACCGTCCTGAGCGCACGACGTATGAGATTTCCGAAGCGGGGCGGGAAGCCCTCACCCAACGTCTGCAGGACATGCTGGCCAGTCCCGCCAACGAGTATCCCGCCTTCCCGCTGGCTGTCTCGGAAGCGTACAACCTGCCCGCCGGCGTCGTGATTGAGCTGTTGGACCGTCGCCGCGAGGTGCTGCAGGAGCAGCTGGACACACTCGCCGGGGCCGCGGGCCGGGTCCGGGCGAAGGGCGTCGAGCGCAAGTACTGGATCGACATGGATTACCAGCAGGTGATGTTGCACGCCGAGATCGGCTGGATCCGGAACTTCCAGGACCAGCTCGGCAGCGGCCAGCTTGCCTGGTAGCCCATCCGGGGCGCCGGAGCCTCCGAACTTCCTAGAAAAACCACCATCTCTCCTCATCCACTCACCATCTCTCTTCATCCCCTAAGGAATCCCATGGAAAACGTAGCGAGGCCGTGGGCCGCCCTCTGGTCCCTGGTGATCGGCTTCTTTATGATCCTGATCGACACGACCATCGTTTCGGTGGCCAATCCGCGGATCATGGAAGGCCTGAACGCCGACATCAACTCGGTCATCTGGGTGACCAGCGCCTACCTGCTGGCCTACGCCGTGCCGTTGCTCATCACCGGCCGGCTCGGTGACCGTTTCGGTCCCAAGAAGCTCTACCTGTCCGGCCTGGTCGTGTTCACCCTCGCCTCGCTCTGGTGCGGTCTCTCCGGCGACGTTCAGACCCTTGTCGAGGCCCGGGTTCTGCAGGGGCTCGGCGCCGCCATGATGACCCCGCAGACCATGGCGGTCATCACGCGGATCTTCCCGCCGGACCGCCGCGGCGCGGCGATGGGCATCTGGGGCGCCACGGCCGGCGTCGCCACCCTGGTCGGTCCGATCCTGGGCGGTGTGCTCGTGGACGGCCTGGGCTGGGAATGGATCTTCTTCATCAACATTCCGGTCGGCATCGCCGGCTTCTTCCTGGCCCTGCGCTTCGTCCCGGCCCTGGGCACGCACCCGCACAAGTTCGACATCCCCGGCGTGCTGCTCAGCGCCATCGGCCTGTTCCTGCTGGTGTTTGGGATCCAGGAGGGCGAGACCTACAACTGGGGCACCATCACCGGCCCCATCACCGTCTGGGGCCTGATCATCGGCGGCCTCGTGGTCCTCGCCGCGTTCGTGGCCTGGCAGCACTTCAATAAGGGCGAGCCGCTGCTGCCGCTGGGTTTGTTCCGGGACCGCAACTTCTCGCTGGCCAACCTGGGCATCACCACCGTGGGCTTCACCGTGACCGCCTTCGGCCTCCCGCTGATCTTCTACTATCAGGTGGTCCGGGGTCTGACCCCGACTCAGTCCGCTCTCATGATGGTCCCGATGGCCGTGATTTCCGGCGGGCTGGCTCCCGTCGTGGGCCGGATCATCGACCGCGTCAACCCGAAATTCATTACCGCCGGTGGCCTGACCCTGATGTCCGTCGCGCTGTTCTGGAACGCGTCCCTGATGCACCCGGACACCCCCATCTGGTTGTTCCTGCTTCCCAGCGCCGTACTGGGTTTCGCGAACGCCGGAATCTGGGCGCCACTGAGTTCCACCGCCACCCGGAACCTGCCGCCCCGGCTGGCCGGAGCCGGTTCCGGTGTCTACAACACCACCCGCCAGATCGGCGCCGTCCTCGGCAGCGCCGCCATCGCCGTCCTGATCCAGTCCCGGCTGGCCGCGGAACTCCCGGCGGCCCCGGGGGCGTCCGGCGAGTCGAACCCGATGGCCTTCGGCGGCAAACTGCCCGAGGCGCTGCATGAGGGATTCTCGACGGCGATGGGCCAGTCCATCCTGTTGCCCGCGGCCGTGATCCTGCTCGGAGCGGCCGTGGCGTTGTTCTTCGCCAAGCCCCAGCCGCAGCAGGGCTGGGGTACTCCGGCAGCGGTGCCGGCGGCAACGGACGGCGAACCCGCCGTCGCGGACGGCGCCGAGGCCAGCGGGTCTAGGCCGGGCGGGGCCCGATAAACCGTCGGCCGGACGGCAACCGGATCAGCCCAGCAGCACGCTGGTCTGGATGCCGCCGGCGGTAAAGCCCAGGCTCCGGGCCAGCGCCAGCGACCCCTGGTTGCTGACGTCGCTGCGCCACTGCAGCGTCAGGCCCGAGGCCAGGGCCTCATGGGCGGCAATCGATGCGGCCAGGGTCCCGACGCCGCGCCGGCGCCACTCGGGGGCCACCAGGACCCCGAGCTGTGCCAGGATTCCTTCCCACTCGGTGTAGGCGCCGCACGCCACCGGCGTCCGGCCGCCGTCTTCGACGTGCATGATCGTAAAACGGTGCTCAAGGTCGGCAAGGCCGACCTCGTTCACGTCGTCCGGCGGGCACAGCGCTTCGAGTTCGATCGCCTCCGGGCTCCCGTGCGAGATGGTCAGTTCCTCGGCAGGCTGCTGCAGGGGCAGGTCGTCGGCAAAAAACAGCGCGGCGGCGCCGAGCCCGTGGCCGCCGTGGCCGCGGGTGATGGTCAGCAGCGTGACGTGCTGCGCCAGCTCCTCGTCCGAGTATCCGGCCGCGGCCTCGAGCGCCCATTCCGGCCCGACCAGGGCCGAACTGCCGAAGAGCCGGACGAATTGCACCGAGCGGGCCGATTCATCGGCCCGCGTGAGGCGGGTGCCCCCCGCCGCGGGGAAAGCGCCGTCGCCGAGCCCCAGCCGGCGGGCCCACGCGAGCTGGACAATTTCAGCGGAACCGGGCGCAAGAGTCATGCCTCAACCCTACCCAGCCGCCGAGCCGGGCGGGCCCGGCGGGAGCAGCAGCGCGGTCAGCCGAAGAGGACCGCCGCTTCCTCATACCGGTGCTTCGGCACGCTCTTGAGGTTGCCGAGGGCCGCATCGAAGCCGACATGGACGATGTCGGTGCCGTGCAGGGAGACCATGGTTCCCCAGCGCTGCTCCACCACGGAATCGATCGCGGCCATGCCCAGCCGGGTGGCCAGGACCCGGTCGAACGCCGTGGGGACGCCGCCGCGCTGGATGTGTCCGAGCACGGTGGCGCGGGTCTCGATGCCGGTCCGTGCCTCCAGCTCGGGGGCCAGCAGTTCGGCGATCCCGCCCAGCCGCGGGCGGCCGAAGGTATCGAGGCCGCGTTCGGAATGCGGGGACTCCTGGCCCTCGGGGACAAAGCCCTCGGCGACGACGACCAGCGGTGCGCGGCCGCGGTCCCGGGCCGAGACAACCCACTCGGTGATCTGCTCCATCGAGGCTTTCTGCTCGGGGATCAGGATGGCGTGGGCACCGGAGGCCATCCCGGCGTGCAGCGCGATCCAGCCGACGTGCCGGCCCATCACTTCGGCGATCATGGTCCGGTGATGGGACTCCCCGGTGGTGCGCAGCCGGTCGATGGCCTCGGTGGCGATCTCGACGGCGGTATCGAATCCGAAGGTGTAATCGGTGGCATCGAGGTCGTTGTCGACCGTCTTGGGCACACCGACAATCTTCAGGCCGGCGTCCGTCAGGCGCTTGGCGGCGGCGAGGGTGCCTTCGCCGCCGATGGCGATGATCGCGTCGATGCCGAGGCGGTCCATGTTCGCCTTGATGACCTCGGGGCCGCCGTTGTTCTCGAACGGGTTGGTCCGCGAGGTGCCGAGGATGGTGCCGCCCTGCTTCGCGATGCCGCGGACCAGGGTTCGGGGGATCTCAATGATGTCGCCCTCGACGACGCCGCGCCAGCCGTCCAGGAATCCCACGAATTCGTGGCCGTGCACGGCGATGCCCTTCAGGACGGCGCCGCGGATAACCGCGTTCAGTCCGGGGCAGTCTCCGCCGCTGGTGAGGATTCCAATTTTCATGTCTCGGCTCAAATCCTGGTTCGAAGGGATACAGGCAGAGCGCCACGCTGAGCTCACCTAGAAGTGTACTGGCGGATGTGGGGCAGGACACAAACTATGACCGACGCACAGTGCCCCCGCCGGCGGGCAGGGGCACTGGGTGGTGCGGTTCGAATGGTGCCGGGCCGTGGCTCAGGGCCGGCCGGCGCGGCGCTCCAGGAAGGACTCGAGCACGATGGCGTTGCGCTGGTCCGGCAGGACCAGCCAGGCGGCCAGATAGAAGACGAAGGCCGGTCCGGGCAGGAGCGCGAAAAGCAGGAACGCGATGCGGACGAAAGCGACATCGACGTTCAGTTTTGCGGCGATCCCGCCGCAGACGCCTCCCAGCCAGCGCTCCGGTCCGCGTTTGAGGCCAAGGCCCCGGACGATGCTGAAGAATTTATCCATGGTTCAAGACTTCCCTGTTGTAGTGTCTTTGTCACGTCCGCGGGCGGAGAGGAGCCCGCCGATTACCAGTGCTGCGCCAGCCCCGATCATCAGGCCGATCAGCACGTAGGTGCCGTTCAGGGCCACCAGGCCGAGCCGGGAGATGATGATCAACGCGGCCAGGGCCAGCACGATCAGCCCCCAGACCACCGTCCCCACCCGGGCCCCCGGCCGCCCGCGGGTGTCGGTCGCCGCGGCTTCGGGCGTTTCCGCTGGGTCATAGCTGCTCATATCAGTTGCCTTCCTTCACGGTGATGTTGCTCAGGGTTCCCGACACCTTGACGATCAGGCGGCTGCCGGCCTTGTCCGTGTTGTAGTCGCTCTGCTGGGTCGTCACGCCGCTGTGGTTGCCGCGGCCGTCGTTAAGGTTGCCCATCGTCATGTCCGCCTGGACCTGGACCGGGACGGTCGTGGGGATGACCACCGTGACGTTGCTCGCCGTGGCGTCGAGCCGGACCACGACGTCGGCGGCCAGCGGAGGGGTCAGGTTCAGCTTGGTGAGGTCCACCGTTCCGGTCCCGGCCGTGATGTCGAAGCCGTCCCGGGCCTGCTCGATACTCGACGGGGCCCAGTCGATGTTTTGGAAACGCGCCCGGTCCGCATTGGGGACCAGGTTGAAGATCCCGCCGATGACCAGGGCAACGACGGCGAAGAACCCCATGATGCCGGCGGTGCGGCCCCGCAGCCCGGACACCAGGATGCCCAGTCCGAGCACGGCCGCGCCGCTGGCCCACACCACGGCGTTACCGGCGGCGCCGAGATTGATCACGTGGGCGGCGTCCAAGGCTTTGATGCCGCCGCCGACCAGCAGGGCAAGGCCTGCGGTCACCGCAACGGCGGGCGCGCCCGGGCCCAGGTTGCGCGGCTTGGGAGCCGGCCCGCGGTCCGGGGCGTAGCCGTACCCGCCGCCGTAGGGCGGTGCGGCGCCCGGGGAGGTCGGTGCCGCCCAGCCGGAGTCAACACCGGAACGGAGTTCACCGCCCCGCCCGGCGGTTCCGTCCAGCGGTAGGTCCGGGTCCGGCAGAGCGCGGTTCGGGTCCGTTCCGGACGGGCCGGTGCTGCCGAAGCTGGCGTGGCCGGGCGCCGCCGTGCCCATGCCGCCGGGGACGCCGCCCGGCGCGCCTCCGGGGGTGCTGCCGGCCGCGGCCCAGCCGGCACTCTCCGGCCCGGGCCGCGCGGACATGGGGATCCGCCCGTCGCGGGCCTTGTTGCGCTGGGTGAGGTAGTAGATGACGTAGATGGCCCCGCCCACCCAGAACACGGTCCAGACGAACGCGCCGAAACCGTAGCGGTCCCAGCCCCAGACGCCGTTGCCCAAGCTGGGGAACCCGATAACGGTGGTGATCAGGGCACCGGTCATGCCCGAGCTCCAGCGGCCTGCGGCGGCTTCCTGGAGGTGGATGCGCCCGTCCGGCTCGGGCAGCAGTGCCCATGCCAGGCCGTAGAGCAGGACGCCGACGCCGGCGAAGACCGTGAGCACAATCAGGACGCCGCGCACGATCAGGGGGTCGACGCCGAGCCGTTGGGCGATGCCGCTGGCGACGCCGCCGATCCAGCGCTCGCGTCCCCGGTGGATGCCATGGCCGCGGACCCAGTCGAAGAAGTTTTGCGTACCCCGGAGCGGGGCCCCGGGGTAGGGCGGAGGAGTGGCGCCCGGATAGGACGGGTACGGACCGCCGGGTGGATAGAGGGGCGGTGCCTGCCCGGCTGGTTCGCCGGCGGGTGTGCTGCCGGCCGAAGGTTCGTCGGATCCGGGTGTGCTGGCGGCCGAAGGTTCGTCGGTCGAGGCGTTGAAGCCGGCGCCGGATGCGTCGCGCGGAGTGTTCTCAGGGCGGCCCGGAACGTTCGGGTCCTCATCTGGATGCGGAGTGTGCGGGTTCATGCTTCGATCCTCCCGCCCGCCGGGGGTGCCGCTCTACTGGGGAACACCCTGAACGTTCCCTGACCGGCCCCCGGTTCGGCCTCAAAACGGCTCCGGGAAACCCCGGTCCGTGTTTGGATTGACCCATGACAACAGCCGTCTCCCGCCCGCCGCTGGCCCGCAGCAGCGACCGCGTAATTGCCGGGGTCTGTGCCGGTCTGGCCAGCCACCTGGGCTGGCCGGTGCGGATGGTCCGGATCGGGATGGTGGTGGCGGCGCTCGCCGGCGGGGCCGGGGTGGCCTTTTATGCGTGGCTCTGGATCATGGTTCCCACCGCCGACGAAAGCGCCAAACGCGATGCGCGCCGGCCGGCGTCGCCGATTGCCCCGGCGGTGAGCCTGCCCGCCGGCAACGGGGACGCAGCCGCCGCCCCGGCCGTGTCCTGGCGGGCACGGCTGCCCGGGATGCCGTACGGCAAGGAGATCCTGCTCGGCGCCGGGCTGCTGATGGCCGCCGGCATCCTGATCGCGCGGCTGCTTGGCCTGGACGTCCCGCTGGGCACCCTGATCCCGGTGGCGGCGATCCTCGGCGGCGCCGCGATCGCCTGGATGCAGCTGGATGAGACGCGCCGGGCCGGCATTGTGGACAAGACCAAGGCCGATCAGGCCGGCGGCTGGGCCAGGCTTGCCGCGGGGCTCGGCCTGGTCGTGGCCGGGGTGCTGCTGATGGTGTCCGGCTCGGGGTCCTGGGAGCAGACCTGGCTTGCGCTGCTGGCCTCCGTGGCCGTCCTGGGCGGAGTGGCTTTGGTGCTGCTGCCCTGGGGGCTGAAGTTCTGGCGCGACCTGGAGGTTGAACGTACCGGCCGGGTGCGCGCCACCGAACGGGCCGAGATCGCGGCCCACCTGCATGACTCGGTGCTCCAGACCCTGGCGCTGATCCAGCGGCGGGCCGGCAACGAGTACGACGTCGTCCGGCTCGCCCGGGCCCAGGAACGGGAACTGCGGGGCTGGCTCTACCGGGATCCGGGCCGGGACGCGGGCCAGCTCGCCGATCGGCTCCAGGCTGCCGCCGCGGACGTGGAAGACTCCCTGGGCCACACCGTCGAAGTCGTCACGGTTGGGGACTGCGCCATGACCGATCGGCTCGAGGCCATGGTCCAGGCGGCACGGGAGGCCATGCTCAATGCGGCCCGGCACGGCGGCGGGGCCGTCTCGGTCTACCTGGAGGCCACCGACGAGGCGGCCGAGATTTTTGTCAAGGACCGCGGGCCCGGCTTTGATCCCGGAACCATTCCGTCGGACCGCCTGGGTGTCCGGGAATCCATGATCGGACGGATGCAACGCCACGGCGGCACCACCACCATTGCCAGCAGCCCCGAGGGCACCGAAGTGCGGCTCCGGCTGCCGCTGGCGGTCGACGGCGGGAGCAACGGTGCCCCGTCGAACGGCAACCCGGCTTCCAACGGACGAGCCGGAAGTAACGGAAAGGACAGACAGTGAGCAGCCAGCCATTGGGCATCAGCGGGGCGGCGGCACCGCCCGGAACCACGCGCGTCGTGATCGTCGACGACCACGCCATTTTCCGCTCCGGCCTGAAGGCCGACCTGGACCCCGGCATCCTCGTCGTCGGCGAGGCGGGGACCGTGGAGGAAGCCGTCGCCGTCATTGCCCGGACCCGCCCCGACGTCGTGCTGCTCGATGTGCACCTCCCCGGCGGGCTGGGCGGCGGCGGCCGCGAGGTCCTTGCCGGTTCCGCCGCGCTGCTGGGCACCACCAGGTTCCTTGCGCTGAGTGTTTCGGATGCCGCCGAGGACGTCGTCTCCGTGATCCGGGCCGGCGCGCGCGGTTACGTCACCAAGACTATTTCCGGGACCGAGATCAGCGGCGCGGTGCGCCGCGTGGCGGGCGGCGACGCTGTCTTTTCACCGCGGCTGGCCGGATTCGTGCTCGATGCCTTCGGCACCGCCCCGGCGGACATCGCCGGGGACGAACTGGACCGCCTCTCCGCCCGCGAGCTCGAGGTGATGCGGCTGATTGCCCGCGGCTACAGCTACAAGGAAGTGGCCAAGGAACTCTTCATCTCGATCAAGACCGTCGAAACCCATGTCTCCGCGGTATTGCGCAAGCTTCAGCTCTCCAGCCGGCACGAGCTGACCCGCTGGGCCGCGGAGCGCCGCCTCCTTTAACCCCAGAACCCCCTCGACGCTCCCTCACGTCCGGCGCACTTTCGTCGGACGCTCCCTCACGTCCGGGCTTCTTACGACGAACGCCCCCGCAGTGAGTGCGGGAGCGTTCGTGGAAATCGTGCAGGATCTGCGGGAGCGTCCGTTTTGTAGCTGCAGGATCTGAGGGAGGGTTGCTACTTCGCCCTGCCGAGGAAGTCCTGGAGACGGCCGACGCCGGTTGCGAGGTCCTCGTCGCCGAGCGCGTAGGACAGGCGCAGGTAGCCGGACGGGCCGAACGCTTCGCCCGGCACCACCGCGACCTCCACCTCGTCGAGGATCAGTGCGGCGAGTTCGGCCGACGTCGAGGGCCGGACCGGGCCGTTCGCGGACGGGAATTCCTTGCCCAGCAGCGCCCGGACGTCCGCGTAGACGTAGAAGGCGCCCTGCGGCGTGGGGCAATCCACGCCCTCGATTGCGTTGAGGCCGGCCACAATGGCCTTCCGGCGGCGGTCAAAGGCGACCTTCATCTCGTCGACGGCGGTGAGCGGGCCCGATACCGCCGCGAGGGCCGCGATCTGCATGATGTTGGAAACGTTGGAGGTGGCATGCGACTGCAGGTTGGTGGCGGCCTTGATGACGTCGGCCGGGCCGATCATCCAGCCCACACGCCAGCCGGTCATCGCGTAGGTCTTGGCGACGCCGTTGAGGATGACCACCTTGTCGCCGAGTTCCGGGACGGCGGTGGCGATCGAGGTGAAGGGCATGCCGTCGTAGGTCAGGTGCTCATAGATCTCATCGGTGACCACCCACAGGCCCCTCGACGCTGCCCACTGGCCGATTTCCTTGACCTGCTCCGGCGAGTAGACGGCCCCGGTGGGGTTGGACGGCGAGACGAAGAGCAGGATCTTGGTGCGGTCGGTGAGGGCCGCCTCCAGCTGCTCCACGGTGACGAGGTAGCCCTGTTCGGGGCCGGCGAAGACCTCCACCGGCACGCCCCCGGCCAGCCGGATCGCTTCCGGGTAGGTGGTCCAGAACGGCGTCGGGACGATGACCTCGTCGCCCGGATCCAGCAGCGTGGCGAAGGTGTTGTAAACGGCCTGCTTGCCGCCGTTGGTGACGAGCACCTGGGCGGCTTCGGCCCGGTAGCCGGAATCCCGCAAGGTCTTGTCCGCGATGGCCTGCTTGAGTTCAGGCAGCCCGCCGGCGGGGGAGTAGCGGTGGTATTTCGGCTGGCTGGCGGCCCCGATGGCCGCCTGGACGATGTAATCGGGGGTCGGGAAGTCGGGTTCGCCGGCGCCGAAGCCGATCACGGGCCGGCCGGCCGCCTTCAACGCCTTCGCCTTGGCATCGACAGCCAGGGTGGCGGATTCGGCTATGGCGGAAATGCGCTGGGAAATGCGGTCGGCAGGCATTGCGTGGTCCGTTCTTCGCGTCCAGCTCATGGCTGGATGTGGGCTTCGACGAAATCTACTCTATGCTGTTCAGCGGATCCTCCGGGATGCCGGGAGGGAATGTGACCCACAGCGCTACCAGCTGGCGGAAATACCAATTCCGCCCCGGTGGGCAGGGGGTCCGGTCAGGGCCGGTTCGACGTGGACGCAGTTGTTGCGTAGACTGGTTCTCCGGTGTTGAAAACACGATGATGACGTGCGCCTCTGGTTAGCCCGGGGCAGCACGCCGTCGTCGGGTATTTCGATCCATAGGGTAGTGGCGCAATTGGTAGCGCAGCGGTCTCCAAAACCGCAGGTTGCAGGTTCGAGTCCTGTCTGCCCTGCGCAAGCTGTTCCGGGGTTTTACCGGAACCAGCGCAGCAACCATGGTTCATTCCAGAGCCGGGTATCCGACATCGCAAGGATGAGTGAGGATCAGGTGACCGAAACAGCTGCCAGCAGCTCCAAAGGCCGCCCCGCCAAGAATGCCCCCAAGGCAGGATTCTTCGCCCGGATTGCACTCTTCGTCCGCCAGGTCATCGGTGAACTGAAGAAAGTCGTTGCACCCACCCGCAAGGAACTGATCAACTACACGCTCGTGGTGCTGGTATTCGTGGTCATCATGATGGTGATCGTCACCCTGCTGGACCTGGCCTTCGGGACCGGAGTGAGCTGGGTCTTCGGCGGAACCGGCGCGACGGACCGCTAAGGCGACCGGTCCGCAGGCTGCGTGGATCTCCGGCAAAACCGGAGCTTCCGCGGGGTGTGCGGAATTGAGTCATTTAAATAGGCATGTTAGGCAATGAGGAAGCAGGAGACCAAGTGTCTGAGCAGGAGCTCGAGGTAACTGAGACTGAGCTGGATAAGGCCCAGGACGCCGCGGTGGAAACCACGGAGGAGTCCGAGGTTGAGTCTGCTGCGCCCGAATCCGACGCCGCCGACCAGTCTGCTGACGAGGCCGTAGCCGCCGAAGGCGAAGAGGGCGACGCCGGCGAAGACGGCGATGCCCTCGCTGCGGCAGCCGCTGCGGCCGCGGTGGACCCCGCCGATGAGTTCCGGGCCAAGCTGCGCCGCCAAGAGGGTGACTGGTACGTCATTCACTCCTATGCCGGTTACGAGAACCGCGTCAAGGCCAACCTTGAGACCCGCATCCAGACCTTGGACATGGAAGATTACATCTTCGAAATCCAGGTCCCGATGGAGGAAGTCGTCGAGATCAAGAACGCGCAGCGCAAGGTCATCAACCGCGTCCGCATCCCCGGCTACGTCCTGGTACGCATGGACCTGACCGACGCCTCGTGGGGCGCCGTCCGCCACACCCCCGGCGTCACCGGCTTCGTGGGCAACGCCCACAACCCCGTGCCGCTGCGGCTCGACGAAGTCTTCTCCATGCTCGCCCCCGTCTTCGAAGAAGAGCAGGCCGAGAAGGGCAAGCCGGTCAAGCACGCCGCCGCCGCGATCGACGTCGACTTCGAGGTCGGCGAATCGGTGATCGTCAAGGAGGGCCCCTTCGAGACCCTCCCGGCGACTATCTCCGAGATCAAGATCGATTCGCAGACCCTCGTGGTGCTGGTCTCCATCTTCGAACGCGAGACGCCGGTCACCCTGGCGTTCAACCAGGTCAGCAAGATCTAGCACCACCCACAGAATTCGCCCCGGGCTGCCCGCTTAGCAGCCCCGGAGCGGCCGGCCGCCTCGCCATGGCGGCCAACAACCTGAGGCACGCTCCTGTGTCCCAGGACGTAATTGAGAGAAGGACCCTACATTGGCTCCCAAGAAGAAGGTCACCGGCCTCATCAAGCTGCAGATCCAGGCAGGTGCCGCCAACCCGGCCCCGCCGATCGGTCCCGCGCTTGGCCAGCACGGTGTCAACATCATGGAATTCTGCAAGGCGTACAACGCTGCGACGGAAGCCCAGCGCGGCAACGTCATTCCGGTTGAAATCACCGTCTACGAAGACCGTTCGTTCACGTTCATCACCAAGACCCCGCCGGCTGCAGAGCTCATTAAGAAGGCTGCAGGCGTCGCCAAGGGTTCGGCTACCCCGCACACCGTCAAGGTTGCCAAGCTGACCCAGGCGCAGGTCAACGAGATCGCTTCCACCAAGATGGAAGACCTCAACGCCACCAGCATGGAAGGCGCCGCGAAGATCATCGCCGGCACCGCCCGTTCCATGGGTATCACCGTCGAGGGTTAATTCCTTCGCACCGCCGATGCGGCGCGGGCTCCGGTTCAAGGGACCCCGACGCCGGACGGCACCGCCGGGCAACCGGCACCACCTAAACATTGACATATCGGAAATCCGGAAATACCACCCGGAATGCCGACTGTGGCAGGGCCCAGCGCGGTCCGCAGACCACAACTGCACAAGGAGAATAAGCAGCATGGCAAAGCGCAGCAAAGCATATGAGGCAGCCGCCGCCAAGATCGACGCGGAGAAGTTCTACGCGCCGTTCGAGGCAGTGACCCTCGCCAAGGACACCAACCCGTCCAAGTTCGACGCCACCGTCGAGGTCGCTTTCCGCCTCGGCGTCGACCCCCGCAAGGCCGACCAGATGGTCCGCGGCACCGTCAACCTGCCGCACGGCACCGGTAAGGTCGCCCGCGTCCTCGTTTTCGCCACGGGCGACAAGGCCGAGGCCGCAATCGCAGCCGGCGCCGACTTCGTTGGCTCCGACGACCTGATCGAAAAGATCTCCGGCGGCTGGACCGACTTCGACGCCGCCGTCGCCACCCCTGACCTCATGGGCAAGGTCGGCCGCCTGGGTAAGGTCCTCGGACCGCGCAACCTGATGCCGAACCCGAAGACCGGCACCGTGACCGCTGACGTCACCAAGGCCGTCAACGACATCAAGGGCGGCAAGATCGACTTCCGCGTCGACAAGCACTCGAACCTGCACTTCATCATCGGCAAGGTTTCCTTCGATGCCGTGAAGCTGGCCGAGAACTACGCCGCAGCCCTGGAAGAGGTGCTGCGCCTGAAGCCGTCCGCTTCGAAGGGCCGCTACATCCAGAAGGCCACCGTGGCCACCACGTTCGGCCCGGGCATCTCGGTTGACCCCAACGTCACCAAGGTCCTGACCGAGGCGTAACCGCCGCGGAGCTTGTCGCAGTAAGTAACGAAAAGACCGTCCCGCAGCTGCGGGGCGGTCTTTTCTGCATTCCCGGCTGCGGTTAGGCTGTCCCGGTGACTGCCGCCACGTTTCTCATCGAACCCCTGCGCCTGCCGGACACGCTCGACGCGCCGGACGGCGTCGAATTTCTTGAATTCGTCCGGCTCTGCGACGCACTGACCCGGGAAACGTGGGGCAGCACGGACCGGGCGACGGCAGCCCCGGCACGGCTGCGCTACTGGCGGGACAACGCGTACACCCGGATGCGGCTCTTCTTTGTCCGCGTCGACGGCCGGATGGTGGCCAGATCCTGGATCCGCTTCGGCCTGCAGGAGAATCTCGGCAGCGCACTCCTGCACGTGGCAGTGCTGCGGGATTACGCCGGCCGGGGCCTCGGCCGGGCACTGCTGCAGCACGCGGAGGCGCTGGCCGCCGCTGAAGACCGCGCGGTGCTGATGAGCTTCACAGAGCACCCCGCTGGCTTCGACACCGGAGGCCCGGATGTGATCGCACCGCTGACCGGAACCGGTGCCCTGCCGGGGGCGGACCGGGCCGTCCGGTTCGCCGCGGCGGCAGGCTACCGGCTGGAACAGGTCGAGCGGTACAGCAGTCTGGATCTCGCCACCGCGGCGCCGCTCCTGGACCGCCTGGAGCTGGAGGCGCGGGGGATGGCCGGCGGGTACGAGCTGCTGACCTGGACCGACCACTGTCCGGACGAATTCGTTGACCAGTTGGCGGTCCTGATGTCGCGGATGAGCACCGACGCGCCGACCGGCGGCCTCAGCTACGACGAGGAAACCTGGGACGCCGCCCGCGTCCGGCACGTCGAGGAGACCTGGAAGCAGGCCGGCAACACTTCGCTCGTGGCGGCCGCCCGGCACCGGGAGAGCGGCGAGCTCGCAGCGTACTCCGTGCTCGAACTCGCACCCGGCAAGCCGTGGCTCGCCGAGCAGGACGATACCCTGGTGGCAGCCGGCCACCGCGGCCACCGCCTGGGCATGCTCGTCAAGATCGCCAACCTGCGGCGGCTGGCCGACTATCCCGCCGTCGAACGGGTCACCACCTTCAACGCCGCCGAAAACGGGCACATGCTCGCCATTAACATCGCCCTCGGGTTCCGCCCCGCAGGATGGGACGGGGAATGGCAGCGCACCGCCGGCACAGGCGGTGGCGCTGCCCGGTGAGGCCGGCAGGCGCCGGCAGAAGCGACACAACCGGCAGGCCGCCCGGACCGCCCATGGAACACGGACCGGATCCGGCATATGCTGACGCTTGAAAGCCCGGTGCGAGCCGGGCCACGCGCCGGGCGGCAGGGCGCCGTGCGGCACAGCAGCGAGCGGCAGGACGGCTGGGAACATGCCCGCTAAGGCACATGAGGTACGGGTCGAGCAGCTTTGGATTCCGGATTCACTGGACGGACCGGATGCGGCGGACTTCCTTGCCGCCGTCGAAGTCGGACGCAAGGTGCGGATGGAGACCTGGGGGAGCGATGACCTCGCCTACGCCCCGCTGGAAAAGCTCCTGGAGATGGCGGACCCCTATGAGCGGCAGGTGATCCTGGTCGCCAAGGTCGACGGCGAGATCGTCGGCACCGCGGACGTCGCTTTGCCGCTCGCCGACAACCTGGACCTGGCGGAGTTCACCCTCGACATCCTGCCCGAGTTCCAGGGCCGCGGCGTCGGACGGCAGCTCCTGGAAGCTGCGGAGCATCTGGCCCGGGACGAGGGCCGGCACACGATCCTGATCGACACGAACCACCCCCGGGCGGCCCTCTCGGACAGCAACGCGGGCCAGCTGATTCCCGGCTCCGGCATGGGCTTCGTGCCGCTGAACAGCAGGGACGTGGAGTTCGCGCAGCACACGGGCTACACCCTGCAGCACATTGAGCAGTTCAGCTCCTGCGCGCTTCCGCTGGACAGCAAGCTGGTTGCCGGGCTGCAGGCTGAGGCGGACGAAGCGAACGCGGGCCGGTACCGGCTGCACCACTGGACGGACCGCTGCCCGGAACAATGGCTCGAGGCCGTCGCGGCGCTGGAGAACAGGGCCGGGGAGGACGGCATCCCCGGCGCCGAGGGCGGCGAGTTGGTCTTCGACGGCGGCCTGCTGCGGGAGGCGGAGGAGGTCGCCATCGCGCAGGGTCGGCGGACGGTGGTGACCGCCGTCGAGCACCTCGCCAGTGGCGCGCTGGTGGGGCTGACGACCATCAGCGTGCTGGCGTTGCGCCCCGACGTCGTTTTCCAGGACGACACCCTCGTGCTGGGGGAACACCGCGGCAACAAGCTGGGCCTGCTGATCAAGGTGGCCAACATGGAACGGCTCACCGAGCAGTTCCCGGACGCCCGCGTGCTCTACACCTGGAACGCCCCGGAGAACCGCTACCTGCTCACGGTCAACCAGCAGCTGGGTTTCACCACCGCGGGCGTGACGGGCATCTGGCAAAAGGAGCTGCCGGACTTCGGCCCGAGAGTCAGCTGAGCCGATTTGGAACAGCAGGGGCGCGTCCCGTAAGCTGGTGGAACCAAAGACCGTCGGTTGTTGGAAATCCACTCTCCCAAGCAAGGCTCACTTCTGCAGCCGCGCCGGGAGAGCCAGTGGATCTCCGGACGAAGGACCCTGAACGTAGGGCGGCCGGCGCAGGTGAACGAAGCAAAGTTCCGCGGCATGTCCGCGTAGAGCCAAGCCCCGTGCATCTGCGCGGGGCGTTTTTAGTTTTAGCTCACCTGAGCGGGGACCCGGAAGAAACCGGCACTATCCCCGGAAGGAGGGTTATGGCAACGCCTACCAAGGTTTCAGCAGTAGCTGAGATCACTAACGATTTCAAGGAATCGAACGCCGCTGTCCTGACCGAATACCGTGGGCTCACCGTTGCACAGCTCAAGCAGCTGCGTGTTTCTCTCGGCCAGGACACCAAGTTCGCGGTCGTCAAGAACACCCTGACCGCCATTGCAGCCAAGGAAGCCGGCGTCGAAGCATTCGACGGCCAGCTTGCCGGCCCCACTGCAATCGCGTTCATCAAGGGTGACGCTGTTGCAGCTGCCAAGAGCCTGACGGATTTTGCCAAGGCCAACAAGCAGCTGGTCATCAAGACCGGCTACTTCGAGGGCAAGGCACTGAACGCCAGCGAAGTTGCTGCCCTGGCAGCACTTGAGTCCCGCGAGCTGCAGCTCGCCAAGGTTGCAGGCATCCTCAAGGCTCCTGCTGCCGCTGCTGCACGCATCATCGACGCCCTGCGCCTCAAGCTTGAAGAAGAGAACGGTGCACCGGCAGCTGCCGAAGCGCCCGCCGCTGAAGAAGCTCCGGCCGCAGAAGCAGCAGAGACCGAAGCTCCGGCCGAGGCCGCAGCCACCGAAGAGAACTAACTCTCTTTCAACCCAGACTCCGGTGCGAGGCAACGGCCCAGGCCGCCAAGCACCACCTATAGGAAGGACGCCACACCATGGCGAAGCTCAGCAACGAAGAGCTCATTGAAGCTTTCAAGGAACTGACCATCATCGAGCTCTCCGAGTTCG
Source organism: uncultured Actinomycetota bacterium (assembly GCA_963775715.1). Taxonomy (GTDB): domain Bacteria; phylum Actinomycetota; class Actinomycetes; order Actinomycetales; family Micrococcaceae; genus Arthrobacter. The sequence goes on along the minus strand of CAVZJX010000004.1, from coordinate 168,747 downwards.
TCAAGCTCTTCGAAGAGACCTTCGAAGTTACCGCAGCTGCTGTTGCCGTTGCCGGCCCCGCCGGTGGCGGAGCCGCTGAAGAAGCTGAAGAGAAGACCGACTTCGACGTCGTCCTCGAAGCTGCCGGCGACAAGAAGATCGCAGTGATCAAGGAAGTCCGCGCCATCACCTCCCTCGGCCTCAAGGAAGCCAAGGACCTGGTTGACAGCGCACCGAAGGCTGTCCTCGAAGGCGCCACCAAGGAAGCTGCCGAGAAGGCCAAGGAGCAGCTCGAGGCTGCCGGCGCCACCGTTACCCTCAAGTAACACTCGCAGTTCCGGAAGGCAGTCCGCTTTCCAGCTCCGGGAAACCCCGTCCACTTCGGTGGGCGGGGTTTCCTGCGTTCCGGGCGTATGCGCCGGTACATGAACCTTCGGTAAATGAGCGCGGGCTCTCCTTTCCAGGACGGTGCGCGGGCCCTAGACTGTGGCCTTGTGCCGACCGGCCGCCCGATCCTGAGGAGCCCACCCAATGACCGATCCCAACCCGTCGTTTTCCCGCCGCGCCATGCTCACCGCAGCCTTCGTCGGCGGGAGCGCCGCCGCGGCCGCGCTCTCCGGCGCCCCGGCGGCGCAGGCCGCTCCGGGGAACGCAAAAAAGCAGTTCAACCTGACCGTGCTCGGCACCACCGACCTGCACAACAACGTGTTCAACTGGGACTACTTTAAGGACCTGCCCTACTCGGATAACGCGGGCAACAAGATCGGCATCGCCCAGGCCGCCACCCTGATCAAGGCCATGCGGGCCGAACGCGGCGCCGCCCACACTCTCACCATCGACTCCGGCGACACCATCCAGGGCACGCCCCTGGCCTACTACTTCGCCAAGGTCAACCCCATCTCGGCGACCGTCAAGCACCCGATGGCGCTGGCCATGAACGCGGTGGGCTACGACGCCGTCGGACTCGGCAACCACGAATTCAACTACGGCATCCCGATGCTGCGGACCTGGGAGAAGCAGCTCGATTTCCCGCTGCTCGGTGCGAACGTGCATGACGCCGGCACCGGCCGGCGCGCCTTCACCCCGTACGTCCTCAAGCGCGTCAAAACCGAGAACGGCTGGCTGACGGTCGGCCTGGTCGGCTTCGTGACGCCCGGCTGCGCGCTCTGGGACCGCGACAACGTCCAGGGAAAGCTCGACTTCAACGGCATCGTGGAGGAAGCCAAGACCGTCATCCCGGAGCTGAAGGCCGCCGGAGCCGACGTTGTCATCGTCTCGAGCCACTCGGGCGCGACGCCGGGGTCCTCCTACGGCGACGCGCTGCCGTTCGCCGAAAACGCCTCCACACAGCTTGCCGAGGAAGTCCCCGGCATCGACGCGATCCTCGTCGGGCACGCCCACCTGGAGATCCCGGAACGATTCGTCACCAACAAGGCCACCGGCCGGCAGGTCCTCCTCACCGAACCGCTGAAGTGGGGCATGCGGGTGGCCGTGATCGACCTTCAGCTCGCCAAGGACCGCGGGCGGTGGAGCGTCACTTCGGCGCACTCGCACCTGCTGGACGCCAAGACCGTCGAGGCGGATCCCGCCGTCGTCAGCGCAGTGCAGGCCGGGCACGAGGCAACCGTCAAGTACGTCAACCAGGTGATCGGCACCTCCACCGCGCCGCTAAGCACGGCCACCGCCTGCTGGGCCGATTCGGCCGCGATCGACGCGATCAACTACGTCCAGGCCAGCACCGTCAAGGCCGAACTGGCCAACGGTCCGGCGGCAGGGCTGCCGGTGCTTTCCATCGCGGCGGCCTTCTCCCGCTCGGTGGACGTCAAGGCCGGCCCGCTGACCATCCGTGACGTGGCCGGGCTGTATATCTTCGACAACACGCTGCTCTCCATCAAGGTCACCGGCGCGCAGGTCAAGGCCTACCTTGAGTGGTCCGCGCAGTACTTCAAGCCGGTGGCCACAACGACGGCCCGGGCCGGGGACGTCACAAACGCTCCCACCGCGCTGGCGCCCAACGGCACGCCGGACTATAACTACGACGTCGTCTACGGCCTGGACGCCCCGTTGGACTACGAGATCGACCTGGCCCGTCCTGCGGGGGACCGGATCAGGAACCTGAGTTACGGCGGCGCGCCGGTGCCCGCGGAGCAGGAGTTCGCGATGGCGATCAACAACTACCGGCAGAGCGGCGGCGGCGGTTTCCCGGCCGTCAAGACGGCGCCGGTGCTCTCGAACAGCCAGCAGGAAATCCGGCAGCGCATCATCGACTACGTCGTGGACCGCGGCACCCTCGACGCGGCCGTGTTCAGCCAGGACAACTGGCGGCTGACGGTCAACGGGGAAGCCCTGACCGTCACCGCCTGAGCCCGGGGCACCTGGTTTCCCCGCGTTGTTTTTAACCGGGGCGTGTTAGTTGGTCAGCTTGGCTGCAGCGGGTCGGTAATGTCCGCGACGACGGCGCCCAGGGCCGCGGTGAGGGCATCGGCGTCGACGAAGGCGCTGTAGCCGTGTTCGCCGGCCCCCATCGAGATCCGCCGGCCGGTGATGGTGCTGTCGGCGTAGACCGGCCACGGGGAGGTGCTGCCGAGCGGAGTGATGGTGCCGCGTTCGTAGCCGGTCGCGGCGAGGGCGACGTCGGCGCTGGGCAGCGAGAGTTTGTTGACGCCCACCAGCTGGCGCAGCTTGGGCCAGGAGATCTGGCGGTCGCCGGGGACGAGGGCGAACAGGAAACTGCCATCCTTGTGCTTAACCACCAGGGACTTCACGATGTCCCCGGGGGTAATGCCGAGAAGCGCGGCGGCCTCCTCCAGGCTGCCGGCCGCCAGCCGCTCCACCAGCTCGACGTCAAGGCCGCGCGCGGCGGCGTCGGCCAGGAAACGCTTCCTGCCGGCACCGCCGCCGCGGCCCTCGCCGGAGATGAGTTCGGTCATCAGTCGCGGTACAGCAGCAGGGCCTCGCCCTGGCCGCCGCCGCCGCACAGCGACACGGCGGCCTTGCCGGAACCGCGGCGTTTGAGCTCGTGCGCGGCGTGCAGGGCCAGCCGGGCGCCGGAGGCGCCGATCGGGTGCCCCAGGGCGATGGCCCCGCCGTGGATGTTGCACTGCTCCAGCGGGTAGTCCAGGTCCTTGAGGGACTGCACGGCCACCGACCCGAAGGCCTCGTTGATCTCGATGAAGTCCAGGTCCGCGGTGGTCCAGCCGGCCTTCTCGAGCGCACTCTTGATCGCGTTCGAGGGCTGGGAGTGCAGGGAATTGTCCGGTCCGGCGACCTGGCCGGGCTTGCCGACCACGGCCAGGTACTCCAGGCCGTTCTCTTCCGCGAACTGCCTGGAGGAGAGGACCAGCGCGGCGGCGCCGTCGGAGAGCGGGGACGAGTTGCCGGCGGTGATGGTGCCGTCGGTGGCAAACGCGGCGCGCAGGCCGGCCAGGGAGGACACGGAGGTGTCGGGGCGGACGCCTTCATCGGTGCCGGCCAGGACCGGGTCGCCCTTGCGCTGTTTGATGCTGATCGGCGCGATCTCGCCGTCGAAGATTCCGTCCTTGGCGGCCGTGGCGGCACGCTGGTGCGAGGCGGCCGCCACCTCGTCCTGGGAGGTCCGGTCGATACCGAGCGTGACGTTTTTGCTCTCCGTGGACAGTCCCATGGACTGGCCGTCGAAAGCGTCGGTGAGGCCGTCGTGCGCGGCGGCGTCGAGCGCCTGGACCGAGCCGTAGGTCCAGCCCTGCCGGGAGCCGGGCAGCAGGTGCGGTGCCCGGCTCATGGACTCCTGGCCGCCGGCGACGACGACCGTCGCGTCGCCGCTGCGGATCATCCGGGCCGCGTCGATCACGGCCGTGAGGCCGGAGAGGCAGACCTTGTTGATGGTCACGGTGGGCACGTTCCAGCCGATGCCGGCGCCGACGGCGCTTTGCCGCGCCGGGTTCTGGCCCGCGCCGGCCTGCAGGACCTGGCCCATGATGACGGAGTCGACCTGGTCCGCCTTCACACCGCTGGCCGCCAGGGCCGCCCGGATCGCGTGGGTGCCGAGTTCGACGGCGGTGAAGCTGGCCAGCTGCCCGTTGAGCCGTCCCTGCGGGGTGCGGGCGGCGGCAAGGATGACAACATCGTTGTTGTCCGCGGAGTTGCTCATGGTTGTCTCTTCCGATCTCTGGCGATGTCTTTCAAGGTTATCGTGAGCCCCGTCACCGGGCCATTCGGCCGCCCGGGACCACACCCGGCCCGGGGCGTCGGCAGCGGCGCCGGGGGAGCGGATGCCGTGCTTGCATTCACGCCGCAAGTGGGGTAGACAAGTAGGTTGCTTTGCCGTATCGTAGATATTTGCGTCTTCCCTGTTTACCTTCAGCCTTCATATAGCGGTGGGCTTAACCTGAGCGCTGCTCCATCAATGTGCCGCCTATAGCGTGCACCAGCATGGACAGTGCGGGTCCCGGGTCATATAGCGGAACCGGATTGGTAGCGCTGCGGAGTCACTCCGCAGGGTGCATAACGGGGGAGATCTGAAAACGCCTGAAGGTCTGTGGAAGGATCCCTCTTGGTCGCCTCGAGCACCTCTAATGTAAACAACGCTACCGCTATTAATGCCGACAGCACCGATGGTGCAACCCGCCGGCTCTCCTTCGCAAAGATTCACGAACCGCTTGACGTTCCGAATCTGCTTGCCCTGCAAACGGACAGCTTCGACTGGCTGGTCGGAAACGAACGCTGGCAGGACCGCGTCGCGAAGGCCGTCGAAGAAGGCGACCTCAGCGTCGCCACCACTTCGGGTCTGTCTGACATCTTCGAAGAGATCTCCCCGATCGAGGACTTCCAGGGCACCATGTCCCTGAGCTTCTCCGAGCCGGAGTTCGCTGATCCTAAATACACCATGGCCGAGTGCAAGGACCGGGACGCAACGTACTCGGCTCCGCTGTATGTCAAGGCCGAATTCATGAACAACAACACGGGCGAAATCAAGCAGCAGACCGTGTTCATGGGTGACTTCCCGCTGATGACCGAGAAGGGCACCTTCGTCGTCAACGGCACCGAGCGTGTTGTTGTCTCCCAGCTGGTCCGCTCCCCGGGCGCCTACTTTGAGCGCACCGCGGACAAGACCAGCGACAAGGACATCTTCACCGCGAAGATCATCCCGTCCCGTGGCGCCTGGTTCGAGCTCGAAATCGACAAGCGCGACCAGGTCGGCGTCCGCCTCGACCGCAAGCGTAAGCAGTCCGTTACCGTGCTGCTGAAGGCCCTCGGCTGGACCGAAGGCCAGATCCTCGAAGAGTTCGGCCAGTACGACTCCATGCGCGCAACGCTGGAAAAGGACGCCACCGAAACCCGCGAAGACGCCTTGCTGGACATCTACCGGAAGCTGCGACCGGGCGAGCCGCCCACGGTCGAGGCTGCCCAGTCCCTGCTGGACAACCTGTACTTCAACTCCAAGCGCTACGATCTGGCCAAGGTCGGCCGTTACAAGATCAACCGCAAGCTCGGCATCGACCGCTCCCTTGGTGACAAGGAAGCCTCCGTGCTGCACGTTGAAGACATCGTTGCGATGATCAAGTTCCTGGTTGCGCTGCACGCCGGTGAGAAAACCCTCATGGGCAAGCGCGACGGCCAGGACCACGAGCTGCGCGTCGAGATCGACGACATCGACCACTTCGGCAACCGCCGCATCCGCGCCGTCGGCGAACTCATCGAGAACCAGGTCCGCACCGGCCTGTCCCGGATGGAGCGCGTTGTCCGCGAGCGTATGACGACCCAGGACGTCGAGGCGATCACGCCGCAGACCCTGATCAACATCCGCCCCGTCGTGGCAGCGATCAAGGAGTTCTTCGGAACGTCCCAGCTGTCGCAGTTCATGGACCAGAACAACCCGCTCTCGGGCCTGACCCACAAGCGCCGCCTGTCCGCGCTTGGCCCGGGCGGTCTGTCCCGTGACCGCGCCGGCATGGAAGTCCGAGACGTCCACCCGTCCCACTACGGACGTATGTGCCCGATCGAAACCCCTGAAGGCCCGAACATCGGCCTGATCGGTTCGCTGGCTTCCTACGGCCGGATCAACCCGTTCGGTTTCATCGAGACCCCGTACCGCCTGGTCAAGGACGGCGTCGTTTCCGACGACGTCCAGTACCTGACGGCCGACGACGAGATCGACGTCCTGATCGCGCAGGCCAACGCTCCCCTCGACGAGAACAAGAAGTTCGCCGAGGACACCGTGCTGGTCCGTGCCCGCGGTGGTGGCGGCGAGCCCGTGCTGGTTCCCGCGGCCGACGTCGAGTTCATGGACGTTTCCCCGCGCCAGATGGTGTCCGTGGCTACCGCCCTGATCCCGTTCCTCGAGCATGACGATGCAAACCGTGCACTCATGGGTGCCAACATGCAGCGCCAGGCCGTGCCGCTGGTCCGCTCCGAGGCGCCGTTCGTCGGCACCGGCATGGAGCGCGCCGCCGCCGTCGACGCCGGTGACGTTGTCATCGCGAAGAAGGCCGGTGTGGTCACCGAGGTTTCCGCCGAGCTCGTCATCGTGCTCAACGACGACGGCACGGAAACCAACTACCGGATCAACAAGTTCGCCCGCTCCAACCAGGGCAACTGCTACAACCACCGTGTCCTGGTGAACGAAGGCCAGCGCCTGGAGGTCGGCGGCATCATCGCCGACGGCCCGGCAACGGACCAGGGTGAGCTCGCCCTCGGCAAGAACCTGCTCGTGGCATTCATGTCATGGGAAGGCCACAACTTCGAGGATGCCATCATCCTGTCCCAGCGGATCGTGGCCGAGGACGTCCTGTCCTCGATCCACATCGAGGAGCACGAGATCGATGCCCGCGACACCAAGCTTGGTGCCGAGGAAATCACCCGTGACATCCCGAACGTGTCCGAAGAGGTCCTGGCGGGCCTGGACGAGCGCGGCATCATCCACATCGGTGCCGAGGTCGAGGCCGGCGACATCCTGGTCGGCAAGGTCACCCCCAAGGGCGAGACCGAGCTGACCCCGGAAGAGCGCCTGCTGCGCGCCATCTTCGGTGAGAAGTCCCGCGAAGTGCGTGACACCTCCCTGAAGGTGCCGCACGGCGAGTCCGGCACCGTCATCGGTGTCCGCGTCTTCGACCGCGACAACGACGACGAGCTGCCCCCGGGCGTGAACCAGCTGGTCCGCGTCTATGTGGCCGCCAAGCGCAAGATCACCGACGGCGACAAGCTCGCCGGCCGCCACGGCAACAAGGGCGTTATCTCCAAGATCCTCCCGATCGAGGACATGCCCTTCCTTGCCGACGGCACCCCCGTTGATATCGTCCTGAACCCGCTGGGTGTTCCGGGCCGTATGAACGTCGGCCAGGTGCTCGAAACGCACCTCGGCTGGGTTGCCAAGACCGGCTGGAAGATCGAAGGCGAGCCCGAGTGGGTCAAGCAGCTGCCGAACCTGCCGCGCGAAAGTGGCCAGACCACTGTCGCCACGCCGGTCTTCGACGGTGCGCGTGAACAGGAAATCACGGGCCTGCTGGACTCCACCAACGTCACCCGCGACGGTGACCGCCTGATCAACTCCTCGGGCAAGACCCGCCTGTTTGACGGCCGCTCCGGCGAGCCGTTCCCGGATCCGATCTCGGTCGGCTACATGTACATCCTGAAGCTCCACCACCTGGTGGACGACAAGATCCACGCACGCTCCACCGGCCCGTACTCCATGATCACGCAGCAGCCGCTGGGTGGTAAGGCACAGTTCGGTGGCCAGCGCTTCGGCGAAATGGAAGTGTGGGCGCTCGAAGCCTATGGCGCCGCCTACACGCTCCAGGAGCTCCTCACGATCAAGTCCGATGATATCCACGGTCGTGTGAAGGTCTACGAAGCCATCGTCAAGGGCGAGAACATCCCCGAGCCGGGCGTTCCTGAGTCCTTCAAGGTCTTGATCAAGGAAATGCAGTCGCTGTGCCTGAACGTGGAAGTTCTTTCCACGGACGGAACCACAATTGAAATGCGTGACTCTGATGACGCAGTCTTCACGGCTGCGGAAGAACTGGGCATCGATCTGTCTCGTGCAGAGCCCAGTTCCGTAGAAGAGGTTTAGCGGGTGCCGTACGACGGCGGGTGCGAACCCGCCGTCGTGCGCCCCTCACTCTTCCCGTAACCCAAGACTTCAGAATTTAGAGAACAAGAGAGAACAGGGACCATATGTCCAGCGAATCCTCCTTCGGCCTCATGCAGATCGGCCTCGCCACCGCGGAAGACATCCGCGGCTGGTCTTACGGCGAGGTTAAGAAGCCGGAAACCATCAATTACCGCACGCTCAAGCCTGAGAAGGACGGACTCTTCTGCGAGAAGATCTTCGGCCCGTCCCGCGACTGGGAATGCTACTGCGGCAAGTACAAGCGCGTGCGCTTCAAGGGCATCATTTGCGAGCGGTGTGGCGTTGAGGTCACCCGTGCCAAGGTGCGCCGTGAGCGCATGGGCCACATCGAGCTGGCCGCCCCGGTCACGCACATCTGGTACTTCAAGGGTGTCCCGTCCCGCCTGGGCTACCTCCTTGACCTGGCGCCGAAGGACCTCGAAAAGGTCATCTACTTCGCCGCCTACATGATCACCAGCGTCGACGCCGACGCGCGCCACGAGGAACTGCCCAACCTGCAGGTTGAGCACGACATCGAGAAGAAGCAGCTGATCGACAACCGCGACTCGGACATCGCCACGATCGCCCGCGATCTGGAGAACGAGATTGCCCGTCTCGAGGGCGAGGGTGCGAAGGCCGCGGACAAGAAGAAGGCCCGCGACTCCGCCGACCGCCAGATGGCCAACGTCCGCAAGCGCGCGGATGCTGAGATCGAGCGCCTCGAGCAGGTCTGGGACCGCTTCAAGAACCTCAAGGTCGCCGACCTCGAAGGTGACGAGGGCCTGTACCGCGAGCTGCGTGACCGCTACGGCATGTACTTCGAAGGCGCCATGGGTGCCGAGGCGATCAAGAAGCGCCTGGAGAGCTTCGACATGCAGGCCGAGTCGGACCTGCTGCGCGATATCATCGCCAACGGCAAGGGCCAGCGCAAGACCCGCGCCCTGAAGCGGCTCAAGGTCGTCAACGCATTCCTGACCACCAACAACAGCCCGCTCGGCATGGTGCTGGACGCCGTCCCGGTGATCCCGCCGGAACTGCGCCCGATGGTCCAGCTGGACGGCGGCCGCTTCGCGACCTCCGACCTCAACGACCTGTACCGCCGTGTGATCAACCGCAACAACCGGCTCAAGCGCCTGCTTGACCTCGGTGCCCCGGAGATCATCGTCAACAACGAGAAGCGCATGCTTCAGGAAGCCGTTGACAGCCTCTTCGACAACGGCCGCCGCGGCCGTCCGGTCACCGGACCGGGCAACCGCCCGCTGAAGTCCCTGTCCGACATGCTTAAGGGCAAGCAGGGTCGTTTCCGCCAGAACCTCCTGGGTAAGCGCGTCGACTACTCGGGCCGTTCGGTGATCGTCGTCGGCCCGCAGCTGAAGCTGCACCAGTGCGGCCTGCCCAAGCAGATGGCGCTGGAGCTCTTCAAGCCGTTCGTGATGAAGCGCCTGGTCGACCTCAACCACGCGCAGAACATCAAGTCGGCCAAGCGCATGGTCGAGCGTTACCGCCCGCAGGTCTGGGACGTTCTCGAAGAGATCATCACCGAGCACCCGGTGCTGCTGAACCGTGCACCTACCCTGCACCGTCTCGGCATCCAGGCGTTCGAGCCGCAGCTCGTTGAAGGCAAGGCGATCCAGCTGCACCCGCTGGTCTGTGGCGCCTTCAACGCCGACTTCGACGGCGACCAGATGGCAGTGCACCTGCCGCTGAGCCCCGAAGCCCAGGCCGAAGCCCGGATCCTGATGCTGTCTTCGAACAACATCCTGAAGCCCTCCGACGGCCGTCCGGTGACGCTGCCTTCGCAGGATATGATCATCGGCCTCTACCACCTGACCACCAAGCGTGTCGGTTCAGCTGGTGAAGGCCGGGTCTTCTCCTCGATCTCGGAAGCCATCATGGCGTTCGACCTGCACGAGCTGCACCTGAACTCCAAGATCAAGATCCGTCTCGAGGACTTCGTCCCCTACGCCGGCTGGGAAGCTCCCGAAGGCTGGGAGCCGGGCCAGACCGCGCTGGTCGAAACCTCGCTCGGCCAGGTCATCTTCAACCAGACGCTGCCCGCGGACTACCCGTGGGTCGAGGCTGTTGCCGACAAGGGCGAGCTGTCCCGGATCGTCAACGACCTCGCCGAGCGCTACCCGAAGGTCGTCACCGCGGCAACGCTGGACAACCTGAAGGATGCCGGTTTCTACTGGGCAACCCGCTCGGGCGTCACCGTCGCCATCTCCGACATCGAGGTCCCGGCCTCCAAGCCGGAGCTGCTGGCCGGCTACGAGACGATGGCTGCCAAGATCCAGGGCCAGTACGACAAGGGCCTGATCGACGACGACGAGCGCCGCCAGGAACTGATCGAGATCTGGAACAAGGCCACCAACGAGATCGCCCAGGCGATGCGTGACAGCCTGTCCCCGATGAATACGATCAACCGCATGGTGTCCTCCGGCGCCCGTGGTAACTGGATGCAGGTCCGCCAGATCGCGGGTATCCGTGGCCTGGTGGCCAACCCGAAGGGCGAGATCATCCCGCGTCCGATCAAGTCCTCCTACCGCGAGGGCCTGTCGGTGCTGGAATACTTCATCGCCACGCACGGTGCCCGTAAGGGTCTGGCCGATACCGCCCTGCGTACCGCCAACTCGGGTTACCTGACCCGTCGCCTGGTGGACGTCTCGCAGGATGTCATCGTCCGTGAAGAGGACTGCGGCACCGAACGCGGCCTCGTCACCCCGATCGCGGTTGCTGATCCCAACGGCGAACTGGTCCTGGACGAGAACGTCGAGAACAGCGCGTACGCCCGCACCCTGGCCGTGGACGTCGTTGACGCCAAGGGCAAGGTTCTGGCAGCGGCCGGCACCGACTGCGGTGACGTCGTCATTGCCGAACTGTTCGCAGCCGGCATCACCGAGGTCAAGGTCCGCTCCGTGCTCACCTGTGAGTCCAGCGTCGGCACCTGCGCCCTGTGCTACGGCCGTTCGCTGGCCACCGGCAAGACCGTGGACATCGGCGAGGCCGTGGGCATCATCGCCGCGCAGTCCATCGGTGAGCCGGGTACCCAGCTGACCATGCGTACCTTCCACACCGGTGGTGCTGTGTCCGCCGGCGGCGGCGACGACATCACCCAGGGTCTGCCCCGTATCCAGGAGCTCTTCGAAGCCCGTACTCCGAAGGGTGTTGCACCGATTGCTGAAGCAGCCGGCCGCATCACCATCGAAGAGTCCGAGCGCCAGATGCGCCTGGTCATCACCCCCGATGACGGATCCGAAGAGATCGCCTACCCGGTGCTGCGGCGTTCCCGCCTTCTGATCGAAGACGGCGACCACGTCAGCGTCGGGCAGAAGCTCATCAACGGTCCGGTCGACCCCAAGCAGGTGCTGCGCATCATGGGCCCCCGTGCCGCGCAGAAGTTCCTGGTGGACGAGGTCCAGGGCGTGTACCGCAGCCAGGGCATCGGTATCCACGACAAGCACGTCGAGGTTATCGTCCGCCAGATGCTGCGCCGCGTCACGGTCATCGAGTCCGGTGAATCGGACCTGCTGCCCGGCGAGCTCGCCGAGCGCAGCCGCTTCGAGGATGCCAACCGCCGCGTTGTGTCCGAGGGCAAGACGCCGGCCTCCGGCCGTCCCGAGCTCATGGGCATCACGAAGGCGTCCCTGGCGACCGAGTCCTGGCTGTCCGCAGCTTCCTTCCAGGAGACCACCCGCGTCCTGACGCAGGCGGCCATGGAAGGCAAGAGCGATCCGCTGCTCGGCCTCAAGGAGAACGTCATCATCGGTAAGCTGATCCCGGCCGGCACGGGTCTCCCGCGCTACACCGAGGTCACGGTGGAGCCGACTGAAGAAGCGAAGGCCAATCTGTTCACCGGCCCGAGCGCGTTCAGCGACTTCTCCTACGATTCCCTGGGCGGCGACGGAGCTCCTGAGTTCCACGCCATCCCGCTGGATGACTACGACCTGGGCAGCGACTTCCGCTAACCGGTCTAAACAACGCGGGGTCACTTCCGGCCCAATCCGCACCTTGGATTGGGCTCGAAGTGGCCCCGCGTTGGCCGTTTGAACGACGGGGGCAGCCAGCGGAATCCCCGCCGATTAAGGGCTGGGGGCGCTCCGTGTTAGACTGGAGACTAATTGTTATTGTGGCAGTGGATGAGAGCGCCGGTCATAGTTCGACAGCTTGTAGCTGACGGGTATGACCAGGACGACGTTTCCGGTTTGCAGGGTTCTTGTGCAACGTATGCCACATTTTCGCATGCCTAGGGGCAGTGCCGGGTGGAAATCCGCGGCCCGGGTATGCGGTCCGACTATTAAGGCTTCGCCTCAGCTGCTCTGGAGAGAACTTCAAAGCTCGAGCGGCGGGGCGCAGCGACGAGAGAGCGGCCGCCAACGGCCGCTCCGGATAAAACGGAGAACACGAGAGTGCCTACGATTAACCAGCTGGTCCGCAAGGGCCGCACGCCGAAGGTCAAGAAGACCAAGGCCCCCGCGCTTAACGGCAGCCCGATGCGCCGCGGTGTTTGCACCCGCGTCTACACCACGACCCCGAAGAAGCCGAACTCGGCTCTGCGTAAGGTCGCGCGTGTCCGCCTGAACGGCGGCATCGAAGTTACCGCGTACATTCCCGGTGTCGGCCACAACCTGCAGGAGCACTCCATTGTGCTGGTCCGCGGCGGTCGCGTTAAGGACCTTCCGGGTGTCCGTTACAAGATCGTCCGTGGCGCCCTCGATACCCAGGGTGTGAAGAACCGTAAGCAGGCCCGCAGCCGCTACGGCGCAAAGATGGAGAAGAAGTAATATGCCTCGCAAGGGTCCGGCCCCCAAGCGGCCGCTAGTCATTGATCCCGTTTACGGTTCCCCGCTGGTCACGCAGTTGATCAACAAGGTACTCGTCGACGGCAAGAAGTCCACTGCAGAGCGCATCGTTTACGGTGCCCTCGCCGGTGCGCAGGAGAAGTCCGGCGGCGATCCTGTTGCGGCCCTGAAGAAGGCCATGGACAACATCAAGCCGAGCCTTGAGGTGAAGTCCCGTCGTGTTGGTGGCGCCACCTACCAGGTTCCGGTCGAGGTCAAGCCGGGCCGCGCGACGGCCCTTGCCCTCCGCTGGCTCGTCGGTTACTCCAAGGCCCGCCGCGAGAAGACCATGACCGAGCGCCTCCGCAACGAGATCCTGGATGCCTCCAATGGTCTCGGCGCCGCTGTGAAGCGTCGCGAAGACACCCACAAGATGGCCGAGTCCAACAAGGCCTTCGCACACTACCGCTGGTAAAACTTCCCGGACGCCGCCGGCTCAACCGAGCCGGCGGCGGACGTGCAGTCCATCCGAAAGGGAGACACCGTGGCACAGGACGTGCTTACCGACCTTAGCAAGGTCCGCAACATCGGCATCATGGCCCACATTGATGCCGGCAAGACCACTACTACCGAGCGCATCCTGTTCTACACGGGTGTGAACCACAAGATCGGTGAGACGCACGACGGCGCGTCGACCACCGACTGGATGGAACAGGAAAAGGAACGCGGCATCACGATCACGTCTGCCGCCGTGACCTGCTTCTGGGAAAACAACCAGATCAACATCATCGACACCCCCGGCCACGTGGACTTCACGGTCGAGGTTGAGCGCTCCCTGCGCGTCCTCGACGGTGCAGTTGCCGTGTTCGATGGCAAGGAAGGTGTGGAGCCGCAGTCTGAGACTGTCTGGCGCCAGGCCGACAAGTACAACGTCCCGCGCATCTGCTTCGTCAACAAGATGGACAAGCTCGGCGCTGACTTCTACTTCACCGTCGACACCATCATCAGCCGCCTCGGTGCCAAGCCGCTCGTGATGCAGCTGCCGATCGGCGCCGAGAACGACTTCATCGGCGTCGTCGACCTGCTGTACATGCGGTCCCTGGTCTGGCCCGGCGACTCCAAGGGTGACGTCACCATGGGTGCCAAGTACGAGATCCAGGAGATCCCGGCCGACCTCAAGGAAAAGGCCGAAGAGTACCGCGCCAACCTCGTTGAGGCCGTCGCCGAGTCCTCCGAAGAACTCATGGAGAAGTACCTCGAAGGCGAAGAGATCTCGATCGACGAGCTCAAGGCCGGCATCCGCAAGATGACGATCAACTCGGAGATCTACCCGGTCTTCTGTGGCTCAGCGTTCAAGAACCGCGGTGTGCAGCCGATGCTCGACGCCGTCGTGGACTACCTGCCGAACCCGCTCGACGTCCCCCCGATGGTCGGCCACGATCCTCGCGACGAAGAGAAGGAACTGACCCGCAAGCCTTCCGCTGACGAGCCGTTCTCGGCCCTGGCGTTCAAGATTGCCGCACACCCCTTCTTCGGCCAGCTCACCTTCATCCGCGTGTACTCCGGTCACGTGGAAGCGGGCTCGCAGGTGGTCAACTCCACCAAGGGCAAGAAGGAGCGCATCGGCAAGCTGTTCCAGATGCACGCCAACAAGGAAATGCCGGTTGACGGCGCTACCGCAGGCCACATCTACGCAGCGATCGGCCTGAAGGACACCACCACGGGCGACACCCTGTGCGATTCGGCCAACCAGATCGTCCTCGAGTCCATGAGCTTCCCAGAGCCCGTGATCTCCGTGGCCATCGAGCCGAACACCAAGGGTGACCAGGAGAAGCTCTCCACGGCCATCCAGAAGCTCTCCGCTGAGGATCCGACCTTCCAGGTCTCCCTCAACGAAGACACCGGCCAGACCATCATCGCCGGCATGGGCGAGCTCCACCTGGACATCCTGGTGGACCGCATGCGCCGCGAGTTCAAGGTCGAGGCGAACGTGGGCAAGCCCCAGGTCGCCTACCGCGAAACGATCAAGCGCGCTGTGGAGCGTCACGACTACACGCACAAGAAGCAGACCGGTGGTTCGGGCCAGTTCGCAAAGATCCAGATCGCGATCGAGCCGCTGGACACGTCCGAAGGCGAGATGTACGAGTTCGAGAACAAGGTCACCGGTGGCCGCGTTCCGCGCGAATACATCCCGTCCGTCGACGCCGGCATCCAGGATGCGCTGAACGACGGCGTCCTGGCCGGCTACCCGGTTGTCGGCATCAAGGCGACGCTGATCGATGGCGCTTACCACGATGTTGACTCCTCGGAAATGGCGTTCAAGATCGCCGGCCGGATGGCTTTCAAGGAAGCCGCCCGCAAGGCGAACCCTGTCCTGCTTGAACCGCTGATGGATGTCGAGGTCCGCACCCCTGAGGAATACATGGGTGAAGTTATCGGTGACCTCAACTCCCGCCGTGGCCAGATGCAGTCCATGGAAGATGCCCAGGGCGTCAAGGTCATCCGCGCGCACGTCCCGCTGTCCGGCATGTTCGGCTACATCGGTGACCTGCGTTCGAAGACCCAGGGTCGCGCTGTGTACTCCATGACGTTCAACAGCTACGCCGAGGTCCCGAAGGCAGTTGCCGACGAGATCATCCAGAAGAGCCGCGGCGAGTAGTCCCTCGGGACTGACGCAGCAGCGAAAAACTCGGGTGCGTTTCCTCCACAGGGAATTCACCTGGTACTGGCGGCCGGTCCCCGGCCGCCAGTACGAACAGGCTCGTGGGACTAGACTTAGTTCCTGAATCTGCAATTTCACCAATCCAAAGCCCCCCAAGTAGACTTACTGGAGTTTCAGCCGCGACAAGCGCGGTCGAAGGGTAAGTCATTTGAAAACGTTCTAGGAGGAACCTGTGGCAAAGGCAAAGTTCGAGCGGACTAAGCCGCACGTTAACATCGGTACCATTGGTCACGTTGACCACGGTAAGACGACGCTGACGGCCGCCATTTCCAAGGTGCTGTACGACAAGTACCCGACTCTCAACGAGAAGCGTGACTTCGCGTCGATCGACTCTGCACCCGAAGAGCGTCAGCGCGGCATTACCATCAACATCTCCCACGTTGAGTACCAGACCGAGAAGCGCCACTACGCACACGTAGACGCTCCGGGTCACGCTGACTACATCAAGAACATGATCACCGGCGCTGCCCAGATGGACGGTGCAATCCTCGTGGTTGCCGCCACTGACGGCCCGATGGCCCAGACCCGTGAGCACGTTCTGCTCGCCCGCCAGGTTGGCGTTCCCTACCTGCTGGTGGCTCTGAACAAGGCTGACATGGTTGATGACGAGGAACTCCTCGACCTCGTCGAAATGGAAGTTCGTGAGCTCCTGAGCTCGCAGGGCTTCGATGGCGACGAAGCACCGGTTGTCCGCGTTTCCGGCCTCAAGGCCCTGGAAGGCGACCCGGAGTGGGTCAAGTCCGTTGAGGACCTGATGGAAGCTGTCGACGAGTCCGTTCCGGACCCGGTTCGTGACCGCGACAAGCCGTTCCTGATGCCGATCGAAGACGTCTTCACGATCACCGGCCGTGGCACCGTTGTTACGGGCCGCGCCGAGCGTGGAACCCTCGCCATCAACTCCGAGGTCGAGATCGTCGGCATCCGCCCGGTCCAGAAGACCACGGTTACCGGTATCGAGATGTTCCACAAGCAGCTCGACGAAGCATGGGCCGGCGAGAACTGTGGCCTCCTGCTCCGCGGTCTGAAGCGCGACGATGTCGAGCGTGGCCAGGTTGTCGTCAAGCCGGGTTCCATCACCCCGCACACCGACTTCGAGGCCAACGTCTACATCCTCTCCAAGGACGAAGGCGGACGTCACAACCCGTTCTACTCCAACTACCGCCCGCAGTTCTACTTCCGCACCACGGACGTAACCGGCGTTATCACCCTGCCGGAAGGCACGGAAATGGTTATGCCCGGCGACAACACTGAGATGACCGTTGCGCTCATCCAGCCGATCGCCATGGAAGAGGGCCTCGGCTTCGCTATCCGCGAAGGCGGCCGCACCGTTGGTTCGGGACGCGTTACCAAGATCATCAAGTAGCTTCTTGCTGATCCGAGCTTGAACCGCTGATCGGACCGGCCGTTTGACGGCCACCGGAAGGCGAGAACAACCCCGCTGCACTGCAGCGGGGTTGTTCTTTTTAACTCACTGCTACCGTTACTTCAGGAGAGAGGAGCAGGGCATGGAATGGATCATCATCCTGGCGGTCATTGCCGCCGTCGTCGCGGGCGGGCTGTGGGCGAAGAAGTACTTCCGGCACGAAATTGAACGTGCCAAGCGCATCGACCGCGCCAACAAAAACCGGTAGTAGCGCGGTCGGGTTAACTGCGCCGGGCCCGGCTAAGGGCCTGGTACCAGTAGTAGGACTCCTTCGGGGTCCGGGCCTGGCTGTCGAAGTCGACATGGACCAGGCCGAACCGCTGCGAATAGCCCGCCGCCCACTCGAAGTTGTCCATTAGGGTCCAGACGTAATAGCCGAGGAGCTCGACGTCGTCGGCGATCCCGCCGGGGGCGGTAGCCGCCAGGGCATGACCCAGGTGGTCGGCGAGGTAGCGGATCCGGTCCGTGTCGGCGATGGGGCCCTCCACGTGGTCCGGTTCGGGGAAGCTCGCGCCGCTCTCGGTGATGTAGAGCGGCGGGAGTGCGTCGCCGTACCGGTCTTTCATTTCCCGCAGCAGCGCACCCAGATGGTCCGGGGCGACCGGCCAGCCGAAACCGGTGGTTCCGTACTCCGGGAAAGCGGCCATGTGGAAGGGCAGCCGCACCATCGCCTCCGCGGGCCCCGTCAGGCTGTCGGCCGGGCCCCGACCCGTCGCCACCTTCACCGGGTAGTAATAGTTCAGGCCGTAGAAGTCCAGCGGCTGGTGGATGGTGCGCAGGTCGGCGTCGGAGATCTTGCCCAGCGAGCGGAACCACGGCCGTGCCACCAGCGGCGGTTTCGGGTAGGTCCCCAGCAGGATCGGATCGGCGTAGATCCGGTTTAGGGCCAGGTCGAAGACCTTGGCCAGCAGCCGGTCGGTGACTGAGCCGGAGGCGGGCCGGACGGGGGAGTGCAGGTTGGTGACCCCGACGGCGCCCGCTACGCCCGCGGCACGCAAGGCCTGCACCGCGAGCCCGTGCGCCAGCAGTTGGTGGTGCACCGAGGGCAGCGCGTTGAAGAGCAGGTCGTGGCCGGGTGCGTGGACGCCCAGGGCGTACCCGTTGAGGGTGACGGAGGCCGGCTCGTTCAACGTCACCCACTGGGCCACGCGGTCGCCGAACCGCGCACCGGCGGCCGCGCTGTACTCGGCGAAGCGCTCCGCCGTCGTGCGGTTCATCCAGCCGCCCCGGTGCTCGAGGGGCAGCGGGGTATCCCAGTGGTAGAGCGTCGCCATCGGCGAGATGCCGGCCGCCAGGAGCCGGTCGATTAGCCTG
The DNA here is from genome assembly GCA_963775715.1 of uncultured Actinomycetota bacterium. Lineage (GTDB taxonomy): Bacteria > Actinomycetota > Actinomycetes > Actinomycetales > Micrococcaceae > Arthrobacter. The sequence continues at coordinate 150,445 of CAVZJX010000004.1, read as the reverse complement.
TCGTAGAAGTCGAGCCCCTCGGCGTTGAAGGCGCCTGTTCCGTCCGGTTGGATCCGCGGCCACGAGATCGAGAACCGGTACGAATCGATGCCGAGCTCACGCATCAGCACGATATCCTCGTCCGAGCGGTTGTAATGGTCGCAGGCGACGGCGGGGGAGTGGCCGTCCTGGATGCTGCCGGGCTTTTCGGCGAAGGCGTCCCAACCCGAGGGCCCGCGCCCGCCCGCCGCGACGGCGCCCTCGATCTGGAAGGCGGCGGAGGCCACACCCAGGACGAAGCCGGGCCGCAGCCGCGCGGCCAAAGCATGGACAGCCGGGGAATCCTGGACGGTCATGCACCTATCTTCGTATCGGCGGTTGCTGAAGGCAATGACCGGGACGTGCCGGCGTCCGACGGCGGGGGCCGGAGGGCCGTCGTCGGGGGCTGATTCGCTTCTGCCGATTAATTCCGGCATACTAGATGAGTTGTTCAAGCGCTCTTTCGCGTCCCGATCCGGATAATGCCGGGTGTCAGGGTCCAGGTAAGAGCCCAAACATAACCCACTCCCCAAGGAATTGCGGACGAGTACGCTTGCAAAGCGCGACACGCCCGACCGCGGGGGTCGGTTACGCCGGCAGGTTGAGGAACCCGGATTTATCCGGATTCAGCTTGTGCGGCGGGTGGTAGTTACGACTTCAAATGCTTCGGCAGCCGCACAACAGGTAAGTAAACAGAGCAGTATTTACTGAAAGAGAGTCAGGCGACATGGCGGGACAAAAAATCCGCATCCGGCTGAAGTCATACGACCACGAGGTCATTGACGTTTCAGCACGGAAGATCGTTGAGACGGTCACGCGCGCAGGCGCAACTGTAGTCGGCCCCGTGCCGCTGCCGACGGAGAAGAACGTTTACTGCGTAATCCGCTCTCCGCACAAGTACAAGGACAGCCGCGAGCACTTCGAAATGCGCACGCACAAGCGTCTTATCGACATTATCGATCCCACGCCCAAGGCCGTCGACTCGCTCATGCGTCTCGACCTGCCGGCAGACGTGAACATCGAAATCAAGCTGTAGGGAGGTGCTGAGAGACTATGACCGCAACCCGTAACGTTAAGGGCCTGCTGGGCACGAAGCTCGGCATGACCCAGGTCTGGGACGAGAACAACAAGCTCATCCCCGTCACTGTGGTCCAGGCTGACTCGAACGTCATCACGCAGCTGCGCAATGCAGAGACTGATGGCTACGTCGCCGTTCAGATCGGCTACGGCCAGATCGACCCCCGCAAGGTCACCAAGCCGCTGGCTGGTCACTTTGAAAAGGCAGGCGTCACGCCTCGCCGCCACGTCGTAGAACTGCGCACTGCAGATGCTGACTCTTACGAGCTGGGCCAGGAGCTCTCCGTTGAGCTCTTCGAAGCCGGCCAGAAGATCGACGTCGTTGGCACCACCAAGGGTAAGGGCTTCGCCGGTGTTATGAAGCGTCACGGCTTCCACGGCGTTGGAGCCTCCCACGGTGCCCACAAGAACCACCGTAAGCCCGGTTCCATCGGTGGCGCATCCACCCCGAGCCGCGTCTTCAAGGGCATGAAAATGGCCGGCCGCATGGGCGCCGTTCGTCACACCACGCTGAACCTCACGGTCCACGCGGTTGACGTCGAGAAGTCGCTGCTCCTTATCAAGGGTGCCGTCCCCGGCGCCCGCGGCCAGGTCGTACTCGTACGCACCGCCGTGAAGGGAGCCTAGTTCAATGACTAGCACTGTCAAGGTTGACCTGCCTGCAGAGATCTTCGACGTACAGACCAACGTGCCGCTGCTGCACCAGGTCGTCGTTGCACAGCTCGCTGCTGCTCGCCAGGGTACCCACAAGACCAAGACCCGCGCCGAGGTTTCCGGTGCAGGTCGCAAGCCGTTCAAGCAGAAGGGCACCGGCCGCGCCCGTCAGGGTTCCATCCGTGCTCCTCACATGACCGGTGGTGGCATCGTCCACGGCCCGACGCCGCGTGACTACAGCCAGCGCACCCCCAAGAAGATGATTGCGGCTGCCCTGCGCGGCGCTCTCTCTGACCGCGCCCGTAACGGCCGCATCCACGTCGTTGCTGAACTGGTTGCCGGCACCAAGCCGTCCTCCCGTGAAGCACTGGCAACGCTGCGTGGCGTCTCCGAGCGCAAGAACCTGCTCGTTGTCATCGACCGCGCCAACGATGTTGCTGCACTCTCCGTGCGCAACCTCCAGGATGTTCACGTTCTGTACGCAGACCAGCTGAACACCTACGACGTGCTCGTTTCTGACGACGTAGTCTTCACCAAGGCTGCCTACGAAGCATTCGTTGCTGACAAGGCTGCAAAGAACGAGGAGGATGCCAAGTGAGCGCAGCCACCAAGGATCCGCGCGACGTCGTGCTTGCACCCGTCGTCTCGGAAAAGAGCTACGGCCTGATCGACGAGGGCAAGTACACCTTCCTGGTGGACCCCCGCTCGAACAAGGCCGAGATCAAGCTGGCCGTGGAGAAGATCTTCTCCGTCAAGGTCGAATCGATCAACACCATCAACCGTGCCGGTAAGCGCAAGCGCACCAAATTCGGATGGGGCACCCGCAAGAGCACCAAGCGTGCCATTGTGAGCCTCAAAGAAGGCACTATCGACATCTTCGGCGGTCCGCTCTCGTAGCGGAGACCACTTTAACGAGGAAATAAATTATGGGAATCCGTAAATACAAGCCGACTACCCCGGGCCGTCGTGGCTCGAGCGTAGCGGACTTCACCGAAATCACGCGGTCGACGCCGGAAAAGTCGTTGGTACGTCCCCTCCCGAAAAAGGGTGGCCGTAACAACACCGGTAAGATCACGACCCGTCACAAGGGTGGTGGACACAAGCGCCAGTACCGTCTGATCGACTTCCGTCGCCACGACAAGGACGGCGTCAACGCCCGCGTTGCCGAAATCGAGTACGATCCGAACCGCACGGCTCGCATCGCCCTCCTGCACTACGTTGATGGCACCAAGCGTTACATCATCGCCCCGAACAAGCTGGCCCAGGGTGACACCGTGGAAGCAGGTGCCGACGCTGACATCAAGCCCGGCAACAACCTGCCGCTGCGCAACATCCCGGTCGGTACCGTAATCCACGCAGTCGAACTGCGTCCGGGTGGCGGCGCCAAGATGGGCCGCTCCGCCGGCGCATCGATCCAGCTCGTTGCCAAGGAAGGCCGTTTCGCCCAGCTGCGTCTGCCGTCCGGCGAAATCCGCAACGTTGACGTGCGCTGCCGCGCAACCGTCGGCGAGGTCGGCAACGCCGAGCAGTCGAACATCAACTGGGGCAAGGCCGGCCGCATGCGCTGGAAGGGCGTCCGCCCGACCGTCCGTGGTGTCGCCATGAACCCGGTTGACCACCCGCACGGTGGTGGTGAGGGTAAGACGTCCGGTGGACGTAACCCCGTCAACCCCAACGGTAAGCGCGAAGGCCGCACCCGCCGTCCCAACAAAGAGAGCGACAAGCTTATTGTTCGTCGCCGTCGTACTGGCAAGAACAAGCGATAGGAGCCTGGACACATGCCACGCAGCCTGAAAAAAGGTCCTTTCGTTGACCAGCACCTCTTTGTGAAGGTAGCCAGGGAAAACGAAAAGGGCACCAAGAACGTCATCAAGACCTGGTCCCGCCGTTCGATGATCGTCCCCGACATGCTCGGCCACACGATCGCCGTGCACGACGGACGCAAGCACATCCCGGTGTTTGTCACTGAGTCGATGGTCGGGCACAAGCTCGGCGAATTCGCTCCCACGCGGACTTTCCGCGGCCATGTCAAGGACGACCGTAAGGGCAAGCGCCGCTAGGCGCCTGCACTTACGTCAAAGACGAGAGAAGGAAAGCAATGGAAGCCAAGGCAATTGCGCGTCACATCCGCGTAACGCCTATGAAGGCCCGGCGCGTCGTCAACCTTGTTCGTGGTAAGCAAGCGAACGAGGCTCTGGCAATTCTGAAGTTTGCCCCGCAGGCAGCTTCGGAGCCGGTATTCAAGGTAGTTCAGTCGGCAATCTCCAACGCCCGGGTCCTCGCGGACCGCGACGGCGTGGCGTTTGACGAAGGTGACCTCATCATCAGCGAAGCGTTTGTTGATGAAGGCCCGACCATGAAGCGGTTCCAGCCGCGTGCCCAGGGTCGTGCATTTCAGATCAAGAAGCGCACGAGCCACATCACCGTGGTAGTCGCTACCCCGGAGAAAGAGGAGGCTCGCTAAGTGGGACAGAAAGTAAACCCGCACGGGTTCCGACTCGGTATCACCACCGATCACGTATCGCACTGGTTCGCCGACAGCACCAAGTCCGGCCAGCGGTACAAGGACTTCGTTCGCGAAGACATCCGCATCCGCCAGCTCATGTCCACGGGCATGGAGCGCGCCGGTATCGCCAAGGTTGAGATCGAGCGCACCCGCGACCGTGTCCGCGTGGATATCCACACGGCCCGTCCGGGCATCGTGATCGGCCGCCGCGGCGCCGAAGCAGACCGCATCCGCGGCGAGCTCGAAAAGCTCACCGGCAAGCAGGTTCAGCTGAACATCCTCGAGGTCAAGAACCCCGAGATGGAAGCCCAGCTTGTTGCCCAGGGCGTTGCAGAGCAGCTGACTTCCCGCGTGGCTTTCCGCCGTGCGATGAAGAAGGCAATGCAGTCCGCGCAGCGCGCCGGTGCCAAGGGCATCCGTATCGCTTGCTCGGGTCGACTGGGTGGCGCAGAAATGTCCCGCTCGGAGTTCTACCGCGAAGGCCGTGTGCCCCTGCACACCCTCCGTGCGAACATCGACTACGGCTTCTACGAGGCCAAGACCACCTTCGGCCGTATCGGCGTGAAGGTCTGGATCTACAAGGGTGACGTCACCGCCAAGGAACTGGCGCAGCAGGCAGCTGCTGCTCCGTCCCGCGGCCGCGGTGCCGGCGATCGTCCGGGCCGCCCGGGCGGCGCCGACCGTGGTGACCGCCGTCGTCGTAACGACCGCCCGGCAGCCGACGCAGCACCTGCTGCCGAAGCTCCGGCAGCTGAGGCAGCTTCTGCCGCACCGGCACAGGCAGCAGAAGGAGGACAGGCTTAAATGCTTATCCCACGTCGAGTCAAGCACCGTAAGCAGCACCACCCGGGTCGTTCCGGCGCTGCTACGGGCGGCACCGAGGTCTCCTTCGGTGAGTGGGGTATCCAGGCTCTGAGCCCGGCATACGTCACCAACCGTCAGATCGAGTCTGCCCGTATCGCCATGACCCGCCACATCAAGCGTGGCGGCAAGGTCTGGATCAACATTTATCCGGACCGTCCGTTGACGAAGAAGCCGGCCGAAACCCGCATGGGTTCCGGTAAGGGTTCTCCGGAATGGTGGGTCTCAAACGTCAAGCCGGGCCGGGTTCTCTTCGAACTCTCCGGTGTCAGTGAAGAGGTAGCTCGCGAGGCCCTGCGCCTGGCGATCCACAAGCTGCCGTTGAAGGCACGCATTGTGCGTCGCGAAGGTGGTGAGTAGAAATGGCAGTAGGATCCAAGGAACTTGCATCCGCACAGCTGGACGGTTTCGACAACGAGCGTCTCGTTGAAGAACTCCGCAAGGCCAAGGAAGAGCTGTTCAACCTGCGTTTCCAGTCCGCCACCGGACAGCTGGAGAACCACGGTCGCCTGCGCGCGGTAAAGAAGGACATCGCCCGCATCTACACCGTTCTCCGTGAGCGCGAGCTGGGCATTCGTGCCGAGGTTGCCGCACCGGTTGTGGAAGCCAAGGAAGAGAAGAAGTCCAAGAAGGCTGCAACCAAGAAGGCTGACAAGGCTGAAACGGTTGAAACCGAGGAGGACGCCAAGTGAGTGAAAAGGACGAGAACGTGACGGAAACTGTTTCCGGCGCAGCCACGGCTGACGAGCGCGGTTACCGTAAGACGAAGCGCGGCTACGTCGTCTCGGACAAGATGGAAAAGACCATCGTTGTCCAGGTCGAAGACCGCGTGAAGCACGCCCTCTACGGCAAGGTTATGCGCCGCAACACGAAGATCAAGGCTCACGACGAAGAGAACAGCGCCGGCATCGGCGACCTGGTTCTCCTCGCCGAGACCCGCCCGCTCTCCGCTACCAAGCGGTGGCGCCTGGTGGAGATCCTCGAGAAGGCCAAGTAACACCTGCAGCCGCCCCGCAAGGGAAGCTGCGCCGAAACCCCCGTTCCCTTCTGGGAGCGGGGGTTTCCTCGTTCCCGGGGACGGCGGTTATCCAGCGCGAACGTACACTTCGGGCCCGCCGCCGCGCCTCCGGTTGCGCGAACGTACACTTGGGGCCCGCCGCCATGCCCCGGGCGGGGCCGGAAGTGTACGTTCGCGCGTGGGGTTGGGGCCGGAAGTGTACGTTCGCGCGTGGGGGAGGGGCCGGAAGTGTACGTTCGCGCGTGGGGGAGCAGGGCGCGGGGAAGCTGTGATATGGGGATGTGCCGGAAACGTGCTAAGATTTTGAGTTTGTATGGCGCCTTTCGTGCGTCATCATCAACCTCGTAAACAATCGTGCCACGGCATAGTGCCCCTTCACGCTCCGGCGTGGGGTAAGCAACTGTTTTTGGCACGGGCGTTTAGGCCTGGTCTGGCAAAATCCAGGCAGGTCAAGAGACACCCCGATCAACCGTTCCGCAAGGCTCATTCCGTAGGAAGATTTTCGGTCTGAGAACCGGCGCGACGCAAGGAGTAAATAGTGATTCAGCAGGAGTCGCGACTCAAGGTCGCCGACAACACGGGTGCTAAGGAAATCCTTACCATTCGCGTTCTCGGTGGATCTGGCCGTCGCTACGCAGGCATTGGCGACGTGATCGTCGCTACCGTCAAGGATGCAATCCCGGGCGGCAACGTAAAGAAGGGCGACGTCGTCAAGGCTGTCATCGTCCGTACCAAGAAGGAACGCCGCCGTGCGGATGGTTCCTACATCAAGTTTGACGAGAACGCAGCTGTGATCCTGAAGAACGACGGCGACCCCCGTGGTACCCGTATCTTCGGACCGGTTGGTCGTGAACTTCGCGACAAGAAGTTCATGAAGATCGTTTCTCTGGCTCCGGAGGTGCTCTAGTCCATGGCTAAGATCAAAAAGGGTGACCTCGTTCAGGTCATCACTGGCGCCAAGGCTGAGCGCGGCGGCGACCGTGGCAAGCAGGGCAAGGTTCTGCGCGTATTCCCCGAGACCAACCGCGTGCTGGTCGAAGGCATTAACCGCGTAACCAAGCACACCAAGGTCGGTCAGTCGCAGCGCGGCACCAAGACCGGTGGCATCGAGGTCGTTGAGGCTTCAATCCACATCTCCAACGTGGCTCTGGTTGACCCCTCCACCAAGAAGCCCACCCGCGTCGGTTTCCGCACCGAGACCGTTGAGCGCGATGGCGTGAAGCGTGAAGTGCGTGTCCGCGTGGCCAAGAGCTCAGGGAAGGACATCTAATGACTGAGACTCTCGAGACTCCGGCAAGCAAGATCGTTCCTCGTCTGAAGACCAAGTACGCGGATTCCATCAAGGGCTCGCTCGTTGAGGAATTCAAGTACGAAAACGTCAACCAGGTTCCCCGTCTGGTGAAGGTCGTTGTGAACATGGGTGTTGGAGACGCCGCCAAGGACTCCAAGCTGATCGACGGCGCCGTCCGCGATCTGACCCTGATCACCGGCCAGAAGCCGCAGGTAACCAAGGCCCGCAAGTCGATCGCTCAGTTCAAGCTGCGCGAAGGCATGCCGATCGGTGCGCACGCAACTCTGCGTGGCGACCGCATGTGGGAATTCCTGGACCGTCTGGTCACGCTGGCACTGCCGCGTATCCGCGACTTCCGGGGCCTCAGCGGCAAGCAGTTCGACGGCAACGGCAACTACACCTTCGGTCTGACCGAGCAGGTTATGTTCCACGAGATCGACCAGGATTCCATCGACCGCGTTCGCGGCATGGACATCACCGTCGTGACCACTGCCAAGACCGACGACGAAGGCCGTGCGCTGCTCAAGGCGCTTGGCTTCCCGTTCAAGACCGAAGACTAATCTAGCTACGTAAAAGGTCCGTCTGCCTGGCTCTCAAACCCAGGACAGCGGAAACCGTTATGAGGAAGGGCAAGAGCCCACATGACTATGACAGATCCTGTCGCAGATATGCTTACGCGTCTGCGCAATGCAAACTCGGCATACCACGATTCCGTGTCTATGCCTTACAGCAAGCTCAAGGCACGCGTTGCTGACATCCTGAAGGCAGAAGGCTTCATCGCCTCCTGGAAGGAAGAAGACGCGGAGGTCGGCAAGAAGCTGACCCTCGAGCTCAAGTTCGGTCCGAACCGCGAGCGTTCCATCGCCGGTGTTCGTCGTATTTCCAAGCCGGGATTGCGCGTTTACGCAAAGTCCACCAACCTGCCGCACGTGCTGGGTGGCCTGGGTATCGCAATCCTGTCCACCTCTTCCGGCCTCCTGACTGACAAGCAGGCCGGCAAGAAGGGCGTGGGCGGCGAAGTCCTCGCTTACGTCTGGTAACGGGAAAGGAAGAGAATAATGTCACGTATTGGACGTCTCCCCATCACCGTTCCTGCCGGCGTTGAGGTCAAGGTTGACGGCTCTGTCGTCAGCGTCAAGGGTTCCAAAGGCGAGCTGAGCCACACTGTGGCCAGCCCGATCGAGGTCACCCTGGAAGATGGCACCCTGACTGTCGCCCGCCCGAACGACGAGCGCGCCTCCCGTTCGCTGCACGGCCTGACCCGCACCCTGATCGCCAACATGATCCAGGGCGTTACCGCAGGCTACGAGAAGAAGCTTGAGATTGTCGGTACCGGTTACCGCGTCCAGGCCAAGGGTTCTGACCTGGAGTTCGCTCTGGGCTACAGCCACCCGGTCAGCGTCTCGGCGCCGAACGGCATCACCTTTGCAGTAGAGACCCCGACCAAGCTCTCTGTTTCAGGCATCTCCAAGCAGCAGGTCGGCGAGGTTGCTGCCAACATTCGCAAGCTGCGGAAGCCGGACCCCTATAAGGGCAAGGGCATCCGCTACGCCGGCGAAGTCATCCGCCGCAAGGTCGGAAAGGCTGGTAAGTAACCATGGCCATCGCAATTAACAAGAAGCGTACGAACAAGAGCAAGTCTGCCCAGCGCAGCCGCCGCCAGCTTCGTATCCGCAAGCGCATCTCCGGTACGGCTGTACGCCCGCGTCTGGTCGTCAACCGTTCCGCCCGCCACGTATTCGTCCAGGTTGTCGATGACACCAAGGGCCTGACCGTAGCGAGCGCGTCCACTCTGGAAGCCGACCTTCGTGCATTCGACGGTGACAAGACCGCCAAGGCCAAGCGCGTCGGCGAGCTCGTCGCCGAGCGTGCCAAGGCTGCCGGTATCGAAGCTGTTGTCTTCGACCGCGGTGGTAACAAGTACCACGGCCGGATCGCCGCCGTCGCTGACGGCGCACGTGAAGGTGGGCTGGCACTGTGACCGAAAATAACGAAAAGGACATTCAGGTGACTGAAGCTGTAGCTGCTCCGGCAACTGAGACCGCTGCGCCTGCTACCACTGACGACCGCCGTGGTGGCGCGCGTCGTGGCGAGCGTGGCGACCGCGGCCAGGGCCGCGGCGACCGTGGTGGCCGTGGTGGCCGCGACGGCGGCCGCGAAGCCGAGAAGAGCCAGTTCGTAGAGCGCGTCGTAACCATCAACCGTGTCTCCAAGGTCGTCAAGGGTGGTCGTCGCTTCAGCTTCACCGCCCTCGTCGTCGTCGGTGACGGCAACGGTATGGTCGGCGTCGGCTACGGAAAGGCTAAGGAAGTTCCCGCCGCCATCGCGAAGGGCGTTGAAGAGGCCAAGAAGTCCTTCTTCCGCGTTCCCCGCATCGGCAGCACCATCCCGCACCGCGTTCAGGGTGAAGCCGCCGCAGGCGTCGTTATGCTGCGTCCGGCTTCCGCCGGTACCGGTGTTATCGCCGGCGGTCCGGTCCGTGCAGTACTGGAGTGCGTGGGCATCCACGACATCCTCTCCAAGTCGCTCGGTTCCTCGAACGCCATCAACATCGTTCACGCGACTGTTGATGCGCTGAAGCGCCTCGAAGAGCCGGCAGCCGTGGCAGCACGCCGCGGCCTCCCGCTCGACGAGATCGCTCCGCCGGCAATGGTGAAGGCTCTCCTGAACCAGAAGGCAGGTGTCTGAGTCATGGCTAAGAACCTGATTCCCTCCGACGCTCAGTTGGAGATCACTCAGATCAAGTCCGCCATTGGCGGCAAGCAGAACCAGCGCGACACCCTTCGGTCCCTCGGCCTGAAGCGGATCGGACAGACCGTTGTCCGCACCGCCGACGCCGTGACCGTCGGGATGCTCAACACGGTTCCGCACCTGGTAAAGGTAGAGGAGGCGAAGTAAATGGCAGAGAAGAACACCGCCGAGAAGGCACAGGGCGCTGCTGCTGAGAAGCAGAACGCACTGAAGGTTCACCACCTGCGTCCCGCCCCGGGTGCCAAGACCGCCAAGACCCGCGTTGGTCGTGGTGAAGGTTCCAAGGGTAAGACCGCCGGTCGCGGTACCAAGGGTACGAAGGCCCGCTACCAGATCAAGGCTGGCTTTGCCGGCGGCCAGCTGCCGCTGCACATGCGCCTGCCGAAGCTGCGCGGCTTCAAGAACCCGTTCCGGGTTGAGTACCAGGTCGTAAACCTGGACAAGCTCAACGAGCTGTTCCCGGAAGGTGGCGACGTCACCGTGGAGAACCTGGTTGCAAAGGGCGCCGTTCGCAAGAACCAGCCCGTCAAGGTGCTGGGCACCGGCGACATCACCGTCAAGGTGAACGTCACCGTCCACGCATTCTCGGCCAGCGCCGCAGAAAAGATCGAAGCAGCCGGCGGCAGCACCACCGCCCTCTAAGGAGGCGGCGGGGTTGTAGCCCGTTGTTGAAACTCCCGGCACCGTGGGCCTTAGGCCCCGGTGCCGGGAGTTTTTTCGGTTCACCCGGCCCTGCCGATTGTTCGCCGGGCGCATCCACCCGTTAGACTCGGTTGTTGGGTTTATTTGACCTACCTCACACGACTTTACTTATTACTCAGGAGGACGCTTGCTTAGCGCATTTGGCCGGGCCTTTCGCACGCCTGATCTGCGACGCAAGTTGTTGTTCACGCTGGGAATCATCACAATCTTCCGCTTGGGTGCGTTCATCCCCTCGCCTGGTGTGAGCTACCAGAATGTCCAGCAATGCTTGCAGAACGGTCAGACCTCGGGCGGGATCTACCAGCTCGTCAACCTGTTCAGCGGCGGTGCATTGCTGCAGGTCTCGATCTTCGCGCTCGGGATCATGCCGTACATCACGGCCAGCATCATCGTGCAGCTTCTTCGCGTGGTCATTCCCCGCTTCCAGCAGCTTTACGACGAGGGCGCCTCGGGGCAGTCCAAGCTGACCCAGTACACCCGGTACCTGACGATCGCCCTGGGCCTGCTGAACGCCACCACGCTGGTGTCGCTCGCCCGGTCCGGCCAGCTGCTGCCGAACTGCCAGCTGCCGATCATTCCGGACTCGAGCATCATCACGACGATCCTGATCATCATCACCCTGACGGCGGGCACCGGCCTGATCATGTGGATGGGCGAGCTCGTGACGGAGAAGGGCGTGGGCAACGGCATGTCGCTGCTCATCTTCACCTCCATCGCCGCCGGCTTCCCGACCTCCCTTGGCGCCATCTGGACCGCCCAGGGCCCGGGCACCTTCTTCATGGTGCTGGTTATCGGCCTGCTGACCGTGGCGCTGGTGGTCTTCGTGGAGCAGTCCCAGCGCCGCATCCCGGTGCAGTACGCCAAGCGCATGATCGGACGCCGCACCGTCGGCGGCACCAGCACCTACATCCCCATCAAGGTGAACATGGCCGGCGTCGTGCCCGTCATCTTCGCTTCCTCGATGCTGTACCTGCCGGGCCTGATCTCCCAGTTCAACCAGCCCAAGCCCGGCGAGCCCGTGGCGCCGTGGGTTGAATGGATCAATAACAACCTGACCCGCGGTGACCACCCGATCTACATGGCCCTGTACTTCGCCATGATTGTGTTCTTCACTTACTTCTATGTTGCGATCACTTTCAACCCGGAAGAAGTTTCTGACAACATGAAGAAGTACGGCGGCTTCATTCCGGGTATCCGTGCGGGCAAGCCGACCGCGGACTACCTGCAGTATGTGCTTTCCAGGATCACCCTGCCCGGCGCGATCTACCTGGGCTTTGTGGCCCTGATCCCGCTGATCGCCCTGGTCCTGATCAATGCCAACCAGAACTTCCCGTTCGGTGGCACCTCGATCCTGATCATGGTGGGCGTAGGTTTGGAGACCGTCAAGCAGATTGATGCGCAGCTACAGCAGCGTCACTACGAAGGGCTTTTGCGATGACGAGAATGTTGATTATCGGACCTCCCGGTTCCGGCAAGGGAACGCAGGCGGAACGCATTTCGGAGCGCCTCGGCGTCGTTGCGATCTCCACCGGCGACATCTTCCGGGCCAACGTCAAGGGTGAGACGCCGCTCGGCCTCGAAGCCAAGAAGTACATGGACGCGGGCGACTTCGTCCCGGACAGCGTGACGAACAAGATGGTCCGGGACCGCCTCACGGAAGACGACGTCGAAGCCGGCTTCCTGCTCGATGGCTACCCGCGCACCACCGCGCAGGTGGACTACCTGGACGCGATCCTCGCCGACGGGGGCCACTTGCTCGACGTCGTCCTGCAGCTCACGGCCGACGACGAGGAACTCGTCACCCGCCTGCTGGGCAGGGCCAAGGAAACCGGCCGCAGCGATGACAACGAAGCCGTCATCCGCCACCGGCTGGACCTCTACCACGGTCAGACCGAAGCCGTGGTGGGCAAGTATGCCGACCGCGGCATCCTCACCCAGGTCGACGGCATCGGCGGCATCGACGAGGTCACCGACCGCGTGATGCAGGCCATCAAAGCGGCACAGTCCGCCTGATCCGGGCCTGTGACTTCCGAGGCTCCTCCCGCACCGCCGGGAGGAGCCTCAGCCATTTGTCCGCGCACCGGTATTCGGGCCGCGCGGCACCACCGAAAGGACGCCCCGGATGGCATTCGGCCAGCCCCGCATTGAATACAAGACCAACGCGCAGATGCGGACCATGCACGAGGCCGGGCTGGTCCTGAGCCGCGCGCTCGACGCCGCCACGGCCGCGGCGGTCCCCGGCGTGACCACCCGCGATCTCGACGCCGTCTTCGCCGCCGTGCTGCAGGAGGCCGGCGCGAAGTCGAACTTCCTGGGCTACCACGGGTTCCCGGCGACCATCTGCACCTCGGTGAACGAGGAGGTGGTACATGGCATCCCGGGGGACCGGGTGCTGCGGGACGGCGACATCATTTCGATCGACGGCGGAGCGATTGTGGATGGCTGGCACTCCGATTCGGCCCGGACCGTGATCGTGGGAACAGCCGATCCGGAGGACCAGCGGCTCTCTGACGTGACCGAGGCGGCCATGTGGCAGGGCATCGCGGCGCTGGCGAACGGAAAGTTCGTGGGGGACATCGGCAACGCGGTGGACGACTACGTCTCGTCCGTGCCCGGCAAGCCGCTGGGCATCCTGGAGGACTATGTTGGCCACGGGATCGGCTCCGAGATGCACATGGCCCCGGACGTCCTGAACTACCGCACCGGGCACCGCGGGCCCAAGATCCGCCCCGGACTGTGCCTGGCCATCGAACCCATGCTGGTCCGCGGCGGTATCGAGACCGCCACCCTCGACGACGACTGGACCGTCGTCACCACCGACGGGAAGCGGTCCTGCCAGTGGGAGCACTCGGTTGCCGTGCACGAGAAGGGTATCTGGGTGCTCTCCGCCCCGGACGGGGGCGCGGCAAAGCTGGCGCCGCTCGGCGTCGTGCCCGTCCCGATCCCCTAGAACCCCGTTAACCCAGCCAGCTCGCAGTTGTTGTCGTTATGAGCATTCAAAACGACAACAACTGCGAGCCAGTTGGGCGGGCGGGGAGGGAAGCTAGCTCTTCAGCTTCGGCTTCACGTCCTTGTTGTAGATGCCCTCCAGGGTGGCCTTGAGCTCGGTCATGGTCGCCTTGACGTCGCCCTGCTGGGTGAGGATCGTCGCGGCGGCCTTCGCCATTTCCTGGTCGGCGCCGGGCAGGAAGACACGCGCGTTGTCCTGCACCCGGGTGACCGCGAGTTGGTCGATGGCGGTCTTGATCTGCGGGGTTTTGGCAAGCACTGCCGTCATGTCCGCCGAGGTCCGGGTCGGCATGTAGCCGGTGGCGGCCGAGAATGCGGCGGTGTTCTCCGGTTCGGTCATGAACTTCAGGAACGTCGCGGCGGCGAGCTGGACCTCCTTGCTGACACCGCTGGGGATCCCGAGGCCGGCGCCGCCGGTGGGGCAGACCTCGGTCTCCTTCTTCGGCCCGCCCGGCAGGAAGCCGACGCCGACGTTGAACTTGGCGGAGTTCAGCACGCCCAGCAGCGACCCCGTGGACGCGATCGTGGTGGACGTGATGCCCGCGGCGAAGTCGTCCGCCGCCTCCTTGGAGGAGACGCCGGCCCACTTGTCCTTGTAGATCGAATCCTGGGCCCACTGCAGCGCCTCCACCGACTCCGGCGAATCGCAGTTGATCGTCCACTCGTTCGACCAGCTGCCGCCCCAGCCCCAGAGGTTGTTCTGCAGGGTCCAGCCCGCGTACCCGGCCAGCGCCGGGTAAATGTAGGCGTACTGCGCGCCGGAGCTCGCCTTGAGCTTCGGCGCCCATTCGGCGAACTCCTGCCAGGTCTTCGGCGCCCGGTCAGGCAGGCCCGCGGCCTTGAAGTGGTCCTTGTTGTAGTAGAACAGCGGGGTGGAACGGCCGTAGGGGAGCGCCCACTGTTTGTCGGCGTACTGGTAGTCCGCGACGAGCGACTTCTGGAAGTCGTCGATCTTGAAGTCCAGCTGCTTGATCAGGCTGTCCAGCGGGATGATGTTGCCGTTGGTGAAGTACCGGAACCACCAGACGTCGGAAAGCACCACGAGGCCGGGCAGGGCCGACTTCGCGGCCTGCGAGGTCTGGAACTTCTGTGCGATTTCCTCGTAGTTGGCGCCCGCGGTGACCAGGTTGACCTTGATGTCCGGGAACTTGGCGTGGAACTTTTCGATGATTGCTTTTTCAACGTCCTGGGACTTGCCCGGGTGGTTGGTCCAGAAGTCGAACGACGCGGCCGGCTTGACGCCGCTGAAGTCGATGTCGGCCGTGCCGGTGGCTGCCGTCCCGCCTCCGGTGGAGGGGCCGCCGCAGGCGGCCAGGGCTGCAGCGCCCGCGCTTGCGCCGGCCAGGCCCAGGAAGTGTCTGCGGTGAAGGTTCATTGCCATGGTGGATCCTCTCAAAAGTTCTGACTCGTTGTGTGCTTGGAAAGTGATGGCGGGAGGTGCTGGGGGGTCGGCGGGCGCCGTCAGCCGGTAACGCTGCCCTGGGTGAGGCCGGCCACGATGTAGCGCTGCAGTGCCGCGAAGACCAGCAGGATGGGAACGATCACCAGCACGGCGCCGGCCATCAGAATGCCCCAGCCGGAGCCGTTGCCCTCCGAGTTCTGCAGCAGGGTCAGCCCCACGGGCAGCGTCATCGTTTCGGGCCGGTCGGTGATGATGAGCGGCCAGATGTAGTCGTTCCATTCGCTCACCACGGTGACCAGGGCAACGGTGGCGATCGAGGGCCCGGAAACGGGGGCCACAACCTGCCACAGACGGCGCCAGTGCCCCGCGCCGTCGATCTCGGCCGCCTCCAGGATCGACCCGGGCAGGGTCAGGAAGTGCTGGCGCAGCAGGAATGTGCCGAACGCGGTTCCCAGCCCCGGGAGGATAATGCCCCAGAGCGTGTTCTTGCCGCCCATGCCGGCGATCAGGATGTAGTTGGGCAGGATGGAGACCTGCGGCGGCACCATCAGCGCGACGAGGATGAGGATGAAGATGACGTTCTTGAAAGGGAAGCGGACGAAGACCAGGGCGTACGCCGTCAGGATGGCCAGGATGACCTTGACGGTGGAGCCCACCGTGGTGACGATCAAACTGTTCACGAAGAACTGCGCGAACGGCACCGTCGTCATCGCCACGCGGTAGTTGTCGAGGTTGACGCTTTCCGGCAGGATTTTCAGGTCTGTCGTGACGATTTCGCCGGGCTGCTTGAAGGAGCTCAGCACCATCCAAAGCAGCGGAACGACGACGACGAGGGTGGCCAGGATGAGCGGGACGTAGCCGCCGGCGATGGTCTGGACCAGGTTGGCCCGGGAAAAGGGCCGCTGGCGCTGCAGCGGGACGTCGGTCCCCTCGGCGGTGGCGGGGTCGGGGTTCACGGGGGAGAGCGTGCTCACGAGTAGTGCACCTTCCGTTCTACGAACCGCACCTGCAGCACGGTGATGACCAGGAGGATGGCGAAGAGGACCACCGAGATGGAGGCGGAGTAGCCGGCCCGGTTGAAGGCGCCGAAGGCCTGCAGGTACGCCTCGTAGATCAGGGTGGACGTGCCGTTGCCGAGCGGGGTCATGATCCGGATCAGGTCGAACGCCTGCAGGGAGCTGAGCATTGTGGTGATCAGCAGGAAGAACGTGGTGGGGGAGAGCAGCGGGACCGCCATGCTGATGAAGCGGCGGAAGCCGTTGGCGCCGTCCAGCGAGGCCGCTTCCATGACGTCCTTGGGAAGGGACTGCAGGCCGGCCAGGTAGACGACGGCGCAGTAGCCGAGGTTCTTCCAGACGTAGACGATGATCACCATCACCAGGGAGAGCTGGGGGTCGTTGATCCACTGCGGGCTTTGCTGGCCGATCCCGCGGAGCAGCCAGGACAGGACCCCATAGCCGGGGTCGAAGATGAACAGCCAGACAAGTCCGACGCCGACCCCGCTGAGCACGTAGGGGGCGAACACGGCGGACCGGGCGAAGGTGGTGCCTCGGACCTTGGAGTTCAGCGCGAGGGCCACCAGCAGGCCCAGCACCATGGAGCCGCCGACCGTTATGACGGTGAAGATGGCCGTGGTGCCCAGCACCTCGGGGGCGTCCGAGCTGGTGAAGAAGTTGATGTAGTTGTCGAAGCCGACCACCGTCGCCGAGGCGGAGCCCAGGGTCCAGTCCAGCGTCGAGTAGTAGATGTTGTTGATCAGCGGGAGGTAGGTGAACACCGCTATCAACGCCAGGTTCGGGAGGGCCAGCGCGAGGAACACCATGAAGTCCCTGCGGGTCCGGGCGGACCAGCGTCCCCTGCGCTGGCCCGGCGTGACGGCCCTGGCGGGTGCCGCCGCAGGACGGTCAGTCAATTGTCTTGTCATAGGAGTCTCTAACGGATCCAGGCCTGCCAAGGGCAGGGAGTCGGGCGGGGGATCAACAACACTTCATCACACTGCTGGTGGGCCGGACCCCGCACAAGGCCTTGTCAGAGCTTTGTTATGGCAGGCTTCCTTGCCCGTTTACCTATTGTTGGTTGCAGTATTCCATAAAGTTCGCCTTCCGCCGGGGAGGTCCCGACGCCGGAGTTACCCGGCAGCGGGGCGCACAATGGAGCCATGACAGCGATTACAGATGTGCCCGGGATCCGTGTCGGCCATGCGTCCCGGGCCGGGGACGGCTGGCTGAGTGGCGTTACGGTGGTGCTGCCTCCGCCGGGCACCGCCGGGTCGGTCGACGTCCGCGGCGGCGGCCCCGGGACCCATGAGACGGATGCGCTGGACCCCACCACGCTCAGTTCCGCCGTCGACGCCGTCGTCCTCACCGGCGGCAGCGCCTTCGGGCTGGCGGCCGCCCACGGCGCGCAGCGCTGGTGCGAGGAACAGGGGAGGGGCTTCGCCGTGCCCGGCGGCGTGGTGCCGATCGTGCCGGCGGCGGCGATCTTCGACCTGGGCCGCGGCGGCGACTTCGCCGCCCGCCCGGACATGGACATGGGCTACGCGGCCACCGCGGATGCAGCTTCCCGCAAGGACGCCCACGACGTCGAACGCGGCAACGTAGGGGCCGGCACCGGAGCCGCAATCGGCCGGGGCCAGTACAAGGGCGGCATCGGCACCGCCTCCATCACCCTGGACAACGGCGTCGTCGTAGGGGCGCTCGCCGTCGTAAACGCGCTGGGACTCCCGTTCAGCACATCGCCGCAGCAGACGGCCGGGCGGAGGGTTTCGGATATGCCACCCCTCAACACGACCCTCGTCGTAGTAGCGACCAACGCGATCCTGGACAAGGCGGAGTGCAAGCGCACCGCCTCCGCAGCCCACGCCGGACTGGCGCGTGCCCTGAACCCCAGCCACACCCTGGCCGATGGGGACACGGTGTTCGCGCTCGCCACCGGCGCCCTCGCGCTGGACCGCGGCACCGAGGCAGCCCGGCAGGTGAGCCTGATCGGCCTGCAAAGCGCGGCAGCCGACGCCGTCCGGCTGGCGATCCTGGACGGGGTTGCGGCGGCGGCGGAGGTGGAGACGCCGGCGGGCCGGTTTCGTGCATACCGCGCCGGAGTGCGCTAGCATGGCTGGATTTAACATTCGGCCCGCAATGCCGTAGTGTTGACTGTTGGTTGTCTGCCCTGTTGTGCCCTTTTGTGGCCTGGTGGCTGCAGCCAAGCAATCAAAAACGTCCGCAGTAGTCACCGGTGTGAGCCGGAGGGGCTGCGGCAACGACAGTTAGCGGAGGGTATGGCCAAGAAGGACGGGGTCATTGAGATCGAGGGCGTTGTGACTGAGGCGCTGCCTAACGCGATGTTTCGCGTTGAGCTCACCAACAAGCACATCGTTCTGGCGCACATCTCTGGAAAGATGCGCCAGCACTACATCAGGATTCTCCCTGAGGACCGGGTAGTGGTGGAGCTGAGCCCGTACGACCTGACACGTGGTCGTATCGTCTACCGCTACAAGTAAACACTGGCCGGCCGCGGCAACCGCCGGGGACCGGTCCAGCTGACCAACTGCAACACGCAAAGGAACGCCATGAAGGTCAAGCCGAGCGTCAAGCAGATCTGCGAAAAGTGCAAAGTGATCCGCCGTAATGGCCGGGTCATGGTGATCTGCGAGAACCCGCGCCACAAGCAGCGCCAGGGCTAATTTCCTTCACCGGAAACCCCTGGGTTGCTAACCCACGCAAGTAAATAAAAAGGCAGCACAAGCTGATCTGGGACATTGAGCTAGAACGAGTCCGGACAGCTAACCCCCGGTCGGAGGCTGGGGCCGCACGGATTGTGCGGGTGTACTGCCTACGACCTCCGGTTTATACAAGGAGCACTGCCACTATGGCTCGTCTCGCTGGCGTAGACATTCCCCGCGAAAAGCGGCTGGAAATTGCGCTTACTTACATCTACGGCGTGGGCAAGACCCGTGCACACGAAACCCTGGCTGCCACCGGCATCAGCTCTGACGTCCGGGTCAAGGACCTGACTGACGCTGAACTGGTCCAGCTGCGTGACTACATTGAAGGCAACTACAAGGTTGAGGGTGACCTTCGCCGCGAAGTAGCAGCAGATATCCGCCGCAAGGTTGAAATCGGCAGCTACGAAGGTATTCGCCACCGCAAGGGCCTGCCTGTACGCGGTCAGCGTACGAAGACGAACGCGCGTACCCGCAAGGGTCCGAAGCGCACCGTCGCAGGCAAGAAGAAGGCCGGACGCTAGAAATAGCGCTCACCCTTCCCCCAATAACTTTCTGTAGGAGAAATAATGCCCCCGAAGACTCGTGGCGCGGTTCGCAAGCCGCGTAAGAAGGACAAGAAGAATATCGCGCTGGGCCAGGCGCACATCAAGAGCACTTTTAACAACACCATCGTTTCCATCACGGATCCGAACGGTGCTGTCATCTCCTGGGCTTCGTCCGGTGAGGTTGGCTTCAAGGGCTCCCGCAAGTCCACCCCGTTCGCTGCCCAGATGGCCGCCGAAGCCGCCGCGAAGCGTGCGCAGGAGCACGGCATGCGCAAGGTAGACGTGTTCGTCAAGGGACCGGGATCCGGACGCGAGACCGCCATCCGTTCGCTGCAGGCCGCTGGCCTCGAGGTTGGGTCCATCCAGGATGTCACCCCCAGCGCGCACAACGGCTGCCGCCCGCCGAAGCGCCGCCGCGTCTAATTCTTAATCAGGAGCTTGCCCGGACCGCCATGGTCCGGGCAAGCCCGGCCGCGTTAAGTCATTAGACCGATCTTTCCACCACCTGTGTTGCGTCATATAGCGGATGCTCGCCGAAAGGAAACCTAAGTGCTCATTGCACAGCGCCCCACCCTCTCCGAAGAGGTCGTCTCCGATAACCGCTCCCGTTTCATCATTGAACCGCTGGAGCCGGGTTTCGGATACACCCTCGGAAACTCCCTCCGCCGTACCCTGCTCTCCTCCATCCCCGGTGCCTCTGTCACGAGCATCCGGATCGATGGCGTGCTGCACGAGTTCACCACGGTTCCGGGTGTCAAGGAAGATGTCACCGAGATCATCCTGAACATCAAGAACCTGTCGGTCTCCTCCGAGCACGACGAGCCGGTTGTTGCCTACCTGCGCAAGCAGGGCCCGGGAGTCGTCACCGCCGCGGACATCGCTCCGCCGGCCGGCGTCGAATTCCACAACCCGGATCTGCACATTGCCACGCTGAACTCGAAGGGCAAGTTCGAACTCGAACTGACCATCGAGCGCGGCCGCGGCTACGTTTCGGCAGCTCAGAACAAGTCCGGCGACTCCGAGATCGGCCGCATCCCGGTCGACTCGATCTACTCGCCGGTGCTGAAGGTTACTTTCCGCGTGGAAGCTACCCGTGTTGAGCAGCGCACCGACTTCGACAAGCTGATTGTCGACGTCGAGACCAAGCAGGCCATCGCCCCGCGCGATGCGGTTGCTTCGGCCGGTACCACCCTGGTGGAACTGTTCGGTCTGGCCCGCGAGCTGAACACCGCAGCTGAAGGTATCGAGATCGGCCCGTCGCCGACGGACGCTGCCCTGGCAGCCGACATGGCCCTGCCGATCGAGGATCTGGACCTCACCGTCCGTTCCTACAACTGCCTCAAGCGTGAGGGCATCCACACCGTGGGTGAACTCGTTGCCCGCTCCGAGGCTGACCTGATGGACATCCGCAACTTCGGTGCGAAGTCCATCGACGAGGTCAAGGCAAAGCTCGTTGAACTGGGACTGTCCCTCAAGGATTCCCCTCCCGGTTTCGACCTTGCAGCCCGCGCCGCAGCCATCGAAGAGGACGACGCCGCTTTCAGCGACGACGAGCTCTAAAACAGATCTTGGCCAGCAGGCTGGACGCACCGCAGCGTGCACAGCCCGCCGGCTTCCATATGAGGAGAAATAGTTATGCCTACCCCCACTAAGGGTCCGCGCCTCGGCGGCGGCCCGGCTCACGAGCGCCTGATGCTCGCGAACCTGGCAGCTGCACTGTTCGAGCACAAGCGGATCACCACCACGGTGACCAAGGCCAAGCGACTGAAGCCGTACGCCGAGCGCCTGGTGACTTTCGCCAAGCGCGGCGACCTGGCTTCCCGCCGTCGGGTGCTCGGCCTGATCAGCAACAAGGGCGTCGTCCACGAGCTGTTCACCGACATTGCCCAGGCAGTGGAGAACCGCGACGGCGGCTACACCCGCATCACCAAGATCGGCAACCGCAAGGGCGACAACGCCCCCATGGCCGTCATCGAACTGGTTCTCGAGCCGGTTTCCGCCAAGCAGGCCGTGGTAGCCGAGGCTACCTCCGCCGCGAAGCGCGACGCCGACAAGAAGGACGCAGACAACGCTGAAGCCGCCCCGGTCGCCGAAACCGAAGCAGCAGAGACCGAAGAGGCTCCCGCAGCTGAGGCCACTGTGGACTCTGAGAACGAGGCAGCAGCGACCGAAGAGGCTCCGGCTGCCGAGGAAGCTGCCGCTGACTCCGAGAAGGACGCGAAGTAATTCGCTAAAACCGTCTTATAGACTTAAGTCTATGAACGAGCTCAAACCCGCTGCCCCCGTTATGGGGGGCGGCGGGTTTTTGCGTATCCGGCTGGACTTGGCGTACGACGGCGGACCCTTCAGCGGGTGGGCGCTGCAGCCGGGACGCCGTACGGTCCAGGGCGTGCTCGAGGAGGCCCTCGCCCTGCTGATCCGCCGGCCGGTGCGGGTCACGGTGGCCGGCCGCACCGACGCCGGCGTGCACGCGCGCGGACAGGTGGTGCACCTGGACCTGACCGAGGCCGAATGGCAGGGCCTGAACCGCGGCGCCGAACTGGATCCCGGCGCCGCGCTGCTGCGCCGGCTCCGCGGGGCACTCGGCCGCGGCCTGGGCGAGCTGGGCGGGGCCATCCAGGTGCACGGGGCCGCGCCGGCCCCGGAAGGCTTCGACGCCCGGTTCTCGGCGCTGTGGCGGCGCTACAGCTACCGGATCGCGGACGGCCCCGGGCGCTGGGACCCGATGGGCCGGCACACCACGCTCTGGTACAAGGAGCCGCTCGACACCGCGCTGCTCAACGAGGGCGCCTCGCGGCTGCTGGGGCTGCAGGACTTCCGCTCCTACTGCAAACCGAGGGAAGGCGCCACCACCATCCGGGAACTCCAGCGGTTCGAGTTCACCCGCGGCGGGGACGGCGTCATCGTCGCCACGGTGCAGGCGGACGCCTTCTGCCACAACATGGTCCGCGCCCTGGTGGGTTCGGCCCTCTACGTGGGTGCCGGGGCGCAGCAGCCGGACTGGCTGCACGACCGCCTGGTCGCCCGTCAGCGTGACGCCCGGTCCGTGCTCGCCGCCCCGCACCCCCTGGTCCTCGAAGAGGTGGCTTACCCCTCGGTGAGCGGCCTGCTGGCGCGGGCCGAACTCACACGCGCGCCGCTGCTGCGCGCCTCGCTAGGCCGCGCGGCCATCCCGCCGCCGATTTTCTGCCGGCACCAGACCCGGGCAAGCCAGCGTCGGCGCAACCCGCCGGCGAACGGCGCCGAAGCTGGGGATAATTCTGATCCACACTACGGGGCGGCCGGCTCCCGCTCGGCCGGCAGGTCCACGGTGAAGGTGCTGCCGCAGCCTGGCAGCGTCGTGCACGAGATGGAGCCGCCGTGGCCCTCAATGATCGCCTTGGTGATGGACAGGCCCAGCCCGGCGCCGGGGATGGCGCCGTCGCGCACCGCCGGGCTGCGGAAGAAGCGGGTGAACACCCTTTCGGCGTCGGCGGCGGTCATGCCGATGCCGTCGTCCTCGACCTGTAGGAGCACCCTGCCGCCGTCGGCGCGGGCTGAGACCGTCACGGCGCCGCCATCGGGCGAGTACTTGATGGCGTTGGAGACGAGGTTGTCCAGGGCCTGGCCGATCCGCAGCGGGTCCACGTTCGCCCACAGCGGGGCCGGCACGTCCATGGCCAGCGACACCCGCGCGGACTGTGCGTGTGCCTGGGCGGAGCCGAGCGAGGACTCCACCAGCCCGGCCAGGTCGGTCCGGCGCGGGTGGACCTGGACCGCGGAGTTCGCGGACATCAGCAGGTCAGAGACGATCGCCAGCAGACGCTCCGCGTTGCGCTGGGCCACCTCGATCCGCCGCAGCACCGGCGTGGGCAGTTGCTCGCCCAGGACCAGGTCCAGGTTGCCGATGACCGAGGTCAGCGGTGTGCGGAACTCATGCGACACGGTCGCGACGACGTCCTCCTTCGCGGCGAGGGCGTTGACCAGGCCGGTGACTTCGTTGTAGACGACGACGGCGCCGCGGAACCCGCCGTCGTCGTCCTTCAGCGGCCGTGCCGCGGTGGACACCACCCGGCTGCCGGGTGCCTGCCCGAAGCAGACCAGGTGGTCCGCGAAGGACTCGCCCTCGAGCGCCCGGCGCAGCGGCCGCCGCGCGGCCGGCAGCGGGGTGGACTGGTCCCGCCCGGTCAGCAGCAGCTCTTCCTCGCGGACCGGATCCGGGGCAGCGGCGCCCGCGGGCGCCGCGGAGGCTTCCAGCCGGGACTGCCAGCTGTTGGTGAGCAGGCGCCGGCCGTCGGCGCCGACGGCGACGATGCCGACGTCGATGGTGTCAAGGACGGCGTTCAGCAGCCGTTCGCGTTCCCGGCTTTCCG
This sequence comes from uncultured Actinomycetota bacterium, assembly GCA_963775715.1. Lineage (GTDB taxonomy): Bacteria > Actinomycetota > Actinomycetes > Actinomycetales > Micrococcaceae > Arthrobacter. Next base: position 126,538 of record CAVZJX010000004.1, on the reverse strand, counting down.
CGAGCAAGGCCTGCAGCTCCGCCTCCGTGGCCTCGACTTTGCGCTGCTGGCGCCGCAACTGCGCCCGGACGACCTGAATGGCCAACGAGACCACGAGCGTCATCAGGGCCAGGAGCACAACGGTCGCGATTCGCCCGGGGCGCCCGCCGGGGGCGGCGGCAAGGACCCAGGGCAGGCCCGCCAGCAGCGGCCCCAGGAAACTGGCGGCGGCGATGGCGGCGGGGGAGAGCCGCGAGGCGGCAATCCAGACGGCGGGAAGTACAGACAGTACGCCCAGGCCCGGCAGTTCCTCGGCGGCGGCGACCCGGCTCAGCCCCAGGGCGGCCAGGTCCAGAACCGGCAGGACCAGCGGTGCCAGCGGCCCGAACCGCTGCCAGGGCACCAGGAAGCTGGCTGCGAGGAGTGCCGCGTGCACCGCGAGGGCGGCCTGTCCCCAGGCGCTGGCCCAGTGCAGGTTCCAAGCCTCGGGGGCGGCCGCGAGGGCTGCGGCGAACAGCAGTGAGAGCGGAAGCTGGCCGGCCAGCACGCGGGCACGCGGAGGCAGGGCGTCCAGATGGCGGTCCATGCCCGCGCGACGCATCAGCCGCCGTTCACCCAATGGCAAGCGCCCCTTCCTCGCATCTGGAGTTTACATCGCTGTCACAGTTGCTTGACTACAAACATATTACGGTTGTCCGTGTTGGTGGGCCGGAGACCGAAATCACGCCCCCGGGTGGGTATGGTGGCAGGACATGCCAAGGCCGTGTTCCCGACCCGGCCCGGGCGCCCGGGGCACAAGCCCCGGTTTGCAGCGCCGGCCGGTGACGGCCAATCGTCGGCCGGCGGAACAGCATCGGATGTGAGGGTGGCATGACTGACCTTGGGGTGGCCGTCGTTGTTGAGGACGACGCGGATGTCCGTAACCTCGTGGAGGCGGTGCTCCGGCAGGCCGGCTTTGAGGTTCATTCGGCAGCCGAGGGCCGGGAGGGCGTCGACGTCGTGCGCAGCCGCGAGGCCAGCGTCGTCACGCTGGATGTGGGGCTTCCCGATATCGACGGCTACGAGGTGCTGCGCCGGATCCGGCAGTTCAGCAACGCCTACATCGTGATGCTGACGGCGCGGACGGACGAACTCGACACCCTCACGGCACTGCATACCGGCGCCGATGACTTCCTGACCAAGCCGTTCCGGCCCCGTGAGCTCCGGGCCCGGGTGGCCGCGATGATGCGCCGGCCACGGAACGGCAGCCAGGGTGCGCTGGCCCAGGGGCCCGCACGACAGGACGGCGCCGTGACCGTGCCGGACAACGTATTGCGCCACAACGGACTGGCCCTTAACCCGGACATGCGTTCGGTAACGGTCGACAGCGAACCGCTGGCCTTGACCCGCAGCGAGTTCGACCTGCTGCACGCGCTGCTGAAGGGCTCCGGTGCGGTGAAATCCAAGACCGAACTGGTGCGGGTGGTCCGTGGCGAGTTCTACCGCGCCGACGCCTACATCAGCGAGTCCGATGAACGGGCCGTGGAGGTGCATATCGGCAACTTGCGGCGGAAGCTCAGGGAGGACCCGGTGCAGCCGCGCTGGCTCCAGACGGTGCGCGGCGTGGGGTACCGGCTGGCCCCTGAGCGCTCCTAGCTGTCCCAGACGATATAGCTGAACTGCAGCTCGTCCATGGTCTCGCTGCCCCTGGCGGCGACGTCGCCCAGGAGGGCCGCTGCCCGTTCGAGTTCCCCGGCGCGGATCACGGCTTCCAGCTTGGCGGCCAGCTGGGCCAGGCGCAGCCCGCCGACCATCGACGAGGAGGTCTTGAGGCTGAGTACGGCGTCGAGCGCGGCCGCCTGGTCGCGGCGCTCCAAGGCCCCGGCCAGGGACTGGTAGCGCCGGTCCCACATCTGGGCGTAGTCCCGGGCGAAACCCTTGGCGACGGCGGGGTTGTTCAGTTGCTCGCCGAGATCCTGCAGCGCGGCGGGGTCCACCAGGGGTGGTGCGTCGACGGGCGGCACAGCCGGTGCAGCGGTTTCTGCCGGGGCCCCGGCGGCGGGCAGGGGGCCCGCGTTTCCCTCGTCGGGGCAGGCAGCTAAAAGAGACATGGCACTACGGTACTAGCTGTCCGGACCGGCGCCCGGGGCGCCGGGGTATCCTGCGGAAACCTTGCGGCTATCCTTGTCCGGCCCGTTTGCCGCGCCGGGTAAGCGCACCCTCATTGGCCGCTGAACGTTGCGATGGCATTGATCACGGCGGGCCCCAGGATGGCGATGAACAGCACCGGAAAGATGAAAAAGAGCAGTGGGAAGAGGATCATCACGGGCAGCTTCATGGCCTTTTCCTCGGCCCGCTGGCGCCGCTTCACGCGCATCACCTTGGCCTGGATCCGGAGCACCCGGCTGATGGCGATGCCGTAGGTGTCCGCCTGCACCACGGCCTGGACGAAGCTGCGCAGCTCCGGGATGTTGGTCCGCGCCGCCAGCGCCTGGTAGGCCTCGCGGCGGCTGCGGCCCACCTGCATGTCCTGCAGCGTGCGGACCAGTTCCTCGGCCAGCGGACCCTTGCCGTTTTCGCCGGCCCGGGCCATGGCGCCTTCGAAGCCCAGGCCGGCCTCGACCGAGATCAGCATCTGGTCCAAGGTGTTGGCCAGCTCCAGCTGCATGATCTTCTGGCGTTCCTGACCCCTGCTGTACAGCAGGAGGTCCGGGATGAAGTAGCCCAGAAGCATCACGAACAACCCGACCAGCTTCAGCAGCGGTGCCGGCGTGCTGGCGAACCAGAGGCCCAGGAGGCGCCCGCCAGGCCCAGCAGCGGCTTGGCGGCCAGCACCCGGCCCAGCGGGAGCGAGGCCGGGCGGCCCGCCAGGGACAGCAGCCGGTCGAGTTTTCTCACGTAGGCCGCAGGCGTCAGCCGGTGGCCGATCCGCTCCAGCAGGCCGTTCTCTGCCGGCGCCTCGGCCTCGGCCGGGCCGGTGCCGATGGAGAGCATGTCCCGGATGGCGCGTTGGGACCTCCGGTCCACGGAGAGCAGCGACCACGCCAGGTAGGCCAGCGGACAGCAGATCAGCAGGAGGGCGAGAAAGACCAGGGGACTCATCTGCAGATCAGAACTTCAGGTCGATGATCTTGCGCATCCACAGACCGCCGATCGTCATCAGGACGGCGGAGGCCGCCATCATGCCCCAGCCCAGCGGGTTGGTGAACATGACGTTCATGTAGCCCGGGTTGACCAGCATCAGCATGAGTACGATGCCGATCGGCATCGCCATCAGGATGTAGGCGGAGAACTTGCCTTCGGCAGCGAGGGACTTGATATGGCCCTTGATCTCGCTGCGCTCGCGGATGGTCTCGTTCACCTGGTCCAGGACCTCGGCGAGGTTACCGCCCACTTCGCGGTTGATTTGGATGGCCTGCGCGATCCAGACGAAGTCTTCGTTGCGCATCCGCTCGGCGGTGTCACTGAGCGAGGCCAGCAGGTCCCGTCCCAGGGAGGTTTCGGTGATGACGCGGCGCATCTCCTCCGCCGTGGGGCTCTGCGACTCGCTGCCGGCGGCATCGATGGCCCGCATGATGCTGTGGCCGGCCCGCAGGCCGCCGGATAGCAGCTGCAGGGTGTCGCCGAGCTGGTCATCGAATTTGGTGCGGCGTTTGCCGGCCAGGACGGAGACGACCAGGTGGCCGGCTACCGGGGCGAGCAGCACCAGCAGGAGCGCAAGCAGCGGGCCGCCGACGACGAAGCCAGCCAGGGCGCCCACGAAGGCGCCCACCGCCAGCAGCACGAAGAAGTCGCCTTGCCCCATCCGCAGCCCGGCCTGTTCCAGGGCGTCCCGGTTGAAGAGCCGCACCTTGCGCTGCGCGAAGAAACCGTCCACCAGGTGGACAGCGGATCCTGCGAAGCGGCTGAGCGAGGAGTCCGGGGCGGCCTGGACCGGCCGCCGTCGGTCCAGCGGAACCCGCGCCGCACCCGGGGACAGGACCGCCGCGGCCAGCACCAGGACGGCAGTGGCCAGGAAGGCGATGCCGATTGTCAGGGCCATGGCTATGCCTTGCCGGCCCGGGCGAGCGGCGCCGCGAAAACCTGGGGCGATACGTGGATGCCCATATCCTCGAAGCGGTCGATGAAACGGGGCCGGATGCCGGTCGCCACGGGCCGTCCGAGGAAGCGTCCGTGCGCGTCCACGCCGGCGGAGTAGTCGAAGACGAAGGCGTCCTGCAGGGTGACGATGTCTCCCTCCATGCCCTGCACCTCCGTCACGTGGGTGATGCGCCGGGTACCGTCCCGCAGCCGGGAAATCTGTACGATCAGGTTCACCGCGGAGGCGATCTGTTCGCGGATGGCGCGCAGCGGCAGGTCCATGCCGGCCATCAGCACCAGGGTCTCGAGCCGGGCGACGGCGTCGCGTGGCGAGTTGGAGTGGACGGTGGAGAGTGAACCGTCGTGGCCGGTGTTCATGGCCTGGAGCATGTCCAGGGACTCGCCGCCGCGGACCTCGCCCACCACGATCCGGTCCGGCCGCATCCGCAGCGAGTTGCGCAGCAGGTCGCGGATGGTGACTTCGCCTTTGCCTTCGGTGTTCGGCGGCCGGCTTTCGAGGCGGACCACGTGTTCCTGCTGGATCTGGAGTTCCACCGCGTCCTCGATGGTGACGATGCGCTCGTCGTGCGGGATGAAGGAAGACAGGACGTTGAGCAGGGTGGTCTTGCCGGTGCCGGTGCCGCCGGAGACGATGATGTTCAGTTTGGCCCGGACGCAGGCGTTGAGCAGTTCGGCCATCTCGGGGGTGAGCGTGCCGAAGTCGATCAGGTTGCGCACCGTGAGCGGGACCTTGCTGAACTTTCGGATCGTCAGCGAGGATCCGCCGACCGCCAGCGGGGGGATGACGGCGTTGACGCGGGAGCCGTCCTCGAGCCGGGCGTCCACGAGCGGGGAGGACTCGTCGATCCGGCGGCCAACCTTGGAGACGATCCGTTCGATCACCTTGCGCAGGTGGTCCTCGGAGCTGAAACGCGATTCGGTCAGGGTGAGCTGGCCCTTGCGTTCGACGTAGATCTGGTCCATCCGGTTGACCATGATTTCGGTGACCGCCGGGTCATCCAGCAGCCGCTGCAGCGGGCCGTAGCCGAGCACGTCGTCGGCGACGTCGCGGACCAGCCGGGTGCGTTCCTCGGTGGACAGCGGGACCTGTTCGGCGTCGATGATGCGGATGAGTTCGTCGCGGGCGGTGGCCCGCAGCTCCTCCTCCTTCACCGCTGAATCGCTGAAGCGGGTGCCCATCCGTTCGAACAGGGCGGTGGCGGCCCGCTCCTTGAGCGCGGCGAAGGCGTCCACCGGCTGGCCTTTGCGGCCGGTCTCCGGACGGTCCGCGAACGACGGCGCCGCTGCCGCGGCCAAGCGCGAGGCCTCGGAACGCACCGGGTCCGCCGCGGGCGGCAGGGCAGGGGCGGGGGCCGGCGGGGCTGCCGCGGCCGGCGTCGGTTCTGCCGGGTGGGAGTGGGGGCCGGCTTCCGCCGCGGAGAGTCGTTCGGAGAGTTTCACTCAGACCACCACCCTGCGATGCAGCTTCTTCTGGGCAGTGGCGCGCCAGACGGGATCGAAACGGGTCACCAGCTGCCGGAGTCCTTTCACGGCCGGGTCCCTGCGGCCGTCCTGCAGGACCGGGATTCCGCGGTTCGTGGAGTAGGCCACCGCCTTGGAACGCGGAATGCTCACGTCGACCGGTGCGCCGATAGTGGCTTCGACGTCCTGGACGCTGAGCCCGGATTTGGCGTCGGCCATGTTCAGGACCACGTGGCGCGTGTCCGGGAGCAGGTCCAGCCGGCGGAGGATTTCCAGCCCCGAGCGGAGGCCGCGGATGCTGGGCACGTCCATGGCGGTGACCCACACGACGTCGGTGCACTGCTCCATCGCGGCCAGCCCCACCTCGGGCAGGCCCGGGGCGGTGTCCACCACAACGTACTGGAACTGTTCGGCGAGTTGTTCGATCAGCCGGCTGACCTGCCGGGGCGTGATGTCGTCGGCTTCCACCGGCGTCCGCGGCGCGCAGAGGGCGTAGATGCTGCTGGGGTGGACGGTGAGGAAAGCCTTGAGCACCAGCGAGTCCTGGCTGGCAGAGGCGGAGACGGCATCGGTGACGGTGTGTTCCGGGTTCAGGTACAGGCCGGAGGCTACGTCCCCGAACTGCAGGTCCAGGTCCACGATGACAACGCCCATCGGGGCGACCTGGCCCAGCCCGATGGCGATGTTGGTGGCGATGGTGGTCTTGCCGACGCCCCCTTTGGGGGAGAAGACACCGATCACGAGGCCTTTGGGCTTGCTCTCGGTCTGCTGGACGGCGGTGGCCCGGGTGCGGCTGGTGTAGGACTGGCAGGCTCGTTCGAGCAGCACCCGGATCTGCGCCGGGTCGGAGGCAGGACTGAGGATGTCCCGGATCCCGGCGCGCATCGCCAGAAGCACGAACTCCGGGTCGGGCTCGCCGACCAGGATCACGCTGAGCTCGGGCAACTGCACGTCGAACACCGTGGCGAGCCGCAGGGCGTCCTCGATCGGAACGTCGGGCCCGAGGATCAGCACCTCTGGGCGTTCCTGGTCGAGGTTGGCGAAGAGCTCGCCGGGGTTGGCCGGGTTGACGAACGCGAAAGTCTGGACGCCGCCGGGCAGCCCGCCCGCCACGGCTTGCCGGACCCGGGAATCGAAGTCGGTGTTGGGGGTGATTAAAACGAAGCGGCTCACTTGTAGACCTCCGGCTTGGTCATGATTCCGGGGCGGCCGCTGTCGGCAGCGTCCAGTGGCTCCTTGCTAAGCCAGATCTTTTCGAATTCGGCGGCGTAGACGATCTTTGTGGCGTTGATGTCATTGACGGCCACCGTCACAAGGAACAACCCCGTGGGTAGCGAAGTGTCCTCGGGCGAAGCAGCGGAGCCTCCTGCCGCGGGGTCCGGACTGGGCGTGGACACAGGTGCACGCTGAACCGAAGTCACGAGCACCTTGTGAACAGTCAACTGCGTAGTTGATTTTTCCGGCTTCGCCTCGATGCCGCCATCCTTCAGGTTGACGAAGATACCGACATGGTCCCCGGCCGCGATACGGCCGCCCACGACGCGCTGTGGTTCGAGCTGGAAAGACACTTCCTGCAGTCCCTTTGGCACTTCCACCGATCCACTCGTCTTCAGCTGCTCTGGCTCGACTAGCCGTTCTGCCACGAGCTGCTCACCCGGCAAGAGCTCCACGGCGGTGACCTTGCCAGCTAGGCCGTCCAGGTTCTTCAGCGCAGTTTTGGAGACAGCCTTGCCCGGTAGCTCCTGGCTGGTGACGAAGGCTCGCAGCGTCTCCACCGGGGTGCCGGCAGGAACGGCCTTTTGCACCACCATTACGGAGACCGGGTCGAGGTTCTGTACGGCGCGGGTGTCGGCGCCCTGGGCGTAGCTGACGACAAGGATGGCGCCGATGATGGCCAGCACGACGGCGGCCAGTCCTGCCAATAAGCGTGACTTCAAAAACTGCTCCTGAACCGGTTGAAAAACGATTATGGGAAGTGCGCGTGTTACTGCCTCAAGCGAATGACCTCGGCGCCGAAGTCCTCCGGAGTTCCCAGAGTGTAAGCGCTGTCCAGAGAGACGTACCGGATGAAACTGCCGATGATGCCGGTGCAGCTGCCGTCGCAGGCGAGTCCGGAGTCGACATAAGGAGGTGCGTTGTGGAAGGTGGAGGGAAAGGTGTTCCCGTTGAAGCTCCACCCCTTCACTTGGAACGCAGCGAACGAAATGACCCTGTAGGCCGTACCGGATCCGTTGCCGGACACCTGGTCAAAGATCGGGAGCAGCACCGTGACCTCCTTGCCGTCCGTGATGTCGGACGCCCAGGTCCGCAACTGCTCGTCACACACTTTGGGGTAGCTGTTACCGGGTTCGCCGGGACTCCAGTCCTCGGCGTTGACGATCCCCGCGCAGGCGCCTGAAGAGCGCCTGAGCCAGCCAAAGCCACCGGGGACGACGGCTCCGGAAGACCCGTAGTTACAGGATTCATCGCTCTTCTTGCCGTGGCTCACCAGCAGTTGCAGGCCGCCGTCGACGTGGAACTTCACCTGGCAGATGGAGAAAGCGATGGGGAACGCCGTCGGCCCTGCCACCGGCCTGCCCCACTGGACGGTGGCATCGGCCGTGACCTCGGCGTCGTTGATTCCCAGAACGCGGGCGAAGAAGAGGGAAACCCTGTTGGGTTCTTTTCCAGCTTGTTGGGCGCCGGCGGTGACAGTAACGGTGCGGTTCGCTTTGTCCAGCAGCAATGACCGGATGTTGCTTGCTCCGTCCCCGGCATTGCCGTTCGCGAGGTCGCGGGCCAGGGCGGAGGTCGCGGAGCAGTCCGGGTCGTTGACGTTCCGGGCGCATTTCTGGGCGATCGCAAGGGCAGCGGCGTCAGCTCCGTTGCGCAGCTGGGTCCGCTCCGCGTAGAGGACGCCGACGTCGACGGCGAGCGCGGCGAAACCGAGCAAGGCCACCATAAGAATTGCGACCACAATGGCGATCCCGCCGCGCTCGCGGTCCGGGCCGGCTAAACCAGTCAGCCGCCGCACAGCATGACTCCTTTGCCTTCCATCGGGAATGGCCCGGCCATGCCGGTCATGGTGGAGAGGGTGTAGTTGATCTTGACCGTCACCTGCGCCCCCGAGGTACAGGAGGTTGGGCTGATCTTGATGTTGGAATCGGAGAGCGCCGGCTGCAACCCGGCCACGGCGTTCAGCACCGCGGTGCGGGCTGCCGAGGGGCTGTTGTTGATGGCCATCACCCGGACGCCCTCACGGGCCGCGCTGGAGAGTGAGATCTGCACGTTGTACGCGCGGCCGAATTCCATGATCCCCAGCAGCATCATGACCAAGACCGGGGCGAGCAGCGCGAACTCGACCGCGACGGCGCCCCGTTCGTTTGTCTTGGACATGGGGGACCGCCTTCCTGGGAACTGTTTGTCGGCGCCTGAAACGAGTCAGTGTTGGTGACAGGCCAGAGCCTTCCACCACACTCTGGCTGGCGGATGCGTTCGGTGGTGCTACTTGGGCAGCGCACCGCCGTGGCCGTGCCTGGTCGCGGCGCGGCAGCCGTGTAGGTGCCGCCGCTGACGCTGCACTGGACCTAGGTAAAAGTGTCGTTCAAGGTGCCGCCGAGCAGCGTGACGGCGACGATGATCACAACGGCGATGAGGGCGACCATGATGCCGTATTCGACGGCAGTGGCGCCTCTCTCGTCGCCGCGAAGGCGGGTCGCGATATTGTGTAGAGTAGCAACGCATTGGTGACTCCTGAGCGAGTTGGGCGGCTGGCCCTGCACCAGCACTGCAAGGAACTTAGCAACCGCCGCCACGCCGTCGATCCGTTTTTGGCGCATCCTGTGCCAAGACTGCCCAAACTGCACTTTTCCTGTACTTTCCCTGCGCCGATCTTGCGTGGAGGCCGCTAGGAGGGTTCGCCTTCTCGCCGCAGTCACAAGGAAGGACCCCCTTGGCTCTGGGTACCAAGGGGGTCCGGTCTTTGGGGCTCTCAGGCAGGGAGCCGGATGAGGCGGGAATGGGAGCTGATGGCGTTGACTGCAGAGACAAAGATCGGGCCCAGCTCTGACCCGCTGGCAGCGCAGAAGAAGGAGTCTCCGTCAGAGTTCTCGGTGGCCCGAAGGGCTGCCGTCGAGCAGTCGTTGTTTGACGTGCTGGGGCTGCCGTTCGCATCCGGCGATGCGGCAGAGGCCAGGACGTTGCGGACGAACTCGCCTCCTGCGGCGCACCGTGCCGTGGTGGCATCACCGAAGGCGACCGTCACTATGAGCAGGCCCCTCGCCTTGGCCTCGGCCGCCACAGTCTTGAGGTTGGTGCACGCAACGGCCCCGTTCGTCGTGCCGATGTCGTTGTCGGTAAGCAGCGAATTGTCCGAACCGGCGATGTTATGTTCGTTCGGTTGGCCGTCCGTTTCCAGGATGACGGCCTTTCGGGCCGGCGTGGACCGCGTCGGCAGGCTTCCCAGGTTGTTGGACGTTAGGCCGAGTACGTACCGTGCAGCGGACTTGAGCGGCGCCGCCAGATACGTTCCTCCGCTCGACGCCGACAGGCAGTTCAGCCCTTTGACGAGGCTGCTGTTGGTGTTCAGTGCCGGCGCTCCGCCCGGAATTGCCGGGGTCTGCGTGTAGTCATTGGAGAACGGTACGGGTATCCACGGCCCAGAATTGTCACCGGATGGCGTGGTGAGGCAGCTCCCGGGAGACGTCTTGCTCCGGTGGATCGTTCCGAGAGCCACGTACTGCTGATCCCTGGTCATGGTCTGCAGGGTGCTCTTGATCCCCGCGACCATCAAGTTTCGATTTGCGGTGCTCATACTGCCGGTCCGGTCGGCCACCATGGCGATATCCATGGGATTGGGGATCTGGGAGCCGCAGGAACCCTTGCAGGCGTTTGCTGCGAGCGCGCCGGTGTTTCCGCTGTTAATGCCGATGACGGGGCCGAACTGGAAAGGGACATCCTTGTCATCAGTCACAGTCAGCGTGTTGCACGTGTGACCGCTCCCCGGGACGCAGGGGATCGCGCAGATCTTGTCGTCGCACTGGGCGGCCGCGACTGCTCCGGGGTTGCACACGTTGGGAACCTGTCCGCTGGACACGGTGTGGGCCGCTCCCGACGAAGCCACCACACACCAGAAGGTGACGGCCGGATCGGCAGCGGAGTCGTTGGCCTTGGCAAAGGCGATAGCGGTGGTCCGGGCGCTGTCGGGGTCATCCGGGAGCGACGTGGCACCCGCCAGGGCCGCAGCATCCAGCGCATTGCCGAGCAGTTGGTGCTCATACACCAACTTGCCGACATCGAGAGCGAGAGCAAGGACCCCAAAGAGCACGGGAACCAGCAAAGCAAAGATCACCGCCGCCGCCCCGCGCTCTGCGGACACGCGCTCCAGCGCGGGCGCTATTTTCTCCGGGCTCCCGTTCCGCACGGATTCGTCCTCGGGGTTGCGGCCGGGTGCCGGTGTCAAGGAGCGCATGTGCCACCGCCCCAATTTTGGGCCCCGGAAGCCACGGCAGCAGTGCCTTCCATCTTCATGACAGCCTTGGCTTCGAACACCCCGGACAGCGCCCAGGTGTAGAAGCCGGACAAAGACGATTGAGGGTAGCGCAGGCACACAACCATGACGCCCGGCGCGCCGCCGGACGTGTCCACGGTGAACTTCGCCTGAAGTTTGGCGTCGTCGAGTTCACCACCCCTGGCACGGTTCGCCGCTGCGATGACGTCCCCGTCCGTTACACCCTGGCGTGCCGCCTCGCGAGCGGCGCCCTGGAGGTTAATGGTTTGGCCATAGGCCGCTCCAAAGTCGATCACCCCGAGCAACATGGACAGCAGAACGGGAACGATGAGGGCGAATTCGACTGCAGCCGCACCCCGCTGCCGCTGATCCGATTTTCCGGAATTTGGTGCCAGGAAGCCAAGCATCTGCTCCTCCTCTGATGTCGCCGGTTGCGGCCCGGGCTGTCCCGGAACGGATGAACTTCGTGATGTCGTGACCATGGTCAGCGGCCGGAAAACGTGCTGATGGCGTTGAGGACGGCCGGACCAAGAATGACGATGAAAAGGGTTGGAAAGATGAAAAGGAGCAAGGGGAAGACCACGGCCACGGGGAGCTTCATGGCTTTCTCTTCGGCCCTAAGCCGGCGCTTGATCCGCATCTGTTCGGCCTGCGGTGCCAGCACCCGGGCTATCGACAGGCCCTGCATATCGGCCTGGATGATGGCTGCCACAAAGCTCCTGAGCTCTGGCACGGTGGATCGCTCGGACATGGCTTGGTAGGCCTCGCGCCGGGTCCGCCCGGCTTGGATGTCCTGCAGGGTGCGGACCAGCTCTTCGGCCAGCGGACCCTTGCCGCTGGCCCCGGCCCTGGCTAACGCGGACTCGAAGCCAAGGCCGGCTTCGACGGAGATCAGTAACTGGTCGAGGATATTCGGCAGATCCAGCCGGATCCGGGACTGGCGTTTGGTGCCGTTGTTGTAGGTCAGCAGGTCGGGCAGGAAATAACAGGCTGCTGTGAGGCCGAGCGTAAACAGGGCTCCCTGCGGGCTCCTGGCCGCCCCCAAAACAATTGCCAGGAGCGCGCAACCCACCGCTGCGACCGGCTTCAGTGTCAGCAGACGGTCCAAGGGCATGGATGCGGGCCGTCCGGCGTTCGCCAGGAGCCGGTCCAGCCGGGCGACATAGGCGCCAGGGGTCAGCCTACGTCCCACGGTGGCCAACCGGTGCGGCGCATCCGCGGCGACCTCCGAATGGTGGCCCGCAGCGGCCGAAAGCCTCGACCTAATCAGACGGTCCGAGACCCGGTCGACAGAGATCGCGGTCCAAACGAAGTAGGACAGCGGAAGGATGACTGTGGCGATCAGCAGCCAGACAGTTGCGGTCATGGGTTCAACTCCCTAGAAAACGATCTTGACCATGCGGCTGATCCAGAACGAACCAATCGCCATCATGATCACGCCGGCCGAAATGAAGATCCATCCAAGGGCGGACTCGGTGAGGACGCCGACATATGTCGGGTTGGTCAGGTGAAGGAAAGCAGCGACGACGAACGGCAGGGCGATGAGGATGTAGGCGGAAAACTTTCCCTCAGCGGCCAGCGCGCGGACCTGTCCCTTGATCTGGGCACGCTCCCGGACGGTGTGCGCGACGTGGTCGAGGACACCAGCCAGGTCACCGCCCACCTCGCGGTTGATCTCGATCGCCTGGCTGAGCCACTCGAAGTCCTCGCAGTCCATCCTCACAGCTACCTCAGCCATCGATTCCGCCACGTTGCGTCCAAGCCTTTGCTCGTTCACGATCCTGGCGAGCTCTTCCGACATCGGTGCGGGCATCTCGAGGCTGGCGCTCTGCAGGCTGAGTGCGATCCCGTGACCGGCGCGGAGGCTACCTGACAGCGACATCAGCATGTCGCTGAGCTGCCCCTCGAACGCCGCGCGGCGGCGGCCGGTCCTTAATCACCACCAGCAGCCACGCACCGACCGGAGCCATCGCAGCCAGCAGAAGAGCCAGCAGGAGATTCCGGGCCATGAATCCCATCGTCCCGAGCGCGAGGCTCCCGGCGAGCACCAGCACAATAAACTCCGCCGGACTGGATTTCACGCCGGCCCCCTCAAGCGCGTCCCGACCGAACGGCCCGCCCCGCCCGGGCCCGACGCCGCGCTCAACCGCGGCGACGGTGGCCCCACTGAGGATGGAGATGGCCGAACGGCTTCCCGCAGGGGATTCGGGCCGCCTTCGACTGAGTTTGATATCCGTATAGCGTGGCCTGAAGGCGACGAAAAGCGCGAGTCCGGCGGCCAAGAGCAGGAACGCGGTGCCGGAAAGCAGCGAGGCATCAGGCATCACCGTCCTCACCGTCCCTGGACCCGGGAACCCGGGGTGAAGATCTCGGGGGGAAGGGCGATCCCCATGTCTGCGAACCGTTCAACGAAACGCGGCCGAACACCCGTGGCCACAGGCTTTCCAACGAACATTCCGTTGACGTCGACTCCGGCGGCGTAATCGAACACGAAGGCGTCCTGAAGTGTCACGACGTCGCCCTCCATACCGAGGACCTCGGTAATGTGCGTCACTCGCCGGGTGCCATCTTTGAGCCGGCTCAGTTGCACGATCAGGTGGACAGCGCTGGCGATTTGCTCCCGGATCGCCCGAAGGGGAAGCTCCATCCCGGCCATAAGTACGAGCGTTTCCAGCCTTGCGATCGCGTCCCGCGGTGAGTTGGAGTGCACCGTGGAAATGGACCCGTCATGTCCGGTGTTCATAGCCTGAAGCATGTCCAGTGCCTCACCGCCTCGTACTTCGCCCACGACGATTCTGTCGGGCCTCATGCGAAGCGAGTTCCGGACCAGCTCGCGAATATCGACCGCGCCCCGGCCCTCGATATTGGCCGGCCGGCTTTCCAGCCGGACCACATGGTCCTGTTGCAGCTGCAATTCCACAGCGTCTTCAATTGTGACGATTCGCTCGTCGGCCGGAATGAACGATGAAAGAACATTCAGCAGCGTCGTCTTTCCTGTGCCGGTACCGCCGGAAACGATAATGTTCAGGCGGGCACGGACGCAGGCATCGAGTACCTGCGCCATTGCGGGTGACAGAGAATCAAACGTGATCAAATCATCAACCGTCAGCGGGGCCGCGGCGAACTTCCGGATGGTCAAAGACGGACCGTCGACCGCCAGGGGCGGAATGACGGCATTAACGCGGGAGCCGTCCTGGAGCCGGGCATCGACCAGCGGGGAAGACTCGTCAATTCGACGTCCGATCCGGGACACGATGCGTTCAATAACCCTGCGCAAATGGGCGTCAGAACTGAACGTTGTTCCCGTCAAGTGCAGCTTGCCGCCGCGTTCAACATAGATCCTGTTGGCGCCGTTGACCATGATCTCGGACACTGCTGGGTCGTCGAGGAGCCGCTGGAGGGGGCCGAAGCCCAGGATCTCGTCCACGATTTCGCGGATCAGGCGCCGCCGCTCTTCAGGTGTCAGCGGGACCTGCTCGTCATCAATGAAGGCCCCGAGCGCTTCCCGAACCATACGCCGGACATCGCCCTCATCCAGGCTGCTGTCCGTGATCCGGCTGCCCAGGCGGCTGGTGAGCTCGTCCGCGGCGCGCTTCTTGATGCCCGCGAGCGCGTCCCGGGCCGTGGCCGGGGAAACTTTTACGGGCTGCGCCACCTGGCCGCCGTTGTTCCTGGCGGGGCCGGACTCGGCGCGCTGCGCCGGGATGTCCCCCGAATTGGGGGCCGGCATACGGCCCACGGAGTTCAGGCCCGCAGCTTCGAGCCGGTTGGTGAGACTCATGCGATTTCCGCCCTTCGAGGGACGTTTTTTCCGGAGGGAGACGATGTGCCTGTATGCAGGCGGTCCACCAGGTTGTTGAGGCCCTTGAGTGCGGGGTCCCGGCGATTAGCCTGCAAGAGTGGCACACCGGCATTCGTTGAGAACGGCAGGGTCTTAGATCGGGGAAGCAAGATGTCAACGGGAAGTCCGACGGTGGCTTCAACGTCCGGGACCGTCAGCCCGCTGCGCTTGTCTGCGAAGTTCAGGACAATGGTGTTCGACGCCGGCATGAGGTCGAGCTGCCTCAGCACTTCCAACCCGTGATTGAGTCCGCGGATGCTGGGGATGTCCATGCCGCACACCCAGACCCCATCGGTCGCCAACTCCAGGACGGCCAGGACGGTGTCGCCTAACCCGGGAGACGTATCCAAAATGACGTAGGGGAACTCCAAGGAGAGCTGGTTGATCAGCGTTGTGACGTGGGCGGGCTTGATCCGGTCCGCCTCTGCCGGCCGACGGGGTGCGCACATGGCGTAGGCCCCGGAGGGGTGGCGGCTGAGGAAAGACTTCAACACCATGGCATCGTTTGAGGCGTCGGCGGTGACCGCATCACTGATGGTGCATTCCGGCTCCAGCCCCAATCCGGAGGCAACGTCCCCGAACTGGAGGTCGAGGTCGACAATGACAGCACCCATCGGGGCCCGTCCGGCGAGGCCAACAGCGAGGTTGGTTGCGACCGTGGTCTTCCCCACGCCCCCTTTCGGGGACATCACGGAGATGACCCGCCCGCGGGCAGGCGGTTGGCCGGGTTCGCCCGCCAACGCCAATTTCCTGCTGCTGGAGGCGAGGGCGGCGCGTTCCAGTGCAAGGCGCATCTGGGCGGGCTCCGCTGTCGGGGCAATCACGTCACGAATACCGGATCGCATAGCTGACAGCGTTTTTTCGGGCGATGAGTCAGCCGCTAGAACAAGCACCGTGGCGGGGTACAACTGATCCAGTCCGGCGGCCAGAGCCAAGGTCTGTTCGGTGGCCGCGTCCGGGCCGAAGACGATCACATCGGCGGGACCACCCGGGCTGAGGGCTGCGACGGCGGCGGGGGTTCCGCCGTGTCCGGCTGGCGGCAAAACCTGGAGTTCGTGGGCCGAACCGAGCGATGCGGCGAGGCGCCGCTCGAAGTCCGCAGATGCGGTAAGTGCTAGGAACCGGCTCATTTGAATATCCCAATCGTGCTGACGGGCGTGCGGTCGCTGGTCGGAGTCTTGGCTGTCTGCTTGGTCAGCCAGATATTGCCGACGCGGGCGCTCAGAATGATTTTGGCCGAGTCGGTGGAGTTGCGGGCCAGGGTGACGAAAGACGACCCGCTCGGGACGGCCGAGGTTCCCTCGTCAGTGGTTCCGCTGCTGGACGGGGCTTGCTGGACGGCGGTGACAAGAACTTTGTCGAAGACCAGCTGGGTCTTGGTCACCTGGGGCGAAGCGGGGTCGGTCTGCGTGACGTAGAGGCCGACGAGGTCGCCGGCCCGGAGTGTCCCGCCCACGACGCTTTCCGGCGGCAGGAGCACGGTGACTTCCTGCATGCCGTCAGGGACGGCAACGGCTCCCGGAGTGGTCTGTTGGGAAGGGTCGACCAGCCGGCTCGCGAGTAGCTGCTCGCCGGGTTCCAGTGCTACGGACGTGATCTGCCCGCTGGAGCGGTCCAGCGCCGTCATTGCCCCTTCGGCCTTCGCGGCACTCGGAATGGACCGGACCCGAACATAGGCAGCAAGGTCTTCCACTTTCGTTCCGGCCGGAACCGGGGTGTCAACGACAACGACATCAACGGGCTCAAGTGACTCCTGTGCCCGGCGGTCGGCATTTGAAACGTAATTGACCAGCATCAGCGTGCCGGCGATCGCCAGGGCCAGCGCGGCCAGGCCTGCGATTAAACGGGATTTCATGATTGCTTCCTCACCTCTTGGTTCACCTCAACGACGCATGGACGCACGTGATGGCGCCAGTCCGCGTGCGGTTGCCCGCCCACGAATGCCTCTGCCGGCTGCCCCTTAATCAGGGGTACAGCCGGCAGAGTGGTGGCATTCGGGCTAGGGGCCGACCTTGGGCTTGGTCCCGTCGACGATGTCCTGGAAGGCCGAGTTGAGGTTGGTGCCCAGGGTGGTCACCGCGACGATGATGACGACGGCGATCAGCGCCACCATGATGCCGTATTCAACGGCAGTGGCGCCCTTTTCTGGGGTGAGCCGGTTCTTTACGCCGGCGACGAAAGCAATCATTGAGACCATGAGACCGTTCATTTCATTTTCCTTTTCCAGAGTTTTCGGTAGAAAACGAATTCCCAGTGAATCCCCTTTGCATATCCACTGGCGTTCCGTTGGTGCAACATTTGCATGACCCATATCGGTGGCGCAATGAATCCCATTACTCGACTTTTAGGATAGAAATTGAGGCATCACCTGCCCGTGCGTGACGGGTGTACTCAGTTTCCAAGCAGGTGCAGGATCCCAACTACTTGGTTTCATAAGCCGTCTTACTTAAGTGGCGGCAGAATCCACGCGGCCGCCGCCTAAGGCAGCAGCAGGATGACGGCCAGGGCCGCAGCCAGCATGGCCGGACCGAAGGCCACTTCCTTCGGCGTATTTCCGCGGGTTGTCACCACGGAGGCCACGGAGACCAGGCCGCCCGCGACGAACCCGAGCGCGGCGCCGTAGAACAACTGTGACCAGCCCAAGTAGCCCAAGTACAGGCCGAGTGGCGCTGCGAACTTCACATCACCCATTCCGAGGCCCTTGGGGCTGATGAGGACCAAGATGAAGTAGAAAAAGAAGAGAATGACGGCGCCGGCGGCGGCGCGGGCCAGTTTTTGACCGTCTCCGGAGACCACCGAAGCCACTGCGAACAGCACGATGCCGGCCCCCAGCAAGCGGCGCAACCAGTCGGTTGGGCAGTAAATGATGGGCGATATCAATTCGCGCCAGCTGAATACCCATAACCGCGAGGACCATAAAGGCCGGCAGTTCCGCTGAGGGGCCGAAACGCCACGCCAGCAATGCGCACAGCGCCGCGGCGGCGACCGCCGTCGTCGTTCTCCGCGCGGGAGTGGCCCGGCCTGCCAGATGCGGCAGTGCGCGCCCCACCACGACGTCGCCGAGGAATCCGAGGCACAGCCCGGCGGCAGCGATGCCCGCGAGGAAAAGCGGCGACACGGGACCGGCGAGGGCGGGATCGGGCACGGGACCTCCAGGAGCGCGGCGGGCCGGGACTGCGTGGCACGCTGGCAGCATGCCACCGGACACCCTATTTTGACCCACGCCTCCGGCTTCCGCTATTATTGGTAGTCGTTGTGCGTGTCCTATCTCGATGGTGCGTGCCCGCTTGAGAATCCGGTTGCAGGATAGCTACTCAACGTGCACATTCGAGACCACAGGATGACTGGTTACATGGAGCCCTCACCTCTGTTCCGGTAGCGCATAGATAGTAGGTGCACCTTTAGCGTGACGCCTAAAACAAGAACGCCAGAACAAGAACGAGGCAAACACCGTGCGTACGTACACCCCGAAGCCCGGCGATATCAACCGCCAGTGGCACGTCATTGACGCCACCGACGTTGTCCTTGGTCGTCTCGCCAGCCAGACCGCAATCCTGCTGCGCGGCAAGCACAAGGCCACCTTTGCGTCCCACATGGACATGGGCGACTTCGTCATCATCATCAACGCTGAAAAGGTCGCCCTCACCGGCGCCAAGCTCGAGCAGAAGCGCGCATACCGCCACTCCGGCTACCCGGGCGGCCTGACCAGCGTCAACTACGCGGAGCTGCTGGAATCCAACCCGGTCCGCGCCGTGGAGAAGGCCATCAAGGGCATGCTCCCGAAGAACTCCCTCGCTGCACAGCAGCTGGGCAAGCTGAAGGTTTACCGCGGTGCCGAGCACCCGCACGCCGCCCAGCAGCCCAAGACTTTCGAAATCACCCAGGTCGCCCAGTAGTCCTGGCCACCAACTAACTTATTAATACAAGGAGAACCGTGGCTCAGAACGAAGAGACCACCGAAGCCGTTGAGGCTGAGGAAAACCTGACCAGCTACACCTCGGAGAGCGGCGCTGCCGACGCAACCGCTCCGAAGAAGGAACGTCCGGCACTGACCGTCGCCGGCGCAGCTGTTGGCCGCCGCAAGGAAGCCGTTGCACGCGTTCGCGTTGTGCCGGGCTCCGGCAAGTGGACCATCAACGGCCGCGAGCTGTCGAACTACTTCCCGAACAAGCTGCACCAGCAGGACGTCAACGAGCCCTTCAAGATCCTCGATCTCGAAGGCGCCTACGACGTCATCGCCCGCATCCACGGCGGTGGCCCCTCCGGCCAGGCCGGTGCGCTGCGCCTCGGCATCGCCCGTTCGCTGAACGAGATCGACGTCGAGAACAACCGCGCCACCCTGAAGAAGGCCGGCTACCTCACCCGTGACGCCCGCGTCATCGAGCGTAAGAAGGCCGGTCTCAAGAAGGCACGCAAGGCCCAGCAGTACTCGAAGCGTTAATTACGCCTTCGCCGAAGCCCGTCCCGCAATTCTGCGGGGCGGGCTTCCGGCATTTAACGGGTTTCCGGGGACTAAAACAGGGTTCCGGGGCGCCATCGTCTAAACTTGGGCACGATGTCTAGATTATTTGGAACAGATGGTGTCCGAGGCCTGGCGAACGGCCTACTGACCGCAGAGCTGGCACTGCAGCTGGCGCAGGCCGCCGCCGTCGTGCTCGGCCACGACCGCAACACCAACGGCACCCGGCCGCGCGCCGTCGTTGCCCGCGACCCGCGGGCCAGCGGCGAGTTTCTCGCCGCCGCCGTGGAAGCAGGGCTCTCCAGCTCGGGGATCGACGTCTACGACGCCGGGGTGCTGCCGACGCCGGCCGCGGCGTACCTGGTGGCCGACCTCGACGCCGACTTCGGCGTAATGATCTCCGCCTCGCACAACCCCGCGCCCGACAACGGCATCAAGTTCTTCGCCCGCGGCGGCCAGAAACTGCCGGACGAGGTCGAGGATGCCATCGAGGAGCAGCTGGGCAAGGCGCCGGTCCGCCCCGTCGGCGGCGAAGTGGGGCGCATCCAGCGGTTCTCCGACGCCGAGGACCGGTACGTTGTGCACCTGCTCGGAACCCTCCCGCACCGGCTGGAGGGACTCAAGGTCGTCCTCGACTGCGCGCACGGTGCGGCCAGCGGCTGCTCACCCCAGGTCTTCAAGACCGCCGGCGCCGAGGTGGTCCTGATCGGGGCCGAGCCGGACGGGCTGAACATCAACGACGGTGTCGGTTCCACCCACCTGGGCCCGCTGAAGCAGGCCGTCCTGGATCACGGCGCGGACCTGGGGATCGCCCACGACGGCGACGCCGACCGCTGCCTGGCCGTGGACCACGAAGGCAACGAAGTGGACGGCGACGAAATCATGGCCATCCTGGCCGTGGCCCTCAAGGCCTCCGGCAAGCTCAAGGATGATGTCCTTGTCGCTACCGTCATGTCCAACCTCGGCCTCAAACTGGCCCTGCGCGAGGCCGGCATCAACCTCCGCGAGACCGGGGTGGGGGACCGTTACGTGCTGGAGGGCATGCGCGAGGGCGGCTACAACCTCGGCGGCGAGCAGTCCGGGCACGTGATCTTCGCCGATTACGCCACCACCGGCGACGGCGTGCTCACCGGCCTGCAGCTGGCCGCCCAGGTCGCACTCACCGGCCGCCCGCTCAAGGAGCTGGCCACGGTAATGACCAAACTCCCGCAGGTCCTGATCAACGTCAAAGGCGTCGACCGCACCCGGGTCAAGGGCGATGCCGCCGTTGCCGAGGCAGTGGCCCGCGCCGAAGCGAAGCTGGGCGACACCGGTCGCGTGCTGCTCCGGCCCTCCGGGACCGAACCCGTCGTCCGGGTCATGGTGGAAGCTGCCGACCAGGAGACAGCCCAGGAAGTCGCCGAAAGCCTCGCCCAGGTGGTCCGGACCGAACTGGCCCTGGCGCTGGTCGCCGACTGACGCGCAGACACCCAAAAACTGTGGCCCGCCTCCGTCCGGAAGCGGGCCACCGGTGTTTCCGGCGAAGCTAGCGGGTGGGGCCGGTCAGGGCGTCCCGGATTTCGGTGAGCAAGGCAATCTGCGGGTCCTCGGCCGACTCTTCTTTTACCCCGGGGCTAATTCCCAGTTTCCTGTTACGGCGTTCGATCATGTGGTTCATCGGCAGCACAACCACGAAGTAAATGGCGGCGGCAACCAGCAGGAAGTTCACGATCGCGGTGAGCAGGACGCCGAACTCGATCGCGTTGCCGTTCAAGTCCACCTTCGCGAAGCTGTCGAAGTTGGGTGATCCCGCCAGCCCGGCGATGAACGGCATCAGCACCTTGTTCACCAGGGCCGTGACGACAGAACCAAAGGCGGTGCCGATCACGACGGCGACGGCAAGGTCTACGACGTTGCCCTTCATGATGAAATTCCGGAATCCAGTCAACATGGAATCAACCGTAGCCCGGCAGCGTCCGCCTCAGCGGTAGGCCGGCGCCGGTTCCAGGCCGAAATACCCCTCGAGGGTGGCGATGCCGCGTTTGTGCATCTCTCCGGCAGCCTCGGTGCCGACGTAGCGGAGGTGCCAGGACTCATAGAAGTAGCCGGTCACCGGATGCTCCATCCAGGGGTAGCGGACCACGAAGCCGAAGCGGTACGCATTCGCTTTGGCCCACACGGCTGCCGGTTGCTGCGCAAAGCAGGGCTGGAAGCTGCACACGCCCCCGCCGTCACCGATGTCGAACGACCAGCCGGTCTGGTGCTCCGAGTACCCGGGCCGGGCGGAGGCCGTGTCCGCCTCGGCGCGTCCCCGGGAGGCCACATAGCCGTTGTAGGTGGCTGTCTGCGTGGCATACGAGCGGTAGCCGCTCGCCAGGGTCAGCACGACGCCGTCCTGCGCCGCTGCGGCGAACATCGCCTCTGCCGCGGCCGCCGTCGGACGGTTCAACAGGGCGGCCTCCCCGGAGACGGCCAGCCGGACGGCTGGCTGGACGAGGTCGGCGGGAACGAAGGTCGCCGGCTTGAGCGGCCGGTGCTTGTTCACCACCACCCACGGGCTCGTGGGGTCGGTCAGGGAGTATTTCCGGGCGGGCGCGGAGGCAGCAGGACCCGCCGCAGACGGGGCGGGGGCGCCGGTTGTGCCGCTCTCGGTGGGCGTTGGCGACGGCGCGGACGACGACGTCGGGCCGGCGCCAGCGGTTGGCGCTGCAGAAATGGTGGCGGACACAGGCGGTGCGGGGGAGGGGCTGACAGCGGGCGCCGAGGTGCCGGCCGAAGCCGCCGGGCCGTTGCCCTCCGGGCCGCCGTCCGCCGGGCTGCAGCCGGCCAGGCCGGCTGCCAGCGAGGCCGCCGCTACCAGGGCGGTGCCGGCGGTGCGGAAGCGCCCGAACACCCGCCGGGTCCGAAACTCCGGTCCCTGCGGACCGCCGGGGCCGTCGTGGCACACTTGTGCTAGACCTTGCGCAGCAGCATGCGGCGGATTGAGTGGTCGGCGTCCTTGGTCAGCACCAGCTGCGCCCGGCCGCGGGTGGGGAGGACGTTCTCCTCCAGGTTCGGTTCGTTGATGCGCTTCCAGATCTCGCGTGCGGTCTGCTCGGCCTCGGAATCGGACAGCGTCGCATAGCGGTGGAAATAGGATTCCGGCTGCGCGAAGGCCGTGGTGCGCAGCTTCCGGAACCGGTCCACATACCATTCCTCTATATAAGAGGTCTTGGCGTCCACGTAGATGGAAAAGTCGAAGAAATCGCTCAGTGCCAGGCCCTGCCGGCCGTCGTGCCGCGGCCGGGCCGGGGCCAGGACGTTGAGCCCCTCCACGATCAGCACGTCAGGCCGGCGGACCACCACCTCCTTGCCCGGGACGATGTCGTAGGTGACATGGGAGTACCAGGGCGCCCGGACCTCCTCGGCCCCGCCTTTGACTTCGCTGACGAAACGCAGCAGCGCGCGGCGGTCGTAGGACTCCGGGAAGCCCTTCCGTTCCAGCAGCTGCCGGCGTTTGAGTTCGGCGAGGGGGTACAGGAAGCCGTCGGTGGTGATCAGCTCGACGTTCGGGGTGCCGGGCCAGCGCCGCAGCATTTCGCGGAGCACACGCGCGATGGTGGACTTGCCCACGGCAACCGAACCGGCCACGCCGATCACGAAGGGCGTGCGCTGGGTGCTCTCGCCCAGGAACGTGGTGGTCGCCGCGTGGAGCTGGTTGGCGGCCTCGACATAAAGGTGCAGCAGCCGGGAGAGCGGGAGGTACACCTCCCGGACTTCTTTCATATCGAGGGGGTCGCCGAGGCCGCGGAGCCGGAGCACGTCCTCTTCATTGAGGGGCTGCTCCATCTGGGCAGCGAGCCGGGACCAGGTCTGCCGGTCCAGCTCAACGAACGGGGAGACGCCCTCGCCGTTCGCTTCATTGCGTTGCAAAGTCACCCTAGAGATTCTGCCCTTGACCTGCTCCAGAGCGAAATGGACACCCCGCAGCCCGCAGCGGCGGGTCCCGGCCGGGCCCCTTCCTGCGCCGCACGGCCGGGAAACCAGCTAGGCTTGGACCCATGTGTGGAATCGTTGGATATGTAGGCCGCGCGGCTGGCCGGGAAAATACTGATCACTCGGCCCTGGACGTAGTCCTGGAGGGGCTGCGCCGGCTCGAGTACCGCGGCTATGACTCCGCCGGGATCGCGGTGGTGGCCGACGGCGCCATTTCCTCGCGCAAGAAGTCGGGCAAACTCAGCAACCTGATCGCCGAACTGGAGGCGCACCCGCTGCCCGACGCACTCACCGGCATCGGGCACACCCGCTGGGCAACACACGGCGGCCCCACGGACCAGAACGCGCACCCGCACCTGTCCGACGGCGGCAAGCTGGCCCTGATCCACAACGGCATCATCGAAAACTTCGCGGAGCTGAAGCAGGAACTCCTCGGCAAGGGCGTGACGTTCCTCTCCGAGACCGACACCGAAGTGGCCGCCGCCCTGATCGGCGACATCTACCGCAACCAGCTCGGCGGCGACAACGCCAACGGCGGCCTGACCAAAGCCATGGAACTGGCCTGCCAGCGCCTCGAAGGCGCCTTCACCCTGCTCGCCGTGCACGCGGACCAGCCCGACGTCGTCGTGGCCGCGCGCCGCAACTCCCCGCTGGTGGTGGGCCTGGGCGAGGGCGAGAACTTCCTCGGTTCCGACGTCTCCGGCTTCATCGACTACACCCGCCGCGCCGTGGAACTGGGCCAGGACCAGATCGTCACCATCACCGCGGACAGCGTCACCATCACCGACTTCTTCGGCGCCCCGGCCGAAGGCAAGGAATACTACGTCAACTGGGACCCCGCCTCCGCGGAAAAGGGCGGCTTCCCGTCCTTCATGGAAAAAGAAATCCACGACCAGCCCGACGCCGTGCTGCAGACCCTGCTGGGCCGCTCCGACGTCGACGGCAAACTGACCCTCGACGAGCTGCGGATCGAGCCGGAGCTGCTCCAGAGCGTCGACAAGATTATTGTCCTGGCCTGCGGCACCTCCGCCTACGCCGGCCAGGTCGCGAAGTACGCGATCGAGCGGTGGTGCAGGATCCCCACCGAGGTGGAGCTCTCGCACGAGTTCCGCTACCGCGACCCGATTGTGGACGCCAAGACCCTGATCGTCTCCATCTCGCAGTCCGGCGAGACCATGGACACGCTGATGGCTGTCCGCTACGCCAAGGAACAGGGCGCCAAGACGGTGTCCATCTGCAACACGAACGGCTCCACCATCCCGCGGGAGTCCGACGCGGTGCTGTACACGCACGCCGGTCCGGAGATCGCGGTGGCCTCCACCAAGGCGTTCCTTGCCCAGATCGCCGCCGCCTACCTGCTGGGCCTGTATCTGGCACAGCTGCGCGGCAACAAGTTCCAGGGCGAGATCAAGGACATCCTCGCCGACCTTGCCAAGGTCCCGGCGAAGATCCAGCAGATCCTGGACAACGCCGACGCGATCAAGAAACTCGGCCACGACATGGTGGACGCCAAGTCCGTGCTGTTCCTGGGCCGCCACGTCGGCTTCCCGGTGGCAATGGAGGGTGCGCTCAAGCTCAAGGAGCTCGCCTACATCCACGCCGAGGGGTTCGCCGCCGGCGAGCTCAAGCACGGCCCGATCGCCCTGATCGAGGAAGGC
The DNA here is from genome assembly GCA_963775715.1 of uncultured Actinomycetota bacterium. Lineage (GTDB taxonomy): Bacteria > Actinomycetota > Actinomycetes > Actinomycetales > Micrococcaceae > Arthrobacter. The sequence continues at coordinate 101,618 of CAVZJX010000004.1, read as the reverse complement.
CAGCCCGTCTTTGTGGTGGTCCCCTCGCCGCGCGGCCGCGACTCGCTGCACGCCAAGGTCGTCTCCAACATCCAGGAAGTCCGGGCCCGCGGCGCCAAGACGATCGTGATCGCCGAGGAAGGTGACGAGGCGGTGAAGGCCTACGCCGAGCACGTCATCTACATCCCGGAGACCCCGACCCTCCTGGCCCCGCTGCTCTCCACCGTGCCCCTGCAGATCTTCGCGCTCGCCCTCGCCAGCGCCAAGGGCTACGACGTGGACCAGCCGCGGAACCTGGCCAAGAGCGTGACCGTAGAATAGCCGCATGATTGTTGGCATCGGCGTAGACGTCGTAGACATTGAACGGTTCGGCCGGCAGCTGGAGCGCACCCCCGGGCTGCGCGACCGGCTGTTCGTGCCGGCCGAGCGGGAGCTGAACACCCGGTCCCTGGCCGCCCGGTTCGCCGCCAAGGAGGCCGTGGCCAAGGTGCTCGGCGCGCCGGCGGGCATGAACTGGCAGGACTGCTGGATCGGCCTGGACCAGCACGGCCCCACGGTCCAGGTCAAGGACACGGTGCTGGCCGTCGCCGAGTCGAAAGGTGTCAAACGCTGGCACCTCTCGATCAGCCATGACGGCGGCATCGCCACCGCCACGGTGATCGCCGAGGGCTAGGGCACCATGATCAGCGCCTATACCGGAACCCACATTCGGGCTGTCGAACAGCAGCTCCTTGAAACGAGTGCGGACCCCGGGATGGGCGCTGTCCTGATGCAGAGAGCCGCCCACGGCCTCGCCAACACGGTCATCCGCGAACTCCAGCGCCGCGGACTCCGGCCCTACGGCTCGTCCGTCACCGTCCTCGCCGGCAAGGGCAACAACGGCGGCGACGGGCTCTACGCCGGGGCGCTGCTGGCCCGCCGCGGCCTGCGGACGACGGCGGTCCTCACGGCCGGGCAGGCCCACCCGGCCGCGCTGGCTGCGTTCCGCGCCGCCGGCGGCCGGGACACCGCCCTGACCGACGGCAACGCGGCGGAGCTTGCAGCAGGCGCCGCCGGAACCGACGTCGTTATTGACGCGGTGCTGGGAACCGGCGCCCAGGGCGGGCTGCGCGGCCCCGCCGGCCGCCTGGTCGAAGAACTCGCGGCCGCGCGGGACCGGGGCGCCGGCGGAGCCGTCGTGGCCTGCGACATTCCCAGCGGCGTGGACGCCGACACCGGCGTCGCGCACGCCCCAGTCCTCGCCGCCGACGTGACCGTGACCTTCGGGGCGGCGAAGGCCGGCCTGCTCGCCGACCCGGGCGCGGACTTCGCCGGCCGGCTGGTCACTATCCCGATCGGCATCGAGGCCGCACTCGACGGCCCGGAACTGCGGCGCTTTGAGGCCGGGGACCTGGCGGCGCTGCTGCCGCACCCCGGCCGCCGCTCGCACAAGTACTCCCGCGGCGTGCTGGGCGTGGTCGCCGGCTCCACCCGCTACCCCGGCGCGGCCGTGCTCGCCTGCCGCGGCGCGCTGGGCGCGGGCGCCGGCATGGTCCGCTACGTCGGCCCGCCCGAGGTTGCCGACCTGGTGCGCCGGTCCTGCCCGGAAGTGGTCTGCGGGACGTCCGTCGCCGAGGCCCACGTCCAGGCCTGGCTCCTGGGCCCCGGCATCGACGGCGGCGCCCACGCGCAGCTGGACCGGGTCCGCGAGGCGGCCGCCGCGGGGCTTCCCACCGTGGCCGACGCCGGCGCGTTGCCTGCCCTGCCTGCGCACCTGTCCGCCCGGACCGTGCTGACCCCGCACGCCGGCGAACTCGCCTCCCTCCTGGAACGGTACAGTGTCGGGCCGGGGCGGCCCGCCGTGGAGGACGCCACCCTCGCCGCCGTCCGGCACGCCAGCGGACTCACCGGAGCGACCGTGCTGCTCAAGGGGGCAACCACGCTGGTGGCGGCCCCCTCGGGAGCCGTCTTCAGCCAGGCCGAGGCCAGCCCCTGGATGGCCTCCGCCGGCAGCGGCGACGTCCTGGCCGGGATCCTGGGTTCCTTGCTGGCACAGCTCGCGGAGTCCTCCGGAGCGTTCCGCGCCCGCGGCATCGCCGAATCCGACCGGTGGGCCGCCGTCGGGGCGATGGCCGCCAGCGTCCACGGACGCGCCGGGACGCTCGCGTCGGGCGGCGGGCCGCTGACGGCGTCGGACCTTGCCGGCCGGGCGCCGGAGGTCATCGCGACGCTGTCACAAGGGCCGTCCGCCGGGCCGCTGGTCAATTAGTAACCGTACTTACAAGTAGTCTGTCTAGAGATTGTTCCGCAACGCACGAGGAGTACACATGGAAGTCTGGCCCGGATCGGCTTACCCGCTGGGAGCCACTTTTGACGGCACCGGCACCAATTTCGCGTTGTTCAGCGAACAGGCGGAGCGCGTCGAACTCTGCCTGCTGGCCGAGGACCTGACCGAGACGCGGATCGAGCTGACCGAGGTGGACGGCTACGTCTGGCACTGCTACCTGCCGCAGGTCCAGCCGGGCCAGAAGTACGGCTACCGGGTCCACGGCCCGTACGACCCGGCGGGCGGGAACCGCTTCAACGCGAACAAGCTGCTGATGGACCCGTACGCGAAGGCCATCCAGGGCCAGATCGACTGGGACCCGGCGCTCTTTTCCTACGAATTCGGCGACCCGGATTCGCGCAACGACGCCGATTCGGCGCCGCACACCATGCACGGCGTGGTTATCAACCCCTTCTTCGAGTGGGACGGCGACCGCCAGCTGCGGATCCCGTACCACGAGTCGGTCATCTACGAGGCGCACGTCAAGGGCCTCACCGAGCTGCACCCGGAAATCCCCGAGGAGCAGCGCGGCACCTACGCCGGCGTGGCCCACCCGGCCGTGATCGAGCACCTGAAGAAGCTCGGCGTCACCGCGGTCGAACTGATGCCGGTGCACCAGTTCGTCAACGACGGCACCCTGGTGGAGAAGGGCCTGAACAACTACTGGGGCTACAACACCATCGGCTTCTTCGCCCCGCAGAACACCTACAGCTCCTCCGGCGACGTCGGGCACCAGGTGCAGGAATTCAAGGCCATGGTCCGCGACCTGCACCGGGCCGGCATCGAGGTGATCCTCGACGTCGTCTACAACCACACCGCCGAAGGCAACCACCTGGGCCCCACACTTTCCTTCAAGGGCATCGACAACCAGGCGTACTACCGCCTGGTCGACGGCGACCAGAAGCACTACATGGACTACACCGGCACCGGCAACTCGCTGAACGTCCGGCACCCGCACTCCCTGCAGCTGCTGATGGATTCGCTGCGCTACTGGGTGACGGAGATGCACGTTGACGGGTTCCGCTTCGACCTGGCCTCCACCCTGGCCCGCGAGTTTTACGACGTCGACAAGCTCTCCACCTTCTTCGAACTGATCCAGCAGGACCCGATCGTCTCCCAGGTCAAGCTGATCGCCGAGCCGTGGGACGTCGGTCCCGGCGGTTACCAGGTCGGCAACTTCCCGCCGCAGTGGACCGAGTGGAACGGCAAGTACCGCGACACCGTCCGCGACTTCTGGCGCGGCGAGCCGTCGACGCTGGGCGAATTCGCGTCCCGCCTGACCGGCTCCGCGGACTTGTACGAAAGCTCCGCCCGCCGGCCGGTCGCGTCGATCAACTTCGTCACCGCGCACGACGGCTTCACCATGCGCGACCTCGTCTCCTACAACGAAAAGCACAACGACGCCAACGGCGAAGGCAACAACGACGGCGAATCGCATAACCGCTCCTGGAACTGCGGCGAGGAAGGCGACACCGACAACGACACCGTGCTGACCCTCCGCGCCCGCCAGCAGCGGAACTTCATTGCCACGCTGCTGCTCTCCCAGGGCGTGCCGATGCTGCTGCACGGCGACGAACTGGGCCGCACCCAGCAGGGCAACAACAACACCTACTGCCAGGACTCGGAGCTGAGCTGGGTCCACTGGGAGGCGATGGACCAGCCCCTGGTGGAGTTCACCGCGTTCGTCAACAAGCTCCGCCACGACCACCCGACCTTCCGCCGCAGCCGCTTCTTCGACGGCCGGCCGGTCGTCCGCGGTGAGGGCGAGAAACTGCCCGACATCGTCTGGCTGAAGACCGACGGCACCGGAATGCTGCCGGAGGACTGGGACAGCGGCTTCGGCCGGACCATCGGTGTGTTCCTCAACGGCCACGGCATCCAGGAGCAGGATTCCCGGGGCCGCCGGATCACCGACGACAGCTTCCTGATGGCCTTCAACGCCCACGACGACGGCGTGGACTTCTGCCTGCCGGCCGACGAGTACTCGCAGTACTGGGAGGTCCTGATCGACACCGCGGCCCAGGCCGACGCCTACGAACCGCTCAAGGCGGGAACGACCCTGACCCTGTCGGCCAAGTCCATGGTCGTGCTGCGGGCCTATTCGGGCCCCGAGGCCGAGGTCGACTACTCCGCGGCCGCCTCGCTGGCCTCCATGGCCGAGCACGAGGAAGCGCAGGAGGAAATGGTGGAGGCCCAGGAGGAGGCCGCCGCCGCCAGCGAGGCGAAAGCCACCCAGGCATGAGGACCCCCGCCTCGACCTACCGGCTGCAGATCCGCCCCGGCTTCACCCTTCAGGATGCCGCCGACACCGTCCCCTACCTGAAATCCCTGGGAATCGACTGGCTCTACCTGTCGCCGGTCCTGACCGCGGAACAGGGCTCGGACCACGGCTACGACGTCACCGACCCCGCCGCGATCGATCCGGACCGCGGCGGCCCGGAGGGGCTCGCCGCGGTGTCCCGGGCCGCCCGGGAGGCCGGCATGGGCGTCCTGGTGGACATCGTGCCGAACCACGTCGGCGTCGCCACCCCGGTCCAGAATCCGTGGTGGTGGTCGCTGCTGAAGGAGGGCCGCCAGTCCCGCTACGCCCCGGCGTTCGACGTCGACTGGGACTTCGGCGGCGGCCGGATCCGGATCCCGGTGCTCGGCGACGACTCGGACGTGGACGCGCTGGAAGTCCGCGACGGCGAACTGCGCTACTACGACCACCGCTTTCCGCTGGCCGAGGGCAGCTACACCGCGGGGGACGACCCCCGCGAGGTGCACAGCCGGCAGCACTACGAGCTGGTGGGCTGGCGCCGTGCCGACAACGAACTGAACTACCGCCGGTTCTTCGCCGTGAACACCCTCGCCGGGATCAGGGTCGAAATACCGGAGGTCTTTGACGAGGCGCACGAAGAAGTCGTCCGCTGGTTCCGCGAGGACCTCGTGGACGGCCTCCGCATCGACCACCCGGACGGCCTCGCAGACCCTGCGGGTTACCTCCGCCGGCTGCGGGAGGTGACCGGCGGGGCCTACCTGCTGATCGAAAAGATCCTGGAACCCGGCGAGGAACTGCCGGCCGGCTTCGACTGCGAGGGCACCACCGGCTACGACGCACTCGCCGACGTGGACCGGCTTTTTGTCGATCCCGCCGGACAAGGCGGCCTGGACGCGCTGGACACCTCGCTGCGCGGCGGCGAGCCGGCGGACTACGAGGAGATGATCCGCGGAACCAAGCGCCGGATCACCGACGGGATCCTGCACTCGGAGATGCTGCGGCTCGCCCGCCTGGTGCCGGCCGCGGCCGGGCTTAGCACGGAGACGGCGGCGGATGCGCTGTCCGAAATCACCGCCGCGTTCCCGGTCTACCGCAGCTACCTGCCCGACGGTGAGGACGTGCTGCGCGAAGCCTGCGCCCTCGCCGTCCGGCGCCGCCCCGGACTGGAATCCGCCGTCGACACGCTGCTGCCGCTGCTGCTGCACGCCGGCTCCGGGGACGACGACGAACTGGGCCGCCGCTTCCAGCAGACCACCGGGATGGTCATGGCCAAGGGCGTGGAGGACACCGCGTTCTTCCGCTACACCCGGCTGGGCACCCTGACCGAGGTCGGCGCCGACCCCACCGAATTCGCCGTCTCCACCGACGAATTCCACGCCCGGATGGCGCGCCGCCAGGCCGGGCAGCCGCTGTCGATGACCACGCTCAGCACCCACGACACCAAGCGCAGCGAGGACACCCGGGCCCGGATCTCGGTGCTCGCCGAATTTGCTCCGGAGTGGACGGCGTCGCTGCGCCGGCTGCAGGAGCTGGCCCCGCTGCCGGACGGCCCGCTGGCCAACCTGCTCTGGCAGGCCGTGGCCGGGGCCTGGCCCGCGGACCGGGAACGGCTCCAGTCCTACGCCCGGAAGGCCGCCCGCGAAGCCGGGAACTCGACCGACTGGCTGGACCCGGACCCGGACTTCGAGACGAAGCTGGCAGCCGCCGTCGACGCGGCCTTCGACAACCCTGAAGTCCGGGCGGAACTGGAGTCCCTTGTGGAGCTCCTGGCCCCGTACGGCGCGGTGAATTCGCTGGGGGCCAAGCTCGTCCAGCTGACCATGCCGGGCGTGCCCGACGTCTACCAGGGCACCGAGTTCTGGGACCGGTCGCTGACGGATCCGGACAACCGGCGGCCGTTCGACTACGGTGCGCGGCGCACCGCCCTGGCCGCGCTGGACGCCGGCGAGCGGCCGGCGTCGTACACCGAGGACGCAGCGAAACTGCTGGTCACCTCGCGGGCGCTGCGGCTGCGCCGGGACGCCCCGGAGCTGTTCACCGGCTACACCCCGGTGCCTGCCACCGGAGCGGCCGCGGACCACCTGGTCGCCTTCGACCGTGGCTCCGGCGAACCGGGGGCCCTCACGCTCGCCACCCGGCTGCCGCGCGGCCTCGAGGAGGCCGGCGGCTGGCGGGACACCGCCATCAGCCTGCCCGCCGCGATGACGGACCAGCTCAGCGGCAGGTCGTACGGGCCCGGTGCCACGGACGTGGCGCAGATCCTCCGCGACTACCCGGTGGCCCTCCTGACACCAAGCAACGCGGGCTCAGATGCGGCCCGTTAGGCGGCTGCGGACGGGCGCTAAGTGACCCCGCGCTGGAGTATTGGCCGACGTACCGACTTTGGGAATGGAACACGACGATGACCTTGCCTGCCTACGGAAGCGAACGCTTCGACCTTTGGGCCCCCGACGCCCGGGAAGTCACCCTGCTCGCCGACGGCCGGGAGTACCCGATGGCCCGGGCCGCGGACACCGGCCGGGACGGCTGGTGGAGCGCCCCGGAGGCCCCGGCGTCCGGCGACGTCGACTACGGCTACCTGCTGGACGGGGACACGACGCCGCTGCCGGACCCGCGGTCCCGCCGCCAGCCCGGGGGAGTGCACGCGCTCTCCCGGACCTTCGATCCCGGCAGCCACGAGTGGGCCGACGGGCAGTGGGAGGGCCGCGGGCTGCAGGGCGCCGTCATCTACGAACTGCATCTGGGCACGTTCACGCCCGAGGGGACCCTGGACGCGGCGATCGGCAAGCTCGGCTACCTCGCCGGGCTCGGTATCGACTTCGTGGAACTGCTGCCGGTCAACGGGTTTAACGGGACGCACAACTGGGGCTACGACGGCGTCCTCTGGTACACCGTGCACGAGGGCTACGGCGGCCCGGCGGCATACCAGCGTTTCGTCGACGCGGCGCACGCCGCCGGCCTGGGCGTCATCCAGGACGTCGTCTACAACCACCTCGGCCCGAGCGGCAACTACCTACCGCGGTTCGGGCCCTACCTCAAGTCGGGGGAGGGCAACACCTGGGGCGACTCGGTGAACCTCGACGGCCCGGGTTCCGACGTCGTCCGCGGCTACATCCTCGACAACGCCGCGATGTGGCTGCGCGACTACCACGTGGACGGCCTGCGGCTGGACGCGGTCCACGCCTTCAAGGACGAGCGAGCCGTCCACCTGTTGGAGGACTTCGGCGCGCTCGCCGACGCCGTCGCCGCCGAAACCGGACGCCCCGCCACCATGATCGCCGAGTCTGACCTGAACAACCCGCGCCTGCTCTACCCGCGCGAGGCGAACGGGTACGGGCTGGCCGGGCAGTGGAGCGACGACTTCCACCACGCCGTGCACGTGAACGTCAGCGGCGAAACCACCGGCTATTACGGCGACTTCGACTCGCTCGGGGCGCTGGCGAAGGTGCTCGAGAAGGGCTTCTTCCACGACGGCAGCTACTCCAGCTTCCGCGAACGGCACCACGGCCGGCCGATCAACGCCGCACATGTGCACCCGGCCGCCCTCGTCGTCTGCAGCCAGAACCACGACCAGATCGGCAACCGCGCCACCGGCGACCGGCTCTCCCAGACGCTGGGCTACGGGCAGTTGGCGCTCGCCGCCGTTGCCACCCTGACCTCGCCGTTCACCCCGATGCTGTTCATGGGCGAGGAATACGGCGCCACCACCCCCTGGCAGTTCTTCACCTCGCACCCGGAACCGGAACTGGGAAAGGCCACCGCGGAGGGCCGGATCAAGGAATTCGAGCGGATGGGCTGGGACCCCGCCGTCGTGCCCGACCCGCAGGACCCGGCCACGTTCACCCGCTCCAAGCTGGACTGGTCCGAGGCCGGCACCGGAGATCATGCCCGGCTGCTGGAGCTCTACCGGCAGCTCATCGCCCTGCGCCGCTCGACGCCGGAGCTCGCCGGCGGCGGGTTCGCGGAGACCGCCGTCGAGTTCAGCGACGACGAGGGCTGGCTTCTGCTCCGCCGCGGCAGCGTGGAAGTGGCAATGAACTTCTCCGCCGAAGCGCGGCAGCTGTCCGTGGCCGGCAGTTCAATGCTGCTGGCCACCGAGGACGGCGCCGCGCTGACCACCGCCGGGCTCGGGCTGCCGGGACACAGCGCCGCCGTCGTCGCACTCTAGCCTCTACTTACCAAGGGAGAACCGACCATGACTTACGTTGCCGCGGAAAACCGCTATGACTCAATGCCCTACCGGAGGGTGGGGCGCAGCGGCCTGAAACTGCCTGCCATTTCGCTGGGCCTGTGGCACAACTTCGGCGACGACAAGCCGTTTGAGGTGCAGCGCGCCATCCTGCGCCGCGCCTTCGACCTGGGCGTCACCCACTTCGATTTGGCCAACAACTACGGCCCGCCGTACGGCAGCGCCGAGACCAACTTCGGGCGCCATTTCAAGGACGACTTCGCCCCGTACCGGGACGAGCTCATCATCTCCAGCAAGGCCGGCTACGACATGTGGCCGGGCCCGTACGGCAACTGGGGATCCCGGAAGTACCTGCTGGCCAGCCTGGACCAGTCGCTGGCCCGGATGGGCCTGGACTACGTGGACATCTTCTACAGCCACCGCCCGGACCCCGAGACCCCGCTGGAGGAGACGATGGGCGCCCTGGACCAGGCCGTGCGCTCGGGCAAGGCGCTCTACGCCGGCATTTCCTCCTACACCCCGGAACAGACCCTGGCGGCGGCCCGGATCCTCAAGGACCTCGGCACCCCGCTGCTGATCCACCAGCCCAGCTACTCGATGCTGAACCGCTGGACCGAAAACGGCAGCCCCAGCCTGTACGAGGCGCTGGAGCAGGTGGGCGCCGGTTCCATCGCGTTCTCGCCGCTGGCCCAGGGCATGCTCACCGACCGCTATCTCGACGGCGTCCCGGAGGATTCCCGTGCCGCGCAGGACAAGTCCCTGGACCAGGGCATGATCACCGGCGAAAAGCTGGACCGGGTGCGCGGGCTCAACCGGATCGCCGAGGGCCGCGGCCAGACCCTCGCGCAGATGGCGATCGCCTGGGTCCTCCGCGAGCAGGGCAAGGGCGCCTCGGTGACCTCTGCGCTGGTCGGCGCCTCCAGCGTCCGGCAGCTCGAGGACACCCTGGCGGCGGTCGATAACCTGGACTTCACCGCCGACGAGCTTGACTCCATCGACGAGTTCGCCGTCGAGTCCGACATCAATCTCTGGGCGCAGAAGTGAGCCGCGGCCGGGCTGGTCTGCGGCGCCGCAACAGGCCTTAACAGATTCGGTGCCGCGGCCGGGAACATCTCAGGCCGCGGCGCCGTTGACTAGAATGCAAGGGCGCCGCATGGCGTTGTGCCCGTTTGCCGCCGTCGTACATCAGAGTACGGCCGCGCCGGGTACGTGAAGTTTGTTCTCAAAGGGAGTTTCGTGTCTGCAAATCCGATTCGTGTTGCAATCGTCGGCGTGGGTAACTGTGCCACCTCGCTGGTCCAGGGTGTCCAGTACTACCGGGACGCCGACCCCCAGGCCACGATTCCGGGTCTGATGCACGTGCAGTTCGGCAAGTACCACGTCAACGACGTGGAATTCGTCGCGGCCTTCGACGTCGACGGCAAGAAGGTGGGCCAGGACCTCTCGGCCGCCATCGTGGCCAGCGAAAACAACACCATCAAGATCGCCGACGTCCCGCCGACCGGCGTCACCGTCCAGCGCGGCCCGACCCTGGACGGCCTCGGCAAGTACTACCTCGAGACCATCGAGCAGTCCCCGGAGGAGCCGGTCGACGTCGTCCAGGCCCTCAAGGACGCCAAAGTCGATGTGATGGTCTGCTACCTGCCCGTCGGATCCCAGGAAGCCGCCGAGTTCTACGCCCAGTGCGCGATCGACGCGGGCGTCGCCTTCGTCAACGCGCTGCCGGTGTTCATCGCCGGGACCAAGGAATGGGCCGACAAGTTCACCGCCGCCGGCGTGCCGATCGTGGGCGATGACATCAAGAGCCAGATCGGTGCGACCATCACGCACCGCGTGATGGCCAAGCTCTTTGAAGACCGCGGCGTCACCCTGGACCGCACCTACCAGCTGAACGTCGGCGGCAACATGGACTTCAAGAACATGCTCGAACGCGACCGCCTCGAGTCCAAGAAGATCTCCAAGACCCAGGCCGTCACCTCCAACGTTGAGGCTGAGCTCGCGGCCAAGGACGTGCACATCGGCCCGTCGGACTACGTCCAGTGGCTCGACGACCGCAAGTGGGCGTTCGTGCGCCTCGAGGGCCGCAACTTCGGCGACGCCCCGGTCTCTTTGGAGTACAAGCTCGAAGTGTGGGACTCGCCCAACTCCGCCGGCGTGATTATCGACGCCGTCCGCGCCGCCAAGATCGGCCTGGACCGCGGCATCGGCGGCCCGCTGCTGTCGGCGTCGAGCTACTTCATGAAGTCCCCGCCGGAGCAGTTCAACGACGACCTCGGCCGTGAAAAGGTCGAGGCCTTCATCCGCGGCGACCTGGAGCGCTAACCCCGCCCCACCCCGACGCTCCCTCACCTTAGGCGCGTTCCACCCCGACGCTCCCTCAGCTCAGGGGTGCTCCGGCCCAACGCTCCCTCACCTTAGGTGCGGGAGCGTTGTGGTTTCCGGGGTCTGTTGTGCGATGCTCCCAAACTGGAGTCGGCAACACCTCGCCCCTTCCTCACCTTGTGCAGGGACCGCCCTCAGACGGCGCCGGTAAATCCGGCGGCGGCAGACGGGCTGACGCGCCCGGTGCGGAGGATCCGCTTGATCCTCGCAATGGCACCCGCGAAGCCGTCCGCAAGGTCATCTTTTGTCAGGACGAGCACCGTCCAGCCCGCTGCCTCGAAGGCCTTGTCCCGGCGGCGGTCGCTGAGGGCCTGTGCAGGGAGCAGGTGGTGGTCGCCGTCGTACTGGATGGCGAGCCGCCGACTGCGGTACCCAAGGTCCGCAGTAGGGGACCTTGGCATCTTTGGGCGTAGCACGATCTGCAGCTCAGGCTCTGGCAGGCTGGCGTCGCACATCGCCAGGCGTAGAAGTGTCTCCGGGCCCGAATCGGATCCCACCCGCATCAAGTCCAGGGCCGCCCGGGCGCGTACGATGCCCTGTAGATTCGGGTGGCGTCGCACCATCGAACGCAGTCCATCGAGCGTCGCGAAGGGCAGGCTCCGTCCCTCCAAGCCGCGGCGGGGAATCCGAACGAGCTCGTCGCCCATGCAGACCAATTCGGCCAGGCTCAGCTGCCGAGCGAGGTCGAGCCATGTCCGGGGACGCGTGCTGATCCGGATGCCGTCCGCAGTTTCGACTTCGCCATCCAAAGCCAGAACCGTGTGGCCGACGATGCCCCTGCGCCGGACCTCCGGCAGCGCCCTCGGCTTACTTAGATGCAGCTCCTCAGAGTCCGAGAGCCGCGGGGGCAAGAGCTGACACCTGAGCCTGGCGGCCGTGACGTGCGAGATCCACGCCCCCGGCGATGCGGCGGACAGTGCGCGGGCTGCCTCCTCCAGCTCGAAGCTCCATTCTGCGGGCCGATAGAGACCCCGGCTGATGTGACAGATGTCGGGCCGTCGGAGTCTGTTTTTCGATACTCCCAAAGTCCGCGCGGCCTCGAAGGTGAATGGCGCTGTGCTAAGCGGCCCGGGGAGCGGCGTTCGCGTTCTCATGCTGGCATTGTGAACGCATTCGGGGAGCCGTGCTGGAGTTATCCACAGACGCCCTCTCCCGCCCACGACGGTAAGGTCCCGGTCCGGCGACGTCGGCCTGCGGACCCTGCAGGAGGTGAGGGAGGATCGGGTCGGAGGGGGCAGGAGGTGAGGGAGGATCGGGCCGGAGGGGGCAGGAGGTGAGGGAGGATCGTTTAGAAGAGGCCGACGGGGTTGCCTGCGGCGTCGACGTCCATCCGCATCGCGGCCGGGACCTTGGGCAGGCCCGGCATGGTCATCACCGCGCCGGTCAGCGCCACAATGAAACCCGCGCCGGTCTTGGGGATCAGGTCGCGCACGTGCACCGTGAAACCCTTCGGCGCCCCGAGCCTGCTGGCATCGTCGCTGAAGGAGTACTGGGTCTTCGCCATGCAGACCGGCATCGACGACCAGCCGTTCTTCTCGATCTCGGCGAGCCGCTTGAGCGCCGGCACCGAAAATTCCACGCCGTCGGCGCCGTAGATCTCCTGGACGATGGTGCGGATCTTGTCCTCGACGGGTAGCTCCAGCGGGTACAGGTGCCGGAACCCGTGCGGGGCGTCGATGGCCGCCGCCACCTTGGCGGCGAGGTCGTCGCCGCCGTCGCCGCCCCCGCCGCGGCCCCAGACATCCGCCACGGCCGCCTGCACGCCCTCCGCGGCGCACCAGTCCAGCAGCCAGTCGAGCTCGGCGGGGGTGTCGGTGCCGAATTTGTTGATCGCCACTACCGGGGTGATGCCGAACTTCTCCACGTTGCGCACGTGCCGCTGCAGGTTGGCGACGCCGGCGGCCAGGGCGTCGACGTTGGGCTCCTTGAGCCGGTCCTTGGGGACGCCGCCGTGCATCTTGAGGGCACGGATGGTGGCCACGACGACGACGGCGGACGGCGCGACGTCGGCCATCCTCGCCTTGATGTCCATGTATTTCTCGGCACCCAGGTCGGCGCCGAAACCGGCTTCGGTGACGACGACGTCGGCGAGGGCGCGGGCCGTCTGGGTGGCGATCAGCGAGTTGCAGCCGTGCGCGATGTTGGCGAAGGGCCCGCCGTGCACCAGGGCCGGTGTGCCGGCGATGGTCTGCACCAGGTTCGGTTTGATCGCGTCCTTGAGCAGCAGGGTCAGGGCGCCCTGCACCCCGAGGTCCGCGACCGTGACCGGTTCGCGGTCGTAGGTGTAGCCGAAGGTGATCCGGCCCAGCCGCGCGCGCAGGTCGTCCAGGTCCGTGGCCAGGCAGAAGACGGCCATGATCTCCGAGGCGACCGTGATGTCGAAACCGTCCTGCCGCGGCACGCCCTGCGTCGGTCCGCCCAGGCCGATCACCACCTCGCGCAGCGACCGGTCGTTCATGTCCAGCACCCGCTTGAACGTCATCCGTCGCGGGTCGATGTTCAGCGCGTTGCCCTGGTAGATGTGGTTGTCCACCAGCGCCATCAGGGCGTTGTTCGCCGAGGTGATGGCGTGAAAGTCGCCGGTGAAATGCAGGTTGATCTCGTCCATCGGCAGGACCTGGGAGTAGCCGCCGCCGGTCGCGCCGCCCTTCATGCCGAGGATGGGACCCAGCGAGGGCTCGCGCAGCGCGATCATCACCTTGTGCCCGGCACGGGCGAGGGAGTCGGCCAGGCCCACCGTGGTGGTGGACTTCCCCTCGCCGGCCGGGGTGGGGGACATCGCCGAGACCAGCACGACCTTGCCGGCCGTGTGCGCTTCGCCCCGTTGCAGTTTGGCCGGGTCGACCTTGGCCTTGTACCGGCCGTAGAGCTCCAGGGCTTCGGGGCCGATCCCGGCCGCGGCCGCCACCTCCTCGATCGGCCGCATGGTGGCCCGCTGCGCAATCTCCAGATCGCTCGGCACCGGGGATCCGGGCAGGCTCGGCACCGGGGTTCCGGACGGGCCCGGCGCCGGGGTTCCGGGCATGGTGGTTCCGCCGGGCGTGCCGGCAGCGGCGGTAGCCGTGGTGTTCTCAGACATCGTTGTCCTTCAGCTCGTGGCGTCGTCTCGCTCCGGCCGGAGGTTTCCGGCCAGGGCCCCGGTGTGCCTCCCGGTCAGGGCGCGTGGACCGCCGGGATGCCCCGTGTTCCAAGGTACTGGACCAGTGCGGCCTGGTAGCTCTCCAGCGTAATCGCGGCGGTGCGTTGCCAGCCGAAGTCCTGGGCGTGCACCGACGCCGCCCGGCCCATGTCCTCACGGGTGGCCGGGTCGTCGTGAAGGGCCTCCAAGGCGTCGGCCCAGTCACCGGCTTTGTGCCCTTCGACCAGCATCCCCGTCCTGCCGTCGAAGATTGCCCGGGACAGCCCGCCCACCTTGGTGGCGACCACGGGCGTGCCGCAGGCCTGCGCCTCCAGGGCGACGAGGCCGAAGGACTCGCTGTAGGACGGCATCACCACAACGTCGGCAGAGCGGTACCAGCCGGCCAGCTTGGGTGCGCTCACCGGCGGGTGGTGGGTGACGACGTCGTCCATCCCGGCGGCGGTGATCAGGGCCTTAAGGTCAAAGTCCTTCGCCCCGCTCACCGCGCCCAGGATGGTCAGCTGCAGGTCGATGTCCGGGCGTCGGCCGCGCAGCAGGGCGGCCGCCTTGACCAGGATCTGCGGGCCCTTAAGCCGCTGGATCCGGCCCGCGAAGAGCAGGTGGAAACGGCCGGGCGGGACGCCGTGCTGGCTGCGTGCGCGGCCCCGGAACGCGGGCGTAAAGATGGACAGGTCCACTCCCGGGGGCGCCACATCAATGCTGTCCGGGTCGGCGTCGTAGTGCGAGACCAGTTCGGCGGCCTCCGCGCCGGTATTGGCGACCAGCCGGGTGGCGCCGTCGACAATCAGGTGCTCGCCTTCCTCGCGCCGGCGCGGTTCGGGCTGCTCACCGGATTCCAGCAGCAGGTTTTTGACCTTGGCCATGGTGTGCATCGTGTGTACCAGGGGCACTCCCCAGAGCTCCGACAGCTCCAGCCCCGCGACCCCCGATACCCAGTAATGCGAGTGGATCACGTCGTAACGGCCGTGCGGCTGGCGCTGTTTGATCCGGTCGATCTCGGCGACCATGCTGTGCAGCAGCGCGGGAAGTTCCTCCTTGGGAAGCTTCCGCGGCGGACCGGCGAACACGTTGTGCACGCAGACGCCAGGGAAGGGATGCTCGACGGCGGCCTGGCCGGCGGCGTTGGACCGGGTGAAAATCTCGACCTCGACGCCGGTTTCGGCGAGAGCCGCGGCTAGCGCGCGGACGTACACGTTCATGCCACCGGCGTCCCCGGAGCCGGGCTGCTCCATCGGCGAGGTATGCAGGGAGAGGAACGCGACACGGCGGACCAGCGACATCCTCTGTATCTCCCTTCGTGCGACGTGGATTCGGTAAAACACTACTCCTGAACCGCGGGCGGGTTCGCCGGCGGGCGG
Organism: uncultured Actinomycetota bacterium; assembly: GCA_963775715.1. Lineage (GTDB taxonomy): Bacteria > Actinomycetota > Actinomycetes > Actinomycetales > Micrococcaceae > Arthrobacter. The sequence continues at coordinate 86,006 of CAVZJX010000004.1, read as the reverse complement.
CAGCTGCTTGCGTGGCGGCTGTGAGCGCAAGCACAGAAACCCGGCCAGCCCCGGCGTCGTGGGTGATCCGCGAGGCCACCGGTCAGGACTGGCCCGCCATCCGGGAGATTCTGGCGCCGGTCATCAGCGCGGGGGAGACCTTCGCCTGGGACCGGGACACCACCGAGGAGCAGGCCTGCGCGAAGTGGATCAAGGCTGCCCCTGGCCGGACTTTCGTCGGGGTCGGGACCGGCGCACTCGACGGCGTCGTGCTGGGCACCGGCGAACTGCACGCCAACCGGGGCGGCGGCGGCAGCGACGTCGCAAACGCCGGGTACATGGTCCGCGACGGGTACGGCGGCCGTGGCATTGCCCGGGCCCCGTCTAAGAGTCGGCGCCCCAGAGCGCCCGGAGTTCCGGGAAGGCGGCCTCGTAGCCTGCCAGCAGCCGGGCCGCGAGGTCGTCCGAATCCACCAGGGGATGCCGGGCGAACGCGGCCAGGGCGGCGTCGCGCCGGCTGAGGGCGGCCGGGTATGGCTCTCCGCCCGGGTCGGCGTCCGGCGCTGCGGCGCGGACCACGAGCCGTTCGACCTCCTTGATCCGCAGCATCAGGGCCAGCTGCGCTGCCGCCGGCCGGTCCTGCGGAATCGGGACGACGCCGTCGGCGCCCACCTTGCAGGGGACCTCGACGACGGCGTCGACCGGCAGCCCGGGGATCGCCGCGGTCAGTGCGCCACCGGCCCCGGCCACGGCGTTGGGCGTATTCAGAACCAGCTCGGCCCCGCCGCCGCCGGAAAGGGCGCGCATCACCGCCAGGGCGACGCGCTCGTAGCCGCCGCCGGCCAGATCATCCTCGTCCCGTTGCTCGCCCGCGGCCCGGGCCTCGGCCAGGTAGCCCTCCTCGCGGGACCGGCGTGCGGCGTCCCAGAGCCCGTAGGCCTCCGCGCCGGCCGACGCGAGCCTCGGGTAGAGCTCGGACTGCTGCCGGTGGATGGACTCGCCGCGGGTCCGCGCCGCCGCCCGCATGGCGGCCAGGGCACGGGCGGTGTCGTAGTAGTAGTACAGGTATTCGTTCGGCAGGGACCCCAGGCCGGCCAGGAAGGGCTGCGGGAAGAGCCGCCCCTCCTCGAACCCGGCCAGCGCCCCGGCGTCGGCCAGCAGACCGGGCAGGACGTCCCTGCCGCCGGACTCCAGCCGGTAGAGCCAGCCCAGATGGTTAAGCCCGTAGTAGCCCACGCCACCGAGGCTGCCCTCCGGGAGCACCACGCCGGCGGCGCGCGCGGCCCGGTGCACCAGCCCGCCGGCCGAGTCGCAGATCCCCACCACCCGGCGGCCCAGCACGGGGACCAGGGCCTCGGTCACCATGCCCGCCGGATTCGTGAAGTTCACCAGCCACGCCTCGGGGCTGAATCGCTGCATCGCGCGGGCCAGGGCCAGCATCGGCGGGATGGTGCGCAGGGCGTAGGAGATGCCGCCGGCGCCGGTGGTCTCCTGCCCCAGCACCCCCAGCTCCTGCGCCACGCGCTCGTCGGCTATCCGCCCCGCCGTGCCGCCGGGCCGGATGGCGGCAAAGACCATGTCCGTGCCTGCCAGGGCATCGGGCAAAGAGGTTGTGCTGCGGACCCTGGGCCTGCCCTCCGGGGGCGCACCTTCCGGGGGCACGCCGCCGGCCTGCCCCGGCACGGAGGCCAGCACCGCCTCGACGGCGGCGAGCCGGCCGGCGTCGACGTCGTAGAGCACCAGCTCCCGGACCAGCCCGGCGAAGGGCCCGGCGCAGAGCGCCCGGTAGATCAGCGGCACCCGGAATCCGCCGCCGCCGGCAATCATGAGCCGCATGCCTGCAGTCTATTCCGCGCCGGCCCGGCGGGGCCGCCGCGCTGCCTTTTCGCCGGCTACCCTGACGGCGTAGTGTGCGGTGTATGGACGCGATTCCAGCGCCGCGCTTCGACCCGCTCGCCGCCGTCCGGACCCCGGCCGCGCAGGGCTTCGACCTGCTGCTGACGGGCACCGTGTTCCAGGACATCATCTTTACCGGACTGCCGCACGCCCCCCGGCCCGGCACGGAAATCTGGAGTGAGGGGATGGGCAGCTGCCCCGGCGGGGTGGCGAACCAGGCCATCGCCGCGGCCCGGCTCGGGCTGCACACCGGGCTTGCGGCCGCGTTCGGCGACGACGGTTACGGTGACTACAACTGGAAAATCCTGTCCGGGCAGGAACACGTGGACCTCTCGCTGTCCCGGCGGATCCCGGGCTGGCACTCGCCGGTCACCGTGTCGTTGAGCGTCGAGAAGGACCGGTCCATGGTGACCCACGGGCACCCGGCGCCGGTGACCTCCAGCGACCTGGTCGGCTGCCCGCCTCCGGCGCTCGCTGCCGTTGCCGAGTTGGGCGAGGAGCTGGAACCGTGGGCCGTGGACGCGCACCGGGCCGGGGTTCGGCTCTTCGGCGACGTCGGCTGGGATCCCACCGGCGCGTGGGCACAGGCACGGCTGGATAACCTGCGGTACTTTCATGCCTTTATGCCCAACCAGCAGGAAGCCATGGCTTTCACCGGCAAGGACAACCCCTGGGCCGCGCTTTACGCGCTCGCGGACAGGGTCCCGGTGGCGGTGGTGACCCTGGGCCCGCAGGGGTCGATGGCCGTGGACTCCGAGACCGGCGAGGAGGAATGGGTCCCGTCGCTGCCGGTACCGGCCTTCGACCCGACCGGCGCCGGGGACTGCTTCGGGGCCGCGTTCATCGTCGGCTGCCTGGCCGGCTGGCCGCTGGGGGACCGGCTCCGCTTCGCCAACCTCTGCGCCGCCCTGGCCGTGCAGCAGGTGGGCGGCTCGCTCGCCGCGCCGGGCTGGGGTGACCTCGCCGACTGGTGGCAGCGCGCGAACGCCCGAAAGGAACGGCAGGGCAGCCAGTGGTTGCGCCGCTACCACTTCCTGGCCGACATCGTGCGCGATGTGCCGCCCGAGGCGCAGCGGCGGGCCACCGCGACCATCGCGCACCTGTCGGACGCGTAGCGGCCGCCGCGGGGCCGGGTGCGGCGGGTTGCGGGGTGGCCGGGTGCGGCTTGGTCGCGACGGACATGCTCATTCCACGGACCGGGCATCGGGCATAAACCGTATATGCCCACTGGTGGCCGCGAGGAACGGGCATGCTCGCCGGGGAGGTGGCGTCCGGGGGTGGACATGCTCAGTGCGGCGGCCGGGCAACGGGCATAAACCGTATATGTCCACTGGTGGCCGCAGGAACGGGCATGCTCGCCGGGGAGGGTGGCGTCCGGGGGTGGACATGCTCCGTGCGGCGGCCGGTCAACGGGCATAAACCGTATATGTCCACTGGTGGCCGCCAGGAACGGGCATGCTCGCAGGGGAGGGTGGCGTCCGGGGGTGGACATGCTCAGTGCGGCGGCCGGGCAACGGGCATAGACCGTATATGCCCACTGGTGGCCGCCAGGAACGGGCATGCCCCGTGGGGGAGGATGAGCATGTCCAATGGCCGGGCGGCCGGGGAATTCAGCAGCATCTGCCGCCACCCGTAGAATCGTAAAGTGATGTACCCAGCAGCAACAGGTGATTTCCGGCCAGTGGCGGAAGCACGTCCGGACCATGTCGAGGAGCGCTCGGCCGTTATCGACCTCGAAGCGATCCGCCATAACGTCCGGCGGCTGGCCAAGGTGGCTTCGCCGGCGAAGGTAATGGCCGTCGTCAAGGCGGATGCCTACGGACACGGTGCCATCCCGGTCGCCCGGGCCGCGCTCAGCGCAGGGGCCAGCTGGCTCGGCGTCGCCCACATCTCCGAGGCGCTTGCGCTGCGTGCCGCCGGCATCGAGGCCCCGATGCTGGCCTGGCTGCACACCCCCGAGAGCAATTTCGCCGCCGCCGTCGCCGCCGGGATCGACATCGGCTGCTCCGGCTGGGAGCTCGGCCGCATCGTCGCCGCCGCCCGCGAGCAGGAACGCCCGGCCCGGATCCACCTGAAAGTCGATACCGGCCTGGGCCGCAACGGGGCCACCCTGACAGCCTGGGACACGTTGCTCGGCGAGGCAATGGAGTATCAGGACCAGGGCCTGCTGCGGGTGGTCGGCATTTTCTCCCACCTCGCCGTCGCCGACGAACCCGAGCGGCCCGAAACCGACCAGCAGCTGGCCGCCTTCCGTGAAGTCCTGGCGATGGCCCAGGACGCCGGCGTTGACCCCGAGGTCCGGCACCTCGCGAACACGCCGGCGACCCTGTCCCGGCCGGATACGCACTTCGACCTGGTCCGCGTGGGCCTGGGCATTTACGGGCTCTCGCCCTTCGAGGGGCAGGATTCCGTCGAAGTCGGTCTCCGCCCCGCGATGACGGTCCGCACCGTCCTCTCGCACTGCAAGGACGTGCCCGCCGGCCAGGGCGTCTCCTACGGTTTGAACTACCGCACCAGCGGTGCCAGCACCCTGGGCCTCGTACCGCTGGGCTACGCCGACGGCGTGCCCCGCGTCGCCACCGGCGGCCCAATCCGGGTGGAGGGCGTGAACTACCCGGTGGTCGGGCGCATCGCGATGGACCAGATGGTGATCGATCTCGGACCGCTGCACGTCTCCGCCGGCGGGACCAGCCTGCTGGGCGCCGAAGCGCTGTTGTTCGGCGACGGCGCCGACGGCGGTCCCACCGCCGAGGACTGGGCCAGGGCTGCGGGGACCAACAATTACGAGATTGTCACGCGCATCAGTCAGCGGGTCCCGCGCCGCTACATTAACGAGGAAGCAGCCCCCGGCGATGGGGCCGCTCGATGAGTGCACCGGCCTGGGAACGGACCTTGGAGGTCCGGACCGCCGCGCAGACACATGCCTTAGCGGCCGCCCTCGGCTCCGAACTGGAAGCCGGCGACCTGCTGATCCTTAGCGGTGAGCTTGGCGCCGGGAAGACCACCTTCACGCAGGGTCTCGGAGAGGGTCTGGGCGTCCGTGCCGGGATCATCTCGCCCACGTTCGTGCTGGTGCGGATCCACCCCAACCTGCCGGACGGCCCCCGCCCCGGCGGCCCAGACCTGGTCCACGTCGATGCCTACCGGCTCGCCTCGGCCTCGGAAATCGACGACATTGACCTGGAAAACACACTGGACAGCGCGGTGACCGTGGTCGAATGGGGCCGCGGCCGGGTGGAGCACCTGAGCGAGAGCCGGCTTGAGGTTCACCTGCGCCGCCAGCTGGGCGGCGCGGAGCCCGACGCCGGCGCGGAGCCCGACGCCGGATCGGACCCCGGCCCCGGCCCGGTGCTGGACTTCGACACCGACGACACCGACGAGCCCAGGACCGTCGTCTTCCGCGGCTTCGGCCCGCGCTGGGCTGCGCCGCCAGCCGCCCTGGCCGGCTTCCCCGGCTTCCCCGTCAGCACGGGAAAGGACTGAACATGCTCATCCTTGCCATCGATACCTCCGCCGTCGCCAGCGCGGCGCTGATCTCCGATGATTCGCTGGAATCCGTCGTCGGCAGCTTCGCCACGGAGGACACCCGCAGCCACGCCGAGGTGCTCGCCCCCGGCATCGCGCAGCTGCTCGCCGGCGCGGGCCTCAGCGGCTCCGACGTCGACGCCATTGTCACCGGCGTGGGCCCGGGCCCCTTCACCGGCCTGCGCTCCGGCATCGTCACGGCGCGCAGCCTGGCCTTTGTCTGGCAAAAGCCGCTCTACGGGCTGATGAGCCTGGACGCCATCGCCCTGGAAGTCGCCGAATCCACGGCCGCCGCCCCAGAATTCCTGGTGGCCACGGACGCGCGTCGCAAGGAGGTCTACTGGGCGCGGTACGCCCTGGCCCCCGGCCAGCTGCCCCGGCTGCTGGACGGCCCGCATGTGGGGTTCGCCGCCGACCTGCCGGACCTGCCGGTGTACGGCGCGGGCGCCGGCCTGTACCCGGCGGCCCTTCGCGCTGTCCCCGAGTTCGCCGCCCGGCAGCCCGAGGCGCTCTCGCTGGGCCAGTTTGCGCTGGCGCGGCTCACCGCGGGGGAGCAGCTCCCGGACACGACGCCGCTCTACCTGCGGGAGTCCGACGCGCAGGTCCCGGGCCCGCGGAAGCGCGCGCTGTGAGCGCGCCGGAAGCGGCTCCGGCAGGGCTGCCGGAGGGCGTGATCCTCCGGGCCATGGTCCCCGCGGACCTGCCGGCGGTGCACGGCCTGGAACGCCGGTTGTTCCCGGTGGACGCCTGGCCGCTGCAGATGTTCGTCGACGAGCTGTCCCAGACCGAGACCCGGCGCTACCTGGTCGCCGAAGCCGGCGGCGCCATCGTTGCCTATGCGGGACTGATGTGCATCGAACCGATCGCCGACATCCAGACCATCGCCGTCGTCCCCGAGCAGGAGGGCCGCGGCATCGGCTCGGCCCTCCTGATCGAGCTCATTCGGGAAAGCCGGCGGCGGCACGCCGCGGATGTGCTGCTGGAGGTGCGCGCCGACAATCCCCGCGCCCAGCAGCTCTATCTCCGCTTCGGCTTTGAACAGATCCACATCCGGCCGCGTTACTACCGGGACGGCGTCGACGCTCTCATAATGCGCCTGCAGCTGCACATCACCGACGCCGCGCCGCCGGCGGATGCGGCCGCGGAACAGCCGGCGGCGGGCAGCGCGCCGACCGCGGGCGCAACGGACCAGCCAAGGAAAACGGACCCAGCATGAACACCACCGCAAGCCCCCTGGTACTCGGGATCGAGTCCTCCTGCGACGAAACCGGCGTCGGCATCGTCCGCGGCACCCGCCTGCTGGCGAACACCGTCTCCTCCTCGATGGAGGAGCATGTCCGTTTCGGCGGCGTCATCCCCGAGATCGCCTCCCGGGCGCACCTCGATGCCTTCGTCCCGACGCTGCGCGAAGCCCTCGCCGCCGCGGAGGTGACCCTCGACGACGTCGACGCAATCGCCGTTACGTCCGGCCCTGGCCTGGCCGGGGCACTCATGGTGGGCGTGTGCGCTGCCAAGGCCCTTGCGGTCGCCACCGGGAAGCCGCTCTACGCCATTAACCACCTGGTGGCGCACGTCGGCGTCGGCCTGCTCGACGGCGGCGACGCGGCGCAGGACGGCGGAGCGCCGGCCGCGCTGCCGGACAACCTGGGCGCGCTCCTGGTCTCCGGCGGGCACACGGAGATCCTGCGGATCCGCAGCATCACCGACGACGTCGAGCTTCTCGGCTCCACGATCGATGACGCCGCCGGTGAAGCCTACGACAAGGTGGCCCGGCTGCTGGGGCTCGGCTACCCGGGCGGTCCGGCCATCGACAAGCTGGCACGCACCGGCAACGCGAAAGCGATCCGGTTCCCGCGCGGGCTCACCCAGCCCAAGTACATGGGGACCGCCGAGGAACCCGGCCCGCACCGCTACGACTGGTCCTTCAGCGGCCTCAAGACCGCCGTCGCCCGCTGCGTGGAGCAGTTCGAGGCCCGCGGCGAGGCGGTGCCGGTCGCGGACGTCGCCGCCGCGTTCCAGGAGGCCGTGGTCGATGTGATCACCGCCAAGGCGGTGCTGGCCTGCCGGGAGAACGGGATCACCGAGCTGCTGCTGGGCGGGGGAGTGGCCGCGAACTCCCGGCTGCGCCAGCTCACGGAGCAGCGCTGCAGCGCCGCCGGAATCCGGCTGACCGTCCCACCGCTCTCGCTGTGCACCGACAACGGGGCCATGGTGGCCGCGCTCGGGGCGCAGCTGGTGATGGCGGGGACCGCGCCGAGCGGGATCGGCTTCGCGCCGGACTCCTCGATGCCGGTTACCTCGGTCTCCGCCTAGGGCATCGGCCGCGGGTCAGGCCTCGGGGCCCTTGCGCATCTGCTGGACCAGGTCCAGTACGACGGCGCGCAGGTCGCCTCCGTGCTCGGCGGCGACCCGGCGCTGGCGCTGGTAGCCGGCGCCGCGCTCAATGATCTTCGCGACGTCGGCCAGTTCCGCGCTGCAGCCGAGCTTGGCGGCCACCGGCTCAAGCCTGGTGAGCGTCTCCCGGAGGTGGTCGGTGACGAGCTGTTCGTTGCCCTGCGGCGTCGAGGATGATGATCGCGTCCAGCCCGTAACGGGCCGCGCGCCATTTGTTTTCCTGGACGTGCCAGGGCGGCATGGTCGGGATGGTGCCGCCGTTGTCCAGCGTGGTGGAGAACTCGTCCACCAGGCACTGGGTCAGGGCTGCGATGGCTCCGACCTCCTCCAGGGTGGCCAGGCCGTCGCAGATGCGCATCTCGATGGTGCCGAGGTTCGGGACAGGCCGGATGTCCCAGCGGATCTCGGAGAGGGTATCAATGACCCCAGTGGTGAACATGTCCTGGACGTAGGATTCGTATTCGGCCCAGCTAGCGAACTGGAACGGCAGGCCCGCCGTCGGCAGCTGCTGGAACATCAGCGCTCGGTGCGAGGCGTAGCCGGTGTCCTCGCCGCCCCAGAACGGGCTCGACGCCGAGAGTGCCTGGAAGTGCGGGAAGTAGTTGACCAGGCCGTCGAGCACCGGCAATACCTTGTCGCGGCTGTCGAGGCCGACGTGGACGTGGACGCCGTAAATGACCATCTGGCGGCCCCACCACTGGGTGCGGTCGATCAGCTTGGCGTAGCGTTCCTTGTCGGTCACCGGCTGCAGCTGCGGCGGGCTGAAGGGGTGGCTGCCGGCGCAGAAGACTTCCACATCCATCGGGTCGGTCACTTCGCGCACCGCGGCGAGGGAACTGCTCAGGTCCGCCTTGGCTTCGGCGACGGTGGTGCAGATCCCGGTGACCAGTTCCACCGTGTTCAGCAGCAGCTCTTGTTTGATGTGCGGATGCTCATCATCCTCGTTCAGCTCGGGGTGCCGGGCGGCCACGCCACGGAGCACCTCGTTGGCTACCGAGGCCAGCTCGCCGGTTTCGGCGTTGACCAGCGCGAGTTCCCATTCCACACCAAGAGTTGATTGCCTGGATGAAGCGAAATCAATCTTCATGTGGTCCCTTCACTGTTCTGTTGCCCGCCGGTGCTGCTCCCGGTGTTGCTGTCGGTGGTCGTGCCGTCGCTGCGGCCGGTGCTGTTCTCGGCGTTGCGGCCCTTTGCGGGCCCGCCCACCGCGGCTTGCGGTGGCAGGGCAACGGTGTTCCAAGTCTAGTGCAGGGGTAGCATCGAGCTGGTGGCGAAGTTACAGCTGATGAGTGAGAGTTTTCACAGAAGAGCCCTGTTGCCGGCGGCCGTGGCGGTGCTGACCGTCCTTGCGCTGGGGTCCGCCGGCTGCACCGGCCCAGGCAGTCCCGCGGCCGGTCCGGCGGCCGGTCCCGCGGCCGGTCCGGCGGCCGCCCAGCGGACCCAGCCGCGGCGCCCGGGAAGCCGCGTCCGCTCGGCTGGGGTCCGGACCAGCGCGACGCCGACGCCGCGGCGAAGGCCGTGGCCGGCATGAGCCTGGAGCAGAAGGCCGGCCAGGTCTTGCTGCCGTTCTTCCCCGGCCTCGACAGTGAAGCCCACGCCCGGACCGTGGAACGGCTGCATCTGGCCGGCTCAATCATCATGGGTGACAACGTCCCCGGGACACCGGACGGACAGGTGGACACCGCTGCCATGCGCGGCGCCGTCGAGCGCCTGCAGCGGGCTGCCCGCGCCGACGGCCGTGCCTGGCCGGGAATGATCGGGGTGGACCAGGAAGGCGGGATGGTCGCCCGGTTGCGCGCACCGCTGACCGAATGGCCTGCACCGATGAGCTACGGCGCGGCCGGCAGCGAACCGTTGGCGTCCGAGGCGGGCCACGCCATGTCCGCGGAACTGGCCGGCCTTGGCTTCAACGTCGACTTTGCGCCCACCGCGGACGTCACCATGGGGCCCGCCGACCCCACGATCGGCGCCCGGTCCTTCTCCGGGAGCGCGGGCACCGCGGCGGAGGTCGGCGTCGCCTTCTCGAAAGGCATGCTCGGCTCCGGGATCCTGCCGGCCGCCAAGCATTTTCCCGGCCACGGGTCCGTGACCGTGGATTCACACCGCGGTCTTCCGGTCCAGCGCGCCAGCCTGAAGCAGCTGCGCGGGAGGGATCTGTTGCCCTTCCAGTCCGCCATCGACGCCGGCCTGCCGATGGTCATGGTGGGGCATATCGCCGTCCCCGCCCTGGAGCCGGGGGTCCCGGCCTCGGTGTCGACGGCGTCCTACGCGGAGCTGCGCCGGATGGGTTTCAAGGGCGTCGCGGTGACCGATGCGTTCAATATGGGGGCGATTCAAAAGCAGTTCCCCGGCGATACCGCCGCCCCGCGGGCGCTCGCCGCCGGCGCTGACCTGGTGCTGATGCCGGCCTCGGTGGAAGCCGCCCACACCGCCATTGTCAACGCCGTACGGAACGGCGCACTGCCTGCCGCGCGGCTGGACGAGGCGGCGCGCCGGGTGGCAACCATGCAGCTGTGGCAGGGCCGCAGCCACCCGCCGCGGGGATCGGCGCCCGGCAGCGGGTCGGCGGTGTCGGAGAAAGTTTCGCGCGAAGCCATCACTGTGCTCTCCGGCCCCTGCCGCGGCCCGATCGTGCCGGCCAGCGTGCGGGTGTCCGGCGGTTCCGGGCAGGACCGGGTCCGTTTTGCGGCGGCGGCCCGCCGGGCCGGCATCGGTATCGGCGCCGGGCCGCTCGTGGCGCTGATCGGCTACGGCGGTGCCCCGGTGAGGGCGGACGTGGCCGTCTCGCTGGATGCCCCCTGGCCGCTGGAGAAATCCGCGGCGCCGGCCAGGATCGCCCTCTACGGCCGAAGCCAGGAGGCCTTCGATGCCCTGCTGGCCGTGCTGGCCGGGAAGGCGACCGCTCCCGGGAGGCTGCCGGTCGCCGTCGGGCGGCAGCGTGCCGGCACCGGCTGCCGCTAAGCCGGCCGGGTGCCGTTTAATGGTGCTGTGCCCATCCTGAATAAAGACATGACCCTGTGCATCTCCCTCTCGGCCCGGCCGAGCAACAACGGGACCCGTTTCCACAACCACCTGTACGACCAGCTCGGCCTGAACTGGATCTACAAGGCCTTCGCCCCCACCGACCTCGCCCAGGCCATTGCCGGGGTCCGGGGGCTCGGCATCCGCGGCTGCGCGGTCTCGATGCCGTACAAGGAAGACGTCATCGCCCTGGTGGATGTCATGGACCCGTCCGCGAAAGCCATCGATTCGGTCAACACGATCGTCAACGACGGCGGACGGCTCACGGCCTACAACACGGACTACACGGCCATTGAACAGCTGCTCGAGCGGAACGCCGTTCCGACGGAATACTCGGTGCTGCTGCTGGGCGCCGGCGGGATGGCGAAGGCCACGGCCGCCGCGCTGCGGGACGCAGGCTTTCGGCGGGTGACCATCGTGGCCCGCAACGAGGCAGCGGGCAAGGCGCTCGCCGGGCTCTACGGGTTCGACTGGCGTGCCGACCTCCCCGGCGCCGGACCGGCGGAGATGCTGATCAACGTCACCCCCATCGGCATGGCAGGCGGACCGGAGGCCGAGTCACTGGCATTCCCGCAGCAGGCGGTGGAAGCGGCCCAGGTGGTGTTCGACGTCGTGGCGCTGCCGGCCGAGACGCCCCTGGTCAAGGCCGGCCGGGCCGCCGGCAAGACCGTGATCACCGGCGCCGAGGTCGCCACTATCCAGGCACTGGAACAGTTCGTGCTCTACACCGGCATCCGGCCCGACGATGAGCAGGTCCGGGCGGCCGAAGAGTTTATGCGGGCGCAGTAGCCGCTGGCTGGACCGGCTCCACCGAGACGGCCACCCGTTCCTCGCCGATTCTGGTCAGGACCAGGGTGGCCGTCTTTTTCGCCCCGTGCTTCGGGTTCCGGCCGCCGGGGAGCAGCTGCTTGCGCAGTTCCTCCGGAGTGACGGAAGTGCCGCGTTTTTTGATGTCGAGGACGCCCACGCCGTTCTCCTGCACCCAGGACTTGAGCGCCTTGACGTTGTAGGGCATCACCTCGAGCACCCGGTATGCCCTCGCGAACGGAGTGTCGCGCAGCGTCGGCGCGCAAATGTAGGCGATGTGTTCGTCCAGCAGGTGCCCGCCCAGTTGGAGCGCGACGTCGGCGACGAGCCCCGCGCGGATCACGGCGCCGTCGGGCTCGTAGAGGAAGCCTTCCACCGGACCCAGCGGTGCCGCCGGCCCCGCGTCGAAGTCATCCGCGCTGGTCAGTTCCGCGGCGCCCTGCGGGCCAAGGACCAGGGCCGCGCGCCGGATTCCGGGCCGGCGGACGGCGTTGAACCACAAGGCCACCTCGGTGACGTCGCCGCCCACGGACACCCACTGCGCCTCGCAGTCCTCGGGCACCGAGGCGTGCGGCATGCCCGGGCCCATTTTCACGCCGACGGCGCGGCCCGACGCGGCCAGGGACTCCACGAAGGACAGCGGGGGGGAGAAGTCTTCCGGGTCCCAGAGCCGCTTGGTCCCGGAGCTGGAGGTGGTGCGGCGGGCCGGGTCCAGCCAGACGCCGTCGATCCCCTCCAGCGGGACCGCGGCGGCGTCGGCGTGCACGACGGTGGCGTTGCGGAACGGGATCAGGTTCATCGTGGCGCAGGCGGCGGTCGTTTCATCCAGCTCCACGGCGGTGACCTGGATGTCGAGTGAGGCGAGCGCCATGGCATCGGCGCCGAGCCCGCAACCCAGGTCCGCCACATGGGTGATCCCGGCCTCGGCGAAGCGCTGCGCGTGCCGTGCGGCCACGCTCAGGCGGGTGGCCTGCTCCAGCCCGGCCCGGGTGAAGATCATCTGCCGGGCGAACTCACCGAACTTTGCTTCCGCCCTGGTCCGCAGCCGGGACTGGGTCAGGGCCGCGGAGACCAGTTCGGGGGAGTGGCCGGCCTTCCGGAGCGCCGCGTTGAGACGGAAGGCGTCCTCCTCGCGGTACGGCCCCAGCGAGGCCAGCAGCTCCCAGCCCTCCGGATTCAGGAGCGGGGCAATCTGGTCCTGCGTAGTCTCAGCCATGCGATCAAGCCTAGTTGAGGCATGGCGGGGGCGGCGCGCCGGATAGGGTGGATGGCATGGACGGCAAGGAACCAGAAGACTTCGGCACCGCAGACACCCGCGAACAGCCCGAGGGCGATGCCCGGGCCGGCCGTGGGTTGGCCCGCTTCGCCCGTCCGGCGCTGATCGCCGGCAGCGTGGTCGCCGTCGTCTGCGTCGCCTTGCTGGTGATCATCTTCTTCTTGGACGCCTTCAACGCGACCGTCTACTCGGTGGGCGGCAAGGACGTCAAGGACCCGACCGACGAGGCGCGCGCCATCCGGGACACCTACGCCGCCGCCCGGGTGGGCGGCATTGTCTTCCTGGTGCTCGGTGCCCTGACGGCGCTTGCCGGCGGAGTCGTGCTCTACCGCGGACGAAGCAAGTTGGCCCGCATCGACGAGGACGACGACGGCCAGGACTGGAACTACGACGACCTCGCGGGGAAGTAACCCGCCGGCCCCGGACGGACATGCCCGTTCTTTGGCGTGGGCAGTGGGCATAATCCGTGACGCCGCCGGACATGCCCGTTCTCTGGCGTGAGCAGTGGACATAACCCGGTCTGTCCTTCGCTCAGGTCCAGGACTGGACATGTCCGTCTGGCTAAGTGACGCGTGGCTGTTGCCGGAACCGGGCTTCGCCGGACATGCCCGTTCTCTGCCGTGAGCAGTGGGCATAATCCGTGACGCCGCCCGACATGCCCGTTCTCTGGCGTGAGCAGTGGACATAACCCGGTCTGTCCTTCGCTCAGGTCCAGGACTGGACATGTCCGTCTGGCTAAGTGACGCGTGGCTGTTGCCGGAACCGGGCTTCGCCGGACATGCCCGTTCTCTGCCGTGAGCAGTGGGCATAGTCCTGCTATGTCCATCGGGCGGCGCAAAGAATGGGCATGCCCGCAGCCGCGGGCAGGCCGCGAGCACTGGACATGTCCGTCCGGGCGTTCACCAGGGACGAACTTCTGGCACTCACCTTGACCGAGTGCTAACTACTTACATAGAGTCGTCATTAGCACTCTCCCTAGGCGGGTGCTAACACCTGAAGCTTTAGCCGCCTGGCTGCTGCCGGCACCGCGACGACGGTCTGTACGCCATGGCACCACAGCTTTAAAGTCCACGAATTTGCTGACGAAAAGGAGAGGTCCGAGTGTCGGTCTCTATTAAGCCTCTTGAGGATCGTATTGTTGTCCGCCCGCTCGAAGCCGAGCAGACCACGGCTTCCGGCCTGGTTATCCCGGACTCCGCACAGGAGAAGCCGCAGGAAGGCGAAGTTGTTGCAGTAGGCCCCGGCCGCTTTGACGATAACGGCAACCGCGTTCCCGTCGACGTTGCCGTCGGCGATGTTGTCATCTACTCCAAGTACGGCGGAACCGAAGTCAAGACCGGCGGTGTCGAGTACCTCGTACTCTCCGCCCGCGACGTCCTGGCGATCGTCGTAAAGTAACTCCCTTGGACCCCGCGCCGCCGCTCCTTCGTTTTGAACGGACGGCCGCGCGGGGTTCTGTCTTGAAAGGACAAAACCATGGCAAAGCAGCTCGCGTTTAACGACGCTGCCCGCCGGTCGCTTGAAGCCGGCATTGATAAGCTCGCCAACACGGTCAAGGTGACGCTCGGCCCGCGCGGCCGCAACGTCGTGCTGGACAAGAAGTGGGGCGCCCCCACGATCACCAACGACGGTGTGACCATCGCCCGCGAAGTCGAACTGGACGACCCGTACGAAAACCTCGGCGCACAGCTCGCCAAGGAGGTCGCCACCAAGACCAACGACGTGGCCGGCGACGGCACCACCACCGCCACCGTGCTCGCCCAGGCCCTGGTCAAGGAAGGCCTGCGCAACGTCGCAGCCGGCGCCGCCCCGGGCCAGATCAAGCGCGGCATCGAGGTCTCGGTCGAGGCCGTCGCCGCCCGCCTGCTCGAGAACGCCCGCCCGGTCGAAGGCACCCAGGTCGCCAACGTCGCTGCCATCTCCGCGCAGAGCGACGAGGTCGGCGAGCTCCTGGCCGAAGCCTTCGGCAAGGTCGGCAAGGATGGTGTGATCACCATCGAGGAATCCTCCACCACGCAGACCGAACTGGTCCTCACCGAGGGCATGCAGTTCGACAAGGGCTACCTGTCCCCGTACTTCGTCACCGACGCGGAACGCCAGGAAGCCGTCCTCGAAGACGCCCTGATTCTGATTAACCAGGGCAAGATCTCCTCGGTCCAGGAGTTCCTGCCGCTGCTGGAAAAGGCGCTGCAGAGCTCCAAGCCGCTCTTCATCATCGCCGAAGACGTCGACGGCGAGGCCCTCTCCACGCTGATCGTCAACCGCATTCGCGGCACCCTGAACGTCGTCGCCGTCAAGGCACCCGGTTTCGGCGACCGCCGCAAGGCCATGCTGCAGGACATCGCAACCCTCACCGGCGCGCAGGTTGTCTCCCCGGAGCTGGGCCTCAGCCTGGACACCGTGGGCCTTGAGGTGCTCGGCACTGCCCGGCGCATCACCGTCACCAAAGACAACACCACCATCGTTGACGGCGCCGGTTCGGCCGAGGACGTCGCGGCCCGGGTTGCCCAGCTGCGCGCCGAGCTGACCCGCACTGATTCCGACTGGGACAAGGAAAAGCTGCAGGAACGCCTGGCCAAGCTGGCCGGCGGCATCGGCGTGATCAAGGTCGGCGCTGCCACCGAGGTCGAGCTGAAGGAAAAGAAGCACCGCATCGAGGACGCCGTGTCCTCTACCCGCGCCGCCCTTGAAGAAGGCATCGTGGCCGGCGGCGGCTCCGCCCTCATCCACGCCCTCAAGGCGCTCGACGAGGATCCGGCCGTCCAGGCGCTCGACGGCGACGCGGCAGCTGCCGTAGGCATCGTCCGCCGGGCCCTGACCCAGCCGCTGCGCTGGATCGCCCAGAACGCCGGCTTCGACGGCTACGTCGTCGTTGCCAAGGTCGCTGAAGCCGCCGTCAACCACGGCTTCAACGCCAAGTCCGGCGACTACGAGGACCTGATCTCAGCCGGTGTCATCGACCCGGTCAAGGTCACCCGCGCGGCCCTGCGCAACGCGGCATCCATCGCCGCGCTGGTCCTCACCACCGAGACCCTCGTGGTGGAGAAGCCGGCCGAAGAAGACGAACACGCCGGACACCAGCACTAACGGTTAAGGCTAGAAGAAGGACCGGACCAGCCCGCGCTGGTCCGGTCCTTCTTTTATGGCCCGCACCGGCGCCCGGAGGGCCGCGAGCGGCGTGCGGATGCGGGTGCCGGGCAAAGGCCCGGCGCTCCGTGCGAACCGGCGGCCGTTCGCCCGGGCTGTACAGTTGTGGCGGACTTGCGTTGGTGTTAAGGGGTTTTACATGTCTGGATCCGGAACTCTGGTCGCGCCGCCCGCAACGTACAGCGGGCAGCGTCGCGGGCGGGGGACGAATTTTCGACCGGAAATTCAAGGGCTGCGTTCGCTCGCCGTACTTATGGTGGTCACCTATCATGTCTGGTTCGGCCGGGTGTCCGGCGGGGTGGACGTTTTCCTCCTGATCTCGGCCTTCCTCATGACGCTGCAATTCCTCGGACGCTACGAGCGGGACTCGCCAATGGCGCTGATTAAACATTGGCTGCACCTCTTCCGCCGGCTTCTTGCCGGGGCGGCAGTCGTCATCTTGAGCGTGCTGGGGGCCAGCTACTTCCTATTGCCCCGCACTCGTTTTCCGGAGGTGGTCGAGCAAAGCTGGGCGTCGCTGTTCTACGTCGAGAACCGGGTGTTGCAGGCCGACTCCGTCGACTACTACGCGGCAGACCACGCCACGGCCAGCCCGCTGCAGCATTTCTGGTCCCTGTCCATCCAGGGCCAGGTCTTCATTCTGTGGCCGCTGCTGTTTGCTGGCGCTGCCTTCGCGGCCCGGCGCTACGGGCTCCGCTACCGGGCGCTGCTCGTCTACCTTTTCGGTGCCGTCTTTCTGGCCTCGCTCACGTTTTCCATCTTTTTCACCGCGGCCAGCCAGACGGAGGCCTATTTCGATACCGGCGCGCGGCTGTGGGAATTTGCGCTCGGCACGCTCCTGGCGCTGGCGCTGCCTCAGCTGACATTTCTATCCCAACGGGTGCGCGCCGTCCTCGGTTGGGTAGGTGTCCTGGCCATGATCAGCTGCGGCTTTGTCCTGGACGTCGAGGGGGCGTTCCCCGGCTTCGTGGCGTTGTGGCCCACGCTGGCCGCCGGCTGCGTCATCCTGGCTGGCCAGACGCGCAGCCGCTGGGGCGTGGACCGCCTGCTGAGCGCCGGGCCGCTGGTGAAACTGGGCGACAACTCCTACGCTCTCTACCTCTGGCACTGGCCGGTCCTGGTGCTCGCCCTGGCTTGGAGCGGCAAGGACCACGCCGGGTGGCTTTCGGGCAGTGTGATCATTGCAGCTTCGCTCGGGCTTGCCGTCCTCACTACCCGCTTCGTCGAGAAGCCCTGGCGGTCGTGGGCCTGGCCGGAAGCCCGACGCCGGCGCTCCGCCCTCGCCGTCGCTCTCTGCCTCGCGGTGGTCGCCGCACCCTTGACCGCATTGCAGCTTCAACAGCACCTCCAGACACAGGCGCTGATGGCGCACGCGGAACGGAACAACCCCGGCGCCCTGGCTCTACTGCCGGGGTTTGCCAGCGATGCGGACAGCGATGCCGCCATCCTGCCGGAGCCGGCGCTGCTGGGCAAGGACTGGGCGACGCTGCCTGTGCACTGCAACGGCGACCTGGAACCGTCGAATCCTGTGCTGCGCAAAAGCTGCGGACAAAACGACAGTCCGGCGGACGCCGATAAGACGATTTTGGTGGTTGGCGACTCACATGCCCAGCAGTGGCTGGCAGCCATCGACGCGGTGGCAAAGCAGGAGGGCTGGCGGGTCTATTCCATCCTGAAGGGCGGCTGCCGCTTCAGCTTCACGACGGCGGCCGCCCAGTCGGAGTGCGACCGGTTATAACGAGGCAGTCCGTGCCGAGGCGGCAGACAACCCGCCGGACGCCATCATCACCGTCGGCACCGTTGCTGCGCCGTCCTCCCCGGCGGAGCGCCTATTGCCCGGCCTCGAGACCACGGCGAAGTTTTTCACTGAAAGGGATATTGAAGTGGTTGCCCTCCGGGACAACCCGCGGTTCAACTTCAACATCGCAGAGTGCGTGGTGACCAAGGGGAACGACAGTTCGGACTGCCGACGGCCGCAGAGCGGGCTGCTGGCCGCGAAGAGCCCGCTGGCCGCTCTGCAAGGCCGGATTCCGGGACTGTCCGTCGTGGACATGACGGACTTGATCTGTGACGGGACTGCCTGTCCCGGGGTAGTGGGCAATACCTACGTCTACAAGGACAACAACCACTTGACCCGGACGTACGTTGCCTCCATGTCCTCGGTGTTCGGCCAGCGGCTTTTTGAAGCGACGGGCTGGAAGTAGACGGACTGCTCAGTGCCGAAAGCGCTGAGCGTTCCGCCGCAGCCGTCGCGCGGCGTCGCGCGGCAGTTTCTTGGTAACGATCCGGTAGAACAGCAACACGGCCACCGCCGAGACCACGATCCCGGCCAGGTTCACAAAGAGCTGGAGCGCTGATCCCGCCGCTTTCTGGTACTCGCCCAGCACGAGGGCGACGGCGACGAAGCCGGCGGCCGGGACGGTGGTGACGGAGATGAAGACACCGACCAGGGCCGCCGAACGCCGGCTGATCACCGACAGCATGCCCGCAGTGCCGGCCAGCAGAGCCACGATCAGGGAGTAGGGGCCCGGGTGGTAGATGAACTCCACCGCCGAGCCCCGGTCGAGTGTGTCGGCGGGAAAGAGCCCAAGCGGCACGGAGAGCCAGGCGGTCAACGCCGCCGCCAGCATGGCGACCGGGAAGCCCACTCCGAGGGCCAACGCCGCTCGGCGTCCGAGCCGCCACTGCCGCCGCACCAGCGCGACCGCCAGCGCTGCGAGCGGCCCGAACTCGGGTCCCACCGCCATGGCACCGACGATTGCGATGGTCGAATCGGTGACAATCCCGATAGCGGCCAGCTGCGTGGCCAAAACCAGGAAGGCCAGGTAGCTCCAGGTCAGCCGGGAATCCTCGCCGGTCTGCCGTGACACCTCGTCCCAGATCATGGCGTCCGCGCCTTCGCCCGGCGCCTTGGCCGCCGCCTGGTCGGCGCGGTCGGAAAGCACCAGCTCGGGCGTGGTGACCGAGATGGAACCCCGGACCTGGATGTTGAGGGCATGCAGCTTCTCGATCAGCGACTCGACGGACTCCCGGGCCACAAACACGAGCACGACGTCGCCCGGCGGCACCACCGAGGCGCCGGGGTGCAGCGCCACCTCCGCCACGCCGACCTCGGCGGAGCAGCATTCCACCACCGCGGCAGAAAGCTCCTCCGGGGCACAAATCCGCAACTGCACGATCACGCGCGGCCTCCTTCGACTCGTAACAGCGTAACGGCGGAGAGGCGCGCGGCAGCGGCACCAGCGGCCCGCTGCCGTCCCGGCGATTGGCAAAGAAAATTACGTTTCGGTAACATTGATGCTTTGGAAGCCGGCCTGAGGGACCCAAATGTCTAACGAGCGAACCACAGCCAGACCGCAGCACGCGGCCGCGGGTTCTCCGGCGAGCCGCAAAGCGGACTACCGCCCGGAGGTCCAGGGCCTGCGTGCCCTGGCCGTCCTGATGGTGGTGACCTACCACGTCTGGCTGGGCCGGGTGTCCGGCGGCGTGGACATCTTCCTGCTCATCTCGGCTTTCCTGATGACCCTGAGCTTTTCCCGGAAGGTCGAGGCCGGCAAGCCGCTGCGCCTTTTGAGCCACTGGCTGCACCTGCTCAAACGCCTGCTGCCGGCCGTCGTCGTCGTGGTCCTCGGCGTGCTGATCGGCACCTGGGCGATCCTGCCGGCGAGCCGCTGGCCCGACGTCCTCGACCAAGCCTGGGCGTCGCTGCTGTACCGGCAGAACTGGCTGCTCGCCGAGTCGGCGGTGGACTACTACGCCCAGGACCACTCCGGGGCCAGCCCGCTGCAGCACATCTGGTCGCTTTCGATCCAGGGGCAGGTCTTCCTGCTGTGGCCGCTGCTGTTCGCCGGCGCCGCCCTGCTCCGGCGCGCGCTGCGCCGCTGGACGAACCTGGACGGCCGGCTGTTGAACTACCGCCTCATCCTGGCCGTGGCGTTCGGCGGCGTGTTCGCCGCCTCGCTGGCCTACTCGGTTGACCAGACCGCCACCAACCAGGCCTACGCCTATTTCGATACCCGGACCAGGCTCTGGGAATTCGCGCTTGGCTCGCTGCTCGCGCTCGCGCTGCCGTACCTGAAACCGGGCCGGCTGATGCGCCTGGTGCTGGGCTGGGCCGGCCTGGCCGGGATGCTGTCCTGCGGCCTGCTGCTCACCGTGGACCGTTCCTTCCCGGGCTTCATTGCCCTGTGGCCCACACTGGCCGCCGCCGCCATCATCGTGGCCGGGCGGAGCGGGAGCCGGTACGGCGTGGACCGCCTCCTGACCTGGCGGCCGCTGGTGGCACTCGGCGACAACTCCTACGCGCTCTACCTCTGGCACTGGCCCCTGCTGGTGCTGGCCCTGGCCGGGATGGGCATCAGTGCGCCGAACCTGTGGCAGGGCCTCGCGATTGTCGCGGCCTCCGTGCTGCTGGCCGTGCTGACCACCCGTTACGTCGAGAAGCCGTTGCGTGACTGGCACTGGCCGCAGCGCCGCGCCTGGCGCAGCGCCGTCGTCATCGCCGCCTGCGGCGCCCTGCTGGCCGCCCCGGTGACGCTGTGGCAGAGCCAGATCGTCGCCGACGAGGCCGCGGCCGCATCCCAGCCGAAAGAATTGACGCCCGGCGCCGCCGCACTGGCCCCGGAGAATGCCGGCAAGCCCACCCCGGACGCCAAGATCATCCCCGCCCCGGCGGCGATGAAAAACGAATGGGCCGACATTGACGGCCTCTGCACGGACGGGAACGTCCCGAGCGATCCGCTTCTGTCGGGCTGCCTGCAAAACAGCCGGCCGGAGAAGGTAACGAAGAAGATCGTGGTGCTCGGCGACTCCCACGCCCAGCAGTACATGGCCGCACTCGGACCGGTGGCCAAGAGCCACGGCTGGGAAGTCGTTACCCTGCTGAAGGGCAACTGCCGCTTCGGCGGGGAGTCCGCCGAACGCGACGCCGACTGCAACGCCTTTAACAAGGCCAGCGCCGCGTACGTCCTCAAGCACAAGCCCGACGCCGTCTTTACGGTCGCCTCGCTGACGCACAAGGAAGCGCCGTTCGAAACCGAGGTGCCCCGGTACCTGGAAGGCATCAAACCGTTCACCGACGCCGGCATCGAGGTCGTCGGCATCCGCGACAACCCGCGGTTCACCACCAACATGCCCGAGTGCGTCCAGACCAAGGGTGAGGACGCCGCCGAGTGCAACGTCCCGCTGCAGGAGTCCCTGGCCGCGTCCTCCCCGCTGGACGCCTACGGCAAGGTCAGCCGCCTGCACCTGATGGACATGAGCGACTTCATCTGCGCCGACGGGACCTGCCCCGCCGTCGTCGGAAACGTCTACGTCTACAAGGACGACAACCACCTGACCAAGACCTACGTCCAAAGCATGATCCCGATGTTCGAGAAACGTCTGCTCGCAGCCACCGGCTGGAAATGACGCACCCGTGCCCCGCATGCGGCGGTTGCTCACATTCGTTCCCCGGAATATGGGGATTGCGGCCAAGGTTCTAGTATTTACTCAACACTTCTGCACAGGCCATGCCCGTAATGACGGGCTGGTCATCTGTTGCAACCCCTACCCGTAACCCCAGATACCCAAGGTAAGAGGCGCACTCATGACCCAGCCCGAACACGACCCCTTTGGCTTCGTCGGCCTGACCTACGACGACGTCCTGCTGCTGCCGGGGCACACCGACGTCATCCCTTCCGAGGCCGACACGTCCTCCCGGATCTCGAAGCGCATCACGGTGAACACGCCGCTGCTGTCCGCCGCGATGGACACCGTCACCGAGTCCCGGATGGCGATCGCCATGGCCCGCCAGGGCGGCCTCGGCGTCGTGCACCGCAATCTCTCGATCGCCGACCAGGCCGACCAGGTGGACCGGGTCAAGCGCAGCGAGTCCGGCATGATCACCAACCCCCTCACCATCGGCCCTGAGGCAACGCTCGCCGAGCTGGACGAGATCTGCTCGCACTACCGCGTCTCCGGCCTGCCGGTCGTGGACGAGGGCATGCGGCTGCTGGGCATCGTTACCAACCGCGACACCCGCTTCGTGCCGGAAACGGACTTCCCGATCCGGCTGGTCAGCGACGTTATGACCAAGATGCCGCTGGTCACCGGGCATGTGGGCATCAGCCGCGAGGAAGCCTCGCACAAGCTCGCCACCAACAAGATCGAAAAGCTCCCGCTTGTGGACGAGCAGGGCAGGCTCAAGGGCCTCATCACCACCAAGGACTTCACCAAGGCCGAGCAGTACCCGCTGGCCACCAAGGACGACGAGGGCCGGCTGCGCGTCGGCGCCGCCATCGGCTTCTTCGGCGACGGCTGGGAGCGTGCCATGGCCCTGGTCGACGCCGGCGTGGACGCCCTTTTCGTGGATACGGCCAACGGCCACTCGCAGGGCGTCCTGGACATGATCCGCCGGCTGAAATCCGATCCGGTGGCCGCGCACGTGGATATCATCGGCGGCCAGGCGGCCACCCGCGAAGGCGCGCAGGCCCTGATCGACGCCGGTGCCGACGGCATCAAGGTCGGTGTGGGCCCGGGATCCATCTGCACCACCCGTGTCGTGGCCGGCGTCGGCGTTCCGCAGATCACCGCGATCTACGAATCCGCCAAGGCCGCCATCCCGGCCGGCGTTCCGCTGATCGCCGACGGCGGCCTGCAGTACTCGGGCGATATCGGCAAGGCCCTGGTCGCCGGCGCCGACACCGTGATGCTCGGTTCCCTGCTGGCCGGCTGTGACGAGTCGCCGGGTGATCTGATCTTCGTCAACGGCAAGCAGTTCAAGCTTTACCGCGGGATGGGTTCGCTCGGGGCCATGCAGACCCGCGGCAAGAACACCTCGTACTCCAAGGACCGCTACTTCCAGGCCGACGTCTCGGGCGATGACAAGCTCATCCCGGAGGGCATCGAAGGCCGCGTCGCCTACCGCGGGCCGCTGTCCTCGGTCGCGTACCAGCTGGTCGGCGGCCTCCGCCAGACCATGTTCTACACCGGTGCCCCCACGGTCCCGGAGCTCAAGGCCCGCGGCAAGTTCGTCCGGATCACCCCGGCCGGGCTGAAGGAATCCCACCCGCACGACATCCAGATGACGGTGGAGGCACCGAACTACGGTTCGCGCTAGTCCCCACCCGCCCCCTAACCTCGCAAGCTCGGTCAGGGAACCCGGCGGGCGTGGGCCCACCCGGCACTTCACGGGCACCCAGCGAAGGGGCCACGGGATTCGTCCCGTGGCCCCTTCGGCGTTCCGTCGCCGCGGCCCGCAACTAGGCTAAAGGCATGTCCGAACTCCTGCCTGCACGCGAACCCCGGCGCAAACTCGCGCTGCGGCCCTACGCGCGGGCGGTGGCGCAGGTGCTGCGGGTCAGCTTTCGGGCCTCGCCCGCCGCCGTCGTGATGAAGGTTGTGGGCTCGCTGATCTCGGCGCTGCTGCCGCTCGTGACCACCTACTTCGCGGCGCTGACGACGACGGCGCTGGCCGCAGCCTACGCGGGCAACGCCGCGGCCGGGCAGCAGGCGATCGTCTACGTCATCATCACGGCCGCGCTCGGCCTGTTCTGGGGCGCCTTCAGCAGCGTGGACCGCTACATCCAGCAACTGATGAGCTTCCGGGTCGGGGCGATCGTGGGGGACCTGATGTACGAGCGGTTCCTTGCCCTCGACTTCTGGCGGTACGACGACAAGGAAACGGTCGACCTCTACGACCGGGCCAAACGGTTCTCCGATTCCTACGCGCGGGTCCTGGACCGGATCGCCGCGATCTTCACCCAGCTGGTCTCTGTGGTCCTGGCCATTGGCGCGCTGCTGCTGGTCAGCTGGTGGATTGCGGTGATCGTGCTGGTGGCGATTGTGCCCAGCGTGTACCTGCAGTTCAAGCTCTCCAGGGAACAGATCGCGCACTGGAACACCCAGGTCGATTCGCGCCGGCAGCGCAGGATGATCGAAACCAACCTGCTGCGCCCCCAGCACATCGCCGAGATGCGGCTGTACGGGATTGTCGGTTACCTGATGGGGCTGCGCTCCCGGCTCCGCGACGCGGACGAGAAGCGCCGGCTGGACTTCCAGAAGCGCTACATCCCCAAACAGCTCGCCGCCGACGCCCTGCAGTACGGGGCGGAGGTGGTCTCGCTGATCTGGGTGGTGGGCCAGATCATCGCCCGGGCCCAGCCGGTCGGGCAGTTCCTCTACGTCCAGCAGATCGTCAGCCGCGCCCTCTCCACCGCCAGCAGCCTGGTCTCCTCGCTCAGTTCCATCGACGAGGACCTCGCGAACCTTAAGGACTACGAGCTGTTCATGGCGCTGCCGGTGCACGCCGGGCACGCTCCGCCGCTGCTCCAGGCGCCGCGGACCGTGGAACTGCGGGACATCCGGTTCACCTACACCGGCAGCGAGCTGGAAGTCATCAAAGGCATCTCGCTGACCATCCGGCAGGGCCAGCACATCGCGGTCGTGGGGGAGAACGGCGCCGGGAAGTCCACCCTGATCCGGATCCTCGCCGGGCTCTACCGTCCGGATTCGGGCCAGGTACTGCTCGACGGCGTCGACCTCGCCGCCGTCGACGTCAAGTCCTGGCACCGCCACCTGGCCGTGCTCAGCCAGGAGTTCCTCAAATACGAGTTCGCCACCGCGGCGGAGAACATCTTCTTCGGCGACGTCGACGCGCCCCGCGACGACGCGCGGATCCGCCGGGCCGCGGCCGACGCCGAGGCCCTCGAGTTCATCAACAAGCTGCCCAACGGCCTGGACAACCACGTCAGCAACTGGATGGAGGACCCGCGCGGCCGGAAGGGCAGCGGGCTCTCCGGCGGGCAGTGGCAGCGGCTGGCGATGGCCCGGAACTTCTACCGGGACGCTTCCTTTATGGTGATGGACGAGCCGACGTCGGCGATCGACGCGCTGGCCGAGCACCGGATCTTCACCCGGCTCTTCGCTGACCGCAGCAGCACGATCATCGCCATCAGCCACCGGCTCGCGACGATCGAAAAAGCGGACGTCGTCTACATGCTCGAGGACGGCCGGATCGTCGAACAGGGCACGCACAAGGAACTGGTGGCCCTGCGCGGCCGCTATTTCCGGATGTTCGAATCCCAGCTCGCCGTGGACGAGGCGGAGGGCGGCTAAACCCCGGCCGCACACACGGTCCGTCCGGACATGCTCTTCGCTCACGCCGGCCCGTGGGCATAAGGGCATTATGTCCATCCCCGGGCGCCAGGAACGGGCATGTCCGCTCCGGGATGGGGGTGAATGCCGGGCCCGCGGCCGGGTCAAGTAAGGTTGGGGACGTGACTTACGAGATTGAGATTGGCCGTGGCAAGCGTGGGCGTCGCGCCTACTCCCTGGATGACATTGCGATCGTCCCCAACCGGCGTACCCGCGATCCCAAGGACGTCTCCGTCTCCTGGCAGATCGACGCCTACAAGTTCGACATGCCGGTGATCGCCGCGCCGATGGACTCCGCGATGTCGCCGGAGACCGCTATCGCTCTGGGCCGGCTGGGCGGGCTCGGCGTCCTTGACCTGGAAGGCCTGTGGACCCGCTACGAGGACCCGCAGCCGGTTTTGGACCAGATCGCCGCTCTCGGCACTGAGGCTGCTAGCCCCGCGGTCACCCGGCGCATGCAGGAGCTCTACCAGGCGCCGATCCAGCCCGAGCTGATCACCTCGCGGCTCGCCGAGATCCGGGCTGCCGGCGTCACCGTGGCCGGCTCCCTCACCCCGCAGCGCACCCAGGAACACTACAAGACCGTGGTCGCCGCCGGCGTCGACATCTTCGTCATCCGCGGCACCACCGTCTCAGCCGAGCACGTCTCCAAAGACCACGAGCCGCTGAACCTCAAGCAGTTCATCTACGAACTCGACGTCCCCGTGATCGTCGGCGGGGCCGCCGGCTACACCCCGGCCCTGCACCTGATGCGCACCGGCGCCGCCGGCGTGCTGGTCGGCTTCGGCGGCGGTGCCACCGGCACCACCCGCCGGGCGCTGGGGATCCACTCGCCGATGGCCTCCGCCATCTCCGACGTCGCGGCCGCCCGCCGCGACTACATGGACGAATCCGGCGGACGCTACGTGCACGTCATCGCCGACGGCGGCATGGGCACCTCCGGCGACATCGTCAAGGCCATCGCGATGGGCGCCGACGCCGTAATGCTCGGTAGTGCCCTCGCCCGCGCGGAAGAGGCCCCGGGGAAGGGCTGGCACTGGGGCCAGGAGGCGCACCACCTTGAAATCCCGCGCGGCGACCGGGCCAACGTCGGCACCGTCGGACCGCTCGAAGAAGTCCTGTACGGACCGGGCCACCACACCAACGGGACCTCGAACCTGATCGGCGCGCTGCGCCGCTCGATGGCGACCACCGGATACTCGGACCTGAAGGAATTCCAGCGGGTCGACGTCGTCGTCTCGCCTTACGCCGGGAACTGAACCCCGCACCGGGCGGACCCAGCCCTGCCCATCCGGAGAACTTGGAAGTAGTGTGGTGCACTACGAGGTTTGATCCGGATGGAGGCGTGAGATGAACAGTTTTCCCGGTGGGGCTCCCTTGGCCGGCGGCGCGCTCGGGCCCGCGGAACGCGAAGCGTCCCTGGCTGCCCTGAAAGCCAGCACGGAACCAGGCAAGGAATTCGACATTCTCATTGTCGGCGGCGGCATCGTCGGCGCGGGCGCGGCCCTGGATGCCGTCACCCGGGGCCTGAGTGTGGCCATTGTCGAGGCCAACGACTGGGCGGCGGGGACGTCGTCGCGGTCCTCGAAGCTCATCCACGGCGGCCTCCGGTACTTGGAAATGCTGGATTTCGCGCTGGTCAAGGAGGCGCTGCACGAGCGCGGGCTGATTCTCTCCGTCCTGGCCCCGCACCTGGCACGTCCGGTGCCGTTCCTCTACCCGCTGACCAAGCGCTTCGTCGAGCGGCCCTACGTCGGTTCCGGCATCGCCCTGTACGACGCCATGTCCATCACCGGCGGGCACAGCCGCGGCGTCCCGTTCCATAAGCACCTGAGCCGGCGCGGGACCCTGCGGGCGGCGCCCAGCCTCAAAGACGACGCCTTCGTCGGGTCGATCCGCTACTACGACGGCCAGGTCGACGACGCGAAGTACGTCGCGAACCTGGTGCGCACCGCCGCCTACTACGGTGCGCACGCGGTGAACCAGATGGCCGTGGTGGACTTCCTGCGCGAGGGTGAACGCGTCGTCGGCGCCAAGGTGGTTAACCACGAGGACGGCTCCAGCTTCAACATCCGCGCCAAGCAGGTCATTAACGCCACCGGCGTCTGGACCGATGAAACCCAGGCCATGGTCACCGACCGCGGCCAGTTGAAGGTCCGGGCCTCCAAGGGCATCCACCTGGTGGTGCCGCGGGACCGCTTCCAGTCCACGGTGGGGCTGATCCTGCGGACCGAAAAGTCCGTGCTGTTCGTCATCCCGTGGGGCCGGCACTGGATCATCGGCACCACCGATACCGACTGGCACCTGGACAAGGCCCACCCGGCCGCCTCGAGCAAGGACATCGACTACATTCTCGAACACGTCAACAAGGTCCTCAAACGGCCGCTGACCCGCGAGGACGTCGAAGGGGTCTACGCCGGGCTCCGGCCGCTGCTGGCGGGGGAGAACGACTCCACCGCGAAACTCTCCCGCGAGCACGTGGTCGCACACCCGGTGCCGGGCCTGGTGGTCGTGGCCGGCGGCAAGTGGACCACTTACCGGGTGATGGCCAAGGACGCCGTGGACGAGGCGACCCGCAGCATGGACGAACGGGTCGCGCCGTCGTGCACCGAATCGATCCCGCTGCTGGGCGCGAGCGGCTTCAAGGCCGCGTGGAACAAGCGCAACCGGATGGCGGAGGAAACCGGCGTGCACGTTGCGCGGATCGAGCACCTGCTCAACCGCTACGGCTCCATGGCGCCCGAAGTGCTGGCGCTCATCGGGGAGAACCCCGAACTGGCCAAACCGCTCCCGGGCGCCGACGACTACCTCGCGGCCGAGGCCGTCTACGCGGCCCGGTATGAAGGCGCCCGCCACGTCCAGGACGTCCTGACCCGCCGAACCCGCATCTCCATCGAGGCCTGGGACCGCGGTGTGTCCGCCGCGCCGGTAGTCGCTAAACTGATGGGTGAGGTTCTCGGCTGGAGCGATGCGCAGCGCGAGAGCGAGATCAAGCACTACCTGGCCCGGGTCGACGCCGAACGGCTCAGCCAGGAGCAGCCGGACGACGAATCCGCGGATGCCGCACGCCTGGGCGTCGAGGACATCGTTCCGCTGCGCTGACCCCGGCGCGTGCCGGCGCACCAGAGGCCGGCACGCGCCGACGATACATCGAAGGGATACCTCTTGGCGGAACCACTGGACCGGTACGATGCCGAGCTCACCACTCCGCAGATGGTCATCCTGGAGCTGGATGCCGAGGACAAATTCGACGCCGCGGCGCAGCTCGCGCAGCGGATGTATGACGCCGGGCGGATTTCGGACCTCGAGGGTTTTCTGGCCCACGTCAACGCTCGCGAGCACCAGCTGGCCACCGGGCTGCCCGGCGGCGTCGGGCTGCCGCATGCCCGCAGCGAGTTCGTCTCCCGGACCTCCATTGCGGTGGGCATCACCAAGTACGGCAAGGCCCTGGACTTCGGCGCAGCGGACGGCCCGGCCACGGTGGTGCTCTTGATCGCGACGCCGGCGAGTTCGTTCTCGGACCACCTGGAAGTGTTGGCCACGCTGGCGCGCTCGCTGTCCAAGGAATCGTTCCGGGAGTCGCTGCGCCGGGCCTACGACCCCGAGGTGATTTCGGAATTGATCAATTCCAGCCTGGTCTTCTTCGACCACTGAGCCGTGTGCCCGCACCGGCGGGGCGCCGGCTGTCCGTGCTGACATGTTGCCTCCTTGGCGCCTCACGTTCCCCAGTGGGTCCTACCGTCGGGTCGGGCCCGGCAGGGTCCGGCAAGCCTGCCTCGCGCGACCCGGTGGCCGCGCTGGCCGCTGCAGACCGGTTGGTCTTCGCTGAGGACGCCGGATTCATCGGCCTTATTGTTCCCGGCGAGGCCACTCCCGCCCCGTGGTGTCGCAGCCCCACCCGTCATAAGCGTGCATACTATTGCGGTTACGCAAACACTTCGGATAGATTGAGGCTTTAGCGTGGATCCGGCTTTGAGCCTTGCAAAAGGCCGGGTCCGGACCCGATTACTCACTTGCTAGGAGTCGATTTCATGGAAAAAACCGGGCGCATCGTTGTCGTCACCGGAGCCAGCGGCGGAATCGGGCGGGCTTCAGCAGTTGAATTCGCCCGGCAGGGAGCCGTCGTGGCGTTGCTGGCCCGCGGCGACGCCGGCCTGGCCGGGGCCGCGCAGGAGGTGGTGGCCGCCGGCGGACGGGCGTGGACGCTGAGCGTCGACGTCGCCGATGCGGAGGCAGTCGACGCCGCCGCCGAGCGCATCGAGGCCGAGCTGGGCCCGATCGACGTCTGGGTCAACGTTGCGTTTACCTCCGTCTTCTCGCGGTTCTCGGAAATTACCGCACCGGAGTTCCGCCGTGTCACCGAGGTCAGCTACCTCGGTTACGTCTACGGCACGATGTCCGCGTTGAAGCGGATGCAGCCCCGCAACCGCGGCGTCATTGTGCAGGTGGGCTCGGCCCTCGCGTACCGTGGCATCCCCCTGCAGACCGCCTACTGCGGCTCCAAACACGCCATCCAGGGATTTAATGAATCGCTGCGCTGCGAGCTGCTGCACGAGTCGAGCGGAATCCACACCACTATGGTGCAGATGCCCGCGGTCAACACACCCCAGTTCTCCTGGGTCCTGTCCCGGCTTCCGCGCCAGGCGCAGCCGGTGCCCCCGATTTACCAGCCGGAGGTTGCCGCGCGTGCGGTGGTCTACGCCGCGGATCATCCGAAGCGCCGCGAGTACTGGGTGGGCGGCAGCACGGCAGCGACCTTGATTGCGAACTCGTTCATGCCCGGCCTGCTGGACCGCTACCTGGCCAAAACGGGTTTCAAATCGCAGCAGACGCGCGAACCACATCCTGTCGACCAGCCGGAAAACCTCTGGGAGCCCGCCGACGGCGGGAAGGATTTCGGATCGCACGGCATCTTCGACCGGAAGTCTTCTAGCCGGAGCGCGCAGCTGTGGGCCTCACAGCACCATGGAGTTGTCGGCGCCGGACTGGTCGGATTCGCCGCGGCCGTGGCAATCGCCGGTGGCGCCCTGGTCCGGACGGCGAACCGGTGAGGCCGCTGGAGGCGGTCCGGGCCATTTATGGACTGTGCGAGCTGCTGGCACCGGACTTCGTCTCCGGGCGGCTGCTCGGTAAGGCGCCCGACCGGAAGGCCCGCGTGGTGATCCGCATTCTCGGCGCCCGGCACCTGGTCCAGGCGGTGCTGACCTTTCGCGCAGGGTCAGTCGCCCACGGGATCGGCGGCTGGGTCGACGCGATCCACGCGGCCAGCATGGTTGCGCTCGCCGCGGTGGATCCGCGGCGGCGTACCTCCGCAGCCGTCAACGCGGCCATTGCCGTGGTCTTTGCTGCGGCCGAATTCCAGGGCCTCCCCGTCCGCCGACGAGCCGAAGCCCGCGGTGCGGTGTCCCTCACGTCCGGAGATCAACGGTGAAGCGACCGTCATCGGTGCCATCGCCGCCGTCGGCCGCCGCAAAAGCGTCCATGCCGAGCGCCGCGGCGCCGCGCAGGTCCTCGGGCATCCGGCCCATCACCGCAGCGACGGCCTGCCGCCGGTGCTCCAGGACGGTGTTGACGAGGGAAGCGCCTTGATCAGTCAGAGAAAGCGACCGCACCCGCCGGTCTCCGGGATCGCCGCGCCGTTCGATCAGCCCGGCGTTGACCAGGCGGTCGCAGATGCGGGTGGCGTTGGACGGGTGAACGCGCAGTTCCGTCGCGACGGCACCGGGACTCTGCGGTCCGCGCGTGGCAATCAGGACGAGGACCCGCAACTGCGGGCTGGTCACAACCTCTTCAACCTCAACCACCGACTGCGCCACGACCCGCAACAGGACATTGGCGGCCCGGAGGACCGCATCGATCTGGGCATCTTCGGTGCTGCCTTCAATTCTCTCCACGCACCCCAGTATCACCCCGGTGCTTGCGCGGCAGCAAAGTCCCCGGACCGGACGGCCCGGGCGACCACGGCGGCGATGCAGGGGCGGATGCCCGCGGGCAACGTTCGGAGGGCCCCCCGATGACGGCACCCGTGCCCGCCGGCGGCGACGCACTCTTCCCGAGCCAGGTCCTGCGTGACTATGCACTGCTGGCCGACGGCGAACGCGGTGCCGTGGTCGGGCCGCGCGGCGATGTGGTGTGGATGTGCGCTCCGCAATGGGACGCTCCCGCAGTTTTCGCGTCGTTGGTCGGAGGCCCGGGTGTCTTTGCCGTCACCCCGGTGGACCCGCGCTTCGTCTGGGGAGGCCAGTACGACGACGGAACCCTGATCTGGACGAGCCGCTGGGTGACGACGGAGGGGATCGTCGAATGCCGCGAGGCGCTCGCCATGCCGGGGGACCCGGCAACAGCGGTGCTGATGCGGCGTATCCGGGTCATCTCCGGGACCGCGCCGGTCCGGGTACTCCTGCAGCCCAGACCCGGCTTCGGCCGGCACACGGTCCGCCTTTCCAGATCCGGCGCCGGCGTATGGTCCGGCGAGGCGGGCGGACTTCAGCTGCGCGTCAGCGGGATGGACCGGGCAGCGGATTGCGGCGGGCTGCTGAGACAGGAAGTCCGCCTTCGGCCGGGGGAGGAGCATCATATTGTGCTGGAAATTTCCGGCCGCCCGCTCCCTCGGCATGTACCCGAACCGGCCGCGCTCTGGACCGCCACCGAGCATGCCTGGGCAAGCTCGGCGCCCACAATGGCCGAGACCGCCGCGCCGGCCGACGCCCGGCGGGCCTACGCGGTACTGCGCGGAATGACCAGCTCGACCGGGGCCATGGCCGCAGCCGCCACCCTGGGCCTGCCCGAACGGGCCGAGGCGAAGCGCAACTACGACTACCGCTATGCCTGGATCCGGGATCAGTGCTTCGCGGGGCTGGCGGCCGGCGCCGGCGGTCCCACCGAGCTCCTCGACAGCGCCGTCCGCTTCGTCAGCGGGCGTCTGCTGGCGGACGGTGCCGGGCTCAAACCCGCCTATACAGTCGCCGGCGGCCAGGTTCCTGACGAGCACACCCTGGATCTTCCGGGCTACCCCGGCGGAACAGACACGGTGGGGAACTGGGTCAACGGCCAGTTCCAGCTGGACAGCCTGGGTGAAGCCCTGCTGCTTTTTGCCACCGCCGCCCGCCATGACCACCTTGACACGCTGCACTGGCAGGCCGTCCGGCAAGCGGTTGCGGCCATAGAAACGCGTTGGACGGCGGCCGACGCCGGAATCTGGGAACTCGATAACCAAACGTGGACCCATTCCCGGCTGATGTGCGTTGCCGGCTTGAAAGCAATGAGCCGGTATGCGCCGGCCAGCCAGGCGGCCGCGTGGACGGCGCTGGCCGGCACGATCCTGGACCACACCGCGGCGGCCTGCCTGCATCCGAGCGGCCGCTGGCAACGATCAAGCTCCGATCACAGGATCGATGCGGCACTATTGCTTCCGGCCATCCGGGGAGCCGTCCCGGCTGGCGATGCCCGCTCCCTGGCGACGGCGGCAGCCGTGCGGAGCGAGCTCCTCGAGGACGGGTACGTGTATAGATTCAGGCAAGGACCCGGCCCGCTGGCAGACGCTGAAGGTGCCTTCCTGCTGTGCGGCTTCAACCTCGCACTGACCGAACATCAGCAGGGCAACGCCGTGGCAGCTTTCCGGCTCTTCGAACGCAATCGGGCCGCCTGCGGTTCTCCGGGGGTCTTCACCGAAGAGTTCGCCGTCGAGCAGCGCCAGCTCCGCGGGAACTTCCCCCAGGCCTTCGTCCATGCCGCCATGCTGGAAACAGCCCACCGGCTCGCCGGGCCGCCGGGACCTGGCGGTCAGTTCACCATTTGAAAGGAGAAGGACATGGCCCTTAAATATGCCGAGGCGGAGGCCTCTCGCGTTCCGGCACGTAAAGTTCCCCGGTCCAAAGGTCGCCTGGTGGTCAACTGGATTACCTCCACCGACCACAAAACGATCGGGTACATGTATCTGATTGCGTCGTTCGTGTTCTTCTGTCTCGGCGGAGTCATGGCGCTGCTGATCCGGGCCGAACTGTTCGAGCCGGGCATGCAGGTCCTGCAGACCAAGGAGCAGTACAACCAGCTCTTCACCATGCACGGCACGGTGATGCTGCTGATGTTCGCGACCCCACTGTTCGCCGGCTTCGCCAACGTCATCATGCCGCTGCAGATCGGTGCCCCCGATGTTGCCTTCCCGCGGCTGAACGCGCTGGCGTTCTGGTTCTTCCTCTTCGGCTCCACGATCGCCGTCTCGGCGTTCATCACCCCGCAGGGTGCCGCGTCCTTCGGCTGGACGGCATATGCCCCGCTGTCGAACACGACCTTCACGCCCGGTGTTGGCGGTGACCTCTGGGTCTTCGGCCTGGCGCTGTCCGGCTTCGGTACCATCCTTGGCGCGGTCAACTTCATCACCACGATCATCTGCATGCGCGCCCCGGGCATGACCATGTGGCGGATGCCGATCTTCACCTGGAACACCCTGGTCACCGCCATCCTGGTCCTGATGGCGTTCCCCCCGCTGGCCGCGGCCCTGTTTGCCCTCGGCGCCGACCGCAAGTTCGGTGCGCACATCTTCGACCCGGAGAATGGCGGCGCCGTCCTCTGGCAGCACCTCTTCTGGTTCTTCGGCCACCCCGAGGTCTACATCATCGCCCTGCCGTTCTTCGGCATCGTGACGGAGATTTTTCCGGTCTTCAGCCGCAAGCCGGTTTTCGGCTACAAGGGCCTGGTCTACGCCACGATCTCCATCGCAGCCCTGTCCGTGACCGTGTGGGCGCACCACATGTACGTCACCGGCTCGGTCCTGCTGCCGTTCTTCTCCTTCATGACCATGCTGATTGCCGTGCCGACCGGCGTGAAGTTCTTCAACTGGATCGGCACCATGTGGCGCGGGTCGATCACCTTCGAAACGCCCATGCTCTGGAGCATCGGCTTCCTGGCCACCTTCCTCTTCGGCGGCCTGACCGGCATTATCCTGGCTTCGCCCCCGCTGGACTTCCACGTCTCCGATACCTACTTCGTGGTGGCGCACTTCCACTATGTGGTCTTCGGCACCGTGGTGTTCGCGATGTTTGCGGGCTTCTACTTCTGGTGGCCCAAGTTCACCGGCAAGATGCTCAACGAACGCCTCGGCAAGATCCACTTCTGGATGCTGTTCCTGGGCTTCCACGCCACTTTCTTGATCCAGCACTGGCTGGGCGTGAGCGGCATGCCCCGCCGCTACGCGGACTATATGCCGCAGGACAACTTCACCTGGATGAACCAGTTCTCCACCATCGGTTCATTCCTCCTGGGCGCCTCCCTGATCCCGTTCTTCTGGAACGTCTACATCACCTGGCGCAGCAACGACCGCGTGGAAGTTGACGACCCCTGGGGCTTCGGGGCCTCGCTCGAGTGGGCCACCTCCTGCCCGCCGCCGCGGCACAATTTCACCTCGCTGCCGCGGATCCGCTCGGAGCGTCCCGCCTTGGACCTGCATCACCCCGAGCTGGCCAGTGCCGGGGCCGGGACCTAGGTGATGCCTGCCGATGGAGGGCATGCGCGGGCGCCGTCCGCGCGGTGATTCCGGTCCCGAATGCCGCGTTATGGAAACGGTGCGCGGTTCGTTGTTCTACAGGCGGACGAAGTACGGTTAAGGGGTGCTGAAAACCGCCCTCAAACCCCGCTGGATCGCAGGCCTCGTGTTTGCGCTCGTGATCGCAGGGGTTTTCGTGCTGCTCAGCCAGTGGCAGTTCGGCCGCTCCACGCGGTCGGAGGCGCCGGTTTCCACCGGTACCGAGGAAGCCCGTCCGCTGACCGCGGTGCTGAAGCCCGGGCAATTCTTTCCCGGATCCGTGGCCGACCAGGTTGTCACCGCCACCGGACGTTACGATCCGCGGAAACAGGTGCTGATTCCCGGCCGGCTGCACGACGGTGCCAAGGGCTTCTGGATCGTCTCCGCCTTCGCGGTGCAGGGCGCGCCCGCGCTGGCAGGGGCCGGAGCCTCGCCGCAGACCTGGATCCCGGTCGCCCGGGGCTGGGTGGCCGACGCCGCGGACGCCCCGGCGCCGCCGTCGGGCAGCATCGAGCTTACCGGCCGGCTGATCCCCTCCGAAGCGCCGCTGCCCAACACCGACGCCGGTCCCGGGCGTGCCAGCGCCGTCTCCGTCGCCGAACTCATCAATCTCTGGGACGTCAGCAGCTACCCGGGATTTGTGGCCGCCAGCGCCGAGCGGTCCGCCGGGGCGGACGTGGCCGCCGCCGGCGCCGTCAAAGCGTTGAACATCGGCCCGCAGCCGCCTGCGCAGACGGTGAACTGGCTGAACCTCTTCTATGCCGCCGAGTGGGTGGTCTTCGCCGGATTCGCCCTGTTCATCTGGTGGCGCCTGGTCAAGGACGACTACCGCCGCGGCCTCGAAGACGCCCAGGACGAGGAGGACGCCCGGCTTGCGGCCGCGGGCGGACCCCCCAAAACCGACACCCCCGAACCCGACCCCACCAATCCGAGAGTGCAATCATGATCGAGCCCCAGCCGGCCATCCAGCCGCAGCAGTCCAACGGAACGGGAAACGCCGCCGGCAAGAAACGCCGCTTCGGCGGCACCGAGGCGCAGATCCGCTCCGCGCTGAAGTTCTACAAAGTCCTTGCCTACCTGACCGGCTCCATGCTGCTGCTGCTTTGCGCGGAGCTGATCGCCCGCTACGTATTCGGCCAGTACCTTTTCGCCGGCGGCACCAACGCCGTCACCGGGCAGCCGTTCAGCTTCGGTTTCGCCGACGCCGACCCGGCCGGAGTCGTCGGGGGAGTGAACGTCTCCGTCACGGTGCTGATCGTGCACGGCTGGATGTACGTCGTCTACCTGATGTCCAACTTCCGGCTCTGGTCGCTGATGCGCTGGCCCTTCACCAAGCTCGTGATCCTGGCGCTCGGTGGCGTCGTGCCGTTCCTGTCCTTCTTTGTGGAGAAGAAGTTCCATGCCGAGGTCGAGGCCGAACTTGCCGCCAATCCGCAGGCACCGCAGCGCTACTGAGCCCCCGCCCGGACGGGGCACGGACACCTTGTGAGTTCGCTTACGCAGGCGGTCTCAATGTGCGGCGGAGCGGCGGTGCAAAGTAGGCTAGTACGGTGACCACTCCCACTGCATCCCAGACGTCCCACAGGCCCGTGCTGGTTGTTGACTACGGTGCCCAGTACGCGCAGCTGATTGCCCGCCGCGTCCGGGAAGCGAACGTGTATTCGGAAGTCGTTCCGCATACCTACAGCACCGAGCAGCTGCTGGCCAAGAACCCGGCCGCCATCATCCTCTCCGGTGGCCCCGCCAGCGTCTACGCCGACGGCGCGCCGAGCGTGGGCGCCGACCTGTTCGAGGCCGGGGTCCCGGTGTTCGGCATTTGCTACGGCTTCCAGGCCATGGCCAACGCCCTGGGCGGCAACGTCGCCCGCACCGGCCTGCGCGAGTACGGCGCCACCGAGACCACCGTCCTCGGGGAGGGCCGCTCCATCCTGGCGGGCATGCCGCAGCACCAGAGCACCTGGATGAGCCACGGCGACTCCGTCCACGAGGCCCCGGAAGGCTTCGAGGTTCTCGCGACGACTGCCGGCGCCGACGTCGCCGCGTTCGCCAACGAGGAGAAGCGCCTCTACGGAGTGCAGTGGCACCCCGAGGTGAAGCACTCAACCTACGGCCAGGAGGTCCTGGAAAACTTCCTCTTCAAGGGCGCCAAGCTGGAACCGAACTGGACCACGGGCAACATCCTCGAGGAGCAGGTCGAGCGGATCCGCGCCCAGATCGGCGACTCCCGGGTCATCTGCGGACTCTCCGGAGGCGTTGACTCCGCCGTCGCCGCGGCCCTGGTGCAGCGCGCCGTCGGCGACCAGCTGACTTGCGTCTTCGTGGATCACGGGCTGTTGCGCGAAGGCGAAGCGGAGCAGGTGGAACGCGACTTTGTGGCCGCCACCGGGGTCAAGCTCTACGTCGCCAACGAGCAGGAGCGCTTCCAGGCCGCGCTGGCGGGTGTCAGCGACCCGGAAACCAAGCGCAAGATCATCGGCCGCGAGTTCATCCGCGCCTTCGAGGAAGCCGAACTGGCGATCATCGCCGAGGCCGCAGCGGACGGCGAGAAGATCAAGTTCCTGGTCCAGGGCACCCTGTACCCCGATGTCGTCGAGTCCGGCGGCGGCGAGGGTGCGGCAAACATCAAGAGCCACCACAACGTCGGCGGCCTGCCCGAGGACCTGCAGTTCGAGCTCGTCGAGCCGCTGCGTGCCCTGTTCAAGGACGAGGTCCGCGCCGTCGGTGCGCAGCTCGGCCTGCCGCAGGAAATCGTCGGCCGGCAGCCCTTCCCCGGACCCGGACTGGGCATCCGGATCGTCGGCGAAGTCACCAAGGAGCGGCTGGACCTGCTGCGCAAGGCCGACGCCATCGCCCGCGCCGAACTGACCGCGGCCGGCCTCGACAACGAGGTCTGGCAGATGCCCGTGGTGCTGCTGGCCGACGTCCGCAGCGTCGGGGTGCAAGGTGACGGCCGTACTTACGGCCACCCGATCGTGCTGCGTCCGGTGTCCTCCGAGGACGCCATGACGGCGGACTGGTCCCGGCTTCCCTACGACCTGCTGGCGCGGATCTCCAACCGGATCACCAACGAGGTGGACGGCGTGAACCGCGTGGTGCTCGATGTCACCAGCAAGCCGCCCGGAACCATCGAGTGGGAATAACGGCGTAAATGGCCGGCCTCCGTGGGGGCCGGCCATTTTCTTTTCCGTCCGGCCGTGGCTGACCGTGCGGCCCGGGCTGCCGGCCGGTCCGGGCTGCCGGCCGGGCGGCTCCCGGGCCGCCGGGGTGCAAATTCCCCATGAATTTGGCGTGGGCCAGTGTTGCGGCCGCCCGCCGGCCCCTGTTCGGGCTAACCTCGAAAGCATGCCGGTATGGTCCAGGGCGTCCCGCGCGCAGTTAGAAACCGTGAGTACAGAAAAGAAGGCAGCAGTGTCAGAAGGTCAAGGCCACCCCGAGGGCTCCGAGGAGTTCAGGAAATGGCTGTCGGGTCTCAAGCCCGTCACCGGAGCGGACACCATGCTGCGCTTCACGAAAACTCCCGAGGGCTCCATTGAGCTCACGCACGCCCACCCCTCGGGCCTGGCGCAGCTGATGGCCGGCCGCCGGACGCGCCTCTCCACGCTGATCCGAGACCGGCAGCAGTACGTGGTCGCCGCGCGGGCCTCGCGCAACCTGCGGTCCAAGATCTTCGAACTCGCCAACGACCGCGGCATCGACGCCGGGTATCTCTCCGCCGGCACCGTCGTCTGGACGTCCGCCGTCGGCGGCAAACCCCAGCGCGTGTCCGCGCCGGTCATGCTCACCGCCATTTCCCTGACGGTCCGCCCGGGCGAGGACGATTACGAACTCCAGCTCACCGAACAGGCCCGGATCAATCCCGCCCTGGTCCGGCACTTGAAGACCGTCCACGGCATTGTGTTCGACGTCAACGCCGTGACCCGAATGGCCTACAGCACCGCCC
Source organism: uncultured Actinomycetota bacterium (assembly GCA_963775715.1). Lineage (GTDB taxonomy): Bacteria > Actinomycetota > Actinomycetes > Actinomycetales > Micrococcaceae > Arthrobacter. The sequence continues at coordinate 47,366 of CAVZJX010000004.1, read as the reverse complement.
GGTACGACCCGCAGCCCGTGCTGGACCGTCTTGGCACGCTGATCCAGCCGATCCACGGCGCCGATATCGAGCACAACCTGCTGGTCTCGACGTTCGCTGACCTGGCCGGCAACCTGGACGACCCTTGGATCAACCAGAACAACCCGGTCGTGGCGGCCCTCGGACGGGCCGCCACCGGCGCGCCGGTCGAGGTCCCGGCGCTGGAAGAGGGGCGTTTCCCGAGCACCGATGAACGCAGCCCCGCGGACGAACTTCTGCTGCTCGACGCGGATACGGACCAGCAGTACGTCGTGGACGCTGTACGAGCCGGGGATTCGCTCGTCGTCAGCAGTCCCCCGGGCACCGGCCAGACGCAGACCGTAATCAATACCCTCGGAGCGCTGGTCGACGAGGGCAAAAGTGTCCTGGTTGTGGGGGACCGCCGTGCCAGCCTGGCCGAAGTTTCCGCCCAGCTGGAGACACTGGGACTCGAATCGGTGCTCGTCCAGCTGGCCGGCAACGCCACACCGCTGCAGCTCAAGGGCCAGCTGGTCCGGTCGATCGTCCGGAACGAAAAGTCGCTTGAACCGCAGCTGAAAAACCTCCACTCGACCCTGACGGAACACCGGCATGCCCTGATGGACCATGTCGCGTCCCTGCACAACGTCCGGAAGCGCTGGGGATGCTCGCCGTACGAGGCCATGCAGTCGCTCGCGGCGCTGACCGCAATCCAGCCGGCCCCGGCCACCACGGTACGGCTCAAGCGCAGTGTGCTGGACAGCATCCGGGACCGGGAGGAACTGGCCGGACGTCTCCGGCGGGCGGCCGAGCTCGGCAGCTTCAGCCGTGCCTCGACCATGAGCCCGTGGCACGGGGCCCGGTTGCTCACCCGCAAGGAGACCCAGGAAGCGCAGCAAGTGGTCCGCTCGGTGGCGGAGAAGCTTCCTCAGCTGCGGGAACGGATGAACGGCGTGGCCGAACACGCCGAGATCCGCCTCGGCAGCACATTCGCCGAATGGGGCGACCAGATCGACCTCCTTGTCGCCGTCCGCGGCAGCCTGGATAAGTTCACCCCCGACATTTTCGACCGGCCGGTCCACGACCTGATTTCCGCCACCGCGCCGTCCTCGTGGCGCCGCGAGCGGAATATCGAAATGGCGTCCATGCAGCGTTCCCGGCTGCGCCGCGTCGCCAAGGAGTACGTGCGGCCCGGCGTGCACATCGCCGACCTGCACAGCTCGCTGGTCCTCGTGCAGGAACAGCGCGCCAGCTGGGCCGAATACGCCACGACCCAGCGGCACCCGGCCGTGCCCTCCGGGCTGGCCGAGATCACCGCACTCTACCGCGAGCTGGAGGCCGAACTGGCCGAGCTGGGTGCCGCCGTAAAGCACACCGCCGCCGGCGGGGCGGTTCGGGAGACCCCCTACAAGGACCTCGTGGAACGCCTGGAGCGGCTCGTCGCCGACGCCGAGACACTGGAGACCCTGCCGGAGCGGACGCTGCTGGTGGAGAACATGCGTGAGCACGGCCTGGGCGAACTGCTCGACGACCTCGCCGACCGTGAGGTGCCCGCCGGATCGGTCGCGGCGGAACTGGAGCTCGCCTGGTGGCAGTCGGCCCTGGAAGCCATGATCAGCGGCGATGACTACCTTGCCATGTCCGACGGCGATGCCCTCCGCCAGCTCGAGGCGGAGTACCGCCTGGCGGACAACGCCCACATCGCCAGCGGCGCCGCCCGGCTGCGCTGGAAACTGGCCGAACGGTGGCGCGCCGCGCTCGGCGAGCACTCCCGCCAGGCGGACCTGCTGCGGAGCCTGCTCAAGGACGGGCGGGTCACCCCCGCGGCGCTGACCGCGCAGTCCCCGGACCTGGTGCCCATGCTGGTGCCGGTGTGGTCGGTCAGCCCGTACCTGATGACCAGCCTGCTGCCGGCCGAACAACGCTTCGACGCCGTGGTGATCCTGGACGCCGAGGCGACATCGCTGCAGGCCGTCCTGCCCGCCGTCGCCCGGTCCCGTCAGGTCATCGCCTTTGGCGACGACAAGATCGCCAGCCCGCGCAGCTTCACCGTCGGCGTCGAACGGCTGGCCGCCGGGGAGAACCCCTACCAGCCCGTGGACAGCGCCTACCGGGCCTTGGCCGCCGTGCTGCCGGTCAGGAACTTGCGGACGGTCTACCGGGCGGTGGACGAAGACCTCGTCCGGCAGCTGAGCAAGGGCTTCTACGACGGCGGACTCCGCCGGCTCCCGGAGGGCCAGTCCGCGACCGGGCTGGACCGCGCCCTGACGGTGGAATACCTGCCGGACGGGACCGGCCTGCCGAGCGCCGACCACGACGGCGTCGAATCGGTCCTGGCCGAGGTCAACCGTGTGGTGGAGCTGGTCTTCGAACACGCGACACGGCGGCCCCGCACCTCACTGGCGGTCGTGACCGGCAGCCTGCGGCACGCCGCCCGGATCGGCGAGGCCATCCGCCGCCAGCTGCCGGACTACCCGCTGCTCGGCAGTTTCTTCACCGCCGGCGAGGAGTCCTTCAGGGTGGTCGACTTCGAACGGGCCCAGGGCCTGGTCCGCGACCACGTGATCTTCTCACCGGGTTACGGCCGCACCCCGCACGGCCGGGCGCTGCACAGCCTGGGGCCGTTGTCCGCCGAGGGCGGCCGCGCCAAGTTTGCCCTCGCGATGACCCGTGCGCGGCGCTCCTTGCACGTGCTCAGCTGCTTCCGCCCCGAAGACCTGGACGTCACCCGGCTGAGCCACGGGGCGGTGGACTTCTACGAACTGCTGGACCGGGAAATTGCGGGAAATTCCGACCTCGGCAGCCCGGCCTCCCGCGCGGCGGCCAGCGAACAGGCACTGGGCGCGGACCCGCTGGTGGCTGACCTCGGCGACCGGCTCCGTGCCCGCGGGGCGCGGGTCTGGCACCAGTACGACGGCGTCCTGGACATGGTGGCCGCCGCGGACCCGATGCACACGATCGGGCAGGACGACGCCGAAATCCCGCGCCCCGTCGCGATCGAGTCCGACGGCACCGACCGGTACCGGCGGATGACGGTCCGGGAGCGCAGCCGCCTCCGCCCGCAGCTGCTGGAGCGCCTCGGCTGGCGGTACATGCCACTATGGACCATAGAGGTTTTCACCGATCCCTCCGCCTGCGCGGACCGGATCGGGGGTTACCTCGGCTTGGAGAAACCTGTGGCGTCGGGCCCCGCCCGGACGTCGCCCGGCTTCTCCGACGACATTGAGAACCTGAGCGTCGACGAGGCGCAGGAGGCCTACGCCCCTGCCGCCGCCGACCGCGGGTAACCTGCCGGCGCTGTCCGGCGGCAGGAAAGAGCTATTCGCAGCAAGGAGGCCGGCAGCATGAGTGCAGGCGGCGGGAAAGACAACGGTCCCCGGGAAGAGGCCGCCGACGGAACCGGGCAACCCCGGGAAGAGGCCGCCGGCCGGAGTGCGCAGCGGGGGGATGCCGCGGGCAAGCAGGCGGTGCGCGGTCCGGCGTCGGGAGGCCTGCTGCCGAACAAGGCCGCCGAGGACGACCCGCGCCGCTGGGGCGATGAGGCGGGAAGCTACGACCATGACGCCTGGTTGAGGGAACAGCGTCCGCCGCACTGGGGGTAGCAGGGCCGCGGGGACACCGGCAGCTGGCGGCTATCCCGGCCGGGCGCCGACCAGGACGAAGAACAGCTTCCCCTGGGTCGATGCGCCGGCGAGTTTGCGGGCCTGGTCAGGGTCCGCCGCCACGACTATCAGCCCGTCGAGTTCGCCGGGGTCGAGCCATTGGCCGCCTCGGCCTCCCGGGGCCGACGCCCACAGGACAGGAACAGCGGCGGCAAGCAGCCGGGAAGTCGCGGCCTGCTCGAACCCATCGCCGCCGGTGCTGACGATATTGACCAGCTGGCCGGGGGAGAGCAGCTGGATCGAGGCCGGATCCGCCATGCGCAGCGGCACGGCCGCGGTCCCCGGCGCGCTGCCGGCCAGCAGCCCGGGTCCGACCAGCTGCGAGTCGGAAAACAGCTGGCCCTTGCGGACGGCGACGGCGAGCTGTTTGCCCTCCAGATCGCCGCGGTCAAGTGGACCGCCGGCCAGCAGGCCCGGGGGGACCTGTTCGGCGGCCAGGTCTGAAGAAGCCAGCACACGGCCGGCCGGGAGGTCCGCCGAGGCAGCCCAGACCGGAACCGTGGGGGCGGGCGCCGGCGTCAGCTGCTGCACAGCCAGGCCGGCGGCGAGGCACAGGAGCAAGGCGACCGCCAGCCGGCGCCGGCTGACCAGCCAGCCGCGGAGCCGCCGTTTCCGGCGGGATTGTCGACCCCCGCCCTGCCACGGGGGCGGCCGGGTACCAACCGCCGCGCGGCGGTTGGAGACAGCGGAAAATTGGGCGGAGCCAGCCGGCGGTGATCCTGCACGCCGCGGACCGGACGGTGCTCCGGTGTCCCGGGAACGGAGCGGCGGGGCTGCAAAAAGTGCGGTTCCATGAAAACGCGGGCGGCGGCGGTGGGCCATGCCGCCACGCTACTGGCAGCCGCCACGGCGCCGGGAGCTCCCAATGGAGCTATGTGGACAACGGTGCAGGCGCAGGCCCTGGCGGGCCAGCATCGCCGGGCCCTGGCAGGCGGAGCCTAGCTGGCGGCGGCCGAAGCCGGCGTGGAACTCGCCGCAGCGGGGGCGGCCGGCGCAGCGGGTGCAACGGCGCTGCCCTTGGAGTCGCGGGAGTCGGTCCGGTAGAAACCGGAGCCCTTGAACACAACACCGACGCTGTTGAACTTCTTGCGCAGGGTCCCCTGGCACTCCGGGCAGGTGGTCAGTGAGCTGTCCGCGAAAGACTGCACGGTCTCGAAGGCGTGGCTGCAGTCCTTGCAGGCATATGCATACGTGGGCACTGGGATTCCTCCTCTAGGACAAACGAGCAGGTCCCGTGCTGCTCGAAATCGCGTCCACCGGTGTCGGCGGGCAGCGGTTCCCAACTGCCGAGAATCTCGGCTTTAGCAGTCGCAGGGCCTGAGTGCTAATTCTATCACCCGCGTGCCCAGGCCCGGAAAGCCCGCGGGACCGGTCAACGCGGCAAACCGGCCGGCAGGACAAGGCCCGGGGTCGCTAAGGGTGTTCCGGATGGTTAGTGAGTTCGATCAGGCCCCCCGGCGCGAGAGCGAAGTCAACCGTTTGATCGAAAGATTCCGACCGGGATGCTGCCGGCGGGCAGTACCTCGGAGTCGTAGACCAAGGCCGCCGTCGGCACCCGGCCACCTGGTCGGGCGAATGCCGGGAGTGCGGCCAGGAATTTGTCGTAATAACCGCCGCCTTGGCCGACCCTGTTGCCGGAACGGTCCAGCGCGGTAGCTGGCAGGAAAATGCCGGCCGCCGCGCCCACCTCGGCCGTGCCGAAGCGATCACCCGTTGGCTCCTGGATGGGGGCGTAGCGGCTGCGGACAAACTCCGAACCGGGGGTCCAGTAGACCCAGCTCAGAGCCAGATCCGGTTCGCAGACCGGCAGCAGGACGCGGTGGCCGGCGCCGTGCAGGGCGGCCAGCAGGGGCAGGGTGGGAGGCTCGGCGCCCACGCCGAGGTAGGCGGCGAAGGTGCGCTGCCCGGCGGCGGCCAATCCGGCGGCCCATGCGAGCCCGTGCCGGGACAAAGCGGCCGCGGCGGAGTCCAGGTCCGCAGCTGACAGTGCAGCGCGTCGCGCACGGTGGCGCTGGCGGATCTCGTCCTTGGTGCTCATGCGGCAGCGTCCTTTCGCCCGGGCCGCGGCCGACGGCGGATACCGCGGCAGCCGTACCGGGAGCAATTACCTGATGTTTTGCCCCCTCGGTTAGATTAGTCCAGTGACTACACCCAACGCCTCCGTCCGTAAGGCCGTTATCCCCGCTGCGGGCCTCGGCACCCGTTTCCTGCCCGCCACCAAGGCGATGCCCAAGGAGATGCTGCCGGTTGTTGACAAGCCGGCCATCCAGTACGTCGTCGAGGAAGCCGTGAAAGTGGGGCTCAACGACATCCTGATGATCACCGGACGGAGCAAGCGGGCCCTCGAAGACCACTTCGACCGCGTGCCCACGCTGGAAGCGACCCTGGAAGCCAAGGGCGACACCGCCAAGCTGGAGTCCATCCAGGCGGCCAGCAATCTGGGCGACATTCACTACGTGCGCCAGGGCGATCCGATGGGCCTTGGCCACGCCGTGCTGCGCGCCAAGCAGCACGTCGGCTACGAGCCGTTCGCCGTCCTGCTGGGCGATGACCTCATCGACGCCCGCGATGAACTGCTCAGCACCATGATCGAGGTCCAGGCCAAGACCGGCGGCTCGGTCGTGGCCCTGATCGAGGTCGAGCCTTCGCAGATCAGCGCCTACGGCTGCGCCGACGTCGAGGCCGTCGAGGGTGAGGACTACGTCCGGATCAAGCAGCTTGTCGAGAAGCCCGACGCCGACGAAGCCCCGTCCAATCTGGCCATCATCGGCCGCTATGTCCTGCACCCAGCAGTCTTCGACGTCCTCGAGCGGACCGAGCCCGGCCGCGGCGGCGAAATCCAGCTCACGGACGCGCTGCAGGAACTCTCCGCCGGGGAGGGCGAAGGCTACGGCGTGTACGGTGTTGTCTTCCGCGGCCGCCGTTACGATACCGGCGACAAACTCAGCTACCTCAAGGCCTGCGTCCAGCTCGCCTGTGACAGCGATGACCTGGGTCCGGGCCTGCGTGAATGGCTGCCCGGCTTCGCTTCCGGCCTGACGCACTAGTCCCATGGGGGGCGGCTTCACCTGGCCGGTGAACCTGGAGTGCGGCGATCTTGTGCTGCGCCCGATCCGGTACCGGGACCGCCGGGAGTGGAGCGAGCTCCGGGCCCGCAACGACAAGTGGCTTGCCCGCTGGGAAGCGTCCAACCCCGTTCCCGGCGGCGGGCTGCCCGACTACCGCCAGATGGTTCGGTCGCTCAAGGCGCAGGCCGCGCAGGCCACGGCCCTGCCCTTTGTGATCACCGCCTGGACTCCCGGCTTCAGGGAACCGGTGATCGTCGGGCAGCTGACGGTCTCATCAATCGTGTGGGGCTCCGCCATGATGGCCACCCTTGGCTACTGGGTCGACCAGGACCGCGCAGGCCAGGGCATAGCCCCGACCGCGGTGGCAATGGCGACAGACTATTGCTTCCGCACCCTCGGGCTGCACCGGATGGAAATCAACATCCGGCCGGAGAACGCCCCAAGCCTGCGCGTGGTGGAAAAGCTCGGCTTCCGCGACGAGGGATACCGGCCCCGTTTCCTGCACATCAACGGTCAATGGGCGGACCACCGCACCTTCGCCCTGACTGCCGAGGAAGTGCCCGAAGGACTCCTGGCGAGGTGGCTGGAAACCCGCCCCGGCCGGCCCCCGGAAACCCCGGCCTGACCAGCTGTTTCGTCATATCTCCAGTGATTTGGCAGTTGCCTCGCGACACACCGCCGCCAATGCCGCCCGCTCCGCCGTGTTGCTCATACGGTTTTGATTGTGGACTTCCCTCTTAGCAGCTCAGTGATCCTTGTCATTGTTGTTGCGCTCTGGATCGTATGGGTGGCTCCCTACATGCTCCGGAATGGCCACCACCAGCTGCAGCCGGCGGGGGAGCTCCTGAAAGATGCCATGCAGGTAGAAAAAGCAGACCCCCAAGCCGGAAACGTCATGAAGATGGCGGCCCCGCAGGAGAAACCGATGACCAGTACGCAGCGCCCCGAGCCAGCCCCGGGTTCCCTCGATGGCGGCCGGGCGACCGCGGCTCCGGCCTTCCGGATCCGTTACGGACGGCTGTCACTCGCCCTGGTTGGCCTGCTCCTGCTGCTCACCGGAATTGTGTCCGCGGCACTGCGGCTCTTCGGCCTTGGGTCCGGATGGCTGCCCGCTGCCGCCCTGCTCGGCGCAATTGCCGCCGTCGTGCTGCTCCGCAGGCTTGCGGTGCGGGACCGCCGGCGCAAGCTGGATGCCGCGTTCCGCTCGGCCATGGGCACCCCCGCCGCAGCGGCGGCACCCTCCCCGGCCCGGGCCGACGCCGCTCGCAGTGCGGCAGGGCCGGTCAAGGAGATCCCGCTCTTCGACGCCGAGGCCGGTGCACCAAAGCCCCAGCCGGCCCGCAAGCTCCTCACGGCCGACGAACTGCGGCAGGCCGCCCTCGCAGAGGCCGCGTCCTCCGGCGACACCTCCGTCCGCCGGGACGGCGATCCTGCCTCCGCGGACGGCTCCAGCTGGGAGCCCGTGGAGGTACCGAAGCCGACGTACGTGGAGGCGCCGAAGGCGGAGCGCGCCGCCCCCGAACCGCTGGACCTGCCGGAAGCCCCGAAAGCCGTCGGCAAGCCGTCCCTCAAGCAGGCCGCCGTCCGGCAGCCGGAAACGGCCGTTGCCGAGTCGAAGCCGCTGGGCAAGGGCCAGAGCGCGCTGAGCAACCTCGACGACGTCCTGCAGCGCCGCCGAGCCTGACCCGCATTTCTCTCCCCCGGGTGGCCCGCTGCAGGGGCCGTCCGGGGTTTTCTGTGGCCCGCCGGCGGTACGCTGACGTGTATGACGAGGATCTGCGTAGCCGGCGGGACCGGCCAGGTAGGCCACGAGGTGGTGCGCCAGGCCGTCAGCGGAGGGCACACGGTGGCCGTGCTAAGCCGCCACCCGCCCGGCCCGGAGGCTCCCGGGCACGTCGACGGCGCCACGTACTTCCGCGGCGACGTCACTACGGGAGAGGGCCTCGCCGCGGCGCTGGCCGGAGCCGACGTCGTCATTGATTGTCTTGAGGGGCGCTCCGGCAAAGCGCTGCGGAACTTCGCCGACGGCGGAGCACGGCTGCTGGCCGCCGCCCGGGACGCAGGGGTTCCGAAGGCCGTGATGCTCTCGATCGTCAACTGCGACCGGAGCAGCTTCGGCTACTACAAGTCGAAGGCAGCCAAGGAACGGGCCTATCAGCGGTCCGGTCTGGAGACCGTGGTGCTTCGGGCCACCCAGTTCCATTCCCTGCTCGCAAGCTTGTTTGCAGCCGGTTCCAAGCTGTGGCTTGTTCCAGTGGTCAAAGGGGCGCGGTTCCAGCCGATCGCGCCCGCCGATGTGGCGTCCGCGCTGATTGGGGCCGCGTTGGAGGTGCCGTCCGGCGTGCCGCACCGGGTCCGGACAGCCGGGGGACCCGAGATCCTGGGGATGCGCGAGCTGGCCCTCATCTGGCAGCGGGCGTCGGGGTCGCATGGCCGCGTGGTGGAGCTGCCGCTGCCCGGCGGGATGGTCAAATACCTGCGCGCCGGTCACAACCTGGCGCCTGAAGAACGACACGGCACGCAGACATTCGAGGGCTGGCTGGCAATGCGCGCGGATAGTTTGTAGCCTAGGAACGTTGGCAACGCCGTTCCCCCGGGAACGGCGTTGCTGCGGGGCTATAGCTCAGTTGGTAGAGCGCTTCGTTCGCATCGAAGAGGTCAGGAGTTCGAATCTCCTTAGCTCCACCACGAAAGCTCTCTGACTTGCGGAAACGTTGGGTCGGAGAGCTTTCCTTTTGCCAAAAATGGGGTTCACCCATCGTTTACTCGTCGTTTTGGGACTTGCGGAAAACGTGAGGGCTCACCCATTCGTGGGCGGAGCCGGAGCGGGCGTATCGCCGCCCCGGCGTCCGCAGCGGGGACGTGACAGGCCGACTGGAGCGACCACCCATCCCAGCAGCACCGTGCTCCCGGTAGCGGGCGGCCCAGCGCGCCGCGGTCGTCACCGACACCTGGAACCGCTCAGCCGGCCGGCGCAGTGTCCATCCGTCATCGACTACGCACCGGGCCAGCCGGAGCCTGCCCTTGGGCGTCAGGAGCGCGTAAGCGCGGGACATTGAAGACCTCCTTGTGGATCGGACTCTTAGACAAGCCCCACTCCACTCGGAGGTCTTCTTCGTGTCACCTATCCATGCCGAGTGTTCCTAACGTCCGTGGACAATACACCTAGCTCTCGCCCGTTTGGGTTGACAAACTCAAAAGATCAGTGGATTCAACTTCCGATTCATCCTCCCGCAATAGAGAAACCGACAGCCAAACTGCCAAGCCCCCGAACAGAATAGACGCAATGCTGTAAGGGTTGTTCACGTAGATGTACCAGAAGCCGAGCCTAGGGACAGCCCCAACCACCTCGCCAATAACATCCGTTGGTTTCACTCCGGAGGGGTCAGGCGATGAATTTGCGTCACCCTTCGTCTCAAGCGTTCCGTCCGCATTCGTTGCGATCCACCGATGCGTAACTGTCTCAGTGCCCTTTTTGAAAGTTATTGCTTGCCCCAGGTGCATGTCGCCCAGCTTCACAAAAAGCATGGTTTCTGCGGGATACGTCGGGCTCATAGAACCCGTCTGTACCACACTGGCGCGGTACGGTAGCACCCCCGCCGCCACGAGAATGGCAAGAGCAAAGATCATGGATGGGATGAGTACCGCTGCAATCAAAGAGATTTTTCGAAGCATCAGATCTCTATTTCTGTCGCGCTGCTAGGGTCGTGCCGGATGCTGTGTCTCGGACACGGCATCCGGCCCCGTGGCCAAACTACGGTGTTTGGCCGGCCTGAGTAGCAACCAACTGATACGGCAGCCCGCTAGCCGTCGGCGCTGCAAGTGGATAGGCATTCCATCCGGCATTTCCCGCGGTGGGTTGGGAGGAGAGCTTGCTGGCATAGGCGAAGGTAAATGAAGCAGTTCCACCGGATCCCGGTCCCACGTTGGAGGCGAGTTTCACCATCTTGGGTACGGGCCAACATCCCGCTGGCGACAGGGGCCCGCACGTGCCATTCGCATCGTCATTGAGGTTGGCCGAATCGAATAGCGCTGTGCCGTTGGCCGCAATGTGGAATTCACCGTACGTTCCCAGATCATTGAGTGCGTGCAAAGCATCCGCATTATTAAACACGATCCAAACATCCTCGGGACTGGTGCCGGTGTTCGAATAGTTCAGCGTGGCGGTTTTAGCTGCACCGGGTAGTAAGTTTTCGTAGTTCAAAGCAAGATTGTTAGTACCGTCTCCGCCGGAACCAATGATCTTGATCGATCCAACGGTACCGGATAGGTTCCCCTGTTTAGCATCACTGAAATAAGCACCGGTGGTGGTGACGCCGACCACGGCAAGGGAAGCGGCAATGGATACCGTGCCGAACACGCCAACGATGCGGGATTTCTTACTCGAAAGCAAATTTTTCATGGAACCTCCCAATAATGGTTTGTTCCTCAAATATCGTCGGATATCAGAGGGACATCGGCACTCGGATGAGTGACGCAAAAGTGAGTAAACACCCATTTATTTCTCGGGTACACAAGTAGTTGCTACCTAAGGATGAGTATCTCGCCGAGGAGACGTTGGATGGGTGGTCACTCCCAATGGCGTTCGCAAGGTCTATGACCTGCCCCGCAGCATTCGCAGTGATTGCGGCGTGCAACCACAGGGCAACGCTAAGTGCCTGGTTCCGGAGGACTGGATAAACCGCGAGTTGGCCGGATGTCCAGCCCAGACACCCTTGCATGGAGTTGCTGCTCGTGGAGTGCTGGTCAATCTACACCTTGTGCCGGGAGGCGATTACCACGTCCAAGCCGATCAAGGACATGGCCACCGCGTACGGTGTTTGCCCCGACACGCTCCGCAACTGGCCCACTACAAACACGTTCGGGAGCTGTTTTGTTGGCGTCGGCATATTTGTTCCAATAAGGACCAGCGGAATGATCTCGATCATCTGTTACGGGCTCGTTGTTACTGATCGGAGGGATCAACGCGGGCCCAGTGATCCAAGGGGCCTTATTGCGCGGAGTTGAGCCCCCCGCGTCGCCCTCGACGATGCCATCACTGGCCATCACCCCGCGTCCGATCAAGGAAACGACATGCTTCCACAAGCTACAAAATGTGCCCTCCTACGAGAAGAGGTCAGGAGTTCGAATCTCCGTAGCTCCACAATTTGCAGGGGTTTTTGAGCCCTTGTCCCGGCTGGACGTCCGGAAGTCGCGTAACTTTTGTGTACCTTACAGAGCGTCGCAGCGGCGCGGCCCGCGTCGCTCTGTACGGTGGGCTCTTGTGTAGCGTCCGCGCATGACCCAACACAGGCTGCAGCGCCCGTGACCCGGAGGAAAATTGAACAACGACCGCCCTGCTGAGCAAGCACCTGTCCGCCGGCACCGCGGGCCCAAAACGGCGGCCCTGGCCGCCGCCGCACTGGCGGCCGTGGTGGCCCTGGCGGGCTGGGCGGCACCCTCCGGGGCCGGGCCGGCGTACGCCCCCGAGCGGGTCGTGGACGCCACCCCGGCCGCGACCGGCTGGCTGCACACCGACGGCGGCACGATCCGCGATTCGAACAACGTCCCGTACGTTATCAAAGCCACTTCCTGGTTCGGGCTGGAAACCCCGGACTGCGTCCCGCACGGCCTGTGGGGGACGCTGACCATCGACGAGGCCCTCGCCAACATCAAGTCGATGGGCTTCAACACCGTCCGGCTGCCGTACTCGAACGAGTGCCTGGCCGCGGCGTCCATCAAGGGCAGCGTTAACTACTGGGCGAACCGCGCCTACAACCTCCAGGGCAAGAGGCCGCTGGACGTCATGGACACGGTCATCGCCCGTGCTAAAGCCAACGGCCTGCGGATCATCCTGGACCGGCACCGGCCCTCCTCGGCCGACCAGTCGCCACTGTGGTACACCTCGGCCGTGCCGGAATCGAAGTGGATCTCCGACTGGAAGATGCTCGCCACCCGGTACAAGGACGACCCGACCGTCATCGGCGCCGACCTGCACAACGAACCGGCCGGCGCGGCGACCTGGGGCGGCAAGGCCGCAACGGACTGGCAGGCAGCGGCCACCCGCGGAGGCAATGCCGTCCTGGCCGCCAACCCGAACCTGCTGATCATCATCGAAGGGGTCGAGAACCAGGCCACCGCCGGCGGCACCTGGTGGGGCGGCGGCCTCGCCGACGTCGGCGCCAAACCGGTCATCCTGGCCACGCCGCACCGGGTCGTGTATTCCCCGCACGACTACCCGGCGTCCCTCTTTGCGCAGAAGTGGTTCAGCGACCCCGCCTACCCGGCGAACCTGCCCTCCGTCTGGGACCGGAACTGGGGCTACCTGCAGAAGCAGGGGATCGCGCCGATCCTGCTCGGCGAGTTCGGCACCGCCCTGGCCACCGCCTCGGACAAGGCGTGGATGAAGGCGATCGTCGACTACCTGAAGATCAACCGCATGTCCTACGGCTACTGGGCCTTCAACCCGAATTCGGGCATCACCGGCGGCCTGGTCCAGTCCGACTGGCGGACCCCGGAGCGGGCCAAACTCGATGCGCTGGCACCGATCCTGACTGCCGCCCCAGCGGTCGGCGTGCCCGTGCCGACCGCCACGGCGACCGCGTCACCCACGTCCAGCCCCGCACCGACGCCCAGCCCGACGCCGACCGCGACGGCGTCGCCGACGGCCAGCCCCGTCCCGACGTCCAGCCCGACCCCGACTTCCGTCCCGACGTCCGCCCCGGCCATCACGGCGGTATGGCGGCTCACCAGTTCCTGGAACGGCGGGTACGTTGCCAACCTCGACATCACCGCGCTGCGCTCAGTGTCGGCCTGGTCCGTCTCATGGAACGATCCGAACGTCACTTCGGTCGCCAACTCGTGGGGCATCAAGTGCACGGTTGCGCCGAAGGCTGCCATTACCTGCACCGGGTCGGACTGGACCACCAAGCTGGCCGCCGGCCAGAAGGCGACGGTCGGGCTGCAGGTCAACTCGCTCAAAGCGCCGGTGAACCCGGTGCTGACCGTCAAGTAGTCACCGGTCTGTGGGCCCGGTCCCGTGCCGCCTAGGACGGCTCCGGGGCCGCCTCGGTCCGGTACACCAGTTCGGTGAGCGGATCTTCGACAGGGTCGACGATCCCGTCGAAATCCGCGGCGAAGTCCAGGCCGTCCGCCGTCTCCACCCGGGAAATCCTGGTGAGGGTGCCGAGTTCGGTTCCGTCGGCGAGGCTGAACACCGTGCCGAAATGCCGGAAGTTCAGTCCGCCGGCCTGCACTGCGGTCCACCCGCGGCCGGCAGCCCGCTTCTGGGTGTGGTCCAGCGCGGGGGCGCAGCCCGGGCAGGCCGTATAGCTGGCCAGGTCTTCGACGTCGGCGCGCGTCAGCAGCGCCGGCATCGGGGGAGCGTTGTCGGTGCCGTGCCAGTCCCGGACCCGTTCCAGGTCATCGAGGTACGGTGCCCATGCCGCTTCACGGTCCATTAGTGCCTGGATGTCGGAGCATGACGGCAGATGGACTTTTCCGGCGTCCGAGAGGATGAAGCAGTCCCCGGAAGAGACCCACTTCTCAACGAGCGCCGTCTCCTTGCGCAGCGTCTCGGCCAGTTGCCCGCGGAGCTCGGCGTCAGAGGGGTGCCGCTGGCCCTGAAGGTCGTCCTCGTGCTCATACCGTTCGGGCGCGGCTGCCTGTCCGCGCTCCGCAGCGGATTCCGTTGTCATGATTTCCTCTCTTGTTGCCTCCAATGAGCCTACCGGGGGGTGGGTCGGATCCCGGGCCGGCCGTGTTTTTCCCGAGGAATTCCGCAGGAATCCCCATCCGGCCCCCAACCGTCCTTTCCGTTCGGTAACGGGGCGCGCGGCTGGCTGAGTGCGACCGCCGCCAGCCGCCCTCAATGAACGCACCCTGGAAAGATCACCCCGTGGCAGGAATCGTCCCTGGCTCAGCGCCCTCGGCACGGCCGGCAAAGCCACCGTCGTTGCCGCCGTCGTGGTCACCGGCGGTACCGGCGCCGCCATGGCCTCCACCGTGACGGAGCTCAGCTCGGATCCGAACGCCACTGTCTCCGCGGAGCCGACCGAGACCGCGCCGCCCCCTGAGCCGACCGAGAGGGAAACCGCACCGGCGCCGGCGCCCACCGATGACGATGAGGCCGACGAGGCCGGGGGAAGACCAGTCCGGCGAACAGGGCAAGTCCGCGGAACGCGGCAACAGCGCCTGGGCTCACGAGAACGCCGCTGAGCACCGCGCGGCTGGCCTCTCCAACGCCGCCCAGAACCGCCGTCAGGCCGCCGCCCGGCCGTCCCGTCCTGCGGGGGAGGCGCTGCCACCCCGGCTGTCCGCGCCCCGGCGTCCGCGTCCGGACGCCCCGTGCCCGGCTGCTCCCGCATTCGGCTGCCTTGGCGGGTCGGGATAGTCTGGGACCCCCACCCCAGGCACGCACTCCTGCTCAAATCCTTTTGGTCCGGGCGGCCGAGGCCCGGACCATTCCGCCCCGGGCCGAGCCCGGGTGCCCGGGCCAACCCCCTTTGAGAGGACAGCAGCAATGAGCCTGATCCGGCTGCATGACGTCAGCGTCCGCTTCGACAACACCCAGATCCTCCGTGAGGCCTTCTTCCGGCTCGAACCCGGGGACAGGGTGGGTCTGATCGGCAAGAACGGATCCGGCAAAACCACCATCCTGAAACTGATCCTGGACCAGGTGGAACCGGACACCGGCACGGTCAGCGTGGAGCTGGGAACCCGCGTGGGGTACTTCTCGCAATTCTCCGAGCTCAACGGCGAATCGACCATCACCGAGGTGCTCGACGGGCTGTTTGGTGAGATTAAGGCCGTTGAAGCCGAGCTTGCCGCCATTGACGCGGCCATCGCCGGGGAACCCGGGGCCGAGGAACTGGACCGGTTGATCGGCCGGCAGGCCGGGCTCTTCGAGGACATGGAGCGGCTCGACGGCTGGGATTATCCGCGCCGCATCGACACGGTCCTGACCACGCTGGGGTTCGACGACGCGCACCGCCACTGCGCCATCGATGCGCTCTCCGGCGGCTGGCGCAACCGTGCAGCGTTGGCCAAGATCCTGCTCGAAGGACCGGATGTCCTGCTGCTGGACGAGCCCACCAACTTCCTGGACGTCGCCGGCGTCGAATGGCTGGAGAGCTGGTTCCGCGACTTCAAGGGCGCTGCTGTCATCGTCTCGCACGACCGCTCGTTCCTGGACGCCGTGGTGACCCGCATCATCGAGGTGGAGAACTTCCACCTGCACGAGTACCCGGGAAACTTCGGCGAATACGTGGTCCAGAAACAGTTCCGGCTCAAGTCCCTTGAGGCACAGTTCGTGCACGAATCCGAACTTCTCGCCTTTGAAGCCGAGGGGATCGCCGACCGCCGCGAAGCCGCCAAGGCCGCCGGCCCCGGCCTGGGCAACCAGCTGGCCAAGATCAAGAAATCCCGTACGCCCCGGCCGGTAGACCAGATCGTCACCGATATCTACGGCGGACTGCACGTGAAGGACGTGCTGTGCCGGGTGGAGGGGCTGGGCAAGTCCTACGGCGACAAACTGCTGTTCGAGGACCTGAGCTTTGAAATCCGCAAGGGCAACCGGATTGCCGTGCTCGGCGCCAACGGCAGCGGGAAGTCCACCCTGCTGAAGGTCCTCACCGGCGAGGAGCACGCCGACTCCGGCGTCGTGGCGTGGGCCAAAGGGCCCGGCTTCGTGTCCTACAACCGGATGTTGGAGGACCTCGACGACGGCGACACCGTCTCGCACGCCGTCAACGCGCTGCCGGACAGCCTCGCTTTCAGCGCCACGAAGAAGTCCGTCAACCGCTTCCTGGCGATGTTCCAGTTCTCCGAGGCGGATCTCAAGCAGAAGATCGGCAACCTTTCGGGCGGCCAGAAGGCGCGGGTGGCGATGGCGCAGTGCCTGCTCTCCGGCGCCTCGGTGCTGCTGCTGGATGAACCCACAAACCACCTGGACCTCTCCAGCACCCAGGTGATGGAGCGGGCGCTGCAGCACTTCCCGGGCGCCGTCGTTGTGGTCAGCCACGACCGGTTCTTCACCGAGAAGATCGCCACCCGCCAGCTCATCTTCGGGGCGGCCGGAGCCGGGCCCGGCGAAGTTGCCCAGCGGGCCGCCTAAGCCGTGAAGCCTGCCCGGCGCGGCCGCGGGATAATGGGGTCATGGCCGACCAGCAGCCGGAACAGAACCTTGATCCGTGGGAAGAATTCGACCGGCTCAGGCCGGCCGGAAAAGACCGCGTGGGCGGCTTGCCGGGCGGTGAGCCCAACGGTTTCGGCTTCCGCACGGGGGTACGCAGCGCGCGCGTGGCCTTCGGTTTCGCCGTGTATGCCCTGGTCCTGGGCAGCGTACTTGTCTCCCTCGGCGCCATTTACTTCATCGGCCGCGGTCAGTGGCTGTGGCTCGGGCTCATGGCGCTGATCGAGGCCGCCTTCGTCCTGGCCTTCATCCGGCTGGTAGCGCTGGCCCGCAACCGCCGCAGGGCGCGCTAGCTGTGCGGGCTGGATAACAGCACCGGCCGAAGAGCGCCGGTTCAGCCGGGCCGACGGTGCCGGGACGTGACCGCCAGGTAGCCGCCAAGGGCCCCGACACCGCCAAGGCCGGCGGTGAAGAGGGCCCGGGGCCAGCCGCGCCAGCGGTCCGGCTGGACGGAGACCAGCTCCCCGACGGCGCCGATCAACGCCGCCGTGATCAGGCCCGCGACGATCCGGTTGCCGGTGCGCTCGGCCTTGTCCATCAGCCGGTCCAGCTCGTCGGCGCGGAAATGGATGTCCAGCCCGCCGCGCTCCAGCACCTCGAGCAGCCGACGTGCCAGCTCCGGAGCTTCGGTCCCGAACCGCAGCGCCTCCCAGCCGAGTTTCTTCAGCCTTCCCGCCAGCGCCGCGGGGGACAGCGAGCCGAGAATGATCCTCCGGGTGAAGGGAGCCAGCTGGGCGGTGAGCTCGAACCCGGGGTCCAGCTGCTTGCCGAGCCCGTCGGCCATGACGAGCATCTTCACCAGCAGCGCGGCCTCGCGCGGCAGCCGCAACCGGTGCGTGCGCAGCAGGCCGGCCAGCTCTGCGAGCACCGGGACGATCGGGACCTGTGCCAGCGGCCGGCCGGCGTAGCGCTCCACCAGCCGGCCCAGCGCCGCCCGAAGCCCGCCGTAGTCGGCCGTATCCTCCGCCCCGCACAGTTCCACCACGGCGCTGGCCAGCCGGCCGGCGTCCTGCTCGACGACGGCCAGGAGGACGCGGACGAGGCTCCACCTGGTGGCGTCGCTGATCCGGCCGACCATGCCGAAGTCGATGATGCCCAGGCACCCGTCAGGTTCCACGAAGAAGTTGCCCGGATGCGGGTCGGCGTGGAAAAAGCCGTCCTCGAAGACCATTTTCAGCAAAATATTGCAGGCCCTCACGGCCAGCTCGCCGGAATCGATCCCGGCCGCGCCGAGCGCCCCGGCGTCGCTGATTTTGATACCGCGGATGCGCTCGAGCGTCAGCACCCGGGAAGTGGTGGTGTCCCAGAGGACGCGGGGGATGTGGACGCGGCCGTCGCCGGCGAAGTTCGCAGCAAACTGTTCGGCGTTCCTGGCCTCCTGCAGGTAGTCGAGCTCGGCCCGCATGGTCTGGGAAAACTCCTCCACGAGGGCCGCCACATGGTAGCCGGCCACGGTGGCGGAGGCCCGTTCGGCCCGTCGGGCCAGTTCTGCCATAACCTCAAGGTCTTCGTTCACTTGCGCCACGACGCCGGGGCGCCGCACCTTGACGACGACGTCGGACCGGACGCCGCCTGGCGCCGCCAGGAACGCCTCGTGGACCTGGCCGATGGATCCGGTGGCCAGCGGGACGTCCTGCAGCGAGCCCAGCAACGGGCCCGCGCGCGGACCAAGTTCCTCGCCGATGATGGACCGGATCTCTGCAGCCGGAACAGCCGGCGACTCGTCCTGCAGCTTGGCGAGTTCGGCGGCATACTCCGGCGGCAGCACATCCGTGCGGGTTGAAACGATCTGGCCGAACTTGATGTAGACCGCACCCAGGTCCTCCAACGCGAGCCGGATCCGGGCGGGCAGCGGGACCCGGGCGGCAGCGGGGAACCGGGTTGCGGTCCGGGCCGGGAGGTGCAGGCGGTCGAGGCCCAGATAACCCGCCGCGAAGCCCAGGCCATGCCTGCCCAGGGTCTCCACGATGTGCCGGAACCGGTCCCGCCGCGCGCTCATGCCGCCAGACTACACGGGGCCCGGCACGCCGGGAGCGGCGGCCGGTTAGAGCCAGCCCTTCCGCTTGAAAATGCCGTACATGATCGCCGCCGTGCCGGCCATCATGCCGATCGCCATCGGGTAGCCGAAGGTCCAGTGCAGTTCGGGCATCCGCTCGAAGTTCATGCCATACACGCCGGCCACAAACGACGGCGCGAAGAAGATGGCCGCCCAGGACGAGATCTTTTTCACCTGTTCGTTCTGTTCCGCGCTCGCCTCGTTCTGGCGGTTGGCGGTCAGCGTGCCGTCCAGGGTGAGCGCGTTCTGCAGCAGGTCGCGGAAGGAATCGGCCCGGGAGATCAGCCGCTCCACGTGGTCCTCGACGTCGCGCAGGCTGTGCTGGAGTTCCGTGTCCACTTCGTACTTCTCAAACCCCCGGCGCAGCTGCTGCATCATGGCCGGCAGCGGGTGGATGGCCCGCTGGAAATGGATGACCTCCCGGGCGAGTTCGTAGATGCGCCGGGAGACCAGCGGGTCGCCGCTGAAGAGCTGGTCCTCGATCTCGTCAATGTCGTTCTCCAGGCCGGCCACGACCGGCCCATAATCGTCCACCACCTGGTCCATCAGGGCGTACAGGACCGCCTCGGGGCCGTGGCACAGCAGGTCAGGGCGGCCCTCGAGCCGGCGCCGGACCTGGCCGACGACAGCTGTTTCGGCGTGCCGGACCGTCACCACGAAGTTCCGGCCGGTGAAGACGTGCAGTTCGCCGAACTCCACCGTCTCCGTTTCGTCCAGGTACCTGGCCGGCCGGAGTACGGTGAAGAGGTTGTCATCGTAGCGTTCCAGCTTGGGGCGCTGGTGCGCGGAGATCGCGTCTTCCACGGCCAGGCCATGGAGGCCGAATTCCGCCGCGACGGCGGCCATTTCGTCTTCGGTGGGCCGGTACAGACCGATCCAGGCCATGCCGCCGTGTTGGGTCATGGTCTCAACGGTCTGTTCCAGGTTGCGCGGCTCGGCGCGGCGGACGCCGTCAACGTAGACGGCGTTGTCGATGATAGTCACGGGGCCATTATCCCGTCTTTAGCCGTGGCGGCGGACCCCGCCCGCCGCGCGCCGGAACGGCCGGGGGCGAGTGCGCTGCCCTGGGCCAGCCGGCTGATGAGCGGCTCGGTGCGGTACGGGATGTGCGTATGCAGGGCGAGGACGGTTTCGGTCCGGATCACGCCCTTGACCCGCAGGATGGAGCGTAGCGCGGCCTGCAGGTTATGCGTATCGGTCGCCACCACCCGGCACCAGACATCGCCCCGGCCGGAGATCTCGTGCACCTCGAGGACCTGGGGGATCAGGCGCAGGGCGCCCACCACGCCGTCGAGTTCGCGGTGGTTCACCTCGATCGTGACGAACGCGACGACGTCGTACCCCACCGCCTCCAGGTCGATTTCGCGGCCGCCGTCGTGCAGCAGGCCCGAGCGCAGCATCCGCCGGACCCGGGACTGGGCGGTGTTGCGGGCAATCCCCAAGACGTCGCTGAGTTCGCCGATCTGGATCCGCGGATCCTTGATGAGTTCGAGCAGGATCTTAAGGTCGGTGGGGTCCAGGCTGTTCAAATCATCACTCCGGTTCATACTTGCGGTCCGCGATTGACGGTTTTGCTCAATTTTGGCACAAGACTTGGTTCCCTGGGTCACCGATGACGCAGTCTGTAGGTACCAATATCCACCGGGCCGGCACCTCCCCACAGGGACTCCGGCCGGCCCGAGTCAACGCAGCAGGGGCACCGCCATGACCGTCTTCAGCGAACTTCGCATGCGCCCGGCCACGGCAGACCGCTGGGGCTGGGACGCTTCCGTCACCGCGCGGCTGGTGATGGCCGGCGTCGTCATTTTCACGCTGCTGGTCGGCGCCAATCTGGCGACCCCGCTGTACCCGCTGTTGCAGGCCAAGCTGGGCATCACGGCCCTGGACGTGACCGTGGCCTTCTCCGCCTACGTGCTCGCCCTTGTGGCCACCCTGGTCCTGGCGGGGCACTGGTCGGACCACATCGGCCGGCGCGCCGCCCTGGTCCTGGCGGTCCTGGTGGGCCTCGCCGGCGGTTTCGTCTTCGCCAACGCCGACAGCCTGCTCTCGCTGTGCGTCGGCCGGGCGCTGCAGGGGGCCGCGGTGGCCCTCGCCACCGGCGCCAGCTCTGCCGCCCTGCGTGAGCTGCTGCCGAGCCGGCCCGAATGGGCCTCGCGGTTCACGCTGCTGGCATCGGCCGGCGGTGTGGCGGCCGGGCCGGCGATCGGCGGGGTGCTGTCCGTGCTCCCCGGTCCGACGTCCACGCCCTACTACCTGCACTCGGTTGCCCTGCTGGCCCTGCTGGTGCCGCTCTACCTGCTCAAGGCCAGGCCGGCGCTCAGCTCGGTCGCCGGCCCGCAGCCGCTGAAGGTCCTCGCTCCCCGCCGTCCCTCGGTCTCGAGTGAGGCGCGCGGTGCGTTCTGGCTGGCCTCCGCGGTGGGATTTCTCAGCTTTGCCGTCTTCGGCTTCTGCCTCTCGCTGGCCCCGGGCTATTTCGCCCAGATCGTCCACGCGGACTCCCGGCCGCTGATCGGGTTGCTTGCCGGCCTGACCCTCGCGGCCTCGGCGCTGAGCCAGCTGCTGGCCGTGCGCGGGCGGTTTGTGGTGCCCGCCGGGCTGACCCTGCTGGCCGCGTCCGTGTTGCTGATCGCCGCGGCCGCCGCGGTCAGCAGCCCGTGGTTGCTGATCGCGGCCAGCATCACCGCCGGCCTGGGCCAGGGCATCTCCTTCCGCACGGTCTTCAACGACGTGGCCGGCAAGGTGGAAGCGGCACGGCACGCCCAGATCATCAGCACCGTCTACGTGATCACGTACCTGGGCAGCGCCTTCCCGGTCATCGGCCTGGGACTTGCGGCCGGCATCGTCGGGCTGGGTGCGGCCGTGGCCTGGTTCGTCGCGCTGTGCGCGGTCTTTGCCCTCGGGCTGGCGGCCGTCACTTTGCGGGCGGCCCTGCGGTAGCCGGCGGCCGGCCGGGCCGGACCTAGTCCGGCAGCGGCCCGTGGTTGCCCTGGATGTGGTCGAACACCAGGGTGGTCTCGGTGTGGCCCACCACGGGGTCGGTCGCCAGATTGTCCAGCACCCAGTCCCTGAGGTCCTCTGTGGTCGCGACGGCGATATGCAGCAGGTAATCCACCGAGCCGGAGGTGTGGAACGTGGAAAGCACGGCGGGCAGTTTGGGGACGCGGGCCGTGAAGCGGTCGATCTGTTCGCGGTCGTGGGCGCGCAGCCGGACAGCGATCAGCGCCTGCACCGAGCGGCCCACCGCCGCCAGGCTGAGCTTGGCTTCGAAACCCTGGATTATCCCGCGTTCGGACAGGGCGCGGGTGCGCATCAGGGCCGTGGAGGGCGCGATACCCACCAGCTCGGCCAGCTGCTTGTTGGAGATCCGGGCGTCCGCCACCAGGGCGGCGAGCAGGCGCTCGTCGATGGCGTCCAGGGGTTCGCCGGTGCCCGCTCCCGGTCGAACATTCTTCGTGCCGCTGCTCACGGATCCTCCTTGATGTGTGGTGCATTCATCATAAACGGCCCAATCCACCAGTTCCATTCAACAGGCCTGTAAAACTCCGAATTTTTGCCAGATACTTGCCGCATTCAATGGTGAATATTCAAAAGGAGTACGGTGCTTTCTCAAGACTCGCTGGCGGTCCACGCCGGCCGGAACGGCCTCACGGAACTCGGCGTCCACGCCGTCCCGATCGACCTCTCCACCACGGCGCCGCTGCCCTCCGTGCACGACGGCGGCCTCGCCTACGAACAGATGGCCACCGGAGGCCCGCACCTGGACGGGCAGAGCACGGTCTACCAGAGGCTCTGGAACCCGACCGTCGCCCGGTTCGAAGACGGGGTCGCCCTGCTCGAGGCCACTGAGGAGGCTGTCGCCTTCGCCACCGGCATGGCCGCCCTGAGCGCGGTGCTCCTCGCCGTCGTCGCCGCCGGGAAGAAGCACGTGGTGGCGGTGCGTCCGCTCTACGGCGGCAGTGATCACCTGCTGGCCTCCGGGGTGCTGGGCACCGAGGTCACCTTCACCACGCCCGACGGCATCCGGGCGGCCCTGCGTCCCGACACCGGGCTCGTCATCCTGGAGACGCCGGCGAACCCGAGCCTGGAGCTCGTCGACATCGCCGCCGCCGCGGCCGCGGCGGACGGCGTGCCGCTGCTGGTGGACAACACCTTCGCCACCCCGGTCCTCCAGCAGCCGTACCGGCACGGCGCGGCCATG
This sequence comes from uncultured Actinomycetota bacterium, assembly GCA_963775715.1. Lineage (GTDB taxonomy): Bacteria > Actinomycetota > Actinomycetes > Actinomycetales > Micrococcaceae > Arthrobacter. The sequence goes on along the minus strand of CAVZJX010000004.1, from coordinate 24,214 downwards.
GTGCTGCACAGCGCCACCAAGTTTTTCGGCGGCCACGGCGACGCCATGGGCGGCGTCGTCGCCGTTTCTCCGGAATGGGCCGTCCGGCTCCGGCAGCTCCGGGCCATCACCGGCGGCATCCTCACACCGTGGCCGGCCTACCTGCTGCACCGGGGCCTGGCGACGCTGCCGGTCCGGGTGCGGGCGCAGCAGGCCGGTGCCGAGAAGGTCGCCGCCGCCCTCGCGGAACACGGACTGGTCCGGCGGGTCTACTACCCGGGCCTGCCGGAGTGCGACCCGCAGGGCCTGGTCGGAACGCAGATGGCCGGGCCCGGATCGCTGCTGGCGTTTGAACTGGCCAGTGCTGAGCAGGCCGAACGCGTCCCGGCGGCCGTCAGCATGATCACGCACGCCGTCTCGCTGGGCGGCATTGACACCCTCATCCAGCATCCCGCAGGCCTGACCCACCGGCCGGTGGCCGCGGAGGCCAAGCCGCACGCGAGCCTGCTCCGGGTTTCCGTGGGGCTGGAGGATCCGGCGGACATTGCCGCCGATCTTGTGCACGCTATCGAGGCGACCCGCTAGCGGGCTGCGCTCCGCCCCGCGGATGCGCCGGGGAGGACGGCGGCCCCAGCGCCGGCGGGATGCGCGACGGCGGTGATCACCGCCGTCGCGCAGGCCAGCCCCATCACGGCCAGGGCCAGGGCGTTCCAGCCCAGGGACTGGAACAGCAGGCCGCCGGCCCAGCCGATGACGCTGGATCCCAGATAGTAGGCGAGGTTGTAGAGCGAGGCGGCCTGCGCGCGGCCGGTGCTCGCAATCACTCCGGTCCAGCCGGAGCCGATGCTGTGGGCCGCGAAGAAGCCGCCGGTGAACAGCAGCAGGCCGGCCAGGATCAGGACCAGCAACTGGGTCAGGGTCAGGGCGAGCCCGGCGACCATGAGGACGGTGCCCGCCACGAGCACGTTCCGCCGGCCGAAGCGCAGCGTCAGCCCGGCGGCCCAGCGGGCGGAGACGGTGCCGGAAAGATAGGCCAGGAAGATCAGGCTGATCAGCGTCGCCGGCAGGCTGAAAGGTGCGCCGGACAGCCGGAAGCCAAGGTAGTTGTAGACGGCCACGAAGCCGCCCATCAGCAGGAACGCCTGGACGTAGATGGCCAGCAGCCGCGGGTTCCGGGTATGGCCGGCCAGGGTTGTGAGGGCGCCGCGGAATCCGCTGGCGGCCGCGGCGGTGAAATTCCGTGCCGGCGGAACCAGCACCAGGAAGAGGACGGCGGCGGCCGCCGCCATCACGGACACGGCCAGTGCCGCGGCCCGCCAGCCCCACAGTTCGCCAGCCGGGCCGGCCACCAGCCTGCCCGCCAGCCCGCCCAGAGTGGTGCCGGCGACGTAGCTGCCCGCCGCCAAGGCGGCATGGGCCTTGTTGACTTCCTCATTCAGGTAGGCGATGGCGATGGCCGGGATGCCGCCCAGTGCCATGCCCTCCAGCGTCCGCAGGCCCAGCAGGACCGGGAAGCTGGGCGCCAGCGGGGCGAGCAGCCCCAGGATGGTGGCCGCGGAGATGCCCCAGGCCATGGCCCGCACCCGCCCGATCCGGTCGGCCAAAAAGGACCACGGAAGCACGGCCGCCGCCAGGCCGACGGTGGCCAGCGAGATGGTCAGGGCCGCCTCGGCCGCCGTCACCTGCAAGTCGGCGGCGATGATCGGCAGCACGGCCTGGGTTGAATAGAGCTGGGCGAAGGTCGCGACGCCGGCGAAGGCCAGGCCCGCGAGGATCCGGCGGTAAGCCGCTGAGCCTTTGGGATGGCCAGCCCACGCGGGCACCCCGCCGCCCGCCGAGGGGCCGCCGTCCGCTGCTGTACCGCACTCGGCGGCGGGATTGTGGAGGGTAAGGCGGCGCATGTCTCCAGAGTAGATGCCGGAAAGGCATGCTTCCAATGCATGTTTTTCGTAGAATTCATAGCAAATGCGGAACGATTGAAGGGGTGGGGCATGGACGTGGAACACAAGCAGCTCGTTCAGTTGCTGCCGTTGCTGCCGCTGCTGGCCGAGCTCGGGCGGACCCGGCACATCACCGCCACGGCCGAGGTGTTGGGACTGCCCCAATCGACGGTGAGCCGTGGAATCGCGCGGGCCAGCAGCATCATCGGCACGGAACTGCTGATCCGCGACGGTCGCGGCGTGCGGCTGACCCCCGCGGCCAGGACGCTCCTCCCGCACATTGAGGCCGCGCTGGGCGCCTTCCAAAGCGGACTGGACCAGGTCCGGCATGAATCAGAGGTGGTGCGAGGCCGGATCTCGGTGTCCTTCCAGCACACCTTCGGCGAGGCGATGCTGCCGCTGCTGATCAGTGCCTTCCGCAGCCGGCATCCCCAGCCGGCCTTCGATCTCAGCCAGGGTGCGCGGGAGGGCTGCCTGGCCGAACTGGCCGCCGGGGACGCGGATCTGGCGCTCACGGCCCCGATCGCGGCGCCGAGCCGGCTGATTTCCTCGGCTGCCCTGTACCGGGAACCGCTGCGGCTGGTGGTCCACCACCGGCACCCGCTCGCCCGGCGTCGTCGTGCCCGCCTCGCGGAGATCCGCCGGGACCCGTTCGTGGCGATGGGCCCCGGCTACGGCATGCGCTCGCTGACCGACGCATTGTTCCGTGAAGCCGGGTTCCGGCCACGCATCGCCTTCGAAAGCCAGGATTCCCACACGGTCAGGGGGCTCGTGTCGGCGGGGCTCGGCGTAAGCATCCTGCCGCCCGGCGGGCCGGACACCGGACGTCACACCGCAGGCCGGCCCGGCGACCTGGGCTGGGTGGAGCTGGCGCTGGATTCCGAGCTGGCGTTCCGGGAAATCGGCCTGGCCTGGCGGGAGCGGCGCGGGGGAGCGGACGCCGAGCCGGACCCGGTGCGGCTGTTCCGTGAGCTGGTGCTCAGCGAGGGCCCGGCGCTCCTGGCCGGTTTCGTGCGCGGACGCTCCGGCAACTGAGCCCGTAGCTGAGCCGGTAGCTCGGCCCCGGCGGTTGCGGGTCAGCCCCCCAGGCCCGCCAGGACCTCCGCGACGGAGACGGCGCGCGCCCGCTGCCAGCCGGTCCCGGCCCAGAGGTTCAGCCGCTCCGCATCCCCGGCGGCGGCAGCGGCCGCACGCAGCGGGGCGGTGAGGTGGTGCACCGCCGGGTAGGCCTCCGGGGCGTCGGGGTGGTCCCGGACAAACTCATTGACCAGCGCCCGGGCCGGGCGTCCGGTGAAAGCGCGGGTCAGTTCCGTCCGGGTGAAGTGCGGGCTGGCCAGGGCATCCTTGTGCACCTGCCGGGCGCCGCTCTCCGCCGTGCGGAGCAGGGCCGTGCCGACCTGGGCTGCCTGCGCGCCTGCGGCCAGGACCCGGTCCAGGCCGGCGGCATCCATGATCCCGCCGGCCGCGACGAGGGGGAGCGCGACGGCGGACCGGACGGTCGCGATCAGCTCCGCCGTCGTGGCCGGCGCGGCTGAACCCGGCGCTTCTGAACCCGGCGCGGCTCGAGCCCGGCGCCGGCAGGAACGCCCCGCTGTGGCCCCCGGCGCACCCATGCTGCACCACCAGGGCATCCACGCCCTGGTCGGCCGCCTCCCGGGCCTCGGCCGCGGTGGTGACCGTGGCCAGCACCGCCGACCCCGCCCGCCGCAGGGCGCGGACCACGTCCGCGCCGGGAAGCCCGAAGGTGAAACTGACCAGCTCCACCGGATCCGCCAGCAGGGCCTCGACCTTGGCCTGCCACGCGTCGTCGTCATCAAGCCGCAGGGGCGGGAGCTCCACGCCGTAGCGCGCGGCATCGGCGCGCAGCCTCAGCCGGTATTCCGCAAGCTCGGCCAGTGCAGCCGCGGAGGGCGCCAGCTGGGCCGGATCCGGCACGAACACATTCATGCCGAACCGCGCGCCGGACGCCCTGGCGGCGTGGATGTCCGCCAGCATGGCGGGAACGCTTTTGTAGCCCGCGGCCAGGAAGCCCAGACCGCCGGCCTCGTGCACGGCCGTGACGAAGGCTGGAGTGGAGGTCCCGCCGGCCATCGGTGCGGCGATGATCCGGGTACCGAAGATGTCGTCGGGCATTGCTCACTCCTGTCGGTGATTCAGTAGGCTGTTCCGGTGACTCATTCTGACATCCCCGCCCGGCCGGACGCCGTTTCCGCAACCGGGCACAACACCGCTCCCGGCGCCGTGATCGGACTCGACATCGGCGGCACCAAGACCCGCGGGGTCCGGTTCGAGGCCGGCACCCCCGTGGCCGACGAGTCGGTGGGCAGCGCCAACGTCCAGAACGTCACGCCCGAGGAGGCCGCCCGGAACCTGGCCGAGCTGTTCGCCCGCATCGGCGGGGGGAGCGTCGCGCAGGTCTACGCCGGGGCGGGCGGGATCGACACCGACGACGATGCCGCGGCGCTCGCTGCGTTGATCGCCCCGCACGTGCCCGGCGCCAAAATCACCGTGGTGCACGACTCCCGGCTCCTGCTGGCAGCCGGCGGCGCCAGCTCCGGCGTCGCCGTGATCGCCGGAACCGGCTCGGCCGCGTGGGGCAGGAACAGCCTTGGACAGGAAGCCCGGGCCGGGGGCTGGGGCTACCTGCTCGGCGACGAAGGCAGCGGCTACTGGCTGGGCCGCGAAGCCGTCCGCCACAGCCTGCGCCGGATGAACCAGGGGCTGGAACCGGATGACATGACTCTAGCGCTGCTGGACTCCTGCGGCGCAGACCACCCGAACAAGCTCATCGCCCTGTTCCATTCCCCGGATACCGGACGCCGCTACTGGGCACAGCGCGCCCGGCTCGTCGTCGAGGCCGCCGACGCCGGCCACGGTCCCAGCCGGGCCCTGATTGACCAGGCCGGCCGCGACCTCGCCGCCCTGGCCGAACAAACCGTCCGGCAGCTCGGAATCGAGGGGCCGGTGATCCTGGGCAGCGGACTCGGGATGAATGTGCCGCGGCTGCAGGACGCGTTCCGTGCGGCGCTGGCCGCCGCGGGGATCACCGACGTGCGGGTCCTGCAGCAGGAACCGGTGTTCGGCGTGCTCCAGCTCGTCGCCGAGCAGGATTAGCCGGGCTTCACTGCCTGCGCCGCGGCCGCAGCGGCACCCCGGGCAGCGGTGGCGCAGGGATCCGCCCGGCTTCGGGGCCGGCTCCGGGACCGTGCCCGCGCACCTGGCCGAACCGCGCGCGCGAGGCGTCCGCGTCGGAGAGCCCTGCCTGGGCCTCCCAGTCCAGCCGCGACTGGGCCACCTCGTCGTGGCTTCGTCCCACGAAGTTCCACCACATCAGCAGTTCCTCCTCGAACGGCTCGCCGCCCAGCAGGACGAACCGGGTATCCGGCGCCGCGTCCAGTTCCAGGCTGCCGCGCCCGGAACCGAGGTAGCCCAGCGGCCCGGGCGGCACTTCCTGGCCGTCAAGGGCCAGGGCGCCGTCGAGCACCAGCACGGCGTGTTCGAACTCCGGCTGCAACGGCAGGCTGATCCGGCCGGAACAACGGATGTCGGCGCCCACGATCGGGGAGTAGGTGGTGGCGGGCGAGGCGGTGCCCGCGAGGGTCCCAACGATCACCGTCGCGGCGAAACCGCCGCCGCGGACCACCGGCAGCTCGCGGTGCTGTTCGAACGCAGGCGCCCGGTGCCGTTCGGCGTCGGGCAGCGCCACCCACAACTGGAGGCCGCGCTGTACCGGCAGCTCCGGCACAGGACCGCCCGGCTCCGCGTCCCCGGCAACCCCGCCCCCGGGAAGCAGCGCGAATTCGGAGTGCGACACCCCGCGGCCCGCCGTCATGATGTTCAGTTCACCGGGGCGGACGACCACGTCGCTGCCGACGCTGTCGCGGTGCCGGATCGTGCCGGCGAGCGGCCAGGTGACGGTCTGCAGCCCGGTGTGCGGGTGCGGCAGGACGGACATCGCAGTGCGGTCCGGACCGAAGCTGTCCAGGAAGCACCAGGCGCCCACGGTTGGCAGCCCGCGTTGCGGGAGCGTCCGGGAGACGGTCATGGCCCGGACCCCGCCCAGCGGTACCTCCCGGGCCGGCCATAGCTGCAGGCACGGGCCGCCGGCGGCACCTTCCACGCTGTGCGCTGGCGGGCAGACTTCTTCGGGCGGCAGGACTTCTAGGTTGGTCACAGTCAAACTCTAGGGCCGATCCTGGTGATCCGGCAGGGTCGGGCGGCGCACCGTTACGCTGGATCAATGACCCTGCCATTCGACACCCGCCCGGCCGCTTACGGACTCATCATCCGCGATGACCAGCTCCTGCTGGCGTACTGGAAGCAGGGCGGCCGTGAGGGCTGGACCCTGCCCGGCGGCGGCCTGGACCTCGCCGAGCACCCGGTGGACGGGTGCCGCCGGGAGATCTACGAGGAGACCGGCTACCACGCCGAGATCGGACCCATGCTCGGGGTCGACGTCGGGCACTGGCCCGCCGAGGCCCGGCTCGACGGCGGCCAGCGGGACTTCCAGTCCCTGCGGCTGGTCTACGCGGCGAGCATCTCCGGCGGCGAACTGCGGCACGAGGTGGGCGGCAGCACCACCCACGCGGCCTGGATCCCGCTGGCCGAGGTGGCCGGGCTGAACCGGGTCTCGCTGGTGGATGCCGCGCTCCGGCTGTACCGGGAGCGGCCGCTGGACGGCAAACTCGCCTGACAAATGCCTAGCCGGCCGCGGCGCTCTCGGTTACCCTAAAGAAACCGCGGCCGGGACGGCCGCCGGATGAGCCCAGATACATGAGCCCGGACATGGGCCGAATGACCGGGGAGGTGGAAGCAATGAATGCAACGGAACTGCGCGCGCAGCGCACACCCCTAAGCCACGTCATTATTCCTGCCCCGGCCGTCCGTATCTCCTAGCCTTCAACTGACCGGTCCTCTTCGACCGCAGCGCGCGACTCTCCTCCGGGGCCCATCAAAGGGTTTCCATTGAAAATTCAGTTCAGTCAACACACCGGCCTTCAGGGGCCGGCCCGTTTCGGTTTCACCGGGGCCGTCACGGAACTTTTCTCCGCCAATCCCGTCCCCGGCGGCACCAGCGCCGGACGGGTGGTCCGGGTGGACCGCAACCTCGTCTTGGTCGCGGACCGGAGCGGACTGTCGCACCTGCCCTACCCGCGGACCGGGCCGACACCGGCCACCGGGGACTGGGTCTGGCTCGGCAGCGACGCGGCCGGCGGCCCCGCCATCATGGGCGTGCTGCCGCGCCGCTCCGAGCTGAGCCGCAAGCGCGCCTTCGAGGCATCCTCCGAGGCGCAGGTGCTCGGCGCCAACATGGACATCGTCGGCGTCGTCGTGCCGGTGGACCGGCCGCTCACCCACAACCGGCTCGAACGGACCCTGGTCGCGGCCTGGGATTCCGGTGCCACCCCGCTGGTGGTGATCACCAAGGCGGACCTGGCGGCGGTGGCGGACGACGTCGTCGGCCAGGTCATGCTGCAGGCCGCCGGCGTCGAGGTGGTCACCACCTCCGCGGAACGCGGCGACGGCCTGGACGAGTTGCTCGGGCACTTGCCGCCCGGCGGCACGATCGTCCTGCTGGGCCCATCCGGCGCCGGGAAGTCCACCCTGATCAACGCCCTCGTCGGCTTCGAGGCGCAGGAAACAGGAGCAGTCAGGGCCGGGGACGGCAAGGGCCGGCACACCACCACCTCCCGTGAACTGGTTCCCCTTCCCGGCGGTTCGGTGCTGATGGATACGCCAGGGGTGCGCGGTTTCGGACTGTTCGACGCCGAGGACGGCCTGGAGGAGGTCTTCGGCGACCTGGACGAGCTCTTTGTCCAGTGCCGGTTCGCCGACTGTGCGCACGGCGTCGAGCCCGGCTGCGCCGTCCAGGCGGCGCTCGCGGAGGGGGCCCTGGACGGGCGCCGCTGGGCAAGCTACCTCAAAATGCAGCGCGAACTGGCGGCGCTGGCCCGGCGGCACGACGTGGCGGCACGCCGCGCCTACCAGCGCGAGTGGCACCAGCAGGTGGCCGTCGCCAGCCGGAGCCAGCGGGCGGCCGAACGGCTCGGCCATGACCAGGCCCGCCGCCAAGACAAGGGAAAAGGGAAGGGCCGCGCGACCTGACCCGGGCCGGCACCCTGGCCCGGTCCAGGCCGGGGCAGGGTAAGGGCCGGTCCAGGCCGTCACCCATCCGATTGCGGCGCTGCACCGAATGCCAGGGGTAGCCCCGGCGCCGCCGAGGATATCGGACCTGTGTCATCGCTTCGGGGGCCCGACATCACCGGCGGTGGAAGCTAGGCTGGGTTGCACCCGCTTTACAGCCAAAAATCAGCATGCATATGATCAGTTGGCTGGACCGTCCGATGTTGCCGCCAACAGTTAGGTAAGCCCGGAATGGCAGAGGCCATGATCGAGTTCCAGAGCGTCACCAAGCAGTACCAGGGCGGCCTGGCTGCCGTGGACGATCTGAGCATGTCCATCGACAAGGGCGCCATTACGGTGTTCGTCGGGCCCTCGGGCTGCGGCAAGACCACGTCCCTGCGGATGATCAACCGGATGGTGGACCCGACGTCGGGCACCATTACCGTCGACGGGGAGGACATCACCGCCGCTCCGGCCGCGCAGCTGCGCCGGTCGATGGGTTACGTCATGCAGTCCTCCGGGCTGATGCCGCACAGGACGGTGCTGGACAACATCGCCACTGTCCCGCGGTTGAACGGCGTCTCCAAGGCGGCGGCCCGCAAGCGCGCGCAGGAACTGCTCGACGTCGTCGGTCTGGCTTCAGGGCTCGGCCGCCGCTACCCGTCGCAGCTGTCCGGCGGCCAGCAGCAGCGCGTGGGGGTGGCCCGGGCGCTCGCCGCGGACCCGCCCATCCTGCTGATGGACGAACCGTTCAGCGCAGTGGACCCCGTGGTGCGCGACGAACTGCAGAAGGAACTGCTCCGGCTGCAGCGCGACCTTGCCAAGACCATCGTGTTCGTCACCCACGACATTGACGAGGCAACGGTGCTGGGAGACAAGGTGGCGGTCTTCGCCGGCGGCGGGAGGCTGGCGCAGTACGCGACACCGGAGGAAATCCTGCGCGCGCCGGCCAACGACTTCGTCGCCTCCTTCGTGGGCCGCGACCGCGGCTTCCGGCACCTCGCCTTCAGCCCGTCCGACGGCGTAACGATCCACCCCGTGGACACGGTCCGGGCCGGGGAGCTCGACGCCGCCGGCCCCGGAGCGGCCGAGTGGCAGCTCGTCGTCGACTCCGACCATCGTCCGCTGGGCTGGAGTGCGCCCGGCGCGGGCCCGGCCACCGTCCCGGGCGGCTCGCTCTTCGAGAAGGGCGAAACCCTCCGCCGCGCTCTGGACGCAGCCCTGTCCTCGCCCTCCGGACTCGGCGTCGCGGTGGACGCCGACGGCCGCGTGGCCGGCGTGATCAGGGCCGAAGAAGTGCTCGCCGTCATCGAAGCGGACCGCCGGGTCCGGCAGGGCGCGCGCTGATGGAATGGTTCCTGGCCAACAGCGGACACGTCTTCGACCTGGCCGGCCAGCATCTGGTCCTGGCGCTCCTGCCGATGATCTTCGGCCTGCTGATCTCCATCCCGCTGGCGCAGCTGGCCCGGCGGAACCGGACCCTGCGCGCGGTGATCCTGACCGCGTCCTCGCTGCTGTACACGATTCCCTCGCTGGCGCTCTTCATCATTCTTCCCACCATTCTGGGAACCAGGATCCTGGACCGGGCCAACGTGATCGTGGCGCTTACCATCTACGCCGTCGCACTCCTGGTCCGGGCCGCCCTGGACGCATTTGATTCCGTGGACGACGACCTCCAGCAGGCCGCGGTCGCCATGGGGTTCAAGCCGCTTGCCCGGTTCCTGCAGATTGACCTGCCGCTGTCCCTTCCCGTGCTGTTCGCCGGGCTCCGCGTGGTCTCGGTCAGCAACATCTCCCTGGTCAGCGTCGCCGCGCTGCTCGGCATCGGCAACCTCGGCATGCTGTTCACCGCCGGGCTGCAGCGCGATTTCGTCACCGAGGTGATGGTGGGCATCGTCGCCATCCTGGTGCTGGCTCTGCTGATGGACGCCGTCCTGGTCCTGCTCGAACGGCTCCTGACACCCTGGACCCGCGCCGGTGCGGCCGCTCCCGTCCAGCCGGCGGACGCCGGGCGGGCCGCCGATGCAACGGCGGGTGCGCCGGCATGAGCAACGTCGTCACGGACACCCTCGCCTGGCTCGTGGATCCGGAGAACTGGTCCGGCAGCACCGGTATTCCGGTGCGTCTTGCCGAGCACCTGCAATACACCGGGCTGGTGATGCTGATCGCGGCCGCCATCGCCATCCCGGTCGGCCTCTACGTCGGGCACACCGGCCGGGGGCGGGTGGCGGTGGTGGCCCTTGCCGGGGCACTGCGTGCCCTGCCGACCCTGGGCCTGCTCACCCTGTTTGTGCTGCTGGCCGGCATCGGGCTGATGCCGCCGGTCTGGGCCCTGGTGATCCTGACCGTGCCGCCGCTGCTGGCCGGAACCTACGCCGGAATTTCCAGTGTGGACCGGAACGTGGTGGACGCCGCCCGGGCAATGGGGATGACCGAATTCCAGGTGCTCTTCCGCGCCGAATTTCCGAACGCGCTTCCGGTGATGTTCGGCGGATTCCGCACCGGCGTCCTGCAGGTCATCGCCACGGTTTCGGTCGTGGCGTACATCAACCTCGGCGGACTCGGCCGTTATCTTTTCGACGGGCTTGTGCTCTCCGACTTTCCCCAGATGCTCGGCGGCTCGCTGCTCATCGCCGGACTCGCCGTCGCCGTCGACCTTGTCCTTGTCCTGTTCCAGCGGCTCTTCCTGACCCGCGGAGCCGCCCGTAAACCAAACCGGGGCCAGCAGGCCGCGGTTGAGCTCACAGACCCCGCGCCCGCGGAGACTGTTGTCCAAGGAGGTACGTCATGAAGGAAACCCGCCAACGAGCACTCGGCAGGCGCACGTTCGCCGGCCTGGCCGCCGGCGTCGGCATGGCCCTGGCCCTGTCCGCATGCGGCGGCTCGTCCGATCCGCTGTCCTCGGCACCTGCCAGCGGCGGTTCCACCGGCGGAGCGGGCGGACCCCTGGTGGTCGGTTCCGCCGACTTCACCGAAAGCCAGATCATCGCCGAACTCTACGCCGGTGCGCTCAACGGCGCCGGTGTCACCGCGACGACCAAGCCCAACATCGGCTCCCGCGAGGTCTACTTCAAGGCAGTCCAGGACGGCTCCGTCGACGTGATTCCGGACTACAGCGGAAACCTGCTGCTGCACGTCAACAAGGACGCCACCGAGATCTCCGCCGAGGACATCGCCAAGGCGCTGCCGGCCAAGCTCCCCGAAGGCCTGGCCGTGTTGGACCCGGCCCAGGCCGAAGACAAGGACGCCATGGTGGTCACCAAGGCCACCGCGGAGAAGTACCAGCTGAAGTCCATCGAGGACCTGGCGAAGGTCTGCAACGAGATCGTTGTCGGCGCCCCGGCGACCTTCGCCGAGCGTGCCTACGGCCTGCCGGGACTGAAGAAGAACTACAACTGCGTGCCCAAGAAGCTCGAACCGTTCAGCGACGGCGGCGGACCCGTCACGGTCAAGGCGCTGCTCTCGGACAAGGTCCAGGTGGCGGACATCTACACCACCACCCCGGCCATCGCGGACAACGACCTGGTGGTGCTGGAGGACCCGAAGAACAACTTCATCGCCCAGCAGGTCCTGCCGCTGTACAACAAGGCCAAGATGACGGACAAGGCGAAAGAAGCGCTCAACGCCGTCTCCAAGGTGCTCACCACCGAGGACCTGATCAACCTCAACCGTGCGGTCAGCGGCAGCCAGAAGCAGAACCCGAAGGACGCCGCGGCGGCTTGGCTCAAGGAGAAGGGCCTGGTCAAGTAGGCCGGAGCGTTTAGCAGTTCGACGGCGGCTGCCGGACCGGTTCACCCGGGCCGGCAGCCGCCGTCGTTTCCGCCGCCAGGAGGAACCGACGGCGGCGGCCGGGGTGCGGATCCGCTGTGAGGCAAGTCTCAGCGGAAGTACATCCGCCATATGGCATATTTGATGGATGGCAGATTTCAAGCAGTCCACCAAGCTTCATAATGTCCTCTACGACATCCGTGGACCGATCCTTCAGGCCGCCCAGCAGATGGAGGCGGAGGGGCACCGCATCCTCAAGCTGAACATCGGAAACCCGGCCCCGTTCGGGTTCGAAGCGCCGGACGCGATCCTGGTGGACATGATCCGCCACCTGCCGCATGCCCAGGGCTACAGCGATTCGCGGGGCATCTTCTCCGCCCGCACCGCGGTCTCGCAGTACTACCAGACCCGCGGCATCCAGAACATCCACGTCGATGACATCTACCTCGGCAACGGCGTCAGCGAGCTGATCACCATGTCGCTGATGGCGCTCCTGGACGACGGCGACGAGGTCCTGATCCCCACCCCGGACTACCCGCTCTGGACCGCGTCGGTGGCCCTGGCCGGCGGGAAGCCTGTGCATTACCTCTGTGACGAGGACTCCGGCTGGCAGCCGGACCTGGAGGACCTCGAAGCGAAGATCACGCCGCGGACCAAGGGCATCGTCGTGATCAACCCCAACAATCCCACCGGCGCCGTCTATCCGGAGGAAACGCTCAAGAAGATCGTGGCACTGGCTGAAAAGCATGGGTTGGTGCTGTTCGCCGACGAGATCTACGAGAAGATCCTCTACGAGGACGCGGTGCACGTGAACATGGCGGCCCTCACCGGCGACGACGTGCTCTGCCTGACCTTCAGCGGGCTCTCCAAGGCCTACCGGGTCTGCGGCTACCGGGCCGGCTGGATGGCCATCTCGGGTCCGAAGAAGGACGCTGCGGACTATCTGGAGGGCATCAACCTGCTGGCCAACATGCGCCTGTGCGCCAACGTGCCGGCCCAGCACGCGATCCAGACCGCGCTGGGCGGCTACCAAAGCATCAACGACCTGATCCTTCCCGGCGGCCGGCTGCTGGAACAGCGCAACAAGGCCTACGACATGCTCAACGCGATCCCGGGCGTCAGCACCCAGCAGGCCCGCGGCGCGATGTATTTGTTCCCGAAGCTGGATCCCGAGGTTTACCACATCCGCGACGACGAAAAGTTCGTGCTGGACCTGCTGCGCCAGCAGAAGATCCTCGTCTCGCACGGCCGCGCCTTCAACTGGGTCCGGCCGGACCACTTCCGGATGGTGACCTTGCCCAACGTCAAGGACCTGGAGGAAGCAATCAACCGGATGGGAGACTTCCTGAGCCGGTACCAGGGCAACTAGGATTCGGGACAGCAGCGCTGCGCGGCGAGAGGCCGTCAGGCTGCCAACCGGAAAGAGGCTTTGATGGCAGATGTCGTGGACTTCGACAAACACCCCGCCGAGACCCTGAAGGCGGGTAAGAAGTTCAGCCTCGGCGACGTCGACCCGGGCTCCACGCCGGGCTACGCGGGGGACAAGTCTGCCGGCGAGACGCTGCTCGGTGAGCTTGACGGCAGGCTGACCCGGCTGCAGGAACAGCTTTTTGCGGAATCCCGGTCCGGTGGCAAGAAGCGGGTCTTGCTAGTCCTGCAGGCAATGGACACCGCGGGCAAGGGCGGCATCGTCAACCACGTCATGGGCCAGATGAATCCGCAGGGCGTTCAGCTGAAGTCGTTCAAGGCCCCCACGCCCGAGGAACAGTCCTACGACTTCCTCTGGCGGATCGAGAAGGAGGTGCCGGCGGCCGGCATGGTGGGGGTCTTCGACCGCTCGCACTACGAGGATGTGCTGATCCACCGGGTGCACCGCTGGGCCGACGCCGAGGAGCTGGAGCGCCGTTACCGTGCCATCAACGAGTTCGAGGCACGGCAGACAGCGGCAGGGACGAAGATCGTCAAGGTCATGCTGCACATCAGCCGCGACGAGCAGCAGGAACGGTTGCTCGCCCGGCTGGACGACCCGGAAAAACGCTGGAAGTACAGCGGCAACGACCTCAAGGAACGGGCCTTCTGGGACGACTACATGGACGCCTACCAGGCGGCCTTTGAGCAGACCAGCTCCGAACTCGCGCCCTGGCACGTCGTCCCGGCGAACAAGAAGTGGTACGCCCGGATCGCCGTCCAGCAGCTGTTGCTGGACGCGCTGGAAGGCCTGTCGCTGGAGTGGCCCGTGCCGGAGCTGGACATCGACATGGAACGTGAGCTGGTAAAGCGCTCCTAGCGGCGCCCCGGGCCGAGTGGCGGCGGGTCAGCCTTCCTGGCCGGCCTGGTCCCGCGCCGCAGCGAGGCGCTTGCGGGCCCCTTCGAGCCACTGCTCGCAGCGCTTCGCGAGAGCCTCCCCGCGTTCCCACAGGGCCAGGGATTCCTCGAGGCTGGCGCCGCCGGCTTCGAGCCTGCCGACCACGCCCACGAGCTGTTCGCGGGCCTCCTCGTAGCTCAGTCCGTCGATATCGGTGTTCGGCGCGGCGGCTGCCGCGTTTTCTGCTGCCATGCTGTTGCTCCTTGGGTAAAACGGTGCTGGCACCGTGGGCCGGGGCCGCCGCTGCGGACCCGGGTGGGGCTGGACTGGACTGGCCGGACGGCCGGGGGGCGGTCAGTCCCCGGCGGGTTCGTGACCGCCGGTGGACTGGGCCGTGAACCTGCCGCCGGCGACGCGGACGGCCAGCGGGGTGCCGGCCGGGGCCTGGGACGGGTGCCGCACCACTTCGTGGTGTGCCCCCGGGACGGTGTTGCCGTCGTCGACCTGGACGACGGCGTAGCCGCGGTCGAGCGTTTTCTGCGGCGACAGGGCGCGCACCTGGGCCTTGAGGTGGACCAGCTGGTCGGCGGCCCTCAGCACGGCGGTGTTGATGGCGGCGTGGGAGCGGCCCTTGAGCCGTTCGACGTCGTCGTGCCGGCTGGTGACCATTCCCTCGGGGGCTGCCAGCACCGGGCGGGAGCGCAGCGAGGCGAGCCGGTCGGTCTCCCGCTCGACGAGACGCGTGGCACCCCGGTGTAACTGCTCGCGGGCCTGCCGGACCCGGGCCAGTTCCTCCGCGACGTCGGGCACTATCCGCTTGGCCGCATCGGTGGGCGTCGAGGCGCGCAGGTCCGCGACGTCATCGAGGATGGGCCGGTCCGCTTCGTGGCCGATGGCGCTGACGACCGGGGTGGCAGCGCCAGCGACCGCACGGATGAGATCCTCGCTGCTGAACGGCAGCAGGTCCTCCAGGGCGCCTCCGCCGCGGGCGATGACGATCACGTCGATCTCCGGCCGGGCGTCGAGTTCCCGCAGGGCCCCGATAATTTGGGCGACGGCGGTGTTGCCCTGCACGGCGACCTCGCGGATCTCGAATTCGACGGCGGGCCAGCGGAGCGCCGCGTTGCGGAGCACATCTTTTTTGGCATCCGAGTCGCGGCCGGTGATCAGGCCGATCCGGTGGGGGAGCAGAGGCAGCCGCTTCTTGCGGGAGTCGGCGAACAGCCCCTCCGCGGCCAGGGCCTGGCGCAGCCGCTCAATCCTGGCCAGCAGATCCCCGAGCCCCACCGGCCGGATGTCCTTGACCGACATGTTCAGCCTGCCGGTCTTCAGCCAGAACTCGGCTTTGAGCAGCGCCACGACCCGTGAGCCGCGTTCCAGCGTCGCCGACTGGCGGTCCAGCACGTTGGTCCAGACCGACGCGGGAAGCGAGATCTCGGCGTCGATGTCCCGCAGGGTGAGGTAGGCGTTGGTACCGCGCCGGTTGAGTTCGATGACCTGGCCCTCGACCCAGGCGGACGGTGCCCGGTCGATGTGCATCTTCAACTTTTGCGATAGCAGCTGCAGCGGCCACGGATTGTCCGGACTGGTGTCGGCCGCGGTGGCCGGCAGGGTGGTGGCGGCAGCGGTATCTTCAGGCATGCCGGTGACCGCCGGCGGAGACTTCCGGGTGCAGGAGCTGGTGCATGTGGCGTGCGTCCTTTGCTGGGTGCGGGATCTTCTTCAACTCTATCCATAGCTCTATCAGCAAGGCCGGACGTTTAGGCAGTCCGCTTTCGAGTTCGCCGGGACGCCCCCGTAGGATGGCTCTACCCCCCAACCTCCGAGGAGACTTTCGTGCGCACTTTTGTCTCGGCCGTGGCCGTGCTGATCGGCCTTGCGATGGCGGCCGTCGCCGTACCGGCCATGTGGGTGGAACGGAACATCGTCCAGGAGGACGGATTCGTCGCCCTCACCGCGCCGCTCGGCAAAGACCCGGCGTTTCAGAGAAGGCTGGCTGCCGCCGCGGTGAACGGCATCGACTTCGGCGGCCAGCAGCTTCCCGCCGCCCTGTCCGAGCTGGTCAAACCGATCCTCGCGGACGCCGCCCAGTCGCTGACCTCCACGCCCGGGTATTCGGAAGCGTGGGCCGAGACCCTGCGCCGGAGCCACCGGCTAAGCTTCGCCGACCCGGGCACCCTTCCGCCTGAAGAGGACGGCACCACCTCCCTGACCCTCGACGTCGCCCCTCTGGTTGGCCTGGTGGTCAAACGCGTCGCCGAGGCCTCGCCGGTGCCGTTGACAGCGCCGGAGCAGGTACGGATTAACATCGGCCAAGCCAACCAGCGCCAGCTCATCGAACGGATCGCTGCTTACGCACCGATGGGAGCCGCGGTGGCGGTGGGCTCGGCCATCGCCTTCATCCTCGCTTTCGTAGCCGCCCGCAGAAAGTGGACGGTGCTCGCGGGGACCGGCCTCGGCGCCCTGGCGCTGGCCGGGCTGTGGAAACTCGGCTCGGCCATGGCGGCCGGCATGGTCCAGGGCAGCGGGGGCGGGACAGAGGTGGCGGAGATTTTCAAGCGCGAGTTCGTGGCGGCCTCCACGGCCGCCTTCGGCCAGTGGATCATGGCGGCGCTGCTGGCAGGAGCGGTGCTGGTGGTGTCCGGGCTGTCGGTGCGTGTGCTCGGCGGCCGCCGGGCGGCTTCAAAAGAGCGGTGAGAGCGAACACCGGTAGCATTGGGGCATGACCTCCACCGCTGTTTCCATTCCGATGCCCTCCGTTCCGCGCCGGCGGCGAACGCCGGAAGACGTGCTGTCGGCGGCGCCGGTGACCGGGCCGAAAAAGGTGCTGCTGGCCGCCCCCCGCGGTTACTGTGCCGGTGTTGACCGCGCCGTCATCGCCGTGGAGAAGGCCCTGGAGCACTACGGCCCGCCCGTCTACGTCCGCAAGCAGATCGTGCACAACGTCCACGTGGTCAGCTCGCTGGAGGAGAAAGGCGCGATCTTTGTCGACGAGACTGACGAGGTCCCCGAGGGCGCCCTGGTGATCTTCTCCGCGCACGGTGTCTCCCCGGCGGTGGTGCAGTCCGCGGAGGACCGCGGCCTGCGGACCATCGACGCCACCTGCCCGCTGGTGACGAAGGTGCACCGCGAGGCGGTCCGCTTCGCGAAGGACGACTTCGACATCCTGCTGATCGGCCATGACGGCCACGAGGAAGTCGAAGGGACCGCTGGCGAGGCGCCCGAACACATCCAGATCATCAACGGACCGCACGAGGTGGATAAAGTCACCGTCCGCGACCCGGAGAAGGTCATCTGGCTCTCACAGACCACCCTGAGCGTGGACGAAACGATGGAAACCGTCCGGCTCCTGAAGGAGCGCTTCCCCACCTTGCAGGATCCGCCCAGCGACGACATCTGCTACGCGACCACCAACCGGCAGGTGGCCATCAAGAAAATCTCCCCGCAAGCCGACCTGGTGATCGTCGTGGGATCGGCGAACTCCTCGAACTCGGTACGGCTGGTGGAGGTGGCCCTGGAATATGGGGCGAAGGCCTCCTACCGGGTGGATTTCGCCAACGAGGTGGATGAGTCCTGGTTTGAGGGCGTGGCCACAGTCGGTGTGACGTCCGGGGCGTCCGTGCCGGAGGTGCTGGTGAAGGACGTGCTGCGTCTCCTGGCCGACTACGGCTACGGTTCCGTCGAGGAAGTCGTCACGGCCGAGGAAGACCTGCTGTTTTCCCTGCCGAAGGAGCTTCGGGCCACCCTAAAGCAGGCCGGGGACGTCTCCCGCGCCCTCGGCGGCCGCGGCGCCCGTCCGGCGAACGAGTCCTAGCCAGGGCGAGGGCCCTAGGCGGCCGACTCCTCCGAGCCGCTGTCGGCCTCTTCCGAACCGCTGACGGCGTCGCGCCGTTCGACGGCGGGCCGTTCGATGTCGGCGTCGCGGGCAGTGATGTCCTGTTGCAGTTCAGGCGCAGCCACTGAGCGCGGCGTGGCCTCGACGGTGACCGGCGTCGCCAAGCCCGCGCCATCCAAGGCATTGAGTTTCCGTGCGGTGGGCAGCACCCGGGCCTCCAGGGTGCCGACCAGGGAGTTGTAGCGGTCCACCGAGGTCTTGAGCGAAGAGCCCAGTTTGGAGACGTTTTCGCCCAGGGTGCCCATCCGCTCGTAGAGCTGTTTCGCCAGTTCGAAGAGTTCGCGCGCGCTGTCGGTCAGCACATCCTGCCGCCAGGTGAAAGCCACGGACTTGAGCACCGCCAGCAGCGTTCCGGGCGAGGCGAGGACGACGTTTTTGGACAGGGCGTAGTCCAGCAGGGCCGGGTCCGCGGTGAGGGCCGCGGCCAGAATGGACTCCGCGGGCAGGAAGCAAACCACCACTTCCGGGGCGTTTCCGGGAATGTCCCAGTACTTCTTGTTGCTGAGCGCGTCTACGTGGGCCTTCAGCGCCTTCGCGTGGGCGGCCAGGAGTGAACGCTGCCCGTCGAAGGTTCCAGTACCCGTGGCTCCCGCGCTCCGCCCGCCCGCCTGCGCGCCGAGTTCCTGGGCTTCCAGGTAGGCCGAGAGCGGAACCTTGGCATCCACCACAAGCTGCTTGTCACCGGGGAGCTGGACCACCAGGTCGGGCCGGACGGTGCCCTCGGAGCCGGAGCCGGAGCCGGAGCCTGCACTGTGCAGTTGCTCGTGGAAATCCACGTGCCGGAGCATCCCGGCGGCTTCCACCACCCGGCGCAGCTGCACCTCGCCCCACTGGCCGCGGGCACTGTTGGAGCGCAGGGCGGACTCGAGCGCATGCGTTGACCGCAGCAGCTGCTCGTCCGAGAGCCGGGCCTCTTGTAGTTGCTGGGCGAGCTGGCCGTACTGTTCCAGCCTGTCCCGTTCCAGGAGTGAGACCTGCTGTTGGACCGCGGTGAGCTTCTCGGCCACGGGCGCCAGCGCACGCAGCACGCTGCCGTCCTGGTTCCGGGCGTCACCCAGCTCCCGGTTCTGGGCCGCCAGCAGGCGGCGTTCCGCGTCGGCAGCGGCGAACTGGGCGCTGACCTCGGACAGGCGCGCGGAGACGCCGTCGAAGTCCTGTTCGAGGCCGGCGCTGCGGCGCCGCACCACCACGAAGGTGAAGCCGGCGCCGGCGACGGCTCCGATCAGCAGCATCAGCAGGGCGAGAATTAGTGCGAAAGCGTCCATGCTTTCACTTTGGCATGCAGCCCTGACACTTTTAGCCAGCGCCCCGCCGTCGCGGGGGATAAGGCCGTTTACCGGTAGAATCAATCCTCGTGGCACTTACTATTGGCATCGTCGGACTGCCCAACGTCGGCAAATCAACCCTTTTCAACGCACTGACCCGCAACCAGGTGCTCGCGGCGAACTATCCGTTCGCAACGATCGAGCCCAATGTCGGCGTCGTGAACCTCCCTGACCCGCGGCTGGAGAAGCTGGCGGCGATCTTCGGCTCAGCACGCCTGCTGCCGGCCGCAGTGTCTTTCGTGGACATCGCCGGCATCGTCAAGGGCGCCTCCGAAGGGGAGGGCCTGGGCAACCAGTTCCTGGCCAACATCCGGGAGGCCGAGGCGATCGCTCAGGTTGTCCGTGTGTTCGATGACCCCGATGTCATTCACGTCGACGGCAAGGTTGATCCCCGCTCGGACATGGAGACCATCAACACCGAGCTGATTCTGGCGGATCTCCAGACCATCGAAAAGGCCGTCCCCCGGATCGAAAAAGAAGTAAAGATCAAGAAGCGCGAAGCCGCCGAACTGGCCGCCGTCAAGGCAGCCCAGGCCGTGCTTGAGCGCGGCGACACCATCTTCTCCTCAATCAAGAGCGACAAGCTCGAGATGGAACATCTCAAGGAACTCGGCCTGCTGACGGCCAAGCCCTTCATCTATGTCTTCAACGCGGACGAGGGGATCCTGGGCAGCCCGGAAAAGCAGGAAGAGCTGCGCGCCCTGGTGGCGCCGGCCGACTGCATCTTCCTCGACGCCAAGCTTGAGTCCGACCTCGTCGAGCTGGATGAGGAGGAAGCCCGCGAGATGCTGGAGATGAACGGCCAGGACGAGTCGGGCCTCGACCAGTTGGCCCGCGTCGGCTTCCACACCCTCGGCCTGCAGACCTACCTGACCGCCGGCCCCAAAGAAACCCGCGCCTGGACCATCCACCGCGGCGACACGGCACCCCAGGCCGCCGGTGTGATCCACTCCGATTTCCAGCGAGGCTTCATCAAGGCCGAGGTTGTTTCGTTCGACGACCTGATCGAGGCCGGCTCCATGGCCGAGGCGAAGGCCCGCGGCAAGGTCCGGATCGAAGGCAAGGAATACGTGATGGCCGACGGTGACGTGGTGGAGTTTAGATTCAATGTTTAGTGTCTGACATCCCTTAGACTTTTGCCGATAGCCGCTAAGAACACGTGTTCTTAGCGGCTATCGGCTTTTGCGACCGGGCATTAGTGCATCGTGGATGCGGGAGGTCTATGACGTAGAACGCCAGCGCTCCCACAGAGCCCTGGATTGGCGCCCTGGCGAGAGGGCGCCGGGGGCGACGCGTCCAGCTGGCCCGCGGGCCAATGCGAAAACGTGCAGGGACGAGGGCAGTGTCTGACGTTCCAGGTTGCGGTTCCTGCTCATTGCAGCAGCGCAAATCCGGACTCATATCGTGTCTTCCCAATTGCCGCCAGCACGATCTGGAGAAAGCCCATCGCCTCAAGTTCCCGCGCACGCGAAAGAGGGCCAGCGTCGACCGCCCGGAGTCCTGCCGCTTCGAGGAGAGCGGCGACTGTTATTTTCGCCTCTGGATCGTCTCCGGCGAACAGTACGGTCGTGCGGGTTGTGCCGTTCGTGCCGGTGCTGAGCGTGTCGCCGAGATTGACGTTGAAGGCCTTCAGGACTGTCACGCCCGCCGGTAGCGCCTTGGAAAGTTCAACGGCAGCGGAGGAATCTGGTGGGACTAGCAATTCGTCGTACGTGGTGAAATCAATGGGGTTGCTGATATCGATAACGACCTTGCCGCTGAGTCGATCCCGATAGTGCTCGAGTATGTCCGGGTACGCTTCATATGGGACTGCGAGGACGACCAGGTCGCCTGTGAGTTCATCGCCGGCCACCGCATATTCTGCGTCCGGACGCTCCGCGGATGAGCCAGCCCCCGCCTTGCGCCTGATGATTTGGATACTCGCTCCGGCTCGCGCCGATACTTCGGCAATTGCCGAGCCCATCTTGCCGGTGCCAATGATGCTGATCGATGTCATGTGAACTAGATCCTCCTGAATCGTTTGAGTGCCTTTTCGGCCACTGCCACCGCGTCGTAGTCGAAGACCACACTTCGTCGAAAATCGCGTCCTGCCCGCAGGTCGGCATCACGCTTCTTGATGTCCTCAAATTCATTCTGCGCGTCGAACTGCGAGCCGCTTCTGCGAGAGCTGTTCTGCAAAATCGCTGTGCGTTGCATTCGAACAGCGGTGTAGCGCTTGAAAGCTTCGGCAATCCCATCGGCACTTTCGGCCTCCCTGAGGAAGAAGGCAAGAGTAATGCTGTCCTCCATTGCCTGGTTCACTCCTTGGCCCGCGTGCGGCAGCATGGTGTGTGCTGCGTCGCCGAGCAACGTGACGCGCCCTCGCGACCAATTGCTGAGGGGCTCGTGGTCGTAAAGGCCCCACCAGAAGGTCTTGTCGATGAGTTGAATGAAGCAGGCGGAGCTTTGGGTCCCATTTCTCACCTTCAAACTGGGCGGCGAGTTCGCTTACGTCCCCCGGGGCCGACCAAGATTCCTTAGGGACGGTCACTGGGTACGAACCCGACATAGTTGAACAACTTGCGTTGCTGCAGCGGGTAGCACATGAAGTGCTTTCCCTCACCCATCCATACCTGGCTGATCATGGGCCAGTCTTCTGGAAGGAGATCCGCGTCAATTACACCGCGGTATGCGATGAATCCGGAGTAGACGGGGGTGGGGAGTTGCATCAGGGAATCCTCATGACCGAGTGAATACCGTCTGCGCCCACCACAGCATCGAACTCATCCTGTATGCCATTCTCGAATCCGAGGCGGACGGCTGTGTCCATCGCCTGAATCGAAGTGAGTCGATGGCCAAGACGGATCGTGTCGGATGCGACCTCTTGAGCCAGAACATTGACGAGGTCGGGCCTGTACATGCCGATATTCCGATATTGTTTTGCTGAGTCTTCCCAAGCTGCTTCGGCAACCAGGTTGCCCATGGCGTCCTGGTAGACACCGTGCCCGTCCGGCGTCGCGCCTGCCTTCTTGATCTGTTCAAGCACACCGAGTTTGTCGAGAACTCGCTGGATGTTCTGGGCGACCGTGACGCCTGCGCCGACGTCGCCCAGTTTTCTTGCTTGTTCGAACACCGTGACCTGGACACCAGCGATCCTCGTCAGTGCGATCGCAGCGGTGAGCCCGCCCATCCCTCCACCAATGACCGCGATTCTGGTGGTGCGATTTACCATGAGTTCTCCTCGACTGAATTACAGGACACCTAGATTTGGCTGCCCTAAAGGCTTTGACGGAATGGCGTTTGGTTCCACAAATGTGACGGGCGAACGGGCAACGGGGTCGCTACTGGCTGCCCACAACTTCCCGGTGGGCCACGTTCGGCGCGAAAATCGTGGCGCCGCTCGCCTGCTCGGCCTCGTGGTCGGGGCCCAGGGGGATGCCGCGACGGTCGCGCAGGCACAGCGTCGCGGCGGCCCCCACGAGGGTGGCGACGAGGACGTACCACGAGATTGCGGTCGTGGTGCCGGTGGCCTGCAGCAGGGCTTGGGCGATGGTGGGCGCAAACGCCCCGCCGAGGATTGACCCAATCGCGTAGGGGATGGCCACTCCCGAGAAGCGAATGGAGGCCGGGAGATCTCGGCGTACCACGCCGCCAGCGGCCCGTACGTGAGGCCGAGGCCGATCGAGAGCAGGATCAGCCCGGCGTAGAGCCCAGGGAGCGTCGCGGTGTTGACGAGCCAGAACAGTGGGAAGGCCATCACGGCCTGTACCGCGAAGCCAATGAGGTGGGTGTTCCGCCGACCGATCGAGTCGGCGAGGCGTCCTGCAACGAGCGTCGCGACGAACCACACCGCCGAAGCGACCGCGGACGCGATGAGCATCGCCGTGGTGTCTATCTTGAGCTTTCCGGTGGCGTAGCTCTGGAGGAAGCCGCCGGTGGTCATGTAGCCCACGGCGTTATTGCCCACGAACACAAGCGCGGCGAGAACCACGAGGTGCCAGTGCCGCTTGAAGAGGACTGCGACCGGGGCCTTGATCTGCTGGCCGCGCTCGGCGATCTCAGTGAACACGGGGCTCTCCTCAACGGAGCGGCGGACCAGGTAGCCGACAACGATGAGCACGATGCTTAGCAGGAACGGCACGCGCCAGCCCCATTCGAGGAAGGCCTGTCCAGGGGAGACAGCGCCGGTCATGAGGGCCATCACGCCGGAGGCGAGGAGAAAGCCGAGGGACACCGACCTGCGGCAATGCGCCGGCGCGGCCGCGGCGGTCAGCAGGGGCGTGCTCGACGACCATGAGGACTGCGCCGCCCCACTCGCCGCCGGCGGAGACGCCCTGGAGGATGCGGAGGAGGAGAAGGAGGATCGGCGCTGCGATTCCGATCTGGGCGAACGTGGGCAGGACGCCGATAAGTGTTGTCGCCGTCCCCATGAGGATGAGCGTGAGGACCAACATGGCACGGCGGCCGATTTTATCGCCGTAGTGCCCCGCGAGAAACGCGCCGAGCGGCCGGAAGAGGAAGGAGACGCCGACCGTGGCGAAGGAGAGCAGGAGCCCGATGTCCTCGCCGGCAGGCTTGAAGAAGAGCTGGGCAAACACGAGGCCTGCGCCTAACGCGTAGATGAAGAAGTCGTACCACTCGATCGTGGTGCCGATGATTGTCGCAAAGGCGACGCGACGTTGCGTAGCGGGATCGCTAACGGCAGTGGAGATGGTCATTGCTGTCCTTGGAGAGGTGTCGGACGATTCGGATGATTCATGGTGAGCCACTTCACATCCTCATGTAAATGTCTGTAATCTGTGGATAAAGTCCGAGTTCAACTTAAGAAGCACTTTCCATGTTGAGGTGATCATGGCCGAGGTGAGCATGAGGCAGCTCGAATTGTTCGCAGCCTTGCCAA
>CAVZJX010000003.1:0-16556 GCA_963775715.1 uncultured Actinomycetota bacterium | reverse complement strand
TTCGAGGAATTCAACTTCGCCCTGGACTGGTTCGACCAGATCGCCGCCGACCCTGCCAAAGCCGACAAGCCTGCCCTGGTGATCGTGGAACAAGACGGCACGGCCACGCGGCGCAGCTTCGCCGACCTCTCAGCGCGCTCAGCCCGGGTGGCCAACTGGCTCCGGGCCCAGGGCGTGCGGCGCGGGGACCGGATGATCATCATGCTCGGCAACCAGGTGGAGCTGTGGGAACTGATGCTGGCCGGCATCAAACTCGGCATTGTCATGATTCCCACCACCACCCTGATGGGACCGGCAGACCTGCAGGACCGGGTGGAGCGCGGCGGTGCCAACTGGGCCGCCGTCGGAAGCGCCAACATCGGCAAGTTCACGGCCGTCCCTGGCGACTACACGCTGATCGAAATCGGCGACGGCGGCTCCGCCAGCAGCGCCGCCGCCCTGCAGTACACCGGGGCCGCGGACGCGTCCCCGGATTTCGCCCCGGACGCGCCGACGCTGGCCGACGAAACCCTGCTGCTCTACTTCACCTCCGGCACCACCTCAAAGGCCAAACTCGTCGAGCACACGCACACCTCCTACCCGGTAGGCCACCTGTCCACGATGTTCTGGATCGGCATGGAACCCGGCGACGTGCACCTGAACGTCGCCTCCCCCGGCTGGGCCAAGCACGCCTGGTCCAACGTGTTCACCCCGTGGATCGCCGAGGCCTGCGTCTTCATCTACAACTACGAACGGTTCGACGCGAAGGCGCTGATGGAGCAGATGGACCGCGAGGGAGTGACAAGTTTTTGCGCCCCGCCGACGGTCTGGCGGATGCTGATCCAGGCGGACCTGACCCTACTGAAGAACCCGCCCACCAAGGTGGTCTCCGCCGGCGAGCCGCTCAACGCCGAGGTGATCGACCAGGTCAACCGGGCCTGGGGACAGACCATCCGCGACGGCTTTGGCCAGACCGAAAGCACCGTGCAGATCGCGAACACCCCGGGGCAGCCGATCAAGATCGGCGCCATGGGCAAGCCGCTGCCCGGCTACGACGTCGTCCTCGTGGATCCGGCCACCGGCGAAGAGTCCGACGACGGCGAGCTGTGCCTGCGCCTGGACCCGCGGCCGGTCGGGCTGATGAAGGCCTACTACGGGGACCCGGAGAAGACGGCCGAGGCCTTCCGTGACGGTTACTACCACACCGGGGACATGGCGAGCCGGGACGAGCGCGGCATCATCACCTACGTCGGACGCGGCGACGACGTCTTCAAGTCCTCGGATTACCGGCTCTCGCCGTTCGAGCTCGAAAGCGTCCTGATCGAGCACCCGGCGGTGGCCGAGGCCGCCGTCGTCCCCTCCCCCGACCCGCTCAAGCTCTCCGTCCCGAAGGCTTTCGTGGTGCTGGCGGCCGGACACGAGCCCGGCCCGAAGCTCGCTGAGGACATCCTGCGCTACTGCCGCGAGCACCTGGCGCCGTTCAAGCGGATCCGCCGGCTGGAGTTCGCCGAGCTGCCCAAAACGATTTCGGGCAAGATCCGGCGGGTGGAGCTGCGCCACAACGAGGAGTTGCGGCACGGCGCCGGCGGTGTTCCGGACGGGCTGGGCACGGAGTACTCCGAGTCCGACTTCCCCGGGCTGAAGGGCCAGGCCTAGGCATGGGCAGCCCGCTGCCGCGGGATCCGATTGCCGACGCCCAGCGGAACTGGGAGCGGCACGGCTGGGGCGACGTCGCCGCCCCGATGGCGGCGATCACGGCGATCATGCGCACCCAGCAGATCCTGCTGGCCCGGATCGAGACCGCGCTTAAGCCGTTCGGGCTGACGTTTGCGCGCTACGAACTGCTGGCCCTGCTCAGCTTTGCCCGCAGCGGGGCGCTGCCCATGAACAAGGCCAGCGCCCTGCTCCAGGTCCATCCCACCTCGGTGACCAACGCCGTCGACCGGCTCCAGGAAGCCGGGCTGGTGCTCCGTTCCCCGCACCCCACGGACGGACGGACGACCCTGATTGAGCTCACCTCCGAGGGCCGCACCCTTGCCAAGCGGGCGACGGCGGTGCTCAACTCCGAGGTCTTCGGCCGGTCCGGCTTCGAGGACCAGGATGTGGCGCAGCTGATCCGCATCCTGGGCAACTTCCGCCGCAATGCAGGGGACTTCAGCGGCTGAGCCGTACACTTCGTATGCGGGCCCGCCGGCCGGGGGCCCCGCAGCTTAGGAGAGCGCAATGATTCCGGAAATTAACATCTGGGCCGTCCTGCTGGCCACCCTGTCCAGCATGGTGGTCGGGTCCGTCTGGTACACGCCCAGGGTCTTTGGCAACTACTGGATGCGCGTCGCCAAGGTCACCCCCAGCGGGGAAGCCAGGGACGCCGTCAAACCGATCCTCCTCACCCTGCTGGTCAGCCTGGTAAGCGCCTGGGTGCTGGCCGGCTCCGCGGCCATCTCACAGCACTTTTACGGCGGCAACTTCCTAGCCAATACGCTGGTTACCGCCCTGATCCTGTGGGCCGGTTTCACCGCGGCCCGCTTCATCACCCACGATGCTTTCGAGGGCCGCCCCGCGGGACTGACCGCGCTGAACTGCGCGCACGAACTCGTGACCCTGATGGTGATGGCCCTGATCATCGGCTTGTTTGGGATCAGCACCGCGTAACCACCTGCCGGCGCGCAACGCAAGAATGCGGCGGCGCCGGACCGCCCATAAACTGGATGGGCGGCCGGAGCGGCAGGCGCCTTGCCGCGGGACGCGCCCCAAGGAGAGCTGCATGGAATTCGACGAATCGTTCTGGGACGAGCGGTACCGTCAGCACGCCCAGCACGGAAAGGTGTGGAGCGGGCAGCCGAACCCCCAACTGGTGGCCGAGGCGTCGGACCTGGCACCCGGTTCCGCCCTCGACGTCGGGGCCGGAGAGGGCGCCGATGCCGTCTGGCTGGCCCGGCACGGCTGGCGGGTGACGGCGGTGGACATCTCCTCCGTGGCGCTGTCCCTTGCGGCCGCGGCAGTCCAGGATGACCCGGGCATCTCCGCCCGCATCACCTGGAAGCACCAGGACCTCACCGCTTCACCGCCTCCTGCCGGCACCTTCGACCTCGTCTCCGCCCAGTACCTGCACCTGCCGGCTCCGCAGCGCGACGGCGTCTACAGCCGGCTGGCCGCATCGGTGGCCCCGGGCGGAACGCTGCTGATTGTGGGCCACCACCCCTCGGACCTGGAAACCAGCGTGCGCCGGCCCTCCGCGCCCGGGCTGCTCTTCACCGCCGAGCAGCTTGCGGCGG
The DNA here is from genome assembly GCA_963775715.1 of uncultured Actinomycetota bacterium. GTDB lineage: Bacteria > Actinomycetota > Actinomycetes > Actinomycetales > Micrococcaceae > Arthrobacter. The sequence goes on along the minus strand of CAVZJX010000003.1, from coordinate 13,302 downwards.
AGCTCGATCCCGCCGAGTGGGAGATCGTCGCCTGTACGTCCCGACCGCGGACCACCAGCGATTCCGACGGCGTCCCGGTCACGGTCCAGGACGCCGTGCTCCGCGCCCGCCGCAAGGCCTAGAACGGGCTGCCGGGCGCCCGGCCGGCCCCGTCCAGCCCGCCGCCGCGGGCGCCCCGTGCTAGACGTAACAGGCCCCGCCATTGACGAGCCGCCGGCGCGCCCGCCGTTGCCCGCAGCACGATTGCCCAGCTGATGGTGAGCCGGCCCCGTTGCGAGCGGTGCACCAGGGCCGTCGGCCGGTTCACCTCCACGATCTCGAAGGTTGCGTCCGGGCCGCCCCAGTCGGCAATAACGTCTCCGGCGCTGGGGTCCTGGAGCGCCGGGTCGATCCGCCGCAGTGCACGCCGCCGGGCCGGAAGGCACGCTTCCGCCCAGCGCGGCAGGTACCAGCCGGAACGTTCCTTGCCCAACTGGACAATCCACGGCCAGACGGTGTCGGGCGCGGCCGGCAGGTCGAATGCACGGTCCATCACCACGTCGGCGGCGGGGACCAGTCCGTCACCCGGGAGCCGGGAACGGACCTCCTGCGGCGATGCCAGGACGCCGAGAAACCCGCTGCGCACAGTTGCCCTCCTGTCCGGGCCGGGGCGCCGCCGGGCCGGGCAGTCCCTGCCCGGCCAGGCGGATGGTCCTAGCGGTGGTTGAACTCCGGCTGCCGCTTTTCGCTGAACGCGGCCATGCCTTCCTTCTGGTCCTCGGTGGCGAACAGCGAGTGGAATACCCGGCGTTCAAACAGCACACCCTGCGCCAGTCCGGTTTCGAAGGCGGCGTTGACCGCTTCCTTGGCCACCATGGCCACCGGCTTGGACTTGGAGGCAATCACCTCGGCGGCCCTGACGGCCTCCTCGACGACGTCGGCGGCCGGCACCACGCGGGAGACGAGTCCGGCCCGCTCCGCTTCGGCGGCGTCCATGAAGCGGCCGGTGAGAATCATGTCCATGGCTTTGGCTTTGCCGACCGCGCGGGTCAGGCGCTGTGAGCCGCCCATGCCGGGGAGCACACCGAGGTTGATTTCGGGCTGGCCGAACTTGGCGTTGTCCCCCGCGATGATGAAATCGCACATCATCGCCAGCTCGCAGCCGCCGCCGAGGGCGAAACCGGACACCGCGGCGACCACCGGAATGCGCAGCCGGGTGAAGTCCTCCCAGCCGCGGAACCAGTCCGCCGCGTACATCTCCATGTAGCCCTTGGACGCCATCTCCTTGATGTCCGCCCCGGCGGCGAAGGCCTTGGCCGAGCCGGTCAGCACGACGGCGCCGACCTCCGGGTCGGTGTCCATCGCCGAGACCGCGGCCACGAGTTCGTCCATGGTGGCCTTGTTCAGGGCGTTCAGCGCCGCGGGCCGGTTGAGCGTTACGAGGCCCACGCGGCCGCGGCGCTCCACCAGAATGTTTGCGTAGTCGGTCATGCCTGTCCCCTCGGCTGATGGTCGGATTTGTCCCGGATGTCGGTGATGATGCCGGAGAAATCCCGGCCGGCACCGCCTTCCGCGGCAAAGGTATCGTAAATTTCGGAGGCCAGCGGGCCCAGCCGGGCGGCGACGCCGGTGCTTTCGAGCGCGTTGAGCGCCAGCTTCAGGTCCTTGGCCATCAGCGCCCCGGCGAAACCCGGCTGGTAGTCGCGGTTGGCCGGGCTGGCCGGCACCGGGCCGGGTACGGGGCAGTTGGTGGTCAGCGCCCAGCACTGGCCGGACGCGGCCGACGCGACATCGAAGAGCGCCTGGTGCGTCAGCCCGAGCTTCTCGCCGAGAACGAAGGCCTCGCTGACGGCAATCATGGAGACGCCCAGGATCATGTTGTTGCAGATCTTGGCGGCCTGCCCGGCGCCGTGCCCGCCGCAGTGGACCACCCGCTTGCCCATCACCTCGAGCATCGGTTTGACGGCTTCGAAGTCCTCCTCCGGCGCGCCGACCATAAACGTCAGGGTGCCGGCTTCGGCCCCGACCACGCCGCCGGAGACCGGGGCGTCGACGGCCCGGTGGCCGGCCGCGACCGCCAGCGCGGACGCCTCGCGGGCCTCGTCCACGTTGATGGTGGAGCAGTCCAGGAACAGGGTCCCGGGTGCCGCGGCGGCCAGCAGTCCCGGCTGCCTGGGCTGCCTTGCTGCTCGGGACTGCCGCGGTAGGCATCGAGCAGGTGCTTGCCGCTGGGCAGCATGGTCAGCACGACGGCGGCACCGGCGACGGCTTCGGCAGCGGTCTCCGCGGTGGCGATCCCGTGGGCGCGCGCGGCCTCCAGCGCCGCCGGGACCACGTCGAAGCCGGTCACCGTGTACCCGGCCCCGACCAGGTTGACGGCCATCGGGCCGCCCATGTGCCCCAGGCCGAGGAACGCGATGGTGCCGGCCGGCGCCGGGCGCCGGGCCGGTGTTGCCGGCGTTGCTTCAGACATTGTCACGCTCCTTCGAGAGTTTGAGTTCGCGTTCGCCCAGCGGCGCGAAGTAGGCTTCCACGTCGTCGCGGCTGACCTCTGCGAGGGTGGCCGGGCGCCAGTGCGGAGTGCGGTCCTTGTCGACCACCTGGGCGCGGATGCCCTCGCGGAAGTCGGGTCCGGCCAGGAACCGCAAGCCCACCCGGTACTCCTGCACCAGGGCCTCGGCGAGGCTCAGCCCGTGTGCGCGGCGCAGCGAGGCGAGCGCCACCTTCACCGCGGTCGGTGACTTCGCCTCGATCGTGTCCGCGGTGGCGACGGCTTCCCCGCCCACCGTCCGCAGCCGGTCCACGATCTCCGCGGCGTCGTCGGACGAGTAGCAGGCGTCAATCCACTCCTGCTGCGCGGCAAGAACAGACTGCGGGGCCGGTTCCGCAAACCGCGCGACGGCGGCGTCCACGGGCTCGGTTTCCAGGGCGTCCGCCAGGTCTGCGAGCTGCCCGGAGGGGACAAACCAGTCGGCGAGGCCGAGGAAGATGGCGTCTGCGCCGCTCAGGTGCGCCCCGGTCAGGGCCGCGTGGGTGCCGGTCTCGCCGGGCGAGCGGGAGAGCAGGAGCGTCCCGCCGACGTCGGGGACAAACCCGATCGTGGTTTCCGGCATGCCCATCCGGGTGCGTTCGGTGACGATCCGGACCGAGCCGTGCGCGGAGATTCCCACCCCGCCGCCCAGGACCAGTCCGTCCATGAAAGCAACGTAGGGCTTGGGGTAGTCCGAGATCAGCAGGTTCAGCCGGTACTCGACGGCCCAGAAATCCGCCGTGTCGGTGCCGCCGCCGTCAAGCATGTCCCGGTAGATCGCGACGATATCGCCGCCGGCGCACAACCCCCGCTCGCCGGCGCCCTGCACCAGAACCGCGGCGACGGCGTCGTCGTCGGCCCAGGCCGTGAGCGTCTCCAGCATCGCCGCGGCCATGCCGGCGGTCAGCGCGTTGACGGCTTTGGGCCGGTTCAGCGTGACGACGCCGAGCCGGCCGCGGCGCTCAAACAGGACCTCTGCGGCTTCTCCGGCCGCCTGCTCCGCCATCAGCTGCCTTCCGGCATCACGAAGCTGGCGCCCTGGCGGATGCCGGAGGGCCAGCGGGTGGTGACCGTCTTGGTCTTGGTGTAGAAGCGGAACGCGTCGGCGCCATGCTGGTTGAGGTCGCCGAAGCCGGAGGCCTTCCAGCCGCCGAAGGTGTAGTAGGCGATCGGCACCGGAATCGGGACGTTGATGCCCACCATGCCGACCTGGACGCGGCTGGCGAAGTCGCGGGCGGCGTCGCCGTCGCGGGTGAAAATGGCCACGCCGTTGCCAAACTCGTGCTCACTGCACAGGCGCAGGGCCTCGTCGTAGTCCTCCGCGCGGAGGACGCTGAGCACCGGGCCGAAGATTTCCTCCTGGTAGATCGTCATGTCCTTGGTGACGTTGTCGAAGAGGGTCGGGCCCACCCAGAAGCCGCCGTCGTAGCCCTCCACCTTAAGGCCGCGGCCGTCCGCAAGCAGGCTGGCGCCTTCCTCGACGCCGGCGGCGATGTATCCCTCGATCCGCTCCTTGGCGGAGGCCGCCACGACGGGGCCAAAGTCCGAGTCCTTCGCCAGGCTGTGGCCTACCTTCAGGTCCGCGATCCGTTCCTGCAGCTTCGCTACGAGCGCGTCGCCGGTGGCTTTGCCCACCGGAACGGCAACCGAGATCGCCATGCAGCGTTCGCCGGCGGAGCCGAAGCCGGCGCCGATCAGGGCGTCCGCAGCCATGTCCAGATCCGCGTCCGGCATGATCACCATGTGGTTTTTGGCGCCGCCGAAGCACTGGGCTCGCTTGCCGTGCGCGGCGGCCGTGGCGTAGATGTACTGCGCGATCGGGGTGGAGCCGACGAAGCCGATGGCCTGGACGCGGGGGTCCTCCAGCAGCGCGTCCACGGCCTCCTTGTCGCCGTTGACCACGTTGAACACCCCGTCCGGCAGCCCGGCCTCGGTGAACAGCTCGGCCAGGCGCAGCGGCACGGAAGGGTCCCGCTCGGAGGGCTTCAGAATGAACGAGTTGCCGGCGGCGAGCGCCGGGCCGGACTTCCACAGCGGGATCATGGCGGGGAAGTTGAACGGGGTGATGCCGGCGACGACGCCGAGTGGCTGCCGCATCGAATGGACGTCGATGCCGGTCCCGGCGCTGTCGGTGAACTCGCCCTTGAGCAGGTGCGGGGCGCCGGCGGCGAATTCCACCACCTCGATGCCGCGCTGCACATCACCCTTGGCGTCCAGGAAGGTTTTGCCGTGCTCGGAGGAGAGCAGGGTGGCCAGTTCGTCCATGTTCTGGTTGACCAGGTCCACGAACTTCAGCAGGATGCGGCCGCGGCGCTGCGGGTTCATCGCGGCCCATTCCAGCTGGCCCTTCTCCGCATTGGCGATGACGTTGCGGACCTCCTCCGCGCTGGCCAGCGGGAGCCGGGCCTGCACCTGGCCGGCGCACGGATCGTAGACGTCGCTGAAGCGCCCCGAGGTGCCCTCCACGTGTTGCCCGCCGACGTAATGGGAAAGCTCACGAACCATAACGGAATGCTCCTTTGCATGTGACCTAGATCATCTCTGCACCCGAATATACTCGGACTTCCTACTAATCTCCAGAGTGCCCCGGCGCTGGCGCCGCCCGGGACGGCAGCCGCCGGCCGCCCATTCTCACGTCACGGCAGTGGCATTCGCGGGCGACCCGGTTCCTCCGGTGACATAGAGGGGTTTGATGCTGACCAGAGCATCCCAATGGCCGGTGGCTGTCATGTGCTGGCTGAGGGGTCCGAGCCGCCACAGTTCGCCCAGCGGCATGCCGAGTTTGGCGAGGAGCTGCTGGTGCATCATGCCCTGGTCGTTTGGGGCTGAATGCAGGTACGGGCTTCCGGGGACGGCGGGCAGGCATTCGAAGGCGAAGTTGTCTGCCGCGAGTACCGCGAGCCGGTGGTCCCAAGCCCAGGCGATGAAGTCCTCTGACTGCGCGATGCCCGTGGCGCGTCGGCCGTCGCGGGTCCGCTGCTTCTCTTCGGGAGTCAGGGCGAGAAACCATTCGCACCAGCCGGTGTGGATCATGAGGATGTCCCCCTGGAGGATGGTGAGGTTCTGGGCTCGGATGGCTTCCTGGATCAAGTCGAGGCTGAGCGGCTCTCCGCCGGCATGGTCGATGGGTTGGCCGAGCGTTTTGCGGTGCCCGTCGAGGTCGACCAGCACTCCCCTGCCAGCGATGGGTTTGTCTGCCCATTCCTGGATGCCGAGGTCAGGGGTGCCTTCCGTGATTCGGTCGTCCGGGGTGCCGTTGTAGAAGCCGACGTCGTCCGCCCGGCGGTGCCGGAGCCCGTCGATCTGTGTGGAGCCCTGAAGGTAGTAGCCGTCCAGGTAGTCGTCACGGTGGGCAGGGTGGGAGGAATAGATCACGTGGCGCGGGGCGCTGCGTTTGAGCGACATGCCGGGATCGAAGGCGTCGGCCGGGTAGTCCAGGCCGAAGACCGTGCCGGTCCTGACGCAGTTCGTGGATTCCAGGATGGTGCCCTGTGTGATGAAGGACGGCGTTCCGCGGTCCGGTTGGGGAAACAATCCCCAGGATGTCCCGGCTAGCGCGCCCTCCCTTTCAAGCAGTTGGGCAAATGTCGGGTAGGTTCCGTCCCCGGCAAGGATGGTCATCGCGTCGCTACCTCCTGGGGCGCCTCTACTTTTTTCTGCTGGTGCTTGTAGCTCAGGAGGAAGCCGGCGAGCGCGCACACCGAGGCAATGATGCACAGAGGGGGCTTGAAAGCGTCGTTGAAGAACTGCAGCCAGTTGCCCTGACCGGCGATGAGGGCGGTGGCCTGGCCTGTGACAAATACGACGCCGCCAAGGAGGAGGGCTGCGAGGGTCAGGACGAAGATGACTTCGATGGCTCGTCTGATCTGGTGCATGTCTTATTCCTTTAGATCGGCAGGATGCCGACGATGATCAGCACGCCGATGCCCAGCAACGGCAGGGCGTAGTGGGTGAGCAGGCGGGAGAAGGTCTTGACCGGGTCCACGTCTGCAATGCCGCAGGCGACGTAGAGCGGTGCGCCTCCGGGGGGAACCGCGGCTTCGCAGGAGGAGAAGATCAGCACGGCGACGGCGGCGGTGGTTACCGGAACGCCGGCGGCCACGAGGGTGGCGACACCGACGGTTCCGACGGCGGCCATCGTGGCTGTGGCTGAGAGGGGCGCTGCGACGGCGATGACGATCAGCCCGATGAGGATGGCGAGGAGCCACAGGGGCAGGTTCAGCTGGTTGAGCAGGGCGGTCATTTGCTTGGGCAGGCCGGTCGCGGCGAGGGCGTTGGCGCCGGCGAAGGCAAAGACCACTGTGATGCCGACGATGCCGAACCTCGGGGAGGAGTCCCGCAGCAAGGTCCACCAGGCGCGGCCGCTGCGCGGCAGTTTTTTCCTGCCCAGGAGGGCGCCGGTGATGAGGAGGAGGACCGGAATCCAGACGATGACGCTGATGGTTTTGGTGATGCCTCCTCCTGTCCAGTCGGACAGTGCCGTGGCGATGGCGCCGGAGGTGATGATCAGCGGGATGGCCACCACAATGAAGAGCAGCAGGGTGGCCCAGCCGCGTCCGAAGGCTATCCGGGCAGTCAGGCGGTGTGCGGGGTCCAGCGGGGACATTCCGCTTTTACGGATTAGCAGCCAGGTGACGATCAGTCGGTGCAGGAAACACCACATGCCGCCGATGAGCAGGGGAAGGACGAGGTCGTTGACGTTTAGAAGGGGGCCGACGGTGGCGGATCCGACGAGGACGAACATGGAGGCGCTGAACGGGAAGGTGATGCCCATTCCGGCGTTTCCGGCGACGAGCGTCGCCGCCGCGGGCTTGTCGAGCTTGGATTTTTCCATCCAGGGGATGGTCACAGAACCGACGGTCGCGGCGATGGCGGCCTGGTTGTGGACCACGCCGCCGAGGCCGGCGGACGCAACGGTCGAGACCCAGGCTGGGCCGCCCTTGACGCCGCCGATTAGGGAGTTGAGCAGGTCGATGAGTCGGCCCAGCACTCCTGTCTTGTCCAGGAGGTAGCCCATGAAGACGAAGGCCATGGTGGCGTAGACGATTTCGTCCGTGGCTGCTGAGTACAGAGAGGCCCAGCCGATCTGTGCCGCGGCGGCTCCTGTGAACGGGAGTACCGCCAGGAAGCCGAGGATCATGGCTTCTCCGACGCTGCGTTTGATCAGTGTTGTCCAGAGCAGGATGACGGCGAGATAAGCCCCAAGGGCCCAGATGCCGATCATGTTGGTGCTCCTGACGGGGTATTTCTTACTGGCAGGTTCATCGTTTGGTTCCTGTGAATGATTCTGCCTGATGACGGGGTCAGCGCAAGGCCGCTGCCACCGCGGCCGTCTCCTGGGCCATACGTGTCAGGGCGGTAGCAGAGGCTGCCGTCATCTCGGCGGGTACTCCGAGGTCGGAGAGGTAGCTGGCGGTGTCCAGCATTTCCTTGGAGCGGCGCAGAGCGTGCTTGGCGGTGCCCGTCAGGAGCCTGTCGATGACGGCGTGGCCGTCACCGGCGAGTTGCCCGGCGATCTGGGCGCGGATCCAGTTCTCCAGGCCGGCGGCCCGTCCGGCGGTGACTGCTTCGACGACGACGGAGGCCAGGCCTTTCATCAGGACGCTGCGGAGCAGTTTGTGGGCCATTGCGGCCCCGGGTTCCCCGGCGGCGATTTCGACGTCGGCGCCCAGCGGGGACAGGAGCTCGGCCACTGCCCGGGACCCGGGTCCGCTGACCATCAAGGGTGTCCTTATTCCCTGGGTGGGGACGGGGCCGAGGATGGCGACGTCCGCGAAAAGCGCCGGGCTTTGCATCTGCCCGAGTTCCTGCATGACCTGCGGTGAGGAGGAAGTGAAGTCCGCGTAGCAGCTGCCGGCAGGCAGGACCGGCAGGCATTCCTGGGCGACACTTCGAGCGGCTCCCGCCCCGGTGAGGACCAAGACGATATCCGCGGCAGCGCAGGCTTCCGCGGCGGTAGCTGCCCGAGTGACGCCGGCCGGGGTGGAGGGTGCGACGGGATCGAATCCTGTCACGCTGTGGCCAGCGGCGACGAGGGCGGAGGCGTAGGTGGCTCCGGCCTCACCGAGGCCGATGACGGTGCACGCTGTCATTTGGTATGTGTCTTTTCTGTCTAGTGGCGGTCGGCGATGATGGCGGCCCGGCGGCTGGTTTCGTCGGCGAAAACGGCTTCGGCGGCTTCCGCCACGGCTGCTGCCTGTTCCCTGGGGATGACGACGACGCCATCGGAATCGCCAATGATGATGTCCCCCGGCAGGACGGGGACCCCGCCGAAGGAGATGGGGGTGCCGAGGCGAGACGGGCCGTTCTTATACGGGCCCGCCGGGGTGACGGCACGGGCGAAGACAGGCATGCCGATCTCACCGAGGGCCTCGGCGTCGCGGGCTGCACCGTCCACGGCGAAGCCCGCGATGCCGAGGTTGATGGCGCGTTCACCGATGAGCTCGCCCAGCAGTGCCCGGGATTCGTCCCCGCCCCCGGAGACGATGATCACGTCTCCGGGGCGCGCGTGCTGCAGTGCGCGGTGGATGCCCTGGTTGTCGCCGGGGCGGGTCCAGACGGTGAAGGCCGGTCCTGCGAGGCGGGCGCCGGGCCAGATGGCCTGGATGGCTGAGTCTGCGATTCCGAGGCGGTCCATGGCGTCGCCGATGTTGGCGGCCGGCAGTTTGGCGAGACGCTCGAGCACGTCCTTGTCGGGGCGGGCGAAGTCTGCGTCGATGTCCTCAAGTACGGGCGTTGTCATGGTGGTTTCTTCCGAGGATGGGGGTTGGGGAGGGCTAATCTTTTTTCTGGACCAGCGGGAGGACCTTCTTGAAGTCCTCTTCCTGGCCGGCCCAGAACTTCTCGTAGTCGCCGCCAGAGAGGTAGCTGGTCTGCAGACCGAGGGCGCTCATCTTTTCCTTGACGGTCGGATCTTCGATGGCCTTCTGGAGGGCGGCTTCGAGCTTCTTGGCAACAGCGTCAGGCAGCCCGGCCGGGGCCGAGTAGCCGCGGACGGTGCCGGCGACAAGGTCGTAACCGGATTCCTTGAATGTGGGAACGTCGGGCAGCGAGGGTGCGCGCTCGGCGGTCATGACGCCCAGAACGCGTGCTTTGCCCTGCTTGGTCAGGTCGGTCACGTCGCTGACGTTGGCGACCAGCACGTCCACGTGTTTGCCGAGGAACGCGGTGGTGGCCTGGGATGCGCCTTCGGAGAAGTGGACCGGGGCGAACTCGGAGCCGGTGGCCTCCTGGATCTGGGCCAAGGCAAAGTGTTCGCCGGTCTGCAGGCCGGTGGTGCTCGCGGTCATGGACTTCGGCTTGGACTTAACCGCGTTGAGGAGCTCCTTCAGGGTTTTGTAGGGGCTGTCGGGCTGGACGGCGATGACCGTGGGGTCGATGACTTGGCGTCCGAGGGGCTGGAAGCTGGCCCGCGTGTATTTCGCGCCGCGGCTCGGGTCCAGAGGTGAGACAACGACGGAGGGGGAGCCGGTTGCACCAATGGTGTAGCCGTCGGGCTTGGCGCTGGTCAGTGCGGTGTAGCCGATCTGTCCGCCGGCGCCGGGCTTGTTGATGACCTCGACGTTGGTGCCGAGTTCCTTCTCAAGGACCGGCTGGACGAGTCGGGCTGCGGTGTCCACGGCCCCGCCGGAGCCGAAAGCCACGATCAGGTCAATTGACTTGCCCTTTTTCGGGAAGTCGTCCCCGGAGGCTGCGTTGTTGGCGCCGGCGTTGGCGCCGCAGCCGGTGAGGGCGATAAGTGCTGCTGCGGCGAAAGCTGCGGTGATTTTTTTGCGTGACAAGGGTCTTCTCCTTTGAAGAAATGCATGAGGTTGAGGGACTGATACGTATTCGGTCGAAGGGGTGGACAGGGTTTAGGCTTCGGGGTCCTCGGTGAGGGCCTTGGGTTTGCGGAACTTGAGCAGCGGACTGCAGATGATCAGCACGCCGACGCCGATCAGCACGGCTGAAAGGGGGCGGCTGGTGAAGACGCTGAAGTCGCCCTGAGAGATTTCCAAGGATTCGCGCAGTGAGCGTTCCATCAGCGGGCCCAGCACCAGGGTGAGGACCATCGGTGCCAGCGGGATGTCCAGGGTTCGCAGGGCCAGGCCGAGGAGGCCAAAGCCGATCATGACGAAAACGTCGAAGACGCTGAAGTTGATGGTGTAAGCGCCGATGACCATGAACAGCAGGATCACTGCGGTCAGGATAGGAGTTGGGACGCGCAGGATGGAGGTCCAGAGGCCGACCAAGGGGACGTTGAGCAGCAGCAGCAGCACGTTTCCGATGAAGAGGCTGGCGATGATGGCCCAAGCGATCTCGGAGTGCTCGGTGAACAGGGCGGGCCCGGGAGTCAAGCCCTGCTGGAGGAAAGCGCCCATCAGCACGGCGATGGTCGGGGATGCGGGAATTCCGAGGGTGAAGAGCGGGATCAGGGCCGCATTGGCGTGGGCGTTGTTGGCTGTTTCGGGACCGGCCACGCCTTCCACAGCACCTTTGCCGAGTTCGTTGCGGAAACGGGAGAACTTCTTTTCCGCGGCGTAGGACAGCAGGGAAGACACAGATCCGGTCATGCCGGGAATTAGGCCGAGTCCGAAGCCGACACCGGTGCCCCGGGCCATGGCAGGCGCGCTGCGGCGCCATTCTGTCCGGGTCGGGAGCAGGGATCGCATACCGGGGGCATGCACCACCGGAGTCTGCGAGTTCTTGCGGTAGGACAGGATTTCGGAGAGCCCGAAGACACCGACGATGACAGCGACGAAGCTGACGCCGTCCAGGAGCCGGTCCATCCCAAAGGTGAAGCGCGGGGCGCCGGCGACGGGGTCGATGCCGACCATGGAGATCAGGAGACCCAGGGCCCCGGAGATGATGGCCTTGACCATGGACTTGCCCGCCAGGGCGACCAGCAGGGAGATGCCGACGACCATGAGAGCGAAGAACTCCGGCGGCCCGACGAGCAGCCCCAGCTCACCCAGGGGCTTGGCGGCGGCGACCAAGCCGATGGTGGCGATGGTTCCGCCAACGAAGGATCCTACGGCGGCCAGGGTCAGCGCCGCACCTGCCCTGCCGAGTTTGGTCATCGCATAGCCGTCAATGGTGGTGATCGCCGACGACGCCTCACCCGGAGTGTTCAGCAGGACGCTGGTGATAGTCCCGCCGTACTGGGTGCCATAGAAAATTGCACACAGCATGATGATCGAGCCCGCGGGATCCAGATTCAGGGTGAGCGGGATGAGCAGGGCCACGCCGGCGACCGGGCCGACACCGGGAAGGACTCCGATGATGGTGCCCAGCAGGCAGCCAAGGAACGCAAAGAGCAGGTTCTGCCATGTCATGGCGGTGGCGAAACCGCCGAGCAGTTCGTTAAGTGTGTCCACGTCTAGAGTCCGATCAGGTTCAGCGGAGCTAAGGCCGACACGGGCAGCGCGACGTTCAGCCCGTAGTTGAAGGCATAGAACGCGCCGACACTTCCGGCGAGGGCGATCATCAAGGAGGTTCCCCAGGTCCGGCTGCCGCGCAGTTTCAGGTGATAGAGCAGGAACAGGAACATGCTCAGCTGAAAGCCCAGCAGATCCATGACGGACGCCAGGACAACGAGGCTGACCACGACCGAGATCACCACGCCCCGGTCGATCCCCTCGGCCCTCTCGCTGGGCCGGCGCAGTTCCTGGACCAGCCAGAGCGCCGACATGGCAACCAGCACCGCGCCCATGGTGAACGGGAACAGGCCGGGCCCCGGTCCCAGCGACGTCCACAGGCCGAGGCTGACTGAACTGGCCAGGACATAGACGCCGACGGCGGTGAACGCGCCGATGCCCGTGAGCACAGACGGAGCGACGCGGATCGCGTGGTCCGGATTAGTCAGTAGTGACTCCGTTGTCATCGTTTCCTTCTTACATTGCGTGATCGTGCTTTTCATAGAATGAAAGAACATTCCGTCTGAAGAAATAGTGACAGGCGACACACGGCCTGTCAAGCGGCAGGAAGTTACATAGAATGGAAGAATGACGACGACAGCCTCCACCAGCCCGGGCGGTTCCGCGGGAGAGGGTCCGAAGGCTTCAAACATGCGCTCACTGTCCAGGGCGATGGAGGTGTTTGCCGAACTCCAGCGCGCGGAGCGGCCCCAGCGCCTGAGTGACCTGGCGCGGACCTGCGGCATGAGCCTGCCGACCACCCTGCGGATCCTGCGCGTACTCCAGGATTTCGGCATGGTCAGCCAGACCGACAAGTCATACCGGATCGGTCCGGCGGTCCTGCCTGCGGCCCGTAGCTACCTGGAAAACGACCCCCTAGTGGTGGCCGCCCGGCCGGTACTGCAGCAGGTGGCCTCCCAGACCGGACTCACGGCATCCCTCTACACCAGGCTTGGCTTTGAAAGGATCTTGGTCGCACGCGTCGACGGTGATGCTCCCCTGCGCTACGACCTCCCCCTGGGCAAACGGCTCCCCCTGACGGTCGGAGCGGCGGGCAAGATCCTGCTCGCCTCACTCTCGGAGGAAGAATTGCAGCAGGCTGTCGCTGCTGCCGTCGCTGCCGGTCACGAAACCCCCGATTTCACAGCTGGCGAACTCCGTGCGCGACTTCCGCAGAGTGGGACCGACTACTCCTATTCGGCCGACGAGCGCGCCACCGGGGTCTTGTCCGTGGCCGTCGCGGTTCCTAACAGGGCTGGCAACCCGACCGAGTCCATTTCTCTGACCAGTCCGGTCGAGGCCGCCACCGAAGAACGCCTCCAAACCGGTGTTCCCGAACTTCGGCGCGCGGCCAGCCGTCTCTCGGAACTCCTGGAAGGGTCCGTTTACTAGGACCGG
>CAVZJX010000002.1:0-27824 GCA_963775715.1 uncultured Actinomycetota bacterium | reverse complement strand
GATCACGGCCGGGGAATCCCGGCCGAGAGGGTGTTGGAAATGTTCCGGCCGTTCCAGCGCCTCGACGACGCCGCGCAGACTGCCGGCATCGGCCTCGGTCTGGCCGTGGCCAAGGGCTTCACCGAGGCCATGGGCGGAAGCCTGACCGCCGAAGCGACCCCGGGGGGCGGCCTGACCATGGTCATCCGGCTTCCGCTCTCCACCGGGACGCCTTTCGAGGCGCCCCTGGAACAGGCCCCCCTGCAGCCGCAGTCGGCCCTCGACCACCGGCATCACACCTTGCCGCTCAGTGCGTCCGGACAGGACGGCGGATGACCGCCGTCCTGGTGGTCGACGACGACCCGCATCTGCTCCGGGCCCTGCGGATCACGCTGCAGGCCCACGGCTACGATGTGACCACCGCGGCTGACGGTCATTCGGCGCTGTTGGCGGCCACCCAGCACCCGCTGGCACTTGTCATTCTGGACCTCGGCCTGCCGGACCTGGACGGCACCTCCGTGATCCGGGAGCTCCGCGCCTGGAGCCGGGTGCCTGTGCTGGTGTTGTCCGCCCGCCACGGTTCAGAGGACAAAGTGGAGGCCCTTGACGCCGGAGCCGACGACTACATCACCAAGCCGTTCGGGCTGGATGAACTCCTGGCGCGGCTGCGGGCGTTGCTGCGCCGCAGCGCCGACGGCGCCGAGCCGCTCGTCGTCGCCACCGACGCCTTCACCGTGGACCTCGGCAAGCACCGGGTCACCCGTGACGGCGAGGACGTACGGCTGACTCCGACCGAATGGAAGATGCTGGAGGTGCTGGTCCGGAATCCCGAGAAGCTCGTCACCCAGCAGCAGCTCCTGTCCGAGGTCTGGGGCCCGGCGTATGCCAAGGAGACCAACTACCTGCGCGTGTACATGGCGCAACTGCGCCGCAAGCTGGAACCGGAGTCCGCCAGTCCGCGGCACCTGATCACCGAGGCCGGGATCGGCTACCGTTTCCTGCCGTGATCGTGCAATGCCGGTTCGCAGCGACGCTGCCCATCGGGCCGCGGCTCCGCCCGCCGTGGCACCGGTTTCACGCCGGGCGCCGCCGCAATAGATACTGGGGCAATGAATATTGACGGCGCTCTCGCCCGGGAGAACGCTCAGCGGCCGCCGTTGCCCGAGGTGCCCGCCCAGCTGCGGGCCGTGCTCAACGGCATCCCGGCCATGGTGGCCTACTGGGATTCCGGGCTGCGGAACCGGCTGGCCAACGACGCCTACCTGAAATGGTTCGGCGTCACCCCTGAGAAGCTGCACGGCACCCACATCCGGGACCTGCTCAGCGACGCCGTGTACGAGGCCAACCACCCCTACATCACCAAGGTGCTCGACGGCGAGCCGCAACTGTTCAAGAGGACGCTCACCGACCGTGCCGGGGCTACGCGCTTCGCCGAGGTCTCCTACATGCCGGACCCGCGCGACGGCGCGGTTCAAGGCTTTTTCGTGATGGTCACGGATATCACCGAACGGGTCCTCGCCGAACGCCGCCAGCAGCGCGACACGGACCGGTACCGGGCGCTGGCGCGCAGCGTCCCGGGTGTCTTTGTGCTGCTGTTCGATTCGGAGCTGCGCTACCTGATCGCCGAAGGCCAGGAGCTGGAGGCCTTCGGCTACCGTTCCGAGGAGCTGGAAGGACAGCGCATCCACGACGTCCTCAAGGGGAACCTGGCCAGCGAGCTGGAGCCCCGCTACCGTGCCGCCCTCTCCGGCCAGGAGGTCTCGTGGAGCCGACGGATCGGCCCCCGGACCTACCGGCTGAAGGCCGGCCCTGTGAACTCCGAGGACGAGGTGAGGACCGGCATGGTGGTGGCCGTGGACGTCACCGACCGGCTCCAGCAGGAACAGACGTGGTCCGCGCTGCACGAGATCGCCACCGCCGTCGCCCGCAACGCCGCCCCGGCAGCCATCTCGGAGCAGGTCGCCTTCATTGTGCGGGACCTCTTCCACGTGGATTCGGCCGCCGTCGTCCGCTTCACTGGGGCGCTGTCGGCGGAAATCGTGGCGATGGCCCCGGCGATGCCGCCCACCCTGAGCCGCAGGCACGTTTTTTCCCCCACGGATACCTCGGCCACCGTTCGCGTCGCGGTCACCGGCAAGCCCGCCTTGGTGGTCTACGGCCCGGAAGGCGGCGCGGCCGCGGACCAGATGCGCGCCGGCGGCTTCCAGTCCGCGGCGGGCGCCCCCATCAGGGTCCACGGCAGCCTCTGGGGCGTGGTCAGCCTGACCTCGAAGTCCAGCGCCGGCGTCACCGAGGACATGCTGGAACGGCTCGCCCAGTTCGCCGAACTGGTCGAGATCGCCATCGGCAACACGGAGGCCCGCGCCAGCCTTGAGCTGCAGGCCACCACGGACCAGCTCAGCGGCCTGCCCAACCGGCGTGCCCTTGAGCAGCACCTCTCGCACGAGATCGAGGTGGCGGCATCCCGCGGCACCAGGCTGAGCGCGGTCGTTATCGACATCGACCACTTCAAGAAGGTCAACGACACCTTTGGCCACCTGATGGGCGATGTGGTCCTCGCCGACGTCGCGAACCGGCTCCGCGGCGTCGCCCGCCAGGACGAGATCGTGGCCCGCTTCGGCGGCGAGGAGTTCGTCTGGCTGCTGCCGGGGACGGACGGGCCGGAGGCGCAGGTGGCAGCGGAACGGGCCCGCACGGCCATCGAGGCGGAGCCGTTCGGCGAGGTCGGCTCCATTACGGTCTCCGCCGGCGTCTGCGAACTGCAGGACGCCGGCAGCCACAGCCTGCTGGCCTGCGCCGACCGGGCGCTGTACGCGGCCAAGCACGCCGGCCGCAACCGCAGCGAGCGCTACGGCGCTGCCGGCTAGGGCGTTACCGGAGCGTGGCTGCGTCAGGCTCTAGACGAAGGCGGACTTCCCGGTCACGGCGCGGGCCACGATCAGGGAGTTGATTTCGTAGCTGCCCTCGTAGGTGTAGAGGATTTCGGCGTCGCCGAAGAGCTTGCCCATCTCGTAGTCGGTGCTGATCCCGTTGCCGCCCAACAGCGAGCGGCCCATCGCGACGGAGGCCCGCGCCAGCCGGGTGGTGGTGGACTTCGCCATGGCGGCCTGCACCATTTCCAGCTTGCCCTGCTGCTGGATCCGGGCCAGCTGCGCCATCAGCGCCAGCGAGACGCTGGCGTTGCCCAGGATTTCGGCAAGCTGCTGCTGGACGAGCTGGAAGCGGGCCAGCTCCTTGCCGAACTGCTTGCGTTCCAGCGCGTAGGCCCGGGCGACGTCGAACGCGGCCAGCTGGATGCCGGCGGCCTGCCAGCCCACCCAGGCGCGCGAGTCCCGCAGCAGTTCGTTGGCCCGCGAGAAGTCCGTGGCACCGGGCAGCAGGTTGGATTCCGGGATGCGGACCTCGTCCAGGACGATGTCCGCGTTCTGCATGATCCGCAGGCCGATCTTGTTCGCGATCTTGGTGGCGGTGTAGCCGGGCCGGTCCGTCTCCACGATGAAGCCCTTGATCTGCTGGTCCGCGACGTCGCGGGCCCAGACCAGGGCGAAGTCGGCGATGGTGCCGGCGCCGATCCAGCGCTTGGCTCCAGTGATCACCCATTCGCCGTTCTCCAGCCGCGCCGTGGTGGACAGCCCGCCCGCGATGTCGGAGCCGTGGTCCGGCTCGGTCAGGGCGAAGGCGCCCAGCTGGGTGAAGCCGGTGAGCCCGGGAAGCCAGCGCTCCTTCTGCTCCGCCGAGCCGAGTTCGTCGATCATCCCCACGATCAGCTCGTTGTGGATCCCCACGAGCGCCGAGAGAGAGACATCGGCGCGCGCCACCTCGACGTACATCAGCCCCTTGAAGAGCTTGGAGCTGCCGTCCGTCTGCAGGCCGCCGAGGCCGTGCTTGCCCAGCTCGGCGAGCAGGCCGAAGGGGAACTCCTCGCGGTTCCAGTAGTCGATCGACGCGGCGCGGATCCGGGCCTGCAGGAACTCCCGCATCTCCTGGTAGCGCACCCGTTCCTCCGCCGGCAGCAGGTCCACGATGTACATCAGGTCCGCGTCCGGGAACGGCGGCGTTACCGGGACCTGGGCCGAACTCTCCGCGGCAGGTTCCGCGCCGCCGCCGCGGCTTGCCGCTGCCTGGACGGCGGCCTGTCCGCCTTCGCTTCCTTGTAACTGCACGGGCACGATCCCTTCGTAATGTGCCGCGCAACGGCAGCAACATCGGCTCTTCCAAACCCTTGGATGTCCTAGTATATTGCACAGTGATATGGATCACTAGGCCAGCGGCGGCCGCTCCCGGACCGCCCGGCTGCGACCCGGCTGCGAAAGGTGCACCATGACCGTCACTGAAGAATTCCGTGCTGCGAGGGACCGGCTGCTGGCCCTCCGCGGGGACTACACCGCGGCCCGGCAGGAGTTCGAGTGGCCGCGCTTCGAGGAATTCAACTTCGCCCTGGACTGGTTCGACCAGATCGCCGCCGACCCTGCCAAAGCCGACAAGCCTGCCCTGGTGATCGTGGAACAAGACGGCACGGCCACGCGGCGCAGCTTCGCCGACCTCTCAGCGCGCTCAGCCCGGGTGGCCAACTGGCTCCGGGCCCAGGGCGTGCGGCGCGGGGACCGGATGATCATCATGCTCGGCAACCAGGTGGAGCTGTGGGAACTGATGCTGGCCGGCATCAAACTCGGCATCGTCATGATTCCCACCACCACCCTGATGGGACCGGCAGACCTGCAGGACCGGGTGGAGCGCGGCGGTGCCAACTGGGCCGCCGTCGGAAGCGCCAACATCGGCAAGTTCACGGCCGTCCCTGGCGACTACACGCTGATCGAAATCGGCGACGGCGGCTCCGCCAGCAGCGCCGCCGCCCTGCAATACACCGGGGCCGCGGACGCGTCCCCGGACTTCGCCCCGGACGCGCCGACGCTGGCCGACGAAACCCTGCTGCTCTACTTCACCTCCGGCACCACCTCAAAGGCCAAACTCGTCGAGCACACGCACACCTCCTACCCGGTAGGCCACCTGTCCACGATGTTCTGGATCGGCATGGAACCCGGCGACGTGCACCTGAACGTCGCCTCCCCCGGCTGGGCCAAGCACGCCTGGTCCAACGTGTTCACCCCGTGGATCGCCGAGGCCTGCGTCTTCATCTACAACTACGACCGGTTCGACGCGAAGGCGCTGATGGAGCAGATGGACCGCGAGCGGGTCACCAGCTTTTGCGCCCCGCCGACGGTCTGGCGGATGCTGATCCAGGCGGACCTGACCCTGCTGAAGAACCCGCCCACCAAGGTGGTCTCCGCCGGCGAGCCGCTCAACGCCGAGGTGATCGACCAGGTCAACCGGGCCTGGGGACAGACCATCCGCGACGGCTTTGGCCAGACCGAAAGCACCGTGCAGATCGCGAACACCCCGGGGCAGCCGATCAAGATCGGCGCCATGGGCAGGCCGCTGCCCGGCTACGACGTCGTCCTCGTGGATCCGGCCACCGGCGAAGAGTCCGACGACGGCGAGCTGTGCCTGCGCCTGGACCCGCGGCCGGTCGGGCTGATGAAGGCCTACTACGGGGACCCGGAGAAGACGGCCGAGGCCTTCCGTGACGGTTACTACCACACCGGGGACATGGCGAGCCGGGACGAGCGCGGCATCATCACCTACGTCGGACGCGGCGACGACGTCTTCAAGTCCTCGGATTACCGGCTCTCGCCGTTCGAGCTCGAAAGCGTCCTGATCGAGCACCCGGCGGTGGCCGAGGCCGCCGTCGTCCCCTCCCCCGACCCGCTCAAGCTCTCCGTCCCGAAGGCTTTCGTGGTGCTGGCGGCCGGACACGAGCCCGGCCCGAAGCTCGCTGAGGACATCCTGCGCTACTGCCGCGAGCATCTGGCGCCGTTCAAGCGGATCCGCCGGCTGGAGTTCGCCGAGCTGCCCAAAACGATTTCGGGCAAGATCCGGCGGGTGGAGCTGCGCCACAACGAGGAGTTGCGGCACGGCGCCGGCGGTGTTCCGGACGGGCTGGGCACGGAGTACTCCGAGTCCGACTTCCCCGGGCTGAAGGGCCAGGGCTAGGCATGGGCAGCCCGCTGCCGCGGGATCCGATTGCCGACGCCCAGCGGAACTGGGAGCGGCACGGCTGGGGCGACGTCGCCGCCCCGATGGCGGCGATCACGGCGATCATGCGCACCCAGCAGATCCTGCTGGCCCGGATCGAGACCGCGCTTAAGCCGTTCGGGCTGACGTTTGCGCGCTACGAACTGCTGGCCCTGCTCAGCTTTGCCCGCAGCGGGGCGCTGCCCATGAACAAGGCCAGCGCCCTGCTCCAGGTCCATCCCACCTCGGTGACCAACGCCGTCGACCGGCTCCAGGAAGCCGGGCTGGTGCTCCGTTCCCCGCACCCCACGGACGGACGGACGACCCTGATTGAGCTCACCTCCGAGGGCCGCACCCTTGCCAAGCGTGCGACGGCGGTGCTCAACTCCGAGGTCTTCGGCCGGTCCGGCTTCGAGGACCAGGATGTGGCGCAGCTGATCCGCATCCTGGGCAACTTCCGCCGCAATGCAGGGGACTTCAGCGGCTGAGCCGTACACTTCGTATGCGGGCCCGCCGGCCGGGGGCCCCGCAGCTTAGGAGAGCGCAATGATTCCGGAAATTAACATCTGGGCCGTCCTGCTGGCCACCCTGTCCAGCATGGTGGTCGGGTCCGTCTGGTACACGCCCAGGGTCTTCGGCAACTACTGGATGCGCGTCGCCAAGGTCACCCCCAGCGGGGAAGCCAGGGACGCCGTCAAACCGATCCTCCTCACCCTGCTGGTCAGCCTGGTAAGCGCCTGGGTGCTGGCCGGCTCCGCGGCCATCTCACAGCACTTTTACGGCGGCAACTTCCTGGCCAATACGCTGGTTACCGCCCTGATCCTGTGGGCCGGTTTCACCGCGGCCCGCTTCATCACCCACGACGCTTTCGAGGGCCGCCCCGCGGGACTGACCGCGCTGAACTGCGCGCACGAACTCGTGACCCTGATGGTGATGGCCCTGATCATCGGCTTGTTTGGGATCAGCACCGCGTAACCACCTGCCGGCGCGCAACGCAAGAATGCGGCGGCGCCGGACCGCCCATAAACTGGATGGGCGGCCGGAGCGGCAGGCGCCTTGCCGCGGGACGCGCCCCAAGGAGAGCTGCATGGAATTCGACGAATCGTTCTGGGACGAGCGGTACCGCCAGCACGCCCAGCACGGAAAGGTGTGGAGCGGGCAGCCGAACCCCCAACTGGTGGCCGAGGCGTCGGACCTGGCACCCGGTTCCGCCCTCGACGTCGGGGCCGGAGAGGGCGCCGATGCCGTCTGGCTGGCCCGGCACGGCTGGCGGGTGACGGCGGTGGACATCTCCTCCGTGGCGCTGGCCCTTGCGGCCGCGGCAGTCCAGGATGACCCGGGCACCTCCGCCCGCATCACCTGGAAGCACCAGGACCTCACCGCTTCACCGCCCCCTGCCGGCACCTTCGACCTCGTCTCCGCCCAGTACCTGCACCTGCCGGCTCCGCAGCGCGACGGCGTCTACAGCCGGCTGGCCGCATCGGTGGCCCCGGGCGGAACGCTGCTGATTGTGGGCCACCACCCCTCGGACCTGGAAACCAGCGTGCGCCGGCCCTCCGCGCCCGGGCTGCTCTTCACCGCCGAGCAGCTTGCGGCGGAGCTCGATCCCGCCGAGTGGGAGATCGTCGCCTGTACGTCCCGACCGCGGACCACCAGCGATTCCGACGGCGTCCCGGTCACGGTCCAGGACGCCGTGCTCCGCGCCCGCCGCAAGGCCTAGAACGGGCTGCCGGGCGCCCGGCCGGCCCCGTCCAGGCCGGGGCGCCCCTGCTAGACCCCGCTAGCCGCCGTCGCCCCCGCAGCACGATCGCCCAGCTGATGGTGAGCCGGCCCCGTTGCGAGCGGTGCACCAGGGCCGTCGGCCGGTTCACCTCCACGATCTCGAAGGTGGCGCCCGGGCCGCCCCAGTCGGCAATGACGTCTCCGGCGCTGGGGTCCTGGAGCGCCGGGTCGATCCGCCGCAGTGCACGCCGCCGGGCCGGAAGGCACGCTTCCGCCCAGCGCGGCAGGTACCAGCCGGAACGTTCCTTGCCCAACTGGACAATCCACGGCCAGACGGTGTCGGGCGCGGCCGGCAGGTCGAATGCACGGTCCATCACCACGTCGGCGGCGGGGACCAGTCCGTCACCCGGGAGCCGGGCACGGACCTCCTGCGGCGATGCCAGGACGCCGAGAAACCCGCTGCGCACAGTTGCCCTCCTGTCCGGGCCGGGGCGCCGCCGGGCCGGGCAGTCCCTGCCCGGCCAGGCGGATGGTCCTAGCGGTGGTTGAACTCCGGCTGCCGCTTTTCGCTGAACGCGGCCATGCCTTCCTTCTGGTCCTCGGTGGCGAACAGCGAGTGGAATACCCGGCGTTCAAACAGCACACCCTGCGCCAGTCCGGTTTCGAAGGCGGCGTTGACCGCTTCCTTGGCCACCATGGCCACCGGCTTGGACTTGGAGGCAATCACCTCGGCGGCCCTGACGGCCTCCTCGACGACGTCGGCGGCCGGCACCACGCGGGAGACGAGTCCGGCCCGCTCCGCTTCGGCGGCGTCCATGAAGCGGCCGGTGAGGATCATGTCCATGGCTTTGGCTTTGCCGACCGCGCGGGTCAGGCGCTGTGAGCCGCCCATGCCGGGGAGCACACCGAGGTTGATTTCGGGCTGGCCGAACTTGGCGTTGTCCCCCGCGATGATGAAATCGCACATCATCGCCAGCTCGCAGCCGCCGCCGAGGGCGAAACCGGACACCGCGGCGACCACCGGAATGCGCAGCCGGGTGAAGTCCTCCCAGCCGCGGAACCAGTCCGCCGCGTACATCTCCATGTAGCCCTTGGACGCCATCTCCTTGATGTCCGCCCCGGCGGCGAAGGCCTTGGCCGAGCCGGTCAGCACGACGGCGCCGACCTCCGGGTCGGTGTCCATCGCCGAGACCGCGGCCACGAGTTCGTCCATGGTGGCCTTGTTCAGGGCGTTCAGCGCCGCGGGCCGGTTGAGCGTTACGAGGCCCACGCGGCCGCGGCGCTCCACCAGAATGTTTGCGTAGTCGGTCATGCCTGTCCCCTCGGCTGATGGTCGGATTTGTCCCGGATGTCGGTGATGATGCCGGAGAAATCCCGGCCGGCACCGCCTTCCGCGGCAAAGGTATCGTAAATTTCGGAGGCCAGCGGGCCCAGCCGGGCGGCGACGCCGGTGCTTTCGAGCGCGTTGAGCGCCAGCTTCAGGTCCTTGGCCATCAGCGCCCCGGCGAAACCCGGCTGGTAGTCGCGGTTGGCCGGGCTGGCCGGCACCGGGCCGGGTACGGGGCAGTTGGTGGTCAGCGCCCAGCACTGGCCGGACGCGGCCGACGCGACATCGAAGAGCGCCTGGTGCGTCAGCCCGAGCTTCTCGCCGAGAACGAAGGCCTCGCTGACGGCAATCATGGAGACGCCCAGGATCATGTTGTTGCAGATCTTGGCGGCCTGCCCGGCGCCGTGCCCGCCGCAGTGGACCACCCGCTTGCCCATCACCTCGAGCATCGGTTTGACGGCTTCGAAGTCCTCCTCCGGCGCGCCGACCATAAACGTCAGGGTGCCGGCTTCGGCCCCGACCACGCCGCCGGAGACCGGGGCGTCGACGGCCCGGTGGCCGGCCGCGACCGCCAGCGCGGACGCCTCGCGGGCCTCGTCCACGTTGATGGTGGAGCAGTCCAGGAACAGGGTCCCGGGTGCCGCGGCGGCCAGCAGGCCCGGCTGGCCTGGGCTGCCTTGCTGCTCGGGACTGCCGCGGTAGGCATCGAGCAGGTGCTGGCCGCTGGGCAGCATGGTCAGCACGACGGCGGCACCGGCGACGGCTTCGGCAGCGGTCTCCGCGGTGGCGATCCCGTGGGCGCGCGCGGCCTCCAGCGCCGCCGGGACCACGTCGAAGCCGGTCACCGTGTACCCGGCCCCGACCAGGTTGACGGCCATCGGGCCGCCCATGTGCCCCAGGCCGAGGAACGCGATGGTGCCGGCCGGCGCCGGGCGCCGGGCAGGTGTTGCCGGCGTTGCTTCAGACATTGTCACGCTCCTTCGAGAGTTTGAGTTCGCGTTCGCCCAGCGGCGCGAAGTAGGCTTCCACGTCGTCGCGGCTGACCTCAGCGAGGGTGGCCGGGCGCCAGTGCGGAGTGCGGTCCTTGTCGACCACCTGGGCGCGGATGCCCTCGCGGAAGTCGGGTCCGGCCAGGAACCGCAAGCCCACCCGGTACTCCTGCACCAGGGCCTCGGCGAGGCTCAGCCCGTGTGCGCGGCGCAGCGAGGCGAGCGCCACCTTCACCGCGGTCGGTGACTTCGCCTCGATCGTGTCCGCGGTGGCGACGGCTTCCCCGCCCACCGTCCGCAGCCGGTCCACGATCTCCGCGGCGTCGTCGGACGAGTAGCAGGCGTCAATCCACTCCTGCTGCGCGGCAAGAACAGACTGCGGGGCCGGTTCCGCAAACCGCGCGACGGCGGCGTCCACGGGCTCGGTTTCCAGGGCGTCCGCCAGGTCTGCGAGCTGCCCGGAGGGGACAAACCAGTCGGCGAGGCCGAGGAAGATGGCGTCTGCGCCGCTCAGGTGCGCCCCGGTCAGGGCCGCGTGGGTGCCGGTCTCGCCGGGCGAGCGGGAGAGCAGGAGCGTCCCGCCGACGTCGGGGACAAACCCGATCGTGGTTTCCGGCATGCCCATCCGGGTGCGTTCGGTGACGATCCGGACCGAGCCGTGCGCGGAGATTCCCACCCCGCCGCCCAGGACCAGTCCGTCCATGAAAGCAACGTAGGGCTTGGGGTAGTCCGAGATCAGCAGGTTCAGCCGGTACTCGACGGCCCAGAAATCCGCCGTGTCGGTGCCGCCGCCGTCAAGCATGTCCCGGTAGATCGCGACGATATCGCCGCCGGCGCACAACCCCCGCTCGCCGGCGCCCTGCACCAGAACCGCGGCGACGGCGTCGTCGTCGGCCCAGGCCGTGAGCGTCTCCAGCATCGCCGCGGCCATGCCGGCGGTGAGCGCGTTGACGGCTTTGGGCCGGTTCAGCGTGACGACGCCGAGCCGGCCGCGGCGCTCAAACAGGACCTCTGCGGCTTCTCCGGCCGCCTGCTCCGCCATCAGCTGCCTTCCGGCATCACGAAGCTGGCGCCCTGGCGGATGCCGGAGGGCCAGCGGGTGGTGACCGTCTTGGTCTTGGTGTAGAAGCGGAACGCGTCGGCGCCATGCTGGTTGAGGTCGCCGAAGCCGGAGGCCTTCCAGCCGCCGAAGGTGTAGTAGGCGATCGGCACCGGAATCGGGACGTTGATGCCCACCATGCCGACCTGGACGCGGCTGGCGAAGTCGCGGGCGGCGTCGCCGTCGCGGGTGAAAATGGCCACGCCGTTGCCGAACTCGTGCTCACTGCACAGGCGCAGGGCCTCGTCGTAGTCCTCCGCGCGGAGGACGCTGAGCACCGGGCCGAAGATTTCCTCCTGGTAGATCGTCATGTCCTTGGTGACGTTGTCGAAGAGGGTCGGGCCCACCCAGAAGCCGCCGTCGTAGCCCTCCACCTTAAGGCCGCGGCCGTCCGCAAGCAGGCTGGCGCCTTCCTCGACGCCGGCGGCGATGTATCCCTCGATCCGCTCCTTGGCGGAGGCCGCCACGACGGGGCCAAAATCCGAGTCCTTCGCCAGGCTGTGGCCTACTTTCAGGTCCGCGATCCGTTCCTGCAGCTTCGCTACGAGCGCGTCGCCGGTGGCTTTGCCCACCGGGACGGCAACCGAGATCGCCATGCAGCGTTCGCCGGCGGAGCCGAAGCCGGCGCCGATCAGGGCGTCCGCAGCCATGTCCAGATCCGCGTCCGGCATGATCACCATGTGGTTTTTGGCGCCGCCGAAGCACTGGGCTCGCTTGCCGTGCGCGGCGGCCGTGGCGTAGATGTACTGCGCGATCGGGGTGGAGCCGACGAAGCCGATGGCCTGGACGCGGGGGTCCTCCAGCAGCGCGTCCACGGACTCCTTGTCGCCGTTGACCACGTTGAACACCCCGTCCGGCAGCCCGGCCTCGGTGAACAGCTCGGCCAGGCGCAGCGGCACGGAAGGGTCCCGCTCGGAGGGCTTCAGAATGAACGAGTTGCCGGCGGCGAGCGCCGGGCCGGACTTCCACAGCGGGATCATGGCGGGGAAGTTGAACGGGGTGATGCCGGCGACGACGCCGAGTGGCTGCCGCATCGAATGGACGTCGATGCCGGTCCCGGCGCTGTCGGTGAACTCGCCCTTGAGCAGGTGCGGGGCGCCGGCGGCGAATTCCACCACCTCGATGCCGCGCTGCACATCACCCTTGGCGTCCAGGAAGGTTTTGCCGTGCTCGGAGGAGAGCAGGGTGGCCAGTTCGTCCATGTTCTGGTTGACCAGGTCCACGAACTTCAGCAGGATCCGGCCGCGGCGCTGCGGGTTCATCGCGGCCCATTCCAGCTGGCCCTTCTCCGCATTGGCGATGACGTTGCGGACCTCCTCCGCGCTGGCCAGCGGGAGCCGGGCCTGCACCTGGCCGGTGCACGGATCGTAGACGTCGCTGAAGCGCCCCGAGGTGCCCTCCGCGTGTTGCCCGCCGACGTAATGGGAAAGCTCACGAACCATAACGGAATGCTCCTTTGCATGTGACCTAGATCATCTCTGCACCCGAATATACTCGGACTTCCTACTAATCTCCAGAGTGCCCGGCCCCGGCGGCCCCTCCCGGCCAGGTCCTACCAGCAGGCTTCGCTCCACTCATCGTGCTGCACGAGGAGGACCGCGCCGGCGAGCCGGATCACCGTGGTCCCATCGGCCAAGATTCCGGCGACCTCGGGTCGGCGGCGGATGTCCCGCTTTCGTCGGAACCTCACCAGGAACCGGCTGTCCCCGCTGGTCCTGACTCGCCCGCCAGCGGTTCTTAAAGTGCGACCATCCACATCTGTTCGAAGTTTTCCCGGTACTGCAGGTAGACGTCACGGTTTGAAGTTTCGACGATGGCTTCGTCGTTGCGTTGCAGCGAGGTTGAATTGTAGTTGTGGCTGCCGGTCATGACCATGTTGCGGCCGGAATTCTTCCCTGTCGCATTTTCCATGATCAGGTACTTCGAATGGATTCGTCCCGGCAACGTGCTGGCGTCGAGTTCGCGGAGTTCAATCCCGGGTTGCGTGGTGAGCCGCTGGAGGATCGAGTCGGCCATCGGGCCGTGGACGATCCGCACAGTGCAGCCTGCCTGGGCCATTTCCACGAGCCGGTCTGCGATGCCGCTCCTCGTGTCGTCCCATTCGGACATGCCGATCCGGATCTCGGTGTTTCCTGTGTTCCTGCAACCGAGCTCAGACAGACGTTCGAGGATCGGGTCCACGGTGGCACTCGGGAAAAAATGCGCTGTCACCTTTCCGCCCGGCATCCCGGCGGTCACGGTCCGGTAGTAGTCCGGCTGCTGAACCTCGGCGACGAGGTCGTCGAAGTAGGAGGCGTAGCCTTCGTAGAGTTTGTGGTTGTCGGTGATGGTCAGGGCGTTGTTCCAGTAGGTTTTGGAGTTGACGTCAGTGAAGTTGGCTGAGGCCTGCACGACGACGTCCTTTTCGCCTCCTGTTTCGGAGAAGAGGTAGAACTTGTTGTGCTGGCCCTTGGTGCCGATGCAGGATGATGTGTTGCCTTCGGGAGAATTGTGGCTGCAGACGTGGACCCACGAAGGGCCGCTTTCGTCGATCCCGAGTTCGTTGATGAGTTTGGCTGCGGCGGGCTTGTCGATCTGCCACCCGTCAATGACGATCTGCACGTCCACGCCTCGGCTGTGGGCGGCGAGCAGGGTGTCGGCGAAGTCCAAGCCGGCTGTGCCGGAGATGACAAAACTGGCAATTTGGATTTTGGAGCCGGCCGCGGCCTGATTTACGAGGTTGCAGATCTGTTCCACGACCCCGGTTGCCCTGCCGGCGGCTGGGTTGTTGAAGGCCGCGCCCGTGGTTACGGGACGTGCCGGAGCGGAAAGGCAGGGAGCCGCGTCGTTTAAGGCGCCGGGGGCTTGGGCGTGTGCCGCCGGTCCGGCCGAGACGGCCAGCAGCCCGGCCATCAAGGATGGGGCCAGTGCAATAAGTGCTTTCTTGGGCATGCTCATTTTCCTTTGCTGGGTGCGTGATTTCAGTGGGCTTTGCAGTGTCGGGGGCTGGACTTCGGGATTCCGTAGAGTGGAGGACCTCGCCGATAACATTCATGTGGGGGCCGCAGCTGTCCTCAGGGATTCTTGGCGGTCCGGGTTAACGGCGGTGGTTTTATTCCTTGCGGCGGCCGTGCCGGTCAGGAACTTCGGGACTCCGCGAATTCGAATTCGGGGTTGGCGCAGTGCTGGAGCGGCACCCCCCTGAGGTATCTGCCGACTTCGGCGGCACCGATTTGTGCTGCCATGTGGGCTGTCGGTTTACTTGCTCCGGCCAGGTGGGGTGTCATGACGGCGTTGGATATGGTGCGGAGCCTTGATCCGGCTGGGAGGGGTTCGCTGGGGTAGACATCGAGGCCGGCGCCGTAGAGGTGGCCGGATTCCAGCGCATCGCACAGTGCGTCGTAGTCGAGGAGGGCTCCTCTGGCTGCGTTGATCAGGATCGCCCCTGGTCGCATGAGGGCAAGTTCCCGGGCTCCGATGAGGCCGGTGGTTTCGGGTGTCAGGCGGGAGTGCAGTGTGACGACGTCGGAGCTGGCCAGGAGTTCCTCGAGTGTGTGCACATGCGTGGCTGTCTCGGGCAGTGTTCCTGGCTGGATAAAGGGGTCGAAGACGAGAATTCGCGCCCCGAATCCGTGGAGTATAGCGGCGACCCGCGACCCTATGGCGCCGTAGCCGATCAGTCCGATGGTGGCCCCGCTGATCTCCGGTCCGACGTCACTGTAACGGTAGTAGTCACTCCTCCAGGCGCCGGCGAGGAGCTCTGCGTTCCTCTGCGGGATTTGTCTCACTGCGGCCAGCATCAGCGCGACGGTGTGCTCGGCAGTCGCCGTCGCATTCCTTCCCGGGGCAAACGTGACAGCCACTCCGTGGGCGGTTGCGGCGTCGAGATTGGCGTTGACGGGGCCGCCGCGGGTCACGGCGAAAAGCCTCAGGTCCGGGCAGGCCCGCAGGATTCGCTCGGTCAGCGGGGCCATTTGGGTCAGGCAAATTTCAACGCCTTGGAGGGCCTCGATCAGGATCTCTTCGTTCCCGGAGGCCTCATCGACCTCCCCGATGCGGTGGAAGGGTTCCACCGGCCACGGGAGAGTCAGTTCAGTAGTGTCCGCGTGGTGCGGCGCGTGCTGCAAGAGGGCTTCCTGCAGCAGCGCGTTCAGGACGAAATGGTCGCCGGCTGTCAATATTCGAGACACGGGATACCCCAGTTCAGTTGGTAGTTGACTTCAGGACGGCAGCGGTGAGTTGAAGTGCATCAGGGAGGCTCGGCCGTCGGTCAGATGGATTTCTGTCAGGGCGCAGTTGGCCATTTTGGGAAACGTCCGGCGGTAGTCCCGGAGTGGGACGCCCATGAGGCTGCAGAGGAGCAGCCGTATGAGGGTCGAGTGGGCGACAACGAGGACCCGGCCGTCCGGGTAGTCGTTGCAAATCTCGGCGAGGGCCTCTAACCCGCGGGCGGCCGCTGTCCACGGATGTTCCCCGCCGGGCAGCGGATTGAGTGCCGGATCCGCGACGAACGCGCCATAGTCCATTGGGTATGCCCGGTAAATCTCGGCGGCGGTGAGACCTTCGGCGTGGCCGAAGTGAAGCTCCCGCAACCTGGTGTCTTGGGTGAGCTCCAGCCCGGCGGCGGTGGCAGATCGTTGTGCTGTTTCCACGGCCCGGTCCAGATTGGAGGTGACGATGGCGTCGAACTTCTGGGTGGCCGCCCACTCGGCGAGTTGGAGTGCTTGCGCCGCGCCGTGGGGCGTCAGGGGGATGTTGGTAGATCCGGCGTAGCGATTTTCCGCGTGCCATGTGGTTTCGCCATGTCTGGTCAGAACTATGCGTGTCATCGGACGGCTGCTTTCTGAGCGTTGTCTGTCGCGTGCGCGGCCAGTTCTTGCCCGAGCCAGTTACGGGACCGGAGTTCGCGGACGAGCTTGAGAAATGGCTCCATGTATCTCTGGGTTGATGCCGGTTGTGGGTCGACGACTTCCCGAACGGTGACCATTGTTGTTGCGGTATCCGCGAGAGTGTCGCCGACCGCTGCGGCGGCGAGGATCGCCATGCCAAGTGCGGGTTCGGCGTTTTCCACGAGTGTGACAGGCCTGCCCAGGATGTCGGCGCGCAGCTGGGACCAGTGCCTGCTGCGGGTAGCGCCACCGGTCAGGACGAGCGGCCCGTCAGTGGGTGCACCGAGGCTGTGCAGGTGGTCGAACGCCAACCGTTCCACGAAGGAAATCCCTTGGATGAGGGCTGCGTAGAGCCCCGCGTCACTGGCTGGCGTTCCGAGGGTGAAGGCGGATGCGTCCGGGGCAAGGAAGGGAAATCTCTCGCCTCTGGACGAGGCCAATGGGTAGATAATGGTGTCGCTGGGTGTGTACTGAAGGGCCTCGTCGGAGAGCGCGTCCAGGTTCCTGCCTGGAAGCCGTCGGGTGATGTATCCGGCACCCGTTCCGGAAGCCCCGCCCGGCAGCCACCCCCCGTCGGGGGAACGGTGGGAGTAGACGACCCCCGAGGGGTCCTGCAGAAGTTCCGGGGTAGAGCCCTTCAGGACCAGAGTTGTGCCGATTACGGAGTTCCACGCCCCCGGCGTGAGGGCGCCGGATCCGAGTTGGGCTGCGCATCCGTCCGTCATCCCGGCAAGGACTTCGGTGCCGGCGGGTATTCCGGTCGCTTCCGCCGCGCTGGGGCTAATGTGTCCGAGGATCTTCCCCGAGAGCGTGAGCTCCGGCAAGGACTCTCCTGGGATACCCAGCGCTGTCATCAGTTCCTGCGGCCATGTTCCGGTCAGCAGGTCACATCCTGTTTTCAGGGAGTTGCTCAAGTCGCTGGCGACCGTGCCGCCGGTGAGCATTTCATTGATGAAGTCGCTTTGGTGGAGTATTCGGGCCGGGGACTTCAGCGGAGTGTTCTTGAGGAGCCAGAGAGCTTTAGGCAGGCCCCAGGAGCTCTGCATTTGCTGGAATCCGAGTTTCCTCCAGAGGTCCTGACCGAGCTCGTTGATGCACTCTGTTTCAAGGGTTGCGCGGGCATCGTCGTACATCAAGCCCCGGCTGAGGGGGCGTCCGGGCCGGCCGGCGAGCAGGACGGTCCCTGATGTCCCGTCGACGGCGACGCCTCTGATGGTGCCACGGAGTCCCGCTGTCGCCTGCGAACAGGCGTCCGCGACCGCTGCCCACCACTGACGGGGGTCCTGTTCGTGCCGGGCGCCGTCCCTGGCGCTGTCCAGGGGGTGCCGGCCGGAGCCAAGAACGCGGCCCGCCGCTGTGACGGCCAGGGCGCGGACACTTTGCGTTCCCAGGTCGATGCCGATCCAGCAGTCTTCTCCGGCGTTAGTGTCAGTTTGCATGGGTCCGGTTACCGGGTTGAATTTCGCGCATATGAGCAAGCTGGGGCCAGGCCGCGCCTGTGGTGTCGCGCAGGGCGAGGAAGCCGTTGAAATGTTCCTGATATGCCCGGCTGGATGGTCCAGGGTTGAACACGTCGCGTTCGTTGCAGTACCGCTTCGCGCCGGCTTCGAGGTCAGGATCTGCACCCAATGCGACCATGGCCGCGATGAACGCGCCTTTGGCGCCGACCTCGGAGTCTGCTGAGCGGACGGTAGGCACACCCGTGACGTCCGCGATGATCTGCGCCCAGGCGGAGCTGTTTGCGCCCCCGCCGCAGATCCGAAGTTCCGATGGGAAGGTGGCGGACGCGTCGAGGCAGTCGCGGATGACGAAGCTTAGGCCCTCGACCACTGCCCTTGCCACATGTACCGGTGAGTGATCGAAGGAAAGCCCGAGCAGCATGCCCCGGGCCTGGTGGTCCAGGAACGGGGCGCGCTCCCCCGCCGGCGACAGATACGGCAGACACATGAGTCCGGCCGCGCCGGCCGGCGCCTTGGAAGCCATCTCGCAGACAGCCGCGGCGCCTTCTACGCCCAGGAGGCTTGCCGCCCAGGTCAGCACCTCGGTGCCGGCGAGGGTGGGGAATGCCCGCAGGTATTGTCCGGGCGGTCCGATGGGTATTGTCGCACCGGCTCCTGCCCCTCCCGGATAGTGACCGACCGTGACGGACTGGGTGCAGAGGGTGGTGCCCAGAATGGTGCAGGCGCTGCCCGCCGAGACTGTGCCGGCGCCGATGGCGGTGGCGACGATGTCGTACGGGGCCAGCACCACGGGAGTGCCAGTAGCCAGGTCCAGGGTTTTGGCCGCTTCGGGGCTGAGCCGCCCGACCCGGGCATCATCGCCTATCAGGGGAGGCAGGAACTTCTCCATCCAGGAGATCCCCAGCAGGTCCAGGAGGCGGGGGCTGTAGGTCCGGTGCCTGATGTCAAGGAAAGGGGCGGCTGCGTCGGATTCGTCAATGGCCGCGGTCCCGGTGAGGGAGGCGTAAACCCAGCCGTCGCAGCTCAGGGACATGGCCGACCGTTCCAGCCGGGCCGGGTCGTTGTCTTTGAGCCATGCCATGATCGCGTGGGGCAAGCCAGCAAAGGTTCTGGTTCCGTTGATGGCAAAGGAGTCCGGTTCCACCCCGGCTTTGGCCCATTGGGCGACTATTCCGGTGGAGCGGGCGTCGTTCCAGAGAATGGCGTTCCCGGTGGGTTGCAGGTCCGCGTCGACGAGCCAGCACCCGTCGCCTTGACCGGTGAGGGTGATTGCTTCCACCTGCTGGCCTGCCCGCCGTGAGGCTGTCCGAATTGTCTCCGCGACGGCGGCCCAGACTTCGTTCATGTCCTGTTCGGCCCAGCCCGGATTGGGGTGCAGTACGGTGCTTTGCTGGCGGGCGAGGGCTAGCTCGGTTCCGTCGCGGCCGTAAGCGACGGCTTTAATCATGGAGGTTCCGACATCAACGCTGATGATCGCCATGGAGTGTCCTTCCCTTGGCCGGTGGAGTTAGTCGAGCGGATAGTGGCAGGCGACGGCGTCGTCACCTGATCGCAGCTCCAGGGCCGGGGCCTCGGTGGCGCAGCGTTCCTGTGCCTTCCAGCATCTGGTGCGGAAGCGGCATCCGGTGGGTGGGGACAGGGGTGAGGGGACGTCACCGCTGAGGACGATCTCGTTGTCTTCGGTTTTCATCCAGTCATCCATGCTGGGCGCGGCGGAGAGCAGGGCGCGCGTGTAGGGGTGTCTGGGCGTGTTGAAAACCCGGTCTGCGTCACCGGTTTCGACTATGGTTCCCAGGTACATGACCGCAACTCTGTCGGCGATATGCCGGACGACGCCGAGGTCGTGTGAAATGAAGATGTATGAGATGCCTGATTCCTTCTGGAGGTCTTCCAGAAGATTGAGGATCTGGGCCTGGATGGAGACGTCCAAGGCCGAGACTGCCTCGTCGCAGACGATGACCTGAGGCTTCAGCGCCAGGGCGCGGGCGATGCAGAGTCGCTGGCGCTGACCACCGGAGAACTGGTGCGGGTATCGGCTTGCGTGTTCAGGGCGCAGTCCGACGCGTTCGAGGCAGCGGCTGATTTCGGCGGCCCATTCGTCCCTTTCGACTATTCCCGGGTGGATTTCCCAGCCTTCGGAAATCAGCTCACCGGCACGCATGCGGGGGTTCAGTGAGGAGAAGGGATCCTGGAAGACCATTTGGATGTGCCGGCGGGCCGGCCGGACCTCCTTGGTTGTCAGGGTACCGACGTCGCGGCCGT
This sequence comes from uncultured Actinomycetota bacterium, assembly GCA_963775715.1. GTDB lineage: Bacteria > Actinomycetota > Actinomycetes > Actinomycetales > Micrococcaceae > Arthrobacter. Next base: position 8,046 of record CAVZJX010000002.1, on the reverse strand, counting down.
CGAAATGGATCGTTCCCGCCAGGGGCTTGAGCAGGCCGACGAGAGTTCGGGCCAGGGTTGATTTTCCGCACCCGGATTCTCCGACAATGCCCAAGGTTTCCCCGCGGGCCAGGGTCAGGTCAATCCCCGAGACGGCGTGGACCGTCCTCTTCTTGCCCAGCCAGGACGCCGACTTGACGTGGTAACCGGCGACGAGACCGGCGACGTCCAGCAGGGCAGTGTTCTCAGACATGTGTGGCTCCCGTGGCGTTGTAGGACTGGACGCGTTCTGCATGGTGGCAGGCGCAGCTGCGGCCTGCACCAACTCCGCGCAGCGCGGGGACGGACGCGAGGCATTCCTCTGTGGCGAACGGGCACCTCGGGTTGAAATCGCATCCCTGCGGCCTGCTCCTCGGATCCGGCGGGTGCCCTTGGATGGGTACGGCCCGGCGCTGGCCCGACCGTTCCGGGGTGGCCGCCATGAGCCCCTTGGTGTAGGGGTGGGCGGGCCGGGTGAAGACTTGCTCCACGGAGCCGAATTCGACGATGCGGCCCGAATACATGACGGCCACGGCGTCCGCGGACCGGGCCACAACGCCCAGATCGTGGCTGACGATGATCAACGACATACCCCGGGCCTCGCACCGTTGACGCAACAGCCTGAGCACTTGCGCTTGGACTGTGACGTCCAGGGCCGTCGTCGGTTCATCAGCGATGATGAGGCTTGGCTGCAATGCCAGGGCGATGGCAATGACTACTCTCTGCCGCATGCCTCCGGAGAACTGATGAGGGTAGTTGTTATATCGGTTTGTTTCATCGGGTATGCCTACCTCCTTCATGAGTGCCAAGGCCTCGTCCCGCGCCTCTCTTCTGCCCATCTTGCGGGTTCTGACAAACATTTCCGCGATCTGCTGACCGACGGTTATCACCGGGTTCAGCGCGGACATCGGATCCTGAAAAACCATGGAGATCTGCTGGCCCCTGATGCAGCGCCAGTCGTTCTCGGACAGGCCCACGAGTTCGGCGCCCCGGAACTTGATACTCCCGGCGGAGATTTCCGCGCCCGGGGGCAGCAGGCCGAGCATCGCGAGGGAGGTGAGAGTCTTGCCGCTTCCGGATTCGCCGACGATCGCCAGGGTTTTGCCCTCGTCGATTGTGAAGCTTGCGTCGCAAACGGTCTGAACGGCGTGCCCATCGGCCCGGAAATCGATGGAAAGGCCGTCCACCTGCAGCAGCGGCTCCGAGGCATGAGAAGTATGCGTTGTCATGGGCTTATCCGTTCTTGCGCAGGTCGGAGTGGTCGCGGAAGGCATCGCCCAGAATTCCGACACAGACGACGACGAGGGCGAGGGCGAGTCCCGGAAGGGTGGCGATCCACCACGCGCTTGCAAGGTGGTCCCGGCCGTTGGCAATTGTCGCGCCCCAGGAGGCGTCGGAGAGTGGAACTCCCAGACCCAGGAAGCTCAGGGAGGCTTCCGCGACCATAGTGAGGCCGACTTGGACGGTCGCGGCGACAATTAGTGGCTGCCAGCACGAGGGAACGATGTATTTCAGTAGGATTCGTGTGTTGGATGCCCCTAGAACGCGGGCTGAGTCGACAAAATCGAGGTGTCGGGTCGAGAGCGCCGAAGCCCGGACGACTCGGGCGAAGATTACCCACCGCGTAATGGCAAGGGCGAGGATGACGTTGACGAGGCTGGGGCCAAGGACGCCAGCCAGGAGGATGGCGAGCAGGATGGACGGGAAGGCCAGTTGGATGTCTCCCAGACGGGATATCAGGGCGTCCCATTTGCCGCCGAAGAATCCTGAGGTGACGCCCAGAACAAGTCCCACGGCACCGGCTATGGCGATTGTGGCGAAGGCGACGGTCAGGGAAACCCTGCTTCCGGCAACGACTTGTGCCAGCATGTCGCGTCCCAGCTGGTCGGTTCCGAGCAGGGAGACCCCTCCGCCGCTCAGCTGTCCGCCTGGGGGCAGAAGCCGGTCGGTGAGGCTGGTGCTTACTCCGTCGTAGGGGATCAGGATGCTGCCGAAGATCCCGGCGATGACGAATAGGGCAAGGATGATCGATGCGCCAAGCACCATCGGACTGCGGAGGGATTTAGGACGGCGCTTGCTCCGAGGCGTTGCTTCTGGAGCGGGGGTGTTAAACGTCTTAGTCATGATGCAGTCTCCGGTGAGATGCGGGGGTCCACCGCGAAGTAGAGGAGGTCCACGACAAAATTGATGATGACGTAGGCCACAGTGATGGCGATGACCGTGGCTTCGGCAATGGAGTAGTCACGGTTGGTGATGGAGTCGACCATCAACGACCCGATTCCGGGCCAGGAGAACACATTTTCGATAATGACGGCGTCGGCGATGAAGTGGCCAATGATGAAACCCAGAGCCGTCACGATGGGCACAAGCGTGTTCCTCATGACGTGGACGTAGAAGATAACCCCTGGCGCCAGCCCTTTTGCTTTTGCCGTCCGAACGTAGTCTTTGCCGGTTTCCTCCAGTGCCCCGTTACGGACCAATCGGGCCAGCCAGCCAACAAAGGGAAGGGCCAGCGTGAAGGCGGGAAGGATGGCAGTCCGGAACGTTCCGTCCGGGACGGCCGGAAGCCAATTCAACCATCTGGAGAAAACCAGGATGAGCATAATGCCGATCCAGAAGGCGGGCAACGCCTGACCAGTTAGAGACATCACCGAAATGAGTTTGTCCGGGAGCGTCCCCGCCCGCCGGGAGCAGTAAATTCCCAGCGGAACACCCAGAGCCACGGTGAAAACGAACGCGTAGAAGGCCAGCAGCAACGTGGCAGGGAGCCTGGACAGGGTTATGCCCAGCGCGTCCCCGCCCAGTCGCCATGACTCACCGAAGTTGCCTCTCAGCACGTCCCACAAGTGCTGGAAGTACTGGATCCACAGTGGCTCTGCGAGCCCCATCTCGGCCCGGACCTGGGCGACTTCTGCCGGTGTTGCGTTCGCTCCCACCATTAGCAGGGCAGGGTCGCCCGGGATCGCACGCAGAACGATGAAGACAACCGTGACGGCACCGAAGATCAGGATCAGGGTTTGCCAAATTCGCTTGGCGATGAATACTTTCACCAGACCACCCCGGCGGTGGCGGCGGCGCCTTCGCGCGGGCGTGTCGACTCCCGCATGATCATCTCCGCAGGCTTGATTTGGTGCGCTGCTTCCTCAGTCGGGGCAGTCGCGTCGATTCTTTGGATGAGGAGCGTCACCGCAGCCGATCCAATGGCTTCGGCCGGCAGGGCCATGGTCGAAAGCGGGGGCTGCATGTAAGCCGAGAACGGGTGGTTGCCGTAGCCGAACACTTCGACGTCGTCCGGTATGCGCAGCCCGGCTTCCGTCAGGGCCTTGTAAAGGCCCAGGGCGAAGTAGTCGTTGCCTACGAGGATTGCCGACCCGGGAGTGAACTTATCCATAAGGTCCTTGGCTGCCCGATAGGCCGCGGCCGGGTCCCAGGGAAGGGTACTCGAGTCCAGCCGCGTGGTGGGAACCCTCTCGACAAGGTGCCGCTCCGGTCCCTGGCCGGCCTCGTACATGGCACGGATGTAGCCGCTGATCCTTGACCGGACAGTGGAGATTTCCAGGTCCTCTTCGAGAAGGTACACACGGCGTTGAGCATCGGATTGCAGGAGCGCCGTGGTCGCTTCGTAGGCTCCCTGCTCGTAATCGACGCCGACGAAGTCACAGTCGAAACCGTCCAGGTAGCGGTTGATGAGAACCATCGGGATGTCGTATTTCTTCAAGAGCTCCCATGACTCCAACGATTGTTGCGACGGGACGACAATTGCGCCGTCGACACCCCAGCGATAGAGCGTCTGTACCGCGGAGCGCTCGTTATCTGGGTTTTCTTCGGTGGCAAAGAGCAGCAGAGAATACCCGTGGTTCCGGCACTGTTCCTCTACGGCGCTAATCAAACGGGAGTAGAAAGGGTTGGACGGATTGGTGATGACCAGCCCGATCGTCATCGCTTTCCCCAGAACCAGCGACCTGGCCATGGAATTGGGTACGTAACCCATGTCCGCGGCGGTCTTCTCGATGAGCTGGCGGGTACTTTCCTTGACCGCGTCCTTGCCCGCGAGGGCCCGGGACACCGTATTCACGGAAAGACCCAGGGCGTCGGCCACCTTCTTCAGCGTTGCTCTGTTGCTACTCAACGGGTACCTTCTTCAGTCTCCGCCGGTCCATGAACCGGCGTTACTTGGTGCTCAGGGATATGCGGGACAGATCCGGCTGGTTACTGGCCACCGGGACGAAACCTTCGATTTTCTTTCGCCGCCCGTAGGCGGTCACAATGCTGGCCGGGAAAATGCCGGCAGCTTCGTCCCAGATAGTCTTGCAGGCCTCGGCATACAGCTTCTCCCGTTCGGCCTGGTCTCCGATGGAGTGCGCCCTGTTCAACACTGTGTCCAGTTCCTTGTTTGAGTACCCCAGCCGGTTCGCTGCCGTCGTATACAACCGGCCGAGGGTGAAGTCCGCATCCCCGGTCGTGACCGTGTTGGTCTGCAAATCCATGTCCCAGTTCAGAGAGTTGAGCCGTTGCAGCCACTGAGCTTTTTCGATGCTCTGTGCGTCGACTTTCACACCGATCTTTGCCCAGTCCGAGATCATCGCCTGGGCCAGTTCGGTGGCGGACGGCCCGGTCCCGGCGAACCACATCAGAGAGGTGGAGAAGCCGTCAGCCATCCCTGCTTCGCTGAGGAGTTTGCGGGCCAGATCAGGGTTGTACTCGTAAGGCTCCTGCTTGGCGTAGCCAAACACCGTTGACGGGATGGGAGCAGTCATCACTTCGGCGCCGGCCCCGTAGAGCGTGGAGACGATCTTGTTGATGTCAACGGCGTGCCACATGGCCCGGCGCACCCTCACGTCCGTAAACGGCGGCCGGCTGCAGTTGAACCAGTTGAAGTAATACACGTAGCTGGGGATCCGCTCCACCGTGGCATCCCCGATCGCCTCGACCTCCTTGACCTGGTCGGCCGGGATTGGCCAGAGGAGGTCCACTTCCCCGGTACTCAGGGACGTGATCGAACTGGACGTTTCAGCGATGTACGGCATCTCGATCTCAGCCTGCTTGCCCGCATCACCCCAGTACGACTCGGCACGCTTTAGCTTCAAAGTGGAGGAAGGAACAAAGGACGCCACGGTGTACGGCCCCGAACCGACGGGCTTAGTGAAGAATCCCGGGGTCGAGACGGACTTCGCCGGAACGATAAACAGCAGGGTCAGGTTGACCGGCAGTGTCCCCAGCGGGCCGTCCGTTTTAAACGTGACGGCCGATGTTCCGCTCGATTCTACCGAGACCACCGGCTTCCACAGCGGCGACTGCGCGGAGGTCACTGACTGGATCCGCTTGACCGATTCCACAACGTCCTCGGCGGTAAGGGGGGTTCCGTCGTGAAATTTGACGCCTTCACGCAGAGTGAAGACCCAGGTTTCAGGGTCCGTCTGTTTCCACTCGGAGGCCAGAGACGGCTCAATGGAGGTACCGTTCCTCCGGACCAGGGTGTCAAAAATCAGGTACTTCGCAATGAGCGACGCCTCATCTACTGCTGTGTTCGCCGCGTGCGGGTCGAGATCAGTGATCGGCTGACCGAACACGGCCTTTAGGGCGCGGTCCGCGCCGGCCGTGGTTCCGCCCCCGACGCCGCAGGATGCGAGGAACGTTGCCGCCGCCCCTGCTCCCGTGAGGAACATGAAATTACGTCGATTTACCTCAAGCCCACCGGGCGTCCTTTTGAACATCTTTGTTCCCTCGTTTAGTAGCTGCAGATGGTTGTTTAGCCTTTGAGAGCCAGATAGATCTGAACCTTTGCCGTCCCGTTTGATGCGGAACCCTCGTTGCGGACGTCCCCCTTAAGCCGAAGCCACCCTCCGAACTCCGATGTGGTCCAGCTGACGGTGCCCGTTTCCGACACTGTTTTGGGCGCGTCGTCAATGTCGCACCAGTTCAGCCCGTCGGGCGAGATCTGAACCTGGGCCCGGACTGCCGTTCCTGGGTCAATCGCCAGGGTGTTGATGAACCATCGGGCCTCGTTAGCCCAGGCCACTTCGTAGGGTTCGGTCTTGAAAGTTCCCTCCAGGGCAGAGTTTCTTTCCAGTACGGCGGTGAATGACTGTTTCATAAGGTGGCCTACCAATCTACGGAAATAAGAACTGAATCGAGGTACACGAAGTTGCGGACATTCGCATGGGTCCGGACGGAGACATAGAAATTGAGAAGGTTGCCCAGCGATCCGTATTCTTCGTCATACGCAGGAACCGGGACGTCCCTCATATCGAAGATTTCGTCGTTGACCTGCAACTCCACGTTGGAACGAGTTTCGGTATCGATGACCCAGCGGACGTAGTGCCAGTTGACCTTGGTAGGAACTTCGTTGAAGCAAAGTTCCTGCCGGGGGGAGAACGAGTGCCAGTCCTCCGGGTTCGGGGCGGTGAAGTCCGCGGTGCGCGGCAGTTTGAGTTTGCCTTCGAAGTGTTCCCGGGGAGTCGGTTCCGGCACCGACGGATACATCCACTGCTGAACAATTTTGTTATCCAGGTCCGTATTCTGGTAGCGGGCGACGCAGTGGTAACGGACGCCGTCACAAATGTCCGTCGCGATGGTCAGGGCGCCGAACTGACGCTCAGAGGGGTGGAAGTTGGCGTCCCAGTTCCCGCTCCCGGCCTCGTTTGCCGCACCGTTTTCCTCAGAATGGGCTTCGGCCTTGTAAGCAAGGTACGTCTCGAACTGGACCTTGCCCCTGCCGGCCATGGTGAGGCGGCGGATGGCCACACCCGTGTGGCCTGCTTCGGGGCGGGTGGAGATCTTCAAGGCATAGGTCCCGGACATGGCGCCGTGGGTTCCCACGTCGAAGAAGTTGCAGGAGCTCAGCTGCGGCGGACGGAAATCGCGCATGTGGTCATCCACGGTGTCCAGGTTGCCGTGCTCATCGTGGTTGCCGATGAGCTCGATCCAGCCATGGGTTCCGGTGTTGAAGTCATCGTGGACCAGGATGCGCGGCAACGGGTTGAACTTGGATAATGCCGGATCGGCGGCGACGGCGGATTTCCGCAGAGCGTCCACCAGTTCGTTTGTAACGTCAATGCTCACTTTGGCTCCGTTCAGAAACAATTTAGAAGATGTACATTAACGTTCCCATTAACGTTAATGTTATGCCTGTAGCAAGATCCGAGTTGAAATAATAACGTTCACGATAACGTTCACTTTTTTACCCTGTCAAGGGTTTGGCCTAAGTAATTTCCGTCTGACCGAGGGAGGGAGTCGGCCTTCTCACGGCGGCGGGAATTTTACGCGTGATTGAAAGGCACTGGCTAAAGATCGGATGCCAGCGCCCGGGTCGGCAAGCTCATCCGGCAACTGGGCTCGAAGTTCCAGCCCCGCCAACAAGCGGCGAGGCCTTGATGGGGCACATATAGCGGACAGGCGTGGGGGCTCCGGTGGCGGCGGGGCCAATGGTGGTTGGGAACGTAAGGATGTTGGGGCGGAGCAGGAGCCCGTGGATCGGCGCAGGCCGACAGCAGGGTGGCTACCTTGGGGCAGAGGAGCGCCGGTACGGGTCCCGTGAGCGGCTGCCCGCTGGGCTACCGGCGCGACGTATCTAGCACCGCAGACTTCAATGCAACGTCGCAGGATTGCGCGGCGCTCAAGAAAGGCCTTCGACGTGAAGCCATTTGCAGCAGGGACCTTCCGCTCTGTCGAGCAGTCCTCATTGCGGCGCAGCAAGCTGTGCGACGTTGGTTGGCGTGGCACCGCGCGTCAAAGGGTCATGTCCGAGGCAGGTTTCGGGACCAGCCATCCTCGCCGGCCGGTTGCGGACACTTGATGAGTCCCTATCGGGCGGCACTTTGTCGGGCAACAAGCTGAGGAGCCCCACGGCATCGGCGCAGCAGCCTATAGCGCAAGCAAATTCCCGGCCAAGCTCCACAAATTTCGTCATGCCCGGATTGTGGGTACGGAAAGCGACAGGTTCTTGTGCTCTGGCCAGGTGCGCGCAGCAAGGCAACAAGGGACCGTTCAGCAGTGGTAGCGGCCAAACACCCGGCATCGGCTCAACCC
>CAVZJX010000001.1:0-535954 GCA_963775715.1 uncultured Actinomycetota bacterium | reverse complement strand
TTCCGGATCAGTCCCTGACCTTGGCCACCGTCATCAGGATCGCCGAGTCTTCTTCCGCGTGCAGGCTGTGCAGCCCGTCCGGCACGATCAACAGGTCCCCGGTCTTCCCCTGCCACGACTCGTTGGCGGCCTGCAGCCTGACGCAGCCCCGGAGCACGAACACCGTCGCCTCGCCGGGATTCTGGTGTTCACTGAGCTGGGTGCCTGCCTTGAACGCCATCACGGTCTGGCGGAGGACTTTTTCGTGTCCGCCAAAGACGGTGTCGGCGGCCCGTCCGCTGCCGGCCGCGAGCGCCGCGGCGATCTGCTGGCGGGCCAGGGCCTCGATCGATATCTTCTGCATGCGCACACGCTACCCGGAACACCGGCCGAAGCCGAGGGTCCTAAGCCCCGCGCCCGGCCCGCCCGCGGCGCGGAACTTGGGAGCGCTACGCTGGGGGAACGGCTGATGCAGACGGCCACCGAACGTCCCCGCGGAGCATATATGACCAAGGCCACCGCAGGCCCTCCTGCCCGACACCCCTCCGACGCGCCCGGCGGAACCCCACCGGCACCGGCCGGCCGCGACGCCGGCACGGACGGGGCCATCCGCCGGCTCGCTGCGGATTCCTTCGGCATCACGGACCTCCGCGCCGGCCAGCTCGACGGCATGCGCGCCCTGGCGTCCGGACGCGACGTCCTCGCCGTCATGCCCACCGGCTATGGCAAGTCGGCCATCTACCAGGTGCCCGCGCTGCTGCTGCACCGCCGGGAGCCGGACCCGTCACGGCGGCGCCCCGCCGTCGTCGTCTCGCCCCTGATCGCGCTGCAGGAAGACCAGCTGGAGGGGCTGCTGGCGGCCGCCGGAGCGGACGGCGCCGTCGCCATCAACTCCTCGCACAGCGCGGCGGAGCAGGAGCACGCCTGGCAGGCGGCGGAGAGCGGCGCCGCCGCGTTCCTGTTCCTCGCCCCCGAACAGCTGGCCAAGGACAGCACGGTCGAACGGCTGGCCGCCCTGGCTCCCACGCTGTTCGTGGTGGACGAGGCGCACTGCGTCACCTCCTGGGGGCACGACTTCAGGCCCGACTACCTCCGGCTCGGCGAGGTCCGCGAGCGCCTGGGCAACCCGGCGACGGCGGCGCTCACCGCGACTGCCGCTCCCCCGGTCCGCGAAGAGATCCTGGCGCGCCTGCGCATGACGGACCCGCTGGTGCTGGTCCGCGGCTTCGACCGGCCCAACATCAGCCTCGCCGTCGTCCGGCACCACGAGGACAAGGACAAGCGCCGCGCCGTCATCGCGCAGGCGACGGCCCTGGTGGGCGAGCTGCACGTCCCGGGGCTGGTCTACGCGGCCAAGCGCAAGGACACCGAGAAGTACGCGGCCAAACTCGCCCGCACCGGCCTGCGCGCGGCCGCGTATCACGCCGGCATGGCCGCGACGGACCGGACCGGCGTGCACGAGCGGTTCCTCGACGGCGGGCTCGACGTCGTCGTCGCGACCACGGCCTTCGGGATGGGCATCAACAAGCCCGATGTCCGGTTTGTGCTGCACGCCGATATCCCGGAGTCCCTGGACAGCTACTACCAGCAGTTCGGCCGGGCCGGCCGGGACGGGGAGCCTGCGGTGGCGGTCCTGCACTACCGTTCGGAGGACCTCGGGCTGCGCCGGTTCTTCGCCACACATGCCCCGGACGAGGCCTCGCTCCGCGCCGTCCTCTACATCCTCAGGACCGCCGGCCCGGTCCGGCGCAAAGAGCTCGCCGCGCAGGCCGGCATCCCCGGCCGCCGCCTCACCGGGCTGCTGAACCAGCTGGAGGACACCGGGGCCGTCACCGAGGACCCGGACGGGCTCCGGCTCGCGGCCGCCGCGGACCCCAACGAGGTGGTGGCCCGCGCCGTCGACCTGGCGGCGGCCCGCGGGCGGATGGACCGGTCCCGCGTCGAGATGGTCCGCGGCTACGCCGAGACCCACGGCTGCCGGCGGCAGTACCTGCTGGGATATTTCGGCGACAACCTTCCGGGACCGTGCGGCAACTGCGACAACTGCGCAGCCCTCGACTCCGCGGCAGCGGCGGCGCAAGGAGCCGGCGCATCCGGCGTGGCGGCCGCCCCCGGCACGTCGGCCGAGACCTTCCCGGTGAACGCCGCGGTGGTCCACGCCGAATGGGGGCCGGGGGTGGTGATGCAGAACGACGACGACGTCCTCACCGTGCTGTTCGGAACCGAGGGCTACAAGACGCTGTCCCGGAAGGCCGTGCAGGAGCGCGGCCTGCTCAGCCTGGCCGGCGACTGAGCCCGGAACGGCAGCTCAGTACACCACCCGGAAGTTGCTGAATGCTCCGGTCGCCGGGGTGAGCCGTTCCTCCACCCGGTCCACCCGCCCGGGCGCTTCCGGCGAGCGCAGCCAGCTGCGGAACTGCAGCACCACGGCCTGGGGGCCCTCCACAACGACGCCGACGGTGCCGTCGTCGTTGTTCCGGACCGTGCCGCGCAGGGCAAGTTCCTCGGCCTTGCGCACCGTCCAGTAGCGGAACCCGACCGCCTGCACCATGCCCTCCACCCGGGCTGTCAGCCGCACCGCGGCGCCGCCGTCCGTTGCCCCGGAACCACCTGCAGAATCTGCCATGCCTCCAATCTAATCCCGGCGCCGCCCGGCAGACATCCGGGACCTTTGCCCCTTTCAACCCCGTCCCGGCCCAAGGAGGGTGGAAGTAGACCTCCGGCACAGCGCGACAGCGGACACCCCGCGTCGTGTGCCGGAACGCCTGAAAGGAAGAAAGACAATGGCAGGACAATTCGAAATCTTCACCGACGCAGAATCGAACGTCCGGTTCCGGCTGCTGGGGGCGGACGGCACAGTGCTCGCGGTCTCCAAAGCCTTTGAGGACAAGCGCTCCGCGGCGGACGGCATCATGGCGGTCCGCGAATGCGCCGGCACCGGACTGATCCGGGAAACGCACTCGACCCCCTGGGGCGGCACCACCTGGACCAAGAGCAGCCAGGCGGCGCACAAACGCTCCCACCGGCGGCATCTGCCCGCGGTTTAGACCGCGCCGGGCGCCGTCCGGCCCGCTCCAACCCGGGATGGCCCGGCCGCCTGGCGGCCGGGCCATCCGTTTATTTGGCCGGTTTGATGGCCGGCCGCAGCGACGTGATCATGGTCCGGATCATCCGGTATTCGGGCGTGGCCGCATAGCGTTTCGCCTTCTCCAGGTAGGGCAGCGACGCCTCCCCGGGGGTGAGGTTGGCCGCCGGGTTGTAGGTGCCGCCGAACAGGGCCCCGCTGGGCGGCCAGAGGAACAGGTGGAACATCGGGCAGGCCAGCGGACCGGTCTCCTCGGGCATCATGGTGATGCCGTACGCGGCCGTGGTGTCGGGGGCCGGGCCCGTTCCGTCACCGCGGGACTCGTAAACGTAGCGGGGAGCGCCGCGGTCGGCGCTCCCCGGCTCCGCCAGGGCCTGCAGCGGCTCCGAGTCGTAGACCTCGTACGGGTACTGCGCGGTGCACTCGGCGCCGGTGACGATGTTGGTGCGCAGCTGGGCCATCGGTTTGCCGTCCGCGTTCGTGACGTCGACGAAGGCCCCGTCCAGGGCTCCGCCGGGATCCCTGGCGGTCCAGCCCGGCGGGTAGTCGAAGGACAGCCCGTCGGAGGTGGTGAAGGTCTGCCAGCCCGACGGCGTCACTCCGGAGGGCACGACTCCCGACGGCGCGACGCCGGACGGTGCCGCATCCGGACGTACCGCCGCAGTGGGCGGTGTTCCGGCCGGCGCCGATGGCGCCGCTGAGCCGGGGCCCGCCGCCGTCGACCGTTCCGGGAGGGTGCCCGCCGTCCCGCTGTCCGCCGGCAACCCTGGCCGTTCGGCGGCAGGGACGGCGCAGCCGCCCAGAAGCAGGGCCAGGCCCAGCGCGACGCCTGCGGCGGCCGGGGCGCGGGTCATGGGCCGCTACTTCCCTGCCGGCCGCAGCGACATCAGGGCCTGCTTGATGTACTTGTACTCGGTGGTGTCCTTGTACGCCTCCGGGGTGTCCACGTACATCGGCTTGCCGGGGGTCGTGTCGAACGGATCGTAAATCCCGCCGAACGACGCCCACCGCGGCGGCCAGGGAAAGACGTGCGAGATCGGGCAGGCCTCGGCTCCGGTGGGTACCGGCGCTGCGGTGATGCCGTAGGCAAAGGTGTTGGATTTCGTTGGATCCGTCGCCGCCGGATTCGCCCGTGACTCGTACGTGAACCGGGGCGCCACCCCGGACCGGGCCAGGGCGGGGACCGGTGCGGAGTCGTAGACCTGATACATGGTTTTGGCCGTGCACGCCGGGCCCTCGCCCACCTGGGTCCGCAGCCTCGCCATCGTCTTGCCGTAGTCGCTCACCAGCGCCGCTCCGCCGTCGGCCGCCGCGACAGTCCAGACCGCCGGGTAGTCGAAGGTCAGGGTGCCGTCCGCCGTCGTGTACGACTTCCAGCCGGCCGGCACCGTCGCCGAGGCAGAGGCGGCGGATCCGGTGGGCGACGCCGGCAGCGTGCCCGCGCCGTTCGTCGCGCCCTCGGTCGCGCTGGCGCCATCGGTCGGGCCGGCAGAGGCGGTGGCAGAAGCCGGCGCCGCGTCCGGCGGGGTGGTGGCCGGCGCAGCTGCCGGCGACCCGCACCCCGACAACAGCAGCGCCGCGCAGAACGCGGCGGATCCGGCCGCGCCCCAAGATGCGCTTCGACGCATGTCACCCTCCCCCTGAGTTGCAAGTGGTGGCACCATTCTGGGCCGTTGCGCTAGCGAATCTAGGGGCGAAGGTCCCTAACCAGGCCGCGCGTCCGGCCAGCCGGCACGGCAGAGCGCCCGGGGTGAGCAGACCCACGTTGACATTCCGCCGATTTCAGTTGGGCCCTCGAACATTGCTAGACCTTAAAGGATGCAAGAGTTCCTGACCTCCGCCATGCCCTTCATCGCCGTGGCCGCCGCCGTGGCCGCCGGCCTCATCGCCTCGTGGCTGGTGCGCCGCGTCGTCCTCCGGCTCAACCGCGGCCGGCCCGAACTCCAGGAGACCTCCCGGATTGCGCGCGCCCCGATGCGGAACGTCCTGGTCCTGATCGGCGTCAAGATTGCCCTGGCCCTCACCACCCAGGCCGGCGGCTGGCGGACACCCGTGGACCATATCCTGCTGATTGCCCTGATCGGCTCCATCGCCTGGCTCGTCATCGCCGTGCTGCTGATCGTGGAGTCGCTGGTCCTCAGGCACTACAGCGTGGAAAAGGCCGATAACCGGCGCGCCCGCCGGCTGCAGACCCAGATGATTCTGGCGCGGCGGATAGCCGTGGCCCTGATCGTGGTCCTGGCGGTGGGAAGCGCGATGCTGACGTTCCCGGCGGTCCAGGCCCTGGGCGCAGGAATCCTGGCCTCGGCCGGCGTGATCTCGATCGTGGCGGGCCTCGCGGCGCAAACGTCGCTGGTCAATGTCTTCGCCGGGATCCAGCTGGCCTTCACGGACGCCATCCGGGTGGGCGACGTGGTGGTGGTGGAGAAGGAATGGGGCCGGATCGAAGAGATCACCTTGACGTACGTGGTGGTTCACATCTGGGATGACCGCCGCCTGATCCTGCCGTCTGTGCACTTCACCACCACACCGTTCGAGAACTGGACGCGGCGCCAGTCCGAGGTGATGGGCACCGTGGAGTTCGACCTCGACTGGCGCGCCCCGCTGGAGGCCATGCGCGCGGAGCTCAAGAGGGTCCTTGCCTCCACCGAGCTCTGGGACGAACGGGTGGGGGTCCTGCAGATCACGGACGCCACCAAGGGCTTTGTCCGGGTCCGCATCCTGGTCAGCGCCGCCGACAGCGCCGCACTCTTCGACCTGCGCTGCCTGATCCGCGAACAGCTCGTGCTGTTCCTGCAGCAGGACTTCCCGACGGCGCTGCCGCACGTCCGGCTCGAATCCATGCCGTCCACGGCCGCCGCGAACAAGCCCGCGGGCAAACGGGCGGGCAAACTTGCGGCAGCGGACGAGCAGCCTGCACGGTACGCGTCGGACCCGCACGATTCCCAGCTCTTCACCGGTTCGGTCGAGGCCGTGGAGCGTTCCCGCGCCTTCTCCGGTCCGGGTGAGGACGTGTTTGAGGACCGGGACAAGTCGATCGCGGCGCAAAACTAGGCCTGCTCTTCCCTGCCCGTGCGTGCGGGTCGATAATCGGAGCCATGACCATTCCCCCGCCGCCCGAGCCCGACCCGTTCCCGCCCGAACCCGGGCCTGCGTCGCCCGAACCGCAGCCGGGCGATCCGTTCCCGCCGGACCCCGGCCCGGCCACGCCGCCGCCGCCTCCCGGCCCGGGGCCCGCAGCCCGGTCCGGGTCCGCTGCCGATCCCCGATCCGGGCCCGGTGCCCCCGCCGCCTGTGCCGCCGGCCCCGGACCCCACTAGGTTCTGACCCCTCTCGGTGGTTCTGACCCCTGCCAAAGGCCAGCGCACCAAAAAGCAACTGTGAGTCTTGCAGTGGCTGGTCTGGGACTAGCTGGCAGTGTTGATGCCGGTCGTTCTGCATGGCGCGTGACTCGAAAAAACAATTGCCCCTCGAGGGTGCGTTTCCCCCGATTTGTCCGCGCTGGTGGAGCGGCCGGCGCTGACCTGTCCCACGTCGGCGGCTTGGTTCAGATGGTGTCCGGTGAAGGATGGGCCTGCGGGCCGAGTCAGCTGCGATCGGCACGTAGGCGGCGGAGGCGGCGATACGCGCGGGCCCGCTTCGAAAACCTTCGGAACTTACCGCGGAAATACCAGGTCAGTGCGAGCCCGAGGATGACGAGCGGGAGCAGCTCCGGGGCGAGGGCGAACGTGCCGAAGATGATGTCGAACGCCTCGAATCCAACCAGCGAACCGGCCGCGAACCAGACCCACCCGCCGAACAGAGTGGCTCGCATAGCCATATGGCGACAGAGCCGAGGGACCAGCCTGCACAGCAGTTCAAGGCGACGGAGGGCTGGTAGTCGGTACCGCGAGGGCCTGGAGCGGCATGAGGGCAAGAGGGTATTGGGGGACATGGCGATGAGCTCCTTGTGGCGGCAGTCAGAGAAGTGTTCTGAGGGTCGCCCGAGAGGAACAACGCAGGCAGCGCGGAGGCGCGTTCCAGCCGTGTACGGCTAGAGTGCCGGAAACAGTCGGAGTCGGTTTCTAGAGGGCTGCGTGGAGGCTCCCGGGCCACGGGGACGTCCGCCCGGAGCTCGGGGACCTGTCCCACCGACGGGCGCGGATGGAACCAAAGACAGGACGCCTGGACCGCGCAGGTCACGCCGACCCAGGGCGACAGAGTGGACCCCTGGAGCCGGAAGGGTGCAGAGCAGCGCCTGGAAGGTACGCGCCATGAGGATTGCCAGGGCAACGACCAGCGCAACGAGAACGAGAGCCGTCACCGGAGGCACACCCGCGCTGACCGTCGTGCGGATCGCAACGTCGGCCTGGACAAAATGCTCCAACAAGCCCCACCCGAGCAATAACACTTTGCCTCCCCCAATCGACCTCACGCTAACACCGACCGACCGACCGATCAACGATCGATCAACGGGCAACCGCCGTCGTGTCGGGTCTGCCACTGCTTGAATAAGGCGTACGGACTGAACGATCGACTTAGGGGATCTGACGTGACACAAGTGATAAAGGAAGCACACGATTCCTGGGACCGGGGAAGGTGGCGCAACCCGCCCGTGCGTGTCGTCGCGGATGGTCGGACTCTGCGGGTAACCGCAGCCGAGAACAGTGACGCGTGGAGGCACACCTCGTACGGCTTCGTCCATGACAGCGCGCATGCCCTGTTGGCGCCGCTGCCCGCTGAGGGGGCGGTGGAGGTTTCATTCCTTCTGAATTTCACCGAGCAGTTCGACCAGGCGGGGATCTATCTTCACGTTTCGGAATTTTCTTGGATCAAGGCCGGTGTGGAGGTGGCCGACGGAGTCCCACAGGTTGGGGCCGTCGTAACACGTGGGGTCTCCGACTGGTCGGTGGCACCTGTCCCTGAGTGGGTCAATCGGGAAATCACGGTGCGGCTGAGCAGGGCCGGTAACGCCGTCACCATCAGGGCCCGCGCCGGGGATGAGTCTTTCCGGCTCATCCGCGTTGCTCCTCTGGATGAAACAGCAAGTGCCGAGGTCGGCCCATTTTGTGCCTCACCCACTCGGGCTAACCTCACGACCACCTTCACCCGATGGGTTGAGACCGATGCAGATGCAACCCTGCACGCTGAACACGACTAAAGCCGCAGAACTCGTGAGTCGTACTGGGAGCGGTGAAGGATCGGCAATCGGTGCCCCGTCTGAAACGATCTTCGGCCATTGGCTACAGTGATCCAGGTGACGCCTGAAGGGAAACTGTCCTGCAGCCGATCTTTGGTGTGGCTGGCCCGCATAGCCGGTACTGTGCATGCCGGGTTCAGCTTGTACTGGGCCCTGGGTGGGCAGTGGCTCTTAGCCACGGTTGGTGAATGGGCAGTCCAGCTGTCTGCGCACGTCAAGTTCTTGAGACAGTTTCGTAGTTGATTTTGGTTACGCGGCCATCGGTTCGGGGTCGCGGGTCTGCTGGTTGGCGAGGGCTGCCACCGGGGGCATGCCGCCGGCCCTGCGGTTTGGCCGGCGGCGGTTGTACCAGACCTCGATGTATTCCATGACCGCGGTTCTGGCGGCAAGCCGGCTGGCGAAACTCTCGTGGTGGTACATCTCGGTCTTCAGGTGCGAGAAGAAATTTTCCGCGACGGCATTGTCCCAACATTATCCGGCTAATGTGCCCGGATGTCGGGGATTGGCCGGTTAAGGATTTAGCCTTCGCGGGTGGTCAGCTTCCGGAGTTGCTCTTCGTGGCGCCGGACGCTTGCGGCCAGTGTCTCGAGCGCGGCGCGGAGGGTGGCGATCTCGTCGGTAAGGCCGGCGAGGGTGCCGCTGGTCGCTGCGCGGCGGCGGTTGTTCTCGATGGTGGCCCGGATTGTGGGGTCCCGGTAGAGAGTGGTGCGGCCCAGGCCGGTGTGGGCGGCGACGGCGGTGAATGTCACGGCCTGTCCGTTCCGGAGGAGATCGGCGCAGGCGCGCTCGACGTTGTTGAGGGTGCTCGTGTTGGTCATCCTGCGGTGGCCTCGTTGATCAGGGTATCGAGTCGTGTGATGAGTTGTTTGTGTCGGTCGGCTTCGGCGATCCAGCCTCGTTGTTCGGCGTCGCGGGCGAGTGCGTCGGCATCGACGCGTTGCGCGGCCAGGATCGGCAGTGAGCTGGGTTCGGAGTGGAAGCTGGGGCAGTGCTCACAGATGTTTGCGTAGGGGCAGGCGCCCTGGGCCGGTGCCCGCAGGCAGAATCCTCCGGCCATGCGGGACTTCAGCAGCGGGGTGTCTTTCCAGTCCTTTCCGCCGGTGATGTCTCTGAGCGGCAGGCTGGTCCGGCCGCTGAGGGGTGTGCGGGCCTGTTGTTTGGCCAGATCAAGGGCCCGTTCGTACTCGGTGCGCACGGTGGCGTCGAACAGCCGTCCGTAGCGCAGGCTCATCTCGGCTGACTTGTGCCCGAGGAGCGCCATGAGGGCTTGCAGGGAGACGCCGGCGTTGACCAGGGCGGTGGCGTAGGTATGGCGAAGTTGGTGCGGGGTGATGTGTTCGAGCCCGGCGGCGCGGGCGGCGCGGTCGAGTTCGGCGCGGACCGCGTTTTGCGCGAGCCGTCGTCCGTGGTGGGTGAACAGGAACTGGGCCGGGCGGCGGTAGCGCGGGTGTGGCAGGGGCCGCCCCGGTGATCTGATGTCGGCTATGTGGTCGATCAGGTCCAGGATCTCCTCATCGAGGGGGACCATCCGCTCGGTGTCCAGCTTGCCGAGGGGGACCTTAGCCAGCTGCCGTGGCCTGGGACTTCGTGGACGCAGTCCAGTTCAAGGTCGAGCAGTTCCCCGATCCGCAGTCCGCAGGAACGTTGCAGCCGTAGGGCGGCCGCGGCCAACTCGTTTCCCGGAGATTCGGTCAGGGCCTGGGTGAGGCGCCGGTCGACGTCAACGGGCAGGTAACGAGGCAGCGTTTGCGGGAGCCTGGGGATGTCCTCGCGGAAGAGAAGCTTGCGCCGTGGCGCTTCGGGCCAGTCCCACTCGGTGATGTCGGTCAGGAAGCCCATCAGCGCGAGGACCCGCCGGGACCGGTCGGCCGCGGTGATGGTGCTCCGTTCTTGGAGTTCACCGCGTCGACCATGCTGGTGAGGTAGGGCTCGATGTGTTTCGTTCGTTCGAGGGCGGCGACCGATTCCAGATCAGGGTCGATGGCGGCCAGGAACACGTCGAAGTGCTTGAGCCGGGTCGCGATCGTTGACACGGTCTTCGGCCGGCAGGTCGCGCGTTTGCGGTCCAGGTAGGAGATCATCGTTGCCCGGATCGGCGGCTGAACCTGGGCCAGCCGCTCGGCGAACGGGGCCGGGCCGCCGCCGCGGGGCAGCTCATCGAGGACTCCAAGGTGGAACAGCACCCGCTGGGCGTTGCTTGCCGCCGACAGGTAGTGGTGATGTCTCTTGGCGGTGCGACGGCTGCCTGTCCTGGCAGGCGGCGGTGAATTCGGCCAGATCAGCAAGGGTGAGCTGTTCCAGGCGCTGGCCGGTTTGGATGAGCAGCCGGACCGGGACTGGGAGCCGGTAGCGAACCGGACCCGGTCGGTGAATCCCAGGTCGGCGGCCGCAGCCATGAACCGGTCGAGGTCGACCGACAGTGGTGAGTCTTTGACCTCGCGCCAGATGCTGGAGAGCTTGCGTTCCAGCAGGTAGTCATAGCCTGGCCGCAGGCCTTGGTGCAGCATCAGGAAGGTGATGATCGGCCGGGTAGCAGCCCGCCGACAGGCGCACCTGCAGCGGCTCGGACGCCCACTCCTGCGGGTCCGGCCATCGCTGGAAGAATGTCCTGGCAGCCGATGAGTAGGCGGTGTTACCCCGCCCGGTCCGCCGCAGGTACTCCAGATACGCGGAGTGCGGGTCACTGCTGGGAACGGATGCGATCGCGAGCGGCATCGAACTCTGCTTTCACGTGGGCCGGAGCGAGATGGATGTAGCGGGCCGTGGTGTTGACGTGGGCGTGGCCGAGCAAGGCCTGCATCACCGCCAGATCGACGCCTGCCTCGGCCAGTGCGGTCCCGAACGTATGCCGAACGCGTGCGGGTGGCCGCCAACGATTCCGGTCACGCCGCGGTGATACCGGAAGACCGTGCGCAGCCCGGCTGCTGTCAACGGTTGGCCCCGGTTCGGGCCTTTGGCCACGAGAAACAGGCGGCAACTTACCGATTCGGGCCGCTCGGCCAGCAGGTAGACCTGGATGACGGAAGCCACGTCCGCGTCAAGCGGCACCCGACGTTCCCGCTGTCCCTTGCCGATTACCTGCAGCCAGCGGCCGCCGATGTCGACGTCCGCGACGTCCAGGGCCAGCACCTCGGCCGAGCGCAATCCGCAGTAGAGCATCAACCCAGCGATTGCCCGGTCCCGCCATGTGCGGAAACTCGCCAGCAGCTCGGCCGCGTCGGACTGGGCAACGCTTGGGCAGCCGGCGGGGCTCCCGCAGCCGAAGCGGAGAACGGCTCTTTTGCCGCCGGACTGTGTGCGCCAGCATCCCGCTGCGCTCACCCGGGGCAAGCCACCGGGCCTCCCGGCCTCTGGGAACCGGGTTCTTCATCTCCGGATCCCGCATCGAGGCAAAGGCGAACAGGCCCGAGATCGCGGCCAGCCTTCGGTTGATGGTCGTCGCGGCGTATTGATCCAGTCGCCGGCCCGACAGCCTGATCACATTCGGCCCCGCCCTGCCCGGTACTTTTGCCTCACGGCAGGCCCGCAGAAACCCCAGCAGCACCTCAGTGCCCACTTCCGGAGCGGCTGCCCGGTGGTCATAAGCCACCGGCAGAACGCCAGAAGGTCATACCCGTAGGAACGCACCGTCTTCGGCGAGTAGTTCCGATCCGTCAGATAGGCAAGGTATTCATCCACAAGCCTGAACTGCGGCGCATCCCGCCCGGCCAATGCCCAGCCGCCGTCACGTTCCTCAAGCCGCAGATCGCCATCGCTGCTCATGGAAAACAGATGTACCAGAAGTGATCGAGATCACTGGGGAAGGAGTGTGAGATGGCGTGTCGCTGAGCTGCAGAAACGACCGCATTAGCCGGTTAAGAGGGAGACGCCGACCTTGCCCATGGACTGGGTGACGCTGTTGCCGGCGCACCAGGCTTGGAATCGCCGGAGGTGTACTGCGATCCGCGGTCCGAATGAAATATGGCAGCCCCGGCGGCCAGGTAGCCGTGGTCGCGGGCCATGGCCAGGGCTCCGGTGCACAGTTCGGCGCGCATGTGCTCGGCCATGGACCAGCCGATGACCATGCCGGTGCACAGGTCGATCACGGTCGCGAGGTAGAGCCATCCTTCACCGGTACGAACATAGGTGATGTCCCCGCAGAGCCGGGTCCCTGGGACCTCGGAGGCGAAGTCACGGTTGCCGTCCTCATCGAGCATATGGTTCTTGATATGGGCGGTCTTCGCCTGAGGATCCTGCTCCGTGGTCTTCTTCCAGGCCCGGGTCCGCGCGGCCTTCAACCCGTGCTCGCGCATGATTGTCCCGACCGTTGGCGCGGAAACGTCCACGCCGTTGTTATTGAGCATCCGGGTCAGCTGGTCCCTACCGGCCCGGCCCTTTTCCTTGTTGAACAGCCCGGTGACCTCCTCGACGAGCCTGCCGTGCCGGACCGTGCGCGGGGACGGCCCCTTTGGCCTGCGCCACCGGTAGAACGAAGCCCGGGAGACCTTCAAGGTCCGGCACAGCCAGGCAACCGGATGGTTCGCCTTCTCCACTTCGATGAACTCGTAGAAATCCTCTACCGTTGCTTCGCTGCAAAGAAGGCGCTGACTTTTCCCAGGAACTCAACGTCCTGCTTCAGCTTCGCGTTCTCGGCCACCAGCTTCTGGTGTTCCTCCCAGGGCACCGGCGCCTTCTCCTCGGAGGTGAACCGCTCCGGATGCTCGGCACGGTATGTACGCACCCAGTTCCCCACAGTTTCCTCGTCGACGCCGATATCGACACAAACCTGCGCGATCGGACGGCCCGAGGAAATGACCAGTTCGACGGCATCGTCCTTGTACTTCTGGCTGTACTTCTTATGCTCGGTCATACGAGAAAGGGCTCCTAACAAGCTGTCTCACAAAACCATACGGCCGCAGTCCGTCGAAGCGCCCCTCGAGGCAGGACTATGGCTCGGAGTTGTTGCGGTAGTGAAGTTGCTGGCAGCGACTATCCCCGTGGCCGTCGCGTATGGAGGAATGCCCCGGCAGAGGTTCTGGCGTGCCGTGAAGCTGGGCCGGCGGACTGCTCCTTGTCGTCTACGGGGGCGTGAACACGTTAGTCAGCGGTGCAGTTCTTGGAGGTGTGGTTCGGCCTGCAGGTGGGTATGACCTCAACGCGATGATTGGCCACGCATGGTTGTGGGATCCCCTGTTCTTCCTCTGGGGTATAGCCCTATTGTTATCGCTCTGGTACTCGCGCAGGAGCTCAAGGGCAGTTGCGTAAGCCGATCCTCCAGCGGGCAGATTCGGCACCGTCGAGCGAATGCGCCTAGCTACTGGTGCATTCCAATTATCGACGCGGCATATGTGCCCCGCAGGGCCTGCATCTGACTAGCGAGTCACTGATGCGCTCGGGCTGCTGGAGCGTCGATACGGGCGGAGCGAGAAAAACACTCCAGTGCCGAGCGCGATGGCCGCTCCGATCGCAACATTCGCCGGGACGTTGCCATTCACATAAAGCATTACGAAGAGCGTGAACCCGCCGACGAGCAACGCACCAATGAGCGGACGAAGAATTCGGGAGCGCTTGTTCATGGGGTCAGCCTACGTGAAGTCGAAACTCTTGATTCATTGAGTGGAATGAAAACCAGCCCTTGAGGCGTAGTGACCCCAAGTTCACTCTAGGCAAGCGCGCTGCGTCGCTACGATGTGCCCGGTGGAGGATCCTTTACCGGGCAGGTTCGACGCCCGACGTGCAAGGATGGGGCCCATGTTGGCAGATTTCGTGAAGGCGTGGAACCAGGGAAAGAACCCTGACTTGTACGAGCTGGAAAACGCGGCCATGGATCGCGAAGACATCGTTTGGGACGCGCTAAGCGCCATCGCACCATGGGCCGGGAAGACCCTTCTGGACCTTGGGTGTGGAACGGGATTCTGGCTTCCGCGGTATGCGACTCACGCCCGGGAAGTCATTGGGGTCGAACCCGACGTCGATCTCCTGCAATGGGCACGTTCACGAACGCCGAAAGCTCGGGTCCTGCACGGGTCTGCAGAGCACATCCCACTCGGCGGTGCGTCAGTTGATGTGGTCCACGCTCGATTTGCGTATTTCTTTCCAACACCGGGAAATGACTGCTCGGCTGGGCTCTCAGAAGTCATGAAGGTCCTGCGTCCGGGTGGCACGCTGGTCGTCATTGACAACGATCAATCCAACGGGGACTTCGCCGGCCGACCTCCTCGCGGCTAGTTCCGCAGCAGAAACCCAAGGCTATGAAGACGTACTGTATGGGACTGGTGGTCAGCCCAAGGAGCACACACCACTGCTGTCATGAGCGCTTGGGAGTTCAACACACCCGAAGACCTTCGTGCTGTCGTTTCCATGGAGTTCCCGGGTGGCACCGCACAGAAATGGCTGAACGCCGAGCCGCATCGTCGCGAGTTGACTTACGGATACTTGCTCCATCACGTGTACCGCCCTGCAGACCAGGGCGGTACACGCTAAGCGCAGCGCCACCTGTGTTTCCGTTGCCTAACGTGCGCTACTTCGCCGACCTTGGTTCCCGACGGACCTCACAATGACTCAGGAGACGCACGGTAAGCGAGGAGCCGCAGCGCCAAATGCCCCCTATGAATCAAGCAACGGCCCGGACTCTGGCCACGTACGGTTCGAGTGCTTCGCTCATGACTTCCGCCAGCTTGGCGTGGCCGAGATCGTTCGGGTGTATCTGATCCGGTTCCGGGTAGAAGAACGGGGTGGGATCGGCGGCGAAGACGCCGTACTGGCCCAACGAGGAACGGCAGGCCCGTTTCCTCGGCACACTCGGCATGGAGGTCAAAGACCCGGCGGATCCGTGGCGGCTCTTCCCGGAAGGGCCAGTAGGGTTCGACGACGAGCACCTGGGAGTCCGGGAGTGCATCGCGCAGCCGCGACATGTCCTCGATCATGGTCCGGCGGAGCTTGTCGTCGTTGTCGGGCAGTTGCGGGTAGTCGTTGGCCCCGAGTGCAATCAGCGCGATGTGCGGTTCCGCGTCGATGACCATCTCCAGCGGATGCTTTTCGAACAGGTCGGTGTCCCGTTTGGTAAGAAATCCTAGGCCGTTGACGGCGAAATTGTGCTCCTCCAGCCCAAGGTTCCGGCACACGATGGATGTCCACCGCTTGTCGACGTGGGAAATCCCCCGCCAACCTGTCGAAATGCTGTCTCCGTACACCCCAAGTCGCAAAGTCATTCCAGGACCCTAGCACCCGCTCGCGCCCACGGCTTCGTCAACTCCACCAGCCGGGGCGGAGCCTGCGATTAGACGTTCAACCTCATCCGCCAGTTCTGGGACCGGTCGACGACCATCGAGTTCGAGGGTCGCCCCGTTTCGAAGCAGCGGTTCGACGCTCGAGAACGTATCGGCGGATCGCGCACCGGTCAGCCTCTGAGCTGCCGTAGGTATTGTCCGTACGAACCGAGACTCGCTCGATGAGGCACCTCTACCGGCGCGGCTCAGGAGAACAACCGCGGCAGAAGCGGTCATAGAAGCGACCTTGATTCTCGACAGTCCCCGACACGACCAAGGACGAAACAGACGCGAGCAGTGCCGATATGCGGGGTTCATCCCATGTTCCGTCAGGAAGCACCCAGTCGTCGTAGTCGGTGTCGATCGTTCGGTAGCCCCGCCTGGACAACTCGTGCAGCACAGTTGTCTTTCCCGCCCCTGACATGCCGGTGATCAGAATTCGAGACATGAGAGCCAGCGTAACCCGTGCGCCAGGTGTCCGTACGCCGATCCCTCAACGTGCAGGCTGCGCCTCGACATGGGTCAGGTGGACGCAATGAGCCACCATTTATTCCAGCCAGACTCAGCAGCGTACGTCAGAGACTTCGAGGATTACTGTTCCCAATCCGAGTCCCGGGTTAGGCTCACGGAATGAAGCTCCGGGGCTACTTCTCATCGTGTTTGGGGTGCTGGCCGTTGTCTTGGCCCTGGTTTTATTTGTCCGTGGGGGTGTCAGCACCATCTGTCCCGCAGTCGGGTACGCCTGCACAGGCGACGTGGAGTTGGTGTTCGCAGACGAGCCAACGTCAGTAGCGGCATGCTTCGGTAGGGGCTGCACTCCGGCCCCCGTAAGCAGGAACCCGGACGGCAGGTGGCTGGTGCCCCAATCTGCGCCTCACCTGATACCGCCCGTCAGTGTCACCTCTGTCTTTGTGGAGGCTGCGGACTCTTCAGGTGTCCGTGTTGCGCGCGAGTTGCCGATAGAAACAGAGCCGACCGGAGAGCACCCTGACGGTCCCGAATGCGGCGGCCCGGTGCGGTTCAAGCCAGTACAGGTACCGCTCGGGTGAATACAAATGGCCCCACCGTCTCGACGCCCCGGCTCCCGGACCTGCAACCCGTTCTTCAGCATGCTGGTCCTGGGTGCGAGATTGTGGACTCCACGCGCAAGGGTCTCTTCCGCCCTGTCAGGGATCGGCTACCGGACACTCTCCGCCGGAGGTTTTAGGTGCTGACCGGCCGGCAACTGCTGTGTAGTTGCCGGCCGGCGGGCACCGTTCAGTCGTCTTCAGCTGTTGTTGGGCCAATGAGTAGGACTGCTGAGATCCGGGGGCAGGCACGTGTGGGCGTCGCCCTGGGCGGCGTTCAGTTGGGCCTGTGTCAGATAGAGGGTTCTGGAAAGATCGGCTCCTTCGAGACGGGCATCTCTGAGGTCAGCGCCGAGGAGGTCTGCGCCTGAGAGGTCGCAATCTCGCAGGTCCGCGGCGATGAGATAGGCGCCTCGAAGGTCTGCCCCACATAGCGACCTGGACTTCATATTCTTGCCCATGAGGTCTGCTCCCGGGACAAGCGCAGCATACTAGGTGATCATCACCAGTTGCAAGGTATGAGGACCTCAGTTCTTCGCTGACGTCCATCAGTACGGGACCGAACCCGGGCGTGCATGTCGCCTGAGGTTCAGGGAGAGGACCTGCTGCGTTTCGGCCATCGCATTTTCGATTGTCATTCTGAGCTCGTTGACTTGGTGCGAGGTGTCCGGGTCGAAGGTCCTGCCGGTAGCTTCTGCCAGGTACCAGAGCATTTCGTGGAGTTGCCGGACGACTTTGAAGGACGGGAACATGTCTTTCGCTGTTGCCGGATCCGCTTTCCAGCTCATTCCTTGGAAGAGGTTCTGGGAGACGTTTTGGCCGGCTCCGAAGCAGTCGAAGACAGTGCATCCTCGGAAGCCTCGCGGGCGCAGGCTGTCGTGGATGGTGCAGGAGAAGTCGGAGGCAAGGTTCTTGCAGGGAGTTCCTGCTGGCTTGTCGATGGCGAAGTCCGTGGTGCGGGAAAAGCCTAGTGCGGTGCAGCAGAGCGCGAAGCAGTTGGCGCAATCAGGGCGCAGTGATTCCCGGTCAAGGGCAGGTGTGGAGGGCGCGGCGGAGTCGCTCGAAATGAAGGGCATGTGATCTTCTCTGGATGAGTTCGGTGAGGGGCCGGGTGCCGGGGGAACTCGCGAGGGAGTCCCCTTCGAGGGCACACGGAATCACCGCTTCCAAGGGAAGCGAACGGGAACCGCTGCATCGACTCTGGGTCACAGAGAAAGTAAGAATGTCACTGCGGTCAAACGTAGCACCACGTCCTACCCGCCCGGTAGCCGGTGGTTCGAGCGGACGCCCAGGTCCGATAGGGGATCCTCCACCGGGCACATCGTAGCGACGCAGCGCGCTTGCCTAGAGTGAACTTGGGGTCACTACGCCTCAAGGGCTGGTTTTCATTCCACTCAATGAATCAAGAGTTTCGACTTCACGTAGGCTGCCCCCACGAACAAGCGCTCCCGAGTCTCTTCGCTCCGCTCGATTGGTGCGTTGCTCGTCGGCGGGTTCACGCTCTTCGTAATGCTTTATGTGAATGGCAACTTCCCGGCGAATGTTGCGATCGGAGCGGCCATCGCGCTCGGCACTGGAGTGTTTTTCTCGCTCCGCCCGTATCGACGCTCCAGCAGCCCGAGCGCATCAGTGACTCGCTAGTCAGATGCAGGCCCTGCGGGGCACGTATCCCGCGTCGATAATTGGAATGCACCAGTAGCTAGGCGCATTCGCTCGACGGTGCCGAATCTGCCCGCTGGAGGATCCTTTACCGGACACTCGGCGCTTTCTCACCAACGTTGCAACAGGCTCGAATTGGAGAGAACTCTATCCGTGTTTTGTGCTGTGTGGGCGTTGGCTTTGAGGCATGACTAGTTAGCCACGGCGACAGGTTGGCCGCGGAGCCTGCAAAAATTTTCCGGCTACGTGCGACACACTTAGGCACGTGGCGGACAGGTACAGGGTATGAGTCATCCATCGAGGCCCCCCGATAGGGCGGACGCGTTCCGGTCTTTATACGAATCTTCATACGGCGACCTCCTGAGGTTTGTTCAGCGGCGTTCGGAGGCGACAAATGCCGAGGATGTCGTAGCAGAAGCCTTCCTTGTTGTCTGGAGGAGGTTTGCCGAAGCACCAGTGAGTGAAGATGACGCCCGGGCTTGGGTTTTCGGGATCACGCGCAACCTCTTGCTGAATGCACGACGAGGGGAACAACGACGCCAGTCGCTAGGCATCCGGCTTGCCGATGTATCGCCCGATCTTTTCAGTGCCTCTCACGCTGACCTGGTCGGGAGCCGTATCGATCTGAGCCGTGCGTGGGCCCTCCTCTCCGACGTCCATCAAGAAACCTTGGGGCTCGCGGTTTTCGAGGACATGGCTGCTGCACAGGCAGCCAAAGTCCTCGGAATCTCTCCTGTCGCGTTCAGATTGAGACTTACGCGCGCCAGGCGGGCCCTCCGGCTCCTTTTCGACCACCTCCCAAACCATGCCGCCGGCGTTCTTGCGGCATCTCCTGAAAAGGCCTCGACTCTATGACCAGCAACCAGCATCTCGACGTACTTCTTCGCTCGATGGACGCGGCAGAGCAGAGCTCCCCGCCGAGCCGCGAGCGGGCACAAAGTGACCTCATGCGCATCCTCAGCTCCGAACCGATTCCCGCTGGGCCTAACAGCAAGACGGCCACCCAGCCCTCGGCCAGGACCACGCTTAATCGTCGGCGCCGGGCAGTCGCGCTCGGTGGACTCGCAGCCGCAGCCACAGCAGGAATGCTCGTCTTTCCAGCAATATCGGGAGGCGACCCAGCCTTCGCCACGTGGACCGCAGCACCCGGGACGCTTATTGGTTCAGAACGCGACGCCGCTGTTTCGGACTGCCTGAGTTCCAAACAGCACGTCGGCGCAGGCATGTACTCGGCTGATCTTTCAGCGGCGAAGGTAGCGATCGCAGAGCGGCGGGGAGCTTGGGTGACTGTCGTCCTGAGCGGCGAAGATGGCTTTGAAGCAACCTGCACTACCGATGCCACCGCCCCCTGGTTCAACAAGGGAACGATCGGATCAATCGGAAAGCCCAGTAACGCGCCATCGCTTCCCGCACGAGGTATTGCCGCTACTCAACTCGGAACCGGATCTATCGGTAACAAGCCCATCTCAATCGCCTCAGGGCGCGTCGGCACTGAGGTGACGGCGATGTCCTACATCAACTCCGCCAAGGAAAGAGTGGCCGTGACCGTATCGAAGGGTCAATTCGCGTTCTGGTTGCCCGGCAGCGAGCTGCAGGATGCATCTGATCAGGGAGTACCAGTCGACGTGACTTACACCGATGGAACAACCGAAAGTCGGCGACTCAGCTTCTAGGCATGATCCCCGCTTCGGGAGTGATTCCTTGTGCTCAGGGACAGTTCGGCCCTACGTTTGCCGTCGTACTGCAGCGCGTCCGTAAGCCGATCGTGCAGCGGGCGGTCAGGCCGGGTTAGCTGCAGAATTCGAGGCAAGGACGTCTTTGCGGACCGCCCAACGGCCGATGGCTGCCGCTGCGCCAACGGTGGCCCATGGGATCAGCAGCCAGGGCTGCCAGCCGAGACCCAGGACGCTTCCCAGCAGCCAGAACACGAGGGTGGGCACCGCGAAAAAGGCTCCGATGTGGATCCATTGATTCCGGACCGGGCGCAAAAGATAGGCCAACACCCAGGCCAGTGGCGCCGCGACCACCAGGGAAACTCCGAAGCCATACAGAATCGCCATGCCCAAGAAGCCCCACACGTGGCCGGCGTCGGTGTCGTCCCGCGCGGCGGGCACGCCATAGTATGCCGCCACCAGGAGAAGTAGCGCGCCCACCCAGAGCGACGTGGCGATGAGCCAGCCCTTGATGAACGCGTACGCATCCAGGACCACCCTGTGTGACCGAACTGCCTGCGGCTGCGCCGCATCCCCCAATGCCATGGGCTTAGCCTACCGATGCGCAAAAGCTTCCCGCCCGTGCCGAGGGTGCGGCCGTTCGATAGGGGATCGGCTTACGGGCCTTGTCTCCGCGCTCCTGTGTGTTTGTAGGCTGTGACTATGAAACAGCGAACAGAGGTCGTACTCGTGCACGGGCTGTGGCACCAGCCAGCGCATTTTGACCGGCTCGCAGACGTGCTTCGTAGGCAGGGCATCACTGTCCATGTTCCCCGTCTGCACCGTGGTTCGCTGGCCGCGGACACTGCTGCTGTGCAGGAGGTCGTGGACGCATGCGCGGTGCCGGCCGTTGTATTGGGCCACTCATATGGGGGCTCAGTCATTACCGGGCTGGAACGCGTCAGGCATCTCGTCTATGTAGCTGCCTTCGTACCCGCACCGGGTGAAAGTGGGGCGCTGCTCGGCGGTGCCGGCGCCTTGGTCAATCATGCTGTGCAGCAGCACGACGACGGAACAACCAGTATCCAGCCAGAGATGGCCCGCGACGTACTGTACGCCGATTGCACTGCGGCTGAGAGCGCCTGGGCTACTGCGCTACTCGTGCGACAACGACCAGGGCACGGACGCGGAATACCTGAACGCGCAGCCTGGGAAGCCACCGAGAGCACGTACATCCTCTGTGAGGAAGACAAAGCGCTGGACCCCGCGCTCCAGCGACGTATGGCCGGCAGATGCACCACGACGGTCAAATTCACTTCGAGCCACTCACCGTTCATTAGCCGCCCCCTGCAACTGGCGGAGGTGATCGCGGGGAACTGAAACCAAATTCTGGACACCAACGGCGTTACCGTGGTCCGGGAACTAGCCGCCCGTAAAGGGATCCTCTACCGGGACAATTGAATTCGGCAGGAGCCTCAAGGCTACCCACTACCGACGGTCTTCACGATATTGGAGCCCAATTCTCTGGCGTTGCCGCTTCTTCTTCCCGTGGACAGAGAGATCCGGGTGCTGTCCTGTGGATTTTAGGCGTCCGCTCCGGCCCGTCCAGCCCCGGCTCCGTTCCTCCCGGGCCTGGCCGCCGCCACTTACCTCCCTGTGTACTCCGACGAGTCCGGAGCCGACGGGCAGCTTTGCCCCTACACCGCGACGTCGCTGCGACGACCCAGGACCCCACGGTCCGGATTGTGGAATGAGTACTCAGCCCACCCAGTCGCGCCTCAGCAACCCGTAGACCCAGGAGTCAGACACGTCGCCATTGACGATGCAGTCCTCGCGCAATGTCCCTTCGCGGACGAAGCCGAGCTTTTCAAGTACACGAGCCGAGGCCACGTTGCGCGTATCAGTCTCGGATTGAACCCGGTTGAGATCAAGACTGTCGAAGGCCCAGTTCAGCAGGACGCGCGCTGCCTCCGTCGCGTAGCCGCGTCCCCAAGCCGCCTCGTTGAGGCAGTACCCGAGGGAGGCGCTGCGGAAGTCGGGATTCCACCCGTTGAAGGTGCACCAGCCAAGGAAAGCGCCGTCAGTATTGCACGTGATAGCCACACGTGCTCCGCTGCCGTCGTCCGCCATCTGTCGGCATCCGTTCATGAAGCGCGCTACCTGCGATCGGTCGGTCCACGGTGGACTGTCCCAATAGCGCAATACTCCGGCGTTGCTCTGCAGCGCGAAGAGGTCGTCGGCGTCGGCATCGTTGAAGGGGCGCAGCAGCAGGCGCTCGGCGTTCAATGTCGGCGTCGGCAGAGACATGCATGTGACTCTGCCATAGGTTCCGGGAGATCCGAAACGGCGCCTGCACGAGCAGGAGTTGGGTACTCGCGGCCGAACGTAACGTCCCGGTTAGGGCCGAAAAGGCTGGCCAGCAGCTGGAAAGGATGCAGACCTAAGGATGGCACAGTGACGCGGTTCGCTTCCTGAGTAGTGATCGAGGAGTGCGAGCACGTACGGTAAGGGATCCACTCGCCTGCAACCTTTACACCCGGTCATTTCCATGAGACTGCACTCCGCGGCGAGCCGTGCAACCACCCCTCTCGATCCTGGCCATATTCTGGCCTGGTGTTTGACCGTGAAAAGGTGACTGTCCGAGAAGCAGTGGAGATGGACGCCCAAAGGGGTCGCCCGAGTCCATGTCGACAGCTGGCGCCAGACATACTCCCGGGTGCTCGACGAGCGCTTCTTTACCCAGGAGGCCTACTCTCGACGTCTTTTCAGTTCTGGGGCCGCTACCTCGCAATGCAGCCCCGGCCAGGCCGAATGTCAGTCGCAGTCCAAGATGGCACCATCGTCGGTTTCGCCAACGCCGGCGATGCGGTCGGTCCCGACGCTGAGCATGGCTTCCCTGCCGCACGGCCGCTGCACCTGTTCTCCATCTACCTGCTCGCGGTAGCCCACGGCAACGGGGCCAGGGCAGGCGCTCCACGATGCGGTCCTGGGCGACGAGCCCGCACAGCTCTGGGTGCTTCGCGGCAACGCCCGGGCCATCTCTTTCTACTCGCGCAACGGATTCGCCTTCGACGGAATCGAGTACGCCGATCCCGCCGACCCGAACATGGTCGAGCTCCGAATGGTGCGCTAGGCGTAGCTCTTCGAAAGGTTGTGAATGGGGGTGGTGATGTTGCTAAGGCGATCCCTCAGCGGACACAAGCGTGCCGGCCGTTCGGCTTATTTGAATGAAATCCGCCATGTTTACGGTCTTCCAGCCTTCATAGATGACAGCGTTGGTTCATATAAGGAGGAGTCTGTAGGCCATGGCGAAAACCGTCAGCGTGGGCCATTCCAGCCCCCACCGTCTGGTCTTCGTCTCGTACACATCTTGGGGAGCAAGCACGGGGTTCGGCGCTACCTTTCGCGCGAACAGGTCGTCGAAGCCCATGCGGTGCGTACGTCGTGAGGCCACCCGCCTCATCCGAGGTGACTGCGAAGCAGCAGGTCTTCGCGGCGAAGTGGTCCACTGCATCAGTGGTGCTGGTGAAGGGGATAACCGGGCACCAAGTGCTCCTCGTACCAAACGTGCACGCGGGCCTCGTTCCGAACTTCGACGTCGACTCCCAGGTCCTTGAATAGCTCACGTGCCCGCAGAATCACCGCGTTTTCCGCCTCGTAAGAGGTATCCTCGTCGAAGTAGAACAGGTCGTAGTCTCGGATACCAGCACGGGGCTCCTTCCCTTCCAGCACGTTCCAAACAGTCTGGAACAAGGCCCCAGCGGTCAGCCACCAGTCGGAGACGCCAAGAAGCAGCCCGAGGCTAAGTATTTGCCCGTTGATCGGGTTCTTTTGGATATAGGCCAGAAAGAGCTGCTCGTCGTAGGTGGTCACAGGGTCCCATCCTGCCCCCACCCTTGGCCCTCTATTGTTCAGCGTCGGCGTTTCGCTTCGCCAGGCTCCGGCCTCGATATGGGCTGTGTCTGCCCGTCCGCCTGCGGCGGGTCGCTGAGCGCTAGGAAAACGTCCGGTTGGGGGATGGTCTAAAGGGCAGCTCGAAGTTGGTTGGCTGATTCTTCAAGCTCCGTCAGGCTCCGACGCTGCCAGTCCGCTTCGATCCGAAAGTTGTCGCCCTTGAATCGAGGGAAAACGTGGAGGTGGGTGTGAAATATCTCCTGGAAGGCGGCTTCACCGTCTGCCAGGAACAGGTCGACCTCCTCGCAGCGAAGACCGCTTCGACGTAGCGCTCTGGCGAGTCTGTGGCCGACTCGGAACATATGCGCCCCCATTTCTTGGTCCAGTTCCCCAAGATCGGCGGCGTGGTCTTTGGGAATGACCAGGACGTGGCCCGGATTGACAGGGCTAGTATCCATAAAAGCCGTGACGTGCTCGTCCTTAAAGACGATGTTGGAAGACACGCTTCCTTTAATTATCTGGCAAAAGAGGCAATCGTTCTTGTCCGTGGTCATGATTGCATTCTGCCAGCGAGCCCCACCTGTCCCAGATCTGCCGTCAGACACCACCGGACGGATCCCTGAAGGAATCGGCTTGCGGGACGATGCACCGATGGCTTCACGGCTGGGCCCTGGTGCTAATGGTGGTCCTATGCAGCGCTAAGCGTGTAACGGGTTAGCCGGCGGCCAGGCTGTCTGGCGCTTGCGATGACTTCCCTGACGGTCAGGATTTTCCGCGGGCTCATCCAGCCCTGTGATGGTTTGTGGAATGCGTATCCGCCCCCGATCGTGACAGCGGCATGCTGCGCCAAGCCGTCGGGAGAGCGCCAGACGAGCACGGTACCCGGGTCATCATCATTTCCACCGCACCGCTGCAGCTGACAGCCAGGATTCAAAGGGCTCCTGCATCATCCAGACATCCGTGGCCTCCGACGGCCAGCTGCCGCCATGACAGTCCCAAAGCAGTTGGGCCACTGGCGTAGGGGAAGCTGCCCGCCAGCGCCCTTGCACCCGGCAGAGTCGCATGGGTGTTCTCCCAGAGTCTCTCGGGGATCTCCAGATGTCTGCTGGATCGGCGGCCGAAGCGAAGGTAGTCGCCCAGAACACTCTCATGGCGTCCCGCCAGCAAGGAGGGCCACCACACGAAGCGATGCCCGTCAGCCTGCATTGACGCCTGGGCGCGCACGCCGGCCGGGGCACTTCGAACGGAGGGGATGGCTCCCCGCTTCGAGCCTGACCTGACTCCGAACGAGGTCCGCCCTGGCCGTGTGAGCCAGATAGTTGAACTCTTCTTCGCCGACAGGCACGCAATCCAGATCGTCCGGGACGTTGTAAATTTCGAATGTATCCCTGACCTCAGCCTGGAGTTCTCCACTCGCCGGCGCCAAGCCGATCGAATTCAAGCGCTTTTCGGGACGAGGAACGGCTGGTGCGTCGGGGCAAACCAGCCGACCTGCCGGGCCAGCAGTTCTGGCTTTATCTCGATCCCGAGCGAGAACATTCACTACCGCCCTTCCCCCTTGAGGCCTGCTGAACTTCCCCAGTCACGCTGCCGTCGATCATCGTACGGCCAAAACAAGTCGCTTGGGCCTTCCCCTGTTATTTTGACGCTCAGCGTAGGCGCCGGCTGATTGGAGGTGTTCCAGTGAGGGGGATCCTCCAACGGGACGGTTTCTAGGGTTCTAGGAAGGCAGGATGAACATGCCATCCGGCCCCTCAGGTGTTGCAGGGATTCCCGGAGCCTTGTAGATGCTCACGCACCAGGGGTCATCCGTGAATGGACTCACGTGCCAGTTCGAATACCGGCTGTGAAGGGCTAGGCCCGAAGCGTCTGCGGCTTCGTCTTGATCACGAGGACCGCCGCGTGAGTGAGTGGAAGTACCGGTTACGAGAAAGCCCGCAGGAGTGAGGATGCTGGCCGTGTTGTTGAAGGCCGATTGCAACTCAGTGGAAGTCAGGAAGGCTGGCACGTTTCCGGCCATGAGGACGCGACTCGTAGCTGAGCGGCAGCCCAAGTTCTTCCAAGGAAGACCCGGAGACATCTTCAGCCCTCAGCTGGCGGTACCAACCTGCATCGAACAGGTCGGCGGCGACCTGAAGTGCAGGCTCCGATGGATCAATTCCATAGGCCTCGTGCCCACGCTGCCAGCGCTTTGACGGCAGAGCCGATACCGCAGCCAAGGTCAAGCACTCGGGCTCCGCGTGGGATGAGCATGTCGACGAAACGAGCGTCTACTTCTAGATCGACATCCGAGATGGCCAGATTCCGCATTTTTGAAACGTATTTGTCAGTGACATGCACCACGCTAGTCTGCCACCAAGTGGGACGAAGAATGCCTTGACCGTCCGTAAGCCGATCCTTTAGCGGGCACTGCGGCCGCTGCCGAGAAGCCAGTGGCGATGAGCTGGCGTATGGAAGACTCACTCTCGTGAACAACGATTGCAAAGGGACCTTGCACCATATCGAACTCTGGGTCCCCGACCTTGGTCGGGCCAAGCAGGAATGGGGTGGGGTCTTAGCGGGCCTGGGGTACTCGATCTACCAGAGCTGGGCCACAGGGATCAGCTGGAGGCTCGGTCTGACCTACATCGTTGCTGAGCAATCACCAGCAATGAGCGGCTCGGAACACGAGCGCACGCAGCCAGGGCTTAACCACCTTGCGTTCCATGCCGGCAGTAAAGAAGGCCTCGATGTGTTGGTCGAGAGAGAGCCGCCGTCACGGGTGGGTGCAGTTATTCCAGGACAAATACCCGCACGCCGGCGGGCCCGAGGCACTACGCGGCCTATCTCGTAAATTCTGATGGATTCGAGCTGGAGCTTGTGGCAACCACCTAGGCGGATGCAGCACCGTGTCCTGCAGAGGATCCTTTACCGGGAACGACACCACGGAACTGCTGCTTGGACATCAATCGCGGCGCGGCCTACTTTGAACTGAGCACCGCGAGATCGGGGTAGCCTTCTGGCTATGCGGCCACTTGCATCCGACGGCCGTTTTATTGGGAAAAACGTCTTCGCGCAAAATGGAATAGAGCATGGAGTCCCGACGGACTCCCCGTACCAGTCGGTGGGAACGAAGCCGTCCCTCCAGGGAGAAACCGCTCTTCTCCAGGACGCGAATTGAGCCAATGTTGCCCGGGTGGCACGTGGCGCTGATGCGCTCGAGGTGGAGCGTGTTGAAACCAAATTCAAGTAGCTGACTGACAGCTTCTGTGGCGTACCCGTTTCCCCAGTAGGCGCGGTGGAACGTGTACCCAAGTTCTCCGTTACGGTCGTGGGGATCGGTGGTCCACACGGCCACCGATCCAATGAGCTTTCCGTCCAAGACGGCGGCGAGTGAGTAGGCGGACCGATCCGCTTCCAAGTGTGCTCGGGCGGCATCATCGATGAAGGCCGTCGTCTGTTCCAGAGTGTTTGGGCCCCAGGTCGACCAGCGGGTGACCTCGGGATCTGAGGTGTAGTCGTGAACGTCTGCGATGTCCGCTGTTTTGAAGTCTCGGAAGCTTAGCCGAGGCCCGCGTGGATAGGACGTTGAAAGACTCCACGATTCACCTTTTCAGCCGGTTGCCAAGCTACAAGCCTAATGACTTAGTAGGTTGCCATTAATGCATGACAGATGGCGCGACGCCGTTATACGGACTGTTCCCCTTCTAATCCGTTGGAGCGTCCCGTAAGCCGGTCGTCGACCGCGCAACCAAGCACGGATTCATCCCTCGGTGCCGTTGCTAGGCCCTAAACGCACGTTAGCCCCGCACGATGAAATGCACGGTGAAGGTGCCCTAACCGTTACGCTCCAGACTGTCTCAAAACCCTAGCGATTCGAGGGGTGCGGAGCGCAGCGGTTAGGGCACCTTTCATGGATCCTGCCAGACGTGCCTATGAAAGCCGGCAACGGCTGCGAGCGGAGAAACATGCCCGCTGGCTCGGTCGACGACCGGCCTACGGATAGGCTGGGTCATCTCGGTTCTGGCTGGACGCCGGAAGCTCACACTGTAGGTAACCCTAGCTTTCCGGCGGCGCGCTGCCCTCGTCTTGTTGGCGTTCCTTGAGTCCTGAGCGAACGGTAGTGAAAATCCCGATTCCCATGGCCACTGCTGTGAACCACAGGCCCGAAGATCCCTGCAGGGCAAGAGCTACTGAGACGATCAGGAGTAATACGGCAAGCGTGAGAAACGCCCACCGCCCGGCAGTCATCATTTCCCCCCTTCGGTGGATTGGTGGAGCGTACGGGACTTCGTGTCGTGCCAGCGAAACATCAGCATGACCGGCAAGGTCGCTATTACGCCGACCATGATGGACGGCACGAAGCCGACGGAATGCCAAAAGAGAGCGAACGGCAGGAACCCGGCCGCGTAGACGGCCAAGCTACGGGGCGCGCGTTTTCTAAAGATCATCGGCTGCGTTCATGGAGTGCTCGCGTTTCGCGGAGGGCGGCCGATGAAGTGTTTGAGGATCAGTGTCAAGCCGATAGGCGCCAAGATGATCCCGTCGGGATCTGGTGATTGCTTGTCCGAAAACGCTGCCTGCTGCAGCCAGGAAGAAAAACAGCACCAGTAGTGGACCTGTCGTTCCCGAGAAGACATGGTCGTGGCCGCCCATGAAAATCGAAGCCAATAGGCCCACTATCGACATGTAGAACATCAACCTCAGTACTTTCGGCAAGCGGCTCCGTCGTTCTTCGATTCCGGACCGCAGGTGGTGAAGCAAGCCTTCATCGAAACTCATCGGGGGAGTCCTCGGTCGTGCCCTGAAGCCCAGAACTGAGCGATTGCGGCCGCTGGTTTCCCTGTCCCATGGGCCGCGGGTTGAAAGCGCCACCAGTCCAAGGCCCATGGCGGCCAGAACCCATGGAAAGACCTGTGACTGATCCAACACGAACCGGAAAACGCCGGTCAGAGTCGACATGCTGCCCAGTGAGAATAAGACACGGGTTACCTGCCAATCAAACAGCCCAGCGCCTGAGTGCTTGCCATTCGCGGATCGGCGCCCGATAGGGTCCTTGAGGATCAGGGTCAGACAGATCGGGACGAAAATGATGCCGGTGACCAAACGCAGAGTATCCACCGGCGTCCTCGCAGGCCAGTCTCGTGACATGCGGCGAGCCTAGCCGCTGTGGCAGCGAACGCAAGTCACAGCGCGCTTCCCGGATCGTGATCGGGGTTGCCGGCGCGGGCCTTTCGTGCCCAGCGGGCGACGAGGAAGACCACAGCGCCAGTGATGAGTATGGGCAGGATGATGAAAAAATGCCACAGCTCAAGCCTCATGGGTTCCCCAAATTTCGCAGATTCGATAATTAGACGCAGCCTACCCCGTTCGCCGCGACCCTCCCCGCGCCCACCGTTCCCAAAAGACGATATCCGCCGCCCCATTCAATCCCGTGATAATCAGATCGCCGGCCACGGGCCGGCCCACAGCCAGATCAACGACGAGGAAAACCAACGCACCCAATGCAGCGAAGGAGAAGACGACGGCAACGATCAGCAGTGACCGTGGAAGGAGCGCGGACTAGGGACGGCCGGGATTTTCAGCCGCGCGAATGGTCAGGATTGCTTTTGAAGCAAAGGCAATACCGGCCAGAAGAAGAATGACGCCCGAGAGCACCAGATACCAAGTGCCGCCTGATGTCATCGAGGTATAGACGCCCAGGAGAGAGAAAATAACTGCCCCCAGCGACCAAATGAGCGTAGCTCTCTTGGAGTTATTCATGTGCCCAGCCTAGGACAAAGACCAAAGAGGGCGTCCGCTGGCGCGGCCGGTTGTGGGCCCAGTGCCGGCTCCGCAAGGCTCCGCCGACCCTGGCCCTGTTCTGTCTACGACCTTTTGGCTGCTGTCCTGTCGGATTCTACGTGTCCGCTCAACTCCACCCAGCGCCCGTCCCCGGGGTCGGGATGGGCGCTAAGTGGCCCCGCGTTGCTTGGAGCCGGCCGGTGCGTCGGGGATGGGGCGGGTGCCCCCGGGTGGGGGCGCCCGGGCGCTGCGGTGCGTTTAGCCGAAAACGATGTCGCGGGTGCGGTGGTCGTAGTGGATAACCAGCAGGCCGCCGCGGTGGTGGACCTCGTGGTTGGCGCCGTCGAAGTGGCCGAAGGCACCGTAGTTCTCGTCCCAGGAGCGGTTGATCGCGATCTTGAAGCTGTAGGAACCGGCGGGCAGCTCCGCGGCGATCTTCCAGAGCTGGTCCACCTGGTCCAGCTGCATCTGGACCTCGTCGTACTCCGGCGCCCAGTTGGCCGGAGCGCCGAGCAGGACGCTGAAGTCACCGACGACGGCCACGGATGCGGGCTGATCCACGGGCTCCGCGCCGTCAGCCGCGCCCTTATCTTCCCCGGCTGCCTTCTCTCCGGATCCGCCGGATTCGGCGGACTTCCGCTTCCGGACGGCCTTGGCGACCGGGGCCACCGCCTCTTCCACGAGCTTGGCGGCCGTCTCCGCGACCTTCTCGGCGACCTTGGCAGTCCTCGGTTCGGCCTTGGCTGCCGGCTTGCCGGCCGGGGCGGACGGCAGCGGCGTGTCGGCCGGGACCGGGGTCCCGGCGTCGAGCGCTGCGGTGAAAGCGGCGGGGTCGGCGAAGGCGACCGTGGCGCGCTGGCCGTCCTCGGTGATGGTCCAGCCCGAGCGGCCCTTGACCAGCCAGCCGGCCTTGACCAGCTTGGCCGATGCCGTGGTGAGCGCCTTGTGGCCGCGGGGAATGCCGCCGCTGAGGAGCTCCCGCTCGCGGTCGTTGAGCGGCACCCGGGCGATGGCCTCGCCCAGCACGACGCCGGCGTTCAGCTTCTCACCCGACCAGACCCCCTCTGCCAGGACGTCCAGCACAGCCTTAAGCCGAAGGTTCGTGTTTTCCGCAGCGTTCGCGCCCATGGGTCTCCTTTAGCAGCAATTGATCCACCTGCATTTTGCCAAGGTTTGGCGGCATCCGCGACCGTGCCGGCTTAACTCGCCTCAACTCTAGGTATCGTGACCGACTATGACGGTTCGAAAGTCGCGTCGACCGCGCGCCCACGGCCCCAGCGCTTAAACGCGCGGGGCACGTCCATGATCAGCGGCGTAGGCGGAGAATACCGAGGCGGAGTCCGCGTCAGCGGTCACAAAGTCCCGCAGTTTCGCAGCAAGCTGGTCCAGCGATGTCGAGAGCAGTGCCGAACTGACCCGCAAGTCCGGCACCCCGGATTCGGCCGCGGCATCCCGCAGGACCAAGGCATAGGGGAGCTGACGCGCCAACGACAGGTCGGGGTCTTCTTCCTGGAAGTAGTAGCTCTCAAGATGCTGGGTGAAGTCGATCCTGGCCTTTGCGATCTCTGCGGCCAGGGTTCCCAGGACACGCGCTGCCGTGACAGGGTCAATGCCTCTAAGCTCATCGGCGAATCCGGCATCGGCCAGACCCTTGAGATCGAGCGCCAGAGCGCGGCGTCGTGAGAGTGGCGGGTACACCTGGGTGAACCAGGTCAGGGCGGCGGTCAGCAGGGCGAACCCGGTCAGGGCCTCCACCGGGGCAGCCATCCGCAGCCACGGGTCAATCGCCACAACGTCGCCAAACCCCAGCGTCGCGAGCGTCACCAGGGAAACGTACAGGGACTCAAGGAAGTCGTTGTAACGGCCCGGGTCAATCCCGGAGGAGTAAACAAAGCCGCCCGGAAGGCGCGGGAGGTAGATGAGCGCCCAGCCCATGCCCTGGATCGCAACCCAGAGCACAACGGCGGCGATCATCGCCCCGGGGCCAACGAACGAGCCTAGGCGGTGCCCACTTCGTTTCGATAGTTTCCACATCAATACCATCACCCGGCTGCTGATGGCGCCCGTACCGCTTGGGTGCAACAAGCTGTGGAACATATCCCGCAGCCCCAGCAGGACGATAAGCACACCGAGGACAATCAGCAGCACATCCATAAGTTCCTTTCCGTGGCCGCCCCGACCCTCGTCCCGGGACGTTGGAGTAGTAGTTCAAGTATTCGCCAGACGGCCACGCGCCGGCGGTCTTCACCCGCCGGTCTCCGGCGGTCGGCCGCGAGCATGGCTGACGTCTATGAAGATGACGGCCGAGAGCAGGACCAGGGACAGGCAGACCGACCCCACAGTGTCGGTAAACCAGTGGTAGCCGAGATAAAGGCGGCTCGCGGCCTCCGCGACGATCGTCCCCGCGGCAGTTCCAAAGGCGACTAGTTTGGCGAAGACCCTGGACTGGCGGGATGTGACGAGGTAGGCGGCGACCAGCAGGAAATTGGAAGTTCCCACAACATGCCCGGAAGGAAAGGACGAAGTGCCATCGGGACCAAGCATCATCAGCATTGCGGGCGGGCGGGAACGGCCAACGAGATGCGCAAAGAGCTCCGTAAGGATCACACCCGTGATCATCGTTCCGGCGAGCAACAGGGGACGCCATGGTCGACGTGTCAGAAGGCTCCACGTGGCGGTGACGAGCAATATGATCACCGGCATGGCGAACGGCCCGAACACCCTGGCCAGTACCGTCATCACCGGCGTGGCCCAGGCGGTGCGGTTGTTCACGAACCAATCCGCCAGGGGCTCATCGAAACTAGCGAGCCCGTCGCCGCGCAGCACATTGCCGAGGGTCAGAACAAATGCGGCGGTTCCGGCCAGGCCCAGTACAAGCGATGCCATGCTCAGCATTAGGCGCTTCCCCGCGGTAAGGGAGTGCTCCTCGTCAAGGCTGAAGTGCTCGCGCGCGCCTATCCGCGCCATCCGTGTGGGTTTGTTCACTCACCGTAACTTCCTTGCCTTCGTTCCGAGGAGCGGCTGCGGCCCGTCCAGGGCGTCAATATGGTTCTCCGGCCTGTGCTACCGCTGACGCCGGGAACGGCAGCCGCTCTCCTTCCACAACGAAGGGTATCTCCGGTCCCTGAAATCCTCTCTCAGCAACATCGCTCGCGCACCAGGGCCGCCAACGGCCGCCTGCTCGCCGGCCGCCGACCGCCGAGCGGTGGTTTGCGCACAGCCATCTGCGCTCAGTTGCGCGGGTTTGCGGCGATATAGGCGTCAACGAGAACTCTGGGGAACCGCGTGCGCACATACAACCCGTCCCAACAGGTCAAGGGCCGCCGCGGCCGGGACGTCGACAAAGCTTGGGCCCACCGGATGCTGCTCCTTCGGGCCGGCGGATCCGGGGCGGGGCGACTTGGGGGGGAAGCTGTTGTCAGAGCATGCCGATGCCGGACCGATGGCCGGACGCGCCCTGAAGGACCTGGGAGGGGGCCAGTTGCGCCGCCTCCGCTGCTTCCGCGCCGGAGGACATAGCTGCGGCAGCGGTGAAAGTATCGAGCGAGGCCGATCTGACCCGCGAGACCGATCTCCGGCTGGGTCCGTGGGCGGCGATGGGATGCATTCGGCTCTCCTTTGAACTCTGTGTACCGGGCCGGGGATGCCCCCGCGCCGATTCGAAGCGTCCGGGTCGAAAGCCAGACGTGCGGCGCCGGGATCACCGTACGTTCGTAGCCTCGCGACCGTCAAGGACTTTTCTGATCGTCGGCAGGCCCGGCCGATCGTTCTTCGCCCCGTGACGCTTGACACGTTCACGCCAGGACCATAATGTGATGCCAAGTCGTTTTGGCAAAACGATTCTCCACCCAGATCCTTCTCATCACTTCCGTTCGAGAGAAAGTGAGTCGACAGCGATGTCCACTCGGAACAAGTTCTTCAGTCTTGCCGCCATCGGTGGCCTGTGCACCACAGTCGCACTCGTGGCAACCGGGTGCGGTGCCGGCGGCGCACCCGCCGCATCCGCTGGTGACACCAATGCGGTAACCGTCCTCGTCGAAGCTGGCGGCAAAGCGGAGCTAACCAAAGTCGCCGAAGCCTGCAAGGCGGAAACCGGCGTCGCGGCAACGTTCGTGGAGCTGCCGTATGAC
Organism: uncultured Actinomycetota bacterium; assembly: GCA_963775715.1. Lineage (GTDB taxonomy): Bacteria > Actinomycetota > Actinomycetes > Actinomycetales > Micrococcaceae > Arthrobacter. The sequence goes on along the minus strand of CAVZJX010000001.1, from coordinate 502,299 downwards.
GGACTCTTCAACCGCCTATCGAGCGAATTCTCCTCGGGCAGCGTGTCTTTTGACGTCGCGGCACTGGACTCGGTGTGGCTGCCGAACTTCAAAGACGCCGTCCAGCCGATAGATGAACTCTTCACCGATGAGGCCAAGAAGGATATCTTTCCGGCACTGGTGAAAGAGGCGCAGGCGAACGGCCATTTTATCGGCATGCCAGCGTGGACCAACGCCGAAATCATCCTGTACCGCAAGGACCTTTTCGACGACGCCAAGAACAAGGCCGACTTCCAGGCGAAGTACGGCTACGCTCTGGCAGCGCCAACGACGTGGAAGCAGTATCAGGATGTCGCCGAGTTCTTCACGAAAGACGGCATGTACGGCACCGACGTCAAGGGCGCAGTGGAGACCGAATGGATGGCGCACGTTCTGCAGGCAGGATCTCCCATGGTTCTGGATGCAGACAACAACGTCGTGATCGACAACGCCGCCCACAGGGAGGCTTTGGACTTCTACACGAGCTTGGTCAAGTCCGCCCCCACGGGCGCAGCTCAGGTGGACTGGGCCGCCGCGCAGAACCTCTTCAACCAGGGAAAGACTGCCATGACCCGTTTCTGGGCCCATGCCTACCGTCAGATTCCGAAGGATTCCCCGGTATACGGCAAGGTCGGGACCGCCCCGATGGTAGGTGGGTCCGCCGGTGTTGCCGGCGTGCCGGGGCCCTGGTACCTGTCGGTCCCGAAGGCCACGAAGAATGCCGATAACGCGAAGAAGTTCATCAAGTGCGCCTACGACCACAATGATCTGGGCATCGAATCTTCCCTTGGGCTGGCCGCGCGGATGTCGGCCTTCGAGAAGTACCAGGATCAGCCCGGTTATGAAAGCTTCAAACCGTTGATCACGACGCTGAGCGCAGACGCGACCGCTACCCGGCCTTCCACGGAAAAGTGGCAGCAGATCGTCGACACGGTACTCGTGCCGACCCTCCAGAAAGCCGTCGCAGGCGGAGACAGCGCCGCTCTGCTGGCCGAAGCCAAGTCCAAGATCCAGGCCCTGATCAAATAAAGCTCTGGCGGCCGGCCTGAGCAACTAGCGGTGCCGGCCGCCAGCATCCACCGAATCACGTTCGCCCCGACAGAAGGCAACCCCGTGCGCATCCCCGATCGCCGCTTCGCACTGTACCTGATGACCCCAGCAGCTCTTTTCCTGGCCGTGTTCGTCGCATACCCACTGCTACGGCTCATCGTTGACAGTTTCTACAAAATCTCGCCCATGGCCGGGGAGTCCCGGGACTTCATCGGTTTAGCCAACTACGCCGAAGCGTTCTCCTCCGAAGCCTTCATGGGCGCCGGATGGCGGACTCTGGCTTACACCCTCTTCGTGGTGGCGCTGGAGTTCGCTTTGGGGCTTGGGATGGCTCTGCTGTTCACAGCCTTGGGCAAAAGGTCCCAGATCTGGCGAACGGTCTTCCTCTACCCGCTCATGATCGCACCCATCGTCGCCGGCCTGCTATGGAAGTTTCTGATGATCGACAACTTCGGCCTGGCGGGTTCGCTGCTGAACAGGGCGGGGCTGATAGCAGACCCCAACCAAATCGGCTGGCTGTCCGATCCCTCAATCGTCTTGTTCTCCGTGGCCATTCCTGATATTTGGCTCACGACATCCTTCATGTGCCTGGTGTTGTTCGCAGGTCTGCAGAACATCCCTGGAGACCTCATCGAAGCAGCCCGTCTCGACGGGGCCCGGGCACCGGCGCTCCTGTTCCGAATCATTCTCCCGCTGCTGCGACCGGTCATTGCCGTGGCGCTCGTCGTGCGCGGAATCGATGCCGCCCGAGCCTTCGACGTCATCCTCATTCAAACCAACGGCGGCCCGGACTCCGCGTCCGAGACTATGAGCCTGCTGATCTACCGCACCATGATCCGCTTCGGGGATCCCGGGCTGGCCAGCGCCATGGGCACCGTCTACCTGATCGCCATGCTGGCCGTGGCCTTCATCGCCGTCACCACCATTTGGCGCCCCGGAAAGGACAGCTGATGAGTTCCGTGGAAACCAGCAAGTCAGACCTCAACCAGCAAGCTCCCCAGGACAGCCCCGGCCATTCCAGCGTCGCCGCGTCCGCATCCGTCGGTGCGATCGCCGGACAGGCTCCTCTCCAGCCGCCTACCCGGCGCAAGAGCCGAAACAGGGAAGGACTCGAGGCCGGAAAACGCAGCACCCGGACACTTCTTTGGATCGTCCTCGCCGCTGCCCTCGTGATCTACGGCTTCCCCTTCGTGTACCTGCTCCTGACCTCCTTCAAGACGCCGATCGACACGATCGCCGTCCCGCCGACGATCCTGCCCAGGGAATGGACGCTCGAGAACTACACCTCCGCGCTCGGCCGGAACGGCGTGCTGGCCTCGATGATCAACAGCGTCCAGACAGCCATCATCAGCACCCTGCTCTCGCTGGTCCTTGCGGTGCCCGCGGCCTATGGGATCACCCGGTACCAGACCCCCAGCGGCCACGTCTTCATCATGGCCGCCCTGGTCACGCGCATGGTCCCGCCGGTCGCCATCGGTATCCCCCTGGCATCCATGATGTCCACCGCGGTCTGGCCGACACCCCGATCGCTTTGGCCATCGCGCACACCACGATCTCGCTTCCTCTCTCGATCTGGCTGATGGCCAGCTTCTTCGAAGCCGTCCCCGGCGACCTCGAAGAAGCGGCCACTGTCGACGGGTGCACCCGACTCGGCGCGCTCTGGCGGGTCGTTATCCCGGTCGTCTCCGGCGGCATCGCCGTCACGGCGATCTTCGCCTTCCTGGCCTCCTGGAACGAGTTCCTCTTCGCTCTGCTGATGACAGCCGTCCGCTCCCAGACCACGCCTGTCGTCATCGCCAACTTCCAGACCCAGTTCGGTCTGGACTGGGGATCCATGACGGCTCTGGCCGCCGTCTTCTCGATCCCGGTCATCCTTCTGACCCTCCTCCTGCAGCGTCACATCGTTGCCGGGATGACCCTCGGCGCCGTCAAGGGCTAGCCCACGCCCAATGCAACGCAGCCGCAACCAGCCCCGGAAAAGGTAAGCAGCAACCATGCAATCACCTCAGTTCACCATCACGCCCACCGGCATAGCACCCGGCACGCGGACGTTCCTCGGTAGCCTTCTCCTACCGGCACCCTACCGCCAGTCCAGCCCAGGCCATCACTACGAATCACCCGTATTGCCCAGGATCATCACCAAGGACGTGGAAGACAGATGAGCAACAGGAACATCGGCATCAAAGACGTAGCCGTCGCTGCCGGGGTCTCAGTGACCACTGTTTCCCATGTCCTCAACAAGGTCTCCTACGCCCGGATCAGCCCCGAAACCCGAGACAAAGTCAGGACTACGGCGGAGCAGCTCGGCTACGGCCCCAACCGCCTCGCCCAGGCCCTACGCACGCAAAAGACAGGCATGCTGGGCCTGGTCACCGAATACATCGCCACCACCCCCATGCCGGCCGTATCATTCTGGGTGCGGAAGAAGCCGCCAAAGCCCGCGGGTACAACCTCATGATCATCAACACCTCCGCCTCAGCCAGCCTGGAATCCCGGCAAGCCGACGTCGAAGCCCTCCTCGAACGCCGGGTGGACGGCATTCTCTACGCCACGATGTACCACCGGAATGTGGAACTGCCCGCCAGCCTCAGCAGCGTCCCGTCCGTCCTCGTCGACTCCGTATCCACCGGCGGAAGCATCACCGCCGTCATCCCCGACGAGGACGGCGGAGCCCGCGCCGCCGTCGGCGCCCTCCTCGAAGCCGGCCACACCCGGGTAGGTTTCATCAACAACACCGACGATGTCCCCGCGACCCGCCAACGGCTGCAAGCTTTCCGGGATACCCTGACCGAAGCCGGCCTCGACGGCGACGCTGCCCCCGTCGAATCCGAAGTCTCCGAAGTCCAAGGCGGATACGAAGCGGCACTGCGAATCCTCGCCCGCGAGAACAGACCCACCGGCCTGTTCTGCTACAACGACCGGATGGCAATGGGCGCTTACCGCGCGGCCGCTGAGTTTGGACTCGCCATCCCCGAAGATCTCTCTGTTGTCGGATTCGACGATCAGGAACTGATCGCCGCCAACCTCTATCCGGGACTGAGCACCGTAGCTCTGCCCCACTACGAAATGGGCGCCTGGGCCGCTGAACATCTCATCGACGCCGTCGAGGGCAAGACCAACCTCGACCTCATGGCCCTCACCCGACCATTCTGAGCTGCCCCCTGGTGCGCCGCGATTCGATTACGACTCCTGCCACTAAGCCCAGCACTCATCTACATCCAAGAGGAAATCCCCCGGACATGTCCAGCTGCCTTGATACCGCACACCCTCTAACAACGGGAACTCCCCACTTCCGGCCCGCCCTCCACTTCACGGCAAAAGACACCTGGCTGAACGACCCCAACGGTCTCGTCTTCCACGACGGCCTCTACCACCTCTTCTTTCAGAACAACCCCTACGGAAATGTCTGGGGAAACATGTCATGGGGCCACGCCACCTCCCCGGATCTCCTGCACTGGACCGAACACGACGTGGCCATCTCCTGTGACGAGACCGAAGACATCTTTTCCGGAAGCATCGTCATCGACCACGGCAACACCTCCGGACTCGGAACAGCCGAGGCCCGGCCCTCGTCGCCATCTACACCAGCGCCTACAAAAGCGGATCAGAGTATAGCGGCATCCAAGCACAGTCGCTCGCCTACAGCACAGATGCCGGAATGACATGGCGGAAGTACGAGGCAACCCGGTCCTCTCCAGGAACTCCGCAAATTTCCGTGACCCCAAAGTTTTCCGCTACCGCGGCGCGCACGGCCCCTACTGGGTCATGGCCGCCGTCGAAGCTCAGCAGCAGAAAGTCATTCTCTACCGTTCCAACGACCTCAAATCATGGGACCTCTTCAGCGCATTCGGACCAGCCAACGCCGATGGCGGCGAATGGGAATGCCCGGATCTTTTCCCTTTACCCGTGGACGGCAACCCGGAAAACATCAAATGGGTCCTGATCGTCAACGTCAACCCCGGCGCCGTTGCCGGCGGATCCGGCGGTCAATACTTCATCGGACAATTCGATGGCTCCAGCTTCGTCCCGGACAACGACTCTCTCGCTGCCCCTTCCGGACTCAGCGCCCTTTCCGACCCCCGGACTAGTCTGCCGCTATGCAGCAATGCCTATGGCTGGACTGGGGCCGCGACTGCTACGCCTCCGTCTCTTTCAACGACGCCCCCGATAACCGACGCATCATCATCGGCTGGATGAACAACTGGGACTACGCCAACGAACTCCCCACCGCCCCTTGGCGTTCCTCAATGACACTCGCCCGCGAAGTTCGACTCATCGAAAACCACGGTTCCGTGCGCCTCACCCAACATCCGATCCTGCCCGGCAACAACGCAGCCAATCAGCTGTCGAGTCCTGATAACTGCACCGTGGCAGACATCGCTGAGCTAGGAGATCCGGTCTTCCGAGTGCCGGACACGCCGCCAGGCGCCCAAATCGCAGCGCAGATCGTTCCCGGAAACGCCGAACGCCTCATCTTCCCGCTCTTCGGCAGCAGCGACGGGCGCCACGGAACCCACCTCAGCTACGACACACGAAGTCACGCCTCACCCTCGACCGCAAAGCATCAGGAAACAGCGGCTTTCACAGCGCGTTCCCCTCCACCGAGTCAGCACCGGTGGAGCTCGAAAACGGCGTGCTTGACCTGCTCATCGTCACGGACCGCTGTTCAGTCGAAGTCTTCGCCCAGGGCGGCAAAGTCGTCCTGACCGATCTCATCTTTCCCAACCCCGACGACCGGGAGAACCGGATATCTGCCGACGCAGGCTCAGCCACCGTCACTAAGCTCGCGCTCTCCACCATCGACTTACCAACCGATAGACACCGCCTTATCGACGGAACTCCTAGATTCTTCGGCTTCTCGAACCGGCCACTAAAATCTCGCGGCAGCAACACCAGCCAATCGCCACCGCGCTGAAGCCGCCTCAGCCACCCCATGAAAGGACAACAAATGCCCGCCGATCACCGCACCGGCTACGAGCCGAAGACCACTCTTGATGTCGTCGTTGTCGGTGAAGCCCTCGTCGACATCGTCATCTCCCCCGACGGCACGACCGAGCACCCCGGGGATCACCGGCAAACGTTGCCTACGGGCTCGGGCGGCTCGGCGTGCCCACGGCTCTGCTGACCTCAATCGGCGATGACCACCACGGCGCCGTCATCGAAAATCACCTCCACGCTGCCGGCGTCAGTCTCATCCCCGGAAAAGGCCGGCGGTCTAACGGCCACGCGACAGCCGCCTGCCTCCGACGGTTCAGCCCATTACGACTTCGATATCCGATGGGAATCCCGCGCATCTCTCCAGCCACCCTGCCCAAAATCCTGCATACCGGATCGATCGCCACCTTCCTCGCCCCCGGAGCAGCGGCAGTACGAGCCCTTCTCGAGCAAACGCACCAACGCTGCATCGTCACCTACGATCCCAACATCCGCCCGGCACTGCTCGGCAGCCACTTCGAGGCGCGAACCATCTTCGAAGAACTCGTTCCATTCACCGAGGTCATCAAACTCAGCGACGAGGACGCACGTTGGCTCTACCCCGAGCTGACGTCGAAGGGGTCCAGGAGCACCTACTTCAGCTCGGGACCGGGCTCGTCGCTGTCACACTGGGAGCAGAAGGATCCTTGCTCCAGACCCGAAAGCACGCGTTGCCATCCCTGCTGTGCGCTCGGCCGTAGTCGACACGATCGGTGCCGGAGACTCCTACATGTCTGCGCTGATCTACGGGCTGCTCATGCGCGGAGCCGACGGACTGGCGCCATCAGTGCTCGAGTCGCTCGGCCGCATGGCCTCCAAAGCAGCAGCTATCACCGTGCGCCGCCCCGGCGCCCAGCCGCCAACGCTGGATGAGTTACAGAAAGAACTCCCCGAACTTCAACCCGCGGCCCAGTAAATCCCACCGCACCAAACCGCTCCCGGTCCATTCTCTGCACCGCTCGGCCGATAACCAACAACATCCAAGGGAAAGAACACATGCCAAGCAACAACCACTACGACGTGACGACGTGGCCCGTCGGCGATCCCTCCGAAGACATCGGCGAGGTGATCAACAGCATCATCGCCGACATCAAAAGGCGGCAGACGGTACCAACGTGAACAACGGCGGAAAGCCCGGCGCCGTGATCTACATCCCGCCCGGCGACTACCGACTTCGCACCCAAGTGCTCATCGACATCAGCTTCCTCCGGATCCAGGGCTCCGGTCACGGCTTCACCTCGTCGAGCATCCGGTTCAACGTCCCCGAGGACGAATGGCCCGATCTGCACGAGCTCTGGCCCGGAGGCAGCCGCATTATCGTCGACCTTCCTCCGGACCCGGATGCAGAGAAGTCCCAGAGCGCTGCGTTCTACGTTGAACGAAACGGGAGCCCACGGATCAGCTCCGTCGAATTCTCCAACTTCTGCATCGACGGACTGCACTTCAACCCCGATGGCTCAGGAATGCACCCGGAGAACACCTACGTCAACGGCAAGACCGGCATCTACATCGCGAACGCCAATGACTCCTTCCGGATCAACGGCATGGGGTTCGTCTACCTCGAGCACGCGCTCACCATCTACAACGCGGATGCGCTCTCGATCCACGACAACTTCATCGCCGAGTGCGGAAGCTGCATCGAGCTGCGCGGGTGGGGGCAGGCCTCCAAGATCACCGACAACCTGATCGGAGCAGGCTTCAAGGGTCACTCGATCTACGCCGAAAACCATGGCGGCCTGCTGATCACCGCCAACAATGTCTTTCCCCGCGGCGCCAGCAGCGTGCATCTCAACGGCGTCACGCGGTCGAGCGTGACCAACAACCGTCTGCACTCCTTCTACCCCGGCATGGTGGTCCTCGAATCCGACAGCTCCGAGAACCTTGTGGCCTCGAATCACTTCCTGCGCGATCACGAGCCCTGGACGCCCTTCCTCGGCATCGACAACGGCCTGGACGACCTCTACGGGCTTCTCTGTATCAGCGGCAGCAACAACTCCATCATCGGCAACCATTTCTCCGAGATCATCGACTCATCAAGCATCCGGCCGACAGGTGCGACGCCCGTTGTCATCCGGTTGAAGACTGGGTCCGGAAACTTCGTCTCCAACAACCACGTGGTCGCGATGGACGTCCACGCCACCTCAAGTGATTCCTGCTTCTCTGCCCAGGTAGACGCCCTGCTGACGACCGAGGCCTCGGCCGGACTCGCCGTCACGGCCGTCATCGTCGATTACGAATCGGACCGAAATACGATCCTTGACTCCGGAAGCGACGCCCAAGTTATCGCAGATAGGGGCGCCAACGCCATAAGGGCCACCCCCACGCTCGGATTCCAGGCACCATAGGCACTTGGCCTGAAGAGCCGCGCATCCTCCGATGAAAACAAGGAGTTGAACAAGCCCAGCGACGGACACTGAAAGGCCATGGCAGGCATGCGGTCCGCGAATGATCCTGTCTGGGCCGATCTACCCCGGCGCCCCAAGCGGATGCCGCCACGGCTTCCTCCATACCGGTGATCCCCCGCTCAGCCCTCTCCCGGGCCAGTTCCCCGGGCAGCGAACAGCGCGGGGAGCAAGAGTTGTCCTGGTGGCCTGCGCAACGATCGTATCCGTGAGGGACCGGACCATATCCGGGCGCGGATACTGGGCGTGGATGGCCTATGCCCGGGCGAGCACGATCTCTGCGGCCACGAAGGAGCCCTGCCCGTCGTTATCGATAACCAACCCGCCTGCTGCCGATGCTCAGGCATCCGACTCAGCATCGACCGCAAGACCTGCGGAGCCGAGGACGAACTTCACAGCGGCGGGCGCTGCTGGACCTGCGTCCTGGGCAATGTCGTAGATGACCTGCTCACCGACCCGGCCACGGAATCCATCGCCAACGATCTGATCCCGCTGGCGGCCGCGCTTAAGTCGATGAAACGGGCCAACAGCGGCTTGACCTGGATCCGCCAAGAGCACGTCACCGCGTTCTTCCGCAACCTCGCGGTCGCGCCGAAATCACCCATGAAACCTTCGACGAACTGCCCGACTCACGGACCCGAGAATACGTCCGGGGACTCGTCACCGAACACGGGGTACTCCCCCGACGGGACGAACTCCGGATGCGCTACGACAACCGGGCCTCAGGAGCCCTCGAACGTGTGAGGGATCCTCAGAACTTTGACGTGATTCGCCGCTACATCCGCTGGCACCACCAACGACGGATGAACCACATGGATGAAGTCACCCGCGGGACCTTCCTTCGCGCGAAACAGGAAGTCACCGTGGCTATCGACCTCCTGAACGGGCTCACCGGACACGGCATCACACCGCCCGAACTGCAACAAACCCACCTCGACGTATGGCAAGCAGAAGAGCCCACAACCCGGTGCATCGCCGAGCGCTTCCTCAAATGGGCCATCAAGACCAAAACCGCCCCAGCCGGGCTCACCATAGTCCCGCACCGCCGCGGCACCAGCCCAAGACTCGCCAAACCGGGACAGCACGAAGCACTCATATGTGTCATTTGACGCCGACGGACTCGAAGCACGTGACAGGGCCGCCGCGATCCTCATCCTCATCTTCGGGCAGCAGGCTGAAACCATCGCACGGCTAACCTGGAACGACGAGCCGCAAACCCAGGCCGCGACCTGACCGCCTCGCACCCCAACACCGCTTGGGTACCCGTGGAGCCTCACCCGGGCGTCATATCCACCCCGGACACCTCACAACCCTCCTCAGCAAGCTGTTCAGCACCCGGGCCGCACGACTCGGAACCGTCCACGAACTCAGCAAACTCGCACCCCGTGGCCATCATCGCCGAAGCCCTCGGATACTCCCCCAAGACCATCGAATGCCACGCCACAGACTCAGCAGCAGCCTACGTTTCAGTACGTCGCAGCAGTAAGCAATTCAGTCCAGCACGCAGGCCGGAGCAACTAGGACTGTTTGGACCCGTTTGCGTTCGAGGAGGATGTCCTTTTGGCGTATGCGGAACCTACAGCGGCCTCCCGCGACGATCCCAGTCCTGGCGCCGGGCTTCGTCCTCATCCCAGAAGTGACCGTCGTAGTGGCGCACGTGGAGCAGATAGGCGGTGAAGGCCGCGCAGATAATCAGCATTGCCAGCATGAGGTAGCGAAAGGCACCCAAGCTTCATTCCACCGGCATGCAATTTGCACGATTGCGTTTACGGCCATTAAGGTCACCGCCACCAGCTGCCAGGGATAGAGTGGCCGCTTACGTGGCCACGGCGTACGCGAAGCAAATCTGGTGAAGACTAGCCTGAAGGCTCCGCCCGGTCGGCGATCATTGTGACGCCTTGTTCCTCGTCATTGCGTTCGTCTCGGAGAGGCACGGCGGTTTCCTCACTGGGTGCTGACCCCGCATTCCATGCCTATGAGAAGGGACTTGACACGATGACTGATATTGCCTGGACCGAGGGGATCTGGACCACGGAACCCGCGCATTTCGAGCTTGCCGACGACGGCATGCGGGTAACCGCAATCGAGAAGAGTGACGCCTGGCGCGTCACTTCGTACGGATTCATTCACGACACCGAACACGCCCTCCTCGCCCCCTTCGAGCAGGACACTGCCATGGGGGTGTCTTTCCATCTCGATTTCTCGGCCCAGTTCGACCAGGCCGGGATCTTCGTCCGTGTCGATGACACGACATGGATCAAGGCGGGCATCGAGTGGAGCGACGGCGAGGAAAGCCTCGGCGCGGTGGTGACGCGCGGCGTATCTGACTGGTCCCTGTCCCCGGTTCCTGGCTGGGACGGGCGGCACGTAACTGTCCGGGCCAGTAGGTCCGGCAACGCCCTGACCGTCCGGGCCCGGGTCGATTACGAGCCATGGCGGCTTGTGCGGGTAGCGCCTCTTGACTCGGAAGCCATCGTCACCGCAGGGCCGTTCTGCTGCGCCCCTTCGCGCGATAACCTCACCGTGCACTTCACGTCCTGGCGAACGGCTGCCCCGGACGAGAGCTTGCACCCCGAGGCTTAGGCGCACTAAGAAACAGGCTTGCCGGAGCGGTCAAGTCCATTTGCGTGGTGTAACGCGGTTGCCGCGTGATTCTTGGGTTGGTTAGGCGCTGAGCGCCAGTTCGGGGTTGGTGTCCTCCTGTTCGGTGGTTGCCGCGGGGGTGGTTCCGAGGGTTTGTGATTGTTGGATGAGGTCCAGGCCGAGGTAGCGGCGGGCTTCGATCCATTCGTCATGTTGTTCGGCCAGGACGGCGCCGACGAGCCGGATCAGCGCGGGGCGGTCCGGGAAGATCCCGACGACGTCGGTGCGGCGGCGGATTTCGCGGTTGAGGCGTTCCTGCGGGTTGTTGGACCAGACCTGGCGCCAGAGGCCTTTGGGGAAGGGTGTAAACGCGAGGATGTCCTCGCGGGCGGCCTCGAGGTGGTCCGCGACGCGGGGCAGCTTCTCGGCCAGGGCGTCCAGGACCCGGACGAACTGAGCGTGGACGCCGGCGGCATCGGGCTGGTCGTAGACCGAGTGGAGCAGGGTTTTCACCCACGGCCAGCTGCTCTTGGGCGTCGCGGCCATCAGGTTCGCTGCGTAGTGGGTGCGGCAGCGCTGCCAGGCGGCGCCGGGAAGGGTCGGGCCGATCGCGGCGACCAGCCCGGCGTGGGCATCGGCGGTCACCAGCTTCACCCCGGTCAAGCCCCGGGCGGTCGGGTCCCGGAAGAACCCCAGCCAGCCGGCGCCGTCCTCGGCGGAGGACGCCTGGATGCCCAGGACCTCGCGGTGCCCGTCGGCATTGACCCCGGTGGCGACCATGGCGTGGACGGTGACGACCCGGCCGCCTTCGCGGACCTTCAGGACCAGGGCGTCCGCCGCGACGAAGGTGTACGGGCCGGCATCCAGCGGGCGGGTGGGGAACGCCTCAACCTGGGCGTCGAGGTCCGCGGCCATGACCGAGACCTGGGACTTCGAGAGCCGGGTGATGCCCAGGGTTTCGACGAGTTTTTCCATCCGCCGGGTGGAGACCCCAAGCAGGTAGCAGGTCGCGACCACGGTCGTGAGGGCGGCCTCGGCCCGGCGGCGGCGCTCCAGCAGCCAGTCCGGGAAATGCGAGCCCTGCCGGAGCTTGGGGATGGCGACGTCCAGGGTTCCGGTGCGGGCCTCGGTACGGGCACCGTATTCGGCGCCGCAGACCGCGTCGGCCTCGGCGCTCATCAGCGCGTTGATGAACGTGGTCAGCATGGATCGCATCAGATCCGGGGAGGCCTGCTCGAGTTGCTCGGACAGGAAACGGGCAGAATAACATGGGGTGCGGTCATCGCGTGGAAACTCCTTGAGAGAAGACTTTGGTCGGTCTTTCCAAGAATCACGCGATGGCCGCCTCACGTTCGGGAACAACACACCCGGGACCCGGGCTGTTACACCACGCTAATGGGCACTACCGACGCCGGGTGATCCCAAAGCTCTATACGTCATAACTCCCTTATGCGAAGATCTCTGTCCCTCACTCGACTATCGACCCGAAAACGAACCAGGTAACCAGGACGACCAAGGCCCCTCTTGGTTCGGCGGCCCAAACCCCACCGGAGCGCGGAGCTGCGCAATTCTCAGGGATCGAACGGGCCCGTCGACTTCGCAACCGGATCCCCGACACCGATGTCCCTGCATAGTCCTTCGCACCGACTCCACAGCGCCCTGGCGAATTACAACGTCCACCTGGCCGCGACATCCCCGACAATCGGGCAATTCTGCACGAATGCCCTCCTGACAGGCCGAGACCTATACGCTCGGAGGACCCTGAACCCTTCACCGACCCGAGGAACCGCCATGACAAGCCCCGCCAAGAAGTGGCTGCTCGCCTACGCCGTTACCGCCGTGATCTTCGCCGGTGTCGACGCCGTGTGGATCACCACGGTGGCGACCCCGCAGTACCGCAGCCAGATCGGGCACCTGCTTCCGGCCAGTTTCAACGTCGCCGGCGCTGTCCTGTTCTACCTCGTCTACGTGGTGGGCATCGTGCATTACGGTGTCCGGCCCACCGATCCCCGTGCCACGCTCCGCAGCCGGGTGGCCGGAGCGGCGCTGTTCGGCTTCTTTACCTACGCCACCTGGGCCCTGACCGCCTACGCCGTCCTGAAAGACTTCCCCGCCGTGGTGGCCCTTACCGACATCCTCTGGGGAGCCGCGGTCTGCGCCGGCGTCACCGCCCTCACGGCCGTGATCCTGCGCCTGCACAAACCCGTTGCCCGCAGCAAGCAAGCTGGCTAGAGTGGCTTGATCGCCGCCGCCTGAAGGTGATCCGCGGCGCCCACCCCTCTGTTCAGGAGATCCCCATGGAATCACGAACCCTCGGCTCCCTCACCGTCTCCGCACTCGGCCTGGGCTGCATGGGCATGAGCGAGTTTTACGGCCAGGGCGACGAGCAGGAGTCCGTCGCCACCATCCAGGCCTTCCTCGACGCCGGCGGGACCCTGCTGGACACCGCCGACATGTACGGGCCGTTCACCAACGAAAAACTCGTGGGCCGGGCGATCGCCGGCCGGCGGGACGCCGTCGTACTGGCCACCAAGTTCGGCAACGAACGCCGTGAGGACGGCTCCTGGGTGGGCATCAACGGCAGGCCGGAGTACGTCCGGGCCGCCTGCGACGCGAGCCTGCAGCGCCTCGGCGTCGAGCACATCGACCTGTACTACCAGCACCGGGTGGACAAGACCGTGCCCATCGAGGAGACCGTCGGCGCCATGGCCGAGCTGGTCCAGGCCGGCAAGGTCAAGCACCTGGGACTCTCCGAAGCCGGCGCCGACACGGTCCGCCGCGCCCACGCCGTGCACCCGATCACGGCGCTGCAGACCGAGTACTCGCTGTGGGAGCGCGAGCCGGAGACCAAAATCTTCCCGGTCCTGGCCGAACTCGGCATCGGCTTCGTCCCCTACAGCCCGCTGGGCCGCGGCTTCCTCACCGGCCAGCTGCGCAGCGAGGACGACTTCGCGGAGGACGACTTCCGCCGCCACTCCCCGCGCTTCCAGGGCGAGAACTTCACCCGCAACCTGGAACTCGTGGACCGCGTCACGGAGCTCGCCACCGAGAAAGGCTGCACCCCGGCGCAGCTGGCCCTCGCCTGGCTGCTGGCCCAGGGCGAACACATCGTGCCGATCCCGGGGACCAAGAAGCGCGAGCGGCTGCGCGAGAACCTGGGCGCGGTCGACGTCGAACTCTCCGCCGAGGACCTCGCCCGGCTCGACGAACTGGCTCCGGCCGGCGTCGCCGCCGGCGCCCGCTACCCGAACATGGGCACCATCGACGTCTAAAACCACAACGCGGGATCACTTTCGGCCCATCCCAAAGGGTGGAATAGGCCGAAAGTGACCCCGCGTTGCTTTAAGGGTCAGCGGCCGGAGGCGGCCAGTTCGGCCAGCAGTTCGGTCTTGCGCTCCTCGCTCGCGAAGGAGGAGCGGATGGAATTGGCGGCCATGCGCACGCAGTCGAACTCGGAGAGCCCGATCACGGACTTGAGCTGGGCGAAGTTGTCATCGACGTAGCCGCCGAAGTAGGCCGGGTCGTCCGAGTTGACGCTGACGTTGAGCCCGGCGGCGAGCATAGCCGGCAGCGGGTGGTCCTCCAGGGTGTCCACCGCGCGGAGCCGGACGTTGGAGAGCGGGCAGACGGTCAGCGGCGTCAGGTCCTGGACCAGGCGTTCGACCAGGTCCGGGTCTTCCATGCAGCGGATGCCGTGGTCGATCCGTTCCACCTCCAGCAAATCCAGCGCTTCGATGATGTACGACGGCGGCCCCTCCTCGCCGGCGTGCGCGATCCGGCGTAGCCCGGCGTCCTTGGCCCGGGCGAAGAGCCGTTCGAACTTCGACGGCGGGTTCCCGACCTCGGCCGAGTCCAGGCCGATGCCGGCAATGGGAGCGTCCATCGCGAGCAGCTGCTCCAGGACCTCCAGCGCCGATTCCTCGGACTGGTCGCGCAGGAACGCCGCGATCAGCAGGGTGGAGATGCCGAACTCCTGCGCCGAGGTGGCCAGCACGGAGGCCACCCCGTTGATGCAGGTCCCCAGGGACACCCCGCGGGACAGGTGCGCCTGCGGATCCAGCATGATCTCGGCGTGCCGCACCCCGGCCGCCGCGGCACGGGCCAGGTACGCCCGGGTCATGTCCGCGAAGTCCGCTTCGGTCTGCAGCACGGCCATGTTGGCGTAGTAGAGGTCCAGGAACGACTGCAGGTCGGTGAATTCGTACTTGGCCCGCAGCTCGTCCAGGTCCGCGTAGGGCAGGGTGATGGCGTTGCGTTCGGCGAGCGCGAAGATCAGTTCCGGTTCCAGGGTTCCCTCGAGATGCAGGTGCAGCTCGGCCACCGGCAGCGCGGCGTGCACCTCTTCGGGGATCTCGGCGAACTCCGGGACGTCCCCGGCCTGCGGCTCATCCTGCGGCGCGTCGGCGCCGCCGTCGTAAGTTTCCATTCGGTAAGGATATGCCCGCCCGCGGAGGATATGCCCGCCGCGGCCAAGGACAGATAGAGTCGAACAGATGCAGAACACCCAGCAGGCAACCGACCCCGCCGGCCGTGCGCCGGACCACTCCACGGACGGCTTCGTCCGGGTCCGCGGCGCCCGCGAGAACAACCTGCGCAACGTGGACGTCGACGTGCCCCGCGACGCAATCGTCGCGTTCACCGGCGTCTCCGGCTCCGGGAAGTCCTCGCTGGCCTTCGGCACCATCTACGCCGAGGCCCAGCGCCGCTACTTCGAGTCCGTGGCGCCCTACGCGCGCCGGCTGATCCAGCAGGGCCACAACCCGAAGGTGGAGCTGATCACCGGGCTGCCGCCTGCCGTCGCCCTGCAGCAGCGCCGCGGCACCCCCAGCTCCCGCTCCACCGTGGGCACGGTCACCACCCTCTCCAACTCGCTGCGCATGCTCTTCTCCCGCGCCGGCAGCTACCCCGACGGCGCGGCGCCGCTGGATTCGGACGCGTTCTCGCCCAACACCGCGGCCGGCGCCTGCCCGGAATGCCACGGCCTGGGCATCGCGCACACCGTCAGCGAGTCCTCGCTGGTCCCGGATCCCTCGCTGAGCATCCGCGACGGCGCGATCGCCGCCTGGCCCGGCGCCTGGCAGGGCAAGAACCTGCGCGACATCCTCAGCCACCTGGGCTACGACGTCGACACCCCCTGGCGGAAGCTGCCCCGGAAGGAGCGCGACTGGATCCTCTTCACCGAGGAACAGCCCGTGGTGGAGGTCACCCCGCAGCGGGACCGCGTCGCCAAGCCCTACAAGGGCCGCTTCTGGAGCGCCAAGAGCTACGTCCTGCACACGCTCGCCGATTCCAAGAGCAGCACCATGCGCGACCGCGTGCTGCGCTTTATGGAAACCGGCCCCTGCCCGCGCTGCGGCGGCAGCGGCCTGCGCCCGGAGGCCCTGGCCGTGACGTTCGCCGGGAAGACCATCGCCGAGCTCAACGCCGTCCCGATGACCGAACTGGCCCAGATCATCCGCCCCACCACCGAGCTGACCTCCGCGGGGACCGCGTCCCGCAAGCAGTCCTCGGGCGAGTCGAACGAGGTGGCCGTCGCGATCACCCGCGACCTGCTGCAGCGGGTCACCGTGCTGCTGGACCTGGGCCTGGGCTACCTCGCCCTGGGCCGTTCCACCCCCACCCTCTCCCCCGGCGAGATGCAGCGGCTCAGGATCGCCACCCAGCTGCGCTCGGGCCTGTTCGGCGTGATCTATGTCCTCGACGAACCCTCCGCCGGCCTGCACCCCGCCGACGCCGAACCGCTGCTGGCGGTGCTGGACCAGCTGAAGTCCTCCGGCAACTCGGTGTTCGTGGTGGAGCACAACATGGATGTGGTCCGCCGCGCCGACTGGCTGGTCGACGTCGGGCCCCGGGCCGGCGAGGGCGGCGGCGAGGTGCTCTACAGCGGCCCGGTGGCCGGCCTCGCCGAGGTCGAGGACTCCGTCACCCGGCCCTACCTGTTCCCGGATGGCGCGGGGCCCGGCGGCGGCCCCTCCGCCCGCGCCGCGGCGCGCCGGACCCGCCGGGAGGCGGCCGGCTGGCTGGAACTGCGTGACATCAGCCGGCACAACCTGCAAAACCTCGACGCGACCTTCCCGCTCGGCGTCCTGACCGCCGTCACCGGGGTCTCCGGCTCCGGCAAGTCCACGCTGGTCAGCCAGGTCCTCGCCGAGGTGGCCAACGACTGGCTGCACCCCGGGGCGGACGCCGCGGGCGCACCGGACGAGGCGGCGGACGACGCCGAGGAGCTCAGTGCCCCGCTGAGCGTCGGCCCGGTCTCCGGGCTGGAACAGATCGACCGGCTGGTCAAGGTGGACCAGAAGCCGATCGGCCGCACCCCGCGGTCCAACCTCGCCACCTACACCGGCCTGTTCGACGCCGTGCGCAAAGAATTCGCCGCCACCGACGAGGCGAAGGCGCGGGGCTTCGGCGCCGGGCGGTTCTCCTTCAACGTCGCCGGCGGGCGCTGCGAGACCTGCCAGGGCGAGGGGTTTGTGGCCGTCGAGCTGCTCTTCCTGCCCGGCAGCTACGGCCCCTGCCCGGAATGCCACGGCTCGCGCTACAACCCCGAGACCCTGGAAGTCACCTACCGGGGCAAAAACGTGGCGGAGGTCCTGGGCATGACCGTCAACGCGGCCGCCGATTTCCTGGCCGGGGTCCCGGCCGCGGCCCGGGCGCTGCAGACCCTGCGCGAGGTGGGCCTGGGCTACCTCCGGCTGGGCCAGCCCGCCACCGAGCTCTCCGGCGGCGAGGCGCAGCGGATCAAGCTCGCCACCGAGCTGCAGCGCGCCCAGCGCGGGCACTCGCTCTACCTGCTCGATGAGCCCACCACGGGACTGCACCCGGCCGACGTCGAACTCCTGATGGCCCAGCTGCACCGCCTGGTGGACGCCGGCAACACGGTGGTGGTGGTCGAGCATGAGATGGATGTGGTGGCTGCCGCGGACTGGGTGATCGATCTGGGGCCCGCCGGGGGCGACGCCGGCGGCCGGATTATCGCTGCTGGCGAACCCGCCGCCGTCGCGCGCTCCCCGAAAAGCCGCACCGCGCCCTACCTGGCGGCGGTTTTGGGCGGCTGAACCGCCGGCGGCGGCCCGGCGGCGGCTTGATCTGGGTCCGGCGCTGCCCTACCGTGGTTTCAGGCCCGCAATCGGGCCGTCGCATGCCCGGTGCTGCCTCCACCTTGAACTGCCCGACCGGCAGACACCGCAGATGACCTCTAATTGTCAGGGGCGGGCAGTAGCGCGTTAACGTCCGGGGACGGACCGAGCGCCGGTGGCCCTCAGGAGCAGCTGAAGCAATGAAGACCTCAACTTTCACTACTGCCGCGCGCCGTGGAGCCACTCTGGCCGCCATCTCGGTCGCCGGCGTCGCACTCTCCGCCACCGCCGCCAGCGCGGCCACCCCCGCCGCGGCGCCCACCTCCACGTGGGACGCCCTGGCCCAGTGCGAGAGCGGCGGCAACTGGAGCATCAACACCGGCAACGGCTTCTCCGGCGGCCTGCAGTTCACCCCGAGCACGTGGGCAGCCCACGGCGGCACGGGCTCGGCGGCCAACGCCAGCCGTGAGCAGCAGATCGCGGTCGCCCAGAAGGTCCAGGCCAGCCAGGGCTGGGGCGCCTGGCCCGCCTGCTCCGCGAAGCTGGGCCTGAGCGGCGGTGCCGCGGCACCGGCCGCGGTCCCCGCGGTCCAGACGGCGCCGGTCCGGGCAGCCCCGGTCCAGGCCGCGCCGGTCCAGGCACCCGTCCAGGCCGCACCCGTCCAGGCCGCACCCGTCCAGGCAGTCCCCGTCCAGGCCGCGCCGCGGCACGCTGCCCCGGTGGCCCTGAGCGGGGACACCTACACGGTCAAGAGCGGCGACAGCCTGAGCAAGATCGCCCAGAAGCTCGACATCAAGGGCGGCTGGCAGGTCCTCGCGGACGCCAATGCGGACACCATCAGCGACCCGGACTTCGTGCTCGTCGGCCAGGTGCTGCAGCTCCCCGCCTAAGGCACCGCGGCAGACGGTAGCTGATTAAACGACGACGCCGGTGCGCCCTTGGGGGCCGCACCGGCGTCGTCGTTTATTTGGAGCTCAGTCAGGGCCCGTTACACCGTCCGCGGCAGTTCGCGGACGATCCGCACCTTCCACGCGGCGTCGTCGCTGGTGTCCAGCAGGGCCACGGTGCCCTGCGCGAGGTGCAGCGCGACCCGCTTGGCGGCGAGCAGCTCCAGGTAGAGCTGCTCGTTCATCCGGGCCGGGGTGTCAATGACGTACTTCACCGCGTCGCGGACCTTGCGGTAGTTGTCGCTGCGTTCCCGGTGCAGGTGGAGTTCGAGCATCCGGCGCTGCCGCAGCCGGGGTTCGTGCCGGTTCAGCCACGACACGGCCGCATGCACAGCCACGACGAGGGTCAGCGAGACCGCGTAGATCTCCCAGCCGCTGGAGAGCAGGAACAGCGGCAGGTTGGCGATCGCGACGAGGGCGATGAGGAGCCGGAAGGCCAGCAGGCGCCGCATGGTCAGGGCGACCGAGGCCAGCGCCGTCCGGAAGCCGCTTTGCTCCTTGCGCGCGGCGGCCGGGTCCAGGGTGAATTCTTCGAGGACAAGGATGCCGTTGGCTTCCGGTCCGAGCATTTGTCCGTATTTTGGCGCAAAGGGCGCCGCTGCTTCAGGGGTCATGGCGGGTCTTCCGTGCGGCGTGGTGTGGTTGCCGTAAATGATAGAACTCCGGACTGGGAACTGTCTGTACCTATCCGCGATGTGAACACGCTCACCCGGGACCCCCAGCAATTGGCGTAGCGGCCGTGTGGCCCCAAACTGGAGAGATGCAGACTTTCCTCCCCTTCCCCGATTTCCGGCAGAGCGCCGCTGCCCTCGACCGCGTGCGGCTCGGCAAGCAGCGCGTTGAGGCGCTGCAAATGCTGCGCGCGCTGGTGATTCCCGCGTACGGCTGGCAGACCCACCCGGCCGTCCGGATGTGGATGGGCCACGTCCCCGCGCTGACCATGTACGGCCTGGCCATGGTGGACGAATGGACCGCCCGCGGCGGCGAAGACACCACCCGGGACAAGATCATGGAGTTCGCCCCGCAGGCGGCGCACCCGGACTATGCCGCCAAGATCCCGATGCCGTACTGGCTGGGGAACCCGGACTTCCACCGCAGCCACCGTTCCCGGCTGCTCGCCAAGGACCAGCGGTTCTACGCGTCCGTGTTCCCGGACACGGACCCGGACCTGGAGTACGTCTGGCCCGAGCCCAAGCACGACCTGATCCCTGAAGATCCTGCCGGGGACCGGATGTGGGTCCTCCGCCTTCCGCTCGGCGACACTGACCCGCAGCAGCTGGACACCATCAGCCTGCCCCCGGTGCGCGGGAAGGGCGCCGGCGCGGACGACGACGAGGACTACCAGTTCGTGTACGCGGACAACGGGTCGCGCCGGCCGGACAAGAACGCGCGCAAACGCCCGGTCAAGCCGCTGGTGAAGAAGCCCACCCGCAAGCGCCAGGCCCAGGAAGAAGCCTTCACCACGCTGCCCGGGAAGTCGGTCGTGGCGATCCCGCTCGACGGCGGCCGCTCCTTCGCCGTCGGTGAGGTCCAGGGCCGTCCGATCACCGTGGACGGCGTGTTTGCCCGCAACTTCCAGGTCAACGAGATTCTTTCGCGCCAGGACTTCGACTACCCGGCGCTGCTGCAGGACCCGCGGGTCTTCTTCCCGATCGCCGCCCGCTGAGTCGCGGGACCCGGCGCCCGGTCCCGGCTCCGCAGGCCGCGGGCCGCGGGCCGCGGGCAGACCCTGGCGCCGGGCCATAAAGCCCTAGGAAAAACCTCCCCCGCTGGCATAGGGTGACAGCCATTGGCCCGCCGCCCTGGCGCGGCCGTGCACGCCGGAGCTATTGGGGGAAGTCATGGCTGCAGGGGACGGAGCCGCCGAACAGGCGCGGTTTGTTGGCGAGGCCCTGGTCGCGGAGAAATTGCACGCGCTTGAGCTCTCCGGCTGGCGGATCCTGCACGATGTGCACTGGCCGGGACGCCCGACGGCGAACCTTGACCATGTGCTGGTCGGGTCGGGCGGCGTCCTGGTCGTCGATGCCAAAAACTGGCGAGGCGAGGTCCGGCTGCGTGACGGCCTCCTGCGGCAGAACGGCTACTCCCGGGAACAGGAGGCGTCCGGAGTCTTGCAGCAGTGCGCCGCGGTGGCCGCGCTCCTGGAGCCCCAGCACCGCCGGCTGGTCCAGGGCTGGGTCTGCCTGGTGGGCCAGCCGGAGCTGCGCGGCACCACAAAGAGCGGGATACGGGTCGAGGGACTGGACACCCTGCTCCCGGCCGTGGCCGGACTGCCCGCCGTCCTCGACCCGGCCCTGGTACCCACCATCCACGGCCGCCTGCAGCAACTGCTCGGCGGCGGCACAAGTCCCGGGCTGCTGACCACGGCGCAGTTCGAACCGGCCGATGCACCGGCCGCGTCGCTGCGGCAGTGGGGTACCCGCCCGTCGCTCCGTCCGCTCCGTCCGCTCCGTCCGGTCCCGGAGGCAGCGTCGCCGCGGCGGCCGCCGGGACCCGTCCGAACCGCCAGGCCCGTCCCGACCGCCGGCCCCGCCAGGGGCGGCAGATCCGCGGCCGGGCGAAGCAGCCGGGCGGCCTCGGTGCGCTCCTCCGGGTGGGCCTTTTGCTTGTCGCTGCGTCGCTCATGATGAACTTTGCCTTCGGCCACCACCCCGCGGGCCCCGCCGCTCCCGTGCCGAACCCCGTCGCCACCCAGACGGTCCCATCGCGGTAGCTGCCCCGCTGCGCGCCGCGCGGCCCGGGGTTTACTGGCAGACTGGCCCGTATGACTGTTCTGCTGGCCGGTTGCGGCGATCTTGGCACTGAAGCTGGGCTGCGCTTTGCCGCCGCCGGACACCGCGTGGTGGGCTGGCGCCGCTCCCCCGAAAAACTGCCGCCCGGCATCGAAGGTGCCGTGGCTGACCTGACTGCCGGCGAACTGCCGCCGATCCCGGCCGACACCACCGCCGTCGTCGTCGCCATAGCGGCAGACTCCCCCACCGAAGAGGCCTACCGCGCCGCCTACGTGGAGGGCCTGGCGCACGTGCTCGACGCCGTCGCGGACTCCGGAGCGCCGGTACGCCGGGTGCTGTTCGTCTCCTCCACCGCTGTCTACGGCGACGCCGACGGCGGGTGGGTTGACGAATCGACAGCCCCCAGCCCCGGCGGGTTTTCCGGACGGGTCATCCGCGAGGCCGAGGACCTGCTGTTCAGCCGCCTCCACGGCACCGGCATCTCGCCGGTGGTGCTGCGGCTCGGCGGCATCTACGGGCCGGGCCGGACCCGGCTGATCGACCAGGTCCGCGGCGGCGCCGCCACGGTCCCGGCCGAGTCGCGCTTCACCAACCGGATCCACCGCGATGACGCCGCCGCCGCGATCGTGCGGCTGTGCACCATGTCCCCCGGGCCGGCACCGCTCTACCTGGGCGTCGACAACGAACCCGCCGAACTGGGCGAGGTGCTGCGGTTCCTGGCCGCCGAACTGGGGCTGCCGGAACCGGCTCCGGAGGCCGCCGGCCGGGGCGGCGCGCGCCGCGGGACCGGCGGCGCCAGCGGGACCGGCGGGGGCGAACCGTCGCGGGGCGGAAACAAGCGGGTCAGCAACGCCCTGCTGCGCAGCACCGGCTTCGAGTTCGAATACCCAAGCTTCCGCGAGGGCTACCGCGCCGTCCTCGCCGGCGTCGGCGAGCGGCACCCCTGAGACGTCGCTGCTGCTGCGCCGCCAACATCCGCCCCGCTTTCACGGAGGGACAGCATGGATTTTCAGCACATCATCGAGACCGTCGGCCGGTTCATGGACTTCGCCGGCGTCACCGTGATGGTTATCGGCGCCCTCGTCTCACTGCCGATGGCGCTGCGGGGATTCCAGCCGCGGCACCGTCCGCCCGGTTCCGAGCCGCTCTCGGTGTACCGTTCCTACCGGCAGCTGCTGGGCCGGTCCATCCTGCTGGGTCTGGAACTGCTGGTCGCGGCCGACATCATCCGGACCGTCGCTGTGACCCCCACCTTCGAAAGCGTCGGCGTCCTGGCGATCATCGTGCTGATCCGGACGTTCCTCAGTTTCTCCCTGGAACTTGAGATCACCGGACGCTGGCCCTGGCAGAAGCAGCCGGCGGGCGCTGCCGAGGCGGGCGCCGCTAAGCCGGCGTCGGCGTCGGCGTCGGGCGGACCGGGCCGATGACAGCCGATCCCTGGCCTCTGGCCCCGGAACTGCCCCGCCCGGTCATCATGGACCAGCGGTGGACGGACGCCGTGTTCCTGCACTGGCGCATCCCGCAGCGGGTTGCGGCGGCGTTTATGCCCGACGGCGTGGTCCCCGACGTGTTCGACGGATCGGCCTGGGTGGGGCTTATCGGCTTCCGCATGCAGGGCGCCGGGTTGGGCCGCGGTCCCGGGATTCCCTACTTTGGCAGTTTCAACGAGATCAACGTGCGGCTCTACTCACGGGAGCCGGACGGCACCCGGGGCGTCGTGTTCCTGACCCTGGATGCCTCGCGCCTGGCGGTGGTGCTCGCGGCGCGCGCGGCAGGCATCCCCTATGTGTGGTCCCGGGACGGCTTCCGGCCCGCCGGCCCGGCGGACCCGTCGACCGGCTATTCGGTGCGGCGTTTTGGGTCCGGTGCCCGCAGCGATTTCGCGGTGGTTCCCGAGCCCGACGCCGAAGCGGCGGACCCGCTCTCTGTCCACCTCACGGCCCGGTTCGGTCTGCATACCCGGTTCCGCGGCCAAACCCTGTACGTGCCGAACACCCACGGCCCCTGGCCGCTGTTCCGTGCCCGGCTGACCCTGCTGGAGGACGAGTTGGTGGCGGCAGCGGGCATCCCGGTGTCCGGGCCGCCCGAATCGGTACTCTTCTCCCCCGGCGTCCGGACCCAGTTCGGCCGGCCGCGGGTGCTGCGCGTGTGCTAAGTCCCATGTCCTTCGGTTGGGGCCAAAAAGTCTGAGGTCCACGGCAGGATTGATCTATGGGAACCAGCGCAGCGGTCACCTTCGTTCCGGCCAGTCGGCCGGGCGATGATGACCGCGGCCATGGCTCAGGGGTTACGTTGCTGGCGCGCCGGCAGCTGCCCATGCGAACTGCCGCCGACAGGCATCAACGGATGCTCCCGCGCTTGCATGCTGGGCTTGCCGCGGCCCGTTCTGCTGCCGCTCAAAATGTCGTAGGTCCTTGGTTGGATTGATTCATGGGAACCAGCGCAGCGGTCACCTTAGCTCCGGCCAGTCGGCCGGACGATGGTGTCCGCCGCGGTCACGCACTGGAACTCGATGACATCCTCAGCCGACTCCAGCAGTCGAGCGCGACGGCGGTCGCGGAGGCTGCGCTGCTGGACTTTGGCGAGGCGGCGGAGTTCGCCGGCCGGGTCGAGGAGATCTCCCGGGCCGCCGAGTACCTGCAGCTGGTCGCCGCGGGTGCGGTGGAGCGCACCCGCAAGGAAGCCGCAGTCCACGACTCCCCGGTACTCGATGACGGCTACCGCAAAACCGGGGAGTTCCTCCGGGACCGGCTGCAGATCACCGCCACCGAAGCCCACCGGCGCCTGTCCCTGGCCGGGGACGTGCTGCCCCGCACCGGGATCACCGGCCAGCCCCTCCCGCCCCTGCACGAGGAACTCGGTGCCGCCGTGGCCGCCGGCACGGTCCCGTCCCGCTCGGCGACGATCATCTGCCAGGCGTTGGGCCGGGTTCGGCCGGTCTGCGACGCGGAGACCGCCGCCCGGATGGAACACGCTCTGACCCGCACCGCGGCGGAGGCCGACCCGGACTTCCTGGCTCGGCTCGCCAGGCGCTGGATGGACGGACTCGACCAGGACGGCGCCGAACCCTCCGAGGAGGTCCTCCGCCAGCTCCAGGGCGCCTTCATCCGCAAGCCCCGCCACGGCCTGCAGCACCTGGAAATCTTCGCCACCACGGAGCAGTTCGAACACCTACTGACCGTGATGAACACCGGCACCAACCCCCGCACCAGCCCGGCCGTCGGGGCCGACGGGGCCGACGAAGCGGGCGGCGGGACGGCTGACGAAGGAGCCGGCGGCGGGACGGCTGGCGAAAGAGCGTCCGAGGGGACGGCTGACGAAGGAGCGGGCGGCGGGTCGGACGCGGCCGGTTTTGTGCCGAACCAGCTGGACCGGCGGTCCCAGCCGCAAAAACGCCTCGACGGCCTCGTCGGCGGCTGCAAGGTCGCCCTCGCCGCCGGCGGGCTGCCGGCCACAGGCGGCTTCCGGCCCCAGGTCATGGTCACCATCGACTACCGCGACCTCCTCAAACGCCTCGACCGGCTGACCGACACCGGGGAGGCCGGCACGTTCCGCCGGGCCGAGGACGCCACCGGACCCGTCACCGGCCCGCTCGGGTTCACCGGCACCAGGACAATGGCATTCACCGGGCCCGTCACCGCCGCGACCATCCGCAAAATCGCCTGCGACGCCGACATCATCCCCGTCCTCCTCGGCGGCCAGGGCCGGATCCTGGACATCGGCCGCACCACGCGGACCTTCCCGCCCCACATCCGAAAAGCCATCACCGCCCGGGACCAGGGCTGCGCCTTCCCCGATTGCACCATGCCCGCCACCTGGTGCGAAGCCCACCACATCACCTACTGGTCCCAAGGCGGCACCACATCCACAGACAACGGAACCCTGTTGTGTTCCCACCATCACCACCTGATCCACAAAGAACAATGGACCATCCAGCCCCAGCACTGGGATCCCCTGGTTCATCCCGCCACCCCACCTCGACCCACACCAAACACCCAGACGAAACCACTACTTCAGATGCTGAAGCACGCAGGCAACAGGCGGGAAGCCGTTCCGCCCTTCGACGCCGATCAGGCCCTGACTCCGGACGCCCAGGAGCCGACGACGCGAGCGCCCGCCCATAGGTGGCCACTAGCTCTTATCAAAGCTGGAGATCCGTGTTGTGATAACAAGCAGATGGCCTCTGCAGTGACCGTTGAAAGGGGAATTTCCATGACCCGGAACAGCAATTTCAATTCCCCTACCGCCCCGCGGCGTACCCCTGCGCACCGCGCGGGTTGGCGGCGGCCTGCAGCACACCCGTCGCCGGGTCCCGGACGACGGCCGACAGCCGGCCCAGGGTCCAGCCGCCGGCCCGGGTGACCACGTGCCCGCGGCGCTCAAGCCCGGCAATGACGTCCTCGCCCAGCCGGTCCTCGACCACGGCGCCGCCGGGTTCCCAGGTGCGCGGCCAGAACGAACCGGGCATCGACGTCGTATGGAACGTGGGCGCGTCGATGGCCTGCTGCGGCGAGTAGCCGCCCACGATGGTGCGCAGCAGGTAGGGCAGCTGCCACTGGTCCTGCTGGTCACCGCCGGGTGAGCCCAGCGCGGTCACGGCACACCCGTTGCGCAGCACCAGGGTCGGCGTCAGGGTGGTGCGCGGCCGCTGTCCGGGGGTGAGGGTGGACGGCGTGCCCGGCTCGAGCCAGGTCATCTGCAGGCGCGTGCCCAGGCAGAAGCCCAGCTCCGGAATCGCGGGCGAGGACTGCAACCAGCCGCCGGACGGGGTGGCAGAGACCATGTTTCCCCACCGGTCCACGACATCAAGGTGGCAGGTGTCGCCGCGGGTTTCGCCGCTCGGCGCGACAGTGGGTTCCCCGACGCCGAGTCCTGCCGCGCCCGCCGCGGCACCGGCGCGGACCAGCGCCGGCGGCGTGTACTCGGTGCGCAGCACCGGGAGGTAGGGTTCGCGGCCCGGCACCTTCCCCGGCCGGAATTCGTGCGATGCCTGCTCCGTGATCAACTCCCGGCGGCTCGCGCAGTACTCCTCGGACAGCAGGTAATCCAACGGCACGTCCGTGTCCCCGTAGTACGCCTCACGGTCGGCCAGCGCCAGCTTCTGGGCCTCCAGGATGGTGTGCGCGCCAAGTTCGGTGGACGGATCGAGATAGCGGTCCTCGAAGCCGGCGAGGATGGCCAAGGTCTGCAGCAGTGCAGGGCCCTGCCCCCACGGCCCGGTCTTGGCGATGGTGTGCCCGCGGAACTCCACCGTGGCCGCCGCCTCGTAGCCGGCCGCAAAGCCGGCCAGGTCGGACAGCGCCAGGACGCCGGTGTGGTCGGTGCCGGAGGCATGACGGTGCGGGGTCTGTACCGATTCCACCATGGCGCGGGCAACGAAGCCCTCGCGCCATTCCCGGCGGGCCGCATCGATCCGGGCTTCCCTGGAGTCGTCGGCGGCCGTGGTCCGCCCGGCCTCGATCAGCCGTTCCAGGGTCCGGGCGTACGCCGGGTTCCGGACCAGGTCGCCCTCGGCCGGGATCCTGCCGCCCGGCATCCAGAGCTCGGCCGAGCTGGGCCAGTGCTCCTGGAACAGCTCCGCCACCGCGGCGATCGTGGTGCCGACGCGGCCCAGCATGGGGTGCCCGTCGCGGGCGTAACCGGCAGCGAACCCCAGCACCGCGTCCAGTTCCCAGGTGCCGTGGTCGCGCAGCAGCAGCAGCCAGGCGTCGACGGCGGCGGGCACCGCGGCGGCCAGCGCCCCGGAACCCGGCACCAGCTCCAGCCCCTCGGCACGGTAGTGCTCCACCGTCGCCGCGGCCGGCGCCGGCCCCTGGCCCATCAGCACCACCGGTTTGCCGGGCTCTGCCGCGGTCACGAAGACACCGGTCATGTCCCCGCCCGGGCCGTTCAGGTGGGGCTCCACAACGTGCAGCACGAAGGCGCCGGCCACGGCGGCGTCGAACGCGTTGCCGCCGCGTTCAAGCACCGCCTGGGCCGCCGCCGTCGCGCTCCAGTGCGTGGAGGCACTCATGCCGAACGTGCCCTGCAGGGTGGGACGGGTGGTGAACTGACTAGGCGCGGTGAAGGTCATGGCTCAGCCGAACAGCGCCGCCACGCGCGTCAGGGTCTCGTAGACCCCGTACGCCAGCGGCACGCCGACGAGGGCCCAGGCCACCGCGATTTTCCCGGCGGACGCCTTGACGGCCGCCTGTGCGCCGGTGTTGTGTGCAGTGCTCATCTCATGCCTCCATGGCGGGTTCGGCCGGCCGGCGGCTGTCCGGGCGGGGTTCGTGGAATCGTGCGTCGACCGGCTTGACCAGCAGGTTGGCCACAAAGCCGACCACCAGCAGCGCCACCATGGTCAGCAGCGCCGGCTGGTAGGAGGCGGCGTTCAGCTGCCCGGGCTTGCCCTGGGCGTCCAGGAAGGCGTTGACGATCAGCGGTCCGGCGACGCCGGCGGCGGACCAGGCGGTCAGCAGCCGGCCGTGGATGGCGCCGACCTGGAAGGTCCCGAAGAGGTCCCGCAGGTACGCCGGGGCCGTCGCGAAGCCGCCGCCGTAGAAGGAGATGATCAGGAACGCCAGGGCGACGTACAGGATGGTGGTGGAGGATCCGGCCAGCGCCAGCACCGTGTACAGCAGGGCGCCGACGCCGAGGTAGACCATGTAGATGCGCTTGCGGCCGGTCACATCCGAGGTCGCCGACCAGGCAAAGCGGCCGGCCATGTTGCCGATGGAAAGCAGGCCCACGAAGCCGGCGGCGACGCCGGCACTGACCAGGGACGCGCCGTCGGACTTCCGGAAGAAGTCCTGGATCATTGGTGCGGCCTGCTCCAGGATGCCGATGCCGGCGGTGACGTTGCAGAACAGGGCGATCCAGACCAGCCAGAACTGCCTGGTCTTGACGGCGTTCTTCGCGGAGACGTTGTCCGTGGTGACCAGTTTCGAGGCTTTGACCTTGGCCGGGTCGAACCCGGCGGGGCGCCACCCGTCGGCGGGGACCTTGATGGTGAAGGCGCCGAAGAGCATGTACGCGAGGTAGACGACGGCGAGGGTGAGGAAGAGTTTGCCGACCGAGTCGCCGCTGGCGATCCAGCCCTTGGCGCCGGAGTTGGGGTCGTACATCTTCAGCAGCGCGGTGGAAACCGGGCTGGCGATCAGTGCGCCGCCGCCGAAGCCCATGATGGCCATGCCGGTGGCGAGTCCGGGCCGGTCCGGGAACCATTTGATCAGGGTGGATACCGGCGAGATGTAGCCGATGCCGAGGCCGATGCCGCCGATCACGCCGTAACCGAGGTAGACGAGCCACAGCTGGTGGGTGAAGATGCCAAGCGAGCCGACCAGGAAGCCGCTGGCCCAGAACATCGCCGAGGTGAACATCGCCTTGCGCGGGCCGTTCTTGTCCACCCAGGTGCCCATGATGGCGGCGGACAGGCCGAGCATCACGATCGCGATGGAGAAGATCACGCCGATCTCGGTCAGGCTGGCACCGAAGTGCTTGACCAGTGCCGTCTTGTAGACACTTGTCGCGTACGCCTGGCCGATGCACAGGTGGACGGCCAGCGCCGCCGGCGGGACGAGCCACCGGTTGAACCCCGGAGGGGCAATTGTTCGTTCACGGTCCAGCCAACCCATAATTGCTCCCCTTGCTCGACGAAAGACGTCGGTGTCTTAGCGCTCCCCCGGCGCCGACGCCCACGGACTAGAGGCAAAAGGCCTCCATTGGGGGCCGTTGCCTCCGGCAATCATGGTGCAGATCACATCGGGATGCCGCATTTTCGCCCCGGACGCGGCACATTTCACGACGAGCGGTAGGTTTTTCGCGATAAGCGGTAGAGGACGAGGGTCCGTGGCCCTATTTCCCCAGCCCGGCACGGCGTAAAGCGTCCGCCAGCGCGGTGTCCGCCGGCGCGGGCCGGGGCGCCTTGGCCGGGGCGGTCCGGGGAGCTTCGGTCGGCGCCGGCCGGCCTCCGCCGCTCGAGGGACGGGCCGGCCGCCCTCCGGTGCTCGAGGGTCGTGCCGCCCGGCCCGCTTGCGGGGCTGCCCGGCCCGCTTGCGGGGCTGCCCGGCCCCCGGACGCCCTGCCCCCGGAGGCCGCCGGTTCGTCGTCGATCCGCAGCGTCAGCGAGATCCGCTTCCGCTCCGGGTCAACTTCCAGGACCTTGACCCGGACCACCTGGCCGGACTTGACCACGTCATGCGGGTCCGCGACGAACCGGTTGGCGAGCGCGGAGACGTGCACCAGTCCGTCCTGGTGGACCCCGACGTCCACAAAGGCGCCGAAGGCCGCCACGTTGGTGACCGTGCCCTCCAGCACCATGCCTGGTTCCAGGTCCGAGATCTTTTCAATCCCGTCCCGGAACGTGGCCGCCGCGAACGCGGGCCGCGGGTCCCGGCCGGGTTTTTCCAGCTCGGCGATGATGTCCCGCACGGTGGGCAGGCCGAAGGAACCGTCGACGAAATCCTGCGCGTTGAGCGCGGACGGTTGTCCCCCGCTGCCGGCCGCGGATTTGATCTTCCGCGCCAGCGGGTATGCCTCGGGGTGCACGCTGGAGGCGTCCAGCGGTTCCGGTCCCCCGGTGATCCGCAGGAAACCGGCGCACTGTTCAAAAGCCTTGGCACCCAGCCGCGGCACCTTCTTCAGTTCACTGCGCTTGCCGAAGGGGCCATGTTCGTTCCGGTAGGCCACGATGTTCTCGCTCAGCAGCGGCCCGACGCCGGCCACCCGGCTCAGCAGCGCCGGCGAGGCCGTGTTGACGTCCACCCCCACGGCATTCACGCAGTCCTCCACGACGGCGTCGAGGCTGCGGTCCAGCTTCGCGGCCGTGACGTCGTGCTGGTACTGCCCGACGCCGATCGACTTCGGCTCGATCTTCACCAGCTCGGCCAGCGGGTCCTGCAGCCGCCGGGCGATCGAGACCGCCCCGCGCAGCGAGACGTCCATGCCGGGCAGCTCGGCCGCGGCCAGCGCCGACGCCGAATAAACCGACGCGCCGGCCTCGGAGACCACGAGTTTCTGCGGCGCGGCGCCGGCTTCGGCGCCGAGCTGCTTGATCAGCTCCGCCGCGAGCTTGTCCGTCTCCCGCGACGCGGTGCCGTTGCCGATCGCGACGAGTTCGACGCCGTGCTTCCGGGCCAGGCCAAGAAGCGTGCGCAGCGCCTCGTCCCACTTCCGGGCCGGGGCGTGCGGGTAGACGGTGTCCGTCGAGACCACCTTGCCGGTCCCGTCCACGACGGCGACCTTCACGCCGGTGCGCAGCCCCGGGTCCAGGCCCAGGGTGGCTCGGTTGCCGGCGGGCGCGGCGAGCAGCACGTCCCGGAGATTGGCGGCGAACACCCGGACGGCCTCGTCCTCGGCCGCGGCAAACATCCGGCTGCGCAGGTCCCCGCTCAGCCGGCTGAGCACCCGCGTGCGCCAGGCCTGCTGCGCCGTCTGCAGCAGCCACGCGTCGGCGGGCCGGCCGCGGTCGGCGACCCCGAGGAACCGGGCCACCGCGGCTTCGTACCGCCCGCGCGCGGCGGCCAGGGCGGCGTCGTCGTCCGGTTCCGCCTCGCTGAGGTCGAGTTCCAGCACCCCGTCCTTCTCACCGCGCAACAGCGCCAGGACCCGATGCGAGGGCATCCCGGAGGGGGCCTGGGAGAACTCGAAGTAATCCTTGAACTTCTGCCCCTCGGCTTCCTTGCCCTTCTTGACCCGCGAGACCATCCGGCCCTGGGTCCAGAGCCGTTCCCGCAGCGTGGCGGCCAGGTCGGCGTCCTGGGCCACGCGCTCGACCAGGATGGCCCGGGCACCGGCCAGCGCCGCGGCGGCGTCCGTGACGGCATGTTCGGCGTTCAGGTACCGGGCGGCTTCGCGTTCGGGGTCCAGCTCCGGCCGCTTCAGCAACGAATCCGCGAGCGGTTCCAGGCCTGCCTCCCGGGCCATCTGGGCCTTGGTGCGCCGCTTGGACTTGAACGGCAGGTAGATGTCCTCCAGCCGGGATTTGGTGTCGGCCCCGGCGACGGCGGCCTGCAGTTCCGGGGTGAGGGCCCCTTGGGCGGTAATCGCGTCAAGGATCGTCCGACGGCGGTCCTCCAGTTCGCGCAGGTAGCGCAGCCGCTCCTCGAGTCCGCGCAGCTGGGTGTCATCCAGGGTGCCGGTCGCTTCCTTGCGGTAGCGGGCGATGAACGGCACGGTCGATCCGGCGTCGAGCAGCTCCACGGCCGCCTTCACCTGCCAGGGCCTGACCCCGAGTTCGGCGGCGATCTGGGTCTCGATCCGGGCGGCCGGGGGCTCGATCGGGGCGGTCGGGGCGGGGTGCTGCGGGAGTTGGCTCACCCACCCCATTTTGCCTTACCCGGGTCAGGCGTCGGGCGTTCCCGCGGCGGTTTCGGGCTCCAGGACATCCTGGACCACCTCGTTGCGGCGCAGGAACCAGGGCTTGAACGGCGGGTCGAAGCGGGCGAACCGGGGCGGACCCGCGGCGGTCAGCCCGGCGAGGGTCAGAGCGGCCTGCAGCCCGTCATTGCGCCGTTCGAAGGCCGCCCCGGAGCCGCTGCCGGAGAACCGGAGCACGGCGGCCAGCGAACCGGGGACGGTCCGGATCCGGACGTCCGGGTTGGACGGGACCGGGGCCGTCTCGGCGGTCATTCCCGCGGGGAGGACAAACGCGACCATGAAGTCCGCGGGCGCATCGTTGCCGGCCAGCGGGCCGCTTTGGAGCACCGGGGCCGTCATGGCGATCTTCTGGGCGGGGGCGCCCGTTTGTCCGCGTCCGGCGCCCGGGCTCGCGGTCCCCTGCACCACCGGGGCGGTCATCGCCAGTTTCTGCGAGCCGCTGTTGGCGCCGCTGATGTAGTTAAAGAGGCGGCGGAAAGCCGCGTTTCCGGCGCGGTCAAAACTCGCCTGCACCCGTACCTCGGCCACCACGTGCGCGGGGTAGCGGCGGAGCTCGAAGTGCGGGTAGCTGCGGACGAGCTCATAGGGTTGCTGTTCGGTCATAGTGCTGTCGACCTTACGCCGCTCCGGCGGCAGCGGCCAGAGTCCGTTTGCCTCCGCGTCCGCCCGTCAATGTCGGAGCCCTTTGATAGCTTGGCAGAAGAGACGGCGAGGCAGCGGCACCGGGAACCGGTTCCGCTGCGGAACCAGGCGGCAGGATCTTTCGACGGGCAGGGACGGCCGCCCACAGAGCTAACGACAGCGGGGACGCAGTGTTTTTCCTTGAACCCGAAGTACCCGGCGCGGCGCCGGACCTCATCTATTCCGCGAGCGACCTGGTCACGGCCGTCGGCTGCGAGTACCAGCTGCTTCGGAAGCTCGACGAGAAGCTGGGCCGCACCCCGCCGTCGGACTTCGGCCCCGACGAGATGCTCCAGCACGCCGCCGCGCTCGGCGACGACCACGAACACCGGGTCCTCGACGGGTTCGTGGCCGAGTACGGGGCCTGGGACCCCGCCCGCGGCCGGGGGGTCTACGACGTCGTCCCCGCCTCCGCGATGGACCGCGCCACCCTGGCGGCCAAGCATCAGGAATCCCTCGGGGCGTTGCGGGCGGGCGCCGACGTCGTTTTCCAGGCAGCCTTCTTCGACGGGCAGTTCCACGGCCGCTCCGACTTCCTGGTGCGGCAGGCCGACGGCGGCTACGCCGTCTTCGACACGAAGCTGGCCCGCCACGCCAAGGTGACCGCGCTGCTGCAGCTCGCAGCCTACGGCGACCAGCTGTTGACGGCCGGCATCCGGGTGGACCCGGCGGTCACCCTGGTTCTGGGCGCCACCGTGCAATTGCCCGACGGCGGCTTCGACTACCTCCGGAGCCACCACAAACTTGCCGACATCCTGCCGGTGTTCCGGGAGCGACGCGAACGTTTCCTGGCGCTGACCGCCGCCCACATCGCCGGCAACGCCGCCGTCCGCTGGGGCGCGGAGGGTGTTTCGGCCTGCGGACGGTGTGATTTCTGCCAGGAACAGGTCAAGGCCACCGACGACCTGCTGCTCGTGGCCCGGATGAACTCGGTGCAGCGCAAGAACCTGCACGAACTGGGCATCCGCACGGTGACCGGCCTGGCCCAGGCGACCCTCGCCAGGCCGACGCCGGCCCTGCTGCGGCTGCAGGAACAGGCCCGGATGCAGAGCGGCGTCGGCGCCGCGGACGGGCAGGTCCGGTACGTCAAGGACGGCGAGGAGCACACCCTGCGTTACGCGGTGCTGCCGCAGAACATCCTGGCCGAGCTGCCGCCGCCCAGTCCGGGCGACATCTTCTTCGATTTCGAAGGCGACCCGCTGTGGCAGGACAACGCCACCGGGGTGTGGGGGCTTGAGTACCTGTTCGGGGTGATCGAGGCGCCCGCCGGGCCGGGTGCGCCGGTGTTCCGGCCCTTCTGGGCGCACAACCGGGCGGCGGAAAAGCAGGCGTTCCTGGACTTCCTGGACTACGTCGAGAAGCGGCGGCGGGACTATCCCGATATGCACGTCTACCACTACGCCGCCTACGAGAAGACGGCGCTGCGCAAACTCTCCGTGCTGCATGTAGCCGGCGAAGACATTGTCGACGCCTGGCTCCGGGAGGGGCTGCTGGTGGATCTCTACCAGACGGTCCGGAACAGCATCCGGATCTCGGAGAACTCCTACAGCATCAAGAAGCTTGAGCCGTTGTACATGGGCGCGAACCTGCGGACCGGCGAGGTGAAGGACGCCGGCGCCTCGGTGGTCGCCTACGCCCGCTACTGCCAGGCCCGGGATCAGGGCCGGTCCGAGGAAGCCGCCGACATTCTCGCCGGCATCACCGACTACAACGAGTACGACTGCCTCTCCACGCTCGGGTTGCGGAACTGGCTGCTGGAACGGGCCGCCGAACGCGGCGTCGTGCCCCGCGGCGCCGGGGCCGACGCCGGCGGGCCGGGCGGGGGCGGCACCGGGCCGGACGAGGGCCGGCCCGCGGGCGCAGGCCAGCCGGCGGGCGCAGGCGCCGCCGGACCCCGGGATTCCGCGGACGCACCCGGCCCGGCCGAGCAGACGCTGCTGGCCTTTGCCGAGCCGGGCAGCGGCCTGGCCGAGAACGACCGCAAGGCCGTCGCCATGCTGGCCGCGGCGGTCAGCTACCACCGGCGGGAGCGCAAGTCCTTCTGGTGGGGGCACTTCGACCGGTGCGAGCAGGGTCCCGACACGCACGAGCGGGACCGGAACGTTTTCCTCGTCGAGTCCGCCGAGATCCTCGACGACTGGCAGCAGGAAGGCCGGAAACTTCCGGAACGGCGGGTGCGGCTGGCCGGCGTCGTGAGCCCCGGCTCGGATCTGCGGGAGGGAAGCAAGTGGTTCCGCATGTACGGGCTCCCGCTGCCCGACGGGCTGGAGGGAACCGGAAAGAACGGCGCCGGCCGGAGCGGGTGGTTCGGCACCGAAGTCCTGGAACTGGGCCACGACGGCGGCCGGGACACCGTCATCATCCGGGACCGCCTGCACCGGAATGTTCCTCCCCACGACGCCCTGCCGATCGCGCTGACCGAAGATCAGCCGCTCGCCACCAAGAGCCTGGAACAGGCACTCGAGTCGCTGGCGGCAGCGGTCGCCGCCGGGCTCGGGTCCGGTTCGATCCCGCACCACCCGGCGCTTGACCTGGTCCGGCGCCTGCCGCCCAGGCTGGCCGGCGGCGCGTCACTGCCCCAGCCGGGCGAGGGCCCGGACCGTTTTGTTGACGCCATCACCGCGGCAGTCCTGGGACTCGACCGCTCCTACCTCGCGGTCCAGGGACCACCCGGAACCGGCAAGACCTACGTGGGTTCCCACGTCATCGCCCGGCTCGTGGCCCGCGGCTGGAAGGTCGGGGTCGTCGGCCAGTCCCATGCAGTGGTGGAGAATCTGCTGATAACCGCGGTTACAAAGGCCGGGGTGAACCCGGCCCTGGTGGCCAAGGACGTCAAGCATGACAACCCCTTGCCGTGGCTCTCCCGCACCGCCGCCGATGTGGCGGCGCTGCTGGGGTCATCCGGCGGCGCCCTGGTCGGCGGCACCGCCTGGACCATGACCGGGGCCACCGTCCCGGCCGGATCCCTGGATCTTTTGGTGATCGACGAGGCGGGGCAATTCTCCTTGGCCAACACCCTGGCGGTGGCCCAGTCCGCCAGCAGGCTGTTGCTGCTCGGAGATCCGCAACAGCTCCCGCAGGTCAGCCAGGGCAAGCATCCCGAGCCGGTCGACGAGTCGGCCCTCGGCTGGATCTCCGCCGGGCACGCCACCCTGCCGCCGGAGCTGGGCTACTTCCTCGCCGACTCGTGGCGGATGAATTCCGCGCTGTGCGGTGCCGTGTCCGAGCTCTCCTACGAGGGCCGGCTGCGCTCCGCTCCGTCGGCGGACCTGCGGCGGCTGGACGGAGTGCCCGCCGGGATCGAAACGGTGCTGGTGCCGCACAGCGGCAACACGACGTCGTCCCCGGAGGAAGCCGCCGAAGTCGTCCGGCAGGTCCGGCGGCACCTTGGCCTGTCCTGGCACACCGCGACGGGGACGCGGCCCCTGGGCGCCGAGGATGTGCTCGTCGTGGCCGCCTACAACGCCCAGGTGAACCTCATCCGCGACGCGCTGGACGGCGCCGGCCTGCCCGGGGTCCGGGTGGGGACCGTGGACAAATTCCAGGGCCAGGAAGCGGCCGTCGTGATCGTGTCCATGGCGTGTTCGGCTGTGGCGGAAGCGCCGCGCGGGATGGAGTTCCTGCTCTCCCGGAACCGGATCAACGTGGCGGTCTCGCGCGGTCAGTGGCGGGCCGTCGTCGTCCGCGCCCCGGAGCTGACGAACTACCTGCCCGCCCACCCGGAGGGCCTGGAACAGCTCGGCGGCTTCATCGGCCTCTGCCAGCGATCGGTGCCCAACACCCCCTAGGGACATGCCCGTCCTTCGCGCACAGCGTTGGACATGCCCATCCTTCGCACCCGGCGTTGGACATACCCATCCTCTCGCGCACACAGCGTTGGACATGCCCATCTCTCGCGCGCCCAGCCAAGCATGTCCGTATCCGCGCACTCGCCCGGAGGGACATGCCCGTCCTTAAACGCGAACAGTGGACAGAATACGATTCTGTCCACTGTTCGCGGCCCGGGACGGGCATGTCCCAACGCAAATCAGGCCGGGGGCGCTTTCCTAGTTCTGGTAAGCCGGGTAATCGGTGTACCCCTCGGCCCCTTCGGAGTAGAAAGTCGACATGTCCGGCTCGTTGACCGGGAGCCCTTCGCGCCAGCGGCGTACCAGGTCCGGGTTGGCAATGGCGGGGCGTCCGACGACGACGGCGTCCGCGTGGCCGTCCGAGACCAGGGCCTTGGCCTCGTCGCGGGTGGTGATAACGCCGAACCCGGTGTTCAGCAGGAAGATTCCGTCGAAGCGCGTCCGCAGTTCCTGCACCAGTTCGCTGGTGGGGTCCTTGTGAAGCACGCTGAGGTACGCCAGCTTCAGCGGAGCCAGCGCATCGACCAGGTGTCCATAGGTTGCGCGGACGTCGGTGGCGTCCGGTTCCAGGGCGCCCTGGACGTTGTGTTCGGGCGAGATGCGGATGCCGACGCGGTCAGCGCCGATGGCGTCAACCACGGCCTGTACGACTTCGATGACAAAGCGGGCACGGTTTTCGGGTGAGCCGCCGTAGATGTCATCGCGCTGGTTCGCGGCCGGGGTCAGGAATTCGTGCAGCAGGTAGCCGTTGGCGGAGTGAAGCTCGACGCCGTCGAAGCCCGCGTCAATGGCGTTGCGCGAGGCGCGGACGAATTCCTCGCGGATGCCCGGCAGCTCATCCGTGGTCAGCGCGTGCGGAACCGGGAAGGCCTGCTTGCCTTCGTAGGTGCGGGTCTGTCCATCGATGGCGATGGCGCTCGGAGCGACCACTTGATGGCCGCCGGTGGTGTCCTGATGCGTGACGCGGCCGGCGTGCATGACCTGGGCGAAGATCCGTCCGCCCTCAGCGTGCACGGCGGAGGTGACGTCCGCCCAGCCCTTGAGCTGCTCTTCAGTTACGAGGCCGGGCTGTCCTGGAAATCCCCGCCCGGCCGGGCTGGGGTAGGTGCCTTCGCTGACGATGAGGCCGAGCGAGGCGCGCTGCCGGTAGTGCTCAACCACCAGCGGCCCGGGGATACCATCCTTGCCCGAGCGGAGGCGGGTAAGCGGCGCCATCACGAGTCGGTTCGGGAGTTCCATCTGGCCGAGGGTCAGGTTGGAAAACAGCATGCGCAGTTCCTTTCGCAGTGGATTATGTCCACATGCAAGAGCAACGCGGCGCCTGCAACTATTCCGGCTGAGACTCGGATCACCCGAAATCATCGGTCGGGCGGCGGTCCTCCCGGGCAACCCTGGCCCTGCGGATTCTGGAGACAGTCGTCTGCGTAGTTGCGGGTGATGGACCGCCAGACACTGACGGACTGCGGCGGGGCGTTGAACTGTCCCTGTCCGGGAATCGGCAGCGGCGGACCGCCATTTACGGAATATGTTCCCTGGAAGTGGGTCGTCAGGACCACGGAAAAATCACCGGTCCGGGTGTAAACGTGGCTGGTGGCTGTCTTCTCGCCCCATCGCGCCTGCGGCAACGGGCCGCCAGCCGAATTCTGCGGGCCGAGGCTCGTGCCGTCACCGTAGTTCCAGGTGTACTGGACGGGTTTGGCGTCGACATGGACAGCCTGGGCCAGGATCTTGATGTCGAACTGCTGCTCGACGGCTTCGGCAAAGAAATTGGTCTCGGCGCCGCGCAGCGTATGTGGACTGGGCTGTACGGTCGCCCGGCCAGCTGAAATGGGAAGCTTCTGAAACTCCGTCTGGATCATCCCGGCGATGCGCGGCAACAAGTCTTCGGGCCGGGGATCGTATAGGCAGGTCGGACCTGAATAGTGGCTCCAGACCGGATTCGGCACCCCTGC
The DNA here is from genome assembly GCA_963775715.1 of uncultured Actinomycetota bacterium. Lineage (GTDB taxonomy): Bacteria > Actinomycetota > Actinomycetes > Actinomycetales > Micrococcaceae > Arthrobacter. Next base: position 463,674 of record CAVZJX010000001.1, on the reverse strand, counting down.
CGGGGCCTTGAGCCAAGTGACAGGGATGCCGTCCTTACCGCCGGGGCCGTTCTTGCATTCCAGCAGGGTCGCTAGGCAGACAGTGTCGAAGTCGCCCCCGCCGAGATGGCATTGGAGTTCGTATTTGTATTGGAAGGGGTCCGCTGACGCTGCGCCTGGCGCCACCCAGACGAATTCGCCGTGCGGATGGGTCCAGTGTCCAATCCGCCGACGTGAACGCCATCGGGGCCCCAAGTCGCCATTATATGCGCTGCGTCATCCGCGAGGAGGACCAGGGCCGCTGGCCACTGCAAGACATGAGGCCCAGGAGGAGTGCGGTCCGCCGTACCGATTGGCAAGCTCGCGGCACGCATGAGCTAACCGACGATTCGGCTGAATGTTGTTCACGAACCACAGGCCCCTCTCGTGAAGGCAGCGAACATGAGGTTTCCGGTGTCGTCCGGCTGTGGGTCGCGACCGCTCAGGTGCCATCCGGGTCTGTAAGTAGGCAATAGCCTGCTGCGACCTTGCACTGCTACTTGGTAGTTACCGTCTGGGCCACGTGCGAAATTGGTGCTGATCGGACGGGTGATCAGTAACACGCCCGCCAACCAGCCATCTCCCACCGGCTGTTCCACGCCGTGATGACCCTCTTTGCGTGCTCGAACATGACTCGCAATCGTCGGACTCGTTACGGACAACGAGCCGCGAGTGTCCCCGGTCTCGTAGCCATAACTCAGCAGGCTAAACCAGTACCGCGCGAAGGCCTCCAGCCCTTCCTTCGTCTTCTTTTTCGCTGCCTCCGGAAGGACCGGCACCGGGACGTTCTGTGCCCTGCCCTTGGCGTCCGCGGGCTTGTACCTGGCGGTCGGGGCGGCGGTCGGCGCCGGGGATGAGCTCGAAGTGGCGGTCGGGACCTGCTGTTGGCTTCCGGGCGCTGGGCCGGGGGACGCCTGGCCGCTCGTGCAGGCCGTCCCCAGCAGGGCGAAAGCGGTGAGCAGGGCGGCAACGGCGCTGTGCCGGCGGGCGGAGATTGGAGTGCGAGATGTCATGTTCAGCTATTCCCCCGATAGAAATCAAGACGCCTGAATCCAAACAATGCCTAAGGGTAACTGACAGCACACTCCCGCCGTAAGGGTTATCCACAGGCGGCCGGCCAACCGCCGGACCCACCATTCCCACCAGCCACAGAGGTTAGTTCCAGCCCCAACAGACGGGCTACCCCGGCCCGAATTCTCGCTCCGGACACGGGCAGGGCGCCGCAGCATGTCTGCTGCAACGCCCCGCCGCTCCGCCGGTGCCTGCGCCCGGCTTGTTTACCGCTATTTCTTGTTGTCGGCCCCCAGCCCGGAGCCGCTGCAGGTTGCCATAGCGCCCTGGCCGGCTCCGGAGTTCTTGGCGATGGATTTCCCATCGAACAGGATTTCGCAGCCGACTTTGGCAGCGGCATTCGAGATGTCACCGGTGACCACCAGGGAGAGGAAGTCGGAATTTTTTACCGTCTGCTCTTTCTTCCAGGCCGCGGTAACGTCTTCGTTCGACGTCCCGCCGCTGGTCCAGTAACTGACCGACGCCTTGCCGTTCGTGGTTACCACATATTCGACCTTGTGCTCAGAGTTGAGCGCCTGGTCGGCCGAGGACACCGCGGCGGAGACCACAGCCATCCAGATAGCAGCGATGATGATGCTCAAAATACCGAGGACCAGGCCAGCGATGGCCGCTCCCTTCTTGGCGAACTTGCGCGTGGCCCCGATGATCCCGAACAGCACGGCCAGCGGACCGAGGACGAAGGCAACGACGCCCATGACCGGAAGGAACGAAAAGACAACGGCCACGATGCCGAGCACCAGGGCGGTGATACCCCAGCCGTTTCCCCGCGACGCCGGAGCGGCCGGCTGCGCCGGGACGGTCGACGTCGTCGCATCCGCGGGTGCGGTGCCGTGCGAATTGAAAGTACTCATGATTCCCCAAACTCATGGCCAGGCAGCGCCTGGCGGTGCGAAGTGTCCGAAACCCAGGCGCCCCGTTGGCGCGGAGGGTCATCCCGGTCCCACGGCCCAAACCCAGACAGGCGGCCGCCGGCAACGATGCAGTCCGGACAAAAGACACGGTAAAGAAGGGGTCAGACAATTTGCGGCCCGGGGAACGGGACCGCAATCAGCGCCACTGGACTCTGGCATTTTCCTACACGGGACAGAACAATGAGGCCATGATGTTCGAACACGCTGACAACAGCCCCATCCTGAAACTGTCCGAGGACGAAAACTGGAAACTCATCGAAGGAACCAAGCACGGTCGGCTCGTGGTCACCGTGGGCGGGGAACCGGACATCTTTCCGGTGAACTACGCCGTCAGTGACCGGAAGCTGTACCTGCGCACAGCCCCCGGCAATAAACTCGCCGAGCTGACCATCAACTCCAAGGTGTTGTTCGAAACCGACGGCATCCTGTCCGAAGAGGCCTGGTCGGTAGTGGTCCGCGGGACGGCCCGGGCCTTGGAGCAGTCCTCGGAGATCGCCGCGGCGGAAGCCCTGGGCCTCAAGCCGTGGGTACCCACCCTGAAGGACTTCTACGTCGAGATCGACCCGACGTCGGTCAGCGGCCGGCACTTCCAGTTCGGCGAACACCCCGAACGGGAGATCTAGGCCGAAGCGGCCAGCCCCGGGCCGCCTAGACTTAAACCATGGCGGACAGTCTGACCCCGGAGCGGCGGAGCTGGAACATGTCCCGGATCCGCGGGAAGGACACCAAGCCGGAATTGCTGGTCCGCCGGATGTTGCACGCGAAGGGCTACCGCTACCGGCTTCACGGGACCGCCCGCGGCGGCCGGCTCCCTGGGAACCCCGATCTGGTGTTCGCTGCCCGCCACAAGGTCATCTTCGTCAACGGCTGCTTCTGGCATTTCCATGACTGTCGGGTCGGCCAGCACGCACCCAAGTCCAACGCCGAGTTCTGGGATGCCAAGCGCACGCGGACCCGCAACCGCGACGCCGAACAGCGACGCCAGCTCGAAGGCTCAGGATGGGAAGTGCTCACCGTCTGGGAGTGCGACCTGAAAAACCTGTCCGCCCTGGAACAGCAGCTCGAGGCGTTCCTCCGCTGCTAAACCTGGTGGTGGGCGATCAGCCACCCGGCCATCTCGGCCAGCTGCCGGACGTGGCCCCGGATCTTGTCGAGGTAGTCGATGCTTGCCCGGCCTAACGGATGGGTTCGGCCCAATTCAAGCAGGATGTTGACGAAAGAGCAGGCCTCGAAGTCCTCCCGCGCAAACCAGTCGGCGAACACATCAAAGGTGGCCAGCAGCCACTCCACCGGGGTGCTGCCCCGGCGTCGGGCCTCGGCAATGATCGTCGATACCGTCCATTGCCGGTCGCGGCGCTCCAGAAAGGCCAGCACTCAGCGCGTCCTTGGAAGCGAAGTGACGGTAGAAACTGGCCTTCGCCACTCCGCAGCGCGCGATCGGCTCATTGATCCCCACGTCCCGCACGCCACGACGCGAAAATAATTCGTAGCCAACGTCCAGAATGCGCTCGCGGATCCCGGTATTCTCGGCAGCACCGACGGTGGTCCCATCGCCGGTAACAGGAACGCCGCCGCCGCCCCCGCTATGGGACGGTGGGGACGCAGCCTGAGGGTTGGTTGAAGCTGACATCAAAATTATCCCACCGCTGCACGAGACAGACTGGTCTACCTGGGCTAAAATCGAAATTCGGGGACTAGGACTCTATTGGTCAGTATGTGGGGATACAACTTACACTCCGCAGGAGAAGCACCATGCCACACTTGTTGTTGTCTACCGAGACGCGCACCCGGCACGCCGCCCGCAGCCCCGAGGCACCCGAGGATCTGGAGCCCCTGCGCCGTCAGGTCTCGGCCATCATTGATGCGATTCTCCTGGAGGACAAGCCCGAAGAGGCCGCCGTCCGGGAGCAGCTCCGGTGGCACGTCGCCAACAATCCCGGAGAACCGGAAAGGGCACTTCTGGCCCATCTGCTCTCGGTCTCGACGTCCCTGCAGGACGACACCGCTTAGACAGGCAGCACATTGCCGCGGCGGCCCGCCGTCTAGCGGCTGAGCGTCGCTTGCCGCACCACTTCGCCCCAGGACTGATGCGCCAAATCGGCCACGGAGGCGAGGATTTCCGCCGGCGGCAGCGACAGATCGAGCGGGAACTCCACGACGTCGATATCCGTATTGAGGATCCGCCGCAGCTTGATCTCGCCCGCGCCCGGGTACACCAGCCACGCCGTCGGGACCCGCAGCGACGTACAGTAGGCCAGCATCCGGTAATGGTCCGCGGAGAGTGAGGCGCCGGCGTCGGCTGCGGCCTTGTACTTCGCGTCGTACACCATCACGGGACGGCCGCCCAGCAGGTGCACCGCGCCGGGCTGCACCATGATCCGGTCGGAGTCCCGCACCGCTTCGTTCAGCATCGAGTTGTAGCGCAGCCGCATCTCCCCCGGATAGGCAGCCATGGCTTCGCGCAGCGCGGTGCCTACGAAGTCCTCGAAGACCTGGGACATGTCCACAACGAACGACGCCGAGTGTTGCCTTCCCTCGCCGGCCTCTGCCGAGGCGTTGCGCAGGATCACCTCGGCGAGGCGCAGGGCCGCGTGGTACCTGAGGTTCATCCGGCTGGCCCGCCACGGCGGCAGCGGGGCGCCGGACTGCAGCCGGGTCACGGCGTCGAGCTTTCCCCTCAACCGCCGCAACCGGCTCAGGACGTCGGCCCGCACCCCCGGCACCTGCGACATCCGTTCGAGGGCGGACCGCAGGATGCGGTTTTCCGGGATGTCCTCGGTGAACTCGTCGTAGGAGACCTCCAGCGGCACGAGCATTCCGGGGCGGCGGGAGATCTGGTCCGACATCCGGATCCGGCCCTTGACCGTGCGGATCGACTCGTCCACGTTCAGGTACCCCTGCAGCACGCCGCGGCTGAGCGCGCGGTCCGCGAGCTGTGCCAGGGATTCGGCCAGCGCGCTCCACAGGTCGGCGGCCTCGACGGCGGCCACGGTGTCATCGCGGAAGCCCTGCTGCTCCGTGTAGCCAAGCAGGAACAGCAGCCGGTGCAGGCCCAGCCGCTCCTTGGGCCGCACCTCCAGCTGCACCGACGGGGTGCGCACGGAACCGACCTTGCCGACGGGTTCGATCCGGAACAGGCCCATCCCCAGCGGCGAGGCCTTGGCCAGCCCGCTGCCGTTGATGAAGGCGGCGCTGCCGGCGTCGATCCGTTCCACCGCTCCCCCGGACAGCTCGTCCAGGACGATGTGGCGGACCGGGCCGGGGCTAGGCACGGGCAAGGCGGGCCAGCAGCGGTTCCAGGCCGAACCGTTCCTCCAGCTGGGCCCGGTTGAGCTGGCCGTGGTAGTGCTCTTCGAGCAGCGGCATCAGCTCGTACTTCCAGATCCGGCGCAGGCCCTTGGGCGTCTGCGCGGACTTCTTCATGAAGTACGACGGCCCGATCATCAGGTCGCGGTCCCATTCGTCGATCGCGTTGTTCAGCTCATCAAGCAGCAGCGCCGGCGTTGTGTCCAGGCCGCGGGCCTGCAGGAAGCGCAGCAGCGAGCCCTTCACCGGTTCGGTCTTGGGGTGCAGCTCGATGAAGGAGAACCGGCGGCGGATCGCCGCATCCATCATCGCGATGGAGCGGTCAGCGGTGTTCATGGTGCCGATGATGTAGAGGTTGTCCGGCAGCGAGAACGGCTCGGTGGGGCTGTACTGCAGGTAGATCCGGTCATCGCGGTATTCGAGCAGGAAGTACAGCTCGCCGAAGACCTTCGCCAGGTTGGCCCGGTTCATTTCATCGATGATCAGGAAGTACGGTTTGCCCTCGTTGCCCGGTTTGGCGGCCTCCTCGGCGAGCCGGCGCAGCGGCCCGGCGACCAGTTTGAAGGAGACCTGGCCCTCGTCGGTCTTATCCGGCCGGTAGCCCTCGAAGAAGTCCTCGTAGGCGTAGGAGGGGTGGAACTGGACGAGTTTGACCCGCTCGTCGCCGGTGTCCCCGGCCAGTTCAGCGGCGAGGTGCTTGGCCAGGTAGGTTTTGCCGGTGCCGGGAGGGCCGTAGAGGACCAGCTGGCGGTTTTCCTCCAGCAGTTCGGCGATTTCCTGGAGGGGTTCGAGGTCCATGTGCAGGGACGCGGCGAACCCGGCGGTCAGCGGGCGGAACCCTTCGCAGGGTTCGACGACGGCGTCCGGCCCGGCGCCGTCGCCCGTGTCGGCGTCGGCCTCGGCTTCGGCCGGGAGCAACGACTCAAGCGCCTGGATCACCCGGGTGACGTCAACGATCAGGCCGGAACTGGCCAGCTGCCGCTGCACGTGCCGGGGCAGCTCCGACACCGGATGGACCTCGTCGAACCAGCGGACCTTGCGGCGCAGCCGGCGGTTGTCCTCGTGGTGCCCGGGTTCCCCAAGCACCACGCCCACGCGGACGGTTCCCGAGGCCTGGTACAGGGTGAGGTCGCCGGGCTTCATCACGGTCAGGAAAGCGAAAACAGCGGTCTTGGTGTCCTCGCGCTCCACGTAGCTGAGGTGTTTGTAGTCCTCGTCCACGGCATGCTGGACCAGGCCTGCGGTGACGCCCGGATCCAACAGCCGGAGATGTTCGACGTCGAGCGTCACCGCTTCCTCGTCCTGCCAGGCGGCGAGCAACTCGGCGTTGTCGTGGTGGCTGCGCAGCAGCCAGGCACGCCGGCCGGGATCCCCGACCTTGCGCCACTGGCTGACCAGCTGCCGGGAGTACCAGTCGATCCGCTGGCCGGCCTGCTCGTCGAGGTGCAGCCGGATGCGGTGGATGTCGGCCGAGACCTCCTCGTCGGAGTCGCCCTTGGCGCCGCCGACCAGGGACGCGAAGGCGTCCCGGATTTCCTGCCGTTCGACGTCGGCGACCACGGGCTCGAAGTAGGCGGGCCAGACCAGGAATTCAATGCTCCGCCGGATCGCGGGCTGGTCATCCGGGGTGCCAATGGTGAGTTCGTGGAAAGCGAGCGGGTCTTTGATGGCGGACTGCACGACGCCGGCCGGCCGCTGGGCCACGTGCCGCACGAACCGGCAGAGCCACTTCAGCTGGTCCCAGATGGTCCAGTTGAATTCCGCGGTGCGGTCGCGGATCACGCCGTGGTCGGTCATGCCTGCGTAGAGTTCATCGGGCAGTTCCAGCGGCGGTTCCAGCCAGGACGCCGCCTCGGCCACCCGGGCACGCTTGACCTTGAGCGACTTCACTTCGTGCGCCAACGGCAGCGACTGCAGGAACAACAGCTCCACGGCCAGCTGCTTGGCCCCGCGGGTGGCGCCCTCCAGGTTTTCGCGGAGGTTCGTCATCATCGGGGCCTTGGGGTCCGGGACGCCCCGTTCCAGGCGCTCCAGCAGCTCGCTCGCCGCGGCAACGGACCAGGTCCGGGTCCGGCCATCGAGCGGCGACGCCCTGCCCAGCAGCCCGGGGCCAAGCACAAACCACGCCGCGTCTTCGATCTCCTTGGAGATGCCGAGGGCGCGGTGCATGGCAGGCTTTTTGTCGGGGGTCATGCCTTCAATTTACAGGCTTAAGCTGAACGCCTGCATTTTGGCCGCACACCGGACCTACCCGCGGGTAGCTTCGCGCCGGACGCCCGGCGGACGCCCGGCGGCGCCATCCCGAGCCTGCCAGAGACCTGCCCGGGCGTTACTGGTTGCGCTTGACGCCGACCGTGAAATAGGTGCCCGGGCCGACGAAGTTGATGAAAGTCGCCGCACGCCACAACGCCTTGCTGCCGCGGATCTCCGACGCCGGGCGGCGCGAGATGTCCCGCTGGGCAGCGACCAGGAGCGAGATTTGAACCACGGCCGCCGTGATAGTCCCGAACCGGGCCATCGGCGAGAGTTCTTTCCAGGTCTTCTTCGGCGCCTTCATCTTGCTTCGCTTGGCCATAACCAGTTCTCCTTGACGTTCGTTGGTTCCGCGGGCCCGTCCAGTCTAGGACCGATCGCGGCGGCGAGGTAGGGCCGACGTGCCCGGCGGGTCGCTGGGCCGAACTGACTCGCAATAGTTGCCGTTTAGCGGGGTCAAAACGGCACCTGCTGCCAGTCAGTTGGGTTCGGGGCGGGGCGGGGTGAAGGGTTCCAGCTTGGCCCGCTGTTCCGGGGTCAGCCGCAGCACCCGGCCGGTGGCCTCGTCCACGAACGCCAGGTGGCTGGTGGCGCGGACGCAGTCCTCCCCGGTCACCGGGTCCTGGACGAGATAGTGGATATCAAAGCTGGCACCCTTGACCGCACCGATCCAGAGCTGCACGACGGCGGGGACGTTGCGGTATTCGAGCGTCCGGACATAGCGGATTTTGTGCTCGACGATCAGCGCGAGCGTGCCCTCCGGGACATCGTTGAAAAGGGACACCGGGGGTTCGACGCCGGGCAGGCCCGCGCCGCGCGGCGGTCCGAACGCCGCGATCCGGGCCTCCTCCAGGATCCGCACGATCTGCACGTTGTTGATGTGGCCGTACGCGTCCATGTCGCCCCAGCGCATCGGCACCTGCACCTCGAGGCGCCGGGACCCGCCGGCGGGACGGGTGGGACCGGAGCCGGCCGGCCCCGAGGCGGAGCCGGCCGGACCGGCGGCGCTCAGCTGTGCACCGCCGTCGGCTCGTCCGGGACGGACGCTTCGGCGTCTTCGCCGGCGAACTGGGACATGTAGAGGCGGTAATACGCGCCCTTGTGCTCCAGCAGTTCCGCGTGCCGGCCCTGCTCGACGATCCGTCCGGCTTCCATCACCAGGATGGTGTCCGCGTCCCGGATGGTGGACAGGCGGTGGGCGATCACGAAGCTGGTCCGCTCGGTGCGCAGCGCGGCCATGGCCTTCTGGACCAGGACTTCGGTGCGGGTATCGACCGAGCTGGTGGCCTCATCCAGGATCAGCAGCGACGGGTTGGCCACAAACGCCCGGGCGATGGTGATCAGCTGCTTTTCGCCGGCGCTGACGTTGTTGCCTTCCTCGTCGATGACCGTGTTGTAGCCCTCCGGCAACGCCCGGACGAAGCGGTCCACGAAGGTGGCCTTCGCCGCCGTCAGGATCTGCTCCTCGGTGGCGTCCAGCCTGCCGTACTGGATGTTCTCGTAGATCGTGCCGCCGAACAGCCAGGCGTCCTGCAGCACCATACCGACCTTGGAACGCAGTTCCGCGCGGCTGAGCCGGGTGATGTCGACCCCGTCGAGGGTGATCCGGCCGGCGTTGAGTTCGTAGAAGCGCATCACGAGGTTCACCAGGGTGGTTTTGCCGGCCCCGGTCGGGCCGACGATCGCCACGGTGTGTCCCGGCTCGGCAGTGAAGGACAGGTCCTCGATCAGCGGCTTGTCCGGGGTGTAGCTGAACGTCACGTGCTCAAAGTCGACGTGCCCGTCGGTTTTGGCGGGAAGGTGCTCGACGGCGGTCTCGGCGTCCTGTTCGTCGGCGTCGAGGAACTCGAAGACCCGCTCGGCGGAGGCCACACCGGACTGCAGCATGTTGGCCATTCCGGCCATCTGCCCCAGCGGCTGGGTGAACTCGCGCGAGTACTGGATGAACGCGGTGGCGTCGCCCAGGCTCATCCCGCCCGAGGCCACCCGCAGCCCGCCGACGACGGCGATCCCCACGTAGCTGAGGTAGGACACGAACTGCATGACCGGCATGATCATGCCGGAGACGAACTGGGCGCCGAAGCTTGCCTTATAGAGCTCCTCGTTGCGTTCGTCGAAGCGGGCCAGCATGTCGGCGTCGCGGCCGAACACGCGGACCAGGTCGTGGCCGGAGAAGGATTCCTCGATCTGGCCGTTGAGCTCGCCGGTATTCTTCCATTGCGCGGCGAAGAGCTTCTGGCTGCGGGCGCCGATGATGCCTGCGGCCACGCCGGAGAGCGGCAGTGCGATGAGCGCGATCAGGGCCAGTTGCCAGGACACGATGAACATCATGATCACGATGCCAATGACGGTCAGCGCCGAGTTCACCAGCTGCGCGAAGGCCTGCTGCAGCGCCTGCTGGATGTTGTCCACGTCGTTGGTGACGCGGGAAAGCGTGTCGCCGCGCTGCCGGGTGTCGAAGTAGTTCAGCGGGAGCCTGTTGAGTTTCTTCTCCGTGTCATCGCGCAGCCTGCGGACCACGCGCATGACGAGCACGTTGAGCACGTAGCCCTGCAGCCAGAGGAAGATGTTGGCGACAAAGTACATCACCAGAACCACGCTGATCAGGAAGGCGAGCTTCTGGAAGTCGATGCCCGCCCCCGGGGTGACGTCCATCCGGGCCAGCATGTCCGCGAAGTTGTCCTGGCCCTGGGCGCGCAGTCCGGCGATGAACTGGTCCTTGCCGGTTCCGGCGGGCAGCTGCTTGCCGACCACGCCGGCGAAGATCACGTCCATGGCCTGGCCCAGGATGCGCGGCGCGACCACGTTCAGGACGACGGCGACCGTCACCATGGCGAGCACGGCGGCGATGCCGGCCCGTTCCGGTGCCAGCAGGCCCATCAGCCGTTTCGCCGAGGGCCAGAAGTGCTGGGCCTTTTTCGCCGGAACGGCGCCGAACATGCCGCCGTCGGCTTCTCCGGGGGTGAATTCCTCCTCGGAGAAGTCCTCCTCGGGGGCTTCCTCGGCTGGCTCGACGGCGGTTCCGGTGCTGAGCTTTTCGTTGGTGCTCACGCCATGGCCTCCGCGGTCAGCTGGGATTCAACAATTTCCTGGTAGGTGCTGGAACTGGCGAGCAGTTCCTCGTGGGTGCCGCGGTCCACGATCCGGCCCTTGTCCAGCACCAGGATCTGGTCCGCGTCCGCGATGGTGGAGACCCGCTGGCCCACGATGATGACGGTGGCGTCGGCGGTCCTGGCCTTGAGCGCCTTCCGGAGCCGGGCGTCGGTGGCGACGTCGAGGGCGGAGAACGAGTCGTCGAACAGGAAGACCTTGGGCCCGGTGACGAGCGCGCGGGCGATGCAGAGCCGCTGCCGCTGGCCGCCGGAGACGTTCGTGCCGCCCTGCGAAATCCGGGCGCCGAGGCCGTTCTTCTTTTCGCGGACGAAATCGGCGGCCTGGGCCACGGTGAGGGCGTCCCAGAGGTCCGCGTCCGTGGCCTCGGACTTGCCGAAGCGCAGGTTGTGCTCGATCGTGCCGGAGAACAGGTACGGCCGCTGCGGCACCATCGCCACGCGCCCGGTGATTTCGGCGCGGTCCAGCTCGGTGACCGGGACGCCGTCGAGCAGCACCTCGCCCGCGGCGGCGTCGAAAAGCCGCGGCAGCAGGGCCAGCAGGGTGGTTTTGCCGGCGCCGGTCGATCCGATGATCGCCACGGTCTGGCCGGGTTCGGCGGTGAAGCTGATATCGCTGAGCACCGGTGCCTCGGCGCCCGGGTAGGCGAAGGAAACGTTCCTGAATTCCACCCGGCCGGCTTTGGCGGCGGGTGTCACCGGGGTGAGCGGGGCGTGGATGGAGGGTTCGACGTCGAGCACCTCACCGATCCGGTCCGCGCAGACCGAGGCGCGCGGAATCATCATCGCCATGAACGTGCCCATCATGACGGCCATCAGGATCTGCAGCAGGTACTGCAGGAAGGCCGTCAGCGAGCCCACCTGCATCTCCCCGGCGTCCACGCGCTGGCCGCCGAACCAGAGCACCGCGGCGGTGGAGATGTGCAGGATCATGCCGATCGCCGGGAACATCAGCACGAACAGGGCGCCGATCTTCAGCGAGACGTCGGTGAGTTCCTTGTTCGCCGTGCCGAAGCGCTGCGCCTCGTGCGGCTCGCGGACGAAGGCGCGGACCACGCGGATGCCGATGATCTGTTCGCGCAGGATGCCGTTGAGCCGGTCGATTTTGGCCTGCATGGAACGGAAGAGCGGCATCAGGCGGACCACCAGGTAGCCCACCACGACCACCAGCAGCGGGACGGAGACCCACACCAGCCAGGACAGGTTGAGGTCCTCGCGCAGGGCCATGATGATGCCGCCGATGCACATGATGGGGGTGGCGACCATGAAGTTCAGACCCATCAGCATGAGCATCTGGACCTGCTGGACATCGTTGGTGCCGCGGGTGATCAGGGTGGGGGCGCCGAAGACGTTCACGTCCCGGGCGGAAAAGCTGCTGACCTTGCGGAAGACACCGCGGCGCAGGTCCCGGCCGAAAGCCATCGCGGCCTTTGAGCCGAAGTAGACGCCGGCGATCGCGGTGACCACCTGGACGAGCGCGACGCCGAGCATCACGCCGCCGGTGCGCCAGATGTAGTCGGTGTCGCCGCGCGAAACGCCCTCGTCGATGATCTGGGCGTTGAGGCTGGGCAGGTACAGGGCCGCGATGGTGGAGGCCAGCTGGAAAACGACGACGGCCGCGATGTACGGCAGATACGGCCGGGAGTAGCGCCGGATGAGGGTGACAAGCATGCCCACGGGTCCTTAAAGAGTGGTTCACGAAACGCGGAAGGAGATCTTGCAAGCAAGTAATAGCAGCTGGGGCAGACAGCCTTAGCCGTCCTACTCTACGGAATCCCCCGTCGGGGTGAAACCTTCGGGGCCGAATTTCGTCCAGTCGTTTGCCGTCCCGCCCGGGGCCGGGCCCAACGCGGGCCCGGGGCGGGCCCACGACGCCCGCCCCCGGCGGCCCCGAACGCGGGAAAAGCGGCCCCGCGGCTTCCCTGTCCGGGAGGCCGCGGGGCCGCTTCCGCCGCTGCTAGTCGCCCGCGATGCCGCGGTGCCGGCCGTGCGTGGCGATGTAGTCCGCGGCCGCGCGCTGCAGCTTGCGTTCCTTCGCCAGCTGGCGGCGCAACGTGGTCAGCTGCTCGGCGACCCGGGCCTGTTCGGCGGCGATGGCGCGCTGTTCGGCTGCCTGCTCGTGGACGGCCCGGAGGGCCTCCGCGAGCTGGACCTGCTGCTCGGCCAGCAGCCGCTGGGTCTGGAGCAGCAGGGGTACGACGTCGGCTTCGTCGGCGCGCGCCTCGGCCACCATCGTCCGGGCCCGGAGCCGGGCGCCTTCGCGTTCGGCCCTGGCCTCGCCGTCGCCGCGGTGATCCTGGTCCGTCCGGGCGGCGTCCGGGAACCGGGAGCCGTTGCTGCGCTGCCGGCTCAGGACCTCAATGAACTCGCGGTCCAGGTCGACGATGCCGGTGGCCGGGGCGTCCTGGCCCCCGCCGCGGGCGGCGGGTGCGGCGGGTGCCGCAGCGGCGGCATGGGCGGCCGCCCCGGCGTCGACGTCGGCACCCGAACCGGTGACGGACGCGGACACCGCGGCCGAAGCGGAAGCCTCCGGCTGGATATCCACCGTGCGGCGCAGCGGCTTTTCCTTGATGAAGAGGATCGACACCAGTGCCACGAGGCCGACGGCCGCCGAGATCAGGAAGATTTCCGCCGTCGCGTCACCGTAGGCGGCACGCATGATGTCCCGGATCTGCGGGGGCAGGGCCTTGAGGTCCATGCTGGCGCCGGCGGATCCGCCCTGCACCGGGATCCCGGCGGCGGCCAGGCCCTCGGCGGCCAGTTCCTTGACCCGGTTGCCGAGCACGGCGCCGAGCACGGAGACGCCGATCGCGCCGCCGACGGAGCGGAAGAACGCCACCGAAGCGCTGGCGGTGCCGATGTCCGAGGCGCGGACGGTGTTCTGCACGGCCAGCACGAGGTTCTGCATCAGCAGGCCCAGGCCCAGGCCCAGCACGGCGGTGTAGAGGCCCGTCTGCCAGAGTTCGGTGGTGTGGTCAATGGTGCCGGCGAGGCCGAGTCCACCGATCAGCAGGATGGAGCCGGCGATCAGGTAGCGCTTCCACTTGCCGGTGCGGCTGATCAGCTGGCCGGAGAGCACCGAGCCGATCAGGTTGCCGGCGATCATCGGCAGCGTCAGCAGGCCGGCTTCGGTGGGGCTCGCACCCCGGGCGACCTGGAAGTACTGGCCGAGGAAGGCGGAGGAACCGAACATGCCAACGCCGACCGCCACGGAAGCCAGGATGGCCAGGGCGGTGGTGCGCTCGGAGATGATTTTCAGCGGAATGATGGGCTGCGGCACCCGCGATTCGACGTAGACGAGCAGGGCCAGCAGGGCGATGCCGCCGCCGACCATGGCGGCCGTCTGCCAGGACCACCAGTCGTAGTAGTCCGGGTTGCCGGCGAAGGAGACCCAGATGAGCAGCAGGCTGACACCCGAGGTCAGCAGGACCGAGCCCAGCCAGTCGATCTTGGCCGGACGCTTCACGTGCGGCAGCTTCAGGGTGATCTGGAGCAGGATCAGTGCGATGACCGCCAGCGGCACGCAGACGAAGAAGGTCCAGCGCCAGCCGAGCGGGCTGTCGACGATGAAGCCGCCCAGGAGCGGGCCGCCGGCCGTGCCGACAGCCATCACGGCGCCCATGTAGCCGGAGTACTTGCCGCGGTCCCGCGGCGGGATGATCGAGCCGATGATGGCCTGGGCCAGCGCGGTGAGGCCGCCCATCGCGATGCCCTGGATAACGCGGGCGGTCAGCAGCAGCGGAATGGTCTCGGACAGGCCGGCCATCACCGAGCCGGCCACGAAGATCACGATGCTTAGCTGGACCAGGAGTTTCTTGTCGAACAGGTCCGCGAGCTTGCCCCAGATCGGGGTGGTGGCCGCGTTGGCCAGCAGCGCGGCCGTGATCACCCAGGCGAAGTCGGTCTGGGTGCCCTTGAGTTCGGACATGATGGTCGGCAGCGCGTTGGCCACGATGGTGCTGCTGATGATCGCGGTGAAGAACGCGGCCAGCAGCCCGGTCAGGGCTTCCATGATCTGCCGATGGCTCATGGCCACCTGGGGTGCGGGAGGTTGGTTGGGTGCGGTGGCCGGCGACGGCCCGGCAGCGGCAGCGTGGCTTGCCATGGGTTTACTCCTCAACAAAGTTGGTCGTGTCGGTGGATCCGGCCGTCTTTGCCCGGGCTGAACTCCGAAGGGATTCAGCTAGTTTTTTCAGGGTGAGCGAGGTCGCTTCGACGTCGTCCTCGCTCCAGTCCTGCAGGAACCCCTGCAGCGTGGCTGCGCGTTGCGCTTCGATGGAGCGGAGCTTTTCATCCCCCGCCGGCGAGAGCGCGATCAACTGCGCCCGGCCGTCCTCGGGGTCCGGCCGCCGCACCACGTAACCCTGTTCGAGCAGTTCGGCGAGGTGCCGGCTGAGGACGGGGGCGCTGACGCCGAGCCGCTCCGCGAGCTGAGTGGCACGGGTTTCGCCCTCCCCCACAAAGCGCAGCACGCCTTGCAGCGCCACGCCGGTATCGTCGCCGCGAAGGCTCGCGGCGGCCACGCACCGGACGGCGCGCTGGAGATCGAATATTTGGTGGACCAGCTTGGCTGCAGTGGTCGATGCAACGGTCATGTGTGGACGCCCCTTACTTACTTGCCCGAAGCAACAATACCTCAGAATGATTGCTTTGGGAAACTAAGAACCCCTCCGGGGAGGCGCGAACGTACACTTCGGGCCCCGAATCCGGGTGGATTCAGGGCCCGAAGTGTACGTTCGCGCTGGGAGGGGTGGGGTTAGACGTCCAGGTGCGTGGGGGCGAACATCTTGAGCAGGGTTTCGACGACGACGACGTTCGGCCCGTCAGCCGCGAAGCCCGCCGTGAGCGCCTCCCCGATGCCCTCGGGGGCGACCCGGACGGCCGGGACGCCGAAGGCCTCGGCCAGTTTCACGAAGTCGGGGCGGGCCAGTTCGGTGGCCGTGGCCTTGCCGAACGCACCCACCATGTACTCGCGCAGGATGCCGTAGCCGCCGTCGTCCACGATCAGCCAGGTGACCGGGACGTTGTGCTGTTTGGCGGTGGCCAGCTCGGAGATCGAGTACATCGCCGAGCCGTCGCCGGAGACCGCGAGCACGCGGGACGATCCGCCGGGGTTTCCGGTGGTTTCCAGGCCAACGGCGCCGCCGATCGCCGCCGGGAAGCCGAAGCCCAGGCCGCCGGCGCCTTGGGCGGAGTGGAACTGGCCCTCGCGGGCATCCCAGCAGCTCCAGGCCCAGTAGGCGGAGATGGTCATGTCCCAGTAGGTCTGCATCGCGGCCGGAACAGCCTCGCGGATGTCGGCCATGAACTTCAGTTCCTTGCCAAGGTCCTGGGCTTCCAGCCGGGCCTTGACCTTGGCGAGGGCTTCCGTGACCACGTCCTCGGGGGAACGGCCATGCCAGTCGGGGAGGGCATCTGCCGGCGCTGCCGCCAGGACGCCGTCGAGCGCTGCGAGCGCCTGGCCGGCGTCGGCGCGGATGCCGAGGCCCGGACGGTTGGATTCGAGCACCCTGGGTTCGGCATCGATCTGGATGATCCGGCCGCGCGGTTCGAAGGTGAAGTAGTTGGAGGTCACTTCGCCGAGCGAGGAGCCGATCACGATCAGCACGTCGGCGTCCTCGAGCAGCTCCGTCATGTACTGGTCCTCGATCCAGGACTGCAGCGAGAGTTCATGGTTCCAGGGGAACGCGCCATTGCCGCCGGGGGTGCAGATCACCGGTGCGCGCAGCTTTTCCGCGATCGAGAGCAACTGTTTTTCCGCCCGGCCGCGGCGGGTGCCGCCGCCGGCGATGATGGCGGGACGCTTCGCCTCGGCGAGCCACTTCGCGGCTTCACGGACGAGCTCCACCCGCGGCGGGTTATCCGCGGCTTCGGCGAGCGCGTCCTCCACCGGCGGCACCATTATGGGATCCAGCAGCACGTTCTGCGGGATTTCGATCCACACGGGGCCTTGCGGCGAGGAGATCGCCTCGGTCCAGGCGTCCTGGATAGCCGACGGGATCCCGGACGCGTGCTGGATCAGCCGCTGGCTCTTGGTGACGTTGGCGGCCGAGGCCTTCTGGTCATCGAGCTGGTGCAGCATGCCCTTGCGCCGCGCGCCGAGGCCCTCGAGCGGGATCTGGCTCGCCACGACCACCATGGGCACCCCGGTGGCGTAGGCCTCCTGCAGCCCGGCCAGCGAGGTCAGCGCGCCCGGGCCGGTGGACAGGAACAGCACGCCGACTTCGCCGGTGGCGCGGGAGTAGCCGTCGGCGGCGAACGCCGAGTTGTTCTCCACCCGGGACGAGACGAAATGCAGGTTTCCGCGGCCCATCGCGTCGAAGAGTCCGAGGGCGTGCTGGCCGGGAATGCCGAAGACGGTTTTCGCACCGAGCGCCTCCAGGGTCTCGACGACGAGGTCACCGCCGTTGCGCATGCCGGTCACTCGGATACCCGGCTCTCGTCCGGCCCGGACGCGGCGGCCGGGGCAGCGAAACCGGCCGGGCGGCGCGTTTCGGTGCCGAGGGCCTGTGCGGCGTAGCCGCTGGGCGCGCCGGAACGGTCGCCGTCGACGGCACTGTCGGCCATCAAGGTGACGAGCTCATAGGCGACGTGGCTGGCCGCCACCCCGGTGATCTCGGCGTGGTCGTACGCCGGGGAGACCTCGACGACGTCGGCCCCCACCAGGTTCATGCCGCGGAACCCGCGGATGATCTCCAGCAGTTCGCGGCTGGTGATGCCGCCGGCCTCCGGGGTGCCGGTGCCGGGGGCGTGGGCGGGGTCGAGGACGTCGATGTCCACGGAGATGTAGAGCGGGCGGTTGCCGATCCGGTCGCGGACCTTGGCGACGGTTTCCAGGACGCCCTGGTAGTACACGTCGGCGGAGGTGACGATGCCGAAGCCGAAGCGGTGGTCGTCGTCGAGGTCCTTCTTGCCGTAGAGGGGGCCGCGGGTGCCGATGTGGCTGATGGCTTCGGTGTCCAGGATGCCTTCCTCGACGGCGCGGCGGAACGGGGTGCCGTGCGTGTACTCGGCGCCGAAGTAGGTGTCCCAGGTGTCCAGGTGCGCGTCGAAGTGGAGCATGGCAACCGGCTGGCCGGCGCGTTCGGCGGCCGCGCGCAGCAGGGGCAGCGCGATGGTGTGGTCCCCGCCCAGGGTCAGCAGTTTGCCGCCCGACGCCGTCAGGTCCAGCGCGTTCTGCTGGATGGTTTCGATCGCCTCGTTGATGTTGAACGGGTTGACGGCCATGTCCCCGGCGTCGGCCACCTGGATGTTCTCGAAGGGGCTGACGTCCCAGGCCGGGTTGTAGGGGCGCAGCAGCCGGCTGGCCTCGCGGACGTGGTTGGCACCGAAGCGCGCGCCGGGGCGGTAGGACACGCCGGAGTCGAAGGGCACGCCGACCACCGTGACATCGGCCTTGGCGACCTGGTCCAGCCGCGGCAGGCGGGCAAAGGTGGCGGCGCCGGCGTAGCGCGGGATGCGGGAGGAATCGATGGGGCCAAGATTGCCATTGGCTTCGATGCGCAGCTCTTCCAAGAGAGGCGTCTCCTTCGAGGGTTGTCCGACGGGTGTGACAGTCATCATACACTCGGAGTTGCCCACCGCGCATCAGTTGTTTACCTTGAACCCCCTGGTTGGCGTCCCCACGCTCGGCGGGCTTGCTCCTGCCCGGTTACTGCTTCCTGCGCGGGCCTACCGGTCTGCGGGCCCGCTCCTGCCCGGTTACTGCTTCCTGCGCGGGCCCACCGGTCGGCGGGCCCGCTAAGATCCGGGTTTCCGGCCGAGTCCGGTCCGGCGGGCCAGCAAGTAACCGGGCTGGAACGCAGCCAGCCGGGACCGCGGACTGTCGAAAGTTGTCCAGATAGCGCGGCCACCGGCTTCCGGACGCGGACAGGGCACCCTCTACTGATTCCATGAACCTACTGACACATCTGACCCGGCTGGGCGGAGTTGCCCGGACCGGCCAACTCCTGTCCGCCGGCTACACCCGCACCGACGTTGCCCGGCTCGCCGCGGTCGCCCGCCAGCCGCGGCGGGGCGTGTTTGTCCTGCCCGGCTACAAGCCCGAATTCCTGGCCGCGGTTCAGAATAACGCCCGCGTCAGCTGCGTCAGCGCCGCGGGCCACTACGGCCTCTGGCTGCGTGAGCCCCCGTCCAAGCACCATCTGGCATGCAACCACGGCCACGGATCCGGTTTTGTGCGGCACCGGACCGTCCGCTTCGACGGTCCTGCCGGGCCGCCTGTAGCCGCCGTCGAGGACGTGGTTCTGCATGCTTTGGGTTGCGTTGCTCCCCCGGCATCGGTCGCCATCGCAACATCAGCGATGCGGTTGTTTGGCATCCCGCTGGAGCTTCTGAAAGCCGAACTCACCGCCGACCGGTCCGGGACAGCCCGGCGGGCATTGCGGCAGCTGGACCTTCGGGCTGAGTCCATCGTTGAAGTGGACGCCCAGCATCTCTTCAAATCGAACGGGATTGGCTACGATGCCCAGGTTTACCTGCGAGGGATCGGCCGGGTTGACTTCCTGCTCCAAGGGTTCCTGATCGTTGAAGTGGACGGTTTCGCATTCCATTCGAGCCGGGCGTCGCTCCGCCGCGACCTGGGCCGGAACAATGCCGCGACGATCAACGGATATTGCGCGCTCCATTACATGCCCGAGCACATCTGGTTTGAGCCGGAGCGCGTCGTAGCCGAGGTCCGTGCCGTGCTGGCCAAGGGTCCGCGGAACGTCCGGTGAGCCCCCGCTGGCGCCCGCAGGCCGACGTCGCACCCGCCGCGGCCCCCAGCCCGATGACACTCACACCTGCGCCGCCGGGCCGAGGAGCGTCCGGTAGGCCTCGGGCCAGGGGCTGCCGGCGCTCCCGCCCAGTTACTCGCCGGCCCACCCCGGAAACCCGGGCTTACAGCCCAGGCCCAGTCCGTGCGGGCGGAGGCAAGTGGGCGGGAGCGCCGCACCGGCCGGCGGCCCGGCGAACCTACCGGCCGGCGGCCCGGCGACCCCACCGGCGGCGGCGGCCCGGGGAACCAACCGGCCGGCGGCCCGGGAACCTACCGGCTCGCGGCCGGCACCAGGACCCAGAGCACCTCGACCGGCTCGTTCGTCGGATTGACCCAGGTGTGCGGCTCGCGGCCGGGGAAAGTGACGGTGTCGCCGGTTTCCAGCTCGAATTCCTCGTTGGTGAGGACGAGCCGGATACTGCCTTTCACCACATGCAGCACGTCGACATCGCAGTCGACGGCGTAGAGCTCGGACTCGCCGCGGCCCTTGGGCTCGATCACCGCCTGGATGATCTGGACCCGGCGTTCGGACCGGGCGGTCAGCAACCGCTCCACGATGCCCTCGCCGCCGAGCGAGATCCGGGGCCCCTCGCCCTTCTTGGTGAGGTGGGTTTCCGGCGCGGCGAACAGCTCGCCGATCGAGATGGAGAGGACCTGGCACAGGGTCACCAGCGAGCTCACCGAGGGCGAGGTGAGATCCCGCTCCACCCGGCTAAGGAACCCCTTGGTCAGGCCGGTGGCGTCGGCGACCTGCTCGATGGTGAGCCGCTGGGACTGCCGCGCCGCACGGATCCTGGAACCGATAGCAACCGGAACGTTGCTCGGTTCAACGGGTAGAGCCTTCATATAGGAACCTTTCACGGCCGGCCGCGCGGCCCCATCATTGGAGCCAATCCTAACCGCAGGCCACCCCCGGGACGCCCGCCAGGACACGCCGGCGTCACAGCTTGACTGTTACCACCGTCACACCATAGCGTGTGGCAACAAGTGTTGCCTATTAGGCAATGGAAAAGGCAGTGACCCGGGCGCAGTCAGCCCTCCGCAATCCGCATCGAGCAGCAGGGGCACGCGGCCGTGAAGTTGCGGCCGTCCGTTCCCGGCCGCTTGCAACAGCTCCAAAGGAGCCCTCAATGGACGCAAGTTTCATCAACATCGCCATCGTGGTGGTGTATCTCATCGCCATGCTGGCCTTCGGCTGGTGGGGCAAGTCCCGCACCAAGAACAACAGCGACTTCCTGGTGGCCGGCCGCCGCCTCGGCCCCTTCCTCTACACCGGCACCATGGCCGCCGTCGTGCTCGGCGGTGCCTCCACCGTGGGCGGCGTCGGGCTGGGCTACAAATTCGGCATCTCCGGCATGTGGCTTGTGGTCGCGATCGGCGCGGGCGTGCTGCTGCTCAGCCTGCTCTTCGCCGGCACCATCCAAAAGCTGAAGATCTACACGGTCTCCCAGATGCTGACCCTGCGCTACGGCAGCCGGGCCACCCAGACCTCCGGCATCGTGATGCTCGCCTACACACTGATGCTCTGCGCCACCTCCACCGGCGCCTACGCGACGATCTTCGTGGTGCTCTTCGGCTGGGACCGCGCGCTGGCCATCGCCGTCGGCGGCGCAATTGTGCTGGTCTACTCGACGATCGGCGGCATGTGGTCCATCACCCTGGCCGACCAGGTCCAGTTCGTGATCAAAACGGTGGGAATCTTCCTGCTGATGCTGCCCTTCACGCTCAACGCAGCGGGCGGCCTCGACGGAATCCGCGCCCGCGTCGACGCCAGCTTCTTCCAGATTGACGGCATCGGCATCCAGACGATCATCACCTACTTCGTCGTTTACACCCTGGGCCTGCTGATCGGCCAGGACATCTGGCAGCGCGTGTTCACCGCCAAGACCCCCACTGTCGCGCGGTGGGGCGGCTCGACGGCGGGCATCTACTGCATCCTCTATGGCGCCGCCGGCGCGCTGATCGGTCTCGGCGCCCGCGTTGCCCTGCCGGAGATCGACGTAAAGGCCCTGGGCAAGGACGTGGTCTACGCCGAGGTCGCCACCAACCTGCTGCCGATCGGGATCGGCGGTTTGGTCCTCGCAGCGGCCGTCGCCGCGATGATGTCCACCGCCTCCGGCGCCCTGATCGCGGCCGCCACGGTGGCCCGCGCCGACGTCCTGCCGTTCGTCGCCGGCTGGTTCGGGAAGACCATCAACACCGACGACACGGACAACCCGGAGCACGACGTCAAGGCCAACCGCCTCTGGGTCCTGGGCCTGGGCGTAGTGGCAATCGTGATCGCCATCATCACCAAGGACGTCGTCGCCGCGCTCACCATCGCCTACGACATCCTCGTCGGCGGCCTGCTGGTTGCGATCCTCGGCGGGCTGGTGTGGAAACGCGGCACCGGTATCGCCGCGGCCGCCTCGATGGCCGTCGGCTCCGTCATCACGCTCGGCACCATGATCATCCTGGAGATCAACGCCGAGGTGCCGCTGGACGGCATCTACGCCAACGAGCCGATCTACTACGGGCTGCTGGCCTCCGCGGTGGTCTACCTGGCCGTGTCGCTGCTGACCAGGCCGACGGACCCCGCCGTGATGCGGAACTGGCAGGCCCGGGTTGCCGGCGGAGCCACCGGGGACGAGGACAAGGTTCCCGTGCTGACCCACTAGGTCCGGCCGGCCCGTTGCCCCGGGTTTCCTCTCCAGAGCACGACGACGGCGGCGCTTCCTCCCGGGGGCGCCGCCGTCGTCGTGTCCGGCTTCGGCCTCAAGCGCCGTCCGTTATTCGTCTTCCTCGGGTTCGCGGAATTCGTCCGTGTCCACGGGCACGATGGGCTGCTCGTCACCGAGGAAATCCTCAGCCTCGAGGGGGACGTTCCGGTCGGCCTCTTCGAGCAGCTCTTCCTCCACGGTTTCCGCGTCCCCGACCGGGGCATCCTCGGCGAAATCGTAGGCCGGGTCCGCTTCGACGGAGTCCCTGGCCGGCCGGGCCGGGTGTGATCCGGTGTTGTCCATGGTGCAACCTCCGCTGATTCGGGCTGCGGCAGCTGTTTGAGCCGGCCGGGCCCACGCGCCGGCGCCCGGGAAACGGCCGGACGGGCCTGCCGGAGAACCCGCCCTGGCATTCATTCGAACACCGCCCGAGACGGCGGTCAAGGGCCGTCGTGCCCGGCCGCCGTCGGGCCGTAAGGGTACTTACTTTACGGCGCACCGAAACTTTGCAGTGAGGATTGCCAGCCGAAAATCCGCGGAATTACGCGGTAGGCTGATGTGGCAATGGGGCACGACCATGCCCTATCAAGCCCAGGAGTTTACGTGTCTCAGCACGCCCCGTCTGATCGAAACCATTCTGACGACAGCCCCTCCGTGGGCTCGCCCGAAAGCCCCGCCGCCTCACCCGACGCCTCGGCGGCGGACATCAAGCGCTGGCGCCAGTACCTCGCCGACGAGCGCGCCGAGGCGGCTGTCTACCGCGACCTCGCCCAGAACCGCAGTGGCGAGGAACGCGACATCCTGCTGGCCCTGGCCGAAGCGGAAGGGCGCCATGAGGCGCACTGGCTGCAGCTTCTCGGCGGGCACGCCGGCCGGCCCCGCCCGGCCTCGCTCCGCAGCCAGTTCCTCGGCTTCCTGGCCCGGCACTTCGGCTCAGTCTTTGTCCTGGCCCTGGCGCAGCGGGCCGAAAGCCGTTCGCCGTACGCCAACGACCCGAACGCGACGCCGGCCATGGTCGCCGACGAGCAGATCCATGAGGAGGTCGTCCGCGGCCTGGCGACCCGCGGCCGGAACCGGCTCGCCGGCAGTTTCCGCGCCGCGGTGTTCGGCGCCAATGACGGGCTGGTCAGCAACCTCTCCCTCGTTATGGGCATGGCCGCCTCGGGAGTCGGCAGTTCCGTGGTCCTGCTCAGCGGCGTGGCCGGCCTGCTGGCCGGCGCGCTGTCGATGGGGGCCGGCGAGTTCATCTCCGTGCGTTCCCAGCGTGAACTGCTGGCCGCGACCCGGCCCACCCAGATCACCCTGGCGGCCGCACCGTCGCTGGACATCGAACACAACGAGCTCGTGCTCGTCTACCTGGCCCGCGGCATGTCCCGGGAGGCCGCCGAACACCGCGTCGCCGAACGGATGGGCGTGCTGGACTGCGATTGCGACCCGAGCCTGTCCTTGCAGCCGGAACTTCCGGAGACCGAAGACCAGCATGAGGCCGTCGGCACGGCGTGGAGCGCCGCGGCGTCGAGCTTCTGCTTCTTCGCCTCCGGCGCGATCGTGCCGATCATCCCGTTCGTGCTGGGCATGACCGGAATCGCCGCGCTCGTGGTTTCCGCCGCCCTGGTGGGGATTGCTCTCCTGCTGACCGGCGGCGTCGTCGGCCTGCTCTCCGGCACCTCCCCCGCGAGCCGTGCGTTCCGCCAGCTCGCCATCGGTTTGGGCGCCGCCGCCGTCACCTACCTGCTGGGCATGGCGTTCGGCGCGGTGGTCGCTTAGTGGACGATCCCGGCAGACGGGCCCGGCGCCCGCGGCACAGCCGCGCCCGCAGCACGGCCCGCGTGTTCCGGAACCTCGCCGCCGTAGTCCTGATCGCCGGGGCCGCCTTCCTGACCGCCGGCCTGGTGTACGGGGACCCTCGGTTCGTCGGGTTCTTCGAATTCAACGGCGGGGCCGACGCCGAGGCGGCGGGCAGGACGCCCGACCAACCGGCGGGCAGGACGCCCGGCCAACCGGCGGGCCCATCGACGGACCATCCCACGGCGAGTCCGGCAGGCCGGCAGGCCGGTGTCCCCGACGACGGCTCCCCCATGGCTGTGCCGCCGCCCGGCTTCGAAGAGCAGGACCAGCCGCTGGGCCGGCCGCCGGCACCGACGTCGGGGAACACCTCGTACAAGTTCCTGGCCACCAACGCCGACGGCAGCCCGGTCGGATACTCCCCCTGCCGGCCATTGCACTACGTGGTCAATGCCGCCCTTGCTCCCGAGGGCGCCGGGCCGCTGGTGGAGAACGCGATCCGGACAGTCTCCGAGGCCACGGGGATCAAGTTCGTCGACGACGGGCCCACCACGGAGCAGCCGTCGCAGAGCCGAGCGCCCTACCAGAAGGACCGCTACGGCGAGCGCTGGGCTCCCCTGCTGATCGCCTGGACCACCCCGGAGCAGGCGCCGCAGCTCAAAGGGGCCGTGATCGGCACCGGCGGCAGCACCCACTTCAGCTTCGGCGACGGGCCGAAAAGTTTCGTCACCGGCAGCCTGGAACTGGACGCGCCGCAGATCAGCGGCGACCTGGGCCGCGGGGACGGTACGGCCTACGCCACGGCCGTGATCCTGCACGAACTCGGGCACGTCATGGGCCTGGAGCACGTCGATGACCCGACCCAGCTGATGTATCCCGAGATCGGGGCGCCCGACGGCCTGGCGGCCGGGGACCTGAACGGCCTGCACGAACTGGGCCGCGCGGCGTGCCGCAAGGACCTGTAGCGCCCCGGGCCGTCCAGCCGTCCACCGCCGCGGGGGGTCCCTTAGCCTTCGAGCACCGCGAGGGCCTCCTCGACGTTGTCCACCAGGTAGATCCGGTTCTCCATCCGCCGGCCGGCGGCCAGACTCTGCAGCAGGGGCCACGCGGGGTACCGCCGCAGCCAGTGTTCCCTGCCCACCAGCACCATCGGGGTGATCGTCTCCGGGGTGCCGTAGTAGTTCTCGCAGGCGTCCTGGAAAATCTCCTGCACGGTGCCGCCGGAACCGGGCAGGAAGATGATCCCGCCGTTGCAGAGCTCGAGCAGGACCGCCTCCCGGATCGCGTTGGCGAAGTATTTCGCGATGTGGGTGGCGAAGAAGTTGGGCGGCTCGTGGCCGTAGAACCAGGTGGGGATCCCCAGCGACGGCGTCCCGTCCGGATGGCGTTCGACGACGGCGGCGGCGGCCCGCGCCCAGGCGGAGACCGAGGGCCGGAAACCGGGCACGGCGGCGAGGTCCGCCAGGGCCCGCTGGAAGTCCGCTTCGTCCGCTTCGCTGAGGTAGGCGCCCAGGTTGGCCGCCTCCATGGTGCCCGGCCCGCCGCCGGTGGCAACCACCCGGCCGTTGCGCGCCAGCAGGCGGCCCAGCAGCGCCGCCTCGGTGAAGCCCGCCGAACCGCGGCTGGCGGCATGCCCGCCCATGATGCCCACCATGACGCGCCCGTGGTCCAGCTCCGACCGGGTCAATTCTTCCAGCGCGTCGCCGATTGAGTGGTCGTGCAGCGCCGCGGCGAGGGTCGCGTCGAGCCTGCGACGCTGGCCGGGGCGGATGCTCCACTGGTACACCCGGGCGTCCAGGGTGTCTTCGTACCGGGTTTCAGCCACCCCTGCGTACAGCTCCTGCGGGGTGTAGAGCCGGCCGCGGTAGGGGTTGAACGGCACCGCTTCCAGTTTGGGAAAGATCAGGGCGCCGCGGCCGCGCAGCGATTCCTCGACCCCCTCGCCGAAGGTGCAGCCCAGGAAAATCGCGCCCTGCACGTCCAGGGACTCCACCGCTTCCCGGCGTCCGCGCAGGTCCAGGGACTGGACGTGCCAGCCGTGCATGGACCGTGCGCCGGCCGCGACCAGCCGGTCAAAACCGGCAAGACTTTCAACCTCGAGGGTGCGCGGGCTCGGGTGCAGGCTGCGGGCAGCGCTCATCCGGAGCGCCTAGTGGCGGTGATCCGGCGCGGCGCCGGAGCCTGCTGCGGCGTCCGAGGTCAGGTAGGCGTCGAGCCTGGCGAGGGTCTGTTCAATGCTGGCCGGGTGGCGCCGGAGGTAACCGGCAAGGCGGAGCAGGATCCTGGCCCGCACGTGCCGCGCGTCCCACTGTTCGGTGACGAGGGTGCCCGGGGTTCCGTCGGCGTCGGCCACCGGGTTGAGCAGATACCGCCAGACGTGGCCGCCGAAGTGCCGCCACGCGATCCGGCGGCCCTCCTCGAATTCGCAGACAGTGTTGAGGATCTTGTAATCCAGCTTGATGTTCATTTCCATGCCGAACTTCGCGCCGAGGGCGAGCCGCTCGGGACCGCGCGGCTGGGCGCCCTTCACGGTGCCCGATCCGTCGATCACGCTGTGCAGCGCCGGTGTGGCGAGTACGTCAAAAATGGCTTCGGGGGTTGCCGCGATGAAGCGGCTGCGGGACACGAGATACCTGTTGTTCATCCGGCCATCCTAGCCCCGCGTAGCCTGGCGGAACCGGTGGTGCAAAATGAGTCATGCAGATTCCGTTTCCGCCCACCGCCGCCCGTCCCCGTATCGGGATTCCGGTCCGGCTCAGCAGTTCCGCGGACCCCGATCCTCGGGTGGGCGAGGCGAATGCCCTCTTCGACTACATCGTGGAACTGGTGCGCGACGGCGGCGGCGAACCCGTGCTGCTCGGCGCGGCCGAGGGGCTTGGGGAGCTCGACGGCGTGGTGCTGCCGGGCGGCGGCGACCTGGACCCGCGGCTCTACGGCGAAGAGCCGGGCGGAGCCTGCTACGACGTCAACCGGGACCAGGACGACCTGGATGTTGCGGTCGCCCGGCTGTCCATCGACGCCGGCGTGCCGGTGCTGGGCATCTGCCGCGGCCACCAGCTCCTGAATGTCCTCTACGGCGGAACCCTGCTCCAGGACATGGTCCCGGGCACGGTGCCGCACCGGGTGCCCTCGCCGGGCCGCGGCGCCGGCCCCTGGGCCTGGCACGAGGTCGCGATCGTCCCGGGATCAAAGGTGGCAGCGCTGTACGGCGCCGCGGGCACCGCGGACACGGACCCTGCGGACACGGCCACCGGCGGCTGCCGCGACCACCGGCGGTGCCGCCGCGGTGACGGTCAAGATCGCCTCCGGCCACCACCAGGCCGTGGCCCGCGTGGGCCGCGGCCTGGTGGTGAGCGGGGTGGCCGACGACGGGACCGTGGAGGCGCTGGAAGACCCGGAGCGCTGGGTGGCCTCGGTGCAGTGGCATCCGGAGGCCCTGGAGCTTCCCGCCGCGGAGCGGCTGGCGCCGTTCCGGGCGTATGTGGAGGTCTGCCGGAACCGCCGGGCGGCGCGCTAGAGGCGCTGCAGTTCGGCGTCGGCCGGTGCGCCGCCGGCCAGCGGGTCGGCCGGTGCGCCGCCGGTCAGCGGGCCAGCCGGTGCGACCGCTGCCGGCGCGATCCGGCCGGCGCCGTTCTTCCCGGCGGTCTTCGTGGCAGCGGTCCTGGCGGCAGCGGCGGCGAAGGCCATCACGGCCAGGCCCAGCAGGGTAATTCCGGCGCCGGCCCAGATCGGCGAGGTGTAGCCGAGGCCGGCGGTGATCGTCGCGCCGCCCAGCCAGGCACCCAGTGCGTTGCCGACGTTGAAGGCGCCGATGTTGGCGCCGGAGGCCAGGGTCGGGGCGCTGTCGGCATATTTCATGACCCGCATCTGCAGGCCGGGAACGGTGGCGAAGCCGAAGCCGCCCAGCAGCACCATGGAGGCGATGGTCATCGGCTGGTTGGCGGCAGTGAGGCCGAAGACCACAAGGACCACTACGAGGGCAGCGAGCACCACCAGCAGGGTGCGGTCCACGTTCCGGTCAGCGGCCTTGCCGCCGATGGTGTTGCCAATAAACAGTCCCACACCGAAGAGAATCAGCAGCCACGGCAAGGTGGCCGCGGAAAAGCCGGTGACTTCGGTCAGCGTGAACGCCATGTAGGTGAAAGCGCCGAACACGCCGCCGTAGCCGAGGATGGTCACGAAGATGGAGAGCCAGACCTGGCCGGACCGGAAGGCCCGGAGTTCGCTCTTCAGTCCTCCGGGG
Organism: uncultured Actinomycetota bacterium; assembly: GCA_963775715.1. Taxonomy (GTDB): domain Bacteria; phylum Actinomycetota; class Actinomycetes; order Actinomycetales; family Micrococcaceae; genus Arthrobacter. The sequence goes on along the minus strand of CAVZJX010000001.1, from coordinate 435,520 downwards.
GCGGTCTCGCCCGGGCCGGTGTTGGGTACCAGGGCCAGGATGCCTACCAGGGCGAGCACGCCGATGCCGGTGATGGCCCAAAACGTGGAGCGCCAGCCGGCGGCCTGGCCGAGCAGGGTGCCGAACGGCACGCCGAGGACATTGGCCGCCGTCAGCCCGGTGAACATGATCGCAATGGCGCCGGCCTTCTTGCTCGGGGCCACCATGCCGGCGGCCACGACCGCGCCGATCCCGAAGAACGCACCGTGCGCCAGGGCGGCAATGATCCGGCCGACCATCATCAGGGCGTAGTCGGGAGCAATGGCGGAGACGAGGTTGCCCGCAATGAACAGCACCATCAGCACCGCCAGCACGGGCTTGCGGTCGAAGCGGGTCACGGCGGCAGTCAGCAGCAGGGCTCCGACGACGACGGCGAGCGCGTAGCCGGAGATCAGCCAGCCGGCGGTGGCCTCGGTGATGTGGAAGTCTGCGGCCACTTCGGGCAGCAGGCCCATGATGACGAACTCGGTGAGTCCGATGCCGAACCCGCCAAGGGCGAGCGCGATCAGGCCGATAGGCATGGATATGCTCCTTCAAAACTGTACGGAGGAATGGGTGAGGCGTAAACTATTAGTTGCAGACGCCTTATTTATTGTTGCACGCGCAACTATAGGGCGCAAGCAACTAATTTGTGGACGGTCCGCATTATGCTGTCGCTAGCGCGGCAACCGAGTTTGAGGGGAGCACAACTGATGGGCATCAAGGACGACGCCGTCGAGGTCCGGGCGCAAGGCTGGCGGACCCTCGCGGCACTGCACGGCCTGATCGAAACCGAGCTGGAACGCGCACTCCAAGCCGAGGCACAGCTGTCCGTGGTCGAGTACACGGTGCTGGACGCACTGAGCCGGCAGGACGGCTGGCACATGCGGATGCAGCAGCTGGCCCGGGCGACTGCGCTGAGCCCCAGTGCCACCACGCGGCTGGTCAACCGGCTCGAAGAGCGCGGCCTGCTGACCCGGATCCTGTGCGCGGACGACCGCCGAGGTATCTATACCGAGCTCACCCCCAGCGGGATCTCCCTGCTGGAGCAGGCCCGGCCGGCCCACGACCACACCCTGGAGCGCGCCCTGGCGCAGGCCCAGGAGCTCCCGGAGCTGGCACCGCTGGTTGACGCGCTCCCCCGGCTGCACGCGAGGGTCTAGGCAGAGCCCTTGCCGGCGCGCCGGCAGCGGGCCTACTCTTAAACAACCCAAAGGTTGATCAACCTAACGGTTGGATTATCGGCCGGTTCTCGGCCGGCGGATCTTGGAGCGCGGCGTATGGACAGCGACGACGAACACCTCGACAACGCCTTCCTGGCCCTTGCCGACCCCGTGCGCCGCCGCATCATCGCCCGGCTCAGCCGCGGCCCGGCCACGGTCAACGAATTGGCGGAGCCCTTCGCGATCACCAAGCAGGCGGTCTCGAAGCACATCCAGGTCCTCGAGCAGGCCCGGCTTGTCACGCGCACGCGGGACGCCCAGCGCCGGCCCGTCCACCTGAACCCCGCACGGCTGGAGGCCCTCACGGCCTGGATCGACCAGTACCGACTGGTCCGCGAAGGGCAGTTCCGCAGCCTCGACGCCGTGCTCCAATCCCAGGCCGCTGCGCGCGGCACCCCGGCAAAGGACTCATCATGAGCAACGCCCTGAAACTCACCGTTCCGGAAGGCCTGCCCTTCATCGACTTCGAGCGGGAGTTCGACTTTCCCGTCCCGGACGTGTTCCGGGCCCACAAGGAGCCGGACCTCGTCACCCAGTGGCTTGGCCCGCGGCGGGTCACCATGGACGTGGAGCACTATGACTTCCGGACCGGCGGCAGCTACCGCTACACGCACACCGGACCCGACGGCGTCGGCCACCGGTTCAACGGCGTCTTCCACACCGTCCGGGAGAACGACTTCGCGATCCAGACCTTTGAATACGGCGGTTATCCGGACGTGGTGAGCATCGAGTTCCTCACCTTCGGTGACCTCGGCAGCGGCCGCACCCGGCTGACCGGCCACGCGGTCTACCCCAGCATGGAGGCCCGCGACGGCATGGCCCAGTCCGGGATGGAAGGCGGGCTGAGCGAAGGCTACGAGCGGCTCGAGGAACTGCTGGCCGGCGCGAAACACTGACACCTGACGCAGCGCGAGGTCACTTCCGGCCCCTCCCGGCCGTCGCCATCGGCTATCTCTGACCCCGCGTTGCTTCAAGGGCTTCGTCCAGCACCCGGCCGAGGTTGCCGGCGTCGTGGGCGAAGCGGCCCAGGAACAGTCCATCGGCGGCAGCCAGCTGCGGCAGCAGCCCGGGCCCGGCGCTGCCGCCGTAGATGATGGGACAGGCCGCGCCGAGCCCGGCGCGGATCAGCGCCACCACCGCGTTCACGTACGCCGGCTCGGCCGGCCGGTCGGCCCCGATCGCCCAGACCGGCTCGTAGGCCAGGACCAGGTGCGGGGCCAGCGAATCATCCCCGCCGGTCGCCAAGCGGACCTGGCTGAGGCAGAAACGGGCGGCCTCCTCCGGGGGAAGCCTGCCCGGCTCACCGATGCAGAGCAGCGGCGCCAGACCGGCGCCGACGGCGGCCCGCACCTTCCGCGCCACCACGGCGTCGTCCTCGCCGAACAGCGCCCGGCGTTCCGCGTGCCCGATCTCCACGAGTGAGACGCCGAGCTCGGAGAGCATGCCGGGGCTGACTTCCCCGGTCAGCGCCCCGTCCCCCCACGCGCAGTCCTGGGCGCCGAGGAGCACGGGCGACCCGGCCAGGATCTCGCCGGCCCGGGCCAGGACGGGGAAGGACGGGATAACGAACACGCGGACGTCCCGCCCCGCCGCGAGGGCGGGACGGGCGTCAACGACGGCGCGCACCTCCGAAAGCCAGCGCAGGCTTGCCCGGTAGCCCAAATACATCTTGGTGCTGACACCGACATACAGGGGCGTGGCGCTGGTGCCGGAGGTGCGGCTCATGGGTCTCCTTCGGGTGGGGCGTCGGGAACGGCTCAGTCGAGCAGTTCGTCAGCCTTGTTGCGGAACCGCTTGGTGGCAAACATCATCGCAGCCGCCACGAACGGCATAACGCCCAGGGCGTAGACACCCATGGATCCGGTGGGCGAATGCGTGGCCTCGTTGACCGCGGTCCGCAGGATCGGGGCGACGAAGCCGCCCAGGTTGCCCAGCGAGTTGATCAGGCCGATACCGGCCGCAGCGGCGGAACCGGCGAGGAACGCCGTCGGGTAGGACCACACCACCGGGCCGACAGCGAGGAAGCTGCAGACGGCCAGGGTAATGAAAATCATGCCCAGCACCGGCTGGTGGTTGGTTCCCGCCCAGGCCGAACCGAAGATGCACAGGCCGGTCGAGAGGAACAGGACGGTACCGAATTTCCGCCGCTTGGCCACGGTGTCGGCCGCCTTGCCGATGAAGTAGCAGGAGAAGATGCCGAAGAACCAGGGCACCGCGATCAGCAGGCCGACGGCGAGGCCCACCTTCTGTCCGGTGAGCGAGGAAACCTGCTGCGGGAGGAAGAACGTCACGCCGTAGACGGCGATCTGCAGGCAGAAGTAGATCGCGGTGAAGTACCAGACGCGCCCGTTGCGCATGGCGGCGAGGATGCCGCGGGGGCCGGTCTCGTCCTTGACGGTGTCTTCGAGTGCCATGACTTCCTTGAGCGCAAACTTCTCTTCGCCGCTGAGGAACTTCGCCTTTTCCGGGCCGTTGATCAGGAAGAAGAAGGCCGCGATGCCTGCCAGGATGGCGAGGGCGCCCTCAACGAAGAACATCACCTGCCAGCCGCGCAGGCCGGGGACCTGGTCGCCGATGTTGATCAGCCAGCCGGAGAGCGGGTTGCCGATCATCTGGGAGAAGGGCTGCGCCAGGTAGAAGATCGCGAACATCTGCACGCGCACCTTGTTGGGGAACCATTCGGCCAGGTACATGATGACGCCGGGGAAGAGCCCGGCCTCGGTCACACCGAGCAGGAAGCGCAGGATCACGAACGACGGTTCGCCCTGCACGAAGGCGAAGCAGGCCGAGACGATGCCCCAGGTGATCGCGATGCGGGCAAGCCAGATCTTGGCCCCCACCTTCTTGAGCAGCAGGTTGCTGGGAATTTCAAAGATCGCGTAGCCGATGAAGAAGATGCCGGCACCCAGGGCGAACGCCGCGGCGGATACGCCCTTGTCCGCGCCGAGGGCGGCCTCGGCGAAGCCGACATTGGTCCGGTCCAGGAACGAGACGACGTACAGAATGACCAGCATCGGCATCAGCCGGCGGGCCGCCTTGGAGATCGCGGACTTCAGGACCGGACGGGCCAGAAGCTCCTTGGATGTTGCGGTGGTTACGGACACAGCACTCTCCTTCGAGTGATGAGGTGGGGTGGTTCCCCCGCGGGCCGGCGGCCCGCGGTTTAGTGCATGCTCCCGGGCTGGGGAGCCGTCAGTGCATGTACAGGCCGCCGTCGACGTTCAGCGTCTGGCCGGAGATGTAGCCGGCGTCCTCGCCGATCAGGAAGTGGATCGCGGCCGCAATGTCGCGGGTGCTGCCCACCCGGTTGACCACCAGGTCCTTGACGAGTTCATCCTTGCGGTCCTCGCTGAGGGTGCCGCCCATGATGTCGGTGTCGATCGGGCCCGGCGAGATGGCGTTGACGGTGATGTCGTACTCGCCCAGTTCGCGGGCGGTGGCGCGGGTCAGGCCGATGACGCCGGCCTTGGCCACGGAGTACGGGGTCTTGCTGAAGGTGCCCCCGCCGCGCTGGGCGGAGACCGAGGAGATGTTGACGATCCGGCCGATCCGGTTTTTAGCCATCGATTCGGCGGCCCGGCGGGTGGCGTAGTGCACGCCGTTCATGTTGATGTTGAGCACCCGGTCCCACTCGGCGGCGTCGAGTTCCAGGTAGGGCACCGGGGAGCTGACGCCGGCGATGTTGGCCAGGGCGACGAGCTGCGGCAGTTCGGCCTCGATCTCGTCGATCGCGGCGCGGACCGAGGCCTCGTCGCCGATATTGGCGCCGGCGCCGTGGGCCTTGACGCCGTGCTTCGCGGCCAGCTCCTTGGCCAGGACCTTGCTGGCGGCGTCGTCGAGGTCGATCACGCCGATGTTCCAGCCGCGTTCGGCCAGGTAGTCGGCGGTGGCCCGGCCGATGCCGCGCTCTGAAACGGCGCCGGTTACGATCACCGTGCGGTCTGCGGGAAATGGGGTCATGGAAGTCTCCTGTAGAAAGTTAGTCGTCGGGGGTGCTTAGCCCAGCGGCGCCGGGCCGAGTTCCTCGATCAGCTTCTGCATCGCGACGTAGGCCTTGTTCCGGTAAGCCACCAGTGCGGCGGTCCGTTCGGCCGGGACGTTGAGGAAGCCGGAGCCGGTCTTGGTGCCGAGCTGGCCGGCGTCGACCTTGTCCTGCAGGATCTGCGGGGTGGCGAACCGCTCCGGGAAGCCGGTCTGGAGGGACTTGTAGCAGAAGGCGTAGACGTCGAGTCCGGCCATGTCCGCGATCGCGAACGGGCCGAAGAAGGGCAGCCGGAAGCCGAAGGTGGTGCGGACCATGGTGTCCACGTCCTCCGCCGTCGCGATGCCCTCCTCGACCACCTGCGCGGCCTCATGGAAGAGGGCGTACTGGAGCCGGTTGAGCACAAAGCCGGTGACGTCCTTGACTGTCGCGCTCTCCTTGCCGGTCTCCCCCACAATCGTGCGGGCGGCCTCGACGGTGGCCTCGGAGGTGCCCGCGTGCGGGATGACCTCTACGCCGGGGATGAACGGTGCCGGGTTGGAGAAGTGCACGCCCAGGAAGCGCTCCGGGTTGACCACCACTTCGGCCAGCTTGGCGATGGAGATGGTGGAGGTGTTGGAGCCGATGATGGCGTCGGGCCGGGCGGCGGCACTGATCCGGCCGAGGGTGCCGTGTTTGATCTCGAGGACCTCGGGCACGGCTTCTTCGATGTATTCGGCGTCCGCGACGGCTTCCTCGATGTCCTTGGCGGCCCAGAGGTTTTCCTTGAGCGTCTCGGTGGCACCGGCGGGGAAGAGCCCCGCGGCGACGAACTCGTCCGATTCCTTGAGCAGCCGCTCGTAGTTGCTCTGGGCGATCTCGGCGGAGACGTCGGCGAGGGCCACGCGGGCACCCGCGAGGGCCAAGACCTGGGCGATGCCGCCGCCCATGTAGCCGGATCCGACGACGGCGATGTTACGAGTGGTCATTTAATTTCCGATCCTTCCGAAGCTCCTTCATAGGAGTGGATTGCGTCCACCTTGGCCGCGGATGCGGAGGTGTCATCGAAGCGGTGGCCCAGCCATTCGCCGACCAGCTTCTTGGCCAGTTCCAGGCCGATCACGCGCTGGCCCATGGTCAGCACCTGGGCGTTGTTGGACAGCACGGAGCGCTCCACGGAGTAGCTGTCGTGCGCGGTGACGGCCCGGATGCCGGGGACTTTGTTGGCCGAGATGGCCACCCCCAGTCCGGTGCCGCAGATGAGCAGGGCGCGGTCGGCCTCGCCGGCGGCGACCTTGCGGGCCGCGGCGACGGCCAGGTGCGGGTAGGCGGTGCTGTCGTCGGCGCCGACGCCGACGTCCTCCACCGAGGCGACCCGCGGGTCCGCTTCGAGCAGTTCGCGCAGCGCGTTCTTGTATTCGACGCCGGCCTCGTCGTTGCCGACGACGATCCGCCAGCCGGGCTGGCCGGCGGGCTCGGTGTTCTGCGGGGTGGGTGTCATGGAATGCTCCTTAGCTGCGTTCGATGGAGGCGGCGTAGTCGGCCACCCGGCCGGCGATCAGGCCGAAAGACACGGCGCCGGGGTCCGGATGGCCCAGGCTCTTCTCGGCCAGCGGGCGGGCCCGGCCTTTTTTGGGGCTGAGCCCGGCGGTGGCTTCGGCGGCCCGGGTGGCGGCGTCGGCGGCGGTCCGCAGGCTGCGCGCCAGGCCGTCGCCGCCGTCGATGCCGCGGTTGAAGACGTCGGCGAAAGGAAGCAGCGCATCCACCATGGTTTTGTCGCCCGCTTCGGCCTTGCCGAGGGAGATGATGGCGTCCCGGAGGGCGTCGACGGCGGCGGCGGCGTCCGCCGGGGTGTAGGCGTCCTTGCTGCCCAGGGTCCGGCCGACCGCGGTGACCGCGGCCCCCCAGAGCGCCCCCGAGGTGCCGCCGGCGCGTTCGGCCCACTGTTCGCCGGCGGCGACCAGGACTTCTTCCAGTCCCGCGCCGGCAGCGTGGGACTTTTCGGCGGCGGCGACGGCGGCATCGACACCGCGGCGCATGCCGATGCCGTGGTCGCCGTCGCCGGCGATCGCGTCGAGTTTGCCGAGGGCTTCCTCGTGGTCGACGACGGCGGCCTGTGCCACTTTCAACACGCCAACCGCGGCGGCGGCCAGCGAGGTCGAGGCGGCCGTTGCGGCCAAAGCCGGCACCGCCCCGGCGTCGTCCTGTGCGGAGAAGGTCCTGGCCCGGCGCGGCGCCAGATTGCCCTTGCGGAAGGCGGGGGTGTCCGCCGGAGCGGACCAGTACGTTTCCAGTTCCTGGTCCAGCCAGAACAGCGTCAGGGACAGCCCGGACATGTCCAGGCTGGTGACGAGTTCACCGCATTCGGGCTCGACGGTCTCCAGCCCGGCGGCGGTCAGCAGGGCCTCGACCTTGCCGAAGAGCAGGAACAGTTCGTCGTATTTGACGGTGCCGAGGCCGTTGAGGATCGGTACGACGCGGCGGCCCGCGGTTTCCGGCTTGTCCTTGAGCAGCCCGTCCACCAGCAGGGTCGCGAGTTCGCTTGCCGTCGGCAGCGGCTGTTCGGAGATCCCCGGCTCGCCGTGGATGCCCAGGCCCACCGACATCATGCCCTCGGGGACGGTGAACAGCGGCTCTGCGGCGCCGGGCAGGGTGCAGCCGGCGAAGGCGACGCCCAGCGAGCGGGTGTGGTGGTTGGCCTTGATCGCCAGCCGTTCGACCTCATCCAGGCCGAGCCCGGCTTCCGCGGCGGCCCCGGCGACCTTGAAGACCGTCAGGTCACCGGCGATGCCGCGGCGTTTACCGATTTCCTCCAGCGGGGCGCTGGCAATGTCGTCGGTGACCAGGACGGTGCGGGTGTCGATGCCTTCGGCGTTGAGTTTGTCCTGGGCCTGGCCGAAGTGCAGCACGTCTCCGGCGTAGTTTCCGTAGCTGAGCAGCACCCCGCCGCCGGTTTCCGCGGCCTTGGCCACACGGTAGACCTGGCCGGCGGCAGGCGAGGCGAACATATTGCCGCAGGCGCTGCCGGCGGCGAGTCCGGCGCCAACCAGCCCGGCGAAGGCCGGGTAGTGGCCCGAGCCGCCGCCGATCACCAGGGCGACCTGGCCGGCCGGCGTCTCGGTGGAGCGGACCACGCCGCCGTCGACGCGTGCGACGTAACGGCGGTGGACGGCGGCGAAACCGTCGAGGGCGTCGTCCGCAAAGCTTGCGGGATCATCAAATATCTTGGTCATGATTCCTCGTTGAACCGGTTGGAACGATTGGGAAGGACTGCGGCGGTGGGGCCGGGCGTCCTAGACGGCGGAGACGGCCGCCGGCTGCTGCCGGCCCTGCGCCACCAGGGACGTGCCAAGCGCATAGCCGTCGCGTTTGGGCAGGATCCGCCGACGCAGGTACTCCTGGTTGGCGGCGGTGACGCTGAGCCCGTCCCCGCCGTAGTGCTCGGTGCAGATGATGCCCTGGAAGCCAACGGAAATGGCGAACTGGAAGGCCTCGCGGTAGCTGATCAGGCCGGATTCCATCGGCGCCGGGATGGCGACGTACTGGTCCTTGGCCCGGTTTTCGTCGCGGATGTAGTTCTTGACGTGCCAGTAGTTGGAGTAGGGCAAGGTCTTGCGGACCATTTCACGCCAGTCCTCGATGGGCCGGTGCAGGCGGATCAGGTTGCCGATATCGGGGTTCAGTCCAACATTGGGCAGGTCGATGTCCTGGACCAGCTGCACCGAAGAGTCGGCGGTGCCGAGGTAGGTGTCCTCGTACATCTCCAGGGAGACCAGGAGTCCGAGTTCAGCGGCGTGCCGGCCGACTTCACGGATGCGGGTGACGGCGTTGTTCCAGGTTTCCTTGTCCCCCACCGGGTCCTTGTGGCCCTCGACGGTCCAGAACCAGAGCTCTTTGCGCTGGGCCGGGGTGAGGGCCTGGTGCAGGCCGATCGAGACGACTTCGCAGCCCAGCTGGGCGGCGGCGTCGAGGGTGCGGTGGGTGTAGGCGAGGTTGTCTTCCCAGTTGGCCTCGTCGATCACGCTGCGGCGGATGGCGGAGATGGCCGGCAGGCCGATTCCGGCGCCTCGGGCGGCGGCGGCGAGTTCCTCCAGCCGGGCCGGGCCGAGGTCTCCGGGGCGGACCCAGCTGTCGGTCAGGTCGGCGTTGGCGAAGCCGGCGTCGGCGACTTCCTCGAACACCTTCTGCCATTCGGCGGCGGGGGCGTCCTGGACCGAGCTGCCGTCGGGGCGGCTGCCGGGGAACTGCAGCAGGGCCGCGGTGATGGGCCAGTTTTCAGCGGTGTACGACATCGTCACTCCAAATCTTGAATCACATTTCCTATAGGATTCATCGAACGGGTGGGCTTTGTCAAGGGTTTTTCGGAGAGTGGGCCACTTGCGGCCGGATGCGGTGCGCCGGCGGTGCCCGCCTCCCCGGGCTGGGCCTCGCCGGGCCGGGCCTCGCCGGCCCGGGCCTCGCCGGTCCGGCCAAGGGCACTCATGCCACCCGGCCACTGCCGCTTCGCATGGCCGGCGTCTTTGCCGAGGAACGGGCGCGCGGAGCCGCGGCCGCCCTCATTTGACTGGAAAAAATGAAAACATTATGCTATCTAAGCGCCCCGAGCCCAGCCCCCAATGGTCTCGGGGCGCTTCATATTCTGGCGAAGGGCCGGAACCGATCTGCCGTCAGTCGGCATCCGAGTGGGGCGCGCGTGCCCGGCCCGGCGGCTGCAACGTGAGGTCATTGGCTGCCGAAGAGAGCATGTCGCGGTCCCACTCCGGAAGGGCACCGCATTCGGCCAGGTACTTCAGGACGGACTCCAGATCGGCATTTCCGCCGAGACTGACGAAGTGTATCCACAGGACGAAGGGGTTGATTCCCAGCTCCGTCACGACAGCCGCCGTCAAAGCCCGTTGATCATTTTCCTGCATCGCTTGCCCCTCCCTGACAGGGGCCGCCCACAGCGGCGCCGGCCCCTCCGGAAGTGGTTCGTGGTCCCGCGAAACGAAGATGGGTCAAAGCCGGCATTCTTTAGCCGGGCCGGCCCGCCAGGATGCGTCGCAGAAGAATTTCAAGGTCCGCCTTGCAATGGACGTCATCCGCGAGGGCAGCCAGTGTGGCCGCGACGTCGGAAAGCTTCAGGTTGGCGTTGTTGCTGTAAACCCTCATCAGCTTGAACGCTTCGGCGGAGGAAACCGCTGCCCGGCCCATCAAGATGCCCTGCGCCTTCGCGATCAGGCACCGCGTCCCCATCGCTCCCTGAACGGCCTCGCGGGCGGCCGCGGAGGTCTCGTAGTGCACCGTCGACGTCAGGTCGAGCATGACCCCGGTGACTGCCCGCAAGTGCCCTGCCCGGTCAAGGAAGGCTTCGCCTGCCGTGAGTACCTTATGCTCCCGCGAATTTGCGTCGATGATGCGGTGGTAGATGGCCACATGGCCGCCCCTCGCGAACAGCTCCTCGTGCACTTTCTGTATCCGGGGCAAATCCTCGGGATGCTTGTGGGCCAGCGTCAAAGCCAGGGTAGGAACGACCTCTCCGCGCTCGTAGCCGTGAATGGCATACATCTCATCGGACCACTCCATCGCCTGGGTTTTTCCGTCCAGAACAAATGAGCCCGCGAGCAACTCCCCGCGGCCGGGGCGGCTCACATACAACGGCCGTGACAACCAATCCATGGCATCCCCCTCTACCGCAGCCATCGTCCCACCCCGGACCCGCCAGGTCGAGACCCGGCGCCGGTAATAGCGGGCCGGATGCCGCCAGCCCACCCGAAGCCGGCAGCAGCGGCGGCCGGTGAGGTCTAGGCGCGCGCTTCGCTGTCGTGGACTTCGCTGTCGTGCTGCGAGCGCTGTTTGACGCCCTCGATGTGCTCGATCATCTTCTGGCGCGCCAGTCCGGCGTCGCCGGCCTCGAAGGCCCGGAGGATCTCGGTGTGCTCGGCGATCGCAAAGTCGGCATCGGTGACGCCGAGTCCGCCGAAGAACCGGAACCGCTGCACCTGGCCGCCCAGGGCGTTGTAGGCCGAGAGCAGGAACTGGTTGTCGGCGTGCTCGGCGATGAGCCGGTGGAACCGCTCGTCCGCTTCCCAGTAGGCGCGGAACTCGGAAAAGGACGGTCCCCGCGGGGCGGCCTTGAGGTCATCGATGGCCTGCGCCAGTCCGGCGGTGAGGCCGGCGTCGGCGTGGCCGCAGGCCATAAACGCGTTCGCGGGTTCGATCACCAGGCGCGCGTCCATCAGGTCCGCCAGCTCCTCCGGGGTGAACAGCGGCGCCACCCGGTAGCCGCGCAGCGCGGCGCGGCGGACCATACCGGTGGACTCGAGCCGGGCGAGCGCCTCCCGCACGGGCGTCGGCGACACGTCCAGTTCCCGTGCCATCCCGTCGATACTGACCGGGGTGCCGGCTTCGAGCCGGCCGTCCATCAGCGCTGCGAGGAGGGCTTGGTAGACGTGGTCGGCCAGGACCTGCCTGTTGACGCCGCCGCGGGAGGCCGGATCCTTGATTGACATAGTGAAATCCTATCGGCGCCGGCGGGCACCTCAGTGCCCGCGCAGCACCTCGATCACGGACGAGTCGTCGCGCCGGCCCAGGCCGGCGCGACGGCCGCCCAGGTAGAGCTGCTCGGCCGCCGCGGCGAGCGGCGCCGGGTAGGTGCTCTCCCGCGCCGCGTCGACGACGAGCCCCATGTCCTTGACGAAGATGTCGAGGGCGCTGCGGACCTCGGTGTTCTCCGGGTCCACCATCCGCGATCCGCGGTCGTCGAACATGAACGACGCCGCCGCACCGGAGCGCAGCACCTCCCAGGTCTCCTTCGGGTCCAGGCCCAGGGCCTCCGCGAAGGCCAGGGCCTCCCCTGCCGCGGCGATATGGACGCCGCAGAGCAGCTGGTTCACCAGCTTGACCTTCTGGCCGTCGCCGACGGCGGATCCCACCACCGGCGCTGAACTCGCCATCGCATCAAGCAGCGGCCGGACCGCGGCGAGGGCCCGCTCGGAGCCGCTGACCATCATCAGCAGGTCACCGGTGGCGGCGCGTTTGGTGCCGCCGGAGACCGGGGCGTCGACCAGTTCGACGTCGAACGCCGCCAGCCGCCGGGCGAGGGAGACCACCGCCGCCGGGCCGACCGTGGCCATCAGCAGGACCACCGTGCCCGGCCGCAGCGCGGCGGCCAGGTCGTCCGCGCCGAACAGCACGGCGTCGGCCTGGGCCGGGGTGGCGACCATCAGGGCGAGGACCTCGGCCTCCGCGACGGCCTCCCTGGCGGTCGCCGCCGGCACGAGGCCGGGGACCGCCAGCGACTGTGCCCGCCCTTCGGCGACGTCAAACGCCGCGACCTGGTGCCCTGCTTCGGCGAGGACGACCGCCATCGGCCCGCCCATCGCGCCCAGCCCGATCCATCCGACCTTGGTCATGGGGTTACTTCCTTTCCTGGTGCCGCGGCGGCGGTCCCGCCGCGGAAAAGCTCTATCGTGTCGGCGAGCGCGTTTTCGTCGCCGACGTTGCCCGCGAAAACCACGTATGGCATGCCCTGCACGCCGGGGGCGGCTTCGTCGGGCCGGAGCACCGAGACCATGCCGGGGAACAGTTGGCCGAGCACGGTGGCGCGCCTGATGCCGAGGCCGCGGACCGCGACGTCATGCGAGGTGATGCCGCCCTTGGCGATCACCCAGGCCGGATCCGCGGCGAGGGCGGCCCGGACCACCTCGATCAGGGCCGCGGACACGCTGCGGGCGATCTCCAGGCTCGCGGCGGCGTCCGCCCCCTTGAGCAGGGTCCGGGAGGTGTAGAGCAGGACGTCGGAGTCTGCGAGGGCGCGGACCACCCGGGCCCCGGTGTCCGCGATGTGGCTGCTGCGGGCCGCCGGGTCGACGAGGTGGGCGACGGACAGTTCAATTTCGGTCACGCCGCCGCGTGCCTGCGCCGCGGCGACCTGGCGTGCCGTCTGGCCGACATGGGAGCCGACGACGGCGAGGCCGTGGCCGGCCGGGCGGCCGGCGGGCCAGATGTCCTGCGCCTGCAGGGTGCCTTGGGGGTCGAGCCCGGCGAGCGCGCGGACAAAGGACGGCCCGGTGCGGTGCAGGAACACCTTTCCTTCGCGCTGGACCTGCTGCAGGCCAAGGACCACAATCTCCAGGTCCGCGAACTCGGTGGCGTTGACCACGATGAGCTGCAGTCCGCCGGCGGACCGCAGGATCTCCGCGACCCGGTCTTCCCCGCCGCCTCGGATGTCCTCAAGGCTGATGCTCAGGACCTGGTCCGGGGTGACGGCGCCGCCGCTCTTTTCCGCGACGAAGTCCGCCAGGTTCGAGGACCGGTAGCCGAAGGTGGCGTCCCTGGCGAATTCTGTCTCACCGGCCGGAACCGGTTCGCCGCCCACCATCGCCCAGTGCACATCGCCGGCGGTGAAGCGCCCGGCTTCGAAATAGGAGGGCGCCAGCAGGACGCCGTCGAAGCCCCGCCCGGTGACCTCGCGCCGGACGGCGTCGAGGGTTCGGATTTCGGCCATCACGTGGCCGCGGAGCGTCGAGTCGCTGCGGCTGACCAGGTCCAGGGGCGCGCCGGTCCGGGCCTCCAGCTCGAACAGTGCCCGTCCGGCTTCCTGGTTCAGCGCGACGGCGTCGGCCTCATCGAGGCTGCGGGTGTTGGTCAGGATGAAGCAGGTGGATGCCGGCTCGGCGAGGGCCGCGGCGTATTCGGCGGCTTCGAGCACGGTGACAACGGAGACGCCGTGCACCGACTGCGAGCCGGTCGGGTCGTCGTCGAGCACCGCGGTGCGCCGGCCGGTTTCGGCGCGGTAGTCGCGGATCCGCCGTCGTGCGTCGTCCAGCCGGACGGGGGCCGGCGCGTCCGGGACGCCGGGGTGGGTTTCGTGGGTCATGCTGGGGTCCTTCCCGGTGCCGTGCGGCCGGGGCCGCACGGCACGTCGAGAGGCGCTGCGGGTCAGGAGACCTGCAGTCCGCCGTTGATGTCGTAGGTGGCGGCGGTGATGTAACCGGCATCTTCGCCGAGCAGGAAGGCCATCAGCGCCGCGACCTCGTCACGGGTGCCGACCCGGCCCATCATGATGCCCTCGGACATGGCCGCCTTGCGCTCATCGCTCAGGGTGCCGCCCATGATGTCGGTGTCGATCGGACCCGGCGCCACCGCGTTCACGGTGATGCCGAACTCGCCGACTTCCCGGGCCAGGGCCCGGGTGAAGCCGAGGATCCCGGCCTTGGAGGCGCTGTAGGCGACCTTGGAGAAGGTTCCGCCGCCGCGCTGGGCGGAGATCGAGGAGACGCTGACGATCCGGCCGAGGCGGCGCTCAATCATGCCCTTGAGCACGCGCTGCGACACGATGAAGGTGCCGCGCATGTTGATCGCGAAAACCTTGTCCCATTCGGCGACGGAGGTCTCCATGAACGGCGTCGGCGAACTGATGCCGGCCAGGTTGGCAAGGCCGACGATGGGCGGCAGGGAGGCCTCGACTTCGCTGATGGCCCGGTCCACCGAGGCTTCGTCGGAGACGTCGGCGCCGACGCCGAGCGCCTTGACGGCGCGGTTGGAGCCGATCTCGGCCGCGGCCGCTTTGGCGTCCTCGGCGTTGATGTCCAGGATCGCGATCGACCAGCCCTCGCGGGCCAGGCGGTCGGCCGTGGCGCGGCCGATGCCGCGGGCCGAGGCGGCGCCGGTCAGGACGACGGTGCGTTCGGCGGGGAAGGTGCTGTTTTCGGTCATGACGGGTTCCTAGCGGTTGTTGTTCGCGGCGGGGGCGGCGGCCGGCGAGGAGACACCTTCCGGGCGGTTGCGTGCATAGAGGTACGTGGCGACGGCGGTGACCGCGAGGCAGGCTGCCAGGAAGACGAGGCCGCTCTGGCTGTTGCCGGTGGCGTCTTTGAGCAGGCCGACGATGTACGGGGCCACAAAGCCGCCGAGGTTGCCGAGTGAGTTGACCATGGCCAGTCCGGCCGCTGCCGCGGCGCCGGTCAGTGCCGCGGAGGGCATGGCCAGGAACGGTGCGATCGCGGAGTAGATGCCCATCGCGGCCAGGGTCAGGAAGACCATGGCGAGCACGGCGTTGACCGGCAGCAGGAAGCCCGCGCCGAGCAGGCCGACGGCGGCGATCACCATGCTGGCGCTGGCGTGCCAGACGCGGTTGCCGGTGCGGTCCGAGCGCTTGCTCCAGAAGTAGACGAACACCGCGGCGATGGCGTACGGGATGAAGACGATGAAGCCCACCTGGACGGAGTCGAACTTGCCGAGCGCCTTGACGATGGTCGGCAGCCAGAGGCCGAGACCGTAGATGCCGCAGACCAGGCCGAAGTAGAGGGCGGAGTAGGCGAGGGTGCGGGGGTCCTTCAGGCCGGCGAGGAAGTTGTGGCTGCCGGACTTCTGCTTGTCGGCGAGCTCCTTGCTCATGGTGGTGGAGAGCCAGTCGCGCTCTTCGGGCTTGAGCCACTTGGCGTGTTCGGGCCGGTCGGTCATCACGAACGGAGTGAGGATGCCCAGGGCGATCGCCGGGATGCCTTCAATGATGTAAAGCCACTGCCAGCCGTGCAGGCCGGCAACGCCTTCCAGCCCCAGCAGCATGCCGGACACGGGCGCACCGAGGGCGTTGGAGATCGGCTGGGCGAGGATGAAGATACCCAGGACGGTCACGCGCTGCGCGGCCGGGAACCAGAGGGTGAGGTAGAAGAGGATGGCCGGGAAGAAGCCGGCTTCGGCCGCGCCCAGCAGGAAACGGATGATGTAGAAGGTGGTCTCGCCGTTGACCAGGAACATGGCGGTGGCGAAGATGCCCCAGGTGATGAGGATGCGGGCAATCCACTTGCGGGCGCCGAAGCGGTACATGCCGCCGTTGCTGGGGATTTCCAGCAGGGCGTAGCCGAGGAAGAAGATGCCGGCGCCGAGGCCGTAGGCGGCTTCGGTGAGGCCGATATCGCCCTGCATGCCGAGCTTGGCGAAGCCGACGTTGTTGCGGTCCAGGTAGGCGACGAAGTAGAGCAGGACGATCAGCGGCATCAGCCGGCGGCGGACCTTGCGGAGCGTGGTCTGGCCCAGTTCGCTGAGCGCCGGGGAGGTGGTCAGGGAGGTCATCGCGGGCCTCCGCTGGTGGTCAGGGTGCCCTGGGAAGGGACGTGCGCGCGCATGAAGACTCCTTTGGCTGGCGGCAGGTGCGGCTTGGTTTAGATGTCAGATGTCAGATATCTAGATGAGATTCTAGTCACACGGCCAGCCAGCGTCAACAGCCGCGTTGAAGGCGACGGCAGGGGGCCGCTCCGCGGGCAGCGGGCCGGACGCGGCCGGGAACAGCCGGCGTGGTCTAGCTGACCCGGCTCAGCCGGGCCGGCTTAGCTGGGCCGGCTTAGCCGGGCCGGCTCGGCTGGGCCGGTGCTCAGCGGGCTCAGCTGGCGGCGGCGCCGCGGCCGGAGACAGCCAGGTAGTGCTCGAAGTCTTCGAAAGTCTGGGTGATGTGGGCGTCCATCGCCGAGCGAGCGGCCGCCGGTTCGCCGGCTGCGATGGCGGCCAGGACCAGTTTGTGGTGGTGGATGGCGTGCCGCTGGACATCGGGGAAGGCCGAGGTCTCGCGCCGCATGGCGTAGAGCAGGGTGGAGAGCTGGCCCAGCAGGGCGGGGACGAACGGGTTCCCGGAGGCCCGCAGCACGGTGTCGTGGAAGGAGATGTCGGCCAGGGTGAGCGCGTCGACGTCGCCGTCGTGGTGCGCAGCCTCCATCAGGTCGATGCTTTCGGCCATGGCGGCGAGGTCTGCCTGGCTGTGCCGGGCGGCCGCGAGTTCCGCGGCGCCGGTCTCGACCATGCGGCGGACCTCAAGCAGGCGCAGCGCCACCTGGTCCGAGGCCACGCCCCGTGAGGCCGCGCGCATGATGGCGTCCAGGCCGGTCCAGCGCTCGGGCGGGTTGACGAAGGTTCCCAGGCCGCGCTTGACGTAGACCACGTTCTGCGCCTTCAGGACCTTCATCGCTTCGCGGGCGGTCAACCGGCTGACGCCGGATTCCTTGGCGATGTCCGCCTCCGGCGGCAGGGCGTCGTCGGCCTTGATCTGGCCGCTGAGGATGTATTCGAGGACCGTGTCCACGACGACGTCGACCAGCGTGCGCCGCGCTTCTGCCATCCTGATCCCCTGCCTGCGCACATGCAAGCGCGCCTTTGCCTTTCCTAAACACTACTCGACGCGCGGCGGCGGCCCACGCCGCCCGCGTGCCCGAACAACCGCCGTCGCGCCTTAATAAAAAGCAACGCGGGGTCACTTCGCGCCCATCCCAGCGACTGGGACGGGCCGGAAGTGACCCCGCGTTGCTGTGCTCCGGTGCCGCAATGGAGCGGTGGTGCGGCGGTGCTTAGAGTGCCGCGAAAACTTCGCGCAGCAGCGTGGCGGTCTCCGACGGCGTCTTGCCGACCTTGACGCCGGCAGCCTCGAGGGCTTCCTTCTTGGCCTGGGCGGTGCCCGCGGAGCCGGAGACGATGGCGCCGGCATGGCCCATGGTCTTGCCCTCGGGGGCGGTGAACCCGGCAACGTAGCCGACGACCGGCTTGGTGACGTGGGCCTTGATGTAGTCGGCCGCACGCTCTTCGGCGTCGCCGCCGATTTCGCCGATCATCACGATCGCCTTGGTCTCGGGGTCAGCCTCGAAGGCTTCGAGGGCGTCGATGTGGGTGGTGCCGATGACCGGGTCGCCGCCGATGCCGATGGCGGTGGAGAAACCGAGGTCGCGCAGTTCGTACATCATCTGGTAGGTCAGGGTGCCCGACTTGGAGACCAGGCCGATGGGGCCCTTGCCCGTGATGTTGGCCGGGGTGATGCCGACCAGGGCCTCACCCGGGGTGATGATGCCGGGGCAGTTCGGTCCGATGATGCGGGTGACCTGCTTGCCGTCGGCGTCGACCTTGGACTGGGCCAGCGCCCAGAACTCGGCGGAGTCCTGGACCGGCACGCCCTCGGTGATCACGACGACCAGGCCGATGCCGGCCTCGATGGCTTCGACGACGGCGTCCTTGGTGAAGGCCGGCGGCACGAAGACGATGGAGACGTCGGCGCCGGTCTCGGCCATGGCTTCCTTGACGGTGCCGAAGACCGTGATTTCGTTCTCGCCGTGGACGACCGTGGTGCCGGCTTTGCGGGCGTTAACGCCGCCCACAACGTTGGTGCCGGCCTTGAGCATCAGGGCGGTGTGCTTGGTGCCTTCGCCGCCGGTGATGCCCTGGACGATGACCTTGGAGTCCTTGTTCAGATAAATAGACATAGTCGTGTCCCTTTACTTCGCTGCGTTGGCGAGCTCGGCAGCCTTGTCGGCGCCCTCGTCCATGGTGGCGGCCAGGGTAACCAGCGGGTGGTTGGCCTCGGCCAGGATGCGGCGGCCTTCCTCGACGTTGTTGCCGTCGAGGCGGACGACCAGCGGCTTGTTCGCGGAGTGGCCCAGCTCGGCGAGTGCGCCGACGATGCCCTTGGCGACGGCGTCACAGGCGGTGATGCCGCCGAAGACGTTGACGAAGACGGCCTTGACCTGCTCGTCGCCCAGGATGACGTCGAGGCCTGCGGCCATGACCTCGGCGGAAGCTCCACCGCCGATGTCCAGGAAGTTGGCGGGCTTGACGTTGCCGTGCTTTTCGCCGGCGTAGGCGACGACGTCGAGCGTGGACATGACCAGGCCTGCACCGTTACCGATGATGCCCACTTCGCCGTCGAGCTTGACGTAGTTGAGGTCCTGCGCCTTGGCCTTGGCCTCGAGCGGGTCCGCCGCGTCCTTGTCTTCAAGGGCGGAGTGCTTCGGGTGGCGGAAGCCGGCGTTCTCGTCGAGGGAGACCTTGCCGTCGAGCGCGACGATGTCCCCGGCGCCGGTCTTGACCAGCGGGTTGACCTCCACGAGGGTGGCGTCTTCCTTCTTGAAGACGTCCCAGAGCTTGAGGATCACGGCGGCGACCTTGCCGCGCAGATCCTCGGCGAAGCCGGCGGCGGCGACGATTTCGTCGGCCTTGGCCTGGTCGATGCCGACGGCCGGGTCGATCGCGACCTTGGCCAGGGCTTCGGGACGTTCGACGGCGAGCTGCTCGATTTCCACGCCGCCCTCGACCGAGCACATGGCCAGGTAGTTGCGGTTGGCCCGGTCCAGCAGGACGGAGAAGTAGTATTCCTCGGCGATGTCCGCACCCTGGGCAATCATCACCTTGTTGACGGTGTGGCCCTTGATGTCCATGCCGAGGATGTTGGTGGAGTGCTCCAGCGCCTCGTCGGCGGTCTTCGCGACCTTAACGCCGCCGGCCTTACCGCGGCCACCGGCCTTAACCTGTGCCTTGACGACAGTTACGCCGCCGATTTTCTCGGCAGCTGCCTTTGCTTCTTCAGGGGTGTGCGCCACGATGCCAGCAAGCACGGGTACACCGTGCGCCTCGAACATATCGCGCGCCTGATATTCAAACAGGTCCACGGTTTAGTGTCCTTCTACGTCGAAGTAGTTTCTGTACAGCCGGACCCCGCGTACTCGCGGTTACCGGGCTGCGGAATAAACGCACCCTGCGACAAGCTTGGAAACGAGCCACACGGCGCAATACTCCGCTTCGAACTCTAGTCCTTCTACGGGACCGGCCCGACCCAGAGTACCGCTTATGTGAGTAAGGACACTATTCTATTGGACGTAGAAAAACCCCTAGATTCCGGGGATTTTGCGGCTTCCGACGGCGCCGCGGAGGCCTTCGAGGCGTCCGGTGAAATCGGCCCGTAACGGCCGCGCGAAACGAAGAATGCGACCCCTGCGGGGCCGTTTCCGCAGGCGACGCCGCCGTCGTACGCGGAGCAGCGCAGCCCGGTCAGGCGTCGATTTTGGTGAGCGGGGCGTAACGCAGCAGCAGGCGCTTCTCGCCGACGCCGAACTTCACCTTGGCGACGGTCTTGTCCCCCGCGCCCTCGACGGCCAGCACAGTTCCGTTGCCGAAGCTGGTGTGGTTCACCTTGTCCCCGACGCTGACGGCGACGATTTCCTTTTGCGGCTGCACGCGGTTCTTGGCGATCGCGGCCGGAACGTCGGCGTTGAAGCCCGCCGACGCATCCGCACCGCCGCCGCGGGCGGCGCCGGCGCCCCAGAAGGATCCGCTGTAGCGGCTGGAGCCGATCGACCCGCCGCTCCCCCAGCTGCCGGCCTGGCGCGAGGTCCCTTCGCGTTTCCATTCGACCAGCTCGGCCGGGATCTCCTCGATGAACTGGCTGGCGGGGTTGTACTGGCTCTGGCCCCACATGCTGCGGACTTCGGACCGGGTCAGGTAGAGCCGTTTCCGGGCCCGGGTCAGGCCCACGTAGGCCAGCCGGCGTTCCTCGGCCAGTTCCTTGGGGTCGGTGGCCGAGCGCTGGTGCGGGAACAGTCCGTGCTCCATGCCGGTGAGGAAGACCACGGGGAATTCCAGGCCCTTGGCGGTGTGCAGGGTCATCAGGGTCACCACCCCCAGGCGTTTGGCCTCGGCGACGGCGGCGTCAATATCAGCGCCCGGGGCGTCCGGGATCTGGTCGGCGTCGGCCACCAGAGAGACCTGCTCGAGGAACGCGCCGAGCGAACCTTCGGGGTTGTCGCGTTCGTATTCACGCACGACGGCGACAAGCTCGGCCAGGTTCTCCACCCGGGACTCGTCCTGCGGGTCGGTGCTCGAACGCAGGGCGGCCAGGTAGCCGGTCTGCTCCAGCACAGCTTCCAGAGCCGCGGCCGCGCCGGAGCCGGCGGCGACCTCGGCCAGGTCGTCCAGGAGTTTCACGAAGCCCAGCACGGCGTTCACGGAGCGGGTGGCCATGCCCGGGGCTTCCTCGGCGCGGCGGGCGGCGGCCATAAAGGAGGTCCGGTCGCGCTGGGCGAGGGAGGCGACGGCGCCCTCGGCCCGGTCGCCGATGCCGCGCTTGGGTTCGTTGAGGATGCGGCGCAGGTTGACGTCGTCGTCCGGGTTGACCAGGACCCGCAGGTAGGCGAGGGCGTCCTTGATTTCCTTGCGCTCGTAGAAGCGGGTGCCGCCGACCACCTTGTAGGGCAGCCCGACACGGACCAGGACGTCCTCAATGGAGCGGGACTGGGCGTTGGTGCGGTAGAAAATCGCGACGTCGCCCGGGCGGAGGTTGCCCTCGTCCTGCAGCCGGTCGATTTCCTTGGCGATGAACTGGGCCTCGTCGTGTTCGTTCTCGCCGACGTAGCCGACGATCTTCTCGCCGTCGCCCTCGGCCGTCCAGAGCCGCTTTTCGGGCCGGTTGGGGTTGCGCGAGATCACCGAGTTGGCGGCGCTGAGGATGGTCTGGGTGGAGCGGTAGTTCTGTTCGAGCTTGATGGTGCGGGCGTCCGGGTAATCCTTTTCGAACTCCACGATGTTGCGGATGTCCGCGCCGCGGAAGGCGTAGATGGACTGGTCCGAGTCGCCGACGACGGTGAGTTCGGCCGCGCCGGGACCCTCGCCCACGATTTCGCGCACCAGGGCGTACTGGGCGTGGTTGGTGTCCTGGTACTCGTCCACCAGGACGTGGCGGAAGCGGCGGCGGTAGGAGTCGGCGAGCGCCGGGAAGGCGCGGAACATGTAGACGGTTTCGGCGATCAGATCATCAAAGTCCATCGCGTTGGCCTGGCGCAGGCGCTGGGTGTAGCCCTTGAAGACCTCGGCCACGGCCTGTTCGAAGGGGTCGCTGTAGTTGGCGCTGGAGGCGTAGCTGTCGGCGTCGATCAGCTCGTTCTTGAGTGCGGAGATTTTGTGCTGGATCGCCTTGGGCGCGAACCGCTTCGGGTCCAGGTCAAGGGTCTTGGCCACCTGGGTGATCAGGCGGAGCGAATCGGCCGAATCGTAGATGGAGAAGTTGGAATTCAGGCCGACGTTGGCCGCCTCGCGCCGCAGGATCCGGACGCAGGAGGAGTGGAAGGTGGAGATCCACATGGTCTTGGCCCGGCCGCCGACGAGCACTTCGATCCGTTCGCGCATTTCCGCGGCGGCCTTGTTGGTGAAGGTGATGGCCAGGATTTCGCCGTGGTGTGCCCGCCGTGTGGCGATCAGATAGGCGATGCGGTGGCTGAGCACCCGGGTCTTGCCCGAGCCGGCCCCGGCGACAATCAGCAGCGCGCCGCCGGCGTGCTTGACTGCCTCCTCCTGCTGCGGGTTCAGGCCCTGCAGCAACTCGTCCGCGGTCGGCAATTGCGGGCGGTCCCCGTCCTCGCCGTGCCCGCCGTGATGGCCCGGGTTTGCGCCCCCGTGGTGGCCCGGGTTTGCGGCAAAAGCGGCGCCGGGTGCCCCGAAGCGGGGGGCCGATCCCAGGTCCGGCAGGCCGCTGCCGGGTCCCGCGTGACCGGGCGCTTTGCCGGAGGCGGCAGGCGTGGAGGCAGCTTGGAGTGGTCCGTCGGCATAGGGGTCAAACAACATATCCATGGTGTTAACAAGTCTAGGCGGTGCCACTGACGCCGCGATCCGCCCCGGTCAGCCACGCCCCTCCCCGCCGCCGCCGGACATGCCCGTCCCTGCCGTGCTCGACTGGACATATTCCTGTCCTGCCCGTGCTTCGGGCCGAACACTGGGCATGCCCGTCCGGCCGCAACGCAAAGGATGGGCATGCCCGTCCGGCTGCACGCTAAACAACGGGCATGCCCGTCCGGCCGCAAGCTGAAAAATGGACCTGCTCAAGGGGCAGCCCGTCCGCGCGGCCGCCCCCACCGGACATGCCCGTCCCTGCCGTGGACGACTGGGCATATTCCTGTCCTGCCCGCGCTTTGGGCCGAACACTGGACATGCCCGTCCGGCGGCCTGCTAAAAAACGGGCATGTCCGTCGGGGGCCTGAAGAATGGGCATGCTCTGCCGGCGCGGGGCGGGCTTAGCCGACGGAGCCGGATTCCAGCGCGGCGCGGAGCTGCCGGACCGCCGTCGTGCCGCCGGCGACGAACCAGTCCAGTCCGTTGACACGGACGACGTCGGTGCTGCCGCCGGCGGCGCGCACGATCGCCTGGCCCGGCAGCCAGTCCCATTCCGGGGAGCTGTGCTGGAACCAGCAGTCCAGCTCGCCGTCGGCGACCCGGCCGAGGTCGCACGACCCGGAGCCGAACATCCGCAGCGCAGCGGAGGCGGTGGCCGCGGCGTGCCAGGGCATGGCGCACATCGGGTCGGCCAGCCAGGTGGGGTGGATATAGGTCGCGGCGCCTAGCTCGGCCAGCGGCGTCTCGTCCCGGCCCCTTCCGCCGTCCGGGCGGGGGTGGAAACTGGTCAGCGTCTCACCGTTGAGGGTGGCCGGCCTCGTCGTACCGCCGAGCCAGAGCTTGTCCTCCTCGGGCTGGAAGACGGCGCCGATCAGGGCGCCGGAGGAGTCCTTGAGCGCGATCGCGGAACACCAGTAGCTGGAGCCGTGCAGGAAGTTGTACGTGCCGTCCACCGGATCGATCACCCAGGTCCGTCCGCTGCTGCCCTGTTCGGAGGCGCCCTCTTCGCCGAGGATGCCGTCGTCGGGCCGGCAGCGCTGGAGCTGCTCGAGCACATAGGCCTCGGCGGCGTGGTCCGCGGCGGTCACGACGTCGGAAACGGAGGTCTTCCGCCGGCCTTCCAGCCCGGCCTGCCGCATCAGCAGTGCCAGGGTCCCGGCCTCGCGCACCAGGGCCTCTGCGAGCTGGTAGTCGTCCAGCTCGGGGCTGAGTTCCGCGGTGCTGTGCCGGCCGTGCCGGTGCCTGCCAAGTTCGTTGCTGCCTGATTCGATCACCTGTTCACCCTATCGGGCGCCGCGAGCGACTGAACAGGGATGCCCGGCCGGCGCTGGCCGCCGGCCGGTGCGGCCGTGGGCGCCGCGGCGAAGGGCGATAATGGACCCATGGCCAAGACACCCGCCCAGCGGATCAAAAAGCACGGCGCCAACGCGGCGGTTCCCCAGCACCAGCTGCCCTCGGTGATCAACCCGAGCACCACCCGGACCCCGCAGAAGGCGCAGAGCAACAGCAACCTGATCCTGATCGCGGGCGTCGTGGCGAGCCTGTTCCTGTTCTGGTACCTCCACCTGTTGACCCTGAACCAGCTCACACAACTCAGCGGCGGGCTGCCCATGCCCGATTCGCTGGTCGGCGGCTTCGACCGGGGATTCGTGGAGCAGCTGCGTACGGCCATGGACGGCGATGCGCGCGGACAGCTCAATTACGTGCATAAGACGGCCGGAACCCTGTTCCCGCTGATCTTCGGTTTCACCTGGCTGTTGCTGATCGGCACGAACGTGGCCCGGAAGCCGCTCCGCTGGGCGCTGTGGGCGGTCCCGCTGCTGTTCGCGGGGGTGCGGCTGTGGGGCAACGCCGCGATCGACGCCATGATGTCCGCGGGCACGCTCGACGGCGGCCAGGTCGCCCTGGCATCGGCGCTCACCGTGGCGGGCTGGGTCCTGCTCGTGCTGAGCCTCGTTGCGGGCGGCGCGGCGGTGCTGCTGGGGCGCAAGACGGCCGCCGCGCGGGCTGAGCCGGCGGGCAACGCCGCGGCGTAGGGTTCCCGGTTCTCTCGAGCCGCGCTTGCCGGGCCACCCCGACGGACATGCCCGTCCTTGTCCGGGACCGCTGGGCATAACCGGCTATGTCCAGTGCTGAGTGTCGGTGAGGCGCATGCTCCCCACAGCTAAGGCATTCGGAGCGTGGCCACGTTGGGCATGCCCGTTCCTCGCGGGATCCGAGGGGCATGGCGCCATTATGCTCAATGCTCGGCGGGTGCGACGGGCATGCTCCACAAGCCCGGAAACGCCAATCCAAAGCGCACGCAGATGCGTGGACGCCGGATCAGTTGCGCGAGAATCCTGTCACGCGCAGCAGCCACGCCCATAACGAGCCCCGGCCCAGTTCGGCCTTGAGGAAGTCCCGAGCCTGCTGGGCACGATGGGGCGCGCCGGCGCCTTCAAATTTTTTGGCACGCCTGAAGAGATCCAGTCACGAGCCGCGGGTCTTGTCTCCAAGTTCGCAAATGAGCCCGTCCCAGGAGGAAGCAGGCTCTCGCCATACCCTCTGAGGCGCATAGCTCGGTCGTCAGAGCTGCATAGCTCCTCTAGTAGCTCTACAGCGGACTGGGCATCGCCGGCTAGATAGACTCCAATGGGCCCGATTGCGGTCGAAGTAGAGAGATCGTTTTGACTGTTCCGCCTATGACGTCGGTGGCCAACTCTGCGCGTTCGATGCACCGCAGAGTGTCGGCGTCTGCCACGTCGGCCGCAAGTCGCATGGCCGCAGACGCTTTGTTGAATTTGGCCCAGACGTCTAGGTTCCGGGTGGGCGAAAAAGTGATGCAGCGAGCTCGTGGTAGCGCAAGCCCTTCTTCCACTCGTCGCACAGAAACGCAACGTTTCCAATCGACCCAATAGGCTTTGCCAGCAAGCTGGTCGTCCACGTCTTCGGAAATAACGCTGGCGAAGCCCCTGGCTTTCAGTCCAGGCCTCGGCGAGCTTTCCGCAGTCCGCCAGAGTGCCGCAATCAGGGCTTGCCTAG
This sequence comes from uncultured Actinomycetota bacterium, assembly GCA_963775715.1. GTDB lineage: Bacteria > Actinomycetota > Actinomycetes > Actinomycetales > Micrococcaceae > Arthrobacter. The sequence goes on along the minus strand of CAVZJX010000001.1, from coordinate 409,903 downwards.
CCTTGACGTTGATTTCAATGTCAGCCTCGTCCGCGGTGAGATCTGCTGCCGCTCGCGCCGCTTCCGCGGCACTTTCCAGAATCCCGCACCTTGCCACGCCTTGGCGAGCAGAATGTGCGCGCGGGCTCTGGCTGCGGTCACTCGGCCGCTGGGTTCGAGCGGCAATCGATGAGTTCGAGCGCCAATCGCGCGCACTCTTCAAAGTCGCCGCGTCCATTAGGTTTTCTGCCTGGAAGTACTTCATGGCCCAGCCAGGAAGCCGAATCCCCTTCCGCGCACAGCTATATCGGCCGCCTGCTCCGCACTGCCTGCTGCCGCAGCGAACTCGTGGTTGTCCCGACGGTGCTCGTGGCCTTGAGCTCAGCCGCCGCGTAAGCCGGCGAGACTATGTTTTCAGCATGTATCAATTATCCGCTGCCGCCGACGTGAATCCGCACAGCACACGCAAGGCAGGCATGCTTGGAAAGCGCAGGAGCAGCGCACTATTAACACAAGTTTCACGCCAGGGAGGCAAATCGTTACCTCGACGGCGTGTCGACTTGCCCCTATACTAAACCTGCATCACTTGAGTCACATCAGCCCCTCACGTAACAGGAGTCCTAAATGAAGAAAACCCTCGCAACACTCCTCGTCGCCGGCGCCTTGGCAGCAGCTGGCGTTTCGGCCGCCGCTGCCGTCTCTGCCAACGGCGGCAACGCTGGACAGGGCTCCGTCGTGGCAGTCGGACTACTGGCCGAACGCCACCCCGAAGAACTAAGGGAGTCAGCAAACACAAAGGGCGGGTACCGGATCAACATCCGGTACCCGCCCTTTGTTCTTGCACGATAACTGCCGGCAATAGACTGCCCAACACAGCAGCACCCCACCGCCCAGACCTACTGCGAAACGGCCCTGCCCTCACTGATGAGGGCTTCCACTGCCTCCGCCGGCGCCGGGCGGCCGAAGTAGTAACCCTGGCCGCTGCCGCAACCGAGCCGGACGAGTTCCTCGGCCTGCTCGGCCGTCTCGATGCCTTCCGCCACAGCTTTCAGACCACAGGCGTGGATCAGGTGCAGCACCGCCTCGACAAAGCCGCCCTGTTCCGCGTCCGTTCCCAGTCCATCGATCAGGCTCTTGTCGATTTTGACCACGTTGACCGGAAGCCGGCGCAGGTAGCTGATGGACGAATAGCCGGTGCCGAAGTCGTCAATTTCAAGCTGGACGCCGAGCTGCCGCAGCCCGCTGAGCGAGTACTTGTCGACGTCGCCCGCCGGTGACGGCCATGGACTCGGTCAGTTCGATGATCAGGTTCGCCGCGTCCACGCCCGTCTCGCGGAGGATGTCCTGGACGTGTTCGATCAACTCGAGGTTCTGCAGCTCCGTGGTCGAAATGTTGACCCGGACGGAGAAGTCCCCGTCCAGCGGCAGCCGGTCCTGCCAGTCCCGGAGCTGGCGGACCGCGTTGCGCAGCACCCAGTGCCCCAGCTCCACGATCATCCCGGTCTCCTCGGCCAGCGGAATGAACTGGTCCGGCATCAGCAGCCCGCGTTCGGGGTGGTTCCAGCGGACCAGCGCCTCGACGCCTTCGATCCGGCCGGTCGCGAGCTCCACCACCGGCTGGTAATGCAGCGTCAGCTGGTCGTGGCGGATCGCCTCGCGCATCTCCGTGACCATCAGGCTCTGCAGCCGGCGGGCGTACAGCAGGGCCGGCTCGAAGACCTTGATCCCGCTGTGCGGCTGGGCCTTCGCCGCGTACATGGCCGTGTCGGCCTCCATCACCAGGTCGTCGGCGGACTGGCCGGGTTCGGCGACGCGCACCCCGATGCTGGTGCCGCAGGTGACCCGCAGGTCGCCGATCTCCAGCGGCTCGCTGAGGGCCTTGAGGATCCTGTTGGCCACCCGCCGGGCGCGCACGAGGTTGGATTTGGGCAGCATAACGGCGAACTCGTCGCCGCCGAGCCGTGCCACGGTGTCGGTGCCCCGGACCGCGTCCTGCAGCCGCCGGGCGATCACGCGCAGCACATCGTCCCCGGCGCTGTGCCCGAGGGTGTCGTTGATGCCCTTGAAGGAGTCCAAATCGAGAATCAGCAGGGCCGGCGGCATCTCGCCGCGGGAGGTCTCGGCGAGCGCGTGGCTTAGCACCGAGTTCAGCGCCGTCCGGTTGGCCAGCTGCGTCAGTGGATCCGTCAGCGCCATCCGCTCCAGCTCCACCTGCGCCTGCCGCAGCATCGCGGTCCGGCTTTCGACGCGCTCTTCGAGCTCCTGGTAGATGGTCTGCAGATCGTCCGCCATCAGGTTGATGCCCGCGATGACGGCAGCGACGTCGTCGCGCGCGCCCGAGTGCGGAATCCGGGTGCTTAGGTCTCCGCTGGCGATCCGGACGATGCCCTCCACAAGAGTATGGAGCCGGGGGTCTGGAACATCACTTTTCACTCGTATACGGCCTTAACCACTCGAGGGCTTCGGTCCTCGACATGAAGAACTCCGCCGGAATTGTCTCGGTTCTGGAACGCAGCAAATAGTGCGCTATCACGCGGTCCACGGGGCTCTCCCCCACCAGCGCGAACGCCGTGGCGGCGATGGAACCGGCGTAGACCTGGCGCGCTTCCACGCTGACCCCGACGACGCCGGAGATCACCAGCAGCACCGGGGCCCGCTCACCGCCGGCCAGCGCCCGGACGGCTGCGCCGGCTACATGCGCTTCCGGGCCTTCGATTTCCCGGTTCGGAGGCAATGCGACCTCGATGATGCCGCCGTCGAGACGGCGGACACCGATAACCGGTTCCAGGGGGTCCGACGGCGCGGCCTGCTCCGGCGCTCCGGGCTACGGACGCCATTTCTTCCGGGAGTTGCCCGTCCGGTGCGGCCGGGGCTTCGACCGTCACAGGGTACAAACCCGGCAGCCGGGAGCCGGCTGTCCGGGGGTCCAGGCTTGGTCGCCGAAGGCAGTCGCCGCCAGGCACGGCGCAACCAGCTGATCAGACATGAGCCCCCACAGACTACGAAGTCGGCAATTCGGCGTGCGCTGCAAAGGTTGCTCCGCACGAGGCGCCGGAGCGTTCCGGCGAATGCCCTCATGATAGTGCAATCCACCGGCTGGATGAGGCTCAAGACACCCCCGGGCGACCTTGTTTCGCCGAAAGGGCCGGTCGACCGCACGACGGAGCCGCCGGCCGGCCCTTACCGGAGCCGCCGGCCGGCCACACCGGCACCCCGGGGCCGGATCAGCGGGCCCCGGCGCCCGACACGCGGGCCACTTTCCGGGTCACCAGCTGCTGCCGGACGCGTTGGGCGACCACCAGCCCCAGCGCCGCCGTGCCGATCGTAATCGGATAACCCATCAGCCGCTCCAGGGTGCCCGGCTCGGGTACGTGCATCCCGGTCACCCCGCCGGTGGCGAGCGCGGCGACCGAGACGGCCCCGCAGGCAAGGATGAACCAGCCCAGCGGGGTCTGCCGGCGCCACAGCCAGCCGACCAGCAGGAGCCCCAGCCCGCCTGCGGCAAAGTACATGAGGGCGCCCACGAAGTGCCAGGCGGAGCCGGTGTCCTCCGGCACCAGCCCCACGATCACCGTCCCGCTGCCCGCCGTCAGGCTCAACGCCCTGAAGGCAAGGCCCGGCGCCGACGGCCCGCGCCGGCCCGCAGCCACCCTGAGCCGGGCACCCGGCCGGGCCGCGATGCCGATTATTGCCGAGCTGAGCAGCAGCGCCCCGACGATCATGCCGATCCCCTGAACCACAAACGAGGCGTTCATCAGCAGGTGTGCCGGCGAGCAGACGTCACGGCCGGCGTATTCGCCGCAGCCCAGGGCACCCAGGTCGCTGATATAGCCGGTGCGGCGGCTGTAGGGCTCACGCCCGGCCCACGCGCCGATCACTGCCGACTCGGCGACGAAATACTGCAGCACGCTCAATTTGGCGAGCGCGCCGAGATAGAAACGAGTGGAGGCAACATCGGGGATGTAGATGAGCTCCCGGGAAACCGTCGGGGCGGAGGCTGTCATGCCACGAGCGTAGTACGGGCCCACACCTTGTATGCTTGTATCCGTGTCCGGACGGGCCGGCCGATGGCCACCCGAACGAACGCCCGCCCTCGTAGCTCAGTGGATAGAGCACGGCTCTCCTAAAGCCGGTGTCGTTGGTTCGATTCCAATCGAGGGCACTTGGATTCCCAGACGCAGGGCGCCGGCAAGGACCCAGGGCACGGCTTCGAATTGCGCGCCTACCTGCTGGGCAGCTGGAGTGTGGCCCGCACCATGCTGGACCGTGCCACCGGCAGCCGCGGAACCTTCACCGGCGTCGCGAGCTTCACGGAGACCGACGACGGCGGCCTCCGCTTCCGCGAAGAAGGCACCGTGAACTGGGCCCCCGCAGGCGCCGCGACCTTCACCGGCCCGGCCAGCCGCGAGTACCTCCTGAAGCCCTCCGCAGCCCCGGAAACGATGGACATGCTCTTCCCGGACGGCCGCCCGTTCCACCGCATCGGCTTCGGCGGAGCAGACAACCGGGACCGGCACTGGTGCGACCCGGACAGCTACCGCGTGCACTACACACACATCGGACCGGCCGAATTCCACTACAACTGGGACGTCACCGGCCCTGCCAAGGACCTGCTGCTGGAGTCCGTGCTGCACCGAACCCAGCCGGCCGCCGCGAACCCCCGCATTGTCGTGTCCGCCGTCTGCGTTTTTGATGCTGCCGGCAGGCTCCTCACCGTCCGCAAACGCGGCACGGACAAGTTCATGCACCCCGGCGGCAAGCCCGAAGCCGGCGAAACCGCGGCGCAGGCGGCCGCCCGCGAGCTGGCGGAGGAAGTCGGCGTCGTCGTTGCCCCGGAAGACCTGGAACCCTTTGGCAGCTGGCTGGTTGCGGCCGCCAACGAGGCCGACACGCAGATCGAAGCGACCGTGTTCACCGCTCCGGGCACTTGGACCGCCCGCGCCTCGGCCGAGATCGCCGAGATCCGCTGGCTGGACCTGGCCGGAGCCGTACCGGAGGACCTGGCGCCGCTGCTGACCGAGCACGTCCTGCCCGTCCTCGCCGCGCAGCCCCGCCGGCGGCACACCCGGGCTCAAGCACCGGCGCGCCCGGGCTAAAGCTCCGGCACGGCCTCCGCAGCCACCGCGGTCGCCTCCGCGAACTGGGTCCGGTACAGCTCGGCGTAACGGCCCTCGGCGGCGAGCAGCTCGGCGTGCGTGCCGCGCTCGACAATCCGGCCGTCCTCGACCACCAGGATGGCGTCGGCGGCGCGGACCGTGGAGAGCCGGTGGGCGATCACGACGGCGGTGCGGCCCTCAAGGGCGGCGCCGAGCGCTTCCTGCACCGCGGCCTCGTTGGTCGAATCCAGCGCGGCCGTGGCCTCGTCCAGGATCACAACGCGCGGCGCCGCAATGAGCAGCCGGGCGATGGTGAGCCGCTGCCGTTCACCTCCCGAGAGCCGGTAGCCGCGCTCCCCCACCACGGTGTCCAGCCCGTCCGGCAGGGACCGGATCATGTCCTCGAGCCGGGCCTGGCGCAGCACGTCCCACATCAGTTCCTCGCTGGCGTCCGGCCGGGCCAGGCGCAGGTTGGAGGCGATGCTCTCGTGGAAGAGGTGCCCGTCCTGGGTGACCATGCCCAGGGTTTCACGCATCGAATCGAAGGTCAGGTCGCGGACGTCCACCCCGGCCGCGTCGCCCAGGCCGCCGAAGCGCACGGCGCCGGAATCGACGTCGTACAGCCGGGAGAGCAGCTGGGCGATGGTGGACTTGCCGGCGCCCGAGGAGCCCACGAGCGCCACGGTCTGCCCCGGTTCCACCCGGAAACTGACCCCGTGCAGCACCTCCTCGCCGCCGCGGGTATCCAGCGTCGAGACGTCCTCCAGGGACGCCAGCGAGACCTTGTCCGCCGACGGGTAGGAGAAGCGGACGTCGTCGAACTCCACCGCGAGCGGGCCCCGCGGGGACTGGACGGCGTCCGGCTTCTGCTGGATCAGCGGCTTGAGGTCCAGGATCTCGAAGACGCGCTCGAAACTGACCAGGGCGCTCATGATTTCCACCCGGGCGCTGGAGAGTGCCGTCAGTGGAGCGTAGAGGCGGGTCAGCAGCAGGGCGAGGACGACGACGTCGCCGGCGGCGAGCTGCCCGCCGAGGGCGAGCCAGCCGCCCAGACCGTACACCAGGGCCAGCGCCAGGGCGGAGACCAGGGTCAGTGCGGTGACGAAGGTGAACTGCAGCATCGCGGTGCGGACCCCGATGTCCCGCACCCGGCCCGCCCGCAGCGCGAACTCGCGGGATTCCTCGTCGGGCCGGCCAAAGAGCTTGACCAGGGTGGCGCCCGGGGCGGAGAAGCGTTCGGTCATCTGGGTGCCCATGGTGGCGTTGTGTTCGGCGGCTTCGCGGCGCAGCTCGGCCAGCCTGGAGCCCATCCGGCGGGCCGGGATGAGGAAGATCGGCAGCAGGATCATGGCCAGCACCGTCACCAGCCAGGATTTGTTCAGCATCACCACGAGGGTGAGGGCCAGCGCCACCACGTTGCTGACCACCCCGGAGAGCGTCCCGGCGAAGGCCGACTGCGCCCCGATGACGTCGTTGTTGAGCCGGCTGACCAGCGCCCCGGTGCGGGTCCGGGTGAAGAACGCGATCGGCATCTTCTGCACGTGGTCGAAGACCCTGGTGCGCAGGTCCAGGATCACCCCTTCGCCGATGGTCGAGGACAGCCAGCGGGTCACCAGCCCCAGGCCGGCCTCGGCCACCGCCACAATGGCGATCAGCGCGGCGAGCCAGATCACGGTGCCGGCGGCCGCCTTGGCGATGATGGCGTCCACGACCTGCCCGGCGAGCACCGGCGTCGCGACGGCCAGCACGGCCATGACGATCGACAGCAGCACGAAGGCGATCAGCCGGCCGCGGTGCGGCTGCGCGAAGCCGAACACCCGTTTCACAAGCGCCTTCGAGAACGGCTTGGAGCCGTTAGAACCGCGGGTGATGTTGTAGAGGGAGCTCCAGGCAACCCGGTCCATGCTCATTTGTTGGTGCCTTTCGGGGCGTTGGCGCCCAGCAGTTCGGTGACCACGCCGTCGACGACGTTCCAGCGAACGTCGAGGCGGACGTTCTCCAGCAGCCGGCGGTCGTGGGTGACGAGCAGCAGGGCGCCGTCGTAACTGTCGAGGGCCTCCTCAAGCTGCTCGATCGCGGGAAGATCAAGGTGGTTGGTGGGCTCGTCGAGGACCAGCAGGTTCACCCCGCGGGCCTGCAACAGCGCGAGCGCTGCCCGGGTGCGTTCGCCGGGCGAGAGCGAGTCCACGGGCCGGCCGGTGTGATCGGCCTTGAGGCCGAATTTGGCCAGCAGGGTCCGGACTTCCGCCGGGGTCTGGTCGGCCAGCACGGCCTCGACGGCGTCGGCCAGTTTCAAGTGGCCGGCCAGCAGCCCGCGGGCCTGGTCGATTTCCCCGACCGCCACCGAGGCTCCCATGGAGGCGTCGCCGGCGTCGGGCCGCTGCACGCCCAGCAGCAGCCGCAGCAGGGTGGACTTGCCCGCACCGTTGGGGCCGGTGATGCCGATCCGCTCGCCGGCGTTGAGCTGCAGGTTCACCGGACCCAGGGTGAAGTCCCCCTGGCGCACGACGGCGTCCCGCAGCGTCGCGACGACGGCGCTGGAGCGCGGCGCGGCGCCGATGCTGAACTGCAGCTGCCATTCCTTCCGCGGTTCCTCGACTTCTTCGAGCCGGGCGATCCGGGACTCCATCTGCCGGACCTTCTGGCCCTGCTTCTCGGACGACTCGGTATTCGCGGCCCGGCGGATCTTGTCGTTGTCCGGGCTCTTCTTCATAGCGTTGCGGACGCCCTGGGAGCTCCATTCCCGCTGGGTGCGGGCCCGGGAGACGAGGTCCGCCTTGGTGGAGGCGAACTCCTCGTAGCGTTCCCGGGCGTGCCGGCGGGCCACGGCGCGCTCCTCCAGATAGGCCTCGTAGCCGCCGTCGTAGACCGCGACCGCGTTCTGCGCCAGGTCCAGTTCGACGACCGTGGTCACGCAACGGGCCAGGAACTCCCGGTCGTGTGAGACCAGCACCGCCCCGCCGCGCAATCCCTGGACGAAGGCCTCCAGCTTGGCCAGGCCGGCCAGGTCCAGGTCGTTGGTGGGCTCGTCCAGGAGCACAATGTCGAAGCGGCTCAGCAGCAGGGCCGCGAGCGCCACCCGGGCCGCCTGCCCGCCGGAGAGCCCGGTCATCGCCGCGTCGGGTCCCACCTCAAGGCCCAGGTCCGCCAGCACCGGCGGGATCCGCTCCTCAAGGTCCGCGGCGCCGGAGGCCATCCAGCGGTCAAACGCCGCGGAGTACGCGTCATCGGAGCCCGGGGCGCCGGTCCCCAGTGCCTCGGCCGTGGCTTCCATGTCCGCGCTCGCCTGGCCGCAGCCGGTGCGCCGGGCAATGTAGCCGGCCACCGTTTCGCCGTCGACCCGTTCGTGTTCCTGCGGCAGCCAGCCGACGAACGCGTCGGCGGGGGCAAGGCTGACCGTGCCCTCCTGCGGCTGGTCGACGCCGGCGAGCAGCCGCAGCAGCGTGGACTTGCCGGCGCCGTTGGCGCCCACGACGCCGACGACGTCGCCGGGCGCGACGGTGAGGGAAAGTCTGGAGAAGAGGGTGCGGTGGTCGTGACCACCGGAAAGGTCCTTGGCAACAAGGGTTGCAGTCATTAGTCCATTCTCTCACCGAGGCCCAAAACGGGCGGCCGCCGGGCCGCCCGCCGGGCGGAGGTCCGCGGAAAACCGGCGCGGATTCCGCCGGGCATAGAAGAACCCGCTGGTCCGGACTTGGGGGGTGTACGGACCAGCGGGTTCGAGCATCTAGCATAGTTGAAGAAGGCGGGCAGGTAAAATCGCCAGCCAGTTTGCTCGACGACGCAGAAAGCTCCGAGATGCCCTTACCAGCCAAGGCGTTCCAGCACTGGCTCCATCGTGTCGCGCCGGCGATGAGCACCGCCGACATCTGCCGGGTTTCCGGGGTCAAACGCACCACCTTGGCCCAGCAGTTGGTGCGCGGCAAGGTCGCGGAGACCACCTTGGTCAGTATCAGCCGCGCCCTGGGCCTCAACCCCTTGGACGGACTGGCCACCTTTGAGAACTTCGCCGGCCTTAAGGACACGTCCCGGCCGCCGACCCCGGCGGAGCTGGTCAGCCAGATCGCCACCATGGACCTGCTGCGCGCCGTGATCGCGCGGACGGCGCCCGAGGGGGCCGTGACGGCCCCGCTGGGCGCGGCCCCGCACGCAACCTCGGTGCGGAACTGGGTTGACGCGATCGACGACGGCGAACTCCGCCACCGGGTTTCCGCCGCCACCGGCGTCGCTCCGCAGAATTATTCGGCGCAGTTGACGGCCAACCGGCTCTCGCCCGAGCTGGCGGTGGCAACGTCGCGCGCCGCCGGAGTCGGCTTCACGGGCGGCCTCGTCGCCACCGGCCTGATCACCGAGACAGAGGCGGGCTGGTCCCCGCACGCAAAGCAGGCGGCGCTGGATGCCCTCTCCGATGCAGAACTCGTCACCCTGGCCGGGGAAAGGCTCCAGACACTGGGCAAGGTGCTTCGGCGCCAGGAGCAGGAGCAGGCGCAGACGGAAAAGATCTGGGAGAACCTCGGATGATCGTCACAGTCCTGCAGTGGAGCACCTTCGCGGTGTGCACCTTCGTCGCCCTCGCACGGATCCCCAGCGCGCGGCGGGGCGAGAACCGGCCAGTTTTCTACGTGCTTGTGCTGCTGATGGTGGCGATCCTGCTCAGCATCGACGGACCCTATGAGGCGATTGACGGCTTCCTGGGCGGGTTCAACCTGGCGAACGTGGTGCTCCGCTTCGTGGGTTTTGCCGCCGTTTTCTTCCTGGGCCTCCAGATCGCGAAAGGATACGGCGCCGAGGATGCCCGCCGGTTCCTCACCGGACCGGTGGGCATCGGCATGGCGGTGCTCTCCTCGGCGGTCGTCGTCGTGGTCTTCGTCATGATGAACACCAGCGGATCATCCGCCGGCCTCGTCGACGTCGCGGCCAAGAGCGCCCGCAACCGCGTACTGGTTGAGTACTACGGCGCCGCCGGCCGGCTGTATCCGGCGTTCGTTCTGCTGGCGCTGCTGCCCGCGATGATCCGGACGGCCGGCAGCAGACTCCCGCTGATCATCCGCGGCAGCGCGGTCGCCTTGGCGGTCGGGTCCGTGGCCATGGCGCTGACACTCGCGTTCCCGCTCATTCCGCCGGGGTTCGGCAGCTGGCGGTTCGTGATCAATTACACCGGGATCCTGTGCCTGGTCCTGGGGCTCCTCCTGATCTGGGTTGGCCGGGTGACCGCCGCGCGGCTGCCGCGGCCCAGCCGGGCCAAGGCCTCAGATGGTTGACGTCCTGCAGTGGGTCGCACTGGTGATCTGCGGCGGCGTGACGCTCGCCCGCCTCCCAGATGCCGTCCGGGGGCACAACCGCTCCATCTTCGGCGCCTTTCTTTTCGCCACAATGGCGATCCTGCTGAGCATCGACGGCCCCTACCTGGCCGCCGACAGGTGGTTGGGCGGGGAAAACTACGCCAACCTCATCCTGAGGTTCCTGGTCTACGGGGCGGTCCTGCTCGCCGGCTACCGCACCGCGAAAGCCTTCGATGACACGAACGGCGTCCGCAGGATTACCGGGCCGGCTGGCCTTGCCGTGCTCGCGGCCATCGTATTGGTCACCGCCGTGACGTTCGTGCTGGCGGACACTGCCGGATCCTCGACCGGCCTCACCGGGCTGCCCCTGCGCAGTGCGGCAAATGCCCGGCTGATTGAGGTCTATGCCGCCGCCGGCCGGGTTTACCCCGGGTTCGTTGCGCTCTGCCTTGTCCCGGCCACGGCGCGCGCGGTCGGCGGACGGTTCCCGGTTGCGGTCCGGAGCGGGGCCCTCCTGTTGACTGTCGGTTATGCCGGGCTGGTCGCGGCCGCGTTGTTTCCATTCGTCCCCGGACGCTCGGCGAGAGCCCAGGTGATGATCAATTACACGGCCATTCTCGGCCTGAGCGTTGGGCTGACGGTGATCTGGCTGGCCGGCGTGGCTGCCCGGCGCCGGCAGTCTCGGGCCGCGGAGCGGGGAACCCCGGCCCCGTCGACAGCAGGCACGCAGCAGGCTGGACAAGAGAACTAGGCGGGGTGCCGCGGCGCGGTACCGGGGCCGGAGCGGAGGTGGGAAATGCTGGCGTGGGGCACGTTGATTGTCTGCGGGCTGGTCCTGCTCCTGCGTCTTCCTGACGCCGCGCGCGGACGCAACCGCACGGTTTTCGGCATCCTCTTCCTCGCCACGGTCTGCAGCCTGCTGAGTATCCCTGGTCCGTACACGGCCATCGACCGCGCACTGGGAGGCTGGAATCTGACCAACCTGATCCTGCGCTACACCGTCTTCGGTATGGTCTTCCTGGTGGGGCTGCGGCTTGCGCGGGGCCTCGGCGCCGATTCCGCCCGTCGCCTGATCACGGGACGTCCCGGCCGCTGGGCCCTGGCGGCCGCCGGCGCGGCCGTGACCGTAACCTTCCTGCTGATGGATACCCGGGGCTCCTCGGCCGGGCTGCTGGACCTGGCGGACACCGGCCGGAACGCGGCCCTCACCCCGGTGAACGCCGCGGCCGGCCGCAGCTACCCGGCGTTTGTCTCCCTGGTCCTGCTGCCCGCGCTGCTGGTGACAGTGCGGGCCGGCCTGCCGCGGCTGGTGCGCGCGGGCGCCGGCCTCACCGCACTGGGAGCACTTGCCGCCGTGCTGAGCGTTCCGGCCTCGTTTGCACCGGACTCCTGGGCCGCAGCCCGGTTGCTGGTCAATTACGCCGCCGTGCTCGGCTACGTGCTGGGCCTGCTGGCGTTCTGGCTTTCCGGCCAAAGCGCGCGGCCGCCAGATAACGCTCCGGCAACGTTCCGTAAAAAGTAGAAGCGGCCGTTCACAAAATCATTAGAGCGTGAGAGAATCCTAAATGTGTGAAAACGCCGGCCGGGTTCGTGAATGGGGATTCAGTCTTACGATGCCCGGCGGGACGTCCAAGCGCCATTGGGGGGATGAGTGGTAGCGGTCCGCAAGGACCGCTCCCACTCAGCCTGTTTAAGCGGCCAAGCGCGTCTTGCCCTGCACCCAACTGACTCGCACTTCTTGTCGTTTTGAGGGCCCAAAACGACAACTATTGCGAGCTACTTGGGCATCCGGTCAGCGCTGGAACCGCAAGGTCACCAACTGGAACGGCCGCAGCGAAAGCTCCGCCGTGCAGGACGTGCCGGCGGGGGCGGCCGTGACGCCGGGAGCGTCCGCAGCCCGCTCGAGCAAATCCACGGGCCACACCGCCGAGGCCTCAAAGTTGGCGGCCACTACCCCGGCTGAGCGCCGCCCGAGGGATTCGTAGAGCCGGACAACCACGTCGCCGGAGCCGTCCTCCGCGAGCTTGACCGCCTCCACCACGACGCCGGGGCTGGAGACGGTGACCAGCGGCTCGGCTCCGCGGGCACCCCTGGCCAGGCGCGGGGCGAGGTTGGTCCGGTAGCCCTCTTCGACGGCGTCGGCGATGCCGGCGCCGGGGCGGACGGTGACCGTCAGTTCATGCGGCCCGCGATCCGTGTCCGGGTCCGGGAATTTCGGCGCCCGCAGCAACGAGACCCGCACGGTGGTGGTGGTGCCGCCGTCCTGGTCGCGGACACTGCGGGTCACGTCATGGCCGTAGCTGGCGGCGTTCGAGACCGCGACCCCGTAGCCCGGTTCGGCCACGTGGATCCACCGGTGCGCGCAGATCTCGAATTTGGCGGCCTCCCAGGAGGTGTTGAGGTGGGTGGGCCGGAAGACGTGGCCGAACTGCGTCTCGGCGGCGGAGCGGTCGGCCCGGATGTCAAAGGCGAAGCCGAGCTTGAGCAGCTTCTCGCGTTCCTGCCAGTCCACCGCGGTGGAGATCACCAGTGACGGGGCGCCGGGGTCGAGCCGGATCCGCTGGGTGATCGCCGAAGCGCCGGCCAGGCGTTCCACGACGACGACGGCGGCCCCGCCGTCGCGTTCGAGCGCCACGGAGCGCGCTTCGGTCAGGGCCGTGACGTTGCGCCGGTAGAACGCGTCGATGTCCCAGGCGTCCCATTCGTTGGGCGTGTCCCGGTGCAGTTCAAGCAGGTTGCCGGACTCTCCCGGCGCGATCGCCTCGCGGCCGCTGGCGTGGTCCCGGAGCGAGACCAGCAGCCCGGCGGCGTCCACCACCGCGCGGATGACCCCGTTGTCCAGCACATAGCCGCCACCCTCGGAAGCATCCGCCTGTACCGGGGCTCCCGCCCCGACCGGTGCGCCGGCGCCGAGGGCGGGCACACCGGCGCGGGTGTGCGGGGCCGCGTTGAGCAGGAACTCCTGTTCTCCTTCCCCCAGTACCGCTGCCGCGGCCGCGGCGATGAGGTCCTCGAGCCGGCGGGCGACGGCGTCGTAGTTCCGTTCCGCGTCCTGGTGGACCCAGGCGATCGAGCTGCCGGGCAGGATGTCGTGGAACTGCTGCAGCAGCACCAGCCGCCAGAGCCGCTTGAGTTCGGCCGCCGGATAGGGCGCCCCGGCCCGGACCGCCGCGGTGGCGCACCACAGCTCGGCCTCCCGGAGCAGATGCTCGCAGCGCCGGTTCCCCCGCTTGGTGTTGGCCTGGCTGGTGTACGTGCCGCGGTGGAGTTCGAGGTACAGCTCGCCGACCCAGACCGGCAGCCCCTGGTACTCTTCCTGCGCCTGCTCGAAGAAATCCGCGGCCGCGCCCAGCCGCACCCTGGGCGATCCCTCCAGATCCGCGGTGCGCCGGGCGGCCGCCAGCATTTCACGGGTGGGTCCGCCGCCGCCGTCGCCGTAGCCGAACGGGAGCAGGGACATGGTGCCGCGGCCGTGATCGCGGTAGTTGCGCTCCGCGTGCGCGAGCTCCCGGGCACTGATCTCCGAGCTGTAGGTGTCCGCCGGCGGAAAGTGCGTGAAGAGCCGGGTGCCGTCGATGCCTTCCCAGTGGAACGTGTGGTGCGGCATCCGGTTGACCTGGTTCCAGGAAATTTTCTGGGTCAGGAACCAGCTGCTGCCGGCGGCCTTGGCGATCTGCGGCAACGCGGCCGAGTAGCCGAAGGTGTCCGGCAGCCACGCTTCCCGGCACTCGACGCCGAACTCCGCCAGGAAGAAGCTTTTGCCCTCCAGGAACTGGCGCGCCATCGCCTCGCCGCCGGGCATGTTGCTGTCCGACTCGACCCACATGCCGCCCACCGGGACGAACTGGCCGGTGGCGACCTTGGCCCGGATCCGGCCGAACAGCTCCGGGTAGTACTCCTTGATCCAGGCCAGCTGCTGCGCGGAGGAGCAGGAAAAGACGAACCCGGGGTCCTCGTCCATCAGCGCGACGACGTTGGAGAAGGTCCGCGCGCACTTCCGGATGGTTTCGCGGACCGGCCACAGCCAGGCTGAGTCGATGTGCGCGTGGCCGGTGGCGACCAGCTGGTGCGCCGAGGCGTAGGCCGGCCGGGCCAGCACTTCGGCGAGCGCCGCGCGGCCGGCGGCCGCCGTGCCCGGCACGTCGTCCGGGTCCATCACGTCCAGCATCCGTTCCAGGGCACGGAGGATCTCGTGCCGGCGCGGCAACTCCGTCGGGAGTTCATGCATCAGCCCGGCGAGTGCGGCGATGTCCTGGTGCAGGTCCCAGACGGCCTGGTTGAGTTCGGCGATCACGATCGGGCCCAGCCGGTACTGCGGCTCGGAGCCGGCCGTGGCCATGTCACCGTACGGGGTCGCCGCGAAGGTCCAGCCCTGCGAGAGGTCGGGATTTGCCGCGGCCTCGACGTAGAAGTCCACGGACATGCCGCCGCCGAGCAGCTTCAGCGGAATGTACTGGTTCCGCGGCGAGATCGCCTTGATCACCGTCCCCTCGGGCCGCCAGGCCGTTCCCTCGCACTGGAAACCGGGAAGGTCGCTGCTGAAGCCCAGGTCCACCAGGATTTCCACCGACGTGTCCGGACCGCCGCCCCACCCGTCAGGAACCTCGCCCTGGAGCCGCAGCCACTTGGTGCTCCACGGGCTGCCCCAGGGCGCGCCTTGTTCCTGCGGCGTGAATTCCTGCTGCAGCGCCTCCGCCGCCGCGACGGGCTCACCGGGCACGTCCCAGCTGCTCAGTGCCAGCGGCACACGCCGCGGGTAGATGGCGGGGACGATGCGTTCGCGCAGAAAGCGGTCCAGCCGGACTTCCGTGAGACGGCGGTCGTCGTGCAATGTGATCCTCTTAGCGCTTAGTGCCGGCGGTGCGACGTCGGGTACGAGCCTGATATCCAGTCGATGGATAAAATCTACTTGGACTGCCCCGGTTCCGCCACCGGCGCCGCTTAGCCGATGGCTGCCGGGGCGAGCACGCGTTCGTGGCCCGCGTAGACGTTCAGGGTGGTGCCCCGGCTGAATCCGGCCAGCGTCATCCCGCCGGCTTCGGCGAGCTCCACCGCCAGGCTGGAGGGGGCACTGACGGCGGCCAGCACCGGGATCCCGGCCAGCGACGCCTTCTGCACCAGTTCGAAGGACGCCCGGCCGGATACCTGCAGCACCGTTCCGCGCAGCGGCAGCAGGCCTTCGCGCAGCGCCCAGCCCACCACCTTGTCCACCGCATTGTGGCGGCCGACGTCTTCCCGCAGGCACAGCAGCTCGGCCGAGCCGTCGTCGTCGATCCGGAACAGCCCTGCCGCGTGGACACCGCCGGTGACGTCGAAAACGGCCTGGGCTTCGCGCAGCCGGTCCGGCAGCGCGGCCAGGGTTTCCACCGGCACCGTCAGCGGGTCCGCTGCCGGACTGTAGTGCGAGGACTTGCGCACCGCGTCGATCGAGTCGGTGCCGCAGATCCCGCAGGAACTGGAGGTGAAAAAATTGCGCCCCGTATCCGGTCGGACGACGTCGGGGCGAAGCTGCGCCTCGACGACATTGAAGGTTTGCACGCCGTCCTCGTCCTCGCCCGCGCAGAAGCGCAGCGAGACGAGTTGCTCCGGCGTCCAGATGACCCCCTCCGAGACGAGGAACCCGGCCACCAGGTCGAAGTCGTTGCCCGGGGTCCGCATCGTGACCGAGTAGGACATGGTCCCCAGCCGGATTTCGAGCGGCTCCTCGACCGCCAGCACGTCTTCCCGGTGGCGGACCGGGAACTCCAGCGCCTGCGGCGAACCGTCCAGGACGAATTTGTGCACCTTGCGGCGCTGTGTCACGCGGCCCATCGGATACTCCTCATTAGCATTGCGTACGGGTGCGGCCGCCGGCGGCGGCGCACCCCTGAATTCATCATGGACCCTGGCCCCGGGTCAGCCAAGCAGCCCGCTCCAGTCGACCGGGCCGTCCGCGGCCGGTTTCCGGGCCGGGCGTTTTGCCGCCGGCTTCGCGGCGGCCTTCGGGGCGGCCGGTTCCGGCAGCGGGGCAGCCCAGGGCAGGGCGAATGCCGGGACCGGCTCGCCCAGCTGGACGCCGTGCGGCGGAACCACCAGGACCCCGTCTGCGGCAGCCAGTCCGCGCATCATGCCCGGACCGGTGTGCTGCGCCGGAGATGCCATCCCGTAGAGCATGCGGAACGGCATCAGCCGGGTCCGGCCCGGGTCGGCATCGATCATGGTCCCGCATGGAACCTCGGTCAGCGGCGGCGCCGGCCGGTGGCCCAAGGCGGCAAGCAGCGGCGCACCGAGGGTGGACAGGGCCATCATCGCCGCGAGCGGGTTGCCGGGGAGCCCGATGACGAAGCGTCCGTCCGGCAGTTCGGCCAGCACCGCGGGGTGTCCCGGGCGCATGGCGATGCCGTCGATCAGCAGCCGGCCGCCCAGTTCCGCGACCGTGCGGCGGAGGTGGTCGGTGCCGGAGCGGCCCGTGCCGCCGGTGGTGATAACGACGTCGGCCGGCAGTGTTTCCGCGGGCGGCTCGGCGACACCGGCCCTGCCGGCCGCCGGTTCGTCGCCGGCGGGCGGGCCGTCGGAGTCTTCCAAGGCCGCCAGCCATTCGGCGTCGCTGTCCCCGATTTTGAGCTGCTCCGTGCAGATCCCGCCGAGCATCTCCACGACGGATGCCAGTTGCGGCCCGAAGGTGTCCCGCACTTCCCCGGGGGCGGGGAGTCCGGTGCTGACGACCTCGGAGCCGGTAAGCACCAGCCGGACCATGGCCTTGCCGAGGACCGGCAGAGCGTCGTGCCCGGCGAGGGCGGCCAGCGCCAGATGCGCCGGGTTGAGCACGGCCCCGGCCTTAATCAGCGGCTCCCCCGCGGCGGCTTCCTCCGCGGCTTTGCGGATGTGCTGGCCGTTGCGCGGCTCCCCGGGCTTGGCGCCGCCGCCGATCTTGAGAACCGGCAGCCCGTCCTCGTCCGGGGCGATGAGGCCGCTCTCGCTGCGGAGCACGGCCTTCGCGCCCGGCGGGATCAGCCCCCCGGTGACAATCGGGCTGGCCTGGTGCGGAGCCAGCCGCTGGCCGCGCTCGGCGAGGATCCATGGACCGCTGCCGTTCACGGCCCAGCCGTCCATCGCGGAGGAGGCGTAGTGCGGCATGTCGTGCAACGCCCTTACATCCTCGGCAAGGGTCCGCCCCAGGGCGTGCCGGAGCGGAACGGGGGCGGCCGGGATGGGGGCGGCACAGTCGAAGGCCAGCTGCCGGGCCTCCTGCCAGCCGTGGTCCAGATGGCGGTCCGGAATGCCGGAGGCGGCGTCGTCGGACCCGTCCCCGGAGCCGGCGGCCCCGGGGCCGCCCCGGGCGGCGGCGTCCTGACCGGCAGTCTCCTGTGCCGGCAGGACATCCGCCGGGACGGCATTGCCGCTCTCGTGAGGGGGCGCGGGGCTCATGCCCCGGGAGCCTCGGCGGCGGCGTACTCCTTGGCGAGTTTGCGGGCGACGCCCATGGCGGCCTGCATCGAAACGCTGTCGGGCGCCTGGCCTGAGCCGGACGCCAGTCCGGCGGCGAACCCGGCAATGAAGGTGGTCAGCGGCGCTGCCGGGCGCACGACGGAGTGCGCCGCCACGCCGGCCAGCCCCAGCACTTCGTTGATGTCGATGTCGACGTCCTCCAGCTCAAGGGCCTGGAGCAGTGCACGGCACCAGTCTTCCAGCGTTTCATCCTGGCTTTTCACCGTTTGCCTCCAAAGTCGAATTCGGCCCAAGCGCACCGGAGGTGTCCGGACCGGGGTCGGCCGCCCCCAGGGCGGTGGCGTCATCCCAGGTATCCACATCATCCGTGGAACCGGGCGGAACCGGAACCGTCCGCAGCTCAAGACTAGCAAGGAGGGCGAAGACCGACCCTCCCGCCAGGGCGTTCCGTGCGGCCGCGCCGGCGACCGCGCGTTGTAGCGCAGCCGTGCCATAAAGCCCCACCAGGGGCTGGGTGCGGCCATCGTCCGAGACCGCCACGACCCCGTCCGTTCCGGGCGCGGGGACGCCGCCGGGAGCACCCGCGGCCGCGTCGAGCAGGGCCGCCACGGCAGCGGCGGCCCGGGGCATGTCGCAGGCGAGCACGAGGGTCAGGGGCGCCGGGCCGGTCGCGGCGGGGCCCGGCGCCGGTCCTGCCGCGGCCAGCAGGGAGAGCCCGGCGGCTATCGCGGCCGCCGGTCCGGCATAGGGCGGGTCCTCGCGGCCGTTGAGGGTGCCCGGCGGAAGATCGCCGGGATCGGGGCCGACGACGGCGGTCCGCCGGGCTCCCCGGGCGGCCTGCAGCGCACGCCCGAGGAGGGTGACGCCGTCGACGGACAACCGGGCCTTGGGCACGCCGCCCAGCCGGGAGGACCGGCCGCCGGCGAGAATGACGGCGTCGAATTCCATCCCGCCAGCCTAGCCGCAACCGTCCGCGCGGGCGCTGCCGTTCCGCCGGGAGGGCCTAGTGCGCGCGCTCGGGGAGCAGGAACGGGTCCCAGGCCGGCGCCGGCTTCTCCAGTTCCTTGATTTGCCAGATGGTGCCCCTGGGCGGACCGGGAACGAACCCGAGCTTCCAGCCCATTTCGGCCGGGGTGTGGTCTCCCTTGGCATTGTTGCAGCGCAGGCAGGCGGCCACCAGGTTTTCCCACGAATCCGCGCCGCCCCGGGACTTGGGCTGGACGTGGTCGATGGTGTGCGCGGCCTTGCCGCAGTAGGCGCACCGGTGGCTGTCGCGGCGGAGCACACCCCTGCGGCTAACGGCGGTCAGGGTGTTATAGCGCGGCCTGATGTAGCGGTTCAGCAGGATCACCGACGGGCGGCCGAGGATGTCCTGCGGGCCGACGACGGGGTCGTCCCCTTCGGCCACCACACTGGCCTTTCCGGTCAGGACGAGGACCAGCGCCCGGCGGAAGGTCACTACCGCCAGCGGTTCATATCCAGCATTCAGAACGAGAGTGCGCATCCGCATACCTCTTCACGGCCGCACCCGCCAGGGGCACGAGGGCCGGCTGCCCTGTGCATGGTCGGGCTATGACACCACAAGAGTAAACACCGAAGGCCCGGATTACCGAATTTTTCCCGTCCCCAGTCCCGTGCCGGACACAACGGAGCGGCCGCGTAACCGATACGGCCGGATCGTTAGCCGCCACGAAGGGACCGTTGGGTTGGCCGCGCGGCGGACGGTTAACCAAAAGGACCCCCGCCGCGAGGGCAGGGGTCCTTTTGCAAAGCTTCCGGCGCGCGCCGGGGGAAAGTCTTAGCCGCCGACGCGGATGAAGACCGGGCCGGAGCCGACGTTGACGCTGTACAGCGCCGTGGTTCCGCCGTTCCAGCCGCCGTGCACGGCCATACCGTTGCCGACGTAGACGGCGATGTGGGCCATGCCCATGCCGCCGTTCTGGTAGTAGGCGAGGTCGCCCGGCTGAGCCTCGGCGGCGCTCACGGTGCGGCCCAGGGACAGGTAACCTGCCGGCCAGCCGTGGAAGTTGACGCCGACGGCGGCCAGTGCGTTGGTCACCAGCATGGTGCAGTCCTGCGAGACACCCATCTGGGCGTAGGCGGCAGCGGCGATCGAAGCGCCCATGCCGCTCACGGCGGCCGGAGCCTTGGTGGCCGCCGAAGCGGTTGCGGCGGTGCCGGTCGCTGCTGCACCGGCGGTGCCGGTGGCTGCTGCACCGGCGGTGCCGGTGGCTGCTGCGCCGGTCCCCGTCGCTGCAACGTTCGATTCCTGGACCTGCAGGACGGGCTTCGGGGCCGCGACAACGGCTGCCGGCGCGGTCTTGACAGCAGGCTTCTCGTAGGAGATCGCAATGGTGGAGGCCGCGGAAATCGTGGCCGGCGCGGTGGACTGTACTTCCATGGCGGAAGCAGAGGTCGATTCGCGCTGAACGTTGGCCTCGGCAGCGTTGGCTGCGATACCGCTGGTCAGGACCAGGCCGGAGGCAGCAGCGATAACCGCGGCCTGGCGACCCATACCACCGGCGTTGTCGCCGACGGCTTTAGCAATGACAGCCAGCGAGTTGGTCTTGGTGACCTCCGCGCGGTGGCGTGCAATGTTTGCACGAGTAGTCATTAGTTCTCTCTTTCGTGAGCCTTGTGTCCGCGCCGCATTGCAGGCGGGACTGAGGGCGCTCCGGCATCTTGGGGGTACGCCGGATCGCCCCGAAACGGGTTTCTTAGCGAAGGGTGTACTGCGAAGACGCGCCAAAAGCGGGAACTGCGTGATGTGATCCAGTCCGGGCGCCGGCAAGGGCAGCACGGAGCATGGAGTTCAGCGGGCTCAACTGAGCCTCACCGGCGTAAAAACGCGCAGCATTGTGGCGTGAAGACACGAAAGTAGCCTCTCCCAATGCCTACGAGGTGAGCTGTCGGATTCGGATGGGAGTCACCCGGCCGCGCCGCTTCCTGGGAAGCTTTGCGACTTAACCCCTAGGCCTTCTTGCGAAGACCAAAATTGGTTCCCCCGCCCCTGCCAGACGATGTCATGCGAACGGACCTTGAGCGGTGGCAGAGTTAGGCAATCCACTCAAGAGCGCCAACTTCGGAGAAGTTGGCGTGCTTCATACGGTACAACAGTTCGGACTCAATGTCACATTCAGATCACGGCGTGTCACAGAAATGCGAGCAGTCCCTCGGCTGGGTCTAGAGCCAGCCGAGCGGGTCAACAACGTCCCCGTTGACCATCACCTCGAAGTGCAGGTGGCAGCCGGTGGAAGCGCCGGTGGTGCCGCTCATCGCCACCACATCGCCGCGGGAGACCTGCTGGCCCACGTGGACGTTGGAGGACGACAAGTGGTTGTACGTGGTCTCCAGGCCGTTGCCATGGTCGATCACGACCCGGTTGCCGCCCCCGTAGGGGTGCCAGCCGGAAAAGGTTACGGTGCCGCTCGCGGCGGCGTGCACGGCGGTGCCGCACTGGGCGGCATAATCCTGGCCGCGGTGGAACTCGCCGACGGCGCCGGTGATCGGGCTGACCCGGTAGCCGAACGGCGAGGCGGTGACCATCGAATCCAGCGGCGCCCCGAGGCTGCCTGCGGAGGCCGCCCGGGTGATGGTGCCGACGGACTGGGCGCTGAGCAGCTGCTTGAGCTTGCTGTCGGGGTCACCCTTGGTGGTGACGGCCGTCCGGTTGAAGTTGATCTCCGCCGCCGCCGCTTTGACCTCCGGGGCAGCCGGCTGCGCCGCGGCGGACACCGAACCGGTCCTGGCGGCGCCACTGGCCATGACCGGGCCCGTAGCGGGAACGGCGACCGTGAGAACCAAACCGGTGGCCGCCAAGGCAATGCCGGCCTTCTGCCCCACCCCGCTGACCGCGGCGAAGTCGGTTACCTGGCGGAACGGGCTGCGCCGGCCGCGGCGTTCGTCGCGGTGCGCGTCGCGCGGCCGTCCGGTGAGAACGACGGCGGCCGGACGCGGCTCCGGAGCGGGACCGGTCGCACGACGGCGGCCCCTGACGGTCTGGGTGGTCAAGAAGGGTTCCTCTCTGGATAGCCTGCGAAGTTAGCTGTCGGATTCGGGTCAGAGAGATCAACGACCCGGTCCGCCGGTGCAAGCATCCAGACACAGGGGAAGCCAGGGGCTTTCCTCGTGGAGTTTGCTTGCCGCTAGCGGACTTCACCCCAAGGCTGCTGGATCAGCAGCCGGTTGTGGTTCCCCCGCCTCTGCCAGAAGGTGACTCGCCTACTGATCCGCTGGCAGAGCTCGGCTTCGGATCAGATAACGCTTTAGTATCGGTGCTAGTCGTTAACTATAGGGGATTAAGGCGGGCGGTAATAATTCCGTTATCTCCCCTGTGCATAACCTCCCGCCGGCTCCCGCAGGTCCGGCGGCGCGTGCTCAGCCGAGGGTGACGAACACGTGCGCCGCAACCTCCGGCGGCAGTTCGAGTGCCCCTTCAATGTTCGGAACCCGGACCGAGATGTACTCCCCGACGCGCTCCAGCGACACCGTGGCGCCGGGACGGATGCCGCCCTCGTCCAGCTGGGCCAGCAGCTCCGGCTCCACCTGGATCGGCTCGGCCAGCCGGTTCACGGTGATCCGCGACTCCGTGCCGTAGCCGGCCATGGCGTCGAGCAGGTTCACCACACCGCCGCGTTCCGGCGTCGGAATCCCGCCCAGTTCTGCCAGGCCGGGGATCGGATTCCCGTAGGGGGAAACCGTGGGGTGGTCCAGCATCTCGAAGATCCGCCGCTCAACCCGCTCACTCATCACATGCTCCCAGCGGCACGCTTCCTCGTGCACGTAGGCCCAGTCGAGGCCGATAACGTCGGCGAGCAGCCGCTCGGCCAGGCGGTGCTTGCGCATGACTTCGATGGCGCGTTTGCGGCCGGTGTCGGTCAACTCCAGGTGCCGGTCGCCGGAAACTACCACCAGGCCGTCCCGCTCCATCCGGCCCACGGTCTGCGACACGGTGGGGCCCGAGTGGCGGAGCCGTTCGGCGATGCGGGCGCGGAGGGCGACGATGTTCTCTTCTTCAAGTTCCAGGATGGTCCGAAGATACATCTCAGTGGTATCGATCAGATCCGTCATTCAGCTCAGCTCCTCGAGCGCCGTCCTTGCGTCATTCCCACCGTACAACGGGCGGGATGCGCTCCGGCGAGATCCGCCGTACGTCATCGGACAGCCTAGCCTATTTTGAATTACTCCGGATAATCTCCCGGCTCCCCGCGCGGCCCCGGCGGCGCCGGATCCGGCGCGGGCCGTGCGCCCCAAGCAGGGGTCTCAATGACCGGACTGTGACGGGCGTTTTTCCCGCCCGGCCGCGGCAGTCGGGCAGAATATAGAGCGGGCCCGGCCGTCTCCGGCGCGGGACCCGTCCGAGCCACGCCGCGTACCCAGCCGACAATTGGAGCCACTGTGAGCGACACCAGCATCACCATCCCCGCCAACCTGCTGCCACGGGACGGCAGGTTTGGCGCCGGCCCGTCCAAGGTCCGGCCGGAGCAGATGGAGGCCCTGGCCGCGGCGGCGAAGCTGCTCGGCACCTCGCACCGCCAGGCACCGGTCAAGAACCTCGTCGGGTCGGTGCGGAACGGCCTCAGTGAGTTCTTCCGCGCCCCCGAAGGCTACGAGGTCGTCCTCGGCGTCGGCGGGTCCACGGCGTTCTGGGACATTGCCAGTTTCGGCCTTGTGCAGAACAAGGCGCAGCACCTCTCCTTTGGCGAGTTCGGCTCGAAGTTCGCCGCGGCCACCAACAAGGCACCGTTCCTGGCCGACTCGTCGATCATCAAGTCCGAGCCCGGCACCCGTCCCGAGGCCCGGGCCGAGGCCGGCGTCGACGTCTACGCCTGGCCGCAGAATGAAACCTCCACCGGCGTCGTCGCACCGGTGGAGCGCGTGCCCGGCTCCGACGCGGATGCGCTGGTCCTCGTGGACGCCACGTCCGCGGCCGGCGGCCTGGACGTCGAGGTGGCCGAAACCGATGTCTACTACTTTGCCCCGCAGAAGAACTTCGCCTCCGACGGCGGCCTGTGGCTGGGGCTGTTCTCCCCGGCGGCGATCGAGCGCGCCGCCCGGATCAAGGCGGGCGGCCGCTGGATCCCAGACTTCCTGGACCTCCAGACCGCGATCGATAACTCGCGGCTGAACCAGACATACAACACCCCGGCGCTGGCCACGCTGGTGACCCTGGACGCGCAGGTGCGCTGGCTCAATGCCAACGGCGGCCTCGACTTCGCCGCCGCGCGCACCGCCGACTCCGCCGGCCGCATCTACCGCTGGGCCGAGGCCTCCTCCTACGCGACGCCGTTCGTGGCCAGGGCAGAGGACCGGTCCAACGTGATCGCCACCATCGACTTCGACGATTCGATCGATGCCGCGGCCATCGCCAAGGTGCTGCGGGCCAACGGCATCGTGGACACGGAGCCGTACCGGAAGCTGGGGCGGAACCAGTTGCGCATCGCCACCTTCGTGGCGATCGAGCCCGACGACGTCTCCGCCCTGCTCGCCTGCATCGACTTTGTCGTGGGCGAACTCGGGAAGTAGCGCCGCCCCTCCCGGGCGACGCATCAGCGGCCGACGGCGTCGTCCGGGTCTTCTTCCCGGGCGGCGCCGTCCGGATTGCCGGCTGCGGCGACCGCGGCGCCGTCCGTGTCGGCTGCGGCGCCGTCCGGATTGCCGGCTGCGGCGACTGCGGCGCCCGGGACGACTCGGAAGTACCGCAGACCCCGCGCCCGGCGGTTGAAGGCGATCCGCAGGTGCTTCGCCCGGACGATCCAGATCATGCCGATCAGGGCCGCGGACAGTCCGGCCGCCGCCGCGACCCCCATGGACCAGCGCGCGCCGGCGACGTTGGCCACCCAGCCGACCAGCGGGGCGCCGATCGGGGTGCCGCCCATGAAGATCGCCATGTACAGGGCCATCACCCGTCCGCGCATCACCGGGTCAGTGGTGGTCTGGACGTAGCCGTTGGCGCTGGTCATCATGGTGATCGCAAAAAGCCCGACCGGCACCAGCGCCACGCCGAACCAGAAGTAGTCCGGCGCCAGGGCGGCGAGGCCCGATGTCAGGCCGAAGGCGCCGGCCGCGCCGAAAATCACCCGCATCCGCGGTTTGTTCCGTCCGGCCGAGAGCAGGGCACCGGCCACCGAACCGATCGCCATGATGGAGTTCATCAGGCCGAAGGCGCCGGCGTCGAGGCCGAATTCGGTGCCGACCATGGCGGCGATGAAGAGCACAAAGTTCAGCCCCAGGGTTCCCACGATGAAGATCGCGACCAGCACCACCACGATGTCGGGCCGGAAGCGGACGTAGCGCAGGCCCTCACGGATCCTGCCCTTTCCGGCGGCGGCCTTGGGAAGCTGACGGAGCGAAGCGGCCGGAATTTTGGCCAGGCTCAGCAGCAGGGCCACGAAGGTGACGGTGTTGACCAGGAAGACCCAGCCGGGGCCGATGGCCACGGTCAGGACACCGGCGACGGCGGGGCCGATCATCCGCGCGACGTTGAACGAGGCACTGTTCAGGGCGACGGCGTTGGGCAGGTAGTCGTCGCGTACCAGCTCGGAGACGAACGTCTGGCGCACCGGCGCGTCGAGCGCGGACACAACGCCCAGCAGCAGCGCGAAGATGTACACGTGCCAGAGCTGCGCGGCGCCGGAGAGCACCAGCACGCCGAGGGCCGCGCTGAGCAGGGCCATCGCGGACTGCGTCAGGACCAGCAGCTGTTTGCGGTTGAAACGGTCGGCGACGAGCCCGGCCACGGGGGCGAGGAAAAGCTGCGGGCCCAGCTGCAGCGCCATGGTGATGCCCATGGCGCCTGCGTCCTGCGCGCTCAGGTGGTCAAAGACCAGCCAGTCCTGCGCGGTGCGCTGCATCCAGGTCCCGATGTTCGAGACCAGGGCACCGATAAACCAGATCCGGTAGTTCAGGACGTGCAGTGATTTGAAGGTGGACCTCATGTCCCGGCCTCCCGCTGCATGCCCCCGAAAAGTCCCAAACCGCTAGTCGGCCTCGACGGCGGACTCGTCCGTTTCCGGCCCGGTGCCCGCAGTGGCGGACCCGTCCGGCGTTCCAGCCTCCGGGCCGGCGGCGTCGGCGGGGGCGGCGTCGGGGACGGCGGCAGCATCCTGCTGCTGGTCGTCCTCCTGCTGCTGCGCGTCTTCCGGGCGCACGCGCTCGGCCCACGGAACCCATTCCGGGGCCAGGACGGACTCCTCGGAAGGCAGCAGGCCGAGCTCATCGACCGTCACGGCCTTGGAGCGCGAATTGCGCGTCAGGACCGCGTACCACTGCCACCCGCCATAGCCGGGCAGTTTGGATTCGAAAAGGTGCGTGACGAGCCGGTCACCCTCGCTCTTGGCGGCCAGGTGGCGGCCGATTTGCTCCGCCGGGGCGATGCTTTCCACGGCGGCACGGGCCACGTCGACCGAGGCCGCCAGGAAGGCGTCGGGTTTGCCAACACGCCAAACCGGTACGCCGTAGCGCGGCTTGGAGCCCGCTTTGGTGCCGGCGGCCCTGGCGGTCGCACCCGCCACCGCGGCGGCGGCGTTCTGTTCAGGTTCCGGAGTCATCGCAGCGCCTTACGCGTCCAGCTCGTCGGCGACCTTACGCAGCGCAGCGGCGATGGCCTTGGCCTTGTTGCCCTCCGGGTACTTGCCGGCGGACAACGTGCCGGAAAGGTTATCCAGCACGGTGACCAGATCCTGGACCAGCGGCGCGAGGTCCTTGGCGCTGGGGCGCTTGGCCTTCGCGATCGACGGCGTCTTATCGAGGACCCGCAGGCCCAGCGCCTGGGCACCCTTGCGGCCGTCGGCCACACCGAATTCCACCCGGGTTCCGGCCTTGAGTTCGGTAACGCCCTCGGGCAGCGCCGATTTGGGCAGGAAGACCTCCTGGCCGTCTTCGCCTGCGAGGAAGCCGAAGCCTTTTTCCTTGTCATACCACTTGACCTTGCCGGTGGGCACGTAATCAACCTTCTTCGTTCTGCTGGGGACGCGGCCGGCGGTCACCGCATCCGCATGGTTATGCAGGTTCAGGGTGTGACTGCCCGGACCGTGTTGGTCTGTTCCTCCAAGGTTATCCTGCCCCGTCCACTTTGCGGGTTTGAGGCGCGGACGAAGCCGGGCTGTTAGCGTTGCCTCCATGACACCCCAGCGCTTCCGGCGGCCGCTCCTTATTCTTGCCGCCGCCGTCGCCGTGCTCTCCCTCGCCGCCGTCGGAACCGTCATGGCCCTGGCGTTCAACCACGAAGTGGCCCCGGCATGGGTCACCTCCATGGCGTTGTACGGGCTGCCGGCAGCCTTCCTGCTGATGCTTGTCCTGGTGGTCGACGCCGTCGCAGCCCGACGCCGGGCACCCGGGCACGGCGACGGGTAACGTTGGACTGATGTCCCTTATCCGCGCGCTCAGCAAGGACCTGCAGGCCCGCAGCGACGACTCGCTGCGGTCCCTGTTCGCCGCGCGGCCGGACCTCATGTCCCCGCCGGTGCCGGACTTCAGCGCCCTCGCCGCCCGGGCCAGCAGCCGGGTCAGCGTGCAGCGGGCGCTGGAGCGCCTGAACCGGCCCGAAATGCAGGTACTTGAGACACTGCACCTCTGCACGAACGCGGATACCGGGCACAGCGCGTCCGCGGCGACGCTGAAACGGCTGATCAACGGGTCTTCACTCGCGGCGCTGGACCGGCTGCTCCACTCCCTGCAGGAACTGGCCCTCGTGCACCGGGCCGACCCGCCGCACGGCGCGGCCCCGACGGCCGGGCGGCAGCGGTATTACCTGCCGGTGGGCAGCCTGAAGGACGTCATCGGCATCTACCCTGCCGGGCTGGGACGCAGCTACACCGAGCTGGTCCGGCTCCAGCCGGCCTTCGCCCAGCGGGTGGTGCAGCTGGTCGGCGAACTGCACCACGCCGGCGCCGACATCGCGCCCGCCACCACCCCGATGGAGGCGGCCTTGTCGCTGCAGCACTGGACGGCTTCGCCGGAGGCCTTGCAGCGGCTGCTCGCCGGCGCACCGGCGCGCACCTCGGCGCTGCTGGCCCGCTTCGGGAACTGGGCCATGGGCGCGGTGCCGCAGGCGCAGCGGCGCGCGTCCGTGCTGAACGAAGGCTCCGACGTCGGGCCGGTGGACTGGCTGTTGGCCCGCGGGCTGCTGGTCCCGCTGGACGCCGCCCATGTGGAACTGCCGCACAGCGTGGGCGTGGCGCTCCGCGGCGGTTTTGTGATCGAGCACTTCGCACTCGCTCCCCCGGTGCCGCGGCTGGGCCAGACCAGCGCCGCGCTGCGCCGGAATGCCGCCCTGGGCGCCATCGCAGAAACGCTGCGGCTTGTCGGTGAGTTGCTCTACGCCGTACGCGAGCAGCCGCTGGCCACGCTGCGCAGCGGCGGCGTCGGCGTCCGCGAAATGAAACGCCTCTCCGATGCGCTGCGCATCGGACTGCAGGAGACCGGGGTGCTGGCCGAGCTGTGCGCCCTCTCCGGCCTGCTCCGGCTGGATGTGGACAGCTCCGCCTGGGTGCAGGCGCCGCAGCTGGAGTGGCTGACGCTGCCCCGCCAGGAGCAGTGGCTGTGGCTGGTCAACGCCTGGCTCGCCAGCGAGCGGGTCCCCTCCCTGGTCGGCCAGCCGGTCAGCGGCGTCGCCACGGCACAGGCACACCGCGGTCCGGCCGGCAGCACCATCAACGCCCTCTCCGCCGAGGCCCAGCGGCCGGACGCCCCGGTGGTCCGGAAACGGATCCTGGAAATCCTCAATGAACTCAGCCTGGAGGCCGGCGCGGCGGACGGTGACGCCCCGGTCCTCGACGCCGCCGCCGTGCTGGAACGGGCCGACTGGTCCCAGCCGCGGATGGCGCGCCGCTTCAGTTCCCTGATCCAGGGCGTCCTCGCCGAGGCCGAGATGCTGGGCCTGACCGGGTCCGGCGCGTTGAGCCAGATCGGCGCCGCGATCGCCGTCGAACAACCCGACGCAGCCCTCGCCATCCTCGGCGAGCACCTCCCGGCGGCGCTGAACCACGTGCTGCTCCAGGCCGACCTGACCGCCGTCGCCCCCGGCTACCTGGACCCGGAGTTGAGCGAAAAACTCCTGACCATGGCCGACGCCGAGGGCCAGGGACCGGCCACCATCTACCGCTTCTCGGTGGCGTCGGTCCGGCGCGCCCTGGACACCGGCCAGGACGCGGGCGCGCTGCTCGACTTCCTGCGCGAGCACTCGGCCACGGCCATCCCCCAGCCCCTGCAGTACCTGATCGAAGACACCGCCGCCCGCCACGCCCGGCTCCGGGTAGGCGCGGCGGCGAGCTTCATCCAGAGCGAGGACGAGACCGCGCTGCTGGAACTGCTGAACACCCCGGCGGCATCCGGGCTGGGACTGGTCCGGATCGCGCCGACGGTGCTGGTCTCGCACACCGCGCCGCGGGAGGCGGCCGCGCTGCTGCGCAGCCTGGGCCTGTCCCCCGCGGTGGACGATTCCGGCGCCGTCCGGCTGCGGCGCAGCACTGCGGCGCCGGGCAGCGCCAGGCCGGTCTACACCGCACCGCGCAACGCCCCGGCAGACGCCGACGTCGACGCCCAGCTTGGGGTGCTGCGCGACGGCGGATCCGGGTCCGAGGCCACAACGGCGGGCCGCGGAGCCGCCGCGGTGCCCGGCGGCGAGGCCGCGACGCAGCTGGGCTTGGAGACCCTGCAGAGGGCGATCCGGCTCAAGCAGCGCGTGGTCATGAACATCGTGGACAGCCTGGGGAATGCAACCCGTGAAACCGTTGTTCCGGTAGCAGTGAATGGCGGCCGTGTTCGCGTGTTCGATCCGGCCAGGGAAACCGAAAGGGTCCTGTCCATCCACCGGATCATTGATGTTGAAGCCACAGAGGAACTGCTCCAGTGAATGACGGACCGCTGATCGTCCAGAGCGACAAGACCATCCTGCTAGAAGTCGACCACGAACAGGCCACCGAGGCGCGGCACGCGATCGCAGCGTTCGCCGAGCTGGAACGGGCCCCGGAACACGTGCACAGCTACCGGCTCACGCCGCTGGGCCTCTGGAACGCCCGCGCCGCCGGCCTCGACGCCGAGCAGGTGCTCGACACCCTGCTCAAGTACTCCCGGTTCCCGGTGCCGCACTCGCTGCTGATCGACGTCGAAGAGACGATGTCCCGCTATGGCCGGCTGCGGCTGGAGAAGGACCCGCAGCACGGCCTGGTGATGCGCACCTCCGACTACCCGGTCCTTGAGGAAGTCAGCCGCGCCAAGAAGATCGCCCCGTTGCTGGGGCCGCGGATCGACGGCGAAACCGTGGTGGTGCACTCGTCCCAGCGCGGGCAGCTCAAGCAGCTGCTGCTCAAGATCGGCTGGCCCGCCGAGGATTTCGCCGGGTACGTGGACGGCGCCCCGCACCCCATCATGCTCAACGAATCCGGCTGGAAGCTCCGGCCCTACCAGCAGCTGGCGACGGAGAACTTCTGGGCCGGCGGCAGCGGCGTCGTCGTACTCCCCTGCGGTGCGGGCAAAACGCTGGTCGGCGCCGCCGCGATGGCCACCAGCTCAACCACCACCCTGATCCTGGTGACCAACACCGTGTCGGCCAGGCAGTGGAAGGACGAGCTGCTCAAGCGCACCTCGCTGACCGAAGCGGAGATCGGCGAGTACTCCGGCTCGGTCAAGGAGGTCCGCCCCGTCACGATCGCCACCTACCAGGTGCTCACCACCAAGCGCGGCGGGCTGTACCCGCACCTGGAACTGGTGGACGGCAACGACTGGGGCCTCATCATCTACGACGAGGTCCACCTGCTGCCGGCGCCGATTTTCCGGATGACCGCGGACCTGCAGGCCCGCCGCCGCCTCGGGCTGACCGCGACGCTGGTCCGGGAGGACGGCCGGGAAGGCGAGGTGTTTTCCCTGATCGGGCCCAAGCGCTATGACGCCCCGTGGAAGGACATCGAGGCGCAGGGCTACATCGCCCCGGCGGACTGCGTGGAAGTCCGGGTGGACCTTCCCCGCGACGAGCGGGTGGCCTACGCGATGGCCGAAGACGCCGACAAGTACCGGCTCTGCGCCACCTCCGAGACCAAAACCGGGATCGTGGAGCGGCTCGTGGCCGAGCACGCCGGCGAGCAGCTGCTCGTGATCGGGCAGTACATCGACCAGCTGGATGAGATCGGCGAGCGCCTCCGCGCCCCGGTGATCAAAGGCGACACCTCGGTCAAGGAACGGCAGCGGCTCTTCGACGCGTTCCGCGCCGGCGAGGTCCAGACCCTGGTGGTGTCCAAGGTCGCCAACTTCTCCATCGACCTGCCGGAGGCCTCCGTGGCGATCCAGGTCTCCGGGTCCTTCGGCTCCCGCCAGGAGGAGGCGCAGCGGCTGGGACGGCTGCTGCGGCCCAAACAGGACGGCCGGGCCGCCCGCTTCTACTCACTCGTGGCCCGGGACACGCTGGATCAGGACTTCGCGGCGAAGCGGCAGCGTTTCCTCGCCGAGCAGGGCTACGCCTACCGGATCCTGGATGCCAAGGACGTCGGCGCCGGCAGCTGAGCCAGCTGGCGGCCGCGACGCGCCCGGCCCTAGCCGATGCCCGAGGACCCGTCCTGCTCCATCAGCCCGGTCCGCGGGTCCCGCTGGGGCCGCTGATAGGCGAATTCGCCGCCGCTCCGGCCGCCGAACGGCCGGCCGTGATCGGCAAACTCCTCCCGGAAGTAGGCCAGGCACCACTGCCCCATCTGCAGCCGGGCCCCCGTGCGCAGGATCGAGCTGCCCGCCGGCCCGAAGCTGCCGGTGACCGTCCCGTGACGGACCAGGACATACTCGTCCCGCTCGTTGTGGACGATCTCTGCGTGGACCGGGTCGAGGCCCGGCAGCTGAAGGTCGGCCGTGGGGCCGCTCCCGATGCTGGTCCGTTCCGCCGCCAGGTTGAACTCGCGCGGCACCTGCCCGTCCCACGACGCCGAATCCTGGACGAAGATCAGGCGCGGGCGCCCGCTTCCCCGGGTGTGGTGGGTCGTGGTGATCCGGCGGACGATCCGGCGCCTGACCGTCGGCAGGAGCGGCAAGGGGGTCTCCGGCGGCAGCAACGTGGCCCTCCGGCCCTTTGCCCCGCGGCCGTTTTTTAGCAGGGGAAGGATGGCCCCGGCCTTGCCGAGCCGGATGTGCGCCGACCGGGTCACGAGGCGCTGCGCCCTGCTGCTGTTCACCGCCCCGAGGCTCGCGATTTCCCCCTCCGGGCCTTCCAGCACGACCGTCAGCCCCTGGTCCGCGAGCGTGCTGGCCAGCGGCCGCAGCTGCTGCAGGGACGGCATCCGCCGGGAAAGGGACGCGTCCAGACGGCTAAGCAGGACCCTGACCTCGGTTCCCGCCGCCTGGACCGATCCGGAGGTTTCCACGCCCGACGGTTCGGTCAGGGAAAACTCCATATTGGCGTCTACCCTGAATCGCGGCGCCATGTCAGCGTCTGTTCCCGTCGGATCCCGCCGCGTCCTTGTCACTGGTGGTCACCCGAAGGCTCCCGTTCAGCTTCCAGGTGGCCCGCGGCGCGTCGGGCCCGATATCCCTCGGCACCTCCACGGTCATGTCGACGAACTCGTAGTTGATGGCGGCGCCCTTGCCCGTCAGGTAGGACCACATTTCCTCCGCAAGGTCGGCCCAGTCGCGGATTGAACGGTTGGCGGCGGCATCGGCCGGCCCGGAAGTGGATGGTGTCGCTTCAGTCATCATTTTCTCCAGCGGTAGAAAGGATGTCCGCCCGGCTGCGGCCCGGCGCTGGCCCAACTCTAAGCCGGGCGCCACTCCACGGGAATCCCCCGGACCGAAATTGCCGCAGCGCTTCGACCGGGGCATCTACCCAACACACATCTTTCGTACAGAAAACTCCCAGAGTCTGGGAGCATCATGGGAACCATGAAAAAGAACGGTCCCGAAGCCAAGCTGCTCGTCGTCGATGATGAACCCAACATCCGCGAACTGCTTTCCACCTCGCTGCGCTTCGCCGGGTTCGAGGTCGTTTCCGCCGGCACCGGCCGGGACGCCCTCGCCGCCGCGGAACTGCACGCCCCTGACCTGGCCGTCCTGGACGTGATGCTGCCGGACATGGACGGGTTCACCGTCACCCGCCGGCTGCGCGCGGCGGGCAAGCACTTCCCGGTGCTGTTCCTGACCGCCAAGGACGACACCGAGGACAAGGTCACCGGCCTGACCGTCGGCGGGGACGACTATGTCACCAAACCGTTCAGCCTGGACGAGGTGGTGGCGCGGATCCGCGCGGTGCTGCGCCGCACCCAGCCGCTCCAGGACGACGACGCCGTGATCCGCGTCGACGACCTGGAGCTCGACGACGACGCGCACGAGGTGCGCCGCGGCGGCACCGTGATCGAGCTGTCCCCCACCGAGTTCAAGCTGCTGCGCTACCTGATGCTCAACCCGAACCGGGTGCTCTCCAAGGCCCAGATCCTGGACCACGTCTGGGAATACGACTTCAATGGCGACGCCTCGATCGTGGAGTCCTACATCTCCTACCTGCGGCGCAAGGTGGACATCGACCCGGCGGCGCCGGCCCTGATCCAGACCAAGCGGGGCGTCGGCTACGTGCTGCGGACGGCCGAGAAGCGCTGACCTTGCTGCACCGTTGGAAGGCCGCGTCGCTGCGGTCGCAGCTGGTCGCCATCATGATGGCCCTGATGCTGGTGGCCCTCACCGCCACCGGTGCCGGGACCCTCGCCCTGCTGCACAGCTACCTGCAGGGCCAGGTCGATGACAAGCTCAAGGCCGCCGTCGAGACGGCCCGCTCGCAGCAGTCCTTCAGCCAGTTGCAGGACCAGAACCCGAACGTCCCCACCGACTATTCGCTGATGTTTTTCGGCCCGGGCCAGCCCTCCTACGTTTTCGGCGGCAGCAAGGGGTCCCGGCCGGCCATCACCAGCATCACCCCGCAGGAGGCGCATGACCGCGCCGAGGTCCCGTTCCAGGTCCGCGGTACGGACGGCCGCAGCTGGCGGGTGGTGGCCGTCAGCGTGGTGGACGCCAACCAGCGTGCCGCCGTCGTGGTGATCGGGCTGCCGCTCTATCCGGTGGATTCGGTGATGGAGCACGCCGTCCTGGTCGTCGTCGGCGTCGGGCTGCTGACCCTGGTGCTGGCCTTTTTCATCGCCACCTGGACCGTTACCAGGTCCTTCCGCCCGCTGGGACGGGTGGAAAAGACCGCCGCGGCGATCGCCGCCGGTGACCTGTCGCGGCGCGTTGAGGTCGAGAACCCGGACACCGAGGTCGGCCGGCTGAGCAGGTCCCTGAACGCCATGCTGGCGCACATCGAGTCGGCCTTCGCCGCGCGGATGGCGTCCGAGGCCCGGATGCGCCGCTTCGCCGCGGACGCGTCGCATGAGCTGCGGACCCCGCTGGTCACCATCCGCGGATTCTCCGAGCTGTACCGGCACGGGGCCCTGGCCACGCCCGAGGACGTGGCCACCGCGATGGGGCGGATCGAGAGCGAGGCCAAGCGGATGGGCGCCATGGTGGAGGACCTGCTGCTGCTGGCCCGGATCGACGAGCAGCGCCCGCTGCAGCAGAAGCCGGTGGACCTGCTGCTTCTCGCGCACGATGCCGTGGTGGACACCCAGGCCAGCGACCGCAGCCGGGTGATCTCGCTCCGGGGCCTGGACGGCGACGCCGGGGCGCCGGCGCCGGTGATGGGCGACGAGGCGAAGCTGCGCCAGGTGGTGGGGAACCTTGTCGGCAACGCCCTGCGTTACACCCCGGACGGCACCCCGATCGAGCTCGCCGTGGGTGTGCGGACCGAGGCCGACGGGTCACGCCGCTCGGTGATCGAGGTCCGCGACCACGGCCCCGGCGTCTCCGAGGACGAGGCAGCCCGGATCTTTGAACGCTTCTACCGGGCGGATACCTCCCGGACCCGGGAAACCGGCGGCAGCGGCCTGGGGCTGGCGATCGTGGCGGCCATTGTGGGTTCGCATGCGGGCACGGTCCGCGTCGAAGCGACCGACGGCGGCGGTGCCACCCTGGTGGTCAGCCTCCCGTTCCTGGCCGAGGCGGAACCGCCGGAGGCCGAGGTGGCGGACCCGGAGGCCGGCGCGGCGCCCGCCGGGGCCGGACCCGCCGGCGACGGACCCGCCGCGGAGGCCGGGCCGTCGGGCGGCTAGCGTTGTCCACATAGGAAGCTTGCGGGCTGGGAGCGGCGCGGGCGGCTGCCTAGGCTCACAGTGTCCGGACAGTCCGGGCACCCCAGGCAGCCGGGACCCCGGTCCCCCTGACTTCAGCCGGGAACCCGGCTGCCTGCCTACCCCCGCGAAAGGCCACCGAAGTGAGCATCATTTCTGTCGATACCGAACTGCTCCAGCTCAAGTCCGCCAACGTCCAGGCAACGGTCGAAAGAATCAGCGCCGACGTCCAGGCCATGCGGCACGGGCTGGACGAACTGCAGGCAAGCTGGCGCGGCTCGGCCGCCACGAACTTCCAGGCCCTGCTCGCCGAATGGGCGCTGACGCAGGGCAAGGTCGAGGCGTCCCTGGCCTCGATCAACCTCGCGCTCAACTCGGCGGCGGCCAGCTACGCCCAGGCCGAACTGCACAACACCCAGCGGTTCAGCTAGCGCCGGCGCGCCGGCGGCCCGCCCGGCTTTCCCAGACAGAACGGGCGGGAACGAGCGTAGTTAGGAGTTACGGTGGCGCAATCATCATCGGTGCTGGCCGAGCCTGGCGCACGTTCCGCACTTGCCCTCCTGGGCCTGCTCGGGTTGCTCGTTGGCCTGCTCGGCATGCGCATGTATGGACCGGCGGTCACCAGATCAATTCTGCGGGTCCGGCCATGGCCCAGACGGTACCGGCCGGCATGGCGGCCTGGGCCGGCCATGGCGCGCACTCTGCCCACAACGCAACCGGTGCCGCCGAGTCGACGCCGGATTCACCTTCCCATGGGGGGGACGTCCATGGCGGGGGCGTGCACCCTGGACCGGCCATCGTCCCCCGTCGGGGCAAGGTCGAACTATCCTCCCTTGCGACAGGGCCGCCCAGCGGACCACGGATGTCAAGGACGTTCCCGGGTGGTTGCCTGCCTGCGGCCGGCCGGCCTTCGCTTGACCGGCTGGTATCGGCCGCCCGTAAACCGCCGCGCCCGGTTCCCGCACCCTGCGCTCCGCCGTACCGGCAAACAGGCACCCCCACTGCGGTTTTCTCCCCATGCCGGGGTGGCGTCCCCCGCAGCGTGACGCCCCGAGCGGCGCTCGGGGCTTTTCCGCGCCCGCCCGGGTCCGGGATTCCAGCCGGCCAGCGGCGTTTTCTCCTGCCTGCCGCCACGGCCGGCAGGCAGGCCGTGCAACGGCCGGGTGTCCCGTACCGGCCCCGTACCAGCGACTGTCTGCATCCGGCCGGCGAGAACGCGGCTAGGCCGGACCCGGAGCACCGCCCATCCAGCCGCCCCCTCTCAAGAACGTTCCAGTGACCGGTGCCTTCTCGGCCGCTGCTGGGGACCGGAACGTCACCACTTGGGGGGGGTACAACAACGCCCTCAACGGACCGCTCATCCGTGCCTAGGTCGGCGACCGGCTGAAGGTGCCGGTGGCCAACCGGCTTGTACAACCCACCAGCGTCCACTGGCACGGCCTGGCGCTGCGCAACAACATGGACGGCGTCCCGGGGTCGACGCAGCAGCCCGCCGGTCACTGTCGACTTCGAGGCAGACAACCCGGGCCAGTGGCTGACGCACTGCCACAACGCGGAGCGGGGCAAGATGGGCGTCTTTTCCTATGTCGAATAAGGTAAGGGGGCTGAGGAAAACCAGTGCGACCGCAGGCCGCAGGAAGTGACCAAAGGAAGCGTGATCGTCGATGTACTTGGGAATTTTGGCTATGTTGGCGCTGATCCTTGCTGGAATCGGCGGCCTCTACGCGTTCTCGCAGCTCACCGCGGTCGCCCGCAATCCCTTGATCAGCCGCCCGTTCCTGAGCGGCTGGATCCCGGACGAACACGCCCTGTCGCGCTATCACGCCCGCTACTACCCGGTGACGCTGCTGTTCCTCGCCTTCGACGTGGAAATGCTGTTCATGTACCCGTGGGCGGTTGTGGTTTCCCGGCTCGGGCCCGGAGCGGTCGTGGAAATGTTCGTTTTCCTCGGCGTTTTGATGGCGGGCGTGATCTGGGCGTGGCGGGAAGGAGCCTTCAAATGGGCCTAAAAGACCTGGTGGCCCGCCTGGCGGTGAGGCGTTGTCACGTGCTGGTAGTCGAGATGCCCGGCGGCACGCTGGTCCGGATGGAAGTCGAACGGGAACTGGCGCGGCGGGGCTGGGTTGAAGCCCTCTCGCCCGCCGACGCCGACATCCTTTGTTCCTGCGGAGTCGCCTCGCCCGGATTCAGCGATCCGATGGAACGGGTCTGGGAGCAGTTGCCCGGACCGCGAGCCAGGACGAGCATTACGACGGTTGACGATGTCCATGAGGCCCTGACCCTGTGCGCTGACGAACTATCCGAACCGGAGGCACAAGCGGCTGCGGCCTCCGAACGGCACCACAAGGCGGCCAAGCCGGAACCTGGCACGGACCATAACAGCATGAACCACGGGGACATGGACCACGGCAGCATGGACCATGGCGACATGGACATGCCAATGCCCGACGGGATCGCCCTGGCCGGCCAGGGCGAAGACCGGGACGGCTTGGACCTGGACGAGTTGCATCTGCCGCTGGGTCCGGTCCTGCCCCTCTGGCCCGCCGGCCTGGTGCTGGGATGCACCATCCAGGGCGACATTGTGACGACTGCCAAGGCGGAGCTCCTGGCCGGCCCGGGCCAGCCGGAACCGGCGAGCTCCGACGCCCGCGCCGCCGTCGTGCACCAGACCGATCTGGCGGCCCGGCTGCTGCGGCTCGGCGCCAGCCAGTCCGCCGCGGAACGGATGCTCGGCATCCGGAACGCCGCCCTGGCCGGGGCGGCCTTGAACGAGTGCCGGGACCTGCTGACGGTGGAGCTGTCCAGGTTGAAAAAGTCGTACCTGCTGCGCCGGTCGTTGAGCGGTGTCGGCGCCGTCGACGCCGATTCACTCAACCCGGAGGCGGGAACCGACGCCTGGGACCGCCTGGTCGGGATGCTCGAAAACGCGGCGCGGGCAGCGGACGGCCAGCCCCGCGCTGGAGGCCCGCAGCTGTCCTGGCCGGTCCACGCTGCGCAGCTGGAGGAGCTGGTGGCCGGGCAGGAACTGGGCCGTGTGCGTCTCATTGTCGCGAGCCTCGACCTAACGCCTGCCCGGGCACTGGAGGTGGTGTCCCCGTGAGCGGCGCTATTGTGCAGGTGAGTCCTGCCTGGGCGGTGGCCGGGGTTGTGCTGGTATTCGTCGCGGCTCTGCTCGGGGCCGCCTTCGACGGCGTGCTGCAGGCCCGCGCGCCGGGCGCCGCGGCGGCGCGCTCGCGCCGGTCTCGGAGTGTGCGAGGCTGCTGCGACAGCCCGGCCGGACGACGCTCTCGGCCGACGCCCTGCTGCGGCGGATCGGAACGGCCGGGCTGCCGGTAGTTGCCGTTCTGATGGCCGCAGTCCTTCCTTTTGGGCCCTGGGTGGTCTCGGACCTTCCGGTCGGGTTGGTCTGGTTCAACGCGATGGACGTGATGGTCTGGGCCCTG
The DNA here is from genome assembly GCA_963775715.1 of uncultured Actinomycetota bacterium. Taxonomy (GTDB): domain Bacteria; phylum Actinomycetota; class Actinomycetes; order Actinomycetales; family Micrococcaceae; genus Arthrobacter. The sequence continues at coordinate 371,549 of CAVZJX010000001.1, read as the reverse complement.
GTGTGGATGGCCGGCTGGGGGCCGAACTCGGCGTACCCGCTGGTCGGCGGGTACCGGTTCCTGGCGCTGGCGCTGGCCTACGAGCTGCCGCTGATGTTCGCCCTGACGGCGCCTGCTGTCGCCGCGGGAAGCCTGCGCATGGCGGATATCGTCGCGGGCCAGGGCACGCTCTGGTACGTGGTGTGGATGCCCGTGGCGTTCCTCGTATTCTGCGCGTCGGTGCTCGCGTTTTCCCTGCACCGGCCGTTCGAGGCGCCGGCCGGCGCGGATATTGCCGGGGGTGTGCTGGCCGAGGCCTCCGGCGTGGACCGGCTTCTGCTGCTGGCCGGGCGGCACGCCCTGCTGGCCGCGGGCTCCGGCTTCGCCGTTGCCTTGTTCCTGGGCGGCGGCGCCGGCCCGGTGCTTCCCGGCTGGGCCTGGTTCCTGGCCAAAACATTCCTGCTACTGGGGCTGCTGCTGGTCGCCCGCCGGCACGTTTCGCCGCTCAGGCCGGAGAAGTTGATGGCTGCCGCCTGGATCGTGGCGCTGCCGGCTGTCCTGCTGCAACTCGCCGTTGTCGCCGTCGTCGCTGTCGCGAGAGGTTGAATTCATGCTGACCACCGTTCTTTTCATCGTGCTCGCACTGGTTGCCGTGGCCGCCGGCATTGCCGTGTTCCGAACCGACTCCATGGCGCGGGCGACCTACGCCCTGGCCGCGTCGTTCGTTGCCGTCGGAGCCATGCTGCTGCAGTTCAATCTGGACTACATCGGCGTCGTGACGATCCTGATGATGGTGATGGAGATGGCGATCATGGCCATCTTCATGATCATGTTCATGGGCATGAACCCGGCATTGATGCCCATGGACATGGTGCACAACAAACGCGGATCCCTGCTGATTGCCGGCGGCGTCTTCCTCGTCCTGGCCGCCGGCGCCGTCCTGGTGCCATGGCCGGCCCGCCGGGGTGCCCCCGCCGCCGACCTCACCGCGTCGCTGGGTGAGGCGATCATGGGCAACAAGATGCTCGTGATGCTGACAGTGAGCCCTGTCCTGTTTGCGACCCTGGTCTCCGCCCTGGTTCTCGCCAACCCCCGCGGCCGCTACCAGACGTACCCTCCAGTGCCGCCGTCAAAGCACGCCCCACCGCCGGACGGGGTTCCGGCCGCTAACGCGGAAGGGACCGACCGGCCGGAGTCCGCTTCCGGGGCGAAGGCGCACGGGGACGCCCACCCAGGGGGTGGCCACTGATGGGCCTGCCCCTGGTGCTCCTGGCAGCCGCCGCGCTGTTCAGCGTGGGCCTCTACGGCGCGCTCTCCCAGCAGGTCGTGGTGATGGTCATGATGGGTCTTGAACTCATGATCAATGGGGTCATCCTCGCCGCCGCAGGCTTCTGGTGGTTCATGGCGCCGTCCCCGGATGGCCAGGTCCTGCTGCTGGTAGTGATAGCCGCGATGACCGTCGAGATGGCCATGGGGTTCGCGATCGCGACGCTCCTGCACCGCTCGCAGGAGACCGACATGACGGACATGGCCTCGGAGCTGTCCGAATGAGCGCGCTTCTGGTCCTTGTCGTCATTCTTCCGGCCGCCGCGGGGGCCTTGCTCTGCGTGGGGGGACGCCGCACGGCCAAGGCCGCAGGCGTGGCGGGCGTCGGCGTGTCCGCGCTGGTGCTGGTGCTCACGGCGGTGCTGGCCGCCGCGCGTCCGCACTGGTCAGCGCCCTTCATGGCCGGCACCGATTTCGGCTTAGGCGTGGACGGGCTGGCTGCGCCGGTCCTGCCCGTGGTGGCCGCCGTCACGTTCCTGGTCCTGGTTTTCGCGGCCGCGGGCGGCACCCCGGACCCGGGCCGCTTCCATGGGCTGATGCTCCTCTTCTCCGCCGCAGTGCTGATCACGCTCACCGCAACGACGCTGCCCACGCTGCTTTTCGCTTGGGAACTCATGGGTTCCGCGTCCTACGCCCTGATCGGATTCAACTGGCGCGAAGACCACCGCGTCAGCTCCGGCCTGACGGCATTCCTCACCACGAGGAGCGCCGACGTCGGACTGTACCTCGCCGCCGGCGCCGCCTTCGCCGGCGGCGGTTCGCTGGAACTGGCGGAGCTTCCCGGGCTCAGCGGCGGCTGGCGGGACGTGGCCGCGGCCGGCATCCTGGTCGCGGCGCTGGGCAAAGCGGCGCAGCTGCCGTTCAGCTTCTGGCTCTCGCGGGCCATGGAAGGGCCCAGTACAGTGAGCGCCCTGCTGCACTCCGCGGCTATGGTCGCCATGGGCGGGTATCTGCTGCTGCGGATCCAGCCCCTGCTCGCCGCCACCGGATGGGGTGCGACGGCGACCGCCTGGGCAGGTGCCGGGACGGCCGTCCTGCTGGGCGTGGTTGCCCTCGCCCAGCAGGACCTCAAGCAGCTGCTCGCCGCCTCCACCGCAGCGCAGCTCGGTTTCGTTGTGCTCGCGGCCGGCGTGGGCAACGTCGCCGGCGGTACCGCACACCTGATGGCCCACGCGGCGACCAAGGCGGGGTTGTTCCTGGCCGCCGGTGCGTGGCTCGCCGCACTCGGCACAAAGCAACTTTCGGCCCTCCAGGGTGCCGCGCGGCGCTGGCCGGTCCTGGGGGCCGCGTTCACGGTCGGTGCGCTTAGCCTGGCCGGCATCGCACCCTTGTCGCTCTGGGCGACCAAGGACGACGTGCTCGCGGCGGCTCTGGAGACCTCTCCCGCCCTCTACGCCGCGGGGCTAGCCGGCGCCGCCCTGTCCGCCGCCTACGCCGGCAAGGCTCTGGCCATGGTGTGGCGCCCCCTCCCCGCGGATGCCGAGGCCGGCTACGACACGGAGGAGCAGGGCAACCGGCAGGTAGCGCCCGGACAAGTGGTCCCCGTCGCGGCGCTGGCGGCGGCGGCAGCAGCGGCCGGTCTGCTGGTCTTCGGACCGGCCGGCGAGGGGCTGCGCTCGGCCCTCCCCGGCGGCGCGGACCCGCGGCCGCTTGAGCTGGTGCTCTCAGCCGGGCTGGCCGTCGTCGTGTTCGCCGTCCTCTGGCGCTACCCGGAGCGTTTCCGTTGGCGGATCGCTGCGGACTGGTTCGGGTTGGAGCGGGCCGCCGCGGCCGTGTTTGTCCGCCCGGTGTTCGCCACCGCCCGGGGCCTGGCCCGCTTCGATGACCGGGTGCTGGACCGCGGCGTCGAGGCCGCCGCCGGGCTGACCCTGCGGACCGCGGGCCGGGCGTCGAGGGCCGACACCGTTGTGGACGGGGCCGTCGAGTCGGTGGCGCGGGGGATCCACGGCGCCGGCCGGCAGGCCAGGCGTCCGCAAACCGGCCTGATCCACCAGTATTACGCCCAGGCGGCGCTGCTCCTCGTGGGCGCTGCGGTTCTTCTGATTCTCGTGAGGTAGCTGTGCTTAGCCTGATCATTCTTCTTCCCCTGGCTGCGGCAGCTGTGCTGGCTGTTTTTCCGCGCCTGCCGGAGGGTTCCGCCCGGGTGGTTTTCGCCGTGACCGCCGGCGCCGAGGTGGTGCTGACCGTTGGCCTCTGGCTCGGCTACCGTGACCCGGGCCCGGCGGGCCTGGCCTTCGAGGAACGGCTGCGGTGGATACCGAACGTCGGCAGCAGCTACCACTTGGGGGTGGACGGGCTGTCCCTGCCGCTGCTCGTCCTTACCGCGGTGATCTTCCTGGCGTGCGCAGTCTACGACTGGAAATCCCGGGACCGGGTCCGCCCACGGTCCGCGCTCTTCCTGTTCCTCGAGGCCACTTGTCTGGGCCTGTTCGCGGCGCAGGATCTTATCCTGTTTTTCCTGTTCTTCGATCTGTCCATCGTCGGGATGTACTTCGTCATCGCCGGGTGGGGCCATGGCGACCGGGCGCGTTCGGCCCTGAAGTTCTTCCTCTACACCTTTCTGGGGTCCCTGGCCCTGCTGGTGGGCTTCATCGGCCTATACTTGGCGGCGGATCCCCATACCTTCGACATTCCGGAACTGGCGGCGGCCGACGCGCTGCGCGGCAATCCGGCGGCCGGCTTTGTGCTCGCGGCCATCCTGGTGGGACTGGCTGTGAAGACCCCGACCGTCCCGTTCCACACCTGGCTCCCGCCGGCCCACACGGATGCCCCCGCGACCGGTTCGGCCGTTCTGGCCGGTGTCCTGCTGAAGATGGGGACCTACGGATTCGTCCGCATCGCCATGCCTCTGATGCCTGAGGCCTGGCGCGCCTGGGCGCCGGTGATCATCACCGTGGGAATCGTGTCCGTGCTGTACGGGGCGTTGGTGGCATTGGCCCAGAGCGACCTCAAGAGGATGATCGCCTACACCTCCGTCAACCACATGGGCTACATCATCCTGGCGCTTGGTGCAGCCGGTGCCGCCGGGGGCACAGCGTCGGCCGTCCGGGCCACGGCGGTCACCGGTGCCGTCACGCAGATGGTCAGCCACGGGCTGATCACCGGCGCCTTGTTCCTGCTCGCCGGGGTTTTGCAGGATCGCGCCGGCACCTACGATATGGGCGCCTTCGGCGGCCTGGCCGGCCCGGCTCCGCGGTATGCCGGTTTCTTCGCGGTTGCGGCCTTCGCCTCGCTGGGCCTGCCAGGCTTCAGCGGGTTCATTGCTGAGTTCCAGGTTTTCGCCGGCAGCCTCGGCGCGGCACCCGTCATCGCCGTCGCACTGCCCGGGATCGTGATCACGGCAGCGTTGTTCCTCCGCGCCCTGCAGCGTGTCTTCACCGGACCGGTCAAGGGCAAGGCGGAGCACTTCGCCGACCTGCGTCCGGCCGAGATGTTCCCCGCCGGCGGCCTGCTGGTGCTCTCCGCCGCTGTCGGTGTGTTGCCCGGCCCGTTGCTGGGGACTATCACGCCCGCCGCTGAAGCCATCATCTCCTTGGCTCGGTGGTAGCCGGTGAATGTGCACCCGCTCGTGCAGGTCTTGCCCTCCGGCCCGGCGCCCCTGGCGCTGCTGCCCGAAATCTTCCTCTTGGCCGGGGCGATCAGCGCCCTGCTCGCCGGCTCATTCCTGCCCCGGCAAAAACAGTGGATCGCCCGGATCGTCGCCGTCGCTGCGCTACTGGCCTCGGCAGCCGCGGCCGGCGCAGCGATGGGCGGTCCTGACCTGGCAGTCTATGAGGGCAGCTACACCGTGGACGCCGGAACCTCCGGCGCCCGGCTGGTCGTGGTGGTATCCGCGCTGCTGGTCATCGCCCTTGGCACTGACGAGCTCAGGAACACCGCGCGCGAAAGTGAAACCTACGCGCTCATCCTGCTCGCCTCGCTGGGAGCTGTCGTGCTCGCCGGCACCAGCGACCTGCTCGTCCTCGCCGTCGCATTCCTGCTGGCGAGTGTCCCGCTGTACGCGCTCATCGGGATTAACCGGTCACGCGGCGGGGCCGAGGCAGCCATGAAGGCCTACCTGCTCGGGGCCCTCCTCGGAATCGCCCTGCTGCTCGGCGTGACGATCCTGTACGGCCTCGCGGGCGCGACCACCTATGGGGAGCTGGGACCCGGACTCCGTGCGGCGCCGACGGCCGCCGTCGCGGTTGGCCTGACCGGTGTCCTCGCCGGGCTGATGTTCAAAGCGGGGGCTGTTCCGGGCCATTTCTGGGTCCCAGACGCCGCCCAAGGAGCCGGCACCGCCAGCGCTGCCTTCGCGACGACGGTGCCGAAGATCGGCGGATTCCTCGCCGCCTACCGTCTGCTTGGCGCGCTTCCGGACACGGTCAACTGGCCCCTCCTTGTTGCCGTCCTCGCGGCCCTCACGATGACGCTGGGAAACCTGGCAGCCTACACGCAGGAGGATCCCCGCAGGCTCCTGGGCTGGTCCACAGTCAGCCAGGCCGGTTACCTGCTCATGCCCGTGGCTGTCGCAGGGAGCGTCGCCCTCGCCCTTCCGGCGCTCCTGGTTTACCTGGCCGGCTACGCGCTCTCCAACCTCGCCGCGTTTGCAGTCGTCGGAGCCTATCCCGACCGACGAACGCTGGCCGGCTATCAAGGGCTCGGTGCGTCCCGGCCGTGGCATGCCGCCGCACTCACCGTGGCACTACTGAGTTTGGTCGGGACGCCGCCCACCGCCGTATTCCTGGGAAAGTTGACCGTGTTCACCGCCACATGGGACGGCGGCTTCTGGTGGCTGACAGTCCTCGCCGCGCTCAACACCATCATCAGCCTGTTTTACTACCTGCGCTGGATCGCGCCGGTATTCCGTGCCGCCGGGCCGCGGACACCCGGCGCCGGGGACTTCGCACCCCGGCCCTGGGCGGCTGGGACGGCCGTCGTTGCGGCGTTCGGGATCCTCGTGTTCGGTGTCGCCGCAGGCTTGGCGTGGGCGGTGATCGCCGGACCTCCACACGGCTAGTGAATCCGCGCCGTCCGCCCCGGCCGGCCTCAGTCCGGCAATCATGCACCCGCCCCAGCCCGGACCGGGGCCTGCTACGCCTCGACGGTGCCCTGATGGAAGCGCAGCCGCCACTGTGCCCCGTCGAGGACCCAGAGGGAGCTCCGGAGCACCGTCTTGCTGCGGATGTGGCTGCGGTAGGTCAGCAGGACGGCGGCTTCGCCGACGCGGTCCGCGCCGAGGAGCTCCAGCTCCGTGGTGCCGCCCGGGTCCTCCTCCAACTCCAGCATCAGCTCGTCCCGGGTCCAGAACCGCCCGGAACTGCCGATCTCGGTGAAGTCCGGGTGCAGCAGCACGCCCAGGCGACCCAGATCCGAACGGGTTTCCGGGAGCAACAGCTCGCGCTCCAGCGACTCTACGGTCGCCTCCGGGCTCGGCTCCGGGGCGGCCGCAGCTGCCTGGGCTTCCGCCGTCAGCTCGCTGAAAAGGTCCGGTTCGGCGAACAGTGTGGAGCCGCCGAACAGGGCGGCGTCCCCCGACAGGCCGCGGCCGGCGGCCGGTGCCTGCGGAGCGGGGGTGCGGGGCGCCGGTCCCGCGGGGGCGGCACGTCGCCGGCAGGGGCCGGGACAGCGGCGGCGAGTCGCCGGGGCGGACGAAGCCGGGGCCCTGCCGGACCGCGACGCCCTGCTGGTAGGCGGTGGCAGCGGCCCGGGCGCGGTCGTCGGCCGCCTCGTTGAGGTCGTGGCCGGCGTGCCCGCGGACCCATTCGAAGGTGTACTTGCGTCCGGTGAGCGCCTGGTCGATTTCCTTGAGCAGCTCGACGTTGAGCACGGGCTTGCCGTCGGACTTTCGCCAGCCCTTCCGCTTCCAGCCCGGCATCCACTTGGTCACCGAGTTGATCACGTACTGGCTGTCGCACAGGATGTGCAGGTCCTCGCCCGGGAGGTGCGCGGTGGCCCGGAAGAGATCCAGGACCGCCATCAGCTCGCCCTGGTTGTTGGTCCCGTGCGGCCACCCGCCGGCACGCCAGCAGTCATCGTTCACGTACCAGGCCCAACCGGCCGGGCCGGGATTTCCTAAGGCCGAACCGTCGGCCGCTGCTGTAATCGTCACTGCACCATCCTGCCAGACTGCGGTGGTCGTGGAAGTTAACGCCGACGGCGGCCCCACCCAAGGGTGGGACCGCCGTCGTTGAACGTGCTGCGCTGACGGGAAACCGTCAGGCCGGGCGTTCGGGGCTGGAAAGCCGGGGGCTAGAAACCGCCCATGCCGCCCATGCCGCCCATGTCGTCGCCGCCGCCCATGGCCGGAGCGTTCTTCTCCGGCTTGTCGGCCACAACGGCCTCGGTGGTGAGGAACAAGCCGGCGATGGAAGCCGCGTTCTGCAGGGCAGAGCGGGTCACCTTGACCGGGTCGTTGATGCCGGCGGCCAGCAGGTCCACGTACTCGCCGGTGGCGGCGTTCAGGCCGTGGCCGGCGGACAGGCCGCGGACCTTGTCCACGACAACGCCGGGCTCGAGGCCGGCGTTGAAAGCGATCTGCTTCAGCGGGGCGTCGATGGCCACGCGGACAATGTTCGCGCCGGTGGCCTCGTCACCTTCGAGCTGCAGGTTGGCGAACGCCTTGGCGCCGGCCTGGATCAGGGCCACGCCGCCGCCGGCGACGATGCCCTCTTCGACAGCAGCCTTGGCGTTGCGGACGGCGTCCTCAATGCGGTGCTTGCGTTCCTTCAGCTCAACCTCGGTTGCGGCACCGGCCTTGATCACTGCAACGCCGCCGGCCAGCTTGGCCAGGCGTTCCTGCAGCTTCTCGCGGTCGTAGTCCGAATCGGAGTTCTCGATCTCGGCGCGGATCTGGGACACGCGGCCGGCGATCTGGTCGGCGTCGCCGGCACCCTCGACGATGGTGGTCTCGTCCTTGGTGACAACAACCTTGCGGGCCTTGCCGAGCAGTTCGAGGCCGGCGGTCTCCAGCTTGAGGCCGACTTCCTCGGAGATGACCTGGCCGCCGGTGAGGATGGCGATGTCGGCCAGCTGCGCCTTGCGGCGGTCGCCGAAGCCCGGAGCCTTGACGGCGACGGACTTGAAGGTGCCGCGGATCTTGTTGACGATCAGGGTGGCCAGGGCCTCGCCCTCGATGTCCTCGGCAATGATCAGCAGCGGCTTGTTGGACTGCATGACCTTTTCGAGGACCGCAACCAATTCCTTGACGTTGGAGATCTTGGAGTTGACGATCAGGATGTACGGATCCTCGAGAACCGTTTCCTGGCGCTCGGCGTCGGTGACGAAGTAGGCCGAGATGTAGCCCTTGTCGAAGCGCATGCCCTCGGTGAGCTCCAGCTCGAGGCCGAAGGTGTTCGACTCCTCGACGGTGATGACGCCTTCCTTGCCGACCTTGTCCAGGGCTTCGGCAATCAGGGCGCCAATTTCGTTGTCGCCGGCGGAGATGGACGCGGTGGCGGCGATCTCTTCCTTGGTTTCGATTTCCTTGGCGGAGGCCAGGAGCTCGCGGGTGACGGCGTCAACAGCCTTTTCGATGCCGCGCTTGAGGGACAGCGGGTCGGCGCCGGCCGCGACGTTGCGCAGGCCTTCCTTGACGAGGGCCTGGGCGAGCACGGTGGCCGTGGTGGTTCCGTCGCCGGCGACGTCATCCGTCTTCTTGGCAACTTCCTTGACCAGCTCGGCGCCGATCTTCTCGTACGGGTCGTCCAGTTCGATCTCCTTGGCGATGGAAACACCATCGTTGGTGATCGTGGGGGCGCCCCACTTCTTTTCGAGGACGACGTTGCGTCCACGCGGGCCGAGGGTGACCTTGACGGCGTCGGCGAGGATGTTCAGGCCCCGCTCAAGACCGCGGCGTGCCTCTTCATCAAATGCAATGATCTTGGCCATAACGGCAGTAGTCCTTTCGGGACAGTCGTTAAGAATGAACCTTGCGCTGTGGTGCCCGCGACGGACGATTCCTGCCCGGCGGCCTCTGTACGCCGCCGGACCGGGGATCTCACCCCAGCCAGGTATTTCTCTCGCTCCCGGTCCGCCGGCCCCCACAGCGCAGCCGGCTGGACCGGGCGTCGTGTTAGCAGTCAGTACGCGGGAGTGCTAACTCCATAATTAGCACTCCCCCGGGGAGAGTGCAAGCAGTACCGGCCGCCGCTGGTGCCGCCGGCGGGCGCTCTTCGCTACCAGCGATCAGGAGCCCGTGCTGCGGGCGGTTTCGCTGCCGGTCATCTGGGCGGTGTTGTCCGCGCCGTAGCTGTACACCATGTAGGCGGCCGCGGTGACGTCACCGTTGCTGTCGAAGTTCACCGGGCCGGAGGCGCCCTCGTAATCGGGGCGTTTGCCGGCCCGCAGGGCGGCCACGCATTCCTGGTAGGACTTGCAGGCCGCCGCGTCGCCGGCAGCGCCGGGCCCGCCGGCGGTTCCGCCCGCGGTTCCGCCGGACACCGAGACAAGCTTGGAGGCGATGGAGGTTCCGGCGTCGTCCTCCGCCGCGGCGGCGGCGATCGCGGCGAGGTTGACTGCGTCGTAGGTTTCGGCGGCGAACGCCATGTCCTTGAGCCCCGGGTCGACGGCGACGAGTTCGGCCTGGAAGTGTGCGGACGGGAAGGTTCCGGGCAGCACGCCGCGGGCGCCGTCGAGGGCCTTGGACCCGAGTCCGGACCCGTACTGGTTGACCGCCCCGTCGCTGAGAATGAGCTTCTTTCCGGCCAGTCCCGCGTTGTTGAGCTCGGCAATGGCGCCCTGGGCGCCGTTGCGGGCCACGAGCACGACGGCGTCCGGCGAGGCCGTTTTGGCCGCGGCTGCCGCCTGCTGCGCCGCCCCGGCCTTGAATTCGGCGTCGGCGACGACCCCCAGGCCGGCGGCCTTCGCGGCCGCCGCGACCGCCGCCGCGACGTCCTTGCCGTAGTCGCCCTCTTCATGCACGACGGCAAGGGTCTTGGCGCCGCCGTCCTTGGCCAGCTTGACCAGCACCGACGCCTGGGCGACGTCGGCCGCGGCGGTGCGGAAGTAGTAGCCGCCGCTCTTGTAGGTGCTCAGCCCCGGCGCGGTGTTCGCCGGCGAAATGATGGCGACCTTGGCGCGTGCGAGGACGTCGATGGCGTCGGCCGCATGGCTCGAATCGGTGGGTCCGATGACGACGTCGGCCTTGGCCGCCACCAGGTCTTTGGCCTGCGCTGCGGTGTCCGTGCCGACCCTTTCCGGCAGCAGTTCCACCGGTTTGCCCTTGTGCCCGCCGGCGGCATTGATTTCCTTGACCGCCAGTTTTGCCGCCGCCAGCTGCGGGGCGTTTAAGAATTCCTGTCCGCCGGTGTTGTCCAGGATCAGGCCGATCCGCAACGTGCCGTCCCCGCTCGCTTCGGACGGGTCCAGCCGGGCATTTCCGCCGGGGCCGGCGCAGGCTGCCAGCGCCAGGACCACGACGGCGCCGGTAGCGGCAGCTCGGCTGATCCGCCGGCCTACCGGCCCGAGGGCCGTGCTGCCCGGGTTGGCTTTCGCTGCGGGGAGTCCCACTAGGCGGGCCGGACGCTTTGCGCCTGCGGGCCCTTCTCGCCCTCACCGACTTCCAACTCCACGCGCTGGCCTTCGGCGAGGGCGCGGTAGCCCTCACCGGTGATGGCGGACCAGTGCACGAAGACGTCCGCTCCGGAGCTGTCGACGGTGATGAAGCCGTAGCCCTTTTCGGCGTTGAACCACTTGACGGTCCCCAATGCCATCTGCTCCACCCTTTCGGTGAACTTGTCCGCGGCCCACCTCGATGTGCGCCGCGGAATGCTGAACGAAGTCCCAGACACTCTACCCACAGCTGTCCGCCCGGGCCCCGGATGGGGCCCGGGGCCGGCCGGAATAGTTATTCAGGCGTAACCGAAAACAGCGGCCGGCCGGAGGGCCGGCCGGGCTTTACTGAAAGCCCGGGCCCAGGACGACCACCAGGGGCAGCTGGAACTCGGCGGAGTCCACCAAGGTGCTGATTCCGAGCAGTGAGCCCAGTGCTTCGGCGTTCGCCTTCTGTCCGGGGCCGTTGTAGAAGACCACCGAGGTCTGCTGGGGGGCGCCGCCCCAGTTGCCCAGCGGTCCGGCGGCCCAGCCGGCGGCCGTGACGGTGGAACCGACCCGGCTGGCCAGGCCCGGCGTGACAGTGCCGTTGTAGACCGCCACGGGCTGGGTCTTATCCACGGTGCTGCCCGGCGCCGGTGTGGCCGAGGGAGTGGCGGACGGTTCGGCAGACAGTTCTGTGGCTGCCGGCGTGGGGGCGGCCGAGGGCGTGCTGCTGGCGGACGGGGTTCCGGCCGCGGCGGTGCTGGGCGCCTGCGAGGCGGCAGCGTTGATGCCGGCCCGGTCCGCCGTCCTGGCCGAGCCGCCGTCGGGACCGAAGCCCAGCCGGGGCAGCAGGAGGAACGCGACGAGTCCGACCGCCAGCGCGGCGGCGCCTACGGCCAGAATGGCACCCAGACGGCGGGTTCCGGCCTCGGCAACGGCACGGTGGACGCCCTGCCGCGTGGAGGTCTCCGGGACCCGATCAAATTCATCCCGAGCGTATTTGGTCATGGTAAAACGACGTCCTTGCTGATTTCTGGCTGGCGGTCCGACGCCGGCGCGGATTACCGCGTATCCGGCCGGACTTTACGCGTGTTTACGCGTCCGAACCCAGACGGCGTGCCGTGCGGGCCCGTTGTCGTGACGTACGTAGTCTACGCAATCTCTTGACCAGCATCGGATCGTGGGCCAACGCCGCCTCGGTATCGATCAGGGCGTTGAGGATCTGGTAGTAGTGCGTGGCCGACAGGTCGAAGAGCTCCCGGATGGCCTGTTCCTTGGCGCCGGCGTACTTCCACCACTGCCGTTCCAGGGCGAGCATCTGCCGGTCACGGCTGCTCAGTCGTGGGTCCGCGTCCGCTTCGTCGGCAGGCTGGTACTCGGGTGCCGCTTCGGCCACTGCACACTCCCTGGCTGGTTCCGGAATAGGTCTCCCCACATGTTACGGCCGAATAACAGGCTTGTCATTTGGCGGGTGCCGGCCGTTGTAGGCGACCACCGCCGGTGCAGCAGCGGCCGCCGCCGGCCTGCGAGAATGGGACGGTGTTTGATTCGTCTGAGGCCGATGCGCTTTTCCAGCTCGAGCCCGCGGCCGGCGGCGCCGCGGAATTCGCGGCGCTGGCGCGGTTGCCGCTGGCGGAACTGGTAGCCCCGGACTGGGCTGCGGCATTGGCCCCGGTGGCGGGGCAGCTGCGTGCCGCCCTGGAGTTCGTGGCCGCGGAGGCGGCCGCCGGGCACGAGGTGCTGCCGTCGCCGTCGAACCTGCTGCGCGTTTTCCGTCAGCCGCTGGCCGGTGTGCGGGTGCTGATCGTGGGCCAGGACCCGTACCCGACGCCGGGACACGCCGTCGGGCTCTCCTTCGCGGTGGACGGCGGCACCCGGCCGATCCCGCGCAGCCTCGCCAACATTTACAAGGAGCTCGACGCCGACCTCGGGCTGCCGCCCCGTGTGCACGGAGACCTGAGCCGCTGGGCCGAACAGGGTGTGCTGCTGCTCAACCGGGTCCTCAGCGTCCGGGCCGGAGCGGCGGGGTCGCACCGCAACAAGGGCTGGGAAGCGGTCACGACGGCCGCGATCGGTGCCGTCGCGCAGCGCCGGGGCAGGGACGGCGGCCCGGCGCCCCTGGTGGCGATCCTCTGGGGCAAGGATGCCGGGGGCGTGCGGCCGCTGCTCGGACCTGCCGCCGTGATCGCCAGCGCCCATCCGAGCCCGCTCTCGGCGTCCCGCGGCTTCTTCGGCTCCCGGCCGTTCAGCCGCACCAACGAGCTGCTTGCGGCCCAGGGCGACGGGACAGTGGACTGGGAACTGCCGCCGCTGCCCTGACCCGGTTCTTGGCTAGGCTTAGCAGCATGACTTCCGTTCCCGCCACCACCACCGCCAACCGGACTTCCCGGCCGCAGACCACCCTCACGGTCCTGCGCCGCGAGCAGCTCTCGCCGCACATGGTCCGGATTGTGGCCGGCGGCCCCGGCTTCGCCGGCTACGTCAACAACGGCTACGTGGACCGGTACGTCAAGATCGCGTTCCCGCAGCCCGGCGTGGACTATCCGCAGCCGCTGGACCTGTGGGCCGTCCGCGAATCCCACCCGCGGGAACAGTGGCCGCACACCCGCACGTACACCGTCCGCTGGGTCGACGAGGCCGCGGCCGAGCTCGCCATCGACTTCGTGATCCACGGCGACGAGGGCCTGGCCGGCCCGTGGGCCGCGTCCGCCGCCGCCGGCGACACCCTCGTTTTCACCGGCCCCGGCGGCGGCTACAACCCCGATCCGGCGGCGGACTGGTACCTCTTCGCCGGCGACGAGTCCGCCCTGCCGGCGATCAGCGCCGCCGTCGAGTCCCTCCCCCGCGACGCACGCGGCATCGCCTTCCTGGAAGTGGACAGCGACGCCGAGGTGCTGGCGATCGATGCCCCTGCCGGGCTCGAGCTGCGCTGGCTGCTGCGGGACGGCACTCCGGCGGGCGACGGAGGCCCGCTGGTGGACGCGGTGCGCGACGCCGAGTGGCCCGCGGGCCGCGTCCACGTCTTCGCGCACGGCGAGCGGGGCTCCATGAAGGGCCTGCGGGAAGTGTTCTACGCCCAGCGCGGCCTCGAACGCAGCCAGGTGTCGCTCTCCGGTTACTGGGCCCGGGGGCGCGTGGAGGACGACTTCCAGGCTGAGAAGAAGCTGCCCATCGGCAAGATCTAACCGGCTGTCCCCGGTCGGCCGGGCTGGCCCGCCGGAGCTTCCCCACAGGGTGCAGTCACTAGCGGCGCCGGGCCCGGCGCCGCTCGTTGCTGGCCAGGCTCCTGGTCAGCGGACGGGCGAGGGTATCGCCGAGCACGATGCCGGCCGCGACACCGAGCACGATCGCCGCGGCGTTAAGCATCCCGCCGGCGCCCAGCAGGATGTTGGACTCCTCGATCGTCAATACATACATGGACCGGAATATAGTGAGGCCGGGCAGCAGGATGAGGGCCGCCGGCACCGCGACCACCAGCTGCGGGGCGCCCATCCGGAGCGCCACCACGCGGGCCAGCAGGCCGATGACGACGGCGGCCAGGGCGGGGGCGAACCGCGGCCCGATGCCGACGGCGGTTCCGCCGATCAGCACCAGATGCCCGACGACGCCGACCGCTGCGGTGGGCAGCAGCAGCTTCAGCGAGGTCTGCTCGGTGACACCGATGGCCACAACAGCGATGGCCACCATGGGGACGAGCACCCACAGGGGGTACCTTGGCGGGAACGTTCCGGTGACATCGATGGCCTCCATCCCGGTCATCGCCCCCACCACCAGGCCGACGGCGATGCCGGCGACGAGCGCGCCGAACGTCAGCATGGTGGACAGGAAGCGGCCGGCCGCGGTGACGGGGAAGCCGTTGATGGCATCCTGCACCGAGGAGACGAGCCGCCCGGTCGGCAGCAGCAGCAGGATGCCGCCGACCACCACGATGGCCGGGGCAATCTGGATTCCCACCGGGCTCCCGAAGCGCCAGAGCAGCAGGGCGACCAGGGTCACCACGAAGGAACACGACGCCGTGATGAAGAAGTCCGGCGTGCGCCAGCGGCTCAGCTGCCGCGCCAGCAGGCTCACCAGCAGGTTGGACAGGAACGCGATGCCCGAGGCGGCCAGTCCGCCGCCCAGTACGCCGACGAAGACCGCGGAAAAGACGCCGAAGGCCACGGTGACCATCCAGCGCGGGAACGGCTTGGAGCTATGCGTGATGTCCTCCAGGCGGCGGACCGCCTCGTCGCGGCCCACGCCGCCGGCCACAATGTCCGTGACCAGCTGGTGGACCTTGGCGAGGCCGGCGTAGTTGTTGGTCCACGACCGCACCACCCGCAGCAGCGTGATCGGGGTCTGGTCGATCGGGGCATAGTTGATGGCCACCGACTGGTTGGTGATGTCCACCTCGATGTTCTTCAGGCCCAGCGCCGCGGTGATGGCGATAATGCTGGTCTCGACCTCGAGCGCGCCGGCGCCGTAGCGGAACATCGATTCGGCCAGCTTCAGTGCGAAGTCAATGGTTTTCCGGGCGGAGGTGTCCATTCCGCCGACCTGGATCATCGGATTGGCGTACGGGCTGCCGGCGAGGCGGTCCACAATGCTCATCGGGGCCGTGGGCGGGTTTTCCCCTTGGACCAGCCGGCGGAGCATTCGCTTGGCGGCCGCGTTTTGACCCATCTGGGCGGGCGAAAGCGCCTCGGTCCTGGGCAGTCCATCGGTGTGCGGGCGTCGACGGCGGTCGGGTTCCTTGGTCATTCCGGCGTCCTCAAGTAGTTCGTGGCGGCCGGTTTAGTAGAACTGCTGGCCGGTGCGCCGGGTGTAGAGCTGGCGCGCCACCCGCTCCCCGGCGGCCATCCAGGCCTTGTACTTCAGCGGGCTCAGGACCTGGTCGTAGCAGCCGACGAAGTCCGTGACGGTCTTGCTGAAGCTGGTCTTGAACAGGCCCAGGCCGTGGAACGGGTTGGAGGTGTCCTTCAGCTTGTCGCTGGGCGGGGTGCCGCAGAAGTCATATTCGGTGCAGCCCAGCTCCTTGAGCTGGTTGATCGCCGTCCACTGGACCAGGTGCGAATCCCCGTACTGGCTGCGTTTCTGCAGGGATCCGCCGTCCTTGTAGGTGCCCTTGCGCCCGTAGTTGATCACGAACGCACCCACCGAGGGCACGCCGTTTTCGTAGACGAACAGCAGCCGGCCCTGGCCGCGGTCCAGGAAGTTGGTCCAGAACTGGCGGTAATACTCGTACCCGCGGACCCGGACCTGGGACTTGGCTTCAACGGTGGTGGTCATCAGTGCGTACATGGCCCGGAAGTTCTCCTCCGTGGGCTCCACGTTCCGGACCTCGACCCCCTCGCGGATGGCCCGCCGGACGGCGTTGCGGCCGCGCGAATGCAGCTTGCGCAGCAGCTGGTTCTCTTCCGGCGAGATGTCCAGCAGCGCGGTGGAGTCGTTGGGCTGCAGGTTGTGGGTCTTGACCAGCCCGGCGCCCTCAATGACCCGCCGGGCGTCGTCGGAGAGGATAATATCCGGCTCGATTTTGATCGCGAAAACACCCAGCCGGGCGCGCTTGACGAATTCCGTGTTCGCCGCCGCGATGCCGGGGATGTCCTGCACCGATGCGACGTCGGGGCCCTTGATCAGGTACCAGAGCTTGCCCAGGACGGGGAACGATTTCTCCAGGACGAGGTTGTAGCTCGTGTAATCGGCGGTCTCGTAGACCAGGTGCAGGGGTTTCCAGCCGAAGTGTTGTTTGACCTCGGCGAACGCCTCGGATTGAAGCAGGTTCCCGCCGTTGGGGTTCGCGGTGACGTGGGCGTCCCAGTTGGCAACCTCTTCGGCGGAGGCAAAGCGGGCGGTGAATTCTCGCAAGGGTGCGGTATCCAATCTTTGCGGAACGAGCTTCGGCGGCATGGCTGGCATGCAGCCTCAAGTCTATCCGCCGGGCGGGGCGGGTCCTGGCGCCGCGGCCGCTGGGCGCCCGGCTGCTGCCGGGGCTACGCTGGAGCCATGCACGCGCAGCCGGAACCATCCGCGGCCCGCCCGCAGGCCAGTCCAGGAACGCCAGGCACGCCAGAAAGGCGCGGGCCCGGCGCACAGGTGCTGGCCCTGCTCGTGCTGCTCGGCGCGTCGGCGCTGGTCGCGGCACTTGGCGGGCTGGCCAGCGCCAGTAATGTCGACGGCTGGTACGCCGCCGCGGACAAGGCCCCTTGGTCTCCGCCGAACTGGCTCTTCGGACCGGTGTGGACCGTGCTTTACACGGCAATGGCCGTTGCCGCCTGGCTGGTCTGGCGCCGCCGGGCCGCCGGCGGCAGGGCCGCCCTCGGCGCCTACGCCGTGCAGCTGGTGCTGAACCTGCTCTGGACCCCGGCGTTTTTCGGCCTGTATCCGGCGCTGGGCTCCCCCGCGCTGTGGATCGGCTTCGCGATCATTGCCGCACTGGCCGTCGCCGTGGCCGTCACCGTGCTGCGCTTCGGCCCGATCAGCCGCACCGCCGGGCTGTTGCTGCTCCCCTACCTGTCCTGGGTGGTGTTCGCCGCCTCGCTGAATCTCTGGGCAGCACTGCACAACTGAGCCGGGCGGATCAGCACTCCACCACGTTGACGGCGAGGCCGCCCATCGCGGTTTCCTTATATTTGGAACTCATGTCCTTGCCGGTTTCGCGCATCGTGACGATGACTTCGTCGAGGGAGACCCGGTGGGTCCCGTCCCCCCAGAGAGCCATTTTGGCGGCATTGATGGCCTTGGCCGCGGCGATGGCGTTGCGTTCGATGCAGGGGACCTGCACCAGCCCGCCGATCGGGTCGCAGGTCAGGCCGAGGTTGTGCTCCATCGCGATTTCGGCGGCGTTCTCCACCTGCTGGGGGGTGCCGCCCATGACCTCGGCGAGTCCGGCGGCAGCCATGGACGACGCCGAGCCGACCTCGCCCTGGCAGCCGACCTCGGCGCCGGAGATCGAGGCCTGTTCCTTGTAGAGCACCCCGATGGCGCCGGCGGCGAGCAGGAACCTGGCAATCGTCTCGTCGCGGTCGGCCTGGGTGGCTTTGTCCATGCCGGGGGCGAAATGCAGCGCGTAGTAGAGCACCGCGGGGATGATCCCGGCGGCGCCGTTGGTCGGTGCGGTGACGACGCGGCCGCCGGAGGCATTTTCCTCGTTTACGGCGAGCGCGATCAGGTTCACCCATTCCTGCCAGTACTTGGGGTCCCGGTAGTCAGGGTCCTGGCCGTGGTTTTCCTTCATCAGGCGTTCGTGCCAGTCGGGCGCCCGACGGCGGACCTTCAGTCCGCCGGGCAGCAGGCCCTCGCGTTTGAGGGAGGTTTCCACGCACTCCGCCATCACGGAGTAGATGTGCAGCAGTCCCGCCCGGATCTCTTCCTCACTCCGGGAGGCACGTTCGTTGATGAGCATGATGTCGCCGATGGAGAGCCCGTGGGTCTGGCAGTGGGCCAGCAGTTCCGCGGCGGTGCGGAACGGCAGCGGGAGCTCCTTCTTGGATTCGTCGAGTTCCTTCAGCGCCGCATCTTCTTCGCCTTCGCGGACGATGAAGCCGCCGCCGACGGAGAAGAACGTGGCGGCGTGCAGCACGGCGCCGTCGGCGTCGAAGACGGTGAACGTCATGCCGTTGGTGTGCCGGGGCAGGATCGTCAGCGGCCGCAGCACCATGTCCTGCACCCCGTAGGGCAGGGCGACGGATCCGGCCAGCTGCAGCATCCCGGTCTCGGCAATCGCCGCGAGCCGGTCCTCGACCTCCTCGGGCAGGATTTTCTCCGGGTGGAAGCCTTCCAGCCCGAGCAGGATCGCGGTCATGGTGCCGTGCCCGTGCCCGGTCGCGGCCAGCGACCCGTACAAGTCAACCCGCAGCGAAACCACGCGTCCCAGGTCCCCGGCGGCCTTCAGTTCCTCCGCGAACACCGCAGCAGCCCGCATCGGCCCCACGGTATGCGAACTCGAAGGCCCGATCCCAATGGAAAAAAGATCAAAGACGCCAACAGCCATGGCCGGTTTCCTAACTGGATCAATGTGGGGACGGAGCGGAGGGTGAGCCGCCCTCGAGGGGCCGGCGGAGCCGGGCTTTTCGAAAGCGTGCGTCAAAGCGACGAAGTGGGCCCACACCGGTAGGGTTCCCTGGCCGAGCTTGCGAGGCCAGGGTGCCGGTGGGGCGCAGCACGCGTGAAAAGTCCGGTCCGCCGGGCCCGGAGCCAGCCCGACGGGACGGGCCCCGGGAGCGCGGTCAGCCTAGGTTGGCAACCGAAGGGTAGAGCGGGTGGGCGGCGGCGAGGGCTTCGACCCGGGACCGCAGGCCGGACAGGTCCGCGCCGGCGTCGGCGGTCAGCGCTTCGGCGATGATGTCCGCGACCTCGACGAACGCGGCGTCGCCGAAACCTCGGGTGGCCAGTGCCGGGGTGCCGATCCGCAGTCCGGACGTGACCATCGGCGGGCGCGGGTCGAACGGGACGGCGTTGCGGTTGACGGTGATGTCGATGGCGGCGAGCCGGTCCTCGGCTTCCTGCCCGTTGAGCTCGCAGTCGCGCAGGTCCACCAGGACCAGGTGCACGTCGGTGCCGCCGGAGATCACGTTGATTCCCTTGGCGGTGACGTCGTCCTGGACCAGGCGCTCGGCCAGGATCCGGGCACCGGCCAGGACACGTTCCTGGCGTTCCTTGAATTCGGGCGAGGCGGCGATTCTTGAAGGCCACGGCCTTGCCGGCGATGACGTGCTCGAGCGGGCCGCCCTGCTGGCCCGGGAACACGGCCGAGTTGATCTTCTTGGCGATGTCGGCGTCGTTGGACAGGATGATGCCGCCGCGCGGACCGGCGAGGGTCTTGTGCGTGGTGGAGGTGGTCACGTGCGCGTGCGGCACCGGGGAGGGGTGCAGCCCGGCGGCGACGAGCCCGGCGAAGTGGGCCATGTCCACCATCAGGTAGGCGCCGACCGAGTCGGCGATCCGGCGGAACTCGGCGAAGTCGAGCTGGCGGGCGTAGGCGGACCAGCCGGCCACGATGAGGGCCGGCTTGTGCTCCTGGGCCAGGCGCTCCACCTCGGCCATGTCGATCCGGTGGTCATCTTCGCGGACCTGGTAAGGGATGACGTTGTACAGCCGGCCGGAGAAGTTGATCTTCATGCCGTGGGTCAGGTGCCCGCCGTGGGCCAGGTTCAGGCCCATGATGGTGTCGCCCGGGCGGATCAGGGCGTGCATGACGGAGGCGTTGGCCTGCGCGCCGGAGTGCGGCTGGACGTTGGCGTACTCGGCGCCGAACAGGGCCTTGACCCGGTCGATCGCGAGCTGTTCGACCACGTCGACGTGCTCACAGCCGCCGTAGTAGCGCTTGCCCGGGTAGCCCTCGGCGTACTTGTTCGTCAGCACCGACCCCTGCGCCTGCATGACGGCGCGGGCGGTGTGGTTCTCCGAGGCGATCATTTCCAGGCCGTCGCGCTGCCGGGCCAGCTCGGCGTCGATCTTCGCGGCGATTTCCGGGTCCAGGGCGGACAGGTCCGCGTCCAGGCTCGGGGAGACGACCTGCTCAAACGCCGTTTCGAGTACCGGTCGCGCGCTCACAGTTCGCCGCCGTTCTTGGACGCGTACTCCTGGGCGGAGAGCAGCGGGCCGTCGGATTCCGCGGCCACCTTGAAGAGCCAGCCGGCGCCGTACGGATCGCTGTTGATCAGCGAGGGGTCGTCGACGACGGCGGGGTTGGTTTCGGTGACCTCACCCGTGACCGGGGCGTAGAGGTCCGAGACGGACTTGGTCGACTCGACTTCCCCGCAGGTCTCCCCCGCGGTCACCGCGCTGCCGACCTCGGGCAGGTCAACGTAGACGATGTCACCCAGCGCGTCGGTGGCGACGGCGGAGATGCCGATGGACACAACATCGGTCCCAGCCTCCCGCGCAACCCACTCGTGTTCGTCGGAGTACTGCAGTTCCGGGGCAACTTTTGCCATGTGTTTTTCCTTTACGTTTGAAAAGTCGTGGGTAAATCTCTGGCGGCCGGGCTGGGCTGCCCGGCCCTGCTACTTCTGGCGCTTGTAGAACGGCAGCCCGACGACTTCGAACGGCTCGGTCTTGCCGCGCAGATCGATGTCCAGGCCGGTGCCGGGTTCGGTGAATTCGACGTCGACGTAGGCCATCGCCACCGGGTAGCCCAGGGTGGGGCTGGGCTGGCCGGAGGTGACTTCGCCGACCGTGGCGCCGTCCTTCAGGACCGGGTAGTGGCCGCGGCCGGCCCGGCGGCCCAGGCCCTTGAGCCCGACGAGCCTGCGGCCGGTGGTGGATCCGGCGCCGGCTTCCTTCTTGGCGGCCAGGGCGGCCTTGCCGACGAAGTCGGCCTCCTTGGACAGCGCGACGACGGGGCCGAGTCCGGCGGAGAACGGGTCGCCTTCGAGCGAGAGTTCGTTGCCGTAGAGCGGCATGCCGGCCTCGAGCCGGAGCGAATCGCGGGAGGCGAGACCGGCGGGCGTCAGCTCGCCGTCGTCGGCGATGGCGATGAGCGCCTGCCAGAGGGCGGCGGCGTCGTCGTTGGCGACAAAGATCTCGAAGCCGTCCTCACCGGTGTAGCCGGTGCGGGCCAGCAGCAGTTCCCGGCCGGCGCCGCCCACGAGGAAGGGAACATCGACGGCAGCGTAGTACTTGAGCTCCGTGACGAGGCTGTGCTCGGCGGCAGGCACCAGGCGCAGCAGGATTTCCTGCGCCTTGGGCCCCTGCACGGCGATCAGCGAGGTTTCGGCGGAGGCGTCCCGGACGGTGACGTCGAACCCGCCATCCGGGGCAGAACCGGCCCGGTCCGTGAGGGCCGCGGCGACAACCTTGGCGTTGCCGGCGTTGGGCACGACCAGGAACGTGTCGGTGCCGTCAGCCGCAGCGGGCCGCCGGTAGGTGATGAGGTCGTCGATGATGCCGCCCTCTTCGTTGCAGATCAGCGAGTACTTGGCCTTGCCGACGGCCATCGCGGAGATCTTGCCGACCAGGGCGTAGTCCAGGAAGGCGGCGGCGTCGGGGCCGGTGACCCAGACTTCACCCATGTGGGAGAGGTCGAAGAGTCCGGCGGACTTGCGGACGGCGTGGTGTTCGGCGAGTTCGGAACTGTACTTGAGCGGCATCTGCCAGCCGCCGAAATCCGTAAACGAGGCGCCGAGCTTTTTGTGTTCTTCGTAGAGAGCGGTGTAGTTCTCAGTCATGTCGGGATCCTTAGTTTTCAAACTCGGAAAGCGGCGGGCAGGAGCAGATCAGGTTGCGGTCACCGGCGGCGCCGTCGATCCGTCCCACCGGCGGGAAGTACTTGTCCTGCCGCAGCGTGTGGACCGGGAAGACCGCCTGTTCGCGCGGGTAGCCGCGGTCCCAGTCGGTGCTGATAACGGCGGCCGCGGTGTGCGGGGCGTTGCGCAGCGGGCTGTGCTCCACGGTGAAGTCGCCCTGGGCGACCTGGTCGATTTCGGCCCGGATGGCGATCATCGCGGTGATGAACCGGTCAATCTCGCCGAGGTCCTCGGATTCGGTGGGTTCCACCATCAGGGTGCCGGCCACCGGGAATGCCAGGGTGGGCGCGTGGAAGCCGTAGTCGATCAGGCGCTTGGCGACGTCCTCGGCGGTGACGCCGGTCTTGGCGGTGAGTTCGCGCAGGTCCAGGATGCATTCGTGCGCCACGAGTCCGCCTTCGCCGGTGTAGAGCACCGGGAAGGAGTCGTTGAGCCGGGCGGCGATGTAGTTGGCCGCCAGCAGGGCCGCCTTGGTGGCCTCGGTCAGCCCCGCACCGCCCATCAGCTTGACGTAGGCCCAGGAGATCGGCAGCACGCCGGCCGAGCCGTACCGCGAGGCGGAGATCGGGGTACCGCTTGCGCCGTTGTCCGGATCCGCGGCGTTGCCGGGCATGAACGGGGCCAGGTGGGCCTTCGCCGCGACCGGACCCACGCCCGGCCCGCCGCCGCCGTGCGGGATGCAGAAGGTCTTGTGCAGGTTCAGGTGCGAGACGTCGCCGCCGAACTGGCCCGGCTGGGCGAGTCCGACGAGCGCGTTGAGGTTGGCGCCGTCGATGTAGACCTGGCCGCCGGCGGCGTGCACCGCGTCGCAGACCTCCCGCACGTCGGCGTCGTACACCCCGTGGGTGGAGGGGTAGGTGATCATGATGCAGGACAGGGCGTCCTGGTGCAGCTCGATCTTGGCCTGCAGGTCGGCGTGGTCGATGGTGCCGTCGGCCGCGGTCGCGACGACGACGACCTTCATGCCGGCGAGCACGGCGGAGGCGGCGTTGGTGCCGTGCGCCGACGCCGGGATCAGGCAGACGTTGCGCTGGTCGTCGCCGCGGGAGAGGTGGTAGCCGCGGATCGCAAGCAGTCCGGCGAGTTCGCCCTGGGAGCCGGCGTTGGGCTGGATGGAGACCTGGTCGTAGCCGGTGATCTCGGTCAGGTCCGCTTCGAGGCCCTCGATCAGTTCACGCCAGCCGGCGGTCTGCGATTCCGGGGCGAACGGGTGGATGGAGGCGAACTCGGGCCAGGAGATGGCCTCCATCTCGGCCGTGGCGTTCAGCTTCATGGTGCACGAACCCAGCGGGATCATGGTGCGGTCCAGGGCCAGGTCCCGGTCCGAGAGGCGGCGGATGTAGCGCAGCAGCTGGGTCTCGGAGCGGTGGGTGTTGAACACCGGGTGCTGGAGGTAGTCGGAGGTGCGCTCGACGGCGGCGTCCAGGGCGAAGCCTCCTGCCGCGTCGGGTTCTGCGTCTGCGACGCTGGCGCCGAAGGCGGCGACGACGTCGGCGACGATGCCCGCCGTCGTGGCCTCATCGGCGGAGATGCCGACCGTGTCCGCGTCGATGGCGCGCAGGTTGATGCCCTTGGCGTCCGCGGCGGCGACGATCTCGGCGGCCTTGCCCGGCACGGACACGGTCACGGTGTCGAAGAAGGAGGTGTGCAGCACGTCCAGGCCGGCGGCCTTCAGCGAGGCGGCGATGGTCCGGGCGTGGCCGTGGACGGTCTCGGCAATGGCCTTCAGCCCGTCGGGGCCGTGGTAGACGGCGTAGAAGGAGGCGACGATGGCCAGCAGGGCCTGCGCGGTGCAGATGTTGGAGGTGGCCTTCTCGCGGCGGATGTGCTGTTCGCGGGTCTGCAGCGCCAGCCGGTAGGCGGGGACGCCGGCGTTGTCCTTGGAGACACCCACGAGGCGGCCGGGCATGGAGCGCTCGAGGCCCTTCTGCACCGCCATGTACGCGGCGTGCGGGCCGCCGAAGAACAGCGGCACGCCGAAGCGCTGGGCGGAGCCGACGGCGATGTCGGCGCCCTGCTCGCCGGGAGGGGTGATCAGGGTCAAAGACAGCAGGTCCGCGGCGACGGTGACGAGCGCGCCGCGCTCCTTGGCGTCCGCGATGACGGCGGTGTGGTCGAACACGCGGCCGGAGGCACCGGGCTGCTGCAGTACGACGCCGTTGATGACGCCGTCGGGCAGGCCCTGGGACAGGTCCGCGACCTCCACCTCGAAGCCGAGGGCCTCGGCGCGGCCCTTGACGATTGCGATGGTCTGCGGGAGGCAGTCGGCGTCGAGGACGGTCTTGCCGTCCCGGGCCGTCTTGTCCTTGTTGGCCCGGCGCATCATCAGCACGGCCTCGGCAACGGCGGTGGCTTCGTCCAGCAGCGAGGCGTTGGCGATCGGCAGGCCGACCAGGTCCTGGACCATGGTCTGGAAGTTCAGCAGCGCCTCCAGCCGGCCCTGGGAGATTTCGGGCTGGTACGGCGTGTACGCGGTGTACCAGGCCGGGGCCTCGAGGATGTTGCGGCGGATTACGGCCGGGGTGACGGTGTCGTAGTAGCCCTGGCCGATCATCTGCACGGCGGTCTTGTTCTTCGACGCCAGCTTGCGCAGTTCGGCGAGGACTTCCACCTCGCTGAGGGCTGCTCCGAGCGCGAGGTCGGAGTCCTGCCGGATGTCCTTCGGAACGGCGGTATCCACGAGGGCGTCGACGGTGTCGTAGCCGACAGCCTTCAGCATGGCGTCGACGTCGGCCTGGCGGCGGGCGCCGATGTGCCGGTCAACGAAGGACGTGGAGGCTGAGGTAACAGTCACAAGGAACTCCATAACTAAGGCGGCGCAGGGTACGCCACATTGATTCGGGTTCCTCCCCGCTCTGTATGGGACCTGAGAGTTTCCGCGCAGCCGCTGTCGCGAGGCTCCGCTTGCACCGTCGGTGAGCTGCGCGCCGGATGGCGCATCTGCTGCTTTCCAGAGTTGCCTTGCCGCGGCGGTACATGGGCCTGAGAGATTCCTGGGGAGGGTTTGCTCCTACGGCGCCTGCGTGTACCTACTGGCAGGGCTCTCCCGCCGCAGATCAAAGGCTATTAAGTTGGTCGTGACCGCAGTCACAGCTTCCATTGTCCTATGCCGGCGGCGCGTCCGCAAACTGCCGCTGTGGCAGGCTGGTGCGTGGCAGGTTTCGCCGCCTGCGGCCGGGCACACCCCGGCAGCGGGCGGCCGGACGGGTAATAGTCGCAGTGGAAGGTGGACGGTAATGCCGATGTGGCTCCAGGCCCTGATGTGGGGCACGATCGCCGGCGGGGCGCTCGTGCTTGGCTCGGCACTGTCCTGGAAATGGCAGATCCGGCCGAAGGTCGTTTCGTCGGTCATGTCCTTCGGTGCCGGGGTGCTGATCTCGGCCCTGGCCTTCGATCTGGTCGACGAAGCGGAGAAAGGCGGCGGGCTGTGGCCGACAGTTGCCGGCTTCCTCGGGGGTGCGCTGGTCTATGTCGCTGCCAACGGCCTGCTTGCGCACCACGGGGCCAAGCACCGGAAGCGCTCCGGCGGCAAACAGCCCTCGGAATCGGAGAAACCGGGCAGCGGAACCGCCATCGCCATTGGTGCCTTGCTCGACGGCATTCCGGAATCGGTCGTCCTTGGTCTTGGCCTGCTCACCGGAGGCGCCGTCAGCCCCGCCATGCTGGCAGCCGTCTTCATTTCCAACGTTCCCGAGGGCCTCTCCAGCACGGCCGGAATGAAGAAGGCCGGTCGCAGCGCGGGCTACGTCTTCGGCGTGTGGGGCGGGATCGCCCTGATCTCCGGCATCGCGTCCCTGGTCGGCTACGCAAGCCTGCAGAATGCTCCGGCGGAACTCGTCGCCTTTATTACTGCCACCGCCGCCGGAGCCATCCTGGCCATGCTGGCTGACACCATGATCCCCGAAGCGTTCGAAGAGCATCACATCCTCACCGGGCTGATCGCCGCCCTCGGATTCCTGGCCGCCTTCACGTTGAGCCAGGCTGGCGGGTGATCCCCGACCGGCCCCGCCCTCCATCCCGCCCGCTAGACCCGATATGGTTCGGCGACCCGCTGGCGGAAGGCGAGGCCGTTGCCCGGTCTCTCGCCGCTGGGCCGGACACTTCCGCCGCGCGGATTGCCGGTTCCGTCAAAGAACATCTCCTCGATTCGGACATGGTCGTGGAACCATTCAAGGTGACGGAAGTTCCTGGTGCCGGCGGCGGCGGGGACGGTCAGGTTGGGCGCGCAGTGTCCGGAGACCTCCAGCCCGTAGGCGGCGGCGACGGCAGCTGCCCGGAACCACTCGGTAATCCCGCCGCAGCGGCTCAAATCCACCTGCAGGCAGTCCACGGCGCCGGCGCCGCACATTCTGTGGAAGTAGAAGAGGTCCGTGCCGTATTCTCCAGCTGCCACGTCGGCGGTGACGGAACGGCGGACCTGGCGAAGTCCTTCAAGATGATCGCTGGACACCGGTTCCTCGAACCAGGCGAGATTGTGTTCGGCGGCTGCGTCAAAGACCCGCACCGCCTGTTTCGCGGTGTAGGCGCCGTTGGCATCGACGAAAAGCTGGCCGCGGGGGCCTATAGCATCCCGCGCCTGGCGGATCCGGTCGAGGTCCCGGGCTGTGTTCGTCCCGCGGTCCTCACCGATTTTGATCTTCACCCTCGGGATCTGGCGGGAGGTCCAGCCCTCCAGCTGACTCCTGAGCTGGCTTTCTGAATAGGTGGTGAACCCGCCGCTGCCATAGATGTCCACTTCCTCGCGTGCAGCGCCGAGGAGCCGGTGCAGGGGAAGATCGAGGATCCGCGCCTTGAGGTCCCAGAGCGCGCAGTCGACGGCGGAGATGGCGTAACCGGCCAGCCCGGGGCGGGGGGAATTCCGCACGCTCCGGGCCATCGTTTCGGCCGCGGCCGGGACGTCCAGGGCGTTCAGCCCCCTAAGGTCCGGTTCCAGCACGTCTTTGATCAGCCCGCCGCATGCCGCAGGTGCATAGGTCCAGCCCAGACCGGTCCACGCACCGGCCACGGCCTGCACCAGGACCATGGTGGTGGTGTCCCAGAAGAGCGTCCCGTCTCCCTCGGGCGAGCTGGTGGGCACTTTGTAGGCAGAAACCTCAAGGGACTCCAGCTGGAGTGTTGAATCGGGCACGACGGTCAGTCCTGTGTGTGCGGGAGGAACTCCTGCGCCTTGGTCTTGATTCCTTCCTTGATGATGCCCCAGGCGCGGTCGTCGCCTTTCATCACGGCCTTCGCACTGTTCAGCGCCTGATCGAAGGTGGCGTGGGGCGGGATAGGTGGGATATCGGGGTCGGTGCGCACGTCCAGCACAGTCGGCCGGTCCGCGGCGAGGGCCTTCTCCCACGCGCCCCCGAGCTCGTTGGGAGAATCCACGCTGATGCCCTGCAGGCCCAGGCTGGAGGCAAAAGCCGCATAATCGACGTCGGGAAGTGCCTGCGACTCACGGAAAGCCGGGGCGCCTCCCATCGCCCGCATTTCCCACGTGACCTGGTTCAGGTCATCGTTGTGCAGTATCGCCACGATGAGCCTGGGATCGCTCCACTCCGCCCAGTAGCGCCGCAGTGTGATCAGCTCCGCCATGCCGTTCATCTGCATGGCACCGTCACCGGCGAAGGCGATCACCGGACGGTCGGGGTGGGCGAACTTCGCCCCGATGGCGTAGGGCACGCCGGGGCCCATGGTTGCCAGGTTACCGGACAGGGATCCGCGGACCCGGCCGTGGAATTTCAGCTGCCGGGCATACCAGTTGGCTGCGGACCCGGAATCCGCCGTGACTATCGCGTCCTCCGGGAGCCGGGCGGAAAGCTCGGAGAACAGCCGCATGGGGTTGACGGGGTTGGCCTCCACCATCGCCTCAGCGTGCATGGTCTCCCACCATCTGGCGATTTTCGTCTCGAGGTCCTGCCGCCAGGCGCGGTTATCCTTCCGTTCCAGATGCGGGATCAGCGCCCGGAGGGCTGCACGGGCGTCGGCGACGATATTGAATTCGTAGGGGTACCGCAGTCCGATCATGCCCGGGTCGACGTCGATCTGGATGCCGCGGGCCTGGCCCTCCTCGGGCATGAACTGGGTGTAAGGGAAGCTCGAGCCAATGGTCAGCAAAGTGTCGCAGCCACGCATCATCTCGTAGCTGGGCCGGGTCCCGAGCAGCCCGATGGATCCGGTGACGTACGGCAGGTCGTCCGGCAGGGCGTCCTTGCCGAGCAGGGCTTTGGCGACACCGGCTCCCAGCAGTTCGGCGACTTCCCTGACCTCCTCGGCCGCGCCGCGTGCGCCCTGGCCAATCAACATGGCCACCTTGCTGCCCTGGTTCAGCAGTTGGGCGGCCCCCCGGATGGCGTCGTCGTCTGGCTGGATGTCTGGCCAACGCACGCCGAGGCTGGAAGGGACCATCTTGAAGGCGTGGGTCGGAGCACTGTACTCCAGTTCCTGGACGTCGGAGGGAATGATGACAGCAGTCGGCGCCCGCTTGGCCAAGGAGATCCGCAGTGCACGGTCCAGGACATTCGGCAGCTGCTCCGGGACCGTGACCATCTGGAGGTAGTCGGAGGCGACGTCTTTGAAGAGGCTGATCAAGTCCACCTCTTGCTGGTAGGACCCGCCCATGGCGCTGCGGGCCGTTTGGCCGACGATCGCCACGACCGGCACGTGGTCCAGCTTCGCGTCGTAGAGCCCGTTGAGGAGGTGGATCGCGCCCGGACCCGACGTCGCCATGCAGACGCCGACCTTTCCGGAGAACTTGGCGTAGCCCACCGCTTCGAAAGCGCTCATTTCTTCGTGCCGGGCCTGGATGAATTTCGGTTCGTTGCCGGCTTTGCCGAACGCTGCCAGTATTCCGTTGATGCCGTCCCCGGGGAAGGCAAAGACTTTGTCCACGTCCCATTCCCGGAGGCGGGCCAGCAAGTAGTCTGCAACAGTCTGTGATGCCATGGTCAATCGTCCTTTCCGCTGCTCAGTATCTCGGCGGCGCGGGCCGCCACTGCCATGATCGTCAGGGCCGGATTTGCACTGCCCTGGGTGGGCAGCACACTTCCGTCGGTGATGAACAGGTTCGGCACGGCGAAGCTGCGGCAGCTCCGGTCGACCACGCCGTGCTCCTGGTCTGCCGCCATGCGTGCGCCGCCGACCAGATGGGCGAAGCGCCTGATAGTCATCACTTCGTCCGCGCCGGCGGCCTTGAGGATTCTTTCCATGACCGACTGTGCAGCGCTCATGAGTTGCTTGTCGTTCTCGCATTGGCTGTAGCTGAACCGTGCCACCGGCATCCCGTGCCGGTCCTTTTCCTCGGCGAGCGTGACCCGGTTTCCGGACAGCGGCAGGAATTCGCAGAGCGCACCGAGGCACGCCCAGTGCGGAAAATCGGTCATGTACCGGCGAAGGTCGGCCCCCCAGTGCCCCTGGGCCGCCACGTGTTCGGCCCAGGTGATGGGCAGCGGGGAGACGGTCTGGAGCGAAAATCCGCGCTTGTAGGATTTGGTGGGGTCTGTTTCGTAGAACTCTTCGGTGCTGACTTCCGGCGGCGGGGCTTTCCACATGCGGACTTCGGCGTCGAACCGGCCCGCTGTTTGGGGCGCGCCCTGGACCATCAGGTACCGGCCGACCTGGTCAAAGTCGTTGCACATGCCCTGGGGGAACCTTGCTGAGGTCGAGTTCAGCAGCAGGCGCGGTGTTTCGATCGAATATCCGGCGATCGCGACCCGACGCGCGCGCTGGAAGTGTTCCCTTCCATGGCGGACGTAGTGGACTCCGGTGGCCTTGCCGGTCCGTTCATCAAAGCCGACGCGGATGGCCATCGAATCGGCGCGCACCTCCGCGCCATGGGCCAGGGCGTCAGGAATATGGGTGATCAGGGGCGAAGCTTTGGCGTTCACCTTGCAGCCCTGGAGGCAGAAGCCGCGGTAGATGCAATGCGGCCTGTTGCCGAAGCGGCCGTTGGCGATTGCAACCGGGCCGACCTTGGCGGTGATACCGCACGCCCGGGCGCCACGGAGGAAGATCTCCCCGTTGCCCGAGACGGGGTGCGGCCGGTGGGGATACCGGTGCGGGTCGCCCCACGGCCACGGTTCGCCGGCGACCGGCAGTTCCTCTTCGATGTCCTCGTAGAACGGGCGGAGCTCGGCGTAGTCCAGGGGCCAGTCGGCGCCGACGCCGTCAGTGCTGAAGGTCCGGAAATCGCTCGGGTGGAAGCGGGGCGTGTACCCGGCGTAGTGCACCATGGATCCGCCCACTCCCCGCCCCGAATTGTTCGATCCGAGCGGCACCGGGTCCTCGCCGGCGATCACGCGCGGGTCGGTCCAGTAGAGATGGTGCGAGCCTGCCTCGTCGCTTACCCAGTCACGTTCCGGGTCCCAGAAAGGCCCTGCGTCCAGGGCCACCGCCCGCCAGCCCGCCCGGGCAAGCCGTTGCAGCATGGTCGAGCCGCCGGCTCCGCACCCCACGATGAGGATGTCCACCTCCTCGCTGTCCTCGAACGTGCGCATGTTGTCACGCAGACCGTGATTGCTGCCCGGACCGGCGGGGAGGAGCCATGCGGACTCGTTGCGCTTCCGGACTTGATTCATCGGGGCCTTCCTCCCTCCGGCGCGACGGGGTCCTCCCTTGGCTTGGCATCGGCCACCTCGAACGGTTCCAGGCGATTGACCCCCAGGTTCTTGTACCCGCGCGGGTACGCCGGGCCGGCGAACCCGATTTCATCCCAGGCCCACGGATGTGAGTAGAAGGCCGTGCAGGCGTAGCGGGTCCAGAGCCCCCAGACGCGGCTGGCGTTCAAACCCTGCCATGCCGAGCTTCCCAGTTCCCGGACTCTCCGGAGCAGGGCGGCCTGCCGGCCGCGGTCACAGTCTGCGAATTTCTGTTTGTACGTCTCCTCGGCGGCACGGTCGAGGGCGGAAAGTGTCTGGCGCCAGGCTTCGCCGTCTTCGGGCATGTCATCGTACCGCCAGCCGTCGGTCTGTTTTTCGGCCAGGCGTGCATCGACGAAATTGACCACCGGGATCCGGGGCTCGGCGTGCTGATCGAGGAGTTGGTCGAAGAGCGCCCGCGCGGCGGCCTCCTCGACAGGGGTGAAGAACCGGATATCAGCCGGGCGGGCGAGCCTGGCCAGGACCACGCCCGAGGTAGTCGGGTCCCAATGCCCGGACTGGGCCAGAGTGCTGAATCCCGGGTACCGTCCCCCGCCGGAGCCCTCGTCGAGGGGAAGCGCGCTCATGCCTCCCGCCTCAGCACGGAGGCTAGGAGCCCCATTCCGCCCACCATGGTCACCAGGAGCGGCGCAAGCAGCGGCGGGCCCATCTCGAGGTTGTAACGCAGGTTGGAAAATCCGCCCGGTTTCTGGGCGACACCGCGGGCATGGAGGTAGGTGCCCTGCAACCCGTTGGCCACGATTGCGGCGCTCGCCAGGGGCAGCGCCGTTTTCGCCATCCGGCGGCTGAAGACCCCCGCAACACCGGCCGCGGCCCCGACCGGTCCCATCGCCACCGGCACCCACATCCACCTGTTTCCAAAGCTGGCCTTGTCATGCTCAAAATAGATTTCCGCCGCGGCCACCAGGGCGCCTATGGCGGTCAACCCCGAAAGGGACCGTTCGAACCGGCCCGTTTTCACATTGCGGGCAAGGCGGTCGACGAGGTGCTGGACTTCCGCCTCGGCTTCACTTCTCATGGCGCATTCCTCCTCAAGCAGGAAAAAGGCATGCCGTCGGGGACGCTTTTGCCGCCCTTCGGACGCGGGGTGGTTCTGCGGGGCGTGGAAACGTTGGCCGCCGCGGCCGGCGGCGAACGCACCGGGGACGGGCGGCTCACGGTCGACCTCTTCAAGTGACGGCCCCGCGCCGCAGCCACCACCCGCCTGGTCCTGTCCATGAAGGCGGCTCCTTCGCGAATGAGCAGATATTTCGAAGCCCAGCCGTCGTGCAGGGCGCTGAACCGATTCCCCGATCAATTCCATCTAACGACAATGCTTGCGCTTACGCAATAGACATCCGGGCTTACTTGCAGGATCCAACCGACTTCGGCGCCGCGGGCGTGCGCGTCAGTGCCTTCGGCGGGCAAGAAGCCCGGCAGGCCGCGGTAGCGGGGCTCAGCCGCGCAGCCGCTCGACGGCGGCCAGCAGGCTTTCGACGTCGCCGGACACCTCTGGGGGCGCGGCGCCGGGCCCCCGGGCAAGCATGGCGTTAAAGTACAGGCCGTCCCCCATATAGAGGACAGGTTTGGCCATCGCCGGCCCCACATCGGCGGCGAGCAGGGCCAGCCAGCTCGCCTGCACCCCGGCCATCCGGCGCAGGGTTTCGGCGTGGGCCACCTCTGCCAGCCGGGTGGCGGCAACGAAGACCCGGTCCAGCGGGGTGTCAGCCCAGACCGAGGACCTGATGAAATAGGCCGCGGCCCCTTCCGGGGCGGCGGCCATTGCCGCGAGGTCCTCGGCCAGGAGCCGGTCCAGCCGCTCCAGCAGCACGGTGATCATGGCTTCCTTGTTGGGGAAGTGGTACAGCAGCCCGCCCTTGGAGACCCCGGCCAGCCGTGCCACCGCGTCCAGCGTCGCGGCACGCTCCCCCTCGGTAATGAGCAGGGACTCGAAGGCGTCCAGAACGGCTTCGCGGGCAACGGGTTTTCTGGCCATGGGTTCCATCATGCCCGTCGGGACCCCCGTTTCTTAACTGTACCGTCCAGACGGTACAGTTAAGCTCCATGAGCACCGTCCGCCTGTCCCCCGCCGCCCGGCCCGCCCCGGCACCCCGCGCACCGTGGCGCGACTGGGCGGCCCTGTCCCTGCTGATGTTCCCGGTCCTGCTGGTGGCCGTGGACAACACGGCCCTGACCTTCGCCCTGCCGGCGATCGCCCGCGGCCTGGACGCCACGGGGGTGGAACTGCTCTGGGTCGTCGACGCCTACCCCCTGGTGCTGGCCGGCCTGCTGGTGGCGATGGGCAGCCTGGGTGACCGGATCGGCCGGCGGCGGCTGCTGTTCATCGGCAGCACCGGCTTCGCGGCCGTCTCCGCGGCGACGGCTTTTGCGCCCGGCCCGGAATGGCTGATCGCGGGCCGGGCCGGCCTGGGCTTCTTCGGCGCCATGCTGATGCCCTCCACCCTGTCGCTGATCCGCAACATCTTCCCGGAGCCCAACCGGCGGCGGCTCGCAGTGGCGATCTGGGCCGCCGGGTTCTCCGGCGGCGCCGCACTCGGCCCGATCGTCGGCGGCTGGCTCGTGGAGCACCTCTGGTGGGGCGCGGTCCTGCTGGTGGCGGTCCCGATCATCCTGCCGCTGCTGGCCCTGGGCCCGGTCCTGATCCCGGAGTCCCGTGACCCCAACCCGGGCCGGGTGGACCTGCCCAGCATCGCCCTGTCCCTGCTGGCAATGGTGCCGGCCGTCTACGGCATCAAGATCCTGGCCACCGACGGCGTGGCCCCGGGACCGCTGGCAGCCCTGGCCGCCGGGCTGCTGATGGGTTACGCCTTTGTCCGCCGGCAGCGCCGGCTCGCCGCGTCGCAGTCCGCCGCTCCCCTGCTGGACCTGAGCCTCTTCGGCAACCCGGTCTTCAGCACCGCCATCACCGCCAACGTCCTGGCGTTGTTCTCCTACAACGGGTTCATCCTGTTCCTCGCCCAGCACCTCCAGCTGCTGGAGGGCCAGTCCCCCTCGCAGTCCGGCATGGCGATGGTGCCCGCCCTCGTGGCCACCGTCGTCGCCGGACTGCTCGTGGTGCCGCTGGTGCGCCGGATCCGGCCGGGGTTCGTGGTGGCGGGCGGGCTGTTGCTGAGCGCCGCCGGCTACGGTCTGGTGGCGCTGGGCGACCACAGTGCCGGGCCCGGCGTGCTGCTGGCGGCTCTGCTGGTGCTGTGCCTGGGCGTGGGCGCGGCCGAGACCATCTCCAATGACCTGATCCTGGGGGCGGTTCCGGCGGCGAAATCCGGCGCGGCGGCCGCCATTTCGGAGACCGGTTACGAGGTCGGCTCCCTGCTGGGCACCGCGGTCCTCGGTTCCATCCTGACCGCCTCCTACCAGCGCAACCTGCGGCTGCCCGCCGGCGTGGCCGGGACAGCGCCGGCAGGGTCCGCCGACCAGGCAGGCGAGACCCTGGCCGGCGCCGCCGAGCTGGCGCAGGGCCTCCCGGGCCCGCTGGCGGAGTCCGTAATGGCGGCCGCCCGGGCGGCATTCGACTCCGGCGTCCACATCACCGCCGCCATCGCGCTGGTGCTGATGGCCGGCGCCGCAGGGCTGGCCGCCGTCGTCCTGCGCAAGGTGCCGACGGCGGCCTAGCTGCCCGCCTCAGCCCACCGGACCGCCGAGGTCGGCCTCCCGGCCGCCTTCCCGGATATCCAGGCTTCAGCTGGCGCGCTCCTGGGCGCTGCGGTTGCCAAGGAATTAAACAAGAAGCGTCCGACGCCGGGGGAACCCGGCGCCGGACGCCTGGAAAGCGCGCGGAAGGTGCTACTTAGTGGCGTCCGCCGTCGTGACGCTGGCGGAGGCACGCATGGTTTCGGCGTTGACCATCCAGGCGTACTGCTCGAACTTGGCGATGAATTCGTGCAGTAGGTCAGCGGTGGTGGGGTCTTCCTCGTCCACCTCGTCGTGCACCTTGCGCATGGTGCCGACGGCGGCCTCCAGGGCGGCGACGATCTTCTCGATCGCGTCCTTGGTGTTGATCAGGCCGGTCGGGAATTCGGCGAGGGCGGTCGTCTTGGAGACGGTCGAGCTGCGGCCGTCCGGCAGGGCGTGCAGGGCGCGCATCCGCTCGGCCAGATCGTCGGCGAAGCCGCGGGCGGCTTCGATGATCTCGTCCAGCTGCAGGTGGAGGTCGCGGAAGTTCGTCCCCACGATGTTCCAGTGCGCCTGCTTGCCCTGGATGTGGAGTTCGATCAGGTCCACGAGAACGGCCTGCAGGTTGCTCGTCAGGGTGGGTGTTGCTTTCATGCATCCTCCTCGATAGGAACGGCTGGTACGGCGTTATGCCTCAGACGCTACCCCAGTGGGGAGACGGCACGCGATGGTCGCGGCGGAATTTCACGGTCAGCTTACTAAGTAAGCTTAGTAAGCGCCCCGGGCCGGTTCAGACCGCGTGGTTCAGCATCGGCCCCTGCGGGAAGATGGCCCGGGTGATTCCGCCGGCTGTCGCCTCGGACAGCTGCGCGAGGTAGTCATTGCGGCGTCGCGGCGTGATCCGGGACTGCGGTTCGAAACCCTGGTCCGGGTCATCCGCATAGTGGGCGCTGAGGCCGTCCCGCATCAGCCGGATCGCTTCGGCGCGCTGCTGGGACACCGCGGCGTGGGTGGAGCCCAGTTCGGCGGCCAGGTCCTTGACGGTCCGGTCGCCGAAGTAGATCTCTTCGACCACGTAGCGCATCCGCTCCGGCAGGGACTTCACGGCGGCGCGGAGGTACTGGAGCCGTTCATCCGCGAGCACGGAGCTCTCCGGGGACAGGGTCTCCGCGGCGAGCGTGTCGACGACGGCGTCGTCGAGCGGGGTAAGGGTGCGGGACGCATCCGCGAGGGCGGCTTCCACCACGCTTTGCTGGACCCCGAGCGCGGAGGCGATCTCGTCAACCGTGGGGGTGCGCCCCAGGGCCGCCGCCAGGGTCTCCTGCACGGACATGGTCTCTTTGATCCGTCGGCGCGCGGAGCGGGTGGCCCAGTCGCTGGCACGCATTTCATCGGCAAAAGCGCCGAGGATGCGGCGGCGCGCGAACGCGCCGAAGGGCACTCCGAGGGCCGGGTCGAAGGAGTCGGCCGAGGTTATCAGGGCAACGGCGCCAGCCGACGCCAGGTCATCGCGCGAGAGGTGGGACGCCTTCGAGCACAAATCTGAGACGAGGTAGCCAACCAGCGGAAGGTGCTGGGTGACCATCTCGTTGCGTTCCACGCGATTCAATAGTGTGTCCCCCCATGAGACGGATCAGGAGCTTTAAAACCCTTGGAGCCGCACCCCTGGACAGTCCCGTTCTCCCCCCATGGGAGTCGGTTTCTAAAGCCCGGGCGCAGCACCCAGATCGAAACCTATCACCTGATCCGGAATCTGCGTGTACCCTCAGGGAAAAGCTTGGCGGAAAATGCGGAAAGCCGTGATCTGGCCGGGATGGCAGGGGGAATGGGGCCCATGGGTGCAGGGGATCTTTCGGCGGCGCTGTGGCAGGAACGGCGGCAACTGGAACTGCTCCTGTTCCGGCTCGAAACACAGCGCCTGCACCTGGCCGCCGGCAACATTCACTGGCTGGCCTTCACCGCTTCCGAGGTGGAAGCAGTGCTGGACCGGCTGCGCTTCGAGGCGCTGGCCCGGCATGTAGAGTCCGCGGCGGTGGCGGCCGCGTGGGGCCTCCCGGCGCAGGCGACGCTGGTCGAACTGGTCGCGGCCGCGCCGTCCGGCTCCTGGCCCACCGTCCTGCAGGAGCATCTGGATGGCCTCCGGACCCTGATGGAACGGCTCGGCGAAACCGCCCGCGCCAACGAGTTAACCCTCCAGCGCCTGCCGCGCCCCGAAGATCACGGCGACCCGGCCGCGATGGTTGAGCAGTTAACCATCGCGGGCAACATCGAGCGCGCACTGGCCATCACGCACCGTGCCGGGCAGCCGCTGATGGCCCAGTATCTGGGCGACGACGCCAACTCACACTGACCCGCGCGGGGTCAGAGTCCCGCGCGACGGCGGGACTCAGTCGCGGCGGCGGGACACAGTCGCGGGGGGCGGGACTCAGTCGCGGGCCGCCGGCGGCGGCAGCAGCCCTCGCAGCGCGTCCTCGGCGCCGGGACCGGCTTCCGCTCCTGCTTCGGCCGCGGCCAGGTTCGCCGCGGCGATGGCCTCGATAACCTCACGGCGCTGGATCGGTACCCCGCGCGGGGCTTCGATCCCGATCCGGACGCCGTCTCCGCGGCCCTCCAGAACAGTGATGACGATGCCGTCGCCGATCATGATCTGTTCGCCCGGCTTGCGTGTTAGTACCAGCATCCTCTCAATCTACCCTTCACGGCCGGGCGCCGCGGTCCGCGGCGCCGGCCTGGCCGCGGGGCGTCCGTCAATCCAGCCCACCGGCAGGCCCAGTGCGTCGACGCTTTCGGGAGTCGCCGTGTCTGCAGCCCCCACAACGGCCACCCCGGCGACCTCAAGCCGGGACCTCAGCAGGCCCACCCAGCGGGCGGTGTCCTCGTGCTTGCGTCCGGCGTCCACCACAACCCACAGCTGGTCCGGCGAGAGCGCTGCGATCGCCTGGGCGCGGGCCAGGGTGCTGCGGCCCTTGCCCAGGCCGAAGGCTGCGAGCACGGTCTGTTCGGTCTCCACCGCATGGGCGCGCGCCGCCGTCGCGCTCTGGCGGGTGTCCAGGTGCAGGTGGCCGTAGGCGCTGAGCTCCCCCGCGGTGCGCACGTCCGCGCCGCCGGCGGCGATCGACATGGCCAGGGCTGTGTCCAGCGCGTCGTCGCCCAGGCCGACCAGCACCACCAGGTCCCCGGTTCCGGCCAGCGGGACCGGGAGCTTTACCGGCGCCGGGGCGGGCGCCCGGCCGGAGTCCGTCGGGCCGGAGTCCGGGACGGGCCGCTCCGGACTCCCGCCGGCCGGGCGGGGTGGAGCCTCGGCAGCGGGCTGTTCCGGGCCGTCCGCCGGGGGCCTTAGCCCGGCACCGAGCTGGTCCAGCAGTTCCGCGAACCCGGCCGACTCCGTGGAGACACCGGGGGCGGCGCCTCGGTGCAGGGTCAGTTCGGCGGCGTCGGCCTCGGCCAGCAGGGCGGCGATCGCGTCGCCCTGCAGTTCGTGGCCCGGAGCGGCGGCCACCTTCGGGGCAGCCGCAATTTTGTGCGGCCGCGGCGCGTCTTTCGCCGGGGCGGCAGGCTTCTGCCCGTCCCCGCCCTCGGTGAGGATGTCGGCGTCGGGCACCACCTCGCCGGTAACGACGTCGTGCCTGGGCTGAACCTCGACGACGGCCTCGTACCGGTTCCCGGCAAAGAGCCCGGCGATGCCGGGGCTGATGACCCGTTCCGCGGATATGATCCGGGCCGAGGGGCCGTACTGGGCCTCGGCCTTGCTGCGGATTTCCTCCAGCGAGGCTCCCTTAAGCCGATAGCGGTTCGGCATGGCGCACGACTCCTACAGTTTCGATCCGGACATTAGCGGAGGTGACCTCGCGGTAGGACAGCACCGGGATCGAGCCGGCCTGCGAACCGATGAGCCGGTGGATGGCCGGGCGCAGAGCCGGGGCGCAGACCAGGACGGCCTGCCGGTTGGCCGCGGCGGCGGAGTCCACCGCGTTGCCGACCGAGCGGAGCACGGCGTCGAGCCGGTCCTGCCCCATCACAATCTGGCTGCCGCCTTCGGCCGGACGCATGTCCTCGAGCATGGACTGTTCCAGCAGCGGGTCGATCATGATCACATTCAGGACGGGGCCCTCCATGAACTTGGCGGTCAGCGCCGGGCCGAGGGACTGGCGGGCCGCCTCCACCAGCGACTCCGGGTCGGTGGACACCTTGGCCCGGAGCGTGAGCGCCTCGTAGATCCGGGCCAGGTCGTTGATGGGGACCTGTTCGTCCAACAGGCCCTGGAGCACCCGCTGCAGTTCGGCGAGCGAAAGCAGAGCGGGGGTGAGCTCGTCAACGGCGGAGGGGCTCTGCTTCCGGACGCCCTCGGTCAGCACCCGGACATCCTCGCGGGAGAGCAGCCGGGCGGCGTTGGCGGTGACGATCGAGGACAGGTGGGTGACGAGCACCGAGACGCGGTCGATCACGGTGGCGCCGGTCATCTCGGCGTTGTGGCGCATCTCGGCCGGAATCCACTTTCCGGCGAGGCCGAAGACCGGCTCGATCATCGCCGTGCCCGGCAGCGTGTCCAGCGAATCGCCCAGGGCGAGCATCTGCCCGCCCGGGGCGGTGCCGCGGCCGGCCTCCACACCGGCGATCCGGATAGCGTAGGTGGCCGGCGGCAGGTCGACGCTGTCCCGGGTGCGGACCGGCGGGATGACAAGGCCCAGTTCCATGGCGATCTTGTGCCGCAGCGACCGGACCCGGGCCAGCAGGTCGTCGGAGGCGCCGGAGACCATGTCCACAAGGTCGGGGGCCAGCAGGATTTCCACCGGGTGGATACGCATGTCCTCGAGCAGCTTCTCGTTCGGGTCCAGCTCCGGGGCATTCAGCGCGGCCGCTTCGGCGTCGCTGGCCTGTTCGGCCTGCCGCTGGCTGGCTGCGGTGCGCCGCGAGGCCAGGATCAGCCCGGCGCCGACGAGGACGAACGGGACGGGCGGCATGCCGGGGATGAGCGCCATGGCCAGGGCGGCGACGCCGGCGATCATCAGGGCGTTGGGCGACTGCAGCAGCTGGGTGGACGCCGTCCGGCCCATGTCCGCTTCGGCGTTGGACCGGGTCACGATCATGCCGGTGGAGACGGCCATCAGCAGCGCCGGGATCTGCGTGACGAGCCCGTCACCCATGGTCAGCAGGCCGTAGGTGTTCAGCGCGTCGCCGATTTCCAGGCCGCGCTGCAGCATGCCGATGGCGATGCCGCCGATGAAGTTGATGATGATAATGATGATGCCGGCGATCGCGTCGCCCTTGACGAACTTGGAGGCGCCGTCCATGGCGCCGTAGAAGTCGGCCTCGGCCGAGACCTCGGCACGCCGCTCCCGGGCCTGCGTGTCCGTGATCAGGCCGGCGTTGAGGTCGGCGTCGATCGCCATCTGCTTGCCGGGCATCGCGTCCAGGGTGAACCGGGCGCCCACTTCGGCGACGCGCTCGGCGCCCTTGGTGACCACGACGAACTGGATGACCACCAGGATCAGGAACACCACGGCGCCGATGATCATGGAGCCGCCCACTGTCACCTGGCCGAAGGCCTCAATGACCTGGCCGGCGTAGCCGTTGCCGAGCACCAGGCGGGTCGACGCGACGTTGAGGCCCAGCCGGAACAGCGTGGCCACGAGCAGCAGGGACGGGAAGACGGAGAAGTCCAGCGGCTTCTTCACGAACATGCTGGTGAGCAGCACCAGCAACGCCAGCAGGATGTTGCACACGATCAGGAAATCCAGCAGCGGCGCGGGCACCGGAACCACCAGCAGCAGCACGATGCCAACGATGCCGATCGGCACCGCCAGCCGGGCGAGCTTGTTGTTCATGATGCGGTCCCTTCGCAGACGCCGGTTCGGTAGGTGTTCATAGTGATGCTCCGGCCATCCGGTGCAGCCCGGCGCCGGTGCCCCGGGCCTTGAGCGACATCACGAAGGCCAGCACCCCGGCGACCGCGTGGTAGAAGTCCACCGGGATCTCCTGGCCGAGTTCGCACGCGCCGTGCAGGGCCCGGGCCAGCGGGATGT
This sequence comes from uncultured Actinomycetota bacterium, assembly GCA_963775715.1. GTDB lineage: Bacteria > Actinomycetota > Actinomycetes > Actinomycetales > Micrococcaceae > Arthrobacter. The sequence goes on along the minus strand of CAVZJX010000001.1, from coordinate 331,226 downwards.
CCTGCACCATCGGGACGCCCTTGTCCTCGGCCTCCTGCCGGATCCGTGCCGCGACGTGGCCGGCGCCCTTGGCGACGACCCGGGGGGCCGACTTTCCGGGTTCGTACTTGAGCGCGACGGCGACGTGCGTGGGGTTGACCAGGACGACGTCGGCGTCGCCGATCGCGGCGATCATCCGGTTCCGGCTCATGGACAGCTGCCGGGCCCGGCGCTGGGAGCGGATCAGCGGGTCGCCTTCGCTGCTCTTGTTCTCGTCCTGGACTTCCTTCTTGGACATCCGGGTCTTCTTCCGGTTCCGGCGCATCACGACGAAGAAGTCCACCGCCGCGAGGGCGATGCCGGCGAAGACGGCGAACTGGACCAGGGCGGAGATGCCGCCGCCGGCGGCGGCCACGACGCCGGAGACCGGCAGGCCGCCGGCGGTGAGCAGTACCGGGACGAGTCCCTGCACGACGGAATAGAGCACGAGGCCGACGACGCTGGCCTTCAGCAGCGCCTTGACCCCGCCCCAGAGCGCCTGGGTGCCGAAAATTCGTTTCAGCCCGCTGAGCAGCTTGAAGTGCTCGAAGTCCACCCGGAATTTCTTCAGGTGAATTCCGCCCTGCAGCGCGGAGCCGACCAGGACGGTGAGCAGGACCACGATCAGCATCGGCCCGAGGATGCCGGCCAGCGAGCCGAGGCCGTCTTCGAGGGCTTTCACGGCCTTCGCCGGGTCCGGGTCGGCCATCACGCCCCGGACGCTGAAGACCTGGTCGGCGGCGGCGTTGGCTCCGCGGCCCACGGTGGCGGGGATCATGACGGCGGCGGCGCCGACGGCCAGCCAGGCGGTGAGGTCCTGGGAGCGGGAAAGCTGGCCCTTGGAGCGGACCTCCCGCATGCGTTTGTCGGTGGCTTGTTCGGTTTTTTCCTGTGAGTCCGACATCAGCCCACCCCCAGCACGGTCTTGGCGGCCTGCCCGGCGAGGGTGGAGACGATCCTGGGCAGGGCGAGGAAGAGGAATCCTGCCAGCGAGAGGGTCAGCATGATCTTCAGCGGAAAGCCCAGCGAGAAGGCGTTCAGCGCCGGGGCCACCCGGGTCAGCAGGCCGAGCCCGACGTCGGCGAGGAACAGCACCACCAGCAGCGGGCCGGCGATCTGGACCGCGGCCAGGAACATCCCGGTGACCGCGGAGGTCATGGCCTGGACCGGCTGGGCGAGGTCAAGGCCGCCGCCCAGCGGCAGGGCGGTGAAGCTGCCGGTCAGGCCGCCGATGACAAGCTGGTAGCCGTCCGAGGCGAACAGCAGCGCGAGCGCCGCCATTTGCAGCAGCCGGGTGAACTGGGCGCCGTTGACCATCATCTGCGGGTCGAAGGCCTGGGCCATCTGGAAACCGCTGAAGAGGTCGATCAGGCTGCCGGCGGACTGGACCGCGGCGAAGACCAGCATGACCAGGAATCCCAGGACCAGGCCGGTGACCAGTTCCAGGGCCACTCCGGTGAAAAATCCCGCGGTGTCGCGGGCGGTGTAGCCGTTCGCCAGCCGCTGCGAGACGGCCAGGCCCAGGCCGACGCCGAGCATGGCCTTGATCCGCCCGGGAAAGGCCTGGTGCGCGAACGGCGGCGCCACGACCAGGAACGCCGTCATCCGGACGGTGGCCAGCAGGAGGACCTCCAGCCACGTCTGGTCGATCGGGATGCCCACCTCACATGCCGCCGAGCAGGGAGGGGATTTTGGCGAAGAGGTCGTTGGTGAACGCGACCATCTCCGAGATCATCCAGTGCCCGCAGATCAGCAGGGCCACGGCCACGGCAGCCAGTTTGGGCACGAAGGAGAGTGTGGCTTCCTGCAGCTGGGTGATGGACTGCAGCAGGGAGATGGCCAGGCCCACGACCAGGGCGGTGACCAGGACCGGGGCGGAGAGTTTGGCGGCCACGATCATGGCCTGGAGGCAGATGTCCAGGACGGCGTTGGCGTTCATCCCGTGCCCGCATAACTCTGGATCAGCGAGGTGATGATCAGGCCCCAGCCGTCCACCAGGATGAAGAGCAGGATCTTGAACGGCAGCGAGATCATCACCGGCGGGAGCATCATCATGCCCATCGACATCAGGGCCGCGGAGACGACGAGGTCGATCACGAGGAACGGGATGAAGATGACGAAGCCGATGATGAACGCCGCGCGGAGCTCGGAGATCATAAACGCCGGAATGAGGGTCTGCAGCGGCACCGCTTCGGGGGTTGCCGGGTTCTCCATCCCGGCGGCCCGGGTCATCAGCGCGATGTCCTCCTCGCGGGTGTGGCCGAGCATAAAGTGCTGCAGCGGCACCGAGCCGGCATTGAGGGCGCCGTTAAAGTCGAGGGTGCCGTTCAGGTAGGGCTGGACACCGACGTTGTTCATCTCGTTGATGACCGGCCACATCACAAAGATCGAGAGGAACAGCGCCAGGCCCGCCAGCACCTGGTTGGGCGGGATCGACGGCAGCGAGAGCGCGTTGCGGGTCATCGCCAGGACCACGAAGATCTTGGTGAACGAGGTCATCATCAGCAGCAGCGCGGGCGCCACCGAGAGCAGCGTGATCCCGATCAGGGTCAGGACGGCGGTGGAGGGCTTCCCGTCCATGCCGTTGATCTCAATGTTGACGCTGCCGTTGTCCGGGCTGGCCGGCGGGGTGGGCGGAACCGGCGGCACCGGTGCGGTGGCGTGGCCGGCGGACGCGTTGAGCCAGAGCAGCAGGAGGGCACAGAGGACGGCGGCGAGGCCGAGGGCCACGACGCGGGCGGGCCGGCTGATGCCGGTTCGGCTGATGCTGGTGGAAGGGACGCGGGCGGAGCGGTAGGTGGCAGGGCGGATCAATTGCGGCGTCCGCTCCTGAGAGCGGCGGCGGCCTGCTTCCAGGTGGAACCGGCCAGAATCGATCCATGCAGCGGCGGGTGTGCCGCGGGCATCGTGCCACGGCCCGGGGAAGTGCGGGTGTGGGATTCCCGGTGGATGGAGCTGCGCCGGGACAGGGGCCGCTCCGGCGTGCCGGGGCCGGTGCCGGCTGCGGCGGCAGCCTGGCCGGTGGCCGCGGCGCCGTCGGAGGCTACCGTGGAGGGCGCGGTCCCGTTGAGGGGCGCGGCGGGGACACCGGCGCCGGCGAGAATCTGGGCGAAGGCGCCGGCGGCGCCGCCGCGGCGGGGTCCCGGAACCGGGGCTTCGGCGGCTTCCTCCGGGATGTCGCCGGTGTGCAGGACGTTGACGGCGTGGTCGGTGACGCCCAGCAGGAAACGCTGCCCGCCGGCGTCGACCACCACCACGGAGGCCCGCTGGCCGACGCTTTGGCGGCTCACGACGCTCAGGGCGGCGTCAGCCCGGCGTCGTCCCGTGCCTTTGCCGAGACGGCGCTGCAGCAACCAGATCAGGCCCAGCACCGCGCCCAGGGCTACGGCTACCCGCAGCCCGAGGATCAGCGAGTCCATTCAGCTGAGCCCCTCGGCCACGTCGAGGATCCGGGTAATCCGGACGGCGTAATCCTGGTCCAGGACCACAACTTCGCCGTGCGCGATCAGCCGGCCGTTGAGCAGCACGTCGGCCGGGGCGCCCGCGGAGCGGTCCAGTTCGATGATCTTGCCCGGCTCGAGCGAGAGGACATCGCGGACGGACATGCGGGTGCGGCCGATCTCCACGGTCAGGGCCATCTCGATGTTGTTGATCCGGCCGAGCCGGCCGGCCACCGCGTCGCCGCCGCCGAAGAGGTCTCCGCCGCGGTCCTGGCCGGCGCCGTGTTCGCGCAGCCGCACGGCGAACCACGCGGCGGGGCTGGTGCCGTCGGAGAGTTCGAAGACGGCGGTGTCCGGATCGGAGAGCAGGCCGGAGGCGTCGGATTCGCGCAGGTCCGAGAGCACTCCGGCGCCGAAGACCGAGCTGGCGCTTTCCATCGCGGGCCGGAGCACGTCGGTGACGGCGACGACGCCGAGCTGGCCACCGGCCATACCGCCGGCCGCCTCGTCCAGGAAGGTGCGGTCGCTGAGCATCAGGGCCAGGTCCGCGGTCACGGAGCCGACGAAGGTAGCGGTGACGGCCTGCCGGGCGTAGGCGGCGGCGGCGCGGGCCGGGACCAGGGCGACAACCTTCAGCGCGACCGGACTGGGCAGTTCCTCAACGAGCCGTTCCGCCGACGATTCGTGCTTGGTCAGGGTGATGCTCATTGGTTGTTCTCCTCGATTGTGACAATGACGGCAGCGGCCCGGGACCCGTTGCGGGCCGGGGCGGCGGTGGCCAGCCTCGTACCGTCCAGGGTGAGGTCGAAGGGCCGGTTTTCCAGGTGCGGCAGGGTCAGGACGTCCCCGACGGCGAGTCCCAGCACCTGGCTGGGGGTGACGTACGACGTCGAGAGCCGCACCGAAAGCTCCACCGGAACGCGTTCCAGCTGCGAACTGATGCGCGCGGCGGCGTCGCCGCGGTTGTCCGTGGGGTTGACCTTCTTCAGCCGGCCCAGCAGGATCCCGGCCGGCACGGCCAGGGTGGCGGGGGCACTGATGTTGCCGACGTTGATCGTGAAGGCGGCGACAATCATCAGTTCGCTCGGCGCCGCGGCCTGCGCGAACTGCGAGTTGTACTGGACGGTGTCCACCCGGATGGTCTCGCTCAGCAGCGGACCCAGCGAGTAGCCGAGGTCCTCGAGGGCCTCGTCCATGAGCCCTTTAACCAGGGCCTGTTCGATCTGGGTGAACTTCCGGTCCGGCATGGCCGTGTCGTTCGAGGCGCCCAGCATCCGGTTGATCCAGCCCAGGGCGGACGGTGCGGGGAACTGCACCACCAGCTTTGAATCGTGCGACTCGATGGTGCACAGGACCATCGCGGTCACGGCCGGCAGCGACGCGGCATACTCGTCGTAGCTCTGCATGCCGACGTCTTCGAGCCGGACCACGGACTTCACCCGGACCTTGGCGGTCAGCTGGGTGCCCCACTGGCGGGCAAAGGTTTCGAAGGCCAGTTCCAGGACGCGGCTGTGCTCCCGCGCCAGCGTCGCGGGACGCCGGAAGTCATAGACGCTGACGGTCCGCTCCCGTACCACTTCCCGCTCATCCAGAACACTCACGGTTGCCACTATCGGCCGGCGATCCGCCGTCGTAAGCAGTAGTCCGCAGGTATTCGCGCGGCAACTATTTCTGGCTGAGCTTCAGCGCCTTCGGGATCAGGGCGCGGACTACCTCGGGCTTGTCGGAGATCACCACGATGTCCACCCGGCGGTTCCGTTCCATCAGGGCCGGGGTGGAGTCGTCGTTGACCTGCCGTGCCGAACCGAAGGCGACGGCCCCGATCCGCTCCGGCGGGATCCCGCCGCGGTCCACCATGTAGCGGAGCACGTTGACCGCACGCGCCGAGGAGAGTTCCCAGGTGGAGGGATAGGCCGTGATGCCGTTGGCGGCGTGGCCCTCCACCATGATCTCCAGGGCCGCGGGGGCCAGGATCGGCGAAATGATCTGCAGCACCCGGGAGGCACGGGAGGTCAGCTCGGGCCGGTCCGGGGCGAAGAAGGCCTGGGAGCCGACCAGCTTGACCGTCAGGCCCCGCTGGTCGATCTGGAACTCGACGTTCTGGCTCAGCCCGGCGGCGGAAAGGCCGGCCTTCATCTTCTTCTCCAGTGCCTTCAGCCGGTCCACCTCCTTCTTGGCCGCGGCGAGGTCTTCCTGCTGGGCTTTTCTTGTCATCCGACTGTGACGGCGGCGAAGGCCTCCAGGTCTTTGTCGACAAATTCGGGCGGGACCACAGTTCCCGGACGCCGTGTCCACGGTTTCCGACGCCACCGTCCCGAACCCCGTGGCGAGCGAGTTGCGCAGTTTCTCGAACTTGTTCGCGTCGACTGTGGACATGGCGTAGAGAACGATGAACAGGCACATCAACACGGTGACCATGTCCATGTAGGAGGCCATCCAGCGTTCGTCGACGTGGTGCGCCTCGGGTTTCTTGCGGGGCCGCCGGCGGCCGCTCACGCGGCCGTGTCCATCGGCTCCGCAGAGCCGTCACCGCTCGGCGCCTTGCGGCGGCTGTCGGCGCTCTTGAGCTGGTGCTCGGGGACCATCGACCGGAGCCGTTCGGCCAGCAGCAGCGGCTGGGCGCCGGACTGCACGGCGAGCATGCCCTCCATCACGAGCGTCATGCGTTCGATGTCCAGCTCCGAGAGCCGGGCCAGCCGCGAACTGAACGGCAGCCAGATGAAGTTGGCGGAAAGCAGGCCCCACAGGGTCGCGACGAACGCCGCGGCGATCATGTGCCCCAGCTCGTCGGGCTTGGAGAGGTTTTCCAAGACGTGGGTGAGGGATACAACCGTTCCGACGATCCCCACGGTGGGGGCATAGCCGCCGAGGCTGGCGAAGAACTTCGAGGAGGCGTGGTCGCTGCGGGACTTCGTGTCGATCTCGTCCTCCATCTGCATCCGGAGGTCCTCGCCGTCGGTGCCGTCGGCGATGTTCTGCAGCGCGCGGGCCAGGAACGGATCCTTGACGCTCGCCGCCTCTTCCTCGAGCGAGAGCAGGCCCTCGGCACGCGCCTTTTCCGCGAAGCGGACCATCTGGTCGATGCTTTCCTGGGGCTTTGCCGTCTTTCCGACGAACATCGCCGGGACGGCCTTGAACGCCTGAATGGCGTCCTTGAGGGTGTTGCCGGCCAGCCCGATGGCCAGGGTTGCACCGAAGACCAGGACCAGGGGCCCGGGCAACAGCAGGGCGGTGATGCTGCCGCCTTCAATGAGCACCATGGCGATGACGGAGCCAAAGGCGAGGAGGAGTCCAACGGCTGTTGCGGGATCCATGGCTTACTTCCTTGGTGGTTCAGGTGCAGTGGAATCGGGGTCTTCGTCCGATCCGGGCGGCGGGACCAGGCTCAGGGGGTAGCCCGTGACGGCGGGGAAATCGCGGGCCTTGCTCAGGACGTAGGCCCGGTAGTCGGCGATCAGCTCGACCACCTCGGCGAGGCTTTCGAGCACCACGTAGGCGGCGCCGTCGAGCGTGACCAGGTGGGTGTCGGGACTCTCGTGGATCCGTTCAATCAGGTCCGGATTGACCGCGAAGCGCGTTCCGTTGAGGCGAGTGACAACGATCATGGGCCGATTCTGCTCTGGGGAGTACTCGGCTGGGCGGCCAAGCGGCGGGCTAGGGGTGTTCTCCCCTTACTGTCGGCCGCACCCGCGGTTTCGTTAGGTGCGGCCCGGACACACGAAAAGGGTCCCCCAAGGACCCTCCGCCATGCGGCCGCCGTTACCCGGCCTCCGTTCGCCCGACCATCATAAGCATGCTTATGAACTTTTGTCCGCTTGACCGCCGTCGGTCCGGGCAGCACCGGGGACGACCGCGGCACGAATTTCGCTACGGCAACGGACACCGGCTGCGAAACCGGACCTGTGCCCCCCGGATCCGAGGCGCCTCCGGCCGACCGCGCCGCGCTTCTCCAAAACCGGCGCGAAAAAGCAGCATGGCGCGGACCATGTTTGCCGTCAAACGGGTGCATCCGAGGGACAGCTCGGGCTTCGGTGTTCGATGAGGCCCGCGCTGTCCCTCTGCCTCCCGCAGTCGAGCGTGAACTGCGGTGCGGTTAGCGCTTGAGGTTGCCGAGCTCCTGCAGGACCTCGTCGGAGGTGGTGATGATGCGGGCGTTGGCCTGGAAGCCGCGCTGGGCGACGATCAGGTTGGTGAACTCCTGGGACAGGTCCACGTTGGACATCTCCAGCGAGCCGCCGGCCAGGGTGCCGATGCCGGGGTCGCCCGCCGCGCCGAGCTGGACGTTGCCGGAGTTGCCGGTGGCGACGTAGGAGGAGCCGCCGGCCTTCTCCAGGCCGGCCGGGTTGGTGAACTTGGCCAGCGCGATCTTGGCCAGCACCTGCTTCACCCCGTTGCTGAAGGATCCGATCAGCGAGCCGTCGTTGCCGAGGGTGAAGGACTCCAGCTTGCCCACCGGGGCGCCGTCCTGGCCGGCAACGGTGAGCGAGTTCATGCCCGAGTAAGCCGAGACCTGTCCAACGTCGAGGGTCTTGCCAGCGACGGTCAGAGTGCTCGGAGCAGCGGGGGCGGTCAGCTTCCCGTCCGTGAAGTCCATGGTGCCTTCAAAGGGGGCTCCGCCGGTGCTGGACACACCCCAGGAAGTAGCAGTCTGCTTCACGAACGTGAGGGTCAACTGGCTGTCCTTGCCCGTGGCGTCGTAGACCTTGACGACACGGTCAAGCTTGTCGCCGATTGCACCTTCGCCGGGCAGGTTCCCGTCCAGCGTGACCTTCGACGTGGGGGTGGCGATCATGGTGTTCGGGTTGAGCGTGATGTCACCGATCGCGCCGGTCTGATCCACCTTGCCGGCAGTGGCGGTCCAGCCCTGCAGGATGCCGCCGTCGGGGCTGACCAGCTGGCTGGCGGCGTCGAACGTCATGGATCCCGCGCGGGTGAACAGCTGCTGGCCGCCCTTGCTGGTGACGAAGAAACCGTCGCCGGAAATCATCATGTCGGTGGCGCGGCCGGTGCTCTGCGAGGAGCCCTGGGCGAAGTTGGTGCTGACGCCCGCGACACGGACGCCCAGCCCGATCTGCGCCGGGTTGCTGCCACCGGATTCGCCCTGCGGCGCGGAGGCGCCCTGGGTCATCTGCGAGAGGGTGTCCTGGAACTGCGTGGAGGACGCCTTGAAGCCGGCCGTATTGACGTTGGCGATGTTGTTGCCGGTGACATCCAGCATGGTCTGGTGGGCACGGAGACCGGAGATTCCGGAGTACAGCGAGCGGAGCATGGGAACTGCCTTTCTGCGGGAGGAAAACTGGTTAGGAAGCAGCGGGTGCGGTCAGGCCGCTGATGGAGTCGAGGGGGACCGAAAGGTCGCCGATTTTGACGGCCGGCACCGTGCCGGCGAACGACACCGAGCTGGCGATTCCGGTGCCGGTAGTGCCGTCGGCCAGGGTGTAGTCGACGGAGTGGCCGATCAGCTGGGCTGCGGCCGAGCGCATCTGGAGGGAGAAGCCCTCCTTGCTGTTGGACGTCAGTTCGGTCATTTTCTCCATCATGGAAAGCTGGATGGTCTGGGCCATCATCTGGTTGGTGTCCATCGGTGCGCTCGGGTTCTGGTTTTTGAGCTGGGCCACGAGGAGGGTCATGAACACGTTGGCGTCCATGGACTGCACGGGCGCCCGGACGGCAGCAGCCTCCGGGGTCGTCCCCGCGGCCGTGACCGGCTGGGGGGCGATTGGCTGGATTGTCATGGGTCGGGTTCCTTCGTGTCAGACGAGAATGTCGAGGGTGGTGTGCGGGCCGTCCAGGCGCCTGGCGGTGCGCAGCGCCGAAGCGTCCGCGAGCGCGTCCCAGCGGTGTCCCGGGCGCGGGTCGCCGGGACCGTCGCGCCCGTTTCTGCCGCCGGAACCCGTACCGGAGCCGTTGCCGGTGGGCGAGGCGTCCCGGCCGGCCGCGTCCCGCCCCGTTTCCTGTCCCCCGCCGGCCGGACCGCTGTGGTCCGAGACGTCCAGGCTGGCGCCGAAACCGGCGTCGGCGAGCTCCTTGCGCAGTTCGGGCAGGATGCCGCGAAGCGCCTCACGGCCGGTGTCCCCGGGGGCGAACAGTTCAATCCGCACCCCGGCACCGTCGATGTGGGCCCGCACGGTCAGCGGCCCCAGATCTTCCGGGCTGACCTTCAGGGTCATGATGTGCTGTCCGTGCGGCGCACCGGCAAGGGTGAAGAGCGGTTTGGCCAGCTGCGGCTGGAGCGCCGGCTGCGGCGAGGCCGCCGGGGGCGCCGTCGGGGGCGCTCCGGGCCCTGGCGTCGCAGTAACGGGGCCCGGCCCGGGTGCGGCCAGGGCCGCAACTCCCGCCGCCGCTGCCTCGTCGGCCGGGACGGCCGCCAGCGGGAGTGCATCCGGGGCCGGACCCGTGTGGCCGGCAGGTTCGTTGACTCCGACGACGCCGGCCGTCACAACACCGGTGGACATTCCGCTCGGCGCGCTGGTCGGGTTGATCGGCGCGGGGGTGGAGGGCGCGGACGAGGACCCGGGCACTCCGACGGCGGACGCTACCGGTCGTGGCGCAGCCGGTACAGCCTCTCCGTCGGCGGGCATCTTTGCAGCGTCCGAGGCGGATGACCCCGCCTGAGCTCCGGTCGGCACTGAAGCGACGGCCGACGGCGCCACAGGCGCAGCTGACACAACGGCCGCCGGGACCGCCGTCGTCGGGGCAGCCTGCATCGCAGCGGCGGTGGCGGCCCCAGCAATACCGGGCGGTACAAGGCTGGACCTGATCGGGGCTCCGGCAGGTGTGGCTGCCGGGCCGTCGACCGCCTCCGCATTTACCGCACCTGCGGTAGCCGCGGCGGCGTCGCGAACTGCGGCCGCGCTACCCAGCGCACCGGGATTCATCCAGCCCAAAGCGGCAATGGCGTTGGCGGTGGCAAGGGGGCCCGACGCCGGATCTGCCGTCGACGTGCCGGCCGGATCGGGGGCGGGCTGGTTCGTGTCCGTCGTCGTCTCAGCATTCTCTGCGGTCGTCGGGGCTGGATCCGCCGGAGGTACGAGGGCGGAGTCAGCCAAACCTGAGGGAGCGTTCGAGACAGAAGCGACCACAGCTGAGGGAGCGTTCGGCACGGAAGGCACCAAATCTGAGGGAGCATTCGGCACGGAAGGCACCAAACCTGAGGGAGCATCGGGGACGGACGGCACCAAACCTGAGGGAGCGTTCGGCACGGAAGGCACCAAACCTGAGGAAGCGTTCGGCACGGACCGCACCAAACCCGAGGGAGCGTCGGGGGTGGAAGTCGGGGTGGCGGCGGCGCCGACGGCGTCGCTCAGGACAGAACCGAAGGCACCGGCGTCGGACGCCCCGCCCTCGGCGCGCGCGCGGCCGCCCTGCCCGGCGCCTCGGGCCGGGGCCAGCGCAGTCGCCAGGCCAGGCCCATCGACCAGCGCCCTTCACGCTCCGCCCCCGGCCGGGACGATCCGCCGGATGGAGGTCAGGTTGGACTGCTGTTCCCAGGCGTCACGGATCTGGATGGTCTTGCCCGGCACCGGCGCGTCGATGGCCTTGCCGTTGCCGAGGTAGATGGAGATGTGGTTCCCGCCGAAACTGATCAGCAAGTCGCCCGGTTTGGCTTCGGCCAGCGACGCTACCGGGGTACCCTGCTTCATCTGGTCGCTGACCACGCGGGGAAGCTCAACGCCGAGGTCCTTGAAGACCCGCTGGGTGAAGCCGGAGCAGTCCATGCCGGTGGCCGGGTTGGTGCCGCCCCAGACGTACGGGACACCGATGTATTTCTTGGCCATGGCGACGACGTCGGTGCCCGTGGCCGCGCCGGCCGGAACCGGGGCCGGGACAGCGGCGGGGGCGGTGATCCCGGTGAGGGCGCCCAGGCCCGCGGCACCGCCCAGGCCGGCGCCCAGGCCCAGGCCGGTTCCAAGACCCAGGCCGGCGCCCAGCGAAGAGGAGTCGGTGCCCGCGGCGGCCGAACCGCCGCCGAGGGCGGCGGTGAGCGCCTCGGTGAAGGAACCGGCATCGCCGGCGCCGGACCCGGTGGCGAGGGAGGTCGCAGCGGCGGACTTCAGCGCCGCGGCCGTGCTTTCGGTCTGCGGGCGGGTCAGTTCGGCGATCATCGACTGGATACCCTGCATGCGGCCCAGTGCCTCGGTCAGGCTCATGAGCGCACCTGCTGTTCGTCGCGGTGCCAGATCGTCGAGGAGATTTCGTCCAGCGTGGACTGTTCGGCGCGCAGCTCGGCGGTGCTGACCTCGGCGTCGTGGCGGGCCTGCAGCTTCTCCAGTCCCACGGAGCGGGTGCGGGCCGCGATGAACTCGTCGCGGGCGGCGGCCTCGTCGGTTTCGGCCAGCCGGGCCAGGCCCTGCAGGTCCGCGAGCATGCTGTGCGACGCCGAACGGGCCGCAGCGACGGCGCGCAGCGATGCCGTGCTGTCGATGTCTTCCTGGCCGGCGGCGAGCTGCCGGCGGGCCGAGGCTTCCCGGGCGCGGACGGAGCTGGAGCGGGACCGGGCGCGGGCCAGCCCGGAGGCGGCCTGGTCCTGCTGGATCTGGCGGAGGCGCAACAGCCCCGCGAGCGAGAATTGCCGGTTCATGCCGCGGCTCCCAGGATCGAAGTGAGGTGGCCCAGCTGGCGCCAGGACTCGGGGTGGGGGGTGGACTCTTCCATTGGCTGCTGCAGGAACCCGCTGACCGAGTCCTCGTGCGCCAGTGCGGCGTCCACCAGCGGGTTGGTCCCGGCCTGGTAGGCGCCGACGTCGATCAGGTCCTGGGCGGCTTTGCGCGCGGCGAGGACGCGGCGCAGCGCGGAGGCCGCGTCGAGGTGCGGGCGGGCATTGACCTTGGAGGCGACGCGCGAGACCGATCCCAGCACGTCCACCGACGGGAAGTGCCCGGTGACGGCGAGCTTGCGGTCCAGCACCACATGGCCGTCCAGGATGGACCGGGCGGCGTCGGCGATCGGTTCGTTGTGGTCGTCGCCGTCCACCAGCACCGTGTAGATCCCGGTGACGGAGCCGGTTTCGGCGGTGCCGGCGCGTTCCAGCAGCCTGGCCAGGACGGAAAAGGTCGACGGCGGGTAGCCGCGGGTGGCGGGCGGTTCGCCGGCGGAGAGGCCGATCTCGCGCTGTGCCATGGCCACCCGGGTCAGCGAATCCATCATGAGCACCACGTCCTGGCCCCGGTCGCGGAAGGACTCGGCGATGCGGGTGGCGGTGAACGCGGCGCGCATGCGCATCAGCGCGGGTTCGTCGGAGGTGGCGACGACGACGACGGAGCGGGCCAGCCCGGCGGGGCCAAGGTCGTCCTCGAGGAATTCGCGGACTTCACGGCCGCGCTCCCCCACCAGGGCGATGACGGAGACTTCGGCGTCGGTGCCGCGGGCGATCATGGACAGCAGGGAGGACTTGCCGACGCCGGAGCCGGCGAAGAGGCCCATCCGCTGGCCCTTGCCCAGGGTGGTCATGGTGTCCAGGACCCGGACGCCGGTCTGCAGGGCCGTGGTGATCCGGGCGCGTTTCATGGCGTTGGGCGCTTCGTTGTCGATCGGCACCCGGGGACCGCTGAGCAGCGGGCCCTTGCCGTCGATCGGGCGGCCGAGGCCGTCGAGGACACGGCCGAAGAGGCCCGCGCCGGTGGGAACCAGCACCGTGCCGCCCTTGGCGCGGACCGGGTCACCCGCGGCGACGCCGGCGAGGCGCCCCAGCGGCATGCAGCGCACCGCGCCGTCGAGCGCTGCCACCACCTCGGCGTCGAGCCCGGGGTTCGCGCCCACGGTGACCAGGTCGCCGAGCGCGCAATCCAGGCCGGAGACCTCCAGGCCCAGGCCCATGACGGACGTGACAGTGCCGACGCGCTGCGGCGCGGCCGCGGCCAGGGCAGCGGCGAAGTCCTCGCCCTTGGGACGCCACTGGTCGATCATGGCCGGCCGCCCTGGGCGCTGTCCGAAGAGGCGGTCCCCTGCTGGTCCCCCAGCAGCGCCGCCTTGGCCCGGGCCAGGGCGCTGCCGAGGCTCGCGTCCAGCCAGCCTTGCTGGTACTCCACCTTCGCGTCGCCGCGCTGCAGGGACGCGTCGGCCAGCAGCGGCAGGCCGGCGGGCAGGTCCTGGCCTTCCTTGGCGAGGACCTCGATGTCGGCCGGGTGCAGCCGGATGGCCAGGACGGTGGCGGCGTCGTTCCCTGACAGGGCGCGGGCCAGGGCGGCGCGGGCGGTCCGGGTCCCCTCGGCGAGTTCGTAGCCGAGGATCGCCTCGGCGAGTTCCAGCGCGGTTCGGGCCAGCACCTCTTCGGCGTCGTGCAGGGCCTGGACGTTGCGGTGCGCGAAGTCGGTGCGGGCCACGGCGAGGGCGCGGACGGCACGGTCCAGGTCCTGCTGCCCGGCGGCGAGCGAGGCGGCCTGCTCGGCGGCCATCCGGTCACGCCAGCGGCGCTGTTCCTTGGCGGCGGCGCGGACGCCCGCGGCGTAGCCGGCGGCGTGGCCCTCGGTGTAGCCGGCCTGCTCGTTCGCGGGCCCGCTGGAACGCAGCGACGGGAAGACGATCCGGGCCGGGGCCTCGGCCCCGCCGGTGAAGGCGCTGTCAGTAGACATAGTCTTCTTCGTCCCCGCGCTGGATGGTGATCTGGCCTTCGGCTTCGAGTTCGCGGATGGAACGGACGACGGCGGCCCGCGCCTCCTCGATCTGGGAGGCACGCAGCGGTCCCAGGGCGGCGATCTCGGATTCGAGGATTTCCAGGTTGCGCCCGGAGACGTTGGTGGTGATGGTTTCCAGCACCGGTTCCGAGGCGCCCTTCATGGCCACGGCGAGCACCGAGGCGTCCAGGCCGCGCAGCACCAGCTGCACGTCGCGGCGTTCGAGTTTGACGATGTCGTCGAAGGTGACCATCTGCGCGCGGATTTCGACGGCGAGGTCCGGGTCCAGCAGGTCCAGGCCGTCCAGGACGGAGCGTTCGGTGCCGGCGTCGGTCCGGTTGATGATTTCCAGCAGCGGCTGAATGCCGCCCACCACCTTGGAGGCCTGCTGCGAGACGGCGGCGCCGCCGCGCAGTTTCAGGGTGTCCGCGACGATGCCGATGGCTTCGGGCGCGCCGGAACCCATCGTGGCGATGCTCAGTGCGACGTCGGCGCGGAGCGTGCCGGGCAGCCCGGACATCACGGCCGAGGCCTTGCGCGGGCTGAGGTGGGCCAGGACCAAGGCGATGGTCTGCGGAAGTTCGCCGTCGATCAGGGCCAGGATCTGCACCGGCTCAATGTCTTCAAGGAACTCAAAGGACTTGCCGGCCATGTTCACGGTCAGCCGGTTGATCAGGCCGGCGGCTTTCTCGGAGCCGAACGAGGCCTCCAGCAGGCCCTCGGCGAGCTCCCGGCCGCCGCGGGCCTGCCGCGGGCTGCTCAGGGCAGCCTCGTGGAAGTCCTTCATGATCTGTTCGGCGACCTCCGGGTCAACCTTGCGGAGCCGGACGATCTCGGCGGCGATTTCCTCCGCTTCCGTGTCGGTGAACTGTGCCATCACCCGGGCGGCGTTGGGCGGGCTCATCTGCATCAGGACGACGGCGGCGCGCTGGGTCCCGGTGAGGGCCGACTCGGCGAGTTTCATGCCGGCTGCCTGTCATCCATCAGGCCGCGCAGGTAGTCCGCCGCCTTCTCCGGGTTGGCCTCGACCATGGAGTCGATCTCCTGCATGCGGCGTTCGGCTTCGAGTACCTCCAGCGGCGGGGCCGGCAGCGGCTGCGGCGGCAAGGCCATCAGCGGGATCGCCGACGTCGCGGGCGCCGGGTCAATGGCCGTCACGGTTGGCATTGCCGGGAGCATATCCAGGCGTTCGCCGAGGTCCACCGGTTCGCGTTTCTGCCGGCGGCGCAGGATGACGATGACGATCAGGGCCATGATCAGCAGCCCCAGCAGGATGCTGCCGGCGGTGACGAGGGTGCTGAAGAAGGCCTGCTGCTTCTGCGCCTCGAGTTCGGCCTTGGCCGCCTCGAGGGAGGCGTTGGCCTGGTCCGCGGCGGCCGTGCTGAACGGGATGACCTCCACCGTGACGACGTCGCCCCGGGCCTTGTCCACGCCGGCGGCGGAGGTGACCAGCGCGGTCAACGAGCCGATGTTCAGCCCGCCCGCGGCGGACTGGCTGACGGCCACCGAGATGGTCTGGCGCTTGACGGCCCCGGCCGGGATCACCCGGTCCTCGGTGACCTTGTTGACGGCGTTGTTCTTGGTGGCGGTGGTGGAGTCGAAACTGCCGTTGCCGCTGGTGTCGCCGGGGACGGCGATGTTGTCCGGGCCGAGGACACCCGCTGCCCCTCCCCCGGTTCCGCTGTACTTTTCCGTTTTGGAGGATTCGCTCAGCGGCAGCGCGCCGGGGGTGTTGGAGAACGTCTCGCTCTTTTGCTGCGCGGACTCGCCGGTGATGTCCGCGGCGACCGCCACGGTGGAGTTTCCGGGACCGACGACGCGGTCAAGGACTGCGCGGACGGCGTCGCCGGTGCGCTGCTGGTAGTCGGCGGCCTGTTTCGAGGAGGATCCGGCGGCCCCGCCGCCGACGGTGGAGAGCACATTGCCCTGCGAGTCGACCACGGAGACGTTGGCCGGTTTGAGGTTCTCGATCGCGGCGGAGGTCAGGTGCACGATGGCCTGGACCTTGTCGCCGGAGAGGGTGACACCGGGCGCGGTTTCGACGAAAACCGATGCGGTGGTGTCCGGGGTCTTGGAGACGAAGACGGTCTTCTCCGGGATGGCGAGCCGGACCGCGGCGGTCTTCACGCCGTCCATGGCGGAGATGGTGCTGGCCAGTTCGCCTTCGAGGGCGCGCTTGTAGGTCACGGACTGCTGGAACTCCGAGGACGTGACGCCCATCTTGTCCAGCAGCGAGTAACCGGTGGCCGCCGCCGTCGGGAGTCCTGCAGCCGCGGCCTTGAGCCGCTCGTCGTAGACCTTGTCCTGCGGCACGAGGATGGTGGAACCGCCGTCGCTGAGCTCGTAGGGCACGTTGTCCTTGCGCAGCTGCTCGACGATGCCGTTCGCGTCGGTGTCCTTCAGGCCGGAGAACAGCGGAGCCAGCGTGGGTTTGGACAGCCAGGCCGAGAGCGCCACGACGCCGACGATCAGCAGGGCGGCGCCGATGACGGCGAGCGTGCGCTGGCCGGTGGTGAAGCCCTTGAGGCCGGCGCCGAAGCGCTGGAAGAAGACATTGATCTGCGGCGGCATCAGGCCTGCATCCTCATGATCTCGTTGAACGCGTCAACGCCCTTGTTCCGGACGGTGGCCACGAGTTCCAGGGTGATCTGGGCGCGGCTCGCCGCGATGGTGGCGTTGTGGATGTCGTCCAGGTTGCCGGTCACCGCGGAGACGGCGAGCTGCTTCGACGTCGACTGCAGCTGCTGGAGGTTGTCCACGGCGCCGGTGAGGGAGCTGGCGAAACCGGAGCCGTCCGTTCCGGGCACCGCGGCGGCGCCGGCGAGGTTCTCCGTGGGCAGGACGCCCTGGACCGGGGCGATGGGGGAAACGGGCATCAGGATCTTCCAATCTCAAGGGCGGCGAGGTAGGTCTCGCGGGCGCGGTCCACGACCTGGGCGTTGGCCTGGTAGCCGCGCTGGGCGATGATCAGGGCGCCCATCTGCTCGGCCATGTCGATGTCCGGGTATTTCACGTTGCCGTTGGCGTCGGCGAGGGGGTGGTCCGGCTGGTAGACGATCCGGCCCGTGCTGTCGCCCAGCTCGGTGGCTTTGACGTACACGCCGGTGCCCTCGGCGCCCTCGGCTGCTTCGACGTACTTGGCCCGGAAGGCCGGGCCGGAGGTGGCGGAGGCGTTGTTCATGTTGGCCAGGTTGTCCGAGACGGCGTCGAGCCACTTGCGGTGCACCGTCAGGGCGGAGCCGGCGATGCCGATTGCGTCGAAAGTCATCAGTTGGTCCTCATCGCGGCGCGCACGGCGTTGAATTCCCCGCCGATGGCGCGGGCGGCGAACTGGAAGCGCAGCACGGTGTCGATGTTGGACAGCGTTTCCGTGTCCAGGTTCACGTTGTTGCCGTTGAGTTGGGTGGGTTCGAGCGAACTGGCCGTGGTGGCTTCGGCATGGCCGTCCCCGGACTGCACGGACGCGGCCAGGGCCGCCTCGAAGCTGACGCGCTTGGCGTGGTAGTTCGGGGTGTTGACGTTCGCGATGTTGTTCGCGATGGCGCGTTGGCGCAGGGCCAGCCCGTCCATGGCGCTGGCCAGGGCTGCGGAAGTCACGGATTCGAGCACAGAGTCCTGCCTGGGGAATTGTGGGGTGGCCGATCCGTGGCCGGTAAACGAGCGATCCGTGCTCTTACTGTGGTTATCGGCACAGGTCAGCGCCGCGTTAGCAGAAAATGTGAAACACTTTCTTCGGGAGGGTCTTTTTCGAGTGCCGGCGCCGGGCGGGCCCATCAGCCCTGGACGTCGAGGTAGACCGCACCGCGACGGGGAGCTCAGGCTCGGGCACCGAGCTCAGGGCGTGCAGCTGACGGGACGACGTCCTGTTTGGCCGCTTCCAGCCGTCGGGCCACCCGCTCCTGCGCCGCGGAGAGGGCGATGGCCCGCCGTCGGGCCTCGGGCGGCAAGGGGCATCCAGCGAGCGGCGGGCACCAGCGCTGCACCGGCAGCGCGGCCTCCGGCTGGTCCCGCGGCGCGGAGAGGGGACCCGAGCGGATCCTTCAGTGTTTTCTCCGCGGCGATGACAGCCATCTCCAGCACGTCCAGCACCAGGGCCAGGCGGCGGCGCGGGGTCCTCCTGGCTGGCTCAGGCGCTTGGTCCTCGTCCCAATACACCTGCTCAGCCAAAGCCCAGGCTCCCGCCGCCCGCGCCGGACTGCGTGTTCCAGGCCCCGGCTGTTGCGAACGCGGCCGCGGCGAAGGACGCCGGCGCCGCGGTGGCCGCTGGTGCCGGCTGCGCGGCGGGGATCGCTGCCGCCGCCTCGTGCCAGGCCTGGCGCAGCGGTTCCAGGAGTTCGATCGCCTCGCGGGTCAGCGCGGCGTCGCGCTGGATGTTGGCGTTGATCAGCGCGGTGAAGGCGTAGTTGTAGAGGCCCAGCAAGCCGTCGGCACCGTCCCAGGCGTCGGTGTTGAGCGAGGAGGAGCAGCTCGGTGATGATGGCCTGGGCGTGGATGAGGTTCTCCGAGGCGACGGGCCAGTCGGCCGCCTGCTGCGCGGTCTCGGCGCGGCCGAGGTCCAGCAGGAGCCGGTCGTAGAGCATGGTCAGCAGCCGGGCCGGCGGGGCGGAGAGCACCGAGTCGTTCGAGGTACTGGTTCCGCTGGCGCGGCATTGCCGTAGCCGCCGCCGATAGCCGAAGGGGTTGCTGGTCATTCTTGGTGCTCCCTGCGGACAGGCCGGCGAGTTGCGAGGTGAGCCAGGCCTGACTGCGCCTTCATGTTGCTCAGCGCCACTTCCAGGGCGGAGTAGGTGCTTTTCAGGGTGGCCTGGCGGGCGGCGAGCCGGTGGTCCCAGTCGCTGATCTGGTCGGCCAGGTCCTTGGACCTCGGACTGCTGGCCCGTGATCTTGGTGGTCAGCGTGCCGGTGTACTTGTCCGAGGCGTGGTTGGCCGCGGCCGCGATCCGACCGGCGAGTTCCTGCACCTTGGCCGCGGTGCCGGCCGGGTCCGCCGCCAGCGCGGCCGCGAACTTGGTGGCATCGAACTCCATGGTGCCGGTCTTGGTGATGCTGATGCCGATTTCCGACGGCGACCGCGGCGGGTGCCGACCGGCAGCGACGCGGCGGAGAGGATGCTCTGGTTCACGGAGCGCACGGTGCTGTCGCCCGTGAAGACTCCGGCCGAGACGTTGGTGCCGCTGGTGTTCGTGGTGGTGCTGACCGCGGTCTTGCTGGCCACCAGCGAGAAGATGCCGTTCACACCGTCCACCAGGTCGGAGGCGAGCTTGGTGATGCCGGCGTCGTCGCGGGACACGGTCAGGGTCACGGGCGCGGCGGTGACGTCCTTGGCGGTGACCGAGACGCCGGGCAGCAGGTCGGTGAAGGTGTTGGTCGAGGACGTGATCGGTCTGGCGCGGCCGGTGCTCTCGGCCAGAGCGACGATCTCCGCGTCCTGCGGCGGCCTTGACGTCGGTGAAGCGTCGGTGCCCGGGTCGGTGATCGTGAACGCGCCGGCGCTGCCGGACTTCGTGGCGGTGAACTGGAGCCGGAAGTCTCCGCCGCCGACGTCGACCTTGCGTGGCGGTGACGCCGGCGCCGGCGGCGTTGACCGCGGTGACGACGTCGTCCAGGGTGCTGGACGCGGCGCTGATCGTGTAGTCCTTGCCGCCGCTGTTGATGGTCATGGTGGTGTAGGGCCAGCCGGTCACGGCGTTGACCTTGGGCGTCACGGTGACCTGGGTCTGGGCCAGCTTGGTGACCTGGAAGTCGATGGAACCGGCCTTGGCCGCCGCGGTGGTGGTGGCGACGACTTTGTCGCTGCTGGTGGTCGCGGTGGTAGAGGTCCAGGGCGCCGGGCTTGGCCGCGGCGGTGGCCTGGGTTGCCAGGGCGGCGACTTTGCCGTTGAGCCCTTGGAGCGCGGACACCATGGACTGGATGTCGTAGGACTTGTTCTTGAGCAGGGTCTGCGGGAGGGCCTCGGACTGCATGAGGGAGCTGATCAGGGCGGTGGTGTCGAGCCCGCTGGCCAGTCCGTCGAGTGAGATTCCCATCGCTGCCTCTCCTTGCTGTCAAGAACGTTCGTTGATCGGTGCTGTTACTGAAGTATCGGTGTTGCACGGTAAGGGCCGGACGATGGTTTTGCCATCGTCCGGCCCTTCCGCAGCTTGATGATCGGGGGTGTCTCTTCGTCCGATCAGGGTGGCAGCCCTACTGCTTGAACTGCGCCTGCCGGATCCGGCCTAGCGCAGGAGCGAGAGAACGCCCTGGCTGGACTGGTTGGCCTGGGCCAGCATTGCGGTGCCGGCCTGGGACAGGATGTTGGCCTTGGTGAACTTGACCATTTCCTGAGCCATGTCGACGTCGGCGATGCGGGACTGAGCGGCCTGCAGGTTTTCACCGGCAACGTTCAGCGACTTGATGGTGTGCTCGAGGCGGTTCTGGGCTGCACCGAGATCCGGCACGCTGCGGCGGAGACTCGCCTGATGGCCGTGTCAAGTCGGTTGATCGTGGCGGCGCTGCGCGTTGTCCGTCAGTGATCGAACCCGGTGCCTGCGGCGCCGCTGCCATCGGTCGAGTCACCGACAGATGTCCGTGATGCCGTCTGGCGAGATCGCCCAGTCGTGACGGTGATCTTGTTGACAGACTCGCCAGCGGCATCGCCGTCGGGTGCCAACCTGGATGTCCATGGTGTCAGCCCTTGAGCAGGTTGATGCCGTTGAAGTTCGGTGACTCGCCGAATGCGGCCGAGCTCCTTGCCGAGGGCGTCGGCTTCGGTCTTGATGGCTGTCGCGGGCATTCGGCGTTGTTGGTGTCGTTAGCGCCCTGGACAGCCAGGTCGCGCATACGCTGCAGGATGGAGTGGACCTCGGTTCAGGCCGCCTTCAGCGGTCTGGATGACCGAGATGCCGTCCTGGGCGTTGCGGGCTGCCTGAGCCCAAGCCGGTGACCTGCGAGCGCAGGCCCTCGGAGATGGACAGGCCTGCTGCGTCATCGCGCGGCGCGGTTGATGCGCAGGCCGCTGGACAGCTTCTCCAGCGACTTGGACAGGTCGGTCTGGGTGGTGTTGAGGTTGCGGTAGGCGTTGTTGCCGCGAGGTTGGTGTTGATAACGAAGCCCATGATGTTTCCTCCGTGAGTTGGGACTGTAAGCGATGGCCCATCCGTGGGCCTTCAGCAGTAGTTATCGCCCGTTGGGCGGCACAGGTAAGCAGAATTTACAAAATTGTTTTCGGATGGCTCCTTGCCAGCAGATCCCGACTGTTATCAGCCTTATTCCTGCTAACGAATGCGGAAACCCTGCCGATAGTTTGTACGAACCCTGCTGCAGGCTCGCATCGTCCGCACGATGCGAATGCTCCGCCACGGGTAGCCGCATCAGTCGCCCACACCATTCGCACTCATAAGGGAGCCGTCCGGACCATGGCCATCCACGAACTTTCTGCCCTGCTGTGGCGGGAGCGTGAACTTCTGGACGTTCTGACGTTCAAGCTGGAAGAAGAACAGCTGCTGCTCACCTCCGGCAAATCCCGCTGGCTGCCGCACGGCACCAAGGAAGTCGAGCAGGTCCTGGGCCACCTCTCCCAGGCAAGCCTGGCCCGCACCATCGAGGCCGCCGTCGTCGCCGAAATGTGGGGCCTGCCCACGGACGCCACGCTCGGCGAACTCGCGGAGGCTGCCCCGGAGGGCGCCTGGGCCGAGGTGCTCAGCGCGCACCTCGCCGCCCTGACCCGCCAGACTGCCCTGATCAAGGAACTGCGCGACGCCAACGAGCAGTACCTGCGCACCGCCGTCCGCTCCACCCAGGAGTCCCTCGCGGACCTGCGCCCGGCCGCCGCCGGCACCTACGACGCCCACGGCAAGACCGGGGAATCCGCCGGCTCCCGCATCTTCGACAAGCAATTCTAAGGAAGCGACCATGAGCACCTTCGGCGCCCTGAACACCGCCTACCGCGGACTGACTGCTGCCCAGCAGGGCATGAACGTCGCCGGCCAGAACATCGCCAACGCCGCCACCGAGGGCTACACCCGCCAGCGCGTGCAGCAGTCCGCGCATCGCGCGCCCCGGCCCCTGGGATGTTCAGCAGCGGGGTCGCCCAGACCGGCCAGGGCGTCTCGGTGGACGCCATCGCACGGCTGGGCAGCAGCGTCCTCGACGCCAGCGTCCGCTCCGCGAGCGCGCAGGCAGGCTACGCCGGCGTCCGGTCCTCCGCCCTGCAGGGCATCGAAGGCATCCTGCAGGAACCCGGCGACAACGGCATCTCCGCCTCGCTCCAGAGCTTCTGGTCCGCGTGGCAGGGCGCCGCGAACCAGCCCGACGAAGACGGCCCCAAGGGCCTGCTGCTGAACGCCGCCAACTCGCTCACCGACAAGATCTCCTCCGGCTACCAGTCCCTGCAGGGGCAATGGAGCAGCGTCCGCGCCCAGGCCGCCGACGCCGTCGACGCCGTCAACGCCGCCGCCAGCCAGGTGGCCGCCTACAACGCCACCATCCGCTCCACCCTGGCCGCCGGCGGATCCGCCAACGAGCTGATCGATGCCCGCGCCAAACTCACCGAGACCATCTCCCGGCTTGCCGGCGGCACCGTGCGCGAACAGGCCGACGGCACCGTGGACGTCCACGTCGGCGGCAACGCCCTGGTGATGGGCACCTCCGTCCGCGGCGCTTGAGCTCTCCGGCAGCCAGACCGGGGACTCCGCTCGGATCCACCGGTGCAGCTGCTCTGGAAGGACCGGCCGCGGCGTGGCGGTGGCGGCTCGACGGCGGCGAAATCGCCGGCGCCCTGTCCGTGCTGGCGCCGGCCGCCGGCGGCTCCGGCGGCGCCATCGCCGAAGCCGCCGCGTCCTACAACCACCTCGCCACCCAGCTGGCCACGAGATCCTCAACACCGTCCACTCCGGCCGGACCGACAGCCGCGGCGTACACCGGCGTCGACTTCTTCTCGATCGATGCCACCCGCCCCGCGGCGCTCGGGATCAGGCCCCGATCCAGCACCCGCCGGCATTGGTGCGGCCAGGCGCCGGACTCGGGCGCCCTGGACGCACAATCGCCGACCCAGATCTCCAGCTTGGCACCGGCGCAGCCTCCCCGGACAAAGTCTGGTCCGGCATCGTCACCGGGATCGGCGTCCAGTCCCGTGGCGCGCAGCAGCCCGAATCCCTGACCGCTCCGCTGCGCAAGCCTCCGCGGTGACCAGCCGCGCCTCCCAGGCATCGGTGAGCCTGGACGAGGAAAACGTCAACCTGCTCACCAACCAGCACGCCTACCAGGCCGCCGCCCGCGTGATGACCGCCGTCGACGAGGCCCTGGACGTCCTGATCAACCGCACCGGACTGGTAGGAAGGTAGCCATGCTGAACCGGGTAACGAACCTGACCATGAACGCGGCCGCGCAGCGGACCCTGCAGACGCAGCAGGCCAAGCTCGCCGAACTGCAGGACAAGGCCACCTCGCTGAACAAGATCTCGCGCCCCTCGGACGACCCGCGGCCACGGCCCAGGCCCTGCAGACCCGCTCGCTCCAGGCCGCCGCGGCCAGTACGGCCGGAACATCGACGACGGCAACACCTGGCTGACCGCCGCGGACTCCGCGCTGGAACAGGCCACCAACGTGATGCGCCGGGTCAAGGACCTCACCGTGCTGGCCGGCAACGGCTCGCTGAACCAGTCCGGCAAGGACGCGATCGCCGCCGAGCTGGACTCCCTGAACAAGGACCTGGTCTCGATCGCCAACTCCCAGCACCTGGGCCGGAACATCTTCGCCGGCAGCTCGGACAAACGGCGCTTTCACCCCGGCACCGCCGGACCCGACTATTCCCGGCGACCCCGGCACCCCGCCCACCTTCAACGGCACGCTGGCAAGCACCGTGGAGCGCCGCATCAGCGCCAACCAGACTATCCGGGTCGACGCCGACGGCGCCGAAATCTTCGGTGACGGCAGGCACGTCCGTCTTCGCCTGATCGGACAGATCACCGGCGATCTGCGAGACGGGAAGGCCCTCAACACCGCACTTGGCCGACGTCGACACCGCCTTCAAGAACATCGTCAACGGCCGTGCTGAAATTGGGACACGGCAGGCACAGCTGGAACGTGCCGGCAACGTCAACACCGAAATGGAGGCCACCTTGGACGCCCAGCGGACCGGGATTGAAAAAGCTGACCTTGGCAGCGTGATCATGGACCTGAAGCTGCAGGAAACCAACTACCAGGTGGCCCTGGCCGCCACCGCGCGGGTCCTGCAGCCCACCCTGATGGACTTCCTGCGATGAACTCCGTCCTCAGCAGCACCCCGGTGACCTTCACCGCCCCCATGCCGGGGCTGGAGAACGTGCACGACTTCGCCCTGCGGAACATCGACAGCGCCCCGGGCCTGTTCGCCCTCGAATCCGGGTCCGCGCCGGTACGGCTGTTCCTCGCGGACGCCGCGGTCTTCGTTCCCGGCTACACGCCCCCGCTGCCGGCCGCCGCACTGGACGCCCTGGAGCTCGGCGACGGCGAAACGCCGCAGCTGCTCGTGGTGGTCAACCATTCCCCCGCATCCACGACGGTTAACCTGATGGCACCGATCGTGCTGAACCCGGCCAGCCGCCGCTGCACGCAGCTGGTGCTGGACGGCAAGGAGTACCCGCTGCGGGCGGAGCTCGGCGCGCTCTAGCCGCAACCGCCGTCGGGCGTCGGAGCAGTAGCCCTCGGGATGCTGCGAAGCGGCGCCGTCGGCTCACCAGTAGTGCGCGACGTCGATGACCAGGCGCGAACCGGCGTCGGGCCCGGCCAGGGTAAAGACCCGGAACGGCAGCCGGGCCCGCACGCCCAGCCCCAGGCTGGTGTAGCCCTCGAAGCTGCCGGCCCAGGCAAGCTGCCGGAACGTCTGGTAGCCGGTGACGTTGCTCAGCTCGCTCTTGTTCGCCGGGGTGTAGGTCGCCTTGCCGTTGGAGTCGTACGCGGGTGCGTTGGCGGTGACCTGGATGAAGGCCTGGCCCCGCAGCGCAATCGGCAGGCCGGAACCGTCCTGCGCTACTTGGGGAACATAGCGCACCGAGTAGCCGGCCGCAGGCCCATTGAGGTCGATCACCAGACGGTCGAAGCAGTAATGCCGGCCGGTCCGGACGTTGGCCACCTTCGCCTGGCTCATTGCCGGGTCCGCCTTGGCCAGTGAGCCCCAGACGAGTCCGCAATAGGGTGCAGCCGCGGCCGGCCCGGGCGTCAGCAGGCCCAGCCCCGCCGCCATCAGCAGTGCCACCAGCCAGCCGGTGAGCTTTTTTCCGTGGAGTTTGAACATACGGGCCGCCCCCTCGAATCATCCGGACAGTTCAAGGGTAGGAGCGCGCGGACCAGTTGGCGAGATCCGGGCCCGGATCGGCGTCCAACCGTTAGGCGGCGGCGGTTTTGGTCACGGTTTCGGCCTCAGCCGGGGACAGCAAAGCGCCGGGCCCCTCGCGGGACCCGGCGCTTTGCTGGGGATTCAGAATCTGTGGCACGCGCCCGGTGATGCGGGCCGGCCACGTTCAGGGAAAGCTCTTAGCCTTCGCAGTCGTGGCAGTACTTCAGGCCGTTCTTTTCCTTCGCAACCTGGGACCGGTGACGGACCAGGAAGCAGGAGGCGCACGTGAATTCGTCAGACTGCTCGGGGACAACAATAACGGTCAGTTCTTCGCCGGAGAGGTCGGCGCCGGGAAGGTCGATGCCCTCGGCGGTGTCGTTCTCGTCGACGTCGATAACAGCAGTCTGGGCACCGCCGCCACGGGATGCCTGAAGGGCCTCCAGCGATTCAGCGGGAGACTCTTCTTCTGTCTTGCGTGGGGCGTCGTAATCGGTAGCCATAGCGGGGTTCACTTTCGTTGCTGCATAGCGCCATTTCAGGCACCTCAGTGAAGCAGTTTAGGGCATCATCCTTGGACTTAGAGAATACTGTGTTTAACGCGACATTCCGCGTCACGGACCCTATGAATCGGGAGGCAGAGATGGCCACAAAACTGAACAAAAAAGCGCTCGCGCAGGCACGCCGGCTGATCAAGGAAGGCCAGGTCCAGCGGGACACCCGGGACGACTGGAGCGAGCATGCGCCCTCGGCCGATCAGGAGAACAAGTTCATCGACAAGAACGGCTTTGACGAGTTCGCCCAATGGCACCTGGGCCTGGACCCGGACGCCTCCGAAGGCACCAAGGGCAGCGTGACGTTCCCCTTCGGCGATTTTAAGAAAGTGCACCGCTGCGCGGTGATTTCACTGGAGAGCCGGGCCGCGCAGCACGGCCACGACGACATCGCCGAAGCGGCCAAAAAGCTCCTCGAAGAGCTCGACGCCGGCTAGCGGCGCCGGTTTCAGGCGACCGGCCAGACGACCAGGGTTTTCCAGGCGGCCGGGTCCGGTTCGGTGCCTGGATCGCTCAGGTAGTACTCCCACATGGCATCGCCCGGGGTCAGGCCGTCCGCCTGCATCCGGGCCATCACGGCGTTGTAGGTCTGCGGCAACGTCTCGTAGGGGCCAACATGCATGGCCTGAAGGGCGCGCCCGGCAGGCAGCACACCGGCCCTCACGCCGCTGTCTCCCCCACCCGGGTACGGGGCGGCGAGCGGGAAGCCCGCCTCGACGTCGACAACGTCGGTGGGCGTACCGCGGTAGAGCGCGTACGGCGGCCCAGCCAGCTGGACGTTTTGCTGCTGCACGGCCGCCATCACCGTTTTGTAGGCCCGGTCGAAGAAGTCCCGCAGGGCGTTCATGGGCACGGTCTCGCGCAGCACCGCCGTCGGCTGTTCCTGCAGTTCCGCGGATTGGATGTCCGGTGCCGGGTCCGGATGTGTCTCGCTCATGAAGCCAGACTCCGCCGCCGGAGCGGGACGGTCAAGGGCCTAAGGCCCCGCGGCGGCGCTGCTCAGACCCGCAAGGCGCTGCTAGCGGGCGATGATCACATCGAGTTTGCGGGGACCGTGGACGCCTTCAACACGTTCGAGTTCAATGTCGCTGGTGGCGCTGGGCCCGCTGATCATGGTCAGCGGCCGGGTGCCGTCGATCCGGCGCAGCGCCTCGGGGAGGATGCCGGCGATGTCGGCGGCGTCAACGACGCAGATGTGGTGGTCCGGGACCAGGCTGATGGCACGCCGGCCCTGGCCGGGGCTGCCGTCCAGGATGATGGTCCCCGTTTCGGCGACAGCGACGGCGCTGCCGGTCACGACGGCGTCGGTGGCGTCCAGGTCGGCCACGGTCAACGGCGCCGCGGCCGCGTCCACCCGGCGGAGCGGCGCGTCAACGGCGTCGGCGGCGGCAAGCCAGCCGGCGTCGAGCCCCTCCGGCACCACGTAACTGCGTGACGTTCCAAGGAGTTCCGCGATCCGCGCCGGCACGCCGGACGCCTCCACCACGCAGACCTGGGCCTTGTAGTCGATCAGACGGTCCACCAGCAGTTGGATCCGGGCCTCCTGATCCAGTCCGGATGAGGCCCGGTATTCCCGCGGGATCTGCGGCGCCTCGGGGCCGTCCCGCAGCGCGGAGCGGATCCGGCCCAGGATTTCTTCGCGTGCGCTCATGCCCGGTCTTCCTTCTCGTGTTCCTTGGCCCACCAGTCGCGGAACGACTGCTGCGGCGGCGCCGGAATGTCCCGGCTCTGGGTCCAGCCGGCGGCGATGCCGGGGAGTTTGGTGATTTTCTTGTCCGGCCCGGCGGCCAGGCGGCCCAGCGGCAGGCCTTTTTCCACCAGCCCCAGCCGTTTGCCGGAAGACAGCGCCCAGGACGCGGCCTTCATGCCGACGTCCATCTGGCTGGGCAGCTTCTTCGTACCGCGTTTGCTGTCGACGTCGACGCCGCGCAGGTGCACCAGGATGTCCGGGATATTGATCTTCACCGGGCAGGCGTCGTAGCAGGCCCCGCAAAGCGAGGAAGCGTAGGGCAGCGAGCTGTTCTCTTCCGATTCGATGCCGGTCAGCAGCGGCGACAGAATGGCGCCGATCGGTCCCGGATAGGTGGAGCCGTAGGCGTGGCCGCCGGTCCGCTCATACACGGGGCAGACGTTCATGCAGGCGCTGCAGCGGATGCAATGCAGCGCCGAACGGCCCATCTCGTCCGCGAGCGCTGCGCTGCGTCCGTTGTCCAGCAGCACCAGGTGCACGTTTTGCGGCCCGTCGCCCTCGGTGACACCGGTCCACAGCGAGGTGTACGGGTTCATCCGCTCCCCGGTGGAGGACCGCGGGAGCAGTTGCATGAACACCTCGAGGTCCTGCCAACCCGGCAGCAGCTTCTCCACGCCCATCACGGTGATCAGGGTCTCCGGCAGGGTCAGGCACATCCGGCCGTTGCCCTCGGATTCGACGACGGCGAGGGTGCCGGAGTCGGCGAGCGCGAAGTTCGCCCCGGACACGGCCACCTTGGCGGTGAGGAACTTGCGGCGCAGGTGCGCGCGGGCGGCCATGGCCAGCACCGCCGGGTTGTCGGTCAGCTCCGGGTCCGCGCCGGGCATCTCGCGCAGGAAGATGTCGCGGATTTCGGTGCGGTTCTTATGGATGGCGGGCACCAGGATGTGGCTGGGCTTGTCGTGGTCGAGCTGCACGATCAGCTCGGCGAGGTCCGTTTCGTAGGCGGTGATCCCCTGCTCTTCGAGGTATTCGTTGAGCCCGATTTCCTGGGTGGCCATCGACTTGACCTTGACCACTTCGGTTTCCCCGGTCTCCCGGACCAGCCCGGCCACGATCCGGTTGGCTTCGTCGGCGTCGCGGGCCCAGTGGATCGTCCCGCCGCGGGCCGTGAAGTTCGCTTCGAAGGCCTCGAGGAGTTCCGGCAGCCGGGCCATCACGGATTCCTTGATGGCGGACCCGGCGTCGCGCAGCTGCTCCCAGTCCGGCAGTTCGGAGACCACCTGGAGGCGCTTGTCGCGGATCGTGTGGGTGGCGTGGCCGAGATTGGCGCGCAGCTGGGTGTTGCCCAGCTCGCGGTGCGCCGCCGTCGGGAAGGACTCGGCGGCGTGCAGGTTTCCCGTGCCGAAGACCGGCAGGGAGGGCATGCCCAGGAAGGTGCTCATCGTGTTGCCTTTCCGGTGCTGACGCGTACCTCGCCGGTGACGGACGCGGGCGCTTCCGCGGTGCTGGCGAGGATTTCGGCCAGGTGCAGGGTGGTGACGTCGCTTCCCTGGCGGGACAGGCCGCCGCCGATGTGCATCAGGCAGGAGGCGTCCCCGCCCGTGCACAGCGCGGCGCCGGTCGAGCGGACGTTGGCCGTCTTGTCCTCGAGCATGGCCGAGGACACGTCCGCGTTCTTCATCGAGAAGGTGCCGCCGAAGCCGCAGCACTGGTCCGCTTCCGGCAGCTCGGCCAGCTCGAGCCCCCGGACACTGCGCAGCAGGCTGGCCTGGCGGTCGCCCAGGCGGAGCAGGCGCATCCCGTGGCAGCTCGGGTGGTAGGTCACCCGGTGCGGAAAGTAGGAGCCCAGCTGGGCGCCGGCGTCGGTCACGCCGAGGACGTCCACCAGCAGCTCGGACAGCTCGTAGGTCCGGGCGCCGACGGCGGCGGCGCGGGCCTCCAGGGCGGCGTCGCCGCAGGTGCGGGCCACCATCGGGTGCTGGTGCTTGACCGAGGCGACGCAGGAACCGGAGGGTGCGACGGCGACGTCGTAGTCCCCGGTGTCGAAGGCGCGCACATGGTTGGCGACGACGGGGACGGCTTCCTTGAAGTAGCCGCTGTTGACGTGCATCTGTCCGCAGCAGGCCTGGCCGGAGGGGAACACGACCTCGTGTCCCAGCCGCTCGAGGATGCTCACGGTGGCCTGCGCCGTGCGCGGATACATCGCATCCACAATGCAGGTGGCGAACAAAGCGATTCTCATCTTGGCCTTTCCAGCAGCCTCGCAGGTATGTGGTCTGACCATAGTAAAGCACGTGATGGCCGCCACTCCCAAAGCAGGGGCGCAGCGTGAACCGGCTCACATTCCGGGTGAGATGTAGGCTACACTCTCATGGTCCGACCACAGTGGTCTGACCAAAGAACTCGTCGTCTCTCAACGTAGAGGAACTTCCGTGGACCACTTCACCCCCACCACCGATCCGGTGCTCAACAGCGTGGCCTGGTCGGCCATCGTCGGCCTGCTGCCGCTGCTCACCTTCTTCATCCTGCTGGCCGTCGTGAAAACGAAGGCGCACGTGGCCGGGGCATTCGCCCTGCTGGTGGCGCTGCTGGTCGGCATCGCCGCGTTCCACATGCCCGCGGGCCTGGCCGTTCTCTCGGCAACCCAGGGCGGCGTCTTCGGCGCCTTCCCGGTGCTCTGGATTGTCATCATGGCCGTCTGGCTCTACCAGGTGACCGTCCTCAGCGGCCGGTTCGAGGACCTGCGCCGCGTCTTCGACGTGATCGGCGGCGGGGACGTCCGGCTCCAGGCCGTCCTGGTGGCGTTCTGCTTCGGCGGCCTGCTCGAAGCCCTGGCCGGTTTCGGCGCCCCGGTGGCGATCACCGCCACCATGCTGCTCGCCCTCGGGCTGCCGCCGCTCCGCGCGGCCGCCGCCGTGCTGGTGGCCAACACCGCCCCCGTCGCGTTCGGCGCGATGGCCATCCCGATCACCACCGCCGCGGGCCTGACGGGCCTCCACGCGACGGACATCGGCTCGATCGTGGGCCGCCAGGCACCGCTGCTGGCCACGTTCGTCCCGCTGATCCTGCTCTTCATCCTGGATGGCCGCCGCGGCCTCAAGGAATGCTGGCCGGCCGCACTGGTGGTCGGGGGATCCTTCGCTTCAGCCCAGTTCCTCTGCTCGAACTACTTCTCCTACGAACTCACCGACATCGTCGCCTCACTGACCGGCCTGGGCGCGGCCGTGATTTTCTTCCGCCTCTGGAAGCCGCGGGGCGGCGCCGCAGCGCGCGAACGCCTCCGGGCGGCGTCGGGTGCCGGAGCGGAAATCGGCAGCAGCACCCCGGGCGCAGGATCCGGCCGGGCAGCGGTGGCCACGGCCGAAAAGCCGGCCGACGGCCTCACCCCGTCCCGGACCTGGCTGGCCCTGTTCCCGTATTTCCTTGTGATCGTCGTCTTCGGCATCGGCAAACTCTGGAAACTCGGCGTCGACGTGCCCGCCTTCCTGGCCTCCACGGACGTCAAGGTTCCCTGGCCGGTCCTGCACGATGCCCTGGTCAACGCCGAGGGCAAGCCCGTCTCCTCGACCGTCTACACCTTCCAGTGGCTCTCCAGCCCGGGCACCATGCTCCTGATCACCGGGCTCATCGTGGCGTTCGTCTATTCCAAGTACGACGGCGGCGGACGCTACCGCCTCACGGTGGGCGAGGCCGTGCTCGACATCTGGCGCACCGTCGTCAAGATGCGCTGGGCCGGGCTGACCATCATCACGGTGCTGGCGCTGGCGTACGTCATGAACAACTCCGGCCAGACGGTCTCGATCGGCACCTGGCTCGCCGGCACCGGCAGCTTCTTCGCGTTCCTCTCCCCGGTGCTGGGCTGGCTGGGCACCGCCGTGACCGGCTCGGACACCTCGGCCAATGCGCTGTTCGCGAAGCTGCAGCAGACCGCCGGCCTGAAGGCCGGCATCGACCCGAACCTGCTGGTGGCCGCCAACACCTCCGGCGGCGTCGTGGGCAAGCTGATCAGTCCGCAGAACCTCGCCATCGCGGCGACCGCCGTCAACCTTGACGGCCAGGAGTCGGTGATCCTGCGTAAGGTGGTCGGATGGAGCGTGGCTCTGCTGCTGGTGCTGTGCACCCTGGCCTTCCTGCAGTCCACCCCGGTCCTGGGCTGGATGCTGCCGTAGCCGCCAGCCTTCCCGCAACTCCGGGTGCGGGCCGCACTGCGGCCCGCACTCCCCCGAAAGGACACCGCCCGTGACAGCCGCAGAAGCAGGAGCAGCCCCCCGCCGTCGTACCTATGACGCGCTCCTGCAGGACATCGAAGCCGATCTGCGTTCCGGCAAGATCAAACTCGGCGACCGCCTCCCCGGGGAGCGGTCCCTGGCGGAAAGTTACGGGATCTCCCGGGCCTCGGTCCGGGAGGCCATCCGCATCCTGGACGCCATGGGCGTGCTGCGCAGCTCCGTCGGCTCCGGGCCCACCTCGGGCGCGATCGTCATTTCGGATCCTTCCGCGGGGTTGTCCTCCGCCCTGCGGCTGCATGTTGCCAGCAGCCGGCTGCCCGTGGAGGACATCGTGCAGACCCGCATCCTGCTGGAGACCTGGTCCGCCCAGGCCGGCGCGGCCCGCACGGGTTCCGCAGAGGAGCTGGAGCACGCCGCCGCGCTGCTGGAGGCCATGGACGATCCCGGCATCGACCGGGCCACCTTCCACGAACTCGACGCACGCTTCCACGTCGCCCTCAGCTCGCTGGCCGGGAACGCCGTCGTCGCCACCATGATGGAGTCCCTGAGCGGGTCGATCGTGGGCTACGTCAAGGGCGCCATGGACGCGATGGAGTCCTGGCCCGATGTCCTGTGCCAGCTGCGGGCACAGCACCACGGCATCTTTGACGCCGTCCAGGCGCACGACGGCGAACTCGCCGCCCGCCTGCTGCGCGACCACATCGAATGGTTCTACCGGCGGGCACAGGAAGCGACCCCGCCGGATTCCCCCACCCCGTAAACCCTTGGAGCACCGCATGACCGCCACGGCCGCCGCCGCACCCCTGATCGACCAGCTGGACCTCGACACGGTCAGCACACGGGACCTGGACCGCCGGGCAATGGCGCACGACGCCTCGCACTACCTGCTGATTCCGCAGGGCGTCGCCACCCCGCGGAACGCCGACGACGTCGGGGCCCTGCTGCGCCGCAGCCGCGAACTCGGCCTGCCCGCCACCTTCCGTTCCGGCGGTACGAGCCTCTCCGGCCAGGCGCTCAGCGACAGCCTGCTGATCGACACCCGCCAGCACTTCCGCGGCATCGAGGTCCTCGACGGCGGCGCCCGGGTCCGGGTCCAGCCCGGCGCCACCATCCGCAGTGTCAACGCCCGCCTCGCCGCGTTCGGCCGCAAGCTCGGCCCCGACCCGGCCAGCGAGATCGCCTGCACGGTGGGCGGGGTGATCGCGAACAACTCCTCCGGGATGGCCTGCGGCACGGAGTTCAACACCTACCGCACGCTCGAATCGATGGTGCTGGTGCTGCCCTCGGGCACCGTCATCGACACCGCCGACGCCGGCGCGGACGCACGCCTGCGTGAGCTGGAACCGGACCTGCACGAGGGCCTGCTGCGGCTGCGCCGCCGGGTGGCCGGGAACGCGGATTCGGTGCGCATCATCACCTCGCTGTTCTCGATGAAGAACACCATGGGCTACGGCGTCAACGCGTTCCTGGACTACGACCGCGCCGTGGACATCCTGATGCACCTGATGATCGGCAGCGAAGGCACCCTCGGCTTCGTCGCGGAGGCGGTCTTCCGCACCGTTGAGGTCAAGCCCGCGGTCGCCACCGGGCTGCTGGTCTTCAACACGCTGGCCGCCGCCACGGCCGCCCTGCCGGACCTGGTGGACTCCGGCCTGGCCACCATCGAACTGATGGACGCGGCCGCGCTGAAGGTCGCCCAGCTCGCTGCCGACGCCCCGGCGGCCATCCGTTCGCTCCCGGTCGTGGGGCACACCGCGCTGCTGGTGGAGCACCAGGGTTCCGACGCGCAGGAGCTCTCCGCCAAACGGCAGGGCTCGCAGCCACTGTTCGAGTCGCTGGACCTGGCCTCGCCGTTCGTGCTGACCTCGGATCCGAAGGACCGGGCGGCGCTCTGGCACGTCCGCAAGGGCCTGTACACCACGGTCGCCGGCGCCCGCCCCTCCGGCACCAACGCGCTGCTGGAGGACATCGTGGTTCCGGTGCCCGCGCTGGCGGAGACCTGCGGCGAACTGACCCGGCTCTTTGCCGAACACCGCTACCAGGACTCGGTGATCTTTGGCCATGCGAAGGACGGCAACGTCCACTTCATGCTCAACGAGCGCTTCGACGACCCGGCCCAGCTGCTCCGCTACCAGGCCTTCACCGACGACATGGTGGACCTGGTCCTCGGCGCGGGCGGCTCGCTGAAGGCCGAACACGGCACCGGGCGGATCATGGCCCCGTTTGTCCGCCGCCAGTACGGTGACGAGCTGTACGAGGTGATGCAGGAGATTAAACGGCTGATCGACCCGGCGCAGCTGCTGAACCCGGGCGTGCTGCTGGCGGAGGAGCCGCTCTCCTACGTCGAGAATCTCAAGGTGGCCCCGACGGTCGAGGAAGAGGTGGACCGCTGCGTCGAGTGCGGCTACTGCGAACCGGTCTGCCCCAGCAAGGACATCACCCTCACGCCCCGGCAGCGGATCGTGCTGCGCCGCGAAATGGCCGCGGCGGAACAGCGCGGCGATCACGCCCTGGCCGCACGGCTGCGCAAGGACTACGACTACGACGGCGTGCAGACCTGCGCGGCGGACGGCATGTGCGTCACCGCCTGCCCGGTGCTGATCAACACCGGGGACCTGGTGCGGCGGCTGCGGAAGGAAAACGCGAACGCCGTCGCGGAGGCCGGCTGGAGCGCCGCCGCGGGCCGCTGGGGCGCGGTCACCGCCGGCGGCGGCCTGGCCCTGACCGTGGCGAAGGCGATGCCGGCCCCGCTGGCGAAGGCCGCGACCGCCGTCGGCCGGGCCGTGCTGGGCGCTGAAACGGTGCCGGCGTACGACGCCGTCCTGCCCGGCGGCGGTTCCCGGCGCCGGGCGCGCCGGGACCCGGACAGCGTCGCCGTGTTCTTCCCCGCCTGCATCGGCACCATGTTCGGCCCGGCGGACGCACCCGGTGGTGCTGCGGGCGGTGGTGCTGCGGCGGCGGTGGTGCTGCGGGCGGGCAGGCGAAGGGTTCGGCCCAGGCGTTCGTGGACCTCTGCGAGCGCGCCGGCGTGGCACTGACCATTCCCGAGGACATCGGCAGCCTCTGCTGCGGCACGCCGTGGAAGTCCAAGGGCTTCTCACAGGGCTACGCGGCCATGTCCGCCAAAGTCCTGGACGGCCTGTATGAGGCCAGCGGCCGGGGCGAGCTGCCGGTGGTCTGCGACGCCGCCTCCTGCACCGAGGGCCTGGAGACCATGAAGCGGCTCGCCGCCGAGGGCGGGGAACGCTACGCCGGGCTGCGCTTCGTGGACTCGGTGGAGTTCGTGCACCAGCACGTGCTCGGGGCGCTGACCGTCACCGCGCCGGTGGGCTCCATGGCCCTGCACCCCACCTGCTCCTCGACCCAGCTGGGCACCAACGACGCCCTGATGGACATCGCCCGGACCGTGACGGACGACGTGTTTGTGCCGCCCAGCTGGGGCTGCTGCGCGTTCGCCGGCGACCGCGGCCTGCTGCACCCCGAACTGACCGACTCCGCCACGAACCAGCAGGCCCGCGAAATCAACGAGCGCCGCTTCGACGCCTACGCCTCGACGAACCGCACCTGTGAGCTGGGCATGTCCAAGGCCACCGGCCACTCCTACCGGCATCTGCTGGAAATCCTCGAGGAAGCCACCCGCCCGCTGGCGTGAGGCGCGGGCGGGTGGCCGGTTCGACGGTTCCGTACAAATTCGACGTTTCAAGGCGTCGAAGGCGCAGGGAACCGTCGAAGTGGCGGAATGGGTTTGTAGACTCGGGGCATGTCACGTTCTGGGGGAACAAGGACCATCCGGGCTGCCTCAGCCCTCATCGGGTCGCTGTTGCTGGCCGCAGGGCTCGGTGCCTGTAGTTACGAGGATCCGGGCGATCCGCAGCGCACGGGTGGGCAGAGCCACCGGCCGGCGCCCACCGTTGCGGCGAAGGATCCTGATGTCCTGGCGGTGGAGGGGCGCAACTATGCGGAACTGGAGCGGCGCCTGGCCACAACGCCGGGGGAGGCGCTACTGGCCGACTCCGGCCCCGCCGACGGCCCAAGTGTCGGATTCAGCAAAAGCGCAACCGTAAAGACCACCGGGCCGCACACCGTCACCACAGCGTGCATCGGTGTTCCCCATGCCCAGATCTACCTGAGCCAGGAGATTGTCGGCGGAAGCCAGTACACGGTCCTTGAGGTCGATTGCTCAAAGACCCAGACGCAGGTGGTGCAGCTGGCAAAGGGGCACGTTGGGGCGCAGCTGACCCGTGTCCACCCCGGTGGCCCCTGGACCGGGGCGGTCGCGGGGATCAGGATCACCGCAGAATGAGGCTCGAGGGCCCAACCCAAGACCCCGTTTCGACGGTTCCCTGCCCACACGACGCTTAGAAGCATCGAACCGGCAGGGAACCATCGAAACGGCGGGACGTGCGGGGTTCGGGCGCACAAAAACCCCTCCGTTCCGGGCAAAATCGCCGGAATGGAGGGGTTCGTGGAGCCCCCTGTCGGATTCGAACCGACGACCCCCGCTTTACAAGAGCGGTGCTCTGGCCAACTGAGCTAAGGAGGCAATCCGCCGTCGTCGTCTGCCTTGAAAAGGCCCGGACGCTGGGCGCTAGATAAGGGTAGCCCACGGACGCCTGCGGGTAAAAAACACCGGCAAGCGAACAGCCCGGCCCCGGACGGATCCGGGACCGGGCTGTTCTGCGAGACGGACGCTTACTTCTTGGCGTCGACCGCTGCCTGCAGGAACTGGTCGAACGGGGTCTGGGCGCTGTCGCCCTTGCCCCACTGCTTGCCCTCGACGAAGACCGTCGGCGTTCCGGTCACACCGATTGCCGCCGCCTCCTGGGTCGTGTACTTCACGTAGGGGCGGTAGGTCTTGTCATCGACGCACTTGTCGATGCTCTTGGCGCCGAGGTCGGTCGCCATCTTCTTCAGCTCGTTGTCGGAAAGGCCGGCGCTGCCTTCCGCCGGCTGCTTGGCGAAGAGCTCGTCGACGAACGCGGAGTACTTCTCCGGGGACTCGTTCACCACGCAGGCCGCGGCGTTGGCCGCGCGCGAGGAGTAGTTGGTGCTGGAGCGGCTGTCCAGGAAGCCCAGCGGGCGGTACTCGACCGTAATCTTGCCCTCGTTGCGCAGCTTGGTGAGGGTCTCGTTGTACTGCGTCTCGAAGTTCTTGCAGACCGGGCAGATGAAGTCGATGTAGAGGACCACCTTGACCGGCTTGCCGGCCTCCGCCTCGGCGCCGGGAGCCTTGACCTCGGCGGGCGGCGTGGCCGCGGGCGAGGGCAGGTCCGCGACGTTGACGGTCGCCGGGTCGGTCTTGGCGACCTTGTCGTTGGCCAGCAGGGTGACGCCGCCGTGGACGTTGCCGTTCGCCGGGGTCGGGCCGGAGTCCGCGACCGGCGCGTTGTTCTTGATGTTCGAGGTGACCACCAGGGCCACGATGACCACGATGACCACGACGGCGGCCACGATGCCCCAGCCGATCAGCAGCTTGTTGCGCTTGTCCTTCTTCAGCTGCGCCTCACGGATCTCACGGGCTTTCTCGCGGGCCGCGGCGGTGCGCTCCGCTTTGGACTGACGGGGTTCGTTTGCGGGGCTCATTAGTTCCTCGTGTCGATCGGCCTGGGATGCTCCACTGGGGGCAACTTCATCATTTTAGGGGAGAAACCTGAGGAGCTTGCGCTTCCAAGTTTCCCTCCGTGTGCCCAACGGACGAATAGCACGGAAGATTCCGCCCGGCTAGGGTGGATCAGAGCCATAAGCAACCCAGGGGGCACCAATGCAAGCAAGCGAGAGCACCGAGCAGCGCACCGGGCAGGACACTGCACAGACGGCCGACGGGAAGCAGGACGCCGCGGACGCCGCGCGCTTTGACTTTATGGTGGTGTCCAACCGGATGCCGGTGGACCGCTGCGCCCCGGACGAGCCCGGCTGCGAGGACGGCTGGCGCCGCTCCCCCGGCGGCCTGGTCACGGCACTGGCCCCCATGATGACCAAGACCGACGGCGCCTGGGTGGGCTGGCACGGCGCCCCCGATGAGCACCTCGAACCCTTCAGCCACGGCGGCATCGACCTGATCCCCGTCCAGCTCAGCACCCGCGACGTCGAGCTCTACTACGAGGGCTTCTCCAACGCCACGCTGTGGCCGCTGTACCACGACGTGATCGCGCCGCCGGAGTTCCACCGCGCCTGGTGGGACACGTACCGGAAGGTCAACAAACGGTTCGCCGACGCCGTCGTCCGCCACGCCGCCGAAGGCGCCACCGTCTGGGTGCAGGACTACCAGCTGCAGCTGGTCCCCAGGATGCTGCGGGAGGCCCGCCCGGACCTCAAGATCGGGTTCTTCAACCACATCCCGTTCCCGCCGCCGGAGATCTTTGCGCAGCTGCCCTGGCGCCGGGCGATCATCGACGGGCTGCTCGGCGCGGACCTGGTCGGCTTCCAGCGCAGCAGCGACGCCGGCAACTTCATGCGCTCCGCCCGCCGCTTCCTCGGCGCCAGCGTCAAACAGCAGCAGGTCCACGTCAAGGGCGCCGACGGCGGGACCACCCACATTGCCCGCGCCCAGGCCTTCCCGATCTCCATCGACGTCAAACAGATCAGCGAACTGGCGCAGCAGCCGGAAATCATTGAGCGGGCCAAGCAGATCCGCCGGGACCTGGGCAACCCGAAGACCATCCTGCTGGGCGTGGACCGGCTGGACTACACCAAGGGCATCCGGCACCGGCTCAAGGCCTACGAGGAGCTCCTGCAGGACGGCAAGGTCACGGTGGAGGACGCGTCCCTGATCCAGGTGGCCAGCCCCAGCCGTGAGCGCGTCGAGCAGTACCGGCTGCTGCGGGAAGAAGTCGAGGGCACCGTCGGGCACATCAACGGCACCTACGACACGATGCAGAACACCGCCGTCCGCTACCTGCACCACAGCTACCCGATCGAGGAAATGGTGGCCCTCTACCTGGCCGCCGACGTTATGCTCGTCACCGCCCTGCGCGACGGCATGAACCTCGTGGCCAAGGAATACGTCACCGCCCGGACGAACAACGACGGCGCCCTGGTGCTCAGCGAGTTCGCCGGCGCCGCCGACCAGCTCAAGCAGGCGCTCCTGATGAACCCGCACGACATTGACGGGCTCAAGGACACCATCATGCGGGCGGTCAACATGCAGCCGGCCGAGGCCGCCCGCCGGATGCGGGCCATGCGCAAGCAGATCCTGACCAACGACGTTGATCTGTGGTCCGCCGACTTCCTGCGCGCGCTGCAGGAAAAGGTGGTCCGCGATGACTCCTGAGACCCCGAAACTCTCGCTCTCCCCCGAACTGCTGGCGGCGGTGCGCCGCGTCGCCGGCACCGAGCAGCTGCTGGTGGCGATGGACTTCGACGGCACCATGGCCCCGCTGGTCGACCACGCCGCGGACTCCCGGGCGCTGCCCCGTTCCGCGGCCGCGTTCGCATCCCTCGCCGAACTGCCGCGGACGACGACGGCGCTCATCTCCGGCCGGGCGCTGGACAGCCTGCGGGAGGTCGCCGCCCCGCCGGCGAAGACGCTGCTGATCGGCAGCCACGGCGCCGAAACCTGGATGGGGCCCGGCTCCGTCGAACTCCAGCTCGACAAGGACCAGCGCGAACTGCTCGCCGACGTCCGCCGGATCCTGGCGGAGATCGTGGACGAGGCGCCCGGCACCCTGCTCGAAGACAAGCCCGCCGGCGTCGTGCTGCACACCCGGCTGGCCGCCGACGACGTCGCCGACGACGCCGTGGCCGCTGCCAAGGCGGCCCTGCAGGACCGGCCCGGGGTCTTCCTCAAGACCGGCAACCGGGTCCTGGAAACCGCCGTCGTCCACGCCACCAAGGGCGAGGGGATCTCCTTCCTCCGGCAGGCCACCGGTGCCACCGCCGTCGTGTTCGCCGGCGACGACACCACGGATGAGGACGCCCTGGGCAGCCTCATCCGCGGGGACGTGGGCGTCAAGGTCGGCCTGGACTTCACCCAGGCCGAGTTCCGGGTCGAGGCGCCCGCGCACGTCTCCGAACTGCTCGAGGCGCTGCTGCGCGAACGGAAGAACGCCGTCGGCGTAAGGAGTGGCGCCGTGCCGTCGCCCGCACCCAGCCGCACCGGCGCCCCAACCGCGCCGGGCCCCAACCGCACCGGGCCCCCAACTGACTGGCTGTAGTTGTCGTTTTCAGCCCTCAAAACGACAACTTATGCGACCTAGTTGGGCGAAGCCGCGGGTTCGTAGCCGATCAGCCAGTGCAGACCGTGCCGGTCGATGACCTGGCCGTCCGAGGCGCCCCAGGGCCTCGGGGCCAGGGGGTCGACCACGCGGCCGCCGACGGCGAGTTTGTCGAACCACTCATGCAGGACTGCCGGTTCGGCGGTGCCCAGCAGCGAGAGCATCAGGCCTTCGAACCGGACCGTTTTCTCGCCCTCGGCCGCGTCCGACCCCGCCAAGGCGACTGAGCCCCTCAGCTCGCCGTGGGCGATCGCATCCGGCGGGCCGTCGCTGCGATTGAACTCCGCGTAGGTGAACAAGGCAAGCTCACCGCCGAAGACGTCGGCATAGAAGCCAAGTGCTTCGCGCGCCGTGCCGGGGAAACTGACATAGATCTGCAGGGCCGTCATGCGGACAGCATATACACCGGCGTCCGGCGCAAGGTGACGGAACCCACCTGTGAGATCCGTAACTTTGTCACCCAAACGCGAATAATCTGGCATACTCTGTATGTGATGTGGCGCACAACTACCGTGCGGCGTCATTGGATGCTCCTCGGCTTCGGCCGGGGAGCATGCGCATCCACCTTTGGGTGCCTTAACTGAATACAGAGAACCATTCACAACGGATCGTCCGGCACGTACCTGCCGGTGAAGGGATTGATAACTGTGGCTACAGTTACTTTTGATAACGCTACGCGTCTGTACCCGGGCACAGAGAAGCCCGCTGTTGACAAGCTCAACATTGAAATCGCCGACGGCGAATTCCTGGTCCTCGTTGGACCCTCCGGCTGTGGCAAGTCCACCTCCCTGCGTATGCTCGCAGGCCTTGAGGATGTGAACTCCGGCCGGATCCTGATCGGCGACCGCGACGTCACCGACGTCCCGCCGAAGGACCGCGACATCGCCATGGTGTTCCAGAACTACGCCCTGTACCCGCACATGACGGTCGCGGACAACATGGGCTTCGCCCTGAAGATCGCCGGCGTCAGCAAGGAAGAACGCGCCGAGCGTGTCCGTGAAGCCGCCAAGCTCCTGGACCTCGAGCCGTACCTGGACCGCAAGCCGAAGGCCCTCTCCGGCGGCCAGCGCCAGCGTGTTGCCATGGGCCGCGCCATCGTGCGAAACCCGCAGGTCTTCCTGATGGACGAGCCGCTGTCCAACCTTGATGCCAAGCTCCGCGTGCAGACCCGCACGCAAATCGCCTCGCTGACCCGCCGCCTCGGCGTCACCACTGTCTACGTCACCCACGACCAGGTCGAGGCGATGACCATGGGTGACCGCGTCGCCGTCCTCAAGGACGGCCTGCTGATGCAGGTGGACACCCCGCGCAACCTCTACGACAAGCCGAAGAACGTCTTCGTCGCCGGCTTCATCGGCTCCCCCGCGATGAACCTGCTGGAGCTTCCCGTCGTCGACGGCGGTGTGCAGTTCGGCGGTACGATCTACCCGGTCCCGCACGACGTCCTCGAAGGGGCGAGCGGCAAGACCGTCACCCTGGGCTCCCGCCCGGAGGACCTCGAGGCCGTCGGCCAGGGCGAAGGCCTCCAGGTTGAGGTCGACGTCGTCGAGGAACTCGGCGCCGACGCCTACGTCTACGGCCACACCACGCTCGACGGCAAGGACCACGACATCGTGGCCCGTGTCGACGGCCGCCGCCCCCCGATGAAGGGCGAGACCGTCTACGTTCGCCCGCAGTCGGGCCACGTGCACCTGTTCGACACCAAGACCGGCCTGCGCCTCGGCGACTGAGCCCCACCGGCCCCCTAACCTCGCTTCGCGTCGGTCAGGGAACCCTGCCGGCGTGGGCCCAGGCTTCAGCAGACGGCGGCTCTCCTACGGGAGGGCCGCCGTCGGCCGTTAACCTGCAGATTTTAGGCGACGCCCGCCCTCGTACGGGAGAATTGACCTATGACCGAGGAGAACCGCATGAGCGAGGACAACGGTGCCCAGTGGCACGACGAACCCACTGACTACGGGCAAATCGGAAAGCTGCCCCGGCACCAGGCCGCAAGCGCCAACGACGACAAGGGAGTGTCCAGTTCGCTGAGCATCACCGCCGCCGCCACGGAGCCCGAGCTGCTGGACCTGCCCTGGCACATCGCCCTGGAGGACTGGCCGGCGGAGTACCTCGCCGCGCTCCCCCGCGGCATCTCCCGGCACATCGTCCGCTTCGCCCACCTCGGCGGCTCCGTGATCGCCATCAAGGAAACCTCGGAGCACATCGCCCGGCACGAGTACCACATGCTCCGCAAGCTGGCCCGGCTCGACGTTCCCTGCGTGGAACCGGTCGCGGTCATCACCGGCCGCACCACCCCGGAGGGCCGGCCGCTGAACCCCGTGCTCGTGACCCGGCACCTGAAGTTCTCCATGCCCTACCGCGCCCTGTTCTCCCAGATGCTGCGCAAGGACACCCTGACCCGGTTGATCGACGCCCAGGCCCTGCTGCTGGTCCGGCTGCACCTGATCGGCTTCTACTGGGGCGACGTGTCCCTGTCCAACACGCTGTTCCGCCGTGACGCCGGCGCCTTCGCCGCCTACCTCGTGGACGCCGAGACCGGCGAGCTGTACCCGGACCTGTCCACCGGCCAGCGCGAGTATGACCTGGAGATCGCCCGGGTCAACATCGCCGGGGAGCTGATGGACCTGCTCGACGGCGGCCTCATCGAGGAGAAGGTGGATCCGGTTGCCACCAGTGAGCTGATCATGGAGAGCTACCGGCGGCTCTGGACCGAGCTGACCGAAAAAGAGTCCTTCGAGATCGGCGAGCGCTGGCGCGTGGCCGCCCGCATCCGGCGGCTCAACGAACTCGGCTTCGACGTCGAGGAATACGCCATCAAGACCACGCAGAACGGTTCCACGATCCAGCTGCAGCCCAAGGTGGTGGACGCCGGACACCACCAGCGCCGACTGCTGCGCCTGACCGGCCTGGATGCCCAGGAAAACCAGGCCCGCCGGCTGCTGAACGACATGGATTCCTTCCGTGCTGACAACAACCCGGGCATGGACGAGGAATACAGCGCGCACCTGTGGGTCAGCCAGATCTTCGAGCCGATCGTGCGCTCCATCCCGCGCGACCTGTCCGGCAAGCTCGAGCCGGCGGAGGCCGTGCACGAGATCCTGGAGCACCGCTGGTACATGTCGGAGAAGGAGAACCGGCACATTCCACTGGCCGAGGCCGTGCAGTCCTACATCGATTCCGAGCTCCGGCACCGCCGCGACGAGGCCGCGATCATGCTCAACCCGGACACCGAGCTGCTCAAGATCCTGGAGGTCGAGACCGAGGAGTCCCGCTACGGCGACGAGGCCGCCGCCGAGTACCCGGACTCGGACGACTAGGGGCCCCGCCGCCCCGCGCGGGTTCCGGCACGGCCGGGCTAAATCGCCTTGCCGGGGTTCAGGATGCCGGCCGGGTCGAAGAGCTCCTTGATCCGGCGCTGCAGTTCGCGGACCGGTTCCTTCTGCTCCAGGCCCAGCCAGCGCAGCTTGTACTGGCCCACACCGTGTTCCCCCGTGATGGTGCCGCCCATCGCGAGCGCCACCGTGACGGAATTGTCCAGCGCGGCGCCCAGCCGCTCCATGGCGCCGGCGTCGACGGCGTCACCGTCCCGGTCCACCCAGAAAGTGGGGTGCAGGTTCCCGTCGCCGGCGTGCGCGACCACCTTGAGTTTGACCCCGTGCCGGGCGGCCATGGCCTCCAGTTCCGCGACGTAGTCCACCAGCCGGGAGCGCGGCACGGCGACGTCCTCGCCGACCCGGTATTCGTCGTCGACCTCCGCGCCGCGGCTGTGGCGGCGCAGCTCCACCAGCTCTTCGGCCTCGGCGTTGGCCTCCATGGTCACCACGGCGCCGCCGGCTGCCAGCAGCGGCCGGATCGCCGCGGCTTCCTCGCCGGCTCCGAACCCGTCGGTCTGGATCAGCAGCAGGGAGGCGCCCCGGGAGGCCAGGTCCGAGCCGTGGGCCTCGTCGAGCTGGGCGAGCGACCCGCCGTCGAGCAGCTCCATGATGGCCGGCTGCACCCGGGCCTTGCCGACGGCGAGGACGCCGGCCGCGGCGCTGCGGAAATCGGGGTAAAACGCGGCGATGGTGTGCACTTCGCGCGGGAGGTACTTCAGCCGCACCGTGACGCCGACGACGATCCCCAGCGTCCCCTCGGAGCCCACGAACAGCCCGGTCAGGTCGTAGCCGGCGACGCCCTTGAAGGTCTGGTGTCCGGTATGGACCAGGCTTCCGTCCGCGAGGACGACGTCGAGCGCCAGGACCGAGTCGCGGGTCACCCCGTACTTCGCGCAGCGCAGGCCGCCGGCGTTGGTGGCGACGTTCCCGCCGATGGTGGAGCTCCTGTAGCTGGCCGGGTCGGGGGCGTACATCAGCCCGTGCACGGCAGCGGCGGCGTTCAGGTCGGCGTTGACGACGCCG
This sequence comes from uncultured Actinomycetota bacterium, assembly GCA_963775715.1. Classification (GTDB taxonomy): domain Bacteria; phylum Actinomycetota; class Actinomycetes; order Actinomycetales; family Micrococcaceae; genus Arthrobacter. Next base: position 286,779 of record CAVZJX010000001.1, on the reverse strand, counting down.
GGTTCGACGACGGCGGTCTCGTCGTCCGGGTTGAGGTCCAGGATGCGGTTCATCCGTTCCAGGCTGAGCACCACGCACCCTTCGGTGGCGTGGGCGCCGCCGGAGACCCCGGTGCCGGCGCCGCGGGCCACCAGCGGGACCCGGCCGGCGGCACACGCCCGCACCACCGCCTGGACATCGGCCACGGACTCGGCCAGGACCACCGCCTGCGGGAGCTGGTAGTCCAGCACGGGGGCCTGGTCCACCGCGTAGGCGGCCAGGATCGCCCCCTCCACGGCCACTTTGCCGCCGCCCAGGGCGGAAGTCAGCTCCTCAACAATGCTGCGCATGCACTCTCCAGTTCTCCGTCGAATCCGGGCTTCAGTCTCGCCCTTCAGTCTAGGGTGCCGGCAGGCTAGTCCCGGGCAGCACCCAGACTCCGGCTGCCGCACCGGCGGCGCTGAGCCGCGCACCGGCGGCCGCACCGGCGGCACCGGCCGCGCACCGGCGGCGGCACCGGCGGCGGCACCGCCGGTGATGCGGCCGGTGATGCGGCCGCAGGCGAAAGCCGGCGGGTGTGCGAGCGCGGCCAGCTGCGGGGCGGAGAGCATCCCGGCGGCGAGGTCCACGTCGGCGGCGGCCCGGGCAACGACCACCAGGACCGCGCCGGCGGCGGCCTCCCGGACAAAGACCAGCGCGTCGCCGCGGGCGTGCAGCCAGCGGATGCCGCCCTCCGTGAGCGCCGGCTGGTCCCGCCGCAGCGACGTCAGCGCGGCGTACACGCTCCTCAGGTCCGCCAGGATCCGGCCGGGGTCGGTCCAGGGCATGGGCGTGCGGGAATACTCCCCGTTGTCGCCCTTAAGCCCGAACTCGTCCCCGGCGAACAGCACCGGCACGCCGGGCAGGGTGAACATCAGCACCGCCCCGAGCTGCTGCCCGCCGTCGATCATCACGGTGGCGGCCCGGGCGGTGTCGTGGCTGTTCAGGGCGTTCATGTTCTGTTGCCGGACACCCCAGCTGAAGGCGGCGGCCAGGTCCTGGTGCGTGGCGAGGAACTCCTCCGCGTCGATCCGGTTTGGCCCGGGCAGCGGGGTACCGAAGAAGTTCACGTGCCCGGCGTCGCCGGCCAGCCAGGCCCAGAGCGGGCGGGTGAAGTTGGAGTAGGTCATGGCGCCGTGCCAGTGCTCGCCGCTGAAATCCGGTGCGGCGTCGTTGGTCGCCTCGGCCAGCAGGGCAGCGTCCGGGTTGATCCCCCGGACCCGGTCCGCGATCAGCCGGGCCACCTCCTGGTTGAGGTCGGTCGCCCCGAGCCGGCCGGTCATGTTCCCGACGTCGATCCGCCAGCCGTCCAGGTTGAACGGCGGCTGAAGCCAGCGGGCCACCGGGGAATCGTCGGCCAGGACGAACTTCTCCCGCAGGGCTGCCGAGGCCCAGTTCAGCTTGGGCAGCGACGCCACCCCGTACCAGGCCTCATAGGAGCCATGGTCCTTGCTGAAGTAGTAGTAGCCGGCCTCCTCGGACTCGGGCGCGGCCAGGGCGCGCCGGAACCACTCGTGCGCGTCACCGGAATGGTTGGCGGTCAGGTCACCCATCACCTTCAGGCCGCGGGCGTGCGCCGCTTCCACCAGCTCCACCAGGGCCTCGTCCCCGCCCAGCAGCGGGTCGACCATGGTGAACGTGGAGGCATCGTAGCGGTGGTTGGACCGGGCGGGGAAGAACGGGGTCAGGTAGATAATGTCGGCCCCGAGGCCCTGGATGTGGTCCAGGTGCTCGGTGATGCCGCGCAGGTCGCCGCCGTAGAACTGGTAGGGCGTCCGGGCGGAGGCGCCCTCCACGGCGGTGTCCCAGTCGCAGGGCACGGCCCAGTCCGGGGCCGGGCGCGCCGAGGGCGGGTTTTGTCCGGAGGACGAGCGGGCGAAGCGGTCCGGGAAGACCTGGTACAGGGTCCCCCGGCGCAGCCACGCCGGGGCTGCCGCGAAGCTCGTGAGCCGGAAGTCCGCGTAGTCGGAGACGTCCCGGCCGAAGAGCCCCTGCGCGTTGAGGCTCCAGTACCGGGGCCCGGCCTCGATCAGGAATCGGTAGCGGGCGACCGGGTTGGTGACGGTCAGCTCCGCTTCCCACCAGGTCCAGCCGCCGGTCTCGCCGAGGTTCAGGCAGCTTTCGTACCGGGGTTCGCCGTCGTGCACGGAGCGCAGCCAGACCCGGCTGGCCGTGCCCCACGCCGCCGGGATGCGGACCCTGAGCCGGGCCCGCTCCCCAGGCGCCACCGGGTCCGGCGCGTGCAGGCGGGACCCGTCGTGGTGGGGCAGCAGCCCGGCCGGTGCAGCGCCGGACATGCCTAGCCCTTCACCGAACCCGCCGTGAGTCCGCTGACGATGTAGCGCTGCAGGAACAGGAACAGGGCCATCACCGGGATGGCGGAGATCACGGCGCCGGCGGCAAAGACACCCCAGTTCTCCGAGCGCTGCTGCGCGACGAAGGAGTAGAGGCCGACGGCGAGGGTCTGGCTGTCCGGGTCCGTGAGCACCACGGAGGCGATCACGAATTCGCCGGAGATCGCAATAAAGGACAGCAGCCCCACGACGGCCAGGATCGGGGTGACCAGGCGCATGATGATGCCGAAGAAGATCTGCGTGTGGCTGGCCCCGTCGATCTTGGCCGCCTCGTCCAGGGACTGCGGCACGGTGTTGAAAAAGCCGTACATCAGGTAGGTGTTCACGCCCAGGGCGCCGCCGAGGTAGACCATGATCAGGCCCAGCTGGCTGCCCAGCCCCAGGGCCGGAATGACCTCGGAGATGCCGCTGAGCAGCAGGAAGATGGCGACGACGGCCAGCAGCTGCGGGAACATCTGCAGCAGCAGCAGGCTCAGCAGCCCGATCCGGCGGCCCTTGAAGCGCATCCGCGAGAAGGCGTACGCCGCCATGGCCCCGAGGAACACCGTGGCCGCGGACGTCACCCCGCCCACCACCATGGTGTTCAGGAACCAGCGGGCAAAGGGCCGGGAGGGAATGTCGAACAGGGCGGTGAAGTTGCCGAAGTCGATCTTGCTGAACAGCGCGTTGGAGCCCACCAGGGTGCCGGTGGAGTTCAGTGCCGCGGAGAGTACGTAAAGCAGCGGGAAGACGGCGAAGACCGTCACGATGACGCCCACCAGGTGGCGCCAGCCCTTGTCCTTGAACCAGACGCCGAAGGGGCGCCGGCGCCGCAGCGACTTGAGGTAGTCGACGTCGGCGGTGCCCTGGTCGGTGCCGGTGGCTGCGCCGGTGCCGGTGGCGGCGTCGTCCGCCGGAGCGGCGGTGCGCGGTGCTGACCCGTTCATGAGTTCACGTCCTCGAGTGCCTTGGTCTGCTTGAAACTGATGGCCGAAACGGATGCCACGATGATGAAGATGATGATCGCCAGGGCGCTGGCGAGGCCGTAGTCACGGCCCGTGCCCTGCCCGAACGCCACCTTGTACACCAGGGTGATCAGGATGTCGGTGGCCCCGATGTCACGGTCGGTGTCGGCGAAGCGGGGTCCGCCGCCGGTGAGCATAAAGATCACGTTGAAGTTGTTGAAGTTGAAGGCGAAGGAGGAGATCAGCAGCGGTGCAATCGAGACCAGCAGCAGCGGCAGCTTGATCGAGCGGAACACCCGCCACGGGCCGGCGCCGTCCATCCGGGCGGCCTCGTCCAGCTCGGAGGGCAGCGACTGCAGGGCGCCGGTGCAGACCAGGAACATGTAGGGGAAGCCCAGCCAGAGGTTGACCACCAGGACGCTGAGCTTGGCCAGGACCGGGTCGGTGAGCCAGCCGATCGAGGCTCCGCCGAGCAGGGTCTGGTTGAGCCAGCCGAACTCGGGGTTCAGGATGCCGGACCAGACCAGGCCGGTGAGGAAGGCGGGGAAGGCATACGGCAGGATCATCAGGATCCGGTAGACCTTTTTGCCCTTGAGATCCTCGCGGTTGAACGTGATGGCCAGGAACAGGCCCAGCGCGAAGGTCAGTGCGACGGAGGCGATGGCGAAGGTAAAGGTCCACAGGATGACGCCGAGCAGCGGGCCGCGCAGGCTCGGGTCGGTGAAGGCGCGGGCGAAGTTTTCCATCCCGACGTCGATCTTCCAGCCGGTGGAGAGCGTCTCGCCGTTGTCCGCGGCGAAGGCGCCCTTGCCGTTGTCGCGGTAGACGGCACCGGTGGCGGTGTCCGTGAAGGTGTCCGCGGCGGCGTCGTACTTCAGCGCCGGCTTGAACTGGTAGGCGTTGCTGCCGTCCGCGGTGCGGAGCGTGCCGTCGGCCGGATCGGCGGAGACCGGAACGGTGATGTCCAGGATGCTCTGCTGGTTGGCGACGATTTCCTGGAAGTTCAGGGTCCGGTAGCCGTCCAGGGAGGTGGCCTTGCCCGTGGAGTTCTTGACGGCCCCGGCGACTTCCGCCAGCGGCGTCTCGGTGTTGCCGAGCGAGACCTTGCCGTCCGGGCCGGTGAAGAGCAGGAAGAAGGAGGTGTCCTTGGCAAGCACGGCGGTCTTGTACGCCGGCGAATCCGGGACACGTTTTTGGGCGGTGAGCTGGATGGCGGCGATCGCGTCATCCTTGGTGCTGTTGTGGCCGTCGCCGTAGTTGGTGAAGGCGATGTAGCCGCTGAACATGACGACGAAGACCTGGAAGACCAGCAAGAACAGCACACCCGGGGCCAGGTACTTGGCGGGCAGGCCCCCCTTGCGCAGGTAGATCCAGTTGATCACCAGCACGACGGCGGCCGAAACTCCCAGCGCCAGCCAGGACTCGCTCAGGAAGAGCATGATCAGGACGTAGACCGCGAGGGCGTCCACGAGGCCCAGGAGCACGATCTTGGCGATGGTTCCTTTGATCCCTTCCGGGCCGGTCCGGCGCCGGCGGGCAGCGCCGGTCATCCGGCTGGAGGTTGCGGGGGCATCGGCCGGGGCGGACGACGCAGCGGGGTCGGTATCCTCGCGGAGTTCGGTTTCTGGCATGGCTCTCTACAGTCCTTGGAGAAGCTGGGGGTGATGCAGGAACGGGCCGGGCGGCTTGGCGGCCGGCCCGGCCCGGTGCTGCCGGGGAAGAGCGCGTGGCGCGCCCTTCCCCGGCGCGGGACTAACCCGCGATTTTCGCCTTGATGCTGGCGGCCATCTTCGCCCAGTCAGCGGCCGGGTTGCCCTGGCCCTTGATCAGGGCAAGCTCGGTGGCTCCCCAGTCGGCCCAGACCGCGCTCATTTCGGGGATGGCCGGCATCGGGACGCCGGTGGCGCCGATCTTGCCGAATGCTGCCACGACCGGGTCGCTCGAGGCCTTCTCGAAGGAGGCCTTCAGTGCCGGCGGGCGGCCGCCGGCCTTGTACATGGAGTCCTGGGCGTCTTCGGAGGTGAGGTAGTTGGTGACGAACTCGTTGGTGGCCAGGGCGTTGGCGCTCTTGGCGCTGATGAAGAAGCCGTTGACGCCGATGAACGGCTGGGCCGGCTGGTCGCCGGCGGTCGGCAGCTCGTCAACAGCGAACTTGATGCCCTTCTTCTGCACATCCGGAACGTTCCACGGGCCGGTCAGGTAATACGGGGACTCACCGGCAAGGAACTTCTCCTTGGCAATGTCGCCGGTGATGTTGGAGTTGATGATCTTCTCGCCCTTGTCGCCCCAGGCGGCGAGCTTCTTGGCGAATTCGACGCCGGCGGCGTCACCGATCAGCAGCTGCTTCGGGTCGTAGCCGCCGTCGGAGGCCTTGCCGAAGACCTGCGAGCCCATGGAGGACTGCAGCGGGTACAGGTGGTACGGGTCGCCCTGCTTCGGGTCCATGCCGACCAGGAACGGGAACTTGGCCTTGCCGTCCGCGACGGCCTTCTTGCCGTTGGCGATGACCTCGTCCATGGTCTTGGCCGCTTCCGGCACGATGGCCGTGTTGCGCAGCAGGCCGATGTTCTCAACCGCGTAGGGGACGCCGTAGACCGAGCCGTTGTAGGTCATGGCCTTGATCGAGGACTCCTGGAAGGCGTCCTTCTTGTCGCCGAGCTCGACCGGGGCGATCACGCCGTTCTGGACGAACTTGCCTACCCAGTCGTGCGGACCGACGATGAGGTCCGGGCCCTTGCCCGTGGGGACCTGGGTGATGAAGTCGTCGCGGACGGCGGCGAAGTCCTTGACCACGAGCTTGACGTCGATGCCGGTGTCGGCCTTGAACTTCGCGGTGATGTCCTTCAGGGCGGGCGAGCGCTCCGCGTCGACCCACATGGTGATCGTGCCGGCGCCGCCGGCCTTGAGGTCCTGCTTCGCGGAGGCCGTGGCCGTCGCCGGACCGGTGGCTGCTGCCCCGCCGCAGGCGCTGAGCGCCAGGGCTGCAACAACGGAGATGGCGCCGGCCGTGAAGACCCGGCGGCTGGTTCCGGTTGTGAGGGTGTTCTGCACCTTCATTGGTGTCCCTTTCATAAAATCCTGCATCCACGTGAAGGGCTCGTCGGAAGACTCCTGGGCCCGGTGGCATCGTCGGTGATGTGGCTCACAGCTGCAAGCGCTTCCAAGCTACACGGTGATGCGTGCTTTGGAAAGTCGCGCCGCGTGCGGCGTGTCGCGCCGTTCCTGCATGCCCTAGATTACGCCGAATACGGCCCGCCCGACCACTGGGCGGGAGTCTGCGGAATACCCCTGGGGGAATGTTCCGGTCCGCGGCGACGGGGACCCGCCGTGACGGTTGGCTGGAAGCGTTTTCAATTTCGGCGCCGGGGACTTACGATTACCGGCATGTCCGTTGATTCAGTACTCACTTCCCCCGCCGCACTGGCCGGTCCGCTGACCTTGGTGCACGCCGCCGACCACACCCCGGGCTGGTGGCGCTCCGCCGTGATCTACCAGGTGTATCCGCGCTCGTTCCGGGACTTGAACGGCGACGGCGTCGGCGATCTCGCCGGCATCACCGCGGAACTGCCGCAGCTGGCGGAGCTGGAGATCGACGCCGTCTGGCTCTCGCCGTTCTACCGCTCCCCGCAGCGCGACGCCGGCTACGACGTCAGCGACTACTGCGACGTCGATCCCCTGTTTGGGACCCTTTCCGACTTCGACGCCATGATGGCGGAGGCCACCCGGCTGGGGCTGCGCATCATCGTGGATCTGGTGCCCAACCACTGCTCGGACCAACACGCCGCTTTCCAGGCGGCGCTGGCTGCCCCCGCCGGCAGTCCGGAGCGGGACATGTTCATCTTCCGCGACGGCCGCGGCGAGTCCGGCGAGCAGCCCCCGAACAACTGGCAGTCACACTTCGGCGGCCCGGCCTGGACCCGCATCACCGAACCGGACGGCGCGCCCGGCCAGTGGTACCTGCACCTCTTCGACACCTCCCAGCCCGACTTCAACTGGGACAACGACGCCGTCCACGCCGAATTCGAACGCGTCCTGCGCTTCTGGCTGGACCGCGGCGTCTCCGGCTTCCGCGTCGACGTCGCCCACGCCCTCGTCAAGGCCCCGGGCCTGCCCGAATGGGGCGGCCGCGCCGACGGCAACAGCTCGCACGGCTTCCCCGGGCACGAAGCCCCGATGTTCGGCCAGCCTGCGCTGCACGACATCTACCGCACCTGGCGCCGGATCCTGGCCGAATACGGCCCCGACCGGATTCTCTGCGCCGAGGCCAACGTGGACCCGCTCCCCCGGCTCGCCGACTGGGTCCGCCCCGACGAGATGCACCAGGCCTTCAACTTCCCGTACCTGCATGCCGGCCTGGACGTGCACCGCATGCGGAACGTCATCACGGAGTCACTGACCGCGCTGGACGCCGTCGGCGCGCCGAGCACCTGGGTGCTGTCCAACCACGACGTCGTCCGGCACGCCACCCGCTTCGGCTACAACGGACCGGCGCCCCGCGACGGCGACGGCATCGGCCCGGCCGATGCGCAGCCCGACGAGGAACTCGGGCGATCCCGTGCCGCGGCGGCGTCCATGTTCATGCTGGGGTTGCCCGGCGGCGCCTACCTCTACCAGGGTGAGGAGCTCGGCCTGCCCGACGGCATCGACATTCCGGACGGACAGCGCCAGGACCCCACCTTCGGGCGGACCGGCGGCGAGCGGCTGGGCCGGGACGGCTGCCGGGTGCCGCTGCCGTGGCGTTCGTCCGAACCGCACGCGGGCTTCGGGCCGGGGGCGGATCCCTGGCTGCCGCAGCCGGCGAGCTTCGCCGGACCTGGCCCGGGACGCCCAGGCCGCGTCGCCGTCGTCGCACCTGAACCTGTACCGGCGGATGCTGGAACTCCGGCGCGGACTTAACCTCGGCCAGGGCTCGCTTGCCTGGCTCGAGGACTGGTGCACGGACACCTCGCTGGCCTACCTCAACGGCACCACCGCAGTGCTGCTGAACGTCGGGCCCGAGCCGCTCGAGCTGCCCGCCGGAGAGGTGTTGCTGCGCAGTTCCGCGTCATCGGACGAGGCTGGCGGCGGCCATCGGTTAAGCTCAGGTGAAGCTGTTTGGCTGGAAATCTACATCGAGGACACGGAGAGCTGAAAATGCCCGGCATCAAGGACGTCGCGGAACGGGCCGGCCTCTCCATCGCCACCGTTTCGCGCGCCTTGAGCGGCAAGGGCAATGTGTCGGCCCGGAGCCGCGAACGGGCCCAGGCTGCGGCGGCCGAACTCGGTTTCGTGCTGTCCTACCACGCCTCCAGCCTGGCGTCCGGGCGGAACCACAACGTCGGCGTCGTAGTTCCGTCCGTGCACCGCTGGTTCTTCTCCTCGGTGGTGGAGGGCGTCTCCGCCACCCTGCTCGACGCCGGCTACGACCTCACGTTGTACAACGTGAGCGAGGGCGAGGAACGCCGGCACAGCGTGCTCAACGACTTCCTGCTGCGTAAACGGGTGGACGCGGTCATTGCGGTGTCCCTGGAACTCAGTGAGGCCGAGATCCAGCAGCTGCTGGCCATCCACCGCCCCATCGTCGGGATTGGCGGGCCCCTGCCGGGCGCCTCGACTATCCGGATCAACGATTCGGGCATCGCGGAGGCGGCGGCCCGGCACCTGATCCAGCTGGGCCACAGCAGGATCGCGCACATGACCGGCGACGCCGCGTACGAGAAGGACTTCCGGCTCCCCGGCACCCGCCAGGGCGGCTTCACCAAGGCCATGAAGAACGCCGGGCATGCGGTCCGCCCGGAATGGCTGGTTTCCGCCGACTTCACCATCCAGGGCGCCTACGCCAGCGCACGGCGGCTGCTGGGAAGCTCCCCGGAGCGCCCTACCGCTGTCTTCGCGGCCTCGGACGAGATGGCAATTGGAACCATCCTCGCCGCCCGTGACTTCGGGCTGCGTGTACCCGATGACCTGTCCGTCATCGGCATCGACGGGCATGAGCTCGGTGAGTTGTTCGGCCTGACGACCATCGACCAGGATCCTCGCGGCCAAGGTGCCATGGCCGTCCGGCGCCTGCTGGCTGGGCTCGAAGGCCGCGCGGAGACGGTGGAAGCCGACATGGAGTACCCCACCACCTTCGTGATCCGGTCCAGTACAGCCGTTCCTCCGCTCGACGCAGGGGCTTCGCGCTAGTCCGGTTTCGTGCCGGCCCGGAGCGAGCCTCCCGCACGCCTTGGCCTCCACCTCTGGGTACGTCCCGCCTCCCGCAGGTCTTGGCCTCCGGGGCCGGGTGCGTTCCTGCCCCCGGCAGGCCTTGGCCTCCACCTCTGGGCGCGTTCCTTGCCCGCACAGGCCTTGGCCTCCGGGGCCGGGCGCGTTCCTGCCCACTTCCACCCCTTCCCGGCGGGCTGGCCGGACCGGTCATCGCCGAGAATCCGGGGTTCCGGGCCAGCCGCGGGGCGTTGGCGGGCCGGGCAACTGGGCAGGAACGCAGGCCGACAGCGTCTCAGGCGGCTGAACCGCCCCTGAACCGGACAAAGCTCTGAAGCACGCCTGGCCATACCGCCGGGTAGGCCGCCGGGTGGCTGCTCGGTGCGTTCCTGCCCACTTCCACCCCTTCCCGGCGGGCTGGCCGGACCGGTCATCGCCGAGAATCCGGGGTTCCGGGCCGGCCGCGGTGCGTTGGCGGGCCGGACAACTGGGCAGGAACGCAGGCCGACAGCGTCTCAGGCGGCTGAACCGCCCATGAACCGGACAAAGCTCTGAAGCACGCCCGGCCATGCCGCCGGGTGGGCCGCCGGGTAGGCCACCGTGTGGCTGCTCGGCACGTTCCTGCCCACTTCTACCCCTTCCCGGCGGGCTGGCCGGACCGGTCATCGCCGAGAATCCGGGGTTCCGGGCTGGCCGCGGTGCGTTGGCGGGCCGGACAACTGGGCAGGAACGCAGGCCGACAGTGTCTCAGGCGGCTGAACCGCCCATGAACCGGACAAAGCTCTGAAGCACGCCCGGCCAGCCCGCCTGGTATTCTGCCCGCGCAGCGGCTGGTTTCTGCGCACCCTCCCAGCCGCTGTGCACGAGCCGCAGCTCTGTGCCTTCCTCGACGGCACGGAAGGCGACGCGCAGCTCGGTGGACCACAGGGCCTGCATGCCGGGATGCCAGCTGGCGTGGAAAGACAATGGCGGCTGCCAGTCATCGATGGAGCCCCAGACGGCGGTCCTGCCATCCTCAGCGGTCTCCAGAACCAGGTTCTCTTCGAACTCCACGTAGGAGCCCGAACCGTAGACGCTGTGGCCCTCGAGCGGCCACCAGAGGTGCGTGTGTTCGGTGAAGCCCATGAAAGCCCTGGCAACGGAGCCGGGGACGACGACGGTACACACTACCGGTTCCAGGCCGTTGGCCGGCTCGGGATCCGGAGCTGCCGCGGCGTGGCTAAAGAGGTTATCCATGGCTACCCACCCTACTTGGTACTCCGGCATCCCACCGTGGCCGGTTGCCTCGCGCTGGTGTGCTTCGCGGCCGGCCCGGGCCGGCCGCGGGGCGGGTGCGCCTGGGCTGGGCGCGGGGCGGGTGCGCCTGGGCTGGGCGCGGGGCGGGTGCGCCTGGGGCTGGGCGCGGGGCGGGTGCGCCTGGGGCTGGGCGCGGGGTGGTTTTCGGGTTAAGGGGGAGAGCCTCCAACCTGGTGGTTGGAGGCTCTCGACCTAATGTATGTCCGGCGGTGACCTACTCTCCCACACCCTCCCGGGTGCAGTACCATCGGCGCTGTGGGTCTTAGCTTCCGGGTTCGGAATGGGACCGGGCGTTTCCCCCACGCTATGACCGCCGTAACCCTTGCTCCGCGCCCCGGGCCGGTGAGGGTCCTGGGGTGGGAAATCTGGTGGTTACAACATGTGGTGTTGTATTCAGTTTGTTTTGGTTCGCCGAACAACGGGTTTGTTGTTTGGGAACCACATAGTGGACGCAAGCAGTCTTGTTTCTTTGTACCCTTCTTCATGGTGTGAACGTCTTTTGAATCCGTTCACGGAGAAGAGTGTGTGGTGTAAGTTATCGGCCTATTAGTACCGGTCAGCTTCACGAGTCGTTAGTCCTCGCTTCCACATCCGGCCTATCAACCCAGTGGTCTGGCTGGGGGCCTCTCACACGCAAGGTGTATGGAAATCTCATCTCGAAGCGAGCTTCCCGCTTAGATGCTTTCAGCGGTTATCCCATCCGAACGTAGCTAATCAGCGGTGCACTTGGCAGTACAACTGACACACCAGAGGTTCGTCCGTCCCGGTCCTCTCGTACTAAGGACAGCCCTTCTCAAATTTCCTGCGCGCGCAGCGGATAGGGACCGAACTGTCTCACGACGTTCTAAACCCAGCTCGCGTACCGCTTTAATGGGCGAACAGCCCAACCCTTGGGACCTACTCCAGCCCCAGGATGCGACGAGCCGACATCGAGGTGCCAAACCATGCCGTCGATATGGACTCTTGGGCAAGATCAGCCTGTTATCCCCGAGGTACCTTTTATCCGTTGAGCGACGGCCATTCCACAATGTACCGCCGGATCACTAGTCCCGACTTTCGTCCCTGCTCGAGATGTCTCTCTCACAGTCAAGCTCCCTTGTGCACTTACACTCGACACCTGATTGCCAACCAGGCTGAGGGAACCTTTGGGCGCCTCCGTTACTTTTTAGGAGGCAACCGCCCCAGTTAAACTACCCATCAGGCACTGTCCCTGACCCGGATTACGGGCCGAAGTTAGATGTCCAAAGTGACCAGAGTGGTATTTCAACGATGACTCCACCCGAACTGGCGTCCGGGCTTCAACGTCTCCCACCTATCCTACACAAGCCACTCCGAACACCAATACCAAACTATAGTAAAGGTCTCGGGGTCTTTCCGTCCTGCTGCGCGTAACGAGCATCTTTACTCGTACTGCAATTTCGCCGAGTTTATGGTTGAGACAGCGGGGAAGTCGTTACTCCATTCGTGCAGGTCGGAACTTACCCGACAAGGAATTTCGCTACCTTAGGATGGTTATAGTTACCACCGCCGTTTACTGGGGCTTAAATTCTCAGCTTCGCCTTGCGGCTAACCGGTCCTCTTAACCTTCCAGCACCGGGCAGGAGTCAGTCCGTATACATCGTCTTGCGACTTCGCACGGACCTGTGTTTTTAGTAAACAGTCGCTTCCCCCTGGTCTCTGCGGCCCCTGCACGCTCCGGACAGCACGTGTCCATCACGATAGGGGCCCCCCTTCTCCCGAAGTTACGGGGGCATTTTGCCGAGTTCCTTAACCATAATTCTCTCGATCGCCTTAGTATTCTCTACCTGATCACCTGTGTCGGTTTGGGGTACGGGCGGCTAAAACCTCGCGTCGATGCTTTTCTCGGCAGCATAGGATCACCGGATCCCCCCATACGGGGGTCCCATCGGGTCTCAGGCATCATGAACGGCGGATTTGCCTACCGTTCGCCCTACATCCTTAGACCGGGGCAACCATCGCCCGGCCCGGCTACCTTCCTGCGTCACACCTGTTAATACGCTTGCCTCCCAGGATTCAGGTCCCGCGCTCCACCAAAACCCTCCACCCACAAGGGGTGTCGGGCAGGTCTCGGGCGGTTAGTATCCCCTGTTCAGCATGGGCGGTTTTTCGCCGGTACGGGAATATCAACCCGTTGTCCATCGACTACGCCTGTCGGCCTCGCCTTAGGTCCCGACTTACCCAGGGCAGATTAGCTTGACCCTGGAACCCTTGATCATTCGGCGGACGGGTTTCTCACCCGTCTTTCGCTACTCATGCCTGCATTCTCACTCGTGTAGGCTCCACCGCTGGTTTACACCGCGACTTCACCGCCCACACGACGCTCCCCTACCCATCCAGACGCCTGAACCACAAGGGCTTAGCACATATCTGAATGCCACAACTTCGGCGGTGTACTTGAGCCCCGCTACATTGTCGGCGCGGAATCACTTGACCAGTGAGCTATTACGCACTCTTTTAAGGATGGCTGCTTCTAAGCCAACCTCCTGGTTGTCTTCGCAACTCCACATCCTTTCCCACTTAGCACACGCTTAGGGGCCTTAGTTGGTGGTCTGGGCTGTTTCCCTCTCGACTATGAAGCTTATCCCCCACAGTCTCACTGCTGCGCTCTCACTTACCGGCATTCGGAGTTTGGCTGACGTCAGTAACCTTGTAGGGCCCATTAGCCATCCAGTAGCTCTACCTCCGGTAAGAAACACGCAACGCTGCACCTAAATGCATTTCGGGGAGAACCAGCTATCACGAAGTTTGATTGGCCTTTCACCCCTACCCACAGCTCATCCCCTCCATTTTCAACTGAAGTGGGTTCGGTCCTCCACGACGTCTTACCGTCGCTTCAACCTGGCCATGGGTAGATCACTTCGCTTCGGGTCTAGATCACGCCACTGCAACGCCCTGTTCAGACTCGCTTTCGCTACGGCTTCCCCACACGGGTTAACCTCGCGACGTAACACTAACTCGCAGGCTCATTCTTCAAAAGGCACGCCGTCACCACAACACAGCAAGCTGTGATGGCTCCGACGGATTGTAAGCACACGGTTTCAGGTACTGTTTCACTCCCCTCCCGGGGTACTTTTCACCTTTCCCTCACGGTACTGGTCCGCTATCGGTCATTAGGGAGTATTTAGGCTTATCAGGTGGTCCTGACAGATTCACACGGGATTTCTCGGGCCCCGTGCTACTCGGGATACTTCCCAGGCGGCATGCCACATTTCGGTTACGGGACTCACACCCTCTCTGGCCGGCCTTTCAAGACCGTTCACCTATGCACATACATCACACCCCACTGTCCCGGCAGAGACAGAACGGAAAGTCCCACAACCCCGACCATGCAACGCCCGCCGGCTATTCACACATGGAACGGTTTAGCCTGATCCGCGTTCGCTCGCCACTACTAACGGAATCACTATTGTTTTCTCTTCCTGCGGGTACTGAGATGTTTCACTTCCCCGCGTTCCCTCCACGCACCCTATGTGTTCAGATGCGGGTCACCAGATCACTCGCGCGTCTGGCGGGGTTTCCCCATTCGGACACCCTGGGATCACAGTCCGGTTATCGACTCCCCCAGGCTTATCGCAGATTCCTACGTCCTTCTTCGGCTCCTAATGCCAAGGCATCCACCGTGTGCTCTTAAAAACTTGACCACAAAAGATCAAGGAGTAATTTCGAGAGAACCACAGAAACCACCCCCACACCCAAAGGCGCAAGGACAGATCCAGGTTCATATTCTTGGAAATTGCTTCTTATAAAAGATGCTCGCGTCCACTATGTAGTTCTCAAACAACAACCCCGTACCACACACCCCACACACCCAAACAGTGCACGAAACGTTGCAGCCGGGAAACCAGAAACACAAGTCCCACACCCCGCACCCCGAAACACCCTCCCAAAGGAAGACACCCGGGCCACCGGCCATGGTCCTGTTGTCTCAGGACCCAACAGTGTGCCAAACACGAAACCGCACCAACCCCGCCCCCGCCGTTCCAGGACACTCAAGGAGCCATCCGTACTGGGCAAGGACAAAACCATGCGGCCGCTATCCGTTGATATTCCACCCGTGAGCACCCGCCGCAGAACAAACGTCTGCGCAACGGGCGTTACTCCTGACAACACCACCACACAAACACAGTGGCTTGGCGGGGTTGTTGTAGGTGCTCCTTAGAAAGGAGGTGATCCAGCCGCACCTTCCGGTACGGCTACCTTGTTACGACTTAGTCCCAATCGCCAGTCCCACCTTCGACAGCTCCCTCCCACAAGGGGTTAGGCCACCGGCTTCGGGTGTTACCAACTTTCGTGACTTGACGGGCGGTGTGTACAAGGCCCGGGAACGTATTCACCGCAGCGTTGCTGATCTGCGATTACTAGCGACTCCGACTTCATGGGGTCGAGTTGCAGACCCCAATCCGAACTGAGACCGGCTTTTTGGGATTAGCTCCACCTCACAGTATCGCAACCCTTTGTACCGGCCATTGTAGCATGCGTGAAGCCCAAGACATAAGGGGCATGATGATTTGACGTCGTCCCCACCTTCCTCCGAGTTGACCCCGGCAGTCTCCCATGAGTCCCCGCCATAACGCGCTGGCAACATGGAACGAGGGTTGCGCTCGTTGCGGGACTTAACCCAACATCTCACGACACGAGCTGACGACAACCATGCACCACCTGTAAACCGGCCACAAGTGGGGGACCTGTTTCCAGGTCTTACCGGTTCATGTCAAGCCTTGGTAAGGTTCTTCGCGTTGCATCGAATTAATCCGCATGCTCCGCCGCTTGTGCGGGCCCCCGTCAATTCCTTTGAGTTTTAGCCTTGCGGCCGTACTCCCCAGGCGGGGCACTTAATGCGTTAGCTACGGCGCGGAAAACGTGGAATGTCCCCCACACCTAGTGCCCAACGTTTACGGCATGGACTACCAGGGTATCTAATCCTGTTCGCTCCCCATGCTTTCGCTCCTCAGCGTCAGTTAATGCCCAGAGACCTGCCTTCGCCATCGGTGTTCCTCCTGATATCTGCGCATTTCACCGCTACACCAGGAATTCCAGTCTCCCCTACATCACTCTAGTCTGCCCGTACCCACCGCAGATCCGGAGTTGAGCCCCGGACTTTCACGGCAGACGCGACAAACCGCCTACGAGCTCTTTACGCCCAATAATTCCGGATAACGCTTGCGCCCTACGTATTACCGCGGCTGCTGGCACGTAGTTAGCCGGCGCTTCTTCTGCAGGTACCGTCACTTTCGCTTCTTCCCTACTGAAAGAGGTTTACAACCCGAAGGCCGTCATCCCTCACGCGGCGTCGCTGCATCAGGCTTGCGCCCATTGTGCAATATTCCCCACTGCTGCCTCCCGTAGGAGTCTGGGCCGTGTCTCAGTCCCAGTGTGGCCGGTCACCCTCTCAGGCCGGCTACCCGTCGTCGCCTTGGTGAGCCATTACCTCACCAACAAGCTGATAGGCCGCGAGTCCATCCAAAACCACAAAAAGCTTTCCACCCCCCACCATGCGATGAGGAGTCATATCCGGTATTAGACCCAGTTTCCCAGGCTTATCCCAGAGTTAAGGGCAGGTTACTCACGTGTTACTCACCCGTTCGCCACTAATCCCCGGTGCAAGCACCGGATCATCGTTCGACTTGCATGTGTTAAGCACGCCGCCAGCGTTCATCCTGAGCCAGGATCAAACTCTCCGTTGAAGAACAGACACAGCACGCACCCCCGGGAAAACGGGAACAACGCACTGCACAAAATTTGAAACCAGCTGTAAAAACCAGACCCAACCACGGGGTGGCAGGCCCGGCAAAACAACCAATCCATTACAATAAATTGGTATCAACAAACTTGGCACACTATTGAGTTCTCAAACAACAGACACACCCGGCACCACCACAACCTCAGCCATGGATCGCTCCGGAGCAACTTTTCAAACTTACCCGCTTGCTTCACCCTAGTCAAATCAGCGTTTCCGACTCAGTCTTGCCATAGGCTTCTTGGTCTTCTTAGCGGATCAACTCCGGGGAGCAGCGCGGAAATAAACTCTACCACCACTCAGCCCGGGTGACAAAGCGTCCCCGGCGGGCCTTCCTGCGTCCCCGGACCGATAGTTGGCGCCGGGCACGGAAAAGCCCGGAATCCCAGGGATTCCGGGCCCTTCGACCAGGCACGCCCTCACGGCCGTGCCCTCACGCGGCTAGCTGACCGCCTTGAAGTAGGCCGCGCCCAGCGGAGGCAGCGTCACGGTGAGCGTCGCCGGCTGACCGTCCACGCCGTCGTCGGCCGCCGTCAGGCTGCCCTCATTCAGGACGCCCGAACCCCCGTAGGCGGCGGCGTCCGTATTCAGGACTTCCTGCCACTCCCCTGCGGCCGGAACGCCCAGGCGGAAGTCCTGATGCGGAGCGCCGGAGAAGTTCATGGCGCAGACCAGGGCATTGCCCTGCGCGTCCCGGCGGATGAAGGTCAGCACGTTCCGGTCCGCGTCCCCGCCGTTGATCCACTGGAACCCATCGGGGTCGTTGTCCCGTTCGTACAGGGCCGGGGTGGAGCTGTAGAGCCCGTTCAGGTCCTTGGTCAGGAGCTGAAGTCCACGGTGGGCCGGAATGTCAGCCAGCCACCAGTCCAGGCCGTACTGTTCCGACCACTCCGCCTCTTGGCCGAACTCGGTGCCCATAAAGATCAACTGCTTGCCCGGGTGGGCCCACTGGTAGGCCAGGAAGGCACGCAGGTTGGCAAGCTGCTGCCAGCGGTCGCCGGGCATCTTGCGCAGCATCGATCCCTTGCCGTGCACAACCTCGTCATGGCTGATCGGCAGCAGGAAATTCTCCGTGTAGGCGTACACCAGGGAGAACGTGATGGTGCCGTGGTGCCATTTGCGGTTGTAAGGATCCTCGGCCATGTATTTGAGCGAGTCATGCATCCAGCCCATGTTCCACTTGATCCCGAAGCCCAGACCGCCCTGGCTGGTGGGGGCCGTCACGCCCGGGAACGCGGTGGATTCCTCGGCGATCATGACCGCGCCGGGGTGCGTTTTGTAGACCGTCGCGTTGACTTCCTGCAGGAAGGAGATCGCTTCGAGGTTTTCGCGGCCGCCGAAGCGGTTCGGCTGCCACTGGCCCTCCTCGCGGGAGTAGTCGAGGTAGAGCATCGAGGCCACCGCGTCCACGCGGAGGCCGTCGATGTGGAACTCCTCCAGCCAGTAGAGCGCGTTGGCGACCAGGAAGTTGCGGACCTCGCTGCGGCCGAAGTCGAAGATCAGGGTGCCCCAGTCCGGGTGTTCGCCCAGGTTCGGGTCGGAGTGCTCGTACAGCGGGCCGCCGTCGAATTGTGCCAGCGCCCAGGCGTCCTTGGGGAAGTGCGCCGGCACCCAGTCCAGCAGCACACCGATGCCGGCCTGGTGCAGTTCGTCCACCAGGTGCCGGAACTCATCCGGGTGCCCGAAGCGCGAGGTCGGCGCGAAGTAGGACGTGACCTGGTAGCCCCAGGAGCCGCCGAAGGGGTGTTCGGCGACGGGCATGAATTCCACGTGGGTGAAGCCGAGCCACTTGACGTACTCGACGAGTTCCTTGGCCAGCTCGCGGTAGTCCAGTCCGACCCGCCAGGAGCCCAGGTGCACCTCGTAGACGCTCATCGGCGCGTTGTGCGGGTCCCGTTCGGCCCGTGCCTTCATCCACTCGGCGTCCCCGAACGCGTAGGAGGGTTCGACGACGCGGGACGCCGTCAGTGGCGGAACTTCCGTGCCGAAGGCGAGCGGGTCGGCTTTTTCGACCCAGTGCCCGTATTTGGTCTTGATCTCGAATTTGTAGCACGCCCCTGCCAAAACGCCGGGGATGAACAGCTCCCAGACGCCGGAGGATCCGAGCGAGCGCATGGAGAACTCCCGGCCGTCCCAGCCGTTGAAGTCACCCTTGACGCGCACCGCCTGGGCGTTGGGGGCCCACACGGCGAAGGACACACCGTCAACGTCCCCCATCGCGGATTTGTAGTGCTGGACGTGTGCGCCCAGCACATCCCAGAGCCGTTCGTGCCGGCCCTCGCCGATCAGGTGCAGATCGATCTCGCCGACCGTCGGCAGGTACCGGTAGGGCTCGTCGGCCTGTTGCGGCTCCCGTCCCTCATAGGCGACCTCGAGCCGGTAGTCCGGCACGTGGCCTTCGTCCACCGGATCCAGGACGGCGACCCAGACGCCGCCGGACTCGTGTGACATCGGCACGCTGCCGGCGGCGGTGACCACGGAAACCGCTTCGGCGAGGTGCTTCACGGTCCGGATCGTGACGTGGCCGTAGTCGTCCAGGTGGGCGCCAAGGACCGAGTGCGGTGCATGGTGCTCGCCGGCGGCGACCCGTGCAAGGGTCTCCGCATCCACGGGAAGCGGGACGCCGGGTCGATCGGTAGGGGCTGAACCTGTCATTTTGTTACCTTCCGCTGCGGCTTCGGCGGGAACGCCGGAGCCTGTACTGCCGAGGAGCCGACGGGACGCATTCACCGGGATGGCGAGCCAGTCCGGCCTGTTCCGTAGTTCATAGACAACTTCGTAAAGGGCCTTGTCGAGCCACAACGCCACAAACAGGGGCGAGTCGCGGTCGATTGTGCCGGGTGTGACCTCCGCGTAGCCGGCCAGGAAAGCCTCGGCGCAGTCGTCCACCCACCCCGCGGGCACCGCGGCGCCGTCGTATTCACGGATGGCCGCCCCGGCGGCGTAGTCAAAGGAGCGCAGCATGCCGACGACGTCGCGCAGCGGCACATCCGGGAAGTTCCGTTCGGAGATCGGCCGCAGCGGCTCCCCTTCGAAATCCAGGATCGCCCAGCGCGGCGGCTTTCCCGCGCCGCCGGGAACCTGCAGGATCTGGCCGAGGTGCAGGTCGCCGTGGATCCGCTGCAGCCTGCCGGCGTTGCTGCCTTCGAGCCGTGCGAGCAGTGCTTCCAGTTCGGCGTCGAACGGCCCGACGGCGGCGCCGGCCTCGGCCCACGTCTGCCGGACCCGCTGGGCGACGCCGGGCGCGATGTCCCGGCCGGGGACGCTCTCCGCGGCCGTGCCGAGCGCTTCGGCCAGCCGGCGGTGCACGGTGGCGGTGGCAACGCCCAGGCCGCGGGCCTCGGCGGTGAAGTCGGTGCCGGTGCTGGCCGCGTCGACGGCCAGGCGCCAGGCATCCAGGCCGCCGGACAGGAATTCGTGGGCGACGGCGAGCTCGCCGCGGGCGGTGCGGGCAGCGCCGTCCGCGGCAGGGTCCGTCCACTCGCCGCGCACCCAGCCGAGGGTGGCCGGGACTTCGGTGGTACGGCCGGCGGTCAGCGCCGCACCGATCTCGACCTCCGGGTTCTGGCCCTCGGACAGCACCCGGAAGAACTTGAGGATCGCCGCGGAGGCGCCGTCGTCAACGATGACCGAACTGTTGGACTGCTCGCCGGTGAGTACCCGGACCTTGCCGGAGGCGAACGGCAGGCGGTAGCCGGCGTCCACGAGGTGACCCGCGGCGGCGCCGTCGGCGGTGGAGGACCCTCCCCGCATAAGTTCCAGCCAGGCCGCGATGAACGCCGGATCGTGCACGCCGTCGTAGATCCAGCCGTGGGCGGAGTCCGTGCCGTCCGCGGCGAGCTCCCCGAGCAGCGCGGCCCCGGCACCCGCCAGCGGCAGGGTGCGGGCGCTGAGCGGCACCTGCACGACGTCGGTGCGGTTGCCGTCCGCGGTCGGATAGGTCACCGCCAGCAGCAGTACCTCGAGCGCCGCGCTGTCCGGGACCGCGCTGTCCGGGACCGTGCTGTCCGCGGCCGCCACGGGCCCGGACAGCCGTACCCGTCCGACCGGTTCGAAGCTGAAGTGCGCGCTTTTGACGGGGAACCAGCGCTGGCGGGGCAGCCAGCTGCGGAGCAAGGCATCCAGTGCGGGGGAAAGGGTCGGTTGGGTCATGTCAGCCTTCGATGGACAGGATAGGCATCGCCTGGGTGTGCGGCGATGCCGGGTTGGACGCTGCCGAGCGGAGCCGCAGCCAGAAGAAGTCGTGGCTGCCGAGGGTGAGGGTCAGCGTGCCGTCGTCGGAGATTGCCGGGAACGCCTGGCCGCCGAAGACGTCGCGGAGTCCCCGGCCGGCGTACTGCGGCAACCTGAGCGTGGTGGCCACCGGGTGCTGGGAGAGGTTGAAGGCGCACAGGATGGTCTCGGGTTCCTCCCCCGCGGCGTTGCCGGCAGGCAGGTCGCGGAGGTAGGACAGCACGACGTCGTGGTCGGCCTCGACGTGCCGGAAGGAGCCGAGCCCGAAGGCTGGGTGGTTCCGGCGGACGCTGAGGATCTGGCGGGTCCAGCGCAGCAGCGAGCCGGAGTGGGCGGCTTCGGCCTCCACGTTGGCCATGCTGTAGTTGTAGACCAGCGACTGGATCACCGGCAGGTAAAGCTTGCCCGGGTCTGCGTGGGAGAACCCGGCGTTCCGGTCCGGGTTCCACTGCATCGGGGTGCGGACCGCGTCGCGGTCCTCGAGCCAGATGTTGTCGCCCATGCCGATCTCGTCACCGTAGTAGAGGAACGGGCTCCCCGGCAGCGAGAGCAGCAGGGCGTTGATGAGTTCGATCTCGGAACGGGAGTTATCCAGCAGCGGGGCCAGCCGGCGCCGGATCCCGATGTTGGCGCGCATCCGGGGGTCCGGGGCGTACCAGCCGAGCATCGCGGCGCGTTCGTCGGAGGTGACCATTTCCAGGGTCAGTTCGTCGTGGTTGCGCAGGAACGTGCCCCACTGGGCGCCTTCCGGGATGTCCGGGGTGTCCTTCATCGTCTCGATGATCGGGGCCGCCTTCTGGTCCCGCAGCGCGTAGTAGAGCCGCGGCATGATCGGGAAGTGGAAGGCCATGTGGCATTCGGGTTCCTCTTCGGTGCCGAAGTATTCGACCACCTCGGCGGGCGGCTGGTTCGCCTCGGCAATGATCACGCGGCCCGGGTAGCTTTCATCGACCATCCGGCGCAGCTGGCGGAGGAACTCGTGGGTCTGCGGCAGGTTCTCGCAGTTGGTGCCCTCCTCCTCGAACAGGTACGGAATGGCGTCGGCGCGGAACCCGTCAATGCCCTGGTCCAGCCAGAACCGTACGACGTCGAAGAGCGCGTCGATGACTTTGGGGTTCTCGAAATTCAGGTCCGGCTGGTGGCTGAAGAACCGGTGCCAGAAGAACTGGCGGCGGATCGGGTCGAAGGTCCAGTTGGATTCCTCGGTGTCCACGAAGATGATCCGGGCGTCTTCATACTTCTCGTCCGTGTCGCTCCAGACGTAGAAGTCGCCGAACGGGCCGTCCGGATCCTTGCGGGACTCCTGGAACCAGGGGTGCTGGTCCGAGGTGTGGTTCAGCGGCAGGTCGATGATCACCCGGACGCCGCGGGCGTGGGCCTCGGCGACGAGCCGCTTGAAGTCGCTGATGGTGCCGAACTCGTCCAGCACGGAGTTGTAGTCCGAGATGTCGTAGCCGCCGTCGCGCAGCGGAGACTGGAAGAAGGGCGGCAGCCAGAGGCAGTCGACGCCGAGCCACTGGAGGTAGTCCAGTTTCTCGATCAATCCGTGGAAGTCGCCGGAGCCGTCGCCGTTGCCGTCCGCGAACCCGCGGACCAGGACTTCGTAGAAGACCGCCTTGCGGTACCAGTGCGGGTCGTGCTGCAGGCCGGGGGCGTTCAGTTCGAAATTCCCCTTCGGGCTGAAGTGCTGGTTGGGGTTGTTCGGGCTAAAACTCACTGGCGCTACCTCCGGATGCTCAGGATGTGGGCGGGTTCGAGATGTGCGTCAAGGCGGACGTAGTTGTACTCGCCCCATTCCCAGCTTTCACCGGTCAGCAGGTCATCGACGACGAAGCCGCCGTTGTGCGTCAGGTCCTCCGGGGACAGCTCCAGGGCGGCCAGGTCCAGGGACACCGTGCTCTCCCGGATGCCGTGCGGATCCACGTTGACCACGATGATCAGGGTGTCCTTGCTGCCGTCCGGAAGGGTCTTGTGCTTGGAGTAGACGACCGTGGCGTTGTCCGTGCTCTGGTGCAGGGTCAGGTTCTGCAGGTCGCCGAGGGCCGGGTGGGCGTGCCGGATCTCGTTGAGCCGGGTCAGGTACGGTGCCAGGGTGCGGCCGGACTCGGCCGCGGCGTCCCAGTCGCGGGCCTTGTACTCGAACTTTTCGTTGTCGATGTACTCCTCCGCACCCGGCCGGGCCACGTGCTCGTAGAGTTCGAAGCCGGCGTAGACGCCCCAGGTGGGGCTGGCGGTGGCGGCGAGCGTGGCGCGGATCTTGAACGCCGCCGGGCCGCCGTACTGCAGGTACTCGGTGAGGATGTCAGGGGTGTTGACGAAGAAGTTGGGCCGGAAGTAGGCCGGTGATTCGTGGCTGACTTCCTGGAAGTATTCCTCCAGCTCTTCCTTGGTGTTGCGCCAGGTGAAGTAGGTGTAGGACTGCTGGAACCCGGCCCGGCCCAGCGCGTGCATCATGGCGGGGCGGGTGAAGGCCTCGGCGAGGAAGACGACGTCGGGGTTCTTCTTGTTGACCTTGGCGATCAGCCACTCCCAGAACCAGACCGGCTTGGTGTGCGGGTTGTCCACCCGGAAGATCTTGACGCCGTGGCTGATCCACAGCTGGACGATCCGCAGGATTTCGTTGGACAGCCCGGCCGGGTCGTTGTCGAAGTTGAGCGGGAAGATGTCCTGGTATTTTTTCGGCGGGTTTTCGGCGTAGGCGATGCTGCCGTCCACGCGGGTGGTGAACCATTCGGGGTGGCTCTTCACCCAAGGGTGGTCCGGGGCCGCCTGCAGGGCGAGGTCGAGGGCCACTTCCAGGCCCAGCTCACCGGCGCGGGCGACGAAGGCGTCGAAGTCCTCAAAGGTGCCCAGGTCCGGGTGGATGGCGTCGTGGCCGCCCTCCGCTGCGCCGATCGCCCACGGCGAGCCGGGGTCGTGCGGGCCGGCCAGCAGGGTGTTGTTCGGGCCCTTGCGGTGCTGGGTGCCGATCGGGTGGATCGGCGGCATGTAGATGATGTCGAAGCCCATCGCGGCGACCGCGTCGAGGCGCTTCGCGGCGGTGCGGAAGGTCCCCGACGTCCATTCGCCGGTCTCGTGGTTGCGGACGGCACCCTCGGAGCGGGGAAAGAATTCATACCAGGCGCCGCGTCCGGCGAGCTCGCGTTCCACCAGCAGCGGATACGGCTCGGAGACGGTCACCAGTTCGCGGATCGGCTGCCGCGCGATGACGGCGGCGACGTCGGTGCTGAAGCCGGCGGCGAGGCGCTCCTCCGGCGTCTTCGACCCGTCGGAGAGTCCGACGACGGCGATCCGCAGCGTCCGCCGGTCGGCGGAGGGGCGGGTGGTCTCCTCGGAGGCCTCGGTCAGCAGGGCGGCGCCCTCGGCCAGCATCAGCTCGACGTCGATGCCGGCTTCAATCTTGACCTCGGCGTTGTGGTGCCAGGTGCCGTAGCGGTCGTGCCAGGCCTCGATCACGAACGACCAATTGCCGGTGCCGGACGGGGTGAGCAGGCCTTCCCAGCGGTCGGTGCCCTTGCCTCGGTCCCCGCGCGGCGGGGCCAGCCGGACGCGCTGGCGTTCCTTGCCCCGCGGGTCCAGCAGCACAGCGCTGACGCCGAGCATGTCGTGGCCCTCGCGGAAGGCGGTGGCGCCGACGACGATGCCCTCGCCCACGACGGCTTTCGCGGGGAACTTTCCGTCCTCCACCGCGGGCTGCACGGCGGTGATCGGAAACCGGCCGAATTTGAGGCCGTCCGTGATCAGGGCCTTCGGCTTTTGCTTGGACACGGCACTGGTTCGCGAGTTAGTCGTCACAGCCTCGACGTTATCTACAAATCGCACAGAATGCTAAGGCTGCTCAGTTTTTTGCCCGAATCCTGAAGGCAATCCGACATTTACCGGAAAGAAACCCAAAGCTGTTCCGGGGCCCTGACTTGTCCGTTAGTGTTTCGCTGGTGAAGGCTATCCGCAGATTTACCGTCCGAACTGTTCTTCCCGAATCGATCCGGCCCCTGGCGCGGCTCGCCACCAACCTGCGCTGGTCCTGGCACCTGCCGACCCGGGACCTGTTCGAGCAGCTGAACCCGGCCATCTGGGCCGAGAGCGCGCACGATCCGGTTACCTTCCTGGGTCTGGTCAGCAGGGAGGAACTGCAGCGGCTCGCGGCGGACCAGGACGTGGTCCGCCGGGTCCATGCGGCCGCCGCCGACCTTGACCAGTACCTGGAGCAGCCCCGCTGGTACCAGACCCTGGGTGCGGACGCGCCGCGCTGCATCGCATACTTTTCGCCCGAATTCGGTATCACCGAGGTCCTTCCGCAGTACTCCGGCGGCCTCGGCATCCTGGCCGGCGACCACCTGAAGGCGGCCTCGGACCTCGGCGTGCCGCTGATCGGCGTCGGCCTGCTCTACCAGGCCGGCTACTTCAAGCAGTCCCTCTCCCGGGACGCCTGGCAGCAGGAGACCTACCCGGTCCTGGACCCGGACGGCCTGCCGCTGACCCTGCTCCGGGAAGCCTCGCCGGACGGCAACGGCCGGCCAATCCAAATTTCCCTGCCGCTCCCCCACGGCCGCCGCCTGCTGGCACACGTCTGGCGGGCCGACGTCGGCCGTGTCCCGCTGCTGCTGCTGGACTCCAACGTGGCGGGCAACGACGACGCGGCGCGCGGCATCACCGACCGGCTCTACGGCGGCGGCGGCGACCACCGGCTGCAGCAGGAACTCCTGCTGGGCATGGGCGGGGTCAAGGCACTGCGCGCCTACCAGCAGCTGACCGGTGCCCCCGCGCCGGAGGTGTTCCACACCAACGAAGGCCACGCCGGCTTCCTCGGGGTCGAACGCATCCAGGAACTGATGTCCGGGGAGAACCCGCTCAGCTGGGACGAGGCACTGACCGCCGGGCGCGCCTCGACGGTGTTCACCACGCACACCCCGGTGCCGGCCGGCATCGACCGTTTCGAGATCTCGCAGATCGAGCATTTCTTCACCGCGGGGCTGGCCCCCAACGTGCCGATCTCAAAGATCCTGGGCCTGGGCCGGGAGGACTTCGCCGACGGCAACCCGTTCGTTTTCAACATGGCCGTGATGGGGCTGCGGCTCGCGCAGCGCGCCAACGGCGTCGCCAAGCTGCACGGCGTGGTCTCCCGCGGCATGTTTTCGGCGCTCTGGCCCGGCTTCGACCATTCGGAGGTCCCGATCACCTCGGTCACCAACGGCGTGCACGTGCCCACCTGGGTGGATCCCCGGGTCTCGCAGCTGGCCCGGGCGCAGTTCGGTGCCGACGCCGAGACGGAGGGCCGCTGGGACCTGGCCTACAACGTCAGCGACGAAGCCCTGTGGGCGCTCCGCCGCGAGATGCGGGTCTCGCTCGTGGAGGACGTCCGGCACCGGCTGCGGGCCGCGTGGAAGAAACGCGGCGCCGCCGACGCCGAGCTGTCCTGGACC
Organism: uncultured Actinomycetota bacterium; assembly: GCA_963775715.1. GTDB lineage: Bacteria > Actinomycetota > Actinomycetes > Actinomycetales > Micrococcaceae > Arthrobacter. Next base: position 260,570 of record CAVZJX010000001.1, on the reverse strand, counting down.
GATTCGGTGCTTGATCCCGATGTCCTGACCATCGGCTTCGCCCGCCGGGTGCCCACCTACAAACGGCTCACCCTCATGCTCCGCGACCCGGCGCGGCTGAAGGCGCTGCTGCTGCACAAGACGCACCCGATCCAGTTGGTGATCGCGGGCAAGTCGCACCCCGCCGACGATGCGGGTAAGAAAATGATCCAGGACCTGGTCCGTTTCACCGACGACCCCGCGGTCCGGCACCGGATCGCGTTCCTGCCCAACTACGACATCGCCATGGCCCGGACCCTGTTCCCGGGCTGCGATGTGTGGCTGAACAACCCGCTCCGCCCGCTGGAGGCGTGCGGCACCTCAGGGATGAAAGCGGCCCTGAACGGCTCGCTGAACCTCTCCGTGCTGGACGGCTGGTGGGATGAAATGTACGACGGCGAGAACGGCTGGGCGATCCCCACCGCCAACAACGACGCGTCCTCCGAGGAACGCGACGACATCGAGGCCGCGGCGCTATACGAGCTCCTGGAGACCCAGGTGGCGCCGAAGTTCTACGGCCTGACAGTCTCCGACGGTGCCGGCGCGGCCGGTCCCTCGCAGCCCGGACCGCAGAAGGTCCCCACGCATTGGGTGTCGATGATCAAGCACACCATGTCGCACCTGGGACCGGCCGTGTCCGCGGACCGGATGCTGCAGGACTACGTCAACGTGCTCTACCGGCCGGCGGCGGTCGCGGGACGGCTGGCGTCGGCGGACAACTTTGCCGAGGCCAAGGCCCTCGCCGGCTGGTGCTCCCGGGTCCGTGAAGCCTGGCCGCAGGTCCAGGTCGAACATGTGGACTCGGTGGGCGTCTCCGAGGACCCCCAGATCGGCGACGACCTGCAGGTGAACGCCTACGTGGCGCTCGGCGGCCTTCCGCCGGAGGACGTGGCCGTGGAGGTGGCCTTCGGCCGCGCCGAGGACAGCGACGAGCTGACTGACATCACCGTGGCGGAGCTGCAGTCCGTGGAAGACCTGGGCAAGGGCCGCTACCTGTTCAGCGGGACCCTGGTCATTGACCGCTCCGGCTCGTTCGGTTACACCGTGCGCGTGCTGCCAAAGCATGAAGGGCTCGCGTCCAAGGCCGAGCTGGGCCTGATCGTGAATGCCTGAGCCGTGACTCCGCAAGGGTTTTCGGTCCGTCAAAGGCAGACGGCGATGACGGCCAGGTCCTTGCCCGCGTAGCGTTCGACGTCCTGCAGGATTTCGCAGATCACGCCGAAGGCGCGGTCGGCGCGGAAAACGGCCGGGACCTGCCAGATCAGGGTGACCGGCTGTTGCGCGGCTTCGCCGGCGGCGTCGGCGAAGTCGTGCAGCGAATCGTTGAAGGCATCCAGGTTCACGCCGTAGTGCCCGGGGAAGTCCATGGCCTCGCCGAAGGTCTGCAACACGGCCGTCTTGGAGTCCGCGGCCGGAATTAGCAGCGGCCGGCGGCCGGCGTCGTGGATTTGTGCCTGCAATTCCTCGAGGGCCCAGGTGTCGGCGGCGAAAATCTTCATGGTTTCCTACTTGCCTTCAAGGATGAATTTGAATGTTTGGTAATGGTCGGCGGTGTAGTATTTTTCGCCGTCGCCTCCCGCGACGATCCGGCGCGCTCCCCGGTCCGACTCCCCGGGCGTCCTGACCGTAAATTCCCGGTAGTAGCCGGAGGCTTTCCGCGGGAGCACCCGTTCAAAATTTCCGAACGTGACGTTGTCCCGGGAATACGGGTACGGGCCGCCCCGGGCAATCAGGGCGAGCGTGTGCCGCGCCTCAGGGGGCAGGCTGGAAGCTTTTATTTCCGGCAGCCGGGAGGGATTGGCGACGCCGGCCGCCGGGGCCTGGCCCGACGTCGGGGTTTGGAAGCCGGTCGGGCTCTGGGCGGGGCTGGTCAGGCCGGTCTCCGGCGGGGCCGTCCCGGTCTGCGGGATGCCGGCCGCCATGAAGGCCAGCACCACCAGTCCCAGCAGCACGGCGAAGAGGGCGGTCAGCCGTCGGGCTTTCATTGTGGTTCCTCCATGCCGCGGGCGCGGACCGTTTAGACGCGGTAGATGTTAATGCTGTTGGCCTGGACTATGTCCCGCTCGCCGGAGGAGATCCGGACGCCCTGGCGGCGGTCGTGCAGTTCCGACGTGGTCAACCGGAGCTCGTAAAGCCGGTGGCCGCCGCCGTCGTCGGCCGGGATGACGGGCAGCGTGACCTTGATGTCCTCGGCAGACCCGTTGACCACCACGAGACCGTCCACCCGGCCGTCGTCGGATCCCAGCAGGAGCTGGACCACCCGGTGGCCCGGGTCCTGCCAGCGGTCCCCGGACATCGGCGGCGCCGTCGGCGTCGAACCAGTGGAAGTAGGACTGCTGCTCCCGCGCCGGGTAGTCGTGCGGCTGGCCGGCCAGGAACTCCTTGCGCAGCCGGATCACGCGTTTGGTGCTGCGCAGGGCGGCATGCGATTCCGGGGTGCTGGTCCAGTCGATCCAGGTCAGGGGGTTGTCCTGGCAGTAGGCGTTGTTGTTCCCCTGCTGGCTGCGGCCGATCTCGTCGCCGGCGGTGATCATGGGCACGCCCTGGGAGATCATCAGGGACGCCATCAGGTTGCGGCTCGTCTGGGCGCGCCGGGCCAGGATCTCCTCGTCTTCGGTACGCCCTTCGAAGCCGTGGTTGTAGCTGCGGTTATCGCCGTGGCCGTCACGGTTCTGTTCCCCGTTGGCCTCGTTGTGTTTGCGGTCGTAGGAGACCAGATCGGCCAGGGTGAACCCGTCGTGGGCGGTAATGAGGTTGACCGAGGCCAACCGGGTCCGCCCCGACGCCGCGAAGAGGGCCGCCGAACCGGACAAGGCGTCGGCCAGCCGCGCCACCGACCCGCCCTGCCCGCCGGCGTCGATCGCGGCCCGGTCCGCCAGCCAGAAGGTGCGGACGGCGTCGCGGAAGTGGTCGTTCCAGTCCACCCAGCCCGCCGGGAACTTGCCCGTCTGCCAGCCGCCGTAGCCGACGTCCCAGGGTTCGGCGATGAGCTTCGTCTCGGACAGCACCGGGTCCGCGGCGATGGCGACCAGCAGGGGGTGCCGGGGATCGAATTCGTTGTTGGCGTTCCGGCACAGCGTCACAGCGAGGTCGAAGCGGAAGCCGTCGACGTGGAATTCGTGCACCCAGTAGCGCAGCGAGTCAAGCACCAGCTGCACCACACGGGGCTCGCCGAAGTTCAAGGTGTTGCCGCAGCCGGTGGTGTCCACGTACGCACCGTGGCCGTCGTGGCGGTAATACGCCGCCTCTCCCAGGCCGCGGAAGCTCAGCGTCGGGCCGTCTTTGCCGCCCTCGGCGGTGTGGTTGTAGACGACGTCGAGGATCACCTCGAGCCCGGCGGCGTGCAGCAGTTTGACCATGCCCTTGAACTCGTCCTGCACAGCGTGCGGGCCTGCGTCCTGGGCGGCCTGGGTGGCGTAAGCGGGGTGCGGTGCGAAGAATGCGGCCGTGTTGTAGCCCCAGTAGTTGGGCAGGCCGAGGTTCTGCAGGTGCGGCTCGTCAATGTGGAAGTGGACGGGCAGCAACTGCACGGCCGTGACGCCCAGCGAGACCAGATGTTCGACCATCGCCGGATGTGCCATGCCGGCGTATGTGCCCTGCAGGTCCTCCGGAATGTCCGGGTGCAGCATCGACTGGCCGCGCACGTGGGCCTCATAGATGATGGTGTTCCGCCACGGGGTGCGCGGCCCCTGGTCCAGGCCCCAATCGAAATCGGCAGCCATCCGGACGTTGGTAATGAAGTCCTCGCGGACGTCCACGCCCCGGCCGTAGGGATCCAGCAGCAGCGGCTGCGGGCCGTCGGCGTCGAAATCCAGCGCCGGCACGGAGAGCGGGAGCGTCTCGGCCTCCGGCGAGGGGCGCAGTCCGTAGCGCGAACCGGCCGGCAGCCCCTCGACGATGCCGTGGTGGACACCGTCCGTGACGTTGGGCAGCGTCTCAAGCTGCCAGCTGCCGCCGGGGGCGCGGTAGGCGATGTCCAGGGTGGCCACACCGGGGGCGTAGACGGCCACGTTGGCGGAGGCACCACGAGGGTCGTCCGTCACCGGGGAACCCGTGCGCGGGACGCTGACGCCCAGCGGAAACGGCCGCGAGGCGTCTACGGTGGTAGCTGTATCAACATAGGACTTGACCATCGGTTAAAGCTTAGCCGGGGATGACAAATGGACGCCTGTATGTCGACCCTGCGGGCGGGCCCACCGGCCGCGGCACCGGCATACTGGGAGTACACGCCGAACTGGAGGTAATTGTGCGGGTTGCACTGGCTCAAATCATCACCGGCCGCGAGCCGGACCGGAACCTGGACCTGCTGCGGGAGTACGCCGGCCGGGCCAAGGCCGGCGGCGCGGAGCTCGTGGTCTTCCCGGAAGCGACCATGCGGGCGTTCGGCAACTCCCTGCTGGACATCGCCGAGCCGCTGGACGGCCCGTGGGCCACGCAGGTCCGCGCCATCGCCGCCGGGCTCGGAATTGTCATCGTCGCAGGCATGTTCACCCCCGGGACGCCCGCCGCGGGTGCGCGCAAGGTCCGCAACACGCTCCTGGTCACCGGCCCGGGCGTGGACACCGGTTACGACAAGATCCACCTCTACGACGCCTTCGGCTTCGCCGAGTCGGACACCGTGGACGGCGGCACCGAACCCGTCACGTTCGACGCCGGCGGCCTCAGCTTCGGCCTGGCCACCTGCTACGACGTGCGCTTCCCGGACCTGTTCACGGAAAACGCGGAACGCGGGGCGATGGTCAACATCGTCTGCGCGTCCTGGGGCGCCGGGCCGGGCAAGGTCGAGCAGTGGAAACTGCTGTCCCGGGCCCGCGCCGCGGACTCCACCACGTTCGTGCTGGCCTGCGGCCAGGGCGATCCGGCCAGCGTTGGCCTCGAGACGAAGGGCTCAGCGCCGACCGGGGTCGGGCACTCCGCCGTCGTTTCCCCCTTCGGCGAGGTCCTCCAGGAGCTCGACGGCGCCCCCGGCCTGCTCTTCGCCGACCTGGACCCCGCCGTCGTCGACGACGCCCGAACCAAACTCCCGGTCCTCGCCAACCGCCACAAGTTCTAGACGACCCTCCCGCAGATCCGGCGGCTTAAATCGAAACGCTCCCGCAGATCCGGCGGCTTAAATCGAAACGCTCCCGCACATCCCGCGGTGTAAACCCAAACGCTCCCGCACCTCCGGCGGCTTAAACCCAAACGCTAGTAAGCCACCACAACTGCGGGAGCATCCCACCAGAAGCCACCACAACTGCGGGAGCGTCCCACCAGAAGCCACCACAACTGCGGGAGCATCCCACCAGAAACCACCACAACTGCGGGAGCGTCCTGCTGGAAGCCGCCAGAAGTGAGGGAGCGTCGGTTACTTGGCGGCGCGCTGGCGGGAGATTTCGTAGAGGGAGATGCCGACGGCCATGGAGGCGTTGAGGGATTCCATGGCGGAGTCGATCGGGATGGAGACGATCTGGTCGCAGTTTTCGCGGACCAACCGGCTCAGGCCCTTGCCCTCGGACCCGACGACGATGCAGACCGGCTCGGTGGCCAGGGCCAGGTCCGGCAGCGAGACGTCGCCGTCGCCGTCCAGGCCGAGGACGTAGATGCCCATGTTCTTGAAGGCCTTGAGCGTGCTGTTCAGGTTGGCGGCGCGGGCCACGGGGACGCGGACGGCGGCGCCGGCGCTGGTCTTCCAGGCCGAGGCGGTGACGCCGACGGAGCGGCGTTCGGGCACGATCACGCCGTGGCCGCTGAACGCCGAGACCGAGCGGATGATCGCACCCAGGTTGCGCGGGTCGGTGATGCCGTCGAGGGCCACGAAGAGCGGTGCGTTGGCGACGTGGCCCTTCTTCCAGGCCTCGATGGTCTCCTCGGCCAGTTCGTAGGCGTCCTGGTACTCGTACGGCGGGATCTGCAGCACCAGGCCCTGGTGGATGGCGTCGTCGGTCATCCGGTCCAGTTCGGGCTTGCCGGTTTCGAGCAGCGGGATGCCGCGTTCGGCCGCGAGCTTCAGGGACTCCTTGACCCGGTCGTCCATCTCGATCCGGATGGCAACGTGCAGGGCCTTGGCCGGGATCCCGGCGCGGAGTGCCTCGACGACGGAGTTGCGCCCGGTGACGACTTCCTCGGTGGCGCGTCCCTTGGGGCCTGAGCGGGCGCCGGCCCCGGCGCTGCGGGCGCCCGTGCCGCGCTTGGCGGCGGAGCGCTCCGCGAGCTGCTTGCTCTTGTGCGCCTTGTGGTAGGGACGGTCCTCCGCCTTCGGAGTGGGGCCCTTGCCCTCGAGGGCCTTACGGCCGTGGCCGCCGGTCCCGACGGTGGGGCCCTTCTTCATTTTGACCGAGCGGCGACCGTTGTTGGCCATGAGTTTCACCCTTTTAACTACGCGATTTGTTGATAAGTCTGAACTCCAGTCTACTGACTCGACTTAAATCCTCGACCGCGGGGTTTGGCGGTGCCCCGGTTCGGCGACCAGCCCGGAACGGCATCAGCCGCGTTTCAGGCTCCAGTTCGCCCCGTCCGGGCCGTCCTCGACGACGACGCCGGCGGCGGCGAGCGTATCGCGGATGGCGTCCGAGGCAGCCCAATCCTTGCTGGCGCGGGCCTGCGCCCTGGCCGCGAGCTGTGCCTCGACCAGCACGGCGAGGGCCTTGTTGCCCTCCTCGTCCACTGCGGGCCCCGCGGTGTCATGGAGACCAAGGACACGCAGCATATCCGTGACGCTGTCCAGCGCCTGCCGGGCCTCGTCGGGCCGGCCGGCCGTCAGGGCAGTGTTGCCGGCCCGGACGGTCTCGTGCAGGACGGCGAGGGCCTGGGGCACGTTGAGGTCATCGTCCATGGCGCGTTCGAAGGCTTCGGGCACTTTCCCGTAGGTGGCGAAGCCGTAGCTTCCGCCGTCGGCGAGGGCCCGGACGGCGCGGCTGATGAACCCGTCGATACGCTCGACGGCGGCCGCGGCCTCCTGCAGCGACGTGGGCTGGTAATCCAGCACGGAGCGGTACTGCGCCTGGCCGAGGTAATAGCGGACCACCCGCGCCGGGGCCAGCTCCAGCATTTCGGCGGGGCTGATGGTGTTGCCGATGGACTTGGACATCTTCTCCCCGGCGTAGGTGACCATGCCGTTGTGCATCCAGAAGTTCGCGAAGCCGTGGCCCGCAGCCTGGGACTGGGCCATCTCGTTTTCGTGGTGCGGGAAGCGCAGGTCAAGCCCGCCGCCGTGGATGTCGAACTCGTTTCCGAGGTACTTGCCCGCCATCGCGGAGCATTCCAGGTGCCAGCCGGGCCGGCCGGTGCCCCACGGCGAGTCCCAGCCCGCCGTCGTCGGCTCCCCGTCTTTGTGGCCCTTCCAGAGCGCGAAGTCGCGGGCGTCCTTCTTCCCGCGCGGGTCGGCGTCCGCCGCGCCCTGCATGTCATCGATGTTCTGGCGCGTCAGGGAGCCGTACTTGGCCCAGGAGCGGACATCGAAGTAGACATCGCCGGAGTTATCCAGGGCCTGGTAGGCGTGGCCGCGGTCGATCAAGCGGGCGATCAGGGCGTGCATTTCGGGGATGTGTCCGGTGGCGCGCGGCTCGTAGGTCGGGCGGGAGACGCCCAGGGTGTCGTAGGCCTTGAGGAATTCCTGCTCGTACCGGTAGGCCAGCGCCCACCACGGCTCGCTCCGGATGGTTCCGGGCCCGTCTTCGAAGTCCTCGGCGAATGATTCCGCGGACTTGGCCAGGATTTTGTCGTCGATGTCGGTCACGTTCCGGACCGTCGTGACGCGGTAGCCGCGGTACTGCAACCAGCGCGTGAGCTGGTCAAAGGCGATCGCGGAGCGGATGTGGCCCACATGAGGCATCCCCTGCACCGTGGCGCCGCAGTAGTACAGGCTCACGTTGCCCGGAACCAGGGGGACGAAGTCGCGGACTTCGGCGGATGCAGTGTCGTAAAAGCGCAGGGTCACCGCTCCAGATTAGCCGATGCCCGGGCCGGGAGGACGGCGCCCGGACTACTTGCAGTGCTGGCCGATCTGGTCCATCTGCTGCCTGAGCCGCGTCAGTTGCTCGGACGTCTGCCTGCCGGTGGGGCTGTCTCCGACCTGCTTCATGACATCGGCCATCTGCTGGATCGGTCCGGCGATCTCCGGGGCCACCTTGTCCGCGACCTCCTGGTAGTGCTGGCCGATCTGTGCGGCCTTTTCCTTGTCGCTCCCGGTGGGCACGAACGTATCGGTGGTGAGGAACTTACAGCTTTCCTCGACGCTCAACCGGGCCGGGGTCGTTGCCGGCTGCGATGCGGTGCCGGCGCAACCGGCCAGCAGCGTTCCGGTTAGAAGGACGACGGCGGGCAGCAGCTTTTTCACGGGGGTTCTCCTGACAGGGCCGGAGCATGTTGTCCCCTAAGCGTAGGCCTGATCGCCGCGTCCGGCGCAGCCTGCACCCGGCCGGCTCCCAGCCGGCCGGGGCGTGCTCAGCCGGGCGTGCTCAGCCGGCCGGATACACCAATGCCGTCGCCGTGGCGGCGATCCCCTCGCCGCGGCCGGTGAAGCCCAGCCCGTCGCTGGTCGTGGCCGAGACACTCACCGGCGCGCCGGCGGCCTGGCTGAGGACTCGCTGGGATTCTTCCCGGCGTGGACCGAATTTGGGCCGGTTCGCCACGAACTGCACGGCGATGTTGCCGATCTCGTAACCGCCGGCGCGGACGATCCGGGCCGCTTCAGCCAGCAGCGTGGCACCGGAGGCGCCGGCGAATTCGGGGCGGTCGGTGCCGAAATGCGTGCCCAGGTCACCGACGCCGGCGGCGGAGAAGAGCGCGTCCGCCGCCGCGTGCGCCACCGGATCGCCGTCGGAGTGGCCAGCGAGTCCCCGCTCCCCCTCCCAGAGCAGGCCGCCCAGCCAGAGCGGCTGCGGCGCGTCCTCGGGGGCGTAGGCGTGGACGTCGATGCCGATCCCGGTCCGCGGCAACGCCGGCGGCTGCTGCTGTCCGGCCATCATTAGCCCTCCACCCAGCGCGCGCCGAGCGGGCCTTCGAGCAGGCCTTCGGCAAGGATCAGGTCCAGCGGTGTGGTGATTTTCAGCGACTGGCTGGCGCCGCGGACCGCGTGGACGGGGACGCCGAGCAGTTCCACCAGCATTGCGTCATCGGTGACGGCGGCGGCCTGGGCCTCGTCGAACCCTGCCGCCTGCTCGTGGGCACGCCGCAGGGTGGCAAGGTCGAAGCCCTGCGGGGTCTGGACGGCCCGGAGGATTTCCCGCGGGGCGGTGCCGGTGACCACCTCGGGGGCGATATCGGCGTCGGGCCCCTGCGTGGGGTCCACCGTCTTGACCGTGTCCACCACCGGTATCACGGGGATCACCGCGAGGGCGCCGGCCTGCAGGGCTGCGGCCACGCGGTGGAAAACGGATTCGGGGGCGAGCGCCCGGGCGGCATCATGGACCAAAACAGACTGCGTGCCGGGCAGGAGCTCGGCAAGGGCAGCCCGCACGGAATCTGGGCGGCTGGCGCCGCCGTCGACGACTGTCACCACGGGAGGCTGCACCGCGGACGCCGCCGCGGCGGGGCCGCCGCGCTCGGCCTGCAACTCCGCCGCGAACGTCTCGCACTGGGCCCGGAGCTCGGCGTCCCCCGGCGGAAGGGCCACGCAGATCTGCCGCGCGACCCCGGCCGCGGCCACGCCCCGCAGGGCGTGCGTGAGGATGCTGTCGCCGCCCAGCGGCACCTTGGCCTTCGGCATCCCGTAGCCCAGCCGCTGGCCGGATCCGGCGGCGACGAGGACAACCGCGGTGACGGGCGCTGTCGATGCACTATTCATGCGGACAAGACTACGTCCCGGGGCCACGCCCCCGCCCAACTGGCTCGCAGTAGTTGTCGTTCAGAGGGCCCAAAACGCCAACTACTGCGAGCCAGTTGGGGCGGTTTCGGGCAAAAAGAAGCCCCGGCGGCCAATGAGCCACCGGGGTTCGATTCTTAGCTAGGAAGCCAGGACCTCGTCGAGAACGCTTGCGGCCTTCTCTTCATCGGTCTTCTCAGCCAGTGCCAGTTCTGAGATCAGAATCTGGCGGGCCTTGGCCAGCATGCGCTTCTCCCCTGCGGAGAGACCCCGGTCGTGGTCGCGGCGCCACAGGTCGCGGACGACCTCTGCCACCTTGATGACGTCACCGGAAGCAAGCTTCTCCAGGTTTGCCTTGTAACGACGTGACCAGTTGGTGGGCTCTTCAGTGAACTCGGCACGGAGTACGTCAAAAACGTGCTCCAAGCCTTCCTTGCCCACTACGTCCCGGACCCCAACAAGGTCAACGTTTTCTGCTGGAACTTCAATGGTCAGATCACCCTGAGCCACCTTGAGCTTGAGATACATCTTCTCTTCGCCCTTGACAGTGCGCATCTTGATTTCTTCAATTTTTGCTGCACCGTGGTGAGGGTAAACTACTGTCTCGCCGACCTCAAAAACCATGTGGACATTCCCCTTTCCCGCAGACCAGTTTATCACGATTAAGGCATACAACTGCCATGGATCGTGCCCTGAAACCGCGTAAATCCGCGGAAAATGGCCCGAATCGGCCGCTTAAAACCCTTGACGGATGCGGATAATAGTGCATTGGCCAGCTGCTGCCAAGGCCCGTGAAGTTCGACGGCGGGGTGGTCCGGCGGGTGCCGGTCGCGGGTCCGCGGGCCGGCGGGCGGGGTCCGCTCCGCGCCCGTCGCAGAGGCGTATGTGTACTCCCCCGAATCCGCGTTTGAGGGCTATTGCGGATAGGCTATGCCTGAATAATGTTTCAAGACTCTCAAGGAGTGCGTGACGTGCGTTTCACTGCGATGACCCGGGGCCGGCGCGGCAAGCTGGCAATGGCAACGGCTGCACTTGCCATTGGCCTGCTGTCGGTAACCGGCTGCGGCTATATCAACGCCCAGCAGACCACCGAGCAGTACTCTGCGTCGGACGGGACCCGGACCGATCTCGGCCCGCTCCAGCTCCGTAACATGATGATCATCTCCGACGGCGAGGACAAGCCGGGCCGCGTCATCGGTGCGGTGTACAACACCTCCGCCAAAGACGTGAAGCTCACCATCAACGGCGCCGGCGGATCCCAGACCCAGGTTCCGGTCAAGAAGAACTCCTACGTGCTGCTGAACGACTCCGCCGACCCGGCGATCCTCAGCACCTCCGGCGGCAAGCCGGGCTCCCTGGTGGAGGTCACGATCCGCGAAGACGGCACCAACCTGGACGCCAAGTTCAAGATGCCGGTCCTGGACGCCACGATCACGGATTACCAGAAGTACCTGCCCACGGCCGAGCCGACCAGCTCCAACACCGCGACGGCCGAGCCGACCAGCTCCGAGTCCGCCGCCGCAACGGCCGAGCCGACGCCGTCGGCGACCCCGACCCCGTAGCGGCCGGCCTGCCGGGCCAGTAATACAGCAAACAGGAGGGGCACCCGCGGGTGCCCCTCCTGTTTTGCGTTTGCAGGCTTCGCGGTACCGCGGCCGTGCCCGGTCCCTCCGGCCGGCGGGACCGGCGGCCTGCCCGGTCCCGCGGCCTGCGGGACCGGCAGCCTAGGGTTCGAACTTGTAGCCGAGGCCGCGGACGGTGATCAGGTAGCGCGGCGCCGAGGGATCCGGTTCGATTTTGCTGCGCAGCCGTTTGATGTGCACGTCCAGGGTCTTGGTGTCCCCGACGTAGTCGGAGCCCCAGACCCGGTCGATCAACTGGCCGCGGGTGAGGACCCGGCCGGAGTTGCGCAGCAGCATCTCAAGCAGCTCGAACTCCTTCAGCGGCAGGGAAACCTGCTCACCCTGGACGCTGACCACGTGCCGTTCGATGTCCATCCGGACCGGGCCGGCCTGCACGGTACTGGAAACCAGCTCCTCGGGCTCGCCGTGCCGCCGAAGCACGGCCCGGACCCGGGCCACGAGCTCGCGCGAGGAGTAGGGCTTGGTGACGTAGTCGTCGGCGCCGAGCTCCAGGCCCACCACCTTGTCGATTTCGGCGTCCTTGGCGGTGAGCATGATGACCGGAACGGATGAGCGCTGGCGCAACTGGCGGCACACCTCGGTCCCGGACTGTCCGGGCAGCTGCAGGTCCAGGAGGACCAGGTCGGCGCCGTTGCGGTCGAATTCGGTGATGGCGTCCAGGCCGTTGTCCACGACCTCCACCTCGAACCCTTCCTTGCCCAGCAGGAAGGAGAGGGGGTCGCTGAACGATTCCTCGTCCTCGACAATAAGAATCCGGCTCAAGCGCTAGCTCCTTGTTCATGGACGCCGGCGGCGTCGCGTCGTTCGTGTCGTGCGTTGTCCGCAAGAGGGCGGGACCCGGCGTCCGGAGCGTCCTGTCCCTCCATCTCGGGCAGGCGGATGGTGAAGGTGGAGCCCTGTCCCGGCTGGGACCAGAGCGTTACTTCGCCGCCGTGGTTGGCCATCACGTGCTTGACGATGCTCAGTCCGAGGCCGGTGCCGCCGGTGTGGCGGGAGCGGGCGGAGTCCACCCGGTAGAACCGTTCGAAGACCCGTTCCTGGTCCTCGGGGCTGAGTCCCCCGCCCTGGTCGGTGACCGAGACGGCCACCAGGCCGTCCCGGGACCGGACGCCGACGCCGACCCGGGTGTTCTCGGGCGAGTACCGGATCGCGTTGTCGATCAGATTGCGCAGCGCGGTGACGAGCAGGTCCTGGTCGCCGTAGACCATCGCGTTGGTCCGGCCGCCGACCACAATCTCGATGTTCTTGCTTTCGGCCGGCAGCTGGGACCGGTCCACGGCTTCGGCAACAACCGTGTTGATGTCGACCGGGTGGGCCTGCTGGGCCACATTGGCCCCCTGCAGCCGGGAGAGTTCGATGATGTCCTGCACCAGCGCGGCCAGGCGGGTGGACTCCTTGTGCATGCGCTTGGCGAAGCGGCGGACCGCTTCCTCGTCGTCGGGCGAGGCCTCCAACGCTTCGGCCAGCAGCGAGATCGCCCCGACCGGTGTCTTGAGTTCGTGCGAGACGTTGGCGACGAAGTCGTTGCGGATTTCTTCGGTGCGGGTGATCTCGGTGCGGTCGTCGGCGAGCAGCAGGATATATTCCTCGCCGAGCATGGCCGCCCGGACCTGCACCACGATGGTGCCCTGGCCCAGCGGGCCGCGGGGCAGCTCCAGCTGCTTTTCAAGGATCACCCCGTCGCGCCGGACTTTGGCGGTCATTTCGAGCAGCTGCTGGTGCACCACGGTGTGCCCCCGGACCAGGCCGTAGGCGTAAGCGGCGGGGCTGGCACGGACGACGCCGTCGACCGCGTCCACCACCACGAAGGCGCGTCCGACGACGGCGAGCACCTCCGCCGCCCCCTCGGGGAGGGAGAGGTCGCCGGTTTCGACGTCGCTGATTCTGCGCTGCTGCTCGCTGAGCCTGAAGGCGAGCACGCCGAAGATGCCGAGCGACAGGCCGACCAGGCCGGCGATCACACCGATGAGCATTGGATCCACGGCTCCAGCTTATGTGCTGCGGGCCGCCCGAAATCGAAAACTTGTGCGATTGCGGCGCTGGTTCAGCTAACGTTCACCTATTGAGGCGTAACAGTTCACCGGCGACTGGCAGGGTGGCAGGTTGAACGCCGCTACGGTGAAACGAAACGGGCCAGCCACTGCGGTGCGCGGCACTGTTTCCGAGGAAAGGACGCACCCGTGCGTAAGGTTTTTCAGGAAGAGCTCGTCCAGGTCGGCGAGCAGCTCGTCGAAATCTCGAAGCTCGTCAGTGAGGCTTTCGAAAAGGCCACGGCGGCCTTCGAGGGTGCCGACATCGACCTGGCCGAGGACGTCATCGCGGCGGACGCCCGGATCGATTTCCTCCAGAACAGCCTCGACGAGCGTGCCATCGATATCCTCGCCCTGCAGGGCCCGGTCGCGAGCGACCTGCGCATGATCGTCGGCTCGCTTCGGATGAGCGCGTCGCTGGAGCGGATGGGTGACCTGGCCCGGCACATCGCCCAGCTCGCCCGGCTCCGCTACCCGGCAACCGTGATTCCGGCGCAGCTGCAGGAAACCTTCAAGAGTTTCGCCAGGCACGACCTGGAGATTGCCGAGAAACTCACCGTGCTGCTGGAGAGCCGCGACCTGGAGGTGGCCCGCGACATCCTCAAGGCCAACAGCGCCGTCAACGACCTGCACCTGAGCGTCTTCAAGGCGATCGCGCGCAACGACTGGGCGGAATCCGCGGCCACCACGGTGGATGTCGCCCTGGCGAGCCGGTACTTCGAGCGCTTCGCGGACCACGGCGTCTCCGTTGCCCAGAAGGTCACCTACCTGGTCACCGGCGCGTGGCACCCGAACAGCATCGAGCACAGCTGACGCTCCCGTCCCGGCTGCGGCAGCAGCCCGCGGCATCGCGAAGTACGACGGCGGCCGGCCACCCCAGGGGGTGACCGGCCGCCGTCGTCGTGTCAAGTCCCCGTAAGGGGCCTAAGGCGTTACTTCTTGCCCTGGTTCGCCACTGCCTTGATAGATTCGGCGGCGGCCTCGGGGTCGAGGTAGGTACCGCCCGGGTTCAGCGGCTTGAAGTCCTCGTCCAGTTCGTAGACGAGCGGGATGCCGGTGGGGATGTTCAGGCCGGCGATGTCCTCGTCGCTGATGCCGTCAAGGTGCTTGACCAGCGCGCGCAGGGAGTTGCCGTGAGCGGTGACCAGGACGGTCTTGCCGGCCTTGAGGTCTTCCTTGATGTCCGATTCCCAGTACGGCAGCAGCCGGACCAGGACGTCCTTGAGGCACTCGGTGCGCGGCACGGCGTCGCCGAGGTCTTTGTAGCGCGGGTCCCCCACCTGGGAGAACTCGGAGTCGTCCGCGAGCGGCGGCGGCGGAGTGTCGTAGGACCGGCGCCAGGTCATGAACTGTTCCTCGCCGTATTCGGCCAAGGTCTGGGCCTTGTCCTTGCCCTGCAGCGCACCGTAGTGGCGTTCGTTGAGGCGCCAGTCGCGCTTGACGTCGATCCAGCCGCGGTCGGCCTTCTCCAGCGCGAGGTTTGCGGTGTTGATGGCCCGCTTCAGGCGCGAGGTGTAGAGGATGTCCGGGAGGATGTCGTTCTCCACCAGCAGCTCGCCGCCGCGTACCGCCTCGGCCCGGCCCTGGTCGTTCAGGTCGACGTCCACCCAGCCGGTGAACAGGTTCTTGGCGTTCCATTCGCTGTGGCCGTGGCGCAGCAGAATCAGCTTGTAAGTCATGCTTTTCATCCTAGCCGAGCGGTCCCGGGCCGTGCCGAGCGTTACACCTGCTGCCAAGCACAGCAACGCGGGGCCAGATACGGCCCGTCCCCGGGCCCGACCTGGGCCGTATCTGACCCGGCGTTGGAGGATAGGGTTGGCGTGTGGTGCAGAAGGCTGAGCGGGTGGTGTCCCCCGGGGGCAGGGTGCGGGGCCCGGTGGGCGGCGGGTCCCGGGCCGGCCGGCCGGTGGGCAACGTGACCCGCGGGACCACCAACCCGAACCGGATGCGGCGGGTGGACCGCTGGCTCACCGGGCCGCAGGCCTGGCGGCTGCGCAATGCCGAGGATCCGCTCGTCGTCGACCTCGGTTACGGGGCGTCCCCGGCCACCGCCGTCGAACTCTTTGAACGCCTCAGCGCGGTCCGGTCCGACGTCAGGGTGGTCGGGATTGAGATCGAGCCGGAGCGGGTCCGGCAGGCCAAACCGCTGGAACGCCCCGGGCTGAGCTTCCGGCTGGGCGGTTTCGAGCTTCCGGTTCCGGGCCGGCCGGTGCTGGTGCGGGCCTTCAACGTGCTGCGGCAGTACGAGGAGGCGGACGTGCCGGCCGTCTGGCGGCTAGTGCAGGACCGGCTGGCCCCCGGCGGCCTCTTGATCGACGGCACCTGCGACGAGATCGGCCGGCGGGTCACGTGGGTGGCGCTCGACGCCGAACGGCCGCTGAGCCTGGGGCTGTCCATGCGCTTCGGCGGCTTCGAACTGCCCTCGGAGATCGCCGAAAGGCTGCCCAAGGCCCTCATCCACCGGAACGTTCCGGGCGAGAGGGTTCATGCCTACCTGCAGGCGCTGGACAAGGCCTGGCTGGAGGCGGCGCCGCTGGCCTCGTTCGGGAACCGGCAGCGCTGGACGGCCATGTGCCGTGCACTGCGCGACGGCGGCTGGCCGGTGCAGGACGGCCCGTCCCGGTGGCGCCTGGGCGAACTCACCGTGGACTGGGAAGCCGTGGCACCGGGACCTTAGGTGGATGGGCCCACGCCGGCAGGGTTCCCTGAGCGAGCTTGCGAGCTGAGGGAGCCGGCGGATGGGCCCACGCCGGCAGGGTTCCCTGAGCGAGCTTGCGAGCTAAGGGAGCCGGTGGATGGGCCCACGCCGGCAGGGTTCCCTGAGCGAGCTTGCGAGCTAAGGGAGCCGGCGGGGATCACCAGGGGCCGTAAGGGCCCATGTTGCGGCTGCCGCCGCGGCCGGCGTCCTTGACTGCGGGGCGCACATCAGCGAGGTAGACGGATGAGGCGGTGACGGCCGCGATGCCAAACAGGCCCAGCGGGCCGAAGAACCCGCCGCCGCCTCCGACAATGGACAGCAGCCCGATGGCCAGGGCACCGCCGGTCAGGGCGAGCCAGAAGGTTTTGGTCCGCTTGGACACCGCTTCGAAGGCGTTGGCCTTGTGCCGCAGGCAGTCGAAGAACGCCCACACCTCAAGCGCCAGGGCTACGAGGGCCAGGAGAAAATAGATCCCCGTCTCGGCAATTACAATCAGCGTTCTTCCGTCCATGCCCCCAGCCTAGCCGTCCAGTGTGGCCAAAGCCTGCCGCAAATCGGCCCACAGGTCCTCGACGTTTTCAATTCCGACGCTCAGCCGGACCAAGTTGTCCGGCACGCTCTCCGGCTCGGCCGTGTGCCGGCGACGGCGTTCGATCAGGGACTCCACGCCGCCCAGCGACGTGGCCGGCAGCCACAGCTGCAGCGCCCGGATCATCCGGTCGGCGGCGTCCGCGCCGCTCAAGCCGCCGCCGGGGCCGTCCACCGGCGCCATTTCGATGCACAGCACGGAGCCGAAGCCCTTCATCTGTGCCTTGGCCCGCTCGTGTCCGGGGTCCGTGGGCAGTCCCGGGTAGCGGATGCTGCCGACCCGTGGGTGCCCGCTCAGCCGTTCCGCGAGCACTGCCGCGGAAGCCTGCGAGCGCTCAACCCGGAGCGCCAGGGTGCGCAGCCCCCGCAGCGCCAGCCACGCCTCGAACGGGCCGGCGATGCCGCCGTGGATGGTGCGGTGGTGCAGCAGCCTGGCGTGGAGCTCGGCGTCGGACGTCACGAGGGCGCCCAGCACGACGTCGGAGTGGCCGGCAAGGTACTTGGTGACCGAGTGCAGGACGACGTCGGAGCCCAGGCTGAGGGGCTGCTGCACGAGCGGGGTGGAGAAGGTGTTGTCGGTGACGACGAGGGCGCCGGCCGCGTGCGCCGCGGCGGTGAGCGCCCGGATGTCCGCGACGCCGAGCATCGGGTTGGTGGGGCTCTCCAGCCACAGCATGCTGGCCGGCTTGCCGCCGGCGGGAGCCAGCTGCGCCAGCACGGCGTCGGTGTCTGCGATGTCCACGGTGCGCAGTTCCAGCGCACCGTTCTGCGCCAGTTCGGTTGCCATCACGAGCGACCCGGCATAGCTGTGGGACGGCATCACCAGCACCCCCTGCGGCGGAACCAGGGACAGCGCCGAACTTACGGCGGCGAGGCCCGACGCGTACAGCAGGCCGGGCAGGGTGGCGCCTTCCAGTTGCGCCAAGGCCTGTTCGAAGGGGTCCCAGGTGGGGTTGGAGTAGCGGCCGTAGCCGCGGTCGCCGGGGCCCAGCGGGCCGGTGCCGAAATAGGTCGAGGACAGCACAATCGGCGGGTTGACCGGGGCGTCGCGTTCGCGCGGCGGACGGCCGGCGGCCACCACCACCGTTTCGGCGGAAAGCGAGGCTGCCTGTTCTTCGGAGAGACTCATGGTCACAGGGTACTTGGGGGGCCGCGCCAAGCCCGTAAGGCGTTACGTCCGGGCCACCATGGTGTCGGTGATTGTCGGTAGGCTAGAGCCGTGACTATCCAGACCCCCGGACCGTTCCCCGGCCTGTTCATTGCCTTCGAGGGCGGCGACGGCGCCGGCAAGTCCACCCAGGCGGCGGAACTCGCGGCGGCGCTGGAGTCCCGGGGGCTGACGGTGCTGCGGACCCGGGAGCCGGGCGGCACACCGATCGGCGAGAAACTGCGCTCCCTGGTGCTGGACCACGGCCACGGCCACATCGACGCCCGCACCGAGGCCCTGATCTTCGCGGCTTCCCGCGCCGCGCACGCCGACCAGGTCATCCGGCCCGCGCTGGAGCAGGGCGAGGTGGTCCTCACCGACCGGTATATCGACTCCTCGGTCGCCTATCAGGGCGCCGGCCGGGACCTCGGCACCGAGGCGGTGCGCCAGCTCAATGACTGGGCCACCTCCGGCCTGCAGCCGGACCTCACGGTACTGCTCGACGTCGACCCCGCCGACGGCCGCCGACGCCGGACCGCCGGCGACGCCGCTGAGGACCGGCTCGAATCCGAGGCCGACGAATTCCATGCCCGGATCCGCGCCGCGTTCCTGGCGCTGGCCGCGGCAAGGCCGGAGCAGTACCTGGTCCTCGCCGCGCACCTGCCGGTGCAGGAACTGGCCGCCCGGATCCTGGAACGGGTTCAGTCGCTGCTCTCGCTCCGCCAGGGCAGCTCGGCATGAGCGTCTGGGACGACCTTCAGGGCCAGCCCGCCGTCGTCGCCCAATTGCGCCAGGCCGCCGAGGGCGAGGGGCTGACGCACGCCTGGCTGTTCACCGGGCCGCCGGGGTCCGGCCGGTCCAACGCGGCGAAGGCTTTCGCCGCGGCGCTGAACTGCGACCAGGAGGACATCACGAAGCGGGGCTGCGGCGAATGCGCGGCGTGCCAGACCATCGTCGGCGAGACGCACTCGGACGTGACGTTCGTACGCACCGAGAAGGTCACCATCACCATCGACGAGGCCCGCGAACTGGTCGCCACGGCGGGCAACCGCCCCTCCTCCGCCCGCTGGCGGATCATCGTCGTCGAAGACGCGGACCGGATGGCGGAGCGGACCACCAACGTGCTGCTCAAAGCCATCGAGGAGCCCACCCCGCGCACCATCTGGATGCTCTGCGCCCCGTCCCCGGCGGATGTTCTCGTGACCATCCGTTCCCGGTGCCGTGCGGTGGCGCTGCGGCTTCCGCCGGCGTCCGACGTCGCGGCGCTACTGGTCAAGCGCGACGGCGCCGATCCCGAGGTTGCCGAACGCGCCGCCCGCGCCGCGCAAAGCCACGTGGGAATCGCGCGGCGGCTGGCCCGGGACCCCGAGGCCAGGGAGCGCCGCCTGCAGACGGTCCGTTTCCCGCTGCAGTTGAGGGGCGTTACCGCGGCCGTGATGATGGCGGACAAGCTCGTCAAGATCGCTACCGAAGAAGCGAACAGCTCCAACGACGAACGCGACGCCGCCGAAAAGGCAGCCCTGCTCGCCACCCTCGGCGCGCCCGAGACCGGTCCCTTGCCGCCGGCCATGCGCGGGCAGGTGAAGCAGCTCGAAGATGACCAGAAGCGGCGTGCCAAACGCTCGGTCACCGACTCGCTTGACCGCACCCTGACCGACCTGCTGTCCTTTTATCGGGATGTGCTGATCATCCAGATGGGGAACGCCGTCGAACTCGTCAACGTTGAGCTGAGGGACGAACTCCAGGAGTTCGCCGGACGTTCCACGGCCGAGGTAACGCTTGCCCGGATGGATGCCATCAATAAGGCCCGCAAACGGATCACCACCACCAATGTGGCCCCGCTGCTGGCCATCGAATCCATGGCCAGCAGCCTGATCTGACCGGGCCGCAACGCCTCGCTTCGCACAGTTTTACGTCCCAAGGAGAACCACATGACCTCAGCACCGCCACGGCCGGCAGGCGACAAACCCCGGGGGCGCAGGGCGCGGGCCGCCGGCGCCCTGGCGCTCGGCCTGGTGTTGGCCCTGGTGCTGTCCTCCTGCACGCTTTTCGGTTCCGGCGACGGCGGCCCGAAGGCCGCTCCGGGCACGGCCGACGCCTCGATCGCCGCTGCCGCCCCGGCCGAGCTGCGCAGCTTTTACTCCCAGCAGCTGAGCTGGGCACGCTGCGAGGGAGACTTCCAGTGCGCCAAGGTCAAGGTTCCGCTGGATTACGCCAAGCCCGACGGCGACACCATTGAACTCGCCGCCATCAAGCTTGCCACCAAGGCCGGCAATAAGAAGGGCAGCCTGCTGGTGAATCCGGGCGGGCCCGGCGGCTCCGGCTACGACTTCGTGCGGGATGCCGGTTCCACGAACATTTCAGAGAAGGTGCGTTCGAACTACGACGTCGTCGGCTTCGACCCGCGCGGCGTGAAGCGTTCGGCGCCGGTCACCTGCCTGACCGACAAGGAACGCGACGCCAACCGGGCCAAGGTTTACCGGCTGGACACCGACGCCGGGCTGGCCGAGGCCCTTGCGGACAACAAGGCGATCGCCGCCAAGTGCGCCGAGAAGACCGGCCCCGTCCTGGGACATGTGGACACTGTCAGCGCGGCGAAGGACCTCGACATCCTCCGCGGTGTGCTCAACGACAGCAAGCTGAACTACCTCGGTTACTCCTATGGAACGTTCCTGGGCTCCACTTACGCTTCGCTCTTCCCGGACAACGTGGGCCGGATGGTCCTGGACGGCGCCATGGACCCGTCACTGAGCTACGAGGAACTGACCGCGGGCCAGGCCAAGGCCTTTGAGAAGGCCATCCGCGCCTATGTGACCAACTGCCTCCAGAACAGCGGCTGCCCGCTGAGCGGAACCCCGGACGAGGCGGTCCGGCAGATCCAGGACGTCATCGCTGCCGTCGAAGCGAACCCGAGGCCGGCCAAGGACGGGCGCGTGGTCAACGCGTCCATGTTCGTCAGCGGATTCATCTTGCCGTTCTACAACGACGACAACTGGCCGGTGCTCACCCAGGCCCTGGCCAGCGCGATGCAGGGCGACCTCTCCCCGATGCTGCGGCTCGCCGACTTCGGCGCGGACCGGGAGCCGAACGGCACCTACTCGGCGAACTCCACGTTCGCCTTCAACGCGATCAACTGCCTGGACTACCCGATGGAATCCGACACGGCAGCGATGCGGGCCGAGGAGCAGCGGCTCCGCCGGCTCTCCCCCACCCTCGGCTACTACTTCGCCTATGGCGGCACCAGCTGCAAGGACTGGCCCTATAAGAGCCTCCGCACCCCTGCGCCGGCAAAGTACACGGGTTCGACGGATATCCTCGTCGTCGGCACGACGGGCGACCCGGCGACGCCGGTGGAGTGGGC
Organism: uncultured Actinomycetota bacterium; assembly: GCA_963775715.1. Taxonomy (GTDB): domain Bacteria; phylum Actinomycetota; class Actinomycetes; order Actinomycetales; family Micrococcaceae; genus Arthrobacter. The sequence goes on along the minus strand of CAVZJX010000001.1, from coordinate 239,301 downwards.
CGGCGCCCTGCGCAAGCAGCTCGGCACGGCATCGCTGCTGACCTGGAAGGGTGAAGGCCACACCGCCTACGGCCGCTCCAACAGCTGCATCGAAAACGCCGTGGACGGGTACCTCGTGGACGGCAAGACACCGGCGGACAACACCGTCTGCTGATCCGCTGACAGCCCCCGTCGAACCCATTTTGACCCGGGCGCGGGGACTCCATTACAGTTGTCTCTTGCATGATCCGCCCGGTTCGCCGGGGTTTCGCGCGGTTGCTTCCTTAGCTCAGTTGGTAGAGCGTCTCACTCGTAATGAGAAGGTCGCCAGTTCGATTCTGGCAGGAAGCTCGAGAAAGTCATAGCAGCAAGGAACCCCTGGAATCACTGATTCCAGGGGTTCCTTGCTTCGCGCAGGCGGCGGCCGCCATCCCCCTTCCTGTGACCCCGACCGCCGACTGCGGGCTCGCTGCCCTTGTCAACGCCGGTCCCGGCGACGAATCTTGGGACATGGATCGGCCTGAGCGTGAGGCTCCCGACACGATGCCGGTACGGCGCCGCCGGCCGTGGGGCACGGTGGTCGGCTTCGGGCTGGTCAGTCTGGCCACCGACGTCGTCTCCGACGGCGCCCGGCCGCTCGCGGGTCCGCTGCTTGCCCAGCTCGGCGCCTCCGCGCTGCTCGTGGGGCTCGTCACCGGCGGGGCGGAGGCTGCTGCGCAGGGCCTGCGGTTGTTCTTCGGGCCCTGGGCGGACCACACTCGCAAGTACTGGACCTTCACATTCGCGGGGTATGCGCTGACGGCCCTCTGTGTGCCGCTGCTGGCCCTCACCCCTGCCGCAGGTGCCGCGGGCCTGGTCCTGGCGTCGACGCTGATCATCGGGGACCGCGTGGGCAAGGCGGTGCGGAGTCCGGCAAAGACCGTGCTGCTCGCCGCCGCGGCCCGGCAGGTGGGCCGTGGTCGGGGCTTTGCGGTGCACAAATCCCTGGATCTTGCCGGGGCACTCCTCGGCCCGCTTCTTGTCGCCGCTGTGCTCGCCGGTACCGGCGCCATCGCCGCAGCCTTTGCGGTTCTGGCCGTTCCGGCAGCGATGGCGCTGGCGCTGCTGCTTGGCCTGCGCCGCCGGGTTGCCGGGCCGGGTGTCGGCCGGGATGCCGGGCCGGGCGCCGGTCAGGATCGCACGGCCGCCCCGGATGGCAGCCGGGGCAAGGGCCCCGGGCCCGCAGCAGCCGTCGGCACGGACGACAGGCCGCCGTCGTTGTTCTCCGGGGTCTTTCTGCTCTTTGCGGTGAGCGCTTTCTTCTGGAGCGCCGGGCTGGTGGCCTTCGGAGTCGTTTCGTACCACCTGACCACCTCCGTGGCTGTTCCTGCCCCGGTGGTGCCGCTGTTCTACGCAGCGGCCATGGGTGCGGCGGCGCTTGGCGCCCTTTCCAGCGGATTCGCCTACGACAGGCTGGGGCCGGCGGTGCTGCTGTCCCTGCCTGTGCTGATCACCGCCGTCCCGGTCTTGGCGTTCTCGTCCGGCGTCGCCCCGGTGCTGGCCGGCGTGGCCATCTGGGGTGCCGCCACCGGCATCCAGGACTCTACGGTCAAGGCGCTGGTGGCGGACCTCGTGCCGGAGGCGCGGCAGGGTTCAGCGTACGGGGTCTTCGCGGCCTTCGAGGGAGCCGGCGCCCTGGCCGGCGGCGCACTGTACGGCGCCCTTTACGGGGCTGCCGCCGCGCTCAGTACCGCAGTGGCTGCGCTGCAGGCCGTCGCCCTGGTGCTGTTGCTGCTGACGGTGCGGAAGACGGGCCGGGGAACGCACCCGGTCTGACCGGCGGCCGCGCGTTTCGCCGCCGCCGGCGGTGATCAGTGGCCTGTCAGCGCGCCCAGACCGAGGCGGCCCCGGAGTGGCCGGTGATGATGCTCTGGTAGACGAAGAACGCGCCGGCCACGGCCCCGGCCACCAGCAGGAGGATGCGCACGGCCCTGTTTTCGCGCACGCTGCCGAGGAAGGTAAAGCGGCGTCCGATCGGTTCGTAGCTCACCACAATCATCGCCGCGACGATCACGAAGAAAATAATTGAGACAACTTTCAACACGTCACCCTGCTCGGCGTGTTCGTGGATCATCTCCGTCGCGGGGCGGGACTTCTCCAACTGTTCCCCGGCCTGGGCCGTGACCAGTGCGACCGGAACCAGGAGCAGCGAGAGGACACCGAGCGGCCAGGCCAGGTAGCGGCGCCAGCGCGGTGCCGCCGTATAGACGATGGCGGCGATGCCGGCGAGGGGGCCAAGCACCACGACGGCGTGGACCAGAAGGATATGGGCCGGCAGGCCGGCTATTTCAATCACGGGGGATCTCCTACGGGGACGTGGGAACGCGCGCCGCCGGCGAACAGGACGGAGCTTCTATGATTCTTGCATGGCAGAACGGGAGCTCGCGGACATTGCGGCGCAGCTCTATGCGGCGCCGTTCGACGACTTCGTCGCCGGCCGCTCCGCCGCCGCCAGGGACCTGCTAGCAACCGGCACCGCGACGCCGGAGCTGCGCTCCCGGGCGGCCGAGGTGCGCGGCCTGCCCAAACCGTCGGTGAGTGCTTGGGCGGTCAATATGCTTGCCCGGCAGCGGCCGGAAACGCTGCGGGATCTTCTTGAACTGGGAGCCGCCATGCGCCGGGCCCAGGCGGCCCTGGATGCTGCGGCGCTGCGCAACCTGTCCCGGGAACGGCGCGCCTTGCTGGCCGGCGCCGTCGCTGCGGCCCGCGCTGCCGCCGAACAGCAGGGCCGGAAAATCAGCGGCACCATCGCAGGTGAAGTGGAACAGACCCTGCGGGCGGCTACGGCTGATGAAGGTGCCGCGGCCGCCGTCCGGAGCGGGCGGCTGCTCCATTCGCTCACGGCCGACGGCGTCGACGGCGTGGACCTCACCGGCGCCGTCGCCGTGCCCGAGGCGCCCGGACTGCCGCAGGCACCCGCCGGCGCATCGGGAGCCGCTGCCCCGGCGGGCCCTCCCCCGGCTGCCGGTCAACCGCGGCTTCGGGCCGTCCGGCAGGACCGGCCTGCGCCCACCCCGTCAGCGCGGCAGCGCGCCGAGAGCGCCCTGCGGCAGGCCGCCGACGAAGCCCGCTCGCTCGGCGGGGAAGCCGAGGCGACGGGCCGGACGTTAGAGGGCGCGACGGAGGCTGCGGCCGAGCTGGCCGCCAAGGCTGCCGAGCTGAAAGCACAGCTCGAAGAGGCGGAGGCCCGGCTGCGGCAGGCCCGCAAACACCTCGAACAGGCCGCCGTGACCGCGCAGCAGACGGCCCGCGCCGCGGACAAGGCCCGCCGCCGGGAGGATCTGGCCAGGGAACGAGTCCTGCGGCTGGGCAACACGCCGGACGGGTGAGCGCTTACTGTCAGAGGCCGGTTGCAGACTTGATTCATGAAACAGCAACAGGATTCCGGAATGGCGCCGCAGCACGACGGCGGGCAGTACTGGGAAGTGACCTACCTGGATACCGATTGCGGACGGGTCCGCACCGACGCCTTCGACGATGCTGCCGAGGCCGAGCGCTTCGCGTGCCGGCGCATCCGCGACGAGCACGGCTGGGCCATGGTGGACATTGTCCGGCCGCGAAAGGCCAGGGCCGCGGCGTAGGCCGGGCAGGCGGAGGCCGCCGTTTCCTGTGCTTCTGCCCGGTGGTCTTTCCGGGAACCTTCGAAGAGAGTAACTTTCGAAGGTAAGGGTTACTCTTTTCCGGCGTCTGCGGCCGCGCGGGGCCGGCTCCGGAGTCCTGACGTGGAGGCCAGCATGAAAGCACAGTTGCGGGGCGCCGCCGTTCTGGCGTCGATTGCCGTTCTCGTGGGGACCGCAGGATGCGGATCGGCTGGCGCACCGTCCAAAGCGGCACAGCAGTCCGCCGACGACGCCACCGTCCTGACGCTGGCCACTGCCGGCGGACCCGACGGCCGCTCCGCCGCGCAGGTCCGCGAATTCGCGCGCCAGGTCCAGGAGATTTCGCGCGGCAGCGTCCGGATCGAGGTGGTCCTGAAGGCCGCCGCGGACGAAGCCGGAGCCTGGGACCAAGCCGTGGCCCAGTCCACCGAAGGCGGCGACTTCGACATGGCCCTCATTCCCACCCGGACATGGGAGGCGGAGGGCGTCCCATCGTTCGCGGCGCTTTCGGCGCCCTTCCTGCGGGCCTCGGACCAGGTAGTGGCCAAGATCGTCGCGCCCGAGACCGCCGGCAGCATGATGGCCGGCCTGAAAGGCATCGGGCTCACCGGCCTGGCGCTGCTGCCGGACGGGCCCCGGATGCTCTTCTCCTTCGACGGCCCCCTCCTGGCACCGGCCCAACTCGCCGGCAAAGTGGTCCGCGCCCCCCGCTCCAGCACAGGCTACGCAACCCTGAAGGCGCTGGGGGCCAGCCCACAGGCCCTGGCCGGCGACTTGTTCACCGACGCCCTGAACAACGGCACGGTCAAGGCCGCCGAGTCATCGTTCAGCCGGGCCGGGACCTTTCCCCTGGCCAGCTCGACGATCGGAAACCTGCCGCTGTACGTGAAGGTCAACTCGCTGGTCATCAATACCAGCACCAACGCCCAACTGGCCGCGAATGAACGACGGATCCTGGTGGAGGCAGCTACAAAGACCCGTGACGCGGTGACGGGGACGATGCTCCACACCGCCGACGAAGCGGTTGCCTACTGCCAGAACGGCGGCACCATCGTGACGGCGACTGCGGCGCAGATCGCCGCGTTTGAAGCGGCCGCGGCACCGATCTATACGCAGCTGGCGAAGGATGCCGGCACGCGGGCCCTTCTCGCCAAGATCCGCGCCCTGGCCGCCGCCTCCGAGCCGGCAGCCGGCGTCGCCCCCTGCAGCCCCAACGACTGACTTCCGCCGGCCTGCCTTTCCGCCCGCCAGCCCGGGGCACCGGGTCCCGGGGTGCAGAAAGAGCGGTCCAAGACCAACCAGCCTTGGACCGCTCTTTCCGGGCAATGCTTATGCGAAGTCGGAGACCGCCGGGTCTGCACCGATGCGGCCGGCGCCCTCTGCGGAGCGGTCCAGGCCGTTGATCGCCTGCACGTCCGTCTCGTCAAGGGTGACGTCGAGGGCGGCGTAGTTCTCACGGATCCGGGATTCGGTCACGGACTTGGGGATCACGACATTGCCGATCGCGAGGTGCCAGGCGATGACCACCTGCGCGGGCGTGGCGTTGTGCTTGGCGGCGATCTGCGCGATGACCGGGCTCTCCAGCAGCTCGCCGCCCTGGCCCAGCGGTGACCAGGCCTCGGTCAGGATGCCCTGGGAGGCGTTGAACTCGCGGAGCTCGGCCTGGTTGAAGAACGGGTGCAGTTCGATCTGATGGATGGCCGGGACCACGCCGGTCTCGTCGATCAGGCGCTGCAGCCCTTCCTTGGTGAAGTTGGAGACGCCGATCGTCTTGACCCGGCCCCGCTTCTGCAGCTCAACGAGCGCCTTCCAGGTGTCCACGTACTTGTCCTGCTTCGGCTGCATCCAGTGGATGAGGTACAGGTCCAGCGTTTCGAGGCCGAGCCGCTCCATGGACTCCTCAAACGCCTTCAGGGTTGATTCGTAACCCTGGTCGGCGTTCCACAGCTTGGTGGTGATGAAGATTTCTTCCGGCTTCAGGCCGGAGCGGGCGATGGCACGGCCGACGCCGGCTTCGTTTCCGTAGATCTTGGCGGTGTCGATGTGACGGTAGCCGGCCTCGAACGCTTGGACGACGACCTTTTCGGCCACATCGTCCTCGACCTGCCACACCCCGTAGCCGAGCTGCGGGATAGTGTTGCCGTCATTGAATGTCAGTTCAGGAGAAGAAGTCATCTTTTTATCCTGCCGGGTCACACCCGCCGGCGCCAGTGTTTTCCCCGGGGCTAAGCTAGCCGCGTAACCGGGAATAGCCCGGCCGCGGTCGCAAAACCGTTACCCCGCGGTCTCGGCCAGGCGCCGCTCGGCGTCTGCTATTTGCTCGACGACGGTTTCCGCGCGGCGCCGCACCGACGCAGCCCCCACGGGCACGGGGCCGACGGCGAGTCGCAGCATCGCCGCCGCTTCGGCCGTCATGGCCAGCGAGTTGCCCGCCGTCGAGAGTGAGCGGTGCACACCGGCCAGGCCGCCGGGGATGTCGAGCCCGTCGCTGGGCGATCGGCGCTGGGCTTCCATGCAGATCTGCCTGACCCGGGCGGCCAGGCCGGAGAGTTCGTTGGCTATCTCCACCAGTTCCGCGTAGAGGACTTCGTCGTCAACGCCTTCGAGCACCTGGTGGTACCGGTCCAGGCCCCGGATGAAGCGGTCGTGGGCGCGCCGCCACAGACCCTTGCCGAGTTCGGCGTCGTCCTTGCGCCCCTGCCGCGCGGCACTGAAGAATCCCAACGGTGTCCTAAAGGTATTGGCCGGGGCCGTGGTCCGGGTCGGCGGCCTGGGCGGGCTGGCGGGGATCCGCCCCGGGCTGCGGTTCGGCGGCCCGCTGCGGTTCGCCGTTCTCACCGATGATGACGCCAGGGGCGATCATGGTGCCGGGCGGCAGCTGGCGGAGCTGCAGCTGCGCAGCGGCGTGGTCCCGGGCCGCGTGCTGGGCCGCGATCGCCGTCTGGATGCCGTGGAAGAGGCCCTCGAGCCAGCCGACCAGTTGGGCCTGGGCAATGCGCAGTTCGGCGTCGGAAGGGGTGCCGTCCTCGGTGAACGGCAGATGGATCCGTTCAAGTTCCTCGACCAGCTCGGGCGCGAGGCCGTCTTCGAGCTCCTTGATCGAGCGTTCGTGGATCTCAGCCAGCCGGATCCGTGCCGCGTCGTCGAGCGGCGCGGACTTCACTTCGTCCAGCAGCTGCTTGAGCATGGTGCCGATCCGCATCACCTTGGCCGGTTCGTCCACCAGGTCCTGCAGCTGTCCAGCCCTGTTGCGGGCTGCCGGCCCCGGTGACCCGGCCTGGCGGGCGGCCGGACCGTCGTCGCCCGCACCGGCGGGTGGCGTTTCCTGCGCTGCCGCGGACATGGTCGTGCCCTCGACCGGGCTGTCGTCGCCGGACTGAGTGTCGATCGGATCGCTCATGGGTTCATACTCTCACGCGGGGCGGCGCAGGGCCGAGGGGCGTGGTGACCGGCGCCGGACCCGCTTCCCGGGGGCAAACCGGCAGCAGGCGCCGTCGGGAACCGGGGTTCCCGACGGCACCTGCTGCACCGAACCGGCCGTTCAGCGCCCGGCGCCCGACTGGCTTAGCAGCAGCGGCCCTGCGGGTTGCTGTCCTGCCGGTCCGTGTGGTCCCGCCAGAACTCGCGTTCGGACATGGGCGGACCGTCGTGGCCCGAGCCCTGGTGGTGCTCGAGGTACTTCTTATAGGCGTCGGCCCCGAGGACCCCGCTGAAGTACTCGGCGAAACCCCGGAATCCCGCTACGAGCGCGTTCATGGCGGAGATCCGTCAGTGCCGTGCGGAGTGTTCGAGCCGCTGGTCCGCGGGCAGCCTCTTCCATTCCGCCTCCAGCTCACGCTCCGCCGCAGTCGGGAACAGGCCGGCCGGTGCGAACACGCGGGACGGCTGGGCCGGGTCCTCGAACTCCACGTTGGCGATGCCCGTCCGGGCGTTGCGGAAGGCCTTGGCGGTGGCAATCAACGCCGTGATGATGACGATGATGCTCAGCACCACAAAGATGACCGAGAGCCAGCCCTGGATCATCGTGTTGCGGACCACCGCTTCCATGGCCGCCTGCGTCTTGGCCGTGCCGAAGGAGGTCTTACCGTCGGCCAGCGCCTTGGCGAACGCCGAATTATTGGCAAAGTAGCCGACGGCCGGGACCGGGGAGAAGATCTTGTAGAAGCTGGCGGTGATCGTGACCACCGCTGCGAATGCCAGCGGCAGCGCCACGATCCAGAGGTATTTGAAGGTGCCGCGCTTGGCCACAATGGCGAGGACCACGGACAGGGCGATGGCCGCGAGCAGCTGGTTGGCGATGCCGAAGAGCGGGAACAGCGTGTTGATGCCGCCCAGCGGGTCGGTGACGCCCATCAGCAGCACCGCGCCCCAGGCCAGCACCATAACGGCGGTGGCGAGCCACGCCCCCGGGCGCCAGGAGTGGTCCTTGAACTTCGGGACGAAGTTGCCGACCGAGTCCTGCAGCATAAAGCGCGCAACCCGGGTGCCGGCGTCGACCGCGGTCAGGATGAAGAGCGCCTCGAACATAATGGCGAAGTGGTACCAGAACGCCATCATTGCGGTGCCGCCGATGAACTGCTGCATGATGTGGGCCAGGCCGACGGCGAGGGTGGGCGCGCCGCCGGAGCGGGAGATGATGCTCTGCTCCCCGACGTCCTTGGCGGTCTGGGCCAGCACGTCGGGGGTCATGTTGACCCCGGCCAGGCCCAGGCTGTTGACCCACTGCGCGGCCGACTCCACGGTGCCGCCGGTGAGCGCGACCGGGGAGTTCATGGCGAAATAGATGCCGCGGTCGATCGAGATCGCTGCCACGAGCGCCATAATCGCGACGAACGATTCCATCAGCATGCCGCCGTAGCCGATCAGGCGGGTCTGGCGTTCCTTCTCGATGAGCTTCGGCGTCGTGCCGGAGGAAATCAGGGCGTGGAAGCCGGAGAGGGCGCCGCAGGCGATGGTGACGAACAGGAAGGGGAACACGGCACCGGAGAAGACGGGGCCGTTGTCCCGGGAGGCGAATTCACTGAATGCCGGCACGGTGATCTCCGGCCGCACCACGATGATGGCCAGGGCCAGCATCACGATCACGCCGATTTTCATGAAGGTGGAGAGGTAGTCGCGGGGTGCGAGCAGCAGCCACACCGGCAGGATCGCGGCGATGAAGCCGTAGATGATCAGGCCCCAGGCGATGGTGACCTTGTCCAGGTGGAAGAACGCGGCACCCCATTCGGTGCCGGCCACGGCGCCGCCGCCGATGATGGCAGCCATCAGCAGTACGAAGCCGATAACGGAGACTTCCATGACCTTGCCCGGGCGCAGATAGCGCAGGTAAATGCCCATGAACAGGGCGATCGGGATGGTCATCCCGACGGAGAAGACACCCCAGGGGCTCTCACCGAGGGCGTTGACGACCACGAGGGCCAGGATCGCGACGATGATCACCATGATGAGCAGGGTGGCGACGAGGGCGGCGGTGCCGCCGATGACGCCAAGTTCCTCGCGGGCCATCTGGCCGAGCGAACGTCCGCCGCGGCGCATCGAGAAGAAGAGGACCAGGTAGTCCTGCACGGCGCCGGCGAGGACGACGCCGATGATGATCCAGATGGTGCCGGGCAGGTAGCCCATCTGGGCCGCGATGACCGGGCCTACCAGCGGTCCGGCGCCGGCGATGGCGGCGAAGTGGTGGCCGAACAGCACGTTGCGGTCGGTACGGACGTAGTCCTTGCCGTCTGCCTTGTATTCGGCGGGGGTGGCGCGGCGGTCGTTCGGCTTGGTGATGTACCGCTCAATGACCTTGGAATAGAAGCGGTACCCGATCAAATAGGTGCAAACAGAGGCGAAGACGAACCAGATCGCGTTGACCGTCTCGCCGCGGACGATCGCAAGCATGAACCAGGCGACGCCGCCCAGCAGTGCGATTGCCGCCCAGAGGGCGACTTTCGCGGGTGTCCACTTGCGTTCTTCGGCTTCGCGGACGGACTCGTCGACGGCCGTGGGCGGAAGGCCCGGTACCGGTGTGATGCCGTCGTCGAGTTGAGCGGTTTTTGGCCCGCCATCTGGCATTGTGCCCATGTCTCCTCCTTGAGAAACCCTGTGCGGCAGACCAGCAGTCGGATCTGCCCCATGGCACCCTATCAACGCGGCAACCGGGTGGACGCGGGCCGGGGGCCGCCGCGCCGCACCGTTCGCCGAGCGGTGCGGAGTCCGCGGTGAACGGCGCCACAACGGGGCGCTGGGTTCAGCCCGGGCCGGCGAGCTGCATCAGGCGGGCCTCGCAGAGGTCCAGCCAGCGCACCTCCGCCTCGGTCTGGAAGATCAGCGAGTCAAGGACCAGGAGCCGGGCGGTGTCGGCGGCGCGCTGGCGCGTCCCGGCGTCGCGCCGGGACTTGGTGTACTCCTGCAGCGCCCGGATGGAGACGGCTCGCTGCGCCTGGATAAGGCTGCCGACGTCGACGGCGGGAAGCGTGAGCGCGAGGGCGAGCTTGATGGCGAGTTCGTTCCGCGGCGGAGCGGCGCGGGCCACGGGGGCATGGAACCAGTCGCGGACCTCGGCCTGGCCTGCGGCGGTGATGCTGTAGGTGATGTGGCCTTCGCCGTCGGCGCCGTCCTTTTGGACCAGGCCGTCACGCTCAAGCCGGTCGAGGGTGGTGTACACCTGCCCGATGTTCAGCGGCCAGGACGAGCCGGTGCGGTCTTCGAATTCGGTCCGGAGCTGGTATCCGTAGCGCGGCCGCTCCTGCAGCAGGGCCAGGAGGCTATGGCGGATAGACATGGTGCTCCCGAGGGTAGCAGGGCGCCGGCATACACGCGCCCCAAGACGCGTGTATGCCACGCATGGAATTACATTAGCGCCATTCACGGGGCGGGGACGCCATTTATATGCCGGCCCGGGTATGTCATGCGTCACGCAGGTTAGGTGACCAGCAGGACCTTGCCCACGTGCTCGCCCGAGTCGAAGTAGCGGTGCGCCGCCTGGACCTGGTCCAGCGGAAATGTCTTGGCCACCAGGGGCCGGATCCGGCCGTCGGCCAGCATCGGCCAGACCGCGTCCTTTACCGCGTTCATGATGACGGTCTTCTCTTCGACGGGGCGGGGTCGCAGCGAGGTGGCGATGATCGCCGCCCGTTTGCGCAGCAGCTGGCCGAGGTCCAGCTCGCCGGTGGTGCCGCCCTGCAGCCCAATGACGACCAGCCTGCCGTAGTCGGCGAGCGCGTCCACGTTCTGCCCGAGATACTTGGCTCCGACGACGTCGAGGATGACATCCGCACCCTTGCCGCCATTTTGCGCACGCAGGCTCTCCGGGAACTGTTCCTCTGCATAGTTGATCGCGATGTCCGCCCCAAGGAAGGCCTTCGCCGTGCCGACCTTCTCGGCCGTACCAGCCGTGGCGGCCACCCGGGCGCCGAGGGCCTTGGCCAGCTGGATCGCCATGGTGCCGATACCGCCGGTGGCCCCATGGATGAGCACCGTCTCGCCCGCCTGCAGCTGCGCCGTCATGACCAGGTTGGAGTAAACGGTGGCCGCTACTTCGGGCAGCGATGCAGCAGTGACCAGATCGACGCCGTCGGGGATTCTCAGCACCTGGCCGGCCGGGACAGCCACCTGCCCGGCATAGCCCCCTCCGGCAAGCAGCGCCACGACCCTGTCGCCGACGGAAAAGGGTTTGGTGACGCCGGATCCGAAGCCGGCAATCCGGCCGGAGACTTCCAGGCCGGGAATTTCGGAGGCTCCAGGCGGCGGCGGGTAAAACCCCCTCCGCTGCTGCACGTCCGCGCGGTTGAGCCCGGCGGCCACGACGTCGATCAGCACCTCCCCCGGGCCGGGAACGGGAGCCGGCACCTCGCGGACCTCCAGGACCTCCGGACCGCCGGGTTCTGAGATGTAGACAGCCTTCATGGAGAACTCCCGATTCCTTACTGGTTCCGTGCGGGCGGGACGCCTGCAGCACCCCGTTCGGGCAGCGCCCTATCCAGAGTATGCGGCCACTCCGGCCCCGCAAGCGACCGCCGCCGCATTTTTGTGGCTGCTCACCGGCTATGAAACACTACTCGTTAGGGAAGGTTGTCCGAGCGGCCGATGGAGCTGGTCTTGAAAACCAGTGTGCGGTAACCCCGTACCAAGAGTTCGAATCTCTTACCTTCCGCGGGTGCGCGGGAAACGCGCGAGTTTGAGGCCGGGAGCAGTAATCGAAAGATTGTCGCTCCCGGCCTCCCCTGTCTCTGCGGCCGATGTCCGGAGACGTCCGCGGCGGATGCTCCGGCCGGCTGGCCCCGGCCCGGCACCCGTCCTGGGTCAGATCAGTCCGGGGTAGCTGGACAGGATGTAGTCCGCGGCTGCAGGCCCCTTCATCCGCAGGCGGGTGTGGCCGGGCCGGATCCTCTTCTTTTTCATGGCCGCCCAGAAGGCGTCTTCGGGCCGTGGAACTGTACGGGACAGAAAGCACCAGCTCGTGTAGACGCCGTAGAGGCTGTCCCGTCCGAGGACGGAGCCGGACGCGGCGTCGGGGGTGGTGGCTTCCTGAAGGAACTGGTCATATTGCGAATCTGCCATGGTGGCTCGTTTCCGCCGGGTGCGTGTTGGTGCCGCCGAGGGCTACAGCAGCGGGAACCTGGACGCCACGCACGGGCCGCCAGGCGGTTTCGGATGCCGCACCGCGGTCAATCCGACTCTTCTCTACACTGTAGACTTTAGGCGTAGACTTCACTGTAGGCAAGCTTGCGCCTGTGCTTGCCGGGCGGACCGCCCCCCGGTCGGCTCCGCACAACCGGATCGGAAACCCATGTCCAATGCAGGAAAGCCGGCGACGGCCCCCGCCCCGAAGCCGCGGCTCAGCCGGGAACTGGTGCTGTGCACGGCCCTGACGCTGGTCGATTCGGAAGGCCTGGAGGCGCTCACCATGCGCCGCCTCGGGCAGGCGCTCGGCCGGGACCCGATGAGCCTTTACCGCTACGCCGAAAACCGCGCCGCCCTGCTGGACGGCGTCTCCGAGCTGGTCCTGAACGAGCTGGCCATCTTCCCCGAGGACCCGGACTGGCAGGCGCAGCTCCGGCGGATCGCCCACGATCTGCGCGATCTCGCGCTCCGGCACCCCAATGTCGTACCGCTGCTGGTGACCCGGCCCCTGTCCACGCCGCTGGGCCTGCGGCCCCTGGGCACGCTGCGGCCCCTGGAGCAGATTCTCTCGCTGCTGATCGACGCCGGCTTCGCACCCTCCGATGCCCTGCACGTTTACCGCGCCTACTACGGCTACCTGTACGGCCATATCCTCAACGAACTGCAGGAATTCATCGTTGACCCGGAAGAGCACGAAGCGCTCTTGCGCCTGGGACTGCACCGCCTGCCGCCGAAGGACTTCCCGCGGCTCCGCGCCCTCGCACCGGTCCTCGCGGACTACGACGGCAAAGCAGAACTCGACGAGGGCATCACCATCCTGCTCACCGGCCTCGCCGCCCGTTTGTCGCTGAAGGCCTGACCGCAGGCGCCAGCCGCCTCCCGGATTAAGGAAGGCAGTGCCAAGATAACGAGTACCAGCAGTTCCCAGGACACGTTGATGCGGCGGGGAGGCCGAATGACCGGCAATGGAGTATTCAGGATCGTGGTGGGCGTCGATGGTTCGCCACAGTCACGGGCAGCCTTGGACTGGGCGGTCGAAGAAGCCAGGCTGCGCGGCGGCAAGGTGCTGGCCGTGTCGGCCTGGAGCTTCCCCTATGTCAGTGACGCTCTGGGACAGGCGTGGGACTACGAGGTCTTCGAGTCGGACGCCCGGGCCGTCCTCGAGGCGGAGCTGGCGCGTGTCGGCAGCCAGGGTGTGGCGGTCACCGGACGCGTGGTGCAGGGCAACCCTGCCGCGGCGCTGGTGGATGCCTCCCGGGAAGCCGAGCTGGTTGCCGTGGGCTCGCGCGGGCACGGCGGATTCACCGGCATGCTGCTGGGATCCGTGTCGTCCCAGACCGTCCATCATGCGCACTGCCCGGTCCTGGTCTTCCGCGAAGGAACTGCTCCCCGTAGTATTGCTAACCGACTGGACTCGGGTCGGAACCGCCGGTATTCGACGCCTGAACCAGCAGGCTGACCTCCTTCCGGCGCCGGCGCTAAACTGGCGGCATGACACCGCAGGAGCTGGCCAACCTGGCACACCTGCGCCGGGCACGGGACCTGATCGACCGAGACTACGCCCGGCCCCTGGACGTGCCCACCATGGCGGCAGGGGCCCTGATGTCTCCGGCGCATTTTTCCCGCCAGTTCAAGGCCGCTTATGGGGAGACCCCCTACAACTACCTCATGACGAGGCGGATCGAACGTGCCATGGCGCTGCTGCGAGGCGGCGCCAGCGTGACCGACGCCTGCATGGAAGTCGGCTGCACCTCGCTGGGTTCGTTCAGTGCCCGGTTCGCCGAGATCGTCGGCATGGCCCCCAGCGCCTACCGGGCCCGGGCACACCATGCGGTGAAAGCTATGCCGGCCTGCGTCGCCCGGCAGCACACGCGGCCACCGCGGAAATCGAGCAGGATTGAAGAAGCGTCCCCGTCCCCGCTTCCCTAGCGTGTGAGTCATGAACATTTCATTGCAGTACGCACAAATTACCGTCAACGACCTCGATGAATCGCTCGCCTTCTACCGCGACGCGCTCGGCCTGGAAGTGCGCAACGACGTCGGCTCCGACGGCCACCGCTGGGTCACCCTGGGCAGCGCTGCCCAGCCGGACCTGGAGATCGTGCTCTCTCCGCCGCACGCGGGCCGCTCCAAGGACGACGGCGACGCGCTCCAGCAGTTGCTCACCAAGGGGGTCCTGCCGGTGATCGTGTTCCGCACGGACGATCTCGATGCCACCTTCGAGAAGGTCCGCGCCGCCGGCGCCGAGGTCCTCCAGGAACCCGTCGTCCAGCCGTGGGGCCCCCGGGACTGCGCCTTCCGCGACCCGTCCGGCAACATGGTCCGCTTCAACCAGGCCTGACCGGGCCATCAGGCGAAGCCGGCCCCAGCCCCGCGACGTGAAGACCGGGGGGCCGGGTTCACCGCCTGCCATTGAAACGGTCCGACCCCCGGAATAGTCTCTCCCTGTCTGTCCCACCCATCAGAAAGCAGCGGCCCGGGAAGCAGGCCGGAGCCGCGCAGAGCAGGAGACCACCATGCCCACCCCTGACATCACTCCCGGCGCCCCGTGCTGGATCGACCTCATGACCTCGGATGCGCAGACAGCGAAGTCGTTCTATGGCGAACTCTTCGGCTGGACCTTCGAGGCCGGAGACCAGGAGACATACGGCGGTTACATCACGGCTTCCAAGGACGGCAGCTCCGTAGCCGGGATGATGCAGAAGGCACCTGAGCAGGCGGGTTTCCCGGATGTCTGGAGCACCTATCTGCGCGCCGACGACGCCGCCGCGACCGCAGAGTCCGTGAAGGCACACGGCGGGCAGGTCTACATGGAGCCGATGGAAGTGCCCGAGCAGGGCAAGATGGCGATGTTCGCAGATGCGGGCGGCGCCTCGATCGGCGTCTGGGAGCCGCGTGAAATGAAGGGCTTCCAGCTCGTGGCCGAACCCGGCGCCCCGGCCTGGCACGAGCTCCAGACCAGGGATTACGCCGCGTCCGTGACGTTCTACCAGGACGTTTTCGGCTGGGACACGGACGTTATGAGCGACACCCCGGATTTCCGGTACACCACGCTGGGCGCCGGCAACACGGCCAAGGCCGGGATCATGGACGCCTCCGGCTACCTCCCCGCAGGGGTGCCCGCCAACTGGCAGGTCTACTTTGCGGTCCGGGATACCGATGCCACCGCGGCCAGGGCCGCGGACCTGGGCGCCACCATCATCCAGGCACCCGAAGACACCCCGTTCGGCCGGATTGCCACGCTGAGCGATCCCACCGGCGCCATGTTCAAGATCGTGGCAGAGGGCGCAGGCACCGCGAACGCCTGAGCCCTGCCGCTTCATAAAACCTTTGGAAAAACTGCGATAAGAAATACCGGCCAACCGCTTCCCATGCGGCTACTGGCCGGTATTCTCTTGAATGCCCGCGCCCGGGGGACGGCAGGGCAGCCACAAAGAAATGCTCTACCTATACCGTCGCTGGGCACCTTATTGGGGTTCCGTGCCGGCTGTGAGGCATCCCGCTGGGGGCCGTCTCGCCGAATGCACATGCAATCCACCCTGTGTTCATTCACCCCTGTTTTGCTGTGCCGGGATCTGCTTGACCAGGAGCAGACCGGCCGGTCCGCGGGCCAACCACCCGGACACTCCACCCAGCCCTTACCCGGGCACCCTCATGAGAGTTAGAGCGGATGAAAATCACACCTTGGAAAACAGCGCTGGGCACAGCCCTGTCCGCGGGGCTCATCGCAGCGCCGCTGACAGCCGTGCCGGCCGCCGCACTGGAGGTCTCGCCGGCAGCCGCCGGAACGTCGCCAGTGGTCATCAATGAGGCCTACGTCAGCGGCGGCAGCGCCGGTGCGGCCTACAAGAACAAGTTCGTCGAGCTGTACAACACCTCGGACACTCCGGTCGCGCTGGAGGGCTGGTCCGTCCAGTACCGCTCCGCCACCGGCGAAAGTGCGCCGAGCACCACGGTGCCCCTGTCCGGCACTGTCCCGGCCAAGGGGTATTACCTGCTCAAGGGCGGCAGCAACGGCTCTGCCGGACTTGACCTGCCCGCCGCCGACGTCACCGCCACCGGGTTCAACCCGGCCGGCGCGGGCGGAACGATCGTCCTGGCCAAGCAGGCCACCGCCCTGAACCCGCTGGCCACCGGCTCCGTCGTCGAACCCGCGAACGTCGCCGACCTGCTCGGCTACGGGACCTCCACCACGTTCGAAACCCAGGCGGCGACGGCGCCGTCGGGCAATACAGACGTCAAGAGCATGAACCGCAGCGGCGGCGCGGACAGCAACAACAACGCCGCCGACTTCGCCCTCAACGCCGCCATCACGCCCAAGGCGGCCAACGGCGAAGCCACCCCGGTGGATCCGGGGCCGGCCACTCCCCCGGCGGCCAAGAGCATCGCGGAGATCCAGGGTACCGGTGCGGCCAGCCCGTTCGCCGGCACCCCCGTCACTACCCGCGGCAAGGTCACCGCGGCGTTCCCGACCGGCGGCTTCGCAGGCTTCTACCTGCAGACGGCCGGAACCGGCGGCGATCTGACCCCGGCGAACCACACGGCGTCGGACGCCATCTTCGTCTACGCGCCCTCCGCCGTCGCCGGCGTGCAGATCGGCGACTACGTCGAGGTCACCGGCGATGTTGCCGAGTACTACGGCATGACCCAGCTCAACGTCGCCGGCGCTTCGGGCGTCACCAAGCTGACCGAGGCCGCCCCGGAGGTCAAGGCCACCGGCTTCGCCCTCCCGGCCGACGAGGCGTTCCGCGAATCCCTGGAAGCCATGCTGCTCACGCCGCAGGGCCCGGCCACGGTGGCGGACAACTACTCGCTGAACCAGTACGGCGAAATAGGCCTGGCCGGTGGCACCACCCCGCTGGAGCAGCCCACCGCCGTCGCCGCCTACGGCTCCGCCGAATACACCGCCACGGTCGCCGCCAACGCCGCGCGCGGCATCAAGCTCGACGACGGCGCCAGCACCAACTTCCTCAAGGACGCCGCCAACAAGGCGCTGACCCTGCCGTACCTGACCGCCTCGGAACACGTCCGGGTGGGCGCGCCGGTGACGTTCAAGACCAACGTGGTGCTCAGCTACGCCAACAACTCCTGGAAGTTCCAGCCGCTGACCCAGCTGACCGCCGAGAACGCGGACACCGTCCAGCCGGCCGCTTTCGGCGCCACCCGGGCGGACACCCCGGCTGCGGTGGGCGGCAACCTCAAGCTTGCCTCGTTCAACGTGCTCAACTACTTCCCCACCACCGGCGACCAGGTCGCCGGCTGCAAGTTCTACACCGACCGGGCCGGCAACCCCATCACCGTCAGCGGCGGCTGTGACGTCCGCGGCGCGGCCAACGCGGAGAACTTCAAGCGCCAGCAGGACAAGATCGTTGCCGCCATCTCCAAGTCCGGCGCCGACGTCGTCACCCTGATGGAGGTCGAGAACTCGGCCCAGTTCGGCAAGAACCGGGACGACGCCCTGGCCAAGCTGGTGGATGCCCTAAACATCGCCACCCCCGGCATCTGGGACTACGTCCGCACTCCGGCGAACGCACCCCCGCTGAGCGACGAGGACATGATCCGCACCGCCTTCATCTACAAGAAGGCCGTCGCCGAGCCCCTCGGCGAATCGATCATCCACAACGACACTGCGGCCTTCGCCAGCGCCCGCAAGCCGCTGGCCCAGGTCTTCAAGCCCGTCGGTGCCTCCGATGACCAGAAGTTCATCGCGATCGCCAACCACTTCAAGTCCAAGGGCTCGGCGGCCACGCCGGACGACACGGACAAGGGCCAGGGCAATTCCAACCTCGCCCGCACCGCCCAGGCGAAGTCCCTGCTGGCCTTCTCCGACGAGCTCCAGAAGTCCAAGGGCACCACCAAGGTCTTCCTGATCGGCGACTTCAACTCCTACGCCAAGGAGGACCCGATCAACGTCCTCACGGCGGCCGGATACGTCAACCAGGACGAAAAGGCCAAGAACGCCGACGGCAGCGCGAAGCACTCCTACCTGTACGGCGGCCTGGTGGGCTCGCTGGACCACATCCTCGCCTCGCCGGCGGCCAACGCCACCGTCACCGGCGCGGACATCTGGAACATCAACTCGGTGGAATCCGTGGCGCTGGAATACAGCCGCTACAACAACAACGTCACCGACTACTACGCCCCGAACCAGTTCCGCGCCAGCGACCACGACCCGGTGGTGGTGGGACTGGACCTGCCCGCGACCCCGGCCAGCGTTGACCTGAACTTCCTGGGCATCAACGATTTCCACGGCCGCATCGACTCCAACACCGTCCAGTTCGCCGGAACCATCGAGAAGCTGCGGGCCGCCGCGGCGCCCGGCGCCACCGCGTTCCTCTCCGCCGGTGACAACATCGGCGCCTCGCTGTTCGCCTCGGCCGTGGCCAAGGACCAGCCGACCATCGATGTACTGAACGCCCTGGACCTCCGCACCTCGGCCGTGGGCAACCACGAGTTCGACGGCGGCTGGGCCGACCTGCGCGACCGTGTCATCGCCGGCGGGTCCAACGCCAAGTTCCCGTACCTCGGCGCCAACGTCTACAAGAAGGGCACCACCGAGCCGGTTCTGCCGGAATATACCGTGCTGGACATGAACGGCATCAAGGTCGCCGTGATCGGCACCGTCACGCAGGAAGTGCCCTCGCTGGTCACCCCGGCCGGGATCGCGGACCTCGAATTCGGCGATCCCGTCGATGCCATCAACCGGGTCGCCGCCAAGATCAAGGCGGACAAGCTCGCCGACCTGATCATCGTCGAGAACCACGACGGCGCCGGTTCGGGAGCTCCCGACGGCGCCACCCTGGATCAGGAAGTCGCCGCCGGCGGCCCCTTCGCCAAGATGGTCCAGAAAGTCACCCCGGATGTTGCCGCGATCTTCAACGGCCACACCCACAAGCAGTACGCCTGGGACGCGCCGGTACTGGACGCTGCCGGACAGCCCACAGGCAAGACCCGCCCGATCGTCCAGACCGGCAACTACGGCGAGTTCATCGGACAGATCCAGCTCACCGTCGACACCAAGACCATGTCCGTCACCGGCTACAAGGCGGCCAACGTCAAGCGCACCACGGACCCGGCGGCCGACCTGGTCGCCGCGTACCCGCGGGTCGCTGCGGTCAAGACCATCGTGGACAAGGCCGTCGCCGACGCGGCCGTGATCGGCAACCAGCCGGTCGGCAAGGTCACCGCGGACATCACGACGGCGTTCGCCGGCACCCCGGCGGTCCGCGACGACCGCTCCAGCGAGTCCACCCTCGGCAACCTCGTGGCGGACTCCCTCGTCGACGCCCTCAAGGCGCCCGAGCTCGGCGGCGCGGAGATCGGCGTCGTCAACCCGGGCGGCCTGCGCAACGAGCTGTACTACGCGCCCGACGGCACCATCACGTACGCCGAGGCCAACGCGGTCCTGCCGTTCGTGAACAACCTCTGGACCACGTCCCTGACCGGTGCGCAGTTCAAGACCCTGCTGGAGCAGCAGTGGCAGACCAACCCGGACGGCACGGTTCCCAGCCGCGCTTACCAGCAGCTGGGCCTGTCCAAGAACGTGAACTACACCTACGACACCGCCCGCGCCGCCGGGGACCGGATCACCTCGATCCGGGTCAACGGCGCGCTGATTGACCCGGCGAAGTCGTACCGGATCGGGACGTTCAACTTCCTGGCCACCGGCGGCGACAATTTCCGGATCTTCAAGTCCGGCACCGGCACCAAGGACTCCGGTCTCGTGGACCGCGACGCGTGGATCAAGTACCTGCAGACGCACAACCCCGTCTCGCCGGACTTCGCCCGCCGCTCCGTCGCAGTGGTGAACACCACCGCGGCCGAGGTCAAGGGCGGGGACCCCATCACCCTGGCGGTGTCCAAGCTGGACCTGACCTCGCTGGGCAGCCCGGCCAACAGCTCGCTGCGGGCCGAGTTCACCGACGCCGCGGGCACCGTCACCGGGCTCGGCACCGTGCCGGTGGCCGCCGGCGCGGCCACCGTGAATGTGAAAGTGCCTGCCGGCGCCGCTGCGGGCGCAGCTACCCTGGTGCTCACCGCCGTCGAGTCCGGCACCGTGGTGAAGGCCGACGTGTCGGTCGCAGCCAGCGCGCCCGTTCCGGCCCAGTGCACCGCGCCGGTGCCACCGAAGAAGTGGTACGACGTGGTCGGCTGGATCAAGTACTCGGTGGCTTGGATCAAGTACCAGAAGTGCCTGCGGGGCTAATCCCGTAGCCACGCCCGGATGAGCATGCCCCTCCCCCGGCCGGAGCGGTGGACATAATGTGCAAGTGTCCACCGCCCGGCCCGGGGAGGGAGCATGCTCATTTTTTGTGCGCTGGATTTAGCGGGTCCAGGTGCGTGGCGGCCCACTCCGCTACCGGCCCAGGATGTCCCGGGCGATCTCGTCGGCGTCGCGCAGTGTGCGCTGGCCGCTGCGGTAGACCGGGCCCCGCTGCTGCCGGGCCTCGGCCGCGATGGCCGTACCCCACTGCACGGCCGACAGCTGCAGGCCCAGCACGTAGATCCCGTCCGTGACCGATCCGTTCGCGCCGACCGGCCGGTACGGGTGCGGGACCACGTCCAGCCCGGAACTCTGGACCGGCATCCCTTCCACGCTCATCGTCAGGCGCGGACGGACCAGGCCGTCCGCGAGCAGTTGTTCCAGGAGCGGGGACGCGTTGACCGCCACCCGGTTCGCCGGGGCCAGGGCTTCAACCAGCACGGCGGCCCGCACGGGCTCCCCGCCGTCGCTGTCCGGGCCGGCAACCCAGGGCGAGGCGGCCGTGAAGGCCGCCGCTTTCCGGTCGACGCCGAATTTCGGGTCGGGGCCCACGAAGCTGACTACGCCGGCCCGGGCAAGGGCCGCGAGCTGTTCGGCGCGAAGTGCCGGCGGTCCGCTGGCGAGGCCTTCCACAAACGATTCAAACCAGCCGCGCAGGCCGGCGACCCATGACTCGTCGGTGATGCCGCCGTCGGCCACGGCAGTCTTCAGCACGGCCCGTCCGTGGTGCAGGGCGCCGATCGCCATCTTGACCGGATCATTTTCGCCGAGCGCCGAGCGGCGAGCGTCGTCGTCGAGATAGTCGACGACGGCGGCGTCCAGGTCCGCCCGGGACGCGAAGCTGCGGCCGGCCAGCGGCGCGGCGAGGCCCAGCAGGTCCAGCCGATGGGCCGGATCCACGGACGCCTCGATCACCGCGCCGGCGGCCTCCTCCCATTTCACGGTGGAGTGCGCGTGCGGCTGCAGCGCTTCCTCCAGTCCGCGCAGGAATCCGGCCGGATCCGCCCCGCAGGCGCCGGGCCGGGAGCGGGTCAGGGTGGAGTAGTAGGCCCACAGGACATCCCGCTGCAGCAACGGCCAGAGGTCGTGGTCGAAGGCGGGCAGGATACCGGTGGCGGCGAACTTCGCGAGCGCGTCCTCGGTGCAGTACCTCAGTGACACCGCGGCCGGGTAGTAACCGGCCAGGGTTGCCTTCGCCCGGTACGGGGTGCCGCGGCGTGAGGCGGCGATGATGTGCGGTTCCCGGCCCGAAGGCAGGTAGCTCAGCCCGGCACCGTCCGGTGCGGGCAGGAATTTGCCGCCGCGGCCCTCGGTCAGCTGGCCCATCACGTCGAAGAAGTTCAGGCCCATGCCGCGCACCAGCACCGGCTGGACCGCGGGAATCCTTGACCAGTCGACGTCGGCGGGCGCGGCCGGCGGCAGGTACATCAACCCCAGCTCCTCCGCGGCCGCCTGCAGATCACGCTGTTCGGGGTTGAGCCGGGACGCCAGGTGCCCGAGTGCCAGCACCACGGACCCGACGGTCAGCACGGTTCCGTCCTCGAGCGCGACGTCGAACCCGCCGCAAGGTGGGCTGGCGTGGCCCGGGCCGGGGTTGGCGGGACTGGCCGCCGGCCGGACCGACGTCGCGCTGGCCTGATGGAACTCCACGGTGACGCCGGCGGGCAGGTTCTCCAGCAGTTCCTCGAGCGTGGACCTCAGGTAGCGCCCGTACAGTGCGCGGCTGGGGAAGTCCGCGGGCCCGAGTCCGGCCAGCTCGGTGCGCTCCTCTGGGGACAGCGCCGGATGAGGGTCCCGGCGCTGCTGTTCCCGCCACTGGTCGAAGGTGCCCCCGGCCAGCGGCGCGGCCAGGTCCGGGTCCTGCGGAACCACGGTGGGATAGAACGACTGGGTATTCATCAAGTAGAGCCGGGATTGTCCGGGCTGCCAGACGTGGCCCGGACCGGCGGGGAACGGGTCGATGACGTCGATGTGCAAAGTGGCGTCCGGCGCGGCCGCGGCCCAGTTGGCGAGCAGCCGCTCCAGCACACTGGTGCCACGGGGCCCGGCGCCGATCAGTGCCGTCCGGATGCTCTGCGATTTGCCCACGGCATCCAGCGTATCCGCATCCCGGCCGCCTCCTTGACTTGCCTGCCCGGCACCGGTGTTGCTTGGATGGGGCGATGACCACCTCTGCAGCTGAGCATCCCACCGCGTCCGGCGAGCCTTCCGGCGCGAATTTCGGGCACCGCCCCGGAACCCGTCGACGAAAACATTTGGCTGGAGGACATCTACGGCGAGGAACAGCTGAACTGGGTCCGGGAACAAAATGCCCGTACCGAGGAACTGCTGGAGGATGCCGAGTACGGCGAGCTGGAGGGCCGGATCCTGGAGGTCCTGGATTCCACCGACCGAATCGCCGTGGTCGGCAAGCACGGCCAGTGGTACTACAACTTCTGGAAGGACCGCGACAACCCCAAGGGACTGTGGCGGCGCACCGACTGGGCGAGCTACCGGGCGGGCACCCCGCAGTGGGATGTCCTCCTCGACCTGGATGCACTGGCCGCGGCCGAGGGCGAGGAGTGGGTCTTCCACGGCGCCAGCTTCCTCCGTCCCGCCGCCGGGCAGCCGCACCGTCTGGCCCTGCTGGCGCTCTCCCCCGACGGCGGCGACGCCAACCGCTACCGGGAGTTCGACGTCGAGACCCGCAGCTTCGTGGACCCGGCGGAGGGCGGCTTTGACCTTCCCACCGCGAAAGGGAACGCGGCGTGGCTGGACGCGGACACCCTGCTCGTGGCGAGCACCGCGGCAGGACTTCCGCGGACCAGTTCCTCGTACGCCCGGACCGGGGTGGTGCTGCGGCGCGGCGAATCCCTGGCCTCGGCCGAACGGCTTTTCGAAATCCCCGAAGACCACATGATGGCGCTGCTGGCGCACGATTCCACCCCCGGCTTCGAACGGACCTTCGCCGTCGACTGGATCAGCTTCTTCGAAAAGCGCACCTCGGTGCTGCGTGACGGCGTCTGGGTCGAATTCGATGTGCCCGCCGACGTCAACCTCAGCTCGCACCGCGAATGGCTGCTCTTCCGTCCCCAGGGCGCATGGGACGTGGACGGAACCAGCTACCCGGCCGGGTCCCTGCTGGCGGCGAACTTCGAGGACTTCCTGGCCGGCAGCCGGGAGCTGTCCGTGCTGTTCACCCCGGATGAGCACACGTCCCTGCAGTCCTGGAGCTGGACCCGGGACTTCCTGCTGTTGAACCTGCTCCGCGACGTGTCCTCCGAGATCCGGGTGCTGGACCCGCAGCGGCCGGGCACCGACGTCGCCTGGGCCGCCAGCGTGCTGGACGCCTGCCCGCCGCTGCATGACGTCAACGCCTACGCCGTCGACGACGAGGACGGAGCCGGGGACGGCGGCGGGGACGGCGGCGACGCTGCCGGGAACGACTTCTGGTTGGTGGCCACCGGATTCGCCACGCCGAGCACCCTGACCCGCGGAACCCTGACCCGCCAGGGCACCGACGGGGTCGTCAGCACGCACGAGGTGGTCCGGACCGCGCCGTCGTTCTTCAACGAGGACGCCTACGAGGTCCAGCAGCACTTCGCGGTATCCAAGGACGGGACCCGGGTCCCCTACTTCCAGATCGCTGCCAAGGACCTGGTCCTGGACGGGCAGAACCCCACGCAGCTCTCCGGCTACGGCGGCTTCGAGATTTCCCGCACCCCGGCCTACAGCGGCGCGGTCGGCCGGGCCTGGCTGGAGCGGCGCACGGAGGAATCGGCGGGCGCCGACGGCGAGGCCCCGCACAGCCGCGGCGGGGTCTACGTGGTGGCGAACATCCGCGGCGGCGGCGAGTACGGTCCGTCCTGGCACCGCGCCGCGCTGCAGGCCAAGCGGCACCGCGCCTACGAGGACTTCGCCGCCGTCGCACAGGACCTGATCGCGCGCGGCGTGACCTCGCGCCAGCGGCTCGGCTGCGTGGGCGGCTCCAACGGCGGCCTGCTGGTGGGGAACATGCTCACCCAGTACCCGGAACTGTTCGGCGCCGTCTCCTGCGGGGTGCCGCTGCTGGACATGCGCCGGTACAGCAAGCTGTCCGCCGGGTACTCCTGGATTGCCGAATACGGCGACCCGGACGTGCCCGAACACTGGGAGTTCATCCGGACCTTCTCGCCCTACCACCTGCTGCGCGACGGGGTGGAGTATCCGGAAACGTTTATCTGGACCGCCACCTCGGATGACCGGGTGGGCCCGGTCCAGGCCCGGAAGATGGCCGCCCGGATGCAGGCGATGGGCATCCCCAACGTCTGGTTCCACGAAGCCCTTGAGGGCGGCCACGCGGGCGCCTCGGACAACCGGCAGGCCGCGGCCCTGCAAAGCCGCAGCCAGCATTTCCTCTGGCGTGCCCTGGCGGGCCGGCCGGCGTAGGCCCGCCCACGGCAACGCGGGGTCACTTACGGCCCGTCCCCGGCGACCGGGACGGGCCGTAAGTGACCCCGCGTTGACCGTTTTGCACTGCATGGCCCGTTCTGCGTATCCTTGGTTGGCTAGTAATAGCGATTGGAGACGTGCCAGAGCGGCCGAATGGGCTTCACTGCTAATGAAGTGTGGGGCACAACTCCACCGGGGGTTCAAATCCCCCCGTCTCCGCGTTTGGCCCCGGTCCTCGACCGGGGCCTTTTGCGTTCCCGGGCCGGATGCGGCCGGCGCGAGCGTCCGGGTGGCAGGATGGGCGCATGTCGATCAACCACGCGTATGACGCGATCATCGTAGGCGGCGGCCACAACGGCCTGGCCGCGGCAGCGTACCTGTCCCGGGCGGGCCGGGAGGTCCTGCTCCTGGAAAGACTCGACCAACCGGGCGGCGCGGCGGTGTCCGCGCAGGCGTTCGACGGCGTCGGGGCCAGGCTCTCACGCTATTCCTACCTTGTAAGCCTGCTTCCGCAGCAGGTCATCGACGATCTGGGCCTGCGCATCACGCTCGCCCGGCGGCGATATTCCTCCTACACCCCGGACCCGGCCAATCCCGGCCGGGCGCTGCTGGTCGACAACGAAGACGCCGCCGCCACGGCGGCGTCCTTCGCCTCGATCGGCGCGCCCGAGGAGGACTTCCGTGGCTTCAATGAGTTTTATGACAGCTGCGGGAGGCTCACCCGGGCGCTCTGGCCCACCCTGACCGCCCCGCTGCCGACCCGGACCGCGGCGAAGTCGCTCGCCGTCGGGGCCGGAGCAGCGGAGGCGTGGGATGCCATGATCGAGCGTCCGGTGGGGCACGCCATCGCCGGGGCGCTCCGGAACGACCTGGTCCGCGGCGTCGTGCTCACCGACGCCCTGATCGGTACCTTTGCCCGGGCCGACGACGCCGATCTGCAGCAGAACATCTGCTTCCTGTACCACCTGATCGGCGGCGGTACCGGCGACTGGGACGTGCCCGTCGGCGGGATGGGCGCGGTTTCCGGGGAGCTGGAACGCGCCGCGCGGGAGTCCGGGACGACCATCCTGACGTCGGCGGAGGTCACCTCGGTCCGCCCCGGCGGCGTTGTCGGGTACCGGCACGGGGGCGAAGACCACACCGCGTCCGCGCCCTGGGTGCTCTCCAATGTGGCGCCCGTGGTCCTGGACCGGTTGCGCAGCGCCGGGGCCGATGGTGCCGGCGCCGGCGCCGGTGCCGGTGCTAGCGGGGCCGGCGCAGGGGACCGCGGGGCGCGGGTGGCCGGCGGCGCGGGGCACGCAGTGCGGAACCCGAACCACCTGCGCGAGGGCGCCCAGGTCAAGGTAAATCTGCTGCTCCGGCGGTTGCCACGGCTGCTGGACGACTCCGTCAGTCCGGAGGCGGCCTTCGGCGGCACCTTCCACATCAACGAGACGTGGTCCCAGCTGGACGCGGCCTACCTCAGCGCGGCCGCCGGGACCGTGCCGGAGCCCCTGCCGTGCGAGATCTACTGCCATTCGTTGACCGACCCTTCGATCCTGTCCCCGGAGTTGCGGGCCGCGGGGGCGCAGACGCTCACGGTCTTCGGCCTGCACGTCCCGGACCGGCTGGTTACGGCGGCGAACAACGAGGACCGGCGGGCCGAATTGCAGGCGGCCGTGCTGCGGTCGCTCAACAGCGTCCTGGCCGAACCGGTCGAGGCGCTGATCCTCACCGGTCCCGACGGCCGGCCGTGCATTGAGACCAAGACGACGCTGGACATCGAACGGGCCGTCGGTATGCCGCGCGGCAATATCTTCCACGGCGGCCTCGACTGGCCGTTTGTGGACGATGACACGCCCCTGGACACGCCGGCGCAGCGCTGGGGTGTGGCCACGGACGATCCGCAGCTCCTGCTCTGCGGGTCCGGCGCGCGCCGCGGCGGGGCGGTCAGCGCGATCGCTGGCCACAACGCCGCCATGGCGGTGCTGGAGGCGGAGCAACCGCGCCGCGGCTGAACCTAGCCGGCCTGGCCGAGTACGAGCGGCAGCACCGCCCCCGCCCCGGCGAGCCGGAGGGCCCGCCCGGCCACCGTCACGGTCCAGCGGCTATCCACCAGGTCGTCCACCAGCATGACGCTTTGGCCCTGCATGCCATCCAGGGCAGCAGCCAGCTCAGGTCCCACAACGAGGCGGTCCCAGACTCCGGCGAGCCGGTAGGCGCTGTTGCCGCCGCGGCCGCCCGTGGGCCCGCCGTGCGCCAGCTGCAGCTGGCCCAGGTAGGGGATCCGGCCGATCTCGGAGATGCCTCGGGCCAGCGACTCCACCAGCTCGGGCTTGCCGCGGGACGGGACGCTGACGATCGCGGCCGGCCGGCCGGCTCCGCTCCAGCCGGGATTGCGGGAATCGCCGGTGCCCCACTCGCGCAGGACCTGCACGCAGGCCCGCAGCATGCCGGGATCCACGGTCCGGTCGGGCGCGCCCGCGGCGAAAGTCTCGCGCAGCGCGCCGCCCCAGCCGAGGTCCGTCAGCCGGGCCAGCACACGGCCGTTGGCCAGGCTTTCCTCCGGCTTGATTTTGCCCTTCACGTTCACTCCCAGCCGGTCCATGCCGCTGGGCCACTGCAGCCGGGGTTCCAGCACCATTCCGGCACGGCTCAGGGTCGCCCCCGCCGCTTCGGTGGCGTCGGCGGCGATATCGGCCGGGAACCACCGGCCGGCGCAGTTGTCGCAGCGGCCGCACGCCGTCGCCGTCTCGTCGTCGAGGACGGAAGTGATGTATTCCATCCGGCAGCCCGCCGTGTCCTGGTAGATCACCATGGAATCCTGCTCGTCGACGCGGGCCTCGGCGATCCGGCTGTACCGTTCGGCGTCGTAGGTCCAGGGCTGTCCGGTGGAGCGCCAGCCGCCGCCCACGCGCTCGACCGCCCCGTCCACTGCCAGCACCTTCAGCAGCAGCTCCAGTGGCGTCCGGCGCAGGTCCACCCGCGCCTCAAGCGCGACGGTGGACACCGCCGCGCCCGCCTCGGCCAGGGCGGTCAGGACGGCCGAAGCCTTTTCCTCGGAGGGCATCGACGCGGTGGCGAAGTACTGCCAGATGTCGCGGTCTTCGGAGCCGGGAAGCAGCAGCACGTCCGCGTTGGCGGCGCCGCGGCCGGCGCGTCCGACCTGCTGGTAGTAAGCCACCGGCGACGACGGTGCGCCAAGGTGCACCACGAAGCCGAGGTCCGGCTTGTCGAAGCCCATGCCAAGGGCGGACGTGGCCACCAGGGCCTTCACCTGGTTGTCCTTGAGCAGCTGCTCGGCGCGTTCGCGGTCCGCGGGATCCGTCCGGCCGGTGTAGGCGAGCACTTCGTGGCCGGCCTCCGCCAGGAGCCGGGCGGTGTCTTCCGCCGCGGACACCGTGAGGGTGTAAATGATGCCGCTGCCGGGAAGGTCCCCCAGATGGGTGAGCAGCCAGCCGAGCCGTTCGCGGGAGTCGGGCAGCCGCAGCACGCCCAGCCGCAGCGACTCACGGCCCAGGGCGCCACGGATCGTCAGGACGCCCGCGCCGAGCTGTTCCTCGATGTCGTGGACCACCCGGGAGTTGGCGGTGGCGGTCGTGGCCAGGACCGGAACGCTGTCCGGAAGCTGGGTGATCAGGTCCGCGATCCGGCGGTAGTCGGGCCGGAAGTCGTGGCCCCAGTCCGAGATGCAGTGCGCCTCATCGATGACCAGCAGCCCGGTCCGGCGGACCAGTTCCGGCAGCTGGTTCTCCCGGAACGAGGGGTTGGTAAGCCGCTCCGGGGATACGAGCAGCACATCCACCTCGTCGGCGGCGAGCTGTTCGCGGACGCTGTCCCACTCGAGCTGGTTGGCCGAGTTGATGGCCACGGCACGGACGCCGGCGCGTGCGGCGGCGGCGACCTGGTCGCGCATCAGCGCCAGCAGCGGGGACACAATCAGCGTGGGCCCGGCGCCGCGGCGGCGAAGCAGCAGGGACGCGACGAAGTAGACGGCCGATTTCCCCCAGCCGGTACGCTGCACGACGAGGGCGCGGCGGCCGCCGTCGACGAGCGCCTCGATGGCCTCGAACTGCCCGTCGTGGAACTCCGCGCCGGGGCGGCCCACCAGCTCCCGAAGCACCGCCTGGGCCTGTTCGCGCGTCCCGGGGCCCCCGGCGGGGCGGGACTCGGGAGCGGAAAGGACTGCAGCGTTCTGAATATCGGCCATTGATTCAGTATCCCAGCCCCCTCCGACAGCCGCGAAGCCGGCCGGCGGTATGTGGACACGGCTTATCCACATACCGGGCCCGTCCCGGGCTGCCGCGGGAGGCTTCCCCGTAAGATAGGAGCCGTGACTAGCGACCAGACGAAGACTTTTGACCTCTCGGCTTCCTTCAAGGCCTACGACGTGCGCGGAATTGTGGGCGATTCCATCACCGCCGAAATCGTCGAAGCCGTCGGGGCCGCCTTCGTGGATGTCCTCGGCCTGGCCGGACAGACAGTGCTGGTCGGCGGCGACATGCGCCCCTCCTCCCCCGAATTCAGCCGGGCCTTCGCCAACGGTGCGGCAACCCGCGGCGCGAACGTCCAGCTGCTGGACCTGATTTCCACCGACGAGCTGTACTACGCCTGCGGCGCCCTGAACGCGGCCGGCGCCACGTTCACCGCAAGCCACAACCCGGCCGAATACAACGGCATCAAGATGGCCAAGGCCGGCGCCGTGCCGATCTCTTCCGAAACCGGGCTCAAGGAGATCCAGGCCCTCGCCGAGGAGTACCTCAACGCCGGGTCCATCCCCGCGGACGGCAGCCGCGGCCTGATCAGCGTGCGGGATGTCCTCCAGGACTACTCCGAGTACCTGCGCAGCCTCGTTGACCTGCGCGGGTCGCGCCCGCTCAAGGTCGTGGTGGACGCCGGCAACGGCATGGCCGGCATGACGACGCCGGCGGTGCTGGGCGACACGCTGCTGCCCAAGCTGCCGCTTGAGATCATTCCGCTCTACTTCGAGCTCGACGGTTCCTTCCCGAACCACCCCGCCAACCCGCTGGAGCCGGAGAACCTCCGCGACCTGCAGGCCGCCGTCGTGGAGCACGGCGCCGATATCGGGTTGGCGTTCGACGGCGACGCGGACCGCTGCTTCGTGATCGACGAAAAGGGTGAGCCGGTCTCGCCGTCAGCCGTGACCGGCATGGTCGCCCGCCGCGAGATCGCCCGCGCCAAGGCCAACGGCGAGGAAACACCGACGATCATCCACAACCTCTTGACCTCCCGGGCAGTGCCCGAGCTGGTGGCCAACGACGGCGGCCGCGCCTTCCGCACCCGGGTGGGACACTCGTTCATCAAGGCCGTCATGGCGGCGGAAGGCGCGATCTTCGGCGGTGAGCACTCCGCGCACTTCTACTTCCGCGACTTCTGGAACGCGGACACCGGCATGCTGGCCGCCATGCACGTCCTGGCGGCCCTCGGCGAGCAGGACGGCCCGTTGTCCGAACTCGGCCGCGAATACGAACCGTACCGGTCCTCCGGCGAGATCAACTCCGAAATCGAGGACAAGGCCGCCGCGGTCGAACGGGTCCGCCTGGACTTCCACAACGAAGACGTCGAGGTGGACTACCTGGACGGCAGCACCTTCCTCGCGGCCGACGGCAGCTACTGGTTCAACCTGCGCCCGTCCAACACCGAGCCTTTCCTCCGCCTGAACGTCGAAGCCACGGACCAGGAGACCATGGAACGCGTCCGGGACCGCGTCCTGGCCCTGGTCAGGGGCTGAAGGCCGTGACCGGCTCCGCCGAAAACCCGGTCGAGGCCCT
The DNA here is from genome assembly GCA_963775715.1 of uncultured Actinomycetota bacterium. Classification (GTDB taxonomy): domain Bacteria; phylum Actinomycetota; class Actinomycetes; order Actinomycetales; family Micrococcaceae; genus Arthrobacter. Next base: position 208,630 of record CAVZJX010000001.1, on the reverse strand, counting down.
GCAACCGACGGACCCCGCCGAGGATTCCTGGCGCGGCTCGGTGCCGGATGCCAGCGCCACCGACCTGGAGAACCTGCTCGGGACCGGGGTGGGCGCGGCCCAGGAACAGCTGGAGCGCAACGGCGGATTCCTCCCGTTCGCCCTCGTGGTGGAAAACGACGGCGAGGTGCGCCTCGTCGCGGTCACGCCCGCGGATGCGGCCGGGGACAGTGACGCGGATTTCGACGCCGACGGCATGATCAACGACCTCACCGAGCTGCTGCGGCAGCACCGGGACGAGTTCCGCGCCGCCGCAATCGTCTGTGACATCACCCTGCTGGAAGAGGACTCGGACGCCATCCACGTCGCGGCCGAGCACCAGGACGGCTCCGTGTTCGCCGCGGTGCTGCCCTATGCCGCCCGCCCGGACTCCAGCGAGCTGGAGTTCGGCGAGCTCGCCGCGGACACCAACGAACCCGCCGTCTGGGTGGACTAGACCAGGCGGTGCAATGAAGATCAACGCCTTCGCGGACGTAAGCCTGCGCGCCATGATGGTGCTTGCGGCCGCCGGCAACGGTGACCTGCTCACCACGCAGAGCATCGCGGACGCCGTCGGCACGCCCTACAACCACGTCAGCAAGGCGATGGCGAAGCTGCGCGAACTGGGCCTGATCGACGTTGAACGGGGCCGGAACGGCGGCTCCCGGCTCAGCGCAGCGGGCCGCGCGGCCACCGTCGGGCAGTTGCTGCGCGCCCTGGACACCCGCACCGACCCGGCCGACTGCGTGGCCGCCGCAGGCAGCTGTCCCCTGATCAACGAATGCCGGCTCCGCGGCGCCCTGGGCCGTGCCCGCGAAGCCTTCTACCGTGAGCTTGACGACATTGTTGTGGCGTCACTGCCCACCCCGCGGCAGATGAACCCCGTCTTTCAGGCGATCGGGCTGCGCCCCGGGCTCTAGTCCGCGCCTTCCCGCCGGCCGGCCGGAGAACCGCCCGGCGCCGCCGATTTGCAAAGCTATTTCTACGCCGTGTAGAACTGAGGCATAAATACTTGTATTTGAAATGCAGGTATTTCGGAAACGGTCCGGTGGAAGACTCCGGGCCACTATCTCAGGAGTCAGCAATGCTCTCGGACAAGTCCTTCCCCGTCATCGAGGCCACCCTGCCGCTGGTCGGTTCCCGGATCGGTGAGATCACCCCCAAGTTCTACGCCCGGCTTTTCGGCGCGCACCCCGAACTGCTGGACGGGTTGTTCAGCCGCTCCAACCAGCGCTCGGGCAACCAGCAGCAGGCCCTGGCCGGAAGCATCGCGGCTTTCGCCAGCCACCTGGTGAGCAACCCGGGCACCCTGCCGGAGACCGTGCTGTCGCGCATCGCGCACCGCCACGCCTCGCTCGGCATCACCGAGCCCCAGTACCAGGTGGTCTACGAGCACCTGTTCGCCGCCATCGCCGAGGACCTGGCCGAGGTCATCACCCCGGAAATCGCCGAAGCCTGGACCGAGGTCTACTGGCTGATGGCCGATGCGCTGATCAAGCTCGAGAAAGGCCTTTACGCCAGCCAGGCCAACGGCAAGATGTGGACCCCGTGGAAGGTCGCGGCCAAGACTGCTGCCGGCACCGGTTCCATGACCTTCACCCTGGAACCCGCCGACGACACCCCCATCACCCCCGCCCTCCCGGGCCAGTACGTCAGCGTCAAGGTCGCCCTTCCGGACGGGCTGCGCCAAGTCCGCCAGTACTCGCTCTCCGGCGACGCGGGCACCAGCCGCAGCTTCACCACCAAGCTCGACGACGGCGGCGAGGTCTCACCCGTGCTGCACCGCGACGTCGAGGTCGGCGATATCCTCGAGATCTCCAACCCGTACGGCGAAATCACACTCAAGGAGAGCGACGGCCCCGTGGTCCTGGCTTCCGCCGGCATCGGCTGCACGCCGTCCGCCTCGATCCTGCGCTCGCTCGCCGAGACCGGCTCGGGCCGCCAGGTGCTGGTCCTGCACGCCGAGAGCAGCCTGGACAGCTGGGCGCTGCGCTCCCAGATGACGGACGACGTCGAGCGCCTCGACGGGGCCGAACTGCAGCTCTGGCTCGAGCGGCCCGAAGCGGGGGCCAAAGCGGGCTTTATGTCGCTGCGCGACGTGGACCTGCCGGCCAACGCCTCGCTGTACCTGTGCGGCCCGCTGCCGTTCATGAAGAACATCCGCAACGAGGCCATCAACGCCGGCATCCCCGCCACCAAAATCCACTACGAGGTCTTCGGCCCGGACATCTGGCTCGCCAACTAGGCCCCCCATCGACTGACGACGGCGGCCCCGCACCTTTGAGAAGGTGCGGGGCCGCCGTCGTCGGGTCAGCTGCCTGCTAGTGCGCGGACATCCGCTCCTTAAGGGAATCGAGCTCCGAGCGCAGCGCCGCCGGCAGCGAGTCGCCGAACTTGGCGTACCACTCCTCGATGGAAGCCAGCTCGGCGTCCCACTCTTCGCGGTCGACGCGGACGGCGTCTTCAACGTGGGCGTGGGTCAGGTCCAGGCCGGTCAGGTCCAGCGCCTGGCCGGTCGGAACGAAGCCGATCGGCGTCTCGACCGCGTCGGCCTTGCCCTCGATGCGTTCGATGGCCCACTTGAGGACACGGGCGTTATCGCCGAACCCGGGCCAGGCGAAGCCGCCGTCGGCCGTGCGGCGGAACCAGTTGACCAGGAAGATGTGCGGCAGCCGCTCCGGATTGGCCTTGCCCGAGACGCTGATCCAGTGCTTCAGGTAATCGCCGGCGTCGTAGCCGATGAACGGGAGCATGGCCATCGGGTCGCGGCGCACCACACCGACCTGCCCGGCCGCGGCGGCCGTGGTTTCCGAGGACAGCGTGGAACCCATAAAGATCCCGTTGGACCAGCTGCGGGCCTGGGTCACCAGCGGAACCGTGGTCTTGCGCCGGCCGCCGAAGAGGATCGCGGAAATCTCCACGCCGTCGGGGTTGTAGTATTCCTCGGCGAGCATGTCGACCTGGGCGATCGGGGTGCAGAACCGGGAGTTGGGGTGCGCAGCAGGCTTGTCCGACGCCGGCGTCCAGTCGTTGCCCTGCCAGTCGATCAGGTGCGCCGGAACCTCGTCGGTCATCCCCTCCCACCAGACACCGCCGTCGTCCGTGAGGGCGACGTTGGTGAAGATGCTGTGGCCCTTGGCAATGGCGCGCATGGCGTTGGGGTTGGTGCCCCAGCCGGTGCCGGGGGCGACGCCGAACAGGCCGGCTTCCGGGTTGGTGGCGCGCAGTTCGCCTTCCTTGCCGATCCGCATCCAGGTGATGTCATCGCCGAGCGTCTCGACTTTCCAGCCCTCGATGGTCGGGTCCAGCAGGGCAAGGTTGGTCTTGCCGCAGGCTGATGGGAAGGCCGCGGAGACGTAGTAATTCTTCTTCTCCGGCGAGGTCAGCTTCAGGATGAGCATGTGCTCCGCCAGCCAGCCTTCGTCCCGGGCCATGACCGAGGCGATGCGCAGCGCGTAGCACTTCTTGCCGAGCAGGGCGTTGCCGCCGTAGCCGGAACCGAAGGACCAGATGGAACGCTCCTCGGGGAAGTGCACGATCCACTTGTCCGGGTTGCACGGCCAGGCGACGTCGGCCTGGCCGGCTGCCAACGGCGCGCCGAGGGAGTGCAGGGCCGGGACGAAGAAGGCGTCCGTGGCAGTGATCTTATCCAGCACCTCGGTGCCGATCGTGGCCATGATGCGCATCGAGGCCACCACGTAGGCGCTGTCCGTGATCTCCACGCCGAACTTCGGGTCCTCGGCGTCGAGGTGGCCCATAACGAAGGGGATGACGTACATGGTGCGGCCGCGCATGGAGCCGCTGAACAGTCCGCGCAGCTTCTCCTTCATCTCCGCCGGAGCCATCCAGTTGTTCGTGAAGCCGGCGTCGCGCTCGTTCTCGGAGCAGATAAAGGTCTGCTCTTCGACGCGGGCCACATCGGCGGGGTCCGAGAACGCAGCGAAGGAATTCGGGAACAGCTTCTCGTTCAGCCGGGTCAGAGTGCCGGCGGCCACGAGCTCGTCCGTGAGCCGGGTGTTCTCCTGTTCCGAACCATCTACCCAGTGGATCCGGTCCGGTTGGGTCAGTTCAGCTACCTCTTCAACCCACGCCAGCAGTCCAGCGTGTGTGGTGGGTGCTTTCTCAAGCAGCGGCAGTCGCGCCAGATCGCCCATTACGGTTCCCTTCCTCGGGTTCAGTGGTGTGTCCTAAATGCTAGGTCTCCCGAACGGTCCGGAACCGGGACCAAATACGGCTTGACGGCGTCCCCGGAAGACAAAAACCGCGGAAAATCAAGGATCGACATCCCGAAAGCATTCCCATTTTGTGAGTAAGGTCACATAGACCGGTCTAGTCGGGCAGATTACAGGGTCTCTGATTTGGAACTACGGGCCGATCTCGCGTAAAGTAATTCGAGGTTCGAGGGAGCAGGAAGTTCCCGAAGATCCGAGAATGCGCCCATAGCTCAGCTGGATAGAGCGTCTGTCTACGGAACAGAAGGTCAGGGGTTCGAATCCCTTTGGGCGCACAAAGTGAAGATCCGCACCGGTTCGCCGGTGCGGATCTTTTTTGTTTTCCGGCCGCGCATCCCGAGACAGCCGCGGCCGGAGACCCCGCCGCCTGGGGACGCAGCCGCTCCGGGCGGCGGCAGCCGGCGCGGACCCATTGCGAAACTGCCGGCGGGGCTAGGCTGTTGCCATGACGGCACAGGTTGAGCGTGAATTCGATGTCATTGTGATCGGAGCCGGGGCGGTGGGCGAGAACGTCGCCGAGCGCGTGGTCCGGGGCGGATTGACCGCCGTCCTGGTCGAGGCGGAACTGGTGGGCGGCGAGTGTTCGTACTGGGCATGCATGCCTTCGAAGGCCCTGCTGCGGCCCGGCACCGCACTGCACGGCGCCCAGAGCGTGCCCGGCGCCGAGGAGGCCGTCACCCGGGTGCTCGACGCCGCCGCCGTACTGAAGCGGCGTGACTACTTCACCTCCAACTGGCAGGACGACAGCCAGGTCAAGTGGGTCGAAGACACCGGGATCGAACTGATCCGCGGCCACGGCTGGATCACCGGGCCCCGCCGCGCGGAGGTAGCCGGGCTGGACGGCAACAGCTACACGCTCACGGCACGGCACGCCGTCGTGCTGGCAACGGGGTCGCGCCCCAGCATCCCGCCCATCGAGGGCCTCAATGACGTCGACTTCTGGACCACCCGTGAGGCCACATCGGCCCACGAGATCCCGCCGCGGCTCGGCGTGCTCGGCGGCGGCGTGGCCGGAACCGAACTCGCGCAGGCGTTTGCCCGGCTCGGGTCTTCCGTAACCCTGGTGGCCCGGGGCGGCCTTCTGGGCACTTTCCCGGCGCCGGCGTCCGAACTGGTCCAGGCGGGACTCCGTGCCGACGGCGTTGAACTGCACCTCCGCACCGGGACCCGAAGCGTGCGGCAGAACGACGACGGCTCGCTCACCGTCAGCCTCGACGGCGGACACAGTATCTCCGTGGACAAGCTCCTGGTCGCCACCGGCAGGCACCCGGCGCTGGAGGGGCTCGGGCTGGAGAGTGTCGGGCTGGCGGCCGAGGAGGGGAAGTCCCTGCGGCTGGAACCCGACCAGAGCGGACTCGTTCCGCGGGCGGACGGCAACGGCGACAGCCCCTGGCTCTACGCCGTCGGCGACGCCGCGGGCAAGGTTTTGCTGACCCACCAGGGCAAGTACGAGGCGCGGGTTACCGGTGACGCGATTGCCGCCCGCGCCAACGGCACCCTCACCGGCGATCCGGAGCCCTGGAGCGGCTACGCCCATACGGCAGACGAGCACGCCGTCCCAAGCGTTGTCTTCACCGATCCCGAACTGGCCAGCGTCGGCCGGAGCCTGGACCAGGCGGAAAAGGACGGGTACCGGGCCAGCTCCGTCCAGCTCCCCATCCAGGTGGCGGGTTCGTCCCTGCATTCCGAGCACTATGAGGGCTGGGCCCAGCTGGTGGTTGACGAGGATCGCAAGGTGCTGCTGGGTGCGACCTTCGCCGGCCCGGATGTCGCCGAGCTCCTGCACGCGGCAACGATCGCCGTCGTCGGCGAAGTGCCACTGCACCGACTCTGGCACGCCGTCCCCTCCTACCCCACGATCAGCGAGGTGTGGCTGCGGCTGCTGGAGGATTACGGCCTCTAAGCGCGAACGGACACTTGCGGCCCCGGAAGCGGTGATTTCCGGGGCCGCAAGTGTCCGTTCGCGCACTCCCCGGGGCCGCAAGTGTCCGTTCGCTCACATCTATTTGAACTGACCGGTCAGTTTAGTTAGCCTTGATGTAGATCATTTCTGCGAAAGGCTTCCCTTGCTCTGCGTTCAACAGCTCCTCGTGAAGGGCCGTCGGGACCACCTGCTGCCGCCCACCTCGCTCCAGGCGGTCCGGGGCGAGCTCCTGCTCGTCACCGGCAAGCGCCAGGACCAGCGGACCGCCCTGGCCCTGGCCCTGAGCGGCCGGATGAAACCCTCGTCCGGCACCCTGGAGTGGGACAGGTCCCCGAGGATCAAGCAGCTGCGGCAGGCGGCCGCCGTCGTCGACTCCCCCGGCGTGAACGAACCCGAACAGCACCTAAGTGTCCGTGACCTGGTCACCGAGGATCTTGCGCTGGTCCCCCGCCGCTACCGCGGGGCGCTGCTCAGCGGGCCCTGGCTGAAGGTCAACCGCTTCGAGGACATCGCCGGTAGCTGGGCCGACGAGCTGCCGGCGGACCGCCGGCTCGAACTCCTGACAGCCCTGGCCCTGGCCAACCCGCACACCGACCTGTTGGTGGTTGACTCCCCGGACCGGCACAGCGGCGACCCTGCGGACTGGCTGCCGCGGCTTCAGGAGCTGGCGTACGACGCCGGGCGGCCGCTCGCCGTCGTCGCCGCCGTCGGCAGCCTCCCGTCCGGGTGGACCGGCCCGGTTGCGGCGATCGGCAACGCCGTCCCGGCCCCGGAGCCGGCGGAAGCCCAACCCGAACCCGAGCCCGAAGCCCGAACCCGAACCCGAGGATGCCCGATGACCGTGCTGCGCCTGGCCCGTTCCGAACTCAAGCGCATGACCGGCGGTCTGCTGCCGAAGCTGACCATCCTGGCGCTGACCCTGGTACCGCTGCTCTACGGGGCCGTGTACCTCTACGCCAACTGGGACCCCTACGGCAAGCTCGACCAGATCGACGCCGCGCTCGTGGTGGAGGACACCGGCGCCAACGCCTCCGACGGCACCCGGCTGGAGGCCGGCCGCAAGGTCGCCGACAACCTCGTTGAAGGCCACGTCTTCAACTGGCAAACCGTCACCAGTGCAGAAGCCGCCGACCAGGGCGTGAGCAGCGGCGAGTACGCGTTCGCGCTGAAGATCCCGAAGGACTTCTCCGCCAACCTGGCCTCGCCGGGCAGCTTCGACGCCGCCAATCAGGCCATGCTGAACGTCACCACCAACGACGCCAACAACTACTTGCTCGGCACCATCGTGGACAAGCTCACCACCGCGGTCCACGGCACGGTAGCGAAGGAGGTGGGCGAGGAGACCGCGAACCAGCTCCTCACCGGCTTCGGCACCATCCACACCCAGATGCTGAAGGCGTCCGACGGCGCCCATGACCTTGCCGGCGGGGTGTCATCCCTGCACGACGGCGCCGTCAGCCTGCACCAGGGCACCTCCTCGCTCCGCAACGGTGCCGGGGAGCTGGTGGCCGGGCAGCGCAAGCTCCTCGACGGCGCAAACACCCTGAACGCCGGGGCCGGGCAGCTCTCCGCCGGTCTGGGCCAGCTCAGGGACAAGACCGGTACGCTGCCCGCGGATTCACAGCGGCTGGCCGACGGCGCCGCCCAGGTGGCCGCCGGAAACGCCGCGCTGAACACCAAACTGCAGGGAATGGCCGGCCAGCTGGCCTCCGCCGAGCAGGCAGCCGGCCAGGCGCAGCGCGCCCGGGTCGCCGCCTCCGCCGGCCGGCTGGTGGCCTCCGGGGTCATCACCCAGGCCCAGGCCGACGCCCTCCTGGCCGATTACGACGCCAACGCCGCACCGGCCCCCTCCGGCGCGGCAGCCGCCCTCAAGGGCGCGGCGGCCTCGGTGCAGCAACTGGCCGACGGATCCGCCGCAGTCAGCTCGGGTGCCGCGAAAATCGCCGGGGCGGCCCCGGCGCTGAGCGACGCCGTCGGGAAGGCATCCGCCGGCGCGGACCAGCTGGCCGGCGGTTCCGCCCAGCTGGCCGCAGGGCAGCAGGGCGCCCTGGCCGGCGCGGAAAAGCTCGCCGGCGGCGCCCAGCAGCTCGACGACGGCGCGGCGCAGCTTGAGGGCGGCACCGCGAAGGCCTCCGACGGTGCGGGGACCCTGGCCGGTGAACTGGCCAAGGGCGCCGGGAAAGTCCCCAACCCGGACGGCGCGCAAAAGAACAGCCTCGCCAAGGTGATGGCCGATCCTGTCGCCGTCAGCAACGTCTCCCAGGCCAAGGCCGGTTCCTACGGGGCCGGACTGGCGCCGTTCTTCCTCACCCTGGCCCTGTGGATCGGTATCTTTATGCTGGTCCAGGCCATGCGCCCCGTCACCCAGCGCGCCCTGGCCTCGAACGCGCCGGCATGGAAAATCGCCGTCGGCGGCTGGCTGCCGTTCCTGACGGTCGCCGCACTCCAGGCCAGCCTGCTGACGCTTGTGGTGGACGTCGGGCTGGGCCTGAACCCGGCCCACCCGGTGCTGATGTGGGTCCTGATGCTGGCCGCCGCGATGGCGTTCAGCGCGATCATCCAGGGCGTCGTGGCGCTGCTGGGTTCGCCCGGCAAGCTGGTGGTGCTGATCCTGCTGGTCCTGCAGCTGGTTTCTTCCGGCGGCACCTTCCCCTGGCAGACCACACCGCAGCCGCTGCACGTGGTGCACCAGGTCCTGCCGATGGGCTATGTGGTCACCGGCATGCGGCACCTGATCTACGGCGCCGAGCTGTCCAGCATCCTGCCCACCATGCTGGGCCTGGTTGGCTACACTTTCCTGGGACTGGCAATGTCCGCCGTCGCCGTTCGGAAGAACAAGTTCTGGACGCTGAAGACCCTGAAACCGGAGATCGCCGTATGAGCACCACGCCCGGAACGGCCGCGGCGCCCGAAACCGGGGCCGGGAAGAAGCTGCGGCCCGGGCGCACCAATGCGACCAGGCAGAAGTTGTTCGAAGCCTCGATGGAGCTGATCGGCGAACGCGGTGCCGCCGGCGTTACGGTCGATGAGATCGCGGCCGCCGCGGGCGTGTCCAAGGGCACGGTGTATTACAACTTCGGCAGCAAGTCGGATCTGATCGCGCAGCTGCTGCGGCACGGCGTGGACATCCTGATGGGCCGGCTGCTGAGTGCCAAGGACGCATCGGCGGATCCACTGGAGGCGATGGACGAAATGATCGGCCAGGCCATGGACTTTATGGCCGAATATCCCTCCTTCGCCCGCCTCTGGGTCAGCGAAAACTGGCGCACCCCCAGCGAGTGGCAGGACACGTTCGCCGAACTCCGCGGCCGCCTGCTCGGGGTCATCGGCGCAGCGATCGCGGCCGTGGCCGCCAGGTACCCGGTGGATCCCGCAGTGTCCCGCGGCAGCCTCGAGACCGCAATCTTCGGGGCGTGCTTTGTGGTGGGACTGGACCGGCAGACCTACAACCCCGAACGGAGCAGGGCCCAGAGCGTCGCCGCAATCATGGCGATCATGCGTGGCTACGTCGTGAAGTAGCCTCCTTTCGGGGATGATTAGTCACATGCGCCACATGGGTAAAAGCGGCAAGACCGCCATCTGGGCCTCCCTGGCCGCCCTGGCCTTGCTGGCGCTCACCGGCGCGACGCTGCACGAAACAGTGGGGCTCTGGTTCCTCGCCGCCGCCGCCGTCGCGTATGTCGCCTGCGTGGCGGAGGTGTTGGTCCGGCGGCGGTACAGAACGCTGCTGGCCAGCGGGATCGGCAGCATTCTCTTCATCGCCTTCGGCATCGCGTTCCTGCGCCAGTGGGGGCTGGCCTTCAACCCGGATCCCGACGCCCTGTCCACCAACGTCGATACCGAACACCCGGACCTCTACTTCTACCTTGCGGCCGCAGCCGGCGCGGCTACCCTGCTGCTGCTGATCGCGGGTACGGTGCTACCCGGCCGCCGTGCGGCGCCGGGGTATCCCTCCAGGCGTCCCGGCTCCGCGGTCAGGGTCCCCGTGTCCCGGCCAGCATCGCCGCGGCCCGCTTCCCCTCCCCGTCCCGCGGCTCCCCGCGCCGCGGCTCCGCGTCCGGCATCGCCACGCGCCGCAGTTCCCCGCACGGCAACGCCGGCCAAGCGTCCGTCCTCGGCCAAGCCCGCCGCCAAGGCATCGGCCAAACCGGCCGGCAAGGCCCCGGGCCGCCCGGCTGCCAAGCCCCGGGCCCGCCGCTGACCGCTTCGGGAGCGGGCGCGGGAGCGGGAGCGGGAGCGCCGTACGGTGATTCGGGATAGGCCCTTGAAGTACCGGCCATCGGCTGCGAGTGTTGAAGGGTACGCCACCGCCACAGGCAAATGCCTTCCACCATCATCCATAAGTTGGGAGCAGACGTGGGACACAAGATGAGGCACTTTCCGCTGGGCACCCTTCGCGTGATTCTAATGGCGGCACTGGTCGCCACGCTGGGCGGGTGCTACAACAGTTCACCAAACGCAACCACGTTCGCCGTCGCGAACGGGGTCAACGCCACCGTCGGCGGGGTCGAGGTACGAAGCCTCCTGATCGTTTCGGAGGCGAAGGGCAAGCCCGGACGCCTGCTGGGCACCCTTTTCAACCAAACCCAGGCCCCGGTGGAGATCACCCTCTCGAACGGCGACGATCGCGTCAAGGTCACAGTCCCCAAGGGCGCGGAGCACCGCTTCGACGAGAATCCCGCGCTTTTCCACGCCATCAGCGACATACCCGGGTCGCGGGTCCCGGTTACGGTCAGGTCCGGCGCCGATAGCACCACGCTTCAGGTCCCGGTCCTGGACGGTACCCTGGAGCCCTACCGGCCCTACCTGCCGGGCGCGTCCTCGTCACCGTAACCCCGGCGGGCTCTGACTCCGCTCGGCGCCAGAGCCTCCGGCCGGCCGGGGACAGGCCTAGGCCGACTCCTCAGAGATTGCGCGGCCGTTCGCCATGCGGATCCCCGGTGTCGCGGCGCTCCGCCGCTGCGTCCTCGTGCAGCCCTTCGGTCCCGCCCGAACCGGCGGCACTCTCGCGGTCACCCCGGTCCCGGCGAAGTTCCTCGTCCCGGCGGAGTTCCTCGGGCGGCTGGGCATCGTGTGTGTGGATCTCCCGGGCCTGGGCATCGCCGCGTTCGGACGTTACGACGTCCGGATCGACGTCGTCGGCGCGGCGCAGCTGTTCCTCCGCGCCGGAACGGACGCTCTCCGCCTCCTGCTGGGTGCCCCTCGCCTGCCGGCGGAGCCGTTCGGCTTCGATTTCGGCCGCCTTCGCGTCGGCTTCAGCCCTTGCTGCCTTGGCCTCGTGCTCCCGGGCGGCCAGCTGGTCGGCCTCTGCCTTCTCACGCATCTCGGCGGCGCGGCTGCGGTCCGCGTCAGTTTTGCGCCTGCGGCTGAAGTAGATTGCCGCTGCGATGATCGCGAGCACCACCACGATGCCGACGATGATCCCTACGAGCTGTCCTGAATCCACGTTGATCCACCTTTTCCCTTAGTCGCTAAGAAAACACCGGCAGTAAAAGCATTGACAGCATCAGTAAACATCACAATCAGCGTGCTGACCATCGATCCGTCGGGGTGCGGCTACTTCGCCCGGGGCACCTTGAAGTGGGTCAGTCGCGCGTCCTGCCCGTCGAGCTCCGCCCAGGACTTCTCCGTTTCGAAAACGGTCAGGCCGCTGGTGGGGTACCGGGTGGCCGCGTCCATGTAGGCGTCGTGGCTGGAATCCCGCGACGCCAGGTGCATGGCCAGGTCCTGCACGCCGGGCATGTGCGAGATCACCATCAGCGTGGTCACGGAGTCCGGAACATGGTTAATCACCGCCAGCATGCGCAGGGCCGAAGCGCCGTAGAGGCCGTCCTCGAGTTTGGGCGTCGGCGCCTTGTCCCCCAGCTCGCTGCACACCCACGTACAGGTCTGCCGCGTCCGAAGGGCACTGGAACAGAGGATGAAGTCGGGAATCACCCCATGCTTGAGGAGCCATTTGCCGGCCAGCGGCGCTTCCCGGTGCCCGCGCTCTTCCAGCGGCCGCTCGTGGTCGGCGACGCCGCCCGGCCAGTCCGCCTTGGCGTGCCGCATGAGCACCAGACGTTTGATGTGATGGGCGCTCATGGCTCAATCCTAGTGCGGGCCGCTTCGCCACGGGCGCGCTGGGCAGCAGAGCCCCGGTCAGTCCTCCAGGACGAATGTCACTTCCAGCACCACGTGCCAGGCCACGACCGCGCCGTCGCTGATTTCGACCTTCTGCTCCTTGACCCAGGCGCCGGTGACATTCCGGAGCGTCCTGTTGGCCCGGTCGACGCCTTCTTTGATGGCGTCTTCGAACGAGGTCGTGGAGTTCGAGCTCAGGGTAGTAATACGTGCAACAGACATGATTCCTCCAGTAGTCGGATCGACGGGACCGAGACTACGCCGACGCCACGGAACACAACAGGGCCCAAAGCCGCCGTCGGCTGCGGAGGGACCGGTGCCCCGAAGGCGAAAGCGCCCGCCCCGAAAACGGGACGGACGCTTTGCGCGGGGTTCGAAGCTAGATGGAGTATTCCGGGGCGGCCCAGACAACGACTTCCGGGTGTTCGTAGAAACGGTAGCCCTGGCCGCGCACCGTCCGCACGGTGTTGGCCAGGCGGCCGAGCTTGGAGCGCAGCCGGCGGATGTGCACGTCGATGGTGCGCTCGTTGGGAACCTCTTCGGCATTGCGCCACAGGCCCTCAAGGAGTTCGTCGCGGCCCACGGTGCGGGTGCCGTTCTCCACGAGGTAGTTGAGGAGTTCGAACTCCTTGAAGGTGAGGTTCAGCGATTCGCCGTCGAGCGCCACTTCACGGCGGGCCAGGTCGATCAGCACGCCGGACGGGCGCGGGTCCTGCGACTGCTGCAGGCGCGCGCTCTCGGCACGCTGGCGGGCGCCGGCGGTCGGGTCGCCGAAGGTGGACCGGACGACGTCGAGCGCGGAACCGGGCGCGGAGGCCGGGGCAACGGCGACGGCGGCGTAGCTTTCGGCGCCGGCCACCAGGGACTGGGCGTAGGCGCGGATCTCCTGGGCCAGCTTGGCGATCGAGGTGCCGGCAGCGGCCGCGGTCTCCTCGTCGATGCCCATGTAGAGCACAAAGCCGCGGGCCACGTTGTCGCCGGCGACGGGGCGGACCGGGCTGCCGGCGCCCGGGGCGATCACCGGCGTGGGCGCGGTGGCCGGGGCCGGCTCAGCGGCGGGGACGGCGCGAAGCTGGCCGTAGGAGGTCGGGTTGTACCCCTGGGCCGAGTAACCGGGGGCGGGGAAGCTGGTGCCGGATCCGGCGGGACCGAACGTGGGGCGCGCGCCGAAGCCTTGGCGGAGCCCGGCCTGGCCGGCCTTGTTGGCGTTACGGACGGAGATATGGACGTATCCGGATGCAACTGACATGGAATGCTTTACCTCAATGTGAATGGCCGTCATCGCGGCTCGAATGCTGATTCCCCGCAATGAAACTGGGGAGGGGCGCCCGACTCTGGGCTGGGGGCGAATGCCTAGAAACGTTCTGGGGTGTAGAAGTTAGGCGTGCATTCGACAACAGGGCATCTCAGTACCAGCTGGTGCGCTGATCCAGGAAGCTGCGGCTGCAGGTGCTGTTGAGTTCTTGTTCACAATTGAAGTGTGCATCGTAACAATGCGAACTAGCAAGTAACAATGGACCGCCAAGTCCGCATCGTGAGACGAAAAAGCCGATTGTCGCGCAAATCACAATTCAGCCCGCAGGGATAATTGGCGGTCAATTCATTTACGCCAAAGCCCCCAGTGCCACTTGATCGAATATTATTCGAGTCTGCCTGCATGTGGCTGACATCTGTTCACTGCGGGGCCCGTTGGCGGAATCCCGCTCTGAGCCCTCCGGCGCCGCCTAGCGTCCACGGAGTGGTCATGCGGCAGGCTGCACCGCCCGCAGCATGACCACGGCGGGCTCCGCCGGGCGGTGACCACCCACACGCTCCCGCCGGCAACGAGGGAGGATGCACTGACCTCGCTGACGGTCCCCAGTTGCTCGGCCATGGTGGCGTAGTCGCTTCCGTTCAAGACGACGTATTCGGCGTGCACGGCGAAGGACAGTTCGCCCGCCCTGCCGCCCAGGCCGCCGGCTGCCAAGTCGTCACGGCCGCCGGAGCCGCGGCGCCACCGCCGGCACGCTGCCGCTGGCGGCGTCCAGCTCGGTAGGCTGGGATTCACAGGTGCCGCACAGGGTCCCCAAAGCCGCGCCTCAAAGGCAGATCGGAGAGTCGTCCCATGGCCACTTCGCACTCAACGACCAACAACCTGCCCCAGCTCACCCACCCGGACGGGTCCCCCATCCGCGCGCTGGTGGTGGACGATGAGCCCTCCTTGTCCGAGCTCATGAGCATGGGGCTGAGGATGGCCGGCTGGTCGGTGGCCGTGGCCGCGGACGGCCCCGCAGCGGTCAAGCTCGCCAAGGAGTTCCGTCCGGACGTGCTGGTGCTGGATGTCATGCTCCCCGGATTCGACGGCGTCGAGCTGCTCAGCCGCATCCGCGCCTTCGCGCCGGAAGTTCCGGCCCTGTTCCTGACCGCCAAGGACGCGGTCCAGGACCGCATCACCGGGCTGGCCGCCGGCGGGGACGACTACGTCACCAAGCCGTTCAGCATGGAAGAGGTCCTGCTGCGCCTGCACCGGCTCGTCCAGCGGTCCGGTGTGGCGGCCATGGACACCGCCGAACTCGTGGTCGGTGACCTGGTGCTCAACGTCGACACCCGCGACGTGACCCGGGCCGGCGAAGAGCTGCATCTGACCGCCACGCAGTTCGAGCTGCTGCGCTACCTCATGGAGAACCCCAAGCGCGTCATCAGCAAGGCCCAGATCCTGGACCGGGTCTGGGACTACGACTTCGGCGGACAGGCGAACATCGTGGAACTCTACATTTCCTACCTCCGCAAGAAGGTCGATGCCAAGCACGCGCCCATGATCCACACCGTGCGCGGCGCCGGTTATGTGCTGAAGCCGGCGGACTGATCCGTGCCCACCCTCTCCGGTGTAACCCCCGTGACGGGACGCGACTGGCGCAATCCGTCGACCTGGCATCTGCGCACCCGGCTGGTCCTCGTCGCCATGGCGTTGCTGGTGGCCATTTGCGGCGCGGTGGGCGTGTTCAGTTACATCTCGATGGACGTTTTCCTCACTCGCCAGCTCGATGAGCAGCTCGCCGGCGCCGCACACCGTTCCAGCGAGTTCGGCCGGCCCTCGTCCGATGATTCGGGCCGGCGCCCGGACCCGCTGGAGGCCCGGGGGCAGGGCATCGGAACGCTCAATGCGCGGATCCTGGACGGGACAGTGGCGAGCGCCGGATTCCTGGCCGGGGACACTACCCGCGAAAGCCTTTCCTCCGCGGACAACGCCGTCCTCCTGGCACTCACCCCGAACGGCGACCCCGTGGACCGCACCCTCTCGGCCGGCGCCTATCGGCTGACGGCGGTCCGGGCGCCCTACGGCGACATCATTATTACCGGCCTCCCTCTGGCGGAAAAGCAGAGCACATTGGCCTCGCTCGTGGGAACGCTGGGCGTGGTGTCCGCGGGCGGGCTGGTCCTGATCGGCCTCGCCGGCACCGCCGTTATCCGGCGGACCATGAAGCCGCTGGAACAGCTCTCCGAGGTGGCTACCAAAGTCAGCCGCCTCCCGCTGGAC
This sequence comes from uncultured Actinomycetota bacterium, assembly GCA_963775715.1. GTDB lineage: Bacteria > Actinomycetota > Actinomycetes > Actinomycetales > Micrococcaceae > Arthrobacter. The sequence continues at coordinate 192,816 of CAVZJX010000001.1, read as the reverse complement.
GCCGGTGAGGTGGCACTGGGGGTGCGCGTCCCGGCGTCGGCCGCCCATCCGGGTACCGAGGTGGGCAGCGTGGGTTACGCGCTGAACCAGATGCTGAACAACGTCTCCAACGCCCTCGAGGCGCGGCACGAAAGTGAAATGAAGGTGCGGCAGTTCGTTGCGGACGCCTCGCACGAGCTCAGGACGCCCCTCACGGCCATCCGCGGCTACACGGAGCTAATGCGGATGACCGAGCATTTCACGCCCGACGGCGAGAAGTCGCTGGCGCGGGTGCAAAGCCAGTCGGAGCGAATGACTACCCTGGTGGAGGACCTGCTGCTGCTCGCGCGGCTGGACGAAGGGCAGCCGCTCAAACTGGCCGACGTCGACCTCACCCAGCTCGCCGTCGAGACGGTCAGCGACGAGAAAGTCATGGCGCCTGACCGGATCTGGCAGCTGGAGCTCCCGGACGAACCCGTGGTGGTGCGCGGGGACGCGACCCAGCTGCATCAGGTCCTCGCGAACCTGTTGTCCAATGCCCGCAAGCACACCGTGCCGGGGACGACGGTGGTCACCGGTGTCGCGCGTTCCGCTGACGGCAGCGCGGTGGTCACCGTTACGGACAACGGCAACGGGATCGCCCCCGAATTTGTCGGGCGTATCTTTGCCCGCTTCGCACGCGCCGATGCGGCGCGCGCCAATCCGACGACTCTTCCCGCCGGGCGCCGCGCACCCGCGCGGGCGGGGGCAGGAGCGCGGGAAGGGGCGACGGCGGCCGCGACGGCGGGTGCCCCGTCCGGAGCCACTGCCGAAGGAACCAGCGGGCTGGGACTGTCCATCGTGCAGTCCATCGTAGAGGCCCACGGCGGAACGGTTGAGGTCACGTCCCGGCCCGGCCGGACCCAGTTCGCCGTCCGGCTTCCGGCAACCTAGCCGGGGCCTGGCGCTGGGACGTTCTGCTCACCCAGTAGCGGGTCAAGGCCGATGTCACCGCCGGGCGGTGCGCCCGTTTCGACGGTTCCCTGCCGACTCGATGCGTGCCCGCGTCGAATGCGCACGGAACCGTCGAAACGGCGCACCTGGCGCAGGTGAGAAGAGCAAGTCGCCACCCCGCCACGCAGTCGCACCGTTACCGAAATGTGACTTCTCCGTCAAAGTCCGGTACCGTTTTAGGGTGCGGCCATCGAACTGGCCGCATATCCGGATTGGCGCCACACTCTGCCGCTTCCGGATTCCGATGGACCAGGCAGAGGCGGGGAACCCAGTGTTCCCGGGCATTCTGCATCCATGCACCCTTGGGGTTAAGCCGCACGTCGAGATTCCGCGCGGCCGGATTTCGCATCCGAACCCGACAGCTAACTCCGTAGGCGTTGAGAGGCGAACATGACTGAACTCAAGGTATCCGCACGCCCAAAGGGCGCTAAACGCACGTCCGACGCCGAGAGCGCGCGCCACCGCGCCGAGCCTGCCAAGCGTGGCACCCCGCCCCGGACCCGGACCGGCACGAAAGGCAAGCGGGCCGCCGTCGTCGTGACCGCTTTCGCTGTCCTGCTGGGCGCGGGCGCGGCCGGGCAGGCGTCCGGCACCGCCGCCCACACCGCCGATGCGGCCAAGGACACGGCCGTGTCGCTGCAGCCGCTGGAATTCGAGCGCGTCGGCAGCAACACTCCCGCTTCGCTTAGCCCCGTCAGCGTGGAGGCCCAGGCTTCCGAGGTCACGCCGGTCAAGGCGAAGGCCCCGGAGGCGAAGGCGCCAGCGGCGAAAGCCCCTGCAGCCAAGGCCCCCGCGGCGAAGGCCAAGCCCGTTAAGGCCAAGCCCGTCAAGGCTCCGGCCCCGGCGAAGCCGGTCGCCGTGGACGACCCGGCCGGCGCGCAGGCCTATGCCGCGGCGCAACTGCCTGCCCATGGCTGGGCCGCCAGCGAAATGCAGTGCCTGATGAAGCTGTGGACCCGGGAATCCGACTGGAAAACCACCGCCACGAACCCGAGCAGCGGAGCCTACGGTGTGGTCCAGTCCCTGCCGGCCGAGAAGATGGCCAGCGCCGGCGCCGACTACCGGACCAACTACCGGACCCAGATCAACTGGGGGCTGCAGTACGTCCAGGACCGCTATGGTTCGCCGTGCGGCGCGCTGAACTTCCACTATGCCAACAACTGGTACTAGACAACCGGCGTCCAGCTTTTAGGGCACATTGGCAGACAAGGCCCCGGATCCGCTGGATCCGGGGCCTTGTTGTGTCTGCCGCAAGCCGGCGGCAAGCACTTGAACTTAGACGGCGATCCCGTACAGCCGGTCTCCGGCGTCGCCCAGGCCGGGAACAATGTAGGACTTCTCGTTCAGCTTCTCGTCGATCGAGGCCAGCACGATCGTTACGTTCGCATCCGAGAGCTCTTCCTCCAGCTTGGCCAGGCCCTCCGGGGCGGCCAGCAGGCAGATGCAGGTGACGTCCGAGGCGCCGCGCTTGAAGAGGAACTTAATCGCCTCGCGCAGCGTCCCGCCGGTGGCCAGCATCGGGTCGAGGACGAAGATCTGCCGGTCGGTCAGATCCTCGGGCAGGCGCTCGGCGTACGTGATGATGTCCAGGGTCTCTTCGTCGCGGGCCATGCCCAGGAAGCCGACCTCGGCGGTGGGGACCAGCTTGGTCATGCCTTCAAGCATGCCGAGTCCGGCGCGCAGGATGGGGACGACCAGCGGGGTTGGTTTGGTGAAGGCGGTGCCGATGGTGGTGCTGACCGGCGTTTCGATGGTCACCGGCTCGGTGCGCACATCCCGGGTCGCCTCGTAGGCCAGGAGCGTGACGAGCTCCTCGGTGAGCTGGCGGAAGACCGGGGAGGGGGTGTTCTTGTCCCGCAGAACGGTGAGTTTATGGGCGACCAGCGGGTGGTCCACAACGAGAGTGCGCATGGGTCAAAACTATCACCCGGACGCCGAGGACCGTCCCGCGGGCCCGGGGGTATCGGCGTCGGAGGCCACGGCGCCGGGGCCGGTGCCGGGGCCGCCGTCCGGGTCGCGGTCGCGCAGGTGCGCCTTGTTGTCGAAGGTCGGGGCAGGGCCCGTGTGTTCCCGGTGCCGCAGCACATGGAAGAGTCTGTGGGCCAGGATCACGATCCCCACCCAGCCCAGTCCGAGCGCCCAGCCGAAGATCACGTCGGTCATCCAGTGGTGGCCGAGGAACACCCGGCTCATGCCCATGGCGAAGACGAAGATCACACCCGCGGTGATAAAAGCGACGCGGGCCATGGTGCGTTTCACCTGCAGGCAGGCAAGGTAGACCACCAGCCCGATCACCACGGTGGAGTTCAGCGTATGGCCGCTGGGGAACGACGGCGACGACTCGTAGGGCGGCACCGCGTCCGCGAAGTCGGGGCGGGTCCGGCCGATCAGTTTTTTGCCCACCGTCGTGGCAGTGATTGATACGGCGGCGGCGCCGCCGATCAGGACCAGCGGCCGCCAGGTCCGGGAGACCCAGATCAGCAACCCCGTCAGGATGCTGGCCAGAATCGGCATGCCGATGCCGCCGCCGATGTTGGTGAACCCGGTGACAAAGGCGTCCAGGCCCGGGGTGCGCAACTGCTTCATGAGCCCCAGCGTCGGCTTGTCGAGGTTCGCCAGGCCGGCATCGTCGACGACATTGTCATAGACCTCCGCGCTGGTGAGCGCCAAAGCGACCACCACGATGCCCCCGATCAGCATGGTGATCCACAGCGCGGCGTAAGGCACCACCCACTTGCCCCAGCGCCGCATCAGCCAGCTTTCCGTCTTGGTGCCCACTGCGTCTCCCGAGGTCCCGGTGCACCGGATAGGTGCACAGCTTGCTTAGTGTCGAAACTATCATTGAGCTATGACTACCCCCGAGCCGCGCCATGCGGAATGGATGGGCCTGGCCCTTGCCGAGGCGCGCCGGGCGCTGGGCACCGCGGACGTTCCGATCGGCGCCGTCGTGATCGGTCCGGACGGTTCGGTGCTCGGCGCCGGCCGCAACGAGCGGGAGGCGTTCGGGGACCCGACGGCGCACGCCGAGATGGTGGCGATCCGGGAAGCCGCCGCCCGGCTGCGCTCGCGCCGCGAACTCGACGGGCTGGCCAGCGACGGCTGGCGGCTGGCGGACTGCACCCTCGTCGTGACGCTGGAACCGTGCGCGATGTGCGCCGGCGCCGTGGTGCTGGCCCGGATTCCGCGGGTGGTCTTTGGCGCCTGGGACGAGAAAGCGGGGGCCGCCGGGTCCGTGTTCGATGTTCTCCGCGAGCGCCGGCTCAACCATTGGGTGGAGGTCTACGCCGGGGTTCGGGAGCAGGAGTGCGGTGCGCTGCTGCGGGATTTCTTCGCGGGGCACCGCGGCGCCTGACGTTCCCTTCGGTCGGCGCCTCGCCGGCTACCGGGGCCGGCAATCCGTCCGACGGCGCACCACGGCTACCGCTCGGCGGTGGCCGTGGTGGAGGCCCGCAACGCGTCGATCCGCTTCTGCCGGGACGCCGGCGAGTCCAGGCTGAAGGCACGGAAGTCGCCCAGGTCCTCCCTGATCCATGCCTCCACCTCGGCGATCCGCCGGGTCACCGCCGTCGTCGGCGTGCCGAACACCCAGGCGGCGATCTTCTCCCGGCCCGGGTCGTACTGCCAGAGCCCGATGATCCGGCCGCGGTCAAGAATCGGATGGTCCGGCAGGTCCGCCTGCAGCGCGAGCGAGCCCAGCGCCCTTTTGTCCTGGTCCTCCGCGGCCAGCAGCTCCCCCGCGTTCCGGCGCAGCAGCACCAGCGAGTCCGTTCCGGCGAGAAGCTGGATTTGTTCTTCGGCCGGTTCCTCGTAGGCGGCGAGGCGTTCGACGTCGTCGGGCAGCATCCAGAGCGGGTCTCCCCCGGCGGCGGTGGGAACCTCGACGGCGCCGACGGCGGCGAACGCGGCCTTGCTCTGCGCGACAGTGAAGCCGGTGAACCACTGGGACTGTTTGAAGCTGGCACCTCCGGTCCAGCCCAGGTAGCGGCGGATCAGCTCCGCGCGGATGTCCTCGTCGCTGAGCGTGCTCGGCCGCAGTCCCCACGGCTCGTAGGCGTAGCGCTGCTGGTCGAGGCGGCCGTTGGCGGGGACGCGGCGGATCCGGCCGTCCGCCTGCAGGATGCCCAGTGCGGTGGGGAGCGTGGTGGCGGCGCCCTTCTTCTTGCCCTCCTCGCCGAGGTTGCGCACCGAATCGCCGAGCTCGTCCTTGAGTTGGCGCGGGTCGAGCGGGACGCCGGCTTCGGTGAGGGTGTGCAGCACCTGTTCCTCGAGCAGCGCGATTTCTCCGCGGTCCACCCCCAGCCGGCCCACCACCTTGAAGCCGGCCTCGGCGGGTTCCCGTCCCAGCCGCAGCGCCCAGGCGAAGTCTTCGGCGCCCAACACGTAGGTGCAGCCGCGGGCCGTGGGTAGTTCCAGGATGCGGTGCGCCAGGACGTCGGCGTCCACCTGTGCGCGCCGGATGCCCGCCCGGGCTAAGAGCGTGAGGTATGGGTTGGCTCCGCCCACGGACCGCGCCCAGCCGGCCCGAGCGAAGACCTGTTCCGCGGTGCAGCCGGCCAGCGAACCGTCCAGGCCCTGCCGGTGCCAGGACCAGGCGCGGAGCCGCTCGGCGGTGAGGCTCTCCGCGGGCGGCAGCTGCACGGTGCTGGGCTCGGTAGTCATGGGGCCATTCTGCACCTCCGGCCCCCGACTAGCTCGCAATAGTTGTCGTTATGGGCCCTCAAAACGACAACTACTGCGAGTTAGTTGGGTGGGCGGGCCCGCCGAGGAGCTCCAGGACGGACCGCGCCGTGGCGTCCCAGCCGGGCAGGTGCCGACTGGCGGACCGTGCGGCGACCCGCCAGTCGGCACGAAGCATGGCGTCGGTGAGCCAGCGGCGGAGCAGCGCTGCCAGCGGGGCCGGGTCGTCGCCGAGTTCGACGGCGGCGCCCGGCAGCGCGGTTGCTTTCGGCCGTGCCGCTGGCTGTGCCGCGGGGATGCCCGCAGCGGAGGCAGCTCCCTTGCTTGCGGGGCTGCCGGCGGCGAGCGCCTCCACGGCGCCCGTGCCCTGCCGGACGATCACCGGCACACCGCGGGCCAGTGATTCCGTCACCACCAGGCCGTAGGTTTCGGCCTGGGAGATCAGCAGGCTGAGGTCCGCGGCGGCCCACTCGGCATCCAGTGCGGCTCCGCGAAGTTCACCCGGGAGGCGGACCCGTCCGCTGAGGCCAAGACGATCCGATTCGCTCCGGAGCAGCGCGGCGTAGGCGCGGTCCGCGGTGTCCGAGCCGGCGAGCGTGGCCGTCCAGTCCAGGTCCGTAAGGCCGGCCAGGGCACGCAACAAGAGCAGCTGGTCCTTGTTGGGCAACAGCGCGGCCACCGCCAGCAGGTGCCGCGGCTCGGAGCCGGCGGCGGCCAGCGCGGGTTCGGTGCCGGGCAGCGCGACGCGGACGCTGCCGGCGGCATCCATCCCGTGCCGTTCCCGGAGGGTTGCCGCCGCAGAGTTGCTGGTGCAGATAACACCCGCGGCGGCCTGCAGTGCGCGGCGTTCGAGGTCCGGGTGCGCGTCCAAGGGCATGTGCAGCAGGATCCAGGCCTGCGCCCCGGCAGCGGCCGCCGCTTCCAGCGCGTCCGGCGCCCCGCAGGCCACCAGGCCGTCCACAAGGGTGGGTTGGCCGGCGTCGGACCCGGTCAGCAGGCGGCGCAGCTGCTGCCGGTCAGCCGCACTGCCGACCGGCCAGTCGCCGTCGACCTCGCAGGACACGGCGGCCACCCCGAGGGTGCGGAGGGCGCGGAGCAGGGCGGCGTTGTAGGCGTTGCCGCCGGAGTTGTGGCGCACGTTGCCGGGCACCAGGAGGCGGAGGCGGGGCGCTGCCACGGGCTGCTAGCGGGCGTCGAACTCGAGCGAGTAGCTGGCCCAGGCGTCCGGGGTTTCACGCAGCGTGACGTCGATGCCGGCGAGGGCCTTCCCGTCCTGCCCAGCGCGGATCCGGCCGGCGACGGCGTCTGCGATGTACTGCGCGAGGGCTTCGGTGGTGCTGAGTTTGCCGGCGAAGTCCGGGTGCTCGTCGAGGTTCTTGTAGTTCAGGTCCGCCAGGATGGCATCCAGCACGTCCCCGGCCTCACCGATGTCCAGCACGATCGCATCCTCGTTCAGGGCCGGGCGGCGGAAGGTCACCTCCGTGACGAAGGTGGCGCCGTGCAGGCCCTGCGCGGGGCCGAAGGCGGGGCGGGGCAGGCTGTGGGCGATCATGAAATTACGGCGGACGGTCAGGCTGAACACGGATTACCTCGTGCTTTCGGTTGCGGGGACTTCGGGGTATTCGATGACGTGGCAGAGCGCGTCGAGGCTGCCGTCGGAGAGGCGCTGCACAACATTGGGCAGCTCGCTGAAGCCGGACGTGCCGGTGAGGAAGGTGTCGAAGACCGGGTCAGCAAGCAGCGAGACGGCCAGGTCGAGCCGGTCGGCGTTGCTGCGGCGGTGGCGGCGGGCGCGGGCGACGACGCCCACCTGGCTGGCGCGGATGGAGAGCCTGCGGGCGTGGAAATCTTCGCCCAGCGGCAGGGTGATCTGCCGGTCCGCGTACCAGGACATCTCGATGATCTCGCCCTCGTCGCCCACCAGCTGAAGGGCGCGCTGGAGGCCGGCCTGGGAGGCGGAGCAGTGGATCACGATGTCGCAGTCCCCCAGCGCGTCGTCGGGGTGGCAGAAGTCGACGCCCAGGGCCTCGGCGAAGGCGCGCTTGGCGGGGTCGATGTCGATGAGCTGCAGCCGGCCCAGCGGGAAGGCTCCGAGGAGCTTGGCGACCATGCCGCCGACCAGTCCGGCGCCGATTACGGCCACTCGGTCGCCGAGACGGGGGCCGGCCTCCCAGAGAGCGTTGACGGCGGTTTCCACGGTCCCGGTAAGCACGGCCCGGCGGGCGGGAACGCCGTCGGGGACTTGGGTGAGCGACGCGACCGGGACGATGAAGCGGTCCTGGTGCGGGTAGAGGCAGAAGACCGTCTTGCCCTGCCAGTCCGCCGGGCCCTGCTCGACGACGCCGACGGAGAGGTAACCGAACTTCACCGGTGACGGGAAGCTGCCCTCCTGATGGGGCGCGGCCATCTCCGCGGCAATGCACTCCGGCACGCGGGCGTTGTGCACCACCATCTCGGTGCCCTTGCTGATGCCGGAGTACAGGGCACGCACCAAAGCTTCGTCGGGGCCGGGCGCCGGGAGTTCCTCGCGGCGGAGTTCGCCCTGCTCGGGGCCGACGGTCCAATAGCCGGTTGCGGTGGTCGGGGCGGGGGCTGTCTTGTTCGGGTTACTCATCTTGCTTACGAATCTAATGCCGGAGCCGGGCGGGGAAAAGCTTCGGCGCTGCGCGGGGCGCGGCGAGGCGTCTTTTGGCGGCCGCTTGGGCGCCGTTTTGGGGTTGGGCGCCTTGCTCCGGTACCCTATTCAGGTTGGTGACGTGTCCGAGCGGCCGAAGGTGCAACACTCGAAATGTTGTTTGGTGTAAAAGCCAACGTGGGTTCAAATCCCACCGTCACCGCCACGATAGCGAGGCCCCTGCTTCCCTTTGTTTACAAGGGAAGCAGGGGCCTTTGCTTTGCCCTAGCCCGCCTCATTGGCAAAGAATTGGCAAAACTTGATTCCGACGCGCGCTGCTCACAATCGCTGCACGAAGACTCGCCATAAGTAGGCAACCTGTGTGCAACATGCGCCGTGAGTCGCCACCCACTGTCGGATTGTTAAGCATGGCTTTCTACTCAGCCTCCGACAGCACTCTGGCGAGCCTTGCTGTCATCGACGCGCCATACGCCGTACCTGCCACCCTCCACCTCTCGATCTCACTCATGCAACCAGCCGGAAAACGACCGGTGGGCGCCGAAAATTAGTGGAATCTGCACCAGGCAAGTTTCTCGTAGACTCAGTGTCATCATCGTCTGATTGGGGAGCACACCGTGCGGTTGCAGAGCGTTTCTATTAAGGGTTTTCGATCGATCCAAGATCTTCCATCGCTCGACCTAGGGTCTCCGACAGTTCTCGCAGGTCATAACGATGCCGGCAAGTCTGCCATTATTCATGCGATCCTCTTCCTCCTAGAGGGCTACTCGCTCACCGAGTCAGACCGCACATACATAAGCCGTGCTGATGGCACCGTATCTCCCTCCTTGGACGGCAAGATCGAGCGCGTCCAGGAAACGTATGTCACCGGAACATTCGTCCTCAATGAAGTAGAGAAGAGCGAGTTTGGCCCGTCGCCGCTGCATGTCCGCCGGATCGCACGCATGGGGTCAAAGCCAGTCTTAGAGGTACTTCATTCCGTCCCTGAGGACGCTCGCCTTAGAGAGCTCGAAACCCTTACAGTCCCGCAACTGGAGGACCGGTTGAAGACGCTTGGGCTTGATCAAACGAAGGGCAGAAAAGCGGACTACCTCGAGCGCTTGAAAACCGCAGCCGCCGCCGCCGCGCACACGATTGAATGGGTCAGCGCTGATGCCGCGCTGGGGAAAGCTCTTCCTGCCGGACGCCGCTTCGACGCGACCAGCGCCGTTGACGCTGAGGTGGCAATCAAAGACACCCTCACCACCGCCTACAGGTCTCACCTTGATTCCGAGGCTCTTCACGGCAGTGTCCGCAAGATCGAGGAGGACCTCGAGACGCGGCTTGTTAAGGACGCGGACGAAATCCGGCAGTACATCATGGACAAAGTGCGCGACATCGGAGACGTACAAATTAAGCCTTCGGTCAGCTTTACTAGCGCCAACGGGCTGAAATCGACGGACATCACCGTCACGAATGAGGCTGGCGAAAACATCAACCTCCAGCTCTCGGGCGCGGGACGCGCACGACGCGTTGCGCTGGCCATTTGGGAGTACAACGCCACTCTCCTAGCGCACTCAGGCGAAGACATCGTGCTGCTTTACGACGAGCCCGACACCCACCTCGACTATGGACACCAGCGCGAGCTGATGACACTCATCCATGAACAGACGAAAAATCCCAAGGTAACCGTCGTCATCGCATCACACTCTATGAACCTCATCGACGGTACCGATATCAGCGACGTAGTCCACGTCAAGCATGAACAACACCGCACCGTTATCGAACGTCTTGCGGACGACTCTGAAGTTGGCTCACACCTCGGCGCTATCGCTGCAAGCGTTGGCCTTCGAAACACGGTCCTCCTTCACGAGCGACTGTTCGTCGGGGTCGAGGGCGAGTCTGAGGCGCGTGCCCTCCCCGTGTTGTTTAAGCTCGCCACAGGCCGTCACCTGGAGTCCTGTGGTATCGCGATATGGCCCTGCGGCAATAACGAGGGCGCCAGACATTTCGCAGGATTCCTGCATGCGCACGGACGCAACGTCGTATTCCTCGTCGACGAGGATTCAAAGGCAAACTCAAGACACGTCTTTAGCCCGGATAAGCTTCGCGCCGCGGGACTCGACCCCGACCGTCAGTGCTTGTACGTCGGAGATCCCAATGAGATTGAGGACGTCTTCAGCGACGAACAGTGGGCTGCAGCAGCCAATCGGTCCTGGCCACGTGTCGACGCTGAAACTCGTCTGTGGTCCATAGCTGACTTCAAGGAACACCGAGAGGGGAAGTTCAGCAAGGACGTGCTCGAAATGATTCGGACTGCTGCAGCAACCGCACCGACCGGCAAACCCGACATGCTTGTGGCGCTAGCCCTGAGTCTGGAGGACGCGGATGACGTCCCTCGTGATCTCCGCGAAAAATTCGACGTGCTCGTCAGCCTGGCGAAGTGAGTCGTCGCGCCCGCATGCGTGCGAGACGCTGCTGAGGGGTCGGGTCAACGAAGTAGTGGTTGCCGACCGCCCGGGTGAAGAACAAGCCATGAACGCCTTGCTCGCGACCGCACCACCGGCAACTGCTCGGCATGGGTGCCGAAGCGTGACGTACTCGAACAAAAGTGGTTCGCATGTTCCTTCCCCTCCCTAGACCGAGGCCACTCTGATTGATGTCGTCATCAAAACACGTACCGCTGACATTGTCGGCCAGATACTAACGTGGTCGCCAGATCGATTCCCTACCTCGCACGCGGAACGCCTGAAGAACACGCTTCGTCCTCGGCCCCGTCGACGGGGGCAGTGCCCCCTAGGCCAGAAGTGCCGGGATGTTGTGTCGCGTTTCAGCATCAGTTATGAGTATGGACCAATGCAACGCTCCACTCGTTCACGCGATCCCCGCATCTTCGTCGGGTACTTCACCGGCGACGATCCGTTCCTTCTCCACAGCTTCGGGGTCCGAAACGTATTCGTACCAGAGCGCAGTGGGTGGAACTGGTACTGAGGTGTTGTCTAGGCTGTCCATTCTTTCTGTCATGGACTGATGGGTGATGCCTATTTTCACGAACTCGGATTCCTGCTGTTGCAGAATCACGTATGTAAAGCCGGGGTGCATCACATAGCCAGTGCTCTCATTGGTCGCGCTCACGAATCGATACTGATGTATGAGGGCATCTATACGCACATTAGGCTTTGCCCAAGTCGTTGATGAGGGCCAAGGCCGATCATGCGGTCGAACGGTCGGAGATGAAGATATTACGGGCAAGCTCCACATGGCTAGATGCCAGGAATTCCAACCAACATCGAGCGTCCTACCGTGGGACCGGACAGCGGATCGAATACGAACATCGGTCAAACGAGGTCACGCTGTAGCGCCACCGAAACTGCGCTAACCTCCAAGTGTGATTCCTGATCCTCTTCCGGGCGCCAGCGACGCGGCCGCAAAACTATCAACCACCTGCCTCAGGGACTTTTCTTCCCCGGGTACCAACGACGGAGAAACCCTGAGATTTATGGTGTCCCGAGACGTATGGCCAGTGCCGTATCTCATCCGGTATGCCTTGCTGCTTATTGGACTTGAAGACCTGGGGTCGGCGGAGAAGACAGCCTTTTACATCTCTTTCCGGTACCGCGGTCGCTGGGCTGCCGTCGCTCTCCAGAAATTTGGAATGCGACTCTACGTGCAACACGATCCTCACGATGAGGCTGACGGGCCTGCAGCCGAAAGAGCTCATCGCGAAATCATCGACAAACTGGAATCCGCGGTGCGGATCATTGAGTCGAAAATCCTTACACCATTCAGCAAAGAGCAGGTTAGCGCAGGCAACGTCACTATAGTCAACCAATACGGGACACTACGGAACTCGTACGAATACTTCCGAGAGGGCGCACGCCTTGCTTTTGCCAGCGACAAAGGCAACGCCAAGAACCTATCTTTCGGTGGTATCAGCCTCACAACCGACCCTCCCGAGGGATTCTACAACCTCGTTGCCGCTCTAAACGCGTACTTGAGCCTGCTTGAACACACGCTAGTGCTAGCACTTCCGTTCATTGATTTCAACCCAGAAACAGAAAGCCTGTCGGACTTCATTTCCAGTCGCTGGGGAGACAAATACAAGCGTGTTTTCGGTCGGCAAGACCGTGTAGCCAACCAACGTTGCCACGAGCTGGTACGGCTAGTGGAAACTTGGCGCAACACATACTCGCACGGTGGCTTCGACAAGCAAGACGCAACCATCCATTTCCATGTGCCCGGGGTTGGAGCCATACCGGCTGCCTTCTCCGACATCCGCGATAGCCCGCACTTTCAGTTCATACCAGCACGGGAAACTGACTTTGAGGAAGCGATTAAGACCCTCGACGTGATGGACGCTTGGCTGCAATCTGGGCCCCTAGCGGACGCTATGCTGTGGATTTGCGAAGGGCTCGACATGCGCTACGACCAGAAATTCCGTGACGAGCTTCGTGCGGCACGCGCTGCGGGCAAACTAGGGGACATGATCAACCACCACAATTACCTATGGGAGCGGTCTGCAAACATGGACTGGTGATGAGGTCCCATACTGGCTCGGAGACCGTAATCCCCTTTCCTACGATCAGCACAATACCGGCCGTCAGGGACATCCCGACGCCGTACATTCCGGGATATCGGAAACGCCTGACGGGCTCTTAGCAGCAGCCAACGCGCCGGCCGTCTCACGCGTAGCTGCCCTCTGACGTTCCTGAGGCACCTGCGCCTCGAGCCTGCCACCGGGATGAGCGTCTGGTGGCGGGACCGGAGACCACCATATGAGAGTCCTCCTCGACCCCAGGACTGTTCAACAACTAGGACATGAAAGAATACCGCGACCCCGAACCCGTCGAACCAAAGAAAGCACCAGCCGGGTGGTTCCCAGATCTAAGGACGCGCTCCGGAACGCAGTAGCATGCTCCCTCAGGAACAAACGGCTGTCTTACACCGGCTCAAACTTCGAAGCTGACGCGACGACCTTAGGAAAAGCAAACCAACCCTCACAATGGAACAAGGTGAGAGTCACTGCATCTCGATCGAGGTGCTTAAGCATCTGCAGGACGTGGCTATCAGTCACGGACAAGCCATTGCCCGCGCGGAGCAGGACGTACGGGATCTTCCGGCCCCGAGCATAGAACTTGTATCGGAAATTACAACCGGGAAACTCCGACTCTAAATTCTTCTGAAGGTCCGGGAGGATGAGTAACAGAAGACGAGCCATGTCCTGCCACTCACTGGGGCCCGTCCTGCATGGCTCGATGTGATCCGCCAGTAGGGTGACGACCATCTGAGGTAAGAGTTTGCGGCGCTCAAGCGCTGCAAGCCGATCGCGCCAACCCAGTAGAAACTTCACTACCTGAATAGCGATGCCGATTGGCTTCATGAACCAGGAGAGCGCCTCCACCGTGCCCATCCCGGGGCCGCCGGCGGCCGCGCCCAGTCCCAGTGGAACCGCCTTCTGGCAGGCGATCCCGGCACGTCGCAAAAACTCTTGGACGTGGTCCGATATGGCATCTTCATCCGGCCGGGCGAATGGGTTGGCCCTTACCGACCTTGCACTTGCATCAACGCCCACCGTTTTGTTCGGCAGTTCCATGTAGGTCGGGCGCCATTGCATATCCATTCGCGTTTGCTCGCTGTAGCTCACTACGGTCGTTGCCCTTCGCTATTGGAGTCACCTGTAAGCGGGACAAGGTCACGCTACAGGGAGAAAACACTTTTGATCGAAGTCTCCACATGGTTTGTCGCGCGCTCCCCCAATCGAGACACACCGAAAGGACCACCTCTATCTGATGCAAACGATGGGTGTCGACGATTCCGAACTGACTGGCAGACACGCTCCGGTATGCAGAAAACGTCAGGTTGGAATCGAAGACCTTCTCAACGCGTGTTTCGAAACATCGGTTTGGACCCCCGGATGCAGCTCGTCACTCCTCGCCCGTGACTTCTGAGCCGGCGGCAGGGGTGCGGCATCGGCGAGTTACTGGCGTTTCAGACACCCCGAACTATCTATGTCAGGCAGGCTGACAAAATCGATTGGGAGCACCAGCAGTTCGACGTTCCTACTTAGGATGGAGGAATGGACGTAGCGAAGACCCACTCCCCGGATAAATTGACGGCGTCCAACGTATCGGCCGTTGTCGTCGAACATTGGCAGAAGGCCTTCGAACCCTTGTCTTTCAACGAATTTGAGGCTCAAGCCCTTCGCGGTTTCTTAGAAGAGATGGAGAATCTCCTAGACGCGCTGTATGGCTTGGAAGACGTCCGGAACCAGTGCGACAGAAGCCCGCTGACAGGTTGGCCTGCTCCCACGGAGAAGCAGCGGCGACTCATCTACAACAGGACGAAAAACTACTTTGACACTTACTATGGCGCGCTGTCTCACCTCTCCTCCGTCGTCTCACGATTCTCCAAAATCTTCGGCGGCAAGGCCTTCAGCGACAATGCAAAGTTTGTGCGATGGATGAAGGAAATTGTTGGACTGCCATACGAGGGAACCGGACGGGACAACACCTTCTTCTTCCTAGAGCAAGCACGGCTCTTCCGAGCTCTCCTAAATCATCCACAGCAATTTCCAGTTCTGGACTGGTCGACCGAGACGAGCTACGACTACCAAGTCCCGAAACTTGTTCTGCACGGGCCGGAGTCCCGAAGCGGAGTCATACCTAAGGGCAGTTCACGAGCAAACCTGCCTTGGGTCAAAGCCGCATGGCGTTTTGACGCACCCCAGGAGGCGAGTGTGACCAATTCTCTTGCCAACGCTGCAGTGTCCATCCTCGCCTCCGTCCTGGCAGACCGTTTGCCGTTGTCAACATTCATCAACACTACGGAACGAGTTAGGCAGTCTAGGAGCGTGCTCTTGCAGCAGCCTCGCTGATATCGCTGCCAGCCCAGAAGAGCAGGCGCTTGTATTAGCGTGGTCCTGCGCTTCTCGGGCTGCGTCGATGGCTGCCGTCGGTCAGACACTGGAGGCGGGCCTGCACGGGGAGTCTGGCACCCTGGGGAAGGCCGTATTGACTCACCACACCGT
Organism: uncultured Actinomycetota bacterium; assembly: GCA_963775715.1. GTDB lineage: Bacteria > Actinomycetota > Actinomycetes > Actinomycetales > Micrococcaceae > Arthrobacter. The sequence continues at coordinate 177,529 of CAVZJX010000001.1, read as the reverse complement.
GACCGTATGCTACTCCTGATCGATTCCTACACTGGGGGATTTCCTTGAAAGATGGTCCGCTGAATAGCCCGATGGAGACCATTCTTGGTTTGATGGCAGACGAGAACTTCACATCTGAGTACATGCCGTACTTGCATGATGACGGAAACTTAGTCTTGGGAAGTTTCACTGAAGCGGTGTATGCCCTTCGAGCTGAAATCAATGTGGAAGAGCTTCTCGGCAATGCGCTGAGGGGGGTCTTGGGCCGCATACCCGAGTTCTCCGCAGGCCACGGCTATGCGTTTGTAGCCGCCACCACGTCTGTCATCGCGCTCCCTCCTGGCTACACAGCAAGCCGATACTCCAAGTCCGCAGGTGAGGTCATTTTCGCTGTCTCGGGAAGCTTTCCAGTCAAATTGTCCTTGGGGGCTAGCGAAAGCCGCGCAGGAGGATCGATTCTCATCTTTGGGGTTCTCGGAAAGGACTTGCTCGACCAACGCATTTCATTGGATAGCGCGTTGCGCTATCTGAATGACGTACTCACGTCCTATCGGATCGTTCGCCACGATCACGGCGTCCAGCCTATTTCTGCCAGACAGCTGCCGGGTGTATTTGACTGCTATCCGATTACGTTTGCAGAACAGCCGGAAATTTCAGCTCCGGAGGCGGTGACAATCCACTACAACGACAAAATGGACGTTTGGGCTAAGCGTGCATTCCTCCCTGCTGAGTACAAGGAGTTCTTAGACTACTGCGAGGGCCTTGTATTCAGCCCTGAGGTACGCTATCTAGTGAACCTAGCCGTAACGGCAATCGATGATTTGTGTCTTGGGCAGTTCGAATCGGCCGTACTCAACTCAGACAGGTTCATGGAGCTGGCCTTGAGGCTTTGTTACCTTAGACATCCCGATCTGCCTGACGACAAGCTTGTGAGGCTCACTAGCGTATACAGCACGAACCCGAGGGCGAAAACGTTGCTTAGCAGTCTGGCGCCCGTCCTCGGACTTAGCACCGGAACCTTTATCGATGCGTGGACCGCAAGCTCTAGGCGGCTTCGTAATGCTGTCGCCCATAAGTTGGACTTCTCCGTCGTCACACCCCAAGGTGCGCATCTGGCCGCGGAATATAACCTGGCCCTAGTCCAGCAGATAGCCCACAAGTTTCCGGAGTCATCGCGGGATGTACGACTTCTTGGCAACATGGTCGACGTCTACGAGCAACTGTTCGGGAGGCAAAGACCGTACGATCCGATCTGACGCGTGGCGCATGAAGCTTGATCAGATGGCGAACCAGGCGTGGTTGGCAGTCGGTTGGTAGCCACGAGCGGTGCATCATAGCCCGCTCGAAGTAACGGAGAGTCTAATCCCGTCAGTTGCCCAGAATGTGGCATCCTTTGCTGAATGAGTGATGCACTGGCCCTGGGAGCCCTCGTTGTTTCGATGCTGGCGTTGATGGTTGCGTTGCTGGACTGGCAGCAGATATCCAGGGAGGAACCTTGGCGGCTAACGAAGCTGCACGAAGATTACTGGCTTCTTGAGCGCGTTCACCGTCGTCGGGCAGTAATCACCACGGCATTCAATTTCCATGGCACCGGAGTGGACTTCATCAACGACGCCGGATTTCCCGCCCAAATATTCCGTCGCGGCGCTCGGGAGGTTTTGCGCATCCAACCATCAGTGGTGGGTACGCATCTCACGATTAACTTCCGCCGGACACGCATCGGTGAAAAGCACAATCACACATTCAACATGGGCGGGCTCTTGCCTGGCAAAGGTGAGAAGACATGGTCCACGCCTGTTTACTGAGGCCAGCGCCTGATTCTTGGACGGCGGAGCGCATGAATTATCACCCTCTTCGAGGGTTTCATCACGCGGCCCGAGATTCAGATTCCTTGTCTCCACAAGTGATGATGGGATCGCACCCACCCCTAGTCAGGATGCCCAGTTGGTGTACACCCTAACCGGACGTCAGGACGGTCCTCAGAAAGCGTCAAGATAGAGCCTGAATTCAAGTTTTTTGACACCTCAAAGACGGGGGCGGTCCAATTGGGCCGCTCCCATTCGTATCTCAACTAGCCCTGGAGCCGTACATCGGGGAATCACCCTGCCGGTGCACGGTTTGGCTCCAGATGTTCTGGGTCCCGGTGCTTTTGCATGTCACATTTGTAGTGCGGGCCGCGCGGGTCCAGGCGCACGTTCTGGGAGCCTGCCGAACCACTACGAAGTTATTGTCACCCAGCTTGAGCAGGGCGGGGCAGAGCCAGGCTGCGTGCGAGACGGCCTGGCGAAGCTGTTGGCCGAGGACAGGTTAAATACCACTCGCACAACCCTTCTCAGCAAGTATTTCGACGCACCAGGAGAGGTGGCGGCAATACTTCCTGCCCCCCGGGAAGCCCTCAAACAATACATGTCCCTCGCCGCAGAAATTCCAGAAGCGGCAGCAAACATAGTCACTTACGAGAAGTATCAATTTTTCCCGTACGACGGTGCCTTGACCTGCGCCCAGTAAGCGCCAGACACATCACTTTCCCTGATCCGCATAGAAACCATCTGTTGGGACCGGCAACACGTCCGAATGGAACCAGCCCTACTCAGCACTTGCTGGCTGAAGCAGGCCGACCCACACGAGCGTCGCGTGCCCTTCATGGACAGCTAAGGCCCCTTCAAGAGATGCGCCTACGACGGCCACAACCATCACGCGTTCCCGGCATCGCTTCCCTCCAAGACCCGAAGCAGGCTCGTCGTCTAAGGAGGCACTGGAGGGGAGAGATTGTGCCCTATAGTCGAGGTCATGACCGCCTACCCACTCACAGATGCCGCCTTCCGCCTCGCCTTACACGAGACTGCAGGCAAGAAGTGCGTCTGGTGCAATGAACCGGTTGTTTACTTTGACATGCAAATCGACCATCTCATCTACAAGACCATCGATGACGCCACGCTTCAGGACCTGGTCAGGGAGTTTGCACTCAGGGCTGACTTCGACGTCAATGAGACGTACAACCTCGTACCTATCCATGCTCGTTGCAACCGCAGCAAGAGCAACAAGCCACTCCCGGTCACCCCCTTACACGCGGCGATCCTTCAGGCTGCGAAGGACCGCACCGCTGAGGTCGAAAAAAGGACTGAATCATACAAGAAGCTATTGTCTTCGGACATGAGCAAGGTCTTCGCGACCATCGAGATGCACCGGGACGACCCTGAAATCACGAAGAAGTTACGGGACCACATTCTCGCGATTTCCTCCCCTGAAGTCGTAATAGAGCCACTACTCGAGTTCTCGCTTATGCCGGATCTAAGAATCTCCATTGACTCAGCGGGATCTGTTCACGCGTTCAGTCTCGGAGATTGCCCCAACCCTAACTGCATCACGGGAAACATCGAGTGGGAGACTTTTCCCCACTCAGACGGCCTACTGCGGGCTGGATATTGCGACGCTTGCGGCGTCCCTGCGGTTGAATGCCAAAATTGTGACACTCAGACGTGCTTCTTTTGGGAGCATGAGCAGGTCTGCGACGGCTGCGAAACCAAATTTGTCCTAGAAAAAGTCGGCGGAGAACTTTGGGACGTAAGAGTCCTCTAACAACTATGAGGGAACAGCCAGTGCCCCCCGCTGCTTGTGGAGGACTAGCGCTGTAGGCCGCAGCGTTCAAGAGCGCCGCTCTTTCCCGCGCTTTTCGCCAACGTGCTGACTTCCTGGATGAGGGTCGGCTAGACGCAGAAGCCGCGGGACACCCGAATAGTGACCACCGCCTTCTGCGCAGATAATTGCGGCGACCTTACTTGCCTACTATTTCTTCCATTGAGCTGGCTACATCGGCAGGCCGTGGAAGGGCCGGCGCTTCCACGGCCACTGCCGCAGCGATTGTGATTCCGTTCCCACGGAGTCCGCCGGCTTCGGCTGTACTAGCATGTCTCATGCAACCAGGAGGCAGCTATGGCCATAACCGCGAGCGAAGCCCGTCGGGACCTTGTCCGTTTGATCGAGCGGGTCAACCTCGACCGGACCGAGGTTGAGATCGTGTCCAAGCGTGGATCGGCGGTTTTGATGTCGAAAGGTGAGTACGACGCATTAGTGGAAACAAGCTATTTGCTCCGCTCCCCCGCGAATGCACGCCGCCTCGGGGCCGCTCTGGACTCCGTCCGCCAGTTTGATGCCGGCCAACAGAAGCCCTAGAACTACCCCCGGACTCGCTGCGCAGACTGGGCTGCGCGCCCCTGCAGACGGCCAACACGGGCGCTGCTGGCATTACCCCGCGGTGCCGCGCACGGATGGGGCGGCCTCACCCAAGGAGGCCTACGGCTGCTCAGAGGAAGTGGACGGCCCCGCGGGTTCAGCCCGAGAATGGCCACGCTGGTGCGGTCTCGCAATCGGTGGCAGCCTCATCCCTGCCAGACGCTTCACCGTCGCCGAGGTCTCGCGGCCCAGCTGCCCGTCAAGGGTGACTTTCAGGCGTGCTGCGAGGATTTCGCGGCGCAGCGTGGCGAAGACCTCCACTTTGTTTGCCGGCTCGGATCTTTTGGGGTTGCTAACGCGACCTGGTCGCGTTGCTTCGTGCTCCTGGGGTGCCGGCGGGTTCTCTTTTCGGTCTTGGCAATCCAACGACCGTCTCAGAGCGAGCTCAGGGATCGATTCATCTTTCTCCCCCTCGATGACGGCTTTGTATTCCGCAATGAGGTGCCGGACATTGCCGTCGCGCATTTTTGTGTGCGACCCTGCCCAGACACAATCGAGGGTCGACTTGTCCTCAGGGCCGGTCAGATCACTACGGGCCAGTGCCTCAAGGATAGTGATGCCGTAGCTGTGCATCGTGTCGTTGGTGGAGGCAGCAGCTCCCAAGGCCCATTGGGTGCGCCGAATCCATTCGGCCCGGTCGTCCGCCGCACGTCTCCGCCCCAGGCTGCCGGTATGGGTTACGGCGCTGCCAAGGAGAGCCCTCTTCTGACGTCGCAGTTTCAGCAAAATGAGAACGGCGGCCCCAATGATGGCAGCCGAAAGGGCGATGGACGTGAGCGCTGAAATCTGCGTCCACTGCTCTAGGCCTTCCGGCATCGGGGACTCGAGGGGAGCAGCTATGAGTACCCGCAGCATCGTTTCTGTATTCATACGAGGGGCATCCTTTGTCAATGCAGATTGATGGAGGCTCAGTCGATTTCATCCAGAATTCGGGCTATCTCCCGAAGTGTCGCTGCATCAATCTGACCGCTCTGACAGGCACGAAAATTGCGCACGCCTGCGCGGCGCATGCTGCGGAGCAGAATAAGTTCCGCCTCGACGCGCTCGGAGACGGGGCCGTCCTCGTTCAACAGGTATTCAGGGCTAACGCCGAACACCCCTGCCGAGGCCCGCAGGAGCTCCTCCGTGAGGGTCTGCTCCTTGCCGGTTGTCAGCAGGTCCCACTGCTCCTTGGAGACGTAGAAACCGTGCGCTTGGGCTGCGTCGCGGACTGCCGGATAGTCGAAGGGTTTTCCGTTCTCAGCCGGGATGGTGTCCAAGAGCAGGTCGACTTTCCGGGCAAGCGTCTCAGGTCGTCGCCAACGAGGACCGTGCTCTGTGCCTAGTACAAAATCTTCCACGTATACCGCTCCATGTCATTGCTATTTGATACCGGCGGAAAGATGCCAACTCTCCGTGCCCGATGGCTGGTTGGCTGGTCAGGATACAATCCTGTACCGCCCCTTGTGCACGCCCGTCTCTTTGCCTGCCCTGGTTCGACAAAGTTCGCCTGGGGCACTGTTACAGCGCGGACAAGCCTCCTTCATAGCTCTTCGCTCCTGCTCTTCAAATGCTCTAATTTCCTTCGCCCGGAGCAGCTGTCGCTCTCGAGCCTTGATGCGCTCTGTGACGAGCTGCGGAGGGTGGGAATGGGCAGTAATCCCCTCTGCGTATGTAAGGGATATCTCCGGACTCTCCTTGCCAAGGTCTGCCAGCCATGTGATTTGTTTTGGGGACAGTGGTGCGCCGTGTGGTGAGTACCATGAGGGGCGGTCCTCGTCTGCCTCATCAGGAAACGCGGGCGCAAGGCGAGTGCCTGAGCCCACGTGTTCGCAGGCCCGCTCTAATAAGGCGATCTCGTCCGTCAGGAGGCGCCGAGCGTCCTGCACCGCGCCGTAGGAGCCCCGCAGATTGAGGCGCACGTTGACGCCTACGAGCGCGTCGAGTACAACCCCCAGTGCGCCCCTGGCACTCTTGAAAAATCGAATCAACTCCGGGAACGTGCACTCAAGTGCTTCCGGGACTGCTTTGGAGAGGTCCGGTTCCTCGGGGAAGACCCAGTGCTGGACATTGTCCGTGTACGTTCGTGTTACTTCGTCGACGACGTCAGAATCCAAGTTCGGATTGTCTTGAAGCTCTGCGAGGAAGGTCGAGACTGTGTCGGGCTCCGCTAGCACCATCTCCCACTTTTAAGGATGCGGAGAAGGCTCCTCTGCGAGAGCCGACCCTCTTGGTATGACACGATGGTCCTCTGCAAGCGAGCGAGCAGCACGTCCAGGTCCTGGTTTTTGTTCACCAGATCACGGTAGCGGCGGACTTATGGTCCCGATTTTGCCCGGCTACGCTGAGATTTCGAGAATGTGCTCAGAAACGAGCACGAGCTGACATTTCCGAACCCACCAACATGTGATCAAAATGTTATATGGGCGGTACTTCGCGCCCGTGGGTCATGCATGCTTGTAGCAGCGCGGCGCCGAGGAGTACTTCTCCGCCCGATCCACGTGCATCGCGGACGTGCGGCGGATTATGCACCCACAACCAACAAACCCTCGAGGTCTCCCGGTCTCGCCAGGAGGAATGTGTCCATTTTTCCTTGGCGATCCGACGCCGAGAACCGTCCGGGATCTGCATGAGCTCGTTGGGCCGTCAAGATGAGGGCCTCTTAGCAGGCAGTGTCGTCCTGGCTTCCTGTCAGCGTGGCCGGGTAAAGAGGCATCCGGACAACTCCCCAAGGTCGAGCGGCCGACGCCGGGATGGAGCTGGCCGCTCGTGGGGAGCTTGTTACTTGAGTTGGTCGGGTTGGCCGAGCAGCCTGCCGGACGAGGTAACTGCCAGCTACCGTGTTTCGTGAGGGTCCGCACTGGTCTTGGACCGACTCTGCGGGCAGCCCGACTCTCTCGACCTCCTGCTTGTGAATATGGAGGTCCATTTGCCTTCTTCCTGCCCTGCGTCAATAGCGTCGGTACCATGCGTACAACCACTTCCCGAAAGCCCGGATGAGCCAGCCGAAGCCCGTCAGCACAGCGAAGGCAGTGCCGGCGATAGAGAGCTTCCAATACCACTCGTGGGCACTCACGAACCACCCCCACAGGGTCTGAAGAATGGGCTGGAGCCCGAATGCCGCCCAAACAGTCTGTGCCGTCCCGAACACCACCCAGATGGCTATCGCAAGCGGCAGGAGTGCAGCGCTGATCTGGCCGACGGTGCGCCAGGTCACCGTTCCTCGGAGCTGCGCGACTTGTTCGCCGGCCCGTCGGACCTGGTCACTGACCTGCGTCCCGGCCTCGCTCAGCGCTGTACGGCTTCTTTCTAGCTCGGCCAGCATCGGAGCGCTCGCCTCGGCGAAAGCGGTCTGCACGGCCTGCTCGTGCGCCAAGAGTTGCGCGTCCAGTCCGGGAACCAGGTACTTGGCCAGTTTTTCGTGGTCGATGTTCACGCCACGCTGGCCGTGTGCGGCATCAGCCAATCTCGAGTTCGTCGTTTCCAAAGCCGAGATCTGCGCCGACACTTTCCGCATCAAGGCGTGGGCGGAGAGGTCCGCGGCCCGCACCGTCGTCCCGTCGGGTAGCGCGACGGCCTTGGAGCTGGCCAGCAGTTCCAGAATCTCGCTTTGCGTCGTCGCGAGCGTCGTCAGCGTCTTCCCGTGCAAGGCGTTCGCGGAAGCGGCGGAGCTGTTCAGCTGCTGCATCGACCGCTGCGCCTGCTCCACTCCCTGCCATGTGCTGATGAAGCTCTGCGCCACCGAGTTGAATGAGGTCACGATCTCCCGCTGATTCTTCTCGATCCCGTCGAGCCGGTCGAGCAATGCGATCAATGTCTCCGAAGTCAGTTGCTGCTCGTTGTATTGCTGGTGCTGCTGTTCTTCGTACTTGTCCTTGATGCCCATGGTTTTGCTCCTTGCCCTTCTGCTTCATCGTGAATATGTCGGCGAGTCCGTCCTCGGTGAATTCCGGTGACAGCGCCGAGGCCTTGCGCCTCCGCATCCGGGGGCTCTTTCCGGGCGTGGATTCGTCGCGCATCTTGTAGGTGATGCCGGTGGCTGTCTCTCCGGCGGTCTTGCTGCGATACCCGTCGCTCACAACTTTGTGTTCCGTTGTGAGGACCTCGACGCCGCGGGCATTGCACGCCGCTATGAAAGTCGGCAGATCCACCGCGGAGGGGTCGATACCCGCCTGCTCGATCGCGTCGCCGAGCTGCTGGTCGAAGGCCGCCAGGTCACCACGCTTGTTGGCCCAGTAGGAACCCGGCGTGGACGCCGGTGCCGGTGCGGTGACCTGCATCCCTTCTTCTTGCATCAGGCGGTCGTTGGCGCGCTTCACCTGCCAGTGCACACGGAAGGATGTGGGCGCCTTACCGGTAACGGTGTCGTGGTTCAGGATCGTGATGTGGGCGTGGGCGCAGCCGCCCTGGCCGTCGTCGTGAACCACGACCATCGCGGGGCTGTTGGGCCGCATCGTCTTCGCCAGCAGGAATCCCAGATCTCCAGCCCTCTTTAAGTCGCGGGGATCGTTGACATCCAGCTCGTCGGGATGGAAAGAAATGATGTAGGAGTGGGCCTTCACCCGGCGGCCGCTCTGCTCGGCCAGCAGGTTGCCCATCTTGATGAACCCGTCGATGCTCGGTGCATCGCAGTAGAACCCCGGAGCCAGCCGGTCAGTACCTGCCGCTTTGTGGCCCTTCTTCTTCGCCCCGACGCCGAATTCCAGATAGTCCGCCCGGGTGCCCAAATCGTAGACCGGAGATACCGTCGTGATACTCACGGGCAGTCCTTCCCACGGAGCACTGAAACCATATGTTCATACTGTTCCGCCAACGCATCGACCACCGGGCCGAGGGCACCGAGGTCCAGTACGCCTCGATGCCCCAGTCGACTCAACTGGTTGAGATTCACCCCGACGCGCTTCACGCCGACCCGGGCAGCCTCCAGAACCCCGAGCTGACGGTCGGTGAGCGCAGCCAAAGGCGGCTCTGCCGGCCCGGCGCCGCCGGCGCCACGCCCCTCGGCCTGCTTCGCCGCGGCTAGAGCCGCGCCTCGAACGAAGGCCGACGGCGGCAACCCCCGCCACGTCGCCACCTTCTCGACCAACGCGAGTTCAGCTTCGCTGAACCGCGTGTCGATCCGGCGGCTCCTCGACTCAGGAGCAAGCTGTTGCGAAGTGCCGCTCATAGACCCGCCTCCATCCGGCCCCGAAGCACGAAATCTGCGGTGGAAAACGAACGCAAGCAGGCACTCTGTCCGACACCGCTTCGCTCGTCGTCCAGTGCGCCGCTTGCGAGGGGCTGGGCTCCGCCCTTCCCCCTCGACCCCCAAACCTGAACCACGACACCGCACCCGGGTGCTTGCGCACCCAGGTACTGGCCGCCGACGACAAGCTGCCCGCCGATCACGGCGTGTGCTCCGGGCTGCGCTCATCGTGCGGAGTAACGGCATTCCCGCCGTTGCCTTGGCCCGCCGGCGGCGGCACCGCCCTCGATGTCCTTGCCCGTGTGGACCGCTGGGCCGACTCGGCGGCAAGCTGCGCACGCGCTTCACCCTCGAGCTGAGCTGCCGGCCCAGGGTGCTTGTCGCGCATCAACATGAGCATCCTCGTGTCCACGGCCTGCTGCTGCTTGCGCTCACGATCCCGCAGGAGCCGGAGCTTTTTCGCTGCCGCTGCTTTGACGGCTGCAACTTCATCTTCAATGGCCATAGTTTCCTTTCGTGGGTTCTCCAGCCACAGGTGGTGAGCTGGAAGTTGCTGAGTTACGCCGCGTTTACGGTGCGGTCGTTGCCCGTAACGACGTTGCTGGCCCGCAGCATGCGGTCATAGTTATCTCCCTCGAAGCCCAGCCGATCCGCGATCCAGTTCAAGCTCTCTGTCAGAGTCACTCCAGTGCGCACCCTGAGTTTCATGTCCTGGCGGTGGGGCGTCATGGTCCCTGCTTCAACGTGAGCCGTCCTGCATTCCTCGGCCAAGCGTTTCAGGGTAGAGAAGTGTTTCGCGTACACAAGTGGGTCGGTCTCACGGACTTCCCACAGCGACAGGGTCCCGGACAGCACTCCGAGTTTGATCTCGTCCAAGCGTGTCGGGAGCTTCAGGGGCCTTGCGAAATGGGTTTCCACTTCCCTGCGCCAATCAAAGTTGGCGACGACAGCGGTTTCGGGGTAGCGGTGTTTACCCAGAGCCTGCTGAGTTGGATCTTCGTGGGTCAGGTAGCGGAGGTAGCTCGCAAAACCGCCTCGACCAGCCAAGATCTGGACTAACTCCAGGGGTACACCGAACCACTCGGCTATCTGTTCACGGCTACGGGCATCCGTGCACTGCAGTGCGATATGGACGTGGGGAGGAACGAGGCTGCCGTCGCTACGACGGTCCTGGTCGTGCTCAGTCCATGCCCACTTGGTGATCGAACGGTGGGCAAGGCCCCGCTGGAGTTGCGTCGGGGTCATAAGAGCTTCGCCCGTTTCCGGGTGGCGCAGGTACTGCGTGATCTTGAATGAGCGATAGCGACGCGGTGCAGACTTCTTGTTCTTGGACTTGGACCGGGCAGAAGGTCGTCCAGAGTTGCGCGGACGGACCGCTCTCGAAGTGTCGTTCGCGACAGAACGGTTTTCTGCTGCCGGCATTAGTAACGCACCTCCTCGGAGGTGCTGTGGTGCTCCTGGGAAAGCAGCCAGGCTTCGACGGCCGCAGATCGGTAGCGGACCGTTTTGCCCAGTCTGATGAAGGCGGGACCACGGCCCGTGATGCGCCACTCGCTGAGAGTGCGCTCGGTGACATCCAGTTGTCCGGCGAGGGCCGGCGGAGTGAGAAGGTCATCCAGCACCGGAACGCGAGCACTGGCGACGTCACGTTCGATGGCGGCGAGGCGTTCGGCAATTGAACTGAGGGTGGGTCGGCTGATTGAAACGGTTGTAGACATAGGTATCCCTTGCGGCTTTTCAGCGGCAAGAGGATCACCCGACGAGCCATTTCAGATCTCTATGTCGGCCGTGCACCTTGTGGTGCGTATCCACTCGGGGAGATTACTCTCCACTACTCCTTGTGACTGTTTTCGGAGCATTGATCTCGTGTGTCACACAGTATACACACATGAGTGAGTCGTCCCACGAATTTCTACATTTCTCTACATAACCCCAATATTTTGGGCGAGCACAGATCAGCACAGTCCGGGGCTATGAACTCATCGCAACTGTTCGCTTGGCCTCGATAAGCCCGTCCAGGCCAACGATGGCGCTGATATCGACGCAGAATCACCTGTCCGTTCCCGGGAGGTCGTGCACAGTGAGGCACACTTCCTTTTGGACTCACTCAAGAGAAACTGCGACGCAAGCGGGCGGGCGTACATCCCAGTGATGGCAAGGGTCTCGGCCCTGGCGTCCCCTGCCGCGGGCCTTTCGAGCACAGTTGGGCACGCCATTTTTTAAACTTTTTAATGTCGGGACAAAGCCAGTAATCGGCGGTACACACGGCACACACCCAAAAACAGCAGAATTAGCTGGTAAGCCAGCAGAAATCGCTCCTAACCCGTGTGCCATTTCCTGGTACGAAAAACGCTACACGCCCCGTGTAGTCACAGATTCCGGTGCTCGTAACGGCTTTCATGCGCTTGACCGAACGCACAAACTCACATGTACTGACACTTCATCCGCACCACGGCATCTACAGGGAAGGCAGAGCATGGGGAGTATCCACGCCTACGAAAATAAGAGCGGCAAGTGGTACCGCGTGCTCTATAAAAAGCCGAATAACACCCAGGGCCAGAAGCGCGGGTTCAAACTCAAGCGTGATGCTCAGGCCTTCCTGGACGGCGTGGAGGTCTCCAAGCGGAGCGGCCAGTTCATCGCACCGAGTGACGGGCGCATCACTATCGAAACCCTCGGAGCCGAGTGGCTGGCAGCCCACAAACACACGGTCAAACCTTCAACGTTCCACAGCGACGAAAGCGCTTGGAGAAACCACGTACGTCCGATGTGGGGGGACCGCCCCGTCTCCTCTTTGAGGCGAACGGAAATCAAGGCATGGGTGGCCTCTCTTTCCGAATCTCGAAGTCCAACAACGGTTTCTCGTTGCCTCGGCGTACTCTCAGGGATTCTCCACGACGCAGCAGAAGACAAACGTATTGCGTCAAACCCGGCAGAGGGCGTGAAAATCGCCCGAAAGACGAGCCGCCCCCGCGCGTACCTGACGCACAGCCAGGTGGAAGCCCTCGCATTGGAATCTAAATACCCCGATTTTGTGCGGTTCCTGGCTTACACCGGGCTCCGATGGGGTGAGGCCACCGGCCTGAGGGTCGGCCACGTGGACCAGTCAGCGCGGCGGGCACTGATCGTAGAGAACGCCGTCAATGTCAATGGCAAGATGGTGATCGGTACACCCAAGACACATGAGAGCCGTTCCGTTGTCTACCCAGCGTTTCTGGCGTCGGCCGTTGAATCCGCCTGCGCCGGCAAGGAGAGTCATTCCCTCCTTTGGGGCGACGGTGTGAACTATCTTCGCCCCGGAAACGCCGTCAGCGGTTGGTTCGGGGCGGCCCGGAAGCGTGCGCAAGCCAACGACCCAGCGTTGCCCACGCTGACACCCCACGATCTGAGGCACACGGCAGCATCCCTTGCCATCAGCGCAGGAGCGAACATTAAAGTGCTGCAGCGGATGCTCGGGCATGCCTCTGCAGCTATGACGCTGGACCGCTACGCCGACCTGTTTGAAGACGACCTGGACACAGTGGCAGGCGCGCTTCACACGGCCCGAAAAGATCAACTCTTGGCAGCGGGACGCGACGGCAACTGATCCACTGCGACACGGGCCCGGCCTTCGCCGCTGCGTAGTTGGCGGTTCTCACCACCTCGCTACAGGCTCTAATCGCAGAGAACTCTATCTGTGTTTGTGCTGTGTGGGCGTTGGCTTTGAGGCCTGACTAGTTAGCCACGGCGACAGGTTGATCGAGGAGCTTTTAAAAATTGTCCGGTTGGAGCATCGGGAGCCCGAGCATATAGAACCAAGAAGGGCGCAGCAAGGCTGGTTCCGCGATGCGAGCAAGCACACGCGCCTTAGGTATTGACAGCGAAAGAGGGACACAACAAGCCCATCTTTCACTTTCCAACTTCGGGCGTTTAGATCGCTATCCGGACTGGTCCACCTTGTCAGGCTCTGCAGCCGGCTTTTGCGGAGAGCCTTCGTTGGCATTCGGCTCATCGGCGCTATCCGGCGTGAAGATGTCTGCTAACCAGCAGTAGACGACGCTCACACCACCCAGAAGCACCGGGATGACAAAATCCTTCCCTACATGCCCCAACTGAAAGTAGATGATGACGGCGAGCACTACGGCAACGAACCCTGACACACGTCGTGCTAGCCGCGGCAGAGTGCTGCCCATAGCAAGAAGGCTGGTTACGAAGAAGCCAGGCCCAAGTACCACCAGGCCGTAAGACCACGCGCTGTACTGATCCGCAAGCCCCCGGTTGTCAGCGAGAGCATCTGATGCCAAAACAAGTAGGACGATAGGCAAAACAAAGGTCGCTAGCACGCCGGCCGCGAGCAGCAAAAGTTGGGCTCTCTTCTTCCCGGCGGGCCATGTTTGGTCGGTGGTTACGGCTGTCTCGGACACAATTCCCCCAATATGGTGCATTCCCTCGCATCCCACATCCGTTTGACGTGGGCCGATGCAGAATATCAGCCCACTCGCTGATCACCGGGCGCTCCGGCAATGGACTCCGTGCGCGCTGCGCTCGTACGCGTCAGACGATTCCCTCCCCGACGTCGGCGGCACATTCCCGGGTCGCTTCTTCGACGGTGAACCTCGTGGCAGGATGAGGCCCATCATGGTTGGACTGCTGCGAAAGGCCCCGCACCCGGAATGGGTGCTGATGTACCGTCTCGGCCTGGGCCGGGACCGCATAGCCGCGTTAGTGCGCGCCGCGCCGGCGACCGTGGGCTACCACCTGCGCGTTGCGCGCCGCCAGGACCCCGACCTTGAAGCGGCGCACCTAGCCGCCGAGGCGGCATTGTCCCCGGCCGCTGTGGCGCGGATGGAGGAAGCCATCGCCTGGGTCGCTGACGCAGGCCGGTTGCCGCGCGGCCCCTCCGCTGGCCAGGTAGAGCGTTCCATGGAGGCGTGGATCAGACAGCGCCGCAGCGAGGCCGCCGCCGGGACACTTCATCCCTCCTACCGGGCCGGGCTGGCCCGGATCGCCGGCTGGGACACCAACGCCAGGACAGCTGCCGACGAAGCCCGCTGGCACACCCGGCTGGCAGAACTCCAGCAGTACCGCGCCGAGGGCAACGACTGGCCCCGCCACCGCGCATACGACACCGAACAGGAACACGCCCTCGGAGTGTGGATCCACGGTCAAAGGCAGAAGCTAAGGGAAGACACGCTCTCCCCCGACAAGGCCGCCCAACTTGACGCCGTGGTCCCGGGCTGGCAAAAAGGGAGAACGAGGGGCCGCCCAGCTCGGTCCTGAACGCGTCGCCCGATTCCGCCCTTCCCACGTCTGTTCAAGGGCGGGCCTGAACACCGTAGCCAGCGGGCTGGACCTAGCCCAACGGGATCGGTTCCTTGGCAAAGAATTGGCAAAGGAATCACTGTGACGTGGTGTTTTCACCTGTTGCAGAGTGTGACCAAAAGTCCCCCGTTTAGCTGGAAAACCAAGGCTTTTGAGGATTTTCCGCGAAACTGCGGGGATGATGAAATGGGTTCAAATCCCACCGTCACCGCCAGATAGCGAGGCCCCTGCTTCCCTTTGTTTACAAGGGAGGCAGGGGCCTTTGCTCTTGCTGGAGAAGGTCCCGCGGTAACGCAGCACCAACAAACTCTCGCTGCGCTCCTAGCTCCCGGGTTCCCAAGGGCGGCAAACATTTGGATGTTTTTTGCTATCGTGACCCTCGATAGGGCATCCGCTCATCGATAAGGGCAAACCCGGTGCGAGCCGGGGACGCAAAGCCACGGGGCCCACGAGGTCAGCCGGGCTACCGAACAGCAAAGGTCTCCGGCATGTCTCCCTCTCCCATTTTGGTGCCCTGCCCAGCCCTGCGTGATGCAGCCGTAGCGCTCTCCTCGAATCCCCGCCCGCAGTAAACGCGCGATGCCGCCCACGTGCGGAACGACAAGTTTTCTGTGGCCGCTGGCCCAGGTTCACTAATGGGGAAATTTGATGACAACGAAAAACAATGCGGTGCCCGGGACGTCAACGGGGATTACGCGCGTCCTGCTGCAAGTTGTGGCCGAGCAAGCCGGCCCGGGCGGCGTTGAGCGGGTCCTGCAGCGGGCACAGCTGAGTGGCCGGCGGGAGGAGCTCCGGAGCGCGGACCGGAGGATTTCCTATCCGGACAAGCTTCGACTCTTCGATGCCGCCGCGGCTGAACTCAGGGACCCCCGGCTCGGGCTGCGACTCGGGCCCGCGTCGCTTCAGGACGCCGCAATGGAACCATGGCGCCGACTGAGCCGGGAACTAGGCTCACCGGCGGCGACGTTCCGCGGCGTCTCCGCCTTCTCGACGCATTTTGATTCCGCGACCATGCTCACTTGTGAGCGTGCAGACGACGGATCGGCCACGCTCTGCTGGAAAGTACTGCCGCCCAACGTACCCAACCGGGTCGACTGCGACAGCCAAATCGGGTTCCTTTCCCAGGTCCCGGCCCTCTTCGGGCTCCCCCGGGCGCGCGTGGAGCACGGGGCCGCTTGCCAGGTCACGGGTGCCGCCGAGTGCCGCTACGAGGTGACGTGGACCGTGTCCCCCCTTCAGCGGCTGCGTGCTCTGCTGTGCAAACCCGCCCCAAACAGAGAGGCGCTCACCGATCGCCGTTCGACGGCCGAGCACAGGCTGCACACCCTCGAGGGCGCCGCGGCGGACCTGGCGAGCAACGGCTCCCTGGAAGAGATCCTCGACCGACTCCTGGACCGGACGGACAGCGCAGTACACGCACCCGGCCACTTGCTCGCCGTCCGGACGCCCGCCGGTGGCCGCCATGTGCGGACCCGCGGTCTGGGGGAAATCTTGGCGGCGGCGCTGAATGAGGACGGAACTGCTCTCGACCGGGATGCCGCCGCGTTGGACGGACTGCCTGCCATCAGCGTCCCGGTCGAGTCGGCGAAACACTTTTACGGCGTCCTAGCGGCCGTGGCGCATACGGGGCAGGAGTTCTTTCCCGATGACGCCGACGCCCTGGCAGCCTATGCGCGGCACGCCGCTGTCAGCCTCGATATCGCCGGCGTTGTCGCTGATGCCCGGGAACACGCAGAGACGGCTCATCTGCTGCTCAACGTCTCGAATTCGCTGGCCGAACACACCACCGTACCGGCGCTTGCAGGCTCAATTGCCGACGCCGTCCCCGCCCTCTCCGGCGCCGACAGGTCCGCAATCGCCCTTTTGGATCCCGAGGCTGGTCGTCTCGAGATCGCGGGGATGAGCGGCTGGCACGGTGAGCTCGCCGATCGGCTCGCTACCTACATCGTCGACGCTCAGGAAAGCCCCGAACTTACCCACTTGCTTGCCAGCCGTTCACCGATGCTGGTGGACATGAGCGGGTCGGAGTGGGCCCGCGGCATGCTTAACGAGTTCGACATTGCAGCGCTGGCTGCCGTGCCGATCGTAAACGGCGACCAGCTTACCGGGCTCGTACTGGCCCACTGGGCCGGGCCGGCCCCTGACAGCCTCGACGGCGCACTCACCGCCCGCCTCAGCGGTCTGGGCTCCTTGGCTGCTGTGGCGTTGGAAAAAATCGGGCTCCTCGAGGACGCCCGCAGACAGGCACTGCATGACCCGTTGACCAGCCTGCCGAACAGGGCGCTGCTGGAGGACCGCCTGGAGACCGCCCTCGCCCAGGCCGCCCGTACCGGGCGCCAAGTCGGTCTCCTCTTCTGCGACGTCAACCGGTTTAAGAGGATCAACGACAGTCTCGGGCACCATGCGGGTGACGCTGTACTTTGCCACGTCGCTGCCCAGTTGCAGGGGGCGGTGCGGGAAGTGGATACTGTCGCCCGCTACAGCGGTGACGAGTTTGTGGTCCTCCTGCCCGACCTCGACGCCCTTTCGGAGGTCGACCACGTGGCCGCCAGAATCCGTTCGAGCCTGGCCGAACCTGTAGAGATCGACGGCAGCAAGGTGTTCCTCGACGTTGCCATCGGATCGACGGTCGGCGGAGCCAGCCTCAGCGAGACGGCTGTCTCGCATGCAGAAGCGGGCCGGCGCCTTGTGGCGAAAGCGGATTGCGAGATGTATCGGGCGAAGGCTGGGGCTAGGGGACAATCCCTGCCAAGAAACCGGAGCACGGACTACCTGCGGCTCGAATCCGACCTCCGCGGCGCCGCCGGCCGCGGAGAGCTGCGCGTCCAATTCCAGCCCCAATTCGACATGACGACGAAGACAATAATCGCCGCCGAAGCGCTGGTCCGGTGGGAACATCCAGAACTTGGCCTATTGGCGCCGGGAGAGTTCATTCCTCTGGCCGAAGATAGCAACCTCATAGCCGAGGTCGGCGAATACGTCCTCTCGGCAGCCTGCCGAGCGGGCGCCGGCTGGCAGGCAGCGGGTCACCCGATGGAAATCTCCGTCAACGTGTCCTCCGTCCAGCTCAGCGACGCCAGCTTCCCAGCGCTGGTCCGGGAAGTCCTGGCCCAAACCAAGCTCCCCGCCGCCGCTCTCACCCTCGAAGTCACCGAGTCCCAGGCCATGACCGAGTCCACCGTGAACGACCGCAACCTTCGCGAGCTCCGCGGCCTTGGAGTGGGAATTTCCATTGACGATTTCGGCACCGGCTATTCCTCCCTCGCCCAGCTGCACAGGCTGCCGGTCACGGAGGTCAAAATCGACAGATCCTTCACCACGCGGCTCGGTGAAGACGGATCCGATGCCTTCATCGCCGGAATCGTCGGGCTGGCCCACGGACTTGGACTGCTCGTAGTCGCGGAGGGGGTAGAGGCATCGGAACAGCTCGCCGCCCTGAGGAAGGTTGGCTGCGACCGCGCCCAAGGGTTCTTTCTTGGGAAGCCGATGGATGCCTCGGAGCTCGAAAAACAACTCGGAAGTTCGTGCCCATCACTGACCACCGAACAACCGGCTGCCCAGGCTCCTGAAAGCGTCCTCTGGACCTTAATGTCAGACGCCAACGAAGCGCGACAGCTAATTCACCGCGCCGCTGAAAAAGCAGGCTACAGAATGGAAACCCCGAAAGGCACGGAGCTACGCGTCCACGTGCCCCGCTCTCTCCGCCGTCGGCGGCGGCCTGCCTGCTTGTCCGGCGCAGTGAAGGCCAGAGGCCGGCACATTGAAATCGAATGGACGTCGGACGACGCCGGAGCTGAACTCAACCGTCTACTGCTCGATGTCGAAGAGAGCCTCCCCGAGGACGCCATTTATTACCACGGCCTCACAGAAGCGGCGGCCAAGGCGGGACTCGTTCTCAGCGGTAAGAAAGCCTCCCGACGGATCGTTGACCTCTTGGACCCACACGATGTCGTCCACGCGGTGGGGAAAGGGCACCTCAACGGCGAGCCCGGCTTCGTTGTCCTCACAGCGACGCGGCTCATATTCGCCCCGGACGATACAGACGGCTCGACAGGGGTGACCAACCTAGCGCAGCATTTGATCGAGTCAGTCGTGCTGGGCAAACGAAGTTCCGGCGAGACCCTAAAAATCGCGCTGGCCGGAAGGGTCTTAGAGATCTCACGACTCGGACACGGCGAAGGACACGCCGTTGCAAAGATGTTCAGGGAAGTTGCTGCCGAACGGGAACGGACCGCCCCAAACGGCAGGGATAGCGTCAAAATATAGTCACTGTTGCTGGCACGCCTCCTTCGCCACCGGGTAACAGCATCAGATAACGAGGCAAGGCCACCATGGAGGCCACCACGATCTCCGAGGCGAGCCTTGAAGTCAGCTGAGGCCCCGAGATCGTTTCCCAAGGCTCGCTACAAACCCCCACGTGGAACAACGCCAGTGGCCGCCGAGGGGCCGGTGACCAGTTTCCGGCAACGACCGGTTCCGCAGCGTGGTGGGTCGTTCCCGGGTTCCGAGTTGGCCCGAAAATCAGCGACTTCCGTGAGGCAAAGGCTCCCAAAAGGGTTGATACCGCGAGGTCCCGCCATTACCGTTTCGTGACGTGGACTCGAACTTCAGCGCGGAACTGTTCGAATGGCGTGGTCCGGCGCCGTTCTACTGGCTGGCCCTGCCTGCGGACGTATGCGACTACGTCCGGGCCGAGGCAGCGGCGGCCACCTACGGATGGGGCGCCATCCCGGTGCGCGTGCGAATCGGCGCCACCGAATGGGAGACCTCACTGCTGCCCCGCAACGGTGAATACGTGCTGCCCGTGAAAAAGGACGTCCGCACGAAGGAACGGTTCGGCGACGGCGA
The DNA here is from genome assembly GCA_963775715.1 of uncultured Actinomycetota bacterium. Taxonomy (GTDB): domain Bacteria; phylum Actinomycetota; class Actinomycetes; order Actinomycetales; family Micrococcaceae; genus Arthrobacter. The sequence goes on along the minus strand of CAVZJX010000001.1, from coordinate 158,004 downwards.
CACAGTGACGGTAGCTATGAGCGTGTCACCCCGCGGCGGCCGGGCCGCCAACGGTGCCGGCCCGGCGGTTTGAAGCACAGGTATGCCTGGGCCAAACGGAGTCCGAAGGCAATAGTTCGTGTCGATTCAGCCGCGTGGTTGCCGCCTGGACGGACGACGCCGGAGCGCTGGGTTGGTAGCCACTGCCCCGTTCTGGTATCCGCGTCTGCAAGGCCGACCAGCCCGGCCGACGGACGGACCACGCGCCTGAGCCTCCTAGCCGGCCGGGCTTATAACGTCCTGCAGCACGGACCGGTCGAAGAAGCGGATCTCGCCGGTTTCCGGAAAGAACACGGGAACCACAGAGGTGCTCGGGTCCTTCGAGGTCTCGTAGATTTCGGGCGCACCCCCGTGCCTGCGCGCAATGGTGCCCACCAGGTCCGTACCGCGGACTCTGACAGTCCGATATTTGTAGCTCATGCGGCCTCCTTCGGCGATGTGGGTCACAGCCTACTCCCCGCAGTCCGGCCGGCGCCCCGGCGGCCCCCGGGCGCTAAACGCATGCGTCAGGGAAGACCGCGCGGCCTCCGTTGGTGCACAATGCGTTCATGACCAATGACGCTCCCCGCCCGGTCTACTTCCTGTCGGACAGTACGGGCATCACCGCGGAAACGCTCGGCAACACCCTGCTCACGCAGTTCCCCGAGAACGACTTCGACCGCATCACGGTCCCCTTCATCACCACCGTCGCCCAGGCACGTGCCGTCGTCAAAATCATCGACAACCTCGCCGCCACGGGCCCGCAGCCGATCGTCTTCTCCACCGCCGTCGGCAGCGACATCCGCCAGACGCTGGGCACCTGCCAGGCCATCCTCGTGGACCTGATCGGAACGCACGTCGGGCAACTGGAACGGGCCCTGGGAACCGAAGCCAGCGGGGAACCGGGCCGGGCCCACGGGCTGGGCAACGCCGCCCGGTACCAGTCCCGGATGGCGGCCGTCGAATACGCCATGGAGCACGACGACGGGCAGAGCCTGCGCGCGCTCGAAAAGGCACAGGTGATCCTGGTGGCCCCGTCCCGCTGCGGCAAGACGCCCACCACCATGTACCTGGCGCTGCAGCACGGCATCTTCGCCGCAAACTTCCCGCTGGTGGACGAGGACTTTGAGCGCGAGGGCCTGCCCCGGCCGCTGCGGCCGTTCGTGTCCAAGTGTTTCGGCCTCACCACCAACCCATTGCGGCTGAGCCAGGTCCGCACCGAACGCCGCCGCGGCTCGCCCTACGCGTCGCTGCGGCAGTGCGGCTTTGAGCTGCGCAGCGCCGAGCAGCTGTACAAGTCCCACGGAATCCCCTACCTCAATTCGGCCAGCGTCTCCGTGGAGGAGATGGCAGCCACCATCCTTCAGAAGATGAACCTCAAGCACTGAGGCCGAGCTTCACGCGTGTTGCGTGGACCACATCGTATGGAAACACCGGTGCCGACCTGCCACTCTGGACAGGACCCGCGCCCATCAAGCTAACGCCGCCCGACGCCGGGCGGCGACAGAGCACGCCACCATCTGCAAAGGAGCAGTAACCATGACGACGGACATCCTGTGGTTCTCAGAACTCGGCCTCAAGGACCTGGACCGGGTGGGCGGCAAGAACGCCTCCCTCGGCGAGATGGTGCAGAACCTGACCTCCGCCGGCGTCCAGGTGCCCGACGGCTTCGCCACGACAGCGGACGCCTACCGCCGCTTCCTGGCCGACTCCGGCCTGGACCAGAAGATCGCGGACCGGCTGGTCGGCCTTGATACCGACGACGTGACAGCTTTGGCGGCAGCGGGCCAGGAAATCCGCGCCCTGATGCGCGAGACCCCCTTCCTGTCCGACTTCGAGGCGCAGATCCGCGACGCGTACCAGAAGCTGGTGGACAAGCACGGCGGCTCCGAGGACCTGTCCTGGGCCGTCCGTTCCAGCGCGACGGCGGAGGATCTGCCCGACGCGTCCTTCGCCGGGCAGCAGGAAACCTTCCTGAACGTCCGCGGCATCGAGAACATCCTGGCCGCCATCAAGGACGTCTTCGCGTCCCTCTACAACGACCGGGCCATCGCCTACCGCGTGCACCACAAGTTCGAGCACGCCGAGGTGGCGCTTTCGGCGGGTATCCAGCGGATGGTCCGTTCCGACGTCGGCGCTTCCGGCGTTATGTTCACGATGGACACCGAATCCGGGTTCAAGGACGCGGTCTTCGTCACCTCCTCCTACGGGCTCGGCGAGGCCGTGGTCCAGGGTGCCGTCAACCCGGACGAGTTCTACGTCTACAAGCCCGCCCTGGCGGCGGGGCGCCCGGCCATCCTCAAGCGCGGACTGGGCGAAAAGGCGCTCCAGATGACGTACACGGACAACCGCGAGATCGGCCGCACCATCGATTTCGTGCCGGTGGAGGCATCGCTGCGGAGCCGCTTCAGCCTTAACGACGACGACGTCGAGCAGCTGGCCCGGCACGCCGTCGCCATCGAAAACCACTACGGACGCCCGATGGACATCGAATGGGGCAAGGACGGGGTCGACGGCGGCCTGTACATCCTGCAGGCTCGCCCGGAAACCGTGCAGTCCCGCCGGACCTCCGGCAGCCTGAGCCGTTTCCGCCTGAACGCATCCGGAAGGGTCCTGGTCGAGGGCCGCGCCATCGGCCAGCGGATCGGCGCCGGCAGCGTCCGGATCCTCACCGCGATCGACCAGATGGCCGCCTTCAAGACCGGCGACGTCCTGGTCGCGGACATGACGGACCCGGACTGGGAACCGATCATGAAGCGCGCCTCCGCGATCGTGACCAACCGCGGCGGACGCACCTGCCACGCGGCCATCATCGCCCGGGAACTGGGGATTCCCGCCGTCGTCGGCACCGGGGACGCCACCGAGGCCCTCTCCGACGGGGTCGAGGTGACCGTCTCCTGCGCCGACGGCGAGACCGGCCTGATCTACGAAGGGCTCCTGGACTTCAGCGTCGAGGAAACCGAAATCACCCAGCTGCCCGAGGCCCCGGTAAAGGTCATGATGAACGTCGGCACCCCCGAACAGGCGTTCACGTTCGCCCAGCTCCCCAACCACGGCGTGGGCCTGGCCCGGCTGGAATTCATCATCAACCGGCAGATCGGCATCCACCCGAAGGCGCTGCTGAACCTGGAGGAGCAGCCCGCGGACGTGCTCGCGGAAATTAGGGAGCACATCGCCGCCTACGACGGCCCGCGCGACTACTACATCAAACGCCTGGCCGAAGGGGTGGCCACCATCGCCGCCGCGTTCGCGCCCGAGCCGGTGATTGTGCGGATGTCCGACTTCAAGTCCAACGAGTACGCCAACCTGCTCGGCGGGCCGGCCTACGAGCCGCACGAAGAGAACCCGATGATCGGCTTCCGCGGCGCCTCCCGGTACCTGGAGCCGTCCTTCCGGGACTGCTTCGACCTCGAATGCGAGGCGCTGTCCTTTGTCCGGAACGAGATGGGCCTGACCAACGTCAAGCTGATGATCCCGTTCGTGCGCACCCTGGACGAGGCCAGCGGCGTCATCGACCTGCTCGCCGAGAACGGCCTGCGCCGCGGCGAAAACGGCCTCGAGGTCGTCATGATGTGCGAGCTTCCGTCCAACGCGCTGCTGGCGGACGAGTTCCTGGACCACTTCGACGGCTTCTCCATCGGCTCCAACGACATGACCCAGCTGACGCTGGGCCTGGACCGGGATTCGGCCATCGTCGCCGGCAGCTTCGACGAACGGAACCCTGCCGTCAAGAAGCTCCTGAGCATGGCCATCAAGGCGTGCAAGGCGCGCGGCAAGTACGTGGGCATCTGCGGCCAGGGGCCGAGCGACCACCCGGACTTCGCCCAGTGGCTGGTTGAGGAGGGCATCGACTCCGTCTCGCTGAACCCGGACACCGTGGTGGACACCTGGATCCGGCTCGCCCGGGCGGCAGACGCCTCCGGGACCCCTGCCCCAGCCGCCGCAGGCGCCGCGAGCAACTAGGCCAAGCGCCGCTCCCACCCCGGTGGGAGCGGCGCTTCCGGCGCTCAGCCGGGCCTCTTCCCTCGCGGGCCATGGTTAAGGCACAGTGAAGCCATGGCCATTGAACGACCCATCGAAGAGCTGACCATCACCCAGGCGCACGAGGCCTTCCTCGGCGGTGAATTCACCGCCGAGGACCTTGTCAGCGCCTACTTGGACCGCATTCAACGAATAGACCGGTCCGGACCGGAGCTTAATTCGTTGGTCTCCGTCTCGCAGAGCGCGCTGGAAGAAGCACGACAACTTGACCAGGAGCTCGCCCGAACGGGCCGGCTCGTAGGACCGCTTCACGGCGTACCGATCGTCGTCAAGGATCAGATAGAGACCGCCGGCCTGCCCACGACTTTCGGCAGCATCGCATCCGGCGACTATCAGCCCAAGCAGGATGCCACCGCAATCGCAAGACTCCGCGACGCCGGCGCAATCATCCTCGGCAAGACCACGCTGCCCGACTTCGCAACGTCTTGGTTCTCGACGTCCTCGCGCAGCGGGGTGACCAAAAACCCGTACGACCTTTCACGTGACCCCGGCGGATCCTCCAGCGGAACCGCCGCTGCCGTGGCGGCGAACCTCTCACTCGTGGGAGTCGGGGAGGACACCGGGGGCTCGATCCGCCTACCAGCGTCGTTTTGCGGCCTCGTCGGGCTCCGCGTCACTCCCGGGCTGATCAGCCGCGCAGGGATGTCCGCTTTGGTGAAGCCCCAGGACACCTCCGGGCCGATGACCCGGACCGTGGGGGATGCCGTCCGGCTCCTTGATGTGATGGTCGGCTACGACCCAGCCGACGACTACACCGCGGCCGCCGTCATTGCAGGCAAAGTCGAGCCCTACGCCAGCGCACTTCAGGACGCCACCCTGACCGGTAAGCGAATCGGGGTCCTCCGCCAGGCGTTCGGCGATGACTCTGACCCGGACGGGGCCAAGGTCAACAAGGCCATCGAGCTGGCGCTGACCGCACTGCGCGAGGCAGGCGCCGAGCTCATCGACATCACCATCGACAACCTCGACGATCAGGTCGGCTTCACCTCGCTTTACACCACTCGGTCGCAATCGGACATGAACGAATTCGTCGGGGCCCGCCCTGATGCCGGAATCCCCTCCATGCGGTTTCTGATCGAGACGAAGCAGTACCACGAGAAGCTCGACCTGCTCGAGGCGATCGTGGACGGTCCGGAACAGCCCACCGATGACCCTCACTACGTGGAACGCCTCCTGGCCCAAACCGCGTTCCAGCGACAGGTGATCGGAATCATGGCGCAGAACCGGCTCGACGCCGTCGCCTTCCCGGACGCCAAGCTTCCGGCACCCACGCGCGAAGACATCTTCGCTGACCGCTGGACCTGCTTGACCTACCCGACCAACACGGTCATCGCATCCCAGCTCCTCTTCCCGGCAATCACCATCCCGGCCGGACAAACAGCTGAAGGATTGCCCGTCGGCCTCGAGTTTATGGCTGTGCCCTTCGGCGAACGGGCCCTCCTGGCTCTCGCCGCCGCTACCGAAGCAACCCTGCAGGGACGGACGGCACCTGCGGTCTAGGACAACATGTCCGGACGGGGCCTCGGCGAGTTCGCAGCCGTGTAGAAATCGCCGCTAGAATTGAGGGGAACCGGCGGGACCGTAAAGCGCCCGACGGGGCAACCATGGCCGCCGCCGCTGAAGGGAATGTTCCATGCGCACAGCCGCCAGAGCGCCTTTCCACGCAGTGCGTTCCGCTTTGGTGTCCCTCACCGTCTTTTCCCTGGCGGCCGGGGCGCACACCATGGCCGGGGGCCAGCTTCCCGCCCCCGCGGTCCTGGGCGCGTTCCTTGCCCTCACCGGCTTGGCCTGCACCGCGGCCACCCGGCTGAAACTGAATCTTCCGGCGATAGCCGGCCTGCTTGGCGCCGGACAAATGGTGCTGCATGAGGCGTTCTCCGCCTTCAGCGCGCCGGCGGCCGGCACAATGGCCGGAACGGTGGCCGGCGGAGCGGCGGGGCACCACGCCGGCCCGGTGGTCCTGCACGTCCCCGCGGACCACCTCCGGCTGCACGAAATGGACTCGGGCCTGGCCTTCTCGATGCTCGCCGGCCACACCCTGGCCACGCTCCTCTGCGCCTTGCTCCTGGCCAAGGGCGAGGACGCGCTCTGGTCGCTGGCGGCCTGGCTGCGCCCGCTCGTCCAGCTCCCGGCTCCCGCCCCGCCGCGCCCCGCCGTCGCGCGCGTCCTGCCGCTGCGGGCCGACGCCGCCGTCCCGCTGCCGTGGCGCAATCTTCGGCCCGACTGCCGCCGCGGGCCGCCCGCCGTCGTCGTCGTTTCCTAATCTTTCCTCCGGCCGCGGCCCCGCCCACCGGACCCCCGGAACAGGCAGTACCGCCGGACCTCCCACTTCCGCGCGCCGCCATACCTGCCGCGCGCACGCCTGAAAGGCACCCATTTTGACGACCACACAGCACAAATCCGCCCTCCGCCGCGCCCTGTCCGCCACCGCCGTCGCCGGCGGCACCGCCGCCCTGATGCTCGCCGGCATCAGCGGCGCCGCCGCCCACGTCGACGCCACCCCGGACTCCACCGCCGCGAACTCCCACGCCCTGCTCAGCTTCGACATCCCGCACGGCTGCGACCAGGCAGGGACCACCAAAATGACCATCACGCTGCCGCCCGAACTCAACGACGCCCAGCCCACGGTAAATCCGAACTGGACCGCGGCCAAGGTCACCGAGGAACTGCCGGAACCCAAGAAACTCGCCGACGGTTCCTCGATCACCAAACGCACCAGCCAGATTGTCTACACCGCCAAGGCGCCGCTGAGCCCCGAACTCCGCGACGTCCTCGTGCTCTCCGTGAAACTGCCGGACGCGGCGGGCAAGACGCTCTACTTCCCCACCCTGCAAACCTGCGAGCAGGGGCAGACCGACTGGTCCGATATTCCGAAAGAGGGCCAGGACGAAGAATCGGTCAAGAGCCCGGCGCCGTCGGTCACGGTCACGGCGGCGGTCGCGGCCGACGACGGGCACGGAGCCCATCCGGCCGCTGAAACCCCCGAGGCGGTGGCTCCGGCGTCCGCCGTCACCGACGACGGCGCCCAGGCGCGCAGCTGGGCGGGCCTCGTTGCCGGGGTCGGCGGCCTGGTCCTGGGCGCCCTCGCGCTGTTCCGCGGCCGGAAGCCCGCGCCCGCCCGGGTGCCCGGCGACCGGTCACCCAAGGCGTAACCGGCACCGACCAGCGGGCGGGCGGGTCCGCGCCGCGTGCGCCGACCGGTGCGCCGGCGGGTAGGTCCCCGCGGATTGGTGCCCGGAAATCACAATCCGGGCATCAATCCGCGCCCATCGTCGTGGCGTCGTTGACTCAGGCAACTGTGGGCAATAACAGTGGAGCCATGAGGCCTCAGCAGATGAAAAACAGACTCGTCACCACGTCCCTGACGGCGGCTGCCGCCGTTGCACTGCTGCTCAGCGGGTGCGGCGCCACGCAGGGCCAGCCGCAGGGCGCCACGACCGCAGAGACGCCGTCTGCCTCGTCCCCGGCCGGTGAATCCGGTTCGGCCAGCCCGTCCGCGACGGCGCCGGCCTCCCCCGAGGCATCGTCCGCCGCTGCCTCCTCAACCCCCGCTGCGGCCGGACCGGTCCTGTGCAAGGCCGCGAACCTGTCGGCTTCGCTCGACGCCCGGGGCGGCGGCGCCGCCGGCAGCGTCTACATGCAGCTGATCTTGAAAAACACCGGCGCGGAACCCTGTCTGTTGAAGGGCTACCCGGGGGTATCCCTGACCGCCGGTGCCAGCGGCAGCCCCATCGGGGCCGCGGCAAAGCGTGACGACTCGACGCCGGTTACCGACGTGTTGCTCGCACCGGGCAAGGCCGGAAAGGCCACCCTGCGCTACACGCAGGCCGCCAATTACCCGGACTGCACCCGCACCCCGGCCGCGGGGTTCCGCGTCTACCCGCCGGAGGACACGGCCTCGGTGTTCGTCGCCGCGCCCAAGGACGCCTGCCGCGAAACGGCCGTGAATCTGCTGACCATCGGGGCGTTCACCGCGGCGTAGCCACCGCGCGGGTGCCGCCGAACCCGGCCCGACAAATACTGTCCGTGCTGTAAGGCATGATGGAGGAATGAAGGGGCAGGAGCTCTCCGGAGGCACACTTGCGGCCGAGGCCATGGACCGGTTCAGCCGGCCGACCCGGGAGTGGTTCCTGGGCGCCTTTTCCGCGCCCACTCCGGCGCAGGATGGCGCCTGGAACGCGATCTCCTCCGGAGCGCACGCCCTGGTGGTGGCCCCCACCGGCTCTGGCAAGACCCTCGCCGCGTTCCTCTGGGCGCTGGACCGGCTCCTGGTTTCCGCGCCGCAGGCCCCTGACGAGCTTCCCGGCGTGGCCCCGGCTGCCGCCGCGGCGGCCCGGCGCAAGGCACCCAAGCGCAAGACCCGGGTGCTCTACATCTCCCCGCTTAAGGCGCTGGGCGTCGACGTCGAACGCAACCTCCGTGCCCCGCTAATCGGCATCACCCAGACCGCCAAACGCCTGGAGCTGCCCGCGCCGCTGATCACCGTCGGGGTCCGCTCGGGGGATACGACGGCGGCGGACCGCCGCTCGCTGCTCAGCCACCCGCCGGACATCCTGATCACCACCCCCGAGTCCCTCTTCCTGATGCTCACCTCCAAGGCGCGGGAGACCCTGGAGGAGGTGGACACCATCATCGTCGACGAGGTCCACGCCGTCGCCGGCACGAAACGCGGCGCGCACCTGGCCGTCTCGCTGGAACGCCTCGATGCCCTGCTGCCCAAGCCGGCCCAGCGGATCGGGCTCTCCGCCACGGTGGAGCCGAAGGAACTCGTGGCCCAGTTCCTGGCCGGCTCCGCGCCGGTGGAAATCGTGGCGCCGCCGTCGAAGAAGACCTGGGACCTGACCGTCTCCGTCCCGGTGGAGGACATGTCCGACCTTCAGGGCGCCGCGGGGGCGTTCGATTCCGGCCCGGCGTCCGGGCTGCAGCCGCAGGCGTCGATCTGGCCGCACGTCGAGGAGAAAATCGTGGACCTGGTGCTGGCGAACCAGTCCACCATTGTTTTCGCGAACTCCCGCCGGCTGGCCGAGCGGCTCACCGCCCGGCTTAACGAGATTTACGCCGAACGCCAGCTGATGGCCCACGGCGGCGGCTGGGACGAAGCCGGCGCGGCCGCGGAGCCGGACGGTCCGCTGCCCGCCTCGACCGCCACGCCGGCGCACATGATGGCGCAGGCCGGCAGCACCGCCGGCGCAGACCCCGTCCTGGCCAGGGCGCACCACGGCTCCGTCTCCAAGGACCAGCGCGCCCTGATCGAAGACGACCTGAAGTCCGGCCGGCTGCGCTGCGTCGTGGCCACCTCCTCGCTGGAACTCGGCATCGACATGGGCGCGGTGGACCTGGTGATCCAGGTCGAGTCCCCGCCGTCGGTGGCCAGCGGGCTCCAGCGGGTGGGCCGCGCCGGCCACCAGGTCGGCGAGATTTCCCAGGGCGTGCTCTTCCCCAAGCACCGGGCGGACCTGGTCCACACCGCGATCACCGTCGAGCGGATGCTGGACGGCAAGATCGAACGGCTCTCCGTCCCGGCCAACCCGCTGGACATCCTTGCCCAGCAGACCGTCGCGGCCACTGCGCTCGGGGCAATCGACGTGGAGGAATGGTTCGCCACGGTGCGCCGCTCCGCACCGTTCGCCTCGCTCCCCCGGTCCGCGTTCGAGGCCACCCTGGACCTGCTGGCCGGGCGCTACCCTTCGGACGAATTCGCCGAACTGCGGCCCCGGATCGTCTGGGACCGCAACGCCGGCACGATCGAGGGCCGCCCCGGAGCGCAGCGGCTGGCCGTCACCTCCGGCGGCACCATCCCTGACCGCGGACTGTTCGGCGTGTACATCATCGGCACCGAGGTGGAAGGTTCCGGCTCCCCCGGCGGTCCGGGTGCCCCGGGTGACGGCAAGGCCGCGGGCGCCGCGTCGAGGGCCAAGGGCGGCCGCCGGGTCGGTGAACTCGACGAGGAGATGGTTTACGAATCCCGCGTCGGTGACGTCTTTGCCCTTGGGGCGACCAGTTGGAAGATCGAGGACATCACCCACGACCGCGTCCTGGTCTCCCCCGCCTTCGGCCAGCCCGGCAAGCTCCCGTTCTGGAAGGGTGACTCCCTCGGCCGCCCGGTGGACCTGGGCCGCGCCCTCGGCGCGTTCGTGCGCGAACTCGCCGCCTCCGACGTCGGGCCCGCCACCGAGCGGTGCAAAGCCAGCGGCCTGGACGACTTCGCGGCCAACAACCTGGTCCAATACCTTGCCGAACAGAAGCTCGCCACCGAAGTGGTCCCCAGCGACACCACGCTCGTGGTGGAGCGGTTCCACGATGAACTCGGCGACTGGCGGGTGGTGCTGCACAGCCCCTTCGGCATGCCGGTGCACGCCCCGTGGGCCCTCGCCGTCGGACAGCGGTTGCACCAGCGCTACGGGATGGACGGCTCCGCGATGGCCGCCGACGACGGCATCGTGCTGCGCGTGCCGATGATGGAGGACGAGCCGCCGGGTGCCGAGCTCTTCCTCTTCGAGCCCGAGGAGCTCGAACAGATCGTCACCGCCGAGGTCGGCGGCAGCGCGCTGTTCGCGTCCCGGTTCCGGGAGTGCGCCGCCCGGGCCCTGCTGCTGCCGCGGCAGACCCCGGGCAAACGGCAGCCGCTCTGGCAGCAACGCCAGCGCTCGGCCCAGCTGCTGGACGTCGCGCGGAAGTATCCGGCCTTCCCGATCGTGCTCGAAACCGTGCGCGAGTGCCTGCAGGACGTCTATGACCTGCCGGCGTTGAAGGACATCGCCGCCTCGATCGAGCGGCGCGAGCTGCGGATCCTGCAGACCACCACGCAGCAGCCCTCGCCGTTCGCGAAGTCCCTGCTGTTCGGCTACGTGGCGCAGTTCCTCTACGAGGGCGATTCGCCGCTGGCCGAGCGCCGCGCCGCCGCCCTGGCCCTCGATTCGACCCTGCTCAACGAGCTGCTCGGCCGGGTGGAGCTGCGCGAGCTGCTCGACGCGAAGGTCATCGAGGCCACCGAGCTTGAACTGCAACGGCTCGCGCCGGACCGCAAGATGCGCGGGCTCGAGGGCGTCGCGGACCTGCTCCGGCTGCTCGGCCCGCTCACCACGGACGAGGCCGCCGCCCGGCTCGAGGCGGAGGGCGCGTCCGACGCCGGGGCGCACCTGGCCACACTGCAGCGGGCCAACCGGGCGATCAAGGTCAACATCGGCGGCGTCGAACGGTTCGCCGCCGTGGAGGACGCCGCCAGGCTGCGCGATGCCCTCGGTGTGCCGCTGCCGATGGGGGTGCCGCTGGCGTTCATCGAACCTGTCGCCGACCCCCTCGGCGACCTGGTATCGCGGTACGCCCGGACCCACGGGCCCTTCACCGCCGCCGAGGCCGCCGCCCGGCTGGGACTCGGCGTCGCCGTGGTCGGCACAGCGCTCAAGCGGCTGGCCGCGGACGGCCGCGCCGTCGAGGGCGAGTTCCGGCCCCACCCCGCGGCGCCGGAGGGTGCCCCGGTTGAGGGTGACGAAACTGCGGATACCGTTTCGTCTGCCCTTCCGCAGGTCATTCTGCCGGTTGTTCTGCCTGCGGCAGCGGCCAGCGAATGGTGCGACGCCGAGGTGCTCCGGAAGCTGCGCCGCCGTTCCCTCGCCGCGCTGCGCGCCGAGGTCGAACCCGTGGACGGCGCCGCCTACGGCCGGTTCCTCCCGGCCTGGCAGCATGTGCGCACCCCCGGCGGCCGCGGGCAGTCCGCGCTGCGGGGCCTGGACGGCGTCGTTACCGCCATCGACCAGCTCTCCGGCGTGCCGATTCCGGCCTCCGCCTGGGAACCGCTGGTCCTGGCCAGCCGCGTCTCCAACTACCAGCCGGCCATGCTCGACGAGCTCATGGCCGCCGGCGAGGTGCTCTGGTCCGGGGCCGGCTCGCTGCCCGGCAATGACGGCTGGGTCAGCCTGCACCTGGCCGATTCGGCCGAGCTGACGCTGAACCCGGCGCTGGAGTTTGAACCCGGAGATGCGCAGCAGCGGCTCCTGGACCATCTGCGGAACAACGGGGGCGGCTACTTCTTCCGGCAGCTGACCGACGTCGCCGGCGGGATGGACACCGTGCTCAGCGACCAGGACGTCGTCTCCGCGCTCTGGGACCTGGCCTGGGCCGGCCGGATCACCGGCGACACCTTCGCCCCGGTCCGGGCCCTCATCGCGGGCGGTCACACCGCCCACCGGCAGGTGGGCCGCGCCCCGAGGGCGCGTGCTCCCCGGCTCAGCAGGCTCGGACGCGCCCACGGCACCGGCCTGCTCGGGTCTCCAGGGCTCACCGGCGGCCGCTACGGCTCCGTCACCGGCGCCGCCCCCACGCCGCCGCTGGCCGCTGGGCGCTGGTCGGCGCTGCCCGCGCCCGAACTGGACGCCACCATTCACGCCCGCGCCACGGCCGAACTGATGCTCGACCGGTACGGCGTGGTCACCCGCGGGTCGGTCATGGCGGAAAACATCCTGGGCGGCTTCGGCCTGATGTACAAGGTGCTGGCCCGGCTCGAGGAGGCCGGCCGGTGCCGGCGCGGCTACTTCATTGAGCACCTCGGGCGCCGCCCAGTTCGCCGTGCCCGCCACGGTGGACCGGCTGCGCTCCTATGTCGAGGACGCCCAGCTGACCAAGGCCGAGCCGGTCGCCCTGGCCCTGGCCGCCACGGACCCGGCCAACCCCTACGGCGCCGCGCTGCCGTGGCCGGCCCTGGACGTGGAGGCCGGCACCGGGCACCGGCCCGGCCGGAAGGCAGGGGCGCTGGTGGTGCTGGTTGACGGCGCCCTGGTGCTCTACGTCGAACGCGGCGGCAAGACCCTGCTCGCGTTCAGCGCCGACACCGAACTCCTGGCAGCCGCCGGCACCGCCCTCGTCGGCGTGGTCACCCGCGGCGCCGTCGACAAGCTGATCATGGAAAAGGTCAACGGCCACGGCATCCTGGATACACCCGTGGCCGCCGCCCTGGCCCAGGCAGGCGCCTACTCGACACCGAAAGGGTTGAGGATCCGTGCCTGAGGGCGATTCCGTTTTCCGTGCCGCCGCGCAGCTGCACGCCGCACTGGCAGGCAAAGAACTCGTCTCGACCGATTTCCGGGTGCCCCGCTTCGCGACCCTCAAGCTGGGCGGCTGGACCGTCGAGGAAGTGGTCCCCCGCGGCAAGCATCTGCTGATACGGGTGGCCGGCCCCCGCCCGGTGGACCGGCTGACGATCCACTCGCACCTGAAGATGGAAGGGACCTGGCAGATTTACCCGCCCGGGCGGCCGCTGGCGGAAGCCCGGCTTTACCGCCCGGTGCGTGCTCCGCACCGCGACGCGCCGACGCCGTCGGGTTCTCCCTGGGACTGCTTGAAGTCATCCCCACCGCCGAAGAGGCCGGTGTCGTAGGCCACCTCGGACCGGACCTGCTCGGCACGGACTGGGACATGGACGAGGCCCAACGCCGGCTGCTCGCGGCGCCCGAGGTGCCGATCGGCGTCGCGCTCCTGGACCAGCGCAACCTGGCCGGCATCGGCAACATCTACCGCTGCGAGGCGTGTTTCCTCGCCGGGGTCCACCCCGCGTCGCCGGTGTCGGCGGTAGCCGGACCTGCCGGCGATGATCACCGACGCGAAGGTCCTGCTGACCGCCAACCTGGGCCCGGGCCGCCGGGTGACGGTGCTGAACGTCCGCGGCGTTCCCGTCGGCCGGACAGCCGGACGGCCCGGCTACTGGGTCTACCGCCGCGAGCACCAGCCGTGCCTCAAGTGCCGCACGCCCATCCGGCGCGGGGTCCTGGCCAAGGCCACCGGCGCCGAGGAACGGGACATCTACTTCTGCCCCACCTGCCAGCCGCTGCTCCCCGCACCGGAACCGGCCTGACGCCCTCCGGCACGTCCTGGCCGGCGGATTTTCAAGGCGCTCTTACGACGCCGGAGACGACGCCGGCGCGGCGGGCGGCGCGGAGGGGGCGGCGGTGGGCGCGGCGGGCGCGGGGGGCGCCTCGGCGTCCGCGGGAGCAGCTTCGGCTGACGGACCTTCAGGAACGGTGAACCACGGCAGCATCAGCTGCACCAGCGGGCCGATCGCCAGCGCATAGAGCACGGTTCCAATCCCGACCGAGCCGCCCAGCAACCAGCCGGCGCCCAGCACCACTACTTCGATTCCGGTCCGGGCGCCCCGCACCGGCCACCCGGTCCGCCGCGCGAGTCCGGTCATCAGGCCGTCCCGCGCGCCGGGTCCGAGGCGGGCGCCGATATACAGGGCGGAGGCGACGCCGTTGAGCAACACTGCCCCGGCCAGAAGCGCGACCTGACCGCCCAAATGCGAGAACTGCGGGATCGTTGCCAGGCCGATGTCGGCGAAAACACCCACCAGCACGGCGTTGGCGACGGTGCCGACGCCTGGCCACTGCCGCAGCGGAATCCACAGCAGCAGCACCAGGAAGCTGACGATGATCACTACGGTGCCCAGGCTCAGCCCCGTCCTGCCCGCGACCCCCTGGTGAAAGACATCCCACGGCGCCGTCCCGAGGCTGGCACGGATCACCATGGCGAGGGAGACGCCGTACAGGGCGAGGCCGATCAGGAGCTGGACGAGTCTGCGTGTCAACATGGCCACCATCTTCCCACCGCCCGGCGCAGGTACCGCCGCCGCCGCCCCGTTGCCCGTTGCCCGTTGCCGCCCCGTTGCCCGTTGCCCGCCGCCCCGTTGCCCGTTGCCCCGTTGCCCGTTGCCCGTTTAGACGGTTCCGCGCCCACTCGACGCGTGGATACGGCGAGGGGGCGCGGAACCGTCGAACTGGCCGGGGCGTGGGGCCGGGCAGGGAAGCCGCGGGAGGAGCCGCGCACGGAACCGTCGAAACGGCGGGCAGCGGGGGCAAAGTAGAATGGACCGGTGATGCAATCCCCCCTGCCCGTGCGCGACGGCGTGAACGCCACCCGCCTGCGGCTGCCGGACGAGGGGCCGTGGGACACCGCGATGGACTACATGATGCACCGCTGGGGGCACATCGACCCGCAGGGCATCGCGGACCGCTTCGACGCCGGCGAAATCGTGGGCGAGGCCGGGATCCCGCTGGACCGCAGCACTCCGCTGCGGCGCCACACCTTCATCTGGTACTACCGCTCGCTGCCGCCCGAGACCCGCATCCCGGTGGAACTGAACATCCTGCACCAGGACGAGCACCTCCTGGTCGTGGACAAGCCGCACTTCCTGCCCACCACCCCCGGCGGCACCTACATCCAGGAATCGGCCCTGGTGCGACTGCGGAACCAGCTGCAGCTGCCGGACCTGATCCCGATGCACCGCCTGGACCGCATGACCGCCGGGATCCTGCTGCTCTCCACCAACCCCGAGACCCGCGGCAAGTACCAAGTGCTCTTCGAGAAGCGTCTCGTCCAGAAGGAATACGAGTGCGTGTCCGCCGCGGAGCCCGCCCCGGGGCACCCCGCCGTCGACTTCCCCGTGGTGGTGCGGAACCGGATGACCAAATCCCGCAGCTACCTGCTCGCCGAGGTCATCGAGGGTGAGCCCAACGCCGAGACCCGGATCGAGCGGCTGCGCACCTTTGACACGCCGGACGGCGGCGCCCAGTCCACGAGCAGCCCGGCCGACGGCGGCACGCAGCGCCGTGCGCTCTACCGGCTGGAACCACACTCGGGGAAGACCCACCAGCTCCGCGTGCACATGGCCTCGCTGGGGCTGGGGATCGTGAACGACGCGTTTTATCCCGACCTGCTGGACAAGGCACCGGACGACTACGCCAAGCCGCTCCAGCTCCTGGCCCGCGGTATCCGCTTCGTGGACCCCATCTCGGGCACCCCGGTGGAGTACCGCAGCCGGCTCGAACTCTCCGAAGCCCGTTAGGTCCGTCCCCGGCCGGGGCGGATATGCGGTACCTTGTGGCCATGGACCTGGCCAGTGCGGACACCTGGGGATCCGCGATCTACTTCTGGATCGTCCCTGTGGTTTTCGGCGACGCCATCTTCCCGCCGGTTCCCTCCGAGATGCTGGTCATCACCGGCGGTGCCCTCTCGGCCGACGGCCGCGCCAACATATTCCTGGTCGCCCTCATTGCCGCGCTGGCCTCCTGGGTCGGCGACCTTGTGGTCTTCCAGCTGTTCAAGCGCCGCCTCAGCCACGTGCTGGACCGGTGGAGCTGGGGCCGGAAATTCCACAGCGGCGTGCACCTGGCCATCGCGAGGGCGGGCCGCTCCTCCACCTACGGGGGCATCATCGGAATCCGGTTCATCCCCGGCGGCAGGCTCGCCACCACGGCCGCGGCGGGAATCGCCAACGTGTCCACCCGGGGCTTCAGCTTCTGCGCGGCGCTGGGCGGGACGCTGTGGGCGGTGTGGTCGGCGGGACTGGGCTACGTTACCGGCTCGGCGACCAGGCTGCCGTTCTGGGCGAGCTCGTTGATCGGCGTGGTGCTGGGCCTGGTGATCGGCGCCGTCGTCGGGGTGGTGGTCACTCGGCGCCGCGGCACCCGCTCCCCGGTGGTCGACCCCGGATCCGCAGCGGCGGACCCGGACGCGGAACTGGACTTCTAGACCGGTACTCCCGCTCCGGCCGGCGCGGCTAGACCGGCGCCCAGCGGCCCCTGTTACGCCGAAGCACCATCAGGCTCCCAGTCACCGCGATGCGTTCGACGGCGTCCCGCATCAGGGCGGCCGAATCCAGCGCCTGGCTGTTCTCCGCGGCGTAGGCTGTGGCGTCCACCAGGAAGCGGAGGTTCAGTTGCGGGACCCCGCCGGCGAGTTCCAGCTGGTTGGACTCCACATGGTGCCGCGCCCCGAGCGCCTCCACGGCCGTTGCCATGACGGCTTCCGGCGGGTTGCCCGGCTTGAGTCCGGTGATCTTGAGTCGGGTCTGGAACGAGGGCATGGAACAACCCTAGCCGCCGATACCCGCGACACCTGATGGAGGTTCGGTGGCTGGAGGCTACCCGGTGTTGCGCAGGCCCGCTGCCACACCGTTGACGGTAATCAGCATCGCGCGCTGCAGGCGTTCGTCGATCTCGGCGTTGGGCATCTCGGTGCCGGCCGCGGACTCGGCCCGGATGCGGCGCAGGAGTTCCACCTGCAGGTAGCTGATCGGATCGAGGTACTGGTCGCGGATCTCGAGGGACCGCTTGAGCGTGGGCTGCGCGTCCAGCAGCAGGTCCTCGCCGGTGAGCTTCTGGATTTCGGCTACCGTCAGCTCATACTCGGCGCGGATGGTGTGGAAAAGCCGGTGCAGCCCTGCCGGGACCAGGGTGGAGACGTAGTAACCGGCGATGTCCATGTCCGTCTTGGCGAGCGTCATCTCAACGTTCGAGAGCACCGAGCGGAAGAAGTGCCAGCCGTCCATCATCTCGACCAGTTGTGCCGAGTGGCCCGCTTCGCGGGCGGCTTTGAGCCCGGAGCCGACGCCGAACCAGCCGGGCACGATCTGCCGTGACTGGGTCCAGCCGAACACCCAGGGGATCGCCCGAAGGCCCTCCAGGCCGGCACCGGAGTCGGGGCGCTTGGACGGCCGGGAACCGATGTTCAGCGAGCCCAACTGCTCCACCGGGGTGGACGCCATGAAGTAGGCCGGCAGATCCGGATCATCGATCAACATCCGGTAACGCGCAAAGGCCGCATCGGAGATGGTCTCCATGACGTGGCCGTAGCGTTCGCGCTGGTCCTCCGAGGTGCGCGGCGTGCGGTGCAGCGCCGAGCCCTGCAGCACGGCGGCGAGGGAGAGCTCAAGGTTTTCGCGCGCCAGCTCGGGCAGCGAGTACTTGTCCGAGATGACCTCGCCCTGCTCGGTGAACTTGATCTCGCCCTCGAGCACTCCGTTGGGCTGGGCCATGATCGCGTCATAGGTCGGGCCGCCGCCGCGGCCCACGGAGCCGCCGCGGCCGTGGAAAAGCCGGACCCGGACGCCGTGTTTGGCAGCGACGTCGCGCAGCTTGCGCTGGGTCTTGTGGATTTCCCACTGGCTTGTCATCACGCCGGATTCCTTGTTGGAGTCCGAGTAGCCGAGCATGATTTCCTGCACGTCGCCGCGCAACCGGACCAGCTCGCGGTACGACGAATCCGAGAGCAGGGCGTCCACGATCTCGGCCGAGGCGCGGAGTTCCTCCACGGTTTCCAGCAGCGGCGCGAAGCCGATTTTGGCGTACGGGGCCTCGCCGAAGAGGCTCACCAGGCCGGCTTCGCGGGCCAGCACGGCCGCAGCCAGGACGTCGTCGGCGCCTCGGGTCATCGAAATAATGTAGGTCTCGATCACGTCGGGACCGTAGGCGCGCAGGGCGCGGCGGATCTCGCGGAAGACGTCGTACGTTCCGTCCGCGGCGCCGTCGAGCTTGATCGGGTGGCCGGAGAGCGGGCGGCGGGACGCGAGCTCGGAGCCGAGGACTTCGAGCCGCTCGGCGCGGCTCAATTCCGCGTACCGCACGCCCGGGCCGCCGAGCCGGTCCATCAGCTGCCCGACGGCGTCATGGTGGTGGTCGGCGTGCTCGCGGATGTCCAGGGTGGCCAGGTGCAGGCCGAAGGATGCGATGGCGCGCCGGACCCGGGCGAGGGCGCCGTCGGCCGCGAGGCCCCCGTGGTGCTCCCGCAGCGACGCCTCCAGCAGGCCCAGTTCGGCGAGGAGCTCCGCGGTGGCGGCGTAGTCGCGTCCGGGTTCGTGGGCCGAGCCGGCCGCAACGCGGCGGCCGGTGTTGAGCAGTTTGGCCTTGATGCAGGTGAGCTTGAGCCGGTAGGGCTCCTGCGCATTGAGCTCCAGGACGCGCCGGTCCAGCCCGGGCAGGTTCCCCAGGTCGACGTCGATCGAGTCCAGCAGCACCTGGTCGGCACCGGCCAGCGCGGTGGAGTTGGACAGGATGGAGATCAGCCCGTCGATCAGTCCGATGCTGATCCGGACGGCGTGCTGGTTCTGGATCTGCAGGATTTCGCGGGTGACTCCGGCCGTGACATTCGGGTTGCCGTCCCGGTCGCCGCCGATCCAGGAACCGAAGCGGATCGGCGCCTTTGTGACCGGCAGGGCGACGCCGTGCTCGCCGAGGAGGTCGGACAGGTCCGAGAGCATCTCGGGCATGGCGTCCGTGAGAATCCCGGTGAGGTAGTAGATCGCGTTCCGGGCCTCATCCACCGGGGTGGGCCGGACCTGCCGGAGCTCGTCCGTCTGCCACATCTGGTCGATCACCTCGGCCAGCTGCCGGTCCTGGCGGCGGCGCGCCGAGGTGCCTTCGAAGGTGGGTTCGGCCAGCACGTCCGAGAGCCGGCGGATCTTGTCCAGCACCGAACGGCGGGAGGCCTCGGTGGGGTGGGCCGTGAAGATGGGCCGGACGTCGAGCTCGTCCACAACGTCCTGCAGCACGGCGGACCCGGCCTTTTCCGCGATTTCCTCGACAGCTTTGGCCAGCCAGCCGTCTTTTTCCTGCCGGCTCCGGAGCCCGCGGACCCGGTGGACCTGTTCGGCGGCGTTGACCAGGTGGAAGTAAAAGGCGAAGGCCCGGACCAGGTCGGTCGCCTGCTCAAGGGGCAGCGAGCCGAGCAGCTCCCGGACCTGGGCGACGACGTCGTACGAGCTCCACGGCCCGGTGGCGTCGGCGCCGCCCCGGGCGGCCTCCTTCGATTCCTTGGTCAGCAGCCTCACCTGTTCGACCAGGTCGAGCAGTTCGGGGCCGTGCTGGCGGACCAGGGATTCGCCGAGGAGGGTGGAGACCCGCCGGACGTCGGCGCGCAGTTCGGAGGCGAGGTCTGTGCCGGAAGTCAATGCAGTGTCAGCCATGGAAACATCTTTCGAGGGTTCGACTTGGCTCGTACACTGCGCTGGATACTGTGAGCCGGGTTACTTGTACCCCTGGGATGTTACCCGGCTCACGCCCCGGCCGGGAATCCGTCTCAGATAGTGTCCCGCGCCTTGACTGCGGCGGCCTCGCCCAACTAGCCCGCAGTTGTTGTCGTTCTGAGCCCCGATAACGACAACAACTGCGGGCTAGTTGGGGCGGAACCGGCGGCAGGCCTAGCGGGCGATCTTGAAGTTGAAGTCAGCGTTGCCGAAGGCCCCCCAGAGCCGCAGCCAGATCGGCAGGAGCATTTCGGTGCCGCGGGCCGTGGTGATGTCGCCGAGGTCGATGATGTCGCGGTGGCCGAGGTCCGCGAGCAGCCCGGCCACCACCGTCTTGGCGTCCGCGTCGTTGCCGGAGACGAAAACCGAGTGGTCGCCGCCCGCCACACTGGCCGGGTCCACCATGACCGACGCGTTCATTGTGTTCAGCGTCTTGACCACCCGGGCGTCCGGGAAGGCCCGCTGGATCTGCTCGCCGAGGCTGTCCGTGTTCACCGGGGTCAGCGACGGCGGGAAGCCCTGGGAGAAGTCCAGCGGGTTGGCGATGTCGACGATGACCTTGCCGGACAGGTTGGCGGCGCCGGCGGAGTTCAGCGCGTCGAGGGAGCCCGTGCCGTTGGTGGCGTTGACCACGATTTCGCTGCCGGCAGCGGCGTCGGCGAAGGTGGTCAGGGGGATTTCGCCATGCTCGGCGTGCCACTGGGCAAACGGGACTCCGCCCATCGGGCCGGCCTCGGTCCGGGCCAGCGTGGCCTGCGGATCGCGGGTGCCAATGACGACGTCGTGGCCGAGCTTTGCCAGGGCCGCTGCGACGGCGGGGCCGACCGTGCCGGTGCCGAAAACTGCAATCTTCATGGGAACCTCATTCGGGGAAGGGTATCGTCGGGTGTCAGGTAGACAAGTTCGTCTACCCTCTGCCGTGACGCTATCAGACAGAACTGTCTACGGCAAGGAACGCCCGGCCCGCGGCACCGGCCCTGGCGGTTCGAACCCGTGCCGGCCGGCGTCCGGACAGACTGGTCTGTGTACCATGGAGCTATGACGCCGACAGCAGCCAGCGCACCAACCGCCGGGCCGCGGACTGTCCGGACGCCGGCCGGGCAGGCCAAGGACAAGATCCTGGCGACGGCCTTCCGGCTCTTCTACGCCCACGGCCTCCGGGCCGCCGGCATCGACACGATCATCGCCGAATCCGGCGTCGCGAAGGCCACCTTCTACAAGTACTTCCCGGCCAAGGATGACCTGATCCTGGCCTATCTGGAGCAGGTCGACGGGGTCTGGAGCGGGCAGTTGCACGCCGCCGCCGAAGCCGCGGGGCCGGACCCCGCCGATCAACTGGTCGGCCTCTTCCACGCGCTTTCCACCGCCTGCCGCCGTGACGGCTACCGTGGCTGCGCCTTTATCAACGCCGCCGCCGAGTCGGCCTCCGGGACCCGGGTGCACGAGCGGACGGTTGCCCACAAGCAGCACATCCTCGCCTGGATCCGGGACCTGGCGGAGCAGGCCGGCGCCCCGGACCCGGACGGACTGGCCCGCAGCCTGACCCTGCTCCTCGACGGCGGCCTGGCCAGCGGAGTACTCGACGCCGACCCGGCCGCAGCCGCAGCCGCCCGCACCACAGCCGCGCAGCTGGTGGCGGCGGCCCTCGCAACTTCGCCCGTCCCCAACTGATTGGCAGTTGGGCTGATCCCCTGGAGGGTCCCTTGACCACCGCCCCGTCCCCAGCCGACCCGCAACTCGCCCGCTGGCAGCGCTTCCGCAACAGCCGCAACGAGGCCCTGGCCAGCGAGTATGGCTGGCTCACCCTGACCTCTTTCCAGTGGCTCCCGGAGAGCCCGGCTGCCGTCGAAATGGTTCCCGGCCTCTGGTCGACGGACGGCACGACGGCGTTCCTCACCGCCACGGCGGCCGACGGGCTGACGCTCGTGGAGACCGGCAAACCCGTCGACGGGACCATCAGCGCGGCACTGGCCAATGAGGAGTCGCTGCCGTGGATCCAGTTCGGCGGGGCGGACGGCCGGCAGGTCAGGGTGGAGCTCGCCAGGCGGGCCGATAAGTACGCGCTCCGCACCCGGGATTCGACGTCGCCGGTGTTCACCGGGTTCGACGGCGTCCCCGCCTTCGACTACCGGCCGGACCTGGTTATCGAGGCGCGGTTCCGGCCCTACCCCCATCCGGTGGACGTCCCCATCGGCACGGCGAATCCGCTGGTCGACGGGGTACACCGCTCCGTCGGTGAACTCGTCTTCAGGCTCCCGGGCCAGGAGCACGAGTGCCACCTGCAGGCCGAGGAGGAGAAGCTCGGCGCCTTGACCGTGACGTTCCACGACGAGACGAACGGGATAACGACGGACGAGTGGCGCAAAGTGTCCACTGCCCGGCCGCGCCCGGACGGCACCGTCATCCTGGACTTCAACCGGGCGATCAACTACCCCAGTGCGTTCACCCCTTACGGCACCTGCCCGATGCCGGTGAAGAACAACAGCCTGGACTACCGGATCGAGGCCGGCGAAAAACAGCCCTTCGCCTAGCCTCCCCGGGAGCGCGAACGTACACTTGCGGCCCGCCCCGGGAGCGCGAACGTACACTTGCGGCCCGCCCCGGGAGCGCGAACGTACACTTGCGGCCCTAAAACGCCGCGGATTCGGGGCCGCAACTGTCCGTTCGCGCTGGAACTGGGGCCGCAACTGTCCGTTCGCGCAGAGGTGGTTAGACGATCGCGGAGACCCCCGTCACGGCGCGGCCCACGATCAGGGTGTTGATCTCGTAGGAGCCCTCGTAGGTGTAGATCGCCTCGGCGTCGGCGAAGATCTTGGCCATCCGGTAATCGGTGACGATCCCGTTGCCGCCGAGCAAGGACCGGCCCATCGCCACGGTTTCGCGCATCCGGGCACTTACATAGGACTTCGCCAGCGCCACCTGGGGCATGTCCGCGGCGCCCGCATCCTGCAGCTGGGCTATCCGGACCATCATGCCCATGCTGGCCACCGCGTTGCCGAGCATCGTCACCAGCTGCTGCTGGACCAGCTGGAACTTCGCCAGCGGGCGGCCGAACTGCTGGCGCTCGACGGCGTAGGCCCGGGCGACGTCGAACGCGGCCAGCTGCTGGCCCACCCCCTGCCAGGCAACCATGATCCGCGAGCCGCGCAGCAGTTCGTTGGTGTCCTCGAAGCTGTTGATTCCGGCGAAGCGGTCCGCCTCGGCCACCTTCACGTCGGTGAACACGATGTCGGCGTTCTGCACGGTCCGCAGCGCGATCTTGTTCTCGATCCGGCTGCGTCGTACCCCCGGCAGCGTCGCGTCGACAATGAAGCCGCGGATTCCGCCGTCGGCCTCATCCCGGGCCCAGACCAGCATGTAGTCGCAGAACGTTCCGTTGCCGATCCAGCGCTTGGCCCCGTTGAGCACCCAGTGGTCGCCGGCTTCCCCGCCGGACACGCGCCGCGCGGTGGTCTCCATCCCGCCGGCGACGTCGGAACCGTGCTCCGGTTCGGTCAGGGCGAAGGCCCCGGTGGTGCGCAGGCTTGCCGCGTCCGCCAGCAGCCGGGCCTTCTGGTCCTCGGAGCCGAAGCCGTAGAGCGACTCGACGAACAGGTCGTGATGGACCAGGAAGAACGTGGCCAGTGAGGTGTCCACCCGGGTGATCTCGGCGATGACGAGCCCGGCGAAGAGGTTGCTGTAGCCGCGCTGGGCCGGCGCGCTGAGTTCCAGGGCCGCCAGCTTGGGCAGGATATGCGCCGGAAACTCGGCGTCGTTCCACCACCCGGTGGCAAACGGCGCCACCTCGCGGGCCAGGAACTCCCGGAGCTCGGCCAGCTTGGCCTGCTCGGCGGGGCTGAGCATCGACTCGAAGCCAAAGAAGTCGGCGGCCGGCAGCCCGGCGGGCAACGGATCGGCGGAGGCTGGAATGTCCGCGGCCAGCGTCACTTCGGGCCCATCCGGATGGCGCCGTCGAGCCGGATGGTCTCACCGTTGAGCATGGCGTTGTCCACGATGTGCGCGGCGAGGTTCGCGTATTCGGCGGGCCGGCCCAGGCGGGACGGGTGCGGCACCTGTGCGCCCAGCGAGTCCTGCGCCTCCTGCGGCAGGCCGGCCATCATGGGGGTCTCGAAGATGCCCGGCGCGATCGTGACGACGCGGATCAGCGAGCGCGCCAGTTCGCGGGCGATCGGCAGCGTCATCGCGGCGACGGCGCCCTTGGACGCCGAGTAGGCGGGCTGCCCGATCTGGCCGTCGAACGCCGCGACGGAGGCGGTATTGATGATGACCCCGCGTTCCGGACCGCCCAGCTCGGTGGCAAGCGGCTCGGCGGCGGCCATCGCTGCGGCGGCCAGCCGGATGACGTTGAAGGTGCCGATGAGGTTGATCTGGATGACCCTGCTGAAGGTCTCCAGTGGGAGCACGCCCTCGCGGCCCAGGACCTTGCCCGGGGTGGCGATGCCGGCGCAGTTCACCACGATCCGCAGCGGACCCAGGGCGACGGCGGCGTCGACGGCGGCCTGCACCTGCTCCTCGCTGGTGACGTCCGCGGGGACGAAGACGGCCCGTCCCACCGCAGCGCCGCCCGCCGCAGCGCCGCCCACCGCAGCGCCGCCCGCCGGCGCGCCGGCCCCGGCAGACGCGTTCAGCTCGGCGGCGAAGGCGTCGCCGGCCGAGGACGGCAGGTCCACGAGCACCACCGAGGCGCCGGCGTCGAACAATCTCCGGGCCGTGGCGGCCCCCAGACCGGAAGCGCCGCCCGTAATCAGTGCGACCGTACCCTTGATGTCCATGCATCCTCCTTGATGTGGCACCGCGGCCCCGGCCCTGGACTGCGCGCAGCACACCGGCGCCGGGGAACACTAGTTAAGTTAGTTCAGGTTAACTGGAATGCAGACATTGCGCACCCCCGGCACGGGATTCCGCGCCCGGGCGCCCGCCGCCACTACGCTTGTCCCATGACCGCCGCAGCCGCCCATTCCTCCGCCCCGAACTGGTCCTTTCGCGCCGATGAGGCCGCACGATCGGTGACCCGGCTGTTCGGGCAGCGCCTCTTCTTCCTGCCCGGCACCCACATCGGCGCAATCACCCGACCCTCTGCCCGGCTGAAGAACCTGGCCCGGCCGTGGCACTACTGGTGGCAGGCGCACTATGTGGACTGCCTCGTGGATACCGGCCGCCGCGAACTCGGCAGCAATGGCCACACGCCGGGAAAGTTCGACGGCGACAACCTCCCCAGCGCCGGAAAACTCGCCTCCCGGCTGGTCACCGGGATCCGCCTGCGGAACTTCCTTACCGTCGTCAACAACTACTACGACGACATGGCCTGGCTCGCCCTGGCCACGCTGCGGCTGGAGAAGCTGGCCGGGGACAGCCGCAAGGCCTCCGGCCGGCGGCGCAACGCCAGGGTCCTCAAGAGCCTCACCCTCCAGTTCGACGCGGCCTCGACCGGCGACCTGGGCGGCGGCACGT
Organism: uncultured Actinomycetota bacterium; assembly: GCA_963775715.1. Taxonomy (GTDB): domain Bacteria; phylum Actinomycetota; class Actinomycetes; order Actinomycetales; family Micrococcaceae; genus Arthrobacter. The sequence continues at coordinate 132,704 of CAVZJX010000001.1, read as the reverse complement.
TCTGGAGCAAGAAGCGCGACTTCAAAAACACCCCGGCAACGGCTCCCGTGGCCTTGTACTACGCCCGGACCGGGCAGGCGGCCAAGGCGCAGGCCCTGCTCGACTGGCTCGACGCCAAGCTCTACGACCCCGAACAGGGCATGTACCGGGACGGCCTCCGGATCGCCCCCGGCGGCGAGTTGGTGCTGGAAAGCGCCATTTACACGTACAACCAGGGCCCGGTGCTGGGCGCGCTGCTGGAACTGGGCGGCGAGGCGAACCTGGAACGGGCGGCCGCGCTGGTCGCCGCGGTGCGGCGCGGCCTCACGGTCCGGGCGCCGCTGCTGGGGCGCCCGGCCACGGTGCTGCGCTCCGAGGGAACCGGCGACGGCGGTCTCTTCACCGGCGTCCTCGCCCGCTACCTGGCCCTGGCCGCCGTCGACGAACGGCTTTCGAGCGAAACCCGGGCCGAAGCGGCCCTGCTGGTGACGGATACCGCGGAGGCCTTCTGGGAGGGCCGCCGCCTGGTGGCGGCCCAGGAGCCGCTGGCACGCGACGGCGCCCGCCTGGTCTTCTCGGCCCGCCCCGAGCTGCCGGCCCGCCGGAGCTACCCGGCGGGGTCCGCCGTCGAACTCTCCACCCAGCTGCAGGCCTGGATGGTCCTCGAGGCGGCCGCCTCCATCGCCGGGAAGCTGCCCGCCCCGGACGGGCTCGCAGCCGGGGCGGCGCAGGGAGTTGAAGCAGGACCCGAGGCGGACGGATCGGCAGCCGGAGCGGCGGAGGGCCACGGCGGGACCGCAACCGGACCGGCCCCGAAAGCCGCTGCGGGGAATTAAGTCACGCAACAGTGTCGTAATTCGTGTGATCCTGCTCACTTAAGGCGTTCTCGGCTTGGTTGCTTAGGTTTGGCTAACCTACAGTTTTTCGTAGTGAGCATGCCCTAACTTCCCGCTCACGGGGGTTAGGCACCTACGACCTTTTCCTTGCAGAAAGTAGCCTCATGAAGATCCGCACCAATGCGCTGGCGGGCATTGCCCTCGCCGCGACCGCCGCGCTCGGCCTCGCAGCCTGTGGCACAGGCGCCTCGACCTCCGGCAGCACTACCGGAGCCGACGGCAAGCCGGCCGGCGAGATTACGGTCTACAACGCCCAGCACGAATCCCTGACCAAGGAATGGGTCGACGCGTTCACGGCGGAGACCGGCGTGAAAGTCACCCTGCGCCAGGGCGACGACACCGAGATGTCCAACCAGATCATCCAGGAAGGCGCGGCGTCCCGCGCCGACGTGTTCCTCACCGAGAACTCCCCCGCCATGGCCCAGGTGGAAAACGCCGGCCTGTTCGCAGACGTCGACCAGGCCACCGTCGACCAGGTCCCCGCCAACTTCCGGCCCTCCACGAACAAGTGGACCGGCATCGCCGCCCGCTCCACCGTGCTGGTCTACGACAAATCCAAGCTCAGCGAAGACAAGCTGCCCAAGTCCATGCTGGACCTGGCCAAGCCGGAGTGGAAGGGCAAGTGGGCGGCTTCGCCGTCCGGCGCCGACTTCCGGGCGATCGTCTCCGCCCTGCTGGAGCTCAAGGGCGAGGCCGCCACGGAGGAATGGCTCAAGGGCATGAAGGAGAACTACAAGGCCTACAAGGGCAACAGCACGGCTATGAAGGCCGTCAACGCCGGCGAAGTGGATGCTGCCCTGATCTACCACTACTACTACTACGGCGACCAGGCCAAGACCGGCGAGAACTCCAAGAACGTCACCCCGCACTACTTCAAGAATGAAGACCCGGGCGCGTTTGTGTCCGTCTCCGGCGGCGGCGTGCTCAAGTCCTCGAAGAACGCGGCGGCCGCCCAGGCTTTCCTGAAATTCATCACCGGCAAGAAGGGCCAGGAAGTCCTGCAGAAGGGCACCTCCTTCGAGTACCCGGTCGGTTCGGACGTCCCGGCCAACGAGAAGCTGGTGCCTCTCAAGGAGCTGCAGGCGCCCAAGGTCGATCCGGCCAAGCTGAATTCCGCCAAGGTCACCGACCTGATGACCAAGGCAGGACTGCTCTAACCAGTGACAAAGACGCTGGCGGCTCCCGGAACCACCGGAAGCACGACGACGGCGGGCCGGGGCAAGCGCCCCCGCCCGCCTTTCGGCGTCTCTGCGGTGGCGGTCCTGGCGGTCCTGATTGCCCTGTTCTCCCTGATTCCGCTCGGCTACGTGGCGTTCATGACGGTCGCCACCGGCTGGGACACCGCCGTCGGCCTGATCTTCCGCGCCCGGGTGGGCGAGCTGCTGCTGAACACCGTGCTGCTGATGCTGATCACCGTTCCGCTCTGCGTGGTCCTGGGCGTTGGCGGGGCCTGGCTGGTGGAGCGCACCACCCTCAAGGGCCACCGGGGCTGGGCCGTGCTGCTCGCCGCGCCGCTCGCGATCCCGGCCTTCGTCAACAGCTACGCCTGGGTCTCCGCGGTGCCCTCGATGGGCGGACTCTGGTCCGGGGTGCTGATCGCCACCCTGTCCTACTTCCCGCTGGTCTACATCCCGGCCGCCGCGACGCTCAGCCGGCTGGATCCGGCGATCGAGCAGTCCGCCGCCTCGCTGGGCCTGGGCGCCTGGCGCGCCTTCTTCCGGGTGGTGCTTCCCCAGCTGCGGATCGCGATGACCGGCGGCGCGCTGCTGGTCTCGCTGCACCTGCTGGCCGAGTACGGCGCGTTCGCGATGATCCGGTTCGACACGTTCACCACCGCGATCATGGTCCAATACCAGTCCACGTTCAACGGCACGGCCGGGAACATGCTGGCCAGCGTGCTCGTCTTCTTCTGCCTGATCCTGCTGCTGGTGGAGGTCCGCGGCCGCGGCACCGCCCGCTACGCGCGGGTCGGCTCCGGCGCGCAGGCCCGCGCGCTGCGGCTGCCGCTGCGGGCCTACCAGCTGCCCGCACAGCTGGCCCTGCTGGCCCTGACCGCGCTGGCCTTCGGGCTGCCCCTGACCTTCGTGCTGCGCTGGATCTACGCCGGCGGAGCGGACATCTGGGCCGCCGACGAGTTCCTGCCGGCGCTGCTGCAGACCCTTGGCTACGGCCTGGCCGGCGCGGCGGCCACCACCGTGGTCGCCTTCCCGATGGCGTATCTGGCCGTGCGGCATCCCGGCTGGTTCAGCAAGGCGCTGGAACTGTCCAACTACGTCACCAGCTCCATGCCCGGGATCGTCGTCGGCCTGGCCTTCGTGACCGTGAGTATCCGGATGGCACCGGACCTGTACCAGACGTCCGCCCTGCTGGTTGCCGCCTACGTGCTGCTGTTCCTGCCGCGGGCGCTGGTGAACCTCCGGGCGGGTCTCGCCCAGGCACCCAAGGAGCTGGACGAGGCGGCGCAGGCCCTCGGCAAACCGCCGCTGCTGGCGTTCCTGCGGGTCACCCTGCGCCTCACCGCCCCGGCTGCGGCCGGCGGCGCGGCCCTGGTGTTCCTTGCGATCGTGAACGAGCTGACGGCCACCCTGCTGCTCTCCCCCAACGGCACCCGCACCCTCGCCACCGAGTTCTGGAGCAAAAGCAGTGAAATCGACTACGCCGGGGCCGCGCCCTACGCCCTGCTGATGATCCTGCTCTCGGCGCCGATGACCTACCTCCTCTTCCAGCAGTCCAAGAAAGCAGCGGGACAGTGACCGAACAGAACCCCTCACGGCTTCCGGAGCCCCGGATCGCCCCCTCCGTGGCGCCCAGCACCAACAGCCACCTGGAAGTCGAGGCCGTCACCAAGAACTTCGGCTCCCAGGCCGTCCTTAAAGGCGTCAACCTCTCGGTCGCCAAGGGCGGCACGACGGCGATCGTGGGCCCCTCCGGGTCAGGCAAGACCACGCTGCTGCGCCTGATCGCCGGCTTCGAGCACCCGGAAACCGGCAGCATTTCGCTCAACGGCAGCAAGGTCGCCGGCGACGGCGTCTGGGTGCCCGCGCACAAGCGGCAGGTCGGCTACGTGGCCCAGGACGGCGCCCTGTTCCCGCACCTGTCCGTCGGGCAGAACATTTCCTTCGGTCTCGACGCCGGCAAGCTCCCCGGCGGCCACCGCGGGGTTAAGTCCCGGGTCGCGGAGCTGCTGGAAATGGTCGCGCTGGACCCGGCCATGGCCAGGCGGCGGCCCCACCAGCTCTCCGGCGGCCAGCAGCAGCGCGTCGCCCTGGCCCGCGCCCTGGCCCGCGAACCGGAACTGATGCTGCTGGACGAACCGTTTTCCGCCCTCGACGCCGGCCTGCGCGTCGCCACCCGCCGGGCCGTGGGGAAAGTGCTGCACGACGCCGGGGTCACCACCATCCTGGTCACGCACGACCAGGCCGAAGCGCTCTCCTTCGCCGACCAGGTGGCGGTGATGCGCGGCGGCAAGCTCGCCCAGATCGGCAACCCGTTCGTGGTCTACACCCGCCCGGCGGACCGGGCGACCGCGGAGTTTTTGGGCGACGCCGTCATCCTGGACGCCTGGATGGAAGGCTCCCTGGCCACCTGTTCGCTGGGCGGCATCCCGGTCCGGCGCCCGCCCGCGCAGGGCCGGGTGCAGCTGATGCTCCGGCCCGAGCAGATCCGGATCGCCGAGGACGGGCCCATCCGCGGCACGGTGGTGGACACCGACTACTTCGGCCCCGAGACGACGGTGCGGCTCAAACTCGCTGTGCCGCCGGTCCTGGCCGAGGGCGCCGCGCCGGACCACCGCTACCCCGGCGGCGGCGAGGTCATCACCATCCGGCACTGGAACGCCTCCATCGCCCGGCCCGGCACCGAACTGTGCCTGCGGGTGGTCGGCGAAGCCGTGGCATTCCCGGTGGAAGACATCCCGGCGGACTAGGCCGCAGCGCATAGTCTGGGACGCATGACTGTTCAGCCAGCCCTGCACCGCCAGCACTGCTCCGTGGCCGCTCCCACCCAGCTGTGGCTCGACGCCGAGGGCCGCCTGGCCGGCGGCACACCACCGGCAGCAGGCACACCTGACGCTGCACCACCCGCCGGCGCAGCACGCGCCGGTACCGGCGAATGGTTCACCGGCCTGCTGCACGGCGACACCCGGATGCTGTGCCGCGCCGAAGTGACCGTCAACGGGTTCGCGCCCGAACCTGCCACCGTTGAGGCCGCCCCCGGCGGCGTCCTCCGCGTCCGCGGGCTCGTCCGCGGGATTGAGGGGCCCACCGAGGATCCCGCCGTCGAACTGCTGCAGACCTGGACCGTCACCCCCGGAGCCGTGCGCGTTTCGCTGCGGCTGGGCACGTCGCTGGATGCCCTCGACGCGGAAATCGAGGTGCGGCTCGCGGCGGACTTCACCGACATGGCCGCCATCCGGCTCGGCCGCTTCCGCGAACCCCTGCAGCCGGCCGCGGCCGATACTTCGTCGCTGCGCTGGAGCGAGGACGGCAAGACCCTGACTGTGTCCGCACCCGGCCGGGTGGCCGACGGCGGGCGGCTGGTCTGGCGCGGCACAGCGGGCCGCGGCAGGCCGCTGGAAGCGGAGTGGCAGGCCGTGCTGGCCGACGCCGAAGACGCCGTGACGGCCGCGCCGCCGGCCGCGGGCCGGGTCCGCGCCGAACCGGCCGGGCCGCTGGGCCTCCTCCTGGACAACTCCCTGGACGAACTCGACGGCCTCCGGCTGGCCACCCGCAGGGCACCCGAGGCGCCGTTTCTGGCCGCCGGCGCACCGTGGTACTTCACCCTCTTCGGCCGGGACTCGCTGTGGGCGGCACGGTTGCTGCTGCCGCTCGACGCCGCCCTCGCCGCGGGAACCCTGCGGGCCCTCGCCGCCTATCAGGGAACAAAAACCGACGCGGCCGCGGCCGAGGAACCGGGAAAAATCCTGCACGAACTGCGGTCCAAGGAACTCGTGCTGGAAAGCCAGGCACTGCGGCTTCCACCGGTCTACTTCGGCGCCGTGGACTCGACGCCGTTGTGGCTGTGCCTGCTGGCCGAGCTGGGCCGCGCCGGCACCGACGACGCCGCGGTCCGTTCCCTGCTGCCGAACGCCGGGCGTGCCGCGCAGTGGCTGCTCGCCGCCGGGGCCGCCGGCGACAGTGCCGGCAACGGCGGCTTCCTCAGCTACCAGGACACCTCCGGGCACGGCCTGAGCAACCAGGGCTGGAAAGACTCCCGCGACGCGATGCAGTTCCGCGACGGCCGGCAGGCGGACGGCCCGATCGCCCTCGCAGAGGTGCAGGGCTACGCCTACCAGGCAGCAGTGGAGACGGCGGAACTCTTTGACTCCTACGGCGAACCCGGCGGCCGCGAACTGCGGGACTTCGCCGCGGCGCTGAAACGGAACTTCCGCGAGCGTTTCTGGGTGCAGGACGACGGCGGCCGCTTCCCGGCCATGGCGCTGGACGGCCAAGGCGAGCCGCTGGATGTCCCCGGCTCGAACATGGGGCACCTGCTGGGCACCGGGATCCTCGATGCCGCCGAGGCCCGGCTCGTCGCGGACCGGCTGCTCAGCCCGGAACTGTTCTCCGGCTACGGCCTGCACACCCTGTCCCGGCGCGCGGCGGGTTTCTGGCCGTTCAGCTACCACTGCGGCTCGGTCTGGAGCCACGACACCGCCATCGCGGTCAGGGGCCTGCTCAGCGAGGGGTTCACCGCCGAGGCGCGGACCCTCGCGGAGGCGCTGCTGGCGGCGTCGGCCGCGTTTGGCCACCGGCTCCCCGAACTCTTTGCCGGTGTCACGGCGGCGGAGTCGGGGCGGGCGGTCCCGTACCCCGCCTCGTGCCACCCGCAGGCGTGGTCCTCGGCGTCTGCCGTCGTCCTGGCCCAGGCGCTCGGCGTCGCATTCTAGGACCGCCGCGCGGCCCGAAGGTGAGAGGGCGGCGGTCCTACCCGGAGGTTGCTGAAGGTCCCGGGTCGGGGCGGCGGGTCTGCGGGTACGGCGTCTCGTGGCGGGCGAGCATTTCCACGAAGCCGGCAATTTTCCGTTCCCTGGTGGAGGCCTGCTTCACGGCATTGGTCCGGTAGATCAGGGCGTACCGGTTCACGGATGTCAGGACCTCGAACATCGCCTGCGCCCGGGGCTCCGCGGCGATCGCTGCGGCCAGATCCTCCGGCACCTCGGCCGATGCCTGGCCCGAATAGGCGGCCTCCCAGCGTCCGTCGGCTTTGGCGCTTTCGACGGCGGCACGCCCCGCCGCTGTCATCCGCCCGGCGGCCTCAAGCCGCCCGATGCGCTCCACGTTCCGGGCCGACCAGACGCTTTTCGGGCCGCGGCGGGTCATCCGCTGGAAGGAGGTCTCGGCGTCACGGCGCCTGCCCTGGCCGTCGATCCAGCCGAAACAGAGCGCCTCCTGCAGGGCGGCCTCGTAGTCGAGTTCCGTCACCGAGCCGCCCTTCTTGTGCAGTACCAGCCACACGCCGGGGCTGTCCGCGTGGTGCGCTTCCAGCCAGGCCCGCCACGCCGGGGCGTCTCTTACCAGCAGTTCCTTTAGTTCGGCAGCCATGGCACCATTGTGCTCCCAGCCCGAACCACCAGGGAGATACCCATGCTGCGTGTCCGTCCCATTCATTTCACCTCCCGACTGGACCAGTGGGAGCGCCTGCTGACCGGCCTGGGCATGGTCAAGACCGTCGATGAGCCCACCTGGCGGGAGTTCGACGCCGGCGCCGGCCGCCTGGCGCTGCACTTCGCCGAAGCCGGGTCGGCCGAGGACGGCACCACCTCGTTCGGCGTCGAGGTCGGGGACCTGGCGGAATTCGCCCGGCGGACCAACGAGGCCGGTGCGCCGGCCGGCGGGGCCACGGCCGAAGTCATCGAGGCGGACCACGGATCAACCTGCCGGGTCACATCACCGGACGGGTTCAGCTTCCTGGCCGACCAGGCCGCCCGCGCGTCCGACGGTACCTGGGCAGGTTCGCCCGAGGCCGACCCGGGCCTCGCCGTCGTCGCCGTCTGGTTCGCCGCGGATCCGACGGCGGCCGCCCGGACCCTGCGCGACGTCGGCGCCCGTCCCCGCCCGGTTCCGGGCGCGGCCGGCCGCCCCGGCACCGAGGAGAGCGAAGCGTTCACGGCAAAGAACGGCGGGGTCCTAATGCTCGGCGCGGCCGCCGGGTCCGGGCCGGGCACCGGGTCCGCCGGGCTGGGTTTCGAATACGCCGGCGACCTTGACGGGCTGCGGGGGCGCCTCGCCGGGGCGGGGCACGACGTGGCCGTCGAGGAATCGGCCGTACCGCTCCTGCACGTGGGCAATCCCGACGCGGACGGCAGCGCCGCCCACCCCCGCGCCCTCTGGATCTCCGCCGCCCCGGAGGCAAGCTAGGCCCCGGCGCCGCCCTGGCCGGTCCGGTCTGCGGCGAGCGCACCGTCGCACAGCCTGCTGAGGACTTCTGTGAGCATGGCGACGCCGGCGACGGTGTCCTCATCCGTGGTGAATTCGTGTTCGTTGTGCGAGATGCCGTCCACGCTGGGGACGAACAGCATGACCGTGGGGACGAGGTCCTTCATGTTGGTGGAATCATGGCCCGCCAGTGTCATCACCGGACGGCTGGCCAGGCCCAGGTCCGCGGCGACCTTGGCCGCGAGTTCCACGCCCTCGGGCTGGTAGGGCGTCACCGGCCAGGAGTGCGAGTGATGGCGCTGCACGGTGACGTTGGCCAGGCGTTCGATCTCGCCGATCCGCCGGTGCAGCTGCGAGTCGGCTTCGGCGAGGACGTCCTCGTCGGCGCTGCGCAGGTCCAGCAGCAGGTTGACCCGCGAAGGCACCACGACAGGTGAGTTGGGGTAGACGGTCAGCTGGCCCACCGAGGTGTGCAGCACCCCGGGGAAGCGGTCCGCGATTTCCCGGGCCGCCACCACCATCATCGATGCACCCAGCAGGGCGTCCTTGCGGTCGGCGATGACCGTGGAGCCGGTGTGCGCCTGTTCGCCGTGGACCACAAATTCGTACTTGTTGGCCGCCCAGTTGGAGTTGACCAGCCCGATCGTGATGCCGTCGCGCTCCATGCTGCGGCCCTGCTCGATGTGGATCTCGGCGCAGTATGCCGCCTCCGGGCCGTCGTAGTCGCCGCGTCCGCCGATCGCGTCGAGCGCGTCACGCACCGAGGTCCCGGCGGCATCCGTAGTGTCCAGTGCCGCAGCCAGGGCCAGTTTGCCGGTGTAGACCGAGGAGCCCATCATGGACGGCTTGAACCGCGAGCCTTCCTCGTTGAACCAGTTGACCACGGCGATGTTGAACTTCGGCACGCCGGCCCCCTGGTGGCGCCGGTGCCCGCCGGCCCACGCCTCCGTCAGCCGGAACGCCGCGTGGGCCGCGGCGAGCACGCCGTAGGCGCCGTCGTACCGCCCCGCCGTCGGCTGCGAATCCAGGTGCGAACCGACCACCACGAAGGGGGCGCCGGGGACCGCCTCATAGAGTCCCCACTGGTTGCCGGTGCGGTCGAAGCGGACACTGAATCCCCGGGATTCGAGCAGCCCGGTGAGCCAGCGCCGCTGCTGGCCGTCGGCCTCCGTGGCGGCCTGGCGGTCCACCCCGCCGTTGGGCGTAGCGCCAAACCGGCTCATGGTGGCGAAGTCGCGGAGGAAAGCGGAGTCTTCGGGACTGAAGTGGCTGCTGGTCATGGTTTCTCCTGGTGCTGGTGGAGGGGCTGGGCTGAACGTGACATGCTTCCGGGCCTACCGGCGCTGCAGTGCGGCGGCACGGCTCGAGGACAGGTCCGGGAGCGCCAGGTGGGTGAAGCGGCCGCCGACGGCGGTGGCGAGGACTTCCAGCCCGTCGATCCGTTCCGCGCTCAGCGGGGAACCGGACAGTACGGTGAAATCGGCGAGCTTTCCCGGTTCCAGGGAACCCTTGGTGTGCGCGGCTCCGGTGGCCGCGGCCGCGCCGGTGGTGTACGCCGCAAGGGCCTGCCAGGGGCTCAGGCGTTCCGCCGGGTTACCGAACACGGCCCCGGAGGCTGTCCGCCGGTCGACGAAAGCCTGCATGGCGCGCAGCACGTTGCCATCCGCCACGGGCCGGTCCGAGCTTCCGGCCAGGACCACCCCGGCCGTGAGGAACGAGGCAGCCCGGTAGGCCCAGCCGGTGCGTTCCGGGCCCAGGGACGCGGTCATGCCGTCGCCGCCCTCATGGAAGAAGCTGGCCTGCGGCGTCACGGCGATCCCCGCCGAAGCCAGCCGCTGGAGCTGGTCCGGGCGGGTCATCGAGGCGTGCTCGATCCGGTTGGGTACGGCGCGCGGCCCGTACCGGCGTTTGCAGCCGGCGATGATATCGATCGCCAGGTCGACGGCGCGGTCCCCGATGGCGTGCGCGGCGATGGACCATCCCGCGGCGTAGGCGGCTTCGATGTTGTCCCGGAGCGCCGCGGGGTCGGCCTGGAAGTAACCGGTGTTGCCGGTGTTGTCCGTCCCGCCGTGGCTGCAGTATTCATGGCTGACGGCAGCGGTTTCGCCGAGCAGCGAGCCGTCCAGGAACACCTTTGCCGGACCCAGCGAGAGGACGTCGTTGCCGAAACCGCTGGCCATCCCGAGGTCCAGGCCAACCTGCGCGGCCCCGTCCGGGTGCTTCCCGTCGAGCGGATGCAGGACGTCCAGCACGGGCATCAGCTGTGCGCGCGCGTGCAGTCTGCCGGCCGACGCCGCCCGCTGGTATGCGGCCAGTTCCACGGGGCTGTGGCCGATCCAGCCGCCGCCGATCCCGGCCTCGGTAAAGCTGGTGATGCCTTCGGCCGCATAGTAGCGGGTGGCGCGGTCCAGGGCCGTTTCAAGCGCCGCGGTGGAGTACGGCAGGATCAGCTGCTGGATGAGCTGCTGCGCCGTTTCCTGAACCAGCCCGGTGGGGCGGCCGGCGCCGTCGCGGACAATGACGCCGCCGTCGGGATCGGCGAACGCGGCCTGGTCCGCGCCCGCCATCCGGAGCGCAGCGGTATTGACCACCGCCATGTGCCCGGAGTTATGCCGCATGAACAACGGCCGGTCCCCGGTGATCTCGTCCAGGACGCTGATATCGGGAAACTCGCCGCCGTGCTGCTGCTGGCTGAAGCCGGTGGCGAGCAGCCAGCCCGGAACCGCGGCCTGCGCCGCGGTGCCGTCGGCCGCCATACCCGCTTCCAGCAGTGCGTAGAGCTGGTTCAGTCCGCGCGCGCCGGAGACGTCCAGTTCGCCCAGGCCCAGCCCGAACCAGGCGGTGTGGCAGTGCGCATCGATGAAGCCGGGCGTCACCGTGGCGCCGCCGAGGTCCAGGGTCTCGGCGGCTTCCAGCCCCTCCGTTTCCTCATCCAGGCCCACGACGCGGCCTTGCCAGACGCCGAGGCTTGTGGCCGCGGGCCGCAGCGGGTCCATGGTGATGATGTCCGCGTTCGTCAGCAGCAGGTCGAGTTTCATGTATGGTCCGCCTTCAGCGGTGGGAGGTGGCGACGGGCTTGATCCGGGGAAAGTCTTCGAACCCGACGACGGAGAGGTCCCGCCGGCGCCGGGCCGATCTGCTCCCCGGCCCGGGCACCGGAGCAGGGCAGGGTCGCCGCTCCAGCGCTGCCGCCGTCGTCCTCTGCCCCGCTGATGATGTTCTTGAACGTAATCACGTGGGCTCCCGTCAGTTGCTCGCGGTCCCGGGCGAGCGCGTCGCCGGGTCCTGCGGCAGGTGCAGGACGGCGGGCAGGCCGGAGGCCGCGGCCCGGCGGAAAGCCGGGCCGAAGTCCGCGGCCGAGGCCACGCGTTCGCCGTAGCCGCCGAAGGACCGGGCCAGCGCGGCAAAGTCCGGGTTGGCCATGTGCGTCCCGGACGGCCGTCCGGGGTAGTGGTTCTCTTGGTGCTCGCGGATCGTCGCGTAGATGCCGTTGTCCACCACCAGCGCGATGAAACGCGCCCCGTGGCCCATGGCGGTGGCAAGTTCCTGTCCGTTCATGAGGAAACAGCCGTCGCCCGCGACGGAAATGACCTGCCGGCCGGGGTAGGCCAGCGAGGCCGCCACGGCCGCCGGGATGCCCATGCCCATGGCGCCGTTGCGAGGCGCCGCGAGCGAATTCGCGGTGTTGTGCCGCAGGTAGCGTGCCGCCCAGAGCGAGTGGTTGCCGGCGCCGTAGGTGATGACGGCGTCGTCGTCCATCTCCTGTTTCAGGATTTCCATGACGACGTCGAGGTCGACATACCCGGACTCCGCGCCGCCGGTGGCCGGCTGCGCCGTGGAGAACTTTTCGTAGTCGGCGCGGGCCCCGGCCAGCCAGCCAGCGGCGGGGCGCGCCGCCGAAACGGTGCCGGCAAGCGCCGTGGCGAAGGCGGCCACATCGGCCTGGAGGTGCTGGTCCACCCTGCCGTAGTGGCCCTTGAGGTCGGCGTCGGGATTGACCAGGACGGTGACGGCGTCCAGCCCCCGGGTGTACCCGTCGGAGAGCACATCGGAGCGGACGCAGCCGACGAACAGCAGCAGGTCCGCTTCGTCCAGTCGGCGGGCATTGGCGTCGCTGCGGGCGTAACCAAGGTACCCGGCGTAACTGCCGCTGCCGTGCGGGACCGCGTCGTAGGCCCTGAAATCGGCCAGCACCGGAATGCCGTGGCGCTCCGCCCAACCGGCGAGGGCGTCCGACGACGCCTGGTCCCAGCCTTCGCCTCCGACCACGACGAGGGGCCTGGTGGCGGCCGCGAGGCGGTCCTCCAGCTCCGCCAGCCCGGCGGCGGCCGGCTCCGGCCGGGCCACCCGCCGCGGCTCCACGGTGTCGGCGTGCACCAGCTGGACCAGCACATCCTCGGGAAGTCCGACCACCACGGGTCCGGGCCGGCCGCTGAGCGCGGTGAAGATGGCGTCGTCAACGACGCGGGCGGCGGAAGCGGCGTCGTCGAGTGTCACTACCTTCTTGGCCGTGCTGCCGAACCAGGCAGCGGGATCGAACTCCTGGAAGGATTCCCGGCCCCGGTCGGCGACCGGGATGAGGCCGACAAAGAGGACCAGCGGGGTCGCGTCCTGGTGCGCGGTGTGGACAGCGATGAAGGCGTTGGCGGCGCCGGGCCCGCGCGTGACGATGGCCACGCCGGGCAGCCCGGTCAGCCGGCCCTCGGCCACCGCCATGAACCCGGCACCGCCCTCGTGGCGAGTCACCACGGTCTCGATCGGGGAATCGTACAGCCCGTCCAGCACGTCCAGGAAGCTTTCGCCCGGAACGCCGTAAACCCTGCGGACCCCCGCCCGTTCCAGCTGCGCGACGATCAGGTGCCCGGCGGTGGTGCTCAATGCTTCATTCCCTCTTCCTCGATGCTCAGCGACGGAAGCAGCAGTCCGGAGAGCGCGGTCAGGGCGGAGACGACCAGCAGGATGATGGCGCCGGGCCAGAACGAGTTGCCGGCAGCGGCAACGAGCGCCGTGGCAAACAGCGGAATAAAGCCGGAGATCACGCCGGCGGTGTTGGAGGTGATGGCGACGCCGGTGTACCGGACTTTCGTGGCAAACAGGGCGGTCAGGGCGGTGCCGGAGACGGCGTAGGGGATCGAGAGGGTGGCGACGCCGACGATCATGGCGAGGATCACGAGCACCGGCACGGCGGTGTTGATCGCCAGGAAGACGGGGACCGCGACCACGGCGGATGCCACGCCGCCCCACAGGATGACTTTGCTGGCGCCGTACTTCTCCCCCATCCGGCCGGCCCAGACCAGGACGAAAATCTCGAAGACCGCGGCAAGGAGCGAGCCGGCCAGCAGGATTTCGGAGGGCATCTTGAGGATCTTGGTGCCGTAGAAGACAACAAAGCTGGTAATGAGGTAGAACCCGCCAATGCCGAGCAGCGCCGAGCACATGCCCACGAGGATCTGGCGCCAGCTCTTGGTCAGGACGCCGCGGATCGGCGCATGCTCGGTTTCGCCGGCCTCCATCAGGGCTTCGAACTCCGGGGACTCGCTGAGCTTGCTGCGAATCCACAGGGAGATGGCCAACAACGGCAGGGCAGCCACGAACGGGATCCGCCAGCCCCAGGCGTCGAAGTCGCTCTGGCCGACCAGGGCGAGCATCCCGAAGAAGCCGCCGGAGGACAGGATGGTGCCGATCGGGGAGCCGATCTGCGGGAGCGCTGCGTATCGCGCCCGCTTGGCCACGGGAGCGTTCTCGACGGCGATGATCACCGCCCCGCTCCACTCGCCGCCCACGGCGAGGCCCTGCAGGATGCGCAGTGCCACGAGAATCGCCGGGGCAGCGACGCCGATCGTCATGTAGTTCGGCAGCACGCCGATCAGGCCGGTGACAAGGCCGATGCCAACGATGGTGACCATCAGAATCTTCTTGCGCCCGATTTTGTCGCCCAGGGCGCCGAAGATAAACCCGCCGATCGGACGGGCGATGAAGCCCACAGCCAGGGTGGCGAAGGAACTCATGGCCGCGACGAGGGGGTCTTGGGAAACGAAGTACTGGGTGTTGAACACGAGCGCGGCGGCGGTGGTGAACAGGAAAAAGTCGTACCACTCCAGGGCAGTGCCCACTAGGGCGGCGAGCGCGACCTTGCGGGTCACGCTCTCGTCGACGATGCGGGGCTGGGGCTTCAGCTGCGCGGTGGCGTTGCTTGCCATGATTTCTCCAATAGGGCGGAAGGGATGGGAACCGGCCGGCGGGCCGGCTGGGCGGGTCTGCAGTGACGGCGTTGCTGCGGCGACAGCGCGACGTGATGGCGGTCACCCGATTTCTCTCCACCCATTCTGCCAGCACAATTCGCCCAATAAACTAGCAGCACACCACGCAAAACCAGACCTAGAATGTGTGAATGCACAATTTTCATTCCCCGGGGGATTCCCGGCGCTGGTCCGAACTGGTGGAGCTCCTGCACGGGAAAATCGATGCCCTCGCTGAGGTCTTCGCCGCCAGGGTCCTTGAGATCCCCGAGTACGCGGACAACCAGCTTGGGCCCGGCGACCTCGAAGCCACCGCCCGGGAAACGTTCAGGAGGCTGGTGGACGGCCTGCGGGGCAGGAAACGGCAGCCGACACCCGGGGATGAGGCCGGTCGGGAGCCGGAGATGGAATCGCTGCTCGGCTTCGCCGCCGACCTCGGGGCCAAGCGGGCCCGGGCCGGTATCCCGCCGGAGGCACTGATCTCCGCCGTACGCCTGGACTTCAGCATCATCTGGGAATGCCTGCTCCAGATCGCCGACACCCGGGACGCGGCCCTGCTGGCCTCCCGGGTGGACCGGGTCTGGCGCGTGGTGGACGAATTCGCCACCCGCACACACACCAGCTACCTGACCGAGCGGGTAAGGATGGCGCAGGAGGAATCAAGTATCCGGCGCGAGATCATTGCCCGGCTCTTCAACCAGTCAAGTCCCTCGGCGGAAACTGTCAGCCAGGTCGCCGCTGCGCTCGGAGTGGACGCGGCCGCCCATTTCGGCCTCGCGGCGGCCAGCGGCGCCTCAGCGGCGGCCCTGCGGAAAGCCGCTGCCGGGCCCGGCACCGGCCCCGGGCACCGCAGCCGCTTCTACGTCCACGACTTCGGCGGAAACACCTATGCCTTTTGGCCACTACCGCCGCACGGGAACCCGCCCCGGCCCGCCGTGCCCGCCGCCCTGGCAGGCGTCCCGTGCGGCTACGTTCCGGAGGCCGCCGGTCTGCGGGCCGTGCCCGCCGCCGCCCGAACGGCCGAGAGCCTCGCCGCCCTGCTGCTGCCCACGGATTCGGGTCCGCTCTCCGCCGAGGCAGCCTGGGCACGGCTGGCGAAACAACAACTGGACGACGCCGGCCTCGACCTGCTGGCCGACCTCAACGCGGCGCTGTCCCCATGCCGCGGCGGCGAACGGGAACGCCTGGAAGAAACCGTCCGGCATTACCTGGAAACCGGAAGCGTCACAACCACGGCGCAGCAATTGTTCTGCCACCGCAATACGATCCTTAACCGGATCAGCCGGTTCCAGGAACTGACCGGGATCGACCTTGCCGTTCCCGCGCAGGCGGCCCGCCTGGTGGTCGCCTGGGCCTGAACCGGGGCAAGCCGGCGCCGCGGACGCCGGGGTCCCACAACCACGCCCGGGAACGCGGATGGGGTAGAACTTAACCATGAACGTTCGCACCCCCGACCCCAATCCCGGCTGGCTCTCCGACGAGGATCTGTTTGAGGCCCGAGGCCGGCTTCCCATGGTTTATGTCGAGGCGGTGCCGGTCCGGCTGGACCCGCTCGGGTTTGTGAACGAGGTCGGCACGCTGCTGCAGGCCGATGCGGACGGCACCATGGTCCGTTCCCTGGTTTCGGGCCGCGTGCTGTACCGCGAGACCATCCGGGCCGCCCTGCTGCGCCACATGGAAAAGGACCTGGGCCCGCTCGCCTTCCCGCAACTTCCGATCAGTCCGGTCCCCTTCACGGTGGCCGAATACTTCCCGTCCCCGTCCCACACGGGTTTCACCGACGACCGGCAGCACGCCGTCGCCCTCGCCTACATCATCCCCGTGACCGGCGAATGCTCGCCGCGGCAGGACGCCCTGGAGCTGACCTGGATGACGCCGGACGAAGTGATGGGCTCGGACGTTCAGCTGGAGTTCGCCGGCGGCCGCGGCGCCCTGATCCGGCAGGCGCTGGCCTTCGCGGGCGTCGGCAACTAAGGGGTCCGCGCGGGAGCGGCCGGGCCGCGCCGGGACGCCCGGACCACCCCGGCGTCCCCGACTTCGCAGCCCGGTCTTTGTAGACTGGTCAGCGGACCGAAAGAGAATTTAAGGACTCCAGATGACCCACCCCACAGCCTCCCTGAACTACAGCGAACGGCAAGCGGGATCTCTGCGGACCGGGGATCTGCTGCTCCTGCCCGATGCCGAGCGCACCGCCGAAATCCAGCGCGTCGACGTCGACAACGACGATTTCGGCGCCCCCGCGATCGTCCGTGCCACCCTCACCGGCGGGGGTGTGCTGCGGATTGCCGCCGGCTCCGTTGTCCTCATCCGCGACGCCGGGCAGGACGACCTTGCGGCCGAATCCGCCGCGCCCTCCTTAGCGGACGACGGCGGCGCCACGGCCGTTGACGCTCCGGCGGCCGGCGGCGGCACCGCCGGGGACGGCCCCCCGGCGTCCGGGGTGCCGTCCGGAGCGGACAGCCCCGCTCAGGAACCGCAACAGATCCGGCCCGGCGACCCGGAGGACAGCACCCCGGCGGCTCCCGCCGTCGTCGTCCCGCCCCCGCCCGCGGCCCCGCCGGCCGCCAGCGTACCCAGCGAGGCGGACCTGGCGCTGATCCCGGCCGCGGCAGGAACCCCCGAGTCCGTCGTCAGCGCCGCGGCAGAAGCGCACCCCGAGGCGCTGGGGGTGCTGCTGCTCAGCGACCGGCTCACCAAGGGCATCAACACCAAGTCCGGCAGCTGCCTCAAGGACCTCAGCGACCTCGCCCACGAACTTTTTGTCGCCCTCAACGACGCTGAGAATGCGCTCGCCGTCGCGGACCTGCTTAACGTGCTGCCCTTCGACGGCAACCCCGGGCGCTGGGGCTCGGTGGAAGCGTCGCTGGCGCTGGCCAGTTACATTTGCCGCCAGCGCGGTGAAGCGGACCGCGCCGGCGTCTACGAGAAGTTCCTCCGAGCCCCGGACGCGATGGAGACCGACCCGTTCAAGGCCCGGATCAACGCCAAGGTCCGCCAGCGGTCCCTCAATGAGCCGAACCTGTATGACAAGGAAATCTTCCGCGCCATCGACAGTTCCAACCCCGACGCAGAACGTGAGTGGCGGCTGCTGCGGCTTGAGGCGCTCCTGTTCCTGCGCGCCCACGGGGGTTCGGAGACCATCAGCGGCCCGGAACTGGAACGCCGGATCGGCAACGAACTCGAGGCCGTGCGCGGCTGACCCCGGCCGCGGCACCGCACGCCGGGTCGGGGCGCGGCCCGGCTGCCCAGCCGGCTGTTGGCCGGCCGGCTGCCCGTTGGCCCTACCCGGGCCCGGCCCGTAGCGGTACATTCACCCCCATGACGAACAATCTCAGCGTGGTGATCAATTCCGATGCGCAGCAGGTCTGGACGATGCTGCGCGAACCCGCGAAGGTGGCCCAATGGCACGGCTGGGAGGCCGAGGACCAGGCCGCCGAGATCAACGCGATTTACTTCGGCCCCAACGTGGTCGAGAGCGCGGACCACACCTCCCTCGTCGTCGACGGCGGCGACGTCTTCACGCTTAGGCCGGTCCCCGCCGGCACCGAGGTCAGTGTGACGCGGGCGGCCATTGACCACAACTCCGAATGGGCGGCCTGGGATGAGGACATCACCCAGGGCTGGCTGACGTTCCTGCACCAGCTCCGCTTCGCCTTGGAACACCACCCGCACGGCAAGCGCCGGACGCTCTTCTTCTCTGTGCCCGGAACCGCAGGCTCCGCGATCGACAAGTTGGGCCTGTCCGGGGTCCCGGCCCCGGGCGAGCCGTATTCGCTGACCCTCGCCACCGGAGAGGAACTGGCCGGGAAGGTCTGGTTCCGGAGCAACCACCAGGTCGGCCTCACCGTGCACCGCTACGCCGAGCCCGGCGACGGCCTCGTGATCGTTGCGGACCAGCCGAGCATCCCCGATGTCCGGCCCAACGGCGGCTCGCTGGTGATCGTCTCCACCTACGGGCTCGGCGCCCACCAGCTGGAGTCAATCCGCAACTACTGGGACACCTGGCGGGCTGAGAACTACCCCACATCGAAGCCCCTGCACTAAGGGTTCGGCGGTGTTAGCTGGCACACTTGAACGGTGCCAGCGAATCCTGAACCCGCTTCCCCGTCCGTCACGGCTGCCCGGCAGGCCGAGTTTTCCTTCCGGGTGGGCAAGCGCCTGAGCGAAACCTGCGCGCCGTCGGGGGCGCAGGTGGCGGAGAACGGCGGCGAGTTCCTGGGCCGCACCGGGACCATCACCACCCCGCACGGCGAGATCCAGACCCCCGCCTTCATCGCCGTCGGGACCAAGGCCACGGTCAAGTCCGTGCTCCCCGAATCCGTCGCCGAACTCGGTGCGCAGGCGGTGCTGGCCAACGCCTACCATCTGTACCTGCAGCCCGGCGCGGACGTCCTGGACGAGGCCGGCGGGCTGGGCGCCTTCATGAACTGGCGCGGGCCGACCTTCACGGACTCCGGCGGGTTCCAGGTGATGAGCCTGGGCTCGGGGTTCAAGAAGGTCATCGACATGAAATCGGTGGACCACTCCGGGCCGGACGACGCCGTCGCCCCCGGCAAGGAACGCCTGGCCCACGTCGACGAGGAGGGAGTCTGGTTCAAGAGCCACCTCAACGGCGACCGGCACCGCTTCAGCCCGGAAATCTCGATGAACGTCCAGCACCAGATCGGCGCTGACATCATGTTCGCCTTCGACGAGCTGACCACCCTGCAGAATTCCCGCGGCTACCAGGAGGAGTCCCTGGAGCGCACCCGGCGCTGGGCCGAACGCTGCATCACCGAGCACTTCCGGCTCACGTCCGAGCGGACCGGCAAGCCCTACCAGGCGCTGTTCGGCGTGATCCAGGGCGCACAGTACGAGGACCTGCGCCGCAAGGCCTGCCGGGACCTGGGCGCGATGAACTTCGACGGGTTCGGCATCGGCGGGGCGCTGGAGAAGGAGAACCTGGGCACGATTGTGCGCTGGTGCAACGAGGAACTGCCGGAGAACAAGCCGCGGCACCTGCTGGGCATCTCCGAACCCGACGATATTTTCACCGCGATCGAGAACGGCGCGGACACCTTCGACTGCGTCTCCCCCACCAGGGTGGCCCGCAACTCGGCGTTCTACCACCCCACCGGCCGGTACAACCTCTCCGGCGCCATGTACAAGCGCGACTTCGGCCCGCTGCAGGAAGGCTGCGACTGCTACGCCTGCCTGAACTACTCGCGGGCCTACATCCACCACCTGTTCAAGGCCAAGGAAATGGTCTCCGCCACCCTGATCTCGATCCACAACGAGCGCTTCGTGGTGAAAATGGTCGACGACGCCCGCCTCGCCATAGAGGACGGCACCTTCTTCGAGTTCAAGGCCGAAACCCTGGCGAACTACTACTCCTAGGCGGTGTCCCGGGAGCGCCACCGCCGTCGAACCCCGCGCCCGCCCGTTTCGACGGTTCCGTGCACGCTCGACGCCGGCACGCACCGAGTTGGCAGGGAACCGTCGAATCGGCGTCGGATATCCTGACGGGATGCTCACTGAAATCCCTGCCGCAGACGGCACTGCCGAGGCCCTCGTGGCCCGCCCATCGACCGGAGAGGGCCCGTACCCGGGCGTCATCCTCTACATGGACGCCTTTGGCTTGCGCCCGCGCATCCAGGAAATGGCGCAGCGCATCGCCGACTGGGGCTACGTCGTCCTGGCCCCCAACGTCTTCTACCGCGAAGGGACGGCGGCCGAGCTGGCCCCGGCAGCGGACATGTCCACTCCTGAGGGCCGCGAAGCGGCGGGCGCGGCCGCCTTCCCCCGGGTCGGACGCCTCACGACGGACAAGGCGCTGCCGGACATCGATGCGTGGGTGGCGGCACTGGGCAGGCTCGACGGCGTCGCGCCGGGTCCCATCGGCACCACCGGCTACTGCATGGGCGCACGTCTTGCTGTCCGTACGGCCACGGCGCACCCCGACGCCGTCGCGGCGTGCGGCGGCTTCCACGGCGGCGGCCTCGCGACCGACGAGCCCGACAGCCCTCATCTGGGGCTCGGCAATGCCCGCGCCCGGTTCGTCTTCGGCCACGCCGACCATGACCGGAGCATGGACCAGGACGCGGTTGCGCGGCTCGGCCAGGCACTGGACGCGGCCGGCCTGAAGGCCGCCAACGAGATCTACGCCGGCGCACCGCACGGCTATTCCATGGCGGACACGTCCGCGTTCCATCCGGAGGCCACGGAACGGCACTTCCGCGAACTCCGAGAACTCCTCGACGGGACGCTCAAGGCCTGACGGGCTCCGCGGGCCCGGCGCAGGCCTTCGGACGCCTGCGCGCCGCGACGGGCCCGGGGTGCTGGGCGGCCGGACCTGGGCCGGGCGTGCACCGTTTCGACGGTTCCCTGCGGCCTCGATGCCGGCAAGCCCCGGTCCCGCGGGGAACCGTCGAAGTGGTTGTCCACATGCCCGGAATTATGGCTGGGCGGCAGCGAGTGCGCGGTTGAAACTGATGACATGGTCCCTGAACTCCCGGCAACTCCGAACCTCTGGCGCACGGATCGACTCCTGGCGTCCGGTCTCAATTCCCGGGCCATCGCACGGCTCGTGCAGGAGGACGCGCTCGTCCGGCTCCGTCGCGGCTGCTATGCCCGCGGGGACTGGTGGCGGGGCCTGAACCCAGCCGCCCGACGTCGGCAGCTGGTTTCCGCACATGCTCTAGGCACGCTGACGACGTCGGCGGGAGCCTTCGTTTACAGCCACGTCTCAGGTGCCAGCCTCCATAGACTCCAGCTGTGGAGGGTCGATGACCGCGTGCACCTCACCCAGAAAGGAAGTCCCTCAAGGATTTCCCACGGACGCGACGTCGTCGCCCACACCAGGCGGGTGGCAAGCCGCGAAATGTGCTTCGTTGACGGATTGCCTTGCACCTCCTTGGAACGCACAGTCGTGGATTGCTGCCTGATGTTCACCGTGCAGCAGTCCGTGATCCTGGTCGATCATGCGGCCCGCCTGGGCGCGGACCTTGGCATGCTCCGCGCCCAGTGTGGTGCCCTGGCCGGCCGTAACGGAGTGGTGGCGCTGCGCCGGGCGCTCGAACTGGTTGACCCCCGCTCAGAGTCCGCCGGGGAGAGTCTTACCCGGGAACTGCTGCACCGGCTCGGGATCAGGCCACCGGAGCTGCAATACAGCGTCCGGACTCCGCTCGGGGAATACCGGCTGGACTTCGCCTGGCCAGAGGTCAAGGTGGCCCTCGAGTTCGACGGCAAGAGCAAGTATTTTGACTACCGCCCCACCGGGGAAGTCCTGTTTGCGGAGCGGCAGCGGGAGAAGGCGCTGACGGAGCAGGGCTGGACGTTCCTCCGAGTCGAGTGGAAGCACCTGTTCAACGAGGTGGAATTCAAATACCGGGTCCTGAGGGCGTTGAACCGCGGCGCCGGGGCTGACTCCGCGCCGTTTCAACGGTCCGCTGCCGACTAGACGTTTCCCAGCGTCGAGCGGGCCTGGAACCGTCGAAACGGCGGGCGTCGCCGACGGAGCTAGGCCGCCCCGTAACTCGGCTCGCGCTTCTTGACCCAGCCGATGGCGAGCGAGGTCAGCGGCACGAAGGCGAACTCCACGAGGGTCTTGTAGAAGAAGCCCACCAGGACGTAGTTCACAAATCCTGCCGCGTCGGTAATGCCGATCACGGAGGCGGCGATGCTGCAGAAAATTAGCGTGTCGACGAACTCGCCCACCCCGGAGGAGCCCATTAGCCGGGCCCACAGTGACTTCTCCCCGGTCCGGGCTTTCATCTTCACCAGGATCCAGGAGTTAATCGTCTGGCCGGCGAAGAACGCCAGCAGGGAGGCGAGCACGATCTGCGGGACCGGGCCCAGGGCGCCCTCGAGTGCGGACTGCTTGGCGGCGCCGTATTCGTCGTCGAAGCCGGGCAGCGCGATGATGATCCAGTAGCAGAGGGATGCGAACACCGACAACGCGAAGGTCGTGACGATCGCCCTGCGCGCCACTTTGAAGCCGTAAACCTCGCTGATCACGTCGCCCAGGATGTAAGCCAGCGGGAAGAGGAAGAACCCGCCGTCGGTGATGATCGGGCCGATGGCCACGCCTTTGGACGCGCCGATGTTGGACAGGATCAGCACCACGGCCATGACAGCCAGCATGATGCCGAAGTACGGGGAACCGATCGAGGCGTATTTCGGCGGGGCCGCGGTCGGGAAGGTCTTGGCGGAGGTCATGGGTGTTCCATTCGTAGTGGTTCGCTCGGCGGGCCGGGACGCGTGAACGGGCCCGGGACCGCCGGCTGTATTAGCACTGGAGGGTTCCTGCGGCACGGGGCCCGGAACCGCCTCCATTCTCCCACCTGCGCGGCGCCCTCGCGGCGCGGCCGGCGCCCTCGCGGCGCGGCCCGTGGACGCGGACGGCGCAGCCCGCGCACGCGTTAACCTCCGACGGCGGACCGCCGGTTCCCGGACCGAAGTCCCGAAGCCGGCAGCCCGCCGTCGTCCAAGGTGCGCCGTTTCGACGGTTCCCTGCCGGTTCGACGCTGCGCAGCGTCGTGGGCGCAGGGAACCGTCGAAACGGCAGCAGCCCCGGCGCCTCGATAACCCTCGTGGAACCCTAGCGGCGCGAGGCGTCCACGAGGTCCTTACCGTCGTCCTCGCGGGCCGGACCAGCAGCGGCGGGCTCCCAGGCGTGCCCCTGCTCGTGATCCAGGTGAGTGGACCTCTTGTTCTTCAGCGCGAAGATGTAGACCAGCAGGGAGATGCCGATGGCCACCGTGACGTACGTGAAGAAGAGCTCCTCCTGGCCGGACTTCTGCAGTGCCGCGCCGATCAGCGGGACGGTGCCGCCGAAGAGCGAGTTGGCGATCGCGTAGCCGAGGCCGACGCCGAGCGCGCGGATGGAGGCCGGGAACAGTTCGGCCTTCACCAGGGCGTTGATCGAGGTGTAGCCGCCGACGATCAGCAGGCCGCCCATCATCAGCAGGAACGCGGTGAACGGGTCTTTGGTGCCGGCCAGGGTGGAGAGCAGCGGCCAGGTGAAGAGCACGCCGGTGATGCCGAACCAGAGCAGGAGGGGCTTGCGGCCCACCTTGTCCGAGATGATGCCGTAGACGGGCTGGAGCAGCATGAAGATGAACAGCGCCCAGAAGTTGATCACCGAGGTCTCGGTCTTGGCGATGCCCGAGGTGTCATTCATGAACTTCAAAATGAAGTTGGTGTACGTGTAGAACGCCACGGTGCCGCCGAGGGTGACGCCGATGCAGATCAGCAGCGGCTTCCAGTAGCTGGTGAACAGGAGCCTCATGGTGCCGGGCTGGGCCTGGCCGGCGACGACGGGGGCCTTGGCGGCCTCGAGCTGTTCGGCAGAGACGGTTTCCTCCATGGAACGGCGCAGCCACAGCACGATCAGGGCCGCGACGCCGCCGATCGCGAAGGGGATCCGCCAGCCCCACTCGCCCAGGTCGGCCTTGGGCAGAACGTTCTGCAGGACCACCAGGACCAGCAGGGCCAGCATCTGGCCGCCGATCAGGGTTACGTACTGGAAGCTGGAGAAGAAGCCGCGCCGCTTGGTGGTGGCCGCCTCGGACATGTAGGTGGCGCTGGTGCCGTATTCGCCGCCCACCGAGAAGCCCTGGATAACGCGGATGATCACCAGCAGGATCATCGCCCACAGGCCGATTTGCTGCTGCGTGGGCAGGATAGCGATCGCAAACGAGCCGGCGGACATCATGGTCACGCTCAGGGTCAGGGCGGCCTTGCGGCCCTTGCGGTCGGCGTAGCGGCCGAAGAACCAGGCGCCGATCGGGCGCATCAGGAACGAAGTCGAAAAGACGGCCATCGCCTCCAGGCCGGCCTGGAGGTCGTCCTTGGAGTTGAAGAAGTGCGACTGGAAATACGCCGCAAAAGCCGTGTAGACGTAGACGTCGTACCATTCCACGAGGTTGCCCGCGGAGCCTTTGAGGATGTTGCCGACGGCTCTTCTGGTTTGTGCCGCCTCGGACAGTTGGGTGCTCATCAATGAACCTTCCTGGATCCGGCGCCGCAAGAGAGCAACACCGTCCGCCACCATATTCCCGGTGATCCGGAACACTCGGGTTTTGGTCATATTGGTCATACGCACAATGCGGCCGGTTTTCCGAGGGTGGCAGGATAGGTCCATGACTTCTTACGCTGTGGACAACGTGACCTCCGACGCCAGCGCCTACCCTGCCGTCGCCCTGACCATCGCCGGTTCCGAGGCCACCGGCGGCGCTGGCGCGCAGGCGGACCTGAAGACCTTCCAGGAGCTCGGCGTCTTCGGCATCGTGAACCTGACCTGCATCGTCTCGTTCGACCCCAAGGACAACTGGAACCACCGCTTTGTCCCGGTGGACCAGCAGGTGATCGCCGACCAGCTGGAGGCGACGACGGCGGCCTACGGCGCCGGGTCCGGCGCACCGTCGGTGCTGGACACGGTGAAGATCGGCATGCTGGGCAGCCCGGCAACGATTTCCACGGTGGCGTCGGCGCTGACCGACGGCGCCTTCCGCAACGTGGTGCTGGACCCGGTGCTGATCTGCAAGGGCCAGGAACCGGGCCACGCCCTAGACACCGACCAGGCGCTGAAGGCGCAGATCCTGCCGCTGGCCACGTTCGTCACACCGAACCACTTCGAGGCCGAGTCACTCTCCGGCCTGGAGATCGCCGACGTCGAGTCGCTCAAAGCCGCGGCCGTCCGCATCCACGAGCTCAGCGGCGCAGCCGTGCTGGCCAAGGGCGGCGTGCGCCTGACCGGGCCCGACGCCGTCGACGTCTTTTACGACGGCGAGACGCTGGAGGTGCTCTCCGCCCCGAAGGTGGGCGAGGTGGCGGTCTCCGGGGCCGGCTGCTCGCTGGCCGCCGCGGTGACGGCCGAGCTGGCCAAGGGCGCAACCCCGCTGGACGCCGCCCGCACCGCGAAGGAGTTTGTCACCGCAGGGATCCGGAACCGGGTGGCCTCGGGCGCCCCGTTCGACGCGCTCTGGCAGGGCGGTCCGCGCTAACCCGCGGGCCCCGGCCCGCTGCCCCGCCCCCCTGCCCCCGGACGGCCGTTTCGACGATTCCCTGCCGGCTCGACGCATCCCGCCGTCGTACCGGCGCGGAACCGTCTAAACGGCCCCGGCCCGCTAGGGTCCGGCCGGTCTCGGGTCGGACACCCGGCCCATGAACAGCGGCAGCCCGGTCCCGACGTGCACGATTTCGTACAGGAAGGTCCGGTCGAACCTGATCACCTTCTCGACGGCGGTTCCGCTCACCGCTTCCGCGTTGATCTGGGTCACGGCGGCGGCAACCGTCCCCTTCTCCGCCACGGTGATGTTGGCGGACTGCCCAGCCTGCGTGAGCCCGAGGCCGGGCTGGATCGAGTTGAAGCCGGACTCGGTTTGGAGCATTTCGTGTAGCCCCAGGTCGGCGAAGACCTTGCGCAGCTCAAAGTTGCTCTTCTGGTCCCACCTCGGCAGGAAGAGCTGCGCGGGCGACGGGGTGGCCGCGTCCAGAGCCCGGGCAGCGTCCGCGAGGATCTGCGCGCCCGGCGCGGCGGCCCCGGCGTCGGGCAGCACGAGCCGCATCACGAAGCCTTCGGCATAGGGCAGGTCCACCGCCTGCCAGCCGGCGCCCTGGGCGGAAGCGACGGCCTGGACGCCGGACATGGTTGGGACGGAAACCTGCTTGCCGTCCGCCGTCGTGAAGGGCAAATCGGACGTGTCGGCCGCC
Source organism: uncultured Actinomycetota bacterium (assembly GCA_963775715.1). Lineage (GTDB taxonomy): Bacteria > Actinomycetota > Actinomycetes > Actinomycetales > Micrococcaceae > Arthrobacter. Next base: position 106,520 of record CAVZJX010000001.1, on the reverse strand, counting down.
TCGAAGGGGACCTTCCACGCGGAGGCGAAGTACACGGCGTTGAGCACGCTGAAGGTGTTGTATTTGCTGTACTCCGCGGGCGCCTTCTTGATCCGTCCGCCGGTGTTCTTCTCCACCCAGGCGTCAATTGCCGGCTTGGTGGTGGCGTCATCGGCGAAATTCACCGGATACACGCCGGTGCCGTAGTACCGGGCCAGGGAATCCAGGTACCGCTCTCCCGTGGGCACGCCCTTGTCCACGAACAGCCCGTTGGCGGTATGCAGGACCGGCCGGCGCGGAGGGTTCCTTTCATCCACCGAGCCGGGGTCGCCGTCGAAGGCCTCCAAGGATGCGAGCACCGCATTCATGGCCTCGTCGCGGTGGTCGGCGGGTAGGCCCAGGACCTTGTCCATTTCGGCGGCGGTTGCGCCGGTCGCCCCTGTCCGCAGCATGGCCAGGGCAATCAGCAGGCTGCCCGGGGACGAGACCACGTTGCCGTTTCCGGCGTCCCCGCCGTCTGCCAGAAGCGCGGCGCCCAGCTTCCGCGCCGCCGCGCGGAGCTGGGCCAACTCGGCCGGGTACGCGGAGCGGTCCGCGGCGACGCGTTCGACGCCGTCGGCCTTCAGCAGCGCGGGCGGCGCGGCCGAACAGGCCGACAGGACCAGCGCCAGGGCCGCAGCGGCCGCCATAATGCGTGCCGGAATCTTCTGTTTCATCGCGCCCCCAAGGCCCGCACAACGCGTCAGTGCAACGGCGGGGATCCGCCTGCGGCCAGTCAAGCACCGGAGGCCGCCCCGCGCTAGCCCTTGGCCATTTCGACGGTTCCGTGCGCATTCGATGCCTGACGCCGTCGAACGCGCACGGAACCGTCGAAACGGGACGACGGACGACGGCGGACGCGCACGGAACCGTCGAAACGGGACGACGGACGACGGCGGACGCGCACGGAACCGTCGAAACGGGACGGCGGACGGGCACGGAACCGTCGAAACGGAGGTGGGCCGCCGCCGAACCGTGTCAGCGCCGCGGGATATTGCGCAGGTTGCTCCGGGCCATGCTTACGGCCTCGCCCGCTCCCCGGTTCAGCACCACCTTGGACATGGCCGTGGCGAAGCCCAAGATCTGCGCGCCCTTGATTTTCGGCGGGATCGAGAGCGCCTTGGGATCCGTGATGAGCTCCACCAGCGACGGTCCGGGGTGCGCGAACGCCTCCCGGTACGCGGCCTCGATACGGGCCGGGTCCGTGACGCGGACGGCGTGGAAGCCGAGGGCCCGGGCGACCTCCGCGTAGTTGGCGTCCGGGACGTCGACGCCGAAATCGGGGAGCCCGTCCACCAGCATCTCCAGCTTGACCATGCCCAGGGTGGAGTTGTTGAAGACGACCACGTTGACCGGCAGCCGGTGGGCCGCGACGGTGATCAGCTCGCCCAGCAGCATGGACAGCCCGCCGTCGCCGGAGACCGAGACCACCTGACGTCCCGGGTAGGCCAGCTGGGCGCCGATGGCGTGCGGCAGCGCGTTGGCCATGGAGCCGTGCAGGTACGAGCCGATCAGCCGGCGGGTGCCCAGCGGGTTGATGTACCGGGCGGTCCACACGTTGCACATGCCCGTGTCCGCCGTGAAGACCGCATCATCCGCCGCCACCTGGTCCAGCAGCGAGGCCGCGTACTCGGGGTGGATCGGCTGGGTTTTTTCGACCTTGCGGGTGTACGCGCCCACGGCCTTGTTCATCAGCCGGTCGTGCTTCTTGAGCATCGCGTCAAGGAAGCGGCTGCTTTTCTTGGGCTTCAGCAGCGGCATGAGTGCCGCGAGGGTCGGCAGCACGTCGCCGTGCACCGCGACGTCGACGTCGGTCCGCCGGCCCAGGTTCTGCGCCGCCCGGTCCACCTGGGCGGTCTTGGTCCCGGGGAGGAACTGGTCGTAGGGGAAGTCCGTGCCCAGCATGATGAGCAGGTCCGCGTCCTCGATCCCCTCGGCGGCGGCGCCGTAGCCGAGCAGCCCGGTCATGCCGATGTCGTAGGGGTTGTCGTACTGCATGAAGTCCTTGCCGCGCAGCGAATGCCCGATTGGTGCCTTGACCAGTTCGGCCAGCGCGATCACCTCGTCGTGCGCGCCGTCGACGCCGGCTCCGGCGAAGATGGCGACCTTTCCGGCGTCATTAATGGCGTCGGCCAGTTCCTGCACACTGGCGGGGTCGGGCACCAGCGCGGCCGGCCGGAAGGCTGCAGGTGCGGGGGTTTCGGCGGTCGCCTCCAGCCCGGCAATGTCGCCGGGCAGGGTCACGACGGCGACGCCGCGCAGCGCGACCGCGTGCTGGATGGCGCTGTGCATCACGCGCGGCGCTTGTTCGGCAGTGCTGACGAGTTCGGAGTACACCGAGCACTCGTTGAAGAGCCGGTCGGGGTGGGTTTCCTGGAAGAAGCTGCTGCCGATCTGCTTGCTCGGGATGTGCGAGGCGATGGCCAGGACCGGGGCGCCGGAGCGGTTGGCGTCGTACAGGCCGTTGATCAGGTGCAGGTTGCCGGGTCCGCAGGACCCGGCACAGACGGCGAGCCTGCCGGTCAGCTGGGCCTCGGCCGCGGCGGCGAACGCGGCGGCCTCCTCGTGCCGGACGTGGATCCAGTCGATACCGCCCTTCGCGGCTCCGCCGGTCTTCCGGACGGCGTCGACAATCGGATTGAGGCTGTCACCGACAATTCCGTAGATCCGCTGCACGCCGGCAGCCTGGAGTTGTTCGACGAGCTGGGTGGCAAGTTCCTTGGCCATGGGTGCACGCTCCCGCGGGGTGGATCGATGAGCTGACACTGGCCAATATAGTCCGCCCGCCTTGGTGTGGGTCCCAGGCCGGCAGGTAGCGGCGTTCTGCAGGCGGGCTGGCCGGCTGGCCGGAGCGCTTTTCCACATACGGCTAGCCAGGGTTGAGGCCCCGTGTCCGCACTCATAGCGTTTTGTTAGGCAGTCCGCCTATTGCCGCTTCTACAGCAAGGATAAATCGTGGCCAAGAAATCCCGCCGTCGGCCGGCAAGTCGACGCGACTGCGTGCACCGGGCCGGGAAATCCGGCAGCAGACCTGCTTCCCTCGTGTCGCGCCATGACCAAGAACTGGGTTCCCTGATCGCATTTGTGGGCTGGCATCGCGAGCACGGGATCTTGCCAGAGCTTCCGGTCCTGGAGCAGCTGACCGCATTTTTCCAGATCTACACCGAAATCTCTGGCGGCGCCCCGGTGACCGCAATGGACCCTCGACGCATCGCTAGGTTTGTGGAGTCGTTTGATGAACCTGATGCCGACTTTGCAGCCTTTTTTTGCGCCTCCCTTTTTGAATACCTGCATTTTCTCGGGGACACGGGCCGCTGGTCCGGCAGCGAGGAACGCTACCGGAATTTGCACCGCGTCCTGCACCGCGGGGCACTCGAAATAGACGATTCGTCGTAGAGCAACCGCGCACGGGAGCCGGCAACGGTCATCAGCTCTGCTGCAACGGTGCCTGAGCGCCTCGGGAGCCCGACAAAAACTGAGGGAGCGTACCGGGGTTCCCTCAGCTCCCGGAGTGGGCCTGCAGGAAGGAGTAGACCTCGGTCTCGTCCACGCCGGGGAAGGCTCCCGGCGGCATCGCGGCGAGCAGGTGCGAGTGGGCGCGGGCCGAAGGCCAGGCGTTGCCGGCCCACTCCGCGGTCAGCGACGCCGGGGGCCTGCGGCAGCAGCTCTCGTCCGGGCAGGTGGACTTGGACCGCTCCGTGGTGTCGCGGCCGCGGAACCACTTCACCTGCGCGTAGGGCACCCCCACGGAGAGCGAGAATTCCCCGTTCGCGGACCGCTCCGTCCGGGCGGTGCACCAGTAGGTCCCGGCCGGGGTGTCGGTGTACTGGTTGTAGGCGCTGAACTTGTCCGGCACGTCGAACACCACGCGGGAGGTCCAGTTCTTGCACGATGGCTGGCCCTCGATGGCGCCGGTGTGGTCCTGCGGGAACGTCACGCCGTCGTTCTCATACGCCTTGTAGATGATCCCGCTCTTGTGCGTCTTCTGAAAGTGCGTCCGGAGGTCCAGGTGCTGGGTGGCGAGGTTGGTGAAGCGGTGCGCCGCGGTCTCGTAGGACACCGCGAACGCATCCCTGATGTCCTCGACGGCGATCTCCTTGGCCGCCTTGGCCTTCTGCAGGAAATCCACGGTGGCCTGCTCCGGCAGCATCAGCGCGGCGGCGAAGTAGTTCGTCGCCACCCGCTGCATCAGGAAGTCGCCGTAGTTCGTGGGCGTCTGGTGACCCAGGACGTAGTGGCCCAGGGCCTGCAGCAGCACCGACCGCGGGATCATGGTCGCTCCGGGCATTCTGTGTGAGGTAAATTCTGCGGTTCTTGAGATCCGTCACCGAGCGGGTGGAATGCGGCAGGTCGCCCACGTGGTGCAGGGTGAATCCGAGGTGCCCGGCAATGTCCGCGATTACATGATGGGAGAGCGGGCCGGACGTGTGGCCCACCGAGGCGAGCACCTTTTGCGCTTCCGCCTCATACTCCGGGAAATAATTGTTGCGCTCCCGCATCATGGCCCGCAGTTCACCGTTGGCGCGGCGGGCCTCTTCCGGCGTGGCGACCTGCTCGTTGAGCCGGCGTTCCAGCTCATGCTGCAGCCCCACCATGGACTCCAGCACATCCATCGGCAGCCGCGAACTGATGCGGATCTTGGGCAGGTTTAGGGACTCGTAGATGGGGCTGCGCTGGTAGCGCTCCAGCTCAATCTCGAGGGCCGCCCGGCGGTTGGGCGGCTCCGCCCCGAGCAGCTCGTCGATGCTGACACCCAGCGCCGCGGCGAGTTGCTGGAGCAGGCCGAGCTTGGGTTCGCGCTTGCCGTTTTCGATCAGGCTCAGCTGGCTGGGGGCCGTCCCGACGGCGGCGCTGAGGTCATCGAGGGTGAGCCCGGCCGCCTTGCGCAGGTGCCGGACGCGGCGGCCCATGCTGATGATGTCGACCTCGGGCGTCGCAGGTGAGGGCAGGGACGATGCTTGGCGGTTCCAGCTGGCGGGATGCATTTCTTGAGAATACGCGAAGAAGTGCATTTCTTTCCACGCTTTTAGTCTAGAAAGCCCTTGGAAAGTGCAGAAAAGTAGTTCATACGGAAAGAGTTCCAAAGTTCCGGATCATCCGGCGGACCCGCAGAGACGCGGCTCCGCCGGCCCGGACCCCACCAAGGAGACAAAGATGACTGCAGCATTTGAGCCCACCCAGCAGACGCCCGAAGAGCAGGCCGCCGCCCTGGAGCTCGAGTGGGCCGCCAACCCGCGCTGGGAAGGCGTCACTCGGGACTACTCAGCCTCCGACGTCGTCCGCCTCCGCGGCCGGGTCTCCGAGGAACACACGCTGGCCCGCCGCGGCTCCGAGAAGCTGTGGAAGCAGCTCACCGAGGAGCACAAGGAGGGCAAGTACACCAACGCCCTCGGCGCCCTGACCGGCAACCAGGCTGTGCAGCAGGTCAAGGCCGGGCTGCGCGCCATCTACCTCTCCGGCTGGCAGGTTGCCGCCGACGCCAACAACTCCGGCCACACCTACCCGGACCAGTCGCTGTACCCGGCAAACTCCGTTCCCACTGTGGTCCGCCGGATCAACAACGCGCTGCTCCGCGCCGACCAGATCGAATTCTCCGAGGGCATCCAGACGGTCGAGGACTGGATGGTTCCGATCGTTGCCGACGCCGAGGCCGGCTTCGGAGGCCCGCTTAACGCCTACGAGCTGATGAAGTCCATGATCCAGGCCGGCGCCTCGGGTGTGCACTGGGAAGACCAGCTCGCCTCGGAGAAGAAGTGCGGCCACCTGGGCGGCAAGGTCCTGATCCCCACCCAGCAGCACGTCCGCACGCTGAACGCGGCCCGCCTGGCCGCCGACGTCGCCGGCACGCCGTCGGTCATCATCGCCCGCACCGACGCCGAGGCAGCGACCCTGATCACCTCCGACGTCGATCCGCGCGACCAGGAATTCATCACCGGCGAGCGCACCCCCGAAGGCTTTTACAAGGTCCGCAACGGGATCGAACCCTGCATCGCCCGGGCCAAGGCCTACGCCCCGTACTCCGACCTCATCTGGATGGAGACCGGCACCCCGGACCTGGAGCTGGCCCGCAAGTTCGCCGAATCGGTCAAGGCCGAGTTCCCGGACCAGATGCTCTCCTACAACTGCTCGCCGTCGTTCAACTGGCGCAAGCACCTGGACGACGCCACGATCGCGAAGTTCCAGCGCGAACTCGGCGCCATGGGCTTCACCTTCCAGTTCATCACCCTGGCCGGCTTCCACGCCCTGAACTACTCGATGTTCGACCTCGCCCACGGTTACGCCCGGGACGGCATGAGCGCCTACGTCGAGCTGCAGGAGAAGGAATTCGCCTCCGAAGCCCGCGGCTACACCGCCACCAAGCACCAGCGCGAAGTCGGCACCGGCTACTTCGACGACATCGCCACCGCGCTCAACCCGAACGCATCCACCCTGGCCCTGGTGGGATCCACCGAAGAAGGCCAGTTCCACTAACACTTCCCCAACTAGATAGCAGTAGTTGTCGTTTTGAAGGCTCAAAACGACAACTACTGCCACTCAGTTGGGCCTTGCACGGGAGAACTCTCATGAACAGCTTCACTGACAACTTCACCATCAACGGGATCACGTTGACCGCCCAGCCCATTTGCCGGCAGAACGAGGTACTCACCCCGGACGCGCTGGAGTTCGTGGCCAAACTGCACCGCGCGACGGCGGAGCGCCGGCAGGAGCTGCTTCGGGCCCGAGAGGAACGCCGCCAGCAGATCAGCAAGGGCCAGGACCCGCGGTTCCTGCCGGAGACCGCCTCCATCCGGAACGACCCGGACTGGCGCGTCGCTCCCCCGGCGCCGGGCCTGACCGACCGCCGGGTCGAGATCACCGGCCCGGTGGACAAGAAGATGACCATCAACGCGCTCAACTCCGGCGCCAAGGTCTGGCTCGCGGACATGGAGGACTCCTCCACGCCGTCGTGGCGCAACGTCATCCAGGGCCAGCTGAACCTGACCGACGCGCTTGAGCGCCGGATCGACTTCACCTCCCCGGAGGGCAAGGAGTACAAGCTCCGCGCCGCCGAGGAGCTGCCCACGATCGTGGTCCGTCCCCGTGGCTGGCATCTGCCGGAAAAGCACATGCTCATCGACGGCGTTCCGGTGGCCGGCGGGATCGTGGACTTTGGTCTGTATTTCTACCACAACGCCCGCCGCCTGCTCGCCCAGGGCAAGGGCCCGTACTTCTACCTGCCGAAGATCGAGAACCATCTCGAAGCCCGGCTGTGGAACGACATCTTCGTCCTCGCCCAGGACCTGCTCGGCATCCCGCAGGGCACCATCCGCGCCACGGTGCTGATCGAGACCATCACCGCCGCGTTCGAAATGGAGGAGATCCTCTACGAGCTGCGCGAGCACGCCGCGGGCCTGAACGCGGGCCGCTGGGACTACATCTTCTCGCTGATCAAGAACTTCCGCACCCGCGGGCCCCGCTTTGTGCTGCCGGACCGTGGCCAGGTCACCATGACGCAGCCGTTCATGCGCGCCTACACCGAACAGCTGGTGCGGGCCTGCCACAAGCGGGGCGCCATGGCGATCGGGGGCATGGCCGCGGCCGTCCCCAACCGCAAGGATGAGGAAGCCAACGCGAGTGCCTTCGAGAAGGTGCGCGCCGACAAGACCCGCGAAGCCGGAGACGGTTTCGACGGCTCCTGGGTGGCGCACCCGGACCTGGTGCCGGTGTGCCGTGAGGTGTTCGACGGCGTCCTCGGCGACCGCCCGAACCAGCTGGACCGCCTCCGCGAGGACGTCACCCCGGACGACCGTGCCCTGATCGATATTTCCGCCACGACGGGGACGATCACCGAGCAGGGGGTCCGGAACAACATCGAGGTCGGCATCCGCTACATCGAGTCCTGGCTGCGCGGCAACGGCGCGGTGGCCATCCACAACCTGATGGAGGACGCGGCGACGGCAGAAATCTCGCGCTCGCAGCTGTGGCAGTGGATCTTCTCCCGGGCCATCACGGACGACGGCGACGTCATCACCCGCGAATGGGTCGAGGACATGCTGGATGAGGAATTCGCCAAGCTCGAGCGGTTCGAGGGCGACCGCTTCGCCGACGCCCGCGACATTTTCGAGGAGGTCACGCTCGGCAACGAGTTCCCGGCCTTCCTGACCCTCCCGGCCTACGACCGCTTCCTGCACGAAGCCCGCGACGACAACGCCCCGAGCACCGCGGGACTCGTCGCCGTCTAGTCTTCCGTCCGCCGGGCTGCCACGCCCTTCGCAACAGGCCCCCCGAAATCCGGGGCGGCGGCCCGGCAACGGAACCCCTCCCCACGCGCGAACGTACAGTTGCGGCCCGTGTTTTCACTAAAACACGGGCCGCAACTGTACGTTCGCGCGTTGAGGATGGACGCCCGGTCGGCGAGGCTTGGTCGGCAGCGCTCGGTCGGCGAAGATTGGTCAGTGAGGCTTGGGGACGTGGCGTAGGGACAGCGCGCAGCCTGCAATGAACAACGTCACCGAACCAAGGATCATCAGCAGCGGCCCGGTCCATGAGTCCGAGATGCCGTGCACGAACCCCAGCAGGGTGGGGGCGGCCGCGCCGAAGCTGTAGCCGGCACCCTGGACGACGGCGGACATCCGGCCCGCCGAGGCCTGGTCTCGGGCCAGCTGGATGATCGCGGTGAAGATCAGCGTGATGCCGCCGCCCTGGGCCACACCGCCGGAGGATGACCACAGCCACCACAGCTCGGGCGCCAACAGGAGGCCCACCGGCACGGTCAGCCACAGCGCCCCCAAGAACAGGCCCACCGTCGTCGTGCTGGCAAAGCGTGCCACCAGGGGAACACCCAGCCCGCCAGCGATCGCAAGAATCTGGAACAACGAGGACCCGGCGCCGGCTGCCGCGGGCGCCAGCCCCAGTTCGTCTGCCAGGAGACTCGGCAGCCAGGCGGTCACGCCGTAGTAGGAGAACGCCTGGCCGGCGAACCCGGCGGTCAGGGCCACGGTGATCCAGCGCGATGCCGGGCGCCCCGCCGTCCGCGTCGGGTCAATCCCCGGGATCGGCTCGGGGCGAAGCGAACTGCTCCCGGCTGCCAGGATCCAGACCGCTGCAGCCGCTACGGCAAAGAGGGCGCACGCCGCGATGGCCGGGCGCCAGCCGAGGAGTTCCGCCAGCGGCGCCGTGATCATGGAGGTGGCGAAGGAACCGATATTCAGGGCCGCAGTGTAGATGCCCATGGCCGCGCCCTGCCTGCCCGGGCTGAAGTCGCGCCGGATGATCAGCGGGACCACAATGTTGCCGATCGTGATGGCGACGCCCAGGATCACGGTGCCCAGCATCACGAGCCCGCCCCCGCCGGAGGAACGGACCACGACGCCGAGCAGCACGCCCAGCAGGGTCAGCGTGATGGCGAACTCCGGGCCGAGCTTCCGGCCGGTCAGCGAGGCCAGCGGCGCGGCGAGTGCGAAACAGAGCACCGGAATGCCGGTCAGGAAGCCAATTTCGACCGGTGAGAACCCGAGGTCCTGCTGCATGTTCCCGACCACCGGCGCAACGGCGACGAACGGACCGCGCATGTTCAGGGCGATGAGCCCGATGGCGATCATCAGCAGCGGGCCGCGCGGGATCCTCGCCAGGGCGCTCACCGCGCCGCCCCCGGCCCCGCAGGGGGGCCAACGGCCGGCCCCGCGGCCGGGCAGAAATATGTTTTCATCAGTCCCATTGCTATCACGCCCCGTGAGCGCCGGGGTCGCACCCGGCCGAACATGACGGGCCGCGTTTCGCGAAGATCGCCAGGCGCCGGCCGCGGACTACGATTTGGGGATGACCCACCTCATCCGGAAGGCTACTGCGGACGATGCCGGGCCGCTGGCGGATCTCGCGGCCGTCACCTTCCCGCTGGCCTGCCCGCCGGAATCCCGGCCCGAAGACATCGCCGCACACCTGGCAAACACGCTCAGCGCGGCGAACTTCCGCGGCTATCTGGCCGATCCGGATGTCACCGTGCTCGTCCTCGACGTCGACGGGGCGCTCCGCGGCTACAGCCTGCTCATTGACCGCCCGGCGCAGGACCCGGACGTGGCCGCCGTCCTCGAGGCCACTCCAAGCACGGAACTGAGCAAGTGCTACGTCCATCCCGACCACCATGGCCTGGGCGCGGCGGCCGAACTGATGCGCGCCAGCACCGCCGCGGCAGCGGCCACCGGCGCCCGGGGACTCTGGCTCGGTGTGAACAACCAGAATGCCCGTGCGATCCGCTTCTACGAGAAATCCGGCTTCCGGAAGGTCGGGACGAAGACGTTCAGGCTGGGGAACACGGTGGAGCACGACTTCGTCATGGAACATCCGCTCGCCCCCCTGACCTCCTCACCTTGCGCGAACGTACACTTGCGGCCCTAAAAACCCGGCGGGCCGGGGCCTCATGTGTACGCTCGCGCTCCCAGCACCGGGTCGGCGGGAATGGGTCCGCAGGCAACACGGTTGTTGCCGGCATGAAGATTGAGATCTGGTCCGACGTGGCCTGCCCCTGGTGCTACATCGGCAAGCGCCGCTTTGAAACCGCCCTCGCTGCCTTCCCGCACCGCGACGCCGTCGACGTGCAGTGGCGCAGCTTCCAGCTGGACCCCTCCCTGCCGGAGCACTATGACGGCACCGAACTTGACTACCTCAGCACCCGGAAGGGCATGGCATCGGACCAAGTCGCCGCGATGTTCGAGCACGTGGCCGCCGCGGCCGCGCGCGGAGGGCCTTAACTACCGGCTGGACGCCGTCGTGGTCGCCAACAGCTTCACGGCCCACCGGCTGATCCACCTCGCCGCCGCGCACGGAAAGCAGGACGCCGCAAAGGAGCGGCTGCTCAGCGACCACTTTGAGCATGGCCGGGATATCGGCAGCAGCGAGCATCTCACTGCGCTCGGGCTCGACCTAGGGATCGACGCCGGCGAGCTGGAGGAGCTGTTCACCTCGGACAAGTACGCCGACGAGGTCCGGCAGGACTTTGCAGAGGGCCGGGCGCTGGGCGTCAGGGGCGTACCGTTCTTCGTCATCGACCGCAGGTTCGGGCTCTCCGGAGCCCAGCCCGTCGACACCTTTACGGCGGCCCTGGAGCAGGCCTGGCAGGAAAGCCACCCGCTGGTCATGGTCGACGCCGACGCGTCCACCACCGGTCAGACCGGCGCGGCCTGCGGCGCGGATGGCTGCACGGTCTGAGGCAAGTCCCTGGCCGACCGGCCACCAAGCGCGAACGTACACTTCGGGCCCGCCGGCGCGCGCCACGCGGGGCCGCAAGTGTACGTTCGCGCCGCGCTCGGGGGCCACAAGTGTACGTTCGCGCCGCACTCGGGGGGCCGCAAGTGTACGTTCGCGCTTCACACGGGCGGGGCCAGGCCTGCGGTTCGCCCGAGGCCCGGCGCAGGGGCGCACCGGACGACCGCGAGCTCCGCGCACGTCCGGATCGCGTTTTCCATGCCCATATCCGTTTCCTCCCCGTCGGCACCGCAGTCACTCCCCGGAGGCACCCGCCGTCGGGGCCCCGCTGGCACCAGCATGCACGGGGGAAGTTTCGGGGGCGTTTCCGCTACGTGTTTTTTGGAGGTCGCACACCGGCCGGGAGTGCGGTGCGTGCCTGCCGCGCTGCGGAGCTGGCTGCGCGCCGGGCCCGGCGCGCCGCGGACGGGAGCGCGAGCTTCGGCTCTTTTGCTGACAGATCGCGCTAAAGTGTCTGTATGCCCAGGATTTCGGCCGCCAGCAACGCCGCCCAACGTGCCGAGACCCAGCGCCGCATCCTGACCGCCTTCGGCGAACTGCTCTTCACCCACGGGCTGCCCGGCCTGACCATGACCGACGTCGCCCGGCACGCCCGCATCGGCCGCACCGCCGTCTACAACTACTACGCCGACATCGAAGAGCTCCTCATCGCCTACGCGCTGGACGAGACAGAACGCTTCCTCGTCGAGCTGCGTGATTCGCTGGCATCGCTGGAGAACCCGGTGGAGCGGCTGGCGCTGTACGTGCGGGCGCAGGTGGCGGACTTGAGCCGGCGGCACCTGCCGCCCGGCCCGGCAATGGGCGCGGTCCTGTCCCCTGCCTCATTCGCCAAACTGGCGGACCACGTGGGCGAACTCAGCGTCCTGCTGCAGGACATCCTGCGCGACGGCATGGCCCAGGGCTACCTGCCCGAGGCGGACATCACCCAGCTCGCCCAGCTCATCCACGGCACGCTGTCCTCCAGCGCCGCACGCGGCGACGGGGCCGGCGCTGAACCGGAGGCGGAGGCCCGGATCGCCCGGACGGTCCGTTTCATCCAGCTGGGTGCCGGCGCCAGGTTCGACGACGACGGCGGTCCCCTGCGCGTCGGCCCGTAGCTGGCTCCCGCGCGACGCCGGGCGGCTCAGGGGCTGGGGCTGTCCGGGACAATCGTCGGCACCACCGGCTGGGCCGGATCGTCGACGACCCGGCGCGCCTCCCGCGGGCAACTGAGCTTCCCTGGCGTCTGGTCCACCAGTGCGGGCTTGGCCAATGCCTTGAAATCCCCGGTCAGGATGACATCCACGCCGGCGTCGTTCCGTCCGTCCTGGACATAGTCCGACCCGGGGAGGTTGCGCTGGACACTGAACGCCGCCGACTGGCCGGCGGCCCCGGATACCACCAGCGCCACCCCGCGGTAACCGCTCTGGGTATTGCCCACCTTGCCCACCACGAACTTCCGGGCAAGGAACTCATTGGCCACCGTACGGGCCAGCCCCGGCCGGCTTGTGGAGTTGTAAACGTTCAGTTTGACTTTGGGGTGCGGCGTGTAGTCGTACGTCGCGTCCGGGCACAGCGACACCGCAGCCTGGCTGCGCTCCGCCGTCGGGAGCTGGATCCGGCCGTTCATAATCGCCAGCGCCACCACGATGGCCGCCGCAAGCAGCGCGACCAGCAGCACCAGGACCACGCCGTGCAGGATCCTCCGCCGCATCCGCACCGGGTTTTCGAGTTCGTCCCGCTCCGCGAAAGTGGCGCGCAGATCCGCTCCGGTGATGACATTGTGCCCGTGCAGGACCTTTGGGTCTTTGGGCCGTCTAGCCATTTATTACCAGAACGCGCGCGTGGATGGCGGTGCGCTGGTGCAGGGCGGTACGGACGGCCCGGTGCAGGCCGTCCTCGAGATACAGCACGCCGCGGAACTCCACGACGTGCGGGAAGAGGTCCCCGAAGAAGGTCGAGTCCTCGGCGAGCAGCGCTTCCAGGTCCAGGGTGCGTTTGGTGGTCACGAGTTCGTCCAGTCGGACCGGGCGCGGCGGCAGCGCCGCCCAGTCCTTGGGCGTGTTGAAACCATGGTCGGGGTACGGGCGTCCCTCGCCCACAGCTTTGAAGATCACCATGCAAGCCTAGGGAAGATCCCTGGCCAGGGGAATCAGCGAGGCCACGGCGCCGGAGGTTGTGGCCAAACAGTGACCATTTGTCACTGCCGTGCCCGGGCCTGTCACCGGCTTGAACGCCAAGGTCATGTGCGTTGCCGATGCACCGGAGGTGCCCCGTCACACGGGGCCGTCGGGAGGCAAAGTAGCGGTGCGACTGAGAGAATGGAGGCATGACTGCAACCGAGACTTCCGCTCCGCCGCTGGCCCTGCTGCTCGACGTCGACGGCCCGGTGGCCAGCCCGCTGACGCGCACCGTCCAGCCGGAAATCATCGCCGACCTGCTGGCCCTGGCGTCCGCCGGCATACCGGTTGTCTTCAACACCGGCCGGTCGGATGCGTTCATCCGCGAGCAGGTGATGGAGCCGATGATGGCCGCCGGGATGCCCGCCGAAGTAGTCATCCACGCAATCTGCGAGAAGGGGGCCGTGTGGTTCAGCTACACCGCCGCCGGGCCGGGGGCGGTGCACGTGGACCGGGAGCTTGCCATCCCGACGGCGTTCGGCGACGACGTGCGGCGCCTCGTGGCGGAGGATTACTCCGCCCACATGTTTTACGACGAGACCAAGCGGGCCATGGTCTCGGTCGAGCAGCACATCGAGGTCGCCAATTCCGACTACCGCGACGAGCAGGCGTTGTTCGACGCCGATGCCATGGACCTGATGGCCCGCCACGGACTGGGCGTGGTGCGGCTGGACCACCACGCCCCCAACAGCGATGACCGGGTGGACTACCGGGTTGACCCCACGATCATCTCCACCGACATCGAATCAGTCCGCCTGGGCAAGGACCTTGGCGCCAGCCGGGCCGTGGAGCTGCTGGCGGCCCAGGGCATCACGCCGCAGGCATGGCGGACGGTCGGCGACTCCCGCACGGACTACGCCATGGCCGACTGGCTGCACCACAACGACCACCCCGTCAAGCATGTGGACGTCCGTCCCGCCGACGGCGTTCCGGCGAAACCGTACGGGGTTCTGACCGCGGCCGATCTGGGGCTGGGCGAAGAAATCATCCACGACGACGCCGGCGCGGCATTCCTGCGCCACTGGCGCGGCGCCCTGGCGTAGCGGCACGCGTAACGGCACGCGTAACGGCCCCGGCGTAACGGCCGTCCGCGGGGCTCCGCGCCCGGGGTTCGTTTTGCGCCCCGGGTTATCATGCAAGTAGAAAACCACGGCCCTTCACCAGCTCGGAGAATCGACATTACAGACGCATTGATCCAGGACGAGATTTACTACGGCAGCCAGGCAACTGACGACAACCATGCCCACGCGGAAGTCACCTCGCCAGCCGCTGTCGCCCGGCTCCGGACGCGCCCCGACGTCGTGCGCCGGCACGGCCGCTATGCACTGATCAATGAAAACCGCACCCCCTACCAGGCGATGGTGGAGGACCTGCTTTTCGTGCGCTCCGTCCTGGCCGGGGCGAACCTGGATTACCTGCTGGTCCGCGGCAACAACGACCGGCCGGTAGTCGCCGTTGACTGGAAGAACCGCAAGGAACTGCGCGCCGCCCTGGTGGAAGCATGCCAGGACGAACCGTTCTACTCCATGACGGTGGACGCCAAGAAGAAGTCCTCGGTCCTGGTCGCCGACGGTGAGCTCTCGCCGAACCGCCAGGCCCGGATTTTCCGGCTGTACCGTCCCCGGGTGGAGCCGGGCGGCGGCCTGGAGTTCGGCGCCTCGGCCGGCGTCCAGCTCGAACTCTGGAGCTTCGAGGGCGACGAGCTGATCCTGCCGATCGAGAACTCGCTGACCCGCCGGACCATGCTGGCGCAGGACGCCGTCCGCGGCACGGTCGAGCGGTACGGCCACACCTGGCCCACCATCGAAAACATGTTCGCCGACCATGCCAGCGACATCAGCTTCGACATTGATCTGGTGTTTTCCTGGGTCGACGGCAGCTCGCCGGAGTACATCGCGGCGCGGCGCGCCCAGATGGCCGGCGTCGTCGTCGGCGAGGGGGATGACCACGAGGCCCGCTTCCGCCAGATCGACGAACTGAAGTACGCCCTGCGCTCGGTGTACATGTTCGCCCCGTGGATCCGCCGGATCTTTATCGCCACGGACTCCGCCGCACCGGCCTGGCTCGCGGACCACCCGAGCGTGACGATCGTCCGCAGCGAGGAGTTCTTCGCCGACCCCTCGGTACTGCCAACCCACAATTCCCAGGCGGTCGAGAGCCAGCTGCACCACATCGAGGGCCTCTCGGAACACTTCCTATATTCCAATGACGACATGTTTTTCGGCCGGGCGGTCCGGCCCGACATGTTTTTCACCCCCGGCGGGATCACGAAGTTCATCGAGGCGGAGACACGGATCGGGCTCGGGGACAACGACGCCGAACGCAGCGGATTTGAGAACGCGGCGCGGGTCAACCGCAAGCTGCTCTGGGACCGGTTCGGGCGGATCACCACGCGGCATCTGGAACACACTGCCGCGCCGCTGCGCCGCAGTGTGGTGGGACGGATGGAGCAGGAGTTCCCGGCCGAGTTCGCTAAGACGGCGGCCAGCAGGTTCCGGGCCGCGGACAACATCTCCGTGACGAACTCGTTCTACCACTACTACGCACTGCTGACCGGCCGGGCCGTGACCCAGACCGCGGCGAAGGTGCGGTACGTGGACACCACCGCCCGCGCCGGCCTGAACTACCTGCCCAAGCTGCTCTCCAAGCGGAACATGGACTTTTTCTGCCTTAATGACGGCAGTTTCCCGGAGGTGCCGGCCGAAGAACGCGCCGAGCTGGTGACGGGCTTCCTGGAAAAGTACTTCCCGATCAAGGCGCCCTGGGAGAAGTAGGCGCCGAACCGCGCGCCCGCTAGTTCCGGGTGGTGAGACGGCGGTGGCCCGGCGCCGTCGCCGGATCCTCGAGCCGCGCCTGGCCGGGAATCCGGATCCCCGCGGCGGCAATCCGCCGCTGCGTTTCCTCGGCGGTGACGAATTCGCCGACCGCCGGGAGTGTTTCGGCGACCTGCACCACGGAATGCACGATGGTGTGCTCGTAGACGTGGACAAGGTTGAAGGACTGCCCGCTGTCCCGCCCCCGGCTTCCGCCCACGGGCACGGTCAGGTCCTGGGTGTAGCAGGTCGCCGACGCCACCGACACGGGGATACCGGCGAAGGTGGCCGACGTGGAATAGTGCAGGTGGCCGCCCAGGATGGTGCGCACATCGGAGTTCCGCAGTACCGCGGCGAGCGCCGCCTGGCCGCGGAGTTCAACCAGCACGGCCAGATCCAGGACCGAGGGAACCGGCGGGTGGTGCAGGGCGAGGATGGTGCCGTCCGGCGCCGGGGTGGCGAGTTCCTCGGCCAGCCATTCCAGCTGCGCGGCACTGAGTTCGCCATGGTGGAAACCGGGCACGGACGTGTCCAGCGTGATGATCCGCAGGCCGTTGATGAAGTAGCTGTGGTCCACGGGGGCGTCGCCGGCGGGCTGATCCAGCAGCCCCGTCCGGAAATTCGCCCGGTCGTCGTGGTTGCCCATCGCCCAGATGACCCGTGCGCCCATTGCCTGGCACGCCGGCTCGACGATGCGGCGCAGCTTTGCGTAGGCGCGGACCTCACCGCGGTCGGCCAGGTCGCCGGTGAAAATCACCGCTTCCGGGCGCGCGCCGGAGGCCCGGACCTGGTCGAAGAGTTGTCTGAGCCGGGAGTCGCTGTCCACCACGCCGTGCAGCGGATCCGGACCGCCCAGCAGATGCGAATCGCTCAAGTGGAGGAGGAAATGACGTGGCCGGGGGTGCTCGGCCTCGATGAGCTCCATTGCAACCTTCCTGGTTGGGTGGCGGGAGGTGCCGCCAGTGTCCCTCTCAGTAACATCTATCCAACCAGACATTCGGCCAGCAATGTGCAAACTCCAGTAGGTGTATTGGAAAAAAGGCAACAAACAAGTAGTCCGACGGACACATACCTGCACAGGTATGTGTCCGCCGGAGAGTGCTTACTCGACCGCTTTCCGGCTAGCTCAGGTAACCGTTCGGGTTGAGCACGTACTTGGTGGCGGCGCCGGCGTCGAACTCGGCGTAGCCCTTCGGTGCGTCCTCCAGCGAGATCGCCTTGGCGTTGACGTTCTTGGCGATCTGGACCCTGTCATGCAGGATGGCCATCATGAGGCCGCGGTTGTACTTCATCACCGGGCACTGCCCGGTAGTGAAGCTCAGCGACTTCGCCCAGCCGGTACCCAAGCTGAGGGAGAGCGCGCCCTTCTTGGCCGCATCGTCGACGCCGCCCGGGTCGCCGGTGACGTAGAGCCCGGGAATGCCGAGCGCCCCGCCGGCTGCCGTGAGCTCCATCAGCGAGTTCAGCACCGTCGCGGGGGCCTCTTTCGCATCGTGGCCGTGCCCCTTGGCTTCGAAGCCGACGGCGTCCACACCGCAGTCGACCTCGGGAACGCCCAGGATCTGCTCGATCTGCTCGGCTGGTCCGCCCTTGGACAGGTCGACGGTCTCACAGCCGAAGCTGCGCGCCTGCTTTAACCGGTCCTCGTTCATGTCGCCGACAATCACGACGGCGGCCCCCAGCAGCTGCGCGCTGGTCGCCGCTGCAAGTCCGACCGGGCCGGCACCGGCAACGTACACGGTGGAGCCGACGCCCACGCCTGCCGTGACGGCGCCATGGAAGCCGGTCGGGAAGATGTCCGAGAGCATGGTCAGGTCCATGATCTTCTCCAGGGCCTGGTCACGGTCGGGGAACTTCAACAGGTTCCAGTCCGCGTACGGGACCAGCACATAGTTGGCCTGCCCGCCGACCCAGCCGCCCATGTCCACGTACCCGTAGGCGCTGCCCGGGCGGTCCGGGTTGACGTTCAGGCAGATGCCGGTCTTGCGCTCCTTGCAGTTCCGGCAGCGTCCGCAGGCGATATTGAAGGGGACGGAGCAGATGTCCCCCACCTTAATGAACTCAACATCCGGGCCCACTTCCACGACTTCGCCGGTGATTTCGTGGCCGAGCACCAGATCGGCAGGGGCAGTGGTACGGCCGCGGACCATGTGCTGGTCCGAGCCGCAGATGTTCGTGGCAACGGTTTTGAGGATGACGCCATGGCGCACCTGCCGGCCCACGTTGGCGGGGTTGACCCCCGGGCCGTCTTTAAGTTCGAAGGTGGGGTAATCAATGTCGATCAGTTCGACTTTTCCTGGCCCCTTGTAGGCAACGGCTTTGTTTCCTGTCATCACTTTCCTCCTGGTTTCACGGACCCCCAAGGTTGAGTGCCCAGTTGTGATTCACGAAGCATTTGATGCGCCCTCCCCCGGGCCCGGCCGGCCGGCTGCACTGCCGGCAAGCGGACGCGTCTGCGCCGCGGGTATGCCCGGAATGTCGGAGGGTGTCGCCAGTCTAGGACGGAAGCTCGTTTTGGGGTAGGGCCCCTTGTGCCCTTGCGTCGACGGCGCGTTGGCAGCCCGCGAAGCAGGCGGGCGCCGCCGGAAGGCCCGGGCCGCCGAGCGAGAACGGGCGGGCGGGAGTCCCGCCCGTCCCGCGGAGCCGGAGGCCGCCGGAGCGATCCAGGCCGCCGGCCGGAAGCCCTGGTGCCAGGCTCAGCCGAGCGCCCGGCGCACCGCCGCCACGACCTCGGGGGCGCCCGGTTCGACGGTGGGTGCAAACCGGGCCACGATCTGGCCTTCGCGGTTCACCAGGAACTTCTCGAAGTTCCACTTCACGAGCCCCGGCAGCAGTCCGTTTTTGAACCTGGTCAGCTCGGCGTAGAGCCTGTGCTGGTTCTTGCCCCGCACGTTGGCCTTGGCGGTGAGCGGAAAGGTCACCCCGAAGTTGCGTTCGCAGAACTCGGCGATTTCCGGGTCCGCGCCGGGCTCCTGGCCCGCGAACTGGTTGCAGGGAACACCAAGAACGGTAAAGCCCTCCTCGCGGAACTCGTTGTAGAGCGCCTCCAGCCCGGCGTACTGGGGTGTAAAGCCGCACTGGGAGGCTACGTTCACCACCAGCACCACCTGGCCGCGGAACCGGCCAAAGTCCGTTTCGGTGCCGTCATTGAGGGTCAGCGGGATGGAATGCAGGGACGTCATGGGTTGGTTTCCTCGCGGGCTGGGGTGCAGGAACAGTTCACGACTGTGATTCGGCACCGCGGCGCGGGTGTATGGGTCCGCGGACCTCGGGGGGCCGACGCAGGCTAGGGCGTCGGACCGGCGGAAGGCGCGAGGGTCTCCGCCGGCTTGGTGGCCGCAGTTTCCTGCGGTGACGCCGCCAGGGTGGGCGTCGGTGGGACCGGCGGAGCCGACGGCGTCACGGTCACGGCGGTGGGCGCGGGAGCCGCCGTCGGCGTCGCGGTGGGGACCGGTGTCGGCGTCGGCGTAACCGCGGGGCCGGACGGCGTCGCGGTGGGGACCGGTGTCGGCGTCGGCGTAACCGCGGGGCCGGACGGCGTCGCGGTGGGGACCGGCGTCGGCGTCCTAACCGCGGGGCCGCACGGCGTCGCGGTGGGGACCGGCGTCGGCGTAACCGCGGGGACGCTCGGCGTCGCGGTCGGCGTCGGCATGGCGGTCGGTGTCGGCGTCACGGCGGGTGCAGCGGTCGACGTCGGCGCAGGAGCGGGAGCCGAAGCGCTCGGACGGTCCTTGGCAGCCGGGGTTCCCGGGGCCGCGGAAACGTGCGTCTCCTGGGCGCCGCCGGTGACAGCTTGCGTGTGGTCCTCGGCCACCGGAATCGCCCAGTCCCCGCTCGTACTTCCGGCGCTGCTACCTTGCTTGCCGGTGCCCGGGGCGTAGCTGACCATCTGAATGGCGTCCAGCCGGTCCACCTGCCGGGTCGGCAGGAACTTCCAGTCCAGGGGGTTGGTGTGCGAGCCGTTAAGGATGGTCTCAAAGTGCAGGTGGCAGCCGGTGGAGGACCCGGTGGTGCCCACCCGGGCGATGACCTCGTCCACCCCGACCGATTCGCCCTTCTTCACGGCGATGCCTTCAAGGTGGTTGTACGTGGTGATCAGGCCGTTGCCGTGGTCGATTTCGACCCGGTTCCCGCCGCCCCAGGGGTGCCATCCGACCGCCCGCACCACACCGGCGTCGGCCGAATACACCCGGGTTCCGCACGGGGCGGCAAAATCCTGGCCCCAGTGGAATTCCCCGGCAGCGCCGCTCAGCGGGCTGGTGCGCAGTCCGAACGGAGACGACTCGCGCAGAGTTTCCAGTGGCGCCATCAGGAAACCCTTCGGCGGACGCTGCAGGTCAGCGGACGCAGCCCGCAGCTCGACCTTGCCGTCTTTGGAGGCCGTCTGGACCGTGGTCCGGGCGAAGGACACGAGGGCCCGGCGGTCGACAGTCAGGGCCGTGGTTCCCCGTTCGGCGCCGGCCTGGTCAGCTGGGGCGTTGCTTCCGGGATCCAGCAGGCCCGGCCCGGCTGATCCGGTGGCCGGCAGCGGCCGCGCTTCCTGCCGGACGGCGGCCCGCACCGTCGACCCGGGCGGCACCGGCGGCGCGAAAACCAAGAGGGTGAGGGATAAACCGGCGGCGGCAGCCAACGACCGCCCGGTAACTCCTAAAGTCTTTGCCTGCCCACTCGTTGAGTTTCCCCAGTGTTTTCCCACGATGTGACTCCCGCGCTTGCGTCCGCCAGGCCCCCGTCCCAACGGACCCACCCCCTTATGTGAACACACGCCGCCCGATCTGTGAACCTTCGGAATGCCCGGTTTTTCGCGGCCTACAGGCGATTCCGCGCGAGCGCCCGGTGAGCCGCGGCGGGTCCCAGTAGCCCTGCCGGGAAAACAGGTACCGGCCCCGTGGCGGGCGGGTAAGAATAGGAGTATGCGCAATGTCCTCAGGCAGTGGCAGACCGAGCTCAAAAACACGTTCACCGGCTCCCGGGACGCGGTTCCGGAGTGGGTGGACCGCCTGGCCGAGGGCGACGACGCCGGGTTCCACCGTCCCGGGTCGGCGGTCTGGGCCGTGCACGGGGGCATGCCCACAATCGTGGCCGGCATCCGGGCGCTGCTGATGCAGGCGCTGCACCCCGGGGCATTGGCCGGGGTGCACGACCATTCGCGCTTCCGCGAAGACCCCCTCGGGCGCCTCGCCGGGACCATCCGCTGGATTTTCACCGTGTCGTACGGGTCGACCGGGGCCGCCCGGGCCGCCTCCGGCTGGGTCCTGCGGCTGCACGAGTCGGTGCGGGGCGACTACCTCGACGCCCACGGCACAGTCAGGCCCTACGCGGCAAACGATCCGGAGCTGCTGCGCTGGGTGCACATCGCCTTCACCGACGCCTTCCTGTCCGCGCACAAGATCTGGGGCGGGCCGATTCCCGGCGGCCCGGATGCCTACGTCCGCGAATGGGCGCAGGCCGGGGCACTGATGGGGGTGGAGTCGCCGCCGCGGACCGAGGCGGAAATGCGCCGGCAGCTTGACCGCTGGTACGACGACGGCGAGCTCACCTCGGGTGCCAAGGTCGCCGAAACGGTAGCTTTTATCCGCAATCCCCCGCTGCATCCTGCGCTCCGGCCCGGCTATCGGGTGCTCTTCGCGGCCGCGGTGGCCAGCCTCGAGCCGAAGTACCGGGACATGCTGGGGTTGCGGACCGCAAGGCTGGGACCGATTCCGCTGCCGGTAAGGCTGGCGACCAGGGCCACGCTCGGCATCGTCCATCTGGCCCTGGGCAAGGTCGGCCCGAGCGAGCAGGCCGCCCGCAGCCGGCTCCGTCGCCTGGGGTACCCGGGCTAGGTCGTGTCTGGGGGCAAAGGACGGGTTATAGGACAAAACGTCTGAATGGACGGGGCCGTTAACCCGGGGCGCGTTAACGGCCCCGGGGCCTGCCGCAGGGGTGCGGGCGCAAAAAGGCCCCGGTCCAAGGGACCGGGGCCAGCCGCGGAGAATGGGGGATTTGAACCCCCGAGGGCGTTAACCCAACACGCGTTCCAGGCGTGCGCCATAGGCCGCTAGGCGAATTCTCCAGTTGCTTCTGAATCAAAAGCAGATACTAGAATACCTGAACTTCACGGCATCGCCCAATTGAGCTTCCCGCCCTCGGCAGCCGGTCCCAGCATTCCCCCGCCGCCGGGCATGCCCGTCGCCCGGACCGGCCAATGGGCATAGTCCGATCCAGCCCACCCCTCGCCCGGAAAAATGGGCATGTCCGTCCGTGCCAACCGAGACTGCCGCCCCTCCGCCGCCGGGCATGCCCGTCGCCCGGTCCCGCCGATGGGCATAGTCCGATCCGGCCCACCCCTCGCCCGGAAAAATGGGCATGTCCGTCCGGGGGGCCACGCGGTTTCGGGGCACACCCGTTCGTCGGGTAAAGTAGTCGACGGCCCCTCATGTGGCGTCATCCTGTTGAACTCCCCCAGGACCGGAAGGTAGCAAGGGTAAATGGGCTCTGGCGGGTGCATGGGGGGTCTTTTATGTCTGTGCCGATTGGTAGGGTTTAGCTGTGACTGTTACTACCGCTCTTTACCGCAGGTACCGTCCCGATTCGTTCGCGGACGTTATCGGACAGGAACACGTCACCGAGCCGCTGATGACGGCTTTGCGGAAGAACCGCGTCAACCACGCCTACCTGTTTTCCGGGCCCCGCGGCTGCGGTAAAACCACCTCCGCCCGCATCCTGGCGCGCTGCCTGAATTGCGCGGAAGGCCCCACCGATACCCCGTGCGGCGTCTGCCCCAGCTGCGTTGAACTGGCCCGCGGCGGCGCCGGTTCCCTCGACGTCATTGAGATCGATGCCGCCAGCCATGGCGGCGTGGACGACGCCCGGGACTTGCGCGAACGCGCCACCTACGCCCCGGTCAGGGACCGCTACAAGATCTTTATCATCGATGAAGCCCACATGGTGACCTCGGCGGGCTTCAACGCGCTGCTCAAGATCGTCGAAGAGCCGCCGGAACACATCAAGTTTATTTTTGCCACCACTGAGCCGGACAAGGTGATCGGCACCATCCGGTCCCGCACCCACCACTACCCGTTCCGGCTGGTTCCCCCCGAGCCCCTCATGGCCTACCTGGAGCTCCTCTGCCGGCAGGAAAACGTGCCGGTTGCCCCCGGCGTACTCTCGCTCGTCATCCGCGCGGGCGGCGGCTCGGTGCGCGACTCGCTCTCCGTGCTGGACCAGCTCATGGCCGGCGCAGGTCCCAACGGCCTGGACTATGAACTTGCCGTGGCTTTGCTGGGATACACACACGCATCGCTGCTGGACGACGTCGTCGAGGCGGTTGCCGCCTCGGACTCCGCCACCGTCTTCCGCGCCGTAGACCGCGTCATCCAGACCGGACACGACCCCCGCCGCTTCGTGGAAGACCTGCTGGAGCGATTCCGCGACCTCATCATTGTGCAGGCCATGCCGGAGAGCGCCCAGTCGATCCTCCGCGGCATGCCGGGCGACCAGATTGCGCGGATGCAGAACCAGGCCCACAACTTGGGCGCTTCGGAGCTTTCCCGCGCCGCGGACGTCACGAACACCGCACTCACCGAGATGACCGGGGCTACCTCGCCGCGCCTGCACCTCGAACTGCTGTGCGCCCGCATCCTGTTGCCCAGCTCCGAGCAGACCGAGCGTGGCATCGCGGCTCGGATCGACCGGGTGGAGCGGCGCCTCAGCTACGGTGGCAACGACGTCGGGACGCAGGCGGTCGCGCCGTCGGCATCCGCACCGAACCCGGCGCCGGCAGTTTCTCAGGCGGCAGCGGTTGCGCCGGAAGCGCAGCCGGAGCGGCCGCCGCTCACGGCGCCACGGGTCAGCACCAGCGACTGGCCGGTGGAGGAAACCCCGCCAGCGAACGGCGCGT
Organism: uncultured Actinomycetota bacterium; assembly: GCA_963775715.1. Classification (GTDB taxonomy): domain Bacteria; phylum Actinomycetota; class Actinomycetes; order Actinomycetales; family Micrococcaceae; genus Arthrobacter. The sequence goes on along the minus strand of CAVZJX010000001.1, from coordinate 82,407 downwards.
CGCGGCCGGGCCCTGCAACCCCGGCCGCAGAGCCGGACCCCCGGCCGGCCGCGGTGCACCGCCCGGAACAGGCACAACCTGCGCCCGCTGCCGCGGAGGGAGCCCGACCGGCACAGGCCGCGCCGGCCGCGGCCACAGATCCGTCCAAGCGGCCGGCCCCTGCTTCGTCCGCGCCGGCCCAGCCCGCTCAGGGCAGCCCCGACAGCGGGAGAGAAACCCCGCAGCTTCCTCCCTCCACTCCTGCCTCGGGTCCGGGACCAGACGTCGAGGTGCTCCGCCGCGCTTGGCCGGAAATCCTGCAGACCCTGGCCAAGATCAAGCGCAGCACCTGGGCGCTGGTCGAACCTAACGCCCAGGTCGGCCACTTCGAAGACCAGATGCTGACGCTGTCCTTCACCACCTCCGGGCTCGCCGGCGCCTTCGGCCGGGCCGACCACGCGGAGAATCTGCGCCAGGCGATCCATAAGACGATCGGCATCGATTGCCAGATCACGGCCGTGTCCGGCGGCGGCAACAGCACAGCGAGCTCTGAGCCAAACCCAAAAGCGCCCGCTAGCCGGGAGGCCCCGGCCGCGTCGGCCGATGTTGCCTGGGGCCTGGTCCCTGATCCGGCCGCGAGCGCACCGGATGCCCCGACGGCGGCGCCCGCAACCGGCGCCACCGGCGCAACCGCCGCTGCACGGGCGGCCGGCACTGAGGCGCCGTCCGATGCCCCCGCACCGGCCCGGCAACCCGCGACCCAGCCCGCCAGCGCGGCCGTGGTCCCGGGACCCCGCACCGGCGCGCCAGCCGAGTCGTCCGCCGAGTCCACCACGCACGCCACCGGAGAGTCCGCGGCCGACTCGGCCGGGACGTACTCGTACCCGGATGACGACTGGGGCCCGCCGCGGGACGAGGATGCGCCGCCCCTGGATGAAGAGCCGCCGATGGACTGGGCTCCCTCAGCCCCCGCTGCCGGGGGTCCTTCATCCCCGGCGCCCACCGCGCCGTCCGCACAATCCGCGCCGCAGGGCGCCACCGCAACGTCCCGCTCCGGGAACGCGACGGCCATGGCCGAGCCACCCGCTGCCGGTCCAGCCCGCGGCATCGAGGAGGATCCGTGGGCACGCGCGATCGAACAGTCCCCGGGCGTCTGGACCGTTGGCACGGAGCTGAACGTGGGGCGGGTCGCCGCGCCCGACGCCCCGGCGGAGCCGCAGCACCGCAGCCCCGAGCCGCCACAGTACGAGCCGGCCGCTGCGCAGATTCCGGAATCGGCTGGCGCGGCGCCGGCAGCCGGCGCGGGCCATGCCGGTTCGATTAACGGACGCGCGCCGGAACGGGAGCTCGTCCCGGCCGGCGCCGCTGTCATCACGGCCGCACCCTCGCCGGTGCCGGCCATGGCTCCGGTCGGCGCCCCGCCGGCCACCGGACGGCAGAGCCTCTACCAGCGCCTGTCCAACAGCCCCGAAGCGGAAGCCGGGCGCGCGAAGGCGCCCGCGCGGGCCGCCGTCGCCGTCACCAGTTATGAACAGGACATCCCCAGCGCAGACGACGAGACGATCGAAGAATCGGGTGTCTTCGGCCGCGCCGCCGTCGAGCGTATTCTGGGCGGAAAGCTGCTGGAAGAACGTTCCCTGGACGGAAGCCCGCTGGCACCGCGCCTCTAGCCCGTCCGGCGGCCGCCCGGGCCGCTACTCCCCCAAACGAACGAGGAAATTGTGTACGAAGGTGCAGTTCAGGAGCTGATCGACGAGCTCGGCCGGCTCCCCGGCGTCGGGCCCAAATCCGCCCAGCGGCTCGCCTTCCACATTCTCGAAGCCGACCCGCAGGACATGAAGCGCCTCGTTGAGGCCATCACCACAGTCAAGGAACGGGTCAAATTCTGCACCGTTTGCGGCAACGTCACCGAGCAGGAACTGTGCAACATCTGCCGCGACCCGCGCCGCGACCCGGCCGTGATCTGCGTCGTCGAAGAGTCCAAGGACGTGCTCGCGGTAGAACGCACGCGGTCCTTCCGCGGCCGCTACCACGTCCTGGGCGGCGCGATCAATCCGATTGCCGGGGTCGGCCCCGAACAGCTGCGCATCCGTGAGTTGCTTACCCGCCTCAACGACGGCGCGATCCAAGAAATCATCATCGCGACCGACCCCAACCTCGAGGGTGAGGCCACGGCCACCTACCTCGCCCGGATGCTGAAGTCGATCGGTATCGCCGTCACCCGGCTCGCGTCGGGCCTGCCCGTGGGCGGAGACCTCGAATACGCCGACGAGGTCACGTTGGGCCGCGCCTTCGAAGGCCGCCGCAACGCGCTGAGCTGACCGTGGCCTTGTCAGCGGCCGGGGGCGCCACCGCACCGATCCGTACCGAGCGGCTGATCCTGCGTCCCTTGACCGCCGAGGACGGCCCCGCGGTCCTGCGCTTCCGCGGTAACCCGGATGCCGTGCGGTATCTCTCCCACGAAGCACTCAGCGAGGAAGAGAACCTCGCCAGGTTGCAGAAAATGGCCACCGCAGCGGCCGCGTCTTCAGCGGAATGGTTCAACGTCGGTTGGGCCATCCAGTTGCGGGCCAGCGGGGAAGTCATTGGAGACGGCCGGACCTGGAACTCGGAGTCTCCCCCGGCGCCCGGCAGGATTCCTGATCATGCGGCCAGCCTTGGGTACGTCCTGCACCCGGACCATCATGGGCTTGGACTCGGCCGGGAGGCTGCCGGGGCGCTGGTGGAATGGCTCTTTTCCTTCCGCGGAACCCGGACGGTCTTCGCCGGCGTCTACGAACCCAACCTCCCCTCGCGCAGGCTGCTGGATAGCCTGGGCTTCCGGCCGGACCGCTATTTCACCGCGGCCGAGGACACAGCCGGCAAGCGCCTTCCGTCCTGGCGCTACCGGCTCGACCGGGCCGATTGGACCGAGTGAGACCTTGCCGGACCGAGTGAGGCCTTGAAGCCCCGTCGGCCGACGGGCATGTCCAATGGACCAGCCCAAGGATGGGCATAATGCCACTATGTCCATTCCTTGAGCCAGCGGATGGGCATGTCCGGACAGGGCCCGCGGCCGCAGGGCAGGCCGCCGCCCTGTCTGGCATGCGGTCACAATTCAACGCCGGACCGGCCGCGGCGATAAACTTGCGTGAGAAGCCGCCGTCGCGCCGTTTGGCTGCCTGTTTGGTTGCTTCGCCCAGAACCCCGATGATCCAGTGAGGGTGCGCGCATGAGTTTGCCCACTACCGAAGTCCACCCCGGACCGCAGCCCCAAGAGCTGCCCGCAATCCCCGGCGCCACCAAGCATCTTGTCGTGAAGAAATTCGGCGGCTCCTCGGTGGCGGACGCGGAGGGCATCAAGCGCGTCGCGCGACGCGTCGTGGACGCGCACAACGCCGGCGACGAGGTCGTCGTCGTCGTCTCCGCCATGGGCGACACCACCGACGAACTCCTGGACCTGGCCGCCCAGGTGACCGACTCCGCCCCCGCGCGGGAAATGGACATGCTCCTTTCCGCCGGTGAACGCATCTCCATGGCCCTGCTCGCCATGGCGATCAACAAGTACGGCGCCTCCGCCCAGTCGTTCACCGGGTCCCAGGCCGGCATGATCACCGACGGCATCCACGGCAAGGCCCGGATCATCGACGTGGACCCGCACCGGATCCGCACGGCCCTGGACAAGGGCCACATCGCGATCGTCGCCGGCTTCCAGGGCATGAGCCGGACCACGAACGAGATCACCACCCTGGGCCGGGGCGGTTCGGATACGACGGCGGTGGCCCTGGCCGCGGCCCTCGAGGCCGATGTCTGCGAGATCTTCACCGACGTGGACGGGATTTACACCGCGGACCCGCGCGTAGTGCCGTCCGCCCGGAAGATCGACAGCATCTCCAGCGAGGAAATGCTGGAGCTCGCGGCCTCCGGCGCCAAGATCCTGCACCTGCGCTGCGTGGAATACGCGCGCCGCTTCGGGGTGCCGCTGCACGTCCGTTCCTCATTCAGCCAGCACGAAGGCACCTGGGTCCTGCCCGGCGCCGACGACAAGATCACGATTCAAGAGGGAGTTGCCTTGGAGCAGCCAATCATCTCCGGCGTTGCACACGACCGTTCCGAAGCCAAAGTCACGGTGGTCGGCGTTCCGGACATCCCCGGCAAGGCTGCGGCCATCTTCCAGGTCATCGCCGATGCCCACTCCAACATCGACATGATCGTCCAGAACGTCTCCACCCACGGCACCGGCCGGACGGACATCTCCTTCACGCTGCCGATCGTGGAAGGCGCCGACGCCCTCGCCGCCCTCCGCGCCGCACAGCCCGAGATCGGCTTCGAGAACATCGAATACAACGAGCAGATCGGCAAACTGTCCCTGATCGGCGCCGGGATGCGCTCGCACCCGGGCGTCTCGGCACGGTTCTTCGCCGCGCTCTCCGAGGCCGGCATTAACATCAACATGATCTCCACCTCGGAAATCCGCATCTCCGTCGTGACCCACGCCAACCTGCTGGACGACGCCGTGCGCGCCATCCACAAGGCGTTCGACCTGGACAGCGAGGACGAGGCGACGGTTTACGGCGGCACCGGCCGCTAAGGGACCCGCAGGCGCCGCAGGCACAGCACGTCCGGCCGCAGGCACGTCCGGCACAGCAAAGGGAGCAGTTCATCGAACTGCTCCCTTTTCCCGTCTTCGCTGCGCGACCGGTCAGACCTGCTCTTTCGGAAGGTCTTCACGGCGGACGGCATAGTGATGTCCGTGCCCGTCGGTCTCGACTTCGAAGCCGGCGAGTTCGGTCTCCGAGGCCTGCTCGAAGTCGTCATGCTTGTGGATGACCGGCGCGGCGTAGTCCCCCCGCGACGCAGGGCCGAACAGGAACCGCACCCAGGATGACGGGTGCAGGTGCCGGCTCAACACAGCCATTCTCAGTGCACGTGCCATATTTCCCACCCCCTCTCCTGCTGGCAGGACCAAGCGGAACAGCGGCGGCGCGGGCGGCGCCAGTGCCCTCATTTTACGCCCGACGGCGGCAAAAAGGCCTCCGGAGACTGCGGCAAAAACCGTCGGCCGGCAGCGGGCGGCGGCCCCCGGGCGTCACCGCCGGCAGGCCGGAGGGCTTAGCGCAACGACTTGTCCTGCGGGTTGCGCGGCACGACGTAGGTGCTGCCGTCCGGTCGGTGCAGCGTCTCCCACTGCTGGGTCTCGGCCTGCCGCTGCACCAGCAGTTCCCGGTTCTGTTCGGTCATCTCGTGCCCGAGCGGGGTGCGGCTGGCGGGACCAAAGACAGCCCGCAGCTTCCCGGTTGCCCTCATGAACCGCTGGGCGGTACTTTCCTTGGCCATCGCTTCCACTCCTTCGAACCGGATGTACCACCAGTGTACGCTAATAATTAGTGCACTAACTATTTCGGGAGGGTCTATGACCGACACCAACGGAACACCCGGCCCGGCGGCAACCGGGCCCGCGCAGGAGGAGGAGGACCTCCTGCTGGAGCGCCAGCTCTGCTTTGCCCTGACCGTCGCCTCCCGCAGCGTCGTGGGCGCCTACAAACCGGTGCTCGACAAACTGGGCCTGACCCATCCGCAGTACCTGGTGATGCTCTGCCTGTGGGAATCCAGCCCCCGCACCGTCCGCGACATCAGCGAGGCCCTCGCCCAGGAACCTGCCACCATTTCCCCGCTCCTTCGGCGGCTTGAGGCCGCCGGCTACCTTACCCGGCAGCGCGCCGAAGGCAACGAGCGCAGCCTGGCTGTCCGGCTGACCCCCCGCGGGGCTGCGCTGCGGCAGCGGGCGACGGCCGTGCCGGGCACCATGATGGCCCTGCTGGGCCTGGACCGGGAACGGGTCGGTGAACTGCACACCGCCATGATGGGCCTCATTGCCGCCACCCGTGCGGCCGGCGACGGCACCCCCGCCTAGGTACTTACGGCCCGGCCCCGGATACCGCGGCGGCGTTAGAATGGGGGCTGAGACCGAGGAGAAGAGCCCATGCGCAAGAACCTGATCCCCACCGCGCTCATCCTGATGGCAGCAACCGGCCTGGCCGCCTGTTCGCCGGGCGGCGGCCCCGCCCCGAGCGCCACGTCCACCGGACCGGCTTCCGCTTCCGCTTCGTCCCCGGGCGGAACCCCCTCCGCCGACGCCGAAACCACCGTCCCGGCCCCCTCGCCGTCGGCCGAGACGCCCACCGCAGGCCCGGGACAGGGCAACGCCGAACTGGCCATCATGGTCACGGCTGCCGAGGGCGCCAAAGCCGTCAACTACACCCTGGTCTGCCGCAACGGCGTCCCGGCGGCGGAAAGCAAACACCCGAGCGCTGCCGCTGCCTGCACCGCCCTCAAGAAGAACGCCGCACTGCTGTCCCCGGGCCCGCGTCCCACCGACCAGGCCTGCACCCAGCAGTACGGCGGCCCGCAAAAGGCAACTGTCACCGGCTCGGTGGACGGCAAAGCGGTTGAGTCGAAGTTCAGCCGCACCGACGGCTGCGAAATCGCCGCGTGGGACGCGGCCAAGGATGTCCTGGGCAGCAGCGGTGGAGCCTAGGTTGAAGCACCTGGCGCAGGATGAGTGGCTGGCCCGCGAGGCCGTCCACAAGCAACGCGTCCGGACCTACTCCGATCCCTACCTCGCCCGCAGGTCCGCGGGGCAGAAGCACCCGGTGGAGGACTTCCTCTTCACCTACTACACCCAGAAGCCGGGCCAGCTGCTGCGCTGGCACCCCGGCGCCGGCGTCGTGCTGTCCGGACCGGCGGCGGCCGAGCGCACCGGCTGGAAGTACTACCGCGCGCCCGACGCCGGCGAGCTCGACGCCGCGGGGCTGGCGCCCGGCACGGACGCCGTAACGGTCGACGTCGAACGGTTCCTCAGCGAACGGCGCGACGCCGTGCAGTTTGCCGGCATCATCCTGGCCGGGACGGCCGCGCGGGCCGCGCAGTTCGGCTGCTTCGGGCTGCACGAGTGGGCCATGGTCTACCGGCAGGACAAGTTCGAACTGCGGCACGAGTACCTGAAGCTGCGCCTCGGTTCCGAGCAGACGGACCGGGTGGTCGAGGAGAACCGGATCCGCTGCTCGCATTTCGATGCGTTCCGCTTCTACACCCCGGACGCGGTGCCGTTGAACACCCTGGAGCCGAGCCGCGAGAACCAGCGGACCATGGAACAGCCGGGCTGCCTGCACGCCAACATGGACCTGTACAAGTGGGCATACAAACTCGCGCCGGCGCTGCCCAGCGAGCTCGTGATGGATTGTTTCGAACTCTCCTGGCGGATCCGCGCCATGGACATGCAGGCGTCCCCGTACGAGCTCAGCGAGTGGGGTTACCCGCCGATCCGGATCGAGACGCCGGACGGCAAGGCCCAGTATGTGGAGCACCAGCGGGCCTTTGCGGATGCCTCGCAGGACCTCCGCCGCCGGCTGCTGCAGGAACTCGCGCCGCTGCTGGAGGCCGCCGGCACCCCGGCCGCCCCGGCTCCCCCGCTTTCCACGCTTTCCCCGGCCCCGGAAGGACGCCCATGACATCCTCCCCCGAAACAACCCCCGGGCCCGACGTGGACCTCACCGTCCGCCTCACGGAGGCACCCGGGGCGCCCGAACGCAGCTTCCGCCTGCTCGCCGGCGGCGGCGCTGTCCACGCAGGATCAACCGTGCCGGATCCCGCCGCCGCCCTAGAAGCGCTCCGGCAGCACGGCGAGGAGATCTTCTTCCCGCAGCCCGGGCCGCCGAAACTCTGCACGCAGCAGTACGGCGGCCCGCAGGTGGCGGTGGTCACCGGGCGCTACGCCGGCCGCAAGGTACGCTGCGAGTTCAGCCGCACGGACGGCTGCGAGATTGCACGCTGGCGTGCCCTGGCACCGCTGCTGGGCGGCTCGGCCGGATCGACAGGCGACATCTGAGGCGCGACGGTTTAAACAGGAATGGCCGGCGGTGTCCACCGCCGGCCATTCCTTTTCTCAGGTGTTCAACCCCTAGATGGCGTTATTTGGAGCCCTGAACAGATCCCCGTTCTGAATCTTGCCCTTCTCCTTCTTCACCTTCTTGCCCTTCTCCTTCTTCTCCTTATGGTCCTTGCCCTTGTGCTTGCCCTGGCCGCCGTTGTCCCCGGGACCGTCATTGCTGTCCTGGTCCTCGGATGTCGGCGGAACAACCACGCTGCCGGCCGGGGTGACCAGCACGTTGACGAACGTCGGCTCGCTGGCACCGGCGTATGTCACGCGGCCGATGTAGGAACCGACTTTCAGGCCCTTCCAGTTCAGCGTGACCTCTCCGGAGGTCCCGTTGGCGAGCCGAAGCGGGTTGGGCGTCAGCGTCGCATTGCCGACGTTGGCGCCCAAGACGGCCGCATCAACGCTTGCCTTGGTAGCCCGGTCGCTGGGGCTGGCGAACAGGTTTACGAAGATCCGATACGCGCCTGGGGCCGGGTTGGGGATGGACAGGGATTCGCTGGCCGAGGACGTCGCAACCTGTATCAACTGGTTCGCCGGGTTCACCACGAACATGTCGAAGTCTGCATTCGGGTCCGTGGAGAGGACGGAGAACTTCGCCAGCGGGCTGCCGGCCGGGACGTTTACCGTCTTGCCGAAGTTCGACGCGTCGTTTGTCCCGAGGACAGCTTCGCCGGGAACCAGTTCAATGGCGGAGGAGTCCGCCTTGGACAGACCGTCGAGGGTCATGCTGATCGGGCTGTTGCTGCCGGAGACAACGTTGATGGCGCCCGAGCCGGTGCCGCCTTCGGAAGTGAAGGCAACATCGCTAGCTGCCACGACCGCCTGGGGCCGTACCGCGACCGGTGAAGCGACGTTCTTGTTGGCACCCTGCCAGGTCAGCGTGCCCATGGCGAACTTGCCCAGGGCCGCGTCCCGGTTCTCGAAGGAGACCTTGAAAGTCTTCTTATCCCCCGCGGAGCCGAAGGTCAGGATGGACGGTGTCACGGTCACCTTCACACCGGGGACGTCCGCCTTGACGCGGTAGGTACCCGGCGTCAGCGCGGTCAGCGAGCGGGTGACCACGATTTTGCCGGTGAGGTTGCCCAGCGCGAAGGACGGCACGTTCATGTCCCGCGGCTTGGTGATGCCAAGATCGGGCATCCCGAGGTCGATCCCGGTGCCCTGGATGAACTTCAGGTAGTCCTCGTCGTTGGCGTCGTAGACGAGGCCCGGATCCAGGACCCGAGCCGGATCGACCTGGCCTGCACCCGTAGCGAAGACATCGGTGTCCTTGCTTCCGTTAGGAAGCTTGACGTCGCCGGCGGTGGTCATCATTGCGGACTTCACCATGGCCGGGGACCACTTCGGGTTCTTGCCAAGGATCAACGCGCCGAAACCGGCCACGTGGGGGGAAGCCATGGACGTACCGGACATGAAGCCGAAGTTGTCTCCGTCCGTACCGATCGGCGAGACGCCGGCCAGCACGGCAACACCGGGAGCGGCGACATCCGGCTTCAGCAGGTCCGAGTCGGTGGCGAGCAGCGGCCCGCGGGAGGAGAAGCCGGCAATCTGCGGCTGCGCCTCAAGCGGAAGCCCGGTGGTGTCCTTGTTGACCAGGGAGACGGTCATGGCCGGATTCGCGGTCACCTTGGCCTTGATGGCCTCGGTGGCCGGCGGGTTCACGTGGACAGTCGGGACGGAGTGCTTGTCAGTATCCAGCGAGGAGTTGCTGAGGTTCACCAGGATCATGCCGACGCCGCCGCCGCGTTTGACCTCGGCGCTCTTGGCCACGCGGTCATACACGCCGCGGTCACAAACGACCACCTTGCCGGCGACCTTGGCCGGGTCCAGGGTGTCCGGGCCGCACAAGGCCGCATTGGCATCTCCGGCGGTGGCAGCCGCGCTGGCGGCCAGCACGACGCCGGCGCCCTTGACCTCGCGGTTCATGATGCTTGCGCCGCGAAACTTGGTACCGTCGGCGAACTCGACGGTGCCCTGCAGTTCCTGCGAGAAGCTGCTCGCGGCGACGGTGGTGATCCAAGGTGCGCCATGGTTGACCGTGCTCGCGGTCGGGCCGGAGTTGCCGGCCGATGCAGCCACGAAGATGCCTGCTGACGCGGCCGACAGGAAGGCCATGGATACCGGGTCCGTGGTGGTGGTCGTGGAGCCCGAGATCGAGTAGTTCAGGACATCGACGCCGTCCTCAATCGCCTGGTCGATCGCTGCCACGGAAGCCGAGGAGTAGCAGCCGCCGGTGTTGGGGTTGGTGTCTTCCCAGCACACCTTGTAGACGGAGAGCTTGGCGGCCGGGGCCATGCCGCTGGTCAGCCCGAAACTGCGGCCGTCAACGAAGGTCTCAACGTTGGCGTTGCCGACCGCGGTGCTGGCCGTGTGCGTGCCGTGGCTGGCGACGTCGACCGGGGAAATCTTCTCCAGCGGCGAGCGGTTCTCCGGCGATACGTAGCCCAGGAAGTCATCAGCGAAGTAGTGAGCCGCAAGCACCTTGGAGTTGCAGGCCGAACCATCGAAATCCGCGCCGGTGCCGGTGCCCTTCTGGCACTCGCCCACGAAGGTGTCGCCGTCGGACTTGAGCATCGCAATCTTGCCGTCGTCCGTGCGGTAGGGGACACCCACGACGGGGTTGCCAACGAGCGGCTTGACCTCTTCGCCAGCAAAGAACGCGCTTCCCGGCGTGTAGCCGGTGTCAATGACGCCGACGACGACGCCCTTGCCGGCCGAGCCCTGGCCGCCGAACTTGGTGTTCCAGGTGCCATTGGCGCCACTGAGCTTGAGGAAATCGGTGCTGGAGTAGTCCGGAGCATTTTCGGTGTCGGGGGCAACCACCAGCACGTCAGGATTCTTGGCCAGTTTGATGGCCTGGTCCGACGTCAGGTTCGCGCTAAAGCCGTTGACTGCCGAGGTGAACTGGCGCTTGATCGCGACGTTTTGCTTCCCGGCTACTTCGGCCTGCTTCTTCTCGAGGTGCGCCTCGTACTGCCGGACTGCCTGCTTCTTTGTGTCCAGCTTCTTGCCCCGCTGCGGCTTGGTCGCCGCCAGACCGGGTGTCCCGCCGTCGTAGGTGGCCGCCGGTTTCTCAGCCAGCACGACGATGTATCGGCCGTCGCGGTAGCTGGCGGGGTCAAGGTTTTTCTGGGCAACCCCGGCCACGGTTGCCCCCTGGCCGGGAGCCGCGATGGCGGGCGCGATGGCGACGGTTGAAAGGAGAACCGGCAAGCCCAGGGTCAGTGCCACGGCCCTCCGGAGTCCCCCGCTTCGAAGGAAGCTCTTTCCTGGTGATTTCACGAGTGGTTTGAACCTTTCAGAAGGAACGGTCCCGGCGCCTTTGCCGGGGACGACGTACTGGTTCGGGTGCGGGAGCAGGAGTCAACTCTCGCCCGCCGGCGGATACCAGCCGATTCATACAGTACAGACTGAGAGCCGGATATGACATAGACCACAGAAGACTAATCAAAATTAGTCATACCCCTCGACAGGGAGTGGCTCTCAGGGGGCGCAGCAAAGCCCGGCAGGGCGGGCTTTGAGGGGACGCGGCACGGCAGGGACGGCGGCACCGTCCCTGCTCTGGCAGTGGCGGTGAGCGGGCTTCGGTGCGCCGAAATCCGTCGCCGGCTACTGCCGGGGAGTCCGGACGACCTCGCTGATCCACGCCCTCGTCTTGTCATCCAGGGGTCCGGCCACCCTGGATTCCCGCGCGGCACGGTCGGCCCTGACCTTCTGCAGCACCATCTTCCCCAGTCCGGCGAAGACGGCGGCGGCCACCACGGGAAGCAGCACGGATTTCGGTTTCTCAGCCATCCGACCATCCTACTGAGCGCCTCCCGCCGAGACCATAGCCGGCCCGCCCAGCCGGTGTCCGCCGGCCGCTCCCGGGCCCGCCGGGGCGGCGCCCGGTCACGAATACACCGTCCCGCACCTCGGCCGGTAGAATAGGGATGCAAGCTCGCGGAGCGCCCGTTCCATGTTGTTTTTCAACACCGTTGTTTTTACAACGGATCGGCGTGAGACGGCACAACTCCGCTGCGCCCTTACCCAATGCTCACGCACAGGAGTTGCCGGATGCCCCGGATCGTCGTCGACGTCATGCCCAAGCCCGAGATTCTCGACCCGCAGGGGAAGGCCATCGTGGGTGCGCTGCCCCGCCTGGGCTTCACCGCCTTCAGCTCTGTCCGCCAGGGCAAGCGCTTCGAACTGACCGTTGACGGCGAGGTCACCGAGGAGATCCTGGCCCAGGCCCGGAACGCTGCGGAAACCCTGCTCTCCAACCCGGTCATCGAAGACGTCGTCAACGTCGAGGTCGTCGAGGCCTGAGATGACTGAACTCCCCCTGATCGGTGAGGCCGTCGCCGTCGCCGCACACGCCAGGCTCGCGGGTGCGAAAATCGGCGTCGTCACCTTCCCGGGAACCCTCGATGACCGCGACGCCGCCCGCGCCGTGCGCCTGGCCGGCGCCACCCCGGTGGCCCTCTGGCACGCCGACACCACCCTGGGCGACGTCGACGCCGTCGTGATTCCCGGCGGTTTCTCCTACGGCGACTACCTCCGCGCCGGCGCCATCTCACGCTTTGCGCCGCTGATGGCCAAGGTCATCGACGCCGCCAACTCGGACGCCAGGCTGCCGGTCCTCGGCATCTGCAACGGCTTCCAGATCCTCACCGAGTCGCACCTTTTGCCCGGTTCGATGATCAAGAACGACCACCTGAAGTTCATCTGCCGCGACCAGGTCCTGCGGGTCGAGAACAACACGACCGACTGGACCGGGGATTACACCCCCGGCCAGGAAATCACCGTGCCGCTAAAGAACCAGGACGGGCAGTACATCGCGGATGAGAAGACCCTCGACGCGCTCGAGGCGGAAGGCCGCGTGGTGTTCCGCTACGTCGGCTGGAATCCGAACGGTTCCCGCCGGGACATCGCCGGCATCTCCAACCCGGCCGGGAACGTGGTGGGCCTCATGCCGCACCCCGAGCACGCCGTGGAGGCGGGCTTCGGCCCGCAGGCAGGCTCCGGCACCGAGGGCCTCGGCTTCTTCACCTCTGTCCTGAACAAGATCGTGGGAGACAACAAATGACGGAGACACCCGCAGTGGCGGCGCCCGCGGAGACCGCCAAGAAGTTCAACATCGACACCGTGGAGAACGCGGCCCGGACCCCCGACGTGGAGCTTCCCTGGGCCGAGCTGGGCCTGAAGCAGAACGAGTTCGACGAGGTCGTCAAGGTCCTGGGCCGGCGCCCCACCGGCGCCGAACTGGCCATGTACTCGGTGATGTGGAGCGAGCACTGCTCCTACAAGTCCTCCAAGAACCACCTGCGCCAGTTCGGCGAAAAGGTGACCGAGGAGATGAAGAAGGACATGCTCGTGGGCATCGGCGAGAACGCCGGCGTCACCAACCTGGGCGACGGCTGGGCCGTGACGTTCAAGATCGAGTCGCACAACTCGCCGTCGTTCGTGGAGCCCTACCAGGGTGCGGCGACCGGCATCGGCGGGATCGTCCGCGACATCATCTCGATGGGCGCCCGCCCGGTGGCCGTGATGGATCCGCTCCGCTTCGGGGCCATCGACCACCCTGACACGGCCCGCGTCATGCACGGCGCCGTGGCCGGGATCGGCGGCTACGGCAACTCGCTGGGCCTGCCGAACATCGGCGGCGAAATGGTCTTCGATTCCGTCTACCAGGGCAACCCGCTGGTCAACGCCCTCGCCGTCGGGGTCATGCGGCACGAGGACATCCGCCTCGCCAACGCTTCCGGCAAGGGCAACAAGGTCGTGCTGTTCGGCGCCCGCACCGGCGGCGACGGGATCGGCGGCGCCTCCGTGCTGGCCTCCGAGTCCTTCGATGACACCAAGCCCTCCAAGCGCCCCGCCGTGCAGGTGGGCGACCCCTTCGCCGAGAAGGTCCTGATCGAGTGCTGCCTGGAGCTCTTCAAGGGCTCCCTGGTGGAGGGCATCCAGGACCTCGGCGCGGCCGGCATCTCCTGCGCCACCTCCGAACTGGCTTCCAATGGCGACGGCGGCATGCAGGTTGAGCTGACCTCCGTACTGCTGCGCGACCCCACCCTGACCCCGGGCGAGATCCTGATGTCCGAGTCGCAGGAACGCATGATGGCCGTGGTCACCCCCGAGAACGTCGAGGCGTTCGAGGCCGTGATGGACAAGTGGGCCGTGGAGTACTCCTGGCTGGGCGAGGTGACCGACACCGGCCGCCTGATCATCACCTGGGACGGCGAAGTGATCGTCGACGTCGACCCGCGCACCGTCGCCCACGACGGCCCGGTCTACGACCGCCCGTACGCCCGCCCCGAATGGCAGGACGCCGTCCAGGCTGACTCCTTCACCGGCTCCGTGCAGGACGCCGGCCGCCCGGCCGCGCCGGCGGAACTCGCCGCCGCGGTCACCGAGCTCGTCGCCTCGCCGAACATGTGCTCCAAGTCCTGGATCACCGACCAGTACGACCGCTACGTCGGCGGCAACACCGCCATGGCGTTCCCGGACGACGCCGGCGTGGTCCGGGTCGACGAGGAAACCGGCCTCGGCGTGGCGCTGGCCACCGACGCCAACGGCCGCTACACCTATCTCGATCCGTACCACGGCGCGCAGCTGGCCCTGGCCGAGGCGTACCGCAACGTGGCCACCTCCGGCGCCGTGCCGATGGCCGTCAGCGACTGCCTGAATTTCGGTTCCCCGGAGGACCCCGACGTCATGTGGCAGCTCGCCGAAGCCATCCGCGGCCTCTCCGACGCCTGCATGGAACTGGGCATCCCGGTCACCGGCGGCAACGTTTCGCTCTACAACCAGACCGGCAGCGTTCCGATCCACCCCTCCCCCGTGGTCGCGGTGCTGGGCAAGCTGGACGACGTCGCCCGCCGCACACCCTCGGGCTGGAAGGAAGACGGCCAGGCCATCTACCTGCTGGGCACGACCGCGGCGGAACTGGACGGCTCGGAATGGTCCAACCTGCGCGGACACCTGGGCGGCCTGCCGCCGGCAGTCGACCTCGCCGCCGAACGCGAGCTGGGCGAGATCCTGATCAACGCCTCCCGCGACGGCATGGTGGACTCCGCGCACGACCTCTCCGAGGGCGGCCTCGCGGCGGCCCTCGCGGAGTCCGCGCTGCGCTACGGCGTCGGCGCCCGGATTTCGCTGCAGGATGTGATGGACCGCGACAGTGTGGACCTGTTCACCGCACTGTTCTCCGAGTCCCAGGCCCGCGCCGTCGTGGCGGTGCCGCGCTCGGAAGAGATCCGCTTCAAGGACATGTGCACTGCCCGCGGCTTCGCGCACGTCCGGATCGGCGTCGTCGACGCCGAGAGCGGCACGCTGGAGATCAACGGCGTCGAGACCCTGAGCCTGGACGCGCTCCGCGAAGCCCACGAAGGGACCCTGCCGAAGCACTTCGGTTAGTCCCACGCCCGTCCACTTAAGCGCGAACGGACACTTGGGGCCCATTGGGAAGGGCCCCAAGTGTCCGTTCGCGCTTTAAGGCGGGTCAGTCGTCGCTGCGGAGTTCCCGCTGCCGGGCGCTGAGCAGCTCCAGTTCCGGCCTTGCGGCCACGAAGCGCTCGACGGCGGCGAGCACCTCCACCAGGTGGGCCCGGTCCGCGGCGACGAGGCCGGCGCCGATCACGGTGCGCCGGTACTGGTCGTGGTAGTCCGCCTCGGTCACGGAGACGTCGAAGCGGCGCTTGAGTTCGGCCAACACGGGACGCACCACGGACCGCTTCTCCTTGAGGCTGTGCACGTCGCCCAGGAGGACATCGAATTCAATCCAGCCAATCCACATGCCTGAATTTTCCCATCGAATGCTCCGCAACCGCCGTTTTGAAGGCTCAAAAAGGGCAGCTACGGAGCCATCGATGGGGGGTGGGGCTAGACGGTGAGTTCGCCCATCCGGTCCCAGCCTTCGCCGTCGAGCTGGCGGCTGATGATCCGCGGCGTCTCCGCCAGGGCCTGGGGCATGTCGGCCATGGCCTGCTTGAAGTGGCTGCTGTTGACGTGGTCCCCGGCGGCGTCGTCCTTGAAGGCCTCCACCAGGACGAATTCGTTCGGGTCCTCCACACTGCGGGACCAGTCGAACCACAGGTTGCCGGGCTCCTGGCGGGTGGCCCGGGTGAAATCCTCGACAAGGCCGAGCCAGCGCTCGGACCAGTCGGGCTTGACCTTGAATTTAACGACGATGAAGATCACGGCTGGGCCTTTCGGTGGGGGAACATCGGTTCTCCATTCTTGCAACCGGACGACGCGGGGTCACATCCGGCCCGTTCCGGGAGCTGTCATTGGCCGGAGGTGACCCCACGTTGCAGTT
Organism: uncultured Actinomycetota bacterium; assembly: GCA_963775715.1. GTDB lineage: Bacteria > Actinomycetota > Actinomycetes > Actinomycetales > Micrococcaceae > Arthrobacter. The sequence continues at coordinate 66,211 of CAVZJX010000001.1, read as the reverse complement.
CGGGCCTCCGGTTCAGCAGGCGTCGATCGCCTCCCTGGCGCGCTCCTGCTGCTGCGGGGTGCCCACCCGTTCGGCCCACTGCTCGGCGAGCTGGAACTCGACCATGGCCTCGGCGCAGCGGCTTGCCTCGTGCAGGGCCCGGCCCAGGTTGTTGTGCAGGGCCACCATCCACCGCTTGGTGCGGGCGTCATGCACCGTGGACGCGTATTCCAAGGCACTGCGGGTCCACGTCTCGGCGTGGGCGGTGTCCGCGATCGCGAGCATGTGCAGGGCATCGACGGCCAGGAAGTCCTCACCCAGATGGTCCGCGAGTTCGGCAGCCTGTTCGAACAGCGGGACGGCCATTTCGGGGTGGCCGCCGGAGTTCAGCACGCGGCCCCGCTCCAGCAGCACCCGGACGGCGACGGTCGGTTCGTCACCGTCGATCGAGTCCAGCAGCGCGTCGGCCTCTTCGTAGCGGCCCTGCAGCCCGATGGCCCGTCCCAGCTGGGTGGCCAACTCGGCCCGCTCGTCGTCGTCGTAGGCCGGGTCGGCAAGCGCCGCCCGGAATCGGCCCTCCGAAAGGCCGGGATCGTCGAAGTTCCAGAATCGGTCAAGCGTCTGTTGATTCAGCATTTGCTGCTCCTCTCACTCCACACCTGCGGCCAGTTCCTGCGCACTCCTAAGGTATCGGTAGGTGATGCACCGTTGGGCACGCACGGCCACAGCCCCGCCGGCAGCGTAGAACCAGTTCGCGTGCCTGCTGAAGGCGGTGACGGCAAAGGTCACGGCGCCGGCTTCGTCGATGGTAACTTCAAAGGCTTCCTCACCGCGCTCCGGATGACCGGGCAACGTCCCGTAGCCGAACCCCGCCGACTGCGGCCCCGGCCCGGCCACCGGATCCCGGACCCACACGACCTCGCAGGGCGCGTTGATCCGGAACGGACCAACGCCGAAGCCGCTGACAATCCGTGAACCGGGCAGCACGGTCCGGGTCTCGGCCCGGACCCGCAGCCCGGACCGGCGCTGGATCTCCCAGCGGAGAAGCCCCTCGGCCACACGTCGGTAAGTTTCGATGCCCTCACCCACGCGGGTGCGGACCTGTACCCGGTTGAAGCCCGGGGGCCACCGGCCATGCTCGGTCAAGCCGATTCCGGGATAGTTCAGCTCCCCGGAAGCGATCCGCGCACTCACCGGCCGGCGTCCCCGCGGGCAAGGCGGGCCCAGCCGAGCTGGTCCTGCTGACGGCGGCTAAGGGTGGCGACCACAAGGTCGTAGGAGTCCTCGACCATGTCCCGGACCATGGAGTCCGGCAGCGACCCGTCCAGCCGGACGCCGTTCCAGTGCTTCTTGTTCAAATGCCACGCCCCGGTGATCTCCGGATGCGCGGTCCGCAGCTGTTCCGCGAGGGCCGGTTCGCACTTCAGGCTCACGGCCAGGTCGCCCGGATCCATCGCGGAGAGGGCGAACATCTTGGCTTCATGACGGGTCCCGCCCGGCACCGCGGCCCGGACTTTGAAGACCGCGGTTTCCGGGCCGAACGGGTAGTCCTCGAAGGCGCCGGGGAAGCCCAGGCAAAGGCTGCGGAGTGCTGCTGCGTCCATGCCCCCAGCCTAGTCCGGCGCGCCCCGGGAGCAGCTGTCAGAGCCCGTACCGCGGAGCTTCCTGGGCCGGGCACGCGTTCATCACCACGTCCAGGCCGGCCGCCTTGGCGCGGGCGGCGGCGGCCTCATCGACCACACCCAGCTGAAGCCAGACGGCTTTCGCCCCGGTCGCGACCGCCTGGTCCACCACATCGCCCACCTTCGACGAGTTCACGAAGCAGTCGACGACGTCGATCGGCTGCTTCGCCGTCGGAATGTCGGCCAGCTTCGCGTACCCGGTCTGGCCGTGGACCGGGGCGGCCGGAAGGTTGACCGGGATGATCTCCATGCCCAGCCGGTCCCGGATGAACAGGGACGTGTCGTACGCGGCCCGCCACTGGTTGGTGGTCAACCCGACAATCGCCCACCTGCCTCTGGTGCGCATTAGCCGTTCGATGACTGCGGGGTCGTTCACGTGGGTCATGCGCCCAGCCTACGTCCCGACCCCGACCGGAACGCCGCAACTCCACCCCACCGGCAGGGGCGGTCGAAGAATCTACGTGCCACCCACCGCCAAACGCCAGGTTTCCGAATATTACGCGTCGAATTTTGCGTCCAACCGGCAATTCCGTTTTAGTGGACAGTGACCATCCCGAGCGGCCGAGAGACCTGGATCGATGAAGCCGCAGCAACCCTGGTCGTCGGATACCCGCCCCGGGATCCGCCGATAACAAGGCAACGAGCCACGGGAACGGCCGGACTGACCACCCGGACCGAAGGCTCGTTCCGTAGGGTGCTACTGCCAGGACCGATGGAGTAACCCTATGACTGCTGTCCTCTTCCCCTCCCCGGCCGCCGCGTCCGCGAGTACCCGGGAACCCGCCCACAGTCCCGCGCTGCCGGTGTCTTTCCACGGCCTGCGGCGCGCGTTCGGTTCCGGCAGCGGGGCCCACACCGTGCTCCGCGACGTGGACTTCGACGTCCGGGCCGGCGAGGTACTGGCCATCCTCGGCACGTCCGGCTGCGGGAAATCCACCCTGTTGCGCGCTGCCGCGGGCCTCGACGCGCCCAGCGCCGGCCGCGTCGAGATCGACGGCGCCGCGGTCCAGGGCGTCGATCCCCGCTGCGCCTTCGCCTTCCAGGAACCCCGGCTGCTGCCGTGGCACACGCTGCAGGCCAACATCGCCATCGGCCTGCCCACCGGGGTCAGTGCCAAAGACGGCAAAGCCAAGGTGGCCCGGCTCCTTGACCTCGTCGGGCTGCAGGACTTCGCCAAGCACCGGCCGCGCGAGGTTTCCGGCGGCATGGCCCAGCGGGCCTCGCTGGCCCGGGCCCTGGCCCGCACCCCCGGGGTGCTGCTGCTCGACGAACCCTTCGGCGCCCTCGACGCCCTGACCCGGATCAAGATGCAGGACCTGCTGCTCGATGTCCACCGGGCCGAGCCGACGACGGTCTTGCTGGTAACGCACGACGTCGACGAGGCCCTGCAACTGGCGGACCGGATCATCGTCCTTGGCCGGGAAACGGAGGCGGAAGCGGGCGCCACGATCGTGCGCACCGTCGTCGTCCCCGGCGAACGGCCCCGGGACCGGGCATCGGCAGAGCTGGCCCGAATGCGCGCCTCGCTCCTGGCCAGCCTCGGCGTCGAAGGCCACTAAACCCCACCGCTCCCCCCGGCCGGCGCCTGCCCGCCCGGCACGGCCCGGCCCATCACGGTACGGCCCGGTCCATCCCGGCCGCCTTTCTTCAACCTTCCGCACCCCCTTCAAAGGAACCTCCATGGCTTTCACCCGCAAAACCAGCCTCCGCCCCGCCACCCGCCGCGCGTTCCTCACGGCGACCGCCGTCACCGCGGCCCTGGCGCTGACCGGTTGCGTCGCCGGCGAAGGCTCCGGCCAGGCCGCAGCCAACACCGCCGGGAGCGGCACGCTGAACATCGACTTCGCGACGTACAACCCGCTGAGCCTCGTGATCAAGAAGAAGGGCTGGCTTGAAGCCTCCCTCAAGGACCAGGGGGTCGCCGTCAAGTGGGTGCAGTCGGCCGGATCCAACAAGGCCAACGAGGCGCTGCGTTCCGGCGCGGTCGACGTCGGCTCCACCGCCGGCTCCGCCGCCCTCCTGGCCAGGGCCAACGGATCGCCGATCAAAACCATCGACATCTACTCCCAGCCCGAGTGGTCGGCCCTTGTCACCAAACCCGGTACCGGGATCAGCAAGGTGGCCGACCTCAAGGGCAAGTCGGTGGCCGCCACCAAGGGCACCGATCCCTACTTCTTCCTGCTCCAGTCCCTCTCCGAAGCCGGGCTGTCAGCGAAGGACGTCACGGTGCAGAACCTGCAGCACGCCGACGGCCGCGCCGCCCTGGAGAACGGCTCGGTGGATGCCTGGTCCGGGCTTGACCCGATCATGGCCGGCGCGGAACAGAAGGGCGCCAAACTCTTCTACCGCAACCTGTCCTTCAATACTTACGGCTTCCTGAACGCCACGGAATCTTTCCTCAAGGACAAGCCGGCGCAGGCGCAGGCCGTCGTGAACGCCTACGAGAAGGCCCGTGCCTGGGCCGCGGCCAACCCGGAGGAGACAGCGCAGATCCTCGCCGAGGCCGCCAGCCTCGACCCCGCCGTCGCGAAGACCGTGGTGCTGCAGCGCAGCAACCTCGGCGTCGACCCGGCCCCGGGCGAAGCGCAGCGCAAAGTACTCGCCAAAATCGGCCCCACCTTCGTCGCGACCGGTGACGTGGCGAGCCAGCAGCAGATCGACGACGCCGTCGCGACCCTGCTCGATGACTCGCTGGTGAAGAAGGCGGACCCGTCCGCGATCAAGGATTCCTGATGAGCCATCCCGGAAAGCCCGTCACCACCGGCACCAATGTTGCGGACGGACGCGCTGCAGCCGTCCCCGCAACTCCGGCAGACGCCGCCCAGCCGGACTCCCCCGTCACGGGTGGAGGCGGCATCCCGGCGAACGGATGGTCCCCCGCCTGGGTCCTGGCCAACGGCTGGGCGCGTCTGCTTCTTGGATTGATCATTCCCGCTGCGGTGCTGGCCGCCTGGCAGCTGTCCACGGCGGCCGGGGTGTTCAGCGTCGTCCAGCTGCCGCCGCCTGCCATGGTGCTCGAAGCCGGTCTTGACCTGCTCCAGCGCGGGCAACTCGGCCAGCACATCGCGATCTCCACCCAGCGCGTGCTGATCGGCTTCGCGGCCGGCGCCGCGCTGGGCCTGGTGCTCGGTTCGCTGGTGGGTCTGTCGCGGTTCGCCGATGCCCTGCTGGCCCCCACCGTCGGCGCGCTCCGGGCCGTCCCGTCGCTGGCGTGGGTGCCGCTGCTGATCCTCTGGATGAAGATCGGCGAAGATTCGAAGATCACCCTGATCCTGATCGGGGCGTTCTTCCCCGTCTTCACCACGGTCTCCCTGGCGCTGCGCCACGTAGACCGGAACCTGGTCGAGGCGGCCCGCGCCTTCGGGCTCAAAGGCGTGAAGCTGCTGACGACGGTCCAGCTGCCCGCCGTCGTGCCTGCCGTGTTCTCCGGACTCCGGCTCGCGCTGGCCCAGGCCTGGCTGTTCCTGGTGGCGGCTGAGCTCATCGCCTCCTCGATGGGCCTCGGCTTCCTGCTCACGGATTCGCAAAACAACGGCCGCACCGACCGGCTCCTGCTGGCCATCGTCCTGCTCGCCGTGATCGGGAAAATCACCGACGCCCTGCTGGGCCTGGCCGAAAAATGGGCGGTGAAACGATGGGCGTAGCCACTCACGCAGCACCGGCCGGCCACCCGGCCACCGAGGCGGAGCGCATCGCATTCTGGGAAGCGGCCGCCCTGCGGCTCGACTGGGAGGAGGTGCCGGGCCAGGACAAGCCCTGGCACACCGCGCACCGCCGCGTCCCGGCTGACGCGGACGCCGGCACCGGCCCGCAGATCAGCTGGTTCGACGGCGGGAAGCTCAACGTCGCCTACAACTGCGTCGACCGCCATGTAGCGGCGGGACGCGGGGACAAGGTGGCCCTGTTCTTCGAGGGCGAGCCGGGCGACCGCCGGAGAATCACCTACGCAGAGCTGCAGCGTGAGGTCGCCAGGGCCGCGAACGCCCTGCAGGCCCTCGGCATCACCAAAGGCGACCGGGTGGTCATCTACCTCCCGGTCATCCCGGAAACGGTGATCATCACTCTCGCCGTGGCCCGGATCGGTGCCATCCACTCGCTGGTGTTCGGCGGTTTTTCCGCCGAGGCGCTCAAGTTCCGGGTCGAGGACACCGGCGCCAAACTGCTGGTCACCACCGACGGGCAGTTCCGCCGCGGCGCGGCCGTCCCGGTCAAGAGCAACGCGGACGCGGCCGTCGCCGGGGACAACGCGATCGAGCGTGTCCTCGTGGTCAACCGCACCACCCCACCGGACCTGCTGGACAGCGTCCCGATGACCGCGGGCCGCGACCTCTGGTGGCATGACACCGTCGGGACCGCCTCCGACGTTCACGACGCCGAGGCGTTCGACGCCGAGACGCCGCTGTTCATCATGTACACCTCCGGCACCACCGGAAAGCCCAAGGGCTTGGTCCACACCTCCGGCGGCTACCTTACGCAGGCGTCCTGGAGCTTCGAGCACCTCTTCAGCAACCCGGACCCGGCGCTCCGCGACCAGGACGTCCACTGGTGCACCGCGGACCTCGCCTGGGTCACCGCGCACACCTACGAGCTCTACGGGCCGCTTTCCAACGGAGCCAGCCAGGTGATTTTCGAGGGCACCCCCGACACTCCGCACCCGGGCCGGCACTTCGAAATCATCGACCGCTACCGGGTCACGCAGTACTACACAGCCCCCACCCTGGTCCGCTCGCTGATGGGCTGGTTCCCGGACGGCATCCCGGACGGCTACGATCTGTCCTCCATCCGCCTGCTCGGCACCGTCGGCGAAGCCGTCAACCCCGAGGCGTGGCGCTGGTTCCGCGACAACGTCGGCGCCGGCACCGCTCCCATGGTGGACACCTGGTGGCAGTCGGAAACCGGCGCCACCATCCTCTCCCCCGCACCGACCGACACCGACTTCAAGCCCGGCTGCGCGGCCCGGCCGCTGCCGGGTGTCGGCACCCGGATCGTGGACGAGGCCGGCAACACCGTCCCGCCCGGCGTCCAGGGCTTCATCGTGGTTGATGCCCCCGGGCCCGCCATCGCCCGCAACGTCTGGGGGAACCCGCGGCGCTACTTCGATTCCTACTGGCGCCAGTACGCGGCGCAAGGCTGGTTCCTCGCCGGTGACGGCGCGAAGTACGACGACGACGGCGACATCTGGATCCTCGGACGGGTGGACGACACGCTCAACGTCTCAGGACACCTGCTCTCCACGATCGAGATCGAATCGGCCCTCGTCGCACACCCGGACGTCGTGGAGGCCGGCGTCTGCCCCGTCGCGGACGCGAAAACCGGCCACGCCATCGTGGCGTTCGTGGTCCCCACCCGCCCCCTCCCCTCGCAAGCTCGGGCAGGGAACCCTGCGGGCGTGGGCCCAAACTCGCTGGCTGAGGAGCTGCGCAACCACGTCGCGAAGGCGATCGGGCCGATCGCGAAGCCGCGCGACGTCGTCGTCGTTCCCGATGTGCCCAAGACCCGCAGCGGCAAGATCATGCGCCGGCTGCTGACCCAACTGTTCGAGGAAACCACCCTCGGTGACACCACCTCCCTGCAGAACGAACCATCCATCGCGGACATCCAGGATGTCCTGCGGCTCCGAAAAACCCAGAAGTAAGGAACACCATGACTGAGATCAGCCGCGTCGCCCGTCTTTCCGAACCGCTCAAGTTCGCCTACTGGGTCCCGAACGTCTCCGGCGGCCTGGTGGTCTCCACCATCGAACAACGCACCGGCTGGGACTTCGAGTACAACAAGAAGCTGGCCCGGGTCGCCGAAAACTCCGGCTTCGAGTACGCCCTGACCCAGACCCGCTACGCCGCGTCCTACGGGGCGGACAAGCAGCATGAGGCCACCTCCTTCAGCCTGGCCCTGCTGGCCGCGACCGAGCGGCTCAACGTGATCTCGGCGGTGCACCCGGGCATGTGGCACCCCGGGGTGCTGGCCAAATTCATCATCACCGCGGACCACATCTCCAACGGCCGGGCCGCCGTGAACGTCGTCTCCGGCTGGCTAAAGGCGGAGTTTGAGAACTTCGGCCTCGAATGGCTCGAGCACGACGAGCGCTACGTCCGTACCGAGGAATTCATCCGGATCCTGCGCGGGCTGTGGACCGAGCAGGGCTACAGCCAGTCCGGCAACTACTACAACATCAACGACTTCACCCTGCAGCCGGCCCCGGTGGAAGTGCCGGGGCGCGCGCACCCGGAGATCTTCTTCGGCGGCAACTCCACCGCGGCGCAGGCCACCGCCGGACGGGTGGCGGACTGGTACTTCTCCAACGGCAAGGACCTTGAAGGGTTCAAGGAGAACATCGCCGGCGTGGTCGCCTCCGCCGGTGAGGCACGCCGCGGGACCGAGGGAGCCCTCGCCGCCCCCAAGTTCGGCCTGAACGGTTTCGTCATCGCCCGCGATTCCGAGAAGGAAGCCCGGGACACCCTCCGCGAGATCGTCGAGAAGGCGCACAGGCCGGCCGTCGAGGGTTTCCGCGACGCCGTCCAGGAAGCCGGGGCGTCCACCAAGGACGGCAAGGGCATGTGGGCCGACTCGAGCTTCGAGGACCTCGTCCAGTACAACGACGGCTTCAAGACCCAGCTGATCGGCACGCCGGAGCAGATCGCCGAGCGGATTGTTGAGTACAAGAAGATCGGCGTGAACCTGTTCCTCACCGGCTACCTGCACTTCCAGGAGGAGGTCGCCGCGTTCGGTGCTGACATTCTGCCGATCGTGCGCGAACTCGAGGCAGACCTGGCCCGCCGGCACGGCACCGAACTGGTCCCCACCCGCCCCCTGGCCGGCGCGGAGGTGGCTGCGTAATGGCTGACCGCACCTTCGGTTTCCGCACCCGAGCCCTGCACGCCGGCGGCACCCCCGACGCCGAACACGGCGCCCGGGCCGTGCCGATCTACCAGACCACCTCCTTCGTGTTCAAGGACACCCAGGACGCCGCGAACCTCTTCGCGCTGCAGAAGTACGGCAACATCTACTCCCGGATCGGCAACCCCACGGTTGCCGCGTTCGAGGAGCGCATCGCCTCCCTCGAGGGCGGCATCGGTGCGGTGGCGACCTCCTCGGGCATGGCCGCGGAGTTCATCACCTTTGCCGCGCTGACCCAGGCCGGCGACCACATCGTCGCGGCTTCCCAGCTCTACGGCGGAACCGTGACCCAGCTGGATGTCACGCTGCGCCGTTTCGGGGTGGACACCACCTTCGTGACCGGCACCGACCCCGCGGACTACGCCGCGGCGGTCCGGGAGAACACCAAGGCGATCTTCGTGGAGGTGGTGGCCAACCCGTCGTCGGAGGTCCAGGACCTGGCGGGGCTGGCAAAGGTGGCGCACGACGCCGGCGTCCCGCTTGTCGTCGACGCCACCTTGAGCACCCCGTACCTGGTGCGCCCGCTCGAACACGGCGCGGACATTGTGATCCATTCCGCCACCAAGTTCCTCGGCGGGCACGGCACCACCCTGGGCGGCGTAGTCGTCGAAAGCGGCCGCTTCAACTGGGGCAACGGCAAGTTCCCGGCGATGACCGAACCGGTGGCTTCCTACGGCAACGTGTCCTGGTGGGGGAACTTCGGCGAGTACGGCTTCCTGACCAAGCTGCGCTGCGAGCAGTTGCGCGACATCGGCCCCGCGCTCTCCCCGCAGTCGGCATTCCAGCTGCTGCAGGGGGTGGAGACACTGCCGCAACGCCTGGACGAACACCTGAAGAATGCCCAGGCCGTGGCCGAATGGCTCGAAGCCGACGAACGCGTGGCCTACGTGAACTACTCCGGGCTGCCCTCGCACCCGCACTTCGAACGGGCCGCGAAGTATCTCCCGCTGGGCCCCGGCTCGGTGTTCTCCTTCGGGGTGAAGGGCGGACGGGCCGCGGGGCAGAAGTTCATCGAGTCCCTGCAGCTGGCCTCGCACCTGGCGAACGTGGGTGATTCCCGCACCCTGGTGATCCATCCCGGCTCCACTACGCACCAGCAGTTGAGCCCGGAGCAGCTGGAATCCGCCGGCGTCCCGGAGGACCTGGTCCGGATCTCGATCGGCCTGGAGGACCTTGAGGACATCCTCTGGGACCTGGACCAGGCGCTGGATGCCGCGTCGGAGGCGTCGGACGCGGAAGAACCGGCCACGGCCGCCTGCCCGATCGGAGCACACGCATGAGCAACGAAGACACCCGCACCTGGACCGGCCCCTCCGCGCCGGAGCGCCTGAACCTGTTGCGCCAGGCCAGATCGATCGCCATCGTCGGCGCCTCGGACAAGCCCTCCCGGGCCAGCTACTTCGTGGCGACCTACCTGCAGTCCTCCACCCGCTACAAGGTCTACTTCGTGAACCCGGTGGTGAAGGAAATCCTGGGCGAACCAACATACGCCTCGCTTGCCGACCTGCCGGAAAGCCCGGACATCGTCGACGTCTTCCGCAAACATGACGACCTGCCCGGTGTGCTCGACGAAGCCATCGCAGCCGGCGCCAAGACACTCTGGCTGCAGCTGGGTTCGTGGCACGAAGACGTGGCGAAGGAAGCGGAGGCGGCCGGGCTCGACGTCGTCATGGACCGCTGCGTGAAGATTGAGCATGCCCGTTTCCACGGCGGCCTGCACCTGGCCGGCTTCGACACCGGGGTCATCTCCGCCAAGCGGCAGGTCCTCGCCTAGCCGTAGCGTGCCCCGCCCGTTGACCCGCCCCGTCGACCCGCCGGTTAAGGGGCGGTGCGCGTCACGGGCGGGAGGTGGGGGCCGGGGGCGGGCGGCCCGGGAAGCGTGGGTATTGTCGGCAGCGGCCCGGGGACCGCGCGCCGGTTCTTCCCGCCGCCGGCGCCGGGCCTTACCGGGCGCCGGTCCGGGGTGGGCAGCGATCCGCCACGGCCCGCGGCGGGCGGCGTAGCAGCACGGCCACGGGGCTTGGCGGCCGGCAGGGTTTCCGTCGGTGACGGATGGGCGGGAGAAGCGGCGGCCGGGGCGGTGCCGGCCGGAGCTGTGCGCGCCGGGGCCGGCACCGGGACTGCCGGGGCCGGTTCGGGGATGGCCGGTGCAGCCGGAAGATCCGACGGCGTGGGGCCGGCCGGGGCCGTCGTCCGCACCGGGGTTGCCGGACGAAAAATGACGCCGATGGTGTGGCCTACGTCTGAACGGAAATCCTGGCTGGAGGCGGCGACGGCGCCGGCACCGAGGCTCATGGCAGCGACGACGGCTCCGGTGACAACGGCCACCCGCCGCTTGCGTCCGCGGCTGCGCTCGGCCAGGCTGCTGACACCGGCCGGAAGGCCGACGGCAGCGTGCCACGGGCGCAAATCGTCGGCCGGACCGGGTGCCGCGGCAGTCCCGGCGGCGAGCAGCGCCGCGAGGTCCGCACGGGGCGCTGGCGCCTCGTCCGGGACGAGCGCCTGGAGCCCCTCGAGGGTGCCGCGGAGTTCGCCGGCAGCCTCGAGGCCGGAATCACGGAGCATAGCCTCGATGCTGTCGTCCTGCTGGGGGTCGCGCGTGCCGGTCATGATGCTGCGTGGTCCTTTTCGGTAACGAGTTCGCGCAGGGTCCTGAGCCCGCGCCGCTGAAGCTGCTTGATGGCGCCCGGAGTCTTGCCCATGATGCCGGCCACCTGTTCGATGGATAGATCCGCGACGATCCGCAGAACCAGGACTTCCCGTTGCTCGTCGTTGAGCAGGGACAGTGTGCGGGAGAGGCCGCCGAGCGAGCCGAGCGCCTCATCCTCGGCCGAGGCCGAATGCCGGGCGTCGTTCAGCGGGTCGTACTCGGCCGGGTGCGGCGTCCGTTCGGAGCGCCTGTGGTGGTCGACCAGCCTGGCGTGGGCGACTGAAAAAATGAAGGTCCGTAACCCCTTGTGGCCCCCGGTGACGCCTGCCAGTTTCGGCAGCACATCGACGAACACATCCTGTGTCAGCGCCTCGGCGTCGTCCACACCCTTGGCTCGGAAGTAGCCAAGTACCGCAGGGGAAACCACCGTGTAGACAGCGCTGAAACCGGAGGGGTGGCCAGCCAAGGCGGCTGACAACTCGTCATCGCTCAGCTGGTCTGCCAAGAGGCGTTCCTTCCGTTACTGCTGGGGGTGCGGCCCCCGATAGTTTAGCGGCCGCACCCCGTCACCTCCGAGGGGAGGCGTTCAGTGCTTACTTGCGGAGCTTCGGCAGCTCAACCGACGGCTTGGCCGGAACGGCCGGAACAGCGCGGGTGGCGGCTGCACCGTCAGCGGCGGGGATGGCCGGGGTGGCCACGGTCACGCCTGCGTGGGCCTTGGCTTCGGCAGCGCCCTTGGCGTTGGCGGCTCCTGCGACGGAGGCATCAACAGCGGCACCGTCCTTGTCGGCGGAGACGGAGCCTTCAGCGGCGCCTTCGGTCTCCTCGGTGCCCTCGACGTCGGCCTTGGCGGCGTCCTCAACGTCCGGGGTGGCCGGAACAGCAGGAACGGCCGGGGTGGCGGGAACGGCCGGGGTGGCGGGAACGGCCGGGGTGGCCGGAACGGCCGGCGGCTCCGTGGCCGGAACGGCGGGAACAGCCGGGGTGGCGGGCGTAGCCTGGTTCACTTGAGCCTGCTGGGTGCTGGAACCCTGGGCCGCGTTGGCCAGGCCGATCCCGGAGAAACCTCCGACCGCGAGAATAGCGGCGCCGACAGCAATCTTGGTGGTCTTGTGAACACTCTTCATGAAAAACGTACATCCTTTGGTTGGTTGAAGGCTGGCCGGCGCCTGATGGGGGCAGGCGCCGGCCTGCGCTTGCACTCGGGTTCCAGTCGGCACCTGATGGGGGCAGGTGCCTGTCGGATCCTTCCTTCGAAGCGCGGGGCCTGATGGGGGCAGGCACCCGACGGATCTTCCCTGTAGGGCCGTCCGTCCGTGGTGGGGGGACCAGGCTCCGGGCGGCGCTTACAAAGGAGTAATCGCCCGGAGGTCCCGAAAGGTTACGCGCCGATCGGAAGTTTCTCTTTTTCTTTTCCGGCGGCCAGGCGTGGACGCCCGGTACGGCGTAAACGACGACGGCGGCGGGGCACCTTTGCAGGTGGCCCGCCGCCGTCGTACCTCTCCCGCCGAAGCGGGAACTGCTGTCAGTCGAGGATCAAATCGTTGACCACGATCGTCTGATCGCGATCCGGTCCGACGCCGATCGCGGAGAACCGGGTGCCGGAAAGCTTTTCGAGCGCCAGGACGTAGTTCCGGGCGTTCTCCGGCAGGTCCTCCAGCGTCCGGGCGCCGGTAATGTCCTCGGTCCAGCCTTCGAAGTACTCGAAGATCGGCTTGGCATGGTGGAACTCGGTCTGGGTCATCGGCATTTCATCGTGCCGGACGCCGTCGACGTCGTACGCCACGCAGACCGGGATCTGCTCGATGCCGGTGAGCACGTCCAGCTTGGTGACGAAGTAGTCGGTGAAGCCGTTGACGCGGGAGGCGTGGCGGGCCAGGACGGCGTCGTACCAGCCGCAGCGGCGCGGCCGGCCGGTGTTGACGCCGAACTCGCCGCCGGTCTTCTGCAGGTACACGCCCATCTCATCGAAGAGTTCCGTCGGGAACGGGCCCGCGCCGACCCGGGTGGTGTAGGCCTTGATGATGCCGATGGAACGGGAGATCCGGGTGGGGCCGATGCCGGAACCCACGGAGGCGCCGCCGGCGGTCGGGTTGGACGAGGTCACGAACGGGTACGTGCCGTGGTCCACGTCCAGGAACGTGGCCTGGCCGCCCTCCATCAGGACCACCTTGCCCTCGTCCAGCGCCTTGTTCAGCACAAATGTGCTGTCGATGACCAGCGGGCGGAGGCGTTCGGCGAAGGACAGGAAGTAGTCCACGATCTCGTCGACCTCGATGTCGCGGCGGTTGTAGACCTTGACCAGGAGTTCGTTTTTCTGCCGCAGCGATCCCTCGACCTTCTGGCGCAGGATGGAGGCGTCGAAGACGTCCTGCACGCGGATGCCGAGGCGCGCCACCTTGTCCATGTAGGCCGGCCCGATGCCGCGGCCGGTGGTGCCGATCGCACGGCTGCCGAGGAACCGTTCGGTGACCTTGTCCAGCACCTGGTGGTACGGCGCGACGAGGTGGGCGTTGGCGGAGACGCGCAGTTTGGAGGTGTCCGCACCGCGGGCTTCCAGGCCGTCGATCTCCTGGAACAGGGCTTCAAGGTTCACCACGCAACCGTTGCCGATCACCGGGACGGCGTTCGGGCTCAGGATGCCGGCAGGAAGGAGCTTCAGCTCATACTTCTCACCGCCCACGACGACGGTGTGCCCGGCGTTGTTGCCGCCGTTGGGCTTGACGACGTAGTCGACGCGGCCGCCAAGCAGGTCGGTGGCCTTACCTTTGCCTTCGTCGCCCCATTGGGCTCCGACGATCACGATTGCTGGCATGGGATCCTCCCCCATTCGTTCGGGCCGAACTGGACGTGATTGACCGGGTGGTCAGCGCAGCTCAGCGCCGTTCATGAGAATGCCCCGAATCTACCGCTGTGCGCAGTACCACTACGATCTGTACCATCAACGCCAGAGTCCGGGGCTCTTACCACCCAAGTTTAGCCGAAAACGGTGGACCGCACCGTTCCGCGGCCCGGTTGTGGACAAGCACGGGTGCCCGGCAGCATCACCCCTCGGCCGGCCGCGACACATAGTGGGCACAACTTGCGGTGCGGCCGCTGGTGGAATGTAGTGGGAGTGACCATCCCGAGCGGCCGAGGGACCTGGACCGTTGACGCCGCAGCAACCCCGCCTGCCACGGCCCGCCGAGCGCGGCCGCCGCCGGCCACGGTGCTACCGCCAGGACCGATGGAAAGGAAACGCACCATGCCCCAGAACACCGACCACATCCGCGTCACCCACGCCGGTTCGTTGCCGCGCACGCCCGAGCTCATCGCCGCCAACGAGGCCAAGGAAGCCGACGGCATCACCCCGGAATTCCTGGACCTGCTGGAAACCTCGGTGGTGGATGTCGTGCAGCGCCAGAAAGACCTGGGCATCGACATCCCCAACGACGGCGAGTACGGCCACGCCATGGCCAGCTCGGTCGACTACGGCGCCTGGTGGAACTACTCGTTCGCCCGGCTCGGCGGCCTGGAACCAACCGACGTCGACCGCTGGGCCGATTCCGCGGTGCACCGGTCCAGCCCCGGGCACATCGTCCTGACCTCGTTCCCGGACAGGCGCGACCGGCAAAAGTTCAACGACGCCTACAACGACCCGTCCTCCGGGATCCTGGCCCACCGCAAGGCCGTCACCCAGCCGAAGATCGCGGGCCCGCTGACCTACACCGGGCAGGACCTTGTGGCCTCGGACGTCACCAACCTCAAGACGGGCCTGGCCGCGTCCGGCCTCAGCGAGGGCTTCGTCGCCTCCCTCTCCCCCGGTTCCTGCGCCCGGGTCGCCAACGATTATTACAAGAGCGACGAGGAACTCCTCTACGCCTGCGCCGACGCGATGCGTGAGGAATACAAGGCCATCATCGACGCCGGCCTGACGGTCCAGCTCGATGATCCGTCCCTGGCCGAGAGCTGGGACCAGATCAACCCGGAGCCGAGCCTGGCGGACTACCTGAAGTTCATCCAGCTCCGGGTCGAGGCCACCAACTGGGCGCTGCGCGACCTCCCACAGGACAAGATCCGGCTGCACGTCTGCTGGGGCTCCTGGCACGGCCCGCACACCACGGACATCCCGTTCTCGGACATCATCGACTCCGTGCTGCAGGTCAACGCCGGCGCATACTCGTTCGAGGCAGCCAACGTCCGGCACGAACACGAATGGCGGGTCTGGGAGGACACCAAGCTTCCCGAGGGCAAATCGATCATCCCCGGCGTCGTCTCGCACGCCACCAACGTCGTCGAACACCCGGACCTGGTGGCCGACCGGATTGTGCGCTTCGCGGAGCTGGTGGGCCGGGAGAACGTCATCGCCTCCACCGATTGCGGCCTCGGCGGCCGCGTCCATCCGCAGATCGCGTTCGCCAAGCTGGAGGCCCTCGGCGAGGGCGCCCGGCGGGCCACCAAGCGGCTCTGGTAGCCGGGCCCGGGCGGACGGCCGTTGCCGGTCCGGGTAGCCGGCAGTTGCCGGCTGCCCGGGCGACTCGCCGGGCATTTCGCGGGGCTTGATAGACTGGGTAAGACCGAACAGGAATCGGTCCACACCACATTTTCACACCACACCGGCCTCCGCGCGCCCTTCCTTTGGCGTGCCCGGGATCGGTCTGGCTGCTTTACCAATCCCGCAGGAGACCCAGCAATACATGACAGCCCTGGCCACTGAAAATTTCCGCGAACAGCTCCTGAGCCGCCGTTACGAAGCGAACGTCGCGCCGGTCAACGAACTGTGCGACACACTGCAGACCGCCAAAGCTGGCACCACGGTCCCCTACGTGGATCCCGCCCACGACATTGACGAGTGCCGCATCATCAGCCTCTTCTCGAACATCGGCACCGCCGACCCGTCCGGCTTCATCACCGCCGGCGACGATGAAGCCGCCACCCGGATGCTCGGCATCCAGTGGAAACTGGGCCTCCGCCCGGAATTTGTTATGCCGTGGAACGTACACCCGTGGCACGTCGAGGGCGAGCCCAACGGCAAATTCACGCCGGACCAGATCTCGGCGGGCCTCAAGCCGCTGCTGAAGTTCCTCGCCCTGGTGCCGCGCGCCTCCGTGATCGTGGCGCACGGAACCGAGGCCAACCGCCTGGCCAATCTGCTGCTCAAGACCGAGGTGCCGATGATCTGGCGCCGCGGCCTGAAGACGTACAAGGTCCGCTCGCTCAGCGGCCGCGCGTTCGCCGGCACCCCGGCCCGCCAGGAGCAGTACCTCGAGGAAATGCGCGTGGCCTATGCCGACGCCATGGCACGCACGGGACTGGCCAAGGCGTAGTCCTCACCCACCCGCCGCCGTCGTCGTTTAACCCGCAACGCGGGGTCACTTACGGCCCATCCACAATGGTGGAACGGGCGGTAAGTGACCCCGCGTTGCTTGTATCTGTGGGCCCGTCAGCCCTGGGCCTCGATCGCGGCCTTGGCGGCCGGGTCCGAGTCGTTCAGGAACTTCTCGATCCGCTCGGGCTCCTCCGCTTCGCCGATCGCGGCGGACGCGCGGCCAAGCGAGTACAGGGCGCGCAGGAAGCCGCGGTTCGGTTCGTGCTCCCACGGGATTGGTCCGACGCCGCGCCAGCCGTTCCGGCGCAGCGAATCCAGGCCGCGGTGGTAGCCGACCCGGGCGTAGGCGTAGGAATCGATGGTCCGGCCCTCCTTCCACGCCTCCTCGGCCAGGACGGCCCAGAGCAGCGAGGACGTGGGGTGACTCTCCACCAGGTCGAGTGCTTCCTGGCCTGCGTCCAGCCCGGCGTAGATCTCGGTCTCGGCCGGCAGGAGGGTGGGCTCGGGGCCCATCAGGTTTCTGCGGAACTCGTCGGACACGGCTAGAACGTCTTGCCGGTGGAGCCGAGCTGCTGGGCGGCCTCGACGACGCGGGCGGCGAGGCCGGCTTCGGCGGAGGCACCCCAGACGCGGGGGTCGTACTGCTTCTTGTTGCCGACCTCGCCGTCAACCTTCAGCACGCCGTCGTAGTTGCGGAACATGTGGTCCGCGACCGGACGGGTGTAGGCGTACTGGGTGTCGGTGTCGATGTTCATCTTGATCACACCGTAGGAGACCGCGTCCGCGATTTCCTGCTCGGAGGATCCGGAGCCGCCGTGGAAGACGAGGTCGAACGGGCTGGCCTTGCCGATCTTCGCGCCGACCTGTTCCTGGATGTCCTTGAGGATCTCGGGGCGCAGTTTGACCCCGCCCGGCTTGTACACACCGTGCACGTTGCCGAAGGTCAGGGCCGTGATGTAGCGGCCGTTTTCGCCGGAACCAAGGGCGTCGATGGTGGCCAGGGCATCCTCGACCGTGGTGTAAAGCTTGTCGTTGATGGCGTTCTCGACGCCGTCTTCCTCGCCGCCGACGGTGCCGATCTCGACCTCGAGGATCATCTTGGCCGCGGCGGTGCGCGCGAGCAGGTCACGGGCGATCCGCAGGTTTTCCTGCAGGGTCTCGGCCGAACCGTCCCACATGTGCGAGTTGAAGAGCGGGTTGCGGCCGGCCTTGACCTCGGCCTCGGAGGCGGCGAGCAGCGGCAGGACGAAACCGTCCAGCTTGTCCTTGGGGCAGTGGTCGGTGTGCAGGGCGATGTTGACGCCGTAGTTCTTGGCCACCTCGCGGGCGAACGCGGCGAAGCCCAGCGAGCCGGCCACCATGTCCTTGGTGGAGGCGCCGGACCAGTAGGCGGCGCCGCCGGTGGAGACTTGGACGATGCCGTCGGACTCTGCCTCGGCGAAGCCGCGCAGGGCGGCGTTCAGGGTCTGGGAAGAGGTGACGTTCACGGCCGGGAATGCGAAGCCGCCCGTCTTTGCGCGGTCGATCATCTCGGAGTAGATCTCTGGGGTTGCAATGGGCATGCTGACTCCTAAAGTGAATTTCGTCTGCGGGCTGGTTGACCCTGGAGTGAACCTCGTCGGCTACGAACCATCCTAGCCATTCCTGCACCGGGGCAGTGTTTCCGGTCACGCCGGGGGTGTAACACTCGGCCTGCCGCCATGGCACGCCGCGGCAGTTTTTCGAAAGGCGCCGCCTCCGCGTGTGAGCTAAAGTGACCGGGTGCTGGTGGTTGCGGTCAGAATCGATCGTTGCGCTGGCAGTTAGCGACGAGGAGACATGCCATGGCCGACGATCTGCCGTGGGGTGCGGCGCTGCTCGGTGCCGGGGCGGCCGTTCTCGCCTACGACATCGGTGGCACCGACACCAAGGCGGCGATGTTCGATTCCGCAGGGAGGATGCTCGGGCTCAGCCGCACCGCAACTCCTCTCCGCGGGGCCCGGACCGGCGAAGCCGTGCTTGATCTGGTCGAAGAAATCGCTGCCGGATTTGCCCGGGACTATCCCGGTGTCCGTCCCCAGGCCCTCGGTATGGTCGCCCCGGGCATCGTCGACGACGGCTCCGGCGTCGGCGTCCGCTCATCGAACCTGGGCTGGGAGAATGTGCCGTTCAAGGTGCTGGCGGAGTCGCGCCTGAACCTCCCTGCGTCCTTCTCGCACGATGTGCGTGCCGCCGGGGAAGCCGAGCACCGCCTCGGCGCGGCCCAGCCTTTCCGCGACGTCGTGGTCATCGTGATCGGCACCGGTATCGCGGCATCGATTATCCTGGACGGCCGAGCCCACGTGGCGGGCGGTTTCGCCGGCGAGATCGGCCATTCGATTGTCGACCCGCGCGGTGACTTGTGCCCCTGCGGCGCCGCCGGGTGCCTCGAAACGATGGCGTCAGCCGGGGCCATCGTGCGCCGCTACGCCCAGGCCGCAGGCCGGGGTTCCGGGCCGGCGCCGACCGACGCAAAGCAGGTCCTCGCCCTTGCCCGCGCCGGCGACCCGCAGGCCCGGCGCGTCTGGGACGAAGCCGTCGACGCCCTCGCGCTGGTCATCGAGCAACTGGTCTCGGTGCTGGCCCCTGAGGCCATTGTCATCGGCGGCGGACTGGCCCAAGCCGGAGACGCCCTGTTCGTGCCCCTCCGGGACCGTGTCGGCGCTCTGCTCAGCTTCCACCGCCCGCCTCTGCTGCTACCGGCGCGGATCGGTGAGAACGCCGGGCTCATCGGCGCGGCGCTTCGAGCCAGGGCCGCCGCCGAAGGTCTGGCCGCCAACGGCGCTCTGCCGCTGAAGGGAACCGCATGTCCATGACCCGCTCCGAGCGCCTCGCCGCGGTACTCGACCTGCTGGCCGAATCCGGCCACCTGGAGGTCGAGGACATCATCACCCGTCTCGGTGTCTCCGCGGCGACGGCGCGGCGCGACCTCGACACGCTGGCCTCCCAGCAGCTGCTCACGCGCACGCGCGGCGGAGCGACCGGGCAGTCCGTCGCCTACGACCTTCCACTGCGGTATAAACGCGAGCAGAACGCGCCGCAGAAGCTCGGTATCGCCCGCGCGGCCAGTTCGCTCGTGGCCCGCGGCGCCGTCGTGGGGCTCTGCGGCGGCACAACGAGCACGGCGATCGCCGAGGTACTGGGCGCCAGAGCGGACATCATGGAAGCGTCCCCGCACGCCACCCTGACGGTGGTCACCAATGCCCTCAACATCGCCGTCCAGTTGGCGATGCGCCCGCAGATCAAGACGGTGGTGACCGGCGGGGTCGTGCATTCGCGCTCATACGAACTGGTCGGTTCCTACAGCGACGCCGTGCTGCAACATGTGCGCCTGGACATCGCCTTCATTGGCGTGAACGGCATAGACCCGGTGGCTGGCCCCTCCGTGAATGACGAACGGGAGGCAGCGGTGAATTCCCTGATGACAGAGCGCGCGGCCCGGGCGATGATCGTAGCCGACT
Source organism: uncultured Actinomycetota bacterium (assembly GCA_963775715.1). GTDB lineage: Bacteria > Actinomycetota > Actinomycetes > Actinomycetales > Micrococcaceae > Arthrobacter. Next base: position 46,219 of record CAVZJX010000001.1, on the reverse strand, counting down.
CCAGCAAGGTCGGACGCATCGCATTCGCCGGACTGGGCGCGCTGCACCGCTTCGATGGGCTCATCACGGATCCGGGGATCACGCCGGAGCAGCTGGCTGCCTTTGCCGACCAAAATTTTGAGGTGATCGTCGCATCATGACCCGCCCTGCCACCCGCATCATCCATTCGGCACGCCTGGTATCCGGGGGGATGACCACCGCCGACGCCTGGATCGCCTTCACCGGCGATACGGTGTCCGGCCTCGGAACCGGGGACAGCTGGCGCGCCCTGGGCGCCCCGGCGCCGGAAGTGACGGATGCTGCCGGCCGCTGGCTCACCCCCGGCTTCATAGATATCCACTGCCACGGCGGCGGCGGCTTCGCTTTCGATGACGGAGCCGCCGCTATCCGCGACGCGCTTGCCGTGCACCACCGCCACGGCACCACCCGCGCCGTGCTCTCCCTCGTCACTGCCCGCCAGGGCGAGCTCGAGTCCCGTCTCGCTGCCATCGCCGACGCGGCCAAGGCCAACCCGCTCGTGCTCGGCGCGCACCTTGAGGGCCCCTTCCTCGACAACGCCTTCCGCGGCGCGCACGACCCGGCACTGCTCCGCGCGCCCGACGGCGCGTCGGTGGCCCGGCTCCTCACCGCAGCGCGGGGGCACCTTCGCCAGTGGACGCTCGCACCCGAACTGCCGGGCGCCCGGGAGGCCATCCGCACGCTCGTCGACGCCGGGGTCGCCGTCGCCGTCGGGCACAGCTCCGCCGACTATGCCACCGCGCTGGCAGCATTTGAAGCCGGCGCCTCGATCCTGACGCACGCCTTCAACGGCATGCGCGGCATCCACCACCGCGCGCCCGGTCCCGTCGCGGCAGCAACCCGCTCGCCCGGGGTGACGCTGGAGATTATCAACGACGGCGTGCATGTCCATCCGGAGGTGGTGCGCCTGGCGTTTGCCGGTGCACCCGGCCGCATTGCCCTGATCACAGATGCCATGGCCGCCGCCGGCTCCCGGGACGGCGAGTACGTGCTTGGGTCCCTGGCCGTTACCGTCACCGGCGGCATTGCCCGCCTGAGCAGCGCGACGGGAGCCGACGGGGCCATCGCCGGCTCCACGCTGACCCTCGACGCAGCTCTGCGTCGAGCGGTGACTGAAGTGGGCGTCCCGATTGAAGAGGCGGTCACCGCGGTGACCGCCACTCCCGCGCGGGCCATCGGGCGCAGCCGCGACCTCGGACAGCTCGCGGTCGGCTACGCCGCCGACGCAGTTCTGCTCGACAGCGGGCTGTCAGTCGATGCGGTCTTTGCAGCCGGCCGGCTTATGCCGGCGTAGCGGCAGGCCTCCAAGCGTGGAGTCCCGACCGCCAGCGGCGACATCCCCATTGAGAAAATAATTTGCGTGAATTGCGTCACGGATGGATAATTATTTTCATATCGGCCGGATCGGGTCGTCCGCAACCACGTTTCAATGAGGAGACTGCATGCACAAGCGCTATCTTTCCGCCGCCATGGCCGCCGTCGTCGCCCTGGCACTGTCAGCCTGTGGCGGCGCCGCGGGCGGCGGTTCCACGGGCGGCGCAACCGACGCCAAAGGCCAAACGCTCAACGTCTGGATCATGAAGGGCACCAACCCCGATTCCGAGTCGTTCTTCGACTCCGTCGGCCAGGAGTTCACGAAGGAGACCGGCGCGAAGCTCAACGTCGAATACGTCCAGTGGGCCGGCGCCCACGACCGGTTCGTCACCGCGATCGCCGGCAACACAACTCCGGATGTCGCCGAGACCGGAAACACCTGGACGGCAGAGTTCGCCGATTCAGGTGCGCTGGCCCCGATTGGGGACAAGGTGAAGGAAGCCGGCCTCGACGGCGACCTCGTCAAGGGCCTCGCCGAGTCCGGCACCTACGACGGCGAACTGTACGGTATGCCCTGGTACGCCGGGGTGCGCTCGATCATTTACCGGACAGACGTGTTCAAGGAGCTTGGCCTGACCCCGCCCACCAACTGGCAGGAACTCGTTGATGTGGCCACAGTCATCAAGAAGAAGCGCCCGGACCTGATTCCCTTCCCGGTTCCCGGGGACGCCGAGATGCTCGTCTATCCGTGGGTGTGGGGCGCGGGCGGCGATGTGTCGGTCCAAAAGGGCGATAGCTGGGAATCCGGGCTGGCCAGCGACAAGGCACGCGAGGGCATCCGGTTCTACACGGACCTGGCCACCAAACACGGTTTCTCCACCGCTGGTGCGACCACCTGGAAGGAGACCGACGTGCTCGACAACTTCACGCAGGGCAAGGTTGCCATGGCGATCTCCGGCTCGTGGACCCCGGCGACCATCCTCGGGAAGGCCCCGGCGCTCAAGGGCAAGCTCGGCGCTATCCCCATCCCCGGCAAGGACGGCGGCATCAGCCCCTCGGTCTTGGGCGGCTCGCACCTGAGCGTCTTCAACACGGCTAAGAACAAGGACCTCGCTTGGGCCTTCGTCAAGTTGATGAGCACCGGCAAGTTCGCCAAGGAGTGGGCCAGCAAGAGCGGTTACTTCCCCGGCCAAAAGTCGCTGCTGGACGACACCATCAAGTCGGATGACCCGCTGGTGAAGTCATTCGCCAAGCAAATGGTCGACGGCGGCGCTTCCGTTCCCGTCACGCCCAAGTTCGGCGCGGTTCAGGCCAAGAAGACCACCAACTCGATGATCCAGGCCATCCTTTCGGGCCAGAAGACCGTCGATGAGGCCACGTCGAGTGCCGCGGCCGAGATGGACGACATCATGAACGGCAAGAAGACCCCATGACCGTAGGGCTCAAGCAGCCGCCCGTGGACCAGGGACGCAAGCCCCCGTCGTCCGCGGGCGGCCGCCCGCCGAAACGCCGGCGGCTCCTCACCATGGCCAAGGCCAGGCCGTGGCTGCTGCTCGCCCCCGCACTGATCCTGCTGGCCGGCCTTCTGCTCTGGCCGCTCGCACGGGTCTTTATGTTCTCCCTGCAGGACTACGGCCTGCGGCAGATCGTCAGCGGCAAGACCAACTACATTGGCATGGAGAACTACGCCGAGGTCTTCGGGGACTCCTCCCTGTGGACCGTGGTGCTGCCCAACACGATCGGCTTCGCCATCGTGGCGGTCGCCTCGACCGTCATCTTCGGCACACTGGTTGCCCTGCTCATGGCCTCGCTCAGCCCGCTCTGGCGTACTGTCGTCGGGAGCGCCGTCATGGTCGCGTGGGCCATGCCGGCGGTCACCGGAACGTATGTCTGGATCTGGATCTTCGATGCCGACCAAGGGCTCGTCAACGCGACCCTCAAGGGCCTGGGCCTCATGGACGAATCGTTCAACTGGTTTACCAACCCGGTGACCTTCTACGGGATCGTGGCGTTGAACATCGTGCACCATGGATTCCCGTTCGTCGCCATCACCGTGCTCGCCGGCCTGCTGGGCGTGCCGAAGGAGATGCTTGAGGCCGCGGAGATGGACGGGGCCGGGCCGGTCCGGCGCTTCTTCCAGATCACCTACCCCACCATCAAGCCGGTGTTTTCGGTTGTGGTCATCCTCTCGACCATCTGGGACTTCAAGGTGTTCGCCCAGATCTACCTCATGCCCGGCGGGTCGGGATCCAATCGGGAGGTGCTCAACCTCGGCGTCTGGTCCTACGTTGAGTCGTTCGGGCAGAACCGCTACGGCTTCGGCGCGGCCATCGCCGTGCTCCTGACGGTGCTGCTCCTGATCATCACCGCCATCTACGTCCGCACCCTGTTCAAGGAGGAAAAGGTATGAGGCGCCGCCCGCTCGGCCGGAGGCTGGTCAAGGCCGTCCTGGTCGCCCTCCTCCTGGTCTTCACGCTCTTCCCCGCGTACTGGATGATCTCCAGCTCCTTTGACGCCCAGGCCTCCAGCGGCGGCCAGTCCCTGCTGCCGCAGAAGTTCACCCTCGCCAACTACCAGTACGTGCTCACCGAAGGCGGATTCGGCACTTTCCTCCGCAATTCGGCCGTCGTCGCCTTCTTCACCGTGACGATCTCAGGAATGGTGGCGCTGCTGGCCGCCGTCGCGGTGGCGCGCTTCCGCTTCAAGTTCCGCACCGGCATCCTGATCATGGTGCTCACCGTGCAGATGGTGCCGCTTGAGGCGCTGGTGATCCCGCTGTTCGTGCAGGTGCGCGACCTGCAGCTGCTCAACTCGCTGGTCGGGCTCGTGCTTGTCTATCTGGCCTTCTCGCTGCCGTTCGCGATCTGGATGCTGCGCGGCTTCGTCGCCGCCGTCCCGGTCGAGCTGGAAGAGGCGGCCTATATCGACGGCGCCACCTGGGGACGGATGTTCCGTTCGGTCCTGCTGCCGCTCGTGGCACCCGGGCTCGTCGCGACCAGCGTCTTCTCATTCATCGTTGCCTGGAACGAATTCATCTTTGCGATGACCCTTCTCGGCGGGGCCGCCGAGAACTACACCGTGGCTATCGGCCTCAAACAATTCTTCGGTGTACACGCCAACGATTGGGGACCGGTCATGGCCGCCTCGACCATCATCACCATCCCGGTGATGATCTTCTTCGTCCTCGTCCAGGGCAGGCTCAGCAGTGGCCTGGTGGCGGGAGCCGTGAAGGGATGACCGCAGCCACAGACCCCACGCTGCGCCGGCTGGTCAACGGCGTTCTCTGGCCAGGATTCACCGGCCACCGCGTTTCCCCGTGGCTGGCCCGGGCGCTCGAGGAGGGCCTCGCCGGCGTGGTCTACTTCGGCCAGAACATCGACGCGGGGGACGCCGGGCAGCCGGCACGGCTCTCCGCCGAGCTTCGGAGCCTTCGGCCCGAAGTCCTCATCGGCATCGATGAGGAGGGCGGCAGCGTATCCCGGCTCGACGCCGCACGGGGGTCGCTCCTCCCGGGGCACGCGCAGCTGGGTCACCTCGACGACGCTTCGGCCACCCGGGCTGTCGGCCGGATGATCGGACGACGGGCCTCGTCAGCGGGCGCCAACGTTGTGCTGGGTCCGGTCGCCGATGTGAACACAAATCCGGCGAACCCGGTGATCGGCGTGCGGGCGTTCGGCCCGGACACGCCTCTTGTGTCGCGGCATGCCGCTGCGTTTGTTCGCGGCCTGCAGGAATCCGGAGTGGCCGCCTGCGTCAAGCACTTCCCGGGACACGGGGACACGCAGACCGATTCCCACCTGTCCCTGCCCCGGCTCAACCTCTCCTGGGCCGAGATCGAGCGTGACCATCTGCCGCCTTTCCACGAGGCAGTCGCCGCCGGAGTCCGGGCCGTGATGACAGCACACATCGTCGTGCCGGAACGCGGCGACCTGCCTGCGACCCTCAACCCGGCCATCCTCGCCGCACTGCGCGGGACCGGCTTTACCGGCACCATCGTGACCGATGCCCTCGACATGGCAGCAATCCGGGCGTCGTTCGGGCCCGGCCCGGGCGCCGTGCTCGCCCTGCTGGCCGGAGCCGAACTGCTCTGCATCGGCAATCCGTCCAACCTCGGGCCGAACGGCGGCCGCAGCACCGACGAGGAAGACTACCTCGAGGTGCGCGAGGCCCTCTTCGAGGCCCTCGACGACGGCGTCCTCACCGCTGGCGTCCTTGAACGGGCCGGCCAATCGGCCGCGCGGCTGGCCCTGCCCGCCGGGCCCGCGGAGCCCGGGGGTTCCGCGCCGGACACCGCCGGAAGCCTCCCCGACGCCGCGCTCATGGTCCGCGCGGCAATCACGGTGCACGGCGCCGCATCGGTCGTCCAGCGCCGCCTTGCGCTGCTCGATCTAAGGGCACGGGCCACCTTCGCCGTGGCATCCGCCGCCGATCCGTTTGCCGCGAGTCTCGCGCTCGATTTCGAACTGGACCGGTTCACGCCTGGTACCGACGACGCTGCGCTGACAGAGACGGTCACGAGCCTGCCCGGCGGCACCGGCATGGCCGTGCTGGTGGACCGGATCGCCTGCGCGGGGGCGCAACGGGACGCCCTGACCCGGATCGCCGGCCTCCGCCCGGACGCCGTCGTCATCAACGCCGGGCTGCCCTCCGGCGAGGACCCGGGCCTGGCTCTTGTTGACGCACGCGGAACCTCAAGGGTCACCGCGGAGGCAGTCCGCGACATTCTGCGCGGTGCTAAACCATGAGGATACTGTCCCTTCAGTCCGGGACTTCCGCCGACGGCATTGATGTCGCGATCGTTGACATCGATGCGGATACCGTCCAGGGTGCCCGGAACGGCCGCACCCCGTGGCTGACCATGCGCCCGCTGCTCACCCGCACCGTGGCCTGGGCCCCGGAACTGCGCACGCGCCTGCTCGCCCTGGCGGACGGGGGCCGCGTCGATGCCGAAGAGCTGTGCCGGCTGGACACGCTCGCGGGCCAAGAGTTTGCCTCAGCCGCCCGAGCTGCCATGCAGCACCTCGGCACAACCGTGGACCTGGTTGTCTCGCATGGACAAACGGTCTTCCACTGGGTCGACGGCACCCGCGCCCGCGGAACGCTGCAACTGGGCGAGGCCGCCTGGATCGCCGAGGCCGCCGCCGCGCCCGTCCTGTCTAACCTCCGCGCGGCCGACATCGCGGCGGGAGGCGAAGGCGCTCCGCTGATGGGCATCTTCGACCGGGCCTGGCTGGCAGCATCGGAGGCCGACGACGGCCCCCCGGCAGCGACCGTCAACCTGGGCGGGATCGCGAACCTGTCGGTCGTGACCTCCGGCGGGACCATGGTGGCCTGGGACACGGGCCCGGGCAACGTTCTGATCGACGCGGTGGTCGCCCGTGCCACGAACGGCGCCCGCGGCTTCGACGCCGACGGCCGGCTCGCGGCCGCCGGCCAGGTCAACGACCGGCTCCTCTCCACCCTGCTCCGGCATCCCTATCTTCAAAGGCCCGCGCCGAAGTCGACGGGTCGGGAGACGTTCGGGCTTCACTTCGTGGATTCCGCCATCGCAGCGGCCACAGGAGATGCCCCGCCGTCCCTTGAAGATCTCGTAGCAACACTCACCCGGCTGACCGCCCGCTCCGTGGCGGACTCCCTGCGCACCGGCACGGTCGAACGGCCCGGCCGCTTGATCGCATCCGGCGGCGGAGTGCGCAACCCCTCGCTGATGTCCGCCCTTGGTGCGGAAGTCGCCCGGAACCAGATCTCCCTGGTCTCCTCAGACGTCTGCGGAATTGAGCCCGACTTCAAGGAATCGCTGATGTTTGCCCTGCTCGGTTTCCTCAGCTGGCACGGAGTTACGTGTGAACTCCCCGCCACCGCGCCAGGCCGCGCCCGCGTGGCCGGGCAAATCGCGCCCGGACCGCGGCCGCTTCGGATGCCAACGCCGCTGGCGGGCATCCGCGGCCTGCGCGTCCTGCCGATGGAAGCCCGCACACCGGCTGCCGCCGAGGCGGCCTCGCGATGAGCGGGCCGACAGTGTTGGCTTTCGACCTCGGCAAGACGTCCTGCCGGGTCCGCCTCAGCCGCGGCGACGCGGTGCTCGACGAGGCCACGCACGAGGGCGCACCGGGCCTTGCCGACGAACGTGGCCAAGAGTTGGCTCGCCGCGCAATCCTCGGCGCCGTGGCCCGCCTGGCTCATGGCGTCACGGCACCGCCGGGCCTCGACTGCATCGGTATCGGCGCGGCCGGCGCGCTGGCGGCGCCGGATGCCGTGCGCGGTCTCCTGAAGGAGTTGAGGGCCGAGTTCGACGTCCCACTGGCCCTCATCAGCGACGGCCTTGCCGCGCACGTCGGCGCGTTCGCCGGCGGTCCCGGCACCGTCCTCATCGCAGGCACGGGGGCCGTCGCCTTCTCCGTCGACGACGCGGGGCTGATTCGGCAGATAGACGGGCTGGGCCCGTGGCTCGGCGACGAAGGCAGCGGACGCTGGATCGGCCAGGAGGGTCTGCAGGCGGCCCTCCGTGCCGGCGACGGGCGTGGACCGGCAACCTCGCTGCGCGCCGCCGCTGCCGCCCTTGCCGACGGCCTCCCCGCCCTGCCCGGCTGGGTCTCGTCCGCCGGCACTCCCGCGCGGACTATCGGCACGTTCGCCCCGACCGTCATCACCCACGCCCTCCGGGGCGACGGCGTGGCGACAGCAATCGTCGCGGCTGCGTGCGCCCGGCTCGCCCGCACCTGCGCGGCGGCTGGGCCCGACACCGGGCAAGTCTGCGCCGCTGGCGGCCTCGTGTCCCATCCCTACTTCCGCGCCGTCCTCGAGACGGCTCTGTCCGATGTGGGCATCTCCCTCGTCTCCCCCCAGGGGGACGCCCTGTCCGGAGCCACCCTGATCGCCCACTCCCGTGCACTACCCCATGAGAAGAGAATCACCCGTGGCTAAGCCGCACCTCCATAATCAGCCTGACAACGCCCGCCTCCGCGAATCGCTGGCCACGCTCTCCACGGAACGGGTCAGCGACCGGCATCCGGATCTCGACATGCTCTCGACCGCAGACCTCGTGCGCGCGATGAACGAGGAGGACGCCGCCGTCGCAGCCGCCGTCGACTGCGCCGGCGCCGCCATCGCAGCCACGATCGACGGCATAGTCAGCCGGATGAGCGCCGGCGGACGCCTGATCTACGTCGGCGCGGGGACCGCCGGTCGGATGGGCGTCCTCGACGCCAGCGAGGCTCCACCCACTTTCGGCACCCGCCCGGAACAGGTGATCGGTGTCATCGCCGGCGGTCCCGGCGCCATCCACGCCGCCGTTGAAAACGCCGAGGATGACGACGGCGCCGGCGCAGCCGACCTACGCGCTTTGGCGGTTTCGGCCGCGGACGCAGTGATCGGCATTTCCGCGTCCGGCCGCACACCGTATGTGCTCGGCGCCGTTAAGTACGCCTCGTCCGTCGGCGCGTTCACCGCCGGTCTCTCCTGCAACGCGCCGTCGGACCTGGGCCGGGCCTGCGACGTCGCCATCGACGTTGTCGTAGGCCCGGAGATCCTCACCGGATCGACCCGGCTCAAGGCGGGCACGGCGCAGAAAATGGTCCTCAATATGCTGAGCACCATCACGATGGTCCGGCTGGGCAAGACGTACCGCAACCTGATGGTGGACATGCAGGCCACCAACGAGAAGTTGCGCGCCCGCGCCGAGAGAACCGTTATGCTGGCAACGCGTGCGGACGCGGTCGACGCCGCCCGAGCGCTCGTTGCCGTCGATGGATCCGTCAAGGCGGCCATCTTGATGCTGCTGACGGATCTCGAACCTGATGCCGCCGTCCAGATCCTGGCGGAGCACCGAGGGTTCCTCAACGAGGCCATCGGCGCGGCGCTGACCAACGGAGGGAGTGCGCGTGGCCGCTAATGCCTTGCTGATGCTGAGGCAGGCACTGCCCGGCCTGAGCACGACGGAGTCCCGGGTTGCCCAGGCTGTCATTGACGATCCGACCATCCTTGACCGCACAATCACCGAGGTCGCTGCACTGTGTCGTACCTCGCCGGGCACGGTGGCCCGGTTCTGCCAAAAACTTGGCTTCTCGGGCTACCGGGACTTCCGCATCGAAGTGGCGGCGGCAGCGGGCCGCGAGCAGGCCCAGCGCGATCGCTTCCAGGTCGATGACGGCGAAATCAACCGGACCGACAGCGCCGAAGACGTGGTCACCAAGATCGCCTACCAGGAGGTGCTGGCGATCGAGGAGACGGCTAAGGCGCTTGACCTCAAGACCCTTGACCGGGTTGCGGCCGCCATCGCCGCCTCCACCCGCATAGACATCTATGGCTCCGGCTCGAGCGGCCTGACCGCCCAGGACCTGCAGCAGAAGCTGTATCGGATCGGGCTCTCGGCAACCGCTTTCTCCGACATGCACCTCGCCTGGGCGTCAGCGGCTCTCCAGCGGCCGGGCGGCGTCGCCGTTGCCGTCTCCCATTCCGGCCTCACCACCGAGACCTACGACGCGCTGAAGATCGCGCGCGCCGCTGGCGCGACGACGGTGGGAATCACCAATTTCCCCGATTCGCCGTTGACCGAATACTGCGATTTTGTCCTCACCACCCAGACGCGGGAGAACCGCTATCGCGCGGGTGCGATGTCCAGCCGGATCGCACAGCTGGCCGTAGTGGACATCCTTTTTGTGCGCATCGCCCAGTCAATGTACGACGACATGACCGAGTCGCTTCGGCTTACCTACGAGGCGGTCCGGAACCGCCGGAGGCAGCCCGAGGACCGGTCCGCAAGCTAGATCCCCTGCCACGCCGGCTTGTTTGCCCAGGCGTAGCGGAAGTAGTCGAGGTTCGCGAGCAGGCCTGCCGCCGCCTCGTCGACGACCACGGTGACGTGCGGATGCAGCTGAATTGCCGAGCCTGGCTGGCTGGACGTGACCGGGCCTTCGACGGCGGCAGCCAGCGCGGCCGCCTTCCCCGCCCCGAAGGCGAGCAGCACCAGGTGGCGGGCACGCAGGATGGTGCCGATCCCTTGGGTAATGCAGTGGATCGGCACTTCGTCGGGCGAGGCGAAGAACCGGGCGTTGTCCGCCCGCGTCTGGGGCGTGAGCGTCTTCACCCGGGTCAGCGATGCAAACGAGGAACCCGGCTCGTTGAACCCCAGATGGCCGGTGCGGCCGATCCCGAGGAGTTGCAGGTCCACTCCCCCGGCGTCCACGAGCGCCTGCTCGTATTCGGTTCCGGCGTCGGGCAGCGCAGCCAGGTCATTGCCCGGCACCCGAATATTGCTCGGCGTGAACCCGAGCGGCGCCACGACCTCACGGTCAATGACGGCACGGTAGCTCTGCGGGTGCCCCGGCGGCAGGCCGACGTACTCATCCAGCGAAAAGCCGCGCACCATACTGACGTCCAGGGGTCGCGCGCTAAGCGAGCGGCCCAGCGCCTGGTAGACGGTCAGCGGCGTCGAGCCGGTCGCGAGACCCAGCACCGCGTCGCGTTTGGTCTCGATCAGGCTACGTATCGACTCTGCGACAAGTTCGCCCGCAGCCTGCTCGTGCTCAACGACAATGACTTCGGCCATTTAGAATTCCACCCCACGATGATTGCTTTTGATCTAATAGTACCCATTCCAATCAGTACCAGTCAGCGGGCACTCAAGAGCGGGAGCTACCCCGGGAGCTGGTTGAAGACGTGCCGGCGGATCCAGGCGTGCATCGCGATCGCGGCCGCGGAAGCGGCGTTGATCGAGCGGGTGGACCCGAACTGTTCGATCGAGAGGGTCGCGACGGCGGCCTCGTGGACCTCCGGCGTCAGGCCCGGACCTTCCTGGCCGAACACCAGCACACAGTCCCGGGGCAGCTCGTAGGTTTCCAGCGGGACGGAATCGGGAAAGATGTCGATCCCGATCACGGCCAGCCCCTCCGCCTGCGCCCAGGCGACAAATTCGTCCACGGTGGCGTGGTGCCGGACGTGCTGGTAGCGGTCGGTGACCATCGCCCCGCGGCGGTTCCACCGGCGTCGTCCGATGATGTGGACTTCCTTGGCCAGGAACGCGTTGGCGGTGCGGACGACGGTGCCGATGTTCATGTCGTGCTGCCAGTTTTCGATGGCGATGTGGAAGTTGTGGCGGCGGGAGTCCAGCTCCGCCACGATCGCCTCGTGCTTCCAGTAGCGGTACTTATCCAGCACGTTGCGGCGGTCGCCGTCGGCCAGCAGGTCCGGGTCCCAGTGGCTGCCCTCCGGCCAGGGACCCTGCCAGGGCCCGACGCCGACCTCCGCCACCTGCTCCGCCGCGCCCGCGGCGGCCGGGGCGTCCGGGCCGGCGGGGTGTGCGCTGGGGGTCTCGGGTGAAGTCACCACTCAACATTAGACTGGGACCAGTTGCGGCACACTATCAGCGGAGGGCACCATGGCGGATCGGTACGAAGACCACGGGACAGACCAGCGTTCAGACCCGGACGAGGCGGGGACCCCGTCCGCGCTGTACCGCAGCGGCCAGGAAATCGAGTGCTGGCTGACGGACATGGACGGCGTCCTGGTGCATGAGAACCAGCCGATCCCGGGCGCCTCGGAGCTGATCCAGCGCTGGGTCGATACGTCCAAGCGTTTCCTGGTCCTGACCAACAACTCCATCTTCACCCCGCGGGACCTGGCCGCCAGGCTGCGGAGCTCCGGCCTGGAAATCCCGGAGGAAAACATCTGGACCTCGGCCCTCGCGACCGCACAGTTCCTCAAGGACCAGGTGCGCGGCTCCGAATCCGGCAACCGCGCCTACACCATCGGCGAGGCCGGCCTGACGACGGCGCTGCACGAGGCGGGCTTCATCCTCACCGACCAGGACCCCGATTTTGTGGTCCTCGGCGAAACGCGCACCTACTCCTTCGAAGCCATCACCATGGCCATCCGCCTGATCCTCGGCGGAGCCCGCTTCATCGCCACCAACCCCGATGCCACCGGCCCGTCCAAGGACGGCCCGATGCCTGCCACCGGCGCGATTGCCGCACTCATCACCAAGGCGACCGGACGCGAACCCTACATTGTGGGCAAACCGAACCCGATGATGTTCCGTTCGGCGATGAACCAGATCGACGCGCATTCGGAGACCACGGCCATGATCGGGGACCGGATGGATACGGACATCATTGCCGGCATGGAGGCGGGGCTGCATACGGTGCTGGTGCTCAGCGGCATCACGCACAAGGACGACATTGCGGCCTACCCGTTCCGGCCCAACCAGATCCTGAACTCGGTCGCGGACCTGAAGAACCAGATCTGACCGGCTGCCCGGGACCGGCAGGGCCTAGACGGCGGTTTTCTTGCCGCCTCCGGCCGGGAGCGGCAGGAACTCGTTCTCGAGCTCCTCGATCAGCGGGCGGTAGACGAAGGGGTTCCATTGCGGGCTGGCGTGCGCCGGCCGTGCGCCGACGGTCTGCAACGAGTCCGAGACCATGTTCGCTTTGAACCGCAGCATCCAGGTGTCCCTGGCCGTCTCGTAGTTGACGGTCTGGTCCTTGGGGTTGCCGATGAAGGCCATCTTCGCGGTTCCGAGCTTGCCGACGAAGCGGTTCAGGTCGTAATGGTAGATGTAGGCCGATTCGGCCTGGATCAGCACGCTGGAGGGGGCGATCGGCGAGAGCTGCTCCATCGTCTGGTCCAGGATCTGGCCCCAGGTGCGTTCGTGCTTGTTGAGCACCCGCTCGCCGAGTTCGTAGCCGCCGCGCAGTACGGTGGGGAACCGGAAGCCGCTTTCGTAGAGAAACACCACTCCGTCGAACCAGCTCTGGTCCAGTACGTCGTAGCGGCTGGCCGGGCTGGAGTCGAGCAGGATGAACGCCACCTGGACGCCGTGCAGCTCGAGCAGCCGGGCCGCCACCTGCACCGCCACCATGCCGCCGAAGCTGTGCCCGTAGAAGTAGACCGTGTCCAGCTGGCGGGCGCGGATGTGCTCGACGACGGCGATCACGATCTTGTCGATGTCCATGCCGACGTTGGAATACCCGACGGCGGCCAGCTGGCCCCGCTTGGTCAGCGCGCCGCGCAGTGAGTTCAGGATCCACTGCGCTTCTTCCCAGCTGGTCTTGTAGCCAGGGAAGAGGAACCAGCCGGCATGAGGGAAGTACAGTTCCGCGGTGTCGTCGGGCACGACCAGGATCTTGTTCACTCGCCGTTCGGTCTGTACCCGGCGGGTGAACAGCATGTCCGCGGCCAGGACGGAGGCGGCGCCGGTTCCGATCAGGAAGTTCCGCCGGGAGAACCGCTTGAGTTCCGCGGCGTGCCGAAGCACCCGGGCCTCGGTGTCCCGGGGTCCGGACGCGTCGTTTGCTTCCGTCTCATGCGGCACACCTCTACCGTAGCCACTGCGCGGCCGCAGCAGAAAACGCCGCCCGCACCGGCAGGTCGACGGGGCCGCCGCTGGTTCAGACCGGTTCGGCTTCGCGTCCGACTTCACGCAGGGTGAGTTCGACGCTGATGTCCTCGTACCGGGCCAGCAGCTCCGAAGGCGCCCCGGCGGCCGGGTCGTCCAACTTGCCGAACACGCAGTCGCTGGCGGCCAGCAGCTCGTCGTCGGAATAGCGGGCCAGCGGCCGTGTTCCGAAAGCGTTGATGGAGGCCGTGGAGTCCCCGGAGAGGTCCAGCGGCTGGAACACCTTTCCGGAGTCGCCGGCGAACATGTTCAGTTCCAGCGAGACGCCGGCGGCGGGCGCAGCACCCGCAACTTCGAACTGGGCGGTGCTGCCATCGATGGCGTTGAGATCGTTGCGCAACCCCGCGAGGGCGGCTGACTCAACGAATTCGGCGTTCCCGAGGTCCACGCGGATATGGGAACTGAGGCCGGCGCGGCGGATACGCTGAATAAGCTGCATCAGGGCCGGACGGGAGCTTTGGCTGAGGCTTCCCCGGACATCAATACGGATCACATCCGCGGCGACATCGAGCTTGACCTGGGGGTTGAGAGAGTGGTCCATAGGTACTCCAAAGAAAGTGTCTATGGCCGACGGCTCAACCTCATTCAGCCTAACTGCCGGACCGGTAGGGCACAAGTCCCTATCCGGTCGCCTGCCGCCCCGGCTCCTGAAAATGCGTCCGCGTCGCAGAACCGCCGACGGACTCCACCAGCGAGGTGGCGATGTCACGCAGCTTGACGTTGCCGTTACTGGACGCGTCGGTAAGGATCCGGACCGCCGTCTCCTGGCTGCAGCGGTTCTGCGCCATCACGATGCCGATGGCCATGTCGATGACGGTCCGGGATTCCAGCGTGGCCCGCAGGTTGGTGGCACTGTCCGTGTGCAGGGAAAAGCGGACGGCCATGCGCAGGGCCTGCGAGATCTGCCGGGTGTAGCCCCGGGCGCGGTCGGCGACATCGCCGCCGAATTTATGCGGCGCATCCGAGTAGAGGTTGAGGGCTGCCTGCGCTTCGCCCTGCAGCTGGAAAGGGACGGAGAGCACCGAGCGCAGCCCGTGCGAAGCCACCGCGGCGGCGTAGTCCGGCCCCCAGCGGTCCTCTTCGAACAGGTCGGGGACGTAGACCTCGCGTTCCTCCTGCGCGGCGGTCAGGCAGGGCCCCTGGGCCAGCCGGTACTGGATCTCGTCGACTTCGCGGGCGGAATCGCTGCTCCAGCCGATGGTCGCGGCTTTCCTGTCCCGCAGCAGCGTGATGCCGCACAGCGCGTCGTCACCGTCGCCTGCCACCTGGTGCGCGGAAAAGCGTGCGAGTTCGTTGAGGAAGTCCTCGAAGTCCGAGCTGTCAAGAATGAGGTTCTGGACCTGGTCGACGGTGCTGACGGGTGCAGGGTGGTCCTGGGACGGGAGCATGGCGCGTTTCTCCAACTACGGGCACTCAGGTGCCGACGGGGGTATTCAAAAATGATAAGTCACCCCAAAAGGACCGTCCACACGTGTCCGCCGCGGGTGAAAGGCTAGCCCAGCCCGAGTTCATCCTTGCCGAAGGCGAACAGGTAGGGAACTCCGGCTTCGGCTTCGATTTTCTCTTTCGCGCCGGTGTCGCGGTCCACGATCACGGCGACCGCCACGACATTGCCGCCGGCCCTGCGCACACCTTCGACGGCGGCCAGCGCGGAGCCGCCGGTGGTGGAGGTGTCCTCCAGGACCAGGACCTTGCGGCCCTCGACCGAGGGGCCTTCCACCTGGCGGCCCATCCCGTAGGACTTCTGCGCTTTCCGGACCACAAAGGCATCCACCGGGCGGCCGGTCCCGACGGCGGCATGCATAACGGCGGTGCCCACCGGGTCGGCCCCCATCGTGAGACCGCCGGCGCACTCAAAGCCGATCCCGGCGTCGTCAAGCAGTGACAACATGACCCGGCCCACCAGCTGGGAGGCCTCATGATGCAGTGTGATGCGGCGCAGGTCGATGTAGTAGTCGGCCTCGGCGCCGCTGGAAAGGATGACCTTGCCGCGGACGACAGCCAGCTCCTTGATCAGATCCAGGAGGCGGGCGCGGTCGGCGGCGGCGTCGGCCGCGATGTCACTGGTGGCAGTCATGGCACCCAGTTTAGTGGCTGGGCGGGTCCAGTGACGGCACGGGACTTACGGCACTGGCAGGCCCCGCGGCACGGGCGTCCGATGTAAGCATGACGGCAGGAACCCAACCTTCCACCCGCTGGCCCGCGATCCCCAAGGACCCGGGCAGCTTCCCGGTCCGGCCCAACCTGCTGGATTATGACGCGGCCTGCGCGGCCTTCTCCTGGGAGGACGCCCGCCGGGAACTGTCCGGGCTGCCCGGCGGCCGGGGCCTGAACATCGCCTTCGAGGCCGCCGACCGGCATGTGGCCGGCGGCCGCGGCGGCCGGGAGGCGCTGCGGTTCATCCGCGCCGACGGGACCAGCCACGCACTCACCTACGGGCAGCTGGCCGAGCAAAGCAGCCGGTTCGCCGCGGTGCTGCGCAGCCTCGGCGTC
The DNA here is from genome assembly GCA_963775715.1 of uncultured Actinomycetota bacterium. GTDB lineage: Bacteria > Actinomycetota > Actinomycetes > Actinomycetales > Micrococcaceae > Arthrobacter. The sequence goes on along the minus strand of CAVZJX010000001.1, from coordinate 30,003 downwards.
GGGCGCGGCGAGCGCGTCTTCTCGCTCAGCGGCCGCACCCCCTCCCTCTACACCGCGATGCTCGGCACTTTCAAGAACGCGAGCGTGTTCTGCCCGCTGTTCTCGGCCTTCGGACCGGAGCCCGTGCGGCAGCGGCTGCAGCTGGGCTCCGGCCGGGTGCTCATCACCACCCGGGCGCTCTACCGGCGGAAGGTGGCGCAGCTGCGCGGCTCGCTGCCCGAACTGCGGCATGTGCTGCTGACCGACGCCGCCGGCGAGCCGGAGCCGGGCACCCTGGACCTGGAAGCGCTGATGCAGGCGGCCCCCGCGGACGGGGAGATCGCGGCGACCGGGCCCGAGGACATGGCCCTGCTGCATTTCACGTCCGGCACCACCGGCACGCCCAAGGGCGCCATCCACGTCCACGACGCCGTCACCGCCCACCACGCGACCGGCACCTTCGCGCTGGACCTGCATCCGGACGACGTCTACTGGTGCACGGCGGACCCCGGCTGGGTGACCGGGACTTCCTACGGCGTCCTCGCCCCGCTCAGCCACGGCGTGACCAGCATCGTGGACGAGGAGGAGATGGAAACGGACCGCTGGTACCGCATCCTCGCCGGGCAGCACGTCACCGTCTGGTACACCGCCCCCACCGCGCTGCGCATGCTGATGAAGGCCGGGGCGGAGCGGGCCACGGGCCACGACCTGTCCGCGCTGCGCTTCGTGGCCAGCGTCGGCGAGCCGCTCAACCCGGAGGTCGTGGTCTGGGGCAGGGAAACCTTCGGCCAGCCGGTGCATGACAACTGGTGGCAGACCGAAACCGGCGGCATCATGATTTCGAACTTCGCGGCCACCGAGATCCGCCCCGGCTCCATGGGCCGGCCGCTGCCCGGCATCGAAGCCGCCCTGGTGGCGCGGGACGCACAGGACAAACCGGTGCTCCGGGGCGGGCAGGCGGTGTTGGTCACCGAGCCGGACACGATGGGTGAGCTTGCGCTGCGGCCCGGCTGGCCCTCGATGTTCCGCGGCTACCTGCACGAGGAGGAGCGCTACCGGCGGTGCTTCGTGGGCGGCTGGTACCTCACCGGCGACCTGGCCAAGCGCGATGCGGACGGCTACTACTGGTTCGTGGGCCGGGGCGACGACGTGATCAAGTCCTCGGGGCACCTGATCGGCCCGTTCGAGGTCGAGAGCTCGCTAATGGAACACGGGGCGGTGGCCGAGGCCGGCGTCATCGGAGTCCCGGACCCGGTGGCAGGCGAGGTGGTCAAGGCCTTCGTGGAGCTGCGCCCCGGCTGGGAGCCGTCCGAGGCGCTGCAGCTGGAGATCATCGGGTTCGCGCGCAAACGGCTGGGCCCGGCGGTGGCACCGCGGCTGCTGGACTTCACCACGGCGCTGCCGAAGACCCGCAGCGGGAAGATCCTCCGGCGGCTGCTCAAGGCCCGTGAGCTGGGGCTCCCGGAGGGCGACACGTCCACCATCGAGTCTCCGGCGGCGACGGTGGGCGCGGTGCCCGAAGCCGCGCCGGGCGAAGTGCCGGAGGGACCGAAATGACCGGGCCCGCGGCGGCGGCTCCCGGCCCGCTGGATCCCGCGCACGGCCGGCATCTGCTGCTGCAGATGCTGCGCGTGCGCCGGCTTGAGGAGAAGTGCGTCGAGCTCTACAGTGCCGCCAAGATCCGCGGCTTCCTGCATGTCTACATCGGCGAGGAGGCGGTGGCGGCCGGGGTGCTGGACACGCTCGCTCCGGAGGACGCCGTCGTCGCCACTTACCGGGAACACGGCCACGCGCTGCTGCGCGGCGTGTCCGCCGGCTCGATCCTGGCCGAAATGTACGGCTTCGTGGAGGGCTGCTGCCGCGGACGCGGCGGCTCCATGCACCTGTTCGACGCCGCCACCCGCTTTTACGGCGGGAACGCAATCGTCGCCGGCGGCCTGCCGCTCGCCGTCGGGCTGGCGCTCGCGGACAAGATGGCCGGCCGGTCCCGCGTCACCGCGTGCTTTTTCGGCGAGGGCGCCGTCGCGGAGGGCGAGTTCCACGAAAGCCTCAATCTCGCCGCCCTCTGGCAGCTGCCGGTGCTGTTCTGCTGCGAAAACAACCTCTATGCGATGGGCACGGCGCTGGGCCGCTCCGAGTCGCAGACGGACATTGCGCTGAAGGCGGCCGGCTACGAAATCGCCGCGTGGGCCGTGGACGGGATGGACGTGCTGGCCGTGGAGGAGGCCGCCCGGCGCGCGGTCGACGCGGTCCGTGCCGGCGGCGGGCCGCACTTCCTGGAGCTGCGCACCTACCGCTTCCGGGCGCACTCGATGTTCGATCCGGAGCGGTACCGGGAGAAGGCCGAGGTGGCGCAGTGGCTGGAACGGGACCCGATCACGCTGCTGCGCACCGCGCTGGAATCCGCCGGCCGGCTCACGGCTGAGCAGTGGCAGCAGCTGCAGTCCGACGCCGAAGCCGAGGTCGCCGCCGGCGTCGACTTCGCCGAGGCCGGCACCCCCGAACCGCTCGAGGATCTCACGCGCTTCGTGTACAGCGATCCCGGTTCCTGGCAGGAAGGACCCGGGTCATGAAGTCGAGTTACCGGGACGCGCTCCGGGCCGGGATCCGCGATGCGCTGCAGCGTGACGACCGGGTGTTCCTGATGGGCGAGGACGTGGGTGCCTACGGCGGCTCCTTCGCCGTGAGCCTGGGCCTGCTGGAGGAGTTCGGCCCGGCACGGATCCGCGACACGCCGCTGTCCGAGTCAGGGTTCGTGGGCGCCGGCATCGGCGCCGCGCTCGGCGGGATGCGTCCCATCGTGGAGATCATGACCGTCAACTTCAGCCTCCTGGCCCTCGACCAGCTTGTGAACAACGCCGCGTCCCTGCTGCACATGTCCGGCGGCCAGTTCCACGTGCCGCTGGTGGTCCGGATGACCACCGGCGCCGGCCGCCAGCTCGGCGCCCAGCACTCGCACAGCCTGGAAGGCTGGTACGCCCACATCCCCGGGCTGCGGATCCTCGCCCCCGCCACCCTCGAGGATGCCCGCGGGATGCTGTGGACCGCGCTCGAGGACCCGGACCCGGTGCTGATCTTCGAGCATGGCTCGCTGTACAACGTCCCCGGCGAGCTGGCCGACGACGCCGGCGCGGTGGACATCACCAGCGCAGCAGTCCGCCGGCCCGGCACCGACGTCACGCTCATCACCTACGGCGGGACGCTGCCGCTCACGCTCGAGGCCGCGGAACAGCTCGCCGGGGCGGGCATCGAGGCCGAGGTGCTGGACCTGCGCACGCTGCGGCCGCTCGACGACGCCACGATTCTCGCCTCGGTGGCCAGGACGCACCGCGCCGTGGTGGTGGACGAGGGCTGGCGCAGCGGCAGCATCAGCGCCGAAATCAGTGCCCGGATCAGCGAACACGCGTTTTTCGACCTCGACGCACCCGTGGGCCGGGTCTGCAGCGCCGAGGTGCCGATCCCCTACTCCAAGCACCTTGAACTGGCCGCGCTGCCCTCGGTGGAGCGGGTCGTCGCGGCGGTCCGGGAGGTGGTCGGGGCACGTGGGTGACTTCCTGATGCCTTCGCTGGGAGCCGATATGGAGCACGGCAAGATCGTCGAGTGGCTGGTCAAGCCCGGCGATTACGTCCGGCGCGGGGACCTGGTGGCCGTGGTGGACACGGACAAGACCGTGATGGACGTCGAATCCTTCCAGGAGGGGGTCGTTGCCGACCTGTTGGTGGACATCGGCGAGACCGTTCCGGTGGGGACGCCGCTGGCCCGGATCACGCAGACCCCGGCCGAGGTCGGGGCTCCCAGCCGCGAGGCACCGCCGCCCCGGCCCGTGGCCGCGAAGCCGGCCCGTCCCCCGGAAGCCCCTCCGCTCGCGCCGCCGGTCCGGCACCTCGCGCACCGGCTGGGCGTCGACACGGCGCGGATCCACGGCACCGGCAGGGACGGAGCGGTCACCCGCGCCGACGTGGAGCACGCGGTAGCAGCCCGGCCGGCGGCAGGGCGGGTACGGTCCTCGCCCCGGGCCAGGCGGCTCGCCACCGATCTCGGCGTCGAGCTCTCCTCCGTCCCGGGCACCGGACCGGAGGGCGCGGTGACCGTGGAAGACGTGCAGCGCGCCGCGGCCAGCCGGCCGGAGGCCGGCGGGGGGTCCGCGGTCGGCGGAACCCCCGGGGGAAGCACCGGAAGCGCCGGCCCCGGCACCGGGGGAAGCACCGGAAGCGCTAGCCGGGGAGAAGCCTGCGGCGGCCGGCGAACGGGTGGCCACGCTGCGCCGGGCCATCGGGGTGCTGATGTCGCGCTCCAAGCAGACCATCCCGCATTACTACCTGAGCACCACCTTGGACCTGCGCGCCGCCGTCGGCTGGATGCAGACCGTCAACGCGCAGCGGCCGGTGGCATCCAGGCTGGTGCCTTCCGCCCTCCTGCTCAAGGCGGCGGCGCTCGCGGCCAAGGAAGTCCCGGAGGTCAACGGCTTCTATCTGGACGGCTCGTACCGGCCCAGTGCCGCGGTCCACCTGGGCGTTGCGGTGGCCCTGCGCCAGGGCGGCCTGGTGGCGCCGGCGATCCACGACGCCGACACGCTGCCCCTCGACGAGCTGATGGAGCAGCTGCGGGACCTGGTCAGCCGCGCGCGCGCCGGGCGTCTGCAGCGCGCCGAAATGGCGGACCCCACCATCACCGTGACGAATCTCGGCGACCTCGGCGTGGACAGCGTCTACGGGGTGATCTATCCGCCGCAGGTGGCCATGGTGGGCTTCGGCCGTGTGCTGGAGCAACCCTGGGCGGAGAACGGCATGCTGGGCGTCCGGCCCGCGGCGATCGCCACCCTGTCCGCCGACCACCGGGTCAGCGACGGGCTGCGCGGCGGCCGGTTCCTGGCCCGGATCGACGAGCTGCTGCAGACACCGGACCAACTGTGAAGGCGGAAACCCCATGAACGAACAGGATGCCAGGGCCGCGGTGCGTGCGGCGCTGGGGAAAGTCGCCCCGGATGTGGAGCTGGACGACGTCGGCGGCGAGGCGCGGCTGCGCCAGGACCTCGAACTGGATTCGCTGGATTTCCTCCGGCTCGTCGAAACCATCGACGCGGACACCGGGGTGGACATCCCGGAACGTGACTACCCTGCCGTCGCCACGGTCGACGGCCTGGTCAGCTACCTCGCTGCGCACGGCTGACGCGCATCCGCCGTTCCGGCCGGCTAGGGGTGCGGCTGGGGCCGGGCCTCAGCGCGGCGTGCGAACGCGGGGGCGTGTTCCGGGCGGGGTCCGAAGCCAATGAGCCTGGGAACAATCGTCCGGAGCGCCGGAAGCCGCCTGACCAGGAAGAGTGCCGCGGCCGGAATCTTCGTCTGTTTTCCGGCCATGATCGGGCCAAAGACGGCCCGGTGCAGGAGCCGCTGGCCGGTCTGCACGATGACGGTGGGGAGCCGCCGTCGCCGTTCGACGCGTCGGAGGTCCGCCGGCGTGACCCGGCCACGGAGCAGCGCGGGGGCGAGGATCTCCGCCGTCGCCACGGCGTCCTGGATGGCCAGGTTGATGCCGACGCCGCCGGCCGGGGACATTGCATGGGCGGCGTCCCCGATGCAGAGCAGTCCGTTGATGTGCCAGGACCGCAGCCGGTCCAGGCGGACGTCGAGCCAGTGCAGGTCATCGAGGGAACCGATGGCCCCGACCCGGTCGGCGAGGTCCGGGCGAAGCCCGGCGATCCGGCGTCGGAAGCCTTCGATGCCCTCCGAACGGATCCTGGCGTCGGCGCCCTTCGGTGCGAGGTAGCCCACTTGGTAGTAGTCGTTTCGGGTCAGGGCCACCAGCGCCTCCCCGGGACCGAACGCCGGGACCAGCCCGGCCACCTCGCCAATCTCAGCGGCGTACCGGGGCAGCCGGAACCACCAGGTGTCGAACGGCACCGGAAACTCTTTCGGCGCGAGCCCGGCGGCGGCGCGCAGCACGGAGCGGCGCCCGTCCGTCGCGACCACCAGGTCGGCCCGGAGTTCGCCCTGGGTGCCATCGGGGGCACGGAACCGGACCCCGCGGACGCGTCCCCCATCGCGGACCAGCCCGGTGGCCGTGTGGCTCATGAGCAGGGTGAAGCCTGGCTCCTCGGCAGCTGCTGCGGCCAGGAAGTTCAGGAAATCCCACTGCGGCATCATGGCGACGTAGTTGTACGGCGGCCGCAGGGAATCAAAGTCGCCCATGGTCACCGGCGGCCCGCCCGGGACCGGGAAAACGACGCTCCGCAGCCGGCTTTGCGGCAGGCGGCGGAATTCCTGGCCGAGGCCGAGCTCGTCGATCAGCCGGATGGTGGAGGGGTGCACCGTGTCGCCGCGGAAGTCGCGCAGGAAGTCCGCGTGCTTTTCCAGGACCGTCACCCGCACCCCGGCCCGGGCCAGCAGCAGGCCAAGCATCATCCCGGCCGGACCGCCGCCAACCACCACGCATCCCGTCGTCTCCATGGCCATACGCTACGCCTGCCGGGGTGCCCGCGGGAGGGGTTTTCGCGGCAGTTCCGGAAACCGGCGGCGGCTGCGGACCACGGCGCCCCGGATCCGCGTAGCGCCTGTCCGGAACCGTAGCGGCGAACCGGGGACGCAGCGCAAGCGGGCGCCGGGCCGCGCCCGAGCCAAACGCGGGACCACCGGCAACAGTTGAGCCTGATTGACACGGCTGGCTAGGCTGTGAGGCATGCGTGAACTCCAGGCGAAGATCATTGAAGAAATGGGCGTTGAGCCCCGGATCGACCCCGCCGGGGAGGTGCGCAAACGCGTCACGTTCCTCAAGGACTACCTCAAGGCCAGCCACACGAAGGGCTTCGTGCTGGGCATCTCCGGCGGCCTCGATTCCTCGCTGGCCGGGCGGCTCGCGCAGCTGGCAGTCGAGGAGCTCGACGCCGAGGGCGTGGAGGCGAACTTCGTCGCCGTGCGGCTGCCCTACGGGGTGCAGCATGACGAGGACGACGCCCAGGCCGCCCTGGACTTCGTGCGGGCCAAGACGGAATGGACGTTCAACATTTCCGCCGCGGTGGACGGCTTCGAGGACGAGTTCGAGAAGACCGTGGGCAACGGCATCTCCGACTTCCACAAGGGCAACACCAAGGCCCGCACCCGCATGATCGCCCAGTACGCCCTGGCCGGCGAGCACAACTACCTGGTGGTCGGCACTGACCACGGCGCGGAATCCGTGACCGGGTTCTTCACCAAGTACGGCGACGGCGGCGCGGACATCCTGCCGCTGTTCGGCCTGAACAAGCGCCAGAACCGCGCCCTGCTGGCCGAGCTCGGCGCCCCGGCGCGCATCTGGGAAAAGGTTCCGACGGCGGACCTGCTGGACCACAAGCCCGGCCGCACCGACGAGGAAGAACTCGGCCTGAGCTACGACACCATCGATGACTACCTCGAAGGCCGGGACGTCCCCGACGCCGCGGCCGAGCTGATCGAGCAGAAATACCTGCGGACCCGGCACAAGCGCACCGTCCCGGTCACCATTTTCGACACCTGGTGGAAGCAGTAGCCCGACGGTAGGTGCCGCTGCGGGGCACTTTGAGCCCTCGCTGGACCGTTTCGGCTTCAATTGCCGGCGTGTCCGCGCCAATGTGCCCCACGATGGCCGGGCACCGGGCGCCGGCGTCGAGATTCCGGCTTGGCGAGGCTCAGGTGCCCTGCAGCTGCGTCGAGATCCGGTGGGCCTCATCCATCAGCAGACGCCCCAAATATTCGCGGCGGTCTTCCCGAAACCGGGGTTCAATCCCGGTTAGGGACAGCGCCCAGGCCGGCCGGCCACGCTGGTCGAAGACGGCCGCGCCCATCCCCCAGCTGCCTTCCAGGACCAGGCCCGGGTTGACGGAATAGCCGGCCTGACGGGTTGCTTCCAGGTTCGCGCGGACCCGGTCCTCGGTGTGCGCGGCGGCAAAGCTGCCGGCGTGCCCGGCCCAGCCGGAGAGCACCTCCTCCTGCTCCGCCGCGGGAAGGAAGGCCATGATGGCGGTGCCGGCAGAGGCGACGCCGAGAGGAAAGCGGACCCCTTCATGCAGCACGAAGGAGCGCACCGGGAAGCTTCCTTCCTCGCGGAGCAGGCACACCGTTTCGGTGCCGCGGCGGATGGAGAAAAAGGCACTTTCCCCGGTTTTCTCCGCCAGCCGGCGCAGGCTCGGCCGGGCAATGTCTTCGAGCGGGAAGCGCGCCGAGGCCACCGATCCCATCAACAGAATCTCCGGGCCCAGCACCCAGTTGCCGCTCTGCCCATCCTGGTCCAGCAGGCCCTCTGCGGCCAAGGACGTCAGCAGCCGGTGGGCGGTGGGCCGCGTCAGCCCGGATTCACGGACCAGTTCCACCAGCGGGGAGCCTTCCGGTTTCCGGCCCACGATCCGCAGCAGGGCCGCCACGCGGCTCACCACCTGGGCCCCCTGCACTGGGATGGAGTTCATCGTTTCCTCGCGATTCCTCAGGACATTCATCGAAAACATCCACATTATGGACGGTGCTTAGCCTAGCGTCCACACTGTAAAAATGCGCCGGATAAAGCAACATTTCGGCGTTGACAGTGCTCCACGCCACACCATAGGCTCCTTCCTCAGGCGAACAGTCCACAACGTGGAGGACACCGGCGGCCCCAGGCACGGCCGCCGCTGACCAAACAGGCTCAATGAGGAGATGCAAAATGTCAAAGGTGAAATCCGGCGCGGCAGCCGCGCTGCAGGACGTACTGCGGGACGGTATGACCCTCGCAGTCGGCGGCTTCGGCCTCAGCGGCATCCCCGCGGACCTGATCGAGGCCGTAAGGGACTCCGGCGTCAAGGACCTGACCGTGGTCTCCAACAACATGGGCGTGGACGGCAAGGGCCTCGGCGTGCTGATCGAGGCCGGCCAGGTCCGCAAGGTCATCGCCTCCTACGTGGGAGAAAACAAGCTTTTCGCCGAGCAGTACCTCGCCGGCCAGTTGGAGGTCGAGTTCACCCCGCAGGGCACCCTCGCCGAGCGCCTCCGCGCCGGCGGCGCCGGCATCCCGGCCTTCTACACTAAGACCGGCGTCGGGACCCTCGTCGCGGAAGGCAAGCCGCTGGCGGAGTTCGACGGCGAGACCTACGTCCAGGAGCGTGCGATCAAGGCCGACGTCTCCCTGGTCCACGCGCACACCGCCGACACCGACGGCAACCTGATCTACCGCTACACCGCACAGAACTTCAACCCCGTCGTCGCCACGGCCGGCGCCGTGACGGTCGCGGAGGCCGAGGTGATCGTCGAACCCGGTGCCCTCGACCCGAACCACATCGTCACCCCCGGCGTCTTCGTCCAGCGCCTGGTCCAGGCCAGCGCCCGGGCCAAGGACATCGAACAGCGCACCGTCCGGCCCCGCGCCGAAACGGCCGAGGCGGCCGGTGACGCACCAGCCGCCGTCTCCGCCGTCGCCATCTGAACCGGCCAGCACGCCGCCACCCACACACTTCTCAGGAGAATCACCATGGCTTGGACCCGGAATGAAATGGCTGCCATTGCGGCCGAAGAACTCAACGACGGCGACTACGTCAACCTTGGCATCGGCATCCCCACCCTCGTTGCCAACAACCTGCGCGAGGGCGTCCGCGTCGTGCTGCAGAGCGAGAACGGCCTGCTCGGCATGGGCCCGTTCCCCTATGAGGGCGACGAGGACGCCGACCTGATCAACGCCGGCAAGCAGACCGTCACGGTGTTGCCCGGCGGCAGCATCTTCGACTCGGCGACCTCCTTCGGCATGATCCGCGGCGGCCACGTCAAAGTTGCCGTCCTCGGCGCCATGCAGGTCTCCGGGAATGGCGACCTGGCCAACTGGACCATCCCCGGCAAGATGGTCAAGGGCATGGGCGGCGCTATGGACCTCGTGGCCGGCACCCCGCGCGTTGTGGTCCTCACCGAACACAACGCCAAGGACGGCACCGCCAAGATCGTCAAGGAATGCACCCTGCCGCTCACCGGGCTGAGCTGCGTGGACCGCATCATCAGCGACCTCGCGGTGTTTGACCTGGTGAAGAACGAAGAAGCAGGCAGCCGGCGGCTCACGCTCACCCGCCTCGCCCCCGGGGTCACCGTGGCGGAGATCCGCGAGAAGACCGAAGCGGAGTTCGACGTCGCCCCCTCCCTCGAGGCAGCCCCGGCCCGTGACGACAGCAGCCTGGAAGGAGCCACGGCATGAGCCTCAAGGACCAGTTCGGCAAGGATGTCCTGCTCACCGGCTGGGGCCACAGCCGCTTCGGCAAGCTCACGGATGAGACCCTCGAGTCCCTGATCGTCCAGGTGGCCACCGAGGCGATCGGCAACGCCGGGATCGAACCCGGCCAGATCGACGAGATTTACCTCGGCCAGTTCAACTCCGGGATGATGCCGCTGGCCTTCCCGTCCTCGCTCGCCCTGCAGGTCTCCGAGCAACTGGCCAACGTGCCGTCGACGCGGGTCGAGAACGCGTGCGCCTCCGGCTCGGCAGCCTTCCAGCAGGGCACCAAGTCGCTGCTGGCGGGGACGGCCAAGACGGTACTGGTGATCGGTGCCGAAAAGATGACCCAGGCCGGCGCCGACGTCGTGGGCGCCGCCCTGCTCGGCGCGGACTACGACATGGCCGGCAAGCCCTCCAGCACCGGCTTCACCGGGCTCTTCGCGGAAGTGGCCAAGCACTACGAGAAGCGCTACGGACCGGTCTCCGACGTCCTGGGCACGATCGCGGCGAAGAACCACCGCAACGGCGTGGACAACCCCTACGCCCAGCTCCGCAAGGACCTCGGTGAGGCGTTCTGCCAGACCGTCTCGGACAAGAACCCGATGGTCGCCGACCCGCTGCGCCGCACCGACTGCTCCCCCGTCTCCGACGGCGCCGCCGCCGTCGTGCTGAGCGTTGCCCCCACCGGCGGCGCCACCGCGCCGGTGCGCCTTGCCGGCTTCGGCCAGGCCAACGACTTCTTCCCGGCCGACCGCCGCGACCCCACCGCGTTCGCCGCGACCCGCGCCTCATGGCAGCGGGCCCTGGGCATGGCCGGTGTCGGGCTCGAAGACCTGGACTTCGCCGAGGTGCACGACTGCTTCACCATCGCCGAGCTGCTGATGTACGAGGCCATCGGCCTGACCGAACCGGGCCAGGGTGCCCGCGCGGTCAAGGAAGGCTGGGTCTTCAAGGACGGCAAGCTGCCCATCAACGTCTCGGGCGGGCTCAAGGCCAAGGGCCACCCGGTCGGGGCCACCGGCGTCTCGCAGCACGTCATCGCCGCGATGCAGCTCACCGGCACCGCCGGGGACATGCAACTGGCCGCACCGCGCCGGGCCGCGGTGCAGAACATGGGCGGCGTGGGCATTGCGAACTACGTCAGCGTGCTTGAAGCAGTCTGAGGCGCCGCCTGCGGACATGGTGTGGGTCACCAACTGGCTGGGCCTGGCGGCCGGCGCACCCGTGATGGTGCGCCGGTCCGGCCGTGTCCCGGCCGCCGCAACGGTGGAACTCGCGACCCCGGACGGAAAGATCCTCTGGGTCCGGTACTGGACCTCGGCCGAGCGCGCCATGCTGCACAAGGCCGACGGGACCCAAGTGTGGTGCGAGGCGAACCTTGGCTGAGACGAGGATTGAGCTGCGGGTCGACGGCGGCATTTCGCTGGGCTTCTAGGGCAGCCCTTAGGGGCCCGCGTTGGGGTCAGGAGTAGTCGTTGTAGAAACCGCGGCCGCTCTTGACCCCCAGCCAGCCCTTCCGGATGTAGTCCTGCAGCAGCGGCGCCGACTTGTTCTCCATGCCGGCCAGCTCGCAGTAGTGGTTCTCGATGTCGAGGACCACGTCCAGGCCCACCTGGTCCATGAAGCGGAACGGTGCGGTGTCGGCCTTGAACACGTCGAGGAACAGGGCGTCGACGTCTTCGGGATTGGCGACCCCCTCCGCCACGACCAGCAGGGATTCGCGCTTGATCGCGGCCCAGACGCGGTTGAAGATGAAGCCGGTGCTCTGCTTGCGGACCAGGTGCGGGGCCAGGGCGTACTTCGGCAGCTCGGCCATCAGCAGCTCAATGATCGCCGGATCGGTGCGGCCGCTGGACATCAGCTCCACCGAGCGCACCGCCGGCGGCATGTAGAAGTGCAGGTTCAGGACGCGTTCCGGCGCGGCCACCCCATCGATGAATTCGGACGAAGCGAACGAGGAGGAATTACTCGCCAGCACGGCGTCCGGCGCGGCCAGCCGGTCGAGGTCGGCGAAGATTTTCTTCTTGAGTTCGAGCTTTTCCGGCACCGCCTCGACGACGAGCCAGGCGTCCCGGAGTGCTGCGGCAAGGTCGTCGCCAGCCGTGAACCGCCCTTCGGCAGTGCCGCCGAACTCATCCGCGATGCCGGGACGCTCGGTTCCGATGTAGTCGACGGCGGCCTGGGCCACGGCAAGGTTCGTGTCGAAGACGCGCACCTCGGCGCCCCGGAGCGAGAGCATCAGCGCGATGCGGCGGCCCAGCGTGCCGCCGCCGATCACGGTGATGGGGCGGCCTGCAATGTCGGCCGGAAGGGTGAAGCTCATGTCGGTTCCTTTCATGAGGCTGCTGACGTTCCAGCAACCAGGTTGATGGGGTTGTTGCGGGTCGCCTTTGCGGTCAGCACCAGGGCGGGGACAGCGGCCAGCACCAGGGCGGCACCATAGATCAGCGTCGTGCCCTTCATCCCGGCCACGGCGACCAGCAGCCCGGCGGCCACGGCCGGGACGCTGAAGCCGAGGTAACAGATCAGGTAGATACTGGAGAGCATCCCGATGCGCTCATGCGGCCCGCACAGCGGCAGCGTCATCCGCATCGCGCCGAAGTAGCCGCTGCCGAAGCCGACGCCGGCCACCATGGTGCCGGTGAAGTAGAGCGGCCCGGACCCCAACTGGACGGCGAGGACTGTCAGGGATATCCCCGCGATCAGGGAGACCACGCCGGTCAGGAGCGTGTTCCGGTCGGACCAGCGGCGGACGACGAGGATTGCCAGGGCCCCCGGGACGAAGAGCGCGAACAGGGCCAACCCGCCCACCAGCACGGAGCTGTCCTTCGTGATCGAATGCGCAAGGGCCGGCCCGAGGGAAAGATAGAAGCCTGCGAGCGCCCAGGTCGCGGCCGCCACCGGCATGGTCGCGGCCATCGTCTTGCGCGCGGAACTGGGGACCTTCGCCTCGGGAACCAGGGAACGGAGCCAGCCGGGGGCTTTCCGCCCCGCGCTCGGCAGCCACAGCAAGGCGGTCCCGAGGACCAGCAGCAGGGCCGCGAGGAAGAAGTACACGGTCTTGGTAGGCTCCGGCAGGAACCGGACCAGGGACGCCGAGCCGAGCGCGCCGATGGAGAGCCCAACAGGCGAAGCGGCACTGTTCACGAGGGAGCCGCGGCCCCGGCGGCCGACGCCTTCGAAGGCTAGCAGCGCGGCCCCGGCCGCGCCCATGGCCGCGCCGGTAGCAACGCCCTGCAGGGCCCTCGCCGCGAGGAGCATTTCCGGACCGGGTGCGAACGCGAAGGTCATCATGGCGCCGATCTGCAGCGCCACGGCTCCCAGCAGCACGGGCCGCGTGCCGAGATGGTCCGCCAGCGACCCGACCACCAGCAGCGTCAGCAGCACAGCCACCGCGTACACGGCGAAGACGACCGTCACAGCGGCGGAGCCGAGCCCCCATTGCCGCGCGTAAAACTCGTATAACGGCGACGGCGCCGACGATGCCCCGATGAAGACCGTCAGGAGCGCCGCGTGAAGCCAGAACGCGGTACCGGTGTTCTTCAATGCTTTCCCTGCCTACTAACCAAATGACTAAAGCACAATCTGTGCATTAAGAGACTAGCACCGGAAACCGTCACTAAAGCAGAAGTTTTGCCTTAGCATGGTGTGATGATGGCTACAGCGACTCCGCGCCCGGGCGGCCGCAGCGCACGCGTCCAGCAGGCGGTGCACCAGGCGGTCCGCGCGCTGCTGGAGGAGAACGACGGCGACCGTTCGGTCCTGTCGGTGCCGCTGGTGGCGGAACGCGCCGGGGTAAACTCCTCGACCATCTACCGGCGGTGGGGGGACCTGCCGCGGCTGCTCGCCGCCGTCGCCTCCAACCGGATGCTGCCCGAGCAGGTGGAGGACACCGGGTCGCTCAAGGGGGACATGGAGGCCTGGTTCGTCCCCTATGTCGAGGAATTTTCCTCCCCGCTGGGGCGGCAGGTGCTGCGGGACATGCTCGCGGACGGCGCCGTAACCCGGGACTATTTCGCACTCATGCAGGGCCATGTCGAGGAGCTCCGGAGGCTGGCTAAAGCCCGCGGCGAGACCGCGCCGGCGGCCCGGGAAATTGTCGACACCGTGGTGGCGCCGGTGATTTACCGCATCCTGTTCAACCATGAGTCCGCCCCGGACTTGAGGGTCCAGGACCGGATCAGCCGGCTGCTCCGCCCCGGAACCGCTCCCAGCCTCCAGGACTAGACTCGTTTCCACCCCCATCCACGACCAGGCGAGGAGCCTCTCATGCGCGCCACCATCATCCACGGCCCCGGCGACATCCGGGTCGAAGACCGCGACTACCCCACCGTCCAGCTGCCCACCGACGCCGTCGTCAAGGTCACCGCCTCCTGTGTCTGCGGCTCCGACTTGTGGCCGTACCGGGGCGTGCGGCCCACGCACGAGCCGCGTGCGATCGGCCATGAGTTCATTGGCCTGGTCGAAAGCATCGGCGACGCGGTGACCGGGCTGGCCGTGGGGGACCTGGTCATTGCGCCGTTCGTCGTCAGCTGCGGCAAGTGCCCGCAGTGCCTGAACGGGGTCACGGTCGCCTGCGACCACCTGGCCGGCTGGGGCGGCAAGGACGACGCCGGGCTGGCGATCGACGGCGGCCAGGGCCAGGCGGTCCGGGTTCCGCTGGCCGAGGCAACCCTGGTCAAGGTCCCGGGCGTCACCGAGCCCGACGACGCGCTGCGCGCCAGCCTGCTGACACTCTCCGACGTCATGGCCACCGGCCACCACGCAGCTATCGCGGCCCAGGTGGGCCCCGGCCGGACCGTCGTCGTGGTGGGCGACGGCGCCGTGGGCCTGTGCGGCGTCCTGGCCGCCAAGCGGCTGGGCGCGGAACGGATCATCGCCATGTCCCGGCACGCGGACCGGCAGGCCATCGCCCGGGAGTTCGGCGCCACGGACATCGTGGCGGAGCGCGGCGAGGACGGCGTGGCCAAGGTCCGCGAGCTGCTCGGCGGCGTGCTGGCCGATTCCGTGCTGGAATGCGTCGGCACCAAGGAATCCATGGAACAGGCGCTGCACAGCGTCCGCCCGGGCGGCGCCCTTGGCTTCGTCGGCGTCCCGACCGGCGGAGGCGAAGTCCCGCTGCGCTACCTCTTCGACACCAACATCACGATCGGCGGCGGGATGGCCCCGGCGCGGACCTACATCCCGGAACTGCTCGCCGACGTGCTGGCCGGCAGGATCAACCCGGGCCGGGTGTTCGACGTCGTGATGCCGCTGGAAGAGGCTCCGGAGGCCTACCGCGCGATGGACGAACGGCGCGCCATCAAGGTGCTGCTGACTCCGTAGCAGCGGAGGCCCGGCCGGTGCCGCGGGGCGGCTTCCGCGGCACCGGCCCCGGCACTCCACGGACTCTTGCACTGCCGGGACCACGGGTCTAGCGTGATGCGCATCAGCACCCGCAACCGTCAAGGAGCCGTCATGGCCAGGTTTGTGCAGATCATCGAGTACCAGTCCTCCCGGATCGAGGAGATCGAAGCGCTCGGCCGGCCATCCCGGACCGAGGGGGAAACCGCCCCGACCTTCCGCCGGATCCTGAACACCGCGGACCGGGACCGGCCCGGGACGTACCTCACCATCGTCGAGTTCGATTCCTACGAGTCGGCGATGGAGAATTCCCGGCGGCCGGAGACGTCCGAGTTCGCGGCGCAGATGGCCGCGCTCTGCGATTCCCCGCCGGTGTTCCGCAACCTGGACGTGCAGTGGGAGGACGCCGGCGACGCGGCGACCGACTAGGCACGCCATCCATGCGCCCCGCCCCTGACGACAGCGGACCTGACAGCTCCGCGCACGCCGATCCCGTGCTGGACCTCGTCCGGGCCGGCGCCGCTCCCCTGCGGCTGGTCGGCGGCAAGGCCCTCAACCTTGGGAAACTGTCCGAGGCCGGCTTTCCGGTGCCGCGCGGCTTCTGCCTGACCACCGAGGCCTACCGGCAGACGGCGCCGCCCGGACTCGAGGCCCTCGCCGCCCGGCTGGACGGGGCCTCCGACGGGGAGGCCCACGGCAGCGCTCCCGGCTTCGGCACCGGAGCTGGCCGAGCGGCTACTCCGGAACCAGCTGAAATGGACCGCCTGGCGGCCAGCGCCCGCGAACTGATCCTTGCGGCGGCGGTCCCGTCCAGCGTCGAGGCAGCGCTGCGGCTTGCCTACGCCGCGTTGGGGGCGCAGCCGGCCGTCGCTGTGCGCTCGTCGGCGACAGCCGAAGACCTGCCCTTCGCCAGCTTCGCCGGACAGCAGGATTCGTTCACCGGCGTCACCGGAGCCGACGCCGTGATCGACGCCGTCCGGCGCTGCTGGGCCTCGCTCTGGAGCGACCGTGCGGTGGCCTACCGCTCCGCCAACGGCATCAGCCACCGCGAGGTGGGGCTCGCCGTCGTCGTCCAGCTCATGGTCGATGCCGCCAGCGCCGGCGTGTTGTTCACCGCCAACCCGGTGACCGGAACGCGGACCGAGACCGTCATCAACGCCAGCGCCGGAGCCGGACAGGCCGTGGTGTCCGGTGCGGTGAATCCGGACCAGTTCACCCTGGACACCTCGACGGCGAGGGTCCGGCACCGGGTACGGGGAGCCGGCGGCCCGGACGCCGAGTGGAGCGTTTCCATCCGGGAGCTGGCGGAGCTGACCGTGCTTGGCAATGCCGTCCAGCGGCTCTTCGGCACGCCGCAGGATGTGGAGTGGGTCATCGACGGCGCGGGCACGCTCTGGCTGACGCAGTCCCGGCCCATCACCACGCTCTATCCCTTAGAGGATCCGATCTCCAAGGACCCGTCCGCCCTCAACCCGGATCCCGACGGCGGACCCCGCGTCTACCTGTGCGGAACCCTGCTCCAAGGACTCACTCGTCCGATCACGCCGATCGGCCTCGCAGCCCTCGGCCTGATGCGGAACCGCAAAGGACCATGGCGCTACGTCAACCCGGGGCTGCGGATGTACGTGGACCTGACCGCGGTGGTCCAAAGCAAGTGGGGCCGCCGCTACCTGAGCCGGATCCTCCCGCTCGCGGACGGCAGATCGGCCGCCATCTTCCCCGAACTGCTGGCCGACCCGCGCTTCGCGGTCAGGACGCGCCCGAAGATTCCGTCCAAGGCGGCCCTGCCCCTTCACGCGGCACCGCCCCGCCGCTCCGAATCCGCCGCCAGCCTGGGCATGGTCCTGGGCCTGGTCCCGGCGCTCGTGGGAGCCGCGTTCCGGCCCGCGGCGGAACTCCGCCGGACGGACGCCTACGAAAAACGCCTCGCAGCGCAGCTGGTGCTGCCCGAACCCGCCACCGCCCTGCAGCGGCTCGAGTACGCCGAACAGATCACGAACCGGACCATCGACGGCCTCATTAGGGCCACCCTGCCCGGGCCGTCCGTGGGCTACATCATGCTGGCGGCGGCCCGGCGGCTGCTGCGCGGCATCGCCCCGCCCCGCGAACTGGAGGCGGTGCTGCGCGGGCTGCCGCACAACGTCACCACCGAGATGGACCTTGAACTCTGGCAGCTGGCGGTGAGAATCGGGGCCGATTCCGGCTCGCGGGAGACCTTCCTGGCGGAACCGCCGGACCGGCTGGCCGCGTCCTACCGCGCCGGCACGCTTCCTGCTCCGGCGCAGGAAGGCGTTCGAAGTTTCCTGGCCCGGTACGGCCACCGCGCGGTCGCCGAGATCGACCTCGGCATGCCCCGCTGGTCCGAGGAGCCGGACCACATCCTCGGGATGATCTCCAACTACCTGCGGGTGGAGGACCCCGAGCAGGCACCGGACCGGCAGTTCCGCCGGGCGGCAGAGCACGCCGAGGAAAGGATCCGCAGCCTGGTGGAGCGCGCGGCCGCGCACGGCAAGTGGCGGGCCCGGCTGCTGGAGCGGTGCCTGCATCAGGTCCGGGAGCTGTCCGGCCTCCGCGAGCTGCCGAAGTTCCACATCGTGAAGATCCTCGCCGAAATGCACCGCCAGCTGCTGCTGGTCGGAGCGGAACTGGTGCGGGCCGGCGTCCTGACCGCGGACGAGGACGCCTTCTTTCTGGACTTCGGTGAGCTCCGTGTGGCTTTGCGGGGCGCGTCGATGCAGCCCCTCGTCGCCGAGCGCCGCAGGCTGTACGACGTCGAGCTGCGACGCCGCCACATCCCGCGCCTGCTGCTCTCGGACGGGACGGACGTGGAAGCCGCCGTGATGGCGAAGACTCCGGCCACCGGCGCCCTGTCCGGGACCCCGGCGTCCGCCGGCACCGCGACCGGGACGGTCCGGGTGATCCTGGACCCGGTGGGCGCCCGCCTTGAACCCGGCGAAATCCTGGTGGTCCCCTCGACCGACCCCGGCTGGACCCCGCTGTTCATGACCGCCGGCGCGCTGGTGATGGAGATGGGCGGCGTCATCTCGCACGGCGCCGTTGTGGCCCGCGAATACGGCATTCCCGCGGTGGTGGGCGTGCCGGATGCGACCACGAGGCTGCGGACCGGCCAGCGCGTCACCGTTGACGGCGCCGCCGGAACGGTCCGCGAGCTGCCGGGCTGAGTGCCGCCCCGGAGTCGGGGCCGGCTGCACCGTACTAGCACAGGCGTGCCAGCTAAAATGGCAGGATGATCCCGGCGGTCCAGCCACCCCAACAGGGGCCCGCGCAGCCGGACCCGGCCCGCCCGGCCGCGTCCGGCAGCGCCTTCAGCCTCGCCCGACGCGCGCGCGGCGTGCTGCGCCGGGTGCCGGTGTGGGCCTGGCGGGCGCTGATGCACTCGCTGGGCCCGAGCGAGAGCGTCCGCTTCAACGCCGAGCCCGTCACCGGCGTTGACTACTTCCACGACATCGACTTCGTCGGGGACGGAATCAGGGCGCACCGCCTAGACGTAATCACGCCAGCCGGGGCCGGAAGCGGTGCCTCCGCCGACGGCGGCCCGCTGCCGGTCTACGTCTACTTCCACGGTGGCGGCTGGACCTCGGGTGACAAGGCTGCGCTGACCAAATACTGCGCGAGCCAGGCCGAGGGCGGGATGGTGGCGGTCAACGTGAACTACCGCCGGGCGCCGCGCTTCCACATGGCCCACGTCCTCCAGGACGCCAATGCGGCGCTGGGCTGGGTCCGCGACAACATCGCAGGCTACGGCGGCGACCCCGCCCGGATTGTCCTCGGCGGCGACTCCGCCGGCGGCCAGATCGCCGCCCTCCTCACCGCGGCCAGCTTCCGCCCGGAACTGACCCGCCATTACGCTCTGACGCCGGCAACCCCGGCCCCGAGCCTGCGCGGCCTGGTGCAGCACTGCAGCGTCGTGGACTTCTCCGTGTTCTTCGAAAAGGGATTCGTCCTCAGCCTGGACTTCGTCCGGATGCTCCTGCCCCGGACAGCGCGCAGCCCCCGCCGCCGGACCGCGGAACTGCGCAGCGCGGCCGTCTTCCTGTCCCCGATCGAATGGCTCGACGCCCGGTGCCCGCCGGTCTTCGTGACCACCTCGGAGCGCGACTTCTTCTACGCCGCGAACCTGAACTTCATCGAGCGCCTCCGGGTGCACGCCGTGCAGGTGGAGACCCTGATTTACGGCTGGGACGCGTCGAACACCGAACACACCTGGCAGCAGGACTTCCGCTACCCGGAGTCGCAGGAGGTGTACCGCCGCCTGCACGCGTTTGTCCGCCGGGTGGCCGGCGCCTGAGGTCAGCGCCCCGCCGTCGGGGGCTATCTTTAGTCCATGGCGTCACCCGGCCGCGAGATACCAGGCGCACCCGAGCCCGACCCCGGAGTCTTCGGCTCCGGGCTCATCGACGAGGCCGCCCGGCTGGACGCCGCCCTGCCCGACGTCGACTGGTCGGTACCGCCGCCGGCCGCCGTCCGCGGCGTCTTCGAGGCTCCAAGCGGCGCACTGGCGACCCTGTCCATGGGTGACCCGTCCCACCCGCGGGTGCTGTTGGTCCCGGGCGCCACGGGGTCCAAGGAAGACTTCTCGCTGATGCTGCCCCAACTCGCAGCCGCCGGCTACTTTGTGCTCAGCTGCGACATCGCCGGCCAGTACGAGTCCGCCGGCGCCGGGCCAGAGCGCCTGAACCCGCCCCGGGAGCACTACGACTACCCGCTTTTCACCGCCGACCTGATCGCCCTGCTCGAGGCCGGGGACGGCGCCGTGCACGTCGTCGGGTACTCCTTTGCCGCGATCGTCGCTCAGCTCGCGTTCGCGCAGCGGCCTGAGCTGTTCCGCAGCCTGACCCTGCTCAGTTGCCCGCCCGAGCCCGGCAACAGTTTCCGGGGCGTGCAGCGGATCGGCCGGTTCAGCGGGCGGGCCAGCCCAAGGGTCGGGGCGGCCCTGATGATCTGGGGCATCCGCAGCAACGTGGTCCGCGTGGCGCCGAACCGGATACGTTTTGTCCGGCACCGCTTCCGCCTCACCCGCCGCCAAGCCGTCCGTGACATTTTCGGGCTGATGCAGCATGCGCCGGATCTGCGGCCGGTGCTTGCGGCGGCGGCGCTGCCGAAGTTCGTCGCCGTCGGCGAACACGACCTGTGGCCGCTGGGGCTGCACCGCCGCTTCGCCCAGGCGATCGGCGCCAAGATCGCCGTCTACCGGGGCGGCCACAGCCCGAGCGAAACGTCGCCGCACCAGATGAGCCGGGATCTGATAGCCCTCTACGCCGACGCCGGCTGACCGCCGCGGCGTTTAGCGCCGGTGGGCGCGTTCCCACTGCCTGCGCCGGCGGCGGCGCCGCAGCGGCGGCTCGGTCCGGAATTCGACGCCGAATGTCGTCCACGCCATTGAGAGCCGGCGCCCGACGGCCTGCCAGCTCTCGAACGGCCGGGCCGAGACCCCCACCCGCAGCGCCGGATCCCAGATCACGGACACCTCTGGCGGGAGCTGGTATGAAATATCGAGGTCGTCGTGCACCGGCGGTAAGTCACGGTGCACCGAGTCCCGGATCTTTTTCCAAACGCCGGCCCGCAGGGCGAGATTGGAGCCGAACAGCGGCGGGTGCCCCAGCATGAGCCCGATGGCCCACAAATAACCGGGAATCCAGACACGTCCGCCCATCCAGCGGGCGAAACGCGTCCCGCCGTAGAAGTTCCCCGGTCCGCTCACCGCGGCGAGCGGACCCGCCCTGTCCAGGATGGCTTCAATGCGTTCCAGCCAGTCTGAAGGCGGGACGGAGTCGGTATCCAGGCGCGCGATGATTTCCGAGTCCGCCTCATCAAATCCGAGGGCTGTGGCCGCCGCGATCCCGGGCAGCTGCACAGCGATCCGCCGCACCCCCGCGGCCGCGCAGACCTCGGCGGTGTTGTCCGTGCTGCCGTTGTCCACCACGATCAGCTCGTCCGCGCGGCGGCTCTGCCGGGCGAGCGCGGCCAGGCACACGGCCAGCAGTTGCGCGTCGTTTCGGGTGGGGATCACCACCGAGATTGTTGACATGGTGAGCCGACTATAGCTTCCCGCCCGGCTTAACTCCCGCACTCAGACCCTTGCACAGGGGCCCTGCGCCCCGTACGTTGGGGACAGCGGACGAATGTCTCCGCAGCCGTTGGCCTCCGTGGCCGCCGGAGATCAGCAGCGTTTCAGAAGGATAAAGCATGGCTACAGGCACAGTTAAATGGTTCAACGCCGAAAAGGGTTTTGGCTTCATTGCCCCGGATGACGGGTCAGCCGACGTTTTCGCCCACTACTCGGCAATCGCCACCAGCGGCTACCGCTCGCTGGACGAGAACCAGAAGGTCGAGTTCGACGTCACCCAGGGTCCGAAGGGCCCGCAGGCCGAGAACATCCGCCCGCTCTAAGCTTTCAGGAAGGCCCGGCCTGCCGGACTACTTCTCCTAGAAGACCACTCAGCCCCTCCGGAGTAACTCTCCGGAGGGGCTGCTGTGTTTCGAAGCCAGGACCGCCGCGCCCCGGATCCGCCGCCGGCTCCCTAAAGCCGGGTTCCCAAAGCCGGGTTCCGCCGGCACTCGCGGCTGCACTGTGATGGCCCGAAAAGGGGCGGAAGGGAGTGGTGAGTAATCTGCTCGGCGCCGTCCTGGTCGGCGTCGGCGGTACCACCCTGATGAAATCCGTGGTCTCCGCGTAGCGCTCCCGGCACGGGTCGGCTCGGGCCCTAACCGACGTGGACCCAGGGACGCCGCGTGACATCGGGTTCGGCCTCGCGCAGGACCTCGCGGGTGACCGGCGCGATTTCCCCCTCGCCGAACGCGAGGAAGCGCAGCAGGTTGGTGAGCGGGTTTCCCTCGGTCCATCGGAAGTAGATGTGCGGCATCAGCCCGGTCACATCCCGGATGTGCAGCAGTACCGAGGCGATCGTGTTGGGGACAACCGGGCCGTGCACTTCCAGGATCCGGTAGCCGTGCCGGGTGATGCCGCGGACCTCCAGTGCGGTCTCGAAATCCGAGGAATCGTCGACGATGACCTCTAGGAACAGCGCCCGGTAGTCCAGCGGCAGGTGGCTGACCTCGATCGCGGACTCCAGCTTGTCCCGGTACGCCCCCGCGCTGAGGCGCAGCGGCTCGTGGGCGACGATCCGGAGCGGCCCTTCCAGTTCATCGGACATGAATTCCAGCGCCTGCCGGTCCAGATGGACGTGGGTGGCATGCAGCTCGAAGGAGCGGCGGGCGCGGGAGAGCAGGGAAATCACGATGATGCCGAGGATGAAGATGGACGCGATCCGGATACCTTCCGGGCGTTCGATGATGTTGGCAACGGTGGTGTAGATGAACACGACGGCGATGACGCCGAACCCCAGAGTGCGCTTGCGTTGCCGCTTCCGGCGGGCCGACAGTGTCACGGCCACGGCCGCCGAGGTCATCAACACCAGCACTCCGGTGGCGTAGGCGCCGCCCTGCGCGTCGACGTCGGCGTCGAAGAGCCAGGTGATCAGGAACCCGATCAGGGTGAAGACCAGGACTAGGGGGCGCACGGCCCGGGCCCAGCCGGGGGCCATGCCGTAGCGGGGCAGGTAGCGCGGCACGAGGTTGAGCAGCCCGGCCATGGCGGACGCGCCGGCGAACCAGAGGATGGCGATCGTGGAGATGTCGTAAACCGTGCCGAAGCCCACGCCCAGGTGTTCGTGGGCGAGGAAGGCCAGGGCGCGCCCGTTGGCCTGCCCGCCTGGCTGGAATTCCTGCGCCGGAATCAGCACCACGGTGGTGAAGCTGCTGACGATCAGGAAGGTGCTCATGATCAGGGCCGCGGTGGTCAGGAGCTTGCGCGCGCCCTGGATCCGGCCGGCGGGATGCTCTTCGGTGTCGCCGGCATGGCCCTTGATCTGCGGCATGACGGCGACACCGGTCTCGAAGCCGGAGAGGCCCAGGGCGAGTTTGGGGAAGACCAGCAGCGCGAAGCCGACCGCCAGCAGCGGGTTCCCGTGCGAGGTGGAAATGGCCTGCCACCAGTTGGTCACGGCCACGGGCTGGTTCAGCACTTCCCAGAGCGAGGCGGCGACGACCACGACATTCAGGCCCAGGTAAAGGCCGACGATCACGACGGCGACGCCGATCGCTTCCTTGAAGCCGCGCAGGAACACCGCTCCGAGCAGTGCCAGCAGGATCAGGGTGACGGTCACATTCTGTCCCTGCAGCCATTGCGGCGCCACCGGGTTCTCGACCAGGTGGGCGGTGGCGTCCGCGGCGGACAGCGTCATGGTGATCATGAAGTCGGTGGCGGCGAAGCCGAGCAGGACCAGGACGAAGAGCTTCCCGCCCCACCGCGGCATCAGCCGTTCCAGCATGGCGATGGACCCTTCACCGCGGTGGCTTTCACCGGCGACGCGGCGGTAGACCGGCAGGGCACCGAGCAGGGTGATCGCCACCAGGACGAGGGTCGCGAGCGGCGAAATCACCCCGGCGGCGAGCGCGGCGATGGCCGGCTGGTAGCCCAGGGTGGAGAAGTAGTCGACGCCGGTCAGGCACATGACCTGCCACCAGGTGTGTTTCTCCTCGTGGGCCGTGGGCACGCCGCCCGGGCCCTGGTGCGCGCCCTTGCTGTCCTGCAGCCCCACCAGCAGCCAGTTCCGCAGCGCGGTCTTACGGCCGGGCTTCAGCGCCGACGGATCGGCCGGCGGCCTGCTCAGGGTGGTCATGTCGTCCTTTCCTCACGGCACACGTCGGCGCACCGTACTGCGATTACAGCAGCAGTTTGTACCGGCAAAGGGCGGTTCCCCGCGTTGCCGGCAGATCTTGACGAATCCTTGACGCCCTCTGCACCGCATCCCCTGCGCGGGCAGTGTCAAGGATCCGTCAAGATCCGGCCCTCGGCATCAAGGATTCGTTAGGGCCCGCCCTTTCGTCCCTGTGGAGGACTTGACTGGACTTAGCCCCGCAGACGGGGCGCAGATGAAAGGAACCTGCAATGGCCGATGTGGCTGTTATTGGAATTCTCATGGCGTCCATGGGGTTCGTGATGTGGATCGGCCACGTCCTGGCCGGGATGGTCGGCGGTCCCGGGGACCGGCCGGAGGGCGGCAAATGAGCGCCGACGCGGTCATGTGGCTCGTCCTGCTGATTGCCGGATTGTGCCTGTTTGGGTACCTCCTGGCGGTCCTAATCCGTCCTGAGAAGTGGTGAGCGGATCGTGACCTTCAACTACGCCTCCTTCGCCGTCCAGGTGGCGGCACTCCTCATTGTCCTGGCGGCCCTGCATAAGCCCCTCGGCATCTATCTGGCCCGGGTTTTCGAGGGAACCACGTCCAGTCAGCCGGAGCGGCTGTTCTACCGGCTTGCCGGGGTCGACGCCGGCACCGAACAGACCTGGTCCGTGTACCTGCGCAGCGTTCTGGCGTTCTCGGCTGTCTCCGTTCTGGCCGTGTTCGCCCTCCAACGGCTGCAGGGCGTCCTCCCGGGCAGCGGTTCCCTGCCGGGGGTGGACCCGTGGGTGGCGATGAACACCGCGATTTCCTTTGTGACCAACACCAACTGGCAGACCTACGCACCGGAGACCACGGTCGGCATTTTCGTGCAGATGTGTCTGCTTGCGGTGCAGAACTTCCTCTCCGCCGCCGTCGGTATCGTCGTCGTCGTCGCCCTCATCCGCGGCATCGCCCGCACCAGGACGCAGCGGCTGGGCAACTTCTGGGTGGACCTGGCCCGGACGTCGTTCCGGATCCTGCTGCCGATCGCGTTCGTCGCGGCCGTGGTGATGGTCCTGGGCGGCGTGGTGCAGAACTTCTGGCCCACCGACGTCACCAACCAGGCGGCGGGCATCAGCCAGAGTATCCCCGGCGGGCCGGTCGCGTCCCAGGAGGCGATCAAAGAGCTCGGGACCAACGGCGGCGGCTACTTCAACGCCAACTCCGCCCACCCGTTCGAGAACCCCAACGCCCTCATCAGCCTCTTCGAGGTCTTCCTGCTCCTGCTCATCCCCTCCGCCCTCCCCTACGCCTTCGGCAGGATGGTCGGCGACCAGAAGCAGGGTTACACGGTCGCCGCGGTGATGGGCACCCTCTGGCTGGCATCGGTTTCGCTGATGGGCTGGGCCGTGGCTTCCGGCCAAGGAACAGCGACGGCGGCGGCCGGCGGGCTGGGCGAAGGCTTTGAACAGCGCTTCGGACCGGTGCCGGGCGCGATCTTCGCCGCGTCCACCACGCTGACCTCCACCGGCGCCGTGAACACCGCCCACGATTCCCTGCCTCCGCTGGCCGGCGGCGTCGCGATGGTGAACATGATGCTCGGCGAAGTCGCCCCCGGCGGAACCGGTTCGGGGCTCTACGGGCTGCTGGTCCTGTCCATCATTTCCGTCTTCATCGCCGGCCTTATGGTCGGGCGCACCCCGGAATACCTGGGCAAGAAGATCGGTCCGACGGAAATGAAGCTCGCCGCCATGTACATCCTGGTGACGCCCACCCTTGTACTCGCGCTGGCCGGGATCACGGTCCTGCTGCCGGACATTCTGGCCAACGCTCCGGCCACAGGGCCGCATCAATTCAGTGAGGTGCTCTACGCCTTCACTTCAGGGGCCAACAACAATGGCTCCGCGTTCGGCGGCATCACCACCTCGGGCCCGTTTCTTTCGGTCATGATGGGCCTGGCCATGCTGCTGGGCCGCTTCCTGCCGATTGTCCTGGTCCTCGCCCTGGCCGGCTCGCTCGCCCGGCAGGGCAAGGTTCCCGCCTCCGCCGGCACCGTCCCCACCCATGGCCCCCTCTTCGGCGGCCTGCTGCTCGGCGTGACAGTGATCCTGACCGCGCTGAGCTACTTCCCGGCCCTTGCCCTCGGCCCCCTCGCAGAAGGACTCCTGAAATGACACCGTCCCAGACGGACACCGCCGCCGCCACCTACGCCGACGGCAACCCCCTCGGCACCCCCGGCGAACACAAGCACCACACCAAGGCCCCGGCAAAACTGACGCTCGCGTCCATCGCCGCCGCGCTGCCCCTCGCGGTCCGGAAACTCTCCCCGCGGCAAATGATCCATTCCCCGGTTATGTTCACCGTGCTGGTGGGCGCCGCCCTGTGCACCGCGATCTCGGCGTACCGGCCGTCGGTGTTCGGTATCGCAGTCACCGCCTGGCTGTGGCTCACCGTCCTGTTCGGAACCCTGTCCGAATCCATCGCCGAAGGCCGGGGCAAGGCCCAGGCCGACAGCCTCCGCGCCAGCCGCAAAGGCGTGACGGCCCGGCTCCGCCAGCCCGACGGCACCACGAAGGACATTCCCGGCACGGAACTGCGCCTGGGCGACGTCGTGATCTGCGAAACCGGCGACGTCATCCCCTCGGACGGCGAAATCATTGAAGGCCTGGCCAGCGTCGACGAATCAACCATCACCGGCGAATCAGCCCCCGTGATCCGGGAATCCGGCGGAGACCGCTCCTCCGTCACCGGCGGCACACGGGTCCTCTCAGACCGCATTGTCATCCGCATCCTGGCGGAGCCCGGACAGACATTCATCGACCGGATGATCAAGCTGGTCGAGGGTGCCGTCCGGCAGAAGACCCCCAACGAAATCGCGCTCCACGTGCTGCTGGTGTCCCTGACCATCGTGTTCCTTGCCGTCACCATGTCCCTGGCCCCGTTTGCCGCCCTCGCCGGCGCCACCCCGTCCCCGATCGTGCTGGTCGCGCTGCTGGTCTGCCTGATCCCCACCACCATCGGGGCGCTGGTTCCCGCGATCGGCATCGCCGGCATGGACCGGCTGGTGCAGCACAATGTCCTGGCCACGTCCGGCCGCGCCGTCGAGACCGCAGGGGACATCACCACACTCCTGCTGGACAAGACCGGCACGATCACCTACGGCAACCGCCGAGCCGTTAATTTCTTCCCCGCCAACCAGGTGGAAAGGACCCGGCTCATGGAAGCCGCCCGGCTCTGCAGCCTGGCGGATGAAACACCGGAGGGCCGGTCCATCGTGGACCTCGCCGCGGACAAAGGCGTTACCGGATCCGATCTGGCCACCCTCCAACGCGGTTCCGGCGATTTTGCCGTGGTTCCCTTCAGCGCCAGCACGCGCATGAGCGGACTTGACCTTGACGGGCTGCGGATCCGCAAAGGCGCCGCCTCCACGGTGACGGCTTTTGTTGCCGAATACGGCGGTCACATCCCGGCGGAGGTGGAACTCCGGGTCAAGGACATCTCTGCCCAGGGCGGCACACCCCTGCTGGTGGCCCAGGTGGGCAAGGGTGGCCCCGCGGAAATCTTGGGAACCATCCACCTCGCCGACGTCGTCAAACCCGGCATGCACGCCCGCTTCGCCGAGTTGCGGCAAATGGGCATCCGGACCGTGATGATCACCGGCGACAACCCCATCACCGCCAAGGCGATCGCCGCCGAGGCCGGAGTCGATGACTTCCTGGCCGAGGCAACCCCCGAGGACAAACTCGCCGTCATCAAGAAAGAGCAGGCCCAGGGCCGACTGGTCGCCATGACCGGGGACGGCACCAACGACGCCCCGGCGCTGGCCGCGGCAGACGTCGGCGTCGCGATGAACTCAGGCACCCCGGCCGCAAAGGACGCCGCCAACATGGTGGATCTTGACTCCGACCCGACGAAACTCATTAACATCGTCGGCATCGGGAAGCAGCTGCTCATCACCCGCGGCGCCCTGACCACGTTCTCGGTCGCCAACGACGTCGCCAAGTACTTCGCGATCGTCCCGGCCTTGTTCACTGCTGCCTTTCCGGGGCTGGGACTGCTGAACATCATGGGCCTGGCCACGCCAGCCTCGGCGATCCTCTCCGCGGTGATCTTCAATGCCCTGATCATCATCGCCCTGGTACCGCTCGCGCTCCGCGGCGTGAAGTACCGCGCCGTCTCCGCCAACCAAGCGCTGGGGCGCAACCTGCTGGTCTATGGCCTCGGCGGGCTCATCGCCCCCTTCATCGGCATCAAAATCATCGACCTGATCATTTCCCTCATTCCCGGAATCGGCTAGGAGCACGCCCGCATGAACACCCTCACCGGTTATCTCCGCCAGACTGGAACTGCCCTGCGGTTCCTAGTCCTTGCCACCCTTGTCCTCGGGCTGGCCTACCCCCTGGCCGTCTTCGGCGTAGGACAGCTCATCGCCCCGTACCAGGCCAACGGCTCGATCATCAAGGACGCCGGCGGCGCCCCGGCCGCGTCCGCCCTGATCGTCCAGGCTGGCGCCGACAAAGACGGCGTCCAGGATCCGCGCTGGTTCCACGCCCGGCCCTCGGCCGTGAACTGGGACCCTGCGACGTCGTCGGCCAGCAACCTCGGCCCCAACGAGCCCAAGCTCCTCGACGCCGTCACCGCGGCCCGGGCCGCCGTCGCCGCGGCGGAAGGAACCACCGAGTCCGAGGTTCCGGCCGACGCCGTCACGGCCAGCGGGTCGGGGCTGGACCCGGATATCTCCCCGGAATACGCCAGGCTGCAGGTGGCCCGGGTGGCCGCAGCGCATGGCCTCGACACTGAAGCCGTGGCGTCACTGGTGGCCCGGCACACGAGCAGCGGGTTGCTCGCCTTCCTGGGCCAGCCGTCCGTCAACGTGACAGCGCTGAACCTGGCTGTCGCTGAGGCCTCGAAAGCGGCGCAGCCGGCACAACCCGAGTGAGAGAATGACGGCATGGCACGTGGAACGTTGCGGATCTTCCTGGGGGCCGCGCCCGGGGTCGGCAAGACCTACGAGATGCTCGAAGAGGCGCACCGGCTCGGCAAGCGCGGCGAGGACGTCGTCGTCGCGCTTGCCATGGACCACGGACGCAGCGAGACGCGGGCGCTGCTGGAGGGGCTGGAAATCATACCCCCGAGACGGATGCCCTACCGGGGCACCGAATTCGGGGAAATGGACCTCGACGCCGTCCTCGCCCGGGCACCCGGAACAGCGGTCGTGGACGAGTATGCACACTCAAACGTCCCCGGAAGCCGCAACGCCAAACGCTGGCAGGACGTCGACGAACTGCTCGACGCCGGAATAGACGTCCTGTCCACCGTCAACATCCAACATCTGGCATCGCTGGGTGACGTGGTCAGGGCGATCACCGACGTCCACCAGGCGGAGACGGTACCCGACGACGTCGTCCGCCGGGCCGATCAGATCCATCTCGTGGACATCTCTCCCGAGCTGCTGCGGCAGCGCCTGGGCGATGGAAAGATCTACGCCCCCGAGAAGATCGACGCGGCGCTCTCGAACTACTTCCGCCTGGGCAACCTCACCGCGCTGCGGGAGCTGGCGCTCCTCTGGCTGGCCGACCGCGTGGACGAGGGCCTCGCCAAGTACCGGGCAGAGCAGGGCATCGAGCAAAGCTGGCCGACCAGGGAACGGATCGTGGTGGGCCTGACGGGCGGCCCCGAAGGGAGGTCCTGATCCGCCGGGGTGCCAGGATCCTCAACCGCGTCAGCGGCGGTGACCTGGTGGCAGTACACGTTCGAGCCTCGGACGGGGTCGCCAGTGAATCCCCGCAGGCACTCGAAGCCCAACGCCATTTGATCCAG